>NZ_CM151072.1:4245000-4298662 GCF_056479905.1 Stenotrophomonas sp. 112478_Sma | reverse complement strand
CAGCAATAATCGTCCGATGGCCGGGGTGGGGGCGCGACAAGGCGCCCAAACACAGGCCGGAAAGGGGGGAAATGGATGGCTCAGACTACCACCGAGCGCCCGCCTTCGGAATGCTTGTCCCCTACTTATTCACAAAAACATCCACAGCTATTGCACAGGCCGGTGAATTCGCGTAGTCCCCAGGGCTTGACGCGGGGTGGGGTACCTCTCTAGAATTTCCGGTTCTTTCCGTCCCATTCATACGAGAGGCCCCAATGGCCACCAAGCGCACCTACCAGCCCAGCAACCTCAAGCGTAAGCGCGACCACGGCTTCCGTGCCCGTATGAAGACCGCTGACGGCCGCAAGATCCTGTCGCGTCGCCGCGCCAAGGGCCGCAAAGTCCTGAGCGCCTGATTGCCATGCCGCACATCGCGGCAGACGCAATCCCTTCGACAGTGAATACTGCAGACCCGCGCAAGCGATTCCCTCGCTCTGCGCGGGTTCGCACGCGTGCCGAATACTCAACGGTCTTCAACGGCGCCCGCCGTGTGTCCGATCCGCTGATGACCCTGCACTGGCTGCCGGCTGACCGGCCGGCCAGGCTGGGTCTGGCGGTTTCCCGCAAGGTCGATCCGAACGCCGTCGGGCGCAACCGGATCAAGCGCGTCCTGCGCGACATCCTGCGTCAGACACGAACCGATATCCAGCCAGGCGACTTTGTCGTCGTGGCCCGTAGTGCTGCGCGTCACGCCAGCAATGACGACATCCGCCAGGCCTTCCTGCGCCTGCTGCGCCGCCTGCGTGCATTGCCCGCGCCGGGCGTGGACGGCACAATGCCGCCGCCTGATGGCATCGCAACTCCCTCTTTGACCGAGCCGGCACCGCGTTCCGGCCCCGCCGAGCCTGTCCGCTGATGAACCAGACCCGCGTATTTCTCATTTTTGCCTGGCTGATGGTGGCCGTGCTGCTGTGGATGGAGTGGAGCCGCGAGCAGGCCGCTCCGCCCCCTGCTCCGACGACCCGTTCTGCCCCGGCCGCGGCGCAGACCGTGCCGGGCGCCGCCGCAGGCAGCGTTCCCAGCGCCCAGGTGCCCGCAGCCCCGGGCCAGGCGCCCACGCAGGCCCAGGCCAGCGCGACCCCGGCCGCCCAGCGCGTGACCGTCACCACCGACGTCCTGCGCCTGGTACTGGACGGGGGCCGCGTGCTCGACGCCGAGCTGCTGCAGTTCCCGCAGACCAAGGATGAAGGCAGCCCGCCGGTCCGCCTGCTGACCGAAGATCCCGCGCATCCGTACAGCGCGATCAGCGGCTGGGCCAGCCAGGACAAGAACGCCCCGGTGCCCGGCGCCGACGGCTTCAAGCTGGTCGGTGACACCCGCGACTTCGTGCTGGCCAAGGGCCAGAACGAACTGCAGATCCCGTTCGTGTGGACCGCCGACAACGGCGTGACCATCAAGCGCACCCTCACCGTCTCGCGCAACGAGTACGCCGTGCGCTTCAAGGATGAAGTCAGCAATGCCGGCGCCACCACGTGGAACGGCTACGTCTACCGCACCCTGGACCGCACCCCGACCATCCTGTCGCGGAGCATGACCAACCCGGATTCCTTCAGCTTCAACGGTGCCACCTGGTACGACAACGACAAAAAGTACCAGCGTCGTGCGTTCAAGGATTACCTGGAGGACGGTGCGCTGAACCAGAACATCACCGGCGGCTGGCTGGCGATGCTGCAGCACCACTTCTTCACCGCGTGGATCCCGCAGAAGGACCAGGTCGCCCACTACGTGCTGTCGCAGGTGGACGGTCGTGACCTGATCGAAGCGCGCGGACCGGCCTTTACCCTGGCCCCGGGCCAGTCCACCAGCACCGAAGCGCGCCTGTGGGTCGGCCCCAAGCTGGTCAACCTGATCGCCAAGGAAGACGTGCCGGGCCTGGATCGCGTGGTCGACTACAGCCGTTTCTCGATGATGGCGGTGATCGGCCAGGGCCTGTTCTGGGTGCTCAACCAGGTGCACAAGCTGGTCGGCAACTGGGGCTGGGCGATCGTCGGCCTGGTGGTGCTGCTTAAGCTGGTGCTGTACCCGCTGTCGGCCGTGCAATACAAGAGTGGCGCCAAGATGCGCCGCTTCCAGCCGCGCATCCAGCAGCTGAAGGAACGCTATGGCGATGACCGCCAGAAGTTCCAGACCGCGATGATGGAGCTGTACAAGAAGGAGAAGATCAATCCGATGGGCGGCTGTCTGCCGATCCTCATCCAGATGCCGATCTTCTTCGCCCTGTACTGGGTGCTGGTGGAGTCGGTCGAACTGCGCCAGGCGCCGTGGCTGGGCTGGATCCAGGACCTGACCGCGCGTGACCCGTACTTCATCCTGCCGGTGATCAACGTGGCGGTGATGTGGTTCACCCAGAAGCTCACGCCTGCGCCGGGCATGGACCCGATGCAGCAGAAGATGATGCAGTTCATGCCGCTGGTGTTCGGCGTCATGATGGCCTTCATGCCGTCCGGCCTGGTCCTGTACTGGGTGGTCAACGGCGGCCTGGGCCTGCTGCAGCAGTGGTGGATGACCAAGCGCCATGGCGGCGACCCGGTCCCGGCCACCGCCGCGTCGGCTCCGGTCAAGAAGAAGTAATCGGTAGAGTCGGCCGCTGGCCGGCTGACCGCAGCAGAAGCCCGCCGCAAGGCGGGCTTTTCGCATGCGGCGTTAGAATTCCCCGCACACCGTTCCTCCCACTTCCGAGTTGGCCATGCCACGTGCGTCGTCGTTCCGCCTGTTCCTTCCTTCGCTGCTGCTTACCCTGGCCGTTGCCGGCTGTGGTGACAAGGATGCGAAGGCACCGGCGACCACCGTCACCCAGCCCAGCCCGCAGGCGGCGGCGGCCGCCGATCCGGCTGCTGCGCCGTTGCTGGCTGCGTTGCAGAGGCAGCTCGACGGCTACCGCCGGATCATCGTGTTGCTGGCCGACGAGGAACAGCAGTCGGCCGCCGATCGTGGTAGGTCCACACGCGTGGGCCAGCAGCTGTTCCACGATGGGCTGGAACAGCGCACGGCGATCGCCACGCAGTTCGATACGCTGCTGCGTGGTTCCAGCTCCCAGCGTTTCGCCACTCTCGGCACCGTGCTGGACTACATCGAGTCGGCGCCGGAACTGTTCGACGCCGACCGCCTGGCCTTCCGCGAAGTGCTGCGCGATCTGCATGAGCGCATCGGCACCGACTCTTCGCTGCCGGCGGTGAAGCTGCACCAGCGCATCGGCGAGGATCTGGAAGCGCTCGATGAGATCGAGCGCAACTACAACCAGGAACTGACCCGCATCTTCAGCCGTTTCGAGCGCACCCGTGCCATCGGGCTCAAACGCGAGAAGTGGGAGGACTACATCGCCCACCTGCGCAAGGACTACAGTCGCGAAGCGATCCTGCGCGACTACGGGGTGATCGAGCCGTATCCGATGTCGATGAAGGACAGCGACCGCGAGATCTTCGGCCGCGACCTGCCGGCCAAGACCGTGGTGCTGACCTTCGACGATGGCCCGCATAAGGCCTATACCGATGAAGTGGTGGCCATCCTCAAACGCTACGACGTGCCGGGCGTGTTCTTCGAGGTCGGTCGCAACCTCGGCAAGGTGGAAGCCGATGGCAAGGTCAGTCTCGGCCCGATGGCGAAGATCAGCCGCCAGCTGATGGAAGACGGCTATGCGGTGGGCAACCACAGCCTGACCCATGCGCAGCTCTCGCGCACCACCGGTGATGCGCTGCGCCAGCAGGTGCTGGACACCGATACGCTGTTGAAGGATGTGGACAGCAAGCGCGCGCCGCTGTTCCGCTTCCCGTACGGTGCGCGCAACGCCGAAGGCATGCAGCTGCTGAACGAGGCCGGACTGAAGTCGATCATGTGGAACATCGACTCGATGGACTGGGCCGATCCGGTGCCGGAATCGATCGTGCAGCGCGTGCTCGACCAGGTGAACAAGGAACAGCGCGGCATCATCCTGTTCCACGACATCCACGATCGCGCAGTGAAGGCGCTGCCGCAGATCCTCGACCGGCTGATTGCCGACGGTTACCAGTTTGCCGGCTGGAACGGCCGCGATTTCACCGTGGCGCGTGCGCGCAAGGGTGATGCCGGTGCCGCCACCGTCACCACCGGCTACGAGAAATCATGGGCGATCGTGGTCGGTATCGACAGCTACGCCAAGTGGCCGAAACTGGAATACGCCAGCCATGATGCGCGGGCGGTCGCCGACACTCTGACCGGGCAGTTCGGCTTCCCGTCCTCGCAGGTGATCGTGCTGAAGAACGAGCAGGCCACGCGCAACAACATCCTCGCCGCCTTCCACGACCGCCTGGCCGATGACCGCACCGGAAAGAACGACCGCGTGTTCGTGTTCTTCGCTGGCCACGGCGCCACCCGCCAGCTCGCCTCCGGACGCGACCTTGGCTACATCATCCCGGTCGATTCGGACCCGAAGGAATTCGCCACCGACGCCATCGCGATGACCGACATCCAGAACATCGCCGAGAGCATGCAGGCCAAGCACGTGCTGTTCGTGATGGATGCCTGCTACAGCGGCCTGGGCCTGACCCGTAGTGGCCCCTCGTCGTCGTCGTTCCTGCGCGAGAACGCGCGTCGCAGCGCGCGGCAGATGTTGACCGCCGGCGGTGCCGACCAGCAGGTGGCCGACGCCGGCCCGAACGGGCACTCGGTGTTCACGTGGGTGCTGCTGCAGGCATTGGCCGGCAAGGGCGATCTCAACGGCGACGGCCTGATCACCGGTACCGAACTGGCCGCCTACGTGGCGCCGGCAGTATCGGCCGTTTCGCACCAGACGCCGGCCTTCGGCAGCCTGCCCGGTTCGCAGGGCGGCGAGTTCGTGTTCCAGGTTCCGGACAGCCAGGAATTCCTCAACGCCGATACGCGCCAGCTGACTGCCGATGCGATCGCACTGAACAACAAGGTCGAGGCCGCCAGTGAAGCCAAGGGCAGCCAGACGCCAGTGACCGTGGCCGACCTGCAGGGCGGCAGGGCCAAGCTGGTGGTGCCCAGCGCCGGCCCTGCGTCGGATCGCCAACGCGCGCAGCAAGCCAATGACCGAGGTCTGCAGCTGTACCGGGAAAAGCAGTACGACGAGGCGGTCGCGCAGTTCACCGAGGCGCTGAAGCTTCGCCCGGACTTCGCCCAGGCCGCGAACAACCTCGGCTTCGTCTACTACCGCCAGCAGCGCTACGCTGAAGCTGCGCGCTGGCTGGAGAACACGCTGAAGATCGACCCATCGCGCGCCGTGGCCTATCTGAATCTGGGCGATGCCTACTTCAACGCCGGCGACAAGGCCAAGGCGAAGCAGGCCTACACCACCTACCTGGCGCTGCAGCCGCAGGGCAGTGGTGCTGCACAGGCGCGCGCACAGCTGGAGAAACTCTGAGTGATGAACGACGCGACCCGCACCGACACCATTGTCGCCATCGCCAGCGCGCCAGGTGCAGGTGGCGTCGGCATTCTGCGCCTGTCCGGCCCGCGCGCCGGCGCCATCGCCAACGCACTGGGCGCAACCGGCCTGCGCCCACGTCACGCGCATTACGCACGTCTACGCGACGCCGACGGCGAGGTGATCGACGATGGCATCGTGCTGTGGTTCCCGGCACCGAACAGCTTCACCGGCGAAGAAGTGGTGGAATTGCAGGGCCATGGCAGCCCGGTGTTGCTGCAGCAACTGGTTGCACGCTGCATCGTGCTCGGCGCGCGGCAGGCGCGGCCCGGTGAGTTCAGCGAGCGCGCCTTCCTCAACGGCAAGCTCGATCTGGCTCAGGCCGAGGCCATCGCCGATCTGATCGCTGCGGGCGACAACCGCGCCGCGCGTGCTGCCCGTCGCTCGCTGGACGGGGTGTTCTCGCGCCGCATCGACGCCGTGGTCGAGCAGTTGGTGCTGCTGCGCGTGCATGTGGAAGCGGCCATCGATTTTGCCGATGAGCCGCTGGATACGCTGGGCGGCGCGCAGGTGCGCCGCGGGCTGGAACTGGCACGCAGCGACCTGGCCCTGCTGCGCCGCGATGCCGAGCGTGGCCGTCGCCTGCGCGATGGCCTGCACGCGGTGCTGATCGGCCCGCCCAACGCCGGCAAGAGTTCGTTGCTCAATGCGCTTGCCGGCAGCGAACGCGCCATCGTCACCGACATCGCCGGCACCACGCGCGACACGCTGCGCGAGACCATCCGCCTGGATGGACTGGAGCTGACCCTGGTCGATACCGCCGGCCTGCGCGACGGTGGCGACGCCATCGAACGCGAAGGCATGCGCCGCGCGCGCGTGGAGATCGAACGCACCGACCTGGCGCTGATCGTGCTGGATGCACGCGATCCGGCGGCGGGAGAGGCGGCCATCGGCGAAGCGGTGCGGGCTGTGCCGCACAAGGTCTACATCCACAACAAGTCGGATCTGCTGCAGGCCGGGCCAACCGTGGACGATCCGGACCGTGTGTTCGTTTCGGCCGCCACCGGTGCAGGACTCGACGACCTCCACGCGCGCCTGCGCGCGATCGCGTCGGCAGGCGCGGGCGAACAGGTGGACGGCGAGTTCTCCGCGCGCACCCGCCACGTGGATGCAATCGAGCGTGCGCAGGAACATGCCCGTCGCGCTGATGGCGAGCTGGCCCACGAACACCTGGAATTGGCAGCCGAAGAGCTGCGCCTGGCGCATGACGCGCTGGGCGAGATCACCGGGCAGATGAGCGCCGATGACCTGCTGGGACGGATCTTCTCCAGCTTCTGCATCGGCAAGTAAGCCGGGGTCAGATTCCCGCAGGGGCTCTGACCCCGTTTGCCACATGGGGTGACAGCCGCTGCGGGGATCCGACCCCAGGTCCCCCACCTGTCACATTGCCGCCGCATACTGCCGCCCATCACCTACCGTTGGGGGACGTTGCAGTGAAGTCGTGGGGTTGTGCGTTGCTGTTGTCGCTGGCCGTGGCACCATCGGTGGCCATGAGTGCTGAATCCTCTCTCCCGGCTGCGGCCAGGGCGTCGGTCTATGGTCATCGCGGCGCCAGCGCGCTGCTGCCGGAACACACCCTGGCTGCGTATGCACAGGCCATCGCCGACGGAGCCGACTACATCGAACCGGACCTGGTGATGACCAGGGACGGGGTGATGGTGGCCCGCCATGAGAACGAGATCGGGGGCACCACCGATGTCGCCTCGCATCCCGAATTCGCCAGCCGCCGCACCCGCAAGGTCATCGACGGGCAGACGGTGGACGGATGGTTCACCGAAGACTTCACCCTGGCCGAGCTGAAGACGCTGTACGCGCGCGAACGCCTGCCCGACCTGCGCAGCACGGCCTACGACGGCCAGTTCCGCATCGCCAGTCTCGATGAAATCCTCGCCTTCCTGGTCCAGCAGGCCGGCCGCGCCAATCGAGGCATCGGTCTGGTGCCGGAGATCAAGCATCCGACCTACTTCCAGTCCATCGGTCTGCCGATGGAAGACAAACTGCTGGCCGCGCTGCGTGGCAATGCCTACACCAACGTCGGTCCGGTCACCATCCAGTCCTTCGAGACCGCCAACCTGCGTTACCTGCGCAGCAAGATCCCGCAGGACAGCAACATCCGCCTGCTGCAGCTGTTGTGGAAGGGCGATACCCAGCCGGCCGACGTCGCCAAGGCCGGGGGCACGCTGACCTATGCACAGATGATGACTCCAGCGGGCCTGAAGGACATCGCGGCCTATGCCGATGGCATCGGTCCTGAACTGCGCTCGATCATTCCGCTGGACGCCAACGGTGCACTGGGAACGCCGACCGCGCTGGTGCGCGATGCGCACGCGGCCGGCCTGATGGTGATCCCGTATACCTTCCGCCCGGAGAATCAGTTCCAGCCCAGCAACCTGCGCAGGGGGGCGGACAACGCGCGCAACGCCGAAGGCTCGATCGCCGAGATGCGCGCCTATCTGGCCACCGGCATCGATGCGTTCTTCACCGATGACCCGGCGCTGGGCCGGCAGGCGGTGGATGGCACTGGCGCGGCGGGCAACGCGGCGAACTGACACGTCAACGCCGCCGGGCATGGCCCGGCGCTACCCGGGTGCCGGGCCATGCCCGGGACCCATCCCACCTCAGCCGCGCGGTTCGTCCGGCCGCCGGAACGGGATGACCACGTAATCCTGCCCTTCGCGCGGCTGCCACAGGACCGGCACACGGTGTGGCGACGGCGGCTCCAGTTCATCGTCGGCCAGCGGTTCTGCGTTGTCTTCCTCGTCCTCCCAGCTGTAGCGCGGACGCGGTGGCAGCGGGTCGGCGGTGCGGAACAGCAGCGCTGCGATGATGCCGGCGAAGGCGCCGCCCATGTGCGATTGCCAGGACACGCCGTCGGCATGCGGCAGGATGGTCATCAGCATGCCACCGTAGAACAGCATGCCGATCAGGCCGGTGGCGATGGCGGCGCGGTCGCGACGCAGCAGGCCGAGGCCGGCGAGCAGGAACATCAGACCGTGGGTCACGCCACTGGCACCCAGATGGACGCTGCCGGGATTGCCCAGCATCCATGCGCCCACACCCGATCCCAGCCAGAGCAGGGGCAGGGCGCGGACGGTGGCCCTGGGATAGACGCTTCCGGCCAGGGTGCCGAGGATCAGGATCGCGATGCTGTTGGCGGCGATGTGCTCGACCGAGGCATGCAGCAGCGGGCCGCCGAGCAGGCCGAGCAGGCCCTTGGCTTCCAGCGGCGCTACCGCCCAGGGGCGCCAGTCGAACGTGCCCTGCAGGGCGAACACGACCACCAGCACCAGCACGGCGGCCAGGCTGACATTGAACGCCCGCAGGATGCGGAGGCGGTCGTTACGGGGGGCCGGCACGTCGCCGGCGGGCAGGGGCGCGTTGCTGTTCATACCTCAAGCAATGGCGGTGGCTGGCGCGAAACCAAGGCCACCGCTGCGGGAGAGTGGAAGCGGCCAGCGGGACAATCCCGCTGGCCATGTCTGCCAGCCGCGATCAGGCCTGGCCTTCGCCTTCCTTGGGCGGGTACTTCAGGCTCAGCACGACGGTGGCGGCAATGATCAGCGCGACCACGCCCAGCGAGACCGGGGTCGGGATCTTGAACAGGTCGATGATCATCATCTTGATGCCGATGAAACCCAGCACCAGTGCCAGGCCGTACGGCAGCAGGTGGAAGCGGTCGGCCATGCCGGCCAGCAGGAAGAACATCGCACGCAGGCCCAGTACCGCGAACACGTTGGAGGTCAGCACGATGAACGGATCGGTGGTGATCGCGAAGATCGCCGGGATGCTGTCCACCGCGAAGATCACGTCGGTGACGGCGATCAGGATCAGCACCGCGAACAACGGGGTGAACCAGCGCACGCCGTCGCGCTTCACGCTCAGGGCGTTGCCGGCGTACTCCGGCAGCAGGCGAAGGTGCTTGCGCATCCAGCGCAGGGCCGGGTTGCTCTCCAGGTCCGGCTCCTGTCCGGCGGCAAACCACATCTTCCAGCCGGTGAACAGCAGGAAGGCGCCGAACACGTAGAGCAGCCAATGGAACTGGCTGATCAGCACGCTGCCGGCGAAGATCATGATCGTACGCAGCACGATCGCGCCCAGGATGCCGATGATCAGCACCTTCTGGCGCTGTTCCTCCGGCACCGCGAAGTAGCTCATGATCATCAGGAAGACAAAGATGTTGTCCACCGCCAGCGCCTTCTCGACCAGGTAGCCGGTCAGGAACTCGAGACCGACCTTGTTGGCCACGACCTGGCCGGCCGTCTCATTCAGGTAGTACCAGAGGCCGGCGTTGAACAGCAGGGCCAGCGCGACCCAGCCGATGGACCACCACAGGGCCTCCTTGAAGGTGACCTTGTGCGGGCCACCATGGCGCATCAACACGAGGTCGACCAGCAGGGCGATGACCACCACCGCTGCGAAGCCGCCCCACAACCACATGTTACCGATCGTCTGCATTGGGAATGTCCGTTGGAAAGATGAATGCCAGGCCGGACGGCGAGGATCTGCAACGGAGGATCGGGAGGGGATCCAGGGACAGAGCTTCGCCAGTACGGCGAAGGTCTCGCTCGCAGTTCCAGTCGGCTGGAACTGCCGTTGCACCGGAGCCTGCGGGCTCGAAATGACGGCGACAACGTCTGGGAGCTACTCCCCTTCTGGCGCCGATTCTGCGGCCTGCCGCGTCCGCCGTCAAATGCCCGGGCACCGGGGTCGGATCCCCGCAGGGGCCCCGAGCCCATGTTCCCGCCAGAGAGGGGTCAGAGCCCCTGCGGGGATCTGACTCCCGGCGGCCGGTTTACAATAGGTGGATGAATACCCCCCTTCCCGTTGTCCGCCTCAAGAACGCGTGGCGCTCCAGCCACCCGTGGATCTTCCAGAAACTGGTCGAGAAGCCGACCGTCCGGCCCAAGCCCGGTTCCCTCGTCGACGTGGTCGGGGTGGACGGGGAATTCATCGGGCGCGGGTTCTACAACGGGCACTCGCGCATCGCCGTGCGCATTCTTGAAACCCATCAGGCCGTTGCGGTTGATGCCGGCTGGTTCTCGCGCAAGATCGCCCAGGCGGTGTCGCTGCGCCGTGACGTGCTGAAGCTGGACGCCGTGTCCGACGCCTGGCGCGTGGTGCACAGCGAGGGCGATGGCCTGTCCGGCCTGGTGGTCGATCGCTACGGCGACCTGGTGGTGGTCGAGTTCTTTGCCGCCGGCATGTTCCGCCACCGCGAGTGGATCTACGATGCGCTGCGTGAGCAGTTCCCCGGCTGCCGCTTCCACAGCTTCGCCGACGAACACGTGCAGAAGCAGGAAAGCTTCGATTTCCACGGCAACACCACCACCGAAGCGTCGGTGATCACAGAGTACGGGATCAAGTTCCGCGCCGATCCGGCCGGCGCGCACAAGACCGGCTTCTTCGCCGACCAGCGCGAGAACCGGCAATGGCTGAGCCAGCAGGTGGAAGGCAAGAGCGTGCTCGACCTGTGCTGCAACACCGGCGGCTTCGCGGTCTATGCAGCGGCACGCGGGGCCTCGGACGTGGTCGGCATCGACATCGATGAAGACGTCATCCAGATCGCCAAGGGCAATTCGCGCCTGAACAACGTGCGCCCGAAGTTCATCCAGTCCGACATCTTCCCGTGGCTGCGCGATGCCGCCAACCGCGGTGAGCAGTACGACGTGGTGATCCTGGATCCGGCCAAGATGACCCGCGACCGCGACCAGGTGATCAATGCGCTGAAGAAGTACCTGGACATGAACAAGCTGGCGCTGGGCGTGGTCAAGCCCGGTGGCCTGTTCGCCACCTTCTCCTGCACCGGCCTGGTGGCCGAGGACCAGTTCCTGGACATGCTGCGCCGTGCGGCCTATTTCTCCGGCCGCACCCTGCAGATCCTGAAGGTTGCCGGTGCCGGCGCGGATCATCCGTTCATGGCCCACGTGCAGGAATCGCGTTACCTGAAGGCGGTGTTCTGCCGCGTGGTTGATTGACCGCGTGGCGCTGTAGAGCCGAGCCCACGCTCGGCTGATCTGTCTGGCAGCCGAGCATGCGCTCGGCTCTACAAATTGGCCGGCCGCAGCGCTATGGTCGGGTTCTTCCCATTGCCGGTAGGAACCTCATGCCGTCGTTGCGCCGTCTGTCCGTGCTGCTTGCCCTGGCGCTGAGCGCGCCGCTGACCGCCCATGCCATCGAGTTCAGCGCGCAGGAGCTTGCGCGTGCCAAGACATTGCAGCAGCGCCTGCTGACGCTCGACAGCCACCTGGATACGCCGGCCAACTTTGGCCGCACCGGCTTCGATATCGAACAGCGCCATGATCGCAATGCGCTGTCACAGGTGGACTACCCGCGCATGGTCGAGGGAGCACTGGACGGCGGGTTCTGGGCGATCTACACCGAGCAGGGCGACCGCAGCGCCGCCGCCCACCTGGCCGAGCGCGATCACGGCCTGCAGCGCCTGCTGGAAATCCGCGAAATGGTGGCGGCCAACGGCGATCGGTTCGCCCTGGCCCTGACCGCTGACGATGCGGCGCGGATCAAGGCCGCCGGCAAACGCGTGGTCTACATCAGCATGGAGAACGCCAGCCCGCTGGTGGCCGACCCCAGCCTGCTTTCGTTCTATCACCGTGCCGGCCTGCGCCTGCTGAGCACGGTGCATTTCGCCAACAACGAGTTCGCTGATTCTGCGACCGATCCGAAGGGACCGGAGTGGAAAGGCCTGAGCCCGGCCGGCAAGGCGCTGGTGCGCGAGGCGGTGAAGCTCGGCATCGTCATCGACCAGTCGCATGCCTCCGATGCCGTGTTCGACGATCTGCTGGCGATGATGCCGGTGCCGTTCGTGCTCTCGCACAGTTCAGCCAAGGCGGTCTACGACCATCCACGCAACCTCGACGACGCGCGGCTGAAGAAGCTGGCCAAGGCTGGTGGTGTGATCCAGGTCAACGCCTATGGCGGCTATCTGATCGACACCGGCAAGACGGCCGAGCGCAAACAGGCCGAAGAAGCACTCAGCCGGCAGCTGGGAGGCTGGGAAGGCATGGGCATCGAGCAGGGCGTGGCCCTGTTGAAGGCCGAACAGGCACTGGACCACGAACACCCCGTCCGGCACGCCAGCCTGGAGGACTTCTTCGCCCACTTCGAGCACATCCTCCAGGTGGTCGGGCCCGAACACGCGGGCATCGGCCTGGACTGGGACGGCGGCGGCGGCCTGAGTGACCTGCCCGATGTCAGCCAGCTGCCGAAGATCACCGCGTGGCTGCTGCGCAAGGGATACACGGAACAGCAGATCGCCGGCATCTGGGGCGGCAATCTGCTGCGGGTGATGCGGCAGGCGCAGGACTACGCCGCCAGGCAGGGCGGGTAACCGCCCCGCCCGGGCCGGATCTGCGCCGGGCCGTGCCCGGCGCGATCTGGATCAGCGCGCGATCAGCGCATGGCGGCGGCTGTACAGGAAGTACAGCACCAGGCCCGCGACATTCCACAGCAGGAAGTACAGCTGCGTGGTGTGCGGCAGGCTGATGAACAGGTAGATGCAGCCCAGCGCCGCCAGTGGCCCGACGATGAAGGCCAGCGGCGTGCGGAAGGTCCGCTCGCGGTTCGGTTCACGCACGCGCAGCACGACCAGGCAGATGCCTACCGCGGTGAACGCCGCCAGGGTGCCGGCGTTGGCCAATGCCGCGATCTCGTCCAGGCGTGCCACGCCGGCCAGCGCCGACACCACCAGCGCGGTGAACAGCGTGGTGGCCACCGGCGTGCCGGTGCGCGCGCTGACCTTGGACAGGCCACGCGGCAGCAGGCCATCGCGGCTCATGACGAAGAAGATGCGGCTCTGCCCGTACAGGAAGGCCAGCAGCACGGTCGGCAGGGCGATGATCGCGATGACACCGATCACCATCGCCGCGGTGGGGTGGCCGAGCTGGCGCATGATCAGCGCCAGTGGCTCGGCGCTGTGGCCGAACACCGCGTAGCTCATCGCACCCACGGCGGCCAGCGCCACCAGCACGTAGACGATGGTGCAGCCGATCATCGAACCGATGATGCCGATCGACAGGTCGCGGCCCGGGTTCTTGGTCTCCTCGGCAGCGGTGGAGATCGCGTCGAAACCGTAGAAGGCGAAGAAGATGATCGCGGCGGCCGCCATCACGCCTCGCTCGACACCATCCGGACCCAGTGATTTGGCGAAGCCATACGGCATGAACGGCTGCAGGTTGCTGCTGTCGAAGGCCGGCAGTGCCACTGCCACGAAGATGGCCAGTGCGATCAGCTTGAACACCACCAGGATCGCGTTGAGGGTCGCGCTCTCCTTGGTGCCGGCCATCAGCATCAGGGCCACCAGCCAGGTGATGACGATCGCCGGCAGATTGATCATGCCGCCTTCCACGTGCGGACCCGCGGCCAGCGCGGCCGGCAGGGTCACGTCCCAGCCGAACTGGGTGTGGACCCACTCCAGGAAGCCGACGAAGTACCCCGACCAGCCCACGGCCACCGTGCTGACCACCAGCGAGTACTCCAGGATTAGGCTCCAGCCCACCACCCAGGCGAACACCTCGCCCAACGCGCTGTAGCTGTAGGTGTAGGCACTGCCGGCGGCCGGCATCATCGTCGACAGCTCGGCGTAGGACAGGGCCGCGCAGGCGCAGACCGCACCGGCGATGGCGAAGGAGATCAGGACGGCCGGGCCGGCGAGATTGGCACCGACGCCGATCAGCGTGTAGATGCCGGTACCGACGATGGCGCCGATGCCCAGCGCGATCAGGTGCGGCCAGCTGAGTGTCGGGACCAGTCGCCTGCCGGCTTCATGGACGGTGACGGAATCTAGGGACTTGCGCCGGAGCAGGGACATGCAGGCCTCGGAAGGGGTGACTGATAACGACAAGTCTCCGAGTGTGACCGAACGCAGCGCAGCATTACCACTGACGGGGGTCATGCCTGGCGCAGCGCGCGCATGACCGCGACGACACTGCCGGAATCAGCACAAAGGTTGCGGAACGGGCCCGACCGCCGTCGCCGTGCCGGTCAGCCGTTCAGTCCCAGGCGGATGCCGAAGCCGACCAGGAACACCCCGGCCACGCGTCGCAGCGCGTCGCTGACGCGCGGATGCTGGATCAACCGGCGCCGCGCCAGGTTGCCGACCCAGATCAACAGCGAGCAGTAGGCGATGCTGACCACGAAGATGATCCCCGCCAGCGCGACGAAGGTGGCGATGCCCTGGTGCGCCCTGGGGTCGATGAACAGTGGCAGGAAGGCCATGTAGAACAGGATCGCCTTCGGATTGAGCAGGCTGACCAGGATCGCCTGCTGGAAGTAGCGGCCCGGCTGCATGCGGATCGGGCCGGCATCGCCGCCCTCCTGCCTGGGCGTGCGCAGCAGGCTGATGCCCACCCACACCAGATAGGCCGCGCCCAGGTACTGCACGGCGTGAAAGACCAGCGGGTTGGCCTTCAGCAGGGCCGCCACGCCGGCCAGGGCCAGCCACATCAGGATCTGGTCGCCGACCAGCAGGCCTGCCAGTGCGGTGTAACCACCGCGCACCCCGCCCCTGCCGGTGGCGGTCAACAGGGTGAACGTGCCAGGCCCGGGCAGGGCGAGGAACACCAGCACGGCGACCAGAAACGTCCACAGGTCCTGGATGCCCATCCACGGCATGGCGGTGTTCTCTCGCTACGGGGAGCCGGTATTGTCGGCCAGTGCCGCGCGCTGCGACAGGGGGCCGCCGCCGCCCTCGGGCATGCCCGACAGCAGCGGTTGCAGGTGCTGGCGCAGTTGCGCATGCAACTGCCGCACCGCGGGCGAGAACTGCTTGCGGTGCGGGCAGACCAGCTGCAGTGGGATGTGGCTGCCCACACCGCGAAGCAGCAGCTGCAGGCGCCCGGCGAGCACGTCCTCGCGCAGGTCCAGCCAGGACTTGTAGGTGATGCCCTCACCGGCCACCGCCCAGCGCCGCACCACATCGGCGTCGTCGCACACCAGCGGGCCCTGTACCGGGATCACCACGCGACGGCCGTCGACCTCGAAGGCCCAGCGGTCGTAGGCGCGACCACCGAGCTGGTAGGCCAGGCAGTCGTGCTCGCGCAGATCCTCCAGCCGCTGCGGCGTGCCGCGCCGCTGCAGATAGCCGGGCGACGCCGCCAGCACGCGCCGGTTGCCTTCCAGCAGGGGCAGGGCGACATAGCTGGCATCATCGAAGTGCCCGATGCGGATCGCCACATCGACCGGATCGCGGAATACATCAGCCACTTCGTCGGACAGGCGCAGATGCAGCCGCAAGCGCGGATGCATCGCACGGAACCGGGTCAGCCACGGCAGCAGCAGGTTGCGTCCGAAGTCCGACGGGGCAGAGAGCCGCAGCGTGCCATGCAGCTCGGCATCCTCGCCCTGCACCCGGGCCTGGCCTTCGCGCAGGGTCGCCAGCACCTCCTGCGCGTAAGGCAGGTACAGCGCGCCTTCGGCGGTCAGCCGCAGGCTGCGGGTGGTGCGCACGAACAGGCGCAGGTCCAGTTCGCGCTCGAGCCGGGCCACGGCGGCGGCGACCTGACCGGGCAGCAGGTCGGCCTCGCGCGCGGCCTGCGAGAAGCTGCCCAGTGCGGCGGTACGGACGAACAGCTGCAGGTCGTCGAAGCGGATCATTTTCATTGCAGGAGTGAAAGTCCTGCCCGATTGTGCGCCTTTCCGGCGGACCGTGCGCGGCGCACGCTGTGGCCTCCTTTCCCACTGGACCGCTGCCATGCGCGCCATTGCCTATTCCCATGCCGGCCTGCCGATCGACGATGCACAGGCCCTGATCGATATCGACCTGCCGCTTCCGCAGCCGGGCCCGCGCGACCTCCGGGTGGCGGTGCGCGCGGTGGCGGTGAACCCGGTCGACACCAAGGTCCGCCGCAACATGGCCACCGATGGCCCGCGCGTGCTCGGCTGGGATGCCGTCGGCATCGTCGATGCGGTGGGCGCTGAGGTGACCTTGTTCCAGCCGGGCGATGCGGTCTACTACGCAGGCGTGATCGACCGGTCCGGCAGCAATGCCGAGTACCAGCTGGTGGACGAGCGCAGCGTGGGCCGCAAGCCGGCCAGCCTCGATGATGCGGCCGCCGCAGCCCTGCCGCTGACGGCGATCACGGCCTGGGAGCTGCTGTTTGATCGCCTGCGCATCGCCGAGGGCGCAGGCGAGGGCCAGACCCTGCTGGTGATCGGCGCGGCCGGTGGCGTCGGCTCGATCCTGGTGCAGCTTGCGCGTCGCCTGACCCGCTTGACCGTGATCGGCACCGCCTCGCGCCCGGAGACGCAGGACTGGGTGTACGCGATGGGCGCGCATCATGTGATCGACCACAGCCAGCCACTGGCCGAAGGGCTGGCACGGCTGGGCATCGCGCAGGTGGAGCATGTCGCCAGCCTGACCCACACCGACCAGCATTTCGCGCAGATCGTGGAGGTGCTGGCGCCACAGGGCCAGTTGGGGCTGATCGACGATCCTGGCCAGCTGGATGTGATGGCCCTCAAGCGCAAGGCGCTGTCGCTGCATTGGGAATCGATGTTCACCCGCCCGCTGTACCGGACGCCGGACATGCAGCAGCAGCACGTGCTGTTGAACCGCGTCGCGGACCTGGTCGATGCCGGCGTGCTGCAGACCACGCTGGGCGAGCATTTCGGCCGCATTGAAGCGGCGAGCCTGCGCCGCGCGCATGCCGTGCTGGAGAGTCACCGCGCCAAGGGCAAGATCGTTCTCGAGGGCTGGTAGAGGCCTGTCTGCCTCCTGCAGAGCAAAGCATGACCCGGCCCTGCAGGAGGCCTCGCGGTACGTGCCGCTGCCTCAGGGGTCACCGTTGTCGACGTGTTCGGCGAACCCGGGTCGCGGCCGCAGGCGGTCAAACCAGGCGTCAAGGCAGGGCAGCGCGGGCTTGGCGCCGGGGGTGCTGCGCCAGCGCTGGGTGGACAGGCCGAGCACGATGTCAGCCAGGGTGAAGTCGTCGCCGGTGACATACGCTCCCGTGCCGGCCAGCTGGGCATCCAGCAGACCCATGAGCTCATTCCAGCGGGCCAGGCCGGTCTCGGCGCGGTCGTCGTCGGGATAGTCAGGATGCTGCCGCACGCGCGCCATGAACACGTGGCGCCAAGCGGTGTTGAGGTCGGTCGCCTGCCAGTCCATCCATTGCTCGACCTTCGCACGCGCCTGCGCATCTGCCGGCAGCAGGTCAGCGCGTCCGGCGCGGGAGGCCAGGTAACGGCAGATGCTGTTCGATTCCCACAGCACGAAGCCGCCGTCGCGCAGCACCGGCACCTGCAGGTTCGGATTCAGCCCGGCCAGCCGCCGTGCCGACGGTGCCGGGTCGTGCTCGATGGCCAGCCTGAGCTCGGCGCACAGCCACAGCACCTTGCGTACGTTGATCGACGTGGGCTTTCCGAACAGCGCGAGCATGACCGGGGCGGGACGCAGCAGTTGAGACTGGCCCAGCCTACACTGGTGCCATGCAAACCGAATCCCTGCTCATCGCCGGCCTCCTGTTGGTCGTACTCATCCTGCAGCTGGTCGCCCTGCTGCGCCGCCCACCGCATGATCGGCTGGAGCAGGCCGTACGCGAGGAGGCGCGGACGGGCCGCAGTGAACTGCGCGAACAGTTGGATGGCTTTGCCCGGGCGCTGACCGACCTGTCGACCCGCACCGACCAGCGCCTGGACCTGCTGCGCGAGGCGCTGGGCGAGGATGCACGCAAGGCACGCGCCGAAGCCGCCGACAGCCAGCAGCGCAGCGGTGCCCTGCTGGCGCAGCGGCTGCAGGAACTGCGCGGCCAGCTGGAGAGCTTCGGCCAGCAGCAGGAGGCGCGCATCCATGCCTTCGGCCAGCAACTGCAGGAACTCACCGGCCGCACCGATGCCCAGCTCGGCGCGCTGCGCCAGACCCTGGTGGACGATGCACGCAAGGGCCGCGAAGAGGGTGCACTGTCCCAGCAGCGCCTGACCGAGAGCCTGGGCCTGCGGCTGCAGGAGCTGACCCAGCGCAATGAACAGCGCATCGCCGAGATGCGCGCCACTCTGGAAGAACAGCTGCGCGCGCTGCAGAACGACAACGCCCAGAAGCTGGAGCAGATGCGCCACACCGTCGATGAGAAGCTGCAGTCGACGCTGGAAACACGACTGGGGCAGTCGTTCACCCTGGTCTCCGAACGCCTGGAGCAGGTGCAGCGCGGGCTGGGCGAGATGCAGCAGCTGGCCACCGGCGTCGGCGACCTCAAGCGCGTGCTGACCAACGTCAAGAACCGCGGCAGCTGGGGCGAAGTGCAGCTGGAGAACATTCTCGAGCAGACCCTGACCCAGGAGCAGTACGCGCGGGGCGTCAAGGTCCGTCCAGACAGTGGCGAGATGGTCGACATCGCCGTGCGCCTGCCGGGCCGCAGGAACGACGACACGCCGGTATGGCTGCCGATCGACTCCAAGTTCCCGCGTGAGGACTATGAGCGCCTGCTCGATGCGCAGGAGCAGGGCGATGCCGAGGGCGTGCGCCTGCAGGGCATCCAGCTTGAGCGCGCGGTGCGGGTGCAGGCCAAGTCGATCTGCGAGAAGTACATCGTGCCGCCGCACACCACGGATTTCGCAGTGATGTTCCTGCCTACCGAAGGCCTGTATGCCGAAGTGATCCGGCGTCCGGGCCTGGTCGACGGCCTGCAGCGCGATCACCGCGTGGTCGTGGCCGGGCCGACCACGGTCACCGCTCTGCTCAACAGCCTGCAGATGGGTTTCCGCACGCTGGCCATCGAACAGCGGTCCAGCGAGGTGTGGAGCCTGCTGGGGGCGGTGAAGAGCGAATTCGGCAAGTTCGCCGGCATCCTCGAGAAGGCCGAGAAGCAGATCAGCACCGTGGGCCGCAGTATTGGCGACGCCAGCCGCAAGACGCGCACCATCGAGCGCAGGCTGCGCGGAGTGGAATCGCTGGCCACCGAGCAGGCGCAA
The DNA here is from genome assembly GCF_056479905.1 of Stenotrophomonas sp. 112478_Sma. NCBI lineage: Bacteria > Pseudomonadati > Pseudomonadota > Gammaproteobacteria > Lysobacterales > Lysobacteraceae > Stenotrophomonas > Stenotrophomonas sp. 112478_Sma. Next base: position 4,279,281 of record NZ_CM151072.1, on the reverse strand, counting down.
TCGCTGCTCGGCGACCTGGGCGAAGGGGATGCGGAAGGCAGCGGCGAGGATGACGGAAGTGAAGGCGAGAGCGACGCCCGCTGAGCGACGCAGACACCCTGCCGACGGGGGCGATGCGTATGCTGGCGGCCTGTCCATCGCCAACAGGTACCGCCATGCGTTTCCACCTTGCCGCCAGTGCCGCCCTGGCCGCAGTGCTTGCTGCATGCAGCAGTACACCGCCTGCCACGCAGGCCGGTGATGCCCAGCCAGGCCCGGAGGCCACGCAGGCCTACCAGGACGCGCGGGATGTGGACTGCCAGGCCGCCGGCGGCACCCTGCAGCCGCTGGGACGCCTGCAGCGCCTGCAGTGCGTGATTCCATACGCCGACGCAGGAAAGACGTGCAGCAGCAAGCGTGACTGCACCGGCCAATGCCTGGCCAGCGACGGCATCGCCGTCGGCACGGCAGCCACCGGCACCTGCCAGCGCGACGTCAGCCAGAACTTCGGCTGCCGTCAGCGCATCGACGACGGCAAGGCACAGGGCACGCTCTGCGTGGATTGAGGCGTTCCGGCGCAGCCACGTGGCGCTATGCTGATGGGCCATTCCCCGCTGTTGCCGGAGCACCCCGCGTGAGCACCCCGATCCAGGACATTCCCCTCACCACCATCGACGGCCAGCCGTCCAGTCTTGCCGATTACCAGGGCAGGGTGCTGCTGCTGGTCAACGTCGCCTCCAAGTGCGGCCTGACCCCGCAGTACGAGGGCCTGCAGGCGCTGTATGCGCAGAAGCAGGCACAGGGGCTGGAAGTGCTCGGTTTCCCGGCCAACAATTTCCTTGGCCAGGAGCCGGGCAGCGAGGCGGAGATCCAGCAGTTCTGCCAGCTGACCTACGATGTCACCTTCCCGATGTTCGCCAAGATCAGCGTGGCCGGCGATGACACGCACCCGCTCTACCAGCAGCTGATCGCCGCGCAGCCGCAGGCCATCGGCGAAGGCCCGCTGCGCGAGCGACTGTCCAGCAAGGAGATTCCGATCCACCCGGCGCCGGCGGTGTTGTGGAACTTCGAGAAGTTCCTGGTGGGCCGCGACGGCGCGGTCATCGCCCGCTTCGCGCCGGATGTGGCCGCCGATGATGCGCGTCTGCGCGAGGCCGTCGACGCCGCACTGGGCGCCTGATCGCCCGCAATGAAAAACCCCGCCGAGGCGGGGTTTTTCATCGGGTGCCGGCAGGACTCAGTTGCCCCACTGCGGCATCGGCATCGCATCGATCGGGATCGGCGAATTGGGATCGTCCTGGCCGCGGTTGCGCTTGCCACGCAGATCGTTCTCGATCTGGTAGTTGCGACGCTGCAGCCACGCATCACGGACCAGCGCGTACTCGTCCACCGCCGAACTGCGCAGATCGTCCACCGCCAGCAGCTGCGCGCGGCTGTCGACCAGCTGCAGGCCCTGCAGGCCGATGCGGACCTTGTCCTCTTCGATGTTGCGGATCGGCGAGAGCGGCATGTCGCCGGCCAGGCCGAACACATCACGCACGGTGCGGGGACCGAAGAACGGCAGCTCGACGTAGCGCGAGCGACGCCAGCCCCATGCACCCAGCGTCTGGCCGAAGTCTTCCTTGCGGTTGGCGACCATCGCCTTGCTGGCCGGATCGAACAGGCCACCGATACCCAGCGTCGAGTTCATCAGGAAGCGACCCAGCGTGTCCCAGGCATCATCCGGACGGCCCTGCAGCAGCTGGTTGACGATCGTCACCGGCGAGCGCAGGTTGCTGAAGAAGTTGCTCACACCGGTGCGGGCAAAGCGTGGCACCACGTGGGTGTAAGCCGTCGCCAGCGGTCGCGCGACGGCATTGTCGACCGCCACGTTGAACCGGTGCACCTTGCGGTTGAACGGTTCCCACGGGTCGTAGGCCACCGCGTTGCCAGCCGCACCGTCGGCGCCGTACAGCGCGTCGAAATCATCGTCGCCGCCGGGCTGCGCAGCGGCAGCCGAGGCACTGGTTCCAGCAGAGGCGTCCGTGGCCGGAGGCGTATTGGCCGTGGCCGTTTCGCCGCTGGCCACGGGGGTGGGCTCCGCTGCCGGTGCGGGGGCATCGGTGGCGGTATCGGTGGCGGCGGTCGGGCTGGCCGGAACCAGCGTATCGGCAACCGGCGCATCGCTGCGCGCGGGCTTGCCGGCACAGGCGCTGAGCGCGGCGGCCAGGACGATCAGGGGGATAGCGCGTACGACGTTCATGTCAGCTCGCAGCAGAAGTAGCGTTGAAATCCAGGTCGGGCGACAGCCGGTAGGCTGCGCTCAGTTCGTTGTAGCCGGCGGGCATGCCGGAGATCACCAGGGGGTGGCCGGCCTTGCGCGCGCGCGCGGCCAGCTCGGCCAGCAGGGCCAGGCCGGCGCTGTCCACGCGCTCGACCTCGCCCAGTTCCAGCCGTGCCAGCTGCGCCGGCAACGCCTGCAGCTGCGGCCACAGTGCAATGACAGCGGCACGATCCAGCGCCCCGCGCAGGCGCAGGGTGCCGCCTTCCAGCAGTGCCAGCGCGTTACTTGCCATTGCCGGCCGGTCCGGCCTGGATGCTGCCGCTGTGCAGTTCGTTGGCCACCTGTCGGATGCCCTTCTGGCGCAGGGGACTGTCGAACTGGTTGCGGAAGGTCTGCACGTAGGAGATGCCCTCGATGTTGACGTCGAAGATCTTCCACTGGCCGTTCACGTTGCGCATCCAGTACTCGACGGGCGTCGGTTCGTTGCCCGCACGCACCAGCTCGGTGCTCACGCGCACGCCGCGGTTGCCGGGCAGCGGGCTTTCACCCTTCAGGCGGAAGCTCGGCCTGCCCTGGATGTTCAGCAGGGCCGAACCGTAGCGCTGCATCAGGCTGTCGGCCATCGCATCGGCGAACAGCTTGATGTCCGCATCCGACGCGCCGCGTGCATGCGTGCCCAGCACCAGGCGCGCCGCGTAGTCGCGGTCGAAGGTGCGGTTCAGTTCGCTGTCGATGTAGGAGCGCAGGCTGGACGGATTGCTGCTGAACTCGCTCTTGCGCTGCTGCAGGGTGGACAGGATGCGGCTGCTGGCATCGATCACCACTTTGCCGGCCTGGGCCTGCGGAGCGGCGGCAGCGGGGGCCGCGGCCTGCGCCTGGGCGAGCAACGGGGTCGCCAGCAGCAGCGAGGACGCGAGCAGGGCCGGGATCAGTTTCATCTTCATGGTTGCGGTTCCTTTGCAGGCGCCTGTGCGCCATCGTTGGGCTTCGGGTCTGCGCCGCCGCCGGCGCCGCCACTGAACATGTACTTGCCGACCAGCTGGATCAGGTCCACTGCCGGCTGGGTGAAGACGATCTCCTCACCGGGCTTGAGCACTTCCGGATCACCACCGGGCTGAAGACCGATATAGCTCTCGCCCAGCAAACCACTGGTGAAGATGCCGGCCGAGGTATCCGCCGGCAGGTCCTTGACCTTGCTGTCCATGCGCAGGGTCACGATGGATTCGAACTTGACCGGGTCCAGGTCGATTGCGGCAACCTGGCCGACGGTAACGCCGCCGATCTTGACCGGCGCCTGCTTGCGCAGCTGGCCGACCTGGGAGAAGCGCGCCTTCAGCTCGTAGCCGTCACCGCCCCAGCTCCAGCGCTGGTTGGTGGAAGCCACGGCCAGCACCAGCAGCGACGCCAGGGCCAGCAGCAGGAATGCGCCGACGGAGAATTCGAGTCTGGGACCGCGGATGGCCATGGGGAGTACCTGATCGAGTCGTTGTGGCCGCGCGCACCGCGCACCGCCGATGGAAGGGTTAGGTGAACAGCATTGCCGACAGCACGAAGTTGAACATCAGCACCAGCAGGGAGGCATTGACCACCGCACGGGTGGTGGCCACCGAAGTGCCTTCGATGGTCGGCTCGGCGTGGAAACCGACATAGGCGGCGACCAGGGCTGCAGTGCCGCCGAAGATCGCCGACTTCAGCATCGCCACGCCGAAATCGTCCCAGAAGTCGACACTGTTGCGCAGCGCCGACCAGAACACGCCATTGTCCAGGCCGAGCACGTGCACCGCTTCGAAGTAGCTGGCGCTGATCGCCAGCGAACAGAAGATGCCGGTCAGCAGCGGCACGGTCAGCACGGCTGCCCAGAAGCGCGGCGCCACGGCCTTGGCCACCGGGTCGATCGCCATCAGCTCCAGTGCCTTGATCTGGTCGGTGGCGCGCATCAGGCCCAGTTCGGCGGCGATCGAGCTGCCGGCACGGCCGATGAACAGCAGCGCGGTCAGCACCGGGGCCAGTTCACGGTAGAGCGACAAGCCGAGCAGGGTCGACAGGGCATCGGCCGCGCCGAAGGTGGTCAGCGTGCGGTAGCCCTGCAGGGTCAACACCAGACCGACGAAGGCGCCGCCGACAGCGATGATCGGCAGCGAGCGCGCGCCGATCTTGTAGATCTCGCGGGTCAGTTCGCTCAGGAAATCACGGGTCGGCAGCGAACCGCGCAGCACGGTCAGCGAAAACAGGCCGGCGCGGCCCAGCGAGCGGGTGGCTTGGATGAAGGGCATCAGGCGACCCTCGCGCGCGGCTCGGCGTCGAACGGGATGGGGCCATCGGGCTGGCCGTGCAGGAACTGACGCAGCAACGGGTCCTGGCTGGACTGCAGCGCGTCGGGCGTGCCCTGGAAGACGATGCCGCCATTGGCGATGGCGATCACCTGGTCGCAGATCGGCAGCGTCTCGTGCACGTGGTGGCTGACGATGATGCTGGTCAGTCCCAGGCTGTGGTTGAGACGCTGGATCAGGCTCATGATCACCCCGGACGCGATCGGGTCCAGCCCGGTCAGCGGCTCGTCATAGATCATCAGCGGTGGATCCAGCGCCAGCGCACGGGCCAACGCCACGCGGCGCGCCATGCCGCCGGACAGCTCGCGCGGCCAGGCGTCGGCCGCGGCCAGCAATCCCACCGCGTGCAGCTTCATCTGCACCAGCCGGCGCAGCACCGCCGCCGGCAGGCGGGTGTGGGTGCGCAGCGGCAGGGCGACGTTCTCGGCCACGGTGAGGTCGGTCAGCAGGCCATTGCCCTGCAGCAGGACGCCGACGCTCTTGCGCATCTCCAGCAGCTCGGCGCTGCGGTGCGGGATCGGCTTGCCGAACAGGGTGATATCGCCGGCCGCCGGGCGCAGTTCGCCGGTCAGCGCGGCCAGCAGGGTCGACTTGCCGCTGCCGGAGGGACCGAGCACGGCGGTGATGCTGCCCTTCGGCACCTGCAGGGAAACGTCGCGCAGGATCGTGCGTCCGCTCCGGTCGATGCGGACGTTGGACAACTGCACCAGACTGGAGGTGGAAGCCGACATGGGCACCATTAACATTTTTTCGACATCGAAGGATCGGGTCAGCCGGCTGAACATAAGCAGACTGGACGGTGCAGTATTGTGGCACGGCAGGGCCCCGGGCAGGTCGGGACAATCGCCGGGCGACCCGGAACAATCCGTGCCGGTGACAGGTTTGACCATTGAATACTGCCAGCCGTGCTGCACACTGTGCATGATGAGTGACCCGGGCAGCGACTTCCGCCTCTACCATTCCAACTCGCTGGATGTGCTGGCCGCGCTGCTGGCACGCAACGTCCGTGCGCCGATGTCAGGGCAGCCGCTGCTCGCACCGGACGTGGTGCTGATCCCGCAGGTGGCGATGCGGCGCTGGCTGCAGGCGACATTGGCCGCCGAATACGGTGTCGCCGCCAACCTCGAATTCCTCACCCCGGGTGAGTTCGTCGCCCGTGCGCTCAACGCCAACGTCGATGGCGAAGCCGACGATCTCGATGCTGCCGGCCTGCACTGGCGGCTGTACCGGGCGCTGCGCGATCCGGCGCTGCTCGGGCAACCACCGATGCGCGCGCTGCAGTCCTATCTTGCCGGCAGCGATGGGCTGAAACCCTGGGCCCTGGCCGGCGAGCTGGCGTCGGTGTTCGAGAAATACCAGGCCTGGCGGCGCGACTGGCTGCTGCGCTGGGAGGCCGGGGCCGACCCGGCCGATCCCCAGGCGATCCTGTGGCGCGCCGTTGCCGGTGGGCATGGCTACCGCGCGCGCCGCATCCAGACCTACCTGGACCGCTTCGAGGGTGCCGGCCAGCCATTGCCGCAGGGGTTGCCGCCGCGCATGTCCGCATTCGCGACGCTCAACATCTCCCCGGACGTGCTGCGGGTCATGGCGACCCAGGCGCGGGTGGGCGAACTGCATTTCTACCTCCCCACCCCGGTGCAGTCGTACTGGGGCGACCTGCAGACCCTGGCCGAGCGGCTGCGCAGCGGCGCTCCCGATCCCTTCGGCGAAGCGGCGGGAGAAAACCGCCTGCTGGAAGCCTGGGGCGCAGCCGGCCGCGACTTCATGGCGGTGCTGGGCAGCTATGAAGTGGTACACCCGGCCGGTGAGATCGCCGCCTACATCGACCCGGAAGACGATGCGCGGCCGACGATGGCCGACGGCGGCCTGTCCGACAGCCTGCTGCACCGCCTGCAGCGCGATCTGTTCCACCGTCGGGCGCTGCCGTCCGGCGAACTGCGTGATGGCCTGGCCGGCGATGATCCCAGCCTGCAGGTGCACGCCTGCCACACCCGCCTGCGCGAACTGCAGGTCCTGCACGACCAGCTGCGTGGCCTGCTTGAGGATGACCGCTTCGACCCGCCGCTGCAGGCCCGCGAGATCGCCGTGCTGGCGCCGGACATCGATCCCTACGTGCCCTACCTGGAGGCGGTGTTCGGTGGCCGCGGTGGCGAGGACGACCACATTCCCTACGCGTTGGCCGACAGCAGTCCGCTGGCGGGCGAACCGCTGGCCGATGTGTTCGTGCACCTGATTGGCCTGCCGGTCTCGCGGTTCGGCCTGAATGAAATGCTGGATCTGCTGGCCAGCGCGCCCCTGGCCGAGGCAGCCGGACTGGACGCGACCGACTTCGACCGCCTGCATGGCTGGCTGCAGCAGGCGGGCGCACGCTGGGGGCTGGATGCGGACCATCGCGCCCGGCACGGCGCTCCGCCGGATGATGCCTACACTTGGCAGTTCGCGCTGGATCGTCTGCTGCTGGGCCATGCCACCGGCAGCGATGCCGACCTGGCCGGCGTCGCGCCGTGGACCGGGCTGGAAGGTGGCGCGCTGGATGCGCTGGACCGCCTGCTGCGCCTGCTGCGGGTACTGGCCGCCTACCAGCGCCGTCTTGGCGAGACGTTGACTCCGGCGCAGTGGCGGCAGCGCTTGCTGTCGCTGCTGGATGCGCTGCTGCCGACCCCGCCCGGCTCACCCAACAGCCAGCGCGCGCTGGAGCGGCTGCGCAAACTGCTCAACCAGTTCGCCGAAGACGCGGACAAGGCCGGCTTCAGCGACGGGGTGCCTCCCGAAGTGATACGTGCGCATTTCGCCTCCGCCCTGGCCGAAGCCGACACGCGTGCACCGCTGCTGACCGGCGGCATCAGCTTCGGCCGCATGGTGCCGATGCGATTGCTGCCGTTCCGGGTGATCTGCGTACTCGGCCTCAATGATGGCGATTTCCCGCGTCGCGATCCGGCGGCCGGCCTGAACCAGCTCACCGCCGAACTGGACACGCCCCGACGCCGCCCGGGCGACCGTTCCACCCGCGAGGACGATCGCTTCCTGTTCCTGCAGCTGTTCGCCGCCGCACAGGACGTGTTCTACCTCAGTTACCTCGGCGCCGATCCGCGCGATGGCAGCGTGCGGGAACCGTCGGTGCTGGTCAGCGAGCTGATCGACGCCGTGGCGGCCTACCACCTCGATCCAGCCGCCGCCGCCGCGGCATTCACGGTCCGCCACGCGCTGCAGCCGTTCTCCCCCGCCGCGTTCGGCGATGGCGACCCGCGTCGCTTCAGCTACCGCCGGCAATGGCATCCCGCAGCCGGTCGCTTGGCCGGGCAGCGTGGCGGGCTGTCGCCGTGGTTCGACGCGGCGGCGCTGCCGCCGCCGGTCGAAGCTGCGGTGGAAGAGGAGCTGTCTCTGGAAAGCCTGCGCCGTTTTCTGTGCGATCCGGCTGGGCAGTTCCTGTCGCAGTCTCTGGGCCTTCGACTGGCCGATGAGGTCGAGGACGTCGTCGATCTGGAGCCGCTGGTGCTGTCCGCGCGAGGGCCGGACACGCGCAGTGTGCAGGCCGCGGTGGTGCGTGCCACCCTCACCGGCGATGACGACCCGCTCTACCCGAGGCTGCGCGCACGCGCGCTGGTGCCATCCGGCGCGCTGGGCGAGCGGCAGTTCGAGGTGGAACAATCGAAGACCCGCCCCTATGCCGACGCAATGCTGGGCTGGATGCAGGGCGTACAGCCGGAAAGCCGCCGCTATGAGGTCCAGATCGACGGCGTGCGCCTGCACGGCCGGGTTGCCGATCGCCATCCCGGTGGTCTGGTGCGGCTGCGCGCGGGCACGCTCAACGGCAACGCGGCGATCCGCCAGGGGCTGGACTGGCTGCTGGCCAATGCGGCAGGCGACGCGTTGCCGCTGGTCCAGTTCCACGACGGCGGTGACGCCGGTCAGGGTCCGCACGTCCTGCCGGCACTGTCCGTGCCCGCGGCGCGGGCCGCCCTGCGCGCGCTGCTGCAGCTGCGCCGGCGTGGCCTGCGTGAGCCGTTGTGGTTCGCTCCCTACACCGGCTGGGTGCTGTACACGACCAGCGGCGAGAAACAGCGCAGCGAGGGCTGGAAGCAGTGGCATGGCAGCGACCGCAGCTGGGGCGAATCCCGCAGTGACGCCTGGCAGTTGCTGATGCGCGGTGCCGATCCCTTCGCAGACGACGCCCGGTATGCCGAGCTGCTGCACAACAGCCAGGTGGTGTTCGGCGCGCTGCGCGAAGGCCGCGTGCCCGGCGCCGGTTCACATACAGAGGTCACCGGATGAACGCTACCGTGGCAGGGGCCCCCATCGAACATCCCGGTATCGACCCGTATCTCGCACTGCCCCTGGATGGCGTCCGCCTGATCGAAGCCAGTGCCGGCACCGGCAAGACCTTCACCCTGGCCACGCTGTTCACCCGGCTCGTGGTCGAGCAGGGCCTGCGTATCGGCCAGATCCTGGCGGTGACCTTCACCGATGCCGCTACCCAGGAACTGCGCAAGCGCATCCGTGAGCGACTGGCGCTGGCCGCGCGGATGGTCGACCTGCCTCCGGGCGACGGCGAGGCACCCGACATGCGGTTGACCCGGCAGATCCTGCGGCGCCATCTCGATGCCGGCAATGAGAGCGCGGCGGCGCTGAAGCGTCGCCTGCAGGTCGCTGCCGACGAAATCGATCTGGCCGCGATCTTCACCATCCACGGCTTCTGCACCCGCGTGCTGCGCGAGCACGCACTGGAGAGCGGCCACACCTTCGATCCTCCGGAGCTGCTGACCAGCGACCGCGAGCTGATGGAGGAACTGGCGGCTGACCTGTGGCGCGTGCACGCCAACGATCCGGCCACACTGGAGCCGCTGACCTTGTTGTGGTCGAGCCCGGACGCACTGGCAGGCGACCTGCGCGCGCTGCTGGCCGCACCGCCGCTGCATCCATTGCCATTGCCGACGCTGCCGGACGATCCGCGGCCGCGGATGCTGCAGGCCGCGCAGGTCCTCGCGGCCGCCATCGACTCCGGTCTTGATGCGGCCCGTGGGCAGATCGCCACGGCGTTCGAGAAGAAGGTCTTCGATGGACGTCGTGCCAAGCGGCCGAGCTTCGACAAGGCATTCTCCACCCTGGTCGCCGGGCAGGCCGGCGCGGACTGGTCACGCGATGGAAAACTCCATCTGGAGAAGCTGCTGCCCACTTCGATGCAGGCGCTCTGCCGGGACGATCAGCAGGGCGCATGCCCGGATGCACCCCTCTTCGACGCATTGCAGGCCTGGTGGGATGCCGCCGACGTGGTCATGTCGTGGCTTCGCCAGCGCGCGATCCGCTTCCTGCACGCCCTGCGCGCCGAAGCCGCGCAGCGACTGGCCCTGTTGAAACAGACGCGACGGGTGCAGACCTACGATGACCTGATCGACGGCGTGGCGCTTGCCCTGCAGGGGCCGCAACGGCTGACGCTGGTGCAACGGCTGCGCGCTCAGTACCGCATTGCCCTGGTCGATGAATTCCAGGATACCGATGACCGTCAATGGGGCATCTTCCACACCCTGTTCGGCGATTCGCCGGAGGTGCGCGAACTGGGACTGGCGCCAGCGCTGTTCCTGATCGGCGATCCGAAGCAGGCGATCTATGGCTTCCGCGGCGGCGACATCCATACCTACCTCAAGGCCAGGCAGGTTGCGCAGCCTGCGCCGGCACTGGACCAGAATTTCCGCTCGCGGCCTGCGCTGCTGCGCGTGCTGCAGATGCTGTACGACAACGGCGGTGAGGACTCCTTCCTCGAGCGTGACATCCGCTTCGAGCCGGTGCGGCCGGGCGGCGTACGTGTAGATGCGGATTACCAGCGTGATGGCCATGCCGCCGCAGCCCTGACCCTGCGCGTGCTGCGCAGCGGCGGTGACAGGCCGCTGGCTTCCGATGCCTCCCGCGAGGCAGCGACGCGGGCGTGTGTGGCCGCCATTCACCAGGTGCTGGTGGACGCGCGCGCCGGCAGGGCCCTGCTGCGTGGTCGCCCGGTGCAGCCGGCTGACATCGCCGTGCTGGTGCGTTCGCATCGCGAGGCCACGCTTGTACAGCGTGCGCTGGCGGCTGTTGGAGTTCCCGCGGTGGCAGCCGGCAGGCAGAGCCTGTTCGCCACCAGCGAAGCCCGCGACCTGCGCGCGCTGCTGCTGGCCCTGCTGCAACCGGCCGACGAAGGCCGACTGCGTACCGCGCTGGCCACCGTGCTGCTCGGCCAGCCTGCCAGTGCGATCGCAGCGATGGAACGCGAAGGCGACCTGCAGCGGGGATTCCAGGCGCAGCTGCTGCACTGGCGCGAACGATGGCAGCGCGGCGGCCCGTTCGCGGTGATCGCCGACGTCTGCGCCGCACAGGGCGAACGCCTGCTGGCGCTGATCGATGGCGAGCGCCGGCTGACCAATTACCTCCAGCTCGGTGAGCTGCTGCAGGAGGCGTCGGCACAGGCGCTGGGCATGCATGGCCTGCTGGACTGGCTGCAGGGCCGGATGGCCAGCGCCGACCAGGACGATGAGCAGCAGCTGCTGCGCCTGGAATCGGACGCGCGCCGTGTGCAGATCATCACCCTGCACAAGAGCAAGGGCCTGGAATACCCCTTGGTGTTCCTGCCGTTCGTGGGCATCGAGCGCGGCGCGAACAACAGCGCTGCACACTGCACCGTGCATCTGGACGGCGAGCGCCAGCTGCACTGGAAGCTCGACAGGGACGAGGTGTGGGACGCCGTCAGCCGCCAGGCGCGGCACGAACAGCAGGCAGAGGACGCGCGCCTGCTGTACGTCGGCATGACCCGAGCCGAGCACGCGCTGTGGATCGCCATCGGTGACCTCGCCGGTCTTGCCAGGACCCCACTGGCGCCATTGCTGGGCGACCTGCAGGCCCTGCGCGGGTGCGCCGATGTGCAGGTCGACGACAGCGAGCCGGTGGCGCAGCTGCCGCAGCTGGCGGTGGAAATGGACGGCGAACTTCCGGCAGTGCGCACGCAGGCGCGTCGCGTGCCCCACGACTGGTGGGTATACAGCTTCACCCAGCTGGCCCATGCCGATGCCGGCAGTGGCAGTGACATCGAGGCGGCCGCCACCGAACTTCCGGCGCCGGCGGCCGACGAACCGGTTGGCGCGGAGCTGCCCCTGGAGCCCGCGCTGCCGGATCCTGCCGCGACCGAAGAGGCCGCGCCGGTCGACCCGCGTTTCATGGGCAGCCGCTTCGGCAACGTGCTGCACGAAGCGATGGAGAACGTCGACTTCGCCGCATGGGGCGCCTGGCAGCCTGGCCAGGAAGCGCCGGAAGGCCAGGCCGCCGTGCTGCGCAAGGCATTGCGCGAAGAGGGCTATGCAGATGCGGACCTGGATGACGGCATCGCGGTGCTGGTGCCACTGGTCGGCCAGACCCTCATCGCGGAGCTGCCGGAGGGCGGCGCGCTGTACAGCGTGCCCGCGCAGGATCGTCGTGCCGAGATCGACTTCCACTTCGCCATCGAGCCGACCGCTGTGCCGGCGCTGCTGGATGTACTGCATGCCCATGGCATCGCCAGCGCGCGCCGGGGCTTCGGCCAGCGCCGCCGGCTGGAAGGGCTGATGACCGGCATGATCGACCTCACCTACGTGCGCGATGGCCGCTGGTACGTGCTCGACTACAAATCCAACCGGCTGCCGGGCTACAGCCCCGACCTGCTGGCCATCGCCATGCGCCACAGCGAGTACGACCTGCAGGCCCTGATCTATACCGTCGCGCTGCATCGCTGGCTGCGCTTCCGGCTGGGGGCGGCCTACCGCTACGAACGCGACATGGGCGGCATCCGCTATCTGTTCTGCCGCGGCCTGGATGGCACTGGCAATGGTGTCTACACCGATCGTTTCCCGCTTGAACTGGTGGACGCGCTCGATGCATTGTTCGCCGGAGGCAGGCAGGCCCAGGCCGAGCTGGCGGCGCGCGCGCTTGGAGCCAGCGCATGAGCCTGCTCAGGGATCTGTACCGCAATGGCCAGCTGCGGACGATCGACCACGCCTTGGCGACCGGCCTGCAGCGCCTGCGCACGGACACCCCGGAGGACGTGGCCCTGGCGGCGGCCCTGGCCTCGCTGGCGGTATCGCTGGGGCATGCCGGTTTCGATCCGGCGCAGCCGCACCGGCTGCTGGAAGGCGTATCCGCCTGGCCGGCGCCGCAATCCTGGATCGAGCAGCTGCGCGCCTCGCCCTGGGTCGCGACCCCCGGGCGCGCCGATGCTGTCGCAGATGACGCCCCGCTGGTGATGGAGAATGGCCTGCTGTACCTGCGCCGCTATCGCGAGTACGAGCGGCAGCTGGCGGCAGGCCTGCAGCGCATCGGCGGCCATCCGCTGCCGGCGCCGGATCTGCCCGCGTTGGCGCCTCTGTTCGCACGGCTGTTCCCGCAGGCCCGGGATGCCGAGGATCATCAGGCGCGCGCGGCAGGCGTGACCCTGCGTCATCCCTTGGCGCTGGTGACCGGAGGACCCGGCACCGGCAAGACCACCACCATCGCGCGCCTGCTGCTGTTGCTGGCTGCGCAGGCAGCGCATGCCGGCCAGCCACCGCCGAAGGTGGCCTTGGCCGCACCGACCGGCCGCGCCGCAGAGCGGATGGCTGAAAGCCTGCGTCTGGCCGTGCAGCGGTTGCAGGAGGAGGGCCTGGACCCGGCGCTGTGCGCCGCATTGCCTACCACCGGTACCACGCTGCATCGCCTGCTGGGCGTCATTCCCGACTCGCCCCGCTTCCGCCACCACGCCGATAATCCGCTGCCGCTGGATGTGGTGGTGATCGACGAAGCGTCGATGATCGATCTGCCGATGATGGCCAAGCTGGTCGATGCCATCGCCAGCGGCACCCGCCTGATCCTGCTCGGCGATCCTGACCAGCTGCCCTCGGTCGAAGCCGGCGACGTGCTGGGCGCGATCCTGCGAGCCAGCGGTGATGGCATGGGCACGCGCGTCGATGATGCACTGGCGTTGCAGGGGGTGTTGGCGGCACCGGCATTGCAGCCGCCGGCGCCGGTCCATGCATTCACCGGTAGGCGGGTGCAGCTGCAGCGCGGTTACCGGCAGAGCGACGCATTGGATCTGGCACCGTTGGCGCGTGCCGTCCGCGATGGCGACAGCGTCACCACGCTGCGACTGTTGCGCAGTGGCGAACTGTCGGGAGTCCGCTTCCACGAAGGGGAGCCGGATCCGCTGCGTGACCAGCGTGAGCATCTGCTGGGCCGCTGGCGTGCATTGGCCGATATCCGGGACCCGGTCCTGGCACTGCAGCAGGCCGGCCGCCTGCGCGTGCTGACCGCGCTGCGTGAAGGGCCGCAGGGAGCCCGTGGCCTCAACGAGCGGATCGAACAGCTGCTGGCCGGCACCACCCCGGGCTACTTCCAGGGGCGCCTGCTGCTGGTAACCGAGAACAGCTATCGGCATCGCTTGTTCAACGGCGATGTCGGCATCTGCCTGCGCGACAGCACGGGCGCGATGGTGGCGTGGTTCCCCGGCGACACCGCCGATCAGCCGCGCGCCTTCCATCCGGCCGCATTGCCGGCGCACGAGAGCGCGTTCGCAATGACCGTGCACAAGGCACAGGGCTCGGAGTTCGATGAGGTCTGGCTGCAACTGCCACGGCAGGACAGTCGCGTGCTGTCGCGCGAGCTGATCTACACCGGGCTGACCCGTGCCCGCCAGGTCCTGCATGTGGCGGCCAGTGCCGACGTGCTGCAGGCCGCGCTGAAGCGCCATGCCAGTCGAATCGGCGGCCTGGCCTGGCGGCTGGGTGCCGAAGAGGTGGCCGAACAACCAGCGCGCATGGAACAGCCCACGGTGCAGGGCCAGTTGTTCTGAACCGGGGTCGGATCCCCTTCCCAACGGGAACGGGATCCGACCCGGCGTCATTCCGCGATCAGCACCAGGCCATCGGGGAAGACGATGGCCGCTTCATCCGCGCTGACATCAAAGAAGCCCACCCCGTGCTCCTCCGCAAGGTCCTGTACCCGGCCGTGCGCACGCTCGGCCACGGAGTAGGCAAACGCACCGTAGATGACGTGGCGGCCGATGCTGTAGTCGGTGACCTCGGCGCGATCGTCCTCATCGTTGCTCAGCGGACCATTCAAGGGCGGGAACTCCTGTGCCATCGCGGCGAACCAGCCCTGCAGTGCCGGACTGCTGACCACCGGATCGTCGTACTCGTGGTTCTCGCCCCAGGCGGTCTGCTTCTCGAACCAGGCGATGAACGCTGCCGCCTCACGCGGGGCGACGCTGGCCTCGAACACCATCATGTCGTAACTCATTGAACCGTCCTGTTGTCGGGGCGAAAGGCCGCCGGGCATGGCCCGGCGCTACGGGGTAGCGATGGTAGCGCCGGGCCATGCCCGGCGGATCGCGTTATAGCGACGGAGCGGCAGCATCCGCCAGCCCCGGCGCCAACGCTTTCGCCTCCGGGAACAGGGCGAAGCGCAGGCCCACCAGGCCCATCAACGCCTCGTCGCGTGCCTTGCAGGCCGCCACGCTGCCGACCCGCCCCAGCGAGGCATCCAACCGCTCGCGCAGCGTCTGATCGGCGGTGATCGGCCGGCGTGCGGCGACCTGGCGCCGATAGTGCGCGGCAATCTCCTGCAGGATCTGCTCAACGGCCTCGCGGCTGCGGTCGGGCAGTTCCAGCCGGGCACGCCGCAGCTGCAGGATGTTCAGGCCGATGCGGGCTTCATTGAGCATGTCCACCGACGCGATGTCGCTGCCTTCCGGCGTCGCCGCCAGCCGGGGGGCCAGCAGCCCGAGCAGATCGAGCATGCGCGCGGCGAAGCGCTGCCGGTCCTGCTGTCCGCGGCCTTCGGCCGCTTCCGCCAGGGTGGTCCAGCCTTGCCGGACCAGCCGCCGCGCGGTCCATTCGGCACCTACCGAGCGGAACAGGCGGGTCATCACCACCGCGAAGCCGATGCCGATGAACATCGCCACTGACGAGTTCACGAACGTCTGGATGTTGGCGCTGTAGGTGTTCTGCAGGCTGAGCAGCGCGGCCAGATTGACCGTCAGCGGCAGCGCAAACAACGCACTCTTGGGGTGGTGCAGCAGCAGGCCCAGCGGCAGGAACGTCACCGCCAGCACCAGTGCCAGCAGTCCGAAGTCGTGAACGGCGGGGAATACACCGAACAGGTACACGCCTGCGACCAGCGAAGCCACCATCGCCCACACCAGGAACGAGACCATGCTCGGTGCCGGATCATCCTGTGCCGCGAAGAAGGCCGCCGTCACCGCAGCCATCATCGCGCCGTTGCCACCGCCTTCCCAGCCCAGCGCGATCCACAGCACGCAATAGCCCATCAGCGCCACGCCGGCGCTGAGCGCCGAGAACAGCGCCATGCCGTAGTCGACGTGCCTGTCGGCCGCGACCCGGTCGGTGCGGATGCGATAGTGCGCGCGGTCCAGCGGCGCGTTGCCGTGGTCGATCGCCTGCTGCAGCGTGCGGCAGTCCTGCCACAGGTCCACCAGCTCTTCCAGCCGCAGCAGCAGGCTGGCCAGCTGCAGGTGCTGCAGGTCGCGGTCCACCTGCGGCTTCACTGCGCTGATGCGCGCACGCAGGCGGGCGTAATCACTGGCACTGGCCGGTTGCTGCAGCCATTCGTGAATGTCGTCGATCACTGCCGGCAGCCCATCGGGCAGCGACTGGCCATTGCTTCGCAGCGCACTCAGGCGATCGGCAATGGAGGAAAGCACCGGCAACAGCAACAGCATGCGCTCGCGCAGCCGCTCCATGGAGACCGCCGCGCCGGTGTGGCGCGGATCATCGCGGCGCAGGAACTCGATCAATGCCTCGAACTGCACCAGATCGGCGGCCAGGCGGTTGCGCGGTGCATGCGCGCGGCCTCGCTCCAGGATCTGCCGGCACCACTGCGCCGCATCCTCCATCCAGGTGCCGATGCGTGCGCGCAGCATCGGCCGCACCGAAGCCGGGAACAGCAGCGAGGCGAACAGCACCGCCACCACCGTGCCGAGGATGATCTCCTCGCTGCGTGCCACGACCGTGTCGAAGATCGTCTCCGGCGAGGTCACGGCGGGGAAGCCGATGAAGGCGGTCGTATAGCCGGCGAGCAGGAAGGCATAGCCGCGCGGGCCGCGGTTGAGCAGGGCCAGGAACAGGCAGCCGGCCAGCCAGAACGACATCGCCGCGCTCAGCAGCAGTGGGGTTTCCACCAGCGCGGGCAGCACCAGCAGTGTGGCCAGGCCGGCCACCAGGGTGCCGACGATGCGGTATACGCCCTTGGCGCGGGTTGGTCCCAGCAGCGGCTGGCTGACGATGTAGACCGTACCCATCGCCCAGTACGGGCGCGACAGGTTGCCGGCCATGGCGATGTACAGGGCGGCGATCGCGGCCAGGTAGGTCTTGATCGAGAACAGCCACGCCTGGCGATCGGTCACGGCGTTCATCACTTAGTTCGCCGTGGCCCGTGGGGCGGCCGTCGCCTGCCAGCCACCGCCGAGCACCAGGAACAGGTGGATCTGATCGCGCGAGACCTGTGCTTCGGCCGCGGCCAGTGTGGCATCGCTGGTGGCCAGGCTGCGGTCGGCGTCCAGGCTGGCCAGGTACGGTGTCCGCCCACCCTGGTAAAGCCGGCGGTTCTGCTCGGCTGCCAGCGCGGCCTGTTCCTGGGCGATGCGCAGCGACTGCAGTCGGCGCAGGTCCTGTGCGTAGCGGTCCAGAGCGGTCTGCGTCTCACGCAGTGCCTGCAGCACGGTGTGGTCGAACTCGGCCAGCGCCGCATCGGCGCCCGCTTCGGCAGCGTGGATGCGTGCATGGCTGCCCGATGACGGCAGCGTCCACGAGATCAGCGGCCCGATCGACCACTGCTGGGTCATGGGCTGGCCGAAATCTTCCAGCAGGCCGGCGGCGCCGATCGAAGCCCCCAGACGGATGTCCGGATAGAGTTCGGCAGTAGCCACGCCAATGCGCGCGGTGGCCGCGGCCAGCCTGCGTTCGGCCTGGCGCACATCCGGACGACGCTGCAGCAGCGCACGGCCATCTCCGACCGGCAGCGGTTGCGTCAGCGACGGTGCCTGTGCGCAGTCGATCACTCCGCCCGGCAACTGGCCGGGGGTCTGGCCGAGCAGGGCGGCCAGGGAGTACGCCGCCGCCGAGCGCTGCGCGCGCAACGGCGGCAACGCGGCCTCCAGCAGGGCGACCTGGGCATTGGCACGGGCCAGTTCCGGCGGCGTGCCGCGGCCGGCCGCGATCAACCGCTCGGTCACCGAGCGGCCGCGCTGCTGCAGCTGCAGCGAATGCTCGGCCACATGCAGTTCGTGATTGGCGTGGCAGATCTCCAGATAGCTGTCGGCCACCTGTGCGACCACGCTGACCTGGGCCAGGTCGCGCGCCGCAGCGACTGCCTGCTCGTCGGCCCGCGCCGCTTCCGCACCGCGCTTGAGCTTGCCGAACAGATCGAACTGATAGCTGACCGCGAACTTGCCATCGGCCAGGTTGATCACCGGCAGTTCGTGTTCCTGCAGGAACGATTCGGCCGACAACTGCGCGCGGCTGACGCCGGCCTCGGCCTCGTACTCGAAGCCACCGGCGTCCAGTGCCTGTTCGTACACGGCCGCCGCGCGGCGCAGGTGGGCATCAGCGGCTTTCAACTCAACGTTGTCGCGCAGCGCCTGGCTGATCAGGCCGTCCAGCACCGGATCGTCGTACAGCGACCACCAGCGCGCCGGCAGCGGCTGGTTGGCGGCGATCTGCGGGTTCTGCGTATCGATGAACGCCGCATTCGCCTCCGGGCGCTTGAATGCCGAGCCTTCCGGTAGTGCATAGTCGGGACCAACGGTCCTGCACGCGGCCAGGCTGGCCAGTGCGACGATCAGGCCGAGGCGGGACAGTGCGGTATTCACAGGCGGCCCCGCGTCGGCGTGGGGCCGGCCTTGCTGTCATCCGCGCGGCGGCCGGTATCCACCGTCACGGTGGCGGTGCGGCCGGCGATCAACTCAACACCCGCGGGAAGATCATCGATGGCAATCCGCACGGGAATGCGCTGCGCCAGCCGCACCCAGTCGAATGCGGGTGTGACGTTCGGCAACAGGCTGCTGCCGTTGCTGCGGTAGCGGTCCTCGATGCCGGCGGCGATGCTCTCCACATGTCCCTGCAATGGCCTGGATTCACCCATCAGGCGGATGTCCACGCGCTGCCCGGGCACCACACCCTGCAGGCGGGTCTCCTCGAAATAGCCATCGATGCGGAATGAGCCGGTATCCAGCAACGCCAGTACCGGTTTGCCGGCCACCACGTAGTCTCCGACTCGCAGCGTACGGTCATTGACCCGGCCATCTGCCGGCGCGCGCACTTCGGTGCGGCCCAGATTGAGTTCGGCCAGATCGACTGCGGCCTGTGCCGTGGCCAGCGCGGCCTGTGCGGCCTGCAGCTTGGCCCGGCGCACTTCGGCGTCCTCGGCAGCGACGAGGTCCTGCAGGCTGCGATCGCGACCGATCTCGCGCTTCAACTGGGCGACCGACGCCTGGCGCTCGGCCAGGCTGGCCTGTGCCTGCTCCAGTGCGATGCGGTAGCGCGCGCGGTCGACCACGAACAGCAGGTCGCCCTTCTTCACCGCCTGGTTGTCGGCGACGTTCACCGTCTCCACCAGGCCGGACACATCCGGCGCCATCTGCACCACGTCCGCGCCGACATGGGCGTCACGGGTCCAGGGCTCGTCCATGTAATAGACCCACAGCTGGCGCAGCACCAGCAGCGCGACGATCACGGCGGCACCGGTGAGCAGCACCGGCAGGGACTTCTTCACGATCTTGTTCACGATTGCATCCAGCGCAGAAGGTGGAAAAGCAGGCCCAGCACGATCCCGTACAGCGCCAGGTTGAACAGCGCCGGGTGCCAGACATGGCGGTAGGCACCGGCGCGTTGCAGCAGCGCGTGCAGACCGCTGTTGAGCAGATAGGCCAGCAGCATCAACCCGAGCAGGGTCGGGACGAACACTCCGTGGAGACTGAATTCACCAGGCATCGGTAGGGCAGGGCAGATGGGGGAGGGGAGGAACAACGGCACAACAACAACGGGTGACTGCCGCTGGCGTGGCAACGGCAGCGGCGGCATCCGGGGACATCGGTCTCACGTGATGCGGTCGGCGGCCTCGGCCAGCAGGCGCCATGCCTTCAGCACGGCGTGCAGTTCATCCATGGAAAGCGCGCCGAACACGTCCTGACGCAGGTCGATCAACTGATCTTCAAGTTCCTGCACCAGCGCTTGGCCGGCCTCGGTCAGCCACAGCAGGTTGGCGCGACGGTCGCTTGCATCACTTTCACGGCGGACCAGGTCGCTGGCACAGAGCTTGTCCAGCAGGCGTACCAGCGAAGGCCCCTCCATGCCCAGCTGCTGGGCCAGGGCGACCTGGCGGATGCCGCCGCCGGAGCGGCCGATCATCAGCAGGGGCATGGTGCAGGCGGTGGAGATCCCGTAGCTGCCCAGCCGGCTGTCGGCCAAGCGCTGCCACTGCCGCCCTGCATACAGCAGGCCGGAGCTGAGCTGCATCTGCAGCACGGTGCGCTCGTCGAGGGGGCGGTCCATAGATAGATAGGATACTACTAATTTCATTCCTATCAATAGGTTTGCTGAATGGGCGCCCCATTGCGGTAGCGCCGGGCCGTGCCCGGCGAGCGGCATGGGGCCCGTCCACAGAGCCCGCCGGGCATGGCCCGGCGCTACCGCAGCACGTTCCGGAGCCATGAGCCTCGGCCCTCGACCCCGACTGCCGGGGCGCGATGAACCATCCCCACGGGACGACCCACCCCCGGTCCTCCGCCACCCGCCCCACATCCCGCGAACGCGGTGGGTTGGCTCCTTAAAGGCAAGAGCAGAAGCAGTGCGGACCAAGGGTCCGCACCCACCAGGGCAGCGGCGCGCCGCTTCCGAAGCCATGAACCCCCGCTTTTGACCCCGCTTTCGGGGGGCCGACCGCGCCAGCAGGACATTGTCGGAGAGGGGAGGGGCAGGCCGGGCAGGACCGTCCACGGCATGGATGCCGTGGCCGAGCCTACAGGGACGTACTTGCGGCGTGTCCTGCCCGGCCTGCCCTTCCTCCTCTCGCTCAGCAGCCACGAGGCGCCGGAAGAACCCCCGATGAACCATCCCCACAGGACGACCCACCCCCCGGTCAGGTACGATGCTCGCCCCCCGTTCGGGACGCTGTACGCAATGAGCAAGAACAACGAAAAGGCCGCCCCGCAGGGCGACGTGACCCAGGACCAGGCCGAGGATGCCGTGCGCACCCTGCTGCGCTGGGCCGGAGAGGACCCGTCCCGCGAAGGCCTTCTGGACACCCCCCGCCGCGTCGCCGAAGCCTACGGCGACTGGTTCAGCGGTTACCGCGATGACCCGCGCGCCTACATGGAGCGGACCTTCGAGGAAGTCGCCGGTTACGACGAACTGATCGTCCTGCGTGACATCGAGTACGAAAGCCACTGCGAGCACCACATGGCGCCGATCATCGGCCGCGTGCATGTCGGCTACCTGCCGGCCGGCAAGGTGGTGGGCATCAGCAAGCTGGCGCGCGTCGTCGAGGCCTATGCCCGCCGTTTCCAGGTGCAGGAAAAGATGACGGCGCAGATCGCCCAGTGCATCCAGGATGTGCTGCAGCCGATCGGCGTCGGCGTGGTCGTCGAAGGGGCCCACGAGTGCATGACCACCCGCGGCATCCACAAGCGTGGCGTCAGCATGGTCACCTCCAAGATGCTCGGCAGCTTCCGCGACGATGCGCGTACCCGCGCCGAGTTCCTGCGCTTCATCGAAGTGGGCGGCAAGCGCTGAGCCGCTTCTCCCCGCACCGCCGGCCCATGGTGGCCGGCCTGCCCACGGCTGTCCCCGCGACGGCCGTGCGTGGCTGCCCGCAGCCGCCTGTCTTTCCCGATCCCCTCGCTGCATGAAGCATCGCGAACGCATCTCCCGCTACCGTCACCTGCGCGAACAGCCCCAATGGAAGCTGCTTGCCGCCGACCACGCGCCCGAAATCATCGGTCTGCTGCAGAGCCTGCTGATGGACGGCGAACGCACCTTGCCGTCCTCGGTGCTCAACGAGCGCCTGCAGCGCGCGCTGGACCAGCTCAATGGGGACGAACTGGCCCGTGACCTGCCGCGCACGGCGCAGGCCTACATCGCACACTGGCTGTCCCAGGGCTGGCTGGAGCGGCGGTTGCCCGAGGGTGCCGACCAGGAGCAGTACGAACTGTCGACCCAGGCCCTGCAGGCGATCCGCTTCGCCGACAGCCTCGAGCAGGCGCGCGTGGTTGCCACCGAGAGCCGCCTGGCACTGGTCATCGAACAGCTCTCGCAGCTGGCTGCACAGACCGAATCCGACCCCGACGCACGCCTGTCTGCGCTGCGCGACGAGCGCGACCGCATCGACGCCGAGATCGCGCGGGTCAGCGCCGGTCGTGTGGTCGCCCTGGACGGCAAGCGTGCACTGGAGCGCGCCCGCCAGATCATCGGTCTCGCCGACGAGCTGACCGAAGACTTCCGCCGGGTGCGCGACGGCTTCGAGCAGCTCAACCGGGAGTTCCGCGAGCGCATCATCGATGACGAAGGCGAACGTGGCGATGTGCTGTCGCAGCTGTTCGAGGGTGTGGACGTGATCGGCGAAAGCGATGCCGGCCGCAGCTTCCAGGCATTCTGGCGCCTGCTCAATGATGCCGAGCAGAGCGCGCAGCTCGATGCCGCGCTGGAAGCCGTGCTGGCACGCGGCTTTGCACGCCGCCTGGATCGCAACGAGCGCAACTTCCTGCGCAGCTTCACCAGCACCATGCTTGAACGCGGCGGCCAGGTACACGATGTCCTGCAGAATTTCGCGCGCAGCCTGCGTGGCTTCGTGCAGAGCCGTGGCTATCTTGAACAGCGTCGCCTCAATCAGCTGCTGAAGCAGGCCCAGTCCGAAGCGCTGGCTCTGCGCGACGAGTTCCCGGCCCAGCGCACGATCGGTCGTGACCTGCAGTTGACGACCAGCCGGCTGCGTTCGTGGTCGCAGTGGAAGCTGCACGACCCCCGCAGCGCCCAGGTCGATGGCAATGTCGAGTACAACGACGCGGCCAGCATCAGCCTGGAGAGCGTCGGTGATCTGGTGGCCTCGTCCGAAATCGATTTCCGCACCCTGCGCCGCGACCTGCACGACCTGCTCGATGCACAGCCGCGGCTCAGCATCGCCCAGGCGCTGTCGCAGCGCGAAGCGCCGCAGGGCCTGGGCAGCGTCATCGGCTACCTGTCGCTGGGCACGCGCTTCGGCAGCGTGGTCGCTGGCGAACAGGAGCTCGCCGAATGGCGTGGCGGCGACGGCCAACTGCGCCGCGCACGCATCCCGCTGGTTTGGTTCACCCAGGAGAGACGCCATGAGCTGGCATGAAGACCCCATCGAAGCACCGTCTGCCGACCAGGCCGAGGACGCCTACGAGGCCGAGCCGGCGATGCTCGAAGCGCAGCCACGGCGCGGCAACAGCGTGTACTACCTGGGTGATACCGGCCGCCTGCCGCTGGATGCCCGGCGCGCGCTGTGCCAGCTGCTGATCGGTCCCAGCATCGACCAGCTGCGCCACGCCAAGCTGTGGCCGGCACTGGTGCGCAGCGAGGCGGGCATCCGTTCAGCGCTGTCCGACCTGTTCCTGGAACTGGTGCTCGACCGCGAAAGCGGTGTGGCATTCACCCGCCAGGCCGACACCGAAGACGTCGATGCACCGGTACTGCTGCGGACCTCGCCGCTGACCTTCATCGACTCGGTGCTGTTGTTGTTCCTGCGCCAGCAGCTGGCTGAGGCCGACGCGCGCGGCAACCGCGCGGTGGTCGCCGACGCCGAGATGGCCGAAGCACTGGCCATCTACGAGAAGAACCTGTCCACCGACCGCGCCGGCTTCAATCGCCGCGTTGCATCGGCCGTGCAGAAAATGAAGGACAACCACATCCTGACCCGTCTGAGCGGCCAGGACGACCGCCACGAAGTCTCGCCGGCGCTGAAGCTGCTGTTCTCCGCCGAAGACGTGTCCCAGCTTTCGGCAGTGTACCGCCAGCTGCGCGAAACCCCGGCCGCCGAAGCCTGAGAGACCCGAACACCGCATGGCCATTTCCAAGCACACCCCCGCCCTGTTCAATGAAGGCCTGCCGGACCCGCGCCTGCAGCAGTTCCGCATGCGCCGCCTGCAGGTGCACAACTGGGGCACCTTCAACGGCCTGACCGAAGTGCCGATCGCCGAGCGCGGCTTCCTGTTCGTCGGCCGTTCCGGCTCGGGCAAGTCGACCCTGCTCGATGCCATGTCCGCGCTGCTGACGCCGCCGGCCATCGTCGACTTCAACGCGGCTGCACGCGAAGCCGAGCGCAGTGGCCGCGACCGCAACCTGGTGTCCTACGTGCGCGGCGCGTGGGCCGACCAGCAGGACAGTGGCACCGGCGAGATTGCCACGCAGTACCTGCGCAAGGGTGCGACCTGGACCGCACTGGTGCTGGAGTACCGGGCCGGCGACGGCCGCGTGGTCAGCCTGGTGCGCCTGTTGTGGATCTCCGGCAATGGCACCTCGGCCGGCGACGTGCGCAAGCACTACGTGATCGCCGAGCGTCCGTTCGACATCGCCAAGGATCTGGGCGGCTTCGATCTGGACCTGCGCAAGCTCAAGCAGAAGCTGGCCGACGTCCACCACTTCGACACCTTCTCCGGCTATGCCGAGCGCTTCCGCGACCTGCTCGGCATCGACAACGAGATGGCGCTGCGCCTGCTGCACAAGACGCAATCAGCGAAGAACCTGGGTGATCTCAACGTCTTCCTGCGCGACTTCATGCTCGACACGCCGAAGACGTTCGACGCCGCCGAGCGCCTGGTGAGTGATTTCGCCGAGCTTGACGGGGCCCATCAGGCGGTCGTCACCGCCCGTCGCCAGGTGGAGACGCTGTTGCCGGCGCGCGCCTATTACGCCGATCTGAAGGAAATGCACCGGCAGCGCGGTGACGACGAGGCGCTCAAGCTGGGCGTCGACAGTTTCCGCGAGAGCCGCCGCCAGGCGCTGATCGAAGCGCGCCTGCGCGAGATGGACGTGCGTGACCGTGGCCTGCTGGGGGAAGAGGCGCAGCGCCGCGCTGCGCTGGACAACCACAGCGAACGCCTGGCCGAGCTGGAACTGCAGCGGCGTCAGCAGGGCGGCGAGCGCATCGAAGAGCTGGAGCGCGAGCAGGGCCGCGCCGAAGCCGAGCGCGACCGCCGCAAGGCCAAGCGCGACCAGGCGCAGGAAGCCGCACGGAAACTGCAGGCCGAACTGCCCGACGACGCCCATGGCTTCGCCGAACTGGTCGAGCGTGCGCAGAACGAACTGCAGGATCGCCAGCGCGCTTCGGCCTCGCTGGACGATGCCATCAGCGAGCGCCTCGGTGGCAAGCGCGATGACGAGCGTCGCTTCGCTGAAGTACGCCTCGAACTTGACGCGATGCAGCGCACGCCCTCCAACATTCCGGCGCCGATGCAGAAGCTGCGTGCACGGTTGGCGGAAGAGACCGGCATTTCCGAAGTGGCGTTGCCGTTCGTCGGCGAGCTGATCCAGGTCCGCTCCGAGGAACAGGGCTGGCAGGGTGCGATCGAACGCGTGCTGGGTGGCTTCGCGCTGTCGCTGCTGGTTGACGACAAGCACTACAACGCGGTTGCCGACTGGGTGAACCGCACCCACCTCGGCATGCGCTTCACCTACTACCGCGTGCGCCGCAACGACGAGGCGTTCGCCCGCGAACCATCGGCGAAGTCGCTGCTGCACAAGCTGGAGCTGCGCGACCACGTGTTCGAGAGCTGGCTGCGGCGTGAGCTGGGCAAGCGATTCGACTACGAATGCGTGGATGCCAGACAGCTGCGCAACGTCGACCGCGGCATCACCCGCGAAGGCCAGGTCAAGCATCCGGGCGACCGCTTCGAGAAGGACGACCGCAGTGCCGTGGGCGACCGCCGTCGCTGGATTCTCGGTTTCAACAATCACGACAAGGTCGGTGCGTTCGAACGTGAGGCGCAGGAACTGGCCAAGCGCATCGCCAGCTGCGAGACCGATATCGCGAGCCTGCGTGGCCAGCGCGATCGTGACAACGAGCGCCGCCTGGCCTGCCACGAGCTCGCGGGTATCCAATGGAACGAGATCGACGTCGCCGCGCCCCAGCAGCGCCTGACCGACATCGAAGCCAGCCTGCGCGACCTGCGCGAAGGCAATGCCGACCTGGCCAGGCTGGCACAGCAGATCGACGCCGTGCGCGCCGACATCGAGCAGGCCCGCCGCACCTATGAGGATGTCCGCGTCGAGCGCGGCCAGCTGGTCCGGGAACGTGACCGCCTCGACCGCGCGCGCCAGCAGAGCCGCGCGCTGGTGCTGCCAACGCTGGCCGAAGCGCAGGAGAGCGGCCTGGCAGAGCGGTTGCAGCAACAGGGCCCGCTCAGCCTGGAAACGCTGGAAGCGCACATGCGCCAGGTCAGCAATGCGCTGAACGAACAGTTGTCGTCCTCGCAGCAGGACCTCAACCGTATCGAGAACCAGCTGGTCGGCTGCTTCCGCCGCTTCATCCAGCAGTGGCCGGAAGAATCCGGCGACTTCACCGCATCGGTGGCGTCGGCCGAGGACTTCCTTGCCCGCCTCGACCGTCTCGAACGCGATGGCCTGCCGCAGCATGAGGAACGCTTCTTCGATCTGCTGCAGAACCAGAGCAAGAACAACCTGTTGGCCCTGCAGCGCCACAGCGCCGAGGCCCGCAAGTCGATCGGCCAGCGCCTGGACGAAGTCAACGCCAGCCTGGAGCAGGTGCCGTTCAACCGGGGCACCCTGCTGACCATCGAATTGAGCGACCGCCGGCTGCCGGAAGTGCTGGAGTTCCAGCTGCAGCTGCGCGAAGTGCTGTCGCAGCAGCAGACCGAGCAGCGTGAACTGGCGGAGTCACAGTTCACCGTGCTGCGCCAGCTGGTCAACCGCCTGGGTTCGCAGGAAGGTGAGGACAAGCGCTGGCGCGAGCTGGTCCTGGACGTGCGCATGCACGTGGAGTTCATCGGCGTCGAACTCGATGCGGAAACGCGCCAGCAGGTCGAGATCTACCGCAGCGGCGCCGGCAAGTCCGGTGGCCAGCGGCAGAAGCTCGCCACCACCTGCCTGGCCGCAGCGCTGCGTTACCAGCTCGGCGGCGCTGACAGCCAGCTGCCCAGTTACGCGGCGGTCGTGCTCGACGAGGCCTTCGACAAGGCCGACAACGAGTTCACCGCGCTGGCGATGAACATCTTCGACAACTTCGGTTTCCAGATGGTGGTCGCCACGCCGCTGAAGTCGGTGATGACCCTGGAGCCCTTCATCGGTGGTGCCTGCTTCGTCGAGATCAGCGGCCGCCACGATTCGGGCGTGCTGCTGATCGAGTACGACGAAGAAGGAAGGCGCCTGAAGCTGCCCGAGCGCAGCCGCCAGCAGGCCAATGAACCGGAGGAAGCCGAAGCCTGACCGCCTCGGGCAATCCACCTGTAGAGCCGAGCCATGCTCGGCTGCTCTTCGCGACCTGAAACAACGTGCCAACCAAGGTTGGCACCTACCATTTCATAACGTCCCTCACGAACCGCGGAACGTATCCCACGCCATCCGCGCGATCAGCACCACCACCAGGCCCACGAACAGTTTGCGGATGAACGGCGTGCCGCCTTTCAGTGCCAGCCGCGTGCCGACCACCGAACCGATGATGTTGGCCGTGGCCATCGGCAGCGCGAACAACCACAGGATGTTGCCGGTCGGCACGAAGAACGAGATTGCCGCCATGTTCGTCGCCAGGTTCACGACCTTCGATGCGGCCGACGCACGCAGGAAGTCCAGGCCGAAGAAGCGCACGAACAGGAAGATCAGGAAGCTGCCGGTGCCTGGCCCGAAGAATCCATCGTAGAAGCCGATCGCAGCGCCGATCACCAGCGCGATGGTCAGTTCGCGCCGGCCGATCTCCTGCGGCCGGTGCAGCGCGCCGAAATCCTTCTTCCACAGGGTGTAGGCCAGCATCGCCACCAGCAGCACCAGCACCAGCGGCCGCACGGCATCCTTGGGCAGCAGGCTCACCGCCGTAGCCCCGGCGAACGAGAACACGAATGCCGTGCCCGCGGCGAACAGTACCGGCTTCCAGGGGAACCGCACGTTGCGTGCATAGCGCCACGCCGCCGCCGCCGTGCCGAACATCGAACTGAACTTGTTGGTACCGAACAGCATCGCCGGCGTCTGCTGGGGCAGCACGGTGAACAGGCCGGGCAGCTGTACCAGTCCCCCTCCACCCACGGCAGCATCGACCAGGCCGGCAATGAAGGCGATCACCACCAGCCACCACAACTCGGGGGGAACCAGTTCCAGCACGGGGATCATTCAATGTGGGGGCGCGACAGCATACGCCTATCGCCGATGGATGCCCGACGTGACTCAAGCGACAATACCCCCATGAGCCGAAACCCTGCCGATTCCTGCCCCTGTGGCCTCGCCACGGGCTACGCCGACTGCTGCGGCCGCTTCCATGCCGGCGAGCCCGCACCGGACGCCGAGCGCCTGATGCGCTCGCGCTACAGCGCGTACGTGCGTGGTCTGGCCGACTACCTGCGGGCCACCTGGCATCCGGCCACCCGTCCCGCCGAACTGTCACTGGACGAGGCGCCCGGCCAGCGGACGCACTGGCTTGGCCTGACCGTCCACGAGCACCAGGTGAATGGGCCCGACCATGCCGAAGTGCGATTCACCGCCCGCTACCGGGTGGGCGGCGGCAGTGCGGTGAAAATGAACGAGCGCAGCCGGTTCGAGCGCATCGACGGACGCTGGTACTACCTCGACGCGATCTGAACCGGTTACGCGACGGCATCGATGTGAACGGCGCGATGTCACGCCATGACGTTGCGCTCACCCGCACCGCTGGATGCTGGCTGCATGGACAGCGCTACCGTCGCCGTCGCTGCTCCGCAGCGTGAACTCGCCCACCGCTATGCGCAGACGCGCGCCCGCAGCGTGCTGCTGGCCGAACCGCTCAGTGCCGAAGATGCCATGCTGCAGAGCATGGCGGACGCCAGCCCGAGCAAATGGCATCTGGCGCACACCACGTGGTTCTTCGACCGCTTCGTGCTGGCCGGTCTATCCGGCGCACCGGCACGTGACCCCGCGTGGGACTACCTGTTCAACAGCTACTACAAGAGCATTGGACCGGCGCATGCCAGGCCGCAGCGTGGCCTGCTCTCGCGCCCGTCGCTTCAGCAGGTACTCGATTACCGGCAGCAGGTCGATGCACACCTCCTGACGCGTCTCCGCGATGGCGATCTTGACGATGAAGCCCTGCAGCATCTCCAGCTGGGCCTGCAGCACGAGCAGCAGCACCAGGAGCTGCTGCTGACCGACATCAAGCACGCGCTCTGGTGCAATCCGCTGCATCCGCCCTACCGCCAGGACCTGCGCGCCGCCGTCAGCGCAGCCAGTCCGCTGGGCTGGATCGAATCTCCCGAGCGCATCGTCACCGTCGGCGCACCGGCATGGCCACAGCACGCTACCTTCGCCTACGACAACGAATCGCCACCGCATCGCGTGCTGTTGCCGGCCCACATGCTGGCTGATCGACCGGTCTGCAACGCGGAGTACCGGGACTTCGTCGAAGCCGGCGGTTACCGCGATCCGCGCTGGTGGCTCAGTGAGGGGTGGGCTCTGCGCGAAAGCGAGGACTGGCAGCATCCCCTCTATTGGGATGACGCCCTCCAGCGCGAATACACGCTCGGCGGCTGGCGCGACCTCGACGCGCATGCGCCGGTGTGCCATCTCAGCTACTACGAAGCCGATGCGTATGCCCGCTGGGCCGGTGCGCGCCTGCCCAGCGAATTCGAGTGGGAGGCCGCCGCGACGTCGCAGCCGATCGCCGGCCATTTCGCCGAGGACGATCATCTGCATCCTGCTGCAGCACAGGGCAGGGGACTGCGGCAGCTGTTCGGCGACGTCTGGGAATGGACCGGCAGCGCCTATGGCGCGTACCCCGGATTCCGTCCGTTCGCCGGCAATCTGGGTGAGTACAACGGCAAGTTCATGTGCGGGCAGTGGGTCCTGCGCGGCGGCAGCTGTGCCACCCCGCGCGGGCATGTGCGCGCCAGCTACCGCAACTTCTTCATGCCACCTGCGCGCTGGCAGTTCTCCGGCCTGCGCCTGGCGAGGGATCTGCCGTGAGCACCGTACAGGATGCGCTGCAGGCGCTGACCGATCTGACGCCCAGCCGCGAGCAGATCCTCGCCGACACACTGGCCGGACTGTCGCGCACTGCGCGCCAGCTGCCGTCGAAGTACTTCTATGATGCGCGCGGATCACGCCTGTTCGAACAGATCACCCACACGCCGGAGTACTACCCCACGCGCACCGAGCTGGCCCTGCTGAATCGGGTGCTGCCGGATATCGCACGCGTGGTGGGCCCGCGCCTGCACGTGGTCGAGCTGGGCAGCGGCAGTGGTCGCAAGACCGCGCTGTTGCTGGCCGCGCTGCAGGATCCCGTGGCCTACACCCCCATCGAGATCTCCCGGGCGGCGCTGCTGTCGAGCATCGATCACCTCGCTCCCGCGCTTCCCGACGTGGAAATGCTGCCGGTCTGCGCTGATTTCACCCGGCCGGTGGACGTGCCCGCACCGGAGCGCGAGCCCGCGCGGCGCCTGCTGTTCTTCCCGGGGTCCACGCTCGGCAACTTCGCCGGCGAGGACGCCCTCGACCTGCTGCGGGCCATGCGTCAGACCATGGGTGACCACGGCCTGGCCCTGATCGGCATCGACCTGCACAAGGACCCCGCGCTGATCGAAGCCGCCTACAACGATGCCGAAGGCATCACCGCGGCATTCACCCTCAACCTGCTCGTCCGCCTCAACCGTGAGGTGGGCAGCGACTTCGATCTGGACGGCTTCCGCCACCGTGCCCGTTACAGCACCGAACGTCTGCGCATCGAGACCGATCTGGTCAGCCAGCGGGCACAGGACGTCCACCTCGATGGCCGCACCTTCCACTTCGAGGCCGGTGAGGCGATCCGCGTCGAGTACAGCCACAAGTACACCGATGATGGCTTTGATGCGCTGGTGCGGCAGGCCGGCCTGCAGGTTGCGCAGCGCTGGGACGCTGACAGTCCAGCTTACGGCCTGCGGCTGCTGCGTACGCTCTAGAGAGGCCAACGGCCGGCCACTGCTTCAGCATCGCCGGTCGCTCAGCCTCTAGTATGGTGTCAGCACCGGCAACACGGAGGACGCCATGCCCACCCTGACCGCACTCGGCCTGGCCGCGGCACTGGCCGCGCCGTCAACGGCGCCCGACCTGACCCCGCCCGATCCCGCGTTCACCCGGTGTCTGGCACAGCTGCAGGCAACGGCAGCTACCCAGGGCATTGCCGCAGACCGCTTCGGTGCGATCACCGCCGACCTGCGTCCTGATCCCAGCGTGCTCGGCTTGCTGGATGCGCAGCCCGAATTCTCCACCCCGATCTGGGACTACCTGGCTGCACTGGTGGACCGCCAGCGCGTCGACGATGGACGGGCCATGCTGCAGCAGCACCGCGACCTGCTTGATCGCATCGCCGCGCAGTATGGTGTCGATCCGGTCACCATCGTCGCCGTCTGGGGCGTGGAGAGCGACTATGGCCGTGTATTCGGCAAGCGTCCGCTGCTGCAGTCGCTGGCGACGCTGTCCTGCGCCGGCCGGCGGCAGGCGTTCTTCCGTGGCGAACTGCTGGCCCTGCTCACGCTGATCGATCGCGGTGATCTGCAGGCTCAAGGTCTGACCGGGTCCTGGGCCGGCGCGTTCGGCCATACGCAGTTCATGCCCAGCACCTACGCACGCATCGCCGTCGACGGCGATGGCGACGGTCGCCGTGACCTGGTGGGCAGCATTCCCGACGCACTGGCGTCTACCGCCAACTACCTCAAGCGCGCCGGCTGGCGCACGGGAGAACCGTGGGGCATGGAGGTGCGTGTTGCCGACGGCTTCAATTCCAGCCTGGCCGGCCGTACCCAACGCCGGTCACTGGCTGAATGGCGTACGCAGGGCGTGACAGCGCTGGACGGCAGCGCGCTGGCTCCGGCGGGTCTGGCTGCCGACGCGCGGGCGGCACTGCTGCTGCCCGCCGGCATCAAGGGGCCGGCCCTGCTGGTGTTCCGCAACTACGATGCGATCTACAGCTACAACGCCGCCGAAAGCTATGCGCTGGCGATCGCGACGCTGGCTGATCGCCTGCGCGGCGGCAGCGGCCTGGCCACCGCCTGGCCGACCGATGACCCCGGGCTCGGCCGTGATGAGCGCCGTCAGCTGCAGACCCTGCTGCTGGCGCGGGGGCATGATATCGGTACCGCTGATGGCATGATCGGCACAGCCAGCCGCCGGGCGATCCAGGCCGAACAGCGCCGCCTGGGATGGAGCACGGCCGATGGACGAGCCGGCCAACGCATCCTGCGCGCGCTGCAGAGCGCGGCGCCGCCTGCGGTGGCCTCCACCCGCTTCACGCTTCCCAGCAACTACAGTGCCGTGCAGTCGCCGGCCATACGGAGTCGATCCAACGTGCAACAGATCCAGGGCGTACGCAGTGGCCAGTTCCAGGGGCTTGATGCCTGGCTGGTGGAAACCCCCCAGGCCACCGCAGCCATCAGTGTGTTCGGCGGCCAGCTGCTCTCCTTCGTACCCAAGGGGCAGCCCGATCTGCTGTGGCTTTCGCCACGCCGTGCCGCATTGCCGACCCCCATCCGCGGCGGCAGCCCGGTGTGCTGGCCGTATTTCGGGCGACAGGGGCAAGGCGACGATGTGCCCGCGCATGGTTTCGTGCGCACCCTGCCGTGGGAGCTGAAGAAGGCCCGCCGGCTGGACGACGGCAGCATCGAACTCGTATTGGCTCCCCCTGCATTGGACAACCTCGCTCTGCGCCTGGCCATGACCGTGCGCATCGGCCGTGAACTACGGCAGCAGCTGGTGACCGACAATCCTGGCACCGTGCCGGTGACGATCACCCAGGCGCTGCACAACTACTTCCGCGTGGGCGATGCCAGCAAGGTCGAAGTCGATGGCGTGGACGGGCTGGAGTATCTGGACAAGTTCGAGAACTATGCACAGGCGCGGCGCCAGCAGGGCCCGTGGTCCCTGCGCGATCCGCGCGACCCGGGCCGCAGTGACCGCATCTATACCGGGGCAGGTGGCCACTACGTCCTGCGCGATCCGGTGCTGAAGCGTCGCATCACGATCCGTACCGAAGGCAGCCGCTCGCTGGTGGCCTGGAATCCCGGCGCGGAAGCGGCAGCGAAGATGGCCGACGTGGGAGACGGCTGGCGCGATTACGTCTGTCTGGAAGCGGCCAATGCCGGGCCCGACGTGATCACCATCGCACCGGCCGGTCGCCACGTGCTGGTACAGACCTTGTCCAGCTCGCCACTGTGAGTGGACATCCCGCCACGGATGGCAATCCCTACGCTGCACCGGTTGCCGGCGATGCGCCGTCGAGCCTGGACGCCGCAATGGCGGTCTATGACCGTCATCCACGGCTCGCCCGCGTGGTGGCCGACAACTTCGCTGTCTATGCCGAGTTGTGGCGGCTGCGTCGGGATCCGCCGGGCTGGCCGCGTCCCTGGAACTGGGCCGCGTTCCTGTTCGATTTCAAGTGGCTGCTGTACCGGCGCATGTACGGCATGGCGGTGGCCTACGTCCTGATCAGCATGGTGGGGGGGGCCGCCATCGTGCTGGCCGGAATGGACGACGCGGCGATATGGGGGTTGACGTTGGCCTTGAAGATCGCAGTGTCACTGGCGGCCAATGCGCTGTATCTGCGCCGCTGCAGGGCGGTGATCGCCCGCGCCGAAGCCGCCGGCGCGGGTGACGGCGCACGCGTCGAGGCCTATATCGACCGGCGCAGCGGCGTCAGCCGGCTGGCCCTGGGCCTGGGCATCGCGTTCAGCGTCGCACTGCAGGCGTTGGACCTCTTCGGCGGCGCCTAGCTGCGGGGCTCACGTGGCCGCAGGACCAGCAGGCACAGCGCGCCAGCGACCAGCCCCGAAGGCAGAAGGCGGAACCGATACCCGCCAGCGACATCCCCGACGCAGTGACCAGAAAGGTGACCAGTGCCGCCTCGCGGTCGCGCTCCACCGCCAGTGCGCTGGCGAGGCTGTTGCCGATGGTGCCGAACAGTGCGATGCCAGCCACGCAGGCCACCAGCTCCCGCGGGAACGCGGCGAACAGTGCGGCCACGGTGGCGCCGAACAGGCCGATGACGATGTAGAACACACCTGCCGCCATCGCCGCGGTGTAGCGCCGGGCAGGATCCTCATGGGCATCGCGGCCCATGCAGATGGCTGCGGTGATCGCGGCCAGGTTCAGCGCATAGGCACCGAAGGGGGCCAGTACCGTGTTGACCACGCCGATCCAGCCGATCAGCGGCGATACCGGGGCGTCGTAGCCGGAGGCGCGCATCACGGCGACGCCGGGAATGTTCTGCGAGGCCATGGTCACCACGAACAGGGGCAGGGCGATGCCTGCCACGGCAGTCCACGACAGGGAAGGTGCCACCCACTGCGGGACCGCCAGCTGCAACTGCAGCTGCTGCGCGTGCAGCAGACCGCGGCTGGCCGCGACCGCGATGCCAACCAGCAGGGTCGCGATCACGGCGTAACGCGGGAACAGGCGCCGGCCAGCCAGCCAGGTCGCGAACATCGCCAGGGCAAGTACCCTCTGGCTGTCCATTGCGACGAACACATCCAGGCCGAAGCGCAACAGC
>NZ_CM151072.1:365000-4235000 GCF_056479905.1 Stenotrophomonas sp. 112478_Sma | reverse complement strand
AATGCGGGTGAAAAACCCGCACGCCGAAAGCCCAAGGTTTCCTTGCGCAACGTTAATCGGCGCAGGGTGAGTCGGCCCCTAAGGCGAGGACGAAAGTCGTAGTCGATGGGAAGCAGGTTAATATTCCTGCACCTCGCGTAAGTGCGATGGAGGGACGGAGAAGGTTAGGTGTACCGGGCGTTGGTTGTCCCGGGGAAAGGCGGTAGGTTTGGATCTTTGGCAAATCCGGGATCCTTTAAGACCGAGCACCGAGACGAGTCTTTAAGACGAAGTCACTGATACCACGCTTCCAGGAAAAGCTCCTAAGCTTCAGCTTACGCAGACCGTACCGTAAACCGACACAGGTGGGTAGGATGAGAATTCTCAGGCGCTTGAGAGAACTCGGGTGAAGGAACTAGGCAACATGGCACCGTAACTTCGGGAGAAGGTGCACCCTTTTTGGTGGCTCGTGCGAGCTATAGCTGAAGAGGGTCGCAGTAACCAGGCCGCTGCGACTGTTTATCAAAAACACAGCACTCTGCAAACACGAAAGTGGACGTATAGGGTGTGACGCCTGCCCGGTGCTGGAAGGTTAATTGATGGGGTCAGCCGCAAGGCGAAGCTCTTGATCGAAGCCCCAGTAAACGGCGGCCGTAACTATAACGGTCCTAAGGTAGCGAAATTCCTTGTCGGGTAAGTTCCGACCTGCACGAATGGCGTAACGACAGCGGCGCTGTCTCCACCCGAGACTCAGTGAAATTGAAATCGCTGTGAAGATGCAGCGTTCCCGTGGCAAGACGGAAAGACCCCGTGAACCTTTACTATAGCTTTACACTGAACGTTGAGTTCGTCTGTGTAGGATAGGTGGGAGGCTATGAAACCATGGCGCTAGCTGTGGTGGAGCCATCCTTGAAATACCACCCTGTCGTGCTTGACGTTCTAACCTGGGCCCATTATCTGGGTCGGGGACCGTGTATGGTGGGTAGTTTGACTGGGGCGGTCTCCTCCTAAAGAGTAACGGAGGAGCTCGAAGGTACGCTCAGCGCGGTCGGACATCGCGCACTGTGTGCAAAGGCATAAGCGTGCTTGACTGCAAGATCGACGGATCAAGCAGGTAGGAAACTAGGACTTAGTGATCCGGTGGTTCTGTATGGAAGGGCCATCGCTCAACGGATAAAAGGTACTCCGGGGATAACAGGCTGATACCGCCCAAGAGTTCATATCGACGGCGGTGTTTGGCACCTCGATGTCGGCTCATCACATCCTGGGGCTGTAGTCGGTCCCAAGGGTATGGCTGTTCGCCATTTAAAGTGGTACGCGAGCTGGGTTCAGAACGTCGTGAGACAGTTCGGTCCCTATCTGCCATGGGCGTTGGAGATTTGAGAGGGGCTGCTCCTAGTACGAGAGGACCGGAGTGGACGAACCTCTGGTGTTCCGGTTGTCACGCCAGTGGCATTGCCGGGTAGCTATGTTCGGAAGCGATAACCGCTGAAAGCATCTAAGCGGGAAGCGCGCCTCAAGATGAGATCTCCCGGGGCACAAGCCCCCTGAAGGAACCATGTAGACTACGTGGTTGATAGGTCAGGTGTGTAAGTACAGCAATGTATTGAGCTAACTGATACTAATGATCCGTGCGGCTTGACCATATAACCTCAAGTTGCCTTGGCTTTACGACAGCGTCGTAAGAGCATCCAAGTGCACGCTACGTCACAAGAACTATGCGAGGCTGGCGCCTTGTCCCTCGGGACGAGTGCGACTCTCCAAAAGCCTCCCTGGTGAAATTAGCGCTGTGGAACCACCCGATCCCATCCCGAACTCGGAAGTGAAACGCAGCTGCGCCGATGGTAGTGTGGCTCAAGCCATGCGAGAGTAGGTCATCGCCAGGGTTTATACAAAACCCCGCTGCTCGCGCAGCGGGGTTTTTCTTTATGCGTTTCAACAGCCGATGTTTCAGCCGGCGTTGTCGTGCCCCAGAAACGGCTGGATCACTGCCGCGATCTGCGCAGGCGCTTCCATATGCAGGTGATGGTTGCCCGGAAACACGGCCAGGCGCCCGTCGCGCAGGTGCTGCAGTCGCTCGCTGCGCATCGGCTCGGGATAGTACGACTGCGCGGGAGTCGCGTAGATCACCTGCGTAGGGCAGGCGATGGCCTGCAGCAGGTTGTCGATCTGGCCCTCGCTGAGCCGGATGGCGGTGGGCAGCATCAGGCGCGGATCGCTGCACCAGCGATAGCCGCCCTCTACGGGTTCGACCCCGCGCTCGACCAGCAGGCGCGCGCAGCCTTCACTGAGCTGGTTGGTCATCATCCGCGCGCGGATCGGCGCGGCAAGATCGGGAAAGACCCTGAGCTGCTTGCGCGATAGCGCGCGCGTGGCAGTCACATGCTCACGCAGCCGATGCGCGGTGTCCTCTTCAGGTCCCCGCAGGCCACCCAGCGCTTCGATGGCGACCAGGCGTTCGATGCGGTCACTGACCGCCGCAGTGAGGCTGGCGATGCCCGCGCCCATCGAGTGGCCGAGCAGGCTGAAACGCTCCCAGCCCAGCGCGTCGGCCACGTCAAGCACGTGGCAGATCGCGGCAGCGGTGGTGTAGCTGGCGCCGGCCGGGAGATGGGCGCTGTGGCCATGGCCAGGCAGGTCGATGGCCACCAGATCCAGATGGGGCAGATGCGGCGCGAGTGGCACGAAGCTGGCGGCGTTATCCAACCACCCATGCAGGGCCAGCACACGCGGGCCCTCCCCGTGATTGCGCAGGCCGGCCACGCGCGCGCCGCCGACCTCGAGTTCGAACCCCTGCAGGCTCATGCCAGCGAGGCCACGGCCAGCCGTGCCAAGGCACGCGCGTGCTCGGATCCATCGTTGAGGCAGGGGATGTAACGCATCCGTGCGCCGCGTTCGGCGAGGGTTTCAGTGAATCCCATCTCGACTTCTTCCAGCGTTTCCAGGCAGTCGGTGGCAAAGCCGGGACAGACCACGTCGATCTGCTTCACGCCGGCCTCGGCCAGCGCCCACAGGCTGGGTTCGGCATACGGCTGCAACCAGCGCTCGCGCCCGAAACGCGACTGGTAGCCGAGCTGCCACTCGCTCCGTTCCAGGCCCAGCGCATTGGCGATCGCCTGCGCACTGGCCTCGCAGCGCTGCGGATAGGGATCACCGCCATCGGCCAGGCGCTGTGGAATGCCGTGGAAGGAGAACATCAACCTCTGGCCACGGCCATGCGCCTGCCAGTAGCGCTGGATGGAGGCTGCCACGGCTGCGACCCAGTCCGGGTCGACCGAGTAGTCCTGTACCAGGCTGACCGTGATGCCCGGATTCCTGCGCTGCCAGGCATCGACACGATCCTCCACCGATGCGGTGGTGGTGGTCGAATACTGGGGATAGAGCGGCAGCACGACGATGCGCCGCACGCCTTCCGCCGCCAGCCGGTCCAGTTCCGCGGTCAATGCGGGTTCGCCATAGCGCATCGCATGGCGCACGCGCAGGGTCGGCAGCAGTGCCTGCATGGCCTGCGCCAGCCGCCGGGTATGGACCATCAGCGGCGAGCCCTCGGGCAGCCAGACCTGGGCGTACTTGGCGGCCGAGCGGCCGCTGCGCAATGGCAGGATCAGGCCGCGCAGCAGCGGCTGCCACAGCAGCGCCGGAATCGACACCACGCGCGGGTCGGACAGGAACTCAGCCAGGTAACGGCGTACGGCGGGGGCCGTCGGCGTCTCGGGCGTGCCTAGGTTGACCGCCAGCACGGCGGTATCGGGTGCGTCGAGCATGGGTCTCATTGTCGCCGATCTGCCGCTGTATCGGGATGCAGGATCTGCATCGCAGGCATAGTCATCTCCGATGCGGGACCGATGACGCTCATTGCCGATTCATCACAACACTACTAATTTCAGTCACTTGCTATATCTTCTTATGGACTGACTTCTGGAGCCTGCCATGCGTCGCCCGATCCAAGCCCTGCTGATCGCCGCCAGCCTGCTGTCCAGCCAGGCCATGGCCGGGCCGCAGGAAGACCAGCGCGCCCGCAACGCGGTGCGTGTGCTGGCTGAAATCCAGGAAATCCCTGAACAGGGGATTCCGGACAAACTGCTCGACGAAGGCCGCGCGGTCATCGTCATTCCCGACACGATCAAGGCAGGCCTGGTCATCGGTGGCCGCCGCGGGCATGGCCTGATGTCGGTCCGCATGCCCAACGGCGCGTGGTCCAACCCGGTCTTCGTCAAGCTCACCGGCGGCAGCATTGGCTTCCAGGCCGGCGTGCAGTCGTCGGACGTGGTGCTGGTGTTCCGCAACGACCGCAGCCTGGACAACCTGGTCAACGGCAAGTTCACCCTAGGCGCCGATGCCGGTGTGGCGGCCGGTCCGGTCGGCCGCAATGCGGCCGCGGCCACCGACGGCCAGCTCAAGGCCGAAATCTGGTCGTGGTCGCGTGCGCGTGGCCTGTTCGCCGGCGTCGCCCTGGACGGTGCGGTGCTGCAGATCGACGATGCCGCCAACCTTGACGCCTATGGCAGCAACACCACGCCGCGGATGATCTTCGAGGGCCGGGCAGCAGGTGCGCCGTCGATGGATGTGGTCGCCTTCCGTGATCGCCTGGAGGAGGCGACCTATGCCGCGCGCAACAACCGCGGTGGCAATGGTGGCACGGCCTCGCGCCCGGCTCCGGCGCCGACGGTCGCACCGCCGCCTGTTCAGGCAGCCCCGGCGGTCCCGGCGGAAGCCACCACCGCGCCCCTGCAGAACGTGCCGCAGAACCCGCCGCCACAGCAGCAGGGCTTCCAGCCGGTCAATGAAGGCGAAATCCGCACGGAGACGCTGGGCGGGAACTGACTTTCGTCACGCGCGCCGGCTAACGGCCGGTGCGCTATGCTCGACAGCCTGATCACTAACGTAACGAGCGTCTTTATGGGCAGTTTCAGCATCTGGCATTGGTTGGTCGTGCTGGCCATCGTCCTGCTGGTGTTCGGCACCAAGCGTCTGACCAGCGGCGCCAAGGACCTCGGTTCGGCGGTCAAGGAATTCAAGAAGGGCATGCGCGACGAGGACAAGCCGAACGCGCAGCTGGGCGATGAGACGCGCAGCCAGGACGCCTCGCGCACCGCGCAGGACGAGCACGACCGCAACGCACGCTGATCCGGAGCGGTCGCGGTGTTTGATATCGGCTTCAGCGAACTGCTGGTCATTGCGGTGGTCGCCCTGGTGGTGCTCGGTCCCGAGCGTCTGCCCAAGGCGGCCCGTTTTGCCGGCCTGTGGGTCCGTCGTGCCCGCAATCAGTGGGACTCGGTGAAACAGGAACTGGAGCGCGAACTGCAGGCCGAAGAGATCAAGCGGCAGATGCAGGACGTGCGGCAGGGCATGCAGGACACCGAGAACCAGTTGCGTGCCAGCGGCGAGGCGATCCGTCGCGAAGCCGCGCAGGCACAGCAACAGGGTGATGCGCTGGCGCAGGAGACGCGGGCACCGGCGCCGGCGGACCTGCCGCCGCATGTCAGCCAGGCACAGCAGGCTGCACCTCCCGCGTCCATGGGCGACGGCACTGCGGCCGATGCCGGCGGGGCGTCCGCTGCATCCGCAGCGGATGTAGACGACACCCGTCCGGTGCCAGCGTCGCAGAGCGAGGAGCGCGGCCGATGAGCGAACAGGATTTCGGCGAGAGCTCGCTGGTTGAGCATCTGGTGGAGCTTCGCGGCCGCCTGGTGCGTGCGCTGCTGGGCCTGGGCGTGGTGCTGCTGGCACTGCTGCCCTTTACCCAGAAGTTGTACAACGCGCTGGCCGAACCGCTGGTCTCGCAGCTGCCGAACGGCCAGACGATGATCGCCACCAACCCGGCCGGCGCCTTCTTCGCTCCGTTGAAGCTGACCTTCTTCGTCGCGCTGTTCGTGGCGGTGCCGTGGCTGCTGTACCAGCTGTGGGCCTTCGTCGCGCCGGGACTGTATGCCCGCGAAAAACGCCTGGCGGTGCCGCTGCTGGTGTCGTCGGTGCTGCTTTTCTACACCGGTTGCGCCTTCGCGTATTTCCTGGTGTTGCCGGCGGTGTTCCACTTCCTCACCACCTTCAGCCCCGATGTGATCGCGATCACTCCGGATGCCAACGCTTACCTGGATTTCGTGCTGGCGATCTTCTTCGCCTTCGGTGGCAGCTTCGAGCTGCCGGTGGCGATGGTGATCCTGGTGCTGCTGGGATGGGTGACGCCGCAGCAGTTCAAGGAAGGCCGTGGCTACGCGATCGTGGGCATCTTCGTGGTGGCGGCCGTGCTGACGCCGCCGGACGTGGTCTCGCAGCTGATGCTGGCGATCCCGATGTGCCTGCTGTACGAGCTGGGCATCCATGCCGCGCGGTGGCTGGTGCCGTCCTCGGTGGTGAAGAAGCCCGCCGCGTGATGCGGCAGCGCCGGGCATGGCCCGGCATGGGTAGTCCGCCGGGCATGGCCCGGCGCTACCGTTGGGCGTGCTCAGGCGTGGAAGACGTCGTTCGCCGGCGGCGTGGCCGGAACCGGCGGAGCGCCACGGCTGCCACGGTGCACGAACATCTGCTTCCAGGCGGCATACACCGCGCCGACGTACAGCGGCATCACCACGGTGGTCAGCAGCAGCTGTGCGATGAACACGGCAACCATCTGCCCCCCCAGCAGCATCGAGATCTGGATCACGATCACGAACAGGATGTAGCCGCAGAAGGCGGCGATTACGCCGAGCACAGCGAACACCGCCATCGCCGCGATGTTCTCGATGCAGCCCTGCAGGCTCAGGCGCAGGGCGTGCATGCCGCTCTGCTTGTCGAACACCACCAGCGCTGGCTGGGTGAACATCGCCAGGGTCAGTGCGATGGCGGTCACGAACACCAGCAGCATCCACAGTGCGATGCGCGTGGCTGGCAGCTGGGCGACCAGTTCGGCGGCGGCTTCGGGGCTGACCTGCTGGTTGCTGCGGGCGATCTCTTCCATCCGTGCCATGACGTCGCTGAAGGCGGCGAAGCCTTCGCGACCGATCATCAGGTACAGCAGCACGCCCAGCAGCAGGACCACCAGCACCTGGATCGCCAGCGGCACCAGCAGGTGGCTGACGCGGTGGTCACGGATCGGCTGCAGCAGGTGGGTGACCAGGCCGGGCCGGCCGTCGTCGATCTCGCCCATGGCGTACAGCATGCCGCCGAACATGATCGGCGAGACGGCCAGGGTCATCAGCTGCACGGCCAGACCGAGCGCGCCGGGCACCAGGGTGGACAGCAGGGTGACCACCCAGCTGACCAGCATCCAGGTCAGGCCGATCCGCGCCAGCTGCAGCGGTGCACGCCGGTACAGGGAGAACGTATCCAGCAACCACTGGGCGCCCGCCGAGGCCGGCAGCTTGCGAATCTCTTTCATGGACATCCGGAGAGGACAGAAGGGGAGCGGGCAGTACCCGCGCCGCCGATTATCCCTGTTTTGCCGCCGGCTGGGCTGAAGACTGCCGTGCCTGGCGGACGAAACGGCGCAGCAGCTGCCGGGCCAGGGGGGCGGCGCTGACCGCGCGCTCGATGCTGCGGGCGCAGCCACCATGGCGGCCGATGCAGTCGGCCCGCGCACGCACGTAGCCGCGCATGTGGTGGGTGGCGAACTCGGGATGGAACTGCACGCCCCACGCCTGCCGGCCCCAGCGGAAGGCATGGCAGCCATCCTGCGGCGACCGTGCCAGCACGGCGGCCCCCTCGGGGGCACGCAGTACGGTCTGCAGATGGGTCGCGTGTGCCGCGAAATGCTGCGGCAGCCCCTGGAACAGGGGGTCCTGTGCTGCCTGCGGCTGCAGCTCCAGTTCAATGGTGCCCGACTCGCGTCCGGCCGGGTTGTAGGCCACTTCGCCGCCCAGCGCATGCGCCAGCAGCTGGTGCCCGTAGCAGATGCCGAACACCGGCACGTCATCGTGGGCGGCCTGCCGCAGCCACGCCGCGCTGCGCTCGCTCCAGTCGGCGTGGTCGGTGACGAAAGCGGCCGAGCCGGTCACCATCACCCCGGCGAACGCGCGCGGGTCGGGCAGGACGCCGCCGTGCTCGACATCGACCACCACCGTCTCGTGTTCTTCCAGGCCGGCGGCGACGCGGATCCAGTGCGGGAAACGCCCATAACGACGCAGCGAGGGCACTGGACGGCCGGTTTCAAGAATCAGGAAAGGCGCTGGGTTCATCCGGGGGCGGCAGGACAGACAGGACTTCCTCGATTGTAGTCAGCCCCTGCGCCACCTTTTCAAGCCCCGCCTGGCGCAGGGTTCGCAGGCCCTCGGCACGGGCGGCACGGCTGAAACCGGCCAGATCCATGTCGGCGCGGATCTGCGCGCGAAGCCGCGAACCCAATGGCAGCAACTCATACAGGCCGATGCGGCCGAGGAAACCGGTGCGCCGGCACTCCAGGCAACCGACCGGCCGACAGGGCGTGGCGGCATCTGGATATGCGGCATGGCTATCAGCCAGTACCGCCCAATCGGCGGCACCGAGCGTATGCGGCTGCTTGCAGTGCGGGCACAGGGTGCGCACCAGGCGCTGGGCGAGGATGCCGTTGACGGTGGAGGCCAGCAGGTAATGCGGCACGCCCAGGTCGAGCAGGCGGGTGATGGCCGAGGGGGCGTCGTTGGTGTGCAGGGTGGACAGCACCAGATGGCCCGTCAGCGACGCCTGTACCGCCATCTGCGCGGTTTCCAGGTCGCGGATCTCGCCGATCATGATGATGTCCGGATCCTGCCGCAGCAGGGTGCGTACGCCGCTGGCGAAGTCCAGGTCGATGTTGGTCTGCACCTGCATCTGGTTGAACTCCGGCGCGATCATCTCGATCGGATCCTCCACCGTGCACACGTTCACGTCCGGGGTGGCCAGGCGCTTGAGCGTGGAGTACAGGGTGGTGGTCTTGCCGGAGCCGGTCGGGCCGGTCACCAGCACGATGCCGTGCGGACGCTCGACCAGGGCGTTCCAGCCGGCAGCCTCCTGCGGGCTGAAACCCAGCTGGTCGATGCTCTTGAACGCCGCATCCGGGTCGAAGATGCGCATCACGCACTTCTCGCCGAACGCTGTGGGCATGGTCGACAGGCGCATTTCCACCTCGCGCCCACCCGGTGACCGGGTCTTGATGCGGCCATCCTGCGGCCGGCGACGCTCGGCCAGGTCCATGCGGCCCAGCACCTTGATGCGGCTGACCACGGCGGTCATCACCGCCGGTGGCACCTCGAACACCTTGTGCAGCACGCCATCGATGCGGAACCGCATGCGGCCCATGTCGCGGCGCGGCTCCAGGTGGATGTCCGACGCACGCTGCTCATAGGCGTACTGCAGCAGCCAGTCGACGATGTGCACGATGTGCTGGTCGTCGGCATTGACGTCGCCGGTGCGGCCGAGCTCGACCAGCTGCTCGAAGCTGGGCAGGGCGGTGTTCACCTCGCCGCGCACGTCGCCGCGTGCGCCACGCACCGAGCGCGTGA
Organism: Stenotrophomonas sp. 112478_Sma; assembly: GCF_056479905.1. Classification (NCBI taxonomy): domain Bacteria; kingdom Pseudomonadati; phylum Pseudomonadota; class Gammaproteobacteria; order Lysobacterales; family Lysobacteraceae; genus Stenotrophomonas; species Stenotrophomonas sp. 112478_Sma. Next base: position 4,225,587 of record NZ_CM151072.1, on the reverse strand, counting down.
CGCCGTAGAACTCCATGGTGTAGCGGTGCAGGTCCAGCGGATTGACCACGGCCAGCTCGATGCGGCGGCGGGTCAGGTGCTGCAGGTCGCGGCGCCATTCCTGTACCAGCGGTTCGCTGGTGGCCACCAGCACGCGTTCGGCGTCCACCGCCAGTGGCAGGAAGCGATGGCGGCGCGCATAGGCGTGCGAAACCAGGGCCGTGACCGCCGCCACATCGACGCGGGTCGGGTCGATGCGCAGGTAGCGGGTGCCGGTGCGCCGCGCCAGCCACTCGGTGAGGCGTTCCAGGGTCAGTTCGCCGCCGTCGCTGGCGGCAAGCTTGAGGTTGGACAGCAGTACCAGCGGATGGACTTCACTGGCGTTGCGGGCGCCCTGCGCGGAAAACCGCACGCGCTCGCGGTCCTGCCCGGCCACCAGGCCATCGGCCAGCAGTGCGGCCGAGACCTGTTCAAACAGCAGGCGGCCCCACGGCAGCGGTACCGCGCCGGGCTCGCCGGGCGTGCCCGCCGGCAGCCGATGTTCCATCTGCCTGCTCCTCCCGGGTACGGAATGCCCCGCAGGTCGGCCGTTATACTAGCGCACCCCCTTGCCGGCCAAGAATCGTCCGCATGTCCGCGACCCCGACCGTTCCGATCACCTTCCAGGGCCTGATCCAGACCCTGAACCAGTTCTGGGCCCAGCAGGGCTGCGTGCTCATCCAGCCGCTCGACCTGGAGGTGGGCGCCGGTACGTTCCACCCGGCGACCTTCCTGCGTGCGATCGGTCCGGAAGGCTGGAACGCGGCCTACGTGCAGCCCTCGCGCCGTCCCACCGACGGCCGTTACGGCGAGAACCCGAACCGCCTGCAGCGCTATTACCAGTACCAGGTGGCGATGAAGCCGGCGCCGGACAACATCCAGCAGCTGTACCTGGATTCGCTGCAGGCGCTGGGCATCGACCCGCTGGTGCACGACCTGCGCTTCGTCGAGGACAACTGGGAGTCGCCGACCCTGGGTGCCTGGGGCCTGGGCTGGGAGGTCTGGCTCAACGGCATGGAAGTGACCCAGTTCACCTACTTCCAGCAGGCCGGTGGCCTGGAGTGCCGCCCGGTGCTGGGCGAGATCACCTATGGTCTCGAGCGCCTGTGCATGTACCTGCAGAACTGCGACAACGTCTACGACCTGGTGTGGACCTACGGGCCGGACGGACAGCCGGTGACCTACGGTGACGTCTATCACCAGAACGAGGTGGAGCAGAGCACCTACAACTTCGAGCATGCCGACGTGGAAGAAATGTTCCACCGCTTCGACGCCTGCGAGCGCGAGGCGCAGAAGCTGGTCGAAGTGGGCCTGCCGCTGCCGGCCTACGAGCAGGTGATGAAGGCCAGCCACACGTTCAACCTACTGGATGCGCGCCGCGCCATCAGCGTGACCGAACGCCAACGCTACATCCTGCGCGTGCGTGCGCTGGCCCAGGCGGTGGCCCGGGCCTACTACGAGCAGCGCGAGAAGCTGGGCTTCCCGGGCGCGAAGAAAGCCTGACGGCCGCTCTCCCACCCTGCTTTTCATCACCCCCGGGGCGCCGGACGCGTTGCGCGCTGCGCCCCCCACCACAGGATCGAACCGATGAGCCAATTGTCCCCCCTGCTGATCGAACTGGGCACCGAGGAGTTGCCGGTCAAGGCGCTGCCGGGCCTGGCCCAGGCGTTTTTCGACGGTGTTGTCGAAGGCCTGCGCAAGCGCGGCATTGCACTGGACACGGGCGATGCACGCCCGCTGTCCACCCCGCGCCGGTTGGCCGTGCTGCTGCCGGGCGTCGGCCTCGAACAGCCGGAGCAGCACAGCGAAGTGCTGGGCCCGTACCTGAACATCGCGCTGGATGCAGAAGGCCAGCCGACCAAGGCGTTGCAGGGCTTCGCCGCCAAGGCCGGCATCGACTGGACCGCGCTGGAGAAGACCACCGACAACAAGGGTGAGCGTTTCGTGCATCGCGCGGTGACGCCGGGCGCGAGCACCGCCGATCTGCTGCCCGAGATCCTGCGCGAGGCCATCGCCGCCATGCCGATCCCCAAGCCGATGCGCTGGGGCGACCACCCGTGGGGCTTCGCGCGGCCGGTGCATTGGCTGGTGCTGCTGCACGGCAAGGACGTGGTCGCGGCCGAGTTGTTCGGCCTCAAGGCCGACCGCATGAGCCGTGGCCATCGCTTCCACCATGACAAGACCGTGTGGCTGACCCAGCCGCAGGACTACGTCGAATCGCTGCGCGCGGCCCATGTGCTGGTCGACCCGGCCGAGCGCCGCGCGCGCATCGTCGCCGAGGTCGAAGCCGCCGCCGGCAAGGCTGGCGGCAGTGCGCGCATCACCGAGGACAATCTTGAGCAGGTGGTGAACCTGGTCGAGTGGCCCTCGGCAGTGCTGTGCAGCTTCGAGCGCGCCTTCCTGGCCGTGCCGCAGGAAGCGTTGATCGAAACGATGGAGATCAACCAGAAGTTCTTCCCGGTGCTGGATGACGCGGGCACGCTGACCGAGAAGTTCATCGGCATCGCCAACATCGAGTCGAAGGATGTGGCCGAAGTGGCCAAGGGCTACGAACGCGTGATCCGCCCGCGCTTCGCCGATGCCAAGTTCTTCTTCGATGAAGACCTGAAGCAGGGGCTGGCCGCGATGGGCGAGGGCCTGAAGACCGTGACCTACCAGGCCAAGCTGGGCAGCGTGGCGGACAAGGTCGCGCGCGTGGCGGCGCTGGCCGAAGCGGTTGCCGTGCAGGTGGGTGCCGATCCGGTGCAGGCCCGCCGCAGCGCGGAGCTGGCCAAGAACGACCTGCAGTCGCGCATGGTCAACGAGTTCCCGGAACTGCAGGGCATCGCCGGCCGCCATTACGCGGTGGCGGGCGGAGAATCGCCGGACGTGGCGCTGGCCCTCGACGAGGCGTACCAGCCGCGCTTCGGTGGCGATGACATCGCGCTGTCGCCGTTGGGCAAGGTGCTGGCCATCGCCGAGCGTGTGGACACACTGGCCGGCGGGTTCGCGGCGGGCCTGAAGCCGACCGGCAACAAGGATCCCTTTGCCCTGCGCCGCAACGCACTGGGCCTGGCCCGTACGATCATCGAGAGTGGCTTCGAGCTGGACCTGCGCGCGCTGCTGGCCAGCGCCAACCAGGGCCTGGCTGCGCGTGGCGTGCAGGCCGATGTGGGTGAGCTGTACGACTTCATCCTGGATCGCCTGAAGGGCTATTACGCCGACAAGGGCGTGCCGGCCACCCACTTCAACGCGGTTGCCGAACTGAAGCCGGCGTCGCTGTACGACTTCGATCGCCGCCTCGACGCGATCGGCACGTTTGCAGCGCTGCCCGAGGCCGAGGCCCTGGCCGCCGCGAACAAGCGCATCCGCAACATCCTCCGTAAGGCTGAAGGCGACATTCCGGGCCAGATCGACCCGTCGCTGCTGCAGGAGGAGGCCGAGCGCGCGCTGGCCGAAGCCGTCACCGCCGCCATCGACGACACGGGCGCCAGCCTGCATCAGAAGGACTACGTGGCCGTGCTGGCCCGCCTGGCCCGCCTGCGCCCGCAGGTCGATGCATTCTTCGATGGTGTGATGGTCAATGCCGAAGACCCCGCACTGCGCGGCAATCGCCTGGCGCTGCTGACCCTGCTGGGCGAGCGACTGGGCAAGGTCGCCGCGATCGAGCATCTGTCGAGCTGAGTGGTCGCGCCGGGCCACGCCCGGCGAACGCGCGGTGTGGTGCTGGAAGAAGCCGCCGGGCATGGCCCGGCGTTACCGACATCATGCGGATGATGTCGGTAACGCGTATTTTGACCGCCACTTAACAACCGATGCCTGAAGGCGTGATGCATTTCGCATCGTCACGTTGGGTCGGTATGCTGTGCCGCATGCAGCCAAAGAAATACGCCCTGCCGCTGATGGTCCTGTCGCTGGTCGCCACCCCCGTGGCCCACGCGCGCGGCACCATCGACAAGGTGGACATCAAGGGATTGGACAAGGGCGACGACGCCGCGATCATCGAGAACATCCAGGAATCGCTCACGCTGTACGACACGATCGGCAAGGAGCAGGGTGAATCGCGGCTGGAGTACCTGCTGTCACAGGCCGAGCGGCAGACCCGGCAGGCGTTGGAGCCGTTCGGGTACTACAACCCGGTGATCACGGTGGAGGCGCCGCGCCAGGACGAGCATGTGCAGGTGCTGATCCACGTCGACAAGGGCACGCCGGTGACGGTGCGGCGCGAGCACATCGACATCACCGGCCCGGCCATGTACGACCAGTACCTGCAGGATGACCTGAGCGCCTTCAAGCCACGCAAGGGCCAGCGTTTCGAACATACCCAGTACGAAGCCAGCAAGATCACCATCACCCGCCGCCTGGCCGAGCGTGGCTACTTCGATGCCGATTACACCCAGCGCCAGGTACAGATCACCCGGGCCGACAACGCCGCGGACATCGACCTGACCTGGGACAGCGGCCGCCGCTACAACATGGGCCCGGTCCGGTTCGAGCAGGATTACTTCGTCGACAAGCTGTTCGATCCGCTGGTGTACTGGGAACAGGGCAGCTACTACCACGAAGGCAAGCTGGACCGGCTGCGCGAGTCGCTGACCAAGCTCGACTACTTCAGCGTGATCGACATCCAGCCGCGGCCGGACCAGGCCGACGACAATGGTGAGGTGCCGGTCGACGTCAAGCTGACCCGTGCCAAGCGCACGATCTACACCGCGGGCCTGAGCTACGGCAGCGAGAGTGGTCCCGGTGTACGCGGCGGTGTCGAGCGGCGGTTCCTCAACAACCGCGGCCACAAGATGAACACCCAGCTGGACTATGCGCAGAAGCGCAAGAGCCTGGTGACCAGCTACCGGATTCCCGCGTTCGCCTGGCTTGATGGCTGGTATACCTTCGCCGCCAGCGCCTACGACGAGCAGACCGACTACATCGACCTGCGCAACTTCAAGCTGATCGCCAGCCGCAGCGGCGAGATCAACGAATACTGGACCGCGATCGCGTCGGTCAACGCGCTGCGCGAGCGCTGGCGCTATGCATCGGGTACCGAGTTCACCGACGCGGTCTACAACACCTCCACGCTGGTCTATCCGCAGCTGGTGGCCGACTACGTCAATGTCGATGACGAGATGTTCCCGCGCAAAGGCATCAGCGGCACGGCCACCGTGCGCGCGGGCGTTGAAGGCGCCGGCTCCGATACCAGCTTCGTGCAGGCCAATGCCGTGCTTCGCTGGTACGTTCCGGTGGGCGAAAGCAACCGCCTGATCCTGCGTGGCGAGGGGGGCACCACCTGGACCAGCGATCTGGTGGCGATGCCACCCAGCCTGCGCTACTTCGCTGGCGGTGACCGCAGCATCCGTGGCTATGCCTACCGCGAGGTGGGCCCGCGCACGCCCGCGCCGGACAAGTACGCGCTGGGTGCCAAGAACCTGGTGATCGGCTCGGCCGAGTACGAGCACTACTTCAACGGTGGCCCCTGGGGTGCGGCGGTGTTCGTCGACACCGGCAGTGCCTTCGACAACACCATCGACCTGCATACCGGTGTGGGCTTCGGCGTGCGCTGGAAGTCGCCGGTGGGCCCGGTGCGCATCGACGTGGCCCACGGCCTGAACAACCCGGATTCGCAGTTCCAGCTGTATCTGAACATCGGAGCGGACCTGTGAGCACGCCCGCACAGACCCCGGGAACACCGCCGCCGCGCGTGCGCTTCTATCGCCGCCGCCGCTTCTGGGCATGGTCTGGCGTGGGCGTGCTGGGTCTGGTCCTGCTCGGCCTGCTGCTGCTGTACTGGCTGCTGCAGACCGTGGCCGGCCGTGACGTGCTGCTGGCGCAGGTGGTCGCGCGCCTGCCGGTGGGTGCCAGCTTCACCTGGGACAAGGTGGACGGACCGGTGGCCGGCCCGCTGACGCTCTACAACGTCGACTTCCGCTATGACGACATCCACTTCCATGCCGAGCGCGCGTACCTGGAGCCGGACCTGCGCCCGCTGCTGGGCCGCAAACTGCTGCTCGACAGGCTGGAACTGACCAATGCCTCGCTGAACCTGGCCAAGAGCGAGGAGCCGTTCAAGCTGCCGTCGTGGCCGGACTCGCTGCCGCAGATCGAGATGCCGCTGGCCATCCAGGCCGACGCCATCGCCATCGACGGTTTCCGGGTGACCCAGGCCGGTGAACCGGTGATCGACATCAGCCGCGTGCGCGGCGGGGTGGAAATCGCCAACGGCGAATTCCAGGCGCGCGCGCTGGTCGTGGACAGCGATATGGGCAACTTCACCGCCCAGGGCCGCTACATCCCGGCCAAGGACTACGACACCGACGTGACCGTCACCGCGGTGCTGCCGGCGCCGCGTGGGCGCACGGCCGCCACGCTCGGCCTGGTTGCACGGGGCAATCTGGCGCACATGGAAGTGGCCGTGGCCGGGCGCGCGCCCAAACCGCTGCATGCGATGCTGGTGTTTGACGGGCGGACCGATCCGAGCTGGAGCGCGACCGTGCGCAGCGACGAACTGGACCCGGCTCTGCTGTCGCCAGCGCTCGCGGGTTCGGCCATCGCGCCACTCGCGCTGGATTTCAGCGCCACCGGCAAGGGCGGCAACGCCCAGCTGCGCGGCACGGTGAAGCAGGGCGAGCAGGCGCTGGAGCTGGCGCCCTCGGTCATCTCGCTGCAGGACCAGGTGCTGAAGGTCTCGCCGCTGGTGGTGAAGGGACTGGGGGGCGAGGCACGCCTGGAAGGTACCGCTGATTTCAGCCAGGAAGACCAGCAGAAACTCGATTTCTCGGTCATCGCCCATGATCTGACCTGGGTGCCGGCGGAGGATCCGAACACCGCCGGTGGTCCGCCCGTACCGGTGACACTGAAGGAAGCCCGCTTCGGCCTGGCAGGGACGCTGAAGGCATGGGCTGCGATCGGTCGTGCCGACGTGGAGCGTGAGCAGCAGAAGGCGCAGCTGCGTTTCGACGTGCGCGGCAACGACCAGGCGGCCTCGATCCGCGAGCTGCAGGCGCAGACGCCCGGCGGGCAGTTGCAGGTGGAGGGCCAGGTGGCATGGGCACCGCAGCTGGACTGGGATGCCAAGGCCACATTGAAGGACTTCGACCCGGGCTATTTCGTGCCTGGATGGAATGGCCGGCTGTCGGGCAATTTGGCGTCCAAGGGCCGCCAGCTGCCGCCGCCGGCAAATGCCCCGCCGGGTACTGCCGGCACGCTGGAAGCCACGGTCGATCTGCCGTCGCTGAAGGGCGTGCTGCGTCAGCGCAACCTCGATGCGCAGGGCAAGTTCGCGCTGCAGGGCGAACAGGGCCAGGGCGAGCTGAAGCTGGCCGTCGGCAGCAGCCGGGTCACCGCCTCGGGCAAGGTGGGCGACCGCCTGGACATCGACGCACGTTTCGAACCGCTGCAGCTGAGCGACCTGCTGCCTGGCGCCGATGGCGGCCTGCGCGGGCAGGTACAGGTGACCGGCCCGCGTGACGCACCGGACATCACCGCGGACCTGGTCGGCAACAACCTCAACTGGGATGGCTATGGCGCCGAGAGCCTGAGCATCAAGGGGCGACTGCCGTGGCGTGGCGACAGCGGCACGCTGGCCGTGCAGGGACAGCAGGTCAACGCCGGCATGCTGCTGGAACGGTTGAACATCGATGCGCAGGGCAGCGTGTCGAACCTGCGCCTGGCGGCACAGACCCGCAACGAACTGGGCGCGATCGACCTGCAGGGCAGCGTGCGCCAGCAGGGCCAGCAATGGCGGGGCGAACTGGCTTCGCTGCGTATCGCACCGGTGAAGGGCGATGCCTGGGCGCTGCGCGCGCCGGCCGCCTTCGCCATCAACAATGGCAGCTACACGCTGGCCGAGGCCTGCCTGGCTGCCGCCAGCAGCGGGGCGCTCTGTGCGCAGGCGAACTGGCCGCGCGAGGGCCTGGTGGTGCGCGGCGATGCGTTGCCGCTGGCACTGGTGCAGCCGTGGCTGCCGCCGCAGTCCGGACGTCGCATCTACCTGCGCGGCGAGCTCGGTCTGGATGCGCAGATCCGGCCGCGCGGCAATGCGTGGGAAGGACACGTCGAAGTGCGTTCGCTGGAGGGCGGGGTGCGCCTGGGCGAGAACCGCAACGTCGGTGGCGACAGCACCCGGGGCGAACTGGTGCGTTATGACCAGTTCTCGCTGAAGCTGGACATGACCCCGGCCAGCATCAAGGGCTATCTGGGCATGGGCTTCCAGGGCAACGGCTTCGTCGATGCCAGGATGCAGACCGGCTGGGAAGCCAGCGCGCCGTTGAACGGTGAGCTCTACCTCAACATGTCACGGCTGTACTGGCTGGAGCTGTTCTCGCCGGACATCGTGCGCCCGACCGGCCTGATCGAGGGCCACGTGAGCCTGCGCGGTACCCGTGGCCAGCCATCGCTGGGCGGCGACGCGCAGCTGAGCAATTTCAAGGGCGAATTCCCCGCGCTGGGGCTGACGTTCGACCAGGGCAAGGGCAGCTTCGTCGCCCAGCCCGACGGCTCGGCCAAGATCACCGCGCAGGCCAACTCGGGCCAGGGCACGCTGTATGTCGATGGCGGCCTGTCCTGGTTCGGTGATGCGCAGCCGCTGCAGCTGAAGATCCACGGCGAGAACGTGCTGCTGTCCAATACCAGCGAACTGCGCATCGTCGCCAACCCCAATCTGGACTTCACCCTGGCCAAGGCCGCGATGGAGCTGCGTGGCACCGTGCATGTGCCGGAGGCGGACATCGATCTTGAGCGGCTGGATCGCGGGACGTCGGTTTCCGAGGACGTGGTGGTGCTGGACCCGGCCGATCCGGAGGAATCGCGCACTTCGCCGCTGGACATGGACCTGACCGTCAGCCTGGGCGACAAGGTGAAGATGACCGGCTTCGGCCTGAAGGGCGCGCTGACCGGCAAGATGCAGGTCTGGGCCAAGCCCGGTCGCGAGATGACCGCCAATGGCGGGCTGGAGGTCAGTGGCCGCTACAAGGCCTATGGCCAGGACCTGACCATCACCCGCGGCAACCTCAACTGGAACTACAACGCCGTATCCGACCCGCGCATCAACATCCGCGCCGAGCGCCGGATCGGTGATGTCACCGCTGGCATCGACGTGACCGGCCGTGCACAGCAGCCGCGTGCGGACGTGTGGTCCGACCCGGCGATGTCGCAGTCCGAAGCGCTGGCCTATCTGGTGCTGGGCCGCAGCCTCACCGGTGCCAGCAGCGACCAGGCCCAGCAGGTCAATGCAGCCTCGGCCGCACTGTCGGCCGGCAGCGGCCTGCTGGCGTCGCAGCTGGGGGCCAAGCTGGGCCTGGACGATGCGGGCGTAAGCCAGTCGCGCGCGCTGGGCGGATCGGTGATCGGCGTGGGCAAGTACATCTCGCCCAAGCTGTATGTGGGCTATGGCGTATCGCTGGTCGGCGCCGGTTCGGTGATCACCCTGAAGTATCTGCTGCGCCGCGGTTTCGACGTGGAAGTGGAGTCGAGCACGGTGGAAAACCGCGGCTCGATCAACTGGCGGCGGGAGAAGTAACCCGCCGCCATCGACCGGTAGCGCCGGGCCGCGCCCGGCGGGAGCCGCGCCCGGCCCCCAACCATCGGCCGTTGCCCCTGCCGGCCCCAGCGGCTATGGTCCCGGGCTGTTCTGTCGTACCGGATCGCCTCATGTCGCCACGCAAAACCCTTCCTGCCGCCCTGGCCCTGGGCCTCACCCTCGCTGCGGGCGCCCATGCCGATGAAGGCATGTGGATGCCGACCCAGCTGCCGGAGCTGGCCAAGCCGCTGCGCGCAGCGGGCTTCATGGGCGATCCGGCTGACCTGGCCAACGTCACCGCACCACCGCTGAGCGCTGTGGTGCGGGCCGGCGGCGGCACCGGTTCGTTCGTTTCCGCCGACGGACTGCTGTTGACCAACCACCATGTGGCGATGGGCGTGATCCAGTACAACAGTTCGCCCGAGCACAACCTGATCGACAACGGCTTCATCGCTCAGGGGCGCGCCGACGAGCGGCCGGCCAATCCGGACTTCCGTGTGCTGGTCACCGTCGGCTTCGACAAGGTGACCGATCAGGTGCTGGCCAATGCCCGTGGCAAGACCGGCCGTGCGTACTTCGATGCGGTCGATGCGGCCAGCAAGCGGATCGTGGCGGAGTGCGAGAAGAACGGCAGCGTGCGCTGCTCGGTGGCCAACATGTACTACGGCACCGATTTCTATCGCATTGCCCAGCTGGAACTGAGCGATGTGCGCCTGGTCTACGCGCCGCCGCGTGCGATCGGCAACTATGGCGACGAGATCGACAATTTCATGTGGCCGCGCCATACCGGCGATTTCACTCTGCTGCGTGCCTATGTCGGCAAGGATGGCAAGCCGGCCGCGTACAGCAAGGACAACGTGCCGTATCAGCCACCGGCGCACCTGAAGATGTCCGTTGAAGGTCCGAAGGAGGGCGATTACGCGATGCTGGCCGGTTACCCGGGCATCACCTACCGCCACCGCACCGCGGCCGAGTTCGCCAGCCAGGTCGATGCGGTGTTGCCGCGCCGGGTATCGGTGTTCCAGCAGATGATCGACACCATCGAGGTGGCAACTGCCAAGGACGCGCAGGCGCGTACCCGTTACGCTTCGCAGCTGCAGTCGCTGAAGAACAACCGCAAGCGCGCCGCCGGTGAGCTGGAAGGCCTGCTGCGCAGCGATGCCAAGGCGCAGCGCGCTGCCGACGAGTCGGCCATGCTGGCGGCCACCGACCGCCGGTACCGGAGTGACATCCAGGCGTTGCTGGCCAATCTCTCGCAGGGTGCGGCGGTGGGTGAGCGCGACCTGCTGCTGGAGCAGATGGCCAACCAGAGCCAGCTGCTGCGCTCGGCGCTGCTGCTGGAACGCCTGCGCATCGAGTCGGCCAAGCCGGATGCACAGCGCGAAAGCGGTTACCAGCAGCGCGACCAGGCGATGATCGAGGGCGTACTCAAGCAGGTGCAGCGTCGGTATGCAGCGGAGGTCGAAAAGGCGCTGCTGACCACCCTGCTTACGCGATACCAGCAGTTGCCGGACGCGCAGCGCGTGGCCGAGTTCGATGCCGCCTTCGGCCGCACCCCGGCGCAGCTGGCGCAGGCGCTGGACACGCTTTACGCCAGCACCCGGCTGGGCGACGAGGCGCAGCGTCTCTCGCGCTTCGCCGCTGCGCGCGATGGCAAGGCCCTGGCACCCGATCCGCTGATCGCAGTGGCCGCGCCGCTGGTGGCGGCGCAGCTGCGCATCGAGAACGAGAGCAAGACCCGCGAAGGCGAGCAGCTGCGCCTGCGCCCGGCCTACATGCAGGCGCTGTTCGCCTGGCGTGCCAAGCAGGGCCGCGCGGTGTACCCGGACGCCAACCGTACCCTGCGCATCAGCTACGGCAAGGTCGAGGCACTGCACCCGCGTGACGGTGTGACCTACTCGCCGGTGACCACGGTGGCCGGTATCGTCGAGAAGAACACCAACGCCTATCCCTTCGATGCGCCGGCTCCGCTGCTGGCCGCCATCGCCAAGGGTGATTTCGGCAGCACGGCCGATCCGGCCCTGAAGACACAGACCGTCAACTTCCTGACCAACCTCGATACCACCGGCGGCAACTCGGGATCGCCCGTGCTCAATGCCAAGGGTGAACTGATTGGCCTGAACTTCGACAGCAACTGGGAATCGGTCAGTGCCAGCTGGTGGTTCGATCCGCGCTACAAGCGCGCCGTGCACGTGGACATGCGCTATCTGCGCTGGCTGTTGGCCAAGGTCTACCCGGCGCCGGAACTGTTGAAGGAAATGGGCGTTCCGGCCCAGTAAGTCGCCGGCCACGACCCCGGTCGTGGCCCGCACCGCGTAGGCCCCCCACGCCGGTGGGGGGGTGTTGCCCCCAACGAGCCCGTACGTCTGGCCGCCTCTGGCCTACACTGCGGGTTCCTCTGACGGAAACGCGCGCGTGGTCTCCAGCTGGATCCTGCTGCTGGTCTCGGTTGCCTATGCCGCACTGCTGTTCGGCGTGGCATGGTGGGGCGACCGTCGGCCGATGTACCCGGACCGGCCTTGGCTGCGGCCGGTGGTCTACAGCCTGGCGCTGGCCGTGTACTGCTCGTCCTGGACCTTCTATGGCGCGGTGGGCACCGCCGTGCGCAACGGTATCGGCTACCTGCCGATCTACATCGGGCCGCTGCTGCTGCTGCTGTTCGGCTGGCGCATCATCGAGCGCCTGGCCCTGATCGCCCGCAGCCAGAACGTGGTGTCCATCGCCGATTTCATCTCCTCGCGCTTCGGCCGCTCGCGGCGCTTGGCTGCGCTGGTGGCGATCATCGCCCTGATCGGCATCGTTCCCTACCTGGCCCTGCAGTACAAAGCGGTGGCGATGAGCCTGCAGGTGCTGACCGGCAACACCGGCCCGACCGGCTTCTTCAGCGATCCCGCACTGTATGTCGCCCTGCTGATGGCCCTGTTCGCCACGCTGTTCGGCACGCGCCAGGTGGATGCCACCGAGCATCACCACGGCATGATGCTGGCGATCGCCCTGGAATCGGTGATCAAGCTGCTGGCGATGCTCGCCGTTGGCGTATTCGCCTATGTGTGGCTGACCGACCGCACCGATGCGGTGGTCGAGTCGGTGCATACGCTGTTCACCGGATTGCCGCCGGTGGGATTCATTTCGCAGACCCTGCTCAGTTTCCTCGCCATCGTCTGCCTGCCGCGCCAGTTCCATGTCGCGGTGGTGGAATGTGGCGATGTACGCGACGTGCGCCGTGCACGCTGGATGTTCGGTGGTTACCTGGTGCTGATCTCGGCGATGGTGCTGCCCATCGCCACCGCGGGCGTGACGTTGTTCGGCACCGGCGGCAGCGTCGCCGACGATGCGATGGTGCTGGCGCTGCCGCTGGCCGAGGGCCGCAATGCGCTGGCGCTGGTCGCCTATGTGGGTGGCTTCTCTGCCGCCACCGGCATGGTCATCGTCTCATCCATCGCGCTGGCCACCATGGTCAGCAATGATCTGGTGATGCCGGTGCTGCTGCGCCGCAGTGGCGATCACCAGGAAGCAGCCGACGTGGCTTCACGCGTGCTGTGGATCCGCCGCCTGGCGATCCTGCTGCTCGCGTTGATGGCGTACAGCTACTACCGCAGCAGCAGCAACGACAGCACCCTGGCGTCCTACGGCCTGATGGCGTTCGCCGCGGTAGCGCAGTTCGCACCGGGCCTGATCGGCGGCCTGTATTGGCGTGGCGCCAGCCGCCGCGGCGTGGAAACCGGCATGCTGCTCGGCTTCGCCACCTGGCTCTATACCCTGTTGCTGCCGGCGATGACCATGGCGGGATGGGTCGACGCCGGCTGGGTCCAGCAGGGCCCGTTCGGCATCGAATGGCTGCGCCCGCAGCAGCTGTTCGGCATGACCGGCTGGGATCCGCTGACCCACGGTACCTTCTGGTCGTTGCTGGTCAATGCAGCAACGATGATGCTGGTGTCCGCACGCTGGCGGCCGGGGGTGGACGAGCGACTGCGTGCTGCGCCCTTCCTCGATCCGTACGCCGAGCGCCCCTCGGTCGCCGGCGGTTGGCCGGGCCACGTGCATGTGGGCGACCTGCTGGCGCTGGCCTCGCGCGTGGTGGGCGAGCGCCATGCGCGGCGTTCGTTCTTCGAGCAGGCGCAGTCGCTGGGCCGCGAACTGCAGTCTTCCGCGCCGGCCGACCGGCCTTGGGTGCAGTTCACCGAGCGCCTGCTGGCCGCGTCGATCGGTGCCGCCTCCGCGCGCCTGCTGCTGACCAGCCTGCTGCGCGGTTCCGGCATGGACCTGGGTGAGGTGGTGGCGGTGCTGGACGAAGCCGGGCAGGAACTGCGCTTCAACCGCGAGATCCTGTCCACCACGCTGGAGAACATCAGTGCAGGTGTCAGCGTGGTCGATCCGGACATGCGCCTGACGGCGTGGAACCGCCGCTACCAGGACATGTTCGGCTACCCCGACGGCATGCTGTACGTGGGCCGCCCGGTGGCCGACCTGATCCGCTACAACGCCGAACGGGGCGAGCTGGGCGAGGGCGACATCGAGGTGCAGATCAACCGCCGCATCGGCTACATGCGCGCCGGCTCACCGCATGTGTTCGAGCGCACGCGCAGCGATGGCAAGGTGATCGAGATGCGTGGCCAGGCTTTGCCTGGCGGCGGCTATGTGACCAGCTACAACGACATCACCGATTACAAGCACGCCGAGAAGGCGCTGCTGGAAGCCAACGAAACGCTGGAACAGCGCGTCGCCGAGCGCTCCCACGAAGCTGAAGCCGCCCAGCAGTCGAAGACCCGCTTCCTGGCCGCGATCAGCCATGACGTGCTGCAGCCGCTCAATGCCGCGCGCCTGTTCGCTTCGGCGCTGCGTGACAGCGTTCATGTGAGCGACGAGCAGAAGCATCTGGCCGAGCGCGTGGATGCCTCGCTGCGCGCGGCCGAGGAGCTGCTGGATGGCCTGCTGGACGTATCGCGGCTGGATGCAGGTGGGTTGCATCCGGTCATCGGCGAGTTCGACGTCAGCGCGCTGATGCGCGAGCTGGCCGCACAGTACACGCCGGTTGCCGCCGGCCGTGGCCTGCGCCTGGATCTGTTCGCGCGCCCGGCATGGGTGCGCAGCGACCGGCGCCTGCTGCGGCGTGTGCTGCAGAACTTCCTGGCCAACGCGCTGCGCTATACACGGCAGGGCCGCATCGTGCTGGCCGTGCGCCACCGGGGCGAGGAAGTGGAACTGCAGGTGTGGGATACCGGCCCCGGCATCCCGGAGCATCACATGCGGCAGATCTTCGATGAGTTCCATCGCTACCAGCAGCCCTTCGACTGGGGCGAGCAGGGCCTGGGCCTGGGCCTGTCGATCTGCCAGCGCATCTCGCGCCTGCTGGACCATCGGCTCAACGCACGCAGCCGCGTCGGCAGCGGGTCGATGTTCTCGATCATCCTGCCTCGCGTGGCGCCTCTGCCGGGCTACACCGAGCCTGCCACGGCGGTCCAGGTGGCCGCCACGCCGGTGCGCAGCGATTCGCTGGCCGGCCTGCGCGTGCTGTGCGTGGACAATGACGAGGAAATCCTCGACGGCATGCGTGCGCTGCTGGGTCGCTGGCAGGTGCAGGTGATCACCGCCGCCACCGTCGATCAGGCGCTGGAAAAGATTGCCGAGCGCCCGCAGGTGATGCTGGTGGATTACCACCTGCATGACCGCATGGATGGCCTGGACGCGCTGGTGGCACTGCGCGAGGCGGCGGGATATCCGCTGCCCGGTGCCCTGCTCACTGCCGATGGTCGCGATGAGCTGAAGCGGATGGCGCGCGAGCGGGGTTATCGGGTGCTGACCAAGCCGATCAAGCCGGCCTCGCTGCGCGCCTTCCTCGGCGCGCTGCGCGACGCCGGCAGCAACGAAGCCTGATGGCAACTGTAGAGCCGAGCCCATGCTCGGCTCCGCACGCAGCCCGGCGCTGATATAGCCATCGCTATACAAACCAGCCCTGCCTGCGCGTTTCACCAGAAATGTGCCAGGCGCGAATCGCGATGCTAAGCTTCGCGTCCCCTTGGGGAGTAGCCGGATTCCTACGCAGGAATCGTCCACGTCAACATACTCGGCCAGTGCGCCGTGGCGTGGACAACCATGATGGTTGGCGAGACCAGCGGCCCGCGCGCGCAACGTTAGGTTGGGCGCGAGCGCAGGCCGTGCGTCCGTCCAAGCCCGACCTCAGCAAGCACACATGTCCCCCATTTCGATCCTCCTGATCGGCTTTGCCATGTCCACCGATGCTTTCGCCGCGGCGATCGGCAAGGGCGCGGCGATGCGCAAGCCGGTGTTCCGCGATGCACTGCGTGCCGGCATCATCTTCGGCGTCATCGAGGCGATCACGCCCATCATCGGCTGGTTGCTCGGCCGCGCCGCCCTGCAGTACGTCGAAGCCTTCGATCATTGGATCGCCTTCGGCCTGCTTGGCGCTCTGGGCATCCACATGATCTACAACGGTCTGCGTCCGGATGAGGGTGAAGAAGATGAAGACCCCTCGCAGCACCACGGCTTCTGGAAGCTGGCGCTGACGGGATTCGCCACCAGCATCGATGCGATGGCGGTGGGTATCGGCCTGGCGTTCATGGATGTCCATATCGGCGTGATGGCGGCGGTCATCGGCCTGTGCACGCTGACAATGGTCACCGTCGGCATCATGCTCGGCCGCGTGCTGGGCAGCATGGTTGGCAAGCGTGCCGAGATCATTGGCGGCGCGATCCTGGTGATCATCGGCGCGACGATCCTGTACGAACACCTGCGCGGCGTGGGCTGAGCAGGGGCTACCTGTAGAGCCGAGCCCGTGCTCGGCGGGCGTATGAAGCAGCCGAGCATGGGCTCGGCTCTACGTCAGGGTCTTGGCTGACAGGCATTGCGGTGTTGCACTGATGGAGAGGCTGTCATGCGTGCCATAGCCTCTTCGCATGGCCAGTCCCGCACTTCGTTATGGTCGTTGGTCGCATACCGGCAATGTCTACGCGCTTACCACGGTAACGCATGCGCGTCGTCCCTGGTTCATAGACAAGGCCAACGTTGAGCTGCTGATCGAAGCCCTGCGCACGGTAGAGCGGACCGGTCGTACCTTCTCCCTGGGCTGGGTGATCATGCCCGACCACCTGCATTGGTTGATGGAGTTGCGTACCGGCACGCTGGCCGGCCGCATGCAGATCCTGAAGTCCAGGAGTGGAAGATCCATCGCCACGCGCGTTGATGCGAACGTGCCGATCTGGCAGCCGGGGTACTACGACCATGCGTTGCGCAGTGACGAATGCCTGCACACGCAGGCGAGATACATTGCGGCCAATCCCGTGCGTGCAGGGTTGGCGACCCGTATCGCGGAGTACCCCTATGCCTGGAGTCGATGGCCGCTTGAGGCATGATTGGCATTGAGGCGAAGAGCAGCCGAGCACGGGCTCGGCTCTACGAGGGCATCACGAGACCCCGTGCACGGCTCCGCAGCCCGGCACGGTCAGTCTTCTTCCGGCGGCAGCACGATCGCGTCGTCGTCGATGGCCAGCTTGCCGGCCATCAGCACCGCCTGGGTGCGGTTGGTCACGCCCAGCTTGCGCAGGATCGCGGTCACATGTGCCTTGATCGTCGCTTCGGAGACGTTGAGGTCGTAGGCGATCTGCTTGTTCAGGCGGCCGGCGCCCAGCATCTGCAGCACGCGGAACTGCTGCGGCGTCAGCTCGCGCAGGCGCTGGCCGACCTCGCGTTCCTCGCGCTCGGTGGGTGGCACGTTGTGTGCCTCCGGCGGGGCCCACGTCTCGCCGTCGAGGATGGTGCCCAGCGCATGACCGATGGTGTCCGAGTCGGCGGACTTGGGAATGAAGCCCAGCGCACCGTGATCGAGCGCACGGCGCATCACCGTGGCCTCCTCCCGCGCGGAGACGACCACCACCGGCAGGTGAGGATGCAGCGAGCGCATGTGCACCAGTGCGTTGAAACCCTGTGCACCCGGCATGTTGAGGTCCATCAGGACCAGGTCGGCATCGTTGTGCTGGTCGGCCAGTGCATACAGCGCTTCCACGCTGTCAGCCTCGAACAGCTGCACGCCGGGGATGACCCGCTGTACGGCCCCACGCAGGGCTTCGCGGAACAGCGGGTGGTCATCTGCAATCAGGAGGGTGGTCATGGTCGGGGGGAACCGTGGGGAAACTGTTCGGGGGCCAGGCCCCTGGGGGCAGAGAGCCCTTTCCCTGCGGAAAGGGATCCGACCCCGGGTCGTACGTCAGCGTACCTTGCGTTCGTCCACCAGCGACGCCACCACCGACGGATCGGCCAGGGTCGAGGTGTCGCCGAGCTGGTCCGGCGCGTTTTCAGCAATCTTGCGCAGGATGCGGCGCATGATCTTGCCCGAGCGGGTCTTCGGCAGGCCCGGTGCCCACTGCAGGTGGTCCGGGGTGGCGATCGGCCCGATTTCCTTGCGCACCCATGCGATCAGCTCCTTGTGCAGCTCTTCGCTCGGCGCTTCCTCGGCCACCAGGGTGACGTAGGCATAGATGCCCTGGCCCTTCACGTCGTGCGGGAAGCCGACGACGGCGGCTTCTGCCACCTTCGGGTGCGAGACCAGCGCGCTTTCGACCTCGGCGGTGCCGATGCGGTGGCCGGACACGTTGATCACATCGTCCACGCGGCCGGTGATCCAGTAGTAGCCGTCTTCGTCGCGGCGGCAACCGTCGCCGGTGAAGTAGCTGCCCGGATACGTGCGGAAATAGGTGTCGATGAAGCGCTGGTGGTCGCCGTACACCGTGCGCATCTGGCCCGGCCAGGAATCACGGATGATCAGATTGCCTTCGGTCGGGCCGTCCTGGATCTCGCCATCGGCGTTCACCAGCGCCGGCTGTACGCCGAAGAAGGGCAGGGTGGCCGACCCCGGCTTGAGGTCCATCGCACCGGCCAGCGGCGAAATCAGGATGCCGCCGGTCTCGGTCTGCCACCAGGTATCGACGATCGGGCAGCGGCTGTCGCCGACCACCTCGTAGTACCAGCGCCAGGCCTCGGGATTGATCGGCTCGCCGACGCTGCCGAGCAGGCGCAGCGAGGCGCGCGAGGTCTTCTTCACCGGCTCCTCGCCTTCGCGCATCAGTGCACGGATGGCGGTCGGCGCGGTATAGAAGATCGACACCTTGTGCTTGTCGATGACGTTCCAGAAACGCGAGGTGTCCGGGTAGTTCGGCACGCCCTCGAACATCAGCGAGGTTGCGCCGTTGGCCAGCGGGCCGTACACGATGTAGCTGTGGCCGGTGACCCAGCCGACGTCGGCGGTGCACCAGTAGATGTCGTCCTCGCGCAGGTCGAACACCGCTTCGTGGGTGTATGCCGCGTACAGCAGATAACCGCCGGTGGTGTGAAGCACGCCCTTCGGCTTGCCGGTGGAACCGGACGTGTAGAGGATGAACAGCGGATCCTCGGCGTTCATGCGCTCCGGCTCGCAGGTGGAGGGCTGGCTGTCCACGACGTCATGGAACCAGCGGTCGCGCGGGGCCTGCATGTCCACCGCGCCGCCGGTGTGGCGCACCACCAGCACGGTCTCCACGGTGTTGGTGCCCGGCAGTTTCAGGGCTGCATCGACGTTGGCCTTCAGCGGAACCTTGCGGCCACCGCGCAGGCCCTCGTCGGCGGTGATGATGAGCTTGCTCTGGCAGTCGCTGACACGATCGGCGATCGAGTTCGGCGCGAAGCCACCGAACACCACCGAGTGGATCGCACCGATGCGCGCGCAGGCCAGCATGGCCACGGCAGCATCGACGATCATCGGCAGGTAGATGGTGACCCGGTCACCCTTGCCGACGCCCAGGTTGCGCAGCGCATTGCCGAGCCGGCAGGTGCGCTCGTACAGCTCGCGATAGGTCACGTGCTGGGCCGGTGCGTCCGGGCTGTCCGGCTCGAACAGCAGGGCGGTCTTGTCGCCACGGCTGTCCAGCTGGCGGTCAAGGCAGTTGACGCTGGCGTTGAGCTCGCCGTCCTCGAACCACTTGATGTGGAAGTCGGCCAGGTCGTAGCTGACGTTCTTGATCTTCGTCGGCGTGCGCATCCATTGCAGGCGCTCGGCGGCCTTGCCCCAGAAACCCTCCGGGTCGGTCACAGAAGCCTGGTACTGCTGTTGGTAGGACGTCTTGTCGATGCGTGCCTTGGCGGCGAACTGCGGATCGACGGGGTAGATATCAGCCATGGCACCCTCACTTGCACGTTGACTTTGTATGTGCGGTCGCAGCATCGCAACGACCGATCCCCCTCAGTTTGCCCCATCCACCCCCGGCCGCGTCACCACTGTGCTTAGACCATGGTCGAAAGTGAGCGCCCTGCGGGCCCGGCTTCGACCAATGGCGAATAGCCGGTGCGCGCATGTGCCCCGCAGTCTCGGCTCGACCGTGCCCCACGCGCGGCATCACCTTGCCACTTGGGAGAGAGGGCAACATGAGCCACCGTACGTTGAAAGCCGTGCGCACACCTTTGGCGGCCTGCCTGCTGGTCGCCCTGGTCGCACCGGGCATGGCGTTCGCAGAGACCGCCAAAGAAAAAGCACTCGAATCACGCGTCGCCGAACTGGAGCGCCAGGTCCAGCTGCTGCTGTCTTCGCAGCAACAGCAGCAGACCCAGATCGCCCAGACCCAGCAGGCGGTGACCGAAGTCCGCACCGTGCAGTCCGAGCAGAAGCCGGCGGTGCCGGCCGGCAAGCAGCCGATCCAGGTCACCACCATCACTCCGGGTGCCGCACCGGGTACCACGGTCAAGATCGGTGGCTTCATCAAGGCTGACTTCCTGGCGACCCAGACCAGTGACGGCCAGCTGGCCGACGATGCCACCGGCCGTTCGCTGTATCTGCCGGGCCAGACCCCGGTGGAAGGTGCCGGCGGAAACGGCAGGCGTTCGGGCACCGACTACAACGCCCACGCAAAGTTCTCGCGCTTCAACCTGGGCATCGACAACGTGAGCGAGTCCGGCAACAAGGCCGGCGCGTTCTTCGAGATGGACTTCTTCGGCAACTCGCTCGGCAACCAGACCGCCACCAACACCTACGGTGTCACCCTGCGCCATGCCTACATGTACTGGAACAACTGGCTCGCCGGCCAGACCTGGTCCAACTTCATGGACGCGGCCGCATTGCCGGAAGCGGTCGACTTCGTCGGCCCGACCGACGGTGTGATCTTCGTACGCCAGGCACAGGTGCGTTACACCAGCGGCGGCTTCAGCGTTGCCCTGGAAAACCCGGAAACCACCACGCTTACCGGTACCCGCAATCCGGTCACCGGCGCCTGGACCAACGCCAGCGCCAACTCCGATCGCGGCAGCCTGCCGGATCTGACGATGCGTTACGGCTGGAAGGGCGACTGGGGCACCTTCGGCGTCGGCGGCATCGTCCGCCAGCTGAAGGTCGACAACCAGACCACCGGCGCCAAGGCCGACAAGGTTGCCGGCGGCCTGACCCTGGGCGGCAAATGGGTGATGGGCGACAGCGATTCGCTGCACTACCAGTTCACCGGAGGCGAAGGCATCGCGCGTTACATCGGCCTGGGCATCACCGCCGACTCGGCCTATGACATCGCCCGCGACGAGCTCAATCCGACCGGCGTTCTGGCCGGCTACGTGGGCTGGCGCCATGCGTTCTCGCCGAAGCTGCGCACCAACCTGATCTATGCGCGCAGCGACTACGACAACGACAGCGTGCTGGGCCCGCTGGTCACCAAGAGCGTGCAGAGCATCCGCGGCAACATCTTCTACTCACCGCTGCCCAAGGTCGATGTCGGCGCCGAGCTGATGTATGGCCGCCGCGAGATCGAGAACGGCAACAAGGGTGACATCACCCGGCTGCAGTTCACCACGAAGTACAGCTTCTGACGGCGCGCCGACCCAGGTCGGCCGCTACCGATACTGAGTGCCGACCCACCGTCGGCACCTACCAACAACGATTGCTTCGGAGGGGAAGCGTCTCATGTCCAGCACACCCAGCACCGCGCACAATCCCGCGGGCACCCTAACCAAGGGCCACAAGAAAGTCATCTTCGCTTCGAGCCTGGGTACGGTCTTCGAGTGGTATGACTTCTTCCTGTACGGCTCGCTCGCCGCCATCATCGCCAAGCAGTTCTTCAGCGGTGTCAATGAAACCACGGGCATGATCTTCGCCCTGCTGGCGTTCGCCGCCGGCTTCTTCGTGCGACCGTTCGGCGCGGCCTTCTTCGGCAGCCTCGGCGACCGCATCGGCCGCAAGTACACCTTCCTGGTCACCATCCTGATCATGGGCATCTCGACGTTCCTGGTCGGTGTGCTGCCCAACTACGCGTCGATCGGCTTTGCCGCGCCGGTGATCCTGATCATCCTGCGCCTGGCCCAGGGCCTGGCGATGGGTGGCGAATACGGCGGCGCGGCGACCTACGTGGCCGAGCATGCCCCGGACGACAAGCGTGGCCTGTACACCAGCTTCATCCAGTGCACCGCCACGCTGGGCCTGTTCATGTCGCTGCTGATCATCCTGGCCTGCCGCTACTTCCTGGGCAATGAAGCATTTGAAGCCTGGGGCTGGCGCATTCCGTTCCTGGTGTCCATCGTGCTGCTGGGCATCTCGGTGTGGATCCGCCTGCAGCTGAGTGAGTCGCCGCTGTTCCAGCAGATGAAGTCGGAAGGCAAGGGCTCCAAGACGCCGTTCCGTGACAGCCTGAAGGGCGGCAACCTGAAGCTGATGCTGCTGGTCCTGCTCGGCGCAGCGGCCGGCCAGGCCGTGGTCTGGTACGGCGGCCAGTTCTATGCGCTGTTCTTCCTCAGCAGCATGCTGAAGGTCGACGCCACCACCTCCTACCTGCTGATCGCAGCCGCACTGGCGCTGGGTGTGCCGTTCTTCATCTTCTTCGGCTGGCTGTCCGACCGTATCGGCCGCAAGAAGATCATCCTCGCCGGCTGCCTGCTGGCTGCCGTGACTTACATCCCGATCTTCAAGGGCCTGACCCACTTCGCCAACCCGGCCATCGAAGAGGCCCGCAGCAGCTCGCCGGCCCTGGTCGTGGCCGATCCGTCCACCTGCTCGTTCCAGTTCGATCCGGTCGGCCTGCGCAAGTTCACCAGCTCCTGTGACGTGGCCACCGCCGCGTTGACCAAGGCGGGCGTGCCGTACGACGTGCAGCCGGCAGCGGCGGGTTCGCTGGCGATCGTCAACGTCGGCAGCGCCAGCGTCACCTCGTATGAAGCGGCGGGACTGAGCAAGGACGAAGGCAAGGCCAAGGCCGACGCGTTCGGTGCCGAACTGAAGACCGCCCTGACCACCGCCGGCTACCCGGCCAAGGCGGACAGCGCGCGCATCAACATTGCGGGCACGATCTTCATGCTGTGGCTGCTGGTGCTGTACGTGACCATGGTCTACGGCCCGATCGCCGCCTACCTGGTCGAGCTGTTCCCGACCCGCATCCGCTACACCTCGATGTCGCTGCCGTATCACATCGGCAACGGCTGGTTCGGTGGCTTCCTGCCGGCGATCTCCTTCGCGCTGGTGGCCGGTACCGGCAACCTGTACTACGGCCTATGGTATCCGATCGCGATCGCGCTGATGTCGGTGGTGATCGGTGGCCTGTTCCTGCGTGAAACCAAGGACGTGGATATCACCAAGTAGGAATGATGTTCACCGGATGAAGGAGAGGCCGTGGTGCAGACCACGGCCTTTTCGTTGCCCTGTAGCGCCGAGCCATGCTCGGCGACCGCGCAGCGCGCGGCACAAAACTCCGCAGACGCGAAAAGACAGCGTTCAATGCCGTAATCGTGGTTGAAAAGCATTCGAAGCCACCCGCCATCTCGCGCCCAGGGTCAGATCTCTTTCGCGCGCGAAAGGTATCTGACTCCGTCGGACAGTGCCGCACCCCGTATAGTCGGCCCATGACGACCACCGCCCCAGCCGACCTCCCCGACCTCCTGCACACCCTGCGCAGCGCCTGGCAGTCGCAGCGCCCGTCGCTGGATCAGCGCGAAGCCGACCTGCGCCGCCTGCGCGAGGCGCTGAAGCCGCGTCTGGATGAAATGGCCCAGGCCATCGCCGAGGACTTCGGCCATCGCGCCCACGTTGAATCGAAACTGGCCGATGGCATGAGCGTGCTGTCGGCCATCGACCACCTGCGGCGCCACCTGCGGCGCTGGTCGAAGCCGCAGCGGGCATCGGCGGGATGGAAGTTGTGGCCGGCGCGCGCGCAGCTGCGGCCGACGCCGTTGGGCGTGGTCGGGGTGATCTCGCCGTGGAACTACCCGGTTACGCTGGCATTGGTGCCACTGGCCACCGCCATCGCTGCCGGCAACCATGTGTTGCTGAAGCCGTCCGAACTTACCCCGCGCACTAGCGCGTTCCTGGCCGATCTGCTGGCCAGTGTGTTCCCGCCCGATCGGGTGGCGGTGGTGCAGGGTGGTGCGGACGTGGCGGCGGCGGTGCCGTCGCTGCCATTGGACCATCTGCTGTTCACCGGCTCGACGGCCGTTGGCCGCAAGGTGATGGCGGCTGCGGCCGAACATCTGGTGCCGGTCACGCTGGAACTGGGCGGCAAGTCGCCGGCCATCGTCTGCCGTGATTTCCCGCTGGACAAAGCCGCCGCGCGGTTGGCCACCGGCAAGTGGTTCAACGCCGGCCAGACCTGCATCGCACCGGATTACGTGCTGATCGATACCGCGCGTCAGCGCGAGTTCGTGCAGGCGCTGCAGCAGCAGGTGCGCGAACGCTACGGCGATTTCAGCGAGGCCGGCGACTACACGCGCATCATCAACGAAGGCCAGTACCAGCGCCTGCAGGGCTATCTGGCGCAGGCGCGCGGACGCGGGGTGCCGGTGATTCCGCTGGCGCACGTGGATGAGGCTCGCGCCGGCCGCGAGCGCCTGCTGGTACCGACCGTGGTACTGGATCCGCCGGACGATCTGGACCTGATGCGCGAGGAGATCTTCGGGCCGATCCTGCCGGTGCGCGCCTACCCGGATCTGGATGCGGCGCTGGTCGACGTTCTCACCCGCGACCGGCCGCTGGCGCTGTATCCCTTCAGCCACGACCGCGCCACCGTGGAGCGCATTCTCGCCAACGTGGTGGCCGGGGGAGTGACGGTCAACGACACGCTGCTGCACTTCGCCGCCGATGGCCTGCCGTTCGGCGGGGTGGGCGCCAGCGGCATGGGCGCGTACCACGGCCGCGCCGGGTTCGATGCGATGAGCAAGCGGTTGCCGGTGCTGTGGCAGTCGCGCTGGGCGGCCAGCGACAGGCTGCGGCCGCCGTATTCGAAGATTGCGGGGATGTTGAAGCTGCTGCTGCGGTGAAGCCACGCATGGCGTGGCTCTACTGGTAGGTGCCAACCAAGGTTGGCGCCTACCAAAGCAGGCCCGGGTAGAATGCCCCCATGAAGATCGCCTCGTGGAATGTCAATTCGCTCAACGTCCGCCTGCCGCACCTGGAGCAGTGGCTCAAGGAGTTCGGCCCGGACATCGTCGGTATCCAGGAAACCAAGCTGGAGGACCACAAGTTCCCGGATGCGGCGCTGATCGGCGCCGGCTACCGCAGCGTATTCGCCGGCCAGAAGACCTACAACGGCGTGGCACTGCTGTCACGCGAGCCGGCGCAGGACGTGCAGATCGGCATTCCGGGTTTCGAGGACGAGCAGAAGCGCGTCATCGCCGGCACCTTTGGCGACCTGCGGGTGATCAACCTGTATGTGGTCAACGGCCAGGACGTCGGCACCGACAAGTATGCGTACAAGCTGCGCTGGCTGGAGGCCGTGCACGCCTGGATCGGCGAGGAACTGCAGCGGCACCCGAAGCTGGTCGTGCTGGGTGACTTCAACATCGCCCCGGACGCCCGCGACGTGCATGATCCGGACGTGTGGAACGAGAACCACATCCTCACCTCCACCGCCGAGCGCGGCGCGCTGAACAAGCTGCTGCAGCTGGGCCTGCACGACGGTTTCCGGCTGCACAACGAGGAAGCCGGCACGTTCAGCTGGTGGGATTACCGCGCGGCGGGCTTCCGCCGCAATCTGGGCCTGCGCATCGACCTCACCCTGGTCTCCGATGCGCTCAAGGGCGGCGCCGTGGCGTCCGGCATTGACCGCGAGCCACGTACCTGGGAGCGCCCCAGCGACCACGCGCCGGCATGGGTGCAGTTGGGGTGAGGTAGCGCCGGGCCGTGCCCGGCGCTGCCCGTCGGATCAACGTATGCTCTTGCGGGTGAACAGGTTGACGATCGCCAGCAGGATCACCGCACCGATCAGCGAGAACAGGAAGGTGCGGATGGTGATCGCTTCGTTGATGCCGCCGCCGAACAGCCAGCCGGAAATCAGCGCGCCGACAATGCCGACCACGATGTTGAGAATGATGCCCTGCTGCGCATCGCGCTTCATGATGATGCTTGCCAGCCAGCCCACGATGCCGCCGACGATCAGCCAGATGATGATGCCCATGATCGAACCTCCGGTGGAAAACCGTGACCAGTTGACGCGCATGGCTGTGAACCCGTCGTGCAATCGCGTGACGGTTGCGTGCGGATGAGCTTGCCAGCCACCCTGGATGGCCCCTGGCGCTTCGGGCCCGTGACGGTCTGGCGGCGGCCACATGTGCCGGGCCAGCGCGGTGAGCCGCAGGCCCGGCAGGTGCTGGCACAGGCGCTGGATCTCGCGCCGGAGGCACTGCCGCTGGTCCGCGACGACAAGGGCCGACCCGAGCTGACCGGTGCGCTGGCCGACCACGGCACGGGCTGGAGCCACAGTGGCGACGTGCTGCTGGTGGCGCTGGGTGAAGGTGTACGGCTCGGCGTGGACCTGGAACTGCTGCGCCCGCGCCCACGCCTGCTGGAGATCGTGCAGCGCTTCTTCCATCCGGAAGAGGTGGCCTGGCTGCAGGGCCTGGACGCCGCGGAACGCGAACACTGGTTCTTCCGTGTCTGGTGCGCCAAGGAGGCGCTGCTGAAGGCACACGGGCAGGGCATTTCGTTCGGCCTGCATCGCCTGCAGCTGGCGCCAGGTGTCGACGGCGCCCTGCACCTGCGCTGGTGCGACCCTGCGCTGGGTGATGCCCGGCAGTGGCATCTGCACGAATGGCAGGCCAGCGGCCAGTTCCGTGCCGCATTGGCCTGGTATCCGCAATGAAGCGGCGAATCAGCCCGGGAAACGGGCGATAATGGCGGCATGAGCGAACACGAACTTCCCGCCGGCGTGACCGCCACGCTGGAGCAGGGCCTGGCCGGCATGGGCCTGGACGCCGCACTGGCGCCGCCGCTGCTGCGCTACCTGGGCCTGCTGCACCGCTGGAACGGCACCTACAACCTCACCGCCATCCGCGACCCGCAGGAGATGGTCACCCGTCACCTGCTCGATTCGCTGGCCATGCAGCCGTTCGTGGCCGATGGCCGCCTGGCCGACCTGGGTACCGGTCCTGGGCTGCCCGGTATCCCGCTGGCGATCGCCTGCCCGGGTCTGCAGGTCACCCTGGTCGAGAGCAACGGCAAGAAGGCCCGCTTCATGCGCGAGGCCGTGCGCCAGCTCGGCCTGGGCAATGCCCGCGTGGCCGAGTCGCGCGCCGAAGCGCTGGACGAGGCCGGCCACTACGACCAGTTGACCGCCCGCGCGATGGACACGCTGGCCGGCATCATCCGCGTCGGTGGCCACCTGCTGCGTCCTGGCGGCGTGCTGCTGGCGATGAAGGGCGTCTACCCGCATGAAGAGATCGCCGCACTGCCGGCAGGCTGGCAGGTGCGCGACGTGGCCCCGTTGAGCGTGCCCGGCCTGGCGGGCGAGCGCCACCTGGTCACCGTTACAGGCCCCTGATCCCGCCGCCAACCCTTTGCTCGACAAGGGGTTGGCGATCCACGATTTCCGCCCGGGCCCGGTTGTACGCATAATGACCGGTCCCAGCATCCGTCGACGAGGCACACCCGCATGGCCCGCATCATCGCCATCGCCAACCAGAAGGGTGGCGTCGGCAAGACCACGACCGCCGTCAACCTGGCCGCTTCCCTGGCCAACGCACCCAAGCGCGTGCTGTTGGTCGACCTGGATTCGCAGGGCAACGCGACCATGGGCAGTGGTGTGGACAAGCGTGAGCTGGCGGCGTCCACCTGCGACCTGCTGCTGGGCGAGAACACCGCCGCCGACGTGCGTGTGCAGACCGCGGAAGGCTACGACCTGCTGCCCGGCAACATCGACCTGACCGCTGCCGAAATCCAGCTGATGGCGCAGGGCGAGCGCGAGCAGCGCCTGAAGCGCGCGCTGGCGCCGATCCGCGACGAGTACGACTACATCCTGATCGACTGCCCGCCGGCGCTTTCACTGCTGACGCTCAATGCACTGGCCGCCGCCGATTCGGTGATCGTGCCGATGCAGTGCGAGTATTACGCGCTGGAAGGCCTGAGTGCGCTGGTGGAAACCATCGAGGCGCTGCGCGCCAGCCTGAACCCGGCGCTGGAGATCGAGGGCGTGCTGCGTACCATGTTCGATGTGCGCAACAACCTGGCCAACGCCGTATCGGCCGAACTGACCGAACACTTCGGCGACCGCGTGTTCCGTACCATCGTGCCGCGCAACGTGCGCCTGGCTGAAGCACCCAGCCACGGCCAGAGCATCGTCGGCTACGACCGCGCCTCGCGCGGCGGCGTGGCTTACCTGGGCCTGGCCGGCGAGATCATCCGTCGCAACAACGAACGCAACAAGGCCACCAAGGCCGTGGAGACCGTCTGATGACCAGCAGCAAGCCGGCAGCCAAGAAGCGAGGCCTCGGCCGTGGCCTGGATGCGCTGCTCGGTCCGAAGGGAGCGGTCAGCCAGGTGCAGGCCACCACCGCGGTGATCGAACCTTTGCCGGGTGAGGTGCTGCGCAAGCTGCCGGTCGGCCAGCTGCAGCCGGGCAAGTACCAGCCGCGTCGCGAAATGGACGAGGGCAAGCTGTCCGAACTGGCGGACTCGATCCGGTCGCAGGGCGTGATCCAGCCGATCCTGGTGCGTCAGCTGCCGGCGGGCAACTTCGAGATCGTCGCCGGCGAACGCCGCTGGCGCGCCTCGCAGCTGGCCGGTCTGGACGAAGTGCCGGTGGTGGTGCGCGAACTGGAAGACCGCACCGTCATCGCGATGGCGCTGATCGAGAACATCCAGCGCGAAGACCTCAACCCGCTGGAAGAAGCCGAGGCGCTGCAGCGCCTGATCAGCGAGTTCACCCTGACCCATGCCGAGGCGGCCGAGGCCGTCGGCCGCTCGCGCGCGGCGGTGTCCAACCTGCTGCGCCTGCTGGAACTGCCGGTGGCCATCCGCCTGCTGCTGGAAACCCGCCGCCTGGAAATGGGCCACGCCCGCGCGCTGCTGACCCTGGCCCCGGAACTGGCCGGCAAGCTGGCGCAGGAAGCGGCCGATGAAGGCTGGTCGGTGCGTGAAGTGGAGCGCCGCGCGCAGGCCTTCGCCGCCGGCAAGGTGCCGAGCAACCGCCCGGCGGCCACGCCGAAGGTGCAGCAGGCCGACATCGCCTCGCTGGAAACCGAACTGTCCGAGTCGCTGGGGACCAAGGTGGCGATCAGCCACGGCCGCGGCGGCAAGGGCAAGCTGATCATCCACTACACCGATCTGGATACCCTCGACGGCGTGCTGGAAAAGCTGCGGACCCGCCAGGGCTGAGTCGCTCGGCACGTGGACAGAGACCTGCAATGACCATCCTGCTCACCGGCGCTGCCGGCTTCATCGGTGCCTACACCGCCCGCGCGCTGCTGGAGGCGGGCCAGCCGGTGGTGGGCCTGGACAACTTCAACGACTACTACGACCCGCAGATCAAGCGGGACCGCGTGGCCGCGCTGTGCCCCACGCTGGATCTGCGCACGCTTGACCTGACCGACCGTGAAGGCTTGGCCGCGCTGTTCGACGAACTGCAGCCGAGCGCGGTGATCCATCTGGCTGCGCAGGCCGGGGTGCGCTACTCGCTGGAGAATCCGCAGGCCTACGTCGACAGCAACCTGGTCGGCTTCGTCAATATCCTGGAACTGTGCCGCCACCGCGGCGTGCAGCATCTGGTCTACGCCTCCAGCAGTTCGGTGTACGGCGATTCGGCCACGCCGCCGTTCTCCGAGGACCAGCGCGTGGACCAGCCGCGCTCGCTGTACGCGGCCACCAAGGCTGCCAACGAGCTGATGGCGCACACCTACGCGCAGCTGTATGGCCTGCATGCCACCGGCCTGCGCTTCTTCACCGTGTACGGCGCGTGGGGACGGCCGGACATGGCGCCGCTGCTGTTTTCGCGTGCCGTCCTGGCCGGGCGCCCGATCGAGGTGTTCAACCAGGGGCGCATGCAGCGCGATTTCACACATGTCTCCGACATCGTGTCGGGTATCCTCGGCGCGCTCGCGCACCCGGCCGATGGTCCGGTACCGCATCGGGTATTCAACCTCGGCAACCATACGCCGGTCGAGCTGGAGCGCTTCATCAGCGTCATCGAGCAGGCCGCCGGCCGCCCTGCGCAGAAGGTCTACAAGCCGATGCAGCCGGGCGACATGGTCCGCACGATGGCCGACACCCGCCGCGCACATGACGCATTCGGCTTCGATGCGGTGACCCCGATCGAGCAGGGGCTGCCGCCCGTCGTCCAGTGGTGCCGCGAGTATTTCGGCGATCGCGCCTGAGGAGCAATCCTCACACAGCCGGATTCATCTTCGGATAACCTCGGCTTCGGAGAATGCGCGGTCTTTGTCCCCTCTTGGCCGAGTGACCCATGAGCCAACCCGAGCTTTCCGTTGTCGTCCCCGTATTCAACGAGCGCGACAATGTCGCGCCCCTGATCGCCGAAATCGTCGCGGCACTGCGGGGCCGGTTGCCGTTCGAGATCGTCTATGTCGACGATCACTCCCGCGATGACAGCCTGGCGGTGCTGCAGGGCCTGAAAGCCACCACGCCGGAGCTGCGGGTGCTGCACCACGTCGAGCAGAGCGGGCAGAGCACAGCGGTGCGCACCGGTGTCAAGCATGCCCGTGCGCCGTGGATCGCCACCCTGGATGGTGATGGCCAGAACGATCCGGCCGACATCCCCAAGCTGCTGGCGGCCCGCGATGCTGCCGACGGGCAGGTGAAGCTGTTTGCCGGCTGGCGCGTCAACCGCCAGGACAGCGGCAGCAAGCGCTGGGCCAGTCGCTGGGCCAACCGCATCCGGGCGCGCATGCTGCGCGACGATACGCCCGACACCGGCTGCGGCATCAAGCTGTTCGAGCGCGAAGCCTTCCTCGACCTGCCGTATTTCGACCACATGCACCGCTATCTGCCGGCGCTGATGCAGCGTGCCGGTTGGAAGACCACCAGCGTGCCGGTCAACCATCGTCACCGTACCGCTGGCGTCTCCAAGTACAACAACCTCGGCCGTGCGCTGGTCGGCATCCGCGACCTGCGGGGCGTTGCCTGGCTGATCACCCGCAGCAGGCGTACCGCGGTGGAAGAACGATGATGGCGCTGCACTGGCTCGACCAGCCGCTGACCTGGTTGTTCTGGACCGGCCTGCATGTGACGGGCTGGAAGCTGATCGGCTATACCGGCGCACTGATGTTCGGCGGCCGCTGGCTGGTCCAGTTCATCGCCTCCCGGCGTGCCGGCAAGCCGGTCATCCCGCGCCTGTTCTGGTACATGAGCGTGATCGGCAGCCTGATGACGCTGAGCTACTTCCTGTTCTCGGCCAAGCAGGATTCGGTGGGCGTGCTGCAGAACCTGTTCCCGGCGTTCACCGCGCTGTACAGCCTGCACCTGGACATCCGCCATCGCGGCTGGAAGCGGGACAAAGCCAGCCATTGAGGCAGCGCCGGAGAGGTGTCCGTTCTCCGCGCTGCGCGCTCGCGGGGCATGGCCCCGCGCTACCGATCCAACCGTTGAGGCGGCACCTGGGCGGGATCGAACGCCGGTAGCGCCGGGCCATGCCCGGCGGAGGTGTCCGTTCTCCGCGCTACCGGTCCTGCAGCGCAGGCAGGACTTTTGAACCATGCCCCGGCTGTCCGGCGGTGCCATGATCGGCGTCTGCCTTCCCGGGAACCTGTGCTCGTGAAAACCCGTCTTGCCGTTGCCCTGCTCATCGCCCTGTCCGCTCCGGCTGCCGTCGTGGCGGCTCCGCCCGCGCTCGCGGCGTCCGCCCCTGCGACCACCGAATCGGCGGCCGATGCCGCCTTCCGCGCGCTGTACGAAAAGGAATGGAAGTGGCGCCAGGCCGGGGGCGGTGAAGCCAGCGAGGATGGCGACGCGCCGGCCAACGCCACGCGGCTGCCCGATGTGGGCGCGGCCGCGCAGCAGGCGCGCCTGAAGGTCTGGGACCAGACCCTGGCCGAGCTGAAGAAGATCGACCCGAAGACACTCAGCGCCGACAACCAGGTGAACTACGCGATCTACCGCGACCAGGTGTTCAACCTCGCCGAGGAGGTGCGTCTGCGGGCCTACGAGATGCCGTTCAACTCCGATTCCTCGTTCTGGTCCAATCTCTCGTTCATGGCCCGGCGCGAGATGAAGACCGCACAGGACTTCCGCAACTACATCGCACGCCTGGACGATGTGCCGCGCTATTTCGGCCAGCAGACCGAGAACATGCGCGCCGGACTCAAGCGGGGTTTCAGCGTGCCCCGCGCGGTGCTTGACGGGCGCGAGGTCTCCATCGCCACCGTCGCCGAGCTGAAGGACCCCACCGAGTCGCCGCTGTACGCGCCGTTCAAGAAGCTGCCGGCCAGCATTCCGGCGGCCGAGCAGGCGCAGCTGCAGGCGCAGGCCCGTGCGGCGATCAGCGGCAAGGTGGTGCCGGCGTTCCAGCAGCTGCGTACCTTCTTCGTCAACGAGTACGTGCCGCAGGCGCGTACCACCCTGGCGGCCGAAGCGATGCCGGAGGGCAAGGCGTTCTACAGGCAGCAGATCCACGAATACACCACGCTGGACCTGTCGCCGGATGAGATCCATCGCATCGGCCTGGGCGAAGTCGCGCGCATCCAGAAGGAGATGAACGACATCATCCAGCAGGTCGGCTTCAAGGGCAGTTTCGGCGAATTCCTGACCTTCCTGCGCACCGATCCGCAGTTCTACGCCAAGACCCCGAACGAGCTGCTGTATCGGGCGGCGTGGATCTCCAAGCGCATCGATGGTGTCATCGGCAAGTACATGACACTGCCGCGCGCGCGCTTCACCATCGTGCCGGTGCCGCCGGACATCGCGCCGTTCTGGACCGCAGGCCGCGGTGGCATGGGCACCTATTGGCTCAACACCTACAACCTGCCGGCGCGGCCGCTGTACAACCTGCCAGCGCTGACCCTGCACGAGTCCGATCCCGGTCATGCCCTGCAGGGCGCGCTCGCCGCCGAACAGGGCGAACAGCCCGAGTTCCGCCGCAACGCCTACATCTCCGCCTACGGCGAAGGCTGGGGCCTGTACAGCGAGAAGCTGGGCGTGGAGATGGGCATCTATGAAACCCCCTACGAGGATTTCGGTCGCCTCACCTACGAGATGTGGCGCGCGGCACGCCTGGTGATCGATACCGGGGTGCACAGCAAGGGCTGGACCCGGGAACAGGCCATCGCCTACCTGCGTGACCATACCGCGCTGAGCGAGCACGAAGTGACCACCGAAGTGGATCGCTACATCTCCTGGCCGGGCCAGGCGTTGAGCTACAAGCTCGGCGAGATCGCCATCGTGCGCCTGCGCGCGCAGGCCGAGAAGGAGCTGGGCGACAAGTTCGACGTCAAGGGTTTCCATGACGCCGTGCTCAAGCAGGGGTCGGTGCCGCTGCCGGTACTGGAACAGCAGATCCAGGCCTATATCGCGCAGCGCAAGCAGGCCTGATCCGAAATGCCGCCGGGCATGGCCCGTCGCTACCGGAATGCGTGGTGGTAGCGCCGGGCCACGCCCGGCGAGCGCGAAGCGCGGCAGACGGGGCCGGATCGCAGGATCCTGCCCCGTCGTCTTTCAGCGCACCGGCCGCGGCTTGGCCACGCGCGCAGCGAAGGTCGGCAGCACCAGCAGGGTCAGCGCGGTCGCCGTGATCAGGCCACCGATCACCACCGTCGCCAGCGGTTTCTGCACCTCCGCACCGGAGCCACTGGCGATCGCCATCGGAATGAAGCCGACAATCGCCACCAGTGCCGTGGTCAGCACCGCGCGGATCCGGCTGGCGGCACCGTTGATTGCCGCCTGCAGGGGCAGGTCACCGGCATCGAGCCGCTCGCGGACGGCCTGCATCAACACCAGGCCGTTCAGCGTGGCCACGCCGGACACGGCGATGAAGCCGACCGCAGCCGATACCGAGAAGGGCATGCCACGCAGCAGCAGGGCGAGAATGCCGCCGACCAGCGCCAGCGGCACGCAGCTGAACACCAGCACGGCTTCCTTGCCACTGCGCAGGGCCATGAACAGCAGGCTGCCGATCAGCAGGAACACGACCGGCACCACCGTTGCCAGGCGCTTTTCCGCGCGCTGCAGGTTCTCGAACTGGCCACCCCAGGTGAGATAGGCGCCCGGCGGCAGCGCCACGTCGGCCACCGCTGCCTGCGCTTCGCCGACGAAGCCGCCCAGGTCGCGGCCGCGCACATTGGCCTGCACCACCACCCGGCGGCTGCCATTGTTGCGGCTGATCTGGTTCGGTCCCTCGCTGACCGTGATGCGGGCCACCGAGGACAGCGGAATGACCAGTCCGGCCGGTGTGGCAATCGGCAGCGATGACAGCTGGTCCGGATCGTTGCGTGCGGCATCGTCCAGCCGCACCACCACGTCGAAGCGTCGGTCGCCCTCGAAGATCTTGCCGGCCGCCGTGCCACCGATGCCGGTGGCCAGTGCATCGCTTACGTCCGCAGCGGTCAGCCCGTACTGCGCGGCGGCGACAGGGTCGATCTTCACGTTCAGGGTCGGCAGGCCGGAAATCTGCTCCACCCGCACGTCAGCCGCACCGTCCACCGCACGCAGCTTCAACGCGACCTGGTCGGCCACCTTCTGCAGCTGGCTGAAGTCATCGCCGAAGATCATCACCGCCAGGTCGGTGCGCACGCCGGAGATCAGCTCGTTGAAGCGCAGCTCGATCGGCTGGCTGAACTCGAAGCTGTTGCCCAGCTGCTGCCCGGCCAGCGCCTCGAAGCGCGCCACCAGCGCCTCCTTGTCCAGCGTCGGATCGGGCCACTCCTTGCGCGGCTTCAGCACGATCACGCTGTCGGAGATGTTGGTCGGCATCGGGTCGATCGCGGCTTCAGCGGTACCGGTGCGCGAAAACACGGTTTCCACTTCCGGTTGCCCGGCAATCGCCTTTTCCAGCGCCAGCTGCATCGCCAGCGACTGCTCCAGCGAGGTCGACGGTACGCGCAGCGCCTGCATCGCCACATTGCCCTCATCCAGCGTCGGCATGAATTCGCGGCCCAGCAGCGAGAACGAACCGATGCCCACCACCACCATCATCACCGCGCCGGCCAGCACCGAGCGTGGGTGGTCCACCGCCTTGCGGATCACCGGTTCGATGCGTGCGCGCAGCACGCGGATCAGGCGTGTTTCGTGTTCGCCGTCATCGGCGTGCGCCCCGCTTTCCTTCAGCTTCGGCTCGCGCACCAGCAGCGCAGCCATGGCCGGCACGAAGGTGAAGGAGAACAGGAAGGCACCCACCAGAGCCAGCATGAACGTGGCGGCCATCGGATGAAACGTTTTTCCTTCCACGCCTTCCAGGGTCAGGATCGGCGCAAACACCAGCAGGATGATCAACTGGCCGAACGCCGCTGGACGCGCCATCTTCCGCGCCGACTCCGCCGCCACGCGCAGACGTTCCATCGCGGTCAGCGCACGGCCCAGTTCGGCGCGGCGCTGGCCCAGCATCAGCAGCGTCGACTCGATCACGATCACTGCACCGTCCACCAGGATGCCGAAATCCAGCGCACCCAGGCTCATCAGATTGCCGCTGATGCCGAAGCGGTTCATGCCGATCACGGCGAACAGGAACGACAGCGGAATCACCAGCGCGGTGATGGTTGCCGCGCGCAGGTTGCCCAGCAGCAGGAACAGCACCACCACCACCAGCAGCGCACCTTCGGTGAGGTTCTTTGCCACGGTTCTGATGGTGGAGTTCACCAGCACGCTGCGGTCCAGCACCGGCACGGCCACGATGTCGGCCGGCAACGACCTGTTGACCTGCTCCAGGCGCGCCGCTGCCGCCTGCGCGACGGTGCGGCTGTTGCCACCGGCGATCATCAAGGCGGTACCGAGCACGGCCTCGTGACCATTGCGGCTGGCCGCGCCCAGGCGCGGTGCACGGCTGAGATCGACATCGGCCACGTCGGCCACGCGCACCACCACGCCGTTGCGGGTCGCAACGGGGGCCTGCGCCAGATCATCAGTGGTCAGTGCCAGGCCGTCCGCACGTACCACCAGGCCTTCGCCGGCACGCTGCACGAAACCGGCACCCGCCTGCACGTTGGCGCGCTGCAGTGCCGTGACCAGGTCGGCCAGGCCCAGGCCATGCGCAGCCAGCCTGGCAGTGTCCGGGTGCACGCCGTACTCCTTCACGTACCCGCCGACCGTATCGACGCCGGCCAATCCCGGGCTGGAGCGCATCTGCGGCGCGATGATCCAGTCCTGCACCGTACGCAGGTAGGTGGCGCGTTCTTCCGGCGTGCGCAGCAGGCTGCCCTCCGGCGTCCGGTAGACCTCGCCGGCCTGCCAGCCCGCATCCCCCGGTCTGGCCAGCCGGGCGGGATCGAACGGGGTGAAGTCCACCGTCCACATCAGCACCTCGCCCAGGCCGGTGGTGACCGGCGACAGCAGCGGCGATGCGCCATCGGGCAGATCTTCCGCCGCTTCACGCATGCGCTCGGCCACCTGCTGGCGGGCGAAGTAGATGTCGGTCGCGTCGGTGAAGATCGCGGTGACCTGGGAGAAGCCGTTGCGCGACAGCGAACGGGTGGTGGTCAGGCCGGGAATGCCGGCCAGCGCGGTTTCCAGCGGGTAGGTCACCTGCCGCTCGATCTGTTCCGGTGTCAGCGCAGGTGCCACCGTGTTGATCTGCACCTGGCGGTTGGTGATGTCCGGCACGGCGTCGATCGGCAGCTTGCCCAGCTGGAACAGGCCCCAGGCCGCGATCAGCGCCGCCAGGAACACCACCAGCCAGCGGAAGCGCACCGCTGATTCAATGATGAGCTTGAACATGGTCGCCTCCTCAGTGGCCGTGCTCGGCTTCGCCCTTGGCCAGTTCGGCCTTGAGCAGGAAGGCATTGGTGCCGACGATGCGCTCGTTGCCGCTCAGTCCACCCAGGATCTCGATGCGATCACCGGCACGACGGCCGGCCAGCACCGGCTGTGCCTTGAAACCGCCTTCCACGGCGACGAACACGGCGCTGCTGCCGTCGACGTTCTGCACGGCATCGGCTGGCACGCTCAGTGCACCCTCCCGGCCTTCGGTGACCACCCTGGCCGAGACCGGCGAACCGGCCGGCGGCAAGGCCGCCTCCACCGGCGTCGCGCGGATGACCGCCACGCCGCCCTGCTGGCGCACGTCGGCCGCAGAGCCGGTGACCGTGGCGGTGAAGCTGCCGCCCGGCACCGTGACGTCCAGCGTCATGCCCGGGGTGACCTGCGCGGCCAGCGCAGGCGGTGCGGTGAACACCAGTTCGTTCATCGCCGGATCGGCGACATCGGCCACCGCGCTGCCTGCGGCGACCACGCCGCCTGGAGTGACCTGGACGTTGCCGACGATGCCGGTCACCGGGCTGGTGATGCGCACGCGGCCACTGGCATCGGGCGCACCGTTGGCCGCGGCCTGCGCCTGTGCGGCAGTCGCCTGCGCCTGTGCGGCCAGCGAACGGGCGCGCGATGCTTCCAGCTCCTGGCGGGCGACCACGCCCTGTTCGACCAGCGCCTTGTCGCGGCCGTAGGCCAGGCGTGCCGCCTCGGCTTCGGCCGATGCGGCCAGAGCGTTGGCGCGGAACACGGCGGCTTCGCCGCTGACCACGATCGCCAGGGCCTGGTTCTGCTTCACCGCTGTGCCTGGTGCCACCAGCACGCGTTCGACGCGACCGCTCACGGTGGACGCCACCGAGGCACGTGCGCCCACCGATGGTTCGACACGGCCCGACAGGCGGGTGGAGCCGCCACCACCGCGTCCGACGGCCACCACTTCGATACCGGACGCCTTGATCTGTTCCGGCGTCAGCTGCACCACGCCTTCGTCGGCGTCGGCCGGTGCCTTGGTAGCCTCGGCCTTGGCGTCCGGGCTGTCGGCTGCGTGCCCGTGGCCGTCATCGCTGCCGGCTTTGGCTGCAGTGGCATCGGCTGTTTCCGGTGTCTGTGCGTTGCCGGCGCAGCCGGCGAGGAGAACGGCCAGCACGACGCCGCCAAGCAGGGGAAAGGAACGGGACAGTGTCATGGGGCCTCCATAAAGGGTGCGCGCCCCTCGAGGCGGGCAAGATCGATTTCCGCGGCGACGCGCGACAGGCGTGCATCCACCGCGGTGCCGCGGGCGGCAATGAGCGCGCTGCGCGTGCTGCGCAGTTCCAGCTGCGAGATGCGTCCGGCATCGAAGCCGACGCGGGCCAGCCGATAGGCTTCCTCGGCCGCCACCACGCTTTCATCGGCGGCGCGGGTGCGGCTGCTGGCGGCCTTCAGCCCGGCAATGGCCGACAGCCGTCCGGCCTCGCTGTCGCGGCGTTGCTGGTCCAGGCGGGCTTCGGCCGCGCGCTGGTCGGCACTGGCGGCACGGATGCCGCCCCGGTTGCGGTCGAACAACGGCACGGTCAGGCTGACGCCGAGCGTGTAAGCGCGTTCGCCGCCTTCGCGGAAGCGGGTCTGTCCGGCGGTCAGGCTCAGGTCGGGCAGCGCCCGCTTGCGCTCGACGTCCACCAGCCGGCCGGCCGCATCGGCTTCGGCTTCGGCGATACGCACCGCGAGTGCGGCATCGGTGGCGCCGCGTGGCAGCGGAGGTGCGCGGTCGAGCAGGCTGCTGTCGATCGACTGCACCGGCGAATCCAGCAGCGCGGCGCCGGCCAGGCGCGCCAGCGCGGCGTCGCGGAAGGCCTGCGCCTCGTCCAGCGCGGCGCTGGCATTGGCCACCTCGCTCTGCGCCTGCACCGCACGCAGTTGCGGTTCACGCCCTTGCCTGACCATGGCATTGACGGCCTTGGCATCGTCGCGGGTCAGGGCCAGCGCCTCTTCGGCCAGGGTGTAGCGGCGCAATGCGCTCTCTGCCTGTGCGTAGGCCGCGGCCAGCTGGCCGGCAACATCACTGCGGCTTTGCGCGCCACGCAGATTGGCGGCCTGGGCCTCGGCACGGGCGGCACGTACGCGCGCGCCGCGCTGGCCCCAGACCTCCAGCGGCTGGGACAGGCTGAGCACACTGTCGGCCTTGCCCATGCCGCCGTAGGAGCCGGTGCCCCACGCGTTCTCGGCCGACCAGGAAAGGGAAGGATTGGGCAGCGCACGGGCCTGGTCGGCGCGGGCGTCGGCAGCCTCGGCCAGCGCCGAGCCCACACGGGCGCCGGGCAGCTGGTCCAGTCGTTCAAGCAGGGTGTCGTAGGAAGGAGCAGCTTGCGCCATCACCGATGCCGCCGGGGCTAGGCCCAGCAACACGGCGACGACCAGCCCGGCCGCACGCGGCGACCGTGGTGTCAGGATCGACATAGGGGGATTCCGGTTGTGAGTGAAACGGGAGCCCGCAGCAGCGGGACGCGCTCAGCTCACGCCCGGGGGGGACGCGTCAGTTCATCCTGGGCGACGGCGTAGGCCGTCGCATCGCCGGCCGTCATCCAGCGCGCCGGCAGCGGCGCATCGAAGGCGGCGAAGGTGTTCGCCGGCAGGCTGGAGGTGGAATGGTGGCAGTGGTTATGCGTGCAGGCACCGGTGTGCTTGCTGTCACTGTCGCCTGCGGTGTCATCGGCCGCCGACTCCACATGTGCCACGCTGGCATGCGGTTCCACCGCGCACGCCAGCGCGTCGGCCACCGGCACGACCACGAATGCCGCCATCAGCAGCATCAGCAGGTACGAGCGTAGGTGGCGGGCGATCCGGCGCATGGAGGGGAGGCTAGCAAGCGGTTTTCGCCGGATACAATATCAATGGCCACTTCGGGAATTCGTCGGAATCTCCCGTTCAGCTGGGCGGGCGCGGGGTCGGATCCCTTTCCTCCGGAAAGGGCTCTGACCCAACCCGCCGTTCGGGTGCGTCGCGCACATGTGCTCTGGTAGGTGTCGACCTTGGTCGACACGCTTTTCGCCGCTGGGGTCAGATCCCTTTTCTCTGGAAAGGGCTCTGATCCCATCGCATTGCCGGCCAGCGGCCGGCACTACCCGGGTCACGGCAGTTTCGCGATCACCTTGATCTCGAACTGGAAGCCGTACAGCCAGGTCACGCCGATACCGGTCAGGGTGGGGTGGGGCGCCTCTCCCCAGTACTCGGGCACGATCGCCCAGGCCTTCTCGAAGTTTTT
Source organism: Stenotrophomonas sp. 112478_Sma (assembly GCF_056479905.1). Taxonomy (NCBI): domain Bacteria; kingdom Pseudomonadati; phylum Pseudomonadota; class Gammaproteobacteria; order Lysobacterales; family Lysobacteraceae; genus Stenotrophomonas; species Stenotrophomonas sp. 112478_Sma. The sequence goes on along the minus strand of NZ_CM151072.1, from coordinate 4,185,720 downwards.
CTCCGGATCGACCAGGAACACGGTCACGTCGATCACGTCATCGAACGTGCAGTCTGCGGCGGCCAGCACCGCATTGAGATTGTCGAAGGCGCGACGGACCTGCGCCTCGAAGTCCGGTTCGGGCGAGCCATCCTCGCGGCTGCCGACCTGCCCGGAGACGAACAGGAAGCCATTGGACCGGATCGCCGGAGAGTAGCGGTTGCGGTCATACAGGGCCTGGCGGCCAACGGGGAAAACGACATCGCGGTGTGACATGGGAAGGGCCTGATGGGAAGAACCGCCATCCTGCTCGCGATTGTTGTCTGGATATACCGCGATGATCGGACTAGATTGATCGCACAACCCAAACAATCGGATCGCCGATGGACCGCTTCGAGGCCATGCGCGCCTTTGCCCGTGTGGTGGAGACCGGCAGCTTCACCCGTGCCGCGACGACCCTGCAGATCAGTCGCACCACGGTGACCCAGCTGGTGCAGCAGCTGGAAGCGCACCTGCGTCTGCGCCTGCTCAACCGCACCACGCGGCGGGTCAGCGTCACCGCCGATGGTGCGGCCTACTACCCCCGCATTGCCCGCCTGCTGGCCGAGCTGGAAGAGGTCGAGGGTGGCCTGGGCGATGCCGCCGTGCAGCCGCGCGGCCGCCTGCGCATCGACGTGCCCGGGCCCTATGCGCGGCTGCGGCTGGTGCCGGCACTGCCGGACTTCCAGGCGCGCTACCCCGAGATCCAGCTGGACATCGGCGTCAGCGACCGCGAGGTCGACGTCATCGCCGACAACGTCGACTGCGTGATCCGTGGCGGCACCCCGGCCGACCCGGCCCTGGTGGCACGGCCGCTGGGCGAGCTGCCGATCGGCTTCCACGCCAGCCCGGACTACGTGCAGCGCTTTGGTCTGCCGGAGCATCCGCGCGCGCTGGAGGGACCGCAGCACCACATGGTTGGGCTGCTCAGCCCACGCAGCGGGCGGGCGCGGGTCTTCGCCGCGCGGCGCGGCGATGAGACCGTCCAGGTGCAGGGCCGCCATTCGGTCGGCTTCGATGACGGCAATGCCTACCTCGCCGCCGGCCTGGCCGGGCTGGGCGTGGTCGCCCTGCCCAGCTACATGGCCGAGCCGCACGTGGCACGCGGTGAACTGCTGCCGCTGCTGCAGGCCTGGCAGCTGCCGTCGATGCCGATGCACATCATGTTTGCGCCGAACCGGCACATGAGCCAGCGCCTGCGGGTATTCATCGACTGGGTGGTGGAAGCGCTGGGGTGATGGACCCGCAGGGCCGAGCCCACGCCCGGCCGCTCCTGTGGGTAACTTGCGCAAGGCCTTGATTGCATGCATAATGCGCGGCTCGCTGTGTCCGGTTTCGTGCCGGGCGGCGCCCCCGGGAGCACGTCCCCGGCCGCCCAACGCCAGCGTAACCCTTTGATTCTCTTGACGTGTGGTGGGCAACCACCGAGGCCGCCGTCTCCCGGGCTACGGGCTGACAACAACTACTATCGAGGTGCGCAATGTCCCGCGTATGCCAGGTTTCCGGCAAGCGAGTGCAGACGGGTAACAACGTCTCGCACGCCAACAACAAGACCCGTCGTCGTTTCCTGCCGAATCTGCACGAGCGCCGTTTCTGGGTGGCCAGCGAGAACCGCTGGGTCAAGCTTCGTGTTTCCGCGCATGCACTGCGCACCATCGACAAGAACGGCATCGATTCCGTTCTGGCTGAGCTGCGTGCGCGCGGCGAAAAGGTCTGAGGAGTAAAGCATCATGGCAGGCAAGCGCGATAAGGTCCGTATGATTTCCTCGGCCGGTACCGGCCACTTCTACACCACGGACAAGAACAAGAAGAACACCCCGGGGAAGATGGAATTCCTGAAGTACGATCCGGTCGTGCGCAAGCACGTCCTGTACAAGGAAGGCAAGATCAAGTAATCCGCACGGATTGCTGGTCCCCGCGAAGAAACCCGCCCTTGTGGCGGGTTTTTTCATGCCTGTCATCTGGTCTGGTGGGTGCCGACCGTTGGTCGGCCCTGCCGTACTCCCTGCGCAGGCTGTCGCCTATGGCGCAGTGCGCGGAATCATGGGCCGAATGCGATAAGTGATTCTTCCTACCGGTTCCGGCAGTTCGCGCGATCCAAATCAATTGGAATCACTGGCTTCGCTGTGTCCATGATGGCAAGCCGCTGCATCTGCAGCGGCCGGGCTTGCAATCCCGAGGAATCGAGTAACGGTAAATTCGCCAGCCGCTGCCCCTGCTTTTGCAGCGGCTGGCGACCCGCTCTGCCTTCTGGCGGGCGGTGCGTGGGGGCCATGTGCCCGCCGGTTTGTTCCCGTTGCTTGTTCCCCGGTATTGCAACCACGCATCGTCCGCCACCTTCACCGGTGGCCAGATCCGTTGAAGGAGGGTGCATGAACACCCCATCACACCGGCAGGACCTGGAACTGGGCTGGCTGCGCCTGCAGCGCATGCTGGAAGGCATCGAAGGCATGGCGCTGCTGCTGTGCGACCACCATCTGGCGCTGAGCAAGGGTACCTCCTCGCCGCTGCCGGATGCACAGCTGGAGCGGGCGGCGCAGGCCATTGCCTGCATGGCGCTCAACGGCCGCCGCCACGCCGAATCGGTTCGCCAGCTGAGCGAGGTGCCGGTGCGGCATTGAGGCCCGCCCTCCCTTGTAGAGCCGAGCCCGTGCCCGGCTGCGCTGAGGCAGTCGAGCAAGCTCGACTCTACACACCCTGCTGGGCAGAATGGCCCATCACCTGCCGACGGACGACGCGATGCTGGTTGAGTGGTTGCTGGGATCGTATCTGCTGCTGATCGACTGGCTGATCCGGCTGGTCGCGCTGTGCTGGATTCCGACCCGCACCACGCCGGGCGCGGCCCGCAGCTGGCTGCTGCTGGTCGGTTTCGTGCCGCTGCTGGGCCTGCCGCTGTATCTGCTGTTCGGCCACCCGTGGCTGTCGCGCGAGCGCATCCGCCGCCAGGCCGAGGCCTCGCAGGTCATCCGCGAAGAGCAGGCGCTGCAGCGCCGCCTGCGCTGGAAGCCGGAACCGGATACGGCCAGTGCGGAAATCGTGCCGCTGGTGCAGCGCCAGGGCGATTTCATGCCGGTGCACGGCAACGCCGTCGATCTGCTCACCGATTACGACGAATCGCTGCACACGCTCATCGCCGACATCGACCAGGCCGAAGACCGCGTGCACCTGCTGTACTACCTGATGTTCGACGATTCGGTGGGCGAGGCCATCGTCGAGGCGCTGCAGCGTGCCGCCGCCCGCGGCGTGCAGTGCAGGGTGCTGCTGGACGCGGTGGGCGCCAAGCGCGGCCTGCGCGCCTACCGCAAGCGCCTGCAGGCGCGCGATATCGAAGTGCGGGCGATGCTGCCCGGCGGGCTGCGCTGGCGCCGCAGCGGCCGCATGGACCTGCGCAACCATCGCAAGATTGCGGTGATCGACAACGAAGTGGGTTACATCGGTTCTCAGAACCTGGCACGGCCGGAGTTCGTGCCAGGCCATCCCAACCGCGAGCTGGTGGCGCGTGTGCGCGGCCCGGCGGTGGCACACCTGGAAGCCGTGTTCGCCAGCGACTGGTACATCGAGACCGGCCAGCGCCTGGACGTCATTGCCGACGTACCCGAGTGCAGCGACGATGTTGCCACCCAGCTGCTGCCCAGCGGGCCGGCCTATCCGTACAGCAACGCGCGTGATGCCGTCGCCGCACTGATCCATCTGGCCCGCCGGCGGCTGGTGATGGTCACCCCGTACTTCGTGCCGGACGAAGCGACCCTGAGCGCGCTGCGCATCGCCGCGCTGTCCGGGGTGCAGGTGCAGCTGATCCTGTCGGCCAGCAACAACCAGCGGCTGACCGCCTGGGCGCAGGAGGCCTACTACGACGAGCTGCTGCGCTGTGGCGTGCGCATTGCCCTGTACGAGCCGCAGTTCCTGCACGCCAAGCACATGAGCGTGGATGAAGACATCGCGGTGCTCGGCTCGATCAACATGGATATCCGCTCGTTCGCGCTGAATGCCGAGATCGGTCTGGTCTGCTACGACCGCGTGCTGGTGACGCAGCTGTGTGCCATTGAAGACGATTACCTGCGCCAGTCGCGCCAGCTCGATCTGCAGCAGTGGCGCAAGCGTCCTGCCTGGCGCCGCAGCCGCGAAGGCATCGCACGCCTGGCCGACGCGTTGATGTGAACCGGTGCGCCGGAGCTCGAGCGGTCTCGATCATTGCGCACGCGGCGGCACTCCGGCCCGTCATGGCCGATGGCCTACAATCGGCACATGACTGATTCACCGTGTAATGGCGAACTGGACCTGGCGATCATCGGTGGTGGTGCGGCCGGGGTGCTGGTGGCGATCCAGGTGCTGCGCCAGGCCCGGTCGCCACTGGCGCTGGCCATCTTCGAACCCGCCTCGCAGCTGGCCCAGGGCATCGCCTATGCCACGCCGTGGCCGGAGCACCTGCTGAATGTGCCGGCGGCGAAAATGAGTGCGTTCGCCGAGCAGCCGGCTGACTTCCTCGATTACCTGATGGCCGTCAACGCCTACCCGGGCGAGACGCGCGAGGTGCTGGGCGAGCGTTATGTCGGCCGCCATCATTTCGCCGCGTACCTGCAGCAGCGTCTGCAGGAGGCGGTTGCGGCCAGCCCGGCGCAGCTGCAGGTGATCGCGCAGCCGGTGCGGGGCCTCACCCCGGATGACTCCGGTTACCGCCTGCAGCTGGGCGATGGCCACACATGGCATGCCGCGCAGGGGGTGCTCGCCACCGGCAACAGCATGCGTCCGCTGCCGGTGGCCGGTGCCGATGGACTGCCTGCCGACACCGTGGTCGAAGCCTGGGACTACGACGGCGTGCGCGCGTTGGCAGGCGCGCACGCGCTGGCCATCGTCGGTTCCGGTCTGAGCATGGCTGATACGGTGCTGGCGCTGGTCGCGGCCGGTCACACCGGCCCGCTGCATGTGATTTCCCGTCACGGCCTGCTGCCGCTGCCGCATGCGCACGCGGGCCTGCCGGATTTCGACCCCGCCCCCCTGCTGCCGATGACGCTGCGCCAGCGCCTGCGCACGCTGCGCCGGCAGGTGCGCCGGGCCGAGGCGGATGGCCTGCCCTGGCAGGGCGTGATGGACCGCCTCCGTCCGCATGGACAGGCGCTGTGGTGCAGCCTCGACGAGGCCGATCAGCGGCGGTTCCTGCGCCATGTGGTGCGCTACTGGGATGTACATCGCCATCGCATCGCCGAAGAGGTCGATGCACAGTTGCGTGCATTGCAGGCCAGCGGTCAGCTGCGCGTGCATCGCGCACGCCTGGATCGGGTCTGGCGTGAGGGCGATGCGCTGCAGCTGTCGGGCCACGATGCGGCCGGACACCCGCAGCAGTGGACGATCGGGGGTGTGATCAACGCCACCGGTGTGGAGACCCGCGCCACCGCGTTGCGCAATCCGTTGCTGCAGCAGCTTCAGGCCGATGGCCTGGCCCGTCCCGGGCCGCATGGGCTGGGCCTGGACAGCACGGTGCCCGGCGATCGCGTGCGCAGCGCCGGCGGCCAGCCGCAGGCGCGGCTGGGCGTACTTGGCAGCCTGCGCATCGGCAGCCTGTGGGAAAGCCTGGCGGTGCCTGAACTGCGCCAGCAGGCGCAGGCACTGGCCACCCAGGTGGTCGCAGGAGCCGCGACGGCGATGCCGTAAAATGGGGGCATGGATGTCTCCCACCTGCTTGATGGCCTGAACCCGGCCCAGCGCGAAGCCGTCTCCGCTCCCCCCGGCCACCACCTGGTGCTGGCCGGTGCCGGTTCCGGCAAGACCCGCGTACTTACCCACCGCATCGCTTGGCTGCATGAAGTCGAAGGCGTGCCGACCCATGGCATCTTCGCGGTGACCTTCACCAACAAGGCCGCCGGCGAGATGCGCCACCGCATCGACGCACAGCTGCCGCATGGCAGCCGTGGCATGTGGATCGGTACCTTCCACGGCCTAGCCAACCGCCTGCTGCGCCTGCACTGGCAGGACGCGAAGCTGCCCGAAGGTTTCCAGGTGATGGATTCGGACGACCAGCTGCGGCTGGTCAAGCGCGTGGTGCAGGCACTGGAGATCGACGACGGCAAGCATCCGCCCAAGCAGATCGCGTGGTGGATCAACGAACAGAAGGATGAAGGCCGCCGCCCGCAGCACATCCAGCCCGAGCCGCACGATGCGTGGCTGGAAACCATGCGCCAGGCCTACATCGAGTACCAGGCGCGCTGCGACCGTGCCGGCCTGGTCGACTTCGCCGAACTGCTGCTGCGCGCGCATGAGCTGCTGCGTGACAATCCCGGCCTGCTGGCGCACTACCGCGCCCGCTTCCGCGAGATCCTGGTGGACGAGTTCCAGGACACCAATGCCATCCAGTACGCCTTCGTGCGCGTGCTGGCCGGGGAGTCCGGTCATGTGTTCGTGGTCGGCGACGACGACCAGGCCATCTACGGCTGGCGCGGTGCCAAGGTGGAGAACGTGCAGGGCTTCCTGCGTGATTTCCCGGGCGCGCAGACCATCCGCCTGGAACAGAACTACCGCTCCACGGCCAACATCCTCGGTGCTGCCAACGCGGTGATCGCGCACAACCCCGATCGCATCGGCAAGCAGCTGTGGACCGACAGCGGTGACGGCGAGCCGATCGACCTGTACGCGGCGTACAACGAGATGGACGAGGCCCGCTACATCGTCGAACGTGCCCGCCAGTGGGTGCGCGATGGTGGCAGCTACACCGAAGTGGCCGTGCTCTACCGCAGCAATGCGCAGTCGCGTGCGCTGGAAGAAGCCCTGCTGAGCGAGCAGGTGCCGTACCGCGTGTACGGCGGCATGCGCTTCTTCGAACGCGCCGAGATCAAGGACGCGCTGGCCTACCTGCGCCTGCTCTCCAACCGCAACGACGATGCCGCCTTCGAGCGCGCGGTGAACACGCCGACCCGCGGCATCGGTGAACGCACCCTCGACGAAGTGCGGCGCGAAGCACGAGCGCAGGGCATTTCGCTGTGGGAAGCCACCATGCTGGTCACCCAGGGCAATGCGCTGGCCGCGCGTGCGCGCAACGCACTGGCAGGCTTCCTGGTGCTGGTCAACGAACTGCAGGCGCAGACCCGGGACATGACCCTGGCCGAGCGCGTGGACCACGTGCTCTCGCGCTCGCAGCTGCGTGAGCACTGGAGCAAGGAAAGCCGCAATTCGCTCGACTCCGAATCGCGCACCGACAACCTCGACGAACTGGTCTCGGTCGCCTCGCGCTTCGTGCGGCGGGCCGATGACATCGAGGAAGTGGGCGAGGACATGGACGAGCTGGTGGCGTTCCTGGCCTACGCTGCGCTGGAGGCCGGCGAGGGCCAGGCGCAGGCCGGCGAGGATGGCGTGCAGCTGATGACCCTGCATTCGGCGAAGGGCCTGGAATTCCCGCTGGTGTTCCTGGCCGGCATGGAGGATGGCCTGTTCCCGAGCGCGCGTTCGCTGGAAGAAAGCGGCCGGCTGGAGGAAGAGCGGCGCCTGGCGTATGTGGGCATCACCCGGGCGCGGCAGAAGCTGGTGCTGTGCTACGCCGAATCACGCCGCATCCATGGCCAGGACAACTACAGCCTGCCTTCGCGATTCCTGCGTGAGATTCCACGCGGTCTGCTGCATGAAGTGCGGCCGAAGGTGCAGGTCTCGCGTCCCGCGTCGCTGGGCAGCAGCCGGGTGATGGGGCATGCCGCCATCGAGCTGCCGCCGATCAAGCTCGGCGCGCTGGTCAGCCATCCCAAGTTCGGCGAAGGCATGGTGACCGATTACGAAGGCAACGGCGCCCACGCCCGCGTGCAGGTCGAGTTCGCCGACGCCGGCAGCAAGTGGCTGGTGATGGCCTACGCCAACCTGACGGTGATCTGATTCCCGTCGAGGGGTCGCTGGGATACCTGTAGAGCCGAGCCCATGCTCGGCTGCTTCTGGTGGGAAAAGCAGCCGAGCATGGGCTCGGCTCTACAATAGGCGGCATCTCTTCCAGGAATGCCCCCATGACCGAGCCCACGCTGCATGTCACCGTGACCTTGAACGCCAGGCTGCAGCCTGAGCATCGCCACGAGCTGTTCGAGGATCCGCTCGACGCGCTGCTGCAGGCCGCCGAAGTGGGCGAAATCACCGGCGGCGGGACCGCCCTCTCCGATGACGGCGAGGTCGAGTACGGCGACATCGAGGTGGCGCTTCATGACGCGGCAGGTGTGCCGAAGTTGATCGATCTGCTGGAGCAGCTGGGCGCGCCGAAGGGATCGAAGGTGCAGGGCGCCGGGGACGGCGACCGCGGTTTCGGCGTCACCGAAGGCCTGGGCATCTATCTGGATGGCCAGAACCTGCCGGACGAGGTCTACGAACAATGCGATTCCAACCATGTGTTCGAACAGCTGTCCGAACGCATCGATGGCCTGGGTGAGATCTGCAGCTGGTGGCAGGGCCCGACCGAGACCGCGCTGTACATGTACGGCCAGTCGTTCGAGGCGATGCGTGATGCGATCGCCGGGTTCGTGGCCAGCTACCCGCTGTGCCAGAACGCACGCGTGGTGCAGATCGCCTGAGGGCAGGCCATGTGGCGCCGGCATGGGCCGGCGCTGCAGCAGCGTGTTACCGGCCCGCTGCCTGGCGGGCGTTGTCACGCAGGGCCAGATCCTTGCCCAGGTGATAGCCGCCGTAGAACAGCACGAAGGCTGCAATGAGGCTCCACAGGATGATTCTGGGGGCGGTCCAGCGAGCGGGCTTGCGATCCTGCATGGGGTGTCTTCCGTCGACGCGCCGGGGTGGCAGGTGCAGCTTGCCGTCTGCCGTCGGCGGACGCAATTGATCCTGCTCAAAGCGCCACGTGCACATCGGGTGTGCAATGGTGGCGTTCCCATCCGGCGGATTGCCACGGAGCCCTACCATGTACACGCGCATCCTGATCGCCACCGACGGGTCCGAGCTGGCCGACAAGGGCCTGGCCAAGGGCCTGGAGCTGGCGAAGGACCTCAATGCAGAGGTCGACATCCTCACCGTTTCCGAGCCGTGGGCTGTCGGCATGTACGACGCCATGGGCTGGAGCGTGGGATACATGAACAGCCCCGAGTACAAGGCCGACCGCGAGGAAGGCGCGCAGAAGGTGCTGCAGCCGGCGCTGGCCAAGGCCGCCGAACAGGGCATTACCGCCAACCCGGTGCACGTACTGGACCGCTACGCGGCCGACGGCATCATCGAGACCGCTGCCGAGCGCAACAGCGACCTGATCGTGATGACCTCGCATGGCCGTCGTGGCGTGACCCGCGTACTGCTGGGCAGCCAGACCGCCGAAGTGCTGGCACGCAGCACGCTTCCGGTGCTGGTCATCCGCTGAGGCACGTGTTCCCGGGGAGGGGACACCGACGCCGGCCGCAGGATGCGCGCCGGCGTCATCTTTTGTGCAGCCGGGCTCGCTGGGGTCGGATCACCAGCTGTAGAGCTTCCAGTACACCGGCGAGACGCCGTCCTTGTCGGTGTCCATGCGGCCATCGCCGTTCTTGTCGTACATGTAGAACGGGGCACCCCGCGACGGCGTCACCTTGACCATGCGCAGCTGCCCGGCCACGCGGTACTCCTCGATGGTGTCGCCGTTGCTCATGGTGCGGCTGGAGACCTCGGCGCCCTTGACGTCGACCGGGGGCGCCCCGGCGCCACCCATGCTGGCGCAGCCGGCAAGCAGGAGCAGGGAGGCCAGCATCAGAGTCTTCATGGGCGGTGGTCCTTTGCCTGGAAAGAGATTCGATTATGCCCCATCGTCGGGCATGCGCCGTGTCGCCGCTGTGCAGGGACAGGCGCGTAGAATCGCTGCATGAGCAGATTAGTCCTGATCGACGGGTCCAGTTACCTGTACCGCGCGTTCCACGCGCTGCCGCCCCTGTCCAATGCACAGGGCGAGCCCACCGGCGCGCTGTTCGGCGTGGTCAACATGCTGCGCTCGACGCTGAAGGAGCGGCCGGCCTACGTCGCGTTCGTCGTCGATGCGCCCGGCAAGACCTTCCGTGATGACCTGTACGACCAGTACAAGGCCAACCGTCCCCCGATGCCCGACGAGCTGCGCAGCCAGGTCGAGCCGATGTGCCGCATCGTCGAAGCGCTGGGCATCAGCATCCTGCGCGTTCCGGGCGTGGAAGCCGACGATGTGATCGGCACGCTGGCCCTGCAGGGCCAGGCGCAGGACCTGAAGGTGACGATCTCCACCGGCGACAAGGACTTCGCCCAGCTGGTGCGGCCGGGCATCGAACTGGTCAACACCATGACCGGCAGCCGCATGGATTCGGACGCGGCGGTGATGGAGAAGTTCGGTGTGCGCGCCGACCAGATCGTCGACCTGCTGGCGCTGATGGGCGACAGCGTCGACAACGTGCCGGGCGTGGAGAAGTGCGGGCCGAAGACCGCCGCCAAGTGGCTGGCGGAGTACCAGCACCTGGAGGGCGTGATGGCCGCCGCGCCGTCCATGAAGGGCAAGATCGGCGAGAACCTGCGTGCGGCGCTGGAGCGCCTGCCGCTGAACCGCGAACTGGTGACGATCCGCACCGACGTCGCGCTGGAGGCCACCCCGACCACGCTGGCGCTGCGCGAACAGGACGTGCCGGCGCTGACCGAGCTGTACACGCGCTACGGGTTCACCCAGGCCCTGAAGGAACTGGGGGCGCCGCTGCCGGCACCGGCCGTGGCCAGCGAGGCGGCACCGAGCCTGCGTGGCACGGCGGCCGGCTTCGCCCGTGGCAGTGCGGAGGCACCGGCCGAGGGCACGCTGGATCCGGCACTGGCCGCGCCAGGTGAATACGAGACCGTGCTTACCAGCGAACAGCTGCAGGCCTGGGTGGAGCGGCTGCAGCAGGCCGACCTGATCAGCTTCGATACCGAAACCGACGCGCTGGATGCGATGCGCGCGCGCCTGGTCGGTGTCAGCCTGGCGGTCGAGCCGGGCAGGGCGGCCTACATCCCGGTGGGTCATGACTACCCCGGCGCACCGGCGCAGCTGCCGCTGCAGCAGGTGCTGGACGCGTTGCGCCCGGTACTGCAGGACCCGGCAAGGAAGAAGCTGGGCCAGCACGGCAAGTACGACCTGCATGTGCTGCGGCGCCACGGTGTCGAGGTGCAGGGTTACCACGACGACACCATGCTTGAGAGCTTCGTGCTCAATTCCACCGCCACCCGCCACGACATGGATTCGCTGGCCCTGCGTTACCTGGGCTACACCACCATCAAGTTCGAGGACGTGGCCGGCAAGGGCGCCAAGCAGATTCCGTTCTCGCAGGTGGGCATCGACGAGGCCAGCCGCTATGCCGCCGAGGACGCCGACATCACCCTGCGCCTGCACCGCGCGCTGCAACCGCAGCTGCTGGCCGAACCGGCCCTGGACAGCGTGTACCGCGACATCGAGATGCCACTGGTGCCGGTACTGGCCAGCATCGAGGCCAACGGTGTACGCATCGATGCCGACGAGCTGCGCCGGCAGAGCCAGGACCTGTCTTCGCGCATGCTGGCCGCGCAGCAGAAGGCCACCGAGCTGGCCGGGCGCAGTTTCAACCTGGATTCGCCGAAGCAGCTGCAGGCCGTGCTGTTCGACGAGCTGAAGCTGCCGGCGGTGGTGAAGACCCCGAAGGGCCAGCCCAGCACCAATGAAGAGGCGCTGGAGGCGATCGCCGACCAGCATGAGCTGCCGCGGGTGATCCTCGATTACCGTGGCCTGGCCAAGCTGCGCAGCACCTATACCGACAAGCTGCCGGAGATGGTCAACCCGGATACCGGCAGGGTGCACACCAGCTACCACCAGTCCGGCGCTGCCACCGGCCGCCTGTCCTCCTCGGACCCGAACCTGCAGAACATCCCGATCCGCACCGAAGATGGCCGCCGCATCCGCCGCGCCTTCGTCGCACCGGAAGGCTGCCAGCTGCTGGCCGCCGACTATTCACAGATCGAACTGCGGATCATGGCCCACCTGTCCGAAGACCCGGGCCTGGTGCGCGCCTTCGAGCAGGGCGTCGACGTGCACCGCGCCACCGCCGCAGAAGTGTTCGGCCGCACCCTGGACGAGGTGACGCCGAACGAGCGCCGCGCGGCCAAGGCGATCAATTTCGGCCTGATGTACGGCATGAGCGCCTTCGGCCTGGCCCGCAACCTGGGCATCGACCGGGGCCAGGCGCAGGATTATGTGGCGTTGTACTTCAGCCGTTACCCAGGCGTGCGTGACTTCATGGAGCGGATGCGCCAGCAGGCCCGTGACCAGGGCTATGTGGAGACGCTGTTCGGCCGCCGCCTGTATCTGAACGATATCCATGCACGCAACCAGGGCCTGCGTGCCGGTGCTGAACGCGCGGCGATCAACGCGCCGATGCAGGGCACCGCTGCCGACATCATCAAGCGCGCGATGGTGGATGTTGACCGCTGGCTGCGCGACAGCGGGGCCCCGGCGCGGATGATCCTGCAGGTGCACGATGAACTGGTGTTCGAAACCGAGACTGCGTTTGTCGAGGAGCTGCGGGAAAATGTGGTGCAGCGCATGTCGCAATCGGCACAGTTGCGCGTTCCTCTGGTGGTCGACACCGGCGTAGGTAACAACTGGGACGAGGCACACTGAGTCGCTTTCGGGCCTGAAACGACGTGAATTTGTTCATCTGGCCACAGTTTCTGACTCGGCCATGAATACTCGCCCCATTGCGGTTCATTAAATTGGCTCCCTTCACGAACCGTTAGTGTTCGGAGTGGTTCTATAGCTCTCGACAGGCGCAATGCCTGTTGTGGATCTCTCCCATCCCCTGGAGCAGATCTCGGAACGGGGACTCCTCCCCAAGTGCCCGTTCCCCGGCCCCGTTGACCTCCCCCTGGTCAGCGGGGCTTTTTATTTGCGCCGCCGGCAGGCTGCCGGCTGCTAGGCTGGGCCACCGCCCAGCAGGGGAGCCCGCAATGCACGATCTGTTCGCACTGGCGATGCCGTGGTGGGAGTTCATCCTGCGCGCGGTGGTGGTCTACACCGTCGTGCTGGGCCTGGTGCGCCTCAGCGGCAAGCGCGCGCTGGGGCAGATCACCCCGTTCGACGTGCTGCTGATCGTGCTGCTGGGCAACGCGGTGCAGAACGCGCTGCTGGGCCAGGACACGTCCCTGGGCGGTGGCCTGCTGCTCGCCGCGACCCTGATCCTGCTCAACTACGGCGTGGGCTGGGTGACCACCCGCAACCGCCGCCTGGAGCGCCTGATCGAGGGGGAACCGGTGGTGATCGCCCGTGACGGCACCCTGTTGCGGGATGTTCTGCGCCGCGAACTGATCAGCCGGGCCGATTTCGATGCCGCCATGCGCCAGCAGGGCTGCCTGCGCATCGATGATGTGCAGGTGGCGCTGCTGGAAACCACCGGCCACATCACGATCATCGCCCGGCACACGGACACGGACGCGTAGGGCCGGCGGTGGGTATGCGGGGACGGCCACGCCGCCCCGCGAGATGCCTTAGAGCCAGTCGCGCGGGACCAGGTAATCGGCCAGCCGGGCTTCCGGACTGCCCGCCTCGGGGGTGAAGCCGTATTCCCAGCGCACCCGCGGCGGCAGGCTCATCAGGATGCTTTCGCTGCGGCCGCCGCTCTGCAGGCCGAACAGCGTGCCGCGGTCGTAGACCAGGTTGAATTCCACATAGCGGCCCCGCCGGTACAGCTGGAATTCGCGCTCGCGCTCGCCATGGGCGATGTCCTTGCGCTGCTGCACGATCGGCAGATAGGCATCGAGGAAGCCGTCGCCGACCGCCCGCAGGTAATCGAAGTCGCGTTCGAAATCGCCGTGCAGATCGTCGAAGAACAGGCCGCCGATGCCGCGCGTTTCGTTGCGGTGGCGCAGGAAGAAGTACTCGTCGCACCAGCGCTTGTGCGCGCTGTAGCGCTCTTCACCGAACGGCGCGCACAGGTCGTGGGCGACCTGATGCCAATGGCGCACGTCCTCGTCGAAGGGATAGAAGGGGGTCAGATCGAAACCACCCCCGAACCAGCTGGCCACCACTTCGCCGTCGCGCTGCGCCTGGAAGAAGCGCACGTTGGCATGGGTGGTGGGCACATAGGGGTTGAGCGGGTGGAACACCAGCGATACGCCGGTGGCGCGCCAGGAGGCGCCGGCCAGCTCCGGGCGGTTGGCCGAGGCCGACGGCGGCAAGCGGCTGCCGGAGACATCCGAGAAGCCGATTCCGGCCTGTTCGAACACCGCGCCGTCGCGCAGCACGCGGGTACGGCCACCCCCGCCTTCAGCGCGCTGCCACAGGTCTTCCTGGAAGCGGGCCTGGCCGTCGGCCGCTTCGATCGCCGCACAGATGCGGTCCTGCAGGTCGGTCAGGTAGGCGCGCACGCGCTCGAATTCGTTCATGACGCGTACTTTACCGCAGGGCCTGCCGCACGCCGCGGGTGAGGGCAGGTCAGTGGAAGCAGGAGCGGATATCCGGCCGCAGCAGGCGCCAGGCCAGCCAGCCCTGCGCGACGAGCAGGGCGAAGGCGCCGCCGAACAAGGTCAGCGACATGAGGATGTGCTGGGTTCGCGCTTCGCGCAGTGTGCCTGGATCGACGATACGCCCGATGACGTCGGCGAGGACGCTGTCCAGCCACCCGGCGACGGCGAAGTTTGCCAGGGCCGAGAGCCACAGCAATGCCACGTAGCTCCACAGGCCCCAGCGACGTCGCCGGGCGAATCCCCAGCTGGAAAGCACGGCGGGGATCGCTGACAGCATCAGCCACAGGGTAGCGTCCACCGGTTTGCGCAGTATCCACAGCAGGCTTGGCGGGAACTGCTGTTCAGTGGCCGACAGCAGCATCCACCGCCAGAACGGGCCGTCGGACAGCTGCCAGACCACCAGCGCCTGAATCGCCATGGCCACCACGAACGCTGCGCAGATCAGCAGCGACGCCAGGCCGAGCGGCCGCACGAAATCCTCCGGGTTGAGCGGCATGGCAGGGCGGTGCCGGGGCGGTTGAAGCGACATCCGATGTCCTTGGCTGCAGTGGCGTCTTCAGCGGGTCGCCACCCGGGTGGCAACGGCCGGCAGGATATGGTGTTCGCTCAAGGGTGCCAAGAGCAGGCCATGGGGCGGGCGCAGCGGCACCCACGCCAGCTCGGCGATTTCCGCGCGTGCCTGCGGCGTGCCCTGTACCTGCACCCACCAGGCCTCGGCCTGTACGCGATGACCAGGCTCGTTCACCGCCCAGTCCTGGAAATGGCCCAGCGCCACGGTCGGGCCGGCGAGCAGGCGCACACCCAGCTCCTCGTCCAGTTCGCGGGCGAGCGTCTGCAGTGGCGTTTCGCCCGGTTCGGGCTTGCCTCCGGGCTGGATGAAGCGGTCGGCGCCGTGCTTGCGTACCACCAGCGCCCGGCCGTGGTCGTCGACGATGACCGCGGCCACGATGTGGATCGTGGCCGCGGCACTGCTCACTTCAGGTTCTGCTCGAACAGCTTGAGGATGCGCTTGTACTGGTCCAGCCAGGAGTCGGCGCGGACGTAGCCGTGGCGCTCCAGAGGGTACGGGGCGATCGACCAGTTGTCCTTGTGCAGCTCGATCAGGCGCTGGGTCAGGTTCACCGAGTCCTGGAAGAACACGTTGTCATCCATCATGCCGTGCGCGATCAGCAGGTTGTCCTGCAGGTTCTGCGCGTACTCGATCGGCGAGGACACACGGTACGCCTCTGGATCGATGTCCGGCGTGTTGAGGATGTTGCTGGTATAGGCGTGGTTGTAGTTGTGCCAGTCCACCACCGGGCGCAGCGCGGCACCGGCCTTGAAGGTGCCCGGTGCGCGGAACAGCGCCATGAAGGTCATGAAGCCGCCGTAGGAGCCACCGTAGATGCCGGCGTGGTCACGGTCGCCCTGCTGGGTGTCCACCAGCCAGTCCAGGCCGTCCTTGTAGTCTTCCAGTTCCGGGTGGCCCATGTTGCGGTAGACGGCCGTGCGCCAGTCGCGGCCGTAGCCCTCGCTGCCGCGGTAGTCCATGTCCAGCACGATGTAGCCCTTCTGCACCAGCAGGTTGTGGAACATCTGCTCGCGGAAGTAGGCCGGGTAGCGCTGGTGCACGTTCTGCAGGTAGCCGGCACCGTGGACGAACATCACGATCGGGTACTTCCTGCCCGGTTCCTTGTGCTCGGGTTCGTAGTACTTGGCCCAGACCACGCCGGCGCCATGCCTGGACGGCACCGCCACCAGCTTCGGCTGGATCCACTGGCGCGCCTTGAAGTCGGCGCTGCGGGTATCGGTCAGCACGCGGGCCTGGCCGCCCGCGCTGGGCAGCACCGCCAGCTGCGGTGGCAGGTAGGCACCGGAGTAGCGCACCAGCAGCTGCTGGCCATCCGGCGACAGCGAGAAGTCTTCCACGCCGTTGAGGCTGGTCAGCTCGCGGACCTGACGGCTGCCGGTGTCGACCGCGCAGACTTCGTAATCGTGCGGGGCCTGCTGGTTGCACAGGAAGTAGAAGCCCTTGCCGTCGGCCGATAGCACGGGTGCGGAGGTCTCCCACTTGCCGCTGGTCAGCGCCTGCGGCCGGGCAGTGCCGGCCTGGGTGTACAGGTGCGAGAAGCCCGATTCCTCGGACAGCAGCCACAGCGTGCGGCCATCGGCCATCCAGCCGAAATCGTTGAAGCCCCAGTTGATCCACGCGTTGTCGGTCAGCCGGTGGCGGTTCTGCACGCGGCCGTCGCTGCCGATGCTGACGATCCAGCGGTCCTTGTTGTCGTTGGCGCGCAGCATCACCGCCGCCTGCTGGCCATCGGCGCTCCAGCGCATGCCGCCGCCCATGAAGTCGCTCATCACCTGCACGCTGCGTTCGCCCTTCAGCGCCTCCTTGCCGGCCTTGCGGCGCAGGTCGGCCAGCGGGTCGGTGGCGATGCCCGGCAGGCCGGACAGCGACAGCTTCTGCGCCTTGCCGCTGCGCACGTCCACGTACCACAGGGTGTGCGGCTCGTTGCCATTGCGACCGACGCGGGTGCGGGTGTCCTCGGTTTCCTCGTAACCGGATTCGGTCACGTACAGCGGCATCTTGCTGGTGCGGCCCTCGTCGAAGTCCTTCGGCGTGGTCACCACGATCAGGTGGCCCAGGTCCGGCGACAGCACGCTGTCGGCGATCTCCACGTCGGCGCCCAGGTATACCGGGCCCGGCGCGCGGGTCGGGTCGGCCTGGCGCCAGCGCTGGTCCTGGTCCTTCAATGCCTCGCGCTGCTCGCGGTCGCGACGCAGGGTTTCCAGGGTACGCAGCTGCTGGTCGCGCAGCAGGTCGTCCTTGGGCGCGCTGTTGGGGTCCTTGTCGGCCTTCAGGCTGGCAACCTGCTGCACGCCGCCGGCAGCGGTCCAGTGGAACCAGTTCTGGCCCACCCGCCAGATCACGCCGTTGTCGGCAGCGAAGTTCACCCCGCTGGCGCGCTCGTTGCTGCGCGTGAGCTGGGTGAGCGCGCCGCTGCGCAGGTCGCGCACGAACACGTCGCCGTTGCGGACGAAGGCGCTGCGGGTGCGGGTGCGGTCGTAGACCGGATCGGCCACGTCCAGGGTGCCGCGCTGGTCGTCAGCCACCTGGGCCGCAACACCACCGGCCACGGGCTGGCGGAAGGTGTCGCGCACCGGGCTGCCGTTGCGCTTGAGCTGGTACTCGACCTGCTGGCTGTTCCACGACCACCAGGCCTTCTCGACCGGCGGACCGATCCAGTCCGGATCCGCCATGGCCTGTTCGATGGTGATCGGCGTCGGCGCGGCATGGGCGGCCGGTGCGGCCAGCACGGCCGACAGCAGGAGGGACAGGGGCAGCACTCGGGACATGGGCGGACGGCACCAGAAAAGGAAACCGGGCAAGGGTAGCAGCCGTTCGCGCCGCAGGAGGGGGCCACAGGTCATGGCAGCGGGATCGGCAAAGCGGTGCAACCGGTGCCCCCCATCGCGCATCCATTCTCCTGAACCCGCATCATTCACCGCACAGGAGCACGACCATGCAGGAACTCATCCCGATCACCCTCTTCATCTGCATCGCCTACGCCATCCACGCCATCGCCGATGCGCGCGCGCGCAGCAAGCTGGTCGCACCGCACGTGCCCGAGGAGGTGATCCGCTCCCTGGCCGTGCTGGAGGAAGAGCGCCGCCGCCAGGGCGCGCTGCGCTGGGGCATCAGCCTGGTGTGCCTGGCCCTGGCCATGGGCCTGCTGGAAGTCCTGGGCGCCCGCGACCTCACCTTTGGCGCCGCCGCCGCCCTGGTGGGCAGTGCCGGCCTGGGCCAGCTGCTGGCCTGGCACTTCACCCGCCCCGCCGTGCGCAAGAGCTGAGCGCCGGCATGCCACACGCCCCGGGGGAGCGGTGCGCATGAGCCTGCTGGGCGAAGCCCTGTCCGCCCTGCGCGGCCGCCGCCGGCAGGACGCCGCGGCGGCCGCGGTCATCGAAGATGATGCGGCGCTGGTGCGGGCCATCATCGATGGCTCGCAACCGGCGTTCGCGCAGCTGGTGCAGGCCCATCAGCGCACGTGCGCGCATGTGATCGGGCGCATGGTGGGTGACCGCGATCAGGTCGCTGACCTGCTGCAGGAGACCTTCCTGGCGGTGTTCCGGCAACTGCACCGGTTCCGCTTCGAATCCTCGCTGCGGACCTGGATCTCACGGGTGGCCTACACCACCGCATTGCAGCACCTGCGTCGCCGGCGCCTGGAAGCGCAGTGGATGGTGGCGGTGGAGGTACCGGAGGATCTGGGCATCGGTGACGAGGGACCGGGCCCGGCCGAACTCAGCCAAGCGCTGCAGGCCGGCCGCCAGCTGGGTGCGGCGCTGGAGCGGTTGAGCCCGCCGCAGCGCCTGATCGTCGGCCTGCACTACCTGGAGGATTTCGACCTGGCAGAGATCGAGCAGGTGACCGGTCTTGCGCGCGGTACCATCAAGAGCCACCTGCACCGCGCGCGTCTGCTCCTGAAGCAGGAACTGACGCGGCATGCCACCGCCGGAGAACTGCTGTGAACCCACCGACCGATCCCCGCGATGCCGACGAGCGCGCGCTGGCGCAGGCGTTGCGTGAACAGGCACGGCAGGAACAGACCCCGGACGTGAGCGAGGCGTTGCAGACGCGTATTGCCAGTGAGTCGCGCGACAGTGGCGTGGGCTATGTGGTGGTGCAGGTGCTGCTGGTGGGCGCGCTGCTGGCGGCCGGTGCCTGGTACTTCTGGCCTTGAGGCTCTCGCCGGGCATGGCCCGGCGCTACCTGGGGATCAATGGGTAGCGCCGGGCCATGCCCGGCGGATCGGCGCCGGCAGGTCATGGGGCGCGGCCATGCCCGGCGGCTTCCCCTGCGACAGAGTGAAGCAGCGCGTCACCCGGTCGCATCCCGGCGTAACGAAATATTCCTAAAGTGGTCCGGTATCCCACCGGTCGCAGGCAGGAGGCGTCCCTTGGACGCGTTGTTGTTGTCCCGGATCCAGTTCGGATTCGTCATCAGTTTCCATGTGCTGTTCCCGGCCTTCACCATTGGCACGGCCAGCTGGCTGGCCTTCGTCGAATGGCGCTGGCTGCGTACCCGTCTCCCGGTCTGGCGGGAGCTGTACTTCTTCTGGCAGAAGATCTTCGCCGTATCGTTCGGCATGGGCGTGGTCAGCGGCATCGTCATGGCCTTCCAGTTCGGCACCCACTGGCCGCGCCTGAGCGAGGTGGCCGGTACCGTCATCGGCCCGCTGCTGACCTACGAGGTGCTGACCGCGTTCTTCCTGGAAGCCAGCTTCCTGGGCGTGATGATGTTCGGCTGGGGCCGGGTTTCGCCGCGCCTGCATTTCCTGTCCACCTGCATGGTGGCGCTGGGCACGCTGTTCTCCACGTTCTGGATCCTGTCGTCCAACAGCTGGCTGCACACCCCGGCCGGCTACGAGATGGTCAATGGCATCGTGCATCCGGTGGACTGGTGGCAGGTGGTGTTCAACCCGTCGTTCCCGTACCGGCTGGCGCACATGGCGCTGGGCTCGTTCATCACCACCTGCTTCGTGATCGGCGGCGTGGGTGCGTGGTACCTGCGCAGGGGAACGCACGTGGAGGCGGGCCGGCGCATGCTGATCGCGGCCGTGGCGTTTGCGGCGCTGACCGTGCCGGTGCAGATCTTCGTCGGCGACATGCATGGCCTGAACACCCTCAAGCACCAGCCGATGAAGATCGCGGCGGTGGAAGCGCACTGGCATGAATCCGGCGAAGGCGAGGGCGTGCCGCTGGTGGTATTCGCGCTGCCCAACGAAAAGGAAGAGCGCAACGACTTCGAAGTCGCCATTCCGAAGCTGGGCAGCGTGATCCTGACCCATTCGCTGGACGGCACCTTCGATCCGCTGACTTCGGTACCGGCCAGTGAACGGCCACCGGTGACGCCGGTGTTCTTCGCCTTCCGCATCATGGTTGGACTGGGCACACTGATGCTGCTGCTGGCATGGGTGTCGGCGTTCCAGCTGTGGCGGAGGAAGCTGCTGGATTCGCCGTGGCTGCTGCGCGGCTGGAACTGGATGTTGCCGAGCGGCTTCATCGCGCTGCTCTCCGGCTGGTTCGTCACCGAGATGGGGCGGCAGCCGTGGGTGGTCTACGGCGTGCTGCGTACTGCAGATGCGGTCGGCCCGCAGAGCGCATGGATGACCGCGCTGTCGCTGGGGGTCTACGTCGTCGGCTACGCCTTCGTCTTCGGCTGGGGCATCTGGTACCTGGTGAAGATCCTGCGCCATGGACCGCAGCCCCACGACCAGGGGCCCTCGCTGGACCACGGCAGCCACACCCCGGCACGGCCGCTGTCCGCCGCCGACGAACCGCTGGAGGAGCGCTGACATGGACCTGGTGACCTGGCTGCCGGTGGCGTGGTTCGCGGTGATCGGCTTCGGCGTACTGATGTACGTGGTGCTGGACGGGTTCGTGCTGGGCATCGGCATCCTTGCGCCGTTCGCCGAGGACGAGGAGCAGCTCGACCTGATGATGAACACGGCTGCGCCCATCTGGGACGGCAACGAGACGTGGCTGGTGCTGGGCGGCGCCGGCCTGCTGGCGGCGTTCCCCAAGGCCTATGCAGTGCTGTTGTCGGCGCTGTATCTGCCGGTGCTGCTGCTGGTGGTGGCACTGGTGTTCCGCGGCGTGGCCTTCGAATTCCGCTTCAAGGCGCATCGCTCGCGGAGGCTGTGGAGCGTGGCGTTCGCGCTCGGCTCGCTGCTGGCCACGTTCGCCCAGGGCGTGATCCTGGGCGCGCTGGTGCAGGGGCTGCCCCTGGTGGACGGGGTCTACCACGGCGGTGCGTTTGCCTGGTTCAGCCCGTTTGCGATGCTCACCGGCGCGGCGCTGGTCGCCGGTTACGCATTGCTGGGCAGCACCTGGCTGATCCTGAAGACGGAAGGGCGCGTGCAGGCGCTGGCGCGGCAGCTGACACGGCCGCTGGTGGTGGCGGTGATCGCAGCGATGGGCCTGGTCAGCAGCTGGCTGCCGTTCCTGGACTCGCGGTTGATGGCGCGCTGGTTCAGTGACGGCAACTTCTGGTGGCTGTCACCGGTGCCGTTGCTGACCCTGGCGGTGGCCGCTGCGTTGTGGCGCAGCGCCACGCATCCACGCCGCGACCTGCCGCCGTTCCTGCTCAGCCTGGCGCTGTTCATTCTCGGCTTCCTGGGCCTGGTGCTGGGCATGTGGCCGTACCTGCTGCCGCCCTCGATGACGTTGTGGCAGGCAGCCGCACCGGCGTCCTCGCTCGGCTTCACCCTGGTCGGGCTGGTCATTCTGCTGCCGGTCATCCTCGGCTATACGGCGTGGTCGTACCGGGTATTCCGCGGCAAAGTGCAGGCCGGAGCCGGTTACCACTGAGCAATGGCGTGCGGGGCCACAGGTGCCGGCCCCGCGTTGTGCAATGTGAAACCTGCACACCCTGCGCAGGACGTGCTAGCGTGCGCTCCTTTCCGGCCGCCAGGGGGCAGCCGGCGACGTCCTGGACGGACGCACGGCTGCAGGGACGGGGGGCCGCCGCGCGTCGCCATAATGGCTCGTGCCATCGTTCTCCTGATGAAGCACCATCGCTAGATGATCGAATTCTCCATCGTCGACTGGGCTGCCTGGGCACCTGGCCTGAGCGAGCGCAGCCAGTGGCTGAGCTGGGCTGACGCACCCTTCCTGCCACAGGGCGAGGGCACGCCGGCGCTGTCCGAGGTGCCCGCGATGCAGCGCCGCCGCATCGAGCGGCTGGGGCGGATGGCGATCCAGGCAGCCTGCTGGTGCGAGGATGGCCAAGGGGCCGACAGCCAGATACCGCTGGTGTTCGCCAGCCGCCATGGTGATGTGGCGCGCTCGATGGACCTGCTCGGGGCGCTGGTGAACGAGCAGCCCCTGTCGCCCACCGGATTCGGCCTGTCGGTCCATAACGCGATCGCTGCGCTGTACTCGATCGCTCGTGGCCATCGCGGCAACTATCTGGCGCTGGCTGCCGGCCAGGCGACGGTGGAGGCCGCCTGCCTGGAGGCCGCCGGTCTGCTGGCCGATGGCGCCCGCGAAGTGCGGGTGGTGGTCTACGAGTCGCCGTTGCCCGAAGTTTACGCGACGTTCGCCGACGAACCCGACCCGTTCTTCGCTTGGTGCTGGCGTGTGGTGGCGCCGACACAGGCGCTGCCGACGCTGTCGCTGCAGTGGGATGGCGCGCCGGCCCCGGTTACCGCCGCGCCCGGCCTGTTGCCGCACGCGTTGGACCTGCACCGCTTCCTGCTCGCGGGCGCGCCGGCGCTGGAACACGTTGCCAATGGCCAGCGCTGGCGCTGGAGCCGCCGTGGCTGAGGCGCTGCGCCGCCTCGATCTTGCCTGGCGGGTGGTGGGCACCGGCCTGAGTTTTGCTGCGTTCGGCATCGGCGGCCTGCTGCTGGGTGCCGTGGTGATGCCGATCCTGCTGCTGATGCGTGATCCGGTGGCCCGCCGCCGTCGCGCCCGCCGCGTGGTGCAGGTGGCGTTCGCCAGCCACCTGCGGCTGATGCGCGGGCTCGGGGTGATGACCTATGAGATCGAAGGGCGCGAGCGCCTGCAGCGCGACGGCCTGCTGGTCCTGGCCAACCACCCCACCCTGATCGACGTGGTCTGCCTGGTCTCGCTGCTGCCCAATGCCGACTGCGTGGTCAAACGGGCGGTGGCCCGCAACCCGTTCATGCGGGGCCCGGTCCGGGCCGCCGGCTACATTTCCAATGACGACGGGGCCGGCCTGGTCGATGACTGCGTGGCCGCGGTACGGGCCGGCGGCAGCCTCGTCATCTTCCCGGAAGGGACCCGCAGCGTGCCCGGCCAGTCGCCGAGGCTTCAGCGTGGGGCCGCCAATATCGCCGTCCGCGGCCGGCTGGACATCACGCCGGTGCGGATCACCTGTACCCCGCCAACCCTGAGCAAAGGGCAGAAATGGTATCGTGTGCCCTCACGTCGCTTTCACGTTCGGCTGCAGATCGGCGAAGATATCCCGATCGCGCCATTCCTGGCCGAAGACGACGCGCCAAGGGGGGATGCCTTGGCAGCACGCCGCGTCACCGAGCACCTTTCTCGTTATTTCGACCTGTCTGGAGATTCGACCCGTGCAAGCACTTGAGCACGAGATCAAGGAATTGATCATTTCCTCGCTTTCACTGGAGGACATCACGCCGGAGGACATCGATCCGACCGCGCCGCTGTTCGTCGAGGGCCTGGGCCTGGATTCGATCGACGCTCTGGAACTGGGCCTGGCGCTGCAGAAGAAGTACGGTGTGAGCCTGTCGTCCGACTCGGAAGAGACCCGGCGCCATTTCTCCAGCGTGCGCGCGCTCGGCGAGTTCGTCGCCGCCCGCCAGTCGTAACGGCGCCAGGAGCTGCCATGACCAAGAATGAACTGTTCGAACGCATCGTCAACATCCTGACCGACAGCTTCGAGATCGAACCGGCCCGGATCACCCCCGAGGCACGTCTCTATGACGACCTGGACATCGACAGCATCGATGCGGTCGACCTGATCGTGCAGCTCAAGCCGCTGCTCGGCCGCAACCTGCAGCCGGAAGCGTTCAAGGCCGTGCGCACCGTGCAGGACATCGTGGATGTCGTGCACCGGCTGCTGCCGGACCAGGCAGCAGCCTGACCGCAGCGCGGGCGGCTCCGCCTTGGCACGCGCGCGTACGGTCGTGGTGGCGGCGATTTCGCTGGCCTACCCGCTGCTCGTCTACCTGGCGATGGGCCGCTTCGAGCCGCGCTGGCTGGCACTGCTGCTGTTCACCCTGGCATTGCTGCGTGCCCTGAGCACGCGCCAGCCGCTGTGGTGGGCTGCTGCAGCCGGTACCGGACTGCTGGCGGTGCTGGCCACCGTGCTCAACCAGGCGCTGCCGCTGAAGCTGTACCCGGCGCTGGTGAACGTGGTGATGCTGTGCGTGTTCGCCATCAGCCTGCGGTTCGGGCCGCCGCTGGTGGAGCGCCTGGCGCGGCTGCAGGAGCCGGACCTGCCACCGTTCGCGGTGGCCTATACCCGCCGCGTCACCCAGGTGTGGTGCGGCTTCTTCGTTCTCAACGGCAGTCTGGCCCTGCTCACCGCGCTGTACGCATCGGATCGGGTCTGGATGCTCTACAACGGATTGTTGGCGTACGTGATGATGGGCGTATTGTTCGCAGGCGAATGGCTGGTGCGGCGACGGGTGAAGGCGGCGCACGCCCATGGCTGAGTGGATTGCCCTGGACCGGCTGCTGCGGGATGCGCGGCCGCAGCGTGCTGTCGGCATCCGCGATGGCGAAGTGGTCGACCATCAGCAATTCCGTCAGCGCGTACTGGCCTGGCGTACGGCGTTTGCCGCCACTGACGGCCGTGACTGGGCGCTGTACTTCGATGATGCCGTGTCGTTCGCCGAGGCGCTGTTCGGTGCCTGGCACGCCGGCAAGCGGGTGTTCCTGGCCGCCGACAACCTGCCCGCCACGCTGCAGGCCCTGCAGCCGCAGGTGAGCGGTTTTGCCGGTGACGTTTCCCGTGATTACCGGCCACTGATGATGGCGGCCGCCGGTGCGCAGGTCGAGCTGGATGCGTTGGACGAGCATGCCTGCGAGCTGTGCGTGTTCACGTCGGGCAGCACCGGCGAACCCACTGCGATCGACAAGCGCCTGGACCAGCTGGCGCGCGAGGTCGATGCGTTGCAGGCCGCGTTCGGCGCACAGCTGGAAGGCGCGCAGGTGCATGGCACGGTGTCGCACCAGCACATCTACGGCCTGCTGTTCCGCGTGCTGTGGCCGCTGGCCGCCGGTCGCCTGATCCATCCGCGGCGGTTCTTCCATGAGGATCTGGTCGCTGCGCTGGCGGGCACGCAGACGGTGCTGGTGGCGACCCCGGCGCACCTCAAGCGCCTGCCTGCGCAGCTGGATTGGGCCAGCCTGCAGGGCCACCTGCGCGCTGTGTTCTCCTCTGGCGGCCCGCTGCCGGAAGAGGCAGCGCGGCAGGTGCGGCAATGGATGGCAGTCGCACCGACCGAGGTCTACGGCAGCAGCGAGACCGGCGGCATCGCCTGGCGTCGCTGGGATACCGATCTTCCGCCCTGGCAGCCGCTTCCGGGGGTGCAGTGGAGAATCGAGGGAGGCTGCCTGGCGGTGGCTTCACCCCATCTGCAGAGCCGCGACTGGTGGTGCACGCAGGATCGGGTGGAAGCGCTGGCCGAGGGTTGCTTCCGCCTGCTCGGCCGCGCCGACCGCATCGTCAAGATCGAAGAGCGCCGCGTTTCGCTCGATGCGCTGGAACGTGCGTTGCGCGACGACGCGGACGTCGATGACGTGCGCGTGCTGGTGCTGCCCGGCCAGCGCGAGCAGCTGGCGGCCGTGGTGGTGCCGGCCGATGCGGCACTGCTTGATGCCGATGATGCCGCGCGCCGCGCGCTGGGCCAGCGGCTGGCCGCGCGCCTGGCACAGAGCCATGACGCCGTGACCCGTCCGCGCCGCTGGCGGCTGGTACCCACGCTGCCGGTGAATGCGCAGGGCAAGGTGACCCAGGCCGCGCTGGTGGCCCTGTTCCAGCCGTCGATGCCGGTGCCGGTATGGGATCGGCGCGAGGCGGCCAGCGCTACCCTGCGCATGACACTGGACCCGGCGCTGCGCCCGTTCCAGGGACATTTCCCGCAGGCCGCGATCCTGCCCGGCGTGGCCCAGGTGGACTGGGCGGTGCGCTTTGCCCGGCAGGCCTTTGCGATGCCGGAGGGGTTCGTGCGCATGGATGCGGTGAAGTTCCAGCATGTGGCGCGTCCGGGCGACGAGCTGACGCTGCATCTGGACTGGGATACCGCACGCAACGTGCTGGTCTTCCGCTATGCCTCCGTGCATGGCGTACACGCCAGTGGCAGGATGGTCTTCGCCGATGCGCAGTGATCCGGCCGATGCCGGTGCCGCGTTCGCGCCACTGGTGGTGATTCCCGTCTACGACCACGAACATGCTGTCGCCGCGGTGGTCGATGGCGTGCAGCGCGCTGGCCTGCCCTGCCTGCTTGTGGACGATGGCTCGCATGCATCATGTGCTTCGGTGCTGCAGGCGCTGGCACAGCGTGAAGGGGTCGATCTGCTGCGTCTGCCGGTCAACCAGGGCAAGGGTGGGGCGATGCTGGCGGGCTTCGCCGAGGCCGCAAGGCGGGGCTGCAGCCACGTGCTGCAGATCGATGCCGACGGCCAGCATGACACCGGCGACCTGCCGCGCTTCATCGCGGCCGCGCGTGCGCGGCAGGACGCGGTGATCTGCGGCATTCCCGCCTACGACGCCAGTGTGCCCAAGGCCCGCCTGTACGGTCGCTACGCAACGCATGTCTGGGTCTGGATCAACACGCTGTCGCTGCATCTGCGCGACACCATGTGCGGTTTCCGTGTCTATCCACTGCCTCCGGTGCTGCGCCTGATGGGCGAAGAGACCATCGGCCGGCGCATGGATTTCGATACCGAAGTGATGGTGCGGCTGTACTGGCGGCAGGTGCCGGTGGAACATCTGGCGACGCGGGTGACCTATCCGGCAGACGGTGTCTCGCATTTCGATGTGTGGCGCGACAACGTACGCATCAGCCGCATGCATGCGCGCCTGTTCTTTGGCATGCTCCGGCGCGCACCGCGCCTGCTCTGGCGCCGCCTGCAGGGGCAGGGCTGAGATGGCCGCCCCCCAAGGTGCGCCGCACTGGGCCGACATCGGTGAATCCACATCGGTGGCCGGCGTGTTGTTCCTGTGCTGGGTGCATCGGTGGTTCGGGCGCTGGCCGTTCCGCCTGTGCGTGTGGCCGGTGGTGCTCTGCCACTGGCTGGGCAACCGCGTGGCCCGGCAGGCATCACTGCAGTATCTACAGCGCTTGCAGGCACACAGTGGCGCGCTGGGCCGCGAGCCGACGCGGCGCGACAGCCTGCGCCATTTCTTCGCGTTCGCCGACACCCTGCTGGACAAGATCCTCGGCCTGGGCGGACGCTATCCGCCCGAGCGCATCCAGCTGCGGCGCGATCTGGTGCTGGACAGGATCGCACGCCGCGAAGGCGGGCTGATCCTGACCGCCCACATCGGCTGCCTGGAGTTGTGCCAGGTGCTGGCCGAACAGGTGCCGGGGTTCCGCATCACCGTGCTGGTGCACACCGCGCACGCGCAGCGCTTCAACCGCCTGCTGCAGCGGTTGGACCCGCTGGCAACGGTGGAACTGGTGCAGGTCACCGCGATGGGGCCGGCCACGGCGATGATGCTGTCCGAGCGCGTGGCTGCCGGTGGCTTCGTGGCCATCGTCGGCGACCGCACGCCAGTGCAGGGTGGACGCAGCGTCACCGCGGATTTTCTCGGCCACCGTGCCCCGTTCCCCATCGGTGCCTACGTGCTGGCGGCGGCACTGGGCTGCCCGGTGTACACCATGGCCTGCCTGCATGAAGGCCAGGGGTACCGGGTCGCCTTCGAGCAGTTCGCCGATCGCATCATGCTGCCGCGTGGCTCGCGGGACGCGGCACTGGCAGGGCAGGCGCAGCGTTTCGCGCAGTGGCTCGAACTGCAGGTCATCCAGTCCCCGCTGGACTGGTTCAATTTCTTCCCCTTCTGGGATCAGGCTCCGCATGACGACTGACGCCGTACCCGTGTGCCGCTTTGGCGACGCACCGTTGACCATCGAAGACGTGGTGGCGCTGGCCCATCGCCAGTGCGAGGCCGCGCTGAGCGAGGCCCCGGCCTTTCGTGCCCACATCCAGCGCGGTGCCGATTTTCTCGACCGCCTGCTGCGCGAGGACGGGGTGATCTACGGCGTGACGACCGGCTACGGCGATTCGTGCACGGTGAACATCCCGCCGGCGCTGGTGGCCGAGTTGCCGCACCACCTGTACACCTACCATGGCTGCGGACTGGGCCGTTACCTGGACCCGGCCGAGACCCGCGCA
Organism: Stenotrophomonas sp. 112478_Sma; assembly: GCF_056479905.1. NCBI lineage: Bacteria > Pseudomonadati > Pseudomonadota > Gammaproteobacteria > Lysobacterales > Lysobacteraceae > Stenotrophomonas > Stenotrophomonas sp. 112478_Sma. The sequence goes on along the minus strand of NZ_CM151072.1, from coordinate 4,157,409 downwards.
GTGCTGGCTGCGCGTCTGGCGTCGCTGGTGCGTGGCATGTCCGGTGTCAGCGTAGCCCTGCTGGAAGGCCTGGCCACACTGTTGCGGCATGACGTGCTGCCGATGATCCCGGCGGAGGGATCGGTCGGCGCCAGCGGTGACCTGACGCCGCTGTCATACGTGGCGGCGGTGCTGTGCGGCGAGCGCGAGGTCCTGCACGATGGCCGCGTGCAACCGGCTGCCGGAGTACTGGCGAGCATCGGCATGGTCCCGCTGAAGCTGCGGCCGAAGGAAGGCCTTGCGATCATGAACGGCACTGCGGTGATGACCGGCCTGGCCTGCCTGGCCTGGCAGCGTGCCGACTACCTGGCGCGCCTGGCCACCCGCCTGACCGCATTCAACGTGCTGGCCAGCGACGGCAACGCGCACCATTTCGACGAGACCCTGTTCGCGGCCAAGCCGCATCCGGGCCAGGCCCGCATCGCCGCACGGCTGCGCCGCGACCTGCACAGCGAACGGCCGCCGCGCAACGAACAGCGCCTGCAGGATCGTTACTCGCTGCGGTGCGCCCCGCACGTGATCGGCGTGCTGGAAGACAGCCTGCCCTTCCTGCGGCAGCTGATCGAAACCGAGCTGAACAGCGCCAACGACAACCCGCTGATCGATGCCGACGGCGAGCGCATCCTGCACGGCGGCCACTTCTACGGCGGCCATATCGCACTGGCAATGGACACGCTGAAGAACACCGTGGCCAACCTTGCCGACCTGCTCGACCGGCAGCTGGCGCTGGTGGTGGATGCGCGATACAACCACGGCCTGCCCGCCAATCTGTCGGCGGCTACCGGCCCGCGGGCAGCAATCAACCACGGGCTGAAGGCACTGCAGATCAGCGTCTCGGCGTGGACCGCCGAAGCGTTGAAGCAGACCCTTCCGGCCAGTGTGTTCTCGCGCTCGACCGAATGCCACAACCAGGACAAGGTCAGCATGGGCACCATCGCCGCGCGCGACTGCCTGCGTGTGATCGAACTGACTGAACAGGTGGTGGCGGCGATGCTGATCGCCGCCCGCCAGGGCCTGGCACTGCGCGAGCGGGTTGGCCTGAACGCGCAGCTGCATGGCAGTCTGGCCGACATGTATGTGGACCTGGGGCAGCGCATCGCGCTGGTCGAGGAAGACCGCGCGCTGGATCGCGAACTGCGGGAACTGCTGGTGGAGATCCGCGCGCAACGTTGGGAACTGTATTCCGGTGAATGACCTGGTCTGTGAAATCGAGCTGCGCCCCGCCTTCCACGACTGCGATCCGATGAACGTGGTCTGGCATGGCAACTACTTCAAGTATCTGGAGATTGCCCGGTGTGCGCTGCTGCAGCGCCACGACTACGACTACCCGCAGATGCTCGCATCGGGCTACCTGTGGCCGGTGGTCGACGCGCGCGTGAAATACGTGCGGCCGCTGCTGTTCAACCAGCGGCTGCTGGTGCGTGCACGCATCGTCGAATGGGAGAACCGGCTGAAGATCGACTACGAGATCCTGGATGCGGAAAGCGGCCAGGTGGCCACCCGGGCCATGACCATCCAGGTCGCGGTGGATGCCGCCAGCAAGGAGATGCTGTACCAATGCCCGCCGGTACTGTGGGAACGTCTGGGAGTGCCCGCGCCATGAACATGCTCGCCCGTCTTCCAGGCGTGCTGCTGTGCGCGCTGCTGCTGGTGGCCGCACCGCGTGTACAGGCGGCCGATCCTGCCGTCGACGCGATCACCCAGGCGGTGGCGCGTCCGGAGGTGCTGCGTGGCCAGTTCAGCCAGGAAAAGCAGGTCAGTGGCTTCAGGAATCCGCTGCGCTCGCACGGCCGGTTCGTGGTCGCGCGCCAGCACGGTGTGATCTGGACCACGCTCACGCCGTTCCCCTCCGAGGTGGTGGTCACCGCCGACCGCATCCTCAGCCGCCGGCGCGATGGCAGCACCCGCGTTGAACTCGATGCACGGCAGCAGCCGGCGATGCGCTCGGTGAATGCGATCATGTTCGCGCTGATGAGTGGCGACGTGCAGGCACTCTCCGGCCAGTTCAACGTGGCGGCCAGCCGTGAAGGGCAGGGCTGGCGCCTGCGTTTGACACCGAAGTCGGCGATGCTGGCCAAGGCCTTCGAGTCGCTGACGCTGCAGGGTGACCGCTATGTGCGCCAGGTCGAGATCGTCGAGGCGAACAAGGACCGCACGCAGATCCAGTTCAGCGCGTTGAGTGAAGCCCCCGCCACGCTGAACCCCGACGAGGCGCGCCGCTTTGAGTGACGCCGTGGCGTTGAACGCACCGGACCGGTTGCGGCGTTGGTGGCATTGGCTGGGCATCGCCTGGCTGGTGTTGCTGCTGGTACTGGGCGTGCAGCAGTGGCGCCTGTGGAGCCAGGAGCCGCGGATCGATACCGACATCCTCGCGCTGTTGCCGCAGGATGCGCATGACCGCCTGTTGAGCGATGTCACCCGGCGCATCGCCGATGGCAGTTCGCGGCAGGTGGTGGTGCTGCTCGGCAGCCAGGACGGCGCCGCCGCCAAGCGGGCGCAGGCCGCGTTCGCTGCGGCCATGGCTGGAGATGCCGAGAGCGCTTTGCTGGTGCCCAGTGGGTCCATTGAAGGCTGGTTCGACGAGGCGCGTGCGTTCTACGCGCCGTATCGCGACCGCCTGCTGACCCCGGCACAGCGTGACCAGCTGCAGAGCACGGAAACCGGTGCGCTGGCCGAACAGGCACTCGCCGCGCTGTACGGGCCGATGGGTGCGCCGCGGCTCACCGAATGGCGGCAGGATCCGCTGTCGTTGTGGCCGCAGTGGTGGCAACAGCAGGCGCAGGGTTCGGGCTTGCGGCTGGGTGATGATGGCCTGCTTGAAGCCGAGGGCAAGCATTGGGCGGCGCTGCAGTTCGATACGCCGGGTTCGGCGTTCCAGCTTGATGGCGAGCGCCATCTTGATGGCCTGCTGGAGCGGGCCGGGAAGGCGGCCAGGGCCGCAGCGCCCGAGCTGGAAATCCTGCATGCCGGCGTGCCGCTGCACGCCGAAGCCGCTGCGGTGCAGGCCAATCGCGAGATCAACACCATCGGTTGGGGCTCGCTGGCCGCGGTACTGCTGCTGGTGTGGCTGGCGTTCCGTTCGCTGCGGCCGATCCTGCTGGTGGCCGCGTCGCTGCTGATCGGTTGCGGCGTGGCGCTGGCGGTGACCGTGCTGGTGTTCGGCAAAGTGCATGTGCTGACCCTGGTGTTCGGTGCATCGCTGGTGGGTGTAGCGGAGGACTACGGCATCCACTGGTTTGCGTCGCGCCAGGCCGAACCGGCCGACCGTCGCTGGAAGCTGCTGCGGCATCTGCTGCCCGGCCTGTGGCTGGCGCTGTTGACCAGTGCGCTGGCCTACCTCGCGTTGGGCCTGGCCCCGTTCCCGGGCCTTCGCCAGATGGCGCTGTTCTCGGTGGTGGGCCTGGCAGCAGCGTTCCTCACGGTGATCTTCTGGTTCCCGTGGCTCGACGGTGGCGAGATCCGCCAGACCCGCTTCTCGCACTGGCTGGGCAATACGCTGGAACGTTTCCCGCGCCTGCACGGCCGGCGCCCGGTGGCGATCTTCGTGGTGGCGGCGCTGGCGCTGTCCGCGGTGGGCATCGCGCGCCTGCAGAGCAACGACGACCTGCGCAGCCTGCAGTCGTCTCCACCGGCGCTGATGGCCCAGCAGATCCGCCTGAGCCAGCTGCTGGGCATGCCCAGCCCGGCACAGTTCTACCTGGTGCAGGGCAGCGATGCCGCCCAGCTGTTGCAGCGCGAAGAGGCGTTGACCGAACGCTTGCGTGTACTGGCCGATGACAAGCGCATTGGTGGCTACCGCGCGATCAGTGACTGGCTGCCATCACCGGCCCGGCAGCAGGCCGATGCTGCGCTGACCGCGAAGGTGGAGCCCGGCGTGCTGTCGGCTGTGTCCGAAGCCGTGGGCGAGCCGCTGCTGCGACCGCAGTTTGCCGCAGCGCCGCTCACCGCCGACGCCTTCCTGGCCTCGCCAGCCTCGCAGCCGTTCCGCCACCTGTGGGTGGGTAAGGTCGGTGGGCAGATGATCAGCGTGGTGATGGTCGATGACCTGTCGCGTGCCGATGCTCTGGCCACGCTGGAACGTGCCGCCGAAGGCCTGCCCGGCGTGCGCTGGGTAGACCGAACCTCCGATTTCTCCACGCTGCTGGGCCACTACCGCAAGCTGATGGGCGGGCTGCTGCTGGTCGGCATCGCATTGGTGTTCGGCGCGCTGTGGCTGCGCTATCGCCGCCAGGCCTGGCGCGTGTTCGCCCCGACCCTGATCGCCGGTGCGCTGACCCTGGGCCTGCTGGGCCTGTTCGGCCAGCCGCTGCAGCTGTTCAACGTGCTGGCGCTGATGCTGCTGTTGGGCATGGGCATCGACTATGGCATCTTCCTGATCGAGCATCGTGGCGACGCCAGTGCATGGCTGGCGGTGTGCGTGGGTGCGGCCAGTACCTGGCTGTCGTTCGGCCTGTTGGGCCTGTCGCAGACTCCGGCGCTGCGCGCGTTCGGCCTGACCCTGCTGTTCGGTATCGGGCTGGTCTGGCTGATCTCGCCGCTGTTCCGGCCGCCGCCGCATGATCTGCCGGCGGCCTGAGTCCGCCTTCGGCTCTTCTTCTCTCCCTCTATCGAGCAACAAGGACGCCCCGATGAGTACTGCTGTGGATGCTGTGGAACGCACCGAAATCCTGATCATCGGCGCCGGACCGGCCGGTTCCGTTGCTGCTGCGATGCTGCGCCGGCAGGGTCGCCAGGTGTTGATGATCGAACGCCAGCAGTTCCCGCGTTTCTCGATCGGTGAAAGCCTGCTGCCGCAGAGCATGGAGTACATCGAAGCGGCAGGCCTGTTGCAGGATGTGGTCGAAGCCGGCTTCCAGCACAAAAATGGCGCGGCCTTCGTGCATGGCCAGGCGCGTACCGCATTCGACTTCAGGAAGAAGTTCTCGCCCGGCTGGGGCACCACCTACCAGGTGCAGCGCGCCGACTTCGACAACGTGCTGGCGCGGGGCGCCGAGCGGATGGGTACCACGCTGCGTTTCGGCGACGAGGTGCTGTCGGTCGAGCCGGGCGAGCAGCCTGCCGTCAACGTGCGCCGTCCCGATGGCAGTGAGTACCGCATCGAGGCCGATTTCATCCTCGACGCCTCCGGCTTCGCGCGGTTGCTGCCACGCCTGCTGGATCTGGAGTCACCCTCCAACTTCCCGGTGCGTGGTGCGATCTTCTGCCACGTGCGTGACAACATTCCGGCCGAAGCGGACTTCGACCGCAACAAGATCCTCATCACGACCCACCCCGAGCACATCGACGTCTGGTACTGGACGATCCCGTTCTCCAACGGCTGCTGCTCGCTGGGGGTGGTGGCCGAACCCTCGTTCTTCGATCGCTACGAAGGCGACGACCTGCAGAAGCTGCAGGCCATCGTCGGCGAGGATCCGAACCTGACCCGCCTGCTGGCCAATGCCGAATGGGCGGTGCTGCCGGTCCGCCGCATCACGGGCTATTCGGCCAATGTCCGTTCGCTGTGGGGCCCGGGCTATGCGCTGCTTGGCAACGCTGGCGAGTTCCTCGACCCGGTGTTCTCCTCGGGCGTGACCATTGCCTTCAAATCGGCGCAGCTGGCCAGTGAGTGCCTGGCGCGCCGTTATGCCGGGCAGGCTGTGGACTGGGAGGCCGAGTTCTCCGTTCCGCTGCGTGCCGGCGTGAAAACCTTCCGTCGTTTCGTCGAAAGCTGGTACCAGGGCGGCTTCCAGAAGATCATCTACCACCCCGACCCGCAGCCGGACGTGCGCGACATGATCAGTTCCATCCTGGCCGGATACGCCTGGGACACCAACAACCCCTACGTGGCCGACCCCAGCGGCCGTCGCATGCGCGTGCTGGAGGAACTGTGCGGCGCCTGATGGCCCTTTCCGCTGCAGTGCTGCTGTGCCTGCTGCTGGTCGCCTGTGCCGGGCGCATGCCACGCCCGCAGGTGCAGCTGCCACCGCTGCGGCTGTCGCCGGCCAGCCTGCCAGCGCCGCTGGCACTGCAGCAGCAGCTGCATTTCCGGTTCGGCAGCCATGAGCGCGATCTCGATGCGCTGCTCGAAGCCGACGCACAGCAGGTGCGGCTGGCGGTGCAGGCCATGGGCCAGACCGGCGTGCGCCTGCAGTGGGATGGCCGGCAACTGACCCAGCAGCGTGCGCCGTGGCTGCCGCCGCAGGTGCGTGCCGAACGCGTACTGGATGACCTGCAGTTCGCGTTGTGGCCGACCGCGGCGATCGCTGCGGCATTGCCGGCGGGCTGGGAGGTCAGCGATGACGGCCGCCAGCGCAGCCTGTCCCGCAGCGGTACGGTCTGGCTGCAGCTGCGGCGCCTGGACGATGGCAGCGTCCAGCTGGAGAACCGTGCCGAGGGTTACGCCCTGCGCATCGAATCGATCGACATGGCCGGGCAGGCGCGATGAACACACCGATCTACCTGAACGACCTCGGCCTGGTCTGCGCGCTGGGCGAAGGCCGCGGCGCCGTGGCATCGGCGATGTTCGCCGATGCTCCGGGCGGCCTGAGCGACAACGACCGCCTGCTGCCGGGGCGTACCCTGGCGCTGGGTGAAGTGCGCACGCCACTGCCGACGCTGGAAGACCTGCCGGTGTCCCTGCGCGGGCGCAACAATGCATTGCTGGAGGTCGCACTGGCGCAGATCGCGCCTGCGGTGAGCGCGGTCATTGCACGCCATGGCGCCGATCGGGTGGCCGTGGTGCTGGGCACCAGCACCTCCGGCATCGGCGAATCGGAGCAGGCACTGCGGACCCATGCGGAGCAGGGCTGCTGTCCTGAAGGTTTCGATTACGCACAGCAGGAAATGGGCACCACCGCGCAGTTCGTGCGTCAGCGCAGCGGCGCGCAGGGCCCGGCGTGGACCCTGTCCACTGCCTGTTCGTCCAGTGCCAAGGCGCTGATGTCGGCCGCGCGGATGCTGCGTGCCGGCACCGTCGATGCGGTCATCGCCGGGGGTGCCGACTCGCTGTGCCGCTTCACCGTGGCAGGCTTCAATGCGCTCGAATCGGTCTCGGCAGTGCGCTGCAATCCGTTCTCCCAGCATCGTGCCGGGATCAACATCGGCGAGGGCGCTGCGCTGTTCCTGCTGACCCGCGAACCTGGCCCGGTATGCCTGGCCGGATGGGGCGAGTCCGCCGATGCACATCACATGTCGGCGCCGGATCCGCAGGCCCTTGGCGCCATCGACGCCCTGCAGCAGGCGCTGCATCGTGCCGGCTGGTCGCCCGCCGATGTCGACTACGTGAACCTGCACGGCACTGCCACCGGCCACAACGATGCGATGGAAAGCCTGGCGGTGGCGCAGGTACTGGGCAATGACGTTCCCTGCAGTTCCACCAAGCCACTCACCGGCCACACCCTGGGCGCGTCGGGGGCGATCGAGGCGGCGCTGTGCTGGATCGTGCTTGCCGAGAACTGCCGGCAGCAGCTGCCACCGCACTGGTGGGATGGCATCGCTGATCCGGCGCTGCCGCCGTTGCCGCTGGTGGCGCCGGCCACCTGCCTGGCGCAGCCGCCCCGGCGCGTGCTGAGCAACTCGTTCGCCTTCGGCGGCAGCAACGCCGTGCTGGCACTGGAGCGTGGATGAATACGGTGTATGCCATTGAAGACGTGGTGCCCCACCGGCAGGACATGTGCCTGCTGGAGCGCATCGTGCACTGGGACGAGGACGGCATCGAGGCCGAGTTGGTCGTGCCGGCGAGCGGGCTGTTCGTCGAGGATGGGCAGGTGCCGGCCTGGATCGGCATCGAATACATGGCGCAGGCCATCGCGGCCTGGGCCGGCTGCCGTGCACGCGCTGCCGGCAACCGGCCGCAGCTCGGATTCCTGCTGGGCAGTCGCCGTTATGGCAGCCAGCGCAGCGGTTTTCCGGTGGGCAGCCGCCTTCGCGTACAGGCGCGCTGCGAGCTGTTGGGCGACAATGGACTGGGGATGTTCGCCTGCCGGATCCTGGCAGGCGACGAAGAATGGGCGACCGCCAACGTGTCGGTGTACGAACCTGCCGACGCGATGGCCTATCTGGAGAGTGGACAGGCATGACAGGGAATCGGAGCGTGCTGGTCACCGGCGCCAGCCGGGGCATCGGCCGGGCCATCGCGCTGCGCGTCGCGCGCGATGGGTTCGACGTAGCCGTGCACTGCCGCAGCCGCGTGGACGAGGCAAAGGCAGTGGTGGACGAAATCCAGGCACTGGGCCGGCAGGCCCGCGTGCTGGCGTTCGATGTGGCCGACCGGGATGCCGCACGCGGCGCATTGGAGGCCGACGTCGAGGCGCACGGTGCGTACTACGGCGTGGTGTGCAATGCCGGCATCGCCCGCGACGGCGCATTTCCTGCGTTGTCGTCCGAAGACTGGGACCAGGTCATCCACACCAACCTGGACGGCTTCTACAACGTGCTGCATCCGCTCATCATGCCGATGGTGCGGCGGCGCCGGCCCGGTCGCATCGTCACCCTGTCGTCGGTGTCCGGGCTGGCCGGCAACCGCGGCCAGGTCAACTACAGCGCGGCCAAGGCCGGCATCATCGGTGCCACCAAGGCGCTGGCGCTGGAGCTGGCGAGCCGGCAGATCACCGTCAACTGCGTGGCCCCGGGCCTGATCGAGACCGAAATGCTCAACGATGAAGTGGTCGAACACGCCCTGAAGCTGATTCCGGCCGGCCGCGTCGGGCATCCCGATGAGGTGGCCGCAACGGTCGCGTTCCTGCTGTCCGAGCCGGCCGGCTACATCACCCGGCAGGTGATCTCGGTCAACGGGGGCATGCTCTGATGGCCGCTGATCGTCGCGTGGTGGTGACCGGTGCCGCTGCCATCAGTCCGCTTGGCCACGACTGGCCCACCATCCACGCGCACCTGCGCAGCTGCCGCAACGCAGTGCGCACCATGCCGGAATGGGACGTCTACGCGGGCCTGAACACCAAGCTGGCCGCGCCCGCGCAGGACTTCACGCTGCCGCCGAACTACAACCGCAAGACCACCCGCTCGATGGGCAAGGTCGCGATCATGTCGGTGCGCGCCACCGAGATGGCCCTGCGCGAGGCCGGCCTGCATGAGCATCCGGTGCTGCGCAGCGGCCGCACCGGCGTGGCCTACGGTTCGTCCTCCGGCAGCCACGAAGCGACCGGCGAGTTCGGCCGCATGCTCAACGAGTTCACCACCGATGGCATCAGTGCCACCACGTACCTGAAAATGATGAGCCATACCGCGCCGGTCAACATCGGCGTGTTCTTCGGCCTGTCCGGGCGTGTCTACACCACCTCCAGCGCCTGCACGTCAGGCAGCCAGGGCGTCGGAGCGGCGTATGAAGCCATCCGCAGCGGCAAGCAGACGGTGATGGTGGCCGGCGGTGCCGAGCAGCTCGACGCCACCGCTGCAGCGGTGTTCGACACCCTGTTCGCCACCAGCGTGCGCAACGATGCGCCGCAGTCGACGCCGCGGCCCTTCGATGCAGGCCGCGACGGCCTGGTACTGGGCGAGGGCGCCTGCACGCTGATCCTGGAGGACATGGAGCACGCCCTCGCACGCGGTGCGTCCATCCTTGCCGAGGTGGTCGGCTACGGAACCAACAGCGACGGCCAGCACGTCACCCAGCCCAGCGCCGACACCATGGCCCAGGCCATGCGCCTGGCCCTGGAGGACGCCGGGCTCGACGCGACGCGGATCGACTACGTCAACGCCCACGGCACCGCCACCGATCACGGCGACATCGCCGAGACACAGGCCACCGCGCAGGTGTTCGGCAGCCGCGTACCGATCAGCTCGCTGAAGAGCTACGTCGGGCACATGCTCGGCGCGTGCGGAGCGTTCGAAGCCTGGCTGAGCATCGAGATGATGCGTGCCGGCTGGTTCGCGCCGACCCTCAACCTGGCCGAGGTCGATCCGCGCTGCGGCCAGCTGGACTTCATCACCGGGCACGGCCGCGATCTGCAGGCCGAGTACGTGATGAGCAACAACTTCGCCTTCGGCGGCATCAATACCTCGCTGGTATTCCGCCGCTGGAGCGAATGACCCCCGCACCCCATCCGCACCACCCCCAACGCACCCCGGACAAGGAGATGTTTCGATGCGCCGCACCCTGATGATCGCCAGTGCCACCCTTCTGCTGGCTGTGACTGCCACGGCTTCCGCCCGTGACACCCGAGTGGAGCAGTCCCTGCAGGAACTTGTCAGCTCGCAGGCCGCCCGCGATGCCGGCATCGATGGCAGCGTGCGCTTCTATCTGGCCGGGCAGCCGGTCAGCGTGCAGCAGCGTCTGGGTGAAGACGTCACCAACCGGAAGACCAACGCCGCCAACAAGAGCGATGCCGAAGCCTGCCGCTGGGTGGCGCTGTCGGCGCTGCGCGCACTGCAGGACGGCGCCCGCTCGCGTGGCGCCAATGCGGTGGTCGACATCGTCAGCTACTACAAGAAGAACGAGTTCAGGAGCGCGAGCAACTACGAGTGCTGGGCGGGCACGTTCGTGGCCGGCGTCGCCCTGAAGGGCACCTACGCCAAGGTCAAGTAAGCATCCGTGTGGCGGCGGCCGAGGCTGAACGCCGCCGCCACATTGCTGAACCCCGCCGGGGAAACGCCGTCGATCCTGCCGGCATCGTCGGCCGACGGCTTTCCCCGGTGTCGGCTTTCCGACACAATCAGGGCTCTTCCCGGGTTATCGTCCCGTGGACATGCACGCCTACGTCTATAAAAGCCAACTCAAGCCGGACACCTTCGTCTACGTTCCCCGACGCGATGACTTCAGCGCGCTGCCTGCGCCGCTGGTGGCGTCGCTGGGCACGCTCACCTTCGTCCTGGACGTGGCCCTGGAGCCGCAGCGCCGCCTCGCCCAGGCCGATCCGGCCAAGGTGCGCAGCGAAATGAGCGAACGCGGGTTCTACCTGCAGGTGCCGCCGTCGGTGACCAGCATGATGCCGCGCCACAATGACTGAGCTTTCCCGTCCGCGCGCCCTGTCGATCGCCTTCGTCCTGGGTGCCCTGCTGGCGCTGGGTGCCGCCGTCGGCGGCCTGCCGGGGGCGGTGCTTGCTGCGCTGGCGCAGCCGGCGTATGCCCTGGGCATTTCGTGGTGGCGGCGCAGCCGTGCGGTACTGCCGCCGAAGTTGATCGCGCAGCAGGACCTGCCGGCCCTGCTGGCGCTGTGGACCGCCGCGCCGGTACTGCTGGCCCTGCTGCTGGCCTGGCCGCTGGCGGCACTGCGCGACAGCGGCAGCCTCGCGGCGGTGCTCGGGCTGAGCGTGCTGGTCAGTGCCGGTTTGCTGGCGGCCTGGCGTACGTGGCCGCTGTGGAATGATGTCGAGCGGCTGGATGGCAGCCTGGTGCAGCACTGGCAGGCGTTGGCCGGCCGTGACCTCACCGCCTGGCGTGGCCTTGTCGTGGCCGCGCTGGTGATCGCGCTGGCCGCACTGGTGGTGTTGCCGGCATGGCCAGGGCTGCTGCCGGAAAGCGCGCGCTGGCCCGCCACGTTGACCGTGCTGCTGGGGTCGCCGTTGCTGCATCTGCTGCTGCAGCGGGTCGCACCGGCGCCACTGGTGTCGCTGCGCGTGAACCCGGGCCCGCTGGCCGATGCCGGTGCGGCGCACGCGCCGCTGTTCCCCGCTGCCAGCGAGACCACGCCGCTGGAGGCGATGGCCCCGCAGGAACTGACGCCTGCGCTGCATGAAGCGGCGCGCCACGGTCGCATCGACCGGGCGCTGCAGCTGCTGCAGGCCGGCGCGGACCCGCACGCGTTGCCGGACCCGAACTGGCGTGATCAGCGCAGCCTGGCGGTGCTGGCGGCGGTGTTGCCGGACCTGCGCCTGCTGCGTGAACTGATTGCCCGCGGGGTCGATGTGAACGCGCCGCACCGGGGCATGACGCCGCTGCTGGCCGCCACCCGCGACAGCTGGCATGGTCGCCCCGAAGCCGTGATGACCCTGCTGGCCAATGGCGCCGATTCTCGCGCTACCGACAGCGAGGGCAACACGCCGTTGCACCACGCGGCTCGAAGCTCCGACCCCGGCGTTGCCGCGCTGCTGCGCGATGCCGCGGCCGAAGTGGATGCACTCAACCACGAGGGCTGGTCCCCGCTGGCCGTGGCCTGCCAGGTAGGCAACTGGCGCCTGGCCCGCTTCCTGCTCGAACGCGGTGCCCGCACCGAGCCGGCGGACGGCACGCCGGTCCTGCTCGCCGCAGCCGCCACCGAAGACGATGATCCGGCCGGCGTGCAGCTGCTGCTCAAGCACAAGGCGCGTGCGGATGCGCGCGACCGCCAGCGTCGCAGCGCACTGCACGAAGCGGCCCTGGCCGGCCACGTTGAAATCATCGGCGTGCTGCTCGCTGCCGGTGCAAACCTGGAAGCACGCGACGCGCTCGGTCGCACGCCGTGGCTGGAGGCCGCGCGTGCCGGTCGCGCCGCCGTCATCGAACACCTCCTGCCGCACAAGCCTGACCTGGTGGCTGTCGATGGCGAGGGCCGCAACGCGGTGCAGCTGGCGGCCATGGCCGATACGGTTTCGCCCTTGCTGGTCAAGCGCCTGGTCGAACTGGGCATCACCGCCGATGCGGCCGATCCGGTCGGTCGGCGTGCGGTCGACTACGCGGCCGAAGCCGGTCGCTGGGCCATCGTCGCGCTGCTTGATCCGTCCTATCCGCTGCCTGCGGCGGTCAGCGATGGCCTGGCCGAGCGCGGTGAGGCCGCCAGCGCCAGTGGCCTGCTGCCTGATCGACCGCCGCTGACCCTGCTGCGCGAAGCACTGGGCTTCGGCAACACCGATGGCATGGCCGCCCTGGCCAGGCTGTGCCAGCCGCAGGAGCTGGGCAGCCTGCTGCTGGATCCGGAGCTGGCGCTGGAGCCGCGTGCCGTGGATTGGCTGCTGGCCCATGGTGCCGACCCCTATGTGCGTGATGCCTGCGCCGACACGCCGATGTTCGCGCTGCTGTCGCGCGGCGTCGATGCGGTGCCGGCGCTGCAGGTCATGCTGCAGCATGGCCTGTCGCCGGCTGGCCGCGGCGGCCTGGCCCGTTTCCTGGCCGCCTGCGCGCAGCACGATCAGGCGGCCCGCGGACTGGAACAGCTGGCGCTGGAACTGCTGGAGCGGGGTGCTGATCCGTTCGCCGCATCGCCGGCAGGCGATCCGCCGCTGTCGTTGGCGGTGCGCCTGGGCTGGCTGCGCCTGCAGCAGGCCCTGCTCAAGACTGGTGTCGACCGTGAGGCGCGCGACAGCCATGGCATGACCGCCCTGCACCTGGCGACCGCGCTGGCCCGGGAAGGTGCGCTGAAGCTGCTGGTACAGCACGGCGCCTCGCCGGAGGCACGCGCCGCCGATGGCCAGACCCCCCTGGGTGTGGCGCTGTCGAGTGGTCGTCGTGATCTGGCCGACTGGCTGGACTGGCGGGTGTGGCCACTGCCACGCCGTACCCTGCGCGATGCCGACCTGCCCTCTGCGGCGATGGCCGGCGATGTCGATGCGGTGCGTCGCCTGATCGATCTGGGGTTCGCCGTTGATGCCGTGGATGCGCAGGGCTGCACGGCGCTGCTGCGTGCCGCCGGCGGCGGCCATCTGGCGGTGACCGACCTGCTGCTGGCACGGGGCGCCGATCCGCAGCACGCAGCGGCCAGCGGCGCAACGCCGTTGTCGGCCGCGGTCAGCATGCGCCAGGTCGAGATCGTGTCGGCCCTGCTCGATGCCGGTGCCAAGCTCGAACACCGGCTGCCGGGGGGAGTGACCGTGCTGATGCTGGCCTCCGCGCTGGGCCTGCCGGACATCGTCGCGCGCCTGCTGACCGCAGGTGCCGATGTACACGCCGGAGACGCGCAGCAACTGGGCCCGCTGCACTGCGCGGCCCTGTACGGCTTCAGCGCACGTGACCGCCCGCGGTTGCTGGCGTTGCTGGACACGCTGCTGCTGGCCGGTGCCGAACCGGACCAGGCCGCCGCCGGTTCGGTCACACCGCTGCTGCTGCTGCTGGGAGCGCGCGCCGAGCCGGGTACGGCCTGCGACGAGCAGGTGGTGATGGCCGCGGTGGAGCGTCTGCTGGAAGAGGATGTCAGCCTGGACGTGCGCGATCCGCGTGGTTTCGGCCCGCTGCACCTGGCGGCGCTGCACGGCCTGCCGCTGCTGGTACAGCGCCTGCTGCGTGCCGGCGCCGACCCAGACGTGCGGGACAGCCTGAACCGCAGTCCGCGCGAGATCGCCGTGATGCGTGGCTTCATCGACGTTGCCGGCGAGTTCGAGCCGCGCGTACCGGGCGTGTCCTCGATGGCCCGGTTCCTGCGCGACAACGGCTGAGAATCGGGGGTCAGAACCCTTTCCGTTGGAAAGGGCTCTGACCCCGATCATGCGGAATGCCGACGATGCTCGGCAGCCCTTTCGCCGTCAGCGCTGCGTGTCGCCGTCGCTTTCCGCGTCGGCCTCGAACAGATGCATCAGGTCGTTGCGGGCATCGCGCGAGGTCTGGATCACGGCCGCCTCGTCGTCGTACACCAGGTACTGGTCGCGCAGCAGCTGTTCGTCGTGTTCGCGGAAGCGCTGCACATGGCGTTGGGCAACATCGGGTGCCACCCCCAGCGCGGTCAGCACGCGACCGCTCATTTCCAGGCTGGTAGCGAACACTTCGCGGAACGGTTCGGCCGACATGTCCATCAGTCGCCATGCATGCTGGCGGTTGCGCGCACGTGCCAGCACCTTCGCCTCCGGATACAGGCGCCGCACCATCCGTACCGCACGCAGATTGGTCTCCGGGTCGTCCACGGTGATCACGAACACATCGATATGTTCACCACCGGCGGCGCGCAGCATCTCCGGGCGCGTCGGATCGCCATAGTAGAGCTGGTTGCCGAAGCGACGCAGGTCGGCCACCGTGTCCGGGTTCGCTTCCAGTGCGACGAACGGCACCTTCTGTGCGGTCAGCAGGCGCGCGATCACCTGGCCGACGCGGCCCATGCCGGCAATCAGGACTTTCGGCCGGTTGTCCGGCGCGACCTTGTCGGCGTCGGCCGCGGCGCGCGGGGCTACCTTCTCCTGCCCGAGCAGCCGCATCAGGGCGATCATCAGCAGCGGCGTGATCGCCATCGACAGGCCGACAATGGCCACCAGCCGGTCGTGGTTGGCGTTGCCCAGCAGATGCGCGCGCTGCGCCTCGTTGAAGACCACGAAGGCGAACTCGCCGCCCAGCCACAGCACGCTGCCCAGCAGCAGCGATTGCCGCGAACCCAGCCGGGCGATGCGGCCGATGGCATACAGCAGACTGAACTTGACCACCAGCAGGATGGCCACACCGGCGGCGATCAGCCACGGCTCGGCGGCGATGCGGTCGAGATCGATGCCCATGCCGACGGCGATGAAGAACAGGCCCAGCAGCAGGCCCTTGAACGGCTCGATCTGCGCTTCCAGCTCGTGCCGGAACTCGGAATCGGACAGCAGCACGCCGGCCAGGAACGCACCCAGGCTGGGGCTCAGGCCGGCCTCCTGCATGAACCACGCCGTGCCCAGCACGACCAGCAGGGCGGTGGCGGTGAATACCTCCGGGCTGCGGGTACGGGCGATGACACCGAACAGCCGGCGCAGGACCGGCCGCCCGCACAGGATCACCACGGCCAGCGCGCCCAGCGCCACTGCGGCATCCTCCCAACGCAGCGTCTGGTTCTTGACGCCGCCCAGCAGCGGGATGGCCGCCAGCAGCGGGATCGCGATCAGGTCCTGGAACAGCAGGATGGCAAAGCCGAGCCGGCCGTGGTCGCTGTTGATCGCCTTGTGCTCGGACAGCAGCTGCAGGCCCACGGCCGTGGAGGACAGCGCCAGCGCCACGCCCACCACCAGCGCGCTCTTCCACTGGAAGTGATCCAGCAGCAGCAGGCCGCCCAGTACCAGGCCGGACAGCGCCACCTGCGCGGCACCGGCGCCGAACACCGAGCGCCGCATCACCTTCAGGCGGGCCGGCGACAGTTCCAGCCCGATCACGAACAGCAGCATCACCACGCCGATCTCGGCCGCACCGAGGATGCGGTCGGCGTCCTGCACGAAGCCCAGCCCATCCGGCCCCAGCACCACCCCCGCGGCCAGGTAGCCCAGTACCGCGCCGAAGCCGAAGCGCTTGAACACCGGCACCGCGATGACGGCCGCCAGCAGCAGGACCAGGGCCAGTTCCAGACCGCCGCTATGCATGGGAATACCTGGTCATCGCAGAGGCCTGCCGTACGTGGGTGCGGGGAGGAGAGGGGCGGCGGACGCCGCTGCGACATTATGCGCGCCGCATCGTGCACGCGCGGCAATGGCCGCTGCGGGTTGACCTGCGCGGCCGGCAGGTCCAGACTGCCCGCCGCTGGCGGCCTGCCGCTGGCACACGCATCCCGGAGTTCCCAACCCATGTCCAGCGACAGTAGAAGTCGACCTCGTTCGACGCCAGCGATGGCCACCGCCTGACATCGGGACGGTTCGCCTGCGTTGGCGTTGCGCGAGGTCGCACCCCACAAGGCAAACCGATGAACCAGAAGCAATTGCTGCGTCCAGTGGCCGATGCCGCTGCATTGGCGGCACCGCTGGCGGACTACAACACCGCCGACGCGGTGGAGTTCCTCAACACGCTGGAGCTGCAGCGCGCTGCCGACACGCTGGCGGCGCTGCCGCTGCCGCGTGCAGTGAAGATGCTGGAAGCCCCCGAACTGCATCGCAGCGGCGAGCTGGTGGCCGCGCTGCCGCCGGCGCGGGCCGCTGCGCTGCTCGGGCTGATGGCCGACGACCGCGCCACCGACATCGTTCACGAACTGGATGAGGACGAGCGCGCGCGGCTGATCCCGTTGCTGGGCGCCGATGCCCGCCAGGCCATCCAGACGCTGCTCGGCTACCCGCCTAACACGGCCGGTGCGCTGATGACCACCGAGTACGTCGCCGTGCCGGCCAGCTGGACGGTGGCGCAGACGCTGCAGCACATCCGCCAGGTCGAGCGCACGCGCGAGACGGTGTACGCGATCTACGTCCTGGACCCGGCCAGCCAGCGTCTGCAGCAGGTGGTGACCATGCGCCGCCTGATCACCGGCCTGCCCGAGGAGTCGATCCTCGAGGTGGCCCAGGTCAATCCGCCAGTAACCGTGGACGCGTTGATGGACCAGGAAGAGGTGGCGCGGCTGATCCGTCGCCACGACCTGCTGGCCATTCCGGTGGTCGATGCCAGCCAGCGGATGCTGGGCATCGTCACCGTGGACGACGTGCTTGATGCGCTGATCGAGGAATCCACCGAAGACGCGCACAAGTTCGGCGGCATGGAAGCGCTGGACAAGCCGTACATGCAGATCGGCTTCCTGGAGATGCTGCGCAAGCGCGCCGGCTGGCTGAGCGTGCTGTTCCTGGGCGAGATGCTGACGGCCAGCGCCATGCAGCACTACGAGGACGAACTGGCACGCGCGGTGGTGCTGACGTTGTTCATCCCGTTGATCATGAGTTCCGGCGGCAACTCCGGCTCGCAGGCCACCTCGCTGCTGATCCGCAGCCTGGCGCTGCGCGAGCTGCGCCTGCGCGACTGGTGGAAGGTGGCCCTGCGCGAGATTCCGACCGGCATGGTGCTGGGTGCCATTCTCGGTGCCCTGGCGATCGTCCGCATCGTCATCTGGCAGCTGGGTGGCCTGCACGACTACGGCGAGCACTGGGTGCTGCTGGCGATCACGATCGGTGCGGCGCTGGTGGGCATCGTCACCTTCGGGTCATTGTCGGGTTCGATGCTGCCGTTCGTGCTCAAGCGGCTGGGATTCGACCCGGCCAGCGCATCCGCCCCGTTCGTGGCCACGCTGGTCGACGTGACCGGGCTGGTGATCTATTTCAGCATCGCCGCGATGATCCTGCGCGGCACGCTGCTGTAGGGCCCTGTCGCCCCGCATGCGGCGGGGCGCCGCATCCCCCGCCTGCTTTGTTGCGCTGGATCATGCGCCTGTTGCGCGGGTGCGTGTACCGTAGGCGCATGAGTACCTACCACCTGCAGTCAGTGTTCCGCCCGCAGTCGGTCGCAGTGATCGGCGGCAGTCCGCGCGAGCGCTCGGCCGGCCGCGCGGTGATGCGCAACCTGCGCGGTACGGGCTTCCCCGGCAAGGTGGCGTGGATCAACCCGCGCCACGCCGAAATCGATGGCATCCGCACGGTGAAGCGGCTGAAGGATCTGGACTGGGTGCCGGATCTCGTGGTGATCACCGCGCCGGCCGCCATCGTGCCGCAGGTGGTGCGTACCGCGGCCGAGCGGGGTGTGCAGGCGGCGATCATCCTCACCGCGCACCTGGGGGATGGCCCGGGTTCACTGTCGGCGCAGGTGGAGGCCGTGGCCCGCCGGCACGGTCTGCGCATCCTGGGCCCGCATTGCCTGGGTGTGATCGCGCCGCATGCACGGCTCAACGCCAGCATCGCCGCACACTTCCCGCAGGCTGGCGATCTTGCGTTGATCTCCGAGTCCTCGGCGATTGCCGCGGCGCTGGTGGAATGGGGCGTGGCGCGCTCGGTGGGTTTCTCCGCCGTGGTCTCGCTGGGCGATACGCTGGACGTCGACTTCGGCGATCTGCTGGACTATTTCGCCACCGATTACCGCACGCGCGCCATCCTGCTCTACGTCGAACAGATCAAGGACGCGCGCAAATTCATGTCGGCGGCGCGTGCGGCCGCGCGCGCCAAGCCCGTGGTGGTGGTGAAGTCCGGCCGCAGCGAGCGCGTGCAGCCTGGCAGCCGCGATACCCATGTGCAGGCGCTTGCACGAGCCGACGATGTCTACGGCGCCGCGTTCAACCGCGCCGGCCTGCTGCGCGTGGGTGCCCTGGACGAGCTGTTCACCGCCGCAGAGACCCTGGGCCGGCTGGGTACCTTCCCGGGCCGTCGGCTGGCCATCCTCAGCAATGGGGGCGGCGTCGGCCGGCTGGCCGTGGACCAGCTGGCCGCGCTGCGCGGAACCCTGGCGAACCTGTCCGACAGCACGGTCGAAAAGCTCGATGCGGTGCTGCCGCAGGGCTGGTCGCGCAGCAATCCGGTGGATATCGTGGTGGATGCCGATGGCGAGCGCTATGCCGCGGCCATCGAGGCCCTGCTGGCCGACAACGAGAACGATGCGGTGATGGTGGTCAACGTACCGACGGCGTTCACCTCGTCGGCCGACGCCGCGCAGGCGCTGACCCGCACCCTCGGCCTGCGCCCGCGCCACCATCGCGACAAGCCGGTGTTCGCCGTGTGGCTGGGCAACGATGACCAGGCCACCGCCACGCTCAATGCGGCGCGCGTGCCGACCTATCCCACCGAAGCCGAAGCGGTACGTGGCTTCCAGCATCTGGTGCGCTATCGGGAAGCGCAGAACGCACTGATGGAAACCCCGCCGAGCCTCCCGCAGGACTTCAGCGTGGATGCGGCCGCGGCGCGCACGCTGGTCGAGGCCGCGCTGGCCAACGGCCAGCAGTGGCTGGACCCGCTGGCCACGCACGAGCTGCTGAAGGCCTATGGCATTCCCTCCGCGCCGGTGATGCATGCGCGCGACGCGCACGAGGCCATGGATCTGGCGCAGCCGCTGCTGGAGCGGGGTGCGACCGTCGCCTTGAAGATCCTGTCACCGGACATCCCGCACAAGTCCGAAGTGGACGGCGTGCGCCTGAACCTGTCGACGCTGCCGGCGGTGCAGGCTGCGGCCAAGGCGATCCTGTCGCGTGCACGCCAGCTGCGCCCGGATGCACGCATCGACGGTCTGCTGGTGCAGCCGACCATCGTCCGCCCGAAAGCGCGTGAACTGATCGTGGGCATCGCCGATGACGCGACCTTCGGCCCGGTGATCGTGGTCGGTCGCGGCGGCACGGCGGTGGAGGTGATCAACGACAAGGCACTGGCCTTGCCGCCGCTGGATCTGCGCCTGGCCCACGAGCTGATCGGGCGTACCCGTGCGTCGCGGATCCTCAAGGCCTATGGCGATGTTCCCGCTGCCGATGAGCGCGCACTGGCCCTGGCGCTGGTGAAACTGGCGCAGCTGGCCGCCGACATTCCGGAAGTGCGCACGCTGGATATCAATCCGCTGCTGGTCGATGGCAAGGGCATTCTCGCTCTAGATGCACGCGTCGCCATCGCGCCTTCGCGCATCCTGCACAAGGGTCGCGGCCATCCGCGCTTCTCGGTGTTCCCGTATCCGAAGGAGTGGGAGCGCACCATCGAGCTGTCCGATGGCGGTCACGCCTTCGTGCGCCCGGTGCGCCCCGAGGACGACGCGCTGTTCCGCGCGTTCTTTGCCCGGGTCAGCGACGAGGATCTGCGCCTGCGCTTCTTCCAGTCGGTGAAGCACTTCAGCCACGAGTTCATCGCCCGTCTGACCCAGCTCGACTATGCGCGCTCGATCGCGCTGGTGGCCATCGAACCGCGCAGCGGCGAGATGCTCGGCGCCGTGCGCCTGCACGCGGATGCGGATTATCACCGCGGCGAGTACGGCATCCTGATCCGCTCCGACCTGAAGGGCCATGGCATCGGCTGGCGACTGATGGCGATCATGATCGAGTATGCGAAGTGGCTGGGGCTGCACGTGGTCGAGGGACAGGTGCTGCGCGAGAACAGCACCATGCTGGCGATGTGCCAGAGCCTGGGCTTCAAGACCCGGCTGGACCCGGACGACCCGACGGTGATGGTGGTGACCCTGCCGGTGCAGCAGGTGGACGTTCCCGAGGTACCGCCGGTGGCGTGAGCGTCACCTCATCGGCGGCGTCGTAACGCCGAAGTGATCGTGGCATACCGTCCGTGCGGTTGCGACAATGCGGGCCATGACTGACCGCATCCCCTTGCTGCTGCTCCCCGGCCTGCTCAACGATGCCGAGCTGTGGCGCGCGCAGCTGGCCGACCTGGCCGATATCGCCGAGTGCAGCGTGGGCGACCAGACCCGCGGCGCGACCCTGCAGGCGGTGGCCGAGGATGTGCTGGCGCAGGCACCTGCGCGCTTCGCGCTGGCCGGGTTCTCGCTGGGAGGCTTCGTTGCCCAGCAGATCCTGCGCGTCGCACCGGAGCGGGTGCTGCGGCTGGCGCTGATCGACACCTCGATCCACGCCGATTCGCCGGAGCGCGCCGAGCAGCGTCGCAGCCAGCGCGCCAGCGTGCGCCTGCCCGGGAAGTTCCATGGATTCGGTGACGCCCTGATGCGCAGCTACATCGATGCCTCGCGGCTGGACGACTATGTACTGGTGCAGCGCGTGCGCGACATGACGGCGCGTCTTGGCGCGGAGGTGTTCCTGCGACAGAGCGCGCTGGAACGTCGTGACGGCCACGATGTGCTGGCCGGATATCGCGATCCGCTGCTGATCGTGTGCGGTGCCAACGACCGCATCACGCCATTGGCGGTGAGCGAGGAGATGCACGCGCTGGTACCGCACTCGCAGCTGGTGGTGGTGCCCGACTGCGGGCACCTGGCGCCGATGGAGAAGCCGGATGAGGTCAGTGCGGCGATGCGCGGGTGGCTGCTGCAGGACTGAAGAGCCCGCCGGGCATGGCCCGGCGCTACCTGTGGCGATCCGGTAGCGCCGGAGCGCGCCCGGCGGCCCCATCGCCATCGTCCGGTAGCGCCGGGCCGTGCCCGGCGGCTTCGGCTCAGTCCCAGGCCGGCGCGATGCCTTCCGGATTGGCCAGCCGATGCCCGCGGTCGAGCCTGGCAATCTGTGCCATGTCCTCCTCGGTCAAACGGATGGCCGCCGCTTCCAGATTGGAGGCCAGGTTCTCGCGCCGGGTCGAGGACGGAATCACCGCAAAGCCCTGCTGCAGTGCCCATGCCAGTGCGATCTGTGCCGGCGTGGCCTGGTGGCGGCCGGCGATGGCCTGGATCACCGGGTCCTTGATGACTTCGCCATAGGCCAGGCTCATGTAGGCGGTGACAGGGATGCCGTTTTCCTGCAGGAACTTCACCAGCAGGCGATTCTGCAGGTAGGGATGGATCTCGACCTGATTGGTGGCGATGACGTCGGCGCCGAGGATGCCGATTGCCTTGCGCGTCTGCGCGATGGTGAAGTTGGAGATGCCGATCTCCCTGGTGAGGCCCTGCGCCCTGGCTTCGGCCAGCGCCGGCAGGTACTCCTCCATCGGCACGTCGACCTTGTCGTTCGGTGAGGGCCAGTGGATCAGCGCCAGGTCGACATGGTCGGTGCGCAGCTTCTTCAGGCTGTCGTGCAGGCTGGCCAGCAGCGCATCGCGCTTGAACTCGGTGATCCAGACCTTGGTGGTCAGGTAGATCTCGTCACGCGGCACGCCGGATTCGGCGATGGCCTGGCCGACCTCGGCCTCGTTGTCGTAGATCTGCGCGGTATCGATGGCGCGGTAACCGACGTCCAGTGCGTTGCGTACCGAGTCGATCACAGTCTGGCCTTTCAGGCGGAAGGTGCCGAGACCGAAAGCGGGGACAGTCATGGGGGAACTCCAGCTAATGGGGGGAAGGGCGCGGTAGATCCGCACAAGGGTAGGGCAGGGCCTGCATGCATGCCGGCAACGGTGCATTGCGCAGGCGTGGAGATGCGTCGGTAGTGAGCGGCGTCGTATCAGTGTGCGGTGATCGCGGTGCCCTCGGCGCGGTCGTCGATGCCGTCCCGACGGTCCAGGCGGCCGCTGAGCACGGTCAATGCATAGGCACCCACCACCACCAGCGCGCCCAGCCACGGCGTATGCATCAGGCCGACGTTCTCCACCACCAGGCCGCCCAGCGATGCGCCCAGGGCGATGCCGATGTTGAATGCAGCGATGTTCAGTCCGGATGCCACGTCGGTGGCCTGCGGCGCATAGCGCTGCGCCTGCTTGACCACATAGACCTGCAGTCCGGGCACGTTGCCGAAGGCCACCGCACCCAGGGCCAGCACCGTCAGCAACATCAACACCGTGTTGTAGGCGGTGAAGGTGAGCGCCAACAGGACCATGGCCAGCAGGGCGAAGATGCGCCTGAGCGCCGGAACCGGACCCATGCGGTCGGCCATGCGGCCGCCCCACAGATTGCCGATCGCCACCGACACGCCATACACCAGCAGTACCAGGCTGACCGCGTTGGCCGAGAAGCCGGTGACGTCCTGCAGGATGGGCGCCAGGTAGGTGAAGGCCAGGAACGTGCCGCCGTAGCCCAGTGCCGTCATCGCGTAGACCAGCAGCAGGCGCGGCTGGGCCAGCACGGCCAGCTGCTGGCGGAAGCGGGCGGGCGCGCTCTGCGGCACAGTGCGCGGCACGAACAGCGCCGCGCCGACCAGGGCGATCACGCCCAGGCCGGCCACGGCCAGGAAGGTCGCGCGCCAGCCCAGGTGCTGGCCGATGAAGGTGCCCAGCGGCACGCCGGTCACCAGTGCGACGGTCAGCCCGGTGAACATGATCGCGATCGCGCTGGCGGCCTTTTCTTTCGGCACCACCGCCGTGGCGATGATCGAGCCGATCGAGAAGAACACGCCATGGGCGAGGCCGGTCAGGATGCGGGCGACAATCAGCGAGGCGTAGCCCGGTGCCATCCAGGCGATGACGTTGCCCAGCGTGAACAGCGCCATCAGTGCCACCAGCAGGGTCTTGCGCGGCACGCGGCCGGTCAGCGCGGTCAGCACCGGCGCGCCGATGGCTACGCCCAGGGCGTACAGCGAGACCAGCAGGCCGGCCGAAGGCAGGCTGACCTGCAGGTCGGCGGCGATGGTCGGAATCAGGCCGACGATGACGAATTCGGTGGTGCCGATGGCGAAGGCGCCCAGGGTCAGCGCCAGCAGGGCGAGAGGAATGCCGCGGATCATGGCGGGCTCCGGAGGAAGGAAGGCGCGCAGTGTGCGCGGCCCACCTTTGCCGAAAAACCGATCTTCACGCCAATCACTCTTGCCTGGTGGTCAATAATGGCGCCATGAAGACCACCCTCGATGAAATGCAGGCCTTTCTGGCCGTGATCGACAGCGGTTCGATCAGTGCCGCCGCCGAGCAGCTGGGTCAGACCCCTTCCGGGGTGAGCCGGGCGCTGGGGCGGCTGGAGGACAAGCTGGGCACCACCCTGCTGACCCGTACCACGCGCCGGCTGCACCTGACCGCCGAAGGCGAGGCCTACCTGCGCCATGCACGGGCGATCATCGACGCGGTGGAGTCGGCAGAAGAGCAGATGGCGGCGCGCCGCGAGCGCCCGGCTGGACGCCTGCGGGTGGATGCGGCCATGCCGTTCGTGCTGCACGTGATCGTCCCCCTGGTGGCGGACTACCGCGCGCGATACCCGGAGGTGCAGCTGGAGTTGAACAGTTCCGAACGCTACATCGACCTGCTGGAACGACGCACCGACGTGGCCATCCGCATCGGCCCACTGGCCGACTCAACGCTGCACGCGCGCTCGCTGGGCCGCTGCCGGCTGCAGCTGCTGGCCAGCCCGGGCTACCTGGCCGAGCACGGTGAACCGGCCAGCGTGGCGGCGCTGGGTCAGCACACGCTGCTGGGATTCAATGAACCCGAATCGCTGAACCGCTGGCCCGTGCCGGGCGACGCCGACGGCCAGCTGCTGGTACGGCCGGACATCGCCGTATCCAGCGGCGAGACCCTGCGCCGGTTGGCGGTGGAAGGGGTGGGCATCACCTGCCTGTCGGACTTCGTCACCGAACGCGACCGTGCTGCCGGCACGCTGGTGCCGGTACTGGCTGCACAGACGCTGGATGTCTACCAGCCGATCCACGCCGTGTACTACCGCAACACGGCGGTCTCGGCGCGAATCAGCTCGTTCCTGGACCATCTCGGTGACGCGATGGTGCAGTCGGATTACCTGCGCTAGGCATGCCACGCTCGCCGGGCATGGCCCGGCGTTACCTGCGCGTTCCGCAGAGCCGGACCCATGCTCGGCTGCACAGGGTCCATGCAGTCCTTCAGGCCGCGCGCGCCAGCGCATCGCCGCTCGCCGCGGGGGGCGACAGATCGAACACATCCACCGCGTCCATCAACCGGTCCGCCTGCTGCTCCAGGCTGCGCGCGGCGGCGCTGGCCTCTTCCACCAGCGCGGCATTCTGCTGGGTCGCGCCGTCCATCTGCACCACGGTCTGGTTGACCTGTTCGATGCCTGCACTCTGTTCCTGCGACGCGGCGGAGATCTCGGCCATGATGTCGGTCACGCGCTGCACCGAGGCGACGATCTCGGCCATGGTCATGCCCGCCTGGCGCACGCGTTGTGCGCCATCGGCCACCTGGTCCACCGAGGTATCGATCAGCGTCTTGATCTCCTTGGCCGCATTGGCTGAACGCTGCGCCAGCGTACGCACCTCACTGGCCACCACGGCGAAGCCCCGGCCCTGCTCACCGGCACGCGCAGCCTCCACCGCTGCGTTCAACGCCAGGATGTTGGTCTGGAAGGCGATGCCATCGATCACGCTGATGATGTCGGCGATCTGCCGCGAAGAGGCCTCGATCGCCCCCATCGTCGCCACCACCTGCGTGACCACCTCGCCCCCCTGCGAGGCAACCTCGTGCGAGCCGATCGCAAGCTGGTTGGCCTGGCGTGCGTGCTCGGCGTTCTGGCGCACGGTGGAGGTCAGTTCCTCCATCGATGCTGCCGTCTCCTCCAGGTTGGCAGCCTGCTGCTCGGTGCGGCGCGACAGGTCGTTGTTGCCGGCGGCGATCTCGGCGGCCGCGGCATGGATGCTGCCCGAAGTGTGCTTGATGTCGGTGACGATGGTGGCCAGCTGCGCCGCAGTCGTGTTGGCATCGCCAGCGATGCGGGCGAACACGCCCTGGAAGCTGCCGTGCATGCGCGCGCCAAGCCGGCCATCGGCAATCGCGCGCAGCATCGTTGAGACCTCGCCGAGATTCTGCTCGGTGGTCTGCATGAGCTGGTTCAGGCCCTCCACCATCGCGCGGAAGTCATGCTCGAAGCGCGCGCTGTCACCGCGCTGGCTGAAATCGCCGGCCGCAGCGGCGGCGGCAAGGCGGCGGATCTCGCCGTTGATGGTGCCAAGGTTGGCCTTGGCAGTATCCAGCGCTTCGGTGATGACGGCCTTCTCGCCTGGCAGGCGCTCCATGTCCTCGCTGAGATCGCCCACCGCATAGCGGCCCATGATCGTGATCGCGCGCATCTTCACCCGGATGTGCGCGTCGACCAGCGCGTTGCTGTCGGCCACCATGGTTCCGAATGCGCCAGGGAAGGCGCTGGCATCCATGCGATAGCTGATCGAGCCGGCGTCATGCGCCTTCGCCATTGCCGCCTGCGCCTCGAGCACGCCGCCCACCGTGGCCTGCACGGCCTGCATGGCCTGCGCCAGCCGGCCCACTTCATCGCGGCTGCGAACCTGCACGACGTGCTGCAGGTCGCCAGCGGCCACGGCGCGCGCAGCCGCCTCCACCGCCAGCACCGGTTGCACCACCGCGCGGCGCAGCCACCAGGCCAGGCCCATCAGCAGCAGCGCAGCGGCGACCACGGTCAGCACCGCGCACAGCAGCAGCATCTGCCTTGCCTGCTGCGCGCGCGTGGCCACCGCGGCCTCGGCCACCCGGGCGGCCTGCGTGCTCAGCGCGTCCAGCGATGCGGCCACCGCGCGGTCCTTGCCCCGCACCAGGGTATCGCCGGCAGTGGCATCGTAGCCGGCCGCAGCAAACGCCTGCAGGGCAGCGTGATAGTCCTTCTGCAGCTGCGCATGCAGGCCAGCGAAGGCGAGGGCGAGCTCGCGCGTACGCGAATCGGGGCTGCTGGCCAGCCCGCGTGCCAGTCCATCGACGATTCTGCCTTCGCTGTCGAATGCATCCAGATGACGCTGGCGCAGGACCGGATCGTGGCCCCGCAGCAGCACGTTCTTCCATTCCTGCACCTGGCCACGGAACTCGCGCTGCAGGCGTTCGGCATCGCGGCCATGGGCGACTTCGGCAGGCACCTCGGCAGACAGCTTCAGCCAGGCCGACGCCAGGCCGGCCAAGGCACACAGCAGGATGACGGCGAGGCCAAGGGATACGGCGCCGAGCAGCTTCGTCTGCAGTCGCGGCGCATGGGGAGAGGCATTCATGGGGCGAGATCTCGGAAGGGGGGCGATGCGGTATCGACCTGATCTCGCGTGCTCTGAAGTGCGATAAGGATCACATTATCGTTTCGTTCAACGAGGTGAAGGAAATGTTTCACAGGACAGATGTGTCCATATGGAACGAAACAGGACGCTCGACAGGGGATATAAATGTAACTATGGTTGTTACATGAAATCCTCGAACCCGCTTTCCGACGCGCTGCACGTGATGGCCCATCTGGTGGGCCAGCAGGGGCCGCGCACCTCCGAACAGCTGGCCATGTGCCTGCCGACCCATCCGGTGGTGATCCGCCGGCTGCTGGCACAGATGCACAAGGCCGGGTTGGTGCGCAGCACACGCGGGCACGGCGGTGGCAGCCAGCTGGCGCGCGATGCGACCCGCATCACGCTGCACGACATCTACCTGGCGGTCGGCGCACCGCCGCTGGTGCAGATCGGCACACGCGGCGCAGGTCGTGGCTGCCCGATCCAGCAACTGGTCGATTCGGCGCTGCTCGATGGCGCCCGCGAAGCGCAGCGATTGCTGGAACACCGCCTGCAGTCCACCACGCTCGACCAGCTCGGCGCGGAGTTCGCGCGCCACCTCGCCCATCACCGCACCCTGGAAGGACACCATGAATCCTGAAGTGATCATCGTCGGCGGCAGTTACGCCGGCATCGCCGCGGGCCTGATCCTGGCCCGCGCACGCCGCGCGGTCACCGTCATCGACGCCGGCCTGCCGCGCAACCGTGCGGCCAGCCATTCGCATGGCGTCCTCGGCCTGGACGGCATCAGTGGTGCCGAGCTGTTGAAGACGGCGCGCCAGCAGCTGCTGGACTATCCCAGCGTGCGCTGGATCCATGCCGAGGTCGCGCACGCCACCGCCAGCCCCGACGGTGTCGAGGTCCGCACCGCGGATGGCCAGGTGCTGGCCGCACGCAAGCTGCTGCTGGCCAGTGGCATCAGTGACCAGCTGCCGGACCTGCCCGGCCTGGCCGAGCGCTGGGGCAGCACCGTGCTGCATTGTCCCTACTGCCATGGCTACGAAGTCGGCGGCGGAGCGATCGGCGTGCTCGGCGGCCATCCGATGTCGGCCGGCAAGGCACCGCTGTTCGCCGACTGGGGCAATGTCACCTTCTTCAGCCAGGCGGGGGAGATCAGTGAGGAGGAACGCGTGGCCATGCAGCAGCGTGGCGTGCAGATCGAGATCTCGCCGGTGATTGCCGTGCAGGGCGACCAGCCGACCTGGCTGGAAGTGGAACTGGCCGATGGCCGCCGCATCGCCCAGCGCGCGCTGTTCGTTCCAGCCACCCAGGCGATGGCCACGCCGCTGGTGCAGCAGCTGGGCTGCGCGCTGGTCGAAAGCCCGCTCGGCGTGCTGATCGAGGTGGACGCGATGAAGCAGACCTCGGTGCCGAACGTGTACGCCGCAGGCGACGCGACCACGGTTGGCAATATCACCCTGGCCGCCGCCGAAGGGGTGCGTGCCGGGATCGGCGTGCATCAGGCGCTGGTCAGCGAAGACAGCATCGGGTGACGGAAAGGGCCGGATTCCGCTCTCTTGAACGACATGCGGCCCGCCCCATCAGCCTTTGACGCACAGCACCTGGCGCAGTGTGTGGACCACGTCCACCAGGTCGAGCTGGGCGGCCATCACATCGTCGATCGACTTGTACGCCGCCGGCGATTCATCCAGCACGCCGCTGTCCTTGCGGCATTCCACATGCGCGGTCGCCTCGCGGTGCTGGGCCAGGGTGATCCGCTCGCGTGCCGTGCCGCGGCTCATCACCCGGCCTGCGCCGTGGCTGCAGCTGTGGAAACTGTCTGCATTGCCCTTGCCACGCACGATGTAGCTGCGCGTGCCCATGCTGCCGGGGATGATGCCCAGCTCGCCCTGGCGTGCACTGACCGCACCCTTGCGGGTGACCAGCAGTTCCTGCCCGGCGTGCGTTTCCTTCTGCACGTAGTTGTGGTGGCAGTTGACGGCCATCGCCGCCAGCCGGAACGGCGGCAGCCGATGCCGCATCTCGGCCAGCACGCGCGCCATCATCGCCTCGCGATTGTGCCGCGCATAGTCCTGCGCCCAGGACACCGCTTCCACGTAGTCGTCGAACAGCGGCTCGCCTTCCATGAAGAAGGCCAGGTCCTTGTCAGGCAGATGGAAACCGAGCACGCGGCGCTCCAGCTCGCGACGCGCCTGCTCGATGAAGTACGTGCCGATCAGGTTGCCGGTGCCACGCGAGCCGCTGTGCAGCATTACCCACACGGCATCCGTTTCATCCAGGCACAGCTCGATGAAGTGGTTGCCACCTCCCAGCGTGCCCAGCTGGCGATCGAGCTTGTCGGTGCGGATCCGGCGATGCCTGTCCTTGATCTTCTCCAGGCCAGCGGCCAGGCCGGACTGCACCAGCCGCGTGTGGATGCTGTCGGGCATGCGCTGATGCTCGCCACCGCGACCGTTGCCGACCGGGATGCTGCGCTCGATGCTGTTGCGCAGCTGCCGCAGGTCATCGGGCAGGTCGTTGGCCTGCAGCGTCGTGCGCACCGCGGCCATGCCACAGCCGATGTCCACGCCCACCGCCGCCGGAATGATCGCCCCGCGGGTCGGGATCACCGAGCCGACGGTCGCGCCCTTTCCCAGGTGCACGTCCGGCATCACGGCCACCCAGGGCCCGACGAATGGAATGGCGGCGATGTTGCGCAGCTGCTCATGGGCCTGCGCTTCCAGCGGCACGCCGTTCACCCAGCCCTTGATCGGCGTGGTGCCCTCGGCATGCAGCCATTGATAGGTGTGTTGTGTATCCATGTTGCAATCCATCTCCATGATGGGCCGGCGGCGCGTCCCTGCGCCGCCCCAGCCCCCTACTTCATCGTCACCAGCTGCTTCAGCACGCCATCCAGGCCGCCGAACACGGTGAGCTTGTCGATCTTCTCGGTGACCTTCTCCAGCGCCTCCAGCTCCTTCAACCGCATCAGCACCGGGTTGTCCTCGATCAGCCTGGCGGTATTGAGCTGCGAGCGGGTGGCGTTGGCCTCCTCGCGGCGGCGGATCACGCTGGCCTGTGCCTGCTTCTCGGCCAGCACCACGCCGTTGAGGATCTCCTTCATCTCGCCCGGCAGGATCACGTCCTTGATGCCGACACCCAGCAGCTGCACACCGTGGCCCTCGATCGCGGCCCGCACGTGCGCGGCGATCTCACCGTCCAGCGCCACCTTCTCGCCCAGCAGCTCATCCAGGCTGCGCGTGGCGATCGCCTGGCGCAGGCCGAACTGCAGCTGCCGGTAGATGAACTCGTCGGCGTTGCTGAGCGTGCGGTGTGCACGCACCGGGTCGACCACCTGCACGGTCGCGGCCAGGTTCACCCGCAGGGTCACCTTGTCGCGGCTGAGCAGCTCCTGGCCGGACACGTCGAGCGAACGCGCGCGCAGTTCGACGCGCTCCACCGACACGTTGCCGTTGAAATTCCAGAACGCGTGCAGTCCGGCATCCAGGGTCTGTCGCAGCGTACCGTCGACGAACAGCAGGCCGACCGATTCGCTCGGCACGGTGCTGATCACCGCCACGCGCGGCAGTACGCCCAGCTGGCCCAGGCGCTGCTGCACGTCGGCCGGCACGCGCGGTTCGTCACCCAGGGCCATCACGCGCACCTCGGTGTCGACCGAACCCCGCCAGTAAAGATGGCGGCTGCCAGGCGGCAGGACATCGTCGATACGGCCATTGCGCAGCAGCAGACCCACCTGTGCAGCGCCGATATCGGCCAGCACGAAGTGTTCGTGCAGCTGTGCTCCCAGCGCGTCGATCAGGCTGTCCTGGTCGCTGCCGTTGTAGGCGCTGCCCTTCGATGCGTTGTGCACGGTCACCTGCGGCGAGCCGCCGAACCGCGACAGGCGGTGCACGCCCGGCAGCAGCACCTGCTGGAAACGACGGTTGCGATACACCAGGCCGCGCTCGCCGTCGCCGATCACGACCTTGATGGTCCAGAACATGGGAGTCTCTCCTTGTATGGCTCTGGTGGTTCGACCCGATGGAAATCCGTCGCCGTGACCCGGGCCGATCAGGTCGTGGCGAGGCGGCCTGCACACCCGTGCAGGCCGCGGAAGAGGGCGGCCACCGGTGGACGGTCCGCGCGCGGAGCCTTCGGTGCGCCGGCAGTACCGCCATGGGCGCCGCCGGCAGGCAGCACCGGGGTGGACCAGGGCGGGCAGTGACGGCGGACCGGGGCCCGGCGTGCGGTCCGTTGCTTCCACTTCTCCGCCCGAAGGCGATGTCCGTGGATGGCGACGATGGCCGCTGGGACGTGCGTCCCGGGTGTTGCTTCAAGTCATGACGTGACAGGTCATGTGGTTTGGAGTGGGAATTGAACCCACGACAGACGGACTCAGGATCCGTTGCTCTGACCAGGCTGAGCTATCCAGTTGGGAACCGCGCGGAATCGAACCGCGTGCCGGCGAACCGGCGCCTGCGACCAGCAGGCGATCCAGGCGAGGGCATGTCCGCGACCTCCGGCATACGCTACGGCAGCGCCGCGCGCACCAGCCCGCCATTGAAGCGGGACCGTTGGAAAATCGAGGGTGCAGGCCATCGACATTATCGGCGGGCGATAATGTTGTGAGGCGATGCAGATAAGGTCCGGGCACGGCCGCCCGCGCGAAGATAAACTCCGGCGTGCGGGTAATGGCCGATCAGTGGGCGGCGGAATGCCGCGCGGGGTGCAGTTCTGGCATCGCGGGTCCTTGTGCCGACGCAAACGAAAACGCCCCCGGGACATGCGTTCCGAGGGCGTCGTCAAGCCTCGGAGATCGGGGTGGCCGATCTCCGCAGGGCGGGTATCAGGCCGTTGTGGGCAGTGCTTCCTTGCCGGACGCGCGCGCCAGCACATCCATGCGCAGGCATGGCAGCAGTGTGGCGATGGCGGAGAAATGCGCGTTCAAGGGAAACATCCAGGCGGGTGTTGAAACGAGGTGCGCACGATAAACCACGATTTAGTCGTGCGCAACCATTTTGTTGAATTATTTTCTTCTGCCCGATGCCGGAGCCGGCCGGCGACCGGCCCCGGCCAATCTCAGCCTTCCGCGCTTGCCGCGTCCAGCTGCGCGACATCCTGCACGCTCAGCGATACATTCGCCGCGGCCAGCAGGTCGTGCAGCTGTTCGACGCTGGTGGCGCTGACGATCGGCGCGGTGATCGACGGCCGTGCGATCTGCCATGCCAGTGCGATCTGTGCCGGGCTGGCAGTGTGCTTGCTGGCCACGTCATCCAGCGCTTCCAGGATGCGCAGGCCGCGCGGGTTGAGGTAACGCTTCACCACGTTCTCGCCCCGCGCCGGGCTTTTGCCCGCATCGGCTGCCGTGCGGTACTTGCCGCTCAGGAAGCCGCTGGCCAGCGCGTAATAGCCGATCACGCCGATCTGTTCGCGCTGCACCAGCGGTTCCAGCGCGGTCTCGTAGCCGGCGCGGTCGTAGAGGTTGTACTCCGGCTGCAGGGTTTCGTAACGCGGCAGCTTGTAATCGGTGGATACCTTCAGCGCATCGGCCAGGCGGGTGGCGCTGTAGTTGGAGGCACCGATGGCGCGCACCTTGCCGGCTTCGATCAGGCGACCGAACGCGGCCAGCGTGGCTTCCAGCGGTGTCGACTCGTCATCCTCGTGGGCCTGGTACAGATCGATCACATCGGTCTGCAGGCGACGCAGCGAGTCTTCCACCGCCGCATTGATGTTGTCCGGGGTCAGCCCAGGGCGTTCGGCCCATTTGCCGACCTTGGTCGCCAGCACCACCTTCTCGCGCTTGCCGCTGCGGGCGAACCACCTGCCGATCAGCGTCTCCGATTCGCCGCCCACATTGCCGGGCACCCAGGCCGAGTACACGTCGGCGGTGTCGACCAGGTTGAAGCCGGCGTCGACGAAGGCATCAAGCAGGGCGAAGCTGGCCTTCTCGTCGGCGCTCCAGCCGAACACGTTGCCTCCGAAGGCGAGCGGACGTACATGCAGGCCGGAACGGCCCAGTTCACGGGTTGCCGTCATGGGCACGGTCTCCTTGGGGGAAGTGCTCCAGAATAGAACGCGTTGTGTTACCGCGCTGCGGCGCTGACCACAAAACAGTGTTCCGCGACGGGCACGCGGCTAACGATTTGTGAACACCTGGCGCGCGGTGACTGCTAGTCTCGCCGCATCATTCCGCTGGAGTCGCCCCGATGATGCCTGCTTCGTCCCTGCGTGGTTGCCGCCTGTTGCTTGCTTCCGCCCTGCTTGCCGCCATGCCCGCGTACGCTGCGCCGACCTTGGTGGCGCCGGCGCAGATCCAGGTATCGCCCGCCATCGACGCTGCGGTGAAGGCGTCGACCCGCGATCCGGCCAACGTCAAGCGTGATGGCTACCGTAATCCGGCACAGTCGCTGGCCTTCTTCTCGGTGGCACCGGAGAAGACCGTCATCGAAATCACTCCGGGCAACGGTTGGTATTCGGAAATCCTCGCGCCGCTGCTGCATGACAAGGGCCGGTACGTGGCAGCCGTGGTCGACCCGATGGCGGTGGCAGAAGGTCGTGGCCGCGACTACCAGCAGCGCAGCCGCGATGGCCTGGAAAAGAAGTTCGCCGGTGCGCCGGCACAGTTCGGCAAAGCAGTCGTGGTCGCCTACGATCCGGCCAAGCCGGTGTTCGGACCGGCCAACTCGGCCGATGTGGTGCTGACCTTCCGCAACGTGCACAACTGGCGCAAGGCCGGCCAGGCGCAGGGCATGTTCCAGGGCTTCTTCAACGTGCTCACGCCGGGCGGCGTGCTGGGCGTGGTGGAGCACCGCGCCAAGGCCGATGTGGCCGACGATGATGACACTGGTTATGTCGGCCAGCAGCAGGTGATCGCCTTGGCCGAGGCCGCCGGCTTCAGGTTGGATGCGCGCAGCGAGATCAATGCCAACCCGCGCGACACCAAGGATCATCCCAACGGCGTGTGGACCCTGCCGCCGACCAACCAGCATGACAAGGCCGACGCCGCGAAGTACCAGGCCATCGGCGAAAGCGATCGCATGACTCTGCGCTTCATCAAGCCCTGAGGCGAAGCCTCGCAGCCGCAAGCGGCAATGGACACACGTGTATCCGCCGGGCCTGGCCCGGCGCGACAGTCAAAGGAGTGAGCGGTTGAAGAAGATCCTGTACATCGTGATCGCAGTACTGGTGCTGGTACGCCTGTTCGACTTCGCCTTCCATGGCGGCAATACCTATGACCTGCTGGGCGCGGTGGGGTTCGCGGTGCTGTTGATCGGCATCCTGCAGGATGAACGCGCGCGCCGTGCGAGCCCGCCATTGGCGTCCCAGCGGCGGCGGGCGGCGATCGCATCGGCCTGTGGCATTGCGCTGGTGCTTGTTTCGTTCCTGCTGAAGTGGAAGGTCTTCGGCTGAGGCGCCCGTGATCGCGATGGCAGCGCCGGGATGGGACAATGCCGCATCCACCGCCTGCCGTGCCTGCGATGCTGATTGCCTTCAACAAGCCGTTCAATGTGCTGTGCCAGTTCACCGATCGCAGCGTCCCGCCGCGCCCGACCCTGGCGGGGTTCGGCCTGCCGCCGCGTGTCTATGCGGCCGGCCGGCTGGATCATGACAGCGAAGGCCTGCTGCTGCTGACCGACAACGGTCCCTTGGCGCACAGGTTGACCGACCCGAAGCACAAGGCCGACAAGACCTACTGGGTGCAGGTGGAAGGCACGCCTGGCGAGGAACAGCTGCAGCGCCTGCGCAGCGGCGTGATCCTCAATGATGGGCCGACCCTGCCGGCGAAGGTCGAACGGCTCGATCCCGCGCCGGAGCTGTGGACGCGCGATCCGCCCGTGCGTTTCCGCAAGACCGTTGCCGATACCTGGCTGGCGATCACGATCCGCGAAGGGCGCAACCGCCAGGTACGGCGGATGACCGCCGCCGTGAACCTGCCCACCCTGCGCCTGGTGCGGGTGGCAATGGGTCCTTACCGGCTGGATGATCTGCGCCCCGGACAGTGGCGGCAGATCGGCTGAAACGAAATGGGCCGGAGATCACCCACAAGCGATCTCCGGCCCGGATGCAGCCGCCTGCCTCAGGCGTCGCTGCCGATATCGCTGTGCTCGTCGACCACGGTGTCGTTGCGGCGGTCGCGGGCACTGATGCGCTGCGCCTGGCCATCAACGACCTGACCATTGGCCGCCTTCTTCTTCTGCTGCTTGCGATACAGGGCATAGCCGAGCAGACCCACACCCACTGCCGCGGCGGCGATGGTCACTGCCGGATTGCGGCGGGCGAACTTGGTGGCAACCTTGCCACCGGTCTTCACTGCGCCCAGTGCCGCTCCCGTCTTGATCCAGTCGCTGGCCTGCGGGCCCAGATGGCGCAGGCTGCCGCCGGCACTCTTCAGGCCGTCGCCCGCGGTGTGGGCCAGGTCCAGGGCGCGCTCCAGGGCGCGGTCGGTAATCACGGTCAGTCTGCTCATGCGGGGGTCCTTTGCCTCGGGTCGAAGTCCAGTGTGGCGCGTTGCCCGTAAACGGTATGTCAGTCGGGCAGTCACACGGCGTGACTCTACGCGCTCCATTCAGGATCAGGCAGGATTGCTATGTTCCCCGTGGTTTGGCCCGGTGGGTGGCGGTGGCCGTCCACGGGTCGTCCGGCCAGGGATGGCGGGGATAGCGGCCCTTCATCTCTTTCTTCACCTCGGCATAGGTGTTTTCCCAGAAGTTGCGCAGGTCCTGGGTGACCTGCAGCGGACGACCGCCGGGTGACAGCAGGTGCAGGGTCAATGGCACGCGCCCATCGGCGATGCGGGGGGTGTCTGCCAGTCCGAACAACTCCTGCAGCTTCACGGCCAGCACCGGTGGCAGCGGTTCGCCGGACTCGCTGTCCAGTGCATAGGTGATGGGCCGCTCCAGCCCGGAGGGCACAGTGATGCGGGTTGGCACATGCCGCTCCACGAGCTGCCGCTGTGACCATGCCAGGGGCGACTTCAGCGCTTCTGCGAAGCTGGCTTCGTCCAGCGCATCGAGGCGGCTCTTGCCGGCAAACGCAGGCTGCAGCCACTGCGCGCGGGTGGCGAGCAGCGCGGCATTGCTGCAGTCGGGCAGCTCCAGCTCGGGCATCCAGCGACGCAGCGACTCCACCCGTGCCTGCCATTGGCGCAGGGCCTCGGTCCACGGCAGTGCCTGCAGGCCGAGCTCGGCAACAGCCTCGGTCAAGGCGCCGGCCGCGTGTTCCGGGTCGACCCGGCCCGCCGAGCGACTGTCCAGCACGATGCGATCGAAGCGGGTTTCGCGCAGTGCGACCAGCGCACGCCGTTCGCCGTCCCAGCGCACCGTGTCGGTGGTGACGAAGCGCTGCGGGTAGATCCTGCGCAGATGGTCCTCATCGACCGGCGCGGCGCGCAGCAGAAGCGCATCGCGGGCCTCGAAACGCAGTTCGCTGGCGACCAGCCACGGTTCGCCACGCAGATCGCTCAGTTCATGCAGGCGCGCGCTGCGCCCGTTGGCGAGCAGGTAGCGCAGCGGATCGCCCGGATGCTGGAAGCCGATGCGATCGGGAAAAGCGTGCGCCAGCAGATCGCCCAGCGCGTGCGCTTCGATGCTGGCAGGGGGCGCGGCATCGCAGCGCAGCCGACGCCGCCACTGGCGCGCGGCGGCATCAATGGCAGCCAGTCCACCACGACTGGCATCGGCCGGCGCGCGGCCAGCACGGAACGCGGCCAGCGCGCGCCAGCGTGCCGCCAGTGCATCGCCGCCCTGGCGCAGGGGGTCGCGTGCTTCCAGCAGCGCCGCCAGATCGGCCGCCAGCGCCTGTGCGTGCGGGTCAGGGGCGGCGAGCAGCATCGCGGCCATGCGTGGATGGGTACCCAGCGCCAGCACGCGTCGGCCCAAGGCGGTGATCGCGCCCGACTCCGACAACGCGCCCAGGCGGTGCAGCAGCTCGCGCGCCGCACCCATCGGTCCGCTTGGGGGCGGATCGAGAAAGCGCAGGTCGCTGCTGCCCCACGCCGCCAGCTCCAGCGCCAGTCCTGCCAGTTCGACCTGGTCGATCTCGGCACGCCGCTGAGGCTCCAGCCGCTGCGACTGCGGCCACAGGCGCCAGGCCACGCCCTCGGCCACGCGGCCGGCACGACCGGCACGCTGGTCGGCCGAGGCCTGCGCAATGGCCAGCACGTCCAGGCGGGTGAAGCCGCTGTTCGGGTCATAGCGGGGCTCGCGTGCCAGGCCGCTGTCGATCACCACGCGCACGCCGGGCAGGGTCACCGAGGATTCGGCCACGTTGGTGGCCAGCACCACGCGGCGGCGGCCCTCATCTGCGGGTTGCAGCACGCGCGCCTGCTGTTCCACCGGCAGTTCGCCATGCAGTGCCAGGACCTCGGTGTTGCCGCCGATCGATTCCTGCAGACCGGCCTGCACGCGGGCGATCTCCCGCTGGCCAGGCAGGAACACCAGCACGTCGCCCGGGTGCTCGACCAGCGCCTGCTGCACTGCGCGGCGGACCTGCAGTTCCAGCGATTCTTCGCGACGCGCCGGGAAGTGGCTGACGGTCACGGGGTAGCTGCGGCCCTCGCTGCTCAAGCGGGGTGCGTCGAGGAAGCGTGCCAGCCGCTCGCCATCCAGGGTCGCCGACATGACCACCAGCCGCAGGTCGTGGCGCAGCTGTGCCTGTACGTCCAGCGCCAGTGCCAATCCCAGGTCGCCGCTGAGGTGGCGCTCATGGAACTCGTCGAACAGGATCGCGCCCACCTGTTCCAGCAACGGGTCGTCCTGCAGCATGCGGGTCAGGATGCCTTCGGTCACCACCTCGATGCGGGTGCGCGCGGACACCCGGTTCTCGAAGCGGATGCGGTAGCCGACGGTATCGCCGACCTCCTCGCCGAGCTGCCTTGCCATGAACATCGCTGCGCTGCGCGCGGCCACCCGGCGCGGCTCCAGCAGGATGATCCTGCGGCCCTGCAGCCACGGTGCATCGAGCAGCGCCAGCGGTACCTGGGTGGTCTTGCCGGCGCCCGGTGGTGCCTCCAGCACGAGCCGTGGCTGTGCGGCCAGATGCTGCTGGATCTGCGGCAGCAGCGGAGAAATGGGGAAGTGCGGGGCGTTCATGCGCAAAGGATAAGGGGCCACGCTGGGCGCGGGTACAATGCGCAGGCACATTTCCTCCGCGATGACCATGCACCTGATCGATATCGGCGCCAATCTGACCCACGACTCCTTCGACCGCGACCGCGACGCCGTGCTGCAGCGTGCCCGCCAGGCCGGGGTGGTGCAGATGGTGGTCACGGGGGCCAGCCGCGAGCACTCTCCGCTGGCGCTGCAGCTGGCCCAGCAGCATCCGGGATTCCTGTATGCGACGGCCGGCGTACACCCGCATCATGCGGTGGAGTACACCGAAGAATGCGATGCAGAGATGCGCGCCCTGCATGCCCACCCGGAAGTGGTGGCGGTCGGCGAGTGCGGACTGGACTACTTCCGTGACTTCTCGCCGCGACCTGCCCAGCACCGTGCGTTCGAGCGCCAGCTGCAGCTGGCGGCGGAGAACGGCAAGCCGCTGTTCCTGCACCAGCGCGACGCGCACGCCGACTTCATGGCGCAGATGAAGAACTTCGAGGGTCGCCTCGGGCCGGCGGTGGTGCACTGCTTCACCGGTGAACGGGAGGAGTTGTTTGATTACCTCGACCAGGACTGGTACATCGGCATCACCGGCTGGCTCTGCGACGAGCGTCGCGGGGCGCACCTGCGCGAGCTGGTGAAGAGCATCCCGGCCGATCGCCTGATGATCGAGACCGATGCGCCGTACCTGCTGCCGCGCACGCTCAAGCCGATGCCGAAGGATCGCCGCAACGAACCGATGTTCCTTTCGCACATCGTCGAGGAGTTGGCCCGTGATCGTGGCGAGGACGTCGTGCTGACCGCAGCCCATGCAACGGCGGCGGCCCGTGCCTTCTTCCGGCTGCCCGACGCCGACACTACACGTCAGCCGTGAATGCCCGGATCCGGTAACGCTCGGCCATGCCCGGCGAGCGAAGCGGCAAGATCCGTCAGCCCTTCCCGATACGTCGGAAACTGCGGCGCCCACCCCAGCGCTTCGCGCGTACCGCGGCTGTCGATGCGCTTGCTGCCTTCGTAGAAGCGGCGCAGGGCCGGGCTCAGCGCCGGGTCGTCCCACGCCATTGCCGGTGGCATCGCAAAGCCTCCCAGCTGCGCGGCGAAGGCCAGCACGTCCTGTGGCGGTGCCGGCTCATCGTCGCTGGGCAAGTACAGCGCCTGCAGGGCGGGTCGCCGCATCGCCGCGATGATCACCGCCACCAGGTCCTGCACATGCAGGCGGTTGAACAACAGGCCCGGCTTCAGCGCATGGCGGGCACGTCCCTGCGCGAGCTGCACCAGTGCGTTGCGGCCGGGACCATACAGCCCGGGCAGCCGGAACACTGCCGAGGCGATGCCGCGCCGGCTGGCCAGTGCGCGCCATTGCGACTCCGCGCGCAGGCGCTGCAGGCCCGCAGGCCCGGTGGCGTCGGCCACGCTGTCCGCATCGATCCAGCCGCCCTGGCGGTCGCCGTACACCGACGTCGACGACAGATAGCCCACCCACTGCAATGCGGGACTGTCTTCCAGTGCCGTGCGCAGCATGCGCACTGCCGGGTCGCCGTCGGCATCGGGCGGTATGCTGCCCAGCACCGCATCGGCGCGCGCGATGTCATCCAGAAGCGCGGGTGCAGGTGCTGTTCCAGCGCAGAGTCGATGGCAGCGCAGGCCATCCACGGCTGCCGTGGCCGGATCGCGTACGGTGCCGGCGACCTGCACGCCCAGCGCTTCCAGGCGAGCCGCCAGTACGCGCCCGCTCCAGCCCATGCCCAGGATCAGCACCCGTCCGGGCAACGGACCGGCCGGCAGCGTCAGGCTCACGCCCGGCGCTGCGCCTGGTAGGCCTGCAGGCTGCTGTAGGCGACCTGCAGCAGCACGCCCTGCTGGCCGGCGCTGCGTGCACGCGCCAGCATGTCACCGACGATGTGGCCGGCCTCCACCTGCTGCCCGGCCTCCAGGTCACGCAACATCGAGGCCTTCAATGCCGAGCCGGCCTGGGTCAACGTGCCGCGCGCAGTGTCCTGCGCTGCCGCCGGGACTGCCTCACCGGCCGCCTCCGCCACGGCCAGGCACTCGTCGTACAGGCCCTGCACGATGGCCGTGCCATCATCGGTCGCGACAATCGTGCCGATGTCCGCGCGCAACAGGCAGGTCGCCGCGGCAAGCGCGGTGAGGAAGGTGTACTTGATCCACTGCTCCTGGCCGATGCGTTCGCTGGCCAGGTGATCGAGGTTGGCCTGCGTGCAGGCGGCTGCGAAGGCACGCACGCGCGCCGAGAGCGCGCCACCGTCGCGTTCCCCGAAGGTGAGCTTGGCGGGTTTTCCCAGATGCACCACCGCACCGTCCGGTGCCTTGGTCGCACTGATGAAGCACAGCCCACCCAGCACCGCCTCGCGGCCGAAGCGTGCATCCAGATCGTTGTAGTGATGCAGCCCGTTGAGGATCGGCAGCACGGTGGTGCGGGGGCCCACCGCCGGCGCGATGGCCTCGATCGAGCTGTCCAGGTCGTAGGCCTTGCAGCTGAGGATGACCAGGTCGAAGGGCCTCTCCCGGGCCAGCGCGGGCAGCGCATCGGCTGTCACGTGCTGCACCGGGAAGGCGGCATCGCCGACTGGACTGCGGATCACCAGTCCATCGCGTGCAAGCTGCCCGGCGCGGGCAGGGCGGACCAGGAAGGTCACGTCCACACCGGCCTGGGCCAGGCGGCCGCCGAAGTAACCGCCGGTACCGCCGGCGCCGAGAATCAGGATGCGCATTGCACGTTCACCGTTGTCTGCGGAACCAATGTTGCGAGTGTGCCGGGGATCGCGACCCCGGCGATCGGCGCTCAGCTGCGCATGCCCACGCCGCGGCGCAGCAGCCACAGCGCCACCGCCGTCAGCACCACCACGAAGCCGATCATCAGCGCGTACGCGACCCACAGCGGCACGTCACTGCTGCCCAGCAGGCCGTAGCGGAACGCGTTGACCATGTAGAAGATCGGGTTCGCATGGGTCGCTGCTTCAGCCCAGGCCGGCAGCAGCTTCACCGAATAGAACACGCCGCCCAGATA
Source organism: Stenotrophomonas sp. 112478_Sma (assembly GCF_056479905.1). Classification (NCBI taxonomy): domain Bacteria; kingdom Pseudomonadati; phylum Pseudomonadota; class Gammaproteobacteria; order Lysobacterales; family Lysobacteraceae; genus Stenotrophomonas; species Stenotrophomonas sp. 112478_Sma. Next base: position 4,116,337 of record NZ_CM151072.1, on the reverse strand, counting down.
GGTCAGCGGGGTCAGGATGAAGGTCGGAACGATCGCCACGTCGTCGAACTTCTTCGCGTACACGGCATTGATGAAGCCGGCCAGCGAGAAGATGGTGGCGCCCAGCAGCACCGTGGTCAGTGTCACCAGCGGGTGCGGGATGCGCACGGGGGTGAAGAACATCGCGATGATCAGCACGATCACGCCGACCATCAGGCCGCGCAGTACCGCACCGGCCACGTAACCCCACAGGATCACCCAGTTCGGCATCGGGCTCACCAGCAGCTCTTCCACGTGGCGGCCGAACTTGGCGCCGAAGAAGGACGAGCTGATGTTGCCGTAGCTGTTCTGGATCACGCTCATCATGACCAGCCCGGGCACGATGAACTGCATGTAGCTGTACCCGCCCATCTCGCCCACGCGCGAGCCGATCAGGCCGCCGAAGATGAGGAAGTACAGGGTCATGGTGATCGCCGGCGGCACCAGCGTCTGGCCCCAGATGCGCATGATCCGGGTCACTTCGCGGCGCACGATGGTCAGCAGCGCGACGCGGTTGCGCTGGCCGTCGGTCAGCTCGGTGGTGCTCATGCGGATTTCTCCTGGTTGCCGGTGAGGCGCACGAACAGCTCCTCCAGGCGGTTGCTCTTGGTACGCATCGAGCGCACGCGGATGCCGGCTTCATTCAGCGCGGCGAACACGCGGTTCAGATCCATCGCCCGTGGCATGTCGATGTCCAGCGTGTGCGCGTCGGGCGCGCTGAGGGTTGCGCCCTCGATCGCCGGCAGTTGCACCGGCAGATCGCCATCGATGTCCAGCAGGAAGCCTTCCACGTCCAGCTTGGCCAGCAGCGCACGCATCGGCCCCTGCTCGACGATCCGGCCGTGGTTGATGATCGCCAGATGCCGGCACAGGTACTCGGCCTCCTCCAGGTAGTGGGTGGTGAGGATGATCGTCGTGCCAGCGGCATTGATCTCCTTCAGCACCCGCCACATGTCGCGGCGGATCTCGATGTCCACGCCCGCGGTCGGCTCATCCAGGATCAGCAGGCGGGGACGCGTCATCATCGCGCGGGCGATCATCAGCCGGCGCTTCATGCCGCCTGACAGGGTGCGGCTCATCACCTGCGCCTTCTCCCACAGATGAGCACGCTTGAGTTCCTCTTCCGCGCGCTGCTCCGCTTCCTCGCGCGGTACGCCATAGAAGCCGGCGTAGTTCACAAGAATGTCGAAGGGTTTTTCGAACAGGTTGAAGTTGATTTCCTGCGGCACCAGGCCGATCAGGCGCATGGTCGCGCTGCGGTTGCGCACCAGGTCGCTGCCGAACACCTCCACCTGGCCCTCGCTGAGGTTGACCAGGGAGCTGATGATGCCGATCAGGGTGGACTTGCCAGCCCCGTTGGGGCCCAGCAGGGCGAAGAAGTCGCCCGGGGCGACCTCCAGCGAGACGCCCTTCAGGGCCTGGGTTCCGTTGTCGTAGGTTTTGCGCAGGTCGCGCACGCGCAGGGCGGGCGCCGTATCGTTCAGGGATGCCAAGCTCGAAGCCTTCGCGCCTATGGGCTGGCGCTGGAGAGGGGCGGGGAAGGGCTATTATAGAAGACCCCGAGGGCTTGCCCCGGCTACACACTGTCCCGAAAAGTCGTGCCTGTTCAATTCCCCCTCAAGCTGGTCGGCCGCCGCATGCTGGCCCCGACCGTCGGCCACTACCAGTTCGTGCGCGACGATGGCCAGCCGCTGGATTTCCAGCCCGGCCAGTTCATCCAGGTCCATTTCAGCTACGCCGATGGCACCGAGACCAAGCGCAGCTATTCCCTGGCCACCCTGCATGATCACGCACTGGGGCCCGGCGAAGCCGTGGATATCGCGGTCAGTTTCGTGCCCGGCGGCGCCGCTACAGCGCTGTTCGAGGCGCTGGAAACCGGCGGCCAGATCAGCGCGTCCGGCCCGTACGGGCGGTTCTGCCTGAACCCCGGCGATCACAACGCGCGCTATCTGCTGATCGCCACCGGTACCGGCGTGACCCCCTATCGCTCGATGCTGCCACTGCTGGAAAGGGCCATGACCGAACGCGGCGTGCAGGTCGTCCTGCTGCAAGGTGCACGCAGCCCGGGCGAACTGCTGTACAGCGAAGATTTCTACAGTTTCGCCGAAAAACACGCGAACTTCCGCTATGTTCCGTGCCTGTCGCGGGAGTTGCCGGAACAGGCCCACGCCGACGTCCATCATGGCTACGTGCAGCAGGCCCTGGCTGGTTTCACGCCGGACCCGGCCACCGATATCGCCTACCTGTGCGGCAACCCGGACATGGTCGATGCCTGCGCCGAGCTGCTCAAGGCGGCCGGGCTGGGCAACCCGCAGATCCGCCGCGAGAAGTACGTCAGCAGCAAGTGAGTGCGCTGCGGAGAGGCGGCGCCAGCCGCCTCCCGCAGGCCGCGCCGGTCTCAGTACGGCACCCAGGCATCACGCCAGGCTGCGCCCACGCCCGGCCGGTACGCGTCGGCGTTGACGTTGCACCACGCGCCTTCAGGGAACGGGCGGCAGGCATACAGCCGGCCATCGCTGCCCTTCACCACGGTCTGCCCGGGCACATAGCTGCCGATGCCTGCCGGGTACACGTAGTCGAAGTCGCCGCCCGGCGAAGGCGTGCCCGGATCGGGTACCCGGGTGTCCAGCTGGAAGCGGTTGCCTTCTTTCAGATAGACCCGGTTGCCGGTCGCCGACGCCATCGGCGTGATCGTGCCGTTGGACAGTACGCCCACCCGAGCGTGCTGGCTGGCGCCATTGACCTTGCGGGCCAGCACCAGCGGCCACTGCGCGGCCGCCGTCTCGCCGCTGCCCAGTGTGGCCTCCACCCGCTCCACATCGTTGCCGCTGGCGTTGAACACGCGCAGCGCCAGGACGGTGCCGACCGGCAGATCGCCACGCGCGGTGAGCGGGCCGGCATCCTGCCACTGCGATGCCGGGGGAGTGCTGCCGCCCTCGAAACGCACATCCATGCAGGTGTAGAACGCTTCGGTCGAATCCGCGCGCTGCCACGTGTTGTAGATCACGTGCTGGCCCGTGCGCTGTGGCAGCGGGCACTGCAGCCTGTACGTGCCATCGGCGGACAGCGGGGTGTTGCCCAGTGTGCAGAACTCCTGCAGGTCCGCCCAGCGCAGAGGACTGCCCGGTGTCCAGCCTTCGCGGGTAACGAAGAATCGCCAGTCACGCGTGGCATGCGGTGCGGTGGCCTTGAACACGAAGGTGAACCTGCCGTTCGCATCGGGTTGGATCGGCGTGGTCTGCCAATCACTGCGGTTCAGATCCAGGCCGCGGAAGGTCGGGTTGTTGCCGCTGCACAGCGTGCCGTCGGGTACGACGGCCTGATGGTTGCCATTGGCGTTGGCCTGGTTGATGCCGTTCCAGTCGTAGAACGCCTGCGAGCCGGCGAGTGCTTTCGCGGCGGCGCAGGCCGGGTTGGTTGGATTCTCCGGATTGCCCTGGAAACAGGCGTAGACGCGACTGGCCGGCGTGGTCATGGTGCCGTGCGCGAATGCGCTGCTGGCCAGGCAGATCAGGCCGGCGGCTGCGAATGAGCTGGTCAGCACAACACGTGTGGATCGGAATGACATGGCGCATCCTTGTGGTCGTCGATGGGAACGGTGACCGCAGGCGTTGCGCTGCGCAGCGGACGGTCGGCGGCACCTCGGCGAGTATCGAGGTGCGTTGCATCGCGCGGTACCTTGGAAGTGCCGTTCCGTGACTGCCTGCGTGAAGCCTTTCCCACAGGCTTCACGCAGGCCTGAACGGATGCGCAGAAGGTCACGCGTCGTGCGTGGTGCCGATCACGCGACGCCGTGTGTCAGCGCGTCCTGATCCACCCGGTCCGCCTGGCACGAAAAACACCCGTAGCCTGCGTTGTGCAACTGCACGAAGGCCACCGCGGGATCGGCGAACAGCACATCGAGCTGCACCCCGACCTCGTTGCCGGGGCAGACCTGCCCGCTGATCATCAGTGCATCCGCGTCGTAGGCGCGCAGTGAGATAAGCCGTCGCTCGACGTAGGGCGGAACGACCCCGGCGGGCAGGACGCAGCGCGTAGCGCCGCGCTGCACGAAGATCGGACCGGACGCGCGATAGGGCGAGTGCGTGGCCAGGTGGGTATGGGGCAGCAGAAGCAGTTCGGCGCCACTTGGGGGGTCGGACAGGCTGACCCGGCACGGATGGCCGCCGCGATCCCCGGCCCAGCGTCGCAGGATGCCCTGCGCAGCCAGCGCGCGGTCGCTCTGTTCGAACAGGTGCTGGAAGGGGCGGTGATCGAGGCCGCTGAGGTACCACGCGTTCATGGGAATCTCCTGGGTTCGCCATGAGTCTGCGTGGCCGACGGCTGCGCTGCTCGCCATGATGCGACGCCGCATTCGATCCGGCCGACATGGGCCTGGCTTTCCAGTGACGATTGCCCATCGCCGCCAGCCTCCTGCCCGTGTAAGTTGGGTCACATCTTCCGCGGCAGCCCGTCGTGGTCGACAGGAACGTCTTCCAGGGGAAACGAGCACGATGCAAAGACACCACCTCGCACTGGCCGGCGCGCTGGCCAGCCTGCTGCTTGCCGGTTGCGGCGCAGCGCCTTCCGGCAGCGCCGATGCGGCGGCGGAAACGCCCGGCCGCCGCTACGGACAGATCGACTTCCAGCCCTGCACATTGACCACGATGGGCGCCAGCGCCAACGTCGAGGCACAGTGCGCCACCCTGCAGGTGGCCGAGGACAGGGCGCAGCCGCAAGGGCGGAAGATCAACCTCCGTATCGCCTGGCTGGAATCGGGCAACAGTGGCTCCGGCCAACCGGATCCGGTGTTCTTCCTCGCCGGCGGACCCGGGCAGGCAGCCAGCGAGGTGGCGGTCATCGTCGATACCGCCCTGCGCCAGGTCCGCAAGCAACGCGACATCTTCCTGATCGACCAGCGCGGGACCGGTGGTTCCAACCCGCTCACCTGCCTGGGCGCAGATGGCAAGGAACTGGCGTTCGACGAGGAGGCGCCCCCCAGCGAGGCGCTGCTGCGCGACTACGCCCAGCGCTGCGCGAGCTCGTTGCAGGGACGCGCCGATGCGCGGTTCTACACCACCCGCGACGCCGTTGCCGATCTGGATGCCGTGCGCCAGGCGCTGGGCGTGGATGCGCTGAACCTGGTGGGTGGTTCCTACGGAACCCGCGTGGCCCAGCGTTATGCCGCGGCCTATCCGCAGCACACCCGCAGCATCGTCATCGACGGCGTCGTTCCGAACGAGCTGGTGGTCGGGGGTGACTTCGCCAATACCTTCGAAGACGCGATCAATCTGCAGTCGGCCCAGTGCCGCAAGGACCCGGCGTGCAGCAAGCGCTTTCCGAGCGACACCAGCAAGCAGCTGCGCGGCGTGCTCGATACGCTGCGCGCCGCGCCGGTGACCGTTGACTACCGCGACCCCGGCACGAACGCGCCGCGGCGCGACGTGCTGACGCCGGACAGCGTGATGGGGCTGGCGTTCGCCTTCTCCTATGTTCCGCAGTACGCCTCGCTGTTGCCGCTGGTGCTGGACGAGGCTGCGCAGGGCCGCTACGCGCCGCTCGCCTCGCTGGCACGGGGTGCCAACCGCAGCATGGGTTTCCAGATCAACCGCGGCATGCAGTGGTCGGTGATCTGCAGCGAGGACGCTCCGCGCTACCACGCGCCAGCCGCCAATGCCGAGCGCCTGTTCGGCAACGAGGTGGCCAGCGCCTTCTTCGCGCCGTGTGCTGTCTGGCCGCACACCGCGGCCCCCGCCGCGGATGCCGCACCGCTGCGCAGTGAGGTGCCGGCGCTGCTGCTGTCCGGTGAACTGGACCCGGTCACGCCACCGCGCTACGCCGCACAGGTGCTCAAGGGGCTGCCGCAGGGGCGCGCACTGGTCGCGCGCGGCCAGGGCCACGGCACGCTCTCCGCCGGCTGCATGCCCCGCCTGCTGGGCCAGTTCATCGACAGCACCGATGCCAAGGCGCTGGATGCCAGCTGCCTGGATACGCTGAGCTACGTGCCGGCGTTCACCTCGTTCAACGGATGGGAACCATGATCGTCGCCGACAACCTGCACAAGGCCTTCGATACCCGCACCGGCCGCATCCAGGCAGTGGCCGATGTCGGCTTCCGCGCCGAGGACGGTCGCATCACCGGTCTGCTTGGCCCGAACGGTGCCGGCAAGACCACCACCATGCGCATGCTGTACACCCTGATGACGCCTGACCAGGGCAGCATCAGCGTGGATGGCATCGATGCCGCGCGCAATCCCTTGGAGGTCCGTCGCCACCTGGGCGTGCTGCCCGATGCGCGGGGCGTCTACAAGCGGTTGACCGCGCGCGAGAACATCGCCTATTTCGGCCGGCTGCACGGCCTGTCCGAAGCACGCATCCGCGAGCGCATCGACGTGCTGTCGCAGGCGCTGGACATGGGCGACATCCTCGACCGCCAGACCGATGGCTTCTCGCAGGGACAGCGCACCAAGACCGCGATCGCGCGCGCACTCGTGCACGATCCGCGCAATGTGATTCTCGACGAGCCGACCAACGGCCTGGATGTGATGACCACCCGTGCACTGCGCCGGTTCCTGCTGGGACTTCGTGAGGAAGGGCGGTGCGTGATTCTGTCCAGCCACATCATGCAGGAGGTGGCTGCACTGTGCGACCACATCGTGATCATCGCCAAGGGCACGGTCATGGCCGCCGGCAGTGCCGATGAGCTGCGCGCGCAGTCCGGCGAAGCCAATCTGGAAGATGCGTTCGTGAAACTGATCGGCAGCGAAGAGGGCCTGCACGCATGAGCATGATGTCGACCCTGATGACGGTGATGCGCAAGGAGCTGCGTGATCTCTCCCGTGACCGCCGCACGCTGCTGCTGACCCTGCTGTTCGGTCCGCTGCTGTACCCGGTGCTGCTGCTGGGCATGGGCAAGCTGGCCGAGAGCCGCGTGCGCACGCAGATCGAGCAACCGCTGCAGATTCCGACCATCGGCGCGGACAACGCACCGAACCTGGTCCGCTTCCTGGCCGCGCAGGGGCTCAACGCCAGCGCAGCACCCAAGGACCTGGCTGCGGCCATCCGCAACCAGGACATCGACGTCGCGCTGCGCATCAGCGATGACTTCGGCGAGGACTGGGCCGCGGGCAGGCCGGCGCTGGTGGAGGTGATCAAGGACAGCACCCGGCGTGCCGCCGAAGTGCCCAGCGCACGCCTGGAAGCGGCGCTGGCCACCTACAACGGCCAGGTGGGCGCACTGCGGCTGATGGCACGCGGCGTGGATGCCCAGGTCGCGCGTCCGCTGGACGTGGGCAGCCAGGATCTGGCCAGTGCCGAAGCGAAACGGGGCATGATCCTGTCGATGCTGCTGCCGGTGCTGTTGACCCTGACCTCGTTCATCGGCGGCGCCTATCTGGTGATGGACGCCACGGCAGGCGAACGCGAGCGGCAGTCACTCGAGCCCCTGCTGGCGACGCCCGGCTCACGCAGCGCGATCGTCAGTGGCAAGATCGCCGCCGCCTGCGTGGTCGGCTTCGCGTCGCTGCTGTTGACCCTGGCGGCTTTCAAGGTCAGCGCGCAGATCGCCCCGGGCAACATCGGCCGCCAGTTCAACATGAATGTCGGCTCGATGCTGCAGATGCTGCTGGTGATGTTGCCGATGCTGCTGATCGGTACCTCGCTGCTGACCTTCCTGTCGGCGGCGGCCAAGAGCATGAAGGAAGCGCAGAGCCACATGACCTGGCTGATGCTGCTGCCGATGCTGCCCGGCTACGCGCTGGTCGCCTACCCGCTGAAGAGCGAGCTGTGGCAGTACGCGGTGCCGTTCCTGTCGCAGAACCAGATGCTGCTGAAGGTCATCCGCCACGAAGTGATCAGTCCCAGCGTCTGGGCGATCTATCTGGGCGCCAGTCTCGGTCTGGCCGCACTGCTGTGGTTTGCCGCCGTGCGCCGCTACCACAACGAACGCCTGGCGATTTCCGGCTGACCGCCAGTGGAAGCGCCGGGCCCTGCCCGGCGGATAGGGAACGAGGCCCGGTCATTCCGGGCCTCGCTGTTTTCAGGTTCGCGTTGCCTGCCAAGCGGCGAAGCGCCGGGCAATCACCGGGGCCAGTTGGTCAAAGTTCTCCCAGGTATCGGCGACGTGGTACAGATCGGGGACATCGGCCCCCAGCTGTTCCTCATAGTCTTCGAGATACTGGCCATCTTCGAGGTCGTAGTATGCGGCAGTGAACATCTTGGCCTCATCACTGATCAGGTCATCGACGAATTTGCCATCGCTGTATTCCAGCAGGAACCGGCCGGGGCTCGTTCTGCGCTCCCGCAGTGCCTGCAGGTCCTCTTCTGAATCCTCGGCGAGCTCTTCATTTTCCATGCCCTGTAGCAGCAGCCATGCCAGGTACATGCCAATGTGAGTGGCTCCGGCCTCAGCCGGAAGATCTGCGGGGAAGTCACCGCCGGAATGCCAGCTGGCGTCGTCGTACTTCATCTGTTCCCATCCTGAAATCAGCAGGCAGTTTGGGGCGCGAGGGCAGGCAGAGGAAGTGCTGAATACGTCAGCCCTCTGCATACCGCGCAGGCGTCACCCCCATCTCGCGCTTGAACACGGCGATGAAGGCGCTGGGGGTGTCGTAGCCGAGCGATAGCGCCACGCTGATCACCGGTTCCCCGGCCAGCAGGCGTGGCAGCGCCAGCAGGACGCGCAGGCGCTGGCGCCATTGGCTGAGTGTCATGCCGGTTTCGGCGCGCCAGTGGCGCGCAAGGGTGCGGCTGGACAGTCCCATGGCAAGGGACCAGGCCTCGACGCTGCGGGTGTCCTGTGGTGCACGCGCCAACGCCGCAGCAACGCGCCGCAGGCGCCGATCGCGTGGCTGCGGCAAGGCCAGCGGCAGCGGTGTGCTGGCGTCGATCTCATCGGCAATGACGCCGGCAAGACGCTCCTGCACCGCGTCGAGCGGTGCGGGCGCCCAGCGCAGCGCGCGATCCACGGCCGCCTGCAGCAGGGCGCCCGGTTGCACGATGCGTGGGCGTGCCGGGAGTCGCGTGCAGGTCGCCGCGTCGAGGTACAGGCTCCAGCCATCGAACGGGCCGATGCTGGCCAGCGCATGCGGCAGTCCGGGCGGAACCCACGCCATATGGCCGGCTGGCAGCAGCCAGTGCAGGTCGCCTGCCTCGATCCGCAGCAGGCCCTGTCGCGCCCCCAGCAGCTGCCCGCGGGCGTGCTGGTGCCGGGCGGTCCGGCGTGGACGGTCCAGGGCCAGTTGCGCGGTCAGCAGCACCGGCCCTCGGGCGGTGTCCACCAGGGGCGGGTCAATCAGGGCGGGGGATGTCTGATATGCCATATCAACTGGCAGTTATACGGCAGATCCGGTAGACAGCAGCGTCCACACTGCACTCCACCCGCCGAAAGGAGTTCCTCATGCAGCCTCAAGACATCCTCCCTGATCATCAGAACGACGTGGTCGCCAACGGCCTCACCGTGCGCAAGGGCAGCGTGGGCGCTTTCCTTGCCAGCGTCCGCGACTGGCAGGATCCCGCCGGCAGCCCTGCGTCCCGGGCAGCGGCGGAAGCCGACCTGCGCGCGCTGCTGCCGGGTCTGCATGCGTTGGGCCTGTTCCGCATCCTGAGGGCACGCGATCCGGCCCTGCAGCACCTGATCGACGGCGAGCGCTGATACGAACAAGGCCCGGACAGACCGGGCCTTGTCGTGATGGTTGGCGGGGATGTCCCGGCTCAGCCGCCCGGCGCGAACACCAGAGTGCGGCGGGTGGTGACCGGAGCGCTGACCGGCTCGAAACGCCAGCGCTTCACGGCGTTCATGGCTTCGCGGTCGAAGATGCGCGCGGGCGTCGCACGCAGCACGCGGGCGTTCACCACCGAGCCGTCGGTACCCACGGTGATCTCCACCAGCACCTCGCCGGAGGTGCCGGCGCGCAGGGCGTCGGCCGGATAGCGGGGGGCCGGCGTACTGACCGGACGCAGGCTGGGCGCGGCGGCAGGTGCCTGGCGTGCGGCATTGGCCTGCTGCGCAGCGGCCTGTTGCTGCTTCTGCTCCGCTTCACGCCGTGCGGCGGCCTGGCGCTCGGCTTCCTCGCGCTCGCTGTCACGGCGGGCGGCATCCTGCTGTGCGGCGATCTGCCTGGCCGCATCGGCTTCCTTGGCACGCTGCTCGGCCAGGCGCTGCTGCTCGGCCTGTTGCCGGGTACGGTCCTCGGCGTCCTTCTTGGCCCGCTCCGCTTCCGACTCGGTGCGCTTGGCCGCGTTCTCCACGCCCTTGGCCAGGCCTTCCTTCAGGCGTGGCAGGGCCGGTGCGGAGGCATCCACCTTCTCGATCAGGGCGACCAAGCGCTGCGCCTCGGTGAAGTCCTCGCGGCCCAGATGCTGCTCGGCCGCGATCAGGGTGTAGGGCAGCAGGTCGGTCAGCGCACTTTTCACCGCGGCATCGTCCGGCGTCTTGTCGCGCAGGGCCAGGTAGTACTCGATGGCGTTGTCGCCGGCCGGGGCGTACATGCGGTTCTCGCGCAGCGCCTGGCTGGCCGACTCGCGCAGCTGCTCGGTGCCCATCGACTGCACCTTGGCGGCCACTACCGGTGTCGCCGGCGCCGCAGCGGCAGGCGATCCTGCCGGGGCAGGGGCAGGCGTTTCTTCCTTGCCCGAGCAGGCGGCCAGGGCCAGTACCAAGGCAACCGGCAGCCACCGGCGCGCGGCGGTGATCGTTGTGACGTGCGACATCCTGCTCCCCTCTAAGAAGACGACGTTACGTAAATCATTGATATGCATGGCCGGGACCGTGGGTCCGAGCACGGCAGGGTGGCGTTTCCCGACGCCACCGCCGGCAACGGCGAGGAAGCAATCTAGCATCCCCGCCAGCGCTGCGTACAAGGGCGGCAGCGACGACCGGCGGTGGCGTCCGCGCCACCACCGGCCAGCGCCTCAATGCGCCTGTGCCTTGTCGTGGCTGTTGGACATCAGCTTGTCGGTCCAGGCGATGCCGATCGCCGAGAGGATGAACACGCAGTGGATGATGGTCTGCCAGAGCACGCCCTGCTCGGTGAAGGTCGAGCACCTGGCGGCACCGATGTTGGCAGCGGCGACGTTCATCAGTTCCGGCGCGCACAGCGGCAGGCCGCCCAGCGAACCGCTGGCGATGAAGGTCTTGAGCAGGTGGATCGAGGAAATGCCGATGATCGCCATCGCCAGCTTCACCTTCAGGACGCTGGCATTGACGTGGCTCAACCATTCCGGCTGGTCGGGATGGCCTTCCAGCCGCAGGCGCGAGACGAAGGTTTCATAACCGCCGACGATCACCATCACCAGCAGGTTGGAAATCATCACCACGTCGATCAGGCCCAGCACGATCAGCATGATCTGCTGTTCGCCCATCGAGGCCGAGTGGGAGATCAGGTGCCACAGTTCCTTGCCGAACAGGAACACGTAGACACCCTGGGCGACGATCAGGCCCAGGTACAACGGCAGCTGCAGCCAGCGCGAGGCGAAGATCAGCGAGGACAGCGGGGAGAGGGGGCGTTGGGGGGACATGCAGGACAGTGCGTTGCGGGGGAGGAGCGAGGTTACCGGCCCGCCATGACGGTGCCAAGCCAACTCTCGCACTAGACTTCAGGTTCCTTACCGCACCCGAGCCGCTGCCATGATCGATCTGTATTACTGGCCTACCCCGAACGGCCATAAAGTCACCCTGATGCTGGAGGAAAGCGGGCTGGAGTACCGCATCCACCCGGTCAACATCGGATCGGGCGACCAGTTCAAGCCGGACTTCCTGGCGATCTCGCCCAACAACAAGATGCCGGCCATCGTCGACCATGCGCCGGCTGACGGCGGCGCGCCGCAGAGCGTGTTCGAATCCGGTGCGATCCTGCTGTACCTGGCCGAGAAGACCGGTCGCTTCCTGCCCAGCGATGCGCGTGGGCGCATCGCCACGCTGGAATGGCTGTTCTGGCAGATGGCCGGGCTGGGCCCGATGAGCGGCCAGATGGGGCATTTCAACGTCTACGCACCGCAGAAGATTCCTTACGCCATCGAGCGCTACGACAGCGAGGTGCGGCGCCTGCATGGGGTGATGGACAAGCGGCTGGCCGGGCATGCCTTCCTGGCCGGCGAGGAGTACACCATCGCCGACATGGCCAGCTATCCGTGGGTCGGTGCCTACGACGCGCTGCCGGCAGATTTCGATGCCTTCCCGAACCTCAAGCGCTGGCATCAGGCCATCGCCGCCCGCCCGGCCACCCAGCGGGCGTATGCGCTGCGCCAGCAGGTCAATCCGAACGCCGGCAAGCCGCTCAGCGATGACGAGCGCAAGCATCTGTTCGGCCAGCGCTGAGGGTCCTGCACAGGCCGCTGCGCTCGCCGGGCATGGCCCGGCGCTACCCGCCCGTCAACGGCGGATGTGCCGTGCCCGGTCCCTGCCATGGGCAGAAGGTCATGCTGCCTTCCCGCACGGGCTTGGTTAGGATGGGGGCTGATCGCCACCGCACATGCTGCGGTGGCGGACCTGCCGTTTGCCGGGATCCTCCATGCGCCACCTGTTCGCTTCGCTTGCCCTCATGCTCGCCACCAGTACTGCCGCCCACGCTGAAAAACTGACGCTGGAAGCCATCACCGGTCCATTGCCGCTGTCCGGGCCGACCCTGATGAAGCCCAAGGTCGCTCCGGACGGTTCGCAGGTCAGCTTCCTGCGCGGCAAGGACAGCGACCGCAACCAGCTGGATCTGTGGACCTACGACATCGCCAGCGGCCAGACCCGCCTGCTGGTCGACTCCAAGGTGGTGCTGCCGGGCACCGAGACCCTCAGCGACGAGGAGAAGGCCCGCCGCGAACGCCAGCGCATCGCGGCGATGACCGGCATCGTCGATTACCAGTGGTCGCCGGACGCACAGCGCCTGTTGTTCCCGCTCGGCGGCGAGCTCTACCTGTACGACCTGAAGCAGCAGGGTCCGGCAGCAGTACGCCAGCTGACCCACGGCGAAGGCTTTGCCACCGACGCCAAGCTGTCGCCGAAAGGCGGCTTCGTCAGCTTCATCCGCGGCCGCAACCTGTGGGTGATCGATCTGGCCAATGGCAGCCAGCTGCAGCTGACCGGCGATGGCAGCGCCACCATCGGCAACGGTGTGGCCGAGTTCGTGGCCGACGAGGAAATGGACCGCCACACCGGCTACTGGTGGGCGCCGGATGATTCGGCCATCGCCTTCGCCCGCATCGACGAAGCACCGGTACCGGTACAGAAGCGCTACGAGGTCTATGCAGACCGCACCGATGTCATCGAACAGCGTTACCCGGCCGCCGGCGATGCCAATGTGCGCGTGCAGCTGGGCGTGATCGCGCCGGCCGCCGCGGCACAGCCGCGCTGGATCGACCTGGGCAAGGAACAGGACATCTACCTGGCGCGCGTGGATTGGCGTGATGCCCAGCACCTGACGTTCCAGCGCCAGTCGCGTGACCAGAGGCAGCTGGATCTGGTGGAAGTGGCATTGGACTCAAACCGTCAGCGCGTGCTTGCCCATGAAACCAGCCCCACCTGGGTGCCACTGCACAACAGCCTGCGCTTCCTGCAGGACGGCAGCATGCTGTGGTCGTCCGAGCGTACCGGCTTCCAGCATCTGTACCGCATCGACAGCACGGGCAAGGCCACCGCGCTGACCCACGGTGACTGGCCCGTGGATGAACTCCTGGCTGTGGATGAAGCGGCCGGCAAGGCCTATTTCCGCGCCGGCATCGAGACGTCGCGCGAGAGCCAGATCTACTCCGTCCCGCTGCAGGGCGGACAGGCGCCACAGCGGCTGTCCAAGGCGCCGGGCATGCACAGCGCCAGCTTCGCGCGCAACGCCAGTGTCTATGTCGACAGCTGGTCCAACAGCACCACACCGCCGCAGATCGAGCTGTACCGCGCCAACGGTGAGAAGATCGCGACGCTGGTGGACAATGATCTGGCCGATCCCAAGCATCCCTACGCGCGCTATCGCGATGCGCAGCAACCGGTCGAATTCGGCACCCTGACCGCTGCCGATGGCCGGACGCCGCTCAACTACAGCCTGATCAAGCCTGCCGGCTTCGATCCCTCCAAGCGCTATCCGGTGGCGGTGTACGTCTATGGCGGCCCGGCCAGCCAGACCGTCACCGACAGCTGGCCCGGACGTGGCGATCATCTGTTCAACCAGTACCTGGCGCAGCAGGGCTACGTGGTGTTCTCGCTCGACAACCGTGGCACCCCACGGCGTGGCCGTGAGTTCGGCGGCGCGCTCTATGGCAGGCAGGGCACGGTGGAGGTGACCGACCAGCTGCGCGGCGTGGCATGGCTGAAGCAGCAACCCTGGGTCGACCCCGCGCGCATCGGCGTGCAGGGCTGGTCCAACGGCGGTTACATGACCCTGATGCTGCTGGCCAAGGCGTCCGACAGCTATGCCTGCGGCGTGGCCGGTGCACCGGTCACCGACTGGGGGCTGTACGACAGCCATTACACCGAACGCTACATGGATCTGCCGGCACGCAACGAGGCCGGTTATCGCCAAGCGCGCGTGCTGACCCACATCGACGGACTGCGCTCACCCCTGCTGCTGATCCACGGCATGGCCGATGACAACGTGCTGTTCACCAATTCGACCAGCCTGATGAGTGCGCTGCAGAAGCGTGGCCAGCCTTTCGAACTGATGACCTACCCGGGCGCCAAGCATGGCCTGTCCGGTGCCGATGCGCTGCACCGCTACCGTGTGGCGGAAGCGTTCCTGGGACGTTGCCTGAAACCCTGAGTGACAACCGGGAAGGAGCCCGCCGATGAACCACCTGCCACCCCCTGTTCCTGGCCATCCCGCCCATCCCCCCGGCTGGTGGCGCCGTCACTGGCGATGGGCGATGCCACTGACCGTGGTGGTGTTCCTGGGCGTACTGGGCGGTTCCGCGGCATGGAGTGTGATGCGCTGGGGCGAAGCCGCACGCGAGAGTCCGCCGATGCGTGAGGCGATGCGGCGCGCCGGATGCAGCATCGAGCTGGTGGAGGCCTTCGGCGAACCGCTGCGCGCCGGCTCGCTGCCATTGGGCAGCATGCAGACCGCGATCACCGGTGAGCGCGATGTGGGCCTGACCGTGTCGCTGGAAGGGGCCCATGCGCAAGGTCGCCTGTTCGTGCAGGGCATCCGCCGCGACGATGTCTGGGACTACCCGGTGATGTATGTGCTGGGTGCGGACAAACAGACCTTCGATCTGACCGCGCTGGACGATGAGGAGGCTGCGCAGGAGTGCGAACTGCAGGCCTGCCGCGAGCGCGGTGGCTGCCCGATGACGGCCGCGTTCTGACCGGCGCCATGACTTCCCACCGATTGTCGCCATCGCCATGAGCGCGTAGGGTGCGGGCAACCCTGTCCTGGAGTGCTTCATGAAGCCGATCGCGCTGGCCGTCGCCCTGGCCCTGACCGCTGCACCGCTGCTGTCCGCCCCCCCGGCCCTGGCCGCACCGGCCGCCAAGGCCGCCACGCCTGCCAGCCCCGCCTGGGTCGCGCGCAGCAATGCGCTGGCGCAGATCCTGCTCGACGCGCAGGGACCGTTCCAGCCTGAGCAGACCGGCTTCTTCGGCGTGCCGGGCTATGACGACAAGGTGGCCGACCTCGGCCCGGACAACGGCGCGCGCTTCCGTGCCGCGACCGCCAAGGCGCGCGACGAGCTGCAGGCCAGGCTGGCCACGGAGAAGGATCCCAACGTCCGCCAGGACCTGCAGATCATGATCCACGCCGCCAACCAGAACATCGAGGGCAGCGAGCTCAACGACAAGTACCTGCTGCCGTGGACCGATGCGCCGCAGACGGTGTTCAGCGGCCTCAATCTTCTGCTGTCCGACCAGGTGCCGGCCGAGCGCCGGGCCAAGGCGCTTGATCGCCTCAAGGCGTACGCCGGGCTGACGCCGGGCGGCACCGCCTTCACCACGCTGGCGCGCCAGCGCTACGAAGAGCGCCTGAAGGACAGCGCGCTGCTGCAGCCGACGAAGATCGAAGTGCAGCAGTCGCTGGACAATGTCGAGACCTACATCAGCGGCATCGAGTCGCTGCTGAAGAAGTACCAGATCAGCGGCGCCGATGAAGCGATGAAGGCCTTGGCGGGGCAGATGAAGGAGTACGCGGCCTGGACGCGCAAGGAGGTGCTGCCGAAGGCGCGTACCGACACGCGCCTGCCGGCGCCGCTCTACGCATACCAGCTCAAGCAGGTCGGCATCGACATCGACCCGAAGCTGCTGATGCAGCGTGCCCAGCTGGAGTTCATGGAAACCCGCTCGGCGATGCAGCAGCTGGCGCCGCTGGTGGTGAAGGAGAAGGGCCTGAAGGTCGCCGACCCGACCGATCCGGTCGCCGTGATCCGCGCACTGAAGGCCGACAAGATCGCCGACGACCAGCTCGAAGGCCACTATCGCAAGGTGATCGACGCCATCGATCCACTGATCCGCGAGCATGGCATTGTCGACGTGCCCAAGCGCGCCATGCAGATGCGCCTGGGTTCGGCTGCCGAGAGCGCCGCCAGCCCGGCACCACATTTCCTGCCGGCACCGCTGGTGAACAACACCGGACAGCAGGGCACCTTCGTGCTGCCATTGGGCAACCCGGCGGCCGGTGCCGGCGCCCAGTACGACGACTTCAACTTCGGTGCGGCCGCGTGGACCCTGAGCGCGCATGAGGGCCGTCCCGGCCATGAGCTGCAGTTCACCGCGATGGTCGAGCGGGGCGTCTCGCTCGCGCGCACCATGTTCGCGTTCAATTCGGTGAACGTGGAAGGCTGGGCGCTGTACGCCGAAGCGGAGATGGTGCCGTACGAGCCTCTGGACGGGCAGATGATCGCCCTGCAGTTCCGCCTGCTGCGCGCCGCGCGCGCGATGCTTGATCCGATGCTCAACCTCGGCCTGACCGACCGTGCAAACGGCGAACGGGTGCTGATCGAACAGGTCGGCCTGTCCAAGGCCATGGCCACCCAGGAACTGGACCGCTACACCGTGCGCATGCCCGGCCAGGCGGGCAGCTACTTCTATGGCTACACCCGCATCCTGGAGCTGCGCATGCAGACCGAACTGGCACTGGGCGCGAAGTTCGACCGCCTGGCGTTCAACAACTTCCTGCTCGACCAGGGCCTGCTGCCGCCGGATCAGCTGGCCGACGCAGTGAACCAGGTGTTCGTGCCGAAGTACCGGAAGAAGTAACGGTAGCGCCGGGCCATGCCCGGCGAGCGCAGCGGGCAAGAGCGAAATGCCGCCGGGCACGGCCCGGCGCTACCCGCGGTGACGCTGCTGCGTCACCGCTGTGGCGTGATCACCTGGGTCGGCAACCGTGCCGGCGGCGCCGGGTTCGGCACCCAGATCGCCACGCCTGCGGCGCGCTTCTGCGTGGTCGGAATACCAATGCCGAGACCGCCGCCCACATGCGAACCATAGCTGCCGGCGCCCACGGACATGCCCACCGGCGAGCCGCTGCTGCCCACGCCCATCAGCACTACGCCGTTGGCGCCCAGTGCTGCGGCTTCGCGCTTCAGCCGCGCCACGGCGGCGTCGGTCTGGCCCTGGGTGCCGAAGCCCACCGCCGAGGCGGATTCCAGCTGGGCGATCTCCTGCGAGCCGGCCGGCGGCGTTGAATAGATCTGCACCTGTGCCGGGTCGATTGGCGCCCGCGCGCGGCCCAGCATGACCTTGGAGGTGCTGGCACAACCGGCGGCGGCCAGCAGCATGGCCGCCAGTGCGGCCCAACGGATGTTCATGGCAATACCCCTGCAGGACTGGATGGGATCATCGGTGGGCCACTCTGAATCGGCGCCAACGCCCTGTGCGCTGGGCATCCAGACGCTAGCACGGCTGAGGTGAGCGGCCCGCCAACGGGAGTAGGCGACGGCGGCCGGAACGTCTATGGTTGGGGCCGGGAACCAACTGCGGGAGAGCGGCGATGGGTGTGATCAGTCTGTTGTGGGGTGTATTGGCGCTGCTGTGGATGATCCTGGCGCTGATACCGCTGCTGGGCTGGGGCAACTGGTTCCTCATTCCGTTCGCTGCGGTCGGCGCGGTGATCGCCGCGCTGGGCATCCTGTTCACCCACCCGAGCAAGCGCGGCCGGGCCTGGGCCGGCCTGGTCCTGAACGGCATCGTGGTGGTGGTGGGCATCCTGCGCCTGGGCCTGGGCGGTGGCGTGATCTGAACCTGTGGCCGGGTGCGACCGGGCGTCGCAGGGCTGCGGCCCGCAGCCGGGCAGGGGCGTACAATGAACGGCTGCGCGAGCCTGCGCGTGCCTGTGAATCCGCGCCCGGCGCGGCTGCCCCATGATCATCCGACCTCGTCCCCACGGCTGGCAACTGCTGTACATCCTGCGCGGATCGATCGTTCCGGCGATCGCACCGAAGGTGCTGGCCATCCTGATCCTGTCCATCGCCGTCGCCGCGGTGGTGGAACTGGCGCCGCCGATCGGCATCGAGCGCGTCTCGGTCACGCCGTTCACCCTGCTGGGCCTGGTCCTGTCGATCTTCCTGAGCTTCCGCAACAGCGCCTGCTACGAGCGCTGGTGGGAAGGCCGCAAGCTGTGGGGGCAGCTGGTGTTCGAATCGCGCTCACTGGCCCGGCAGGTGAACCTGCTGCTGGTGGATGACGCAGGCCGCCGCCGTCGCATCGCCTATCTGGCCACCGCCTTCGCCCATGCGCTGGCCGCCCGCCTGCGCGGCCGCATCGTGGCGCTGGCGGCCCTGCCGTGGCTGGACAAGCGCCAGCGTGCGCAGCTGGCCGAGCGCGAGAACGTACCCGATGCATTGCTGGCGATGATCGCCGCCGAACTGGCACAGGCGCTGCGCAGCGGCGATCTCGATCCGATCCTGTACGCCCAGCTGGAAGACCGCCTGCATGCGATGTCCTCGATCCAGGCAGGCTGCGAGCGCATCCTGACCACGCCGCTGCCGTTCGCCTACACCCTGCTGCTGCACCGCTGCGCGTGGATGTTCTGTGTGCTGCTGCCGTTCGGCCTGGCCAGTTCGCTGGGCTGGGGCACGCCGGTGCTGTCGGCGGTGCTGGCCTACGCCTTCTTCGGCCTGGACCAGCTTGGCGAAGAAATGGAAGACCCGTTCGGCCTGGAGCCGAACGATCTGCCGCTGGACGCACTGGTGCGCACGATCGAGATCGACCAGCTCGACGCGCTCGGTGAACGCCCCCTGCCCGAACCCCTGCTGCCGCAGGGCTACCTGTTGCACTAGCCACTCCTCGGAGCCTGCCATGCCTCATCCCCACTACCGCCCGCGGCGCATGCGCCATGACGAGTTCTCACGCCGCCTCATGCGCGAGAACACGCTGACCACCGACGATCTGATCTATCCGGTGTTCGTGCACGAACCGGCCGGCCGCACCGCTGTGCCGTCGATGCCCGGTGTGGAGCGGTTGTCCATCGAGGAACTGCTGAAAGTGGCCGAAGAGGCGCTGGAGCTGGGCATCCCGGTGATCGATCTGTTCCCGGTGATCGACGCCTCGCAGAAGTCGCTGGATGCCTCGGCGGCATGGGCGGAGGACGGACTGGCGCAGCGTGCGATCCGCGCCCTGAAGTCGCGCTTCCCGGAGCTGGGCGTGATGACCGATGTGGCGCTGGACCCCTACACCACCCACGGCCAGGACGGCATCATCGATGACAAGGGCTACGTGCTCAACGACATCACGGTCGAAGCGCTGGTCAAGCAGTCGTTGTCGCATGCCGAAGCCGGCGCGGACATCGTCTCGCCGTCGGACATGATGGATGGCCGCATCGGTGCGATCCGCCGTGCGCTCGATGCCGACCATCACCTCAATGTGCGCATCATGGCCTACTCGGCCAAGTACGCCTCGGCCTTCTACGGCCCGTTCCGCGACGCGGTGGGCAGCGCGGCCAGCCTCGGCAAGGCGGACAAGAAGACCTACCAGATGGACCCGGCCAACGGCGACGAGGCGATGCGCGAGATCGCGCTGGATCTGGAAGAGGGCGCTGACATGGTGATGGTCAAGCCGGGCATGCCGTATCTGGATCTGGTGCGTCGCGTGAAGGAACAGTTCGGCGTGCCCACCTTCGCCTACCAGGTCAGTGGCGAGTACGCGATGATGAAAGCGGCGTTCGCCAATGGCTGGCTGGACGAGCGCGCCTGCGTGATGGAGTCGCTGCTTGGTTTCAAGCGCGCCGGCGCCGATGGCGTGCTGACCTATTTCGCGCCACAGGTGGCGCGTTGGCTGCGCGAGCGCTGACAATAGCGCCATCGATGGAGGGAGGAACGGCTGATGGGACCCGAACTGGGATGGATGCAATGGCTGATCTGGGGCGTCGGCACGCTGGTGTTCGGTGCCGTCATCGTCGGCGTGTTCATCGCAGCCTGGCGGGCGAGCAAACGCCCTCCCGAGCAGCTCTCCGCCGCCCGTCGGATCGCCCGTGAACAGTCCCTGCCGGACAGCGTGCAGGCCGAACTGGCCGCGCTCAACCAGCGCAAGGACAGGGGCCAGCTGAGCGAGGCGGACTACGAACAGCAGCGCGCCAAAGTGCTGTCGCGCTGATTGCGGTGCCCGGGCCGGGATCTACCGCATGCACCCGGCCACGGCAGGCACTTTCGGTACCGCCAACCGGTAGAGATCCACGCCCCCGGCACGCGGCGCCTTCGCCGCACTGCTGGCGACCAGCATTTCCCCCGGCTTGGCGTTGTCGATCACCGGCGCACCGGTCCAGCCGCCTGCCTGGTTGAAGGACAGCCCCAGCGGCTGCAGCGCCACGCCGCTCCAGGCGCACCCGCTGCTCCATACCTGCGCGCTCGTGCCGCTGCCACGACTGAAAACCACGGCGCCATCGTTGCCCAGCCAGTCAGCGTCAGTCTCGTCATCGGCGCTGTTCAATGCCGCCAGCGCGGTGGCCGGGCCCCGCACGCCCTCGGCATCGAGGGTGGCCACGAACAGATCCCAACCGGCGCCACGGCCCTGATGGCGCGCGAACAGCAGCCGCCGGCCATCCATGCTCAGCGCTGGACCGCGCTCTTCGTACCGCCCACGCTCGCCGCGCAGGGCCTGTGCGTTGCCAAGCTGGCCATCGCGGGTCACGGCGGCACGGTACAGCGCCAGCTGGCCTTCGGTGCCCGCCGCGAACAGCAGCCAGCGGCCATCGCGGCTGAAGTAGGGATCCCGGGCCTCACCGCTGACATCGACCGCCAGCGCCTGTGCCTGCTGCCAGCGGCCATCGATCAGGCGGGCCTGCCACAGGCCCCAGCCGCCCTCGCCGCGGCGGGCGAAAACGATGCGCTGGCCGTCGGCACTGATCGTGCCGCGAGCCTCGTCGGCACGGGTCGAGACCACGCCCATGCCTTCGATGCCGTACTCGTTCAACGCCATCGCCACGGGGGCAGAGAGTAGACTGGCGGCAAGCACCAGCAGGGTCGGGGTGATGCGCATCATCCGGGTCCGTACACGAAAGAGCATCAGTCTAGCCAGCTTGAGGAATCCATGACCGACCGTTACGCCGTCTTCGGACACCCCGTCGCCCACTCGAAGTCGCCGCAGATCCACGCGACGTTCGGTCGCCAGGAAGGCATCGCCATCGACTACCGCACGATCGACCTTGCCCCCGACGCCTTCCTCGCCGGCCTGGAAGCATTCGCCGCCGAAGGTGGTGTCGGTGCCAACGTCACCCTGCCGCACAAGGAAGCCGCGTTTGCGGTCTGCACTACGCTGACGGCCCGTGCGCGCCGCGCCGGTTCGGTCAACACGCTGCTGCGCAAGGGTGAGCGCTGGCATGGTGACACCACCGACGGCATCGGCCTGGTGCGCGACCTGACCGACCGCCATGGCCTGGACCTGCGCGGCCGCCGGGTGCTGATGATCGGCGCCGGCGGCTCGGCCCGCAGCGTCGCCCCGGCGCTGCTCGATGCCGGCATCACCGAGCTGGTGGTGGTCAACCGTACGCCGGAACGCGCCGATGAACTGATCGACGCGATGGGCGAGCCGGGCCGCGCCATCAGCCGCTACTGGGAAGACCTGCGCGAGCTGGGTGACTTCGAGCTGATCGTCAACGCCACCTCTGCCGGCCGTGACCGCGACGTGGAGTTCAAGCTGCCGCTGTCGCTGGTCAATTCGATGACCACCGCGGTCGACCTGAACTACGGCGAGGCGGCCATCGCGTTCCTGGCCTGGGCGCGTGCGGCGCAGTGCCGCAATACCGTCGATGGCCTGGGCATGCTGGTCGAGCAGGCCGCCGAGAGCTTCCTGCAGTGGCATGGTGTGCGTCCGCAGACCGACGAGGTCTACCAGCAGCTGCGGCAGGGCGCCCTGGCGCTGGCCGGCGAGGACTGACCGATGGACAACATGACCCTGCTGGTGACTGTGCTGAGCATGGTGGGCGTGCGCCTGCCGGTGCTGATCGCGCTGTGCGTGGGTCTGGTGTGGGTGGTGGGCGCGCCGCGCGATGCCACCCGCAGCGGCGCGCTGGCCGGGCTGCTGCTGTTGCTGCTGGCCAGCCTCGGCAGCATGGCAGCGGGCATCCTGCCGATGTGGATGGTCAGCAGCGGTGACTTCAGCGCGGTTTCGAGCATGAGCGCCATCCTGGGCGTGCTGCATTTCGCTCTGGCGATGGTGGAAGCGATCGGCATGGTGCTGCTGGTCTGGGCGCTGGTGCGCCTGCTGCGCCAGCGGCCGCCTGTGGTAGGCCGGTAAGGTCGTGCCGTGCATGGCCCGGCGCGACCGTCGATGGGCGGGTAGCGCCGGGCCATGCACGGCGGAAGCGCCGCATCTGCCCCGGCGCTGTACGGCCATCCAGCCCATGACCGCCAAGGCCCGACGCCGCTGACCCTGTTCAGCGCACGCGCCTCGGTCCCGGCCGCCGGCCATGCGACAATGACCGGCCTGATCCAGCCACGGTAGTTCCCGGCGTGACCGAAACCGTCGCCGCTCCGCGCACGCTCGATGAGCCCTTGAAGGACGCGATCCGCAAGGCCTATACGACGCTGCAGGCCAACACTCCCGGCTTTTCCACGCGCCGCTCGCAGAGCCAGATGATCGGCGTGGTGTCGCGCGCGTTGTCGAAAAGCGGTGGCGTGGGCGTGGTCGAGGCACCCACCGGCGTCGGCAAGAGCCTGGGCTACCTGACCGCCGGCGTGCCGATCGCGCTGGCCAGCAAGAAGAAGCTGGTGATCAGTACCGGTACCGTGGCGCTGCAGTCGCAGCTGGTCGAGCGCGACATCCCGAACTTCCTCAAGGCCACCGGACTGGAAGCGACCGTGGCCCTGGCCAAGGGCCGCACCCGCTACCTGTGCACGCGCAATGCCGCCGAGGCCCAGGGCGAGGGCTCGCAGGGCGGCATGTTCGAGGATGACGCGCCCCTGTTCGACCGGCCGCTGGCGCCGATCGAAATGGACATCGCCAAGCGCCTGACCGACGCCTTCACCAGTGGCAGTTGGGATGGCGACATTGACAACGCACCGGAGACCATCAGCCCGGGCCTGCGTGGCCGCATCACCACGCCGGCGTCGGGTTGTGCCGGGCGGCGCTGTGCGTATTCGGCGCAGTGCGCGGTGCTGCGCTCGCGCAACACCGTGCGTGATGCGCAGATCGTGGTGACCAATCACGCGCTGCTGCTGTCGGCGCTGTCGATCGGCGACAGTGACAATGGCCAGCCGTTGATCGCCGCGCCCTCGGAGATGCTGCTGGTGCTGGACGAGGGCCATCACATCGGCAACGTCGCCATCGACCAGGGCGCGGCCAGCCTGGCGCTGGACGAGATGGCCAAACGCACCGGCCGCCTGCAGATCCTGATTGCCGGCGCGTATCGTGCGGTCGACAAGGACCGCCTCGGCAACCTGCTGCCGAACGAAGCCATCGACGTCGCCAGCAACGTGGCCAAGCAGCTGCGCGCATTCCGCGACCATGTCGAAGCGGTGTGGATGCCAGCGCCGGCCGACGAGGAACCGATGTGGCGCGCGGCCAACGGTCGCCTGCCGGAAGCGTGGCGCGAGCCGATCGAAGCGCTGGCCGACGATACCCGCAGCCTCTACAACTGGGCGCATGCCGCCACCGCGCAGGTGGCCAAGGGCAAGCCGGACGACCCGGCGCGTGAGCGCCTGCAGCGCAACCTCGGCATGGCGCTGGAGATGATCGAGCAGCAGTACAACCTCTGGCAGGCCTGGCGCCGCGAGGACAAGGACGGTGCGCCGCCGATGGCGCGCTGGGTCACCGCCACCCGCGACGGCGATCTGGTCCTGCATGGCTCACCGGTCTCGGCCGCGCATGTGCTGCGCAAGCTGCTGTGGGACGAGGTGGACTCGGTGGTGATGACCTCGGCGACGCTGACCGGCGGTGGCGATTTCCAGTCGCTGGCGATCGACAATGGCATTCCCGAGGAAGCCGAGATGGTTTCGCTGTCCTCGCCGTTCGACCTGCCGAACCAGGCCGAGCTGATCGTGCCGAAGTTCCCGGTCACGCCCGACGACCGCGAAGGCCATCCCCGCGAGGTGGCGCGTTACCTCGATACGGAGCTGGACTGGGCCAAGGGCTCGATGGTGCTGTTCACCTCGCGCTGGAAGATGGAGAAAGTCGCCGGACTGATGCCTGCCGCGCGCCGCAAGCAGGTGCTGGTACAGGGCGAGATGTCCAAGACCCGGCTGATCGACGAACACCTGCGGCGCGTGGCGGCGGGCGAGGGCTCGGTGCTGTTCGGGCTGAACTCGTTCGGCGAGGGCCTCGACCTGCCCGGTGAAGCCTGCACCACGGTGGTGATCACCCAGGTACCGTTCGCGGTGCCGACCGATCCGCAGACCGCTACCCTGAGCGAGTGGTTCGAGGCGCGTGGACTCAACGCGTTCAACCTGATCGCCATTCCACACGCGCTGCGCACGCTGACCCAGTTCGCCGGCCGCCTGATCCGCACCTCCACCGATACCGGGCGCGTGGTCATCCTCGATTCGCGGCTGCTGACCCGCCGTTACGGCAAGCGCATCATCGACGCGCTGCCGCCGTTCAAGCGCGTGATCGGCTGACGATCGGAAGGTAGCGCCGGGCCATGCCCGGCGAGCGCAAAGCGCGGCCTGTGTCAGGTGCCATGACCGATAAGATCGGAACGCCGCCGGGTACGGTCCGGCGACGCCTAATCGCCCAGCAGCGCGGTGTTGCGTACGGCGCCCTTGTCGGCGCTGGTGGCCAGCAGGGCGTAGGCCTTCAACGCGCTGGTGACCTTGCGCGGGCGCGCCTCACGCGGCTTCCATCCCAACGCATCCTGCTCGGCACGGCGCGCATCCAACGTCGCCGCATCCACCAGCAGATCAATCCGCCGCGCCGGAATATCAATGCGGATACGGTCGCCGTCGCGTACCAGCCCGATCGCACCGCCCGCCGCCGCTTCCGGCGAGGCATGCCCGATCGACAACCCGGACGTACCGCCCGAGAAGCGCCCGTCGGTCAGCAGCGCGCACTGCTTGCCCAGTCCCTTCGATTTCAGGTAGCTGGTGGGGTAGAGCATTTCCTGCATGCCGGGGCCGCCTTTCGGGCCTTCGTAGCGGATGACCACCACGTCGCCCGCCTTCACTTCGTCGGCGAGGATGCCGGCCACGGCCGCGTCCTGGCTCTCGAACACGCGCGCGCTGCCCTCGAACACGTGGATGGATTCATCCACGCCTGCGGTCTTCACCACGCAACCGTCTTCGGCCAGATTGCCGCGCAGCACGGCCAGTCCGCCTTCTGCTGAGTAGGCATGCGCGACGCTGCGGATGCAGCCTTCGGCGCGGTCCACGTCCAGCGTGGGCCAGCGCGTGGCCTGGCTGAAAGCCACCTGGGTGGGGATGCCGGCCGGGCCGGCACGGAAGAAGTCGTGCACGCTCGATTCGCTGCTGACCGCCACGTCCCAGCGCTCGAGAGCATCGGCCAGGGTGCGGCTGTGCACGGTCGGCACGGTGGTATCCAACAGGCCGCCGCGCGCCAGCTCGCCCAGGATGCCGTACACGCCACCCGCGCGGTGCACGTCTTCCATGTGGTACCTGGGCGTGTTCGGCGCCACCTTGCACAGCTGCGGCACGCGCCGTGACAGCGCATCGATGTGGGTCAGGTCGAAGTCCACTTCGGCTTCCTGCGCGGCGGCCAGCAGGTGCAGGATGGTATTGGTCGATCCGCCCATGGCGATGTCCAGGGTCATCGCATTGGCGAACGCGGCCTGCGTGGCGATGCCCCGCGGCAGCGCGCTTTCTTCCTCGCCGCCGTACCAGCGGTGGCACAGTTCGACGATCAGGCGGCCCGCGCGCAGGAACAGCTGTTCGCGGTCGGCATGGGTGGCCAGGGTCGAGCCGTTGCCGGGCAGCGACAGGCCCAGCGCTTCGGTCAGGCAGTTCATCGAGTTGGCGGTGAACATGCCCGAACAGGAGCCGCAGGTGGGGCAGGCGCTGCGCTCGAACTCGGCCACCTTTTCATCGCTGGCGCTCTCGTCGGCGGCGATGACCATCGCATCGACCAGATCCAGCTTGTGCTCGGACAGCCGGGTCTTGCCCGCTTCCATCGGCCCGCCGGACACGAACACCACCGGGATGTTCAGGCGCAGTGCGGCCATCAGCATGCCAGGGGTGATCTTGTCGCAGTTGGAAATGCACACCAGCGCATCGGCGCAGTGCGCGTTGACCATGTACTCGACCGAGTCGGCGATGATCTCGCGGCTGGGCAGTGAATACAGCATGCCGTCGTGGCCCATCGCGATACCGTCGTCCACGGCGATCGTGTTGAACTCCTTGGCGACGCCGCCGACCTTCTCGATCTCGCGCGCGACCAGCTGGCCGAGGTCCTTCAGGTGCACGTGGCCCGGTACGAACTGGGTGAACGAGTTGGCGATGGCGATGATCGGCTTGTGGAAATCGCCGTCCTTCATGCCGGTGGCACGCCACAGGGCGCGGGCGCCGGCCATGTTGCGGCCGGCGGTGGAGGTGCGGGAGCGGTATTCGGGCATGGCTGGCGGAACGGGCGGGCCGTACGACATGGGGTGTCGGACGATCATCGCCAATTTTTTCGGTTGCTGCTGCAACCACCGCTCGTCTGCGCGGCGCCGCCGGGCGATGCGGCGATGGCGGATCGGGCCTGACGAAAATGAAACGCCGTTCATCTTTCGGACTTTGCCGATTCCGGTTGTTGGCCCGGATCGGGCATCATTGGGGTATTGATCCGCTGCTTGAGGCATGAGGCCATGAAACGTTCCCGCACCACCGCGCTGCTGCTGATGAGCGCCGCACCGCTGCTGTTCACCGCCTGCCAGAAGGAGCCGGAGGTGAAGGTGCAGGAAGGCCTGTTCACTTCGGTCGAGGCCTGCACCGAGGCCACCGGTGATCCGTCGTCGTGCCGCAATGCGTTCGCCGAGGCGCAGAAGCAGGCCGCCGACGCTGCGCCGAAGTACGCCACCAAGGAGGCCTGCGAGCAGGACTACAAGCCGGAGCAGTGCGTGCAGCAGCACACATCGGCAGGTACCTCGTTCATCGGCCCGATGATGATGGGCTTCTTCATGTCCCAGATGCTGAGCAACCGCGGTGGTCTGGCCCCGCAGGCGCCGGCGTCGGCACCGGCCTACCAGGACAAGAATGCGGGTTGGGCGCGTTCGGCCCCGGGCGGTACGGGGGGCCTGAACACCGCCAGCGGCATCGGCGCCGGCAAGGCTGGCCTGGCACCGGTCACCAGCGAGCCGAACCGTGCCGTCACCGCCAGCCGGGGTGGCTTCGGCAACACCAGCGCGCGTCGCAGCACCAGCGGCAGCTACGGCGGCTGATCGACCCATGCAGCGTATCCGTATCGCCGAGCGCGCCCACTGGCGGGCGCGCGCGGAGGAAGCCGGTTTCCGCTTCCACACCATCGACGGCCAGCCGTACTGGGATGAAAGCGCGTATTACGCCTTCACCCTGCGCCAGATCGAACAGGACATCGAAGATCCCAGCGCCGAGCTGCACCAGATGGCGCTCGACCTTGTGGGCGACGTGGTGGCCAGCGAGCGGCTGATGGACCAGCTGGCGATTCCCGCGCATTACCGCGACTGGATCGCCGACAGCTGGCGCCAACGCCAGCCGCATCTGTACGGCCGGCTCGATCTGGCCTATGACGGTACCGGTCCGGCCAAGCTGTACGAGCTGAACTACGACACGCCAACCTCGCTGTTCGAGGCCAGTTTCTTCCAGTGGCAGTGGCTGGAGGACCAGCGCAACGCCGGCCGCCTGCCGCAGCATGCCGACCAGTTCAACGCCATCCATGAGGCACTGGTCGAACGTTTCGGCGAGCTCGCCGGCCGCCTGCCGCCACCGCTGTACTTCAGCGCCGTGGGCAGTTCGGAAGAGGACCGCGGCACGGTGGAATACCTGCGCGACTGTGCTTCGCAGGCAGGCCTGCACGGGCAGGGCATCGCCATCGAAGACATCGGCTTGTCCGCGGATGGCCGCTTCACCGCGCTGGACGATTCGGTGATCGGCACGCTGTTCAAGCTGTATCCGCTGGAAGACCTGATGGCCGAGGAGTTTGGCCGCGCGCTGCCCGGCTCGGGCGTGCAGCTGCTGGAACCGGCATGGAAGGCGGTGCTGAGCAACAAGGGCATCCTGCCATTGCTGTGGCAGCGCAATGTCGGCCACCCGAACCTGCTGGAGGCGCACTTCGACGACGGCAGCGCGCTGGCCACCGGATGGGTGCGCAAGCCGCTGTTCTCGCGCGAAGGCGCCAACATCGAAATGCACCTGGCCGATGGCAGTACCCAGCGCAGCGACGGCCCCTACGATGGACCGGCGATCATCCAGCGCGCGCATCCGCTGACCCGCTTCGAAGGCGGTTATCCGCTGATCGGCAGCTGGGTGGTCGGTGACCACGCCTGTGGCATCGGCATCCGCGAGGACGACAGCGCGATCACCCGCGACAGCGCGCGCTTCGTACCGCACGCGATCGTTGACGAGGCGCCGACGCGGATCTACGTCTGAGCACGGTGCGCACCCGCACACGTAGTGGACGGTAGCGCCGGGCCATGCCCGGCGTGTGCGGTGATCCGCCGGGCATGGCCCGGCGCTACCGGTCAGAGCAGGCCTTCGCGCTTCACGGCCAGGTAGCGTTCCACCAGCGCGGCCGGCAGGGCATCGGCGGTCACGTCCAGAACCATCACCTTCTCGCTGCGCAGTGCCTCGTGCGCCTTCGCGCGCTGCTGCAGGTACAGCGCCGCGGCGCCGGCCTGCGCGGCGTCCTCCAGCGTATGCACCTCGCCTTCGAGCGCGCCGTCCAGCTCGTGCTCGCGTAGGCTGGCCACGCACACCAGGTGGCGGCGCTGCAGCAGGCGCACCGCGGCCAGGAGGTCCTCGATGTCTTCGTCGCGCACGTTGCTGACCAGCATCACCAGCGCACGGCGTCGCTGGCGCAGGGATACTTCGGTGGCGGCGGCCAGGTAATCGGTGGCTACCGGCTGCGGCTGCAGGTCGTAGCTGGCCCGCAGCAGATGCTCGACGGTGCCCATGCCGCGCTGTGGCTGCACCCACCGACGCTCGCCGCCGACGGCGAACAGGCCAGCCGCATCGCCCTGCCGCAACGCCAGATAGGCGACCACCAGCGAGGCGTTCAAGGCATGGTCGAAGTGCGAGAGTCCGCCTTCGCTGGCCAGCATGCGGCGGCCACTGTCGAGCATCAGCAGCAACTGCTGGTTCTTCTCGTCTTGGTACTCGCGGGAGATCAGCTTGCGTGCGCGGGCTGTGGCCTTCCAGTCGAGCTGGCGCAGGCTGTCGCCGACGCGGTACTCGCGCATCTGGTGGAAGTCAGTGCCTTCACCACGCCGGCGCTTCACGTGGGCGCCCACCAGACGTGAGGCCTGATCGGCGCTGAACAGCGCGAAGCGGGTCAGCGGCACGAAGTTCGGATAGACGCGGACGTCCAGCAGAGGGGGCAGGGTGCGCTGCTGCCACCACAGGCGCCATGGCGAGCGGATGCGCAGCTGCACGCCCTCGAAGCGGAAGCGTCCGCGCTGCTGCGGCTGCAGGGCGTAGTGCAGCGCGCAGGCATGCCCGGGACGCAGCTGCACGCGCTGGGGCAGCGACTCCAGTGGCCAGCCACCCGGCACCAGATCGAATACCTGCACCCGCATCGGCTCTGTGGTCTGCAGGCGCAGGCCCACCTCGCGGCGCACGCCCAGGGCCAGCGCTTCGGGCAGCTCGCGCTGCACCTGTGGCGACGGTCGCCGGGCCTGCCGCCACAGGTCCAGCAACGCCAGCGTACCGATCACAGTGGCAACCAGTGCCCAGCTCCAGCGCGGCAATGCGCCGGCCAGCACCACGCCTCCCAGCGCAGCCCAGGCCAGCAGCAGGACCAGCAGCAGCGGCGCAGGCCTCATCGGCGCGGTGCTTCCACCTTGGCCAGCAGCGCACCCAGCACATCGTCGGCGTCCTGGCCTTCGATCTGCAGTTCCGGTGCCAGCGCGATACGGTGGCGCAGCGCCGGACGCGCGATGTCGCGCACGTCATCGGGGGTGACGAAGTCACGACCGGCCAGCACGGCCTGCGCGCGCGCAGCACGCACCAGTGCGATGCTGCCGCGCGGTCCAGCGCCCACGGCGATACCGGGCCATTGCCGGGTGGCGGCGACGATGCGCACGGCGTAGTCGATCACCTCGTCATCGACGGTGATCGCGGCCGTGGCCTGCTGCAGCTGCAGCAGTTCTCCGGCGCCCAGTACGCGCGGCACCCGGCTCAGATCGAAATCGCTGGCGGCGCGGCCACGGGTGATGTCCGTGACCATGCGTTTCTCGTCCTCCAGCTGCGGATAGTCGATCAGCACCTTCAACAGGAAGCGATCCAGCTGCGCTTCCGGCAGCGGGTAGGTGCCTTCCTGTTCCAGCGGGTTCTGCGTGGCCAGGGCCATGAACGGGGGCGCCAGGGTGAACGCCTTGCCTTCGATGGTCACCTGGCCCTCCTGCATCACTTCCAGCAGTGCGGACTGGGTCTTGGCCGGTGCCCGGTTGATCTCGTCGGCCAGCAGCAGGTTGGTGAACACCGGCCCGCGACGGATCTTGAAGCTCTCGCTCTTCGGATCGTAGACGGCGTGGCCGCTGACATCGCTGGGCATCAGGTCCGGCGTGAACTGCACGCGGCCATAGTCCAGTTCCAGTGCCTGCGCCAGTGCGCGCACCAGCAGTGTCTTGCCCAGTCCGGGCACGCCTTCGATCAGGACATGGCCGCCAGCCAGAAGGGCAACCAGGATCTGGTCAAGCACGTCGGCCTGGCCGATGAAGGCGTGGCCAACGGCCTGGCGGATGGCGTCGACGCGTTCGATCAGGCGGGCATTGGCGGCCGCCGGACGTTCGGGGACTTCGGTCATAGCAGGGATCTCATCTGGAGCAGCAAGCGGATGCGCTCGCGCAGGGCGGAGGAATCGTGCGGCGGAGGCGGAGTCAGGGCACTGGCAACGCGGCTGCGCGGCCACTGCAGCAGTTCGGCGATGGCCTGTTCGCGTGGCGCGCCTTCCAGCGCAGCAGCGAGTGGCGCGCGCAGGCGCAGGCGATGCACGAACAGGGCATGCACGGCCTGGTACAGGCGCACGCCCTGGCCGAAGCGCAGCAGCAGTTCGCCGCTGGCGCGCACATGTTCCAGCAGCGAGCGGCGCTCGATCACGGGTGATGGCAACAGGCTGCCGAACCGCTGCGAGCGCGCCCACAGCCAGGCCAGCAGTGCCATCAGCAGCGGTACCCACAGCGGCCAGCCCTGGTAGAACAGGCGCACCCACAGTGACGGCGGACGACTGGCATAGACCAGCCACATGGCGCCCTTGCCGTAATTGGGATCGAGCAGGTAGCGGGTCAGATCGCGGTGGGAACGGTCGTGCAGGCCGTCGCTGGCCTGGCCCTTGGCTGCGGCCATCCGCGCGGCCTGCGACTCCACTTCGCTGCGCATGAAATCCATGTCCGCCAGCACGCTCACCCGGCCCTGGCCGTGACGCAGGCGCGCGAACACCAGGTCGTGCCCGCTGCCCCACCGGCGTTCGGTCCGCGCCTCAGCGGCGAAGCCAAGCGTGAAGCGGCGGCCCTGGCAGAATTCCACGTGGCCGGGATCGTCCTGGACATGGAAGGGCTGGCAGTCGCTGCGCTGGTAAAGGCTGTCCACGCCGAGTGCATCCAGCAGCGGCCCCTGCGTGCTGCCGGCATCGTCCTCGGCCGGCGGCGGCGTGCGCAGCAGCAGATGGCCACCGCCGTCGACCCACGCCAACAGCGCCCTGGCGGCCGGCGCCGGCAGCTCGCTGCTGTCCTGCAGCAGCACCACCGTGTCCTGCGGCCCCAGCGCCATCTGCTGCAGGTCCAGCCGCGGCCGCGCATGCACCTCGATGCCATCGGCGCGCAGCGCCTGCCCGAGCACGTACAGCGGGTTGTAACGGGCCTCGCCCTGCGGTGGCAGCGTGACCGTTTCGGTGACCCGCTCATGGGTACGCATGAACAGGATCGCCAGTGGCACGCCGAGCAGCAGCAGCGTCCCCAGCAACAGTGACCAGAACAGGCGCGGGTTCATGCCTGCCACCCGTACTGCTGGCGCAGGGTCGTGGCCAGCGCATCGAAATCGCCGCGGCTGGGCAGGTGACCACCGTAGGCGGCGTATTGCCACATCCGCACGATCCGCGCGAACAGTTCACGGTCGACGCTGTCGGGCATGCGTCGCGAGGCACGCAGGCACTGCGATTCGGTGGCGCCCGGAGGCAGTGCGATGCCGGCACGCTCGCTGACCGTGCGCACGCTGGCCCGGTACAACAGGGCCAGCGCCTGGCGCGGCCGGCCCTGGTCCCACAGCAGACCAGCCTGGGTCGCCACATCCGGCGGCAGCACCACCGGCAGCTCGACCTGTTCCTCGACCACGTGCGGCGCCGCTGCGGCCCTGCGGCGGCCCGAGCCGCGCAGCCACGGCAGCCACAACCGTGCAGTCAGCACCAGCACCAGAAGGAGGGCACCGAGCAGGCCCCACAGGCCCCATTCGGCCAATCGCGCCAGCCAGGCGATGCTGCTGCTGCGCGACGTGCGTTGGCTCTGGCTGCTGCCGTCGCGTTCCAGTTCCTTGCGTGCGTCCTTTTTCTCTTCCGCCTCTTCGATCGCTTTCCACTGCGTGACCTGGCGGGTCGGGCGCTGCAACGGATCCTCGTAGGCGCGGCTCACGGCCTGGCGGAAGCCCGCGGTATCCACCGGGGTGTCGCCGAAGATCATGGCGGGTGTATCGCCGGGGCTGATCTGCGGTGCCCGGCGCGCGTCGCTCTTGCGGTTGCTCGATGCGTCACCCTCCTGCGCGTGCACCGGCATGGAGGTGAGCGGCAGTGCCAGGCACAGCAGCAGCGCCAGCGACGAGGCAACCGGCAGCAGGCGTTCGCGCAGCCGGCGCAGGGCGATCTCCACGTCCCAGGCTTCCATCTGCGTACGTCGATTCAAGTACAGGCCGAACCCGGCGCCGACGTAGAACGGCCCGATCAGCACGGAGGCCAGCCAGCAGGCCAGATTGAATCCCAGCTTCGCCCAGGCGGGCGTGTCCTTGCCGATCATGTCCCAGGCCGCGCGCCAGGAATCGGAGAGCAGCTCGAACGGGATGAACATGAACACCGCGCCGATCGCGCCTGCGACCAGTACGCCCTCGAACACCATGCAGGCTACGGTCAGCACCAGCGCCGGACCCGCCGCGCCGGCTGCGACCGCGCGCCGGCGCGGGCCACGCTGTTCGGCGGTGTTGCCCTCCAGCAGGTTGACCGGCAGGCACAGGCTGCGCAGCACGCTGAAGCGACGCCAGCCCAGGTAGCCCCAGAAACCACGGTTGCCCCACTGCCGCTGTGCCCGCAGGGCGGCCAGGGCGGTGACCGGCTCGCCGAACACACCGCGTGACAGCACATACAGCGGCGCGCGTTCGAACACGGGCTTGCACCACCACATCAGCAGCCAGGCCAGGCCAAATGCGTCCAGCCACCAGCCCAGTGCGTTGGCGATCACGAACAGTGGTGCGCTGGCCAGCAGCCAGCTGCCCCACACCGCACGCGCATGCCGGCGGGTCAGCG
Organism: Stenotrophomonas sp. 112478_Sma; assembly: GCF_056479905.1. Lineage (NCBI taxonomy): Bacteria > Pseudomonadati > Pseudomonadota > Gammaproteobacteria > Lysobacterales > Lysobacteraceae > Stenotrophomonas > Stenotrophomonas sp. 112478_Sma. The sequence continues at coordinate 4,082,377 of NZ_CM151072.1, read as the reverse complement.
CGCTGCCCAGCTCCATCGCTTCCCAGCCGCTGCGTGCGCGCAGCACGACGTCCAGGCGATCAATGCGCATCGCCGCCTCCGCGTCCGCCACGCCACAACCACAGCAGCACGCCGGCCCACAGCACCCCGGCCACACTGAACTTGCCCCACGCCGGCACTTCGGCAATGGACGACCAGAACGCCTCCACGAACGCCGCGACCAGCAACATGAAGGCCACGCCCAGGCACAGCCGGGCACCGATGCGGCCACCTTCGACCAGTGCGTCCAGGCGGCTGCGGCGTCCGGGCGCCAGCAGCTTCATGCCCAGCTGCAGACCGGCGCCGCCTGCGATGACGATGGCGGTGAGCTCGAATGCACCGTGGCCGACCACGAAGCGCCAGAAGGGATCACCATGGCCGATGTGCTGCAGGTGGCCGGCCACCGCGCCGATGATGACGCCGTTGAACAACAGCACCAGCAGCGTGCCCAGCCCGGCCAGCAGGCCGCTGGCGAAAGTGCGCAGGGCGATGCTGATGTTGTTCATGATGTAGTGGCCGAACATCATCCAGTCGGTACCGCTGTCGCGGCCCAGGCGTTCGGCAGCCGGGTCGTACATGCGTTCCATTTCGGCGATCTGGCGGTTGTCCATCACCTGGTGGATCAGGTCCGGGTACAGCTGCACCAGCACGAAGCAGCCCACCGCCGGCAGCGCGAACATCGCCAGGGCGGCCCACATGCTGCGTGCCTGGCTGCGCACCAGCAGCGGGAAATCGGCCACCAGGAATTCAAGCGCGCGCCGCCAGCGCGTGGGAGGCGTCCGGTACAGCACGCTGTGGCCCTGCTGCATCAGCTGTTGCAGGCGCTGCACCAACTGCGGGCTGTAGCCCCGCTCACGGGCCAGTGCCAGCTGCTGGCACAGCCGCCGGTAACGCTGTGGAAACGCAGTGTCGTCCAGCGTGGTGGCCGCGGGCTGGCGGCGGCGACGGCGGGAGGCGCCGGCACGCAGCAGCAGCCACTGCTCCAGGTCCAGCCATTCCTGCTGATGGCGGGCGACGAACTGTTCCTGCTTCATCGCCGTCCCAGCAACCAGTTGGCCATCGCATACAGGCGCAGCACGCCGACCTGGCCATGGGTGCCGGTCAATGGTTCGGCGATGGCGGCCAGTTCCTGCTGGCGGAGCGGTGCCAGCCGCGGGGCACGCTCGGCGAAGGCCAGCAGCGCCGCCTGTTCCTCCGGCCGCAGCGGCTGCGGCGGCGCCAGCACGCTGTCGATGGTGGCCGGCGGCGGCAGGTACAGCGCCGGCGCGTGCACCACCACGGTGCCGGCGACCAGATCGCCCAGGCGGCGGCCGTGCGCGTCGAACAGGCTGCTGAGCAGGCCCAGCGCGTAAGCGAACGGCAGCATGTCGACGGTCCGCAGCAGGTTGCGGGTGATCGCCGCCATCCAGCCCACCGGCGCGCCATCACGGGCCAGCACGCGCAGGCCCAGCGCGCGCTTGCCCGGGGTGCGGCCCCACAGCGCCTCGCAGACGATCGGATACGCCCAGTACACCAGGAACATCAGGGCCAGGTAGAGGCCGGTGCCGAATTCCTTCAACAGTGCCAGCGGGATCGACAGCGCGGCAAGAATCGCGAAACGAATGGCCAGATCGACCAGCCAGGCCAGCGCACGTGGCACCGGACCGGCGGCCGGCAGCTGCAGCGGCACGCCTTCCGGCGTCACCACCTCGCGGTAGGTGTCGAGCATCGGTGCGGCCATCAGAGCGACGGCCTTCGTTGTGGGCGCTGGAGTCCTCTCCGGCTGGCAACCACAGGCATGGGGGTCTCGACAGTTCCTGGTCGGGCCCAGACTTTAGCAGAGCGCGCCGGCAGTCGAGGGCCTCAGCCCAGGTATTCGTCCTTCAGCCGAACGTAGTGGTCGGCCGAGTAATGCAGCGACTCGATCTCCCTGTCGCTCAGCATGCGCGCCGGCCGGGCGGGATTGCCCAGCCAGAGTTCGCCTTCGCCGACCACCTTGCCCGGGCCCACCACTGCACCAGCACCGACGAAGCCGTGGCGCTCCACGCGCGCGCCATCGAGGATGCAGGCGCCCATTCCGATCAGGCTGTAATCACCGATGCTGCAGGCATGGATGATGCAGCCGTGGCCGACTGTCACGCCTTCGCCGATCAGGGTCGGATGGCCGGCCTTGTTGTACGGGCTGTGATGGCTGACGTGGATGATGGTGCCGTCCTGCACGTTGGTGCGGGCGCCGATGCGGACGAAATTGACGTCGCCACGGATGACGGTACCCGGCCAGATCGAAACATCGTCGGCAAGCTCCACGTCACCAATGAGGGTACACGCCGGGTCGACGTATACGCGTGCGCCGAGCACCGGCATCTTGTCGCGGAAAGGGCGCAGCGGGGTCATCGGTGTCTCCGGAAATCAGGGCGATCGCGACGATGATACGCGGGCCGCTGCGCTCGCCGGGCATGGCCCGGCGCCACCGTCGATGCTGCGTTACGCCACGCGTCCGCGCCGTGCACGCTCCAGGTGCACCAGCAGCAGCGAGATCGCGGCCGGCGTCATGCCGGGGATGCGCTGCGCCTGGCCAATGGTCTGCGGACGCACACGTTCCAGCTTCTGCAGCACTTCCGCCGACAGGCCACGCACGCTGGCGTAGTCGAAGCCTTCAGCGATCGGCGTGGCTTCGTGCCGCTGCTGGCGCGCGATCTCGTCGCGCTGGCGGTCCAGGTAGCCGGCGTACTTCACGCCGATCTCGACCTGCTCGGCCACCTTGCCATCGGCCACTGCCGGGCCGAGCGAGGGCACCTGCATCAGCTGCGCGTAATCCAGCTCGGGGCGCTTGATCAGGTCGAGCACATTGGTTTCGCGGCTGACGGTCACCCCCAGCGTGTCCTGCACTTCGCGCCCCAGGGCATTGGCCGGGGTCGCCCACAGCGCACCGAGCCGCGCACGTTCGGCGGCTACGGCAGCCTGCTTGGCCTCGAACGTCATCCAGCGCCGATCATCGACCAGTCCCATGTCGCGGCCAACCGGAGTCAGGCGCTGGTCGGCGTTGTCCTCGCGCAGCTGCAGCCGGTACTCGGCGCGGCTGGTGAACATGCGGTACGGCTCGTTGGTGCCGTGGGTGATCAGATCATCCACCAGCACGCCCAGATACGCTTCGTCGCGGCGCGGGCACCAGCCATCCAGGCCGCGCACCTGGCGGGCCGCATTGAGGCCGGCCAGCAGGCCCTGCGCGGCCGCCTCTTCATAACCGGTGGTGCCGTTGATCTGGCCAGCGAAGAACAGGCCGTTGACCAGCTTGGTTTCCAGCGAAGCCTTCAACCCGCGCGGATCGAAGAAGTCGTACTCGATGGCGTAGCCGGGGCGGGTGATGTGCGCGTTCTGGAAGCCCCGGATGCTGCGCACCATCTCCAGCTGCACGTCGAACGGCAGCGAGGTGGAGATGCCGTTGGGATAGATCTCGACGATGCCCAGCCCCTCAGGCTCGACGAAGATCTGGTGGCTGGCCTTTTCGGCGAAGCGCACCACCTTGTCCTCGATGGAGGGGCAGTAACGCGGGCCGATGCCTTCGATCTGGCCGCTGTACAGCGGCGAGCGGTGCAGGGCGTCACGGATGATCTGGTGGGTCTGCTCGGTGGTATGGGTGATCCAGCAGCTGACCTGCTGCGGATGTTCGTCCACCGAGCCGAGGAAGGACATCACCGGCCGCGGCGTATCACCGGGCTGCTCGTCCATCACGCTGTAATCCAGCGAGCGGCCGTCGATGCGCGGTGGCGTGCCGGTCTTCAGGCGGTCGACCTGGAACGGGCGCTCGCGCAGGCGTGCGGCCAGCGTGGTGGCCGGCGGATCGCCCATGCGGCCGGCGGCGTACTGGGTCGGACCGACGTGGATCTTGCCGGCCAGGAAGGTGCCGGCGGTCAGCACCACCGCCTCCGCATCGAAGCGCAGGCCGGTCTGGGTGATGACGCCGCGCACGGCGTCGCCCTCGATGACCAGATCATCGACGGCCGCCTGGAACACGGTCAGGTTGGCCTGGCCCTCGACGAGGGCGCGGATCGCCATGCGGTACAGGTTGCGGTCGGCCTGGCAGCGGGTGGCGCGCACCGCCGGACCCTTGGAGGCATTGAGCGTGCGCCACTGGATGCCGGCGCGGTCGGCGGCATGCGCCATCGCCCCGCCAAGCGCGTCGATCTCCTTGACCAGATGGCCCTTGCCGATACCGCCGATGGCCGGATTGCAGCTCATCGCGCCCACCGTTTCGATGTTGTGGGTCAGCAGGAGGGTGCGCACGCCGGTGCGGGCCGCGGCCAGCGCGGCCTCGGTGCCGGCGTGGCCACCGCCGATGACGATGACGTCGTAACGATGGAAGGAGTGGGTCATGGGGGCGGAGTCGATGGGGGCGGGCGCGGCCGGAGGCGGTGCCGGGGTGGCGATTTTAGCGCCATTCGGCAGGGCGACGCCCGGAGAAGCCAGGGCCGGACGAAATTGACCCTAAAGTTGGCAGGATTTTTGCAGATAACCCAATAGCACCCATCGTGGCTGGCGCCGAAGGCGCCCGTGACCGGAATTGGAACAGGGGCCGGTACAGGCGCACGATGGGGGAGCAGAGGGCCGGCAGTCGGGGGACTGTCCGGCCCTGTTTTTCTTCGCGGAAGGCATCCGCAAAAACAGACGGCCCCGCATTGCGGGACCGTCTGTCTTCAGAGGTGCCGACATCCGACAGGGCCGGAACAGGGGGGATCCAGATGTTCCTGTCGGATATCGACGTAGAGCTTTCCGCGACGGCCCATACCGCTTCTTGTCACTTTGTGACGCGGGCCGTCACAACCGCTTTAGATTGCCGCTTGGACCGTGTGAAATGCAAGACGGTTCAGCGCTCAAGTGTGCGCTGCGTCGCACGATCCATGTTGCGCCAGGGGGAACCGTTCATCCTGGGCGCACTCGGTGCCGGCGCCGGGCGGGCCGGCGGTGCCGGGCGCTGCACGCTCGGCTGCGGCGGGCGTCGCATCGAGTCCATGTTCCGCCACGGTGAGCCGCCATTGTTCTCGCGCGGCGGACGCGGAGGACGGTTCTCGCCATTGCCCGGCGGGCGCGGTGGCGGGCGGTGATTGTGCGGTGGACGATAGATCGGACGCGAGTAGTACGGGTAGCCATAGCCGCCGTAATAGCCGCCATAGCCTCCGTAGTACGGGCCGTAGTTGTAGGGATAGCCGGCGGGGTAGCGGTACTCCACCGACGGCGCACCGTGGTAGTAGCTGCCGCTGCGGCCACCGCCGACATAGTCGTAGGTGGTGCAGCCGGTCAGGGCCAGCAACAGGCCACCGGCAAGCATCAGGCGCGTTTTCATGTGGGTCCCCCCAGAACGGGTGTGCAGTCAGCTTCGGGCGTGGGCATTGAATCGGCCCTTAATTCCACCACCCAGGATGAATGGCGGCGAAGGCCTGCATGCTGGCATGACCTGTGCCGGGGTCGCCAGCACGAGGGCATACGTTAATCTTGCGTCATGAGCGATTCACTGTTGCCCCGTGCCGAAGATGTCCTGGCTGCCGCCGCGAGGATCGCGCCGCACGCAAGTGTGACGCCGGTGCTGCGCTCGCGCACCCTCGACACGCTTGCCGGCGCACGCCTGGCCTTCAAGGCCGAGCACCTGCAGCGGGGCGGCGCGTTCAAGTTCCGGGGCGCCTGCAACGCCGTCTGGTCGCTGTCGGACGAGCGCGCCGCACGAGGTGTGGTCACCCATTCATCGGGAAACCATGGCGCGGCCCTGGCGCTGGCGGCACGGACGCGGGGCATTCCCTGCCATGTGGTGATGCCCGAGGGCGCCGTCGCCGCCAAGCTGGCCAACATCGCGCGCCATGGAGCCACGCTCTGGCGTTGCGCGCCGACCATTGCCGAGCGTGAGGCCACCTGCGCCAGGGTACAGGCCGACACCGGTGCAACCCTGGTGCACCCGTATGCCGATCCGGCGGTGATGGCAGGGCAGGGCACCGCTGCGCTGGAACTGCTGCACAGCGACGGGCCGTTCGACGTGCTGGTGGTGCCAGTGGGCGGTGGTGGCCTGGCCAGCGGTACTGCGCTGGCGCTGCAGCTGGCCGGCCCGCAGACCCGGCTGGTGCTGGCCGAACCGGCTGGTGCCGACGATACCGCCCGCTCACTGGCCGCCGGCGAGCGGCAGGGCGCGTTCACCCCCGATACCGTCTGCGATGGCCTGCGCACCCTGATCGGTGCGCCCAACTTCGCGCTGCTGCGTGCTGCCGGTGCGGAGGTCATCGTGGTCGACGACGCCGCCACCCTGGCTGCGATGCGCCTGCTGTGGGAGGTGCTCAAGCAGGTGGTTGAACCGTCTTCGGCGACGGTGCTGGCGGCGGTGCTGTCCCAGCCGGAACGGTTTGCCGGGCAGCGGGTGGGCCTGGTGCTGTCCGGTGGCAACGTCGATCTTCCCGCCCTGCGCTGGGGCATGCCTTGAGCCGCGGCCGGCACCGCGAGCGTACCGGCCTGTTCGGTTGGGCGTGGCGGCTGTTCGTGCTGCTGGTGATCTGGCTGCTGGGCGTGACCGCATGGATCGTCTGGGTGGGAGAGCGCGATCAGGCCGCCCAGGCCGATGCGATCATCGTGCTCGGTGCGGCCGCCTATGACGCCAAGCCGTCGCCGGTCTTCGAGGAGCGCATCCGTCATGGCCTGGACCTGTACGAGGCCCGGTATGCGCCGCTGCTGATCTTCACTGGGGGGTATGGCGGCAGCGGCGCCCGCTTCTCCGAATCGCAGGTGGCGCGGCGCTATGCGCTCAAGCACGGCGTTCCGGACGACGCGATCCTGATTGAAACCGCTTCGCGCAACACCGTGCAGAATCTGATCGAGGCCAAGCGTCTGATGGACCAGCGCAACCTGCACCGGGTGATCATCGTCAGCGATCCGCTGCACATGGCACGCGCGCTGCGCCTGAGCCGGGCGCTGGGCATCGATGCGCTGGCGTCATCGACGCCGAGCACCCGCTTCCGCAGCTTCCACACCAGCTGGCGTTTCCTGCTGCAGGAAATCTATTTCTTCCATCGCGATCTGGTGCGGCCACCGCTGAGTTCGCCGGCCAATACCTGAGCGGCTGCCGCCTGCTTTGGGTGGGTGCCGACCTTGGTCGGCACAACCTGCCAGATCGCGATGCCGCAGGCATTGTGCCGACCAAGGTCGGCACCTACCAGAACGGATTCCGTGCATGAGTCGGTAGTCGCCGACCTTGGTCGGCACATCACCCGTGATCGATCGATCAGGTCTGCTTGCGACGGATCGGAATGGCCGACACCGGTACCGAGGCCACGTCGTGGCCGCCTTCGCGGATCGGTGCGCCCGGGTCCGGTGCCCAGGCATGGGCATAGATCACTTCCCAACTGCTGGGCAGCGTGCCATCGGCACGGCGCATCGGCTCGTAGGCGGCCGCCGCAGCGGCGAAGCGCCCGCGGCCGGTCAGCGTATGCCGACGGTCCACCCGTGCATTGGTCGCGCCCATCGCCCGCAGTTCGCGCATCAAGGCGGGCAGATCCTCGTAGGTCAGGGTGAACAGGTCGCGGTCCAGCACGGGGTCGCGGAAGCCGGCCATCATCAGCGCGTCGCCGAACTGTGCGATCTGCGCGAAACGGCTGACGTGCGGGCGATCATCGGCAGCAGCGAACGCTTCGTTGAGCTCGATCAGGGTTTCCGGCCCGAAAGTCGAGCACAACAGCAGGCCGCCGGGCTTGAGCACGCGGCGGAAGCCGGCGAACACTGCAGGCAGATCGTCCACCCATTGCAGGCAGAGATTGCTGAAGATCACATCCACACTGTTGTCGGCCAGCGGCAACGCCGCCGCATCGGCGCACAGGCGCTGGAAGGGCTTCCACCACCCGGCCTGGCGCCTGGCCTGATCGAGCATCGGCAGGGCGATATCCAGCGCGATCACCTGTGCCTTCGGCCAGCGCTTCTTCATCAGTGCGCTGGCATGGCCGGTACCGGCACCGATGTCCAGCACCACCTCGGGCCTGCGTGCCTCCAGGTAGTCCAGCGATTCCACCAGCCGTGACTGCACTTCGCGCTGCAGGGCAGCGGCGGCGTCGTAGCTGCTGGCGGCGCGGGAGAACGCACGGCGCACATGGCGGGGATCGAAGTGGGACGGCATTGCAGGATCTCTCAGAACGTACCGGGGTAGGCGCCGCCATCGATCAGCAGGTTCTGCCCGGTGATGTAGCCGGCCTGTGCGCTGCACAGGAAAGCGCAGGACGCGCCGAACTCGTCGGCGGTGCCGAAGCGGCCGGCGGGGATCTGCTGGCGGCGGCGCTCGGCGATCTCTCCGGCATCGCCATCCTTGCCCGCGCTGTGGGCGAAGTTGGCGCGCAGGCGATCAGTGTCGAACTGGCCAGGCAGCAGATTGTTGAGGGTGACGTTGTGGGCGACCGTGCGCCGCGACAGACCGGCGACGAAGCCGGTCAAGCCACTGCGCGCGCCGTTGGACAACGCCAGGGTATCGATCGGCGCCTTCACCGCCGACGAGGTGATGTTGACGATACGGCCGAAGCCGCGTTCGATCATCGCGTCCACGGTGGCGCGGATCAGCGCGATCGGGGCCAGCATGTTGGCGTCCAGTGCAGCGATCCAGTCGTCACGCTCGAAGCTGCGGAAATCGCCCGGCGGCGGCCCGCCCGCGTTGTTGACCAGGATGTCCACCTGCGGGCAGGCGGCCAACGCAGCGGCACGTCCGGCTTCTGTGCTGACGTCGGCAGCGACCGCGTGCACCTCGCCGGCGCCGGGCAGTGCGCGCAGATGCTCGGCGGCGGCCTGCAGCGCTGCTTCGCCGCGCGCAACGATCACCACGTTCACGCCTTCGCGCACCAGTGCGCGCGCGCATCCCAGGCCCAGCCCCTTGCTTGCACCGCAGACCAGGGCCCAGCGGCCCTTGATACCCAGATCCATGCGTCAGCCCTGCGCAGTTCGAAGGAACGTCATTGTCCGTCATCCGCCGGTGTCAGGCCGGCAACGAAGCGTTGCAGGACGGCGGCCACTTCGTCGGCGTGGCCGAGGAAGGGGGCGTGGCCGCCGTGAGCGATGGTCAGCGCCTGTCCGCCGGGCGCGAGCGCCGCTGCAGCCTGTATGGCGGCCGGTGGCACCAGCCTGTCGCGTTGACCGGCGATCCACAGGCTGGGCTTGCCCAGTGCCGGCAGGGCGCCGCGCAGGTCGGTGCTTTCCAGCAGCTGCAGACCCTCCCGCAGGGCGCGTGCGGTCGGGGCACCGCGCTCCACCAGGCGCTGGCGCAGGGTGCGAAGTTCCTCGCGGGCGTGCGCCGAACCCATTACATCCAGGGCCAGGAATCGTTCCAGCGTGCCACCGAAATCGCTGGCCAGCTCACGGCCGAACTGCTCGAACACGGCCGGCTCCACCGCATGCGGCCAGTCGTCGCCGCGCACGAAGCGGGGCGTGGCAGCGATCATCGCCAGTCCCCGCACTTTCGGCAGGGTCGCCGCGGCATGCAGTGCGAACAGCCCGCCCAGCGACCACCCGCACCACACCGCCGGTGGCGTGGCGGCGGCGATCGCGTTGACCACGAAGGGCAGGCGCAACGGCGTGGTGTCCCCGCGGCTGTGGCCGTGTCCGGGAAGATCGACCAGGTGCAGGGTGAACTGCTGCGCCAGGCGCTGGACCAGCGGCGCGAACACACCGCCCTGCAGGGCCCAGCCGTGGATCAGTACCAGGTCCGGCCCCTGGCCGGCGACTTCGATATGCATGCGGAAACCAGCCGAACCTCAAGCCAGGGCCGGCAACGGCGGTGGCGCGGCCTCGCGCGGCGTGATCGAGAGGCGATCACGCGCGCTGGCGATGGCCTCGACCAGCCCCCGCACCTGGTCTGCCGTGTGCAGGGCAGAGAGGGTGACGCGCAGGCGTGCCTTGCCTTCCGGAACGGTCGGCGGGCGAATCGCTCCGACCAGCCATCCCGCCTGCTCCAGCGCCTTGGACAGCGCCAGTGCGGTGTGGTCATCGCCGCACAGCAGGGGCTGGATCGGTGTCTCCGATGCCATCAGGTCCAGCCCGTGGCGGCGCGCTTCGCCGCGGAACAGTGCGATCAGGTCGACCAGCTTGGTGCGGCGCCAGTTGTCGCGGCGTGCCAGGCGCACTGCTTCCAGTGCCGCCGCCGCCAGCGCCGGCGGCATCGCGGTGGTGTAGATGTAGGGGCGGGCGGTTTCGGCCAGATGCTCGATCAGGTCTTCGCGGCCCAGCACCACCGCGCCGGCGCTGCCCAGCGCCTTGCCCAGGGTGACCAGTTGCAACGGCACGTCGTCCACGCCCAGACCGGCGGCCGCCACCGTGCCCCGGCCATCGCCGACCACGCCAACGCCATGTGCATCGTCCACATAGAACAGTGCCTGCTGCAGGCGCGCGACCAGTGACAGTGCGCGCAGCGGCGCGACGTCGCCGTCCATGCTGAAGACACCATCGGTGGCCAGCATCGCTGCGCCATCGGCTGCGTGCCTGAGCTGGCGCATGGCCCCTTCCGCATCCAGGTGCGGATAGCGGCGCAGGCGTGCGCCCGCCAGCCGCGTGGCATCGAGCAGACTGGCGTGATTGAGCTTGTCCTGCACGCAGACGTCGTTCTCTTCGCTCAGCAGCGCCTGCTGCACCGCCAGGTTGGCGGCAAAACCGCTGCCGAACAGCAGTGCGCGCGGGTAGCCCAGCCACTCGGCCATTTCGCGTTCCAGAGCATCGTGCATCGCGTGGTGGCCGCAGACCAGGTGCGATGCGCCGGCCCCGGCGCCTTCGCGGGCGGCCGCGTCCTGCAATGCATTGACCACGCTGAACTGCTGGGCCAGGCCCAGATAGTCGTTGCTGCAGAAGCCGGTCAGCCAGCGGCCTTCCACTTCCAGGCAGACGCCATCGCGGCGGGTGACCGTGCGCCGTGGGCGGCGACGACCTTGGGCATCGCGCAGCGCGCGCTGGTCCTGGATGCGGGCGGTGAGGTCGGGGCGGGCCATGGCGGCGGGAGGCGGCGACGGGGCGGCTAGGGTAGCGCGTTGCCGCGACGCCTGCTCGGGCCCCGTCTCAGGCTGCGTGAGCGCAGCCGCAGCCGGGTGCATCGCTGCCGATATCGGCATGCACGGTACCGCCGTGGTCGTGGCCCTCGGCGTCCACCTGCACCGCCATCGGCTGCAGGCCCAGCCGCGCGAACAATGCCAGATCGCGCTCGCTTTCCGGGTTGCCGGTGGTCAGCAGCCTGTCGCCATAGAAGATGGAGTTGGCGCCGGCCAGGAAGCACAGCGCCTGCAGTTCGTCGCTCATCGCCTCGCGGCCGGCCGACAGGCGCACCATCGAACGCGGCATGGCAATGCGTGCCACCGCGATCATTCGCACGAACTCGAACGGGTCCAGTTCGGCACTGCCGTGCAGCGGCGTACCGGCCACCTGCACCAGTCTGTTGATCGGCACCGAATCCGGATGGGCCGGCAGCGTGGCCAGGGCCAGCAGCAGGCCCACGCGCTGCGCCCGCGTCTCGCCCATGCCGACGATGCCGCCGCAGCAGGTCTTCAGGCCTGCATCCCGCACGTGTTCCAGCGTGTCCAGGCGGTCCTGGTACTGGCGGGTATGGATGACCGAGTCGTAGTAGTCCGGCGCGGTGTCGAGGTTATGGTTGTAGTAGTCCAGGCCGGCGTCCTTCAGTGCCCGTGCCTGGTCGCCACTGAGCATGCCCAGCGTGGCGCAGGTCTCCAGGCCCAGTGCCTTCACCCCGGCGATCATCGCCGCCACTTTCGGGATGTCGCGATCCTTCGGCGACCGCCAGGCCGCGCCCATGCAGAAGCGCGACGCACCGGCAGCCTTGGCCTGGCGCGCCTTGGCCAGTACCGCTTCGGTGTCCATCAGCTTCTGTGCGTTGACGCCGGTGCTGTAGCGCTGGGCCTGCGGGCAGTACGCGCAGTCCTCCGGGCAGCCGCCGGTCTTCACCGACAGCAGCGTGGAGACCTGCACCCGGGCGGGGTCGAAGTGCTCGCGATGGACTGCAGCGGCGCGGAACAACAGGTCGGGGAGGGGGAGTTCGAACAGCGCCTGCAGTTCATCGTGTTGCCAGTCGTGGCGGACGGCAGTGGCCATGGCGGGACCCGGGTACGAGTGGAGCGAGGGCGGCAGTGTGGAGGGGGGGGGAAAGGCTGTCAACCCATGAGTGTTTTTAGTGGTTTACAGTGCATCGGTTGATCAGGCCGACGCGGATGGCCGCGTTTCACCGCTTCCTGCAAGGCTTGCGGCCACAGTGACTACTGCCCAACGGAAGCGCTTGCGCGCAGACTCTGTCCCATGACCGATCTCCATCGTCTTCGCGGACGCATCGCCGCGCTGGTCCTCAGCGAGGCCTGGCGCCGCCGCGCCGCACTCTGGGGCGGTGCCGTGGCCGTGGCGCTGGTGGCCATTCTGTTCGCCAAGGCCAGCGACGCGGCGTTCCATCTGTTCCAGCGCATCACCACCCATTCGCCGTGGTGGGCGCTGCTGCTCACGCCAGGCATCTTCGCGCTGCTGGCATGGCTGACCAGCGGTGTACTGAAGCCTACCCGCGGCAGCGGCATTCCCCAGGTCATCGCTGCGCTGGACAAGCCGGATGCCTCGTTCCGCGCGACGAATCTTTCACCGGCGGTATCGGCCGGCAAGCTGCTGCTGACGTCACTGTCGTTGTTGGGCGGTGCTTCGGTCGGCCGCGAAGGTCCGACCGTGCACGTGGGTGCAAGCCTGATGTACCTGTTCGGTCGTTGGTTTGGTTTCAAGGACCCGCGTGAGCTGTCGCACTTCCTGCTGGCGGGCGGCGCCGCAGGCATCGCGGCAGCATTCAATACCCCGTTGGCAGGCATCGTGTTCGCCATCGAGGAACTCAGCGGCCGCTTCGAGCACCGGTTCTCGGGCACGCTGCTGACGGCGGTGATCGTCGGTGGTGTGGTATCGCTGGGTCTGCTGGGCAACTACACCTACTTCGGCCGTGTTTCGGCGCGGCTTCCGCTGGGCCAGGGCTGGCTGGCGATCCTGCTGTGCGGTGTGGTGGCGGGATTGCTGGGAGGACTGTTCGCGCGCGCCGTACTGGCGAGCGCGGCAGGCCGTCCGCGCTGGCTGGGGCAACTGCGCCAGCGCCATCCCGTGCTGTTGGCCGCCGGCTGCGGCCTGGTGGTGGTGGCGCTGGCGATGCTGTTTGGTGAAGGTGCGTTCGGCACCGGCTACGAACAGGCACGCAGTCTGGTGCAGGGTCACGCGCTGGTGGGTCATGAGTTCGGGTTGATGAAGCTGCTGGCCAATCTGGCCTCCTATGTGGCCGGTATCCCCGGGGGCCTGTTCTCGCCTGCGCTCGCGGTCGGTGCCGGGTTGGGCCACAACCTGGCCGTGCTGATGCCCGGCGTGGATCCACGCGCGTTCGTGCTGCTCGGCATGTGTGCGTATCTGACCGGCGTCACCCAGGCGCCGCTGACCTCCGCCGTGATCTCGCTGGAACTGACGGACAGCGGTGACCTGCTGCTGCCGATTCTGGCCACGGTACTGATTGCCCGTGGGGTATCCGGTCTGGTGTGCCGGGTGCCGATCTATCGTGGCCTGGCCGAGCTGCTGATGGTGCCTGGGCCATCGGCCGATGCCACGTCCGTCGATCCCGGTCGAAAGTAGGTGATCCGCGTACGTGCCCGGCAGATGCTGCCAGGGAGAGGCGACCGGCAGCCACCCTGGCAGGCCATGCAGTAGGGGGCATGGTGGGTCATGCCCGTCGGGACACGATGACGGGCATTTCACCGACCCATGTCTGGTCCGTCCGCCGATGGCGTCGCTGCCTGCCATGCGCGAGCCTGCCGCATGCGCATCGTCCACCGCATCGTCGCCGGGGCCCCGTTGCAACGGCTGCTGCGCCTGCTGATTCCACTACGCTGCCTGGTCTGCAATGACCCGGGTCACGACGAGCTGGATCTCTGTCGGGCCTGCTACGCCGGACTGCCGTGGTCGGGTCGCGCCTGCCTGCGCTGCGCGCTGCCGCTGCCGGATGCGGCCCTGATCGTCTGCGGCAGCTGCCGCGAGGAGGCACCACCGCAGCTGGCCACGCACGCAAGCCTGCTGTACCTGCCGCCGGTGGACCAGCTGCTGGTGCGCTACAAGTTCCATCAGGACCTGGCGGCCGGACGCCTGCTCGCGCAGCTGATGCAACGCGCGCCGCCGCCCTGGTCGTGCGCGCCGCTGGTGCCGGTGCCATTGCATGATCGGCGCCTGCGCCAGCGTGGTTACAACCAGGCCGCCGAACTATGCCGGTTGCTGCCGATGCCGGTCTGGCAGGGCCTGTACCGTCGCCGGCATACGGCACCACAGTCCGAACGCACGGCCGAACAGCGCAGGGACAACCTGTTCGACGCCTTCGATGCACATGCGCCGGTGCCGCCGCGGCTGACCGTGGTCGATGATGTGATGACCACCGGCAGCACCGTGATGGAAATCGCCGAGACACTGCGCTGCGTGGGGGCCGCAGAGGTGCGCGTGTGGGTCTGCGCACGGGTTCCGTGATCGCCCTCTTCATCGCCAGGGGCTAGGATGAAGCCGATTCCGGATCGAAGGAGTGGTCATGAATTCCCCCTTGTCTCCCCTGTTGTCGGCGGTCGGTCGCAGCTGGTGGATCCTGCTGCTGTATGGCCTGGTCGCACTCGGCTTCGGCATCATCGCGATCGGCTGGCCGCTGTCGGCGGCGACGGCGCTGGCCTGGACGCTGGGCGTGATGGCCATCATCGAAGGTGTCATCAGCCTGTTCGCGCTGATCAGCGGTGGCAGCGGTGCCTCGCGTGGCTGGCTGGCGCTGTATGCCATCGCCTCGCTCGGTTTCGGCATTCTGGCGGTGATCAATCCGCTCGCCACCGCCAGTGTGCTGGTGCTGTTCCTGGCGGCGTGGCTGCTGGTGGCCGGCATCTATCGCATCGTGTACGCAATCCGCGTGCGCAGGCAGATCCAGGGCGAGTGGTTGCTGATACTCAGTGGTGTGCTGGCGGTGGTGCTGGGCCTGCTGTTTGCGGCCAATCCCTACGCGGGCGTGGCCGTGACCACGCTGTGGATCGGCATCGGCAGCCTGCTGTATGGGCTGCTGCAGGTGCTGGTGGCATTCAAGCTGAGGAAGCTGAAGTGAGGCGGGCGGGTTCGTTTCTGCTGGTCGCGGTGCTGGGCCTGGCCGGTTGCATGCCCGGCGCCACAGCGGATGCGGAGGCTGGCAGGGATCATGCGCCGCGTCCGGGCGTGGATGTGCGTCTGAGCGCAGTCGATGCTGCCGGCAATGGCACACCGGTGCAGTGGCAGGGTGAAACACTCGCGCTGCGCGAGCCACCGATCGCCGACAGTGCCGACATCGCCGATGTCCGTTACGTGCTGGACCAGAGCCAGCAGCCCGGCCTGCAGATCCGCTATCGCAAGGAGGCACAGCAGCGCATCCACGATGGCACGGCCGCACTGGTAGGGAAGCGGGTGGAGATCAGCGTGGATGGCCGCGTGCTGACGGTGGCGACGGTGAGTGGTCCGTTCGGCGAATCGATGATGTTGAGTGGCCTGCCCAGCGTGGCCGAGGCGCAGGAACTGGCATGGCACATCACCGGCCAGCGGGTGCCGGCGCCCTGAACCCTGCTCAGCGCTGCCTGGTCGCGAATCTGGCCTCGATTTCCTCCAGCGACCTGCCCTTGGTTTCCGGCAGCCAGAACGCAGCCACCAGGAAGAACACGAATGTGCATGCCGCCCAGAACAGGAACATGCTGGCGTAGCCATAGTGGCCCACGGTCGGCAGGAAGATCGCGGCGATGGTGGTGGACACGAACTGATTGATCAGCAGCGCGATGCTCATGCCATTGGAGCGGATCCGGTTGGGCATCAGCTCGGACAGTGCCAGCCATACGCAGACGCCAGGGCCCACCGCGAAGAAGGCAACGAACACGAGGATGCAGGCGGCCACCGCCCAGCCGTGGGCGGGCGTTGGCACCGGTCCGATCCGCGCCTGCTCGATGCGCAGCGGTGCGTGCGCTGCGCCGGCCGGGTCTGCGAACGGATTCAGGTGCAGGGTGCGGAAGAAGGCGCCGATGACGCTGTCCGGCTGCACGGTGCCGGCACGGTCGATGCGCAGCTCGTGATCGATCAGGTTGTCACTGCGAAGTGCGCGCACGTTGGTGAAATCGCCATAGGCGTAGGACACGGTCAGCTGCATCGGACGGCCTTCGCTGTCGATGCCGTCAGTGAGGCGTTGCCACTGTGCCTCGTCCAGTACCAGATGCAGGCCATCGCCGCTGGCTGCGGCCTGCAGCTGCGGCTGCACATCGGCGCGGCCGCGTTCGGCCTGGAAGAACAGGGTGGCGGCGGCCAGCAGCGCCACGCAGATACCGCCGCTGCCGAGCATTAGCAGGAACTTGCGGCCCTTGCGATCGACCAGCAGCAGCGCGACCACGGTCATCACCGCATTGAGCAGCTTGATCGCCACGTCGGCGCCATTGGCCACCGAACCGGACAGGCCCGCCTGGTTGAGGATGTTCACCGCATAGGCGAGCACCGAGTTGATGCCGGTGGCCTGGGTGCACGCCAGGACCACGCAGGCCAGCGCGAACGGCACCACGTAGCGGCGGCTGAGCAGCGGATCACGCCTGCCGTTCGTGCCACTGGATTCCGGTGCCTGGATGCGCGCGAGCGTGGGCTCGACCTCGGCGGCCGGCAGCACCCGCAGCAGGCTGCGACGGGCGTCGTCCACCCGACCACGGCGGGCCAGCCAGCGCGGAGACTCCGACAGCCAGAAAATGCCGGCACAGAACACCAGGCCCGGCGTCAGGCAGCTCCAGAAGATGGTCCGCCACGCATGGTCCTTCACGGCGAACAGTTGCTGCGCCTGCTGTGCCAGCGGCAGCGAGCGCACGGTTTCGGCAGCGGCATCCACGGCCTGGGCGTGGTACAGGCCGATCAGCGCCGCCAGCACGAGTCCGATGGTCAGCAGCAGCTGGAACATCGCTGCACCCCGGCCACGCCGCTCCGGACTGAGCACCTCGGCCAGGTACAGGGGTACCACCACTCCGATCAGGCCGCCGCTGATGCCCTGCAGCAGTCGGCCCAGCAGCAGCGGCGTGTAGCCCGAAGCGAGCGCCATGATGGGAATGGAGGCGGTGAACAGAACGCCAGCCAGCAGCATCGCGCCGCGGCGTCCGATCAGGTCGGCCACCATGCCGGCAAACAGTGACGACAGCACACTGCCCAACAGAACGGCTGCAACGACGAATCCCAGCTGCTGGCTGCTGAGCTGCCAGGCCTGGCTGGCGGTCGCTTCCAGATAGGGCAGGGCACCGGCAATGATGCCGATATCGATGCCGTACAGCAGGCCGCCGAGGCCGCCGATGAAGAGCAGATAGCGTACGGGCCAGCGCGGAGCGGTGCTTGCAGTCATCGGCAGTTCCTGTGGTAGCGCCGGACCCTGCCCGGCGGCGGTTCTTCGCAGATTGCGTTCTGTGGCGCCGCGCCATGCGTGGCTCTACGGCAGGGATGTTGCTCAGTGCAGCTCGACCACCCGGCCACCCACCACCACCTGCTGCAGGCGCAGTCCAGCGTCCAGCACCACCAGATCGGCGCGGGCGTCGGGCGCGATGCGACCGCGATCGCCCAGGCCCAGGTAGTCGGCCGGGAACGTGGAAACGCGCTGCGAGGCGTCGGCCAGATCCAGCCCCACACGCACCAGGTTGCGAAGTGCCTGGTCCATGGTCAGCGCGCTGCCGGCCAGCGAACCGGTCGCCAGCCGCACGCAACCGCCACACTTGTGCACGCGCTGTTCGCCCAGCGCGTACTCGCCATCCGGCATGCCGGTGGCGGCCGTAGCGTCGGTCACCGCGTACAGGCGCGGAATCGCGCGCGCGGCCAGGCGGATCACGCCGGGATGGATGTGCTGCAGGTCGGGAATGATCTCGGCGTAACGTGCATGGGCGAGCGCCGCCGCCGCGATGCCCGGGCGATAGTGATCGACGCCGGTCATGCCGTTGAACAGATGGGTGAAGCCGGATGCACCCGCCTGCAGAGCGGCTACACCTTCTTCGTAAGTACCCGCGCTGTGGCCGAGCTGCACACGGATGCCCATCGCCGAAAGCGCAGGAATCAGCGCCGTGTGTTCGCCGATCTCCGGCGCCAGCGTCATCACCCGGATCGGTGCCAGCGCATGCAGCTGCTGCACCAGTGCCAGCGTCGCCTCGATCGTACGGTTGGGCTGTGCGCCCAGGCGCTGAGGGCTGATGAACGGCCCTTCCAGATGCACGCCGGCGATGCATGCGGCCTCGTCGTCCGGTGCTGCCATGGTGGCGGCCACGCCCTGCAGGGCGTACTCGATCTCGTCCAGGCCGGCGGTCATGGTGGTCGCCAGCAGGGTGGTGGTACCAAAGCGCAGGTGGGTGCGGGCGATGGTGCGGGCCACATCGCCGCCCTGCATCAGGTCTACACCGGCAGCGCCGTGCACATGCAGATCGATGAAACCGGGAAGGATCACCTGCAGCTGCGGGTCATCACCGCCGCTGTGGTCGTCCACCTGCAGCTGGCGCACATGCGAGTCGAAGTGGACATGCCCAC
Organism: Stenotrophomonas sp. 112478_Sma; assembly: GCF_056479905.1. Lineage (NCBI taxonomy): Bacteria > Pseudomonadati > Pseudomonadota > Gammaproteobacteria > Lysobacterales > Lysobacteraceae > Stenotrophomonas > Stenotrophomonas sp. 112478_Sma. The sequence goes on along the minus strand of NZ_CM151072.1, from coordinate 4,063,816 downwards.
GTCGCCACCCCAGCGGGGTGAGGATGCGGCCATGCAGGGAACGGGTGTCGGTCATGCGGGCGGCTCGGCGATGATCACTTCGATGCCCAGCCGCTGCAGGCCCTCGCGGGTTGCGTCGTCGATGCCGGCGTCGGTGATGACGGTATGGATCTGATCCAGGCGGGCGATGCGATGCAGGCTGACACGGCCGAACTTGGAGGCGTCGGTCAGCACGACGATGCGCCGCGCGCGCTCGACCATGCGGTGGTTGAGGCGCGCTTCCGCCTCATCGTGGGTGGTCAGGCCGAACTGCAGGTCCAATCCGTCCACGCCCAGGAACAGGGTGTCGAAGCTGTAGGAATTGAGGCTGGCCTCGGCCTGGCTGCCCTGCAGCGACAGCGACTGCTGACGCAGCAGCCCGCCCGTCAGCAGCACATTGATGCCGGCAGCATTGGCCAGTTCCCACGCGATGTTCAGGCCATTGGTCATCACCGTCACATCGCGGCGGCCACGCAGATGGCGGGCCAGCGTCATGGTGGTCGAACCGGAGTCGATGATGATGTTGTCACCGGCCTGCACCAGGTTCGCCGCGCAGGCGCCGATGGACTCCTTCAGGGGCAGATTCAGCGCATCCTTTTCATGGATGTCCTGCTCCTGCGGAGGCGTGCGCACCAGATTGGCGCCACCGTGGGTGCGGTTGGCCAGGCCCTGCGACTCGAAGTGGGTCAGGTCGGCGCGGATCGTCACCGCGGACACGCCGAAGCGCTCGACCAGATCGGCCACCTGCACCGAGCCGTGCTCGATCAGCAGCTGCAGGATCTGTTGCCGGCGGGAGCGGGTGTTGCGCATGGCGGAGTCTCGGGTCTGCTGTGAGGGGTAGAGATTAGCCGTTCGCAGCAATGCCGGCAGCGGATCGTGTTTCCTGACCGCGTTTGCCTGCCTGGTTGGCGCTGCAGGCGCGGGCATACTCGCCCAGGCACTGGCCGATGCGGTGCTGCACCAGGGCCGTCGGCGTGTTGGCCAGGCGGCCGTCACGCACGGCGCGGTACTGCTCCGGCAGGTACTGGCTCAGCAGCACCAACGGTGGCGTGTGCTGCTCCAGGTTGGAGAACAGCGTCTGCACGGCGCGCAGCAGTGCCGGCTCGCCCCAGTAGTAGCGGCAGCGGTCACTGAAGGAATAACTGCGCAACAGGCGCAGTGTCGCCTGGTCACCCTGGTAGTAGGGTTGCCAGTACTTCGGCTGCGCCATCATCACCTCCTCCAGCACCTGTGGCAGGCGCGAGCACTGCGCAGCCGGCAGCAGCGCCTGTTCGATCGCTGCCAACGCGAACAGCGCCTCACGATAGGCGAAGGTGGCGGCGGGGCCGACCTTGAGGATCGCGAAATGATCGCGGACCAGCGCATGCAGTCCGCTTTCGCGCTGGTAGTCGGTGGAGTGCGCCTCGAACACGATGCGCGGCTGCTGTTCTAGGAAGTCGGCCAGCGCATTGGCGGCGACCGGATCGTACTCGTGCACGCTGCTGTGATCGAAATCCACGCCCGGCTGCACCACCATCGCGATGACGCGCTGCCAGGCATCGCGCAGTTCGGGGGTATCGAATGCCTGCTGGTGGATGGCCAGGGTCTGCGCGGCGGCTGCCGGCGTGGTCACCTGCAGGCCGCCGGCCAGCGAGGCTTCGCCGCCGGGAACGGGCACTTCGGTGCCGATCACGTACACCGGCGCCGGCAGACCGAGCTGGGCAGCCGTGCGCTCGGCGATCGTCGCCAGCTCCGACGAACGCGCGGCCACGGTGGCATCAGGCAGCGGCACCGGATCGTCGGCGCAGGACATGCTGCAGTCCAGGTGGATCTTGTGGAAGCCGGCGGCCACGTAGGCTTCGATCAGCACGCGCGCGTGGGCCATCGCCTCGGCGGCGGGGCGCTTCTGCCAGGCGTTCGGACCGAGATGGTCGCCGCCCAGGATCAGCCGCGTGCGCGGAAAGCCCTCCTCATCCGCAAGCGTGCCGACATAGTCGCGGTACTGCGGCGGGGTCATGCCGGTGTAGCCGCCGAACTGGTCGACCTGGTTGGAGGTGGCTTCGACCAGCAGCACCGTGTCGTGTGCCAATGCCACGTGCATGGCCGCGCGCAGCACCTGTTCGTTGCTGCAGCAGACGCTGTACAGGCCCACATTGTGGCCGGCGCGGTGGGAGGCAAGCAGGGTCTGCAACGGGGACATGGTCATGCTCCGAACAATCAGGAAAACGAGGGTTGGCAGGCAAGCAGCGCGGCACCGCGCGCGCCACCGGCATCGCCGAAGCGCGGGGGCACGATCGGCGGCACCTGCACGCCGTTGAACAGATGGGCAGCGATTGCCGCCGGCAGCTGCTGGTACAGCGGGGTGTACTGCGAGAGGCCGCCGCCGAGCACGATCACATGCGGGTCCAGGGCCAGCACCAGCGCAGCGAGGCTGTGGCCGAGCAGGTCGCGGTGGATGTCCAGCGCGCTGCGTGCACGCGCATCGCCGCCTTCGGCCAGTGCGATCACCGCACTGGCATCGACGGCCGCGCCGCCCAGGTGGCGTTCGATCATCGCCAGACCGCTGCCGGATACATAGCGCTCAACGCAGCCCTGCAGGCCGCACGCGCAGTCGATCAACGGCAGGCCGTGACGCTGCAGCAGGTGGCCCGGCACGCTCCAGTGGCCCCACTCCCCGGCCAGGCCGTTGAAGCCGGACAGCAGGCGGCCCTGCAGGCAGAAGCCGCCACCGGCGCCGGTGCCGAGGATCGCGCCGAACATGCTGGGGTAGCCGTCGGCTGCGCCGCCATGCGCTTCGGACAAGGCGAAGCACTGCAGGTCGTTGCCGAAATGGAGCGGACGCTGCAGGCGTGCCTGCAGGTCGGCCGCCACACTGTGGCCGGTCAGCGCCGGCACGTTGGCACTCAGCTGGCGGCCCGTGCGGCGGTCACGCACACCGGGCAGCGCGATGCCGATGGCCGCATCGTTGCGGCCCAGTGCGGCGTCGGCGTCGGCGACCAGCGCCACCACCGACCGCAGAAAGCCATCGTAGTCACCCTGCGGAGTGGCCACCCGGCGGCGCCAGGTGACCTGCATCGCCGCATCGCACGCCACCAGCTCGATCTTGGTGCCGCCGATATCGACGCCGTAGCAGGCATGGGCGATCAACTCAGCCATGGTGGATGGTGACACCCTTGACCACGCGGTTCACCGTGCCGTCGGGGAACGGATTGTCCGGGGTCAGCCCCAGCGCGGCCGAGCGCTGCAGTGCGAACAGCTGGCCGAAGGCCAGCCACACCGGCGCCAGCCAGGGATCACCCAGAACCGGCTCCAGGACGGGTACGGCGAGGGTGTAGTCATCGTCGGCACCGATGTCCGAATGCGGGCCGATGGCCAGCACCTGGCCGGCCACGCCGTCGCGGCGCAGCTCGTCCAGCAGATCCTGCTCGTAGCGGCGTGCAAGCGGCTGCACGCTGCGCAGCACGATCACCAGGGTGCTGCCATCCAGCGTGGATTTCGGGCCGTGGCGGAAACCGAGCGGCGTGTTGGCCAGCGCCAGCACGCGGCCGGCGGTCAGCTCCAGCACCTTCAGCGCGCACTCGCGCGCCAGCGCTTCCAGCGGACCGCTGCCCAGGTAGATGACGCGGTTGAAGGGGCGCTGTGCCAGCGCGGCCACCGGTGCATCCCACTGCGCCTGGCCTTCGCGGGCCAGCGCAGCGAGCTGCGTCAGGCGCGCCACCCGCGTCTGCCACGGTGAGCGGTCGAACACGGTCAGCGCGGCCAGCAGCATGCAGGTCAGGCTGCTGGTCATCGCAAAGGCGCGGTCGCAGCTGGCCGACGGCATCAACAGGGTGCAGGTATCGGCACGGCCGGCACCGCGCCGGGCCAGTTCGCCATCGGCGTTGCAGGTGATGTCGAGGAAGCGTGCGTCGTCCACGTCGCTGCGCACACGGTCCACCGCTGCCACGCTTTCCGGGCTGGAGCCACTGCGGCCGAACGAAACCAGCAGGGTGGGGCGGTCGCGTTGCAGATACAGCGCCGGATGGGTCAGCAGGCTGGTGGTATGCACCACACGGACGTCAGCGGCCCACTGCGCGTTGATCGCATCGGCCACCATCTCGGCGATGAAGCCGGAACTACCGGCGCCAGTGAACAACACGCGCTGATCGGGATTGTCGAGGCGGTCGCCCAGGAACGCCTGCAGGCGTTCGCGGGCCTGCAGCAGATCCTGTGCAAGCGCGTCCCACAGTGCTGGCTGCTGGGCGATTTCAGTAGCGGTATCGGCTCCGCCCCGGCGCTGCCAGGCGGACACATCGGAAAGCAGGGTGACGTCCATTCGGAGGTTCCAGTTGGGCCATCGCACGATCTGTGTTTTCTTTCGAAATGTCAAATACCGAAAGCAAAAAGAAAGATAAAGAGCGCTTGGCGTTTGTGGTAGACCGCAATCGTCCAAAGCGAAAGGAATCGAAAAATGCCGTATCGCACCAAGCTTAACAGGGGGGTGCAAGCGATTACACAAAGTACTGCGCCGCATCACCTTTCGTTTCAGTCGAACTTATCTTACTTTTTGCTTTCCATTTGTTGACATCTTTCGAATCCCTGCCCTAGAGTCGGCCCAACCGCTTTCGAAACGCCCGGTGAACGGGTTGGGAGTCCGCGTGGAAATCTGCATTCGTCGCTCGCCGCTGATGCCGGCCCTGTTGCCGGTGCTGCTGCTGGCGTCCATGTCGGCCCACGCCGAACCCATCGGCAACCTGCGCTCGGTCACCGCCAGCAAGGCGGGCACGCCCGCCTGGGACCTGCAGACCGACACCGGCGCGCGTGTGCGCATCGAACTGCCGGCTGCCGACATTGTCCGTGTGCAGGCGGGGCGCAAGGGGGTACTGACCGGATCCGGCGACAAGGCCGCGCCGATCGTGCTGCCCCAGCCCAGTGCCGACGTGCAGGCACAGCTGGAAGAAGATGCGCAGGAGATCCGTCTGCGCACCGGCGCACTGGTGCTGCACGTACAGCGCCAGCCGCTGCGCCTGCGGTTGGAGCGTCTGGACAATGGTCAGCCCACTGCGTTGTGGCAGGAGCTGCAGCCGCTGGACCTGGATGCTGCACAGAGCGTGCAGGTACTCTCGTCGCAGCCCGACGAAGGTTTCTTCGGCGGCGGCCAGCAGAACGGCCGTTACCAGTTCAAGGGACGCGAGCTTGAGGTGTCCTACTCCGGTGGCTGGGAAGAGGGTGATCGACCGAGCCCGGCGCCGATGCTGCTGAGCAGCCGCGGCTGGGGCATGCTGCGCAATACGTGGAGCGACGGCAGCTACGACCTGCGCCAGCCCGATCAGTCCACCCTGCTGCATCGCGAAGATCGTTTCGACGCCTACTACTTCGTCGGTGCCGATCTGCCGGCATTGATCGAGCGCTACACGCAGCTGACCGGCCGCCCCAACATGGTCGCGCGCTGGGCGCTGTCCTATGGCGATGCCGATTGCTACAACGACGGCGACAACGCGAAGAAGCCGGGCACCGTGCCCGAGGGCTGGAGCGATGGCCCGACCGGCACCACGCCTGACGTGGTCGACAGCGTGGCCAAGCAGTACCGGGCACACGACATGCCCGGTGGCTGGATCCTGCCCAACGACGGCTATGGCTGCGGCTACAAGCAGTTGCCCGAGACGGTGAAGGGTCTGGCCGGATACGGCTTCCGCACCGGCCTGTGGACGGAGAACGGTGTCGACAAGATCGCCTGGGAAGTCGGCAAGGCCGGCAGCCGTGTACAGAAGCTGGATGTGGCCTGGACCGGCAAGGGCTATCAGTTCGCGATGGACGCCAACCGCCAGGCGTTCAATGGCATCGTCGACAATTCCGATTCGCGTCCCTTCCTGTGGACGGTGATGGGCTGGGCCGGCATCCAGCGCTACGCGGTTGCCTGGACCGGTGACCAGAGCAGCAGTTGGGATTACATCCGCTGGCACGTGCCGACCCTGGTCGGCTCGGGATTGTCCGGCATGGCCTATGCCAGTGGCGATGTCGATGCGATTTTCGGCGGCAGCGCCGAGACCTACACCCGCGACCTGCAGTGGAAGGCCTTCACTCCGGTACTGATGGGCATGAGTGGCTGGTCGTCGAACGCGCGCAAGCACCCGTGGTGGTACGACGAACCCTACCGCAGCATCAACCGCGATTATCTGAAACTGAAGATGCGGCTGACGCCGTACATGTACGGGCTGGTGCACGACGCCGCGCAGACCGGCGCGCCGCCGGTGCGTGGCTTGATGTGGGATTACCCCCGCGATCCGCACGCGCAGGACGAAACCTACAAGTATCAGTTCCTGCTGGGCCGCGATCTGCTGATCGCACCGGTCTACCGCAGCCAGGCGGCCAGCCGCGGCTGGCGGCGCGACATCCATCTGCCGGCCGGTGGATGGATCGACTACTGGGATGGCCGCCGCGTGCAGGCCGGCGCCGAGGGCCGTCAGCTCGACCGCCAGGTCGACCTTGCCACGCTGCCGGTGTTCGTGCGCGCCGGGGCCATCCTGCCGATGTATCCGTCGATGCTGTTCGATGGCGAGAAGCCGCTGGACGAGGTCACCTTCGATCTCTATCCGCAGGGCGAATCGCAGTACACGCTGTACGAAGACGACGGCAACACCCGCCGCTACCAGCAGGGCGAATCGAGCACGCAGCAGATCCGCGTGCAGGCGCCGGCACAGGGCAGTGGCCCGGTCCAGGTGCAGATCGCGGCCGTGCAGGGTACCTACCAGGGCCAGCTGGCGCAGCGTCGCTACGGCCTGCGCGTGTTGAGCCGGCAGGCCCCGCGCGCAGTGCAGGCCGGCGCCCGTGTGCTGCCCGCGCTGGCCGACGCGGCAGCCTTCAACGGTGCCGACGAAGGCTGGTATTTCGATGCCCGTGAGCGTGGCGGCACCGTCCATGTGCGTACCGCCACGCAGGATATCCGCCAGCCACTGCAGGTGCAGCTGGACTTCGCCGTGACCGCGGCCGCTGCGGACGATGCTTATCCGGCCGCGCCGGTGCTCGGCCGCGAGCTGCCGGCCGACAGCCTGCTGGTGGTCAACCGCCCGGCGGAAGAGCCCGGCCATCCGCTGGAGAACGCGTTCGACGATGACCCGTCCACCTGGTTCCGCAGCGTGCGCAACCAGGCCGTGCGCACCGGCGCCCACGAATGGGTGGTCGGCTTCGGTGAGCGCCGGATGATCGACGGCATCGAGCTGGCGCCACGCAACGACAAGAACTGGAAGCATGGCCAGGTTCGCGACTACGAGGTGTACCTGGGCGACAGCAATGGCGAATGGGGCGAGCCGATCGCCCGGGGCCGGCTGCAGTTGAAGGAAGGAATGCAGCGCATCGACTTCCCCGCACACGCCGGTCGCCTGCTGCGTTTCCGGGTGCTGAGCGTGCAGAACCCCGAAGGCGACGGCGCCAGCAGCACCGACCCGATGGTCACTGCGGCACAGGGCAGCGCCCGCGCGTTCGACGCGTTGCAGCCACGCGATGTCGGCCCGATCGCGCTGTCCACCTTCCACATCCTCGAGCACCAGGAACCGGAGCGACCGGCCCGGCAGCGCTATCTCTCCGAGCTGCCGGTGCCGGCCGCGCTGGCCAGCCAGATGCGCGCCGACCAGGCGTTCCGTGGCGAGGCCGGCATGCGCATGAACGGCCTGCAGTTCCGCCGCGGCCTGGGAGTGGGCGCGAACAGCCGCATCGACCTGCGTCTGCAGGGCGGCTGGCGCCTGCTGCGTGCGGATCTGGGCATTGATGATGCCTGCCGCAGCGCAGGCGGCCTGCAGTTCCAGGTCTGGGGCGACAACCGCCTGCTCTACGACAGCGGCCTGGTGAAGGCGCCCGGCGTGGTCAAGCCGGAGCTGGACATCCGTGGCCTTACCACCCTGAGCCTGCGCACGCTGGGTGCGCAGGGCAGTCAACCCGCCCAGGTCTGTGCCAACTGGGCCAACGCCGTGCTGATCGGCCAGGAGGGCGACTCCGCCAGCATCGTCGCCCCATGACCCCTTCGTAACACCGCTCCTCCCCCGCCCATACCGACTGCGGCCTGCTGGCCGTGGCCCGGGAGCGTTTTGCCCGCTGATCCACATTCGCGCCGCACCCCTGCCAGGAGAGAACCCCGATGTTGCCCGCACGCTACCGCCGCCCCCCCTGTCGCACGATCGCTCCGCTGACGCTGGCCATTGCCGGCGCGCTGCTGTCGGTCGCCCTGCCTGCCGCTGCGCAGGACAGCAAGGACAACGCCACCGACCTGGCCCGCATCGAGGTCACCGGCTCCAACATCCGCCGTACCGATGTGGAAACCGCTTCGCCGGTCCAGGTCATCAGCAAGCAGGACATCCAGAACATGGGTGCGCGTACGCTGCTGCAGGTGCTCGACAACCTGCCGGCTGCCCGCCCGGCGCAGCAGGATTCGCGCTCGCTGTTCACCGGCTCCGACGGTGCCTCGCAGGCCAATCTGCGTGGGTTGGGCGCACAGGGCACGCTGGTGCTGCTGAACGGTCGTCGCCTGTCGTACTACGGCGCGCCCGCCGGCTTCCAGACCCAGTTCGTCAACATCGATGCGATCCCGGCTGCCGCCATCGAACGCATGGAAGTGCTCACCGATGGTGCTTCGGCGGTGTACGGCACCGACGCCGTGGCCGGTGTGATCAACGTGATCACCAAACGCAACTTCCAGGGCGCGGAGATCAACTTCACCAACGATACGTCATCGCGCATCGACTCCTACGGTGAGCGCCAGGCCAGCATCACCGCCGGCTTCGGCGACCTGGCCGAGAACCGCTTCAACATCTACGGTGCGGTCAACATGTACCGCCGTGATGCGATCCCGCTGCGTGATTTCTACGACAAGCGTCCTGAGCAGTACTACGTCAACAATCCCAATTACCTGACGAACCTGCGCCTGGGCGTGGGCAGCAAGCCGGGTGAGTTCAACCCGGGCAGTTACTTCGCCTTCGATCCGGTCACCGGCCGCCGCGTGCAGGAGGCCGCACCCGGGTGCAAGAACGTGCTGCAGGGCGAGGCCGCCGGTCCGCGTTGTGTCTGGGAGACCTGGATGAACAACGAGATCGACGCCGGCGCCAAGTCCGAGCGCAACACCGCCTACCTCAATGGCACCTTCCTGGTGGGCGACTCGACCGAAATCTTCGCCGAGGCGACCTACACCGACATCGATCTGCGTGCCAATGGCGGTACACCCCGCAGCTATGGCACCACCACCGGTAACCCGACCAGCTGGTTCTCCCGCGATACCGGCACTACGGTCAACCAGTTCCTGTATCCCTACCTGGGGCCGAACAACGAGTACAACCACGCCAGCCCTGAACTGAAGGCGATGATGGGCGGCGTAGTCGGCCTGCAGTACCTGCTGCAGGATGCCGGCGCCAACTACTTCGGCCAGCGCAACACCGACAAGAGCTACCGCGTGCTGACCGGTGCACGTGGCAACATGGGTGACTGGAACTGGGAAACTGCTTTTGCCACCGCCGGCACGCACTCCACCACCTACCAGACCATCAACGTCAACCTGAAGGGCTTCGAGAAGGCCTTCGGCCCCTACTCGGTGGATCCGGGTACTGGGCGGGTGATCATTTCCGATCATCCGGCATACAAGTTCGGTGAGATCAGCGAAGCCAACGCAGCGCTGATCCGCGAGGCGTTCCCGACCTTCGACATCCAGTCCTGGACGCGCCTGCACACCCTGGACGGCAAGATCGAAGGCCCGCTGTTCCAGCTGCCGGCCGGTGAGATGCGCGCCGCGTTCGGCTTCAATGCCAGCCGCGAAACCTTCTACACGCCGGGCAATGCCGACGCAGCCGCCGGCCTGATCACCCAGCAGGGCGGCTCGTGGTTCGACGGCGCACGCAACACCTATGCACTGTTCGCCGAAACGGTGGCGCCGATCACCGACAAGCTGGAACTGGATGCCGCGGTCCGCGTGGACAAATACCCGAACTTCAGCGCCAACGTCGCACCCAAGATCGGCTTCAAGTACCAGGCATTCGATCAACTGATGCTGCGCGGCACCTATTCGACCGGCTTCCGTGCGCCGAGCCTGGCCGAGTCCGGCAGCGGTGGCGTGTTCGCCCAGCTCGGTGGCTACCGCGATGAGGTGCGCTGCGCCGAGACCAACGCGATCGCCGACCTGTTGCGGCAGTCGCAGCGCGCCGGTGACGTGGACCTGGGCAAGAGCCTGGCCAACGTCGATTGCAGCCGCACCGTGGCCCGCATGACCCAGCCCAACCAGGACCTGAAGCCGGAGAAGGCCAAGATCGCCACCCTGGGCTTCGTCTACGAGCCGGCCAGCTGGCTGTCGGTGTCGGCCGACTACTGGTTCATCTACCGCAACAACGAGATCGTCGCCCCGGATTTCAGCCGTGATACCGACATCATCTCCTCCACCCGTTCGCCGATCACTGATGCCGATCGCGCAAACCTGGCCCAGCTGGCGGCGATGTGCGCCGACCCGGCCAGCGGTGTGAGCTGCCCCTCGGTCCTGCCCGGCTACAGCGTGGGCAACGTGGCCAGCGTGGTCGGCCAGTACAAGAACCGCGGCAAGACCCTGGTCGACGGCTTCGACGTGGACGCACGCAGCCGCTTCTCGCTGGGCGAGTGGGGCGGGCTGAACGTGGGCCTGGCCGCCACCATCGCCAATCGCAACCGCTACTACATGGATGAGGAAAGCGGCTGGTACTACGGCGACGTGGTGGGCTACTACAACAACCCGCGCCTGCGCGCCACGCTCAACGCCGACTGGACCTACAAGCAGGTGACCACCAGCATGTTCGTCAACTATGTGGGCGGTACCAAGTGGGCCCGTGACCGCGTGGATGAAGTGGATAACAACAAGGAGACCTGCACCGCCGGCTACCTGGCGCTGCAGGCCAGCAAGTGCGACGGCGCGCCGTCCTGGTGGACCGCCAACCTGAGCGTCACCTGGCGCCCCGATGACGCCTGGAACCTGAGCTTCACCGTCAAGAACCTGTTCGATCGGCTGCCGTTCTACGATCCGAACAGCTTCCTGGGTGACTCCAGTGACTACGCGACGATCTTCGGCCGTGGTTACAGTGTGACCATCGGTTATCGATTCAAGTAAGCAGGTTCGAGTGATCCAGCGCGCCGGTTGCGGCCGGCGCGCTTCCAAGAGGAGAGATGTTTGCCATGAAACGCAGGGAGTTCATCGCGGCCAGTGCCGCCGTCGCCGCCAGCAGCCTGTTGCCACAGACCCCGGCCTGGGCGCGCGGGCGCACGCTCCGCCTGGCCATGATCGGTACCGGCATGCGCGGCCAGGTGCTGTTGAAGGAGCTGGTGCGCCGCGACGATGTCGAGGTCATTGCACTGTGCGACATCGAGCCGATCATGCTGGGTCGTGCCGTGGACATGGTGACCAAGGCGGGCAAGCCTGCGCCGAAAACCTATGGCCAGGATCGCGACAGCAACGCCTGGAAGCGCCTTCTGGAACAGAAGGGCATCGATGGCGTGATCATCGCTACGCCGTGGGAATACCACGCGCCGATGGCGATCGCCGCCATGCAGGCGGGGGTGGCCGTAGGCTGCGAGGTGGTGGCCGGCATCACCCTGCAGGACCACTGGGATGTGCTGAAGACCCAGCTCGCGACCGGCACGCCGTACATGCTGCTGGAGAACGTCTGCTACCGCCGCGATGTGATGGCCGCCCTGCAGATGGTGCGACAGGGCCTGTTCGGCGAGCTGGTGCATCTGCAGGCCGGCTACCAGCACGACCTGCGCGGGGTGAAGTTCAACTCCGGTGATCCCAGCCAGCCTTACGACAGCGGCGTGGAATTCGGTCCCAAGGGCTGGAGCGAGGCGCGTTGGCGCACCGAGCATTCGGTGGAGCGCAACGGCGAGCTCTACCCCAGCCACAGCATCGGCCCGTGCGCGATGTACACCGGCATCAACCGCGGCAACCGCTTTACCCATATCAACGCTTTCGCGACCAAGGCACGCGGCCTGCACGAGTACACCGTGGCCAAAAGCGGTGGCACCAGCCACCCCAGCACCCAAGTGAAGTTCAAGCTGGGTGACATCGTGACCACCACGCTTGCCTGCGAGAACGGTGAGACCATCCTGCTGCAGCACGACACCTCGCTGCCTCGACCGTATTCGATGGGCTTCCGCGTGCAGGGCACCAAGGGTCTGTGGATGGACGTCAACCACTCGATCCACATTGAAGGCCGCAGCCCGCCGCACCAGTGGGAAGAGTTCAAGACCTACCAGGATCAGTACGAGCACCCGCTGTGGAAGCAGCATGCCGACACCGCGGCCAGCGCCGGTCACGGCGGCATGGACTGGTTCGTCATCCATGCGTTCGTCGAGGCACTGAAGGCCAAGGCGCCGATGCCGATCGACATCTACGATGCGGTGACCTGGAGCGCGATCACCCCGTTGTCCGAGCAGTCCATTGCCAATGGCTTCCAGACGCTGGAGTTCCCTGACTTCACCGCTGGCGCGTGGAAGCAGCGCAAGCCGATCTTCGCCTTCGACGGCACGTACTGATCCGTACACCCACGGTAGCGCCGGGCCATGCCCGGCGTTGCTGTGTGGACCGGTGTGCTCGCCCCTGTGGCGCTGGGCCTGCGCTCGGCGGCTGCCGGCTTCCAGTTCTTAGCGTGGAAGATCAGCGGCCTGCTGATTCTGGGGCCGTGCCGGTGGGCCAACAATCGATGGCCTGAGCAGGGAAAGATGGCGCGCCCGGAGGGATTCGAACCCCCGACCAATGGCTTCGGAAGCCACTACTCTATCCGGCTGAGCTACGGGCGCGTTGTAGAACCCACCGGTTGTCCGGTGGTAGGGCGGAATTCTAGCGGAGTCCACGATAAAAATCTGCCCCTGATTGCGCTGCTGGATTTCGAGCACAGAAGAACGGGCAATGTGGAACCGATGGCCGAAGCGCCCGGCCGCTCGCCCATCCGCAGGGAGGCCGACAATGAAGCCCGCTGGATCAGTCGAGAATCGCCTGATGAGATGATGGGACTCACGCTCAAGGTTGCCGGGTCCATGCGACAGGGGCATCGCCATACGCGCTCTGGCCGGTTCCTGAGTGCTCGCAATGCGGCTCGCAGTCGAACCCCTGCCCGGTATGGAGCACTTACCCGGTCGAGATGCCCCCAGCTTGGCCATGTCAGATGGCCTCGCCATCTGCAACTCCAGGCAGTTGGCGCAGCAGGCACCTAGCCGAGAATATAGCGGGCAGGGGATTCTGGAAGGCGCTTCCTCAGCAGGAACACAGTGAGACTCGTAACGGCCAGGCACAACACTGCACCGGATAGTACGAGCGCCAAACCGCTTGTTGACCATGGCCAGGAATCCTTCAATAGCGAAAGAATCGAGGGCAGGAACAACATATGGATCAAGTAAATGGCGTACGAGTTGCGTCCAAGCCAGGTGAGCACGCCGCCCTTGTGCAGGAGCGTCTGCGCATCGGCGAGGCGGATGGCCAATGCGAATAGTGCTCCTGAATACAGGAAATTCGAGACCTTGAGCTGCGAGAATGGGAAAGATCCGCCAATTGTCGCAAGCCAGTATTTACTCTCCAGCAGTCCAGCGGCGAAGGCAAGAAGCACAGCGCCAATGATGATGCGGAGCGGAATCCGTGAAGCATCGCGTCGCCACCCGGCTACCAGTCCGAGATGGTAGAAGGGGTACCAGACAAAGAAGGGCAGAGCATGAGCGGGAAAGCCCGATAGCCTGGTATTGGGTTCGATGGTCTGAAAATAATATGTGTATGCGATTCCCATAAGAGAAATGGAAATAATCACGATCCAGTGCGTTGTGAGACTCTTTAGACTCAGCAGCAAAGGAGTTAGAAGAGTGAACTGGCACAGGACTATTACGAAGTAGCCGATTCCTATTCCCGTTCCGAATACATAGCCTTTGAGCATCGTGATTGGATCTATCCCTTCACGGAACGCTCCAACGCCCAGATAGATCGTGGTCCAGACCAGATACGGCGGCAGTATTCGCAGCAATCGGGAAGAATAGAATTCTCTGATGCAGGTAATCTGCCCCTTCGGAGCAAAGAAACCTGCGGCTGCAAAAAAAAATGGGACTGCGAAGTTGGTCAGCTGTCTGATCCACATTTCCTGGGTGGCGGCGCCGGATCCTGCAGTGCCGCCTGGGAATCCGCTGCACGCATGAATCGTAACGACTGCGGCAATGGCGAGCCCTTTCCAGTTATCCCAATATGCTGATCTCATGAATCATCCTTCAAAGGAACTGCGGGACGTCGCCAGTTGGTCAGTCATGTGGTTGCAATTCAATAACGGACAAAAGGGCTGCAACGCTATCATTCCCCGATGACGTCATGAATCAATGGCGCTATCTGCGCCGCTGCAAGACGTGCAGCCGACATGCTGGGATGATGCGAGTCAAAAAGTATGGCGTTACCGCCGGGCGCGAAGTTGCATATATCGCGTTGGCAAAAGAGCCTTTGAGGGGAATACAATGTTGCCGACTTCGACAGCGTGCTCTCAAGTTCTTTCATCCCTTCGAGTTGGATGACGTGTTCGGCGCTCCCGCCGCGTGCAAGATAAGTTGGCAAGTCAGTGCGCTGGCTGATCATCGGAAACGGTCCAATTACAATGACATGCTTTCCGACACTCCTGAGGAACGACGCCGTTCTGGCAAGCTCGTTCTGCCTGGTCGCCGAGCGTGACACCGGTGATTCGAAGTATGCCGATAGAATTACGACGCCGGTTGACTTGTCATCGGCGAGGCTTTTGGCAACTTGCTTGTTCCAGTCACTGCACTGAGGGCGGTTACTCGTACCCACGCCGTTGGAGCTGGGCGGGCAGGATGAATAGGTGAGCTGCCTGACGGAAAAGCCCTGCTCACTGATAGCTTTCGCCATCTCTACACCATGGCTATCTCCCCACACTGCCACCTTGAGGCCGTTCTTGGGACCAAGCACGCAGGCTGAAGAATAGTCAGGGAGGCCTCCGTCGAAATGGCACCGAGCCCGGTCTGGACTGTAGTCGTTCCTGGCGGCGTCAAACGCGACCGTCGAGGCAGGTAGCCGGCCCGGCCATCCTCCGAGAGAGGAATAGATTGCCGAGACGAACAACAAGATCGCGGTCGAGGAAGCTGCGCCTACGAAAAGCGTTCTGCTGCCGATCTTCGTGCGATCGCGGGTGGGCGATTCAACAAACCGCCACGTGAGCCATGCAAGCAGGGACGACAGAAGGATGACGATTGCCTTGCCCAAGCTGCTTTCGAGCCAGCCCACGTTCCTAAACAGGGTGATTACTGGCCAATGCCAGAGGTACAGGGAGTAGGAAATGTGGCCAATAAAGACCAGCGGCCTTGTGCTGAGCAATCGTCCAGCGAAGCTGCTGGGCCCAGCATAGATCAGCATGGCCGCGCCTGCGGTTGGCGCGATGGCCGCATAGCCGGGGAAGGGAGTCGACTTGTCATAGACAAACACTGGAACCATGGTCAGCGCCAGTCCTATGGCGCCGATCAATCCAGAAGCCCGCGTTGGAGCAGGATTGTCTCGGGTCGAGATGTAGATGGCCAGTGCCGAACCCACCAGAAGCTCCCACGCGCGCGTAGGCAGGAGATAGAAGGCTGCCGAGGGCGATCGCGGTGTGAGATAGATGCAGGCGCCCAGTGAAAGACCGATCGCTATCAGCGTTATCGCCAGTCGATATCGACGCGCATACTTGACGGTCACAAAGAGTGCGAGGGGCGCGATCAGATAAAATTGCTCCTCGACACCCAGCGACCACATGTGCAGGAGCGGCTTGGCCTCGGAGACAGGGGAGAAGTATCCCGACTGCAGCCAGAAATTGATGTTTGCGACAAATAGCAGGGAAGACGCGACGTCGCGTCCGAACGGCTCGAACTCGCTGGGAAGCAGGATGAAAGGTGCGCAGATGATCGTGAAGAACACCACGACTGCAAGAGCAGGAAATATTCTTCTGATGCGCCGTTCGTAGAACGATAGAACACTGTAGGTGTTGTTATCAAAATCTCTCAGCAGGATTCCTGTAATCAGGAAGCCGCTGATCACGAAAAAAATATCCACACCGACGTACCCGCCGGTGATGAGCGGTATGCCTGTGTGATAAAGGAGCACGGGCAGGATAGCGATCGATCTTAGGCCATCGATATCTGCGCGGTACTTTTGCATCTGATTTCCCTGGTCGCCAACTGGGTGTTCTAGGAGAGCTGCTGCGTGAGCCGTCGAGCTTTCGCTCCGTCGGGGGCGGAATCATTCACATCTTTCGTTCTTCGCAGCGCCGGCTGCCAGGCATACAAGCGCAATGCCCAGTGTTGTATACACATTGTTGAGGGCCGATACGGAAAGGCCACTTGCCAGAACGATGAGAATGACGCAGAGCCGCTGATGGCGTTTGGCGTTCTTCATCACACCGATGAGGTAGATGAACGTCAGGGCGGTTACTGCAAGGCCATGATCGTAGATCACCCGCATATTAAAGCTATGCAGGATGACGGAATAGCAACTCCCGTTGCCGCTAAAACTGAAGAGCGATTGATAGTAGGAGAGTGACGAGCACACGTGCGCGGGAAGTGGAGAAATCCTATCGGCACCAAGTAGATAGTCCGTTGTGTCCCAGTCTCTTATCGACTCAAGGAACATCATCAGAAACCGAAATCTATCGATCGACTCGATTCCACCTTGTGAGCGATTCTCGAAAATCAGGAATGCAAACACGACTGCTGCGGTGCCGGCGATCATTCCGCCGACGACTTTTGCAGAGTTACGGGACCTGAAGTCGAACGCGAACAGAACGGCCAAGGCGGCAGCGATTGCAGCGGAGCGAGATCCGGAGAGGATGACCACGGCCAGCAGTGTGCCAGTCTGCAATCCGCTGATCTTTACACCTGAAACATGGGCGCTGAAGTAGACGAGTGACAAGAAGATGATTTCGAAGTTGTTCTCTGTCATCAGAACGGGCCGATCAATTCCGATGACCCGCTTTGCTAGATAGACACTGAAGAACATGAAAAGGCAAAGGTTCAGCAGTCGCCTGAAATCTTCCGATTTCATGGGGCCAGGTGCCCACGCGAACGGTGCGAGCAGGATCAAGTACCAGACGAATTTGTACGCCTGCGCAAAGTCCAACGGATTTGTATTCCGCAAGCCAACGGCAAGCGCCGCACCGGCGACAAGGTAGCCAATCCAGAAGAGCTGCTGAGCAAAGAGCCGATCCTTACGTGCGCCATACACCCACAGCAGGGCAGCAGACGATGCCGCGAAAACCAAGTCCAGCATGGGCTCGCCAACCGTCACGCCGGACAGTCGAGGTAGCCACGCTGTTGTCACGATGAGAATCGTTCCAAGGTAGAGTAGCGAAATTGGATACGGCCGGCGTTTGATGGTGAATGCGCTGGAAATACTCATTCTTGGAATTCACTGCTGCTTGGGCCCTTCTGCTTCAGAGAGCGAATGGCGACAGAGACAATAGAGCGGTAAAGCGATCTTGGTAGCATGAATCGCAACCAATGACGGAGCGCCACCTTGGGCGGCACTTTCGCGACAGTCACACTTTGTACCAGATCCTTCAGGACAACCAGGAAACGATGCTTGGGCTGATAATAGGAGAGCACTGTAGCTCGATATCCGATGATCTCCGCCGGTGTCATCATATGGGCGTGCTGGTTCAACCACTGGGCAGGTGCCGCTGATCCCGCATGGCGCGACGTACGTCCTACCTCGCTGATGTCCGTCCAGACGATCAAGGGTTGCTCCAGCATGCGGAACTTGGTCCCATCCACGTCCACTCTGAGGCAGAAATCAAGGTCTTGACCCTTGCGAAGCTCAGGATTGAACTTGATCCGCTTCGCGAGGCTGCTGTCCATGACGATCGTTGAGGTCTGCACGAACTGATTTGCGATGAACAGATAGCTGGCCATCGACTCATCCTCCCGGATCGGGCGGTCGGGACGTATCCACATGCGCTCGGGAACTCCACGGTCCACCTTGGCGTAAGAATAAAGCGCCGGATAGGGCGACCGACGCAGATACGCGTGGAAGAGCTCCAACTTCTCGGGTACAAAGAAGTCGTCGGAATCAAGAAATGCGATGTAAAGTCCGACTGCGGCCTCGATTCCCGTATTGCGCGCGGCCCCCCCTCCCCCGTTGGGCCGCTGTATTACACGGAAACGCCGATCCGCAAGCTGGTCTACCAACCTGGTCAGCGCGTCGACATCCTTTGATCCATCATCGACGATGATGCATTCGAAATCGGAGAACGTCTGACCCTGAACCGAAAGCAGCGTCGGGAGAATGGTTGATGAGCGATTGTAGGTGGGAATCACAATCGAAAAGAAGGGGGACATGCGTGTCTCTCATCGGCTGCTACCCGAGCCATGGGAAGTGGAGAAAGCAGAACTGCCGTGCGACTATTTTGAAGCCAGCTTGGAATGATCTGTCAGCGCGATCCACAGCGAGTGAGGCGTTGTAACGGCATATCGGACGAACAACTCCTTCGGTCGCGTGGCCAAGCGATGAACCCACTCCAGGTTGTTGCGTTGCATCCAGGCAGGAGCGCGAGGATAGTCACCGGTCACGTAGTTGAAGCACCCTCCGCAGGTGATGATCCATCGCGGCTTCAGTTTGTCGCGCCAACGAACGCAGAATTCCTGCTCCTTGGGCTTCCCCAGGCCGACCCAGAGGATATCCGCGCCGGAAGCGTTGATTGCGTCGACAACTTCCTGTTCTTCGTCCGGGGTGAAGAACCCATTGCGACGGCCAGAAATCTTCATGCCCTTGTACTGCTCTTGCAGAATGCTGGTGCATGATGAATTGACGCGCTCCTCGGATCCCAGAAGATAGAACCCAAAGCCGGTATTCTCGAATGCCCTCGAAAAATCGTGGAGCATGTCAGTTGTGGCACTGCGCTCAGGGATGGCATTGAGCTTCAATCGCTTGGACAGGGACACCAGAAATCCTCCATCGGCATGAATGATGTCGGCCTCCTGTACAAGTGAGCCAAATCTGCGATCGGTGCGTGCCAATGACAATGCGTGGCCATTAGCATCGAACACCAGCTGCGCAGGGCGCGATCGATGCGCGCAGTCGTAAAGCGCCATGTCCACCAGGTCCTGCCGTGACGCGCAAATGATGTTGAAGTCGCCAAACCGCACGGTATCGAACGTGGGCCGCTTCAGGGGAACTGTCGGTGCCGGGATGCTGGTTGCCATTGCCGCCTTTCGTCGAACTGATTAGTAGAAGTAGGGATTGGATTGCCCGATGGCGAACTTCGCTTGCCTGATCCGGCCTATGACGAAGTCCAGGAACGGGCCGCGGCGCGGCTCCATGATGTGCGTGCGCAGCTGTCGGTACTCCTTCGAAAAGACGATCCGATTGCTGGAATGCCACTGCTTGTGTGCCGAGGAGAAGTGCATGATCGCCGGTGACTCGAGGAATGACATGGACCAGCCAGGTGCGAGCTCTCCAGCCAGTTCCTTGTGCCTGAGCAGCATTGATACCTGGCAGTTGTACGTGGGATCAAGCTCGCGCCACCGTCCCCTGAGCACGGCATTCAATGCGTCCTGGTCCGGCATCCTCAGCAAGTCCGTGTTGGCGCGTAGATACGCCAGAACTTTGTCCTTGGTGCCATCAGCACGCCATTCTGCGCAGTTCAGGAGCAAGACGCCGGAATTGAAATAACGATCACCGTCCGCCAGCCCCAATCGACTTCCATCATAGAAGGGATTGATGACCGCCCCCGCCAGAACACCTTCCAGGTCGATGTTGAACAGGTCGCTAAGACTGTGTCTTACAAGAACGTCGCAGTCGAGGTACAGGACCTTATCCGCGTCGAGCAGTTCTGGAATCAATAGCCGGTAATACATGCCTCTGGAAATGTGCGTCACTTCCAGTAGGTCGCCGAACTGAGCGGGATCAATGACATGGACGGTCACATCACCGGAGCATAGTGCTTTGAGTGCACCCAGAACGCCAGCCTTTGGTTCCTTGTCCACGATGATATCAACCGAGAACTTGGTGCCCGACGCGCAGCTCTTCGCGATTGATTCTACGGCAGGGACTATGAAGTCCACATAGCGCCCATCCGCGCAGAAGCAGTAGCGCTGCGGCTCGTGGGGAATCTGTTTGTCAGCGTTCAAGGACATATTCAGCGATGCGTTTATGGTTCATGACCACATACGCCACCATCAGTGCAGCGTAGACGGCCAGGGTGTGAACAAAGCCGAGGTGAATGAAACCGTTGTAGCCAATGATCAGGAAAACGTATCCGGACAGCGCCGCCACGCAGGCCAGGTAGGGTGCCTGGTTCTTCATGAGCTGATAGAAGGCCATGCGGGTGCGCAGTCCGCAGGCGCTGGCGGCGGCGAAATAGAACAGCATTCCTGCACTCAGCCGTTGGGCCGCCATTGCGACACACGCGCCTTCCACGCCGAAGAATTGGCCGCCGATCCAGACAAAGACAATCAAGGTCAATGCATCGACCAGCGACAATATTCCTCGCTCACGGTAACGCGCCATCGCTTCGAGTGCGGAAGAGCCAAGTGGCGAAGACAGCAGTCGCGGTGGGACAGCGGCCGTCACTATCAGAGTAAGAGAAATCGCGGCATCCCACTTTCCGCTCCAGACATGACGAATGACGAATGGGAACCACACCAACAGGGAAAGGCACAAGGCCCCTGACATCAGCGAAAGCGCGTGGCCGGCCTTGTGCAGCCCTGAGCGAACTCTAGCCGCGTCGTTTCTGATCGCGGAGAAGAGCGGCAAGAGGAGATGATTCAGCGCCATTCCGATCAACTGCACCGCTGCTGCCATCAACTGATAGGAAAAGTAGAACAGCCCGAGAGCCGCTTTGCTCAGGATCAGAGACAGCACGAGGTACTCGCCTCGTGTAGCAACGTTGTTGAGATAGGAGGAAACAATCAACCACTTGCAGCGTTTGAAGAACGCTCGAAGCCTGCTTGCGCCCGGCCATAAGGGGCTTGCAATGCGCGGTTGGCCCCAGCGGTACATGAGAAATGTGACGAGCGCCAAAATCACTTGGGACGCGACAAAGCTGTAGATTCCCGCGCCAGCTGCGGCGAGCCCGGCCATGCTGAGGTTGCTGGCCAGTGCCGATACCGATTCAACTCGGGAAATACGCTTGAAGTTGAACGCGATCGCCGATCTGGCCTTGTATGGGAGTGCGGCGATGTTGAACGGCATGGTGAGCGCGAGCACTACCGTGATCCAAAGAAGCCGCGGATCGTGGTAGTGCTCAGCCATGATTGGCGCCGCCACAAGCAACAGCGCAACGCCGCTCAGATTCAGTATCTGCGCAGAGGCTGTGAGGCTTGGTGCTTGGGATTCAAAATCGTCACGATGCTCCTGCAGTATCTGATAGAGCCCGACTTCCTTGAATCCGGACGCCAGGAGATAGACGATGGAGATGATTGCAATCAGTCCGAAGTCTTCCGGAAACAGGAAGATGCCCATCACCCATTGGGCAATGAACGCAGACGCCCTGCTCGTCAGCACAATGACCAGCAGGTGGGCAAACCCCTTTTTGCCTACTTGGCTCAGATTCACGGGTTGCCCAATGCTTCGTTGAGGTATCGCTTCGAGCGCAGGATTTTACTCTCCAGATCGTCGCTGATGCTCAGGCGCGCGCCATCGCGGACAACCCGAGTGACCGCTGCCCTCACAACGTTGGGATCATTCTCCAGCACCAACAGATCAGAGGCATTGAAATCTCGCATCATGCTGACGATCCTCTCGGAGCGCCAGCCTGAGGAATAGGCGATGCAGGGACGGTCGAACTTCTGGGTGAAGATGACCCCGTGGAAGGAATCGGTCACCACATACGCCGAGTTCTGGATCGAACGCAGGAACTCCAGGGGGCCATAGTCATTTATCAGATGCGACGCCCACGCAGGTTTGTCAAAGTTCTTCTCGCCGTTGACAAAATGAACCTCCAGATTGGGGTCGGACTCCTTCAGCTGGCCAATGATGCGTTCAGCAATGGGGAAGTTTGCGGTGTCCAATGCATAGACCATGATGTATCGACCGGATGCGGCAGCACCTTCCCCATCGGACTTCAGCTCGTTGAAGTCATGGAGGAGCGTCGGGTCGACGACAACTGTCGACTCAATGCCGATCAAGTCGGCGATGATCTGTCGGCTCACCTCATTGCGAACTGCAAGCGCGTCGAAATTCTTCAGATCCGGCGCAGCCCTTGTGATTATCTCGGGCTTCTGCTCGCGCGTACCGAAGCAGGAAGCGTAACTTACCTTGCGTGGACCGCCGTGGTGAAAGCCTTGGAAGAAGTACGAATCGTACTTGGGCATGAACTTCGTATTGAAGGTCTGGTCGCTCCCGGTAAGGATCACGTCGAAGCGCGCCAAGGCGGCATTGATGGCCTCTTTGGAGGACAGTTGCGGAGCCAGCGGAAGCCTTGAACGAAAGGCGTCAAAACGTCGGTATCGCTTGGCCTGCCGAAAGCGCCTCAGGACGGCCTTGAGCGGATTCCCGCCCTTCAGCCCCATTCCTCGCCAGAACGAGGTGTTCCCCACCATATGGGCGGGGTGAGCCGTGGGTACGACAACTTCATGGCCGATACTGCTCAGGTATTGCGCAGTCGCGTATGCCTGCAGCAGGCCGCCATAGTTGTAATTGAATGAATAGGTCAGAAGCAGCACGTTCATTGCTTGTGCTCCAAGTCCGGGAAGTGAGCAATGTCCGCCAATGGTCGACGCTCTGATCGAGCCACGCTGTACTCGTCCTTGAGTGGCCCGATGGCAACCATCATGATGATGCTCTCCGAGTCCGGGATATATCCCAACTTGCGGATCCCGATGTCCCGCGTGATGGGCGCAGACCAGTTAAGCGGGCACGCTCCGTATCCCTGCGCGTGAATGCCGAGCAGGAAGTTCTGCGCGAACAGGCCGCCATCGATCCAGTGTTGGTAGCGCTCAGTCGGTTCAAGCATCTCGGCGATATCCACTGTCACGATTGCAATGACGGCGGCAGTGTCTCCGAAGCCGCGATTTCCCTTCTGATAGCTCAGTGCCTTTCGCTTCTGCTCTTCGGTCGTAAGAAAATAGAGTCGGCCAGCCTGGCGATTGCACACGCACGGCGCAAACTGGGCCGCCTGAGCTGCCTTCAACAACACCTCTTGTGGCACGGCTCCATCGCCGAAGCCGCGCACTGAGCTGCGGCTGCGCAGGAAGGCTAGATGGATCTCAGAGTCTTGCTGCCGCACTTTCATATGCTTGAGAGCCGAGCCGGAGGGCGCAAATCCTGCATTGCGAGCGCTGACGACCGACTGCGTTACGTGCGAAGGCGAAGGTGTACCCATCTCCGCGTTGAAAGCCATGTAAGTATCAAGGGCGTCTGCGGACAGTTGCACTTCATGTGCGCAGATGCCATCCCGCATGGCCCGCTCCATTTGATCGCCAAGATCCTTGGTCATCTCGGCGCCGAATCCTGGCCGCGGCTGAGGCAACGCTAGACCTTTCTCCACCATATGGTAGTACTTGGTCATGAGGGCGCCACGCGTGGCCGGATGCGTGCGCGTTCTCAGGGTGCCGCTGAATCTGACGAAACGGTAGATGTCATACGAGTAGACTTTCGCGTAGCCATAGGCCACTTTTATAAATTCAGTTAGCTTTTTCATATGGCTGTCGTGCCGATGGCGGAATGAGGGTGGTTTTCACGCAGCATCGCGCGTCACCAGGAATCCGCGGCCTTGGGGGTGAGAGTGGCATTGGCGATTACAATTCAGTCCGAACCGAAAAGGTCGCGCGTGTAGACTTTCTTCGCGACATCCTGAAGTTCGCCAGAAACTCGGTTGGCTACAATTACATCAGCCTTGCGCTTGAACTCAGGCAGGTCGTTGACAACGCGGGAGCGGTAGAATTCTCCATCGCGGAGTGATGGTTCGTAGACTATGACTTCAATTCCTTTCGCCTTGATTCGCTTCATGACGCCTTGAATGGCTGAGGCGCGGAAGTTGTCAGATCCGGCCTTCATGACAAGTCTGTAGATACCAACAGTCTTCGGGGCTTGTCGAATGATGGCATCGGCAATGAAATCCTTGCGCGTGCGATTTGATTCGACAATGGCGTGAATCAGGTTCTGAGGCACGTCGCTGTAATTGGCCAGCAACTGCTTCGTGTCCTTCGGTAGGCAATAGCCGCCATACCCGAACGATGGGTTGTTGTAATGATTGCCGATGCGCTGATCGAGGCTGACCCCTTCGATGATCTGGCGGGTATCAAGGCCGCGGGAGCTGGCATAAGTGTCCAGCTCATTGAAATAGGCGACACGCATGGCCAGGTAAGTATTGGCGAAAAGCTTAATGGCCTCCGCCTCGGTGGCATCGGTAAACAAGGTGGCGATCTCCTTGCGGATGGCGCCCTCTTTCAGCAGTTCTGCGAACTCGGTTGCACGCGCTGAGCGTTCGCCCACGATGATGCGGCTTGGATGAAGGTTGTCATACAGTGCTTTTCCTTCCCGCAGAAATTCGGGGGAAAAGATAATGTTATCGGTTCTGAAGCGGGCCTTCAGGGCGGCCGTGCATCCTACCGGCACAGTCGACTTGATGACCATTATCGCATTCGGATTCGTGGCAACGACATCCTGGATGACGGACTCGACCGAAGACGTGTTGAAGCAATTGCTGTCTGGATCGTAATCGGTCGGAGTTGCGATAATGACGAAGCGTGCGTCTTTGTAGGCGACCTCTCGGTCAAGAGTCGCGCTCAGTTTCAGAGGCTTGTTCGCCAGAAAATCTTCGATCTCCCGGTCTTCGATCGGGGACCGGCGGGAGTTGATGAGCTCGACACGGCCTGCATCGATATCTAACGCGACAACTTCATGGTGTTGCGCCAAGAGCACAGCGTTGGACAGGCCAACGTAGCCTGTTCCGGCAACGGCAATCTTCACTTCAGCATCCTTCTCTGGCGTTGCACTACGTCAGTCGTGCCAACTGGGGGAGGCAGGGTAGACGCGGTGTGGCCGTCGCGCCCCTCGGCGTCGGTCATTCCAAGGTCCTTGTTCATTTATGTATAGGGGCGTTCATTTTGGGGTTGCACAACGCGTGCAGCCCAAAGCGAAGATTGAATCGTACTACAGCGAAGCTGGCCTATCGCTGGACCGAGAAGGCCCGCTGGCGCCCAGGTGGTTAGTCAATTGCACTTGACTTTGTTGCGCAGGGTGTGGTTGTCGCCCCGCTCCCTTCGGGCCAAGGCTTCGCTGTGCCTGGCAATCTAGTACACTGATGCGCTGGCTAGATTTTGCGGTCACCCTGAACACCCAAGCCTTTGATCGAGCAGTGAATCGTGGCCGCGCCACTGCGTCTCCTCATTTTGAAGTGGAAGCGATGACAAGACAGACGGAAGCCCGAGCAATCAAGGACGATGAGATCGATCTCCGAGAGATCCTTGGCACGATTCTCGACCGGAAGTGGTTGATTGCGGCGGTCACGGGGCTCTTCTTCGTGGTGGGGACGTTGTATGCACTGCTCGCCACTCCGGTCTACCAGGCCCAATCGATGGTGCAGGTGGAGTCCAAGATGCCCGGCATCCCCGGGCTTTCCGAGCTCACTTCGATCGGCGTGACAGGTGCGAGCCCGGCAGCAACCACCGAAGTTGCGCTGCTCACCTCACGTAGCGTGATCGGCAAGGCCGTGGATGACCTGCGTCTGGATATCAGCGTGGCTCCGTACCGGTTTCCTTTGCTGGGCGACTATTTTGCGCGCCGCTTCATGCCCGAGAAGTCGGGTGAAGTAGCACCTGCCAAGTTTGGTGCAGAGAGTTACGGATGGGGCGGAGAATTGCTTGACGTCCAGCGGCTCGACGTCCCTGAAGCTCTGATCAATCGGGAGCTGGTGCTGCGTGCTGCCACGGATGGCGCGTTCGTCCTGGAAGATGACGACGGCCGCGTCTTGCTCAAGGGGAAGGCGGGAGAAAGTGCCCAGGGGGGGGGAGTGACCATTGAGGTGGCGCAACTGCGTGCATCGCCTGGTACACGCTTCAGGGTCATCAAGCTCCGTCGCCTGGATGTGATTTCTGGCCTGCAACAGGCTGTGGTTGCCGCCGAGCAGGGCAAGGACTCGGGCATCCTCAAAGTTACATTCGAGAACGAAGATCCCGAACTGGCCGAATCTGTTGTTCAGCGTGTTGCCCAGGCCTATGTGCGTCAGAACGTTGATCGTGGGTCTGCAGAAGCGGCGGCACAGCTTCAGTTTGTGAAGGAGCAACTCCCCATCGTGCGCAAGCAGGTGGAAGAAGCTCAGCAGGCGATGACCAACTACCAGTCACGCGCCAATTCCGTTGACATCACCATGCAGACCAAAGGTCTCCTGGATCAGGAAGTGGCTGTGGAGGGCAGCATCCAGCAGCTGCGCTTGAAGCAGGCCGAGATGGATCGGAGTTTCACGCGAGAGCACCCCGCCTACCGTGCACTGCTGCGCCAGATCAGCGAACTTGAGAGCCGGAAGTCCGGCTTCCAGCGCCAGGTAAGTAGCCTGCCGGATACGCAACAGGAGTTGCTGCGCTTGACCCGCGACCTGCAGGTGAGCAATGAGCTTTACACCGCGCTGTTGAACCAGGCGCAGCAATTGGATGTCGCCCGCGCAGGCACGGTCGGCAACGTGCGCATCGTGGATCCGGCCGTAGTTGATACAACCAATCCGGTGAAGCCGCGTAAGGCCCTGATCATTGCTATTGCTACGCTGCTGGGCGCTTTCCTGTCCACCGCCTTTGTCTTCCTCCAGCGTATGCTCAACCCCGGCATCGAAGACCCAGCCGACATCGAGGCCATGGGCTTGCCGGTCTACGCGGCCATCCCGCTCAGTGCGTCCAGCACGCTGCCAAAGCTGCGCAAGGGCAAGCACGGAACGCGCGTAATCGCCGATGGTCGCCAGCATCTGCTGGCCGTTTCAGCTCCCGCTGATCCGACGGTGGAAGCGCTACGCAGCCTTCGTACCAGCCTGCATTTCGCCATGCTGGAAGCGAAGAACAACATCCTGACCATCTCGGGTCCACGTCCTGGGGTGGGCAAGACCTTCGTTTCGGCCAACTTGGCGGCAGTAATCGCGCAGGCAGGGCAGCGTGTGCTGGTGATCGATGCCGACATGCGCAAAGGCACGCTCCATAACATTCTCGGCGTGTCGCATCAGAACGGTTTGTCGGACGTGCTGGGCGGCAAGCTCAGCGTTGAAGACGTGATCCACCCGGTATCCGGCTTGGAAAGCATGCACTACATGGTGCGTGGCAACATTCCACCGAACCCGGCCGAGCTGCTGATGCACCCACGCTTCGCGCAGCTCCTGCAGGACATGTCGAACAAGTACGACCTGGTGATCGTTGATACGCCGCCAATCCTGGCCGTCACCGATCCGGCGCTGGTGGCGACCCATGCCGGCTCGAGTCTGCTGGTAACCCGCTTTGGCGTGAATCAGGCCAAGGAGATCGAACTGACACTGCAGCGCTTTGAGCAGAACGGCGTGCAGATCAAGGGTGCAATCTTCAACGCCGTCGAGAAGCGTGCCACTGGCTACTACAGCTATGGCTACTATGAATACAAAACCGACGGCAAGGAGTAATTCCCTGCCATCGGAGGGATGAGGAAGCCGACGGCAAGGTGTCGGCCCTCTGTGTGTTTCGTGGGCGAGGATGCTCCGGGCACCATTCACATCAAGGAAGGCCCCGATGCGTGACATTCTCATCTGTGGCGGTGCCGGCTACATCGGTAGCCACATGGCCCAGCACTTGGCCGAGCAAGGGCACCGCGTCACGGTGTTCGACAATCTGTCCACCGGGCATCGCGAAGCCGTCGCCTGGGGGGAGTTGGTTGAGGGCGACTTGCTGGATGCCGCATCGTTGCAGCGGCTGTTTGCCGGCCGTCGCTTCGATGCAGTGATGCACTTCGCCGCACAGTCGTTGGTTGGTGAATCCGTACGTGATCCCTACGCGTACTATGCCAACAATGTCGGCGGAACAATCAACCTGCTGCAGGCAATGCGCAAACATGGCACTGAGCGCATCGTGTTCTCGTCTACGGCAGCGATCTTTGGTGAGCCGTGCTCAGCGCTGATCGATGAAGACCATCGCAAACAGCCCATCAACCCCTACGGCGCCAGCAAGCAAATGGCCGAGCGCGTACTTGCAGACGCTGCTGCCGCATACGGCTTGCGTTCCGTGAGCCTGCGTTACTTCAACGCTGCCGGGGCGCTGCCGGAACATGGGATCGGGGAGGCGCACCGCTGCGAGACTCATCTGATACCCAATGTGCTGCGTTCGATGCTTGGCCAAGCAGGACGTCTCCAGGTATTCGGACGCGATTACGACACCCCCGACGGCACTTGTGTGCGGGATTACGTCCACGTGCAGGATCTTGCCCGAGCTCATGCGCTGGCACTGGACTACATGGACACGGAGCCCGGTGCACATGCGTTCAACCTTGGTAACGGGCAGGGTTTCTCTGTGCTGGATGTGATCCAGACAGCTGCGACCGTATCCGGCATGCAGGTCCCCTACGACATCGCTGATCGACGTCCAGGTGATCCTGCGCGATTGGTGGCGTCCGGCGAGCGGGCGCGCCGGTTGCTGGGATGGCAACCGACATGGACCGAACTGGCGCCAATCATCGAGAGTGCATGGCGCTGGCATCGTGAGCCTGCAGTATGGGGCAGGGTCTGAGTTCAGCGCTGTCATGCCGTGCGCATCGGCGTATCATCGGCGAATGATGCAAGACCGTGCCCCCTTTGCCGACATTCCGCGCTGGCGGCATTACTGGAGTCTGATGCGCGCGGATCGTCCGATCGGCACGTTGCTGCTGCTGTGGCCCACCTGGTGGGCGCTGTGGCTGGCGGCAGGCGGCATGCCGCCGCTGTGGACCCTGTTCGTGTTCACCGCAGGTGTCTGGCTGACCCGCTCGGCGGGGTGTGTCATCAATGACTACGCCGATCGCTGGCTCGACCCGCATGTGGAGCGCACCAAGGCCCGTCCGCTGGCGACGGGGGCGATCAGTGGCCGTGCCGCGCTGGTGCTGTTCGCGGTACTGATGCTGGTGGCATTCGGACTGGTGCTGACCCTGAACGGGCTGACCATCGGCATGAGCTTCATCGGCGTGTTCCTGGCCGCCAGCTATCCCTACCTGAAGCGCTATACGCACCTGCCGCAGGTCTATCTGGGCATGTCGTTCGGCTGGGGTATTCCCATGGCATTCGCCGCGGTGCAGGGCGAAGTGCCGCTGCTGGGCTGGCTGCTGTACGCCGGCAACATCCTCTGGTCGACCGCGTATGACACCTGGTACGCCATGGTCGACCGCGAGGACGACCTGAAGATGGGCTCGCGCTCCACGGCGATCCTGTTCGGGGACCTGGATCTGGTGATCCAAGGGGTGCTCTACGCCCTGTTCCTGGCGACCATGGCGCTGGTCGGTGTGCGCGCCGGCCTGGGGAGCTGGTACCTGTCCGGCCTGGCGGTGGCTGCGGCGCTGGTGGTGTACGAATTCTGGATCTGCCGCAACCGCGAGCGGGGGCCATGCTTCAAGGCGTTCCTGCACAACAACTGGGTCGGCGCGGCGCTGTTCGCCGGTATCGCGCTGGATCTGGCGCTGCGCTGACAGGCGCAGCCGGGCAGGGGCGCGATGCCGTCCTACGACCAATAGGCGACTGACAGTCCCCGCCGCGAGGCCGAGAATCGAGCCATCGAACCTGGGAGGGTAGGTGATGGCCTCGACGGCAGCAGTACAGGATGGCTGGATGGCGCGCGCAGCGCTGCGCTCGGCCTCCTGGGCGGAAAAGTGGTTCCCTGATGCCTACGTGTTCGCGGTGCTGGGCGTGGTCATCGTCGCCCTGGCAGCCATCGGCTTCGGTTCCACGCCGCAGACCACGGCCAGTGCCTTTGGCGATGGCTTCTGGAGCCTGATTCCGTTCACCATGCAGATGGCCTTCGTGGTGATCGGCGGTTATGCCGTGGCCACCGCGCCTGTGGTGGCGCGCTTCATCGAACTGCTGGCGCGGGTGCCGCGCACGGGGCGCGGTGCGGTGGTCTATGTAGGCCTGGTCAGCATGCTGGCTTCGCTGCTCAGCTGGGGCTTCTCGCTGGTGTTCGGCGGTCTGCTGGTGCGTGCATTGGCGCGCCGGACCGATCTGCGCATGGACTACCGCGCAGCGGGTGCCTCCGCCTACCTCGGCCTGGGCGCGGTCTGGGCGATGGGCCTGAGTTCTTCGGCTGCGCAGCTGCAGGCGAACCCGGCCAGCATGCCGCCGGGGCTGGTGGAGATCACCGGCGTACTGCCCTTCACTGAAACCATCTTCCTGTGGCAGTCGATCGTGCTGACCGCGGCGTTGATCCTGGTGTCACTGCTGATTGCCTGGTTGACTGCGCCGGCGACTGGCAGTGCGCGCACCGCTGAATCGTTTCCCGGTGCGGCGCAGGCCGAGCCTGAGCCGCTGCAGCGCCGCACCCGCCCCGGCGAATGGCTCGAATACAGCCCGCTGCTGACCGTGCTGCTCTCGTTGCTGGCCTTCGGCTGGCTGTTCAACGAGTTCGCCAACAAGCCGGTGGTGACCGCGATCGCCAACCTCAATACCTACAACTTCCTGTTCATCTCGCTCGGCCTGCTGCTGCACTGGCGCCCGCGCAGCTTCCTCAACGCGGTGGCCAAGGCGGTGCCCAGCACGACCGGTGTGCTGATCCAGTTCCCGCTGTATGGCGGCATCGCGATGATCCTCACCCACGCGGCCGGCGCCGATGGGCAGACGCTGGCGCACCGGCTGTCCAGCCTGTTCGTGCACATCGCCAGCACCGATACGTTCGCTCTGGTGATGGGCGTGTACTCGGCGGTCCTGGGCTTCTTCGTTCCCTCCGGCGGCGGCAAGTGGATCATCGAAGCACCGTACGTGATGCAGGCGGCCAACGAACTGAAGGCGCACCTGGGCTGGGCTGTGCAGGTGTACAACGCCGCCGAAGCACTGCCGAACCTGATCAATCCGTTCTGGATGCTGCCGCTGCTGGGCGTGCTGGGCCTGAAGGCCCGCGACATCGTCGGCTTCACCTTCATCCAGCTGCTGGTGCACATCCCGCTGGTGCTGGGCCTGCTGTGGTTGCTGGGCATGACGCTGGATTACGTGCCGCCTGTGATGCCATGAGGTGCTGCGCCCGCTGCGCGGCCGGGCCGGGCGGGCGCCGCTGAATGGGTCACAGCCTCTGCGGGCATGAGCACATGCCGAACCCGCATGAATCCTTCAGCCGCTTGCGGCACAAGGGGCCACGCCGGTTCATTCACGCGCATGCACATTTCTGTAGCTGCGTCACAACGCATGGTTAACCCACCGCTGCAGACGATGGCCGCAACCACCGCATTCCGCGAGTGGCACTGGAGACACCGCAATGGGCCAGCACAATCAGAACCAGCAGAACCAGCAGAACCAGAAGCAGCAGGATCAGCAGGATCAGCAGGGGCGCGGTCGCGATCAGCAGCAGCAACAGCAGCAGGAACAGCAGCAGCGCGGCCAGCGCAACCAGCAGCAGGGCGGGCAGGACGAGGAAGAGTGACCCTCGCGTCCCTGTCCAGCATCGCCTGAAGCCCCGCCTTGTGCGGGGCTTCTCATTCCAGTGTGCCGATCCGCTCCAGCACGGGCGCCGCCGACATGTCGTTGGGATTGGTACCCGGTACGCCCTGCGGTACGTCCATGCCCATGCTGCGGTAGAGGTCGATCCAATGCCGGGCGATCTTCCCGGTCTGCGGATTGCGGAAGTTCATCGGCTGCAGCGCGAATACATGGTGGGCACGGAAGGCACGCTCGATGAAGTCCGAGCAGTAGTAGCTGTCATCGTTCGGCACGTAGGAGGCGTTGTAGGGCCTTCCAAGCAGGGTACGCGCGGTGGCGACGGCGTCGCCGATGGCAGCGTTGTGCGGTGCGCGCAGGCGGTAGACCACGATCTGCCGCAGCCGGGCGCGCGCCTCCTGCTGGAACGTAGCCAACGTCTGCCGGCGCGAGCCCTTCTCGTCCGCATGCAGCACTTCCCAGCCCTGCGTCGTGGCGGCCACCAGGCCAACATGATCGAAACCGGGATGAGCCTGCGTACCGGTCGCATCATCGATGGCAGCGCTCAGGCCACTTTGCCCTGCGGTGACGAACAGCAGGTCGCCCTCCTGGAGATCCACGGCCGTCGCCGCGGCAGCGGGCAACAACAGGGCGAACAACAGCAGGATGCGGCGCATGGAGGGTCCGGCAACGGGAGGGAGCGCCATTGTAGGTTCCTGCACGGCACACGGCCCGTTCAGCCCCGCCGATGCGGTACGGCGCGTACCTCCCAGCCCAATTCCGCATCCCGCAGCTCACCCGCGGGTACATCTCCCATCAGCACCTGCAATCCCCGTGCGTTGGGCAGGTCCTTCTGTTCGGGGAACCAGCGCCGGTCGGCGGCAACGACGATCAGCAGGCCTTCGTCATCGCCCATCGGTGCGAACTGGGCCGAGGGCGCGCTGATCGGTTCCAGGCCGAAGCGCCCGGCGGCCTGCAGGCGCACCGAATCGACATCGTGGCTGGGCAGGCCGACTTCGCTCAGGCAGGTCATCTCACTGCCATGGAAGGCGCCCTCCTGCGGACTGCACGGAAGCCGGCGCCGGCCGATCAGCTCCAGGATCAGTCCATCCGGGCCGGTGAAGTACACCGACTGCGATTGCCAGCTGCTTTCCAGCGCGAAGTAGTCCAGTCCTGCCGGGTTGCGCTGCAGCGGCGTACGCTCGCGCAGCCAGGTCATGGCGGCCGCGAAACGGTTGTCCGGCACGTTGAAGGCCAGGTGCACGCCGCCGACCGCGACGTCCTCGGCCAGCCGCAGCTCGATCGTGCTCCAGCCGATGTGGATGCGGTTGCCGCTGACCGGCAGCTGCAACACATCGCGGAAATAGGCCGCCACCCCGGTGACGTCGGATACCGGTAGGGTGAGATGCAACAGACGCATGGTCTCTCCGCCTCGAAGCGTGCGCTGACAGTGTAGTGGCACGGGCCTTCGCGCGCCGTCGTCATCCGTGCAACCGGGCGTCGCGAAGCGCTATGGTCGCGGCTTCAGGGCGGCCTCGAAAAACCGCTGCGCCTCCGCCACGGTGCGTGCATGCGTCTGCGCTCTTGGCGTCTGGCTGCTGCACAGGGCGGGCAGTCGCTGCTGGCCCAGCGGCGTGCATTCGGACAGGAAGTCGTAGTGGCCGACACCGGGCAGGACATCCAGTCTCGCCTCCGTGATGGACGCCTTGGCGACCTCCGCGTTGGTGGCCGCAGGAGCGACCGTATCCGCCGCGCCCTGGATGATCGACACCGGTTGCCGCAGCGCCTGCAACTGCTGGGGCGGGAACGCCTGCATGATCGCCGGTGCCATCAGGAACACGGCGCGCACACCCGGGACCGGGCGGGCATCATCGGCGTTGGCCATCCACGGCGCCAGATCCGCCGCCGCCGCCGCGGCCTTGCGAGCCTCCAGGGTGTGCGACGGCGCCTCGCTCTGTGGCTGGCACACACCGTCATCCGGATGGGCTTCGCAGAAATCACGCAACCGCCGCAGGTCCGGTCGCGCCCCCGCCGCCAGCAGGGCCGTGTAGCCTCCGGCCGAGAAGCCCATTACACCGATCCGCTCCGCATCCACGTGCGGCCCCAGCCTGGGATCGGCCAGCACGGCGGCCAATGCGGCGCGCAGATCATCCGCACGCAGCCAGCTCAGCATGCTGCCCTGCAGGGTCAATTCATCCACGCCGTTGTTGCCGGGATGGTCGACGGCGATCACCAGATAGCCGGCGCGCGCCAACGCGGTGCCCAGCCAGCCCATCATGCGGGCGCTGCCGCCGTTGCCATGCGAGAGCAGCAAGGTCGGCAGGCGGCCACCGGCAATGGCGGCCTCCGGCGCCGCCTGGCCCACCACGAACAGCGGTGCATCGGGCGGACCGATACGCAGTGGCACTTCGCTGCTGCCCGCCATAGCCGGATACCAGACGGTGTAGCGAAGCGTATCGCGCTGCTGCGCGTCGCGTACCGCAGCGCTGGCCACGGTGGTCACCGCCTGGTGTTCGCCGGCCAGGCCACTGCCGGGGACGCCGGCGAGCGACGCGGGGGCAATCAGGACCAGGCCCAGCAGCAGGTGCATCAAGCGCATCGCACGACTCCTTTCAGTGTGTTGCATTCATCAGGGGTGGGGGTCCACGGGCAGCCAGATCTCCACACCGCCATTGCCGCTGTGCTCGTCGAAGCGGGCGTCGTAGCGTTCCAGGTCCGGCGCCGCGGCAAGACTCAATCCGGAGGTGGGCAGATAGTGATCCAGCAACCAGAACCAGGTGGCGCGGATGGACGAGATGTGGCCGTCATGCCAGGCCACCAGATAGCGGCGCGCGGGAATCTGCAGGCGCTGCCAATGTGCTGGAATCGAGGTCAGCGCGGCGCTGGGCAATGCGGCCAGGTAGGTGAATCCGCCGTCGTCATCGCTGTCGTGGCATACACCAAAACTGACCGGTGCGGGTTTGGGCCACTCCCGGTTGAGCTGCGCCCATTGGCCAGGGATGGCGCCACTGCTGTGGCGGGTGTGGCGCATGCCGATTCCGGCCACTTGGAACGAAGGCGTGTCGAGCAGGCGCGGTGCCACGCTGCAGGCGGTGGGAATGTCGTCCACGCGCGCCGCCTGCACCAGGACCAGATCCGCAGTGCCGGACTCGCGCACCCGTTCGGGGGTCTGCCCGAACTGCTCGCAGAAGGCACGGGTGAACGCGGCATGCGTGGAATAACCGGCGTCCATCGCCACCGGCAGGATTTCGTCGGCGCCGTCGGCCAGCCGCTGCGCTGCCATGCTCAAGCGGCGGCCGCGCAGGTAGCGCATCACCGACGTGCCGGTGCGCGCGTGGAACAGACGCGACAGATGGAAGGGCGACAGGCCAGCCGCAGCCGCGATATCGGCCAACGCCAGCGGACGGCCCGCATGGGTTTCGATGTACCACAACGCCTTGCCTGCCGCGCTCATCCCGCCATCCCCGCTGCACTGTCCGGCACAGTAGCGGATCGGCTGCCGCTGCGCTTAGCAGTTCTTGCGCAGTGGATGCCTGACATGGGGGAGAGAACCGGGCCGCCGGTCGACTCCGGCAAAGTCCCCGGCCGGCCGGGAGAGCCGGCCCGCCGGGGATACCACACAACGCTTTACCGCCTTACTTGGTTTCTTCCCACTGCACGACGTCGGGCTCGGCGGCGCGGATGCCGGCGGTCGACAGCAGTCGTGTGGTCGCGTCCAGTGCGGCGTTCACCGATGGGTACTCGACGATCGCACGGCCGGAGGCCTTGGACACCTTCACCACGGTGCCGCCGGTGGCCGTTGCCGCGCGCTGTGCGGAGGCCGCATCGGTGAAGAAGACCTTTACCCGGGAGGTGGCCACCACCGGCGCGCCGTCGCTGGAAACGGCGGCGGCGAACTTGCCGGCACCAGCATCCAGACGTGCAGCGGCACCGGTGCTGCTGGCCTCGGTGGAGCGCTTGCTGCGGGTGCCAGTGGCGGGCG
This sequence comes from Stenotrophomonas sp. 112478_Sma, assembly GCF_056479905.1. Lineage (NCBI taxonomy): Bacteria > Pseudomonadati > Pseudomonadota > Gammaproteobacteria > Lysobacterales > Lysobacteraceae > Stenotrophomonas > Stenotrophomonas sp. 112478_Sma. Next base: position 4,028,332 of record NZ_CM151072.1, on the reverse strand, counting down.
CCGGTGCGTCGGTCGAGGGCGTGATGCGGAACTCACCGCCCTTGGCCTGCTGCACGGTAGCCGACGGCGCCAGCTGGAAGCGGGTCGCGCCCACGTTGAACGCGCGGCCCGTGGCCCTGGCCTTCAGTTCCTGTGCGTCCACGGCAGACAGGCTCCGGGCTGTGGGGGCCTGGGTCGAGCTCTGCGCCCAGGCGGTAGAGGAGATCGCCGCGACGGCGAGGGTGGTCAACAGAATGGTCGTCTTCATCATCAGTGCCCCAGAACGCGGATCTTGAAGAATTCGAGGCTGCCGCGCGACGCTGCGTTCGCGGACTGCCCCATGTCGGTCACTTCCAGGGTCCAGGTGCCGTTGCCGGTCTCATCCAGGAAGGCGTTGCTGGACAGCAGGTCCCAACTGGTGAAGTTGCGCTGGATCGCCACGGAACCCGACAGGCCGGAGCCGATCGAGGTGAACGCCGGTTGCACCACGCTGCGCGTCCCGCTGGGCGAAACCAGCACGAACTGCAGCTGGCGGGTGTTGCTGTGATTCACCCGGAAGCCCAGCTGCACCGATTCGACGTTGCGTGCGACATTGGCCAGCTGCACCGTCAGCCGCGCTGCCGCAGCGGAGGTGTTGCCGATGGCGACCCGGCGCGTGGTGTTGCGCCATCCGCTGTCCACCAGCGGCCCCAGAGACTGGAAGTTCTCTGCGACCTCCACCGCGCGCGCCGCGTTGACCACGCCGAAGCCGTACCAGTTGCTGTAGGCCCGGTTTGCAGCGTTGACGGTCCAGCCCGGCACCAGCGTGCGTCCATCGGCGAGTGTCACGGCAGGCTGGTTCGGGTGGTTGCGGGTGGCCGTGGTGGCCAGGATGTACTTCACGTCGCGGTACGTCAGGTTGGGATTGGTTTCCAGCACCAGCGCCGCCACGCCCGATACCATCGGCGCCGAGGCCGAGGTGCCATTCATCTTGGCGGTGTAATTGCAGGTGCTGTCGACAGCGGACTGATTGCCGTCCAGTGTGTTGCGCAGGCTCGTGTTCTTGTTGCTGCCCTGCGCGCAGCCGGTGACATCGGTGGTGACGATGGCCGGATCGTAGCGGACGGCAGGCTGGCCCGGGACGACCTGCCGCTGCCAGCCGTACTCGCCACCGAATGCGGACACCCACAGCGCGGCACCGGTGGACGAATAGGACGAACGCACGCCGTCGGCGCGCACCGCACCCACGGTGATCACATTGAACAGATTGTTGCGGGGGTCGCGGCCGGCAGGCACGCAGCCGGTGCCGCGGTTCTTGGTGTCGGTGGTGCAGACATCCTGCGTCTGGCTGATCGATGCGTTGTTGAAGTTGTTGCCGGCGGACTTCACGTAGATGCCGCCGCTGCCGCCGCGCGTGCCGGACAGCGCCTGCTCGTACGCGCGGATATCGTTCTCGCTGAACGCGAACGGCAGGTTCGGATTGCCCGGGCCTGCGCCCCAGCTGTTGTTGAACACCTGCACGTCGGCGGCCTCGGCGCCGTCCCACCACGAGTACTCGATGTTGGCCGTCTGGCTGCCGCTTGCATCGGAGGCCAGTACGTTGAAGCCCTTCAGCGTGGCCGCCGGGGCGACGCCGCGCACGCCCACGCCGTTGGCGCCCACCGCGCCGGCAATGCCGCCGACCATGGTGCCGTGATTGTCCACATCCGGAGCGGAGGGGGAGGGGTTGTTGGAGTTGTTGGCAAAGTTCTTGCCCGCCACGGCTGCCACATTGGCGGCCAAGTCCGGGTGGGCGATCTGCAGGCCGTCGTCGACGATGCCGATGATCACTCCTTCGCCGCGGATGCCATTGCGGAACAGCCCATCCACGTTCAGATCATTGCCGGCAACCGGGCGCGTGTCGCCCTGTACCGCTTGCCCGGTGTTGAGCAGATGCCATTGGATGCCGGCCAGCGGATCGGCCTGCTGGGCCTGGGCGGTCACGGCCAAACTGCCCAGTACCAGGGCAGTGGCCAGGGCCAGCCGCGCGGAGCGCGGTGGCGCGGAGTGGTGCGTGTGTCGCTTCATACACGAATCCTTCTGTTGTGAATCGGCCTGGCAGGACGGCGGGACGGAATTGCCCCATCGCAACGAGCCAAACGCGACACAACTGAGAACCCCCTACCTCTTCACGGCAGCAATCTGCAGATGTGCCGATTGCGTCACAAACACTCATGCCCCGCGGTAATGACGACTGCGTATTCCTGTTGTAAGGCCGAGCCTGGCCTCGCCGCAGAACCGAAGGCTCATCGCGCGCCTTCACCACCGACTGTGTTACCAAGGCCCGTGCACTTCCCCGCAATGGAGCAGGACGATGGTCAATCCGCTGGCCCAGGCCCATCGTGGCCTTGGCACGACGCTGTTCAGCCTGTTGAACCCGATCCCGTTCGGCTTCTTCGTCGGCGCCCTCATCTTCGATGCCATCTACCTCAACTCTGCCGAGGTGATGTGGGGCAAATCCGCGGCGTGGCTGATCACGCTCGGCCTGCTCATCGCCATCGTGCCGCGACTGATCAACCTGTTCGCCGTCTGGCGACGGGGCAACACTGCCACGCGCATCGACCGCCTCGATTTCCTGCTCAATCTGGTGGCGGTCGCCCTGGCCATCTGGAACGCCTTCGTGCACAGCCGTGATGCGTATGCGGTGGCCGTTCCCGGCACGATCCTGTCGGCGCTGACCGTTGCACTGATCGGTCTTGGCCATGTCCTGTTGTCACTGCAGCCGCCGGTGCTGCAAGGAGGCCGTCATGGTTGATCGCATCGTGCCCGTCGCAGGCGGGCTGGTTCTGGCCGCGATCCTGTCGGCGTGTGCCGGCAAAGCCGAATATCACCCCAGCGAACAATCCGGTGCGCATCCGCCGCTGCCGGCGCCGGAGAACTACCTGATGCCGCCCATGCAGGTACCGCGCGGGGTGGGCTGGGCCGATGGGCAGGCGCCGTCGGTGGCCGACGGACTGAAGATCGAGCGCATCGCTGCCAACCTGCAGCACCCGCGCCGCCTGCTGACCCTGCCCAATGGCGATGTGCTGGTGGTGGAAGGCAACGGTCCGGGCACCGAGCCGGTCACCACCCCCAAGCAATGGATTGCCGGCAAGGTGAAGGCGCGCTCGGGCAAGGCCGGCAAGGGAGGCAACCGGGTCACGCTGCTGCGGCGCGCGCCCGGTACTGCCACATGGACCCAGCACGTCTACATCGAGGGCCTGCATTCGCCATTCGGCATCGCCCTGATCGGCGACACGCTGTACGTCGCCAACACCGACAACATCATGAAGTACCACTACGTGCCCGGCGAAACGCGCATGTCCGACAAGGGCAGCGAATTCACCGACCTCCCCAGCACCGTCAACCACCACTGGACCAAGGATCTGCTGGCCAGCCGCGATGGCAGCAAGCTGTACGTGGGCGTGGGCTCCAACAGCAACATCACCGAGAACGGCCCGGCCATCGAGTACCGGCGCGCGGTGGTGCTGGAGGTGGACGTGGCGACCAGCGGCAGCCGCATCTATGCCTCCGGCCTGCGCAACCCCACCGGCCTGGACTGGGAACCCAGCACCGGCAGGCTGTGGGCAGTGGTGAACGAGCGTGACGAGATCGGTGCCGACCTGGTGCCGGACTATCTCACCTCGGTACAGGAACATGGTTTCTACGGCTGGCCGTACAGCTACTACGGCCAGCATGTGGACGAGCGTGTGCAGCCGCAGCGGCCGGATCTGGTGGCCAAAGCGATCCGCCCGGACTACGCCATCGGTTCGCACGTGGCACCGTTGGGGCTGCTGTTCTATACCGCCCAGGCACTGCCGGCGAAGTACCACGGCGGCGCCTTCATCGGCGAGCATGGCAGCTGGGACCGCTCTCCGCTGAGCGGCTATGAAGTGGTGTATGTGCCGTTCAAGGATGGCAGGCCGACGGGACGTCCGCAGACCGTGGTCAGTGGCTTTGCCTCGGAGGACGAGAAGACATTGAGGGGCGCACCGGTGGGCATGGCCATCGACAGCGAGGGCGCCCTGCTGGTGGCCGACGACGTCGGCGATGTGGTGTGGCGTGTGTCGGCCAGGTAGCTCTGCAGAGTCCAGCCATGCTCGACTGCTCTGGATCTGGCTTCTGTAGGGCCGAGCCCATGCTCGGCCTACGCGCGCAGCGCAGGGTTTCCGCGTACAGGTCGAAGAGCAGCCGAACGTGGGCTCGGCTCTACAGTTCCGTGGTACCGCTGCGGAACCCGCTGAACACCGATTCGGCCGCAAACCCGACGCCGCCCAGCAGCACGCCGAAGTACGCAACCGTGGCGACCAGGAAGGCATAGCCGGCTGCCACCGCCGCGCCATCACGCTGGATGAAGCCGATGGCGAAGGACATCAGGGCAAGTGCCGGCAGCGTGTTGCTGAAGGGAATCGGCCCGGCCGGTGCCATCAGCAGCAGCGTGGCCGCGATCAGGGCCAGGTTGTTCAGGCGCATCATCTTCTTCGAGCGCACCATCACCGCCAGCCGCATCGGTCGCGACAGGCGCTCCATGCGGTGCACCCACTTCAGTGCGCGGCCAAGGTTGGCCTTCAGCTTGTCGGTGGCGATCTCGCGACGGGCCAGCTTCTGGGGCACCCACAGCGGGCGGTTGCGCACCCGGCTCAGGCCGATCAGCAGGATCGAGGCACCGAATACGGTACTCAGCCCGGGAATCGACACCGGAATGATGAAGATGGCCGAGAGCAGGATCACGATCAGCAGCAGGCCTTCATCGCCCAGCGCGCCGAGCAAGGTGCCGACGCTGACCTGGTCACCGGGCAGCTCGTCGATCATCTGCTCGATCTGCTGGGCCAAGGGGGCGCTGTCGTTGGTTTCGGGGGCAAGGTAGGTCATGCGTCGCAAGCTTCTCCAGGGAAGGGCGGTCAACGGGCCGTCCTGCGGTGTGGGACGCACAGGCCGTGGCAGTATCCCGGCCAACGTGGGCAAAGAGGTGAACCGGGCATGAGGGGGTAAACTGGCGTGCCCCGCATGAGTTGAACGCAATGGACATGGGCCGCAGGCAATCGACCGTCGAACTGGTCGCCATCGACATGGATGGCACCCTGCTGGATCCCACCCACGCGCTCACCGCACGCGCCAGGCAGGCTATCGCCCAGGCGCGCGCGCTGGGCGTGCATGTCGTGCTGACCAGTGGCCGCCCGGTCCCCGGCCTGGCGCCGTTCCTGCACGAGCTGGGCATCGATGGCAACGACGACTACTGCATCGCCTGCAACGGCGGCCTGGTGCAGCGCATCGGCACGCGTGAAACGGTGGTCGAGTACCCGCTCAGCTTCGACGATTTCCTGTTCTGCGAGCAGGTGGCCCGCGAACTGGGCGTGCATTTCCAGGCGCTGGACAGCCAGCGCATGTACACGCCCAACCAGGACATCAGCTACTACACGGTGGCCGACTCGCACCTCTCGCGCATGCCGCTTTCGTACCGCCGAGTGGCCGACATGGATCCCACCATGTCCTTCATCAAGCTGATGATGATTGATGAGCCGGAGGTACTGGATGCGGCCATCGCGCGGCTGCCGAGTGAGCTGACCGAGCGTTTCGCCGTGCTGAAGAGCGCACCGTTCTTCCTGGAGGTGTTCGATCATCGTGCAGGCAAGGGCCCCAGCCTGCAGAAACTGGCGGAGCACCTGGGGATCGACCGTGCCAACGTCATGGCCATCGGCGACCAGGAGAACGACCTGACCATGCTGCAGTACGCCGGCACCAGCGTGGCGATGGGCAACGCGATCGATGCGGTGAAGGCCGTGGCGCGCTTCGAGACCACCACCAATGCCGACGAGGGCGTGGCACGCGCGATCGAGCGCTTCGTGCTGCGGTAGGGTCCGCGGCGGTAGGCCGTCTCCTGCGTCGACGCAAGGTTCACACAATGTTGCCGCGTCATGCTTCCTGGCATGGCCCAGTCCGATTCCGCCCAACCACCGATCCGTCCGGGCGTCCGAGCATGCCCGCGACCCGCGCCCTGCGCTGTGCCCGGGGTCGATCTCGACGCCGAATATCAGTTCTGGCAGGTCTATGAGCGTCTTGTCCGCCCCCTACCCGGCGGGGGCCTGCGGCGGGCCTGGCTGGTTCTGCAGGCGGTCTACCGCACCCGCCTGCGATTTCCTGCGGACACCCAGGAAGTCGCGCTCGCGCGGGTCATGTTCGGCAGCAATACCACTGCCGAGCGTTCGGCCGAACTGCAGGACCTCTACGGTCTCGTCAGTCGCCGTCTGGCAGCCGTCGCTGCCCGGGGCAGAGGTGCCTCGCGCAGCGGGGCAGGCGATCGCGCGAGGACCGGACCCCGCTGATGGCCCGCGGCATCCGGCGAAGACATCCAGCCCGGCGTGATACTCGGTGGTACTGACCTGGAACAGGCCCAGCAGTGAGTGGAACAGGTTGTCATGGCTGAACACCCGCGTAGCCGCATCGCGGCGCAGGCACGCAGGATCCAGTTCTGCATGGGAGGCGAACTGCGCGGAGAACCACATGATCATCGGCACCTGGGTCTGCTCCTGTGGCGCGATGAGGTAGGGCGTTCCATGCAGGTACAGGCCGTGCTCGCCGAGTGACTCACCGTGGTCGGAAACGTAGATCAGGGCCACATCGCGGTCGTCCGAGTAGGACTGCAGCAGGTCGATCGCACTGCCGAGCATGCGATCGGTATAGACAAGCGTGTTGTCATACGTGTTGACCAGCGCTTCATTGCTGCACTTCTGGATCTGGTTGCTGTCGCAGGTTGGACTGAAGAGACGGGCGTCTGCGGGGTATCGCTGGAAGTAGGTGGGGCCATGGCTGCCCAGCGGGTGCAGAACGACGAGGCCGTCGCCCTGCATGGCTTCGATGCGCGATGACAGCCCGTGAAGGAGGATTTCGTCAAGGCACGTGCCATCGTCGTTGGTACACAGGCTGTCGACCTTCAACTGTCCCATGTAATCCGTCGGCACCCGCGCACACACGCCCTTGCAGCCGCCATTGTTGTTGTCACGCCAGACCACGTCGACACCGGTCTTCCTCAGGATGTCGAGGACGTTCTCCTGCGACGCGGCCCTCTCCGCATCGAACCGTGTGCGCGGCATGGATGAGAACATGCACGGCAGGGAGATCGCGGTGGCGGTCCCACAGGACGATACGCTCTGGAAGCTGATGACGTTGTCCTTGCGCGACAGCATCGGGTTGGTGGGTCTGTCGTAGCCGTTGAGCTGGAAATTCCGGGATCGGGCGGTCTCCCCTACGACGAGGATCACCAGCCGGGGTCGGGGGCCCCGTGCACGCACGGCGTCGTCGGCCAATGTGCGCAGCGGCTGGAGACGGGCGCGGTGGCTGCTGCCGAGATGGCCATAGGTGTGCCGCACGATGTTCAGTGGCAGTACCTGTTCCCTCAGATAGCGGTTGTTCCGCAGCAGCGATGAATAGTCCTTGTAGAAGCCCAACGCAATGGTGACGAGCACCATCATCGTGGCAAGAACGTTTGCCAGCCACACCAGGGAGGATCGCAGCGGACGGCCGTGATTGCCCGTCCGCATGAGCAGCAGGATGCATGAGGGCAGCACGCCCAGCAGGAGGACGGACAGCACCAGCGGGAGCGAGAAGTAGGAAGCCATCTCGGCCTGATTGGTCTCCAGCACGTTCTGCACCATGCTTCTGTCGATCAGTACGCCGTAATGCAGCATGAAGTAGCTGGCGGCGCTGCTGACGATCAGCAGCAGCGCCAGAAGCGGCTTGCGCAGCAAGGGCAGCATCCCGACGGGTGTCAGCAGGAGGTTGAACAGGCAGAACAGCAGCAATGGCAACGAGCCGATGAACAGTGCGCTGCGAAAGCCATGGATCTCCACGATGGACCACAGGCTCTTCCAGAGGGCCATGTTGCCCGCCGTTGCGAAGAACGCGGCCGAGAGCCAGACAAGCGTTACCGGATGTGGCCGATGCCACGTGAAGCAATCGCGCACGTGCAGATCCTGCGGAGCCAGAGAGGCGCGCAGTATCTGGACGCGTTCATCAGGAAGTTGTCAGCTGCGGATGCGGACCCAGCAGGATCACCACCCATACCAGCGCGACCATCACAAGCACCACGCTCTGCGCAGCGCTGCCCATGTCCTTGGCGTTCTTCGACAGGGGGTGGTACTCGAGCGAGATGCGATCGACCACCGCCTCGATGGCCGAGTTGAGCAGTTCAACCACGAGGCTCAGCAGGCTGACGGCCAGCATCACGGCACGCTCCACCGCGCTGATGTCCAGCACACAGGCGATCGTCATGAGCAGGCCGTGCAGGACAAGCAGTTGGCGGAATGCTGCCTCCCCACGGAATGTGGCGATGAAACCGTCGCGTGAGTGAATCAGTGTGTGCAGGATGCGTCGGAATCCGGTTCTGCCGTGTCGGTACTTGCCGTCACCCTGCGGTGCGTGCTGCTGCTGCATTGTTGACCTGCCTCTCCATGAAAAGGTGGCCAGAATGTGGCGGGCAATGTCAGCAAAGTGTCAGGCACGCGCTTGCGGCGAGGACAGGTGAAGCAGGAATCGGCACCCCTGAGCAGATGTCTCCACCTTCATCTGCCACCCAAGGTGCTCTACCACGCGCTGCACGATGGACAGCCCCAGCCCTTCGCCATCCTGGCGTGCGCTGGGAAGGAACCTGCTGAACTGGGCAGGGTCGATGGTCGGGGGCAGGCCCGGACCGGTGTCGGCGATGGCCAGCTCGCCCTCCCGCAGGGCGATGCGGACCTCGCCCTTGTCGGTGTACTGGCAGGCGTTGCGCAGCAGATTCCACACGACGCAATGCGCCAGCTCCGCATGGGTGACCACAGTGACCTCCTCTGGTGCATCCAGCCGCAGTGTCACGGGCTTCCCTGCGAGCCAGGGTGCACAGCGTGCCATGCACTCCTGGACAATGGCACGCAACGGGACGTCGGTCAGAGAAAGGCTCGCAGGGGATCTGGAGAGCAGCAGCAGGCAGGTCAGCTGGCGCTGCATCTCCTGTGTGGTCCGCAGGATGCGGTCGGCGCTGGGCAGCAGATGGCTGTCGGGCGGCAACTGGTGAAGCAGTGTCTCGGCCGCGCCAGCGATGATGGCCAAGGGCGTACGCAGCTCGTGGCTGGCGTCTCCGGCAAAGCACCGCTCGCGGTGCAGGAACCGCTCCAGCTCATCGCTATGCTGGGCAAAGGCACGCGCAAGAACGCCGATTTCGTCGCGCGCGTCCTGGTACGGGAACGGCTTGGATGTGCGCTGCACCGCCTCGGAAAGTCGGGTGATCGGAGCGATGACGTGGGCCGACGTCAGTCGCCCGATCCAGTAGGCGCACAGTACGCAGGTCAGGATGACCAGTGCGGCGAAGGCATTGATCAGGTGTTCAAGGTAGGCATAGTGCTCGCCGTCCTGGAGCAGGTAGTAGCGCTTGCCCTCGACGTCGAACACCCGCAGGTGCCACTCGTTGGGTGCGGGCTCGCCGTGGTAACCGGGACCATACTGGCGCAGCACGGTCGGCACGTTCTCCTCGTCATAGAGCTGACTGTCATGCGTGACCACGCGTGGTGATCCAAGGCGGATCGCATCCTCCAGCCTGCGTACCTCGCCATCCTGCGCCCGTGAGACCGCCGAGGCGCGTACCTCGTCATAGTCGACGAGCTCGACCACGGCGATGAAGCACATGGCTCCGGCCATCAGCAGCACGAAGGAGACCGTGATGCGCGTCCGCAGCGACATCCGTTGATAGATCGACGTCCACGCCGTCGGTCCTGTCGGCATGACCTACTCCGGTTGCCCGGGCGCGGGGTTGGAAAGACGCCAGCCTACGCTGTGTACCGTTGCGATGAGCGGGTAGTCGAAGCGCCGATCCACCTGCAGGCGCAACTCGTGGATATGCGTTCGCAACGCGCCACTGTCAGGCGGCTCGTCACCCCAGATCAGGTACTCCATCTCCTGCTTGCGCACGACGGCCGGCGCCGCCCGCACCAGTGAAACGAGCAGTTTGTGGGCCGTCGGCGTAAGGCTGATCGCCTTGCCGCACCGCCATGCCTGCGGCGAGCGCGTATCCACCTGCAGCTCCTGCCACGCGATCACCGTGTCCACCTGCCGGCCCTGGGCTCGACGTACCAGGGCCTTGATGCGGGCATCCAGCTCGGCCAGTGAGAACGGCTTGACCAGGTAATCATCCGCGCCCAGGGCAAGGCCCTGCACCCGGTCGTCCACCTGGTCGCGCGCGGTGAGCATCAGGATCGGTATGGGGTTCTGGAACTCCTGCCGAAGCCTGTGGCACAGCGTCATCCCATCGAGGCGGGGCAGCATCAGGTCCAGCAGAACGGCGTCATAGTCGTTCTCCGTCGCGCGGCGCAGCCCGCTGGCGCCGTCCCGCGCATCGTCCAGCACGTAGCCCAGTGGTTCCAGGAACGCATACAGATTGGCTACCAGCTCGGGATTGTCTTCAATGATGAGCAGGCGTGTCATGGGCCGCGCGCATGAGGAGACATGAAGCCCGAACTTTGGCCGATCCACCGACGTTTGCCAAGCCTCGTCGCCCGTTCCGCCAAGGGCCCGCACGCCATGACTGCGGCATGAAGCAGCTGCGCATGTTCTTTTTCATCTCTTGAGCTTTCGCCTATCGTGTGCGGTCCAGCGGGCATCGACAGACGGAGGAAATCATGGAGACCAGACGATCGGCGCGCCTGGTGATCGTCGATGAAGACGGAAGGCTTCTGCTGTTCCGGTACCACGACGAACACCACGCGCCCTTCTGGGCGACCCCGGGCGGTGAACTTCTGCCGGGCGAGAGCTATCTGGACGCGGCGCGGCGCGAGCTCCGGGAAGAAACCGGACTGAACCTGCAGATCGGCAGGCTCGTTGAGGAAAGGGACGCCGTCTATGCGGTCGCCCGTTCGACACCCGCGAGATGGCTGGAGACGTATTTTCTGGTTCACGCTCCCGCACAGCCAGCCATTCGACGTGACGGCTGGACAGAAGAGGAGAACGCCACGATCACGGACTGGAAGTGGTGGCGCGCAGAGGAAATGAGAGAGCAGCCTGCCTGCGTGTTCAAGCCGGAATGGCTGCCGGCATTGCTGGAGCGGCTGCGGTCATGATGCAGCATCATTGGCTCGCCTTCCCCCGATCCAGCTGTCGATAGCCAATCGCCTCGGCCAGATGTGCGGTCTGGATGTTCTCGCACCCGGCCAGATCGGCAATCGTGCGTGCCACGCGAAGAATGCGATGCATCGCGCGCGCTGACAGTTGCAGGCGCTCGATGGCGTGTTCCAGAAGATCCTGGTCGGCCTCGCTCAACCGCGTGCACGCGCGCAGCGCAGCGGGCGGCAGATGCGCATTGAGTCCCCCGCGCATCTGCTGCCGCGCATGCGCAGCCTCCACCCGCCCGCGCACCGCATCACTGGGCTCGCCCAGCGGCGTGCTCTCGCGCAGCTCCACCGCATCCATGCGCGTCACCGCGATGTGCAGGTCGATGCGGTCCAGCAATGGGCCGGAGACACGGGCGCGATAGCGGGTGATCCGCTCATCGGTGCACAGGCAACGGTTGCTGCGGTCGCCGGCCCAACCGCAGGGGCAGGGGTTCATCGCCGCGACCAGCTGGAACCGCGCCGGAAACATCACGCTGCGTGCAGCGCGGGCGATGCGGATGTGGCCCGATTCCAGCGGCTCGCGCAGGGTCTCCAGCGCGCTGCGGTTCCACTCGGGAAGTTCGTCCAGGAACAGCACCCCATGGTGCGCCAGTGATATCTCGCCGGGGCAGGGCGGATTGCCGCCGCCCACCAGTGCCGCAGCGCTGGCGCTGTGGTGTGGCGCGCGGAACGGTCGTTGTCGCCATCGCTTCGGGTCCAGCCCTTCGCCGCTGACCGAGGCGATGGCCGCCAGCTGCAACGCATCGATCTCGGTGGACGCCGGCAGCAGCCCGGGAAGGCGTGAAGCAAGCAGGGTCTTGCCACAACCGGGGCTGCCGATCAGCAGCAGATGGTGCCCGCCGGCCGCAGCCACCTCCAGCGCGCGCCGTGCATGCACCTGCCCGCGCACATCGGCCAGATCCGGCAGCGGCAGGGGCATGGTGTCCCCCCGCTCAACCTGCGGCAGCAGGCGCGGATTGCCCAACCCGGCGCAGCATTCCAGCAACGTGCGGGCCACGCGCACGTCGGCGTGTTCGGCCAGCGCCGATTCGGCCGCATTCCCCGGTGGGACCACCAGGATGCGGCCCGCTTCGGCCGCCGCGATGGCGGCGGGCAGCGCGCCTGCAACCGGGCGCAGCTCGCCGGTCAGGCCCAGCTCGCCCAGGAACTCGTACGGCAGCAGCGACTGCGGCGGGATCTGGCCACTGGCGGCAAGAATGCCCAGAGCGATGGCCAGATCGTAGCGCCCGCCTTCCTTGGGCAGGTCGGCGGGCGCCAGGTTCAGGGTGATGCGCCGTTGCGGGAAATCAAAGCGGGCGCAGAGCAGCGCCGCACGTACGCGTTCGCGCGACTCGCGCACGCTGGTTTCGGCCAGGCCGACGATCTGGGTGGCGGGCAGGCCACCGGAAAGGTGTACTTCCACCCGCACCAGCGGGGCCTCGACCCCGGCGCGGGCACGGCTGTAGACCAGGGCCAGGCTCATGTGTGCTTCCTGCAGAGAGAGAGGCTCGATGGTGCGGCCGTCACTCTGTCCGTCGCCATCAGGCATTGCTGGCCAGGCGCCTAGGGCTTTCCTGCGTGGCACGAGGAGTGGGGGGAGGCACCGACGCGCGCGCGGTTCGGTATGACCGTCGGCCAAAAGCAGATAACCACTGAGCATTTCTGCATTGGGGCGCGGGCGGGGTTAATGAATGTGCGATGTCTGGTCCACCGATTGCGGCTGGCATTGCTTCCCCCACTACCCGTACAGCCCACGATGACGACAGCTCGTTCTTCACTGCGCCCGCGATTGCTGGCGTTGGCGGTGTTGCTTGCCACCGCGTCTCCCACACTTCATGCACAGTCCACCACCGGCGCGATCGCCGGACAGGCGCCGGCCACCGCCCAGCGCATCTTCGTTCGCAGCGATACCGGCCTCACCCGCGAGGTGACGGTCGATGGGCGAGGCCGCTTTACCGTCGGCCAGCTGCCACTGGGCCGCTACGTGGTGGAAGCACGCGATGCCGAAGGGAACGTGCTGCAGACCCGCGAGGGCATTTCGCTGACGGTAGGCGCCAGTACCGAGGTGTCCTTCGCTGACGTCACCCGGCTGGACGGTGTGCAGGTCAGCGCCGACCGGGCAGCGGCTGCGATCGATGTCAGCAGCGTGGACTCGCGCACGGTGATCACGGCCGAGCAGCTGCAGCGCCTGCCACTGGGTCGCTCGGCCGAGGCGATCGCGCAGCTTGCGCCCGGGGTCAACGGCAACAGTGGCAATGGCACCTATGCCGGCCCGACCGGTGCACAGCTGGTGAGCTTCGGCGGTTCGTCCGCTGCCGAGAACGCCTACTACATCAATGGCTTCAACAGCACCGATCCACTGCGCGGTCTGGGTGGCCTCACGCTGCCCTACGGCAGCATCGACCAGCAGGAAATCTACACCGGTGGCTACAGCGCCAAGTACGGCCGTTCCGATGGCGGCGTCATCAATGCGGTGGGCAAGCGCGGCACCAATCAGTGGCGATTCGGTGGCCAGGTCACCTGGGAACCAGCGTCCACGCGCTCGGACAAGGACGATGTGCGTTACCCGGGCAATGGCGCGCTGTATTCACCGGAAAGCCAGGACCGCGAGTGGGTGACCACGCAGAGCATCTACGCCGGTGGCCCGCTCCTGGAAGACCGGCTGTTCTTCTTCGGCTCGTACGAGCTCGAGCGCCGTGAGGGCACCGACGTCAAGAATGTGGAGGCGACCAATGCCTACTCCCGCTATGAGTACGACCGCCCGCGCTGGTACGCCAAGCTGGACTGGAACATCACCGACAACCACCTGCTGGAACTGACCGGAGCCTCCAGCCGCAATGTCTTCCGGGGCGATAGCTTCGCTTACGACTACGACACGCTCACCCGCGGTGCGCAGCGTGGCAAGGAAGACACCACCAAGACCGGTGGCGACCTGTGGACGGCCAAGTACACCGGCTACCTGACCGACCGGCTTACCGTCAGCGCGCAGTATGGCGAAATGCGTACCGATGACTACATCGGCAACCCGGCCTACGACGGCAGCCTGACCTACATCAGCAGCGCCACGCTGCAGAATCCGGCGCTGAACGGTGGTACGCCGATCACCAATGCGCGGACCACGTCGCTGCTGGTCAACCCGGATCGCGGCAACCGCACCAACAACCTGCGACTGGATGCGAACTACAGATGGGGCAACCACAGCATCACGGTCGGCATCGACAACCAGAATGCCCGTGCGCTCAACCGTGGCTCGGTGGCCTCCGCCGACGGTTACTACTGGATCTATGGCCAGTCCAACCCGAACGTGCCCCTCAATACCGGCCTGGGCGTGCCGGCCACCGGCGGCATCCGCAATGGTGAGGACGGCTATTACGTGCGCCAGTACATCTACAGCGCACTGGCGTCGGTACGCGCCTCGCAGCGGGCGCAGTACATCGAGGACAACTGGCAGGTGACCGACCGCCTGCTGTTGAACCTGGGCCTGCGCCTGGATCAGTTCACCAACTACAACCGCGATGGCGACGCCTACATCAAGCAGACCAGCGGTCAGTGGGCGCCGCGGCTGGGCTTCAGCTGGGACGTCGACGGCGACGGGCGCTTCAAGGTGTTCGGCAACGCGGGTCGCTACTACCTCGCGCTGCCGCTCAACCCGGCCTTCAACGCGGCGGGCGCGACGCTGGCCACCTCGACGTACTACACCTATGGCGGCATCGACAGCAACGGTTATCCAACCGACCTCACCGCGTTCTCCGGCGCGGTGTCGGCCAACAACTACTACGGCGTGCTGCCCGATCCGAAGACGGTGGCGACCTCCGGCATCGAGCCGTCCTACCAGGACGAGTTCATCCTGGGCTTCAGCAGGGCGCTCGGCCAGAACTGGGTGTACGGCGCGAAGGCGACCTATCGGGTGCTGCGCAGCGGCGTGGATGACTACTGCGATATCGGCGCGGTGCTGGCCAAGGCCGACAGCCTGGGGTATGACGTCACCAAGGACAGCAATCCGGTCAGCTGCTGGCTGATCAATCCTGGCCGCGCGAACACCTTCAATCTGGTCGATACCAGCGGCAACTACGTAAGCGTGCCGCTGACCAATGCCGAGATGGGCTTCCCCAGGTTCAAGCGCAACTACTACGCGGTGAACCTGTCGCTGGAGCACCCGTTTGATGGCCGCTGGTATGGCCGGGCGGACTACACGTGGTCGCGCAGCTATGGCACCACCGAAGGCCAGCTGCTGTCGGGCATCGGCCAGACGGCGGTGTCGACCACGCAGGCCTGGGATTACGCGCAGCTGATGGAGCACACCAACGGGCCGCAGAGCAATGACCACACCCACCAGTTCAAGCTGCACGGTTACTACCAGTTGACGCCGGAATGGCTGGTCTCGGCCAACCTCAAGGTGATTTCCGGCGCGCCCTTCAGCGCGTTGGGTTCGTATGGCCCGAACTTCGAAGACCCCTCCGGCTACGGCATTGCCTACCACTTCTACAACGGCCAGCCCGCGCCTCCGGGCAGCCAGGGGCGGCTGCCCTGGCTGAAACAGCTGGATCTGGGTGTCTCCTACCGGCCTTCGGTGGCGGCTGGGCGACTGGGCTTCAACCTGGATGTGTTCAACGTATTCAACAGCCAGGTGGCGTTGTGGAAATCGCCGTACTCCGAGTTGGATCCGGGGCAGCCGGACCCGCTGTACGGCGCAGCGACGGTACGGCAGGCACCGCGCTCGCTGCGCGTCAGCGTGAGCTACGACTACTGAGGGA
Source organism: Stenotrophomonas sp. 112478_Sma (assembly GCF_056479905.1). NCBI lineage: Bacteria > Pseudomonadati > Pseudomonadota > Gammaproteobacteria > Lysobacterales > Lysobacteraceae > Stenotrophomonas > Stenotrophomonas sp. 112478_Sma. Next base: position 4,012,488 of record NZ_CM151072.1, on the reverse strand, counting down.
ATGCGCCGGCACGGGCGGGCATAAGCTGCCACCAGTAGGGGGGCGGACGATGCGTGGCTCGAAAACCGGGTTGTGTTGGGCCGGCGGGCACGAGGCCCCCACGCACCGCCCGCCATGGCCGGCAGGCGGAGACTTCATCACAACGGCGGGTTTTCGAGGCCCGGCCACCGATGCACGGTGGCCGGGCAACAATTACCTGCCGTTGTGGGGAGTGCCAAGGGATCGGGGCCAATGCGGCCAGGCCCGAGACGTTTCTGGCATTGTCGTATAGGGAGGAGTGGCGCGAGAGGCTTGAACGGCGGGGCTTTCGGTACTTCTGCGACGGCCCCGTCAGATTCGTCTGTTGGAGGGAGAAGAGTGCGTTGATTGCGACAGCGTGCGGCGCGCGTCTGCGAAGGTGCGAGTGACTTTCCACCTATTGACCGTCCAGCGCGCCACGGCGAGTCTGACTGCCGCGGCACTGCCCTTAGGACGAGAGGGCGGTGGTGTTTGAATGGATTCGCCGACCCGCGCAGACCCCGACAAGGATCATTGCAGATGTTGCGCCACAGCCGACCTCTTCTTTTCGCGGGTCTGATACCCCTGCCATGGTTCCTGTTCTGGACCACCGTTGCTGCGATGCTCGCACCCGGTTACAACCCGATTGCACAGCACGCCAGCGAGCTGCTGCAGGCACCCGCGCTCGCAAGCCTGTGCGGACGGATCGCCGCCATCGGCTGCGGGCTGGGGTTCGTACTGTTTGCCATCGCGCTATGGCGGGAATCCGGGCGCCGGATCGCCGTGGGTGCCGCCTGCTGGATGATCTTTGGCGTCTCCATGTTGACCAATGGGCTCTGGCCCATGGGTCATCCGATGCACGGCTTCTACGCCATCGGTATCGCGAACATCATTGCGCCGGCGATGTCGCATATTGAACTGAGGGCCTGGTCGGCCAACCGAAGGGCCTATGCCGTGACTGCCGTGGTGAGCATCGCGGCAGTGGTCTATCTATGGTTGAACCTGGTGGGCGCGGATCCGCAGGGTTTCAGGGGACTCACCCAGCGCCTGTTCTCTTCCATCAACTCCCTGTGGCCCTTCCTGGTCGCGCTGTACCTGCTGCGCAGGGGGCCAAGTGCACTACAGATGCAGCCCGCGCATTGATGGACAGGCGTGCCAGGCACTGGGCGATCGCGCAGGTCCGATCAAGGCTGACATCGACGGGACGCGCATGCTGAAAGACATTCCGAAAGGACGACCCGACTTCAATGGCAGCATTCGATCATTCCCTGGTAACGCTCCGATTTTTCGGCGACGACCTTCTGCCGGATGAGATCAGTGCCCTGCTGGGGGCGGTTCCAACCGCCTCGTATCACAAGGGCCAGGAACTTGGAGGCAGCCACTCGGGCGTCGTGCGTATCGCCAGGACCGGAAGCTGGCGAATGGCCGCGATGCGTCATGAGCCTGAAGATCTGGAGGCTCAGATTTTTGAGATCCTTGATCAGCTCACCGGAGATCCCGCCATATGGAAGTCGCTGGCACGGTTCCGGCCTGACCTGTTCTGCGGCCTTTTCATGGGCAGCAGCAATGATGGTGTCTCGCTTTCGCCCAAGGTCCTGCTCGCCCTGGGAGAGCGCGGCATCGAGCTCGGCCTTGACATCTACGATGCCGATGAAGAGGTGCGCAACGCTCAGCACCAATAGACCATCAGTTGATGATCTCGCCACTCCCCGATGCGACGAATTCCCTCAACTGCCGGATGAAGTCCGCATCGTAGGGTTCCCACTCGGTGATCTCACCGACAATCCGCAACGGCTGTGCACTGCGATACGACCGTGTCGGGTTCCCGGGAAACTTCTTGTTGGTGACGTTCGGATCGTCCTCGAACGGCCCGGTCGGTGCCACCACGTACACACGCGGCGGTCCCTCGCCCCGGGCCATCTCCGCGGCCAGCCCGGCGCCCTTGGCAATCGTGGTGAAGTAGATGTGGTTCATCACCACGCCATCGCGATAGTTGGAGCCGTAGCCGGCAACCAGCAGATCGCCCGTGGCCAGGTCGGCCCGGGTGCCGTGATAGAACGGCCCGGCGACCTGATCGCAGGTGTCCTGCGAAACGGGTGTCCATTCGGTGTCCTGCGTCATCGCGATACCCCAGGTTGTCCTGCCGGATCGACAGGCCGGCGAGTCTAGGGGGCCAGGTGGGCCTTGCTGCAAGGCCCCATCCGGGAAATAATCTGTAAGTGGGAGGCGCAGCGCGCCTCCTTTTTCATTCTGCGGCGCGGCGCCCTTCCAGCTCGCGCACCGCTGTTTCCAGCGCATCCAGCTTCTGGCGGGTCTTCAGCAGCACCGCGCGCTGCACTTCAAATTCCTCGCGCGTGACCAGATCGAGCTTGGCCAGCCCAGCCTGCAGCGCGCTCTTGAAGGTGGCCTGCAGTTCCTCGCGTGATTCGCGCAGGCCCGGCGGCACCAGGTCGCTGAGGCGGCGGGCGAGGTCATCGATTTGGTTCAGGTCGATCATGGGGTGCTCCGTGGGTGGCGCCCGCGCATCAGGCGCGGGCAGGCCGTTCAGCCACAAGGATACTGCCGGCGCGCGCTGCCCGGACAGGCAGCCGCGGCGTCGCACCGGGCGCGTTCAGGCGCTATCCTCCACGCCGGAAGACAGGAGATCGACGATGAAGATGGTCATGGCGGTGATCAAGCCGTTCAAGCTCGACGACGTGCGCGAAGCGCTGGCCGAGCGTGGCGTCACCGGCATCACGGTGACGGAGGTCAAGGGCTTCGGCCGCCAGAAGGGGCATACCGAGCTGTACCGTGGCGCCGAGTACGTGGTCGACTTCCTGCCGAAGGTGAAGCTGGAAGTGGCCGTGACCGATGACCAGGTGGAGGCGGTGGTGGAAGCCATCGTCAAGGCGGCCGGTACCGGCAAGATCGGCGACGGCAAGGTATTCGTGTATGACCTGGGCAGCGTGGTGCGTATCCGTACCGGCGAGCTGGACGCAGACGCGCTGTAAGCCGTCCGGCGGGATGTTGTAGAGCCGAGCCGATGCTCGGCTGCCGTTCCGCCGTTATGTAGAGTCGAGCTTGCTCGACTCTACAAAGAGCAGCCGAGCATGGGCTCGGCTCTACAAGGAGCGGTAAAGCGGTGAGCGGAGCGACGCTTACCGGCGCTTCGCCCACTTATAGAACCGCTTCCAGCCCTGGCGCACTGCGGCCACCCAGCCGGGGTCGGCCACCAGGGCGGCCTGGGTGGCGCTGGGCGCCTGCCCGGTCACGCGCTGGCGGATCTTCAGCAGGTTCTTCATGTCGCTGCGGCGCATCTGCCGGGTCAGCGGGTTGCGGCGCAGCCAGCGCGGTGCGCGCCAGGCCGAGGTGAAGTCCAGCAGCACCGGTACGCCGCCGCTGACCACCACGTTGGTGCCGTGCAGATCGTTATGGGTGATGCCGGCCGCATGCAGGCGGCTGAGTGCGTGCTGCAGCTGCTCGAACACTTCATTGCCGACTGCCTGGGCGGTGCTGAGGGTCTGGCCGGGAATGAACTCCATGCCCAGTGCCAGGCCTCCCAGTGTTCCCAGCAGCGCCGGCGCGTGCTTCCAGCCGCCCAGGCGCTGCAGCATGCGCGCTTCACGGCGCACCATCAGGCGTGCGACCAGCGACAGCGGCGTGCCGCGATAGCGGGAGTAGTCCTTGATGACGGCCTCGCGGCCATCCAGGCAGGTGCGGTAGACATCGGGGGCCAGCAGGCGTTCGCCACGCTTGAGCAGCAGGGGCGTGGTGGCATCATCGCCGCAGGTCTGGCAGGGGGAGGCAGGAAGGGGCATGGCGGGGTCTCGGACGACCCGGTGGGCGGCGCTGAAGCGTCAAGCGAACCGCTGAGGCGGGGGAAACTGGCTAAACTTTCGTTAAGTCAATTTTAGTACCGGCAAGTTCGCTAATCCACGTTCTGTCGGAGAAATGTCGGGGCCGTGGCTGGAACAGTTCGTCGCGCACGGGCGGACAATTTCGTCTCACTTTTCGGTTTGAGGCATTGAAAATCAATAAGTTGAAGAAGAAATACACCCGTTCAGCCAAGCGCCGCTGAACATGGCACACGTGTGGCTTGACCCCGGCGCACGGCCTGCCGACCATAAGCTGTTCATCCGCGACATCGGCGGCCGCCCCGTTCCGGCACGTCCCCGTCCCCTGCCGCGTTGCCACCGATGCCGGCCGCCTGCGCCGTGCATCGCCCCCTGATTCCCGTTCCGGCTGCCGCCGGAGGAAAGTTTTTGATGATCAAGATCGTACTGGCAGTGCTGTTCGTGGCCTGCGTGCTGTACATCCACTTCCGTGGCAGGGTCCGCGCGCGCTGGTCGCGCCAGCTGCTGGACCACTCCAGTTTCATGGCCCCGATCAACGTGGTCATGTACATGTTCTCGAAGGTGCCGACCACGCCGTTTCTGGACCCGGGCAAGGAGTTCCCGCAGCTGGAACCCCTGCGCCAGAACTGGCAGATGATCCGTGACGAGGCGCTGGCGCTGCGCGATGCGCAGAAGATCGCTGCGTCCAGCAGTTTCAACGATGCGGGCTTCAACTCGTTCTTCCGCCGTGGCTGGAAGCGCTTCTACCTGCGCTGGTACGGCCCCTCGCACCCGTCAGCGAAGACGCTGTGCCCGAAGACCGTGGCCCTGATCGAGTCGATTCCGGATGTTCGCGCAGCGATGTTCGCGCAGCTGCCGCCGGGCAGCGAGCTGCGTCCGCACCGCGATCCGTTCGCCGGTTCGCTGCGCCTGCACCTGGGCCTGAGCACCCCCAACGATGATGCCTGCTACATCGAAGTGGACGGCATCCGGAAGAGCTGGCGCGACGGCGAGTGGATGATGTTCGACGAAACCTACATCCACCACGCGCATAACGAGACCGAGCAGGACCGAGTGATCCTGTTCTGCGACATCGCGCGCCCGCTGCGCTTCGGCCTGCCGGGCCTGTTCAACCGTGCGGTGGCCGCCACGCTGCTGGCCGGTGGCGCTTCGCCGAACCTGCCAGGTGATCCGACCGGGGGTGTCAACAAGGCATTCGGCAGCCTGTACAAGGTGCGCCTGAAGGCCAAGGCGCTGCGCGAGCGCAGCGTGGTGGCCTACCAGGTCATCAAGTGGGGCCTGGTGGCGGCGGTGATTGCCGGAATCTGGGCGATCTGATCGAACGGCCGCCGGGCATGGCCCGGCGCTACCGGAACACGAACAACCCGCGCTGCTGCCAGCGCGGGTTTTTTGTTGGATCAGCTCTTCAGTGCCGCCTGCACGAACGGCGGGGTCACCAGCACGCCGGTGTGCAGCGCGGCGGTGTAGTACAGGGTCGTGAAGGTCTTGGCGGCCGAATCAGCCTGGCGGAAGTCGAAGCTGCTGTCGCCCTTGCGCGCCATGGTCACGCTCCACCAGCCGGTCGGGTAGCACGGCTGCGGGAACGGCAGGGTCTTGAACGAACCGAAGCCGGCCTTGCCCATCTCGGTACGCATCTCGTTGATCAGTTCCAGCTGCATCAGCGGCGATTCGGACTGCTGCACCAGGATGCCATCGTCCTTCAGCGCCTTGAAGCAGCTCTCGTAGAAGGCCTTGTTGAACAGGCCTTCGCCCGGGCCGACCGGGTCGGTGGAGTCCACGATCACCACGTCCACGCTGCCGGCCGGGCAGTTGGCCATGTAGGCCACACCGTCGTCGAACAGCAGTTCGGCGCGCGGATCGTCGTTGGAGTCGCACAGCTCCGGGAAGTGCTTGCGCGCCATCACCGTGACCTGCTCGTCGATGTCGCACTGGGTCACGCTCTCCACGCCCTTGTGCTTGAGCACTTCGCGCAGGGTGCCGCAGTCGCCGCCACCGATGATCACCACGCGCTTGGGAGCGGCGTGGGTGAACAGCACCGGGTGGCTGATCATCTCGTGATAGAAGAAGTTGTCCTTGCTGGTCAGCATGATGGCGCCATCGATGGTCATCAGGTTGCCCCAGTCGGTGGTCTGGAAGATCTCGATCTTCTGGAAGGGCGACTGCACCTCGTCCAGCTTGCCGGTGATGCGGTAGCCGATGGCCGAGCCGGTGCGCTCGAAATGCTCGATGTACCAGTTGTTGCTGTCAGTCATGGGACGTGTCCTTCTGGGGTCCTGTTCGGAGGGGGTAGAGCCGGGTTGGCGGCACGGGGCCGCGTGGCGCAAGCCACATCCGGACGGATCGGCCTGTTCAGGTCCGGCAGGAGCCGGGTCACGGGCGCGGGCGCGCATGATAACGAACCTGTGGGCATATAGGCGTTATCATGCCCCCCCCTTTTTTATTGCCAACAAGGCCGACTGAAATGACCGATTGGTCCCTCGACCAAGCCCGCAAGACCTACTCGATCCCGCATTGGGCGGATGGTTACTTCGACGTGGATCAGGCCGGGCACATGGTGGTGAGACCGACCGGGGCGGACGGCCCGGTGGTGTCGCTGCCCAAGGTGGTGGACGCCGCCCGCGAGGCGGGCGCCAAGCTGCCACTGCTGGTGCGCTTCCCGGACATCCTCGGCCAGCGCCTGGGCAAGCTGCAGGCGGCATTCGCCCAGGCCCAGCAGGACTGGGATTACGCGGGTGGTTACACCGCGGTGTACCCGATCAAGGTCAACCAGCACCGCGGCGTGGCCGGTACCCTGGCCAGCCACCACGGCGAGGGCTTCGGCCTGGAAGCGGGCAGCAAGCCGGAGCTGATGGCGGTGCTGGCACTGTCGCGCCCGGGCGGCCTGATCGTCTGCAACGGCTACAAGGACCGTGAGTACATCCGCCTGGCCCTGATCGGTCGCAAGCTGGGCCTGCAGACCTTCATCGTCATCGAGAAGCCGTCCGAGCTGAAGCTGGTGCTGGAAGAGTCCAAGGCGCTGGACGTGAAGCCCGGCCTGGGCGTGCGCATGCGGCTGGCGTCGCTGGGCGCCGGCAAGTGGCAGAACAGCGGGGGCGACAAGGCCAAGTTCGGCCTGTCCCCGCGCCAGCTGCTGGACCTGTGGAAGTCGCTGCGCGATACCGAGTACGCCGATTGCCTGAGCCTGCTGCACTTCCACATGGGCTCGCAGATCTCCAACGTGCGCGACATCGCCAACGGCATGCGCGAAGCCACCCGCTACTTCGTTGAACTGTCGCAGCTGGGCGCTAAGATCACCCACGTGGACGTGGGCGGCGGCCTGGGCGTGGATTACGAAGGCACCCGGTCGCGCAGCTTCTGCTCGATCAACTACGGCTTGAATTCGTATGCCAGCAACATCGTGCAGCCGCTGGCCAACGCCTGCGAAGAGCACGGCCTGCCCCCCCGCGCATCGTTACCGAGTGCGGCCGTGCGATGACCGCGCACCATGCAGTGCTGATCGCGAATGTGTCCGAAGTGGAACAGGCGCAGGAGGGCCGCGTGCCGGACCAGCACGATGACGAGCCGGCTTCGATCCGTCATCTGCGCGAGATCCACGAGGAACTGGACGTGCGCCCGGCGGTGGAACTGTTCCAGGAGGCGCAGCACTTCCATGCCGAAGGCCTGTCCAGCTACGCGCTGGGCCAGATCGACCTGCCGCAGCGTGCGCGCATCGACGACCTGTTCTACGCCATCGCCCACGGCGTGCGTGCACGCCTGAGCTATGACGAGAAGAGCCACCGTCCGGCGCTGGATGAACTGAACGAGCGCCTGGTCGACAAGTACTTCGTCAACTTCAGCGTGTTCGAATCGATTCCCGACGCGTGGGCCATCGACCAGGTGTTCCCGATCGTGCCGATCGAGCGGCTGGACGAAGTGCCGGACCGTCGCGGCATCATTGCCGACATGACCTGCGACTCGGACGGCATGGTCAAGACCTATGTCGAGAACGAGAGCCTGGACAGTTCGCTGCCGCTGCACGCGATAAAGCACGGCGAGAGCTACCGCATCGGCTTCTTCATGGTCGGTGCCTACCAGGAGATCCTGGGCGACATCCACAATCTGTTCGGTGACACCGACGCGGTGGAAGTGGTGGCCGATGCGGACGGCTACGCGATCACCCAGCAGCGTCGTGGCGACACCACCGACGTGATGCTGGACTACGTGGGCTACCGGCTGGACGACCTGCGCGCGGCCTATGCCCAGCGCGTGGCTGCCGCCGGGCTGTCGCCGGAGCGTGCGCAGGAACTGTCGCAGGCGCTGGAGGCGGGCCTGACCGGCTACACCTACCTGTCCGACGAGCCGCTGGTCTGATGCCTGCGGCAACGCCGGGCATGGCCCGGCGCTAACGGTCCTGATGAGCGCCCGCGCGATCTTCCACCTGTTCCTGCATGCCGCCGTGCCAGCCCTGCTGGCATGGCTGTTCTGGCGCAAGCGCTTTGCGTCGGCGTGGTTGCTGATGCTGCTGGGCTGGATCATCGACCTCGACCATCTGCTGGCCGATCCGATCTACGCGCCGAACCGCTGCAGCATCGGCTTCCACCCGTTGCACACCGCGCCGGCGATCGCGGTGTACGCCGGGCTGTGCGTGCCGAAGAAGACCCGTCTGGTGGGCATCGGCCTGGTGATCCACATCGTGCTCGACGCCATCGACTGCTGGTGGATGCACCACCGCTGAGGCGGGTCGTGCAGCGCCGGGGCGGCTCTACCGGGGAGACGGGGCGTCCGTCGGGGCCAGCGGCAGTTCCAGCCGTGCGCGCAGCCCCGGGTTCTCGTTGGAAAGGCGCAGTGAGCCGCCGTGGCTGGCGGCGATCTCCGCGGCGATCGCAAGGCCCAGGCCGCTGCCTTCCACCCGTTCGTCCAGGCGTACGCCACGTTGCAGGACACTCTCCAGCTTGGCTTCGTCCAGCCCCGGGCCGTCATCGCGCACTTCGATATGCAGCCGGTCCTGTTTGGCCAGGGCCCGCAGGCGTACTTCGCTGGCGGCCCATTTGCCGGCGTTGTCCAGCAGGTTGCCCAGCATCTCCTCCAGGTCGGTGGCTGCGCCGGCGAAGGCCAGCCCGTGTGCCACGTCCATCTGGAAGCGGATGCGGCGGCCGGCATGCACGCGGGTCATCAATCGGCACAATGCCTCCACCGCGGGCGCCACATCGCTGCGCTGGTGGTGGTCCACGGCCAGGCCGGCGGCCAGGTAGCGGTCGATGCTCGCACGCATGCGCGCGCCCTGTTCGTGCACCGTGCGCCGCCAGCCGCGTCCTTCACCCTCCGCTTCGGCCGCCAACACGCTCAGCGGCGTCTTCAGCGCATGCGCCAGGTCCTCGGCGCTGCTGCGCGCGCGCGCGACCATGCGCTGGTGGTGATCGAGCAGGGCATCGAGCTCATCGGCCAGCGGCGCGATCTCCAGATCCAGCCGGCTGCGGTCGATGCGCTCGGCATCGCCACGGCGGATGCGTTCCAGCTGCTGGCCCAGGCCGCGCAGTGGGCGCAGGCCGAAATGCACCTGGCTGGCCAGCACCGCCAGCCATGCCGCGACCAGCAGGCCCAGCGCGAGCGCGCTGCGCTGACGGAAGGCGGCGGTGTCCGCGTCCAGCGCGCTGCGATCATGGGCAACCAGCGCAATGTAGGGCTGCGATGCACGTGGCAGGCGCACCTGCTGCACACGGGCGCGCAGCGATTGCTGCATCGGCCCGCTCAGATTGCGCTCGGTCGGGCCGGTGGCCGTGACCGGCAGGGTCTGGTCCCACAGCGAGCGCGACTGCAGCAGCACCTTGCCGTTGCGGTCGGTGATCTGCCAGTAGGCGCCGGAGAACACACGCTGGAAGCGCGCGTCGTTGGGTTCCTGGCGCAGCCGCAGCTGTCCGTCGGGATCGATCTCCGCCTGCGCGAGCAGAGTCAGCATGTCCTGCTGCAACTCGCCGTCAAGACGGTCGCGCGCGCTGCGCTTGAACAGCTCGCCCAGCAGCACGCTGGCCAGCACCGACACCAGCACCAGGCCGATGCCCCCCACCAGCAGCAGCCGCCGCCGCAATGAAGGCTGGCGCGCGCTCATGCCTCGGCCAGCCGCCAACCCTGGCCACGCACGGTATGGATCAGTTCCACGCCCAGCTTGCGCCGCACCCGGCCAAGCAGCACGTCCAGCGCGTTCGAGTCCGGATCGTAACCGCCTTCGAAGACCTGTTCGCCGAGGCGGTCGCGGCTGATCACGCGGCCGGCGTGATGGATGAAGTAACTCAGTACGCGGAACTCCTGGGGACTCAGCGGCAACGGTTGCCCGTCCAGTTCAAAGCGACCGGCGTTGACATCAAGCTGCAGGGGGCCGCACTGCAGGCGCGGGCTGGCGTGGCCCCGGCTGCGGCGGATCAGGGCACGCAGGCGCAGCACCAGTTCATCGGCCTGGAACGGTTTGGTCAGGTAGTCATCGGCGCCTGCATCGAAGCCGGCCAGCTTGTCGTGCCAGCGGCTGCGTGCGGTCAGCACCAGCACCGGAAAATCGCGGCCATGGGCACGCCAGCGCTCGATCACGCTCAGTCCATCCAGGCCGGGCAGGCCAAGATCGACGACTGCGGCATGCAGGTCCTCGATCTGGCCGATCTCTTCCGCACGACGGCCATCGGTGGCCACATCGACCACGTAGCCGGCCTGCTCCAGCAGGGGCTGCAGGCGTTTGGCCAGCTCGGTGTCATCCTCGGCAAGCAGGATCCGCATCAGTCGTCCAGTTCCATCTTCAACAACGTCCCGTTGCGCGCATCATAGTCCAGCTCCACCACTGCGCCGTCGTCACGCAGGATCTCCACCTCGTACACCGCGTCGTCCAGCTCCACCTCCAGCAGTTGGCCGGGCTGGCGCCTGAGCGCGTCGCGCACCACCTGTTCCAGGGGCACGTAACGGCCCTGCTGCACGGCGCGGCGCGCGACCTGCTGCGCCGGGTCCGGCGCAGGGCCGGCAGCGGAGCCCGGAGTGGCCAGGGCCAGCAGCAGGGGCAGGGAGACCAGCATCGGTGACGGATCCTCGGGCGATGGCGACAGGCGCGAGCATGGCACCGCCGACTAACAGCCGACTAACGATGGCCGCTAAGGGGCTGTTAGCCGACCGCGGCATCGTGGTGCTGCCGGAATGGTCCGGCCACGAACAGGAGAACTCCCATGCTGAAGTCGCTCACCCTCGCCACCGTCGCCGTGCTGGCCATCGCTCCGGCCGCGCACGCTGCACCGCTGGGCATGGCCCAGGCCGAGCAGGCCCTGCGCAAGGCCGGCTACACCCAGATCCACGAGATCGAACGCGATGACGGCCTGTGGGAAGCCGACGTCAGCCGCGCCGATGGCCGCTTCAGTGAGGTCTACGTAGACCCGAAGACCGGCGAGATCTTCGATGAGCACAACGGCCGCGCGCTGCTGCCGACCGAGCAGGTGCTGGCCAAGGCACAGTCGCAGGGCCTGCGCGAGATCCACTCGCTGGAGCGCGATGGCGCCACCTGGTCGCTGGAAGCGCGCAATGCCCGCAACCAGAAGGTCGAGGTGCGCCTGAGCGGCTATGACGGCCGCATCCTGCACAGCGAACGCGACGGCTGGCTGGATTGAGCGCCTCGGGCAGCGCCGGGCCATGCCCGGCGGCCTGATGCATGCGCTGCGCTCGCCGGGCATGGCCCGGCGCTACCCGCAGGTGCTTACCAGCCGTAGGGCGGCGGGTAGTCCCAGTAGCCGGGGCCGCGACCGTAGGAGCCGCCATACGGGCCGAAGAACCCCGGGCCCTCGCCTTCGCTGACGTGGATGTTGAGGTTCACCCCGCGGGTCTTGCCCTCGTCGGTGGTGTAGTTCTTGCTCAGATTCAGCGTGGCGGCGTTGTAGTGGCTGTTGCCACCCCGCTTGGAGTACCCGATGCCGGTGGTGAAACTGCCGGAGACCTTCACCTTGTCGTCCTGCACGTCGGCGATGCGGGCATCGTCGTGCACGCGTGGGCCACTCTTGTCACCGTAGTAGGTGCCCGGCGGGTCCTGCTGCAACGTCGGATCGTTGAGGTAACGCATCGGCGCCTGCGGCAATGTCAGGTCCAACCCGGATGCCTGCGGTGCGGTGGCGCCGGCAGCGGACTGGGCGAGCACGGTCCCGGGCAGGGCCAGGCACAACAGCAGGGTCAGGGGGCGGATCATCTTGGCGCTCCAGCGGACAGGGACCACGCCACACGCGGCGTTACAGGCCGACGCTAGCAGGGCGTGCTTGAATGATGCCTGTCGGCACCGGATTGGGGTAGAGCCGGGCCATGCCCGGCTGCAGGTCACAGCCGCCCGAACCCGAACAGCTCCGCCAGCGGATGCTTGCGCCGCTCGATGCGGGCCCGCAGCAGTTGTGCGCCGATCATGGAATAGGTGATGCCGTTGCCGCCGTAGGCCATTGCCAGGTGCACGCGCGGCCCCCACTGTTCATGCGGGCCGAAGAACGGCAATCCGTCGGCGGTCTCGGCGAAGGTACCGGCCCATGAGAATGCCGGTACCGGGTCGAGCTTGGGAAACCAGTGCAGCAGCTGCTTCATGAGCTTGTCTGCCTTGCCTTCCACCCGCCGGTCGCGCCGTGCCGGAATGTCGATGGCATCGTCCAGCCCGCCCACCAGCAGGCGACGGTCGCCGGTAGCCCGCAGGTACAGATAGGGGCGCGCGCTTTCCCACACCATCGTGCGCTGCAGGGGGCCCAGCACCGCGGCATCGACAGGGTCGGTGATGAAGGCATAGCTGCTGCGGTTGCGTGCGACGCGCTGCGAGAGCCAGCGCTGGTTGGCGTATCCCATCGCCAGCACCACGTGGCCTGCGCGGATCGTCGCGCCTGATTCGGTCTGGGCGGTTACGCCCCGTGTGCCTGGCGTCAGCGTGTGCAGCACGGTGCGATCGTGAATGTGGCCGCCGCGCTGGCGCACCCGCTTCAGCAATCCATAGGTGAGGCAGTAAGGGTCGACCCGCGCTGCCTGCCGGGTCAGCAATGCGCCGCCGGCGTCCACATCGAAGCGCTCCGCCAGCGCCTCCGGGCCCAGCCAGCGGGCGTCCAGGCCGGCGCTGCGGCGTGCCTGGCCCTCGGCCATGAGGCGGGGCACGTCGCGGTGGCGACTGGCCAGGTACAGGCTGTCCATGCGCCGGAAGTCCACGTCCTTCAGGCCACGCGCCACTTCGCCCAGTGCCGGGATCGCCTCGGCACAGGCCCGGTAGGCCAGCGTGGCCGCGTCGTGGCCATAGCGCTGGGCCAGTTCCAGCAGATGGGTGTCGATCTCGTACTGCAGCAGCGCGGTGCTGGCGGCGGTGCTGCCCCAACCGATGTCGCGCTGCTCGATCAGGGCGACATCGTGACCGTGACCTGACAGCTCATCGGCGATCAGTGCGCCGGTGATGCCGCCGCCGACCACCAGCACATCGCAGCGCAGGTCGCCCTCCAGCGGGGGAAATGCCTGGATCAGGCCATTGCGTACGGCCCACCAGGGATAGCCACTTTTCAGGTCCATGGTGATGGGTCAGGCGGTGGGATGGCCGGTGTGCGGCGTGTGGATCAGTTCGGACAGATCGAAGCCCTGCAGCCGCGCCGTGGCCAGATAATGGTCCCGCACGGTGGCGTCCAGCTTCGGCTCGCGTGCCAGCAGCCACAGGTAGCGGCGATCGGGGCTGCCAACCAGCGACACGCTGTAGTCCGGAGCGATCTGGATGACCCAGTAGTCGCCCTTGGCGAAGGGCAGCCAGCGCAGGCCCTTGGGTAGGAAGCTCACTTCCAGGCGCGCGCTGTCGTTGTCGACGGGGCAGGCTTCGCCGCTGGCCTCCTCGACCTGGCCGTCCATGCGGCAGCGGTTGTGGACGCTGACGTTGCCGTTGTCGAGCAGGCTGTAGTGCGCCGAGACATCGGTGCAGCCTTCCGGCTCGTGGCGCATGGGCAGGCGCGCGATCTCATACCAGGTGCCCAGGTAGCGGGGCAGCTTGAGGTCGGCGACGGTCTTCAGTGGCAGCTGTTCGGTCATCGGCAGGCGCAGCGGGAACGGGCCTCCACGATGCCGACGGCCTCGCCACGAGCGGGTGAAGCCGGAGCGATGGCGGTGTCCAGAACATTGCGTCGCCGCGGCGTCATTCCCGCTGTCATCGGCGCGGCGGTATCCTGCCGCCAGCGCCGGGTGTTCCGATCCAACCTGAAGTGGAGGTGCCGATGTACCAGGTGATCCTGTTGAAGAGTGAAACCGCGTTCGCGCGCGAGCAATGGCCGCAGGTCGACGATCTGGTGGACTATGAGGGCGTCAGCTACAGCCTGCGCGCCGGTCCGCGCCAGCCGCTGCCGACCGACCACGACTGGCCTCCGGTGGCGGTGTACGCCCCGGACGAAATCACCGAGGAAGAGTTCCAGGACTGGTATGCGCTGCAGCAGCCGACGGTGGAGGAGCTGCGCTTGAAGTACTGAACCGCGGGGGCGGGTGCTGCGGGCGGTGCCGCCCTGGGCATCCGACCTTGACCGGTCGTGCCGTATAGTCGCGCGCAGGCGCGGTGGTCCGCGCGAACCGGTGTGCATCTGGCGTGTCTTCCTTCCTGCAATCGATCCGCATGCGCGGGCCCTGGCTGGGCCTGCTGCTGGGTGCTGCCCTTCTGCTGTCCGCGCCCGCGCTCGCGCAGAACGAGGCGCCTACGCCGAAGCAGCAGCTGGCACAGATTGACAGCGCGCTGAAGGAGATCGAGCGCAAGCGTGACGACGCCGAAGCCACCGAAACACTCGGCACGCTTTCAGAGAACGCGTCGAAGGCCAAGCGGGATGCCGAGGCGCTGGACAAGTCCCTGCAGCCACAGCTGGATCAGCTCAATGAGCAGCTGGCCCAGCTGGGTGAAGCGCCGCAGGGCACCACCGAGCCCCCCGACCTGGCCGCGCAGCGACGTACGCTCACCCGCGAGCGCGATGCCCTGGCCGCGTCGGTGGCCCAGGCAAAATCCATCGCGGTGCGTGCCCAGCAGTTGAGTGCGGACATCGACAAGCAACGTTCCGCGCAGATCAGCGAGGAACTGGGCCGCAAGGTCGATTCACCGCTGTCGCCGTCGCTCTGGCGGCAGGTGGCCGATCAGCTTCCCGACGACATCGCCCGCGTGCGCCCGTTGGCGCAACAGGGGCGTGACACCCTGGGCAAGGCCATCGACACCCACGGCTGGAGCACCCTGCTGCTGGGCCTGGCCGCAGCACTGGTGATGATGTTCCCGCTGCGCCTGTGGCTGCGGGCGCTGGGGCGCCGGTTCGCCGCCTCGGAACGCGCGCCGGACGGCCGCCTGCGCCGTTCCGGCCTGGCCATGTGGCTGCTGCTGGTGGGTACCCTGCTGCCGGGCTATGCGGTGGTGGTGCTGGTGGCTTCGCTGAATGCCATCGATGGCATCGCCCCGCGCCTGCAGAACGTAGCCGATGGCGTGGTGGCGGCGACCTTCGCTGCGGCCTTCATCGCCGCGCTCAGCGCGTGCCTGCTGATGCCCAGGCGCCCCTCCTGGCGGCTGCTGAACCTGGATGACACCGCCGCGCTGAAGCTGCGCAAGTACGCCTGGGGTGCCGCTGCGCTGGCCTGGCTGAGCAACGTGCTGGTGGCCATTGACCGTGCCACCCGCACCAGCGACGTGACCACGGTGGCACTGGATGGCGTGATTGCGCTGACCTACCTCGGCCTGATCATGGCCATGCTGGTGACCCTGGCACGCCTGCACCGGCGGCAGACGGCCGAAGCCGAAGCGAAGCTGGAAGCGCAGGCCGATGGTCTCGGCGCACAGCAGCCGGTGCGCCGCAGCAGTTGGTTGGTACTGGCGCGCGTGGCTGGCAACATCGCGGTGGTGGCGGCGATCATCGCCACGCTGCTGGGCTATGTGAACTTCGCCAAGTTCGTGAACCAGCAGTTGATCGGCGGCAGCATCGTGGTGCTGGCAGCCACCCTGCTGTTCAAGTTCGTCGATGATTTCTGCACCTGGCTGTTGAACGCCGACAGCAAGGTTGGCCAGACCATCCTGCTCAGCACCGGCCTGAGCGTCTCCAGGCTGGAGCAGGCCGGCGTGCTGCTGTCGGCGGTGCTGCGCACCTTCGTGGTCCTGATCGCGCTGCTGGCACTGGCCGCGCCCTTCGGCAATGTCGGCTCGATCGTGGAGCGCTTCGCGTCGCTGGCCAATGGCATTCCCATCGCCAAGGACCTGACGCTGGAGCCGGGCCGCATCGTACTGGCCATCGGCGTGCTGCTGGCCGGGCTGGGGGTGATGCAGGTGGTGCAGCGCTGGCTGGCCGACACCTACCTGCCCAAGACCGAACTGGATCTGGGCGCGCGCAATTCAATCAGCACCGTCGCCCGCTATCTTGGCATCATCATCGCGGTGCTGTGGGCCCTGACGGTGATGGGCCTGAACCTGCAGAAGCTGGCGCTGCTGGTCAGTGCGTTGTCGGTGGGTATTGGTTTCGGCCTGCAGGCGATCACCCAGAATTTTGTTTCCGGCCTGATCCTGTTGGCCGAGCGACCGGTGAAGATCGGTGACTGGGTGAAGCTGGGTGACCAGGAAGGCGACATCCGCCGCATCAATGTGCGCTCGACCGAGATCCAGGTGGGCGACAAGTCCACGTTGATCGTGCCCAACTCGGAGCTGATCACCAAGACCATCCGCAACATGACGATGGGCAACAACCAAGGCCGCATCCAGATCCAGTTCGCGGTACCGACCAGCACCGACGTCGCCGGCCTGCGGCAGGCCATGCTGGATGCCTATGGCGCGCACACCAGCGTGCTGCAGACGCCCGCGCCGACGGTATACATCGACGGCATTGCCGGCGGCCAGATCACCATCAACAGCTTCGCCTACGTGGCCAGCCCGCGGCAGGTGTACGGCACCCGCAGCGATCTGTATTTCAGTCTGTTGCAGATCCTGGCGGAGCGGAACATTCCGCTGTCCACGCCAACGGACATCCACATCACCCGCGACCCCCAGGAGTAGGGGATTCCCGGCAGGGCTGCGCCCTGCACCTGCCGAGGCCGGAGCAACAGCAACAGCAACAGCAACACCAACACCAAGCATTCCATGGGATGGCGGGGTGGGTCCGGTTGCGGGGGCCGCTGCAAGTACGTCCATGTAAGCTCGGTCGCCGCATCCATGCGGCTCACGCCCCCGCAACCGGACCCACCCCGCCTTCGACAGATTTCCGCGATCTGCTGGAATTGCTTTTGGGGTCAGATCCGTTTTCTTCCGCAGAAAACGGATCTGACCCCAGATTGCTTTCGATATCTGACAGAAGTGTCGACCAAGGTCGACACCTACCCACACCTGCCGGAAACCGTCAGAGGTGGGGCGGTGTGGGTTGGCAGGACCGTTGGCGCCATGGATGGCGCCATCGAGCCCCCATGGATGGGTTTACGGCGTGTCCTGCCAACCTACACCGCCCCGCCATCCCACGGAATGCACGCTGTTGCTGCTGCCTTTGCTCCAGCTCGCAGCAGGTGCAGGGCGCAGCCCTGCAGAGAACCCTATCCCCGCGGTCGGCTGCGCGAGGGCACCAGCGCGAAGGTATCCACGGCCAGCTTCTCGGCGTGATTCAACCAGGCGCGGATCTCCAGATCGTCCACTTCATGATCCAGTCCGAAGGACACATTGATCTTGCCGTCGGCATCAGGCTGGACCCACTGCTGGGCCAGCACCACCTTGCGCTGCGATGACACGGCCTCGATCCAGAAACCGCGATCCGGGCGCGTGCTTGCCACCAGCTGCAGCATGTACTGGCCGGCGCGGGTGCGGCGGCCCTTCTGGGTGATCATGTGGGCCTGGCGCACGCTCGGGCGCGGGCCCTGGAACGCATCCAGCGGCGCGTCCACCGCGATGCCACCACGCAGGTCGTCGTCGCGGTACAGCTTGATGCCGTTGTCGCGGTTCACCAGCAAGGCGCACCAGTCGCCGTCGGCCGACCCATCCTCGAATGCGGTGCAGCGATCCACATAGGCCAGGGTGTTGTCCGGATCGGCATCGTCGAACTGGCGGGACGTGTTCTCCAGATACACCGACTTCAGGCCCCAGTCCTTGTCGTACTCCAGCAGGACCGGCGGCTGCACGTGCTGCATGCCCACCACCACCTGGTCGTCGTTGTCGATCCTCAGTTCGCGGGTCGGCTCGCCCAGCCACAGCGACCGGGCGAATGCCAGGTACTGCGGGTAATCGCGGCCGCCATCGCGACGCGCCGCGACGCTGGCACTGGGGGCACGTGTTTCGTCCAGCAGCGAGCGGCCGAAGCCCATCGTGCGCAGGCCCGGATCGAGCAGGCCCAGCAGGGTGGCGCCGGAGTCCAGCGTCGAGCCGTTCTCCGCCGCCAGCTGGCGCGGCGCCACGCCATCACCGAGGAACAGCAGCAGGTTCTCGCGCTTCTGCCTGGCCAGCACGTGACTGAGATCGTTGGGCATCGCCAGATGGTCCGAGGCGATCACGATCAGCGTGTCCTTGCCGTACGGACTGGCCTGGATGCGCTGGACCAGCTGCGAGATCAGGCGGTCGGTGCATTTGAGCGCGTTGAGCAGGCCGATGTTGCCGTACTGGCTCTGGTAGCGTTCGCCCTTGCACGACACCGGCAGGTGGCCTGCGGGATGGTGCGTATCCATGGTCAGCGTGGTCAGCATGAACGGTGCGCCGGCGCGCGAGAGCTGCTCGAAGCGCTGGTAGGCGGTGTCCAGCAGCACGTCATCGTGTACGCCCCAAGCAGAGTAGTGAATGCGCCCGATCTTCTTCTGCTGCTTGAACCACGCCAGATCATGTACTTCGTCGAAGCCGTGGCTGGCCAGGAACTGGCCCTTGCCGGCGAACTGGCCGTTGGCGCCGCCCAGATAATGGTTGGTGTAGCCCTGCTGCTTCAGGTAGTCGCCCAGGCACACGGCCTTGGGGAGGAAGCTGCCCATCCGGTCCATGCTGTTCTCATCGCCCTGCGAGGTGGTCAGCGGCACGCCGCACATCGATGCCACCAGCCCGGCGATGGTCCAGCCACTGCCTTCGGCCGATGCCAGGCCGCGCACATCCAACGACCTGGCGGCCAGACGATTGAGATTGGGCATCAACCCGGGAAACACGTTCTCGTCCAGATAAGTGCGTTCAAGACTTTCGCCGTAGATCCAGACGATGTTGCGCGGCCGCTGCAACGGCTGGGTAGGCACCTGGTATTCCGGCGCGATGCGCGCGAAATCAACCGGTCGCAGCTGCTGGTAAAGACGCTGGCCGTCGCGCGCCAGCGGACTGACCATGAGCGTGACCACCCATGCGACGGCGAAGCCGGCGAACCAGGCCGCACCCCGTCCGGGCCGATGCCAGCGGCGGACCCGCGTGGCGAACAGCGGTAGCAGCGAAACCAGGGCCAGCACGATGAAGCCGGCGATGTAGCCCTTGAAGTCGGCGACGCCGGCACCCTCCATGTCCGCACCCAGGTGGTACAGCGTGGCGGCGTTGAGTCCGTCACCGGAGAGCTTGTCGATCAGCCACCACGTGCTAAGCGCCAGCAACAGCAGTGAGAACGAACCGGCCTTCCACCACATCCATTTGTCGGAAGCGAGGAACAGCCAGACCAGCAGCAACAACGACAGCAGAAGGATCCAGAGCATAGGCGGCTTCGGCAGTGAACGGGGTGGTGCGATGGACGTCGTACCGACGCGTGTCCATCCGACCGGCGCTGCCGCTAGCATGTGTGCATGACAGGCCGATGACCCGATAGTGCATGCACGAACCTGACTGAAATGTTTGTTGATCGACCGCGTGCGGTAACAGCGCGATCAAGTAAAACGAGCGTGAAAATGCGCGTTGGATTGCATTAAGAACCGCATGAATGCGGCACTTCGGAGATGGACGTATGGCGCAGGTGCACATATCGCGCACCACGCACTCCGCTCATCGATGGCCGCGTTCCTCGCGTGCCCGCGCGCGCCGATCGAACAACAGCGCGCTGGTGACGATGCCCAGCCCCAACGCCACGCCGATCAGCATCAGCACCAGCGCGATCGCCGGGTAACCGAACACATGCCAGCCGGTATCGAGCTTCATCATCAGCGATGCGGCGAGAATCAGCGCTGCGCTGATGATGCCCGCCGCCACGCGGTTGGCGATCTTCTGCAGGTTCTCCATCAGCCGTGATTCCTCCAGCCCGGTCACCTTCATCTGCAGGCGGTTCTCGGCCAGCAGGGCCATGATGTCCGACAGCTTGCGCGGCCCATCGCGCAGCAGCTGCTGCAGCTCCATCGCCTCGCTGGCGAGGTTGGCGGCCGACAGCGACTTCTTCAGGCGCGCGCGCATCACATGCTGCAGCTGGCGTTCGACGATGCGGCGCGTGTCCAGTTCGGGCGCGAGCAGGCGGCAGACCGTCTCCAGGTTCAGCAGCGCCTTGCCCAGCAGGCTCAGTTCCGGCGGCGTACGCAATCCACAGGCCGTGGCGATGCGCACCATGTCCAGCACCACGCGTCCCTCGGAGAAGTTGCCGCTGGCGGCATAGCGCGCGATCAACTGGCCGGTCTCGCGCAGGTAACGCTCCTCGTCGAAGGCTTCCAGCCGGGTGCTGATGCTGATCAGATCGTCCGCCACTTCTTCGCCGCGGCCATCGACGGCGGCGAACAGGATCTTCAGCAGGCGCTCGCGCAGCCGCGGTGGCATGTGCGCGACCATGCCCAGATCGAAGATGGCGAGGCGACCATCGGGCATCACCCGCAGGTTGCCCGGATGGGGATCGGCGTGGATCTCGCCATGCACGAAGATCTGGTCCAGGTAGCCCCGGATCAGCGCGGCTGCCAACGGGTCCATCGACTGCTCGGTACGGCGTACGCCGGGTATCGCGTCCACGCGAACGCCGGTGGCCAGCTCCATGGTCAGCACGCGCTGGCTGCTGTAATCCCAGATCGGCTGCGGGACCCACAGGCGCCGGAAGGGCCGCAGATGGCGCCCGAAGCGGGCCAGGTTCTCGGCTTCGGCGTGGTAATCCAGCTCCTGCATCAGGGTCTTGGCGAACTCGTTGAGCCAGTCGCGCAGGCGCACCCGGCGGCCGACCTGGGTCAGGTGATCGGCGGCCAGAGCGAAGCTGCGCAACGCTTCCAGGTCCGAACGCAGCTGCGCGGCGACCTCCGGCTTCTGCACCTTCACCGCGACCTGCCGGCCGTCATGCATCACCGCACGATGGACCTGGGCGATCGAGGCGCAGCCCAGCGGCTCGGGGTCGAAGGCCGCGAACAGCTTGCTCACCGGTGCCCCCAGCTCCTGCTCGACGATGGCGTGGATGCGTTCGACCGGAATCTCGGCCACCTTCTCCTGCATGCGCTCCAGTGCCGTGGCGAACTCCACCGGCACCATGTCTGGACGTGTGGACAGCATCTGGCCCAGCTTGACGAACGTCGGCCCCAGCGCTTCCAGGTCACTGACGAACTGCTCGGGATTGCCGTCGGCCGGCACCTCGGCCTGGCTGCCGGCTGCGTCCAGGTTCATGCCGGAGAACACCCCCGAATGACGGTAGCGCATCAGCAGGCGCAGGATCTGGCTGCGTCGGCTCATGCCTTTTACCAGCGGTGGATTGCCAGTGGCGGTGGGCGGATTGTTCAAACGGCACTCCTTGTGGACAACGACCGGTAGTGCCGGGCCATGCCCGGCGGAACGGGATCACCTCGCCAGTCTGGCCGGGGCAGGGTAGGCACGCGGTGAATCCACTTCCTCCCGGGCCGTTGGATCGGTCAGAATCCGTCCATCCTCCCTCCTGGAACCCCCATGGCCGGTGCCAGCCTGTTTGCCCTGCTCGACGATATCGCGACGCTGCTCGATGACGTCTCGATCCTGACCAAGGTGGCCGCGAAGAAGACGGCCGGTGTGCTTGGCGACGACCTGGCGCTGAACGCGCAGCAGGTAACCGGTGTTTCCGCCAACCGTGAACTGCCTGTGGTCTGGGCGGTGGCCAAAGGCTCGCTGCTCAACAAGGTGATCCTGGTTCCGGCCGCGCTGGCGATCAGCGCCCTGGAAGCCTGGCTGCATGGTCGTGGCTGGAACGTGCCGCTGATCGTGCCCTTGATGATGATCGGTGGCGCATTCCTGTGCTTCGAGGGCGTGGAAAAGCTGGCGCACCGTTTCCTGCATTCGGCGGACGAGGACGCCGAGCACCAGGCCGAGCGGCGCAGGGCGCTGGCCGATGCGGAGGTGGACATGGTGGCGTGGGAGAAGGACAAGGTGAAAGGTGCGATCCGTACCGACTTCATCCTCTCTGCCGAGATCATCGTCCTGACACTGGGCGTGGTTGCCGCCGCCTCGTTCTCCCAGCAGGTGCTCACCCTGGTGGTGGTCGCATTGGCGATGACGGTGTTCGTCTACGGACTGGTTGCCGGCATCGTCAAGCTGGACGACGCGGGCCTGTACCTCTCGGGTAAGGGCGGAGCGGTCGCAGCGTTCGGACGCGGCCTGGTCGCATCGGCGCCGTGGTTGATGAAGTTCCTGTCGATCGCCGGCACCGTGGCCATGTTTCTGGTCGGCGGCGGCATTCTGGTGCACAACGTGCCGGCGCTGCACCACGCGGTGCAGGCGCTCGGTGGCGAGGGCCAGTGGGGCTGGCTGATCGGCGCGGTTGCCAACATGGTGGTGGGTATCGTCGCTGGCGCCATCGTGCTGGCGGCGGTGACCGGCATCCAGAAGCTGCGCGGGAAGTAGCCGCGTCGCCGGACGGGCGGCGGTAGCGCCGGGCCATGCCCGGCGGAGCGCTTCAGCCCGCCTGCACGCGGTTCTTGCCCTGCCGCTTGGCCGCGTACAGCGCCTCGTCGGCGCGTCGCAGCAGCGCCTCGCTGTCATCGCCGGGCTGCCATTGCGCCAGTCCGGCACTGAAATGCACCGGCACGCGCCGGTCCTGCACGGTCAGTACCCGATGCGCCAGTGAGCGCTGCAGGCGCTGCACGGTGGCCATGCTGTCCGCACCGGGGGTCTCCGGCAGCACCAGCACGAACTCGTCGCCGCCCAGCCGCGCGATGCCATCGGTGGCGCGCAGCAGCAGCCTGCACACCGCCACCATGTGCTGCAGCAGCGCGTCACCGCCGGCGTGACCATGCGCGTTGTTGGTCTGGTGGAAGTCATCCAGATCGATCACCGCCACGCCCAGCGGCGTGTTGTTGCGTTCGGCGCGCGCCAGCTCGCGCTGCAGCAGTTCGTCCAGGCCCCGGCGGTTCAGTGCCTGGGTCAGCGGATCGATGCGCGCGAGGTCGCCGGCCATGCGCAGTTCCTGTTCCAGCTCGGCGATGCGTTGTTCAGCGCGCTCCACGTCCAGCCGTGCGGCAGCCAGGTGGTCGCGTGCCTGCGCGGCCTGCTGCTGCACTTTGCCGGTATCGCGCATCACCTCCTGCAGCAGCTGGTTCAGATCGGCGATGCTGCGCGCCTCGCGCAGCTGCAGTGCGTAGCTGCCGATACGGTCATGGTATTCACCGGTGCTGGTGGCCATGCCATCCATGCGTTCGATGAAATCCCCCATCAGTCCGCGCATCGCCGCCTTGGAGTCGTCGATGCCCTGGCGCAGCAGGCCCTGCCGGTAGATCACCTCGCGCAGCTCGGCACGCGTTCGTTCAACGGCCTCGGCCTGCAGCGGGCCGGACAGCAGTTGCCGCACCGCCGCGATCTGGCCCTGCAGCCAGCTGCGATCGTCCAGCAGTTCGCTCACATTCTCCAGCAGCAGTGCGAACAGCTCCAGCAGCAGCGCCTGCTGTTCCTGCCAGCTGCCGGCACGCACGCCGATCTGATGGCCGAGCTCGCGCACACCCTGCTCGATCGGCTCCAGGGCGCTGCCCGGCTGCCAGTGGCGCAGGCGAAGGGACAGCGCCTGCGCCTGCTCGCGCAGGTCCGGGTCGTGCTGCAGCAGCGCCACTACCGCGCCGCCCAGCAGCAGGCGCAGCTGTTCGGACAGGCGCAGGCTGTCGGGCTGCCCATCCGGTGAATGCTGGTCGATGGTGCGGATGTACTTGTCGATCAGTTGCCGCATCGCCCGCCCGTAGCGTGGCCAGTCGGCGCTGGCCTGCGCGGACTGCAGGCGATCACCCATGTCGCCCAGTTCGCCCGGCAGCGTCGCCATGCCATTGGCGAACGCGGCCAGCAGCGGCTCCGGCGCATCGGCACCGGCAAAGAGCCGTTGCAGGCTTGCGCTGCTGCCGCCCTGCAGGACCACGCGCTCGCCCTCACCCGCGTCGGCAACCGCGCGCACGCGTGCCGGCGGACCGAGGGCGGTGCCGGGGGCGGGGCGCGGATCGGGGTGGTCCGTCATGGAGCGAATCCTGGGGCTGGCAGGGTCTGGTTCCAGCATATCGGCGCGGCTGCCGATGGCTTGAACGGCTAGGATGGGCGACAGGATGCCGCACGGGAGGTGGTGATGCGCGTGATGTTGCTGGGGGCGACCGGCCTGGTCGGCGGGCTGACACTGCCCGGGCTGCTGGACGACCCGCGCTGCAGCGCCGTGATCGCGCCCACCCGGCGTCCGCTGGCGTTGACCCATGGGAAGCTGGAGAACCCGGTGCTGGCCTTTGACGCGCTGCCGGCCTCGCCTGAGTGGGCGCGCGTGGACGCGGTCATCTGCGCGCTGGGCAGCACCAGCGCCCAGGCCGGCAGCCGCGCGGCCTTCCACCGCATCGACCATGACTATCCGCTGGCGTTCGCCCGCCTCGCACAGGCACAGGGCGCGAAGACCTATGTATTGAATTCCGCCGCCGGTGCCAACCCGCAGTCGTCGATCTTCTATAGCCGGGTGAAGGGCGAGCTGGAGCGTGACCTGCGCGCGCTGGGCTTCGCCTCGCTGACCCTGGTGCGGCCTGGACTGATCGGCGGCGAGCGCACCGAGGTCCGTCGTGGCGAGCGTTTCGCACTGGCGGTGCTCGGTGCCCTGGGGCCGGCACTGCCGCGGGCATGGCGGATCAATCCAGCCGCCGAGATCGCCAAGGCACTGACCGGAGCCGCGCTGGCCCCGCAACCGGGTGAGCACGTGGTGACATCAAGCGCACTGGTCGGCTGATGTCGCGTGCGCTGCGCCTGACCCAGCTGCTGCAGCTGCTGCGCCGCCATCGACGGCCGGTGGCCGGACAGGTGCTGGCCGATGCGCTGGGTATCAGCCTGCGTACGCTGTACCGCGACATCGAGACGCTGCGCGGGCAGGGCGCTGACCTGCGCGGCGAGGCCGGCGTCGGCTACCAGCTCGCGCCGAGCGACACGCTGCCGCCGATGACCCTGCCACCGGCCGAGATCGACGCGCTGGTGCTGGGCCTGCGCTGGGTGGCGGCCCGCACCGAGCCGGCGCTGGCCGAGGCTGCCCGTGATGCGTTGGCGCGCATTGCGCATGTGTTGCCCACCGCTCGCCGCGAGGCACTGCGTGACAGCGGTCTGCGCGTGGGCCCTTCACGAACAGCGGCGAAGGTGCCGGCGGCCCGGCTCCAGGCGGTGCGCGAAGCCGTAAGCGCACAGCAGCGCCTGAAGTTCGGCTACGAAGATGCGCACGGCCAGCGCAGCGAGCGCATCGTCTGGCCCTTCGCGCTGGGTTACTTCGACGAAGTTCCGATGCTGGCGGCGTGGTGCGAGAGCCGCGAAGACTTCCGCCACTTCCGGCTGGACCGCATCCGCCAGGTGCGCGCGCTGGAGGATCGCTATCACGTGCCACGCGCCATCCTGCTGCGGCGCTGGCAGAAGGCCCAGGGCATCGCACCGGACTGGTTGGATCGTTCGTAGCATCGGGCTTGCTCGACGGCCTTCGAGCTTGGCGAACAGCGGGCGAACAATCGCGATGCTGCTGACAGAATCTGTCAGCAGGGCGGTACCACCATGAAGGCTCCCAACAACGGAGCGTCCCCATGTTCAGGCCCAGCACCCTGCTGCAGTACGCAAGTGATGTCGCTGCCAGCGCCGCCTTCTACAGCGGCATCCTCGGCACACCCCCCGTCGAGCAGTCGCCCGGCTTTGCCCTGTTCCTGCTCGGCGACGGCGCCGCGCTCGGCCTGTGGCAGCGCGATGACGTGCAGCCGCCGGTGTCCACGCAGGCCGGCGCCGCGGAACTGGCGATGGTGGTCGCCAACCCGGAGGCTGTACAGCAGATGCACGACGCGTGGCGCGCACTCGGCGTGCAGATCGTGCAGGCCCCGGTCACCCTGGAATTCGGGCATACCTTCGTGGGTGTTGATCCGGATCGGCACCGCCTGCGTGTGTACAGCCGCGCCGAGGGCCTACCCGCGCGCGGTTGAATCAGGGAGGGAGCCGGTACGTGCCGACTCCTGGACCTAGCCTTGCTTCTGCGCTGCTTCGATGACGGTTGCAAATGGCTCGTCGTCTTCCGAATTCCATGCAATGGCCTGCTGGGCCAGTTCTCCGACCACATCGCGCTCAGGATTGCACCGCTTGAGCTCCTTGATGAACTGCCGGACCTGACGGGGCGTCAGTTCACAACCTGGATAATCGAAGAGATTGAGCGCGGCATCTGATGAACGGTCCAGCAGGTCGGGCGCGAGTATGGAGTAGGCTTTGATGTAGCGGGAGAGCGGAATATCCGACAGGAAGTTCTCGGCTGCACACATGATCGAGGCATCATGTGGCGGGTTCCGAAGGAATTCCCTCATGACCGCAAGGACGACTTCTACCGACGGCGGTTTCGTCAGTGGCCTGTAGAAGTGGTTGGCATATGCACGATCACCTTCGCGGGTGACCGCAGCATCCGATAGCGTTGCGAGCGTCGTGATCCAGACGTCAGCGTCCAGCGGCGTAGCCGGTTCGGCATGTCCTTGTTGATCGGCATTGGGGGTGACCGCCCGGACGATGGGCTCGCCGTTGCGCCATGACTGCAGGCGGGAGTCGATAATTGCGTACACCTGCTCCTGTTTGTCCCACATGGCGTCCGGCGATGGCATGGTGTCTTGAGGGAACAACGAGAAGAAGTCCGAAAAGTAGGGAGCGGCCATGCAGAAGTAGCGAACGGTGAACTCCAGCAATTCCGGGTCAAACGCAGCGCCGGGGATTTCGTCCTGGAAGGCAGCTTCGATGCATGCCAGGGAATCTGCCGGCGAGGGGGCGGCTGCCACCGTAGAGCCGACCGACGCGTCAAGGAAAGCGTGATTTCGGGCAAGCCAGCGCAGGAAGATGATCCCGAGGACCCAGTTCGTGTCTGACGGATCCTCATCCCTCGTCAACCGTAAGAAGAATGGAGAGGCGCGGAAAAAATCATCACCCGCCTTCAGGAATTCTTCGAGTGCGGGTGGTGTCTCAGCCATGGAAGTTCGACGTCTGTAGAGGGGCTCAATGCTATCGAGCTACTCTTGGGAGTCCATGCAACTATCTTCAAAATGCTCCCCCGCGCTTTCGACTGACCGTCGGAGAGCCCAGTAGATCCACGCCATGCGTGGATGGGGCGCGATGGAGCAGGCAAAAAAAGCGCCGGGCAGTGCCCGGCGCTTCGTCCAATGATGTGCCAACCAACAGTTGGCACCCATCCCATCAGCTGGCCAGGGCCAGGTCGTCCATCATCGCGCGCAGGAAGCGGGCAGCTTCGCCGCCGGTGGCTGCGCGGTGGTCGAAGGTGACCGACAGCGGGATGACCTTGTGCGCTTCCACGCCGCCCATCACCGGGGTCATCTGGTGGCGGGCACGGCCGGCACCGACGATGGCCACGCACGGCGGCACCACGACCGGGGTCGCGTAGCGGCCGGCGAACATGCCGAAGTTGGACAGCGAGATGGTGTAGCCACTCAGTTCCGAGGCCGCGATCGAGCGCGCTTCCACCTGCTCGCGCAGGCGGTTCACGCCCTCGCGGATGCCACGGGCATCCAGCATGTCGGCGTTGCGCAGGGCCGGCACGAACAGGCCGTCGTCGGTGTCCACGGCGATGCCAATGTCCACCTGCGCGTGCAGGGTGCGGGTCAGCGCTTCGCCATCGAACCAGGCGTTCATCGCCGGCACCTTCTGCGCGGCAACCACGATGGCACGCACCAGGCGGGCGGTGACGTCGTTGCCGGGCAGCCAGGCATGGATGTCGGCGTCGTCGTTGAGCGTGGTCGGTACAACCTTGCTGTGCGCATCGGCCATCACCCGCGCCATGTTGCGGCGCACGCCCTTCAGCGGTTCCGGCTGGCCCTTGGCGACCACGCCCGGCGGTTGCGTGCGCATCGGCTTGCCCGCCGCAGACAAGGGGGTGCGGGTTTCGTTCTGAACCGGCGCAGACACCTGCGCCGGGGCCGGCGCGGCATAGGCCGCAGCGGCAGCCGGGGCCGGCGCGGCGCCGAGCTTGGCGGTGCCGTTGGCGGCGGCCTGCTTGACGTCGGCCATGGTCACCGCGCCATCGCTGCCGGTGGCGCGCACGCGGCTCAGGTCGACGCCCAGCTTGCGGGCCATCGCACGCACCGCCGGTACGGCCTTGACGCCACCGACGGCCAGCGCCTGCTCGGTGTGCACGGCATTGGAGCTCTGCATCGCGCCGACCACTGTGCCGGCGTCATCGCGCTCGGCCTTGGCGTCCTCGGCGGCGGCCGGTGCCGGAGTCGGCAGCGGCGGCGGGGTCGGTGCTGCGGCCGCAGCCGGTGCCGGCGCATGGCCGTGGCTGTGGCCGGTGTCCTGGCCATCGGCACGCTGCGGCAGGTTCGGGTCGATCTCGAAGCTGGCCAGCACCGAGCCGGTCGGAATGATGTCACCGGCCGCACCGGACAGCTTCAGCACCTTGCCGGAGACCGGCGACGGCACTTCCACCACGGCCTTGGCGGTCTCCATCGACACCAGCGGCTCGTCCAGCTTGATCACATCGCCTTCCTTCACGAACCACTCGACGATGGTCGCGTCCGGCAGGCCTTCGCCCAGGTCGGGCAGGTTGAAATTCTTGGTCTGGCTCATTTGCAGTTCTCTTCCAGCAGTTCCAGTTCGCGGGCCGGCAGCCAGCCCGTCGCACCATTGGCGCGCTCGGACCACCACCATCCGCCGTGTTCGTGATGCAGCTTGACCATCTCGCCGCTTTCCACATCCAGCTCGCGGGCGTCGTAATCGCGCAGGGCTTCGGCGCGACCGTCGTCCAGCAGTTGCAGCCAGGCGACGGGCGCCCAGCCGGCGCGTCCATCGCTGGTGCGTACCCAGGCAAACGCCGGCCATTCCTCGTCACGTACGCCTACTTCGACGATCTGGCCGGTGCGGAACCGGAGCGGGTTGGGATACTGGCTGCGGTAAGCCCCAAGGAGGCGGGCCCGCATGTCAGCCTGCCGCCACCGCGCGCTTGGCCGCGGTCACGATCCGGTCCACGCTCGGCAGGTACTTCATCTCCAGGCGGAACAGCGGAATGTGGGTGTCGTAGCCGGTAACGCGCTCGACCGGGGCCAGCAGGTCGTACATCGATTCCTCGGCCAGGCGCGCGGCGATTTCCGCACCGAAGCCCGCGGTCTTCGGGGCCTCCTGCACGATCACGCAGCGGCCGGTCTTGGACACCGACTCGGCGATGGTGGCGAAGTCCAGCGGACGCAGCGTGGCCACGTCGATGACTTCGGCACTGATGCCCTCGCCAGCCAGCTTGTCGGCCGCTTCCAGCGCTTCCTTCACCTGTGCACCCCAGGCGACCAGGGTCACGTCGGTGCCGTCGCGCAGCACGAAGCACACGTCCAGCGGCAGGGCTTCGCCGTCGTTGACGACCACTTCCTTGTACTGGCGGTAGATGCGCTTGGGCTCCATGTAGATCACCGGATCGGGATCGCGCATGGCGGCCAGCAGCAGGCCATAGGCGCGCTGCGGGCTGGACGGCAGCACCACGCGCAGGCCCGGCACGTTGGTGAAGATCGATTCGTTGGCTTCGCTGTGGTGTTCCGGCGCACGGATGCCACCGCCCCACGGCACGCGCAGCACCATCGGGCAGTGCAGGCGGCCACGGGTACGGGTACGCAAGCGCGCGGCGTGGCAGATGATGTGGTCGACCATCGGGTAGACGAAGCCATCGAACTGGGCTTCGGCCACCGGCTTCATGCCCTGCGCGGCCAGGCCGACGGTGAGGCCGGCGATGGTCGTTTCATCCAGCGGGGTGTCGAGGATGCGCTGCGCACCGAAGCGCTGCTGCAGGCCGGCGGTGGCGCGGAACACGCCGCCGTTGACGCCCACGTCCTCGCCCAGCACCAGCACCGACGGGTCGTGTTCCAGCTCCCAGGCCAGCGCCTGGGTGATGGCTTCGATCAGGGTGATGGGGGTAGCGGTCATTGCGATGTCTCCACCGGCGACAGCAGCGCTGTCGGCGGCATTGGCCTGGGAAGCGGAAGCGCCCGTCTTGATGTCATCCATGGCGCTGCTCCAGGGCAATGGCGGCCGCGCGCTGGGCCAGAAGATCCGGCGGCGGATCGGCATACAGGTAGTCGAACATCGCCTCGACCGGCTGCACCGGGGTATTGAGGTACTGGTTCACTTCCTCGTCGACCCTGGCGCCGCACTGCTCCACCCAGGCCTTTTCTTCATCCTCGCTCCACATGCCCTGGGCGGTGAGGTACTTGCGCAGGCGCAGCATCGGCTCACGGGTCCAGGCATCCTTCACTTCGGCGTCGTCGCGGTAGCGGCGCGCGTCGTCGGCGGTGGTGTGGTCGGACAGGCGGTAGGTCATCAGTTCCAGCACGGTGCCGCCTTCGCCGGCGAGGCCGCGCTCGCGCGCCTGTTCCATCGCCGCCAGCACCGCGATCAGATCGTTGCCGTCCACCTGCAGGCAGTGCAGGCCGCCAGCCAGGCCCTTCTGTGCCAGCGTTTCGGCGCCGGTCTGCGCCGAGCGCGGCACCGAGATGGCCCAGCCGTTGTTGACGATGCACAGGATCAGCGGCAGCTTGTAGGCACCGGCAGAGTTCAGCGCGGCATAGAAGTCGGTCTTCGAGCTGCCGCCATCGCCACACACCGCCACCGCGACCTGCTGCTCGTTGTTGAGCTTGAACTTCAGCGCGGCGCCCGCAGCGTGCAGGCACTGCGTGGAAATCGGCACGCAGAACGGGAAGTCCTTCACCGCATTGCCGGTGAAGTCGTTGCCGCGCTCGTCGCCGCCCCAGTACATCAGCACGTCGTACGGGCGCACGCCACGCATGAACATCGCGCCGTACTCGCGGTAGCTCGGGCCGAGCACGTCGCCTTCGCGCATGCCGGCGCCGATGCCCACGTGCGCCGCCTCGTGACCCAGGCAGGCGGCATAGGTACCCAGCTTGCCGGTGCGCTGTAGGGCGATGGATTTGCTGTCGAACGTGCGTACGTACAGCATCTGCTTGAACAGCGGCACCAGGACGCGCGGATCCTTCAGGGATTCGGGCAGGTCGTCGCGGACGAGCGTGCCGTCCGCATCCAGATACTGCAGGTATTCGATCTTGAATTCAGCGGCAACCGTCATCGCGTACTGCACCTTCGACAGAGAAGTTACAAATGATATGAATCGCCATGTTAAGGAACGCGTACGAAATAGCCTTCCTGCGGCGCAACACGGCGATTCCCCGTTGTACCCCTGCCGGCGGGTGGAGGGCCAATAACAACAACGTATTCAGTCGTTGCTGCATAGCATCAGAATACGCCTCCGGCTGACTGCCGGCGCAACGTCGCAAACGGTTCCACGCGCGGGCGCGCCATTGGCGGGTGATCCACGGCTCACCGCACGGCCCGGTATGGATCCTCCCGCTGCCAGCGCGGCGGCAACGCGCTACCCTTGCCGCCCCCGATCTGGTCCCGCCCATGTCCGTCGACAACAACCAACGCGATCTCGAAGCCGGCATCCACACCGACCTGCACGGCCGGCTGACCTACGGCGGCTACCTGCGGCTGGACCAGCTGCTCAGTGCCCAGCAGCCGCTGTCCAACCCGCCGCACCATGACGAGATGCTCTTCATCATCCAGCACCAGACGTCGGAGCTGTGGTTGAAGCTGCTGGGGCACGAGCTTGGCGCGGCCATCGGCTTCCTGCAGCGCGATGAAGTCTGGCAGTGCCGCAAGGTGCTGGCCCGCAGCAAGCAGGTGCTGCGCCAGCTCACCGAGCAGTGGTCGGTGCTGGAAACCCTGACCCCGTCCGAGTACATGGGCTTCCGCGACGTGCTGGGGCCTTCCTCGGGATTCCAGTCGCTGCAGTACCGCTACATCGAGTTCCTGCTGGGCAACAAGAACGCGCAGATGCTGCAGGTGTTCGAGCATGATCCGGCCGGGCAGGCGCAGCTGCGGAGCGTGCTGGAGGCGCCCAGCCTGTACGAGGAATTCCTGAAGTACCTGGCCCGCTTCGGCCATGCCGTGCCGGCAATGTACGAGACCCACGACTGGACCCAGCCGCATGTGGCCGACGACGCCCTGCAGCCGGTCTTCGAGCGCATCTACCAGGACACCGACCGCTACTGGCGCGAGTATTCGCTGTGCGAGGACCTGGTGGACCTGGAGACGGCCTTCCAGCTCTGGCGGTTCCGCCACATGCGTACGGTGATGCGGGTGATCGGCTTCAAGCGTGGTACCGGAGGCTCGTCCGGGGTCGGCTTCCTGCGCCAGGCGCTGGAGCTGACCTTCTTCCCCGAGCTGTTCCAGGTGCGGACCACGCTGCAGGCCGCGCCCCCGCCGGAGCTGGGCTGATCCCCATTCATCCGGATCCCGGCCGGCGGCTGGATCGTTTCAGATGCAAGTTCAGCGAGCAGGCGGGCACCTGCCTCAAACGGCGTGTATTTGACGTGAACGCCACAAGTCGGTGATCCTCGCGCGTTGCTCCATTGCACATCGGACGTGCTCGTCATCCACCGAACCAGGAATCCCGCATGAGCGTAAACGCCACTGCGAACACCCCGGAGCCGGCGCTGCCGGACTTCAAGACCACGCTGGGCCACCCGCGCCCGCTGTGGATGCTGTTCATGACCGAGTTCTGGGAACGCTTTGCGTTCTACGGCATCCGCTGGGCCTTGGTGCTGTACATCGTCGCCCAGTTCTACAACGGCAACGCCGCCGGCGAGGGCGATGCCAGCCGCATCTACGGTGCCTACCTGGCGCTGGTGTACGCGGCGGCGATCTTCGGCGGTTACGTGGCCGACCGGGTGCTGGGCTACCAGCGCTCGATCCTGACCGGCGCGATCATCATGGCGGCCGGCCTGTTCATGATCTCGCTGCCGGAAGAGCATCTGTTCAAGCTCGGCCTGGCCACGATCATCGTGGGCAACGGCCTGTTCAAGCCGAACATCTCCACCATGGTCGGCAAGCTGTATGGCCTGAAGGACGAGCGCCGCGATTCGGGCTTCACCATCTTCTACATGGGCATCAACATCGGCGCGATGATCGCCCCGGTGCTGACCGAGTACCTGGCCCGCAAGGTGTTCGGCACTTCGGAAATGCCGTCGTACAAGGTCGTGTTCATCGCCTCCGGCGTGGGCATGCTGATCTCGCTGGTGTGGTTCTACATCGGCCGGGCCGGCCTGAAGGGCATCGGCGCACCGCCGGCCGGTGCCGAAGGCTTCGGTCGCATCGTGATGGTGCTGGTGGGCGCGCTGGTGGCCATCCCGGTCGCCTACTTCCTGCTGGCGACCGGCGCCACCGCGCTGGCCTGGATCCTGGGCGTGATGTTCGCTGCGCTGGCCGTGCTGCTGCTGGTCGAAGGCATCCGCGAGGGCAAGGTGCAGCGCGACCGCGTGATCGCCATGCTGATCATCTTCGCGTTCAACGTCATGTTCTGGATGTTCTTCGAACAGGCCGGCAGCTCGTTCACCTTCCTGGCCGAGAACATCGTCAACCGTGACTTCGGCAACTGGACCTTCCCGACCGCGTGGTTCCAGTCGGTGAACTCGGTGGCCATCATCACCCTGGCGCCGCTGATCGCCTGGATCTGGGTGGCCCTGGGTCGCGCCAATCCGTCCATCCCGCGCAAGTTCGGCCTGGGCCTGCTGTTCAACGGCGCGGCCTTCGCCCTGCTGATGTTTGCCCTGTCGCAGATGGTCGTGGACGGCAAGATCCCGTTCTGGACCCTGTTCATGGTCTACGTCATCCAGTCCGTCGGTGAGCTGTGCCTGTCGCCGATCGGCCTGTCGATGGTGACCAAGCTGGCCCCGGTCCGCCTGGTCGGCTTCGGCATGGGTGGCTGGTTCCTGTCCACCGGCATCGGCAACAACCTGTCGGGCATCTTTGCCGGCGCCGTCAGTGGTGAAGGCGGCATGACGATCGATTCGGCACTGAAGGGGTATACCTTCGGCTTCTGGGCCCTGATCGGTTCCGGCGTGGTGCTGTTCCTGATCGCCCCGCTGATCAACAAGCTGATGCACGGCGTCAAGTGATGAGAGGGTAGCTGGCATGCGTACGAAGCTCGGTGGTGCGATGGGGATGGTCTGTGCGGCGCTGATCGGCGCGTGTTCGCAACCCCCGCCACCCGCCGCCACCGGGCCGACGCAGCCACTGGATACCCGTCCCACCGAGCCACCGGTCGCTGACCCCAGCGAACCGGTGGCCTCGGGCAACACCCCGGTGGCGGCGGATATCGCCGCCATCGCCGGGCTCAGTGCACAGTTCGACCCGGCCCGCGACCCCGCCGACGATCTGGCCACCGCCAAGGTGGAAGCCCAGCGTGGCAAGAAGCGCATCATCCTCGAGGTCGGCAACGCCGGCTGCGACCGCTGTCATGCGCTGGACCAGATCGTGGAGGGGGATGGCGACCTGCGCCGTTTCCGCGATGCCCACTACGTGTGGGTGAAGGTCAATGAGAGCGACGAGAAGCCCAACAGCGCTTTCCTCGGCCAGTTCCCGGAGATGGGCCGCGACTACCCCTACCTGCTGGTGCTCGATGCCGACGGCACCCTGCTGGCACCGCAGGCAACGGCGGCAATGCGCAGGGGCGAGACCTACCTGCCGGCGCAGGTGATGGCCTTCCTCAAGCAGTGGGCGCCTGATCGGTAGCGCCGGGCCATGCCCGGCGGATGCGCGCGCCGTCACATTCCCAGCATCGCCGCCTCAATTTCATCGCACGCACGCCGTTACCGGCAAGGCTCCCGGTCGACCCGACGTCGACGCACCCTACCGGAACGCCCATGCACAGCGACCACGCCGAACGATTGCCCGACCCTGCCAGCAGCCTGGGCGAGGGTGGTGCTGGCGAGGGCGTGACCCTGCCGGCACGGGACGCACTGCTGGATGACGTCGGCATCGGCGACAGTGCCCCCGAAGCGGCCCCGCCGCACCATCGCCTGCCGCAGATCGCACTGCCTGACAACGTCGTGCTGAAGGGCGCGGTGCAGACGCTGGTGGAACAGAAATCGCGACTCGATGCGCTGGCGTCGCAGGGCCAGCTGGCCGGCCTGCTGCCGCCGGAATGGCAGGGCAACGGCGTACGCGCCATCGAGCTGTCCACCTTCATCCAGGGCGTGCTGCCGTTCCTGCAGCCGGGAGAACGTGGCGAGACCGCGGCCGCACGGCTGCCGGTGCGTCATGTGCTGGGCGACGACAGCCGTTGGGGCCTGCCGGATGTGGCCGAACCGAAGTCGCTGGCGTGGTACTTGGCCAGTGACGAACGCGCCACTGCGGGCGGCAGGGACGTGGCCGAAGCCTTTCTGGTCGGGGCGCTGGGCGTGGCGTGGATGCAGGAGGGCGCGCAGCCGCGCGGGCTTCCTGCGTGCCGTAGGGCAGGACAGCCTGGCCGCGCGGGTGACCATGCTGGGCTATCCGGCGGCCACCGAGCTGGCGCTGTACAGCGTGGTCGCGCATGGCCAGTCGCAGGTCTGGTGCGTGCACGGTCGCCGTCGCATGCGTCCACTGGTCGCGCCATGGCTGAGCGTGCCGCTGTTGACGGCGTACGGGGTGCCCGCACCGGTGCCATGGCCGTCCGCTTTCCCGCCCGTGGACGCCGTTGCCGAGGCGCTGGCGACCGCGCGCCAGGGACGCGCGCTGCCCGAGGTGGATCTGGGCAAGGTGGTGGCGAAGATGGCCGAAGACGCAGCCGGCGAAGCATGGCAACCGGTCAGCCTGCTGCAGCTCAACACGTGGTCGCCGCGCTGGCATTTCTTCCTCGGCACCTTCGTCGGCGTGCCGTCGCTGCTGCTGGTGGCTGCCGCGCTGGCCCTGCCGGGGGCGGTCGAAGCGGCCACGGTTGCCGCGTCGCTGGGCTTTGCCGGTGGCGCGATCGGTGCACTCGCTGTGCCGTGGATCCATGCGCGGCGCAAGCACCTGAGCTGAACCGTGCTGTCCCGAGACCGGGGCCGAGCCCCGGCGGCATGCGTCAGACGCCTTCGCCCATCCGTTCCAGGCCATCGCCCGCCAAGCGCAGGATCAGCGTCTCCAGCAGCTGTTCCTCCTCCTCGCTCAGCACCGACATCAGCTTGCGGGTAATCTCGATCACCAGCGGGGCGATGGTCTCGTACACCTCGAAGCCCGCTGCCGACAGGGCCAGGACCGAGCGGCGACGGTCGTCGCCATGGGTCTCGCGCTTGATGAAGCCACGCTCGAGCAGGCGCGCCACCGCGCGGCTGACCGCCACCTTGTCCATCGCCGTGCGGTCGGAGACCTCGCTGGCCGACGACCCGGGATACAGCGCCAGGATGGTGATGACCCGCCATTCCGGAATGGCCAGACCGTAGCGATCACCGTACAGCTTGGCGATGTTGCCGCTGACCCGGTTGGACAGCACGCTCAGCCGGTAGGGCAGGAACTGTTCCAGGTCGAGCAGGACGTGCGATGCACGCAGGCGTGTCGAAGCGGGATCGGCGGGGCTCATGTTGCGGTGCACCTTGCTGGTGGTTTCAAGTGTAACTATAAGGGTTGGGTCCAGACCCTGCATTCTCGCCGGGTCGTTACCTGCCCGCACCTGGTTTGTACCGATGCGGTACCGATTCGGAGCCCCGCCATGAATACCGCAGTCCAGCCCTCCTCGCATCCCAATCCGGGCATGCAGGTCACCACCTTCGAGAACC
Organism: Stenotrophomonas sp. 112478_Sma; assembly: GCF_056479905.1. NCBI lineage: Bacteria > Pseudomonadati > Pseudomonadota > Gammaproteobacteria > Lysobacterales > Lysobacteraceae > Stenotrophomonas > Stenotrophomonas sp. 112478_Sma. The sequence continues at coordinate 3,975,793 of NZ_CM151072.1, read as the reverse complement.
CGATGGGCATCGATGGTTTCGAGTTCGTCGAGTTTGCTGCCCCGGCCGGCCGCGGCCAGGAGCTGCACGACTACTTCCGCAGGATGGGCTTCACGGCGGTGCTCAGGCACAAGCAGCGTCCGATTACCGTCTATCGCCAGGGCGACGTCAACTTCCTGGTCAATGAAGACCCGGATTCGTTCGCTGCCGACTTCGCCGAAAAGCATGGTCCGTGCGCCTGCGGCTTCGCCATCCGCTTCAAGAAGCCGGGCCAGGAGGTCTACCAGACCGCGCTGGGCAACGGTGCCGAGGCCATCGGCTTCAAGCCGGACAGCAAGGCGGTCGGCGCGCCGGTCATCAAGGGCATCGGTGACTGCATGCTGTACCTGGTCGACCGCTATGGCAGCGCCGGCAGCATCTACGACGGCGACTACGAGCCGATCGCCGGCGTCGATCAGCATCCGGTGGGCTTCGGCCTGACCTTCATCGACCACCTGACCCACAACCTGTACTTCGGCAACATGCAGCAGTGGTCGGACTACTACGAGCGGCTGTTCAACTTCCGCGAGATCCGCTACTTCGACATCAAGGGCCTGAAGACCGGCCTGGTGTCCAAGGCCATGACCGCGCCGGACGGCATCGTGCGCATTCCGCTCAACGAATCGTCCGATCCGAAGAGCCAGATCAACGAATACCTGGACGCCTACAAGGGCGAGGGCATCCAGCACATCGCCTGCTTCACCGAGAACATCTACGAGACCGTCGAGGCGATGCGTGCGCAGGGTGTGGATTTCCTCGACACACCGGACACCTACTTCGACGTGATCGACCAGCGCGTGCCGAACCATGGCGAGGACGTGCCGCGCCTGGCGAAGAACAAGATCCTGATCGACGCCGATCCGGAAACCCACCAGCGCAAGCTGCTGCAGATCTTCACCCAGAACTGCATCGGCCCGATCTTCTTCGAGATCATCCAGCGCAAGGGCAATGAAGGTTTCGGCGAAGGCAACTTCACTGCGCTGTTCGAGAGCATCGAGCGCGACCAGATCCGCCGCGGCGTGCTGTAACGTTTCAGACCTGCACCCTCAGCGGTAGCGCCGGGCCATGCCCGGCGGCTTTCCGTTCCGGCCTTGCCGTTCCAGGAGCCCCCATGTCCACCTCCATCACCGCCCGTGGCTACCAGTCCGGTTTCGGCAACGAATTCGCCACCGAAGCCGTGGCCGGCGCGCTGCCGGTCGGGCAGAACTCGCCGCAGAAGGTGGCCCATGGCCTGTATGCCGAGCAGCTGTCCGGCACCGCCTTCACCGCGCCGCGCGGCAGCAACCGGCGCAGCTGGCTGTACCGGATCCGCCCGGCGGTGACCCACGGTGAGTTCACTCCGTTCGCGCAATCGCGCCTGCAGTGCGATTTCGGTTCACAGCCGGCCTCGCCGAACCAGCTGCGCTGGAGCCCGCTGCCGCTGCCGGAACTGCCCACCGACTTCGTCGAAGGGCTGTACACCATGGGCGGCAATGGTTCGCCGGATGCCCACGCCGGCGTCGGCATCCATCTGTATGCCGCGAACCGGGACATGGTTGGCCGCTACTTCTACGATGCCGACGGCGAACTGCTGATCGTGCCCCAGCTGGGTGGCCTGCGCCTGCTGACCGAGCTGGGCGTGATCGAGATCGAACCGCAGCAGATCGCGGTGATTCCGCGTGGCGTGCGCTTCCGCGTCGAGCTGCCTGATGGCCCGAGCCGGGGCTACATCTGCGAGAACTACGGCGCCCTGCTGAAGCTGCCCGATCTGGGGCCGATCGGCGCCAACGGCCTGGCCAATCCGCGCGACTTTGAAACCCCGCATGCGGCCTTCGAGGACCTTGACGGTGAGTTCGAACTGATCGCCAAGTTCGAAGGACGCCTGTGGCGCGCGCCGATCGACCATTCGCCGCTGGACGTGGTCGCCTGGCACGGCAATTACGCGCCGTACCGCTACGATCTGCGCCGCTTCAACACCCTCGGTTCGATCAGCTACGACCACCCGGACCCGTCGATCTTCCTGGTACTGCATTCGCCCAGCGACACAGCAGGGACCAGCAACATGGATTTCGCCATCTTCCCGCCGCGCTGGCTGGTGGCGCAGAACACCTTCCGGCCACCGTGGTTCCACCGCAACATCGCCAGCGAGTTCATGGGCCTGGTGCACGGTGCCTACGATGCCAAGGCCGAAGGCTTCGTGCCGGGCGGCGCCTCCCTGCACAACTGCATGAGCGGCCACGGACCGGATGCACCGACCTTCGACAGGGCCTCCAGTGCCGATCTGTCCAGGCCCGACGTGGTCAAGGACACCATGGCCTTCATGTTCGAGACCCGCGCGGTGATCCGCCCGACCGCCCAGGCGCTTGATGCCGGGCACCGGCAGGCCGATTACCAGCAGTGCTGGGCAGGGCTGCGCAACAACTTCCGATGAGCCTCATGCGGCATCGGTGAAGGCGTCGCAGTGCTCCAGCGGCAGGACTTCCAGCAGCCGCTGCCGTACGCGTTCGCAGTAGCCTTCGGAGGTCAGCGCGGGCAGTACCTGCAACGCCGAGTGCAGCACCCGCAGCACATCGGTCTGCGCACGTGCCTGCTGCAGGTCGCGGAACAGCGCCGCTGCCTGCGGATGCCGCTGCAGCTCCAGGATGCCCAGTACATAGATCCGTGAGGCGACCAGCGAGCGACGCCGCTCGATCGGCGTGGCCGCGGTCGCGGGTGCCTGCGGCCGGGCAGGGGTGGGCCCGGATACCGCCACCGCGGGAGGCGGGGCGTCGGTTTCCAGATAGCCGGCATGGATCAGCTGGATCAGCATGGCCGGCGTCTCCTGGCCCATCAGCCCGCTCAGCTCGGTGACGCTGCGCTGGCCATCGCACAGGATCAGCAACCGGCGCTGGCGCATGTCCAGCGGCGCGCGGTGCGCCTGCAGCGCGGTTCGGGCGAGATCGGTCTTGCGCGGTTGCATGGATGGGACAGCCAGGACGGTGCACGCCGAGCCTGAACGAAGGCGATGAAACAGCGATGACAATGCAGCGCCTGCACGCGCCCTGGGGTAGCGTCCGCCCATCCCTCCTGGAGCAACACCGATGAAGCTGCTGCCATTGGCTGGCCTGATGCTGCTGTCCCTGACCGCCTGTGGCGGTGGTTCGGACAAACAGGGAGCGGCCGGCAGCGGCAGCGACTCGCCGGCCGAGACCGCCAGTGCCACCGGCCCGGCACAATCGGCCGATCCGGACCTGGCGTCACGGCCGGCCAACGATGCCCGCGCCGACAGCCCCGCGCGCCTGGAAGGTTTCGGCGGGGTGGCGCTGGGTGCGGGCATCGCCGAGGTGCGCAGCGGCTTCGGCGCGCCGCTGCAGGGGCTGGGCAGCGATGCGGCAGGCAGGCCATTGCCGGCCGACGACGGCAACGAGGACTGCTATTTCCTGCGTCCGCAGCAGGCCGATGACCCACGCCTGATGATCGAAGGCCGCAAGCTGGTCCGCTATGACGTGCGCAGCGCCGCCATCACCGCGCCGGGCGGCGGCAGGGTCGGCATGACCCTGGGCGAGTTGCAGGTGCTGTATCCGGAGCGTGCCGATGTCGGTCCAGACAAGTACGACGACAAGGCCCAGCACCTGCGCGTGCGCCCGGCGCAGGAAGGTGCGGCGGTGATCGATTTCACCCTGGGGCCCGACGGCCGGGTCAGCACGTGGCGGGTCGGCCAGACCCCGCAGGTCGATTACACCGAAGGTTGTGGCTGATCCTTGATGCAGCGCCCAGCCTCGCGGCCGGGCCAAGCGTAGAATCGCGCGACGACCGCTGGGGGAGTGCTCGATGATCGCCATTGCCATCGCCTGGTTTCTGCTTGGCCTGCTGCTGCTGGGGCTCGGCGGAGACTCCATCGTCAAGGCCGTTTCCGGCCTGGCCCAGCGCTTCGGTGCCCGCCCGTTCACGGCGGGTCTGCTGCTGCTCGGCGTGGCGACGTCGATGCCGGAGCTGGTGGTCAACGCCCGCGCGCTGGCCGTGGGCCAGCCGGAACTGGCGCTGGGCAACGCGGTGGGCAGCAGCATCGCCAACCTGGGCCTGACCCTGGCGATCGCGGCGATCGCGGCCCCGTTGCTGCTGCGCGCACGCCTGCAGACCGTGCTCTGGTGGTCGCTGCTGGGGGCCGGCGTTCTGTTGATCCTGTTCGGGCTGGATGGCCGCCTCGCGCGCTGGGAAGGTGTCGTGCTGCTGGCCGGCTTCGTCGTCATGCAGGCCGTGCTGATGCGCCGTGGCCGCAGTGAGACCGCCGATGTGCAGGCGGCCATCGCACGATCGGCGCTGAGCCGCACCAGCCTGCCGTTGAATGTGCTGCGTGTGCTGGTGGCCGTGGTGGCCCTCTACTGGGGGGCGCGGCTGGTCGTTGGCGCGGCGGCCGACTTCGGCGTCGCACTTGGATGGACGCCGCTGCTGGTCGGCCTGCTGCCGCTTGCGATCGGCACGGCCTTGCCGGAGGTGGCCACCGCCATCGCCGCTGCGCGGCGTGGCCATGGCGACATGGTGCTGGGCCACGTGCTCGGCTCCAGCGCGGTCAATCTGCTGCTGGTGATCGGCGCGATGGCAGCGCTGCAGCCGCTGGCCCTGCCGGCATCGTTCGTGCGCCTGGAACTGCCCGCGCTGCTGGCCTTTGCCCTGGTGCTGTATCCGATGCTGCGTGGCGACCTGAAGATCAGCCGTGGCGAAGGCGTGATCCTGCTGGTGGCGTTCGTCGGCTGGTTCGTATTGGAACTGCTGCTGGTGGGTGCACCGGCACTGTAGCGCCGAGCCCATGCACGGCTCGGCAGCAGATCCCCGCCCTGAGTGGATGCGGGGAGTCGTGTGATCAGCGTGTCGGGCTCTGCTCTTCTTTCCGCGCCGGCTCCGGCGGCGGCAGCTGCTCTTCGGCAGCCCGTTCGTTGCCGGGCAGGGTAGGACGGGTTTCCATCAGCAGCGACAACGCAGCCTTGGCCATCATGTGCGCGCTGATCGGCGCGGTGATGAACAGGAAGACGGTGATCAGCAGCTCGCGCGGCTGCGGATCCTGGCCGAGGAAGATGTGGTAGCAGACCGAACACACCAGCACGCAGCCCACGCCCAGCGTGCTGGCCTTGGTCGGCGCATGCAGCCGCTTGAAGAAGGTCGACAGCTTCACCAGGCCCAGCGCACCGACCAGGATGAAGAAGCAGCCGAACAGCAGCAGGACCGACAGGCCGATCTGGATCGCGGTGATCATTCGACGATGTCCCGGCGCAGCACGAACTTGCTCAGCACCACGGTGCTGCCGAAGCCGAGCATGGCGATCACCAGTGCGGCCTCGAAGTAGATCGGCGAGTTGAGGTACATGCCGAACAGCATCAGTTCGGCGATGGCAGTCACTGAAAGTGTGTCGAGGGCGAGGATGCGGTCAGGCACGCTCGGGCCGCGCAGCAGGCGCCAGGTCGCCAGCAGCATGGCCAGTCCGACCACGTGCATGCATACCACCAGGGTGGTCTGGATGACTTCAAAACCGGTCATGGGAAGATCTCCATCAACGGGGCTTCGTATCGTTGCTTGATCGTGTCGATCAGCGCCTGTGGATCCTCCAGGTGCAGCACGTGCACCAGCAGGAACCTGCGGTCGTCGCTGAGTGCCGCCGACACCGTACCCGGGGTCAGGGTGATCATGCTGGTCAGCGCGGCGATGCCGTGGATGTTGGCGATGTCCAGCGGCAGCCAGATGAAGCCCGGATGGATGTTCTTCTCCGGGCCGAGCACCTGCAGGGCCACCCGGATGTTGGACATCAGGATGTCCCACAGGGTGACGCACAGCAGCTTCGGTACCGGGCGCAACGTACCGATGCGGGCGAACTCGCGATCCAGGCGCGCGGCGAACAGCGGCACGACCACGCCCAGCAGAAGGCCCAGCAGGATCTGGCCAAGGTTGAAGCTGTCGGACATCAGCAGCCAGAACGCCACCACCATCATGCTCAGTGCGGGGGACGGTACCAGGCGGCGGAACAGGGGGCGTTGCGCGGTCATGGCTGGCGGATCTCCGGTGTGGTCGCGCGCAACTGCTGCACGTACTCGCCCGGCTGCAGCAGCTGGGCGGCGGTGGCGTCGGTATGGCGCATCAGCGGGGCGGCGGCCAGGGTCATGCCGATGCCGTAGGCCAGCAGGATGCAGGCAGCGAACAGCTCGACCCTGCGCAGCTTGGCCTTGCGGGGCGGCGGCGCCTCCGGCTCGGGCAGCGGCACGCGCCAGAACAGGCGGATGCCCCCTCGGGTCAGGCCCATGATGACCAGCAGGCTGCTGACCAGCACGGCCGTCCATACCGCGCCGGTGTACTGCGCCGGCATCCCGGCCAGCAGGGCGGCCTTGGCCAGGAAGCCCGACAGCGGCGGAAGTCCGGCGACCGACACGGCGCCGATCAGGAACAGTACCGCCGGCGTTTCCTTGCCCGGCATCGGTGCGATCACTTCCTTGCGGTCGCTGGCACCGCCGCGTCGGCGTCGGATCAGGTCGGCCACCAGGAACAGCGCGGCAGCGACGAAACTGCTGTGTGGCAGATAGTACAGACCGGCGGAGAGCACCTTCGGCGTGCCCACCGAGAAGGCAATGAACAGGGTCGCGGCCGAGACGATCACCAGGTAGGAGATCAGCACGCGCAGGCGCGCGGCGGCCAGCGCGCCCAGGCCGCCCAGTACCAGCGTGGCCACGCCGGCCCACAGCAGCCAGTCGCGTCCGTATCCGGCCATCGCGCCGGCGTCCTCGCCGAACCACAGCATCTGCACGCGCAGCACGGCGTACAGGCCGACCTTGGTCATGATCGCAAACAGCGCAGCGACCGCAGCAGGTGCGCGCGCGTACGATTCGGGCAGCCAAAGGTACAGCGGCATCAGGGCGGCCTTGGCGCAGAACACCAGCAGCAGCAGGCCCATCGTGGCCTTCACCAGGGTCAGCTGTGCCGGCGGAACCTCGGCGATGCGCTGCGACAGCTCCGCCATGTTCAACGAGCCGAGCGAGGCGTACAGCAGGCCGAGTGCGATCAGGAACAGCGTCGATGCGGTGACATTGAACACCACGTAGTGCAGGCCGATGCGCATGCGCAGGCCACGGCCGCCGCTCAGCAGCAGGCCGTAGGAAGCGATCAGCATCACCTCGAAGAACACGAACAGGTTGAAGATGTCGCCGGTGAGGAACGCACCGTTGAGGCCGACCAGCTGGAACTGGAACAGCGCATGGAAGTGCGGCGCGCGCCGGTCCCAGCCCGAGCAGGCATGCAGCAGGCAGGGGATGGCCAGCAGCAGGGTGGTCAGCAGCATCCACGCCGACAGCCGGTCGGCCACCAGCGCGATGCCCAGGCGCGAGGGCCAGTCACCCAGCAGGTAGACGCGGATGTCACCGCCTGCCGTATCGGCGAACAGCAGGCCGACCACCACGGCCAGGGCCGCCAGTGCCGTCCAGGCCACAGTCCGCTGTACCTTCGGACCATAGCGGCGATGCTCGACGAACAGTGACAGTGCGGCGCCGAGCAGGGGAACCAGGATCGGCAGGATCACCAGATGGTTCATGCGCGGTCCTCGCCCTGGCGCGGCGGCGCATCGTCATCGGGCTCGTGCGCGTCCACGTGGTCGCTGTGGTTGTCGCTGCGGCTGCGCATGGCCAGCACGATGCTCACTGCAGTCATCGCGAAAGCGATCACGATGGCCGTCAGTACCAGCGCCTGCGGCAACGGGTCGGTGTAGTTGCCCAGGTGGCTCTCCACGCCTTCCTGCAGCACCGGGGCCTTGCCCTGCACCAGGCGCCCACCGGCAAAGATCAGCAGGTTGGTGGCGTAGGACAGGAAGGTCATGCCAAGGATCACGTCGAAGCTGCGCGCCCGCAGCAGCAGGTACACGCCGATGGCGGTCAGCACGCCGATCGCGGTGGCCAGGGCCAGTTCCATCAGTGCATCTCCCCGGTGCGGGCCGAACGGCGTTGCAGATCGATCTCGCCCTTGCGGGCGGTGCGGGTTCGAGAGGGCTTGACCGTGCCCATCATCGACAGCATCAGCATGGCGCCACCGAACACCACCAGGTACACGCCGATGTCGAAGCCGATCGCGCTGGCCAGCGGCACGTCGCCGATCAGCGGCAGGTGCAGGTCGAGGTGCCCGCTGGTCAGGAACGGCACGCCGAACAGCATCGAAGCACTGCCACTGAGCAGGGCGATCAGCAGGCCGGTGCCGATGCACCGGATGTAGTCGAAGCCGAAGCGCGACTCCACCGATGCCGTACCCTGGATCACGTACTGGATCAGCAGCGGCACCGCCAGTACCAGGCCGGCGATGAACCCGCCGCCCGGGGCGTTGTGACCGCGCAGGAACAGGAAGATGGAGACCGTCAGCGTCAGCGGGAACATGATCTGCGCCAGGTCGGCCGGTACCGGCAGCTTGATCGGCGGCCCGGGCATGATCTGCTCCGGGGCCATCCGCGTGCGGCGCAGCAGCGCGTGCACCACCAGCGCGGCGATGCCGAACACGGTGATCTCGCCGAAGGTATCAAAGCCGCGGAAGTCGACCAGGATCACGTTGACCACGTTCTGGCCATACGCTTCGGGCAGGGCACGCGCCACCAGCTCACCGGCCATGGTGTTCGGCGGCAGGGTCATCGCGGTATAGGCCAGCGCGCCGAGACCGGAACCGGCGATGACCGCGATCAGCGCGTCGCGGCGCTTGCGCCAGCGCGGCCGCTCCGGTCCGGACTGCGCGGGCAGATAGTTCATCCCCAGCAGCATCAGGACCAGGGTCACCATCTCCACCAGCAGCTGGGTCAGTGCCAGATCCGGTGCCGACAGGAACACGAAGGTCAGCGCCACCATCAGGCCGACGCCGCCCACCAGCAGCACCGCCAGCAGGCGCTGCTTGTACACACGCAGCGTGGCGATCGCGCAGCCCATCATCACCAGCCACAACGCCCAGCCCAGCAGTGGAATCGGCTGCGGCGCGGTCCAGTTCGGGGATGCGGGATTCGCCATGAACGGCGCGGCGGCCACCACGATCGCGACCAGCACCAGGCCCAGCAGCATCCGCTGCAGGCTGCCGTTGGCAATGCCGTTGGTCAGGCGCATGGCCAGTGCGGAAACCGCATCCAGCTGCGCATGGAACACGTTGCGGCCGGTGGTGGTATTGGTCACGGCATGCAGGTTGATCAGCTTGCGCAGGCCGAAGTACAGGGCGATACCGCCCACCACGCCGATCGCGCTCATCGCCAGCGGCAGGTTGAAGCCATGCCATACCGACAGGCTGTACTCGGGCATGGCGCTGCCGAGGATGGAGGCGGCAGCAGCATGCAGGACCGGCGCCACCGTCAGCGCGGGCGCGATGCCGACTGCCACGCAGACCACCACCAGCAGTTCCACCGGTACCTTCATCCAGCGCGGCGGTTCATGGGGAACGCGGTCCAGCCCGTGCGGGCCGGGGCCGAAGAAGGTGTCGTGCACGAAGCGCAGGCTGTAGGCCACGCCGAACACGCCGGCCAGCAACGCCGCGATCGACACCGCCATGCGCATGGTCTCGGTGCCGCCGGCGCTGATCGCCTCGGCGAACAGCATTTCCTTGGACAGGAAGCCGTTGAGCAGCGGAATGCCGGCCATGGCCAGCGAGGCGATGATCGCCAGTGCGCTGGTGAAGGGCATCAGTTTCCGCAGTCCGCCCAGCTTGCGCATGTCGCGGGTGCCGGTCTCATGGTCGATGATGCCGGCGGCCATGAACAGCGAGGCCTTGAAGGTGGCGTGGTTGAGGATGTGGAACACGCCGGCGACCACCGCCATCGGCGTGGACAGGCCGAACAGCAGGGTGATCAGGCCCAGGTGGGAGATCGTCGAATACGCCAGCAGCCCTTTCAGGTCGTGCTGGAAGATCGCGTTCCAGGCGCCGATCAGCAGGGTCAGCGCGCCGATGCCGCTCACCGTATAGAAGAACAGGTCGCTGCCGGCCAGTACCGGATGCAGGCGCGCCAGCAGGAACACGCCTGCTTTGACCATGGTGGCCGAGTGCAGGTAGGCCGAGACCGGTGTCGGCGCCGCCATCGCATGTGGCAACCAGAAATGGAACGGGAACTGCGCGCTCTTGGTGAAGATGCCGGCCAGCACCAGGAACAGGGCATAGGGATACAGCGCGCTGGCGCGGATCTGTTCACCGGCCGCCAGCACCACATCCAGGTCGAAGCTGCCGACGATGCGCCCGATCAGCAGCACGCCACCCAGCAGGGCCAGCCCGCCGCCGCCGGTGATCACCAGCGCCATGCGTGCGCCCTCGCGCGCGTCCTGGCGATGCGACCAGAAGCCGATCAGCAGGAACGAGCTGATGCTGGTCATTTCCCAGAAGATCATCAGCAACAGCAGGTTGCCCGACAGCACCATGCCGAGCATGGCGCCCATGAACAGCAGCAGGTAGCAGTAGAAGCGGTGGGCGTTGTCCTGCGCACTGAGGTAGTACCGCGCGTACAGCACCACCAGCGCGCCGATGCCCAGCACCAGGCCGGCAAACATCCAGGCCAGGCCGTCCAGCCGCAGATGGAAGTCCAGGCCGATCTGCGGCAGCCAGGGCAGCAGGGTGCGGACGATCTGGCCGTCGAGCACCGCCGGGGTCAGCCAGCCGAGAATGGCCAAGCCGCCCAACGGCGCCAGCGCCGCCAGCCAGGCAGCAGTCGAGCGCGAACTACGGGGGAAGGCCGCAACAGCCGCTGCCATCAGGAACGGCAGGGCCAGCAGCAGAGGCAGGCTGGGGAGCATGCAGGGAATCCATGATTCACGAGCAGGTCAGTGAGGATAACAGGCTGCGAAATGTCGCCGAAAGCCATCGAACGGCGATCAATTGCCTGTAACGTTCGCTGATTCATTTTTTTTGCAGTGCAGCATCTCCTCCGCGGTGCCGGCCAAGGGCCGCACCCTACGCCCGCGCACGGCGACCGCAGGCCCTGTCGCACAGGGGCTGCCGCTGCGACAGACGCCCCGGCAGAGGGGCAGAGCGTGCAGGCTGGCAGGCCGGCGGTGGACCGCAGGTGAGGAAACCCGCCCGTTCAGGAAGCGAGGGTGACGCTCGCCCGGAGGCGTGTCAGTAACGCCAGTCGAGCCTGCGATAGAGCTTGGCCATCACCCAGGCCGGGCCGATCAGCAGGTAAGTCAGGTCGGTCAGGAAGCTGGGCTTGCGGCCCTCGAACTTGTGCCCGATGAACTGCGCGATCCAGGCCACGACGAACACCGTCACCGCCAGCCAGAACAGGTTGTGGAGGCCGATCTCGGCCTCCAGCAGGCGGCACAGGCAGCCGAACACGAAGAACTGGATGAGCATGCCGATGCCCAGCGGACGCGACAGCTTGTTGTAGAAGCACCAGGCACTGAACATCGCGAACGCCGACCAGATGCCGTACTGGAACCAGGTGATCAGGGGGGGCAGGCACCACAGCAGGGCCACGGCCGACCACAGGATGGCCGGTACCGCGACCACGTGGATGCGCTGGTTGATCGTATTGCGGTGATCGTCGGAGTAGCTGGCGAAGTAGCGGTCGATCGGCCGCGCGAGCTCGGTGGTGGTCTGCATGCTTCTTCGCTTCCTCCGGTGAGGCCGACAGCATACTCCCGGGCGCCTTCGCACAGCGCCACCCTGGGCGCTGCCGAGCAGGACGCCCCCGGTCGCTGCGACCGGGGGCGCAGGGGATCAGTCGACGCTGATCCCGGCCAAACGCTGCAGCGCCTCGGCGTACTTGGCGCGGGTACGCTCGATGATCTCCGCCGGGATGTTCGGGCCCGGGGCGGTCTTGCCCCAGTCCAGCGTCTCCAGGTAATCGCGCACGAACTGCTTGTCGTAGCTGGGCGGGCTGGTGCCCACTTCGTACTCGTCGGCCGGCCAGTAACGCGATGAATCCGGCGTCAGCATCTCGTCCATGATGTACAGGCGGCCGTCGGCATCGGTGCCGAACTCGAACTTGGTGTCGGCCAGGATGATGCCGCGCTCGCGGGCGTAATCGGCGGCGAACTTGTAGATGCGCAGGGTGGCATCGCGCACGCGCTCGGCCAGTTCGGCGCCGACCTGCCGCACCATCGCATCGAAATCGATGTTCTCGTCATGGTCGCCCACCGCGGCCTTGGTCGAGGGGGTAAAGATCGGTTCGGGCAGCTGCTCGGCCTGGCGCAGCCCATCGGGCAGGTCGATGCCGCTGACCTTGCCGGTGCGCTGGTAGTCCTTCCAGCCGCTGCCGATCAGGTAGCCGCGGGCGATCGCTTCCACCGGCACCGGCTTCAGCTTGCGGGTGACCACGGCGCGCCGGGCGTACAGCGCCGGGTCCACGCCTTCAGGCAGCACGCTGGCCACGTCGATGCCGGTCAGGTGATTGGGCATCAGGTGCGCGGTCTTGGCGAACCAGAAATTGGAGACCTGGCAGAGCATTTCGCCCTTGCCGGGGATCGGGTCGGGCAGCACCACGTCGAACGCCGACAGGCGATCGGTGGCGACCATCAGCAGGTAGTCGCCCGGCGGGGTCCCTGCAGGCAGCCGCTCGCGCGGGATATCGAACACATCACGCACCTTGCCGCGGTGGCGCAAGGGCAGGCCGGGGAGATCGGATTGCAACAGCGTGGTTGGCACGGGCACTCCTGGGGCGTTGTCGATACGGCTGCCCAACGGACCCGGCGGGCCCGCTGACCAGCGGGCGGCCTAGTGTAAAGCCGTCCGGGCCCGCTGTGACGTAAAATGAGCGTCCATTTCGTCGGTCGACCCCGGAGCGCCATGCGCTGGTACGGAAAACTGCTCGGATTCATCGCCGGCGCCCTGCTGTTCCGGCCCAATCCGCTGTTCGGCGCGGTGGTCGGCCTGCTGATCGGCCATGCCTTTGATTCGGATTGGTTCCGCCTGAACAAGGAGAACCCGTACCGGGAGCTGGGGCTGACCTCCGAGGCCACCGATGCCGAGGTCGAGCGCGCCTACCGCAAGCTGATCTCGCAGTACCACCCGGACAAGCTTGGCGGCGCCGCCCCCGAGCTGCAGCAGCAGGCCGAGCAGAAGTCGCGGCGCATCAACGCCGCCTACGACCGTATCAAGACCCTGCGCAAGCGCTGACCCCTTTCCCCTCGTTGCAAGGCCCGGCCATGTCCCACTGCCTCATCGCCCCCTCCATCCTGTCCGCCGATTTCGCCCGCCTCGGCGAGGAAGTCGACAACGTCCTGGCCGCCGGTGCGGACTGGGTCCACTTCGACGTGATGGACAACCATTACGTACCCAACCTGACCATCGGCCCGATGGTCTGCCAGGCACTGCGCAAGCACGGCGTGACCGCGCCGATCGACGTGCACCTGATGGTCGAGCCGGTGGACCGCATCATCCCGGACTTCGCCGAAGCCGGTGCCACCTACATCAGCTTCCATCCGGAGGCCAGCCGCCACGTGCACCGCACGATCCAGCTGATCCGTTCGCTGGGCTGCAAGCCGGGCATCGTGCTGAACCCGGCCACGCCGGTGGACATCCTCGACTGGGTGCTGGATGACCTGGACCTGGTGCTGCTGATGTCGGTCAACCCGGGATTCGGCGGCCAGGCCTTCATTCCTTCGGCGCTGGACAAGCTGCGCGTGGTCCGCCAGAAGATCGATGCCAGCGGCAAGGACATCCGCCTGGAAATCGACGGTGGCGTGAAGGCCGACAACATCGGCGAGATCGCGGCTGCGGGCGCCGACACCTTCGTCGCCGGCTCGGCCATCTTCAACGCCAAGACCCCTTACCAGGATGTGATCGCGCAGATGCGCGCCAACGTCGCTGCGGCGCGAGGCTGAGGCATGAGCACGGTGGCCGTGTTGAACATCCGCCCGGCCACTGCCGCCGACGCGGGCCTGATCCTGCGCTTCATCCGTGAGCTGGCCATCTATGAGCGGGCCGAGCATTCGGTGCAGACCGACGAGATCGGCATCGCCGAAAGCCTGTTCGGTCCCGACGCAACTGCCCGCGCGCTGATCTGTGAAGCCGATGGCGAGGCCATCGGCTATGCGGTGTATTTCTACAACTACTCCACCTGGCTGGGCCGCAAGGGCATCTACCTGGAAGACCTGTATGTCAGCCCGCAGCAGCGGGGCGCGGGCGCTGGCAAGGCGCTGCTGAAATACATCGCGCGGCAGGCGGTCGCCGAAGGCTGCGGTCGCTTCGAATGGTCGGTGCTGGACTGGAACATGCCGGCCATCGAGTTCTACACCGCGGCGGGCGCGAAACCACAGGATGAGTGGACTGTATACCGGCTGCAGGGCCAGGCGCTGCACGATTTCGCCAACGGCTGACGATCGCGCCCGGGAGCCACTCCAAAAAAAAGAGGCCACGCCCATCGTTGGCGTGGCCTCGCTGCATGCGTGGGAGGCTGATCCTGCCTCCATCCGTCGTCCCTGCTATGGCCTTCCATTCTCCGGGAGCTGAATGACACGCATGTGACATTCACTGCCGGCAAACGGTGCGTTGCTAGCCTGTGCCACCCCACACCGGAATCCCCGCATGACCGCACCGCGCTGGCGCCTGATCCTCAACGGCAAGTCCGCAGGCAATGACGAGCTGCGCGACGCGGTGCGCCATTGGCGGGAGCGGGGCGTGCAGCTGGAGGTACGTGTCACCTGGGAAGAAGGTGACGCCGAGCGTTACGTGGCTGAGGCCATCGACCACGGGGTAGACGTGATCGTGGCGGCAGGCGGCGACGGCACGCTCAGTGCGGTGGCCGAAACGCTGGCCCACCGCGATGAATCCGCCGATGCCCTGCCTTCGCTGGCATTGGTCCCGATGGGCACGGCCAATGACTTCGCCACCTCGGCGAACCTTCCGACCGAGCCGGAGGCCGCGCTCGCACTGATCGGGCAGACCACGGCACTTGCCATCGATCTGCTGCGCGTGGATGCCGACGGCACGCCCTGGTGGTGCGCCAACCTGGCCAGTGGCGGTTTCGGCACGCAGGTCACCGTGGAAACCGATGCCGGCCTGAAGAAGATGCTCGGTGGCCTGGCCTACGTGATCACCGGCATCGCCAAGCTGGGGCGGATAGAGCCGATTACCGCGCGTCTGCACGGTCCGGACTTCGCCTGGGAAGGCGGCTTCATCGCGCTGGGGATCGGCAACGGCCGGCAGGCCGGTGGTGGCCAGCAGCTGTGCCCACAGGCACTGATCGATGACGGCCTGCTGGATGTCACCGTCGTACCCGAACTGGAGGGGGAGGTGGCGTCGACGCTGGGGCAGATGCTGACCGGTGGCAAGGAAGCGGCGCTGGAACGGGTGGCCACCCGCGTCCGGCTGCCCTGGCTGCAGCTCGAGTCGGCGCAGCCACTGACCCTGAACCTGGACGGTGAGCCCGTGCAGGCGCGGCGGTTCCGCATCGACTGCGTGGCTGGCCGGGTGCGCATGCATCTGCCGGCCGATTGCCCGCTGCTGGCCACGTAAGGTGGCTGCCACGCCTGGCGCTGCGGGGTTCCACTCCCGTCCAAGCTGCGATACAGTCAAGGGGTGTCCAGCCTGACGACCCCGCATACCCTTTCTTCCGCACGCCGTTGGTGGCGATGGTGGCCCGTTGCCGTCGTCCGCCCCCATAACGCTGTGTCCCGGAAGGAAAGTCGTCTTGAACTCGCACGCTCAGTTTCAGCTGCAGGCCGCTGAAGGCCACACCCACATTCCCGTTGTCCGCGAAGTGCTGTCCGACCTGGACACGCCGCTTTCGGTCTATCTGAAGCTCGCCGACGGCCCCAATACCTACCTGTTTGAATCCGTCGAAGGCGGCGAACGCTTTGGTCGTTACTCGATCATTGGCCTGCCGGCGCGCCGCGTGTATGCCTTCCATGGCCATACGCTGACCGTGCGCGAAGACGGCCAGGTGGTGGAAACCCGCGAGGTGGCCGACCCGTTTGCCGAAGTCGAGGCGCTGCGCAGCGCCCACTCGGTGCCGAAGCTGGAGGGCCTGCCGGGCTTCACCGGTGGCCTGGTCGGCTGGTTCGGTTTCGAGTGCATCGGCTATATCGAGCCGCGCCTGGCACCGCCGGCCGGCCGCGATGAACTGGGCACGCCGGACATCCTGCTGCTGCACTCCAACGAGCTGGCGGTATTCGACAATCTCAAGGGCCGCCTGTACCTGATCGTGCACGCGGACCCGCGCGTCGACGGCGCGTTCGAGCAGGCGCAGGCGCGCCTGGATGCGCTCACCGCAAAGCTGCGTGCACCGGGTTCCGGCTATCCCGCACCGCTCAACAGCGATGTGCTGGACGAATCCGATTTCGTCTCCGGTTTCACCCGCGATGGCTTCGTCGATGCGGTCCAGCGCAGCAAGGAATACATCCGCGCCGGCGACATCTTCCAGGTGGTGCTCAGCCAGCGCCTGAGCGTGCCGTTCAAGGCACGCCCGGTGGACGTGTACCGCGCGCTGCGCGCATTGAACCCGTCGCCGTACATGTATTTCCTCGATGTCGGCGACCTGCAGGTGGTTGGCTCCTCGCCGGAAATCCTGGTGCGGCTGCAGGATGGCGAAGTCACCGTACGCCCGATCGCCGGCACGCGTCCGCGCGGCGCCACCGTCGAGCAGGACCTGGCACTGGAAGCCGAGCTGCTGGCCGATCCGAAAGAACGTGCCGAGCACCTGATGCTGATCGATCTCGGCCGCAACGATGCCGGTCGCGTATCAAAGGCCGGCACGGTGGAAGTGGGCGAGCAGTTCGTGATCGAACGCTACAGCCACGTCATGCACATCGTGAGCGAAGTGACCGGGCAGCTGCAGCCGGGCTTGAGCTATGCCGACGTGCTGCGCGCCACCTTCCCGGCCGGCACCGTCAGCGGCGCACCGAAGATCCGCGCGCTGGAAGTGATCCGCGAACTGGAGCCGATCAAGCGCAATGTGTACGCCGGCAGCATCGGCTACATCGGTTGGCACGGCGATGCCGATACCGCGATCGCGATCCGCACCGCGGTGATCAAGGACGGCCGCCTGTACGTGCAGGCTGGCGCCGGCATCGTCTACGACTCGGACCCGGACAAGGAATGGGACGAGACGATGAACAAGGGCCGCGCGCTGTTCCGCGCCGTCGCCCAGGCCGCCAAGGGCCTGTAAGGCACCCTGCGCCGTGGCCTGCGCTGCGGCACCTTCCGCTGTACCTGGCTCTCTCCCTGTGCGGCACCCACGTGTACGCCCACTCCCGATAAGCGACGGAACCCGACCATGTTGTGGATGATCGACAACTACGACAGCTTCACCTACAACCTCGTGCAGTACCTGCAGACGCTGGGCGCCGAGGTGAAGGTGGTGCGCAACGATGCGATGAGCGTGGATGAGATCGCCGCGCAGAAGCCCGAGCGCATCGTCATCTCGCCCGGCCCGTGCACGCCCAACGAGGCGGGCGTGTCGCTGCAGCTGATCGAACGCCTGGGCCCGACCACGCCGATTCTCGGTGTCTGCCTGGGCCACCAGGGCATCGGCCAGGTCTATGGCGGCACGGTGATCCGCGCGGGCAACATCATGCACGGCAAGACCTCGCCGATCCGCCATGAAGGCAAGGGCGTCTTCGCCGGCCTGCCGGATCGCTACCAGGCCACCCGTTACCACTCGCTGGTGGTGGACAAGAACAGCCTGCCCGATGTGCTGGAAGTGACCGCCTGGACGGAGAACGACGACGGCTCGATCGAAGAGATCATGGGCCTGCGCCATCGCCACTTCCCGGTGGAAGGCGTGCAGTTCCACCCCGAATCCATCCTCACCGAACACGGCCACGCCCTGCTGCGCAATTTCCTGCAGCGACCGGCCGCCTGAGTCCAAGGAGCAATCCCGATGAGCTTCTCCCCCCAGGAAGCCCTGCACCGCACCATCGAGCACCGCGAGATCTTCTTCGACGAGATGGTCGACCTGATGCGGCAGATCATGCGCGGCGATGTTTCGCCGATGATGACGGCAGCCATCCTCACCGGCCTGCGCGTGAAGAAGGAGACCGTGGACGAAATCGCCGCGGCGGCCACCGTGATGCGTGAATTCGCCCGGCCGGTGCCGGTGGCCGATACCTCCAACCTGGTCGATATCGTCGGCACGGGGGGCGATGGTTCGCATACCTTCAACATCTCCACCTGCGCGATGTTCGTCGCGGCGGCTGCCGGCGCGCGCGTGGCCAAGCATGGCAACCGCAGCGTGTCGTCCAAGTCCGGCAGCGCCGACGCGCTGGAGGCGCTGGGCGCGGTGATCGAGCTGCAGCCGGAGCAGGTGGCCGCGGCCATCGAGCGGACCGGGATCGGTTTCATGTTCGCGCCGATCCACCACCCGTCGATGAAGGTGGTGGCGCCGGTGCGCCGCGAGATGGGCGTGCGCACCATCTTCAACATCCTCGGCCCGCTCACCAATCCGGCCAGCGCACCGTCGGTGCTGATGGGCGTGTTCCACCCCGATCTGGTGGGCATCCAGGCGCGCGTGCTGCGCGAGCTGGGCACCGAGCGCGCCATGGTGGTCTGGGGCCGCGACAACATGGACGAGATCTCGCTGGGCGCCGGCACCCTGGTCGGCGAATTGCGCGACGGCAAGGTGCGCGAGTACGAGATCCACCCGGAGGACTTCGGCATCGCCATGTCGGCCAGCCGCAACCTGCGCGTGGATGGCCCGGAGCAGTCCATTGCCCTGCTGCGCGCGGTGCTGGACAACGAGCCCGGCCCGGCGCTGGACATCGTCGCGCTCAATGCCGGCGCCGCGCTGTACGTGGCCGGCGTGGCCCGTGACATCGGTGACGGCCTGGCCCGTGCCCGCGCCGCCATCGCCAATGGCAGCGCCCGCCAGCGCCTGCAGCAGTATGTTGAGACCACCCGCGCGCTGGTTGCCTGAGCGCGTGGTTCAGCCTGACCCCGTCGATGGCCGATAATGGCCGTCCTCACCGCCCCCGCACCGAACCGAAGACGATGAGCGACATCCTGCAGACGATCCTGGCCCGCAAGGCCGAAGAAGTAGCCCAGCGTCGCGCCCAGCGCCCGCTCGAGGAGCTTCAGGCCGCCGTGGCCAGCGCCCCGCCGGTACGTGGCTTCGCGCGCGCGTTGCAGGCGGCGGTGGCCAACGGCGACCCCGCGGTGATCGCCGAAGTGAAGAAGGCCAGCCCCTCCAAAGGCGTGATCCGCCCGGATTTCCGCCCGGCCGACATCGCGGTCAGCTACGAGTTCGGTGGTGCCAGCTGCCTGTCGGTGCTGACCGACGTGGATTTCTTCCAGGGCGCCGACGCCTACCTGCAGCAGGCCCGCGAGGCCTGCACGCTGCCGGTGCTGCGCAAGGACTTCGTGATCGATGCCTACCAGGTGTACGAGGCGCGCGTGCTGGGCGCTGACTGCATCCTGCTGATCGTGGCGGCGCTGGACGATACCCAGCTGGCCACGCTGTCGGAACTGGCACTGTCGCTGGGCATGGACGTGCTGGTGGAAGTGCACGACATCGACGAGCTGGAGCGTGCGCTGCAGGTGCCGGCGCCGATGATCGGCATCAACAACCGCAACCTGCGCACCTTCGAGGTCTCGCTGCAGACCACCCTGGACATGCGCCTGGCCGTGCCGCGCGACCGCCTGCTGGTGACCGAGAGCGGCATCCTCGGGCCCCAGGACGTGGCGCTGATGCGTGACGCCGGCATCCACGCGTTCCTGGTCGGCGAGGCCTTCATGCGCGTGGAAGAGCCGGGCGAGGGCCTGCGTCAGCTATTCTTCGCGGCATGAAAACGCATTACCCGACGCCACGCGCGGATGCGCCGCTGGTGGTCTTCGACTTCGATCACACCCTGTACGACGGTGATTCGGGCACGCACCTGTTCGCCTCGCTGATCAAGCGCAACCCGTTGCGCATGCTCGCGGCGCTGCTGGTCACCCCGATCGCCGGGCCGATGGTGGCGATGCTGCCGACCCGCCGTGCCGGCATTTCGATCTACGTGTGGATCGGCAGCTTCGGCCTGCATCGTGCGCGCGAGTTCAACCGGGTGATCGACGCCTACGTGATCAGGAACGAGGCGCAGATGCGCGCCAAGCTGCTGCCGCAGGCGCTGGAGGTGTTCGCCGCGCACCGTGCAAAGGGGGATCGCGTGGTGGTGGCCACGGGCGCCCCGCCCGAACTGGCCCGCGCGATCCTGGCCTTCGTTGCGCACCAGGACGTGCCGGTCATCGGCACGGAGGTCGGGCCGCGCCTGGGAGGGGTGGGGCCGACCCGTCACTGCCACAACGAAGAGAAGATGCGCATGCTGCGTGAACGTGGCTATGGCGACATCGACATTGCCTACTCCGACAGCACTGCGGATCTGCCGCTGCTGCTGGCGGCGAAGGCGCCGGTAGTGGTCAACCCGAAGCCGGGCAAGGTGGCGTTCTTCCGCAGCGTACTGCCGGCGGGCACCCGCATCCTCAACTGGGGCTGCGTCGACCGCGGCGGCGACAAGGCCTGATCCACCGGGCCCGCCGGGCATGGCCCGGTGCTACCCCTTGCCGCCCGATGGCGCCGTGCCATTGCACGCCATCCCGCAGCGCGGGGCCATGCCCGGCGAATCCGCAAGCCATCCGGTAGCGCCGGGCCATGCCCGGCGAGCGCGGAGCGCGGTCAGCGCGCCAGGTACCCGGTCACCGCGTGGCCGATCTGGAACAGGCTGATGCCCAGTACCAGCACGCCAACCGCGACCAGTACCCAGCGTTCCTTGACCCGCTTGACCAGGATCGCGGCCACCGGCGCGGCCATCATGCCGCCGATCAGCAGCCCGGCGACGATCTGCAGGTGCTGCACCCCCATCGACAGCAGGAAGGTGGCCGAGATGGTCAAGGTGACCACGAACTCGGCTGCGTTGACCGTGCCGATCGTGGTACGGGCCTGGCCGCCACGCGCCAGCAGGGTGGACGTGGCGATCGGGCCCCAGCCACCGCCGCCGCTGGCGTCCAGAAGGCCGGCGAAGAAGCCCAGAACCGGCACGCGGCGGATCTCGCCGCTGGGCATCCAGCGCCCGGCAGCACGGGCCAGGATGACGATGGCAAGCACCAGCAGGTACAGGTAGATCAACGGGCGGATGAAATCGCCGGGCAGTTGGGCGAGTACATAGGCACCGATCGCACCCCCGATCGCGCCGGGCAGCGCCAAGCGCACGAACAGGCGTTTATCGACATTGCCAGCCGCAAGATGCGACACACCGGAGGCGCCGGTTGTGAACACTTCGGCGGTGTGGATGCTGGCGCTGACCTGCGCCGGCGGCAATCCCATGCTCAGCATCACCGATGAGGAGACCAGGCCGAAGGCCATGCCCAGCGCGCCATCGACCAGCTGCGCACCGAGGCCGATGAGGATGAACCACCAGAATTCGCTGCTCAGTTCCATGCACCGAGCCTAGCGCGCGAAGGAGTGCGGACCAAGGTCCGCACCCACCGGGTGCTCAACGATCAACGGGTGCCGTAAAGCACCACGGTCTTGCCGCGGGCATGCAGCAGCCCGTCGGTCTGCAGCTTCTTCAGCACGCGGCCGGCCATCTCACGCGAGCAGCCGACCAGGCGCGCCAGTTCCTGCCGCGAGACGCGCAGCTGGCTGCCCTGCGGGTGGCTCATCGCCTCCGGCTCCTGGGCCAGATCGTGCAGGGTGCGCACGATGCGGTCGGTGACGTCCAGGAACGCCAGGCGGCTGGCCTTGCGGCTGGTGTCGAGCAGACGCTTGGAGATCTGCTGGCCCAGCGCGTACAGCAGGCGCGGCGCGTCGGCCGACAGCGGGCCAAGGAACAGCTGATGCAGGCGCTCGTAGCTGATCTCGGCCAGCTCGCAGGCGGTGCGGGTCCGCAGGATCACCTCGCGGCGGTCCGATTCCACGAACAGGCCCATCTCGCCGACGAACTCGCCGGCACCGAAGTAGCCCAGCACCAGCTCACGATCGTCATCTTCCTCGGCCATGATCGAAACCGAGCCGCTGATGACGTAATACAGGGTTCCCGCCGGGTCTCCTGGTCGGAAGACGTCGGTCCGGGTGGGATATCGCCGCCTGTGGCTGTGCGCCAGGAAACGATCGATTGTTGCGATATCCAGGGCCAGTGGACTGCTAGCTAGGCGCACGGTTGACACGATAGGGGCGCTCCCTCTGCGCATGAACGGATTCACGGGGTCGATAGCGGAGCTTAACCAGCGCAATTGTTAAGGGCAAACAGTGTGCCAGAACTCTTGCGTCTTCACGTTCCCCCCGGGGGCGGTTTGCCCCATAATTCACCCTTTCTCTTCTTACACAGGAATCGACCGCCGTGGTCAAGCCGTTGCCTCGCCTGAGGTTGCAGGGTTTCAACAACCTCACCAAGGCGCTGAGCTTCAACATCTATGACGTGTGTTACGCGCGCACCGAAGAGGAGCGTCAGCGTTACATTGAATACATCGATGAAGAGTACAACGCCGACAGGCTGACTCAAATCTTGACCGATGTCGCCGAGATCATCGGCGCCAACATCCTGAACGTGGCCCGCCAGGACTACGATCCGCAGGGTGCCTCGGTGACCATCCTGATCTCCGAAGAGCCGGTGATCGACAAGAAGCTGGCGGGCAAGGAGCTGATCTCCGACGCCGTGGTCGCGCACATGGACAAGAGCCACATCACCGTCCATACCTACCCGGAAACCCATCCGCAGGAAGGCATCGCGACGTTCCGCGCGGACATCGACGTGGCCACCTGTGGCGTCATTTCGCCGCTGAAGGCCCTGAACTACCTGATCGAGAGCCTGGAATCGGACATCGTGATCATGGACTACCGCGTCCGTGGCTTCACCCGCGATGTGAAGGGCAAGAAGCACTTCATCGATCACAAGATCAATTCGATCCAGAACTTCCTGGCCAAGAACATCAAGTCGCGTTACGAGATGTTCGACGTCAACGTCTACCAGGAGAACATCTTCCACACGAAGATGCACCTGAAGGACTTCGACCTGGATCAGTACCTGTTCGAGGAAAAGGCCAGGAACCTGTCGTTCAAGGAACGCATGAAGATCGAGGCGCTGCTCAAGCGCGAGATCGAAGAGCTGTTCCACGGTCGCAACCTGTCCGAGTAACACCCCTGTGCGATGCCGGCAGGCATCGTCACCCAGGCGGGACGACCCGCCCCGTGGAACCTGCGTGCTGCGCAATTCATAGTTCCACGGCGATGTACCGACCTACGGCCCGGTGTGAAGACACCGGGCCGTTTCGCTTTTCAACCACTAGGTAAGGACCCCCACCCATGCCCTGGATCTACCTGCTGCTGGCCGGCCTGTTCGAGATCGGCTTCGCGCTTGGAATGAAGTACTCCGAAGGCTTCAGCAAGCCACTGCCCACGGCCGCCACGGTCGTTTCCGCGCTGATCAGCCTGTACCTGATGAGCCAGGCCATGAAGAGCATTCCGGTCGGCACGGCCTATGCCATCTGGACCGGCATCGGGGCCATGGGCGTGGCAGTGCTGGGCATCTACCTGTTCAACGACAGTGCTTCACCGGCCCGCCTGGCCTGCGTGGGCCTGATCGTCGCCGGTGTGATCGGCCTGAAGCTGGTGTCGCCGAACTGAGCCGGCGCCGAGGCGTCCGATGCCGCGTAGCCGGCAGCGCCGGGCCATGCGCGGCGGCCGTTCAGAGGCGGTACGCGATGGTCTTCATCACCTTCGAGGCCAGCGCCATCGCCCCCGGAATCGGGAAGGGCAGGCGGCGGGCGCCGGCCTGCTCGGCATGGTCCGCATGCCGGGCCTCGTCCTGCTTCATCACTTCGATGATCGCGCGGCTGCGCAGGTCGGCGGCCGGGAGATCGACCAGATGCTCATCCAGGTGGGCCTCGACCTGGCGTTCGGTCTCGACCACAAAACCCAGGTTCCAGCCATCACCGCGCAGCCCGGCCAGGGTGCCGATGGTGTAACTGCCTGCGTACCAGAGCGGGTTGAACAGGCTCGGCCGGCTGTCCAGTTCGGCCAGGCGGGTGGCACACCACGCCAGGTGGTCGGTTTCCTCCTGCGCTGCCTCCAGCAGATGCTCGCGGGTGGCCGGGTCGCGGGCCACGGCGGCCTGGCCGAAATACAGGCCCTGCGCGCAGACCTCGCCGACGTGGTTGATCCGCATCAGCCCGGCCGCATGGCGGCGCTGGCGGGCGTCCATGCCCGGCTCGTCGGTGTCCACCGCCGGATAGGGGCGGCTGGCCGGCGGGTTGCCGAACACCGTGTCCAGGGCGCGCTGGGCTTCGGTCAGCAGGTGGTCCAGCGGGGTGGTCTGGCGGAGCACGGTCATGGCGATACGGTGGGGCGGGAGACCCGCCGATTCTCGCCCGCGCCCGCGCCCCTGCCAACCCAGGACAGGGGGCGGCTTGCGCCGGGGCCTGGACCTGCGTACAATCCCGCCTCTTGCGCTTCACCTTTCACAACGCGTGGCAGAGTTCCGGCGAGTCCTTCGCCGCAATGAGCCCGACCTAACCTAGAGTTCTTCATGAGCACTTTCACTGCCAAGAACGAGACCGTCCAGCGCGACTGGTACCTCGTCGACGCCGAGGGCAAGACCCTGGGCCGTCTCGCCACCGAGCTGGCCCGCCGTCTGCGTGGCAAGCACAAGCCGGTCTACACCCCGCACGTTGATACCGGCGACTACCTGGTCGTCATCAATGCAGAAAAGATTGCCGTCACCGGCAAGAAGCTGCAGGACAAGATGTATCACCGTTTCACCGGTTACATCGGCAACCTGAAGACCGAGTCCCTGGCCCAGGCGCTGGAGCGCCACCCGGAGCGCGTGATCGAGATCGCCGTGAAGGGCATGCTGCCGAAGGGCCCGCTGGGTCGCCAGATGTACCGCAAGCTCAAGGTCTACGCCGGCACTGAGCATCCGCACGCCGCACAGCAGCCGCAGGTTCTGGATATCTAATCATGGCTATCACTCAAAACTACGGCACTGGTCGCCGCAAGTCCTCCACCGCTCGCGTGTTCCTGCGCAAGGGTTCGGGCAACATCACCGTCAATGGCCGTCCGCTGGACGAGTTCTTCGGTCGTGAGACCGCGCGCATGATCGTGCGCCAGCCGCTCGAGCTGACCAAGAACACCGAAAGCTTCGACATCCTGGTCACCGCCACCGGCGGCGGCACCACCGGCCAGGCCGGTGCGATCCGTCTGGGCATCGCCCGTGCGCTGGTCGAGTATGACGAAACCCTGAAGTCCGAGCTGCGCAAGGCTGGCTTCATGACCCGTGACGCCCGTGAAGTCGAGCGTAAGAAGGTCGGTCTGCACAAGGCCCGTCGCGCCACCCAGTTCTCCAAGCGCTGATCCACTGCGCCTGGCTGGGCTCCTCCGGGAGCCCGCTGGTTGGAAAAAGCAGAAGCCCGGCTTTGGCCGGGCTTTTGCCGTTTCGGGGTTGTGCATTGGAGAGGGTGGGGTCAGGGCCTTTGCCTGCGAGAAGGATCCGACCCCGGGGTTCTCTCTGGAGGGGAGCCCCCTTGATGTTCAAGGGGGTGCGCCGACAGGCGCGGGGATAAGGTGGAATGCGCGACCAAATTAAACGCAGAAGGCCAGATCTTTCGATCTGGCCTTCTGCGTTTAATTTGGCTGCCCCGGATGGATTCGAACCACCGAATGCCTGAGTCAGAGTCAGGTGCCTTACCGCTTGGCGACGGGGCAATGTATCGTGTAACTATTTTCTCACTTTTCACGCTGAAAAACAACTTCAGCATGGTGGCTATGGGTGGACTCGAACCACCGACCCCAGCATTATGAGTGCTGTGCTCTAACCGGCTGAGCTACATAGCCTTGGTGAGCCCGCTATTCTGCGGATACGCCGTGGGACTGTCAACACATTTGTGCCGCGCTTGTCGCCTGACAGGTGGCGTGGGATAGTCCTGACCAGTAGATTTTTTTAGGAGTCCGCATCGTGATCGATCCGGACGGCTATCGACCGAACGTCGGCATCGTGCTGATGCGGCAGGACGGGCAGGTGTTCTGGGCACGACGCGTGCGCCGGGATGGCTGGCAGTTCCCGCAGGGTGGGATGAACACCGACGAGACGCCCGTCGAGGCCATGTATCGCGAACTGCAGGAAGAGACCGGCCTGCTGCCTGAGCACGTGGAAGTGCTGGGGGCAACGCCCGGCTGGCTGCGCTACAAGCTGCCGGCGCGGGCTGTCCGCCGCAATGAACGGCAGGTCTGCATCGGCCAGAAGCAGGTCTGGTTCCTGCTGCGCCTGACCGGTGACGAATCCCATGTGTGCCTGGACCATACCGATTCGCCGGAGTTCGATCACTGGCGCTGGGTGGATTTCTGGTATCCGGTGGAGCATGTGGTGATGTTCAAGCGCGGCGTCTACGCGCGCGCGCTGCGACACCTGGCGCCGCTGGCGCGCGGGGTGGCGGGGCAGGGCGTCACTGCCATGCCGAAGAGCGCAGCGGAAGCGTGGATGCCCGGCAACACCGCGGGCCACGACCGACCGCGCAAGCGGCCGCGCAGCAGGGGCTACTGGCCCAAAAAGGCGCAGGAAGGACCGACGAGCTGACCGCCTGAACGGTATCGAGAATGGTTCAGGTCTCTGATTGACAACCATTCTCGTTTCCATTGGAATAGCGACCAGGCCGCTTCTGGCCTGTCAGCCCGGTTCCCGCCTGTGTACGTCTGCATCTGCAACGGAGTCACCGACCACCAGATCCGCGAAGCCGCCAGCCATGGCGTGACGTCGGTGGCCGAGCTGACCATGCGCACCGGATGCGGCGCTACCTGCGGGTCCTGCCTGGACATGGCCGGCGAGCTGCTGGCCAAGGCACGCGCCACCCACGATCTGCCGCTGCCGGTACTCGGTCTGGCCCAGGTCGCCTGACTGTCTTTTCCGCGGCGCGTTGATGCCGCGCCTTCGCATCCTTCACGTGTGGCCGCACAGGCCAATGCGCACGATTCGCGTTCCTTCACGGCCGCACGCAAGGCGGTAAAGTGCCTGCGTTTTCAGCGTGCAGGAGTATCCCCATGAAGGGCGACACCAAGGTCATCGAATTCCTCAACAAGGTCCTCTACAACGAGCTGACCGCGATCAACCAGTATTTCCTGCACGCCAAGATGCTGAAGAACTGGGGCATCAAGGAACTCGCCGAGCATGAGTACAAGGAATCGATCGACGAGATGAAGCATGCCGACATGCTCGCCGACCGCATCCTGTTCCTTGAAGGACTGCCGAACTTCCAGGCGCTGGGCAAGCTGCGCATCGGCGAGAACCCGACCGAGATCCTGCAGTGTGACCTCTCGCTCGAGCGTGATGGCGTGGTCACCCTGCGCGAGGCGGTGGCCTATGCCGATTCGGTCGGCGACTATGTGAGCCGCCAGCTGTTCGTGAAGATCCTCGATTCGGAGGAAGAGCATATCGACTGGCTGGAAACGCAGCTGGACCTGATCGAGCGCATCGGCGAACCGAAGTACCTGCTGAGCAAGCTCGAAGAGTGAGTCAGCCCGCCTGGCCGGCGCGATGCTGTGCCAGGTACCCGCCCAGCGCCACCCGTGCCCGGGCGAATTCGGCCACCAGCAGCGCAACCGCAACGGCGGGGCGCTGCAGACTGCCGGCGCGGGCCTCGTGCTCGATCCGCTGTGCGACCGCCGACAGCGACATCGCGCCGACATTCGCGCTGGAGGACTTCAGGCTGTGCGCGACTGCCTGCAGGCGCTGGCCATCGTGGTCCTGCGCCGCCTGCTGCAGCGCCTGCACCATCGCCGGTGCGTCTTCCAGGTACACCGATACGATCTGCGTGGCGGCATCACCGATGACCGCCTGCAGCTCGTCCAGCACGTTCCGGTCCAGAACCGGGTGGGCGACAGGTTCTGGACCGGCCTTCGCTGCCGCCGCCGGAACTGCCGGCGTGGGGAGGGCTTTGGGGCCCCAGCGCAGCAGCAGCGCGTGCAGCGTGTCGCGCGCGATCGGTTTGGACAGGTAATCGTCCATGCCTGCTCGCAGGCAGCGTTCGCGATCACCGGCCATGGCATTGGCGGTCATGGCGATGATCGGCAGGCGCCGGCCTCCGGCTGCGATCTCTTCCTCGCGCCACTGGCGCGTCGCGGCGTAACCGTCCAGCACCGGCATCTGGCAGTCCATCAGCACCACGTCCACACCGCCTTCGCGCAGCGCGACCAGTGCCTGCTCGCCATCGGCGGCGTTGCGGACCTCGCACTGGAACACCCGCAGCAGGTGTTCGGCCACCATGCGGTTGACCGTGTTGTCCTCCACCAGCAGCACGCGTAGACCGAGCGCTGGCAAGGCAGCCGGTGCCTGGCCCTCTTCGGCGGCAGCCAGCCAGGCGGACGGGCGCGCGCTGGCGGTGGGCGTGGCAAGCAGGGCGTGCAGGGCGGCATCCTCGAAGGCGACCGGCAGCTGGCGATGGCGCTCCTGCGCGGGCAGCGGCTCGTCCTGCAGCCACAGCACCTGCAGCGTGTCGTCCTCACCGCGCGCAGCCAGCGCCTGCCGCAGGCGGGTTCCGCCGCTGCGGCGCGCAGGCGCATCGATCAGCAGCCAGGCCGGCGCAGCGTGCCCGGGGCGGGGCACGGCTCGCAGCCGCTCGGCCAGCGCGTCCATCCCGTCGATGACCTGCACCTGCAGCTCGTGATGGGCGGCAATGCGTTCGATGCGCGCCTGCAGGTGGCTGTCGGCACTGAACAGCAGCAGGGTGGCCGGTGCGCGTGCCATCGCCGGCAGGTCGCCGGGAACCTTCAACAACGGAATCTCGAACCAGAAGCGGGCGCCCTGGCCGGGGGTCGACTGGACGCCGATGTGGCCGTGCATCAGGTCGATGATGCGTTTGCAGATGGCCAGGCCCAGGCCGGTGCCACCATAGATGCGGGTGGTCGACGCATCGGCCTGGCTGAAGGACTGGAACAGGCGTGCCTGCTGGGCCTCGTCGATGCCGATGCCGGTGTCGATCACTTCGAAGCGCAACTGGTGCTGGGCCGGACCTTCGCCCAGCCGTTGCACGCGCAGCTGCACCTGGCCGCGTGCCGTGAACTTGATGGCATTGGCCAGAAGGTTGCTCAGCACCTGGCGCAGGCGCACCGGATCGCCGCGCACGGGAAGGCGGACCGTCGGATCCAGTTGCAGCACCAGTGCCAGTCCCTTGGCGTCGGCAGCGCGCTGCATCAGCTGCACCACGGCGTCGAGCAGCTCGCGCAGATTGAAGCTGGTGATCTCCAGCTCCAGTGCCTGTGCTTCCAACCGCGAGTAATCGAGGATGTCGTCGACGATACGCAGCAGTTGCTGTGAGCTGGCCGATGCGGTGGCCAGCATCTGCCGCTGATCCTCGCCCAGCGGGCCACGCGCGATCAGCTCCAGCATCGGCAGGATGCCGTTGAGCGGCGTACGGATCTCGTGGCTCATCGTGGCCAGGAACTCGCCCTTGGCCAGCACCGCCGCCTCGGCCGCCTGCTTGGCCTGCAGCAACTGCTGTTCGAGCTGGCCCTGGCGCTCGGTGGTGCGGCGCAGCTGGTCGCGCTCGCTGGCCAGCGCGGCACGATCCCGTTGCAGTGCGGCCAGCGCCTGGCTGCGCGTGCGCAGGCGCAGCCCCGCCAGCAGCAGCGCGATGGCCGCCACGGCCAGGGCCACCAGCAGCACCGCCCACAGCGGCATGTCAGAGCACCGCGTTGTGGAAGTCGAAGTTCAGGTCGCTGCCGGCGGACTGCACCATGTTGCCCTGGATGTAGTCGACCCCTCCCACCCACATCGCGGCCGCTGCCTGCGGATCTTCGATCTGCTGCCCGATGATCTGCAGACCGGCGCCGTGCGCCCGCTCGATCGCCCTGCGCAGTTCTTCGCGCGTGCCTGGATTGGCGTGGCTGCTGGAGAAGCGCGCAGCCATGCGTACGAACGAAAGCGGCAGCTGGCCCAGCAGCGCGTCGGCATCGTTGCCGGGCTCGAACTGGCTCAGGCAGAAGCGCACGCCGGCCTGCGCCATGCGCTGACAGAACTGCTGCAGCGGCACGGTGTGGATCAGCGCATCAGGCAGGCGCACGTCGATGACCAGCGCACTGCCTGGCAGGTCGCGCTGCTGCAGCGACTCCAGCAGCCAGTCGGCGAAGGCGTCGCGCTGCAGGGTACGCAGCGACTGCGAGACGAACAGATTGAGCGGCTGGGTGGCATGCCGGTACAGATCCAGCAGGCCCAGCGCATGATCGAGCACCTGCTGGTCGAGGTCGGCGATGCGGCCGGCGGCTTCGGCGGCCGGAATCACCTGGCCGGCGGTCAGCACGGTGCCGTCGGCCTGGCGCAGCCGCAGCAGGACCTGGTACTGCGCGCTGCCTCCACCGGCGACGGCGACGATGGGTTGGTAAGCCAGTTCCAGCTGGCCTTCCAGCAGGGCCAGATGCTCCTGTTCGCTGATGGCCTGCCGATGCACGTGGCCGGCCACGCCGGCACTGAGCAGGCGCGCCTGCAGGGTCGTGCGCTCGACGGCTTCCAGCGCACTGGCGGCATCCTCGAAGCCGGGCGACAGCGGTGCATAGCCGACCACGCCACGCAGGTGCACCGATTCGTCATCGCGGATCACGAAGGCCCTCGCGGAGAGCTGCTCGCGCAGGGCGGCGGCCACGTTCTCCAGCCTGTCCTCATCGGCATCACGCGCCAGAAGCAGGAAACTGTTGTCGTTCAGGCGCGCCAGCAGGTGCGGATGGCCGGCTTCGGCCAAGCGCTGTCCGGCCTGCACCATCAGCCGTTCGAACGCAGCGTAGCCATAGCGCTCGCGCAGGCCCAGCGCGCTGGCCACCTCGATGAAGAACAGGCCGCCACGATCATGGTGGGCCAGGGCGGCGTTGAGCTGCTGCAGCACATGATGGCGCGTCGGCAGGCCGGTTTCAGGATTGCTGGTGGCCGGCGTGCCGGAGGCGCCGGGCAAGGTTGCCGCCTGCGCGCGGGCACGGCGGATGCGGTTGGCGACCGCCGCGATCAGGTGCCGCGGCCGGATCGGCTTGCTCAGGTAGTCGTCGGCACCGCTGTCGAGCACTTCGAACTGGCGCTCCGGATCGGGATCGCCGCTGAGGAACACGATGGGCAGCAACTGCAGGCCGGGCTGCTGGCGAATCATCGCCGTCAGCCGCATGCCGTCCAGGCCGGGCAGGTGCAGGTCCATCAGGATCAGGTCAGGGCGATGGTCCTTGATCGACTGCTGGACGCCTTCGGCATCGCTGAGCACGATGGCCTGCATGCCGGCGCCGTGCAGCACGCTCTGCGCGAACAGGGCCTGCGCACGGTCGTCCTCGACGATCAGCACGCGGTATGGTGAATCCGCCGGCGCCGGTGCCGGGTCGTGGTTGCCCGCCTCGGGCTGTGAGGTGACGCCCGGCAGCGGCGGTGGAGCACCGCCGGAGGCAGGCCCACTGTCAGCGACGCTGGACGGAACCGATGGGGAGGCACCCGCGTCCACCACCGCAGTGGCCCAGCGTTGCCAATGATCGGCCGGTGGCGTTTCAGCGCGACCCGGGCGGACGCCTGCGGGGGATTCAATTGCGGCCATGGGGGCTCCTGATGATCGCAGCCATTATGCGACACGCCCGGCGTTCATCCGGTGCGTGGCTGTTGCCGGTCATTGCCGTTGCCGGCACGGGCAAGCCAACGCACGCCGCGCCACAGAGCGCGCCATGCCAGCCAGACCAGCAATGCGCCGGCCAGGCTGCATGCCAGCACCACGACCAGCGCGATCCAGGGGTGTGCCAGGGCCAATGCCAGGCCGCCAACCACCACGGTGTCTTCGGCGATCGAGGCGACCCAGTTGCTGGCCGGCTCCGGCGAGGTGTTGAGCAGGGCACGGGTGCCCGCCTTCAGGCCATGGCTGGCCAGGGCAACGCCGGCGCCGGCAGCGAGCGCACCGGTACCCAGCTGCCCATCCGGCGACAGGGTGGCGGCGGCGAGGAAGGCTCCGGCGGGGACCCGGGCAAGGGTCTGCACCAGGTCCCA
The DNA here is from genome assembly GCF_056479905.1 of Stenotrophomonas sp. 112478_Sma. Classification (NCBI taxonomy): domain Bacteria; kingdom Pseudomonadati; phylum Pseudomonadota; class Gammaproteobacteria; order Lysobacterales; family Lysobacteraceae; genus Stenotrophomonas; species Stenotrophomonas sp. 112478_Sma. The sequence goes on along the minus strand of NZ_CM151072.1, from coordinate 3,943,949 downwards.
GACCGAATCCACGCCGGGAATCTTGTCGGCAAAGAACTCGGTCACGGCCAGCGCCGCTGAGGTACCCAGTACCCACCACGACTCGGTCGCCTGCAGGGCGGGCGGCAGGTCGACCCAGCCGAGCAGGCCGGCCAGGCCGACACCGAAGACGGTGAGGTAGACACGGATGCCGGCCAGCCAGGCCAGCAGGATGCCGATCACGAACAGGTGGGCTTCGGTCATGGCGATGCTCCGACGGCGGAACTGTGCGAGGGGCCACACTATCGACGATGGCGTGCCTGAACGCCACAGACCTCGGTCGCCTCCAGCGCAGGAATCCTGCCGATCCTGTCATACACTAGCCCGTCGTTTGCCACACGGGCCGTGCCGGTGTCGCGCCCGCGATGCCACGGGATCTACCCATGACCAACCGTCCTCCCATGCGCGTGCAGGTCCGCCTGCCCGGCGCGTCACATCCGCCCGCGGACCGCCGTCGCCTGTGGGTGATTGGAGGCATCTGGCTGCTCAGCCTGGTGCTGGCCACGATCGGAGGCTGCTGGATGGGGGCGCCGCGTGGCGAGCAGGGACAACGGTTGCAGGCGGCCGAGAAGCGTGCCGAGAGCCTGCAGGCGCAGCTGACCGAACTGCGCCAGAAGCAGGCCACGCTGGAAGCCTCCGACCGCATCAGCCGCGCCGCCAACAACGAAGTGCAGTCCTCGCTCGCCGAGCGCGACGAAGAGATCGCCGGGTTGCGCGCGGACGTCGCCTTCTATGAGCGCCTGGTCGGTTCGACCAGCCAGCGCAAGGGCCTGAACACCCACTCGATCGAGTTCAGCCCGGAATCGGCCGGCACCTGGCAGTACACCGCCGTGCTGACCCAGAACCTCAACCGCGGGGCCATCAGCCAGGGGCAGATGCGTTTCACCGTGGAAGGCGTGAAGAACGGCAAGCTGGCCACGATCAGCTGGGATGATCTGCACCAGCGCAGCAAGGTGCCGGGACAGGACTACTCGTTCCGGTACTTCCAGCAGCTCACCGGCAGCGTGATGCTGCCGGCTGACTTCACTCCGCAACGCGTGCGGGTGACATTGGGGAGTGGTGCGGGGGGCGCCACCCAGGTATTCGACTGGAAACAGGCCGGCGCGCCGGCCAGCAAAGGGGAGTAGGCAGATGTTCGGAAACAGCAAATCCAACCGTGACGGCCAGCTGGTGGTGGATGCCCTGATCGGCAACCAGGTGGTGATCCGCGGTGATGTGGAGTTCAGTGGTGGCCTGTACGTGGAAGGTCGCATCCATGGCAAGGTGATCGCCGCCGAAGGCGCCAGCACCGCGACCCTGACGCTCGCCGAGCATGGCGTGATCGAAGGGGAGATCCGTGCCCAGGTGGTGGTCATCAGCGGCCGCCTGGAGGGGGATGTCCACGCCACCGAAAAGGTCGAACTGACCCCGAGCGCGCGGGTCAACGGCAATGTCCACTACGAGGTGGTGGAGATGAACGCCGGGGCCCAGCTGAATGGACGCCTGATCCATGCCAGCGCACCGCTGGCGGCCCTGCCTGCACCTGAAAGCGGCGATCCCGCCAGTGGCAAGGGCGACACGGCGGCCCGACGCAAGCTGGCCGAAGCGATGGCTTGAAAGCCACCGCCGGTGCCCCCATGCTGATGCCATGAGCACGCTAGTCTCCCTGCCCGGCGCCCCCACGGCGGCCGCGCCCGATTACCAGTCGCTGGAGCGGCCGCTGAACTTCACCGAAGCAGCGGCCTCCAAGGTCAAGTCGTTGATCCAGGAAGAGGGCAACCCCGATCTGGCGCTGCGTGTGTATATCGAGGGTGGCGGCTGTTCGGGCTTCCAGTACGGTTTCGAGTTCGACGAGAACCGTGCCGAGGACGATCTGGCGGTACAGACCAGCGGGGTGACCCTGCTGGTCGACCCGCTCAGCCTGCAGTACCTGATGGGGGCTGAAGTGGATTACACCGAGAGCCTGACCGGCGCGCAGTTCGTGATCCGCAATCCGAACGCGAAGACCACCTGCGGTTGCGGCAGCAGCTTCAGCATGTGATTGCAGGGCGCGGGGCCTGCGCTCCGCGCCAGGTGTGTCGAGCGGTCTCCACACCTCACAGCAGAATGCGCACAGCGCCGACCTTGCCACCCGCATCGAATGGCGGCAGGCTTGCTGGATGTCCAATATTCTTTCGCCGCTGTCCGGTTTCGCCTTCATTGGCGAACCGCTGGAGCGCGCCGATGCCCTGCGCGAAGATGCCGATGTGCTGGCACGCCTGTGGCCGGATGCGCGGGTTCTCGTGCTTGACCAGGACGGCAGTGCCTTCACTGGTGCTGATGACCAGCCACTGGCGCTGACCGGCGCCGACATCGGGGGCGGCCCCGGTGCCGCGATCTTCCTGGGTCTGCGGGGTGAGCAAGCCTGGTTCTCGGTGGAAGCGTCCGCGGTTGCCGTCACTGCGCCTGGCCGGCTCGATCTGCGCCAGGCGGCACTGCTGTGGCCGGTGGCCGATGCGACCGCTTTCAGCTACGCGCGCGGCATGTCCTACTGGCATTCGCGCACGCGCTTCTGCGGCGTCTGCGGGGGGGCGGTGGCCTTTGCCCGCGGTGGCTTCGTTGGCCGCTGCGGGCAGTGCGCGACCGAACACTATCCCCGGGTGGACCCGGCGGTGATCGTCGCGGTGGAAAACCAGGGCCGGTTGCTGCTGGGGCGGCAGTCCAACTGGGCGCCGCGCCGCTATTCGGTACTGGCGGGTTTCGTCGAACCAGGCGAGACCTTCGAACAGACCGTGGTGCGGGAAGTGCACGAGGAGAGCCGGGTGCGCATCACTGCCTGCCAGTATCTCGGTTCACAGCCCTGGCCGTTCCCGGGCGCGCTGATGGTGGGGTTCCGCGCGCAGGCGCAGGACGATGTGCCGACCGTGGATGGCGAACTGGAGGATGCGCGCTGGTTCAGTGCCGACGAGGTGGGCGCGGCGCTGGCACGTGATGTCGAAGATGATGGCCAGGGCATCCGCCTGTCGCCGCCGATCTCGATTTCGCGGGGGCTGATCGAGCACTGGTATCGCCAACAGCGGGGTTGAAGACCGCACCGGCCTGTCAGAACGGCGGCGACCATTGCCGCCACCTGAACACGGCCCGGGTTACAGTGCGGCAGACCGCTGATGGCGGCGTCGCGACGGGTAAGGTAGCGACGCCGAGCGCCTTGTTTCGTAGGGAGACCTGCCATGTTCACCACTCTGGCTGCCGTGCTGGTTGCACTGGCCCTGGGCCATGTCGCCCCGGCCGCTGCCGCCTCGCTGCGCCGCTTTGACAGCTTCCGGCGCTGGCTGGGCTGGCTGGATGCGCACGGCGGCAAGGCCTGGCAGGGCCCCATGGGCGTGGTGCTGGCGCTGCTGCCGCCGCTGGTGTTGATGGCGCTGCTGGCCTGGCTGCTGCGGGGCGTGCTGTTCGGGCTGCCCTCGTTGCTGCTGGGCGTGGCGGTTCTGGCCTGGTGCTGGGGGCCGCGCGACCTGGACCGTGACATCGAAGCGATCATCGATGCCGATGACGCACCGACCCGGCAGGCGGCCGTGCGCCATCTGCAGGCGGCCGGTGGCAGCCTGCGCGAGGATGTACCCTCGCTGGTGGAGGCGACCGTACTCAATGCGCTGCGCCGCTGGTTTGCGGTGCTGTTCTGGTTCCTGCTGCTGGGCCCGGTGGGCGCGCTGGGCTATCGCCTGCTGGCGCTGATGTCCGAAAGCCCGATGCGTGCACGCGTACCGGTGGAACCGCTGGCAGTGGCCCAGCGCCTGCTGGGCTGGATCGAATGGCCGGTGGCACAGTTGATGGCGTTCTCGATGGCACTGGTCGGCAACTTCGACACGGCGTGGAAGGCATGGCGGCAAGCGCATGGCGAGCGCTTGGTCGGAGGCATCGGATTCCTGGGTGCGGTGGCGCGGGCCAGCGTCAATGCCGAGCTGCGCGAGGACGCGCATGATTACACCGAGGCGGGCCTGCTGCCGGTCTGGCAACGTCTGCCCGACCTGCGCGATGCCATGAGTCTGGTGTGGCGGATGCTGCTGCTGTGGCTGGCGGTCCTGGCCGTGCTGGTGATCGCCGGCTGGGTGACGTAGCCGCTGGCCAGGCGCGTGCGGCCTGACCGCAGCACGCGTCGCGACGCGCCTGGACGCGAAGTGGGAATCTAGACCGGCGCCAGTGCGGTGAACGGTGCCCACGGCAGGTTGCGCAGCAGTGCGTAACCGGGCAGCAGCCACAGCCAGAACATGGGATTGGCCAGAATCCGCATCAGCGGATCAAGCACACGCGGGCGGATGCCGGCGATGTTCAGCAGCATCAGCAGCAGCAGGGGCAGGCTGATGACCAGCAGCGGGTTCATCGCCATCGCGCCGGCCAGATCGAAATGGACCAGCGAGTAAAGGCAGCGCGTGCTGCCGCAGCCGGGGCAATACAGGCCGGTGAGTGCGTACAGCGGGCAGCCCGGCAGGGGATTGCCGGCCACGTAGGGATTGACGTTGCGCAGCACCACGGCCGCGCCTGCGGCCAGGCCGGTGGAGGCCAGCAAGGGTGCCCAGCGGGCGAGCCGGGAAGGAAGAGCGGACACGATCAGGCGAAGACGGATCCGGCGCGGACGCCGCCGGATCCGTCCGCAGGCCTCAGTAGCTGCCGTTGCTCATCGCGCCGATGCCACCGAGCACGACGAAGAACAGCACATACAGCACGACCATGATGACCCAGGCAATGGCCGACCAGATGGCCCACTTCTTGGCCTTGGCGGACGAGTCCTGGGCACCGGCGATATCGCCAGCGGCCAGCTTGCCGTTGACCTGTGCCGCATAGACGATCGACACGATGCCGACCGGCAGGCAGCAGAGCAGGGTGCTCAGGATCGCCCAGACCAGGTTGTTCGGGACCTGCGGAGTAGCGGTGTTCATGATTCAAGCTCCTTGATGGGTGGTGGTGGATCAATGGTCGGAAAGAGCGCCCAGTGCGGCCAGGCCGCCGAAGAGCCCGAACCACAACAGCAACAGGACCGGCAGGGCCGCGGCCGAAGCCGCCGCCCACCAGCCCGCCTTGCGTGACGCGCTATAGGCTCCCGCCAGATCGCCGGCCGCGCGGCGGCCGTCGACCTGGGCGGCATACACGATCGACACCACGCCCAACGGCAGGCAGCAGAACAGCGTCGTCAGGATCGCCCACACCAGATGGTTGGGGATGTAGACCGGACGGCCGAGTGGTGGCGGTTGATTCAACGTGAGACTCCATTCCTTGGTGGCCGACCGTAGTGAACGGGCCGGACCTCCCCCCTGTGGGTGCGTAATCTACCGCAACCTGCGTCGCATGTATGCGTTTTCAGCCCGGCAATGACGGGCACGGCGCTTGACGCTGGCGTATGTGGGGGATGGCCCGGCTATGCGCGAACGGAGGGATTCCGTCAGGCGTGATCGCCGCGAAGGGCGCGGACCTGGGCTTCCAGTGCCGGCGCGTCGGTGCTGCGACCATCGATGGCAGGCGCCGCCACCACCTCGACGGTGGCCCGGAAGCGGCGCGGAACCCGCATGCGGCCAAGCCGGCTGTCGCGCCGGCTCCACATGCTCGACCACATCCCGCGCAGGGCCATCGGCACCACCGGCACCGGCCGGCGTTCGAGGATCTTCTCGACGCCGGACTTGAACGGCGCCATCTGCCCATCGCGGGTGAGTGCTCCCTCCGGGAAGATGCAGACCAGCTCACCCTCGGCCAGCGCCGCATCGATCTCCTCGAACGCGCGCTGCATCAAGGCCTCGTCCTCGCGAGCCCCGGCAATCGGGATGGCCTTGGCGGTGCGGAAGATCCAGCGCATCACCGGGATGTTGAAGATCCTGTAGTACATGACGAAGCGTACGGGGCGCGGAATCGTCGCCGACAGGATCAGTGCATCCATGTAGCTGACATGATTGCAGACGATCAGTGCTGCGCCTTCATCCGGCACATTGGCTTCGATGCCATGCGGGCGCAGCCGGTACAGGGTGCGCACCATCACCCAGCTCAGGAAGCGCATCAGAAATTCGGGGACGATGGTGAAGATGTAGATCGCCACCACGGCATTGGCGATCGCCAGCGCCAGGAACAGCTGCGGGATGCTCCAGTGCAGCAGTTCGCGCGCGGCCAGCGACAGCAGTGCGGCGGACACGATGAAACCGGAGTTCTGGATGTTCAACGCGGCGAACACGCGTGACATCTGCGCCTTCGGCGTGCGGCTCTGGATCAGGGCAAACAGCGGAACGACGAAGATGCCGGTGAACAGGCCGATTCCGACAAGGTCGATGACGATGCGCACACTGCCGGGCTGCTGCAGGAACTGGGTGATGCTCAGCCCCTGCACGGTGGCCTCGCCGCTGCGGGCGAAGTAGAGATCGAGCAGGAACGCGGTCATGCCGAACGCGCCCAGCGGCACCAGGCCGATCTCCACCGTGCGCGCCGACAGCCTCTCGCACAGCAGCGAGCCAACGCCGGTGCCGATGGAAAACAGCGCCAGTGCCAGCAGGTACAGCTTGGGTTCGCCGCCCAGGTTGGCCAGCGCATAATTCGGCAGCTGCGAGGTCAGCACGGTGCCGACGAACCAGAACCAGGACACGCCCAGGATCGCGTTGCGCACCGCCTTCTGCTGGCGCGCCATGCGCAGCACCACCAGCGACTCGGGCAGCGGGTTCCAGTTGATCTTCAGGCCCGGGTCGCCGGCATCGACCCTGGGAATCAATCGCGCCGCGATATTGCCGCAGACCGCCAGAGCGATGACCAGCGATGCCGCGAACACGGGCCCGTGGCTGCCGGCCAGCAGGAACACGGCGCCGCCGATGATCATCCCTGACAGGATCGAGATCGATGTGCCCATCTCCACCAGCCCGTTGCCACCGGTCAGCTCCTCGGGTTTGAGTACCGAGGGCAGCACCGAGTACTTCACTGGGCCGAACAGGGTCGACTGCATGCCGGTGCAGAACAGCGCCACCAGCAGGAACGGCAGGTTCTCGGTGAGGAAGCCGATCGCTGCCAACGACATGATCACGATCTCCATCGTGGTGGTGATCACGATGAGCCGCGACTTCTCCAGTTTGTCGGCGATCTGCCCGGCCAATGCCGAGAACAGGAAATAGGGAAGAATGAAGATCGCCGGCGCCAGCGTGGTGTACAGCGAACGCTGCTCTTCGGACACGCCCAGGTAGAACAGCAGGCCGATGATGGCCTGCCGGTATACGTTGTCGTTGAAAGCGCCCAGCGCCTGCACGATGAAGAACGGCAGGAAGCGGCGCTGGCGCAGCAGGGCGAACTGGTTGTGACCGGACATGGAATCTCCTTGACCGGCGCAGCCTAGCATTCCTGCCCGCCGGCCGGGCCCGGATCCAGTGCTGCCGGGCGGCGGTCAGGTCAGGCTGCGTACGGCCTCGTTGGCGGCGGCACGCAGCTTCGGCAGCAGGCGCAGCACCAGCGCCATCTGGGTGCGGATCAACTGCAGCTTCGGTGGCATCACGTCCTCGATCTGCTCCAGCTCCGCAGCGACTGCGCGGTCGGCATCATTGTCATCCTCCGCAACCGCCTGCCGTGCGGCCAGCGCGCCGGCCAGCTGCTGCAGCGCCTTGCGCACCCGGTCGCCGGCGGCCAGTGCCAGCGGGTCGCCGGCGTAGCTGTCGACCTGGTCGCGGTGGGCACCCAGTGCCGACAGATGACCGAGCAGGGTGTTGGACAACGCCAGGAAGTGGAAGCCGGCATCCAGGTTGCGGCGTACATGGCCGGGCTCGCGCAGCATGTTCGACAGTGCAGTGGACAGCGCCGCATCGGCGTTGTGCATGTCGCGGCGGGCGATACGGTAGGCCAGGTCGTCGTGCATGCCACTGCGGTACTGGCCCAGCACCGCATCCAGGTAACGCGCGGCGGTATCCAGTACCCGTGACAGCACCCGATGCAGCTGGCGTCCCTGCCAGTCCGGCAGGATCAGGAAGGCGGCCGCCGCAGCGATCGCACAGCCCAGGATCGTATCCACCATGCGCGGCACGATCAGCACGAAGCCATCGCCGATCAGGTTGAAGCAGGTCAGCGCCATCACCGTGATCGCGGCCGAGGCCACCAGGTAGCGATCGGTGCGGGTGAAGAAGAACAGCAGCGCCGACAGCAAGGCGATCAGCAGCTGCACGTGCAGCTGTGGGAACAGCTGCAGCAGGGCCCAGGTCAATACCAGGCCGGCCAGGGTGCCGACGATGCGCTGTGCCAAGCGCTGGCGCGTGGCGCCGAAGTTCGGCCGGCACACGAAGACGATGGTCAACAGCACCCATGAACCGTTCTGGGCATTGAACAGGCGGATCGCCAGGAAGCCGGCGATCAGCGCCAGCGCCATGCGCAGGCCATGGCGGAACAGCACCGAGCCGGGCGTGAGTTGCTGGCGCAGCCGTACCCCCATCTCGCGCAGGGTGTGCGGGTTGCTGTCACGCAGGCGCGTGTCGACATTGTCCAGGCTGGCCTCGGAGCGTTCGGCGTCGAGCAGCCGGCGCTCGATGCTGCGCAGGTTGTGCACCAGCAGATCCAGCGAACCGAGCAGGCGCTGCCATTGCGGACGCTGCTGGTCGCGCAGGTAGGCCAGCGCGTCGGCGAGGTCGCGTCCGGCCTGCTGGTTGCTCTCGCCATACACGAACGGGCGGCGCAGGCGGATGGCTTCGCCCAGACGCGCGCAGGCCTGCCCCTGCAGGTCGAGCAGGCGCTGGCAGCGGTACAGCACGTCGCTGTGGAAGAACGCATCCACCAGTGCGCCATAGGGATAGTGCGAAGAGCTGGCGCGCTCGTGGAAATCCTGCGCCATGTAGTACAGGCGCAGGTACAGGCCGGAGTTGACCCCGGGCCGGCCGGAACGGCCGAAGCGCGCAAGGATCGCCGTCTTTGCTTCGTTCAGGGCTCCCACCACACGCCGGTTCTGTTCGGCCAGATCCAGCTGGCGGCGCTGCAGGTCGGCCTCACGCACCGGCTCGAACAAGGCGGCTTTCAGCTGCAGGTAGCGGCCCAGTTCCTGGTAAAGACGGGCCACGCGTTCGCGCACCGGGCGGTTGGCGAACAGCGCGGTCCAGACGATGGACAGCAGGCCATACCAGACTGCACCGGCCAGCAGGTGGCTGACCGCATGCAACGCACGTGGCAGATCTCCGGCGCCGCCATGCTGTTCCAGCCCGATCATGGTGTAGATGGCCAGGGTGACCGTGGCCTGGGCGATGGAGGCGTAGCGTTCGCCCAGAGCGCCCAGCAGGGTCAGGCCGAAGGTGGACAGCGCCAGTGCGCCGATGAACAGCCACGGCCACGGGAACAGCGCGATCACCGAGGCGGCGGCGATGCAGAAGCACAGCAGCGACAGCAGCACCGCCTTGGTGCGGCCCCACCAGTTGTCGTCGGTTTCGGCGATCGCGCTGGCGATGATGCCAAGGAACGCCCCGGGCAGCGCGGGGAGCGCGTCCAGCTGCCAGCACACGGCCATCGCCGCCGACAGGGCGATGAACACGCGCAGGCCATAGCTGGCTTTCTCGTGCGCCCACAGGCGGCTGAGGCGGGAATGGGACGCGGACATGCAGGCTCGGGCGGCGGATTGCCTCCATTATGGCGGTGTGCGCGTGGGTGCGGTGTTCAATGTGCGGACCCACGGTCCGCACCCGCACAAGCCGGGTTACATCTCCCAGCGCACGCTCACCGCGAAGGTGCGCGGCAGGCCGACGCCCGCGTTCGACCAGTACCTGCGATTGGCCAGGTTCTCCACGCTGGCGCGCAGGGTGACCGGGTGCCCCGACGCCATCAGGCGGTAGCCCACACCGGCATTGACCAGGGTGTAGTCGGGCAGCTTCAGGGTATTGTCGGCGTCGTACCAGACATCGCCGTAGTAGCGCACGGCAGCATAGGTTTCCAGTCCATCGACCCACGGCAGCTGGTAGCTGGCATGCAGCACACCGCTCCAGCGCGCGGCGCCGACGGTGCGGTTGCCTTCCTGTGCGGCATTGTCGGGCGACAGCCTGTCGTAGGTCGGGTCCAGCCAGGTCACGCCGCCACCCACGGTCAGCGCATCGGTCAGGTGCAGGTCGGCGCTGGCTTCCACGCCTTCGTACAGGGTGATGCCATCCTGCACCAGGCGCAGGCCGGCGTCGGTGGGCTGGTCGATGTTGGCACCGCGTTCCAGGCGGAATGCGGCCACGTTCGCATTCCAGCGCGAGGCTTCTACCTTGGCGCCGACCTCGTACTGCTTGCTGATGGTCGGACCCAGCACATCACCGGCGTTGATGTAGGGGTTGCCCACGCGGCTGCCGGCTTCCAGCGATTCAATGTAGCTGGCGTACAGGGTCACGGCCTCGCTGGGCTTGAACATCACCGCATAGGTCGGGGTGACCGGGTAGGTGTGGTAACGGCCCTTGGTCTCGAAGTCGTTGTAGCGCCAGCCGGCCAGCACCGACCAGCCCCCGCCGAAGTCCACGGTATCGCTGGCGAATACGGCCTGCTGCACGGTTTCATCGCCGCGGGTCATCACCCGCGAACCCACCGCGTCGTGGCGGATGGCCGAACGCTGGTACAGGTTGGCGCGACCAATGGTGTTCCACTCGTAGGGGCGGTCCCAGCCCAGCCCGGTCTGGTGGCTGACGCCGGCCACCAGCTGGTGCTGCAGCGGGCCGGTGCGGAAGCCGCCCTGCACCAGCGCCTGCGCCAGTTTCCATTGGCTCTTGCCGCCCAGCTCATACACATTCACGTTGTAGTCGCCGTTCGGATCGTCGATGTAGGCGAAGATCTTGTTGACGTCGTTCCAGGAGGTGGTGACGCCGTAGCTCAGGCTGGCCTTCCAGCCGCTGTTGATCTGCCAGGTGAACGCCGTGGACAGCAGGCTGGAACGGGTATCGTAGTAGGTGCCCGGCACGCTGTTGTCGACGTCGCCGGCAATCGGCCGCGGCAGCGAGGTCATGCCGATGAAGTAGTACTGCGGCGACTCTTCGCTCAGGTCGCGGGACTGGAACACGCCGTCGAAGGTCCAGGTGAGCGCATTGCTCAGGCGCGCCTCCAGCGACAGCGCGCCGACCTTGCGGTCGACATGGCCGCCGTTGAAGGTTTCGCCCTTCTCCTGATACGCGTTGAAGCGATAGCCGAACATATCTTCGTTTCCGAAGCGGCCACCGGCATCGACACCACCACTGATGATGGCCTGTTCGCGCCAGCCCAGCTGCGCCGAGAAGGCAGGGGTATCGGTCGGCTTCTTGGTGATGTAGTTGACGATGCCGCCGGGCGCGCCGAAGCCGTACAGGAAGCCGCCGGGGCCCTTCAGCAGGTCCACCTGTTCCATCACTTCCAGCGGCCATTCGGTGCCCCACGAGGACACCTGCAGACCGTTCACGCGGTAGCTGTCGTAGTTCAGATCGATGCCGCGGTTGCGGATGGGCGAGCTCCAGCCGCTGGCGTAGGCGCTTACCTGGGTGGTGACCGATGGATCGAACAGGAAGGCTTCGCCCAGCGATACGACCTGGCGCTGCTCGAGCTGTTCGCGGCCGACCGCAGTAATGGCGAACGGGGTATCGCGCAGGGCACGGTCACCCAGCGCGCCGGCTTCGGTGTGGGTGCGTTCGCCGACCACCTTGATGGCGTCCAGGTCGGTGGCGCTGCGGGCATCAGCCGGGGCTTGCGCATGGGCTGCGCAGGCGGTGGACAGGGCGGCGGCCAGCAGGGCCAGGCGCGGGGTGCGGAACGAAGGCATCGATCGGATTCCTCGGCGGACGGCCACAGGCCATCCACCCATGGTTGGGGGAAGAGGCAGTGGCTGGGATCACGCAGGCTGTCCGTGAACTGGGAGCGGGGCGCCGCAGGGGCGCAGGACCATGGCTGGTTGCGAATTGTTCTCTTTTCGTTACAGCGCGTCAAACCGTGAGCGTCGCCCGGGTGGTAGCGGCACGCCGGGCGTGGCCCGGCGCTACCGAGGCTAGGCGCGCTGCGCGCGCTTGAGCAGTTTCGCCTCGCGCCTGCGCGCGCGCCGCGCCCGCCAACGCTCGGCCAGGCAGGAGAAGATCACGTACAGGGCCGGCGTGCTGAGCAGGGTCAGACTCTGCGAGAACAGCAGGCCACCGATCATCGCGATGCCCAGCGGCCGGCGCAGCTCCGACCCTTCGCCCAGGCCGATTGCCAGCGGAACCGCAGCCAGGATGGCCACCATCGTGGTCATCATGATCGGCCGGAAGCGGACGATGCTGGCCTCGCGCGCGGCCTCGCGCGGGGTCAGCCCGTGCTCGCGCTGCGCCACCAGCGCGAAGTCGATCATCATGATCGCGTTCTTCTTGACGATGCCGATCAGCAGCACCAGCGCGATCATCGAGATGACCGACAGCTCGGTGTTGGTACCGAACAGGGCCAGCAGCGCGCCTACGCCTGCCGCCGGCAGCGTGGACAGGATCGTCACCGGATGGATCAGGCTTTCGTACAGCATGCCCAGCACCAGGTACACGGTCAGGATCGCCGCCAATACCAGGATCAGCATGTCGCTGGGATCGGAATTGAAGCCAAAGCCCGCATCGTCGGCCAGGCGGATGTCGCCCGGCATGCGCATGCCGGCCACGGTCGCATCGATGATCGCCTTTGCCTCGCCCATGCTGACGCCGGGGGCGAGGTTGTAGCTCAGGTCCATCGTCGTGTACTGGTTCTCATGCGTGATCTGCGAAGGCGCCAGCCCCGGTACCTGGGTGGCCACCGCAGTGATCGGCACCATCTCGCCATTGCCTGCGCGCACATGGACCTCGTCCAGTGCGGTGGGGGTCGCCGTCTGCGAAGGCAGGGCATTGACCACGACGCTGTACTGGTTGATGTCCGAGTAGATCGTCGAGATCTGGCGCTGGCCGAATGCACCGTACAGCGCACCGTCGATGGCACCGACCGAGACGCCCAGTCGCGCGGCCTTGGCGCGGTCGATCACGATGTTCTGGCGCAGGCCGGCGTTGTCCACGTCGGTGCCGACATCGCGCAGCTTGGGGTTCTTCTTCAGTTCCGCCTGCAGCTTCGGCAACCACTCCTGCAGCGCCGCCAGATCGTTGCCCTGCAGCGAGATGCGGTACTGCGCGCCCTGGCTGGAGCCGCCGCCGTCGTTGCTGGGCAGATCCTGGATGGCGCGCAGCCGCAGCTGCAGGTCGGGATAGCGGTCGGCCTTGGCGCTCAGTCGCGCCAGTGCGTGCGCGGTGGTCTCGCGGCGGCCTTCCTTGCGTGACTTCAGTTCGACATTGAACTGCGCGCTGGAACCCTGGCGGCCACTGCCCAGGCGCACGCCGACGGTCTTCACCGCCGGGTCGGCCATCAGCATGTCGGTGATGCGGCGCTGGCGGTTGACCATGTCCTCGAAGGACACGGTTGCGCTGGAGTTGGCGCGGCCCCAGATGAGCCCGGTGTCCTGTGGCGGGAAGGCGCCCTTCTTCACCGCGCCGAACAGGAAGACGGTCACGCCGATCAGGATCAGCGGCGTGAGCGAGAGCAGCAACGCGTGGCGCAGGGAGAAATCGAGGAACACCGTGTAGATGCGCAGCATGCGTTCGTGGCCGGCGTCCAGCCAGCGGCCCAGGCGCGAGGGTGCCGCGCGATGGTCGTGCGCACTGAGGAACCGGCTGCACAGCGCCGGCGTCAGCGTCAGCGAGACGATCATCGAGACCACGATCGCCGCCACCAGGGTGACGGTGAACTCACGGAAGAACGCGCCCATCATGCCGCTGGCGAACAGCAGCGGGATGAACACCGCAACCAGCGAGGCGGTAATCGAGACGATCGTGAAGCCGATCTCGCGTGCGCCGGTGAACGCTGCCTGCAGGCGCGGCATGCCTTCGTCGAGGTGGCGCATGATGTTCTCGATCACCACGATCGCATCGTCCACCACGAAGCCGATCGCGATCACCAGCGCCAGCAGGCTCAGGTTGTTCAGGGTGAAGCCCAGCGCATACATCACCAGTGCGGCGCCGGCCAGCGACAGCGGCACCGTCACGGCCGCGATCAGGGTCGGGGCAAGCCGGCGCAGGAACAGCGCCATGGTCAGCACCACCATCGCCAGGCTGATCAGCAGGGTGATCTGCACTTCGTGCAGCGACGAGCGGATCGTCGGCGTGCGGTCGAAGTATGGGGTCATCGTGGTGCCCGGCTGCAGGTAGTCACGCAGCGTCGGGATCTGCGCCTTCACCCGGTCGACGGTCTCCACGATGTTGGCGCCGGCGCGGGTGAACACATACATGACCACCGCGGGCTTGTGGTCGAACCATGCCGCCTGGTAGGCGTCCTGCTGGCCGTCGTAGACGTTGGCGACGTCCTTCAGGCGGATCACCCGGCCGTCGCCTTCGGTCTTCACCACCAGGTTGGCGAAGTCTGCAGCGCGGGCCACCGAATCGTTGGTGATGATCGCGGTGGTGGAGTTGCCATCGCTGAGGAAGCCGGTCGGCGAGGTCACATTGGCCGCGCGCACCGCGTTGCGCAGGTCGTCGGCGGTCAGGCCCAGCGCGTTCATCAGCCGCAGGTTGACGTCCACACGCACTGCCGGCGTCGACGCGCCGGCGATGTCCACCGAGGCCACGCCGCTGATCTGGCGGATGCGCTGGGCCAGCAGCGAGTCGGCCACGTTGTACAGCTCATCGGCCGACTGCGTCTGCGAGGTCAGTGCGATGGCGATCACCGGGTCGTCGTTCGGATTCGCCTTCTGGTACATCGGCGAACCCATGCCCGAGGGCAGGTCGGCCTGCGCGGAATTGATCGCGGTCTGCACGTCCAGCGCTGCCGAATCAATGTCACGGTCGCTCTGGAAGATCATGAACACCAGCGAGCTGCCTTCCGAGCTCGACGAGCGCATGCGGTCGATGCCCGGCAGCTGGCCCAGATGACGCTCCAGTGGTGCGGTGACCGTGGAGGCCATCGTCGCCGCGTCGGCACCGGCCTGGCTGGCGTGCACGAAGATCACCGGAATCTGGATGTTCGGCAGTGCCGAAACACCCAGCCTCAGGTAGCAGATCAGGCCCACCATGAACAGGCCGATGGCCAGCAGGGCGGTACCGATCGGGCGGCGGATGAAGGGGCCGGACAGGTTCATCGCGCGGCCCCCCGCAGCAGCGGGGCAGGGGTCATGCCTGCGGCTCCTGCAGCGTGCCCTCGCGCAGTGCGCGTTGCTCGCGGCGGCGCGCCAGCCACTCGGAGAAGCGCTCCATGTACAGGTAGATCACCGGCGTGGTGTACAGCGTCACCAGCTGCGATAGCAGCAGGCCGCCGACGATGGCGATGCCCAGCGGACGGCGCAGTTCCGAGCCGATGCCGGTACCCAGCGCGAGTGGCAGCGCGCCGAGCATGGCCGCAGCCGTGGTCATCATGATCGGGCGGAAGCGCAGCAGGCAGGCGCGGCGGATCGCTTCATGCGCGTTGGCACCGGCGCGGCGTGCTTCGATCGCGAAGTCCACCATCATGATGCCGTTCTTCTTGACGATGCCGATCAGCAGCACGATGCCGACGATGCCGTCCACCGACAGGCTCAGGCCACACAGCATCAGCGCCAGCAGCGCGCCGACGCCTGCCGGCGGCAGGGTCGAGATGATCGTGATCGGATGGATGTAGCTCTCGTACAGCACGCCCAGCACGATGTAGATGACCACCAGCGAGGCCAGCAGCAGCCACACCACATCGGTCTGGCTGCCGGTGAACTCGGCGGCCTTGCCGATGAACTCGGCATGCAGGTGCGCCGGCATGTCCAGACTGTCCTTGGTCTCCTGGATCGCGCGTACCGCTTCGGACAGCGAATAGCCCGGCGCGACGTTGAACGAGACGGTCACGGCCGGCAGCTGCTGCTGGTGGCTGACCACCAGCGGCGCGCTGGTCACCTGGCCTTCGGCCAGCGCCGACAACGGAATGATGTTGCCGGCACCGACCGTGATGCCGGTGTTCTGCGCGCCGATGCCGGTGGCCGTGGAGGAGTTGGAGGAGGTGACCTGGCCGAAGCTGGTGGCGTTGGTGCCGGTCAGCGCGCCAGCACCGTTGGAGGCCACCGCCAGCTGCTCCATCAGCGCGGTGCTGGTGCGGAACTCCGGTGCCACTTCCAGCACCACGCGGTACTGGTTGAGCTCGGTGAAGATGGTCGAGATCTGGCGCTGGCCGAACGCATCGTAGAGCGTGTCGTCGATGGTCTGCATCGGCACGCCCAGCACGCTGGCCTTGTCACGATCGATCGTCAGCTGCAGGGCACGGCCCTGGTTGGACAGGTTGTTGTCCACGTCGGCCAGCTCCGGCCGCTGGCGCAGGGCCTCGGTCAGGCGCGTGGCCTGGGTGGCGACGGTGGCCGCGTCCACGTCCGACAGGGAGTACTGGTACTCGGTCGCGGCCACGCGGGTGTCGAGGGTGACGTCCTGCACCGGCTTCAGATACAACGCTACGCCGGGAATCCCGGCGACGGCCTCCTGCAGGCGCGGCAGGATCCGGTCCAGCCCATCACGCTGGCTGCGCTCCTTCAGCACGATCGACAACTGGCCCTGGTTGAGCGTGGGGTTCATGCTGCCAGCGCCGATGAAAGCCGACACGCCAGTTACATCCGGATCCTTGCGCAGCGCTTCGGCCACCTGCCTGGTGCGCTGCTCCATCTGCGGGAACGCGATGTTCTGGTCGGCCTGCACCACGCCGGTGATCAGGCCGGTGTCCTGCTCGGGCAGCAGGCCCTTGGGAATCAGCACGTACAGCAGAACGGTCAGCACAAGGGCGCCGCCGGCCACGGCCAGGGTCAGGCGCTGGTGGTCCAGCACCCAGTCCAGGCTGCGCTCATACAGGCCGACGGTGCGGCTCCATACGGTCTGCTTGCCGGCCGCGTGCGCCCGTTCGTGCGCGTCCTCGCCTTCCGGCAGCGCGTCGGGCTTGAGCAGGTAGGCGCACATCATCGGGGTGAGCGTCAGCGAGATCAGCATCGACAGCACGACCGCGATGCTCAGCACCCAGGCGAACTCATGGAACAGGCGGCCGGTGACGCCGGGCATCAGCAGCAGCGGCAGGAACACTGCCACCAGCGATACCGTCAGCGACAGCACGGTGAAGCCGATCTGGCGCGCACCGATCTCGGCCGCTTCCTTGCCGCTCTTGCCCTGCTCGATGTAACGGACGATGTTCTCGATCATGACGATGGCATCGTCGACAACGAAGCCGGTGGCGACCACCAGTGCCATCAGCGAAAGGTTGTCCAGCGACATGCCGGTGAACGCCATCACCGCGAACGTGCCGGCCAGCGACAACGGTACCGCCACCGAAGGAATGATCGTGGCCCACAGGCGGCGCAGGAACACGAAGATCACCGCCACGACCAGGCCGATGGTCAGTACCAGGGTGAACTGCACTTCGTGCACGGAGGCGCGGATGGTCTCGGTACGGTCGTTGAAGATCTCCAGATGCACGTCGGCCGGCAGCACGCCCTGCAACTGCGGCAGGATCGCGCGGATGCGCTCGACGGTCTGCACGATGTTGGCGCCCGGCTGGCGGCGCACTTCGAGAAGGACAGCCGGCTTGCCGTCGGCCCATGCGGCAAGCTGGTCGTTCTCCACGCCGTCCACCACCGCGGCCACGTCCGACAGCCGCACCGGGCGGCCGTTCTTGTAGCTGATGATGGTGTCGCGGTATTCGGCGGCACTGGACAGCTGGTCATTGGTGCCGATGCTGTAGGACTGCGTCTTGCCGTTCAGCGAGCCCTTCGGCGCATTGACGTTGGCCTGGGTGAGCGCGCTGCGCAGTTCTTCCAGGGTCAGGCCCATGTTCGACAGCTGCGCCGGATTGACCTGGATGCGCACCGCCGGGCGGACATTTCCGGCGATCGACACCAGGCCCACGCCCTGCACCTGCGACAGGCGCTGGGCCAGGATCGAATCGGCGTAGTTGTTGACCTCCCGCAGCGGGCGCGTGTCCGAGGTGAGCTTCAGGGTGACGATGGCCGCATCGGCGGGGTTCACCCGGTTGTAGACCGGCTGGTAGGGCAGCGACGAGGGCAGGGTGGCCTGGCGGATCGCCGCCTGCACGTCCTGCGCGGCGATATCGATGTCGCGGTCCATCGAGAACTGCAGGATGATCGTCGACAGCCCGGCCGACGAATCGGACGTCATCAGGTCCAGGCCGGAGATCTGGCCGAACTGCCGCTCCAGCGGGGTGGTGACCAGCGAGGCCATCGTGGTGGCATTGGCACCCGGGTACTGGGTGGTGACCACCAGGCTGGGCGCATCGATTTCCGGCAGTGCCGACACCGGCAGCTTGCGATAACCGAGAATGCCCAGCAGCAACAGGCCCGCCATCAGCAGCGAGGTGGCGATCGGGCGGCGGATGAAGATCGTCGAAAAGCCCACGGACTGATCCTTGCTGGCGCTTCAATGGCAGCGCCGGCGTCGATGCCGGCGCGAAAGGAATCGGTGGCCTGCGCTCAGCGCGGGCCACCACCGCGGCGGCCTGCGCCGCCACTCTTCTGTTCGGCGGCCTTCAATTCGGCCTCGGTGGGTGCAGCCGGGGTCTCACCGGGCTTCAGGGCCGTGACCTTGCTGCCGGGCTTCAGGCGGAACTGGCCTTCACTGACCACCCGCTCGCCGCCCTTCAGGCCCTCGGCGATCTGCACGTGGCTGTCGCCCACTTCCACGCCGCTGCGCACGGTCTGCATCTTCACCGTGTTGTCGCCCTGCACGACGTAGACATACTCGCCGTCCGGGCCACGCAGCACGGCCTGGGTCGGAATCACCACGCCGCCGCCGATGGTGCGCAGCTGCATGCGCACATTGACGAACTGGCCGGGCCACAGGCCGTTGTCCGCATTGTCGAACACCGCGCGTGCCTTGAAGGTGCCGCTGTCGGCGCTGATCAGGTTGTCGACCACATCGAGCTTGCCGTCGCCGGACAGCACGTGCGAATCGGCACGGTCCAGCGCGGCCACCGGAACGATGCCGGCCGCCTGTGCCTGGCGCACATCGCCGAGCTGGCGTTCGGGCAGGTTGAACAGCACGTGGATCGGGTGGATCTGGGTCAGGGTGACCAGGGCGGTGCCCGCGTTGACCACGTTGCCGGCATCGACTGCACGGATGCCGGCGATGCCGGAGATCGGCGCAGTGACCTTGGTGTACTGCAGCTGCACCTGCGCCGAGCGCATGCTCGCCTCGTTGGCGGCCACTGCGCTTTCGTACTGTGCCACCTGGTTGCGTTGTGTATCCAGATCGGTCTTGGCGACGTACTGGCGGTACTCGGGGGCATTGGAGCGCTGGTAGTTGGAGCGCGCGGTCGCCAGCAGCGCCTCGTTCTGGCGCTTGGCGGCAGCGGCCTGGTCATAGCTGGCCTGGGCGGTACGTGGGTCGATCACCGCCAGCACGTCGCCCTGCTTCACTTCCTGGCCTTCGCGGAAGTTCAGGCTCATCAGCTGGCCGCCGACCTGAGGGCTGACCGTGACGGTATTCATCGCGGTGACCGTACCGAGCGCACTGGCGTAGACGGGCACGTCCTGGCGCACGGCGTCGATCACGGTCACCGGTACCGGTGCGGCATCGGCGTCATCGCCACCTTGGCCGGCGGCGACGCCGGGCCTGCCGGCCTTGTCCTTGCCACCGCCCAGCACGCGCAGGCCCACCACGGCCAGCACCAGTACCGCCACGACCAGCAGCACGATCTTCCAAACACGTGACATTCAAGGACTCCAAGAGGGCTGGACGGGCGGGGCCCGGTGGGCAATGCGCAAAGCATACCTGTGCCACATCACGTTTCCTGCATGACGGATGGGACGGGCGCTAGGACCGGGACCGGCCGCGGAGGTTCCCGTAAAGGCAGCGTTGCCCTACATTCAGGTGCAGAACCCTGCCGTGGAGTACCGAGATGCGCCGTTCGTTGCTGCTGTCCGCCCTGATCCTGGCCCTGCCGGCCCTTGCCCATGCCCAGGACGGGCAGCGTCCCGAGGTGACCGCGGCCGCACAGCGGCTGCAGGCCAAAGTGGTGGAGTGGCGCCGTGATTTCCACCAGCATCCGGAGCTGTCCAACCGCGAAGTACGGACCTCGGCCGAGGTCGCCAAGCACCTGCGCGCAATGGGCCTGAAGCCGAAGACCGGCATTGCCCATCATGGCGTGGTGGCGATCATCGAAGGCGGCAGGCCGGGTCCGAAGATCGCCCTGCGCGCCGACATGGACGCGCTGCCGGTGACCGAACAGACCGGCCTGCCGTTCGCCTCGAAGGCGACCGATCAGTACCGCGGGCAGACGGTGGGCGTGATGCATGCCTGCGGCCATGATGCCCATACCGCCACCCTGCTGGGTGTGGCCGAGGCGCTGGTGGCAATGAAGAAGGACCTGCCGGGCCAGGTCATGCTGATCTTCCAGCCGGCAGAGGAGGGCGCGCCGCCGCCGGAAGAAGGCGGTGCCGCGCTGATGCTGAAGGAGGGCCTGTTCGCCGACTTCAAGCCGGAAGCCGTGTTCGGCCTGCATGTGTTCTCCAGCGTGCAGGCCGGTCAGATCGCCGTGCGTGGCGGTCCGCTGATGGCCGCCTCGGACCGCTTCGGCATCAAGGTGATCGGCCGCCAGACGCATGGCTCCGCGCCGTGGAACGGTGTCGACCCGATCGTTGCCACGGCCGATCTGGTCGGTACCGCGCAGACCATCGTCAGCCGTCGCGCGAATCTGTCCAAGCAGCCGGCGGTGCTCACCTTCGGTGCGATCAACGGCGGCATCCGCTACAACATCATTCCGGACGAGGTGGAGATGGTCGGCACCATCCGCACGTTCGACGAGGGCATGCGCCAGCAGATCTTCGCCGACCTGCGCAACGTCGCAGAGCACACTGCGGCCGCGCACGGGGCAAAGGCGGTCACCGACATCTACGAATCAGAAGGCAACCCGGCCACGGTCAACGATCCGGCGCTGACGGCGCGCATGCTGCCGAGCCTGCAGGCGGTGGTGGGCAAGGACAACGTGTACGAACCGCCCCTGCAGATGGGCGCGGAGGACTTCTCGCTGTATGCCAAGGAGGTGCCGGGCATGTTCTTCTTCGTCGGCTCCACCAGCGTGGGCATCGATCCGGCGACGGCACCGGCCAATCATTCGCCGAAGTTCCTCCTGGATGAGAAGGCGCTGGACGTGGGACTGCGTGCACTGCTGCAGGTGAGCCTGGACTACCTGCATGGTGCCGGCACCCCGGCAGGGTGAGGCTTTGCGGCAGGGCTTGCAGCCCTGCACCCCTGAAGCAACGGCAACGTCAACGGCAAAAGCGGTGCTGGATTTCTGTTGGTTGGGCGGGGCGGTGTGGGCCTGCAGGACACGCCGTAAACCCGTCCATGGGGGCTCGATGGCGCCATCCATGGCGCCAACGGTCCTGCAGGCCCACACCGCCCCGCCCCCGACAGGTTCACGCGGCTGTTGGTAGGTGTCGACCTTGGTCGACACAGGCAGACATCGGGAATGTCTGAAGGATTGGCTTTTGATTTTGATTTTTCTGATCTTTCCCGTGGTGGTGGCTGCGTGCAGGGAACTGTCAGGGGCCGGGTGGGTAGGCGGGGCGGGGGTGTCCGCGGCATGGATGCCGCGGCCAAGCCCCCAAGGACGGGTTTACGGCGTCCCCTGACCCGCCTACCCACCCGGCCAAGCCGATAGACCGCCTTCCACGACCAACCGACAAAACCACCACGGAGGGGCTCCGCCGTTGGCCGGCCCGGCCGGAGGCCCGGCCCCGTCGCGATACAATGGCCCCATGAACACCCCCCAGGATTCCAGCCTCGGTCGCGAGGTCAGTTACCCGTCGCAGTACGATCCCGGCCTGCTGTTTCCCATCCCCCGCCGCGCCGCCCGCGCCGAGATCGGCCTCGATGACACCGCGCTGCCGTTCGTCGGCCATGATCGCTGGCATGCGTTCGAGCTGAGCTGGCTCGACCCGCGTGGCAAGCCGCAGGTGGCCGTTGCCACCGTGCAGGTGCCCTGCACCTCGCCGTGCCTGATCGAATCGAAGTCGTTCAAGCTGTACCTGAATTCCCTCAACAGCACCCGCATCGACAGTGCCGAGGCACTGCATGCGCGTCTTGTCGACGATCTGTCAGCCTGTGCCGGCGCACCCGTGCAGGTGGCGTTCGGCCTGCCCGAACTGCGCCCGGTACCGCTGGGCGAATCCATCGACGGCCTGGACCTGGAGATCGACTGCTACGGCCCCCCGCAGGCGGACTTCCTCTCGGCCGACGCTGCGCAGCCGGTGGAGGAGACGTTGGTCTCCGCGCTGCTGAAATCCAACTGCCCGGTTACCGGCCAGCCGGACTGGGCCACGGTCAGCCTGCGCTATCGGGGGCCGAAGATCGACCGGGCCGGCCTGCTGCGCTATCTGGTGAGCTACCGCGAGCACGCGGAATTCCACGAGCAGTGCGTGGAGCGGATCTTCAGCGAGGTCTCCGCGCGCTGCCGGCCGCAGTGGCTGGAAGTGGAAGCGCGCTACACGCGTCGCGGCGGCCTCGACATCAATCCATGGCGCGCCAGCCCCGGCATCGCTGCCCCGGCCGCGACCTACCGCGAGCTGCGCCAGTAACCGCCGCAGGCGGTTACGGTAGCGCCGGGCCACGCCCGGCGAGCGCAGCGGGCCCACCAACCCCTCGCAGGCGGTTACGGGTAGCGCCGGGCCATGCCCGGCGAGCGCAGCGGGCCCAGCCACCGCCGCCGGGCATGGCCCGGCGCTACCGGTGGAGCAGCGGGCAGGGGGTGTCCATCTCCCGATTGTTCAGCCACCCCGGGGGGCGGCTTCACATCTGCACCATCCCCATTTAACAACCGCCATGGCACCGTGCGAACCACGTAGTCATGCAGACGGGAGTTGTGGATGAGTACCGAGAAGAAAGCTGATTTCTCCGGCGTCAGCGCCAGCGTCGACAGTACCGCCCAGCAGGCACCGAAGGCGGACTTCTCCGGCGTCAGCGGCTCGGTGGACAGCACCGCCGAGGTGGTCAGCGGCGGCACCTACACCGTGCAGAAGGGGGACTCGCTGTCGAAGATCGCCAAGGCGCATCTTGGCGACGCCAATGCCTGGAAGAAGATCTTCGAAGCCAACCGGGACGTGCTCGATGACCCGGACAAGATTTTCCCTGGCCAGACCCTGAAACTGCCACCGAAGTAAGCCGGCCGCGCCCGCACGCCATCCGACAATCCTGGGAGGAACACCGAATGATCAAGACCACGCCGCTCCAGACCGCCCTGCTGACCGCCCTGTTGGGCAGCGTCGCCCTGGTGGGTTGCAAGAAGAAGGAAGAGTCGACCGACAGCAATGCAGCGCCCGCTGCCACCGCCCCGGCCGAAACGGCCCCGGCACCGATGACCGGCGCGCCGCCGCCGATGTCTGAGGCGGCAGTAGCCGTCTCCTCCGTCTCCGTCGGCAAGACGGCGGCAGCGGACAAGTCCGTCGCTCCGGCAGCACTGTTCGCGCCGAAGGACGATGTGATCGTGTCGGTCCGCACCGACGGTGCTGCCAACAACGTCAACGTCGGCGCCAAGCTGACCTTCCAGGACGGTCAGGTCGCCGGCGAGCAGAATGCCACGCTGAACACCAGCGGTGCCGAGACCACCAACATCACCTTCAAGAACGCCAATGGCTGGCCGGCCGGCAAGTACCGCGCCGAAGTCATGGTTGATGGTAAGGCGGCCGGAACGCCGCAGGAGTTCGAGGTCAAGTAAGTCCTGCCGACTCTCTCCCGGCAGGGCTCACGATGGACGCAGCCGCGAGGCTGCGTCTTTTTTTGCGTGACACCCCCAGCCGGGTGAATCACTGCGTTGCAGTACCGGCGCGTATGGCGCGGCTTTGCCCCGCGCGGCTGAAAACGCGACAATGCAGGGGTTTCCCCGCCGCGCGCCCACCCTGACGGCGACGGGGGAAAGCGTGGGGCCAGGCCCCGCGCGAGACACGGTTGCACGTGGTCCGGCGCTGCCGCCGGGCTTTCCCTGAGCACTGCTACAGAGTCCAAGTCCCCCATGTCCAAGATTCTCTACACGCTGACCGACGAAGCCCCGTTCCTGGCCACCCAGTCGCTGCTGCCGATCGTCGATGCCTACACCGCCACCGCTGGCATCGTGGTGGAAACCCGCGACATCTCGCTGTCCGGGCGCATTCTTTCGCAGTTCCCGGAACTGCTGGGTGAGGAGCAGAAGGTCAGTGACGACCTGGCCGAGCTGGGCCAGCTGGCGACCACGCCGGACGCCAACATCATCAAGCTGCCCAACATCTCCGCCTCGGTGCCGCAGCTGAAGGCGGCCATCAAGGAGCTGCAGGACCAGGGCTATCCGTTGCCGGATTACCCGGAAACGCCGGCCGACGACCAGCAGCGCGACTACAAGGCGCGCTACGACAAGGTCAAGGGCAGCGCGGTGAATCCCGTGCTGCGCGAAGGCAACTCCGACCGTCGCGCGCCGCTGTCGGTGAAGAACTATGCCCGCAAGCATCCGCATCGCATGGGCGCCTGGTCCGCCGATTCGAAGTCGCACGTCTCGCACATGGACGCGGGCGACTTCTATGGCAGCGAAAAGTCGGCAACCCTCGCCAACGCCGGCACCCTGAAGATCACCTTCCATGGCAATGACGGCAGCACCGTCGTGCTGAAGGAAAAGACCGCGGTCAAGGCCGGTGAGATCGTTGATGCCGCCGTGATGAGCCGCAAGGCGCTGGCTGCCTTCATCGACGCGCAGATCGCCGATGCCAAGAGCCAGGGCGTGCTGTTCTCGCTGCACCTGAAGGCGACCATGATGAAGGTCTCCGACCCGATCATGTTCGGCGTGGTCGTGGAAGAGTTCTACAAGGACGTGCTGGCCAAGCACGCCGACGCCATCCGGCAGGCCGGTTTCGATGCCAACAACGGCATCGGAGACCTGGTCGCGCGCCTGCCGTCGCTGCCGGAGGCCACCCGCGCCGCCATCGAAGCCGACCTGAAGGCCGAGTACGCGCAGCGCCCGGGCCTGGCGATGGTCAACTCGGACAAGGGCATCACCAACCTGCACGTGCCGAGCGACGTGATCGTCGACGCCTCGATGCCGGCGATGATCCGCGACTCCGGCAAGATGTGGAATGCCGAAGGCAAGCTGCAGGACACCAAGGCGGTCATCCCGGACCGCTGCTATGCCGGCGTCTACCAGGCCGTCATCGACGACTGCAAGGCGCACGGCGCCTTCGACCCGGCCACCATGGGCTCGGTGCCGAACGTCGGCCTGATGGCGCAGAAGGCCGAAGAGTACGGCTCGCACGACAAGACCTTCCAGATCGCCGCCGACGGCGTGGTCAAGGTCACCGATGACGCGGGCAGCGTGGTGTTCGAGCACGCGGTGGAGGCCGGTGACATCTGGCGCATGTGCCAGACCAAGGACGCCCCGATCCAGGACTGGGTCAAGCTGGCGGTCGAGCGCGCGCGCCTCAGCAGCACCCCCGCCGTGTTCTGGCTGGACGCTGCCCGCGCCCATGACGCGCAGGTCATTGCCAAGGTCGAGCAGTACCTGAAGAACCACGACACCGCCGGCCTGGACATCCGCATCCTGCCGCCGGTGGAAGCCACCGCGTTCTCGCTGGCCCGCATCCGCAAGGGCGAAGACACCATCTCGGTGACCGGCAACGTGCTGCGTGACTACCTGACCGACCTGTTCCCGATCATGGAGCTGGGCACCAGCGCCAAGATGCTGTCGATCGTGCCCTTGATGGCCGGTGGTGGCCTGTTCGAGACCGGTGCCGGCGGCTCGGCCCCCAAGCATGTACAGCAGTTCGTTGAAGAGGACTACCTGCGTTGGGATTCGCTGGGTGAGTTCCTGGCGCTGGCAGCGTCGCTGGAGCATCTGGGCAACCGCTACGACAATGCAGCAGCCCGTGTACTGGCCAAGGCGCTGGACGAAGCCAACGGCCAGTTCCTGGACAACGACAAGTCGCCTTCGCGCAAGCTCGGTGGCATCGACAACCGTGGCAGCCACTTCTACATCGCGCTGTACTGGGCGCAGGCCCTGGCCGCGCAGGACGAGGATGCCGCACTGAAGGCACGCTTCGCCCCGCTGGCCAAGGCCCTGACCGACAACGAGCGGAAGATCGTCGAAGAGCTGATCGCAGTGCAGGGCAAGGCCGTGGACATCGGCGGCTACTACCGCCCGGACGTGGAAAAGGCCAGCAAGGCGATGCGCCCGAGCGCGACCTTCAACGCCGCGCTGGAGCAGCTGCGCGGTTGATCGATCCATCGCCGTTCGGTCGTGCCCCCGGAACCCGCGCTTCGGCGCGGGTTTCTTTTTGGCTCCGGGGTCAGATCCCCTTTTGCCATGCAAAAGGGATCTGACCCCAAGCGATGAAAACGTGACTTCCGTCAGCTGTCGGAATGTCGTCAACACGGCATGAAACTTGCCCGCGATGGCCGTCGCAGAACCGATGCGTGCGTAGGCGCGGGCACTGTCAATCTGAGCGGTCGATCACGACGGATGCCGCGGGCGATGACCTAGCCTTGGCGACGCGAGATCGCCGGGGAGGCGGTCGCACGGGGAACACGGATGGCACGCGTGCTGGTAGTGGGAACCGATATCCAGGGAGAGCAGGCCCTGCTCAGGCGCCTGCGCATCGCTTCGGCCCTGCCTGACGGCCAGATCCGCCGCAGCCAGGATCTGGACGACTGTGATCTGCTGGTCATCCGCGATACGCCCGCATTGCGCAACGCGGCCCTGCGCATGCGCCAGCAGCGGCCCCGCCTGCAGTGCTGGATCGAAGATCCCGGTGGCCAGCTGCGCGACGGCGATGGCCAGCAGCGTGTGCTCGATGACGGCGCGATCGGCCGCGCACTGCGTGGCATGCAGCGCCCACCGGAACCCGTAATTCCACACGTGCCCGCGCCGATCCGCCTGGCCGATGGTGCACACGCGATCACCCGCCTGCTGCGCGAGCGCTTGCCACTGCGGCAGGGATACGCGCTGCTGGGGGATGCCGCTGCGCCACTGCTGCTGCTGGACCTGGAGCAGGACCAGGCCATCGCACTGCACGAGCCCGTCGTGGCATTGGTCGAACGCCTTGCGCGGGGGTTCGAACAGCTCTGGCTCGATGCGCTGACAGCAGCGCAGCTGCAGGCCCAGGCGGCAGATCGCACCCGGCAGCCATTGCGCCCGTTGCTGTGGCAGTGGGCGCAGCGCAGCCCGCATTGGCAGGCCCTGGACGAGCGCCTGCGCGTCGCCTCGGTGAAACTGCTGCGCTGGCCTGACTTCCGCGTACTGGGCCACGATCACGATGGCTTCCGCCTGTGCTCGCTGCTGCTCAAGCGCGCCTGTACGGTGGACGAGTGTGCCGTGCTGCTCGACCTTCCGCAGGCTGCAGTACGCGATTTCGTGCACGCCGCTTATCTGTGTGGCTATGCGCAGCTGCAACCGGCGCCTGCGGCGACGGTGACGGTCATGCGCAGCACGGGCAACGACAGCGGGCTATTGGCCCGGCTGTGGCGCCACCTGCGCGGGAGCGAACGCAATGCGTGAGCACAAGGTGGTCGTGCTGGGTGGCATGGGCAGTGGCAAGTCGACGCTGGTGCGCAGCATCGCCGCCGGCACGGTGGTGGACACCGACGTCGCCAACAGCGATCGGCTTGGCGCCGACAAGGCATCGACCACTGTGGCGCTCGACTACGCCGACATCGATCTGCCCAATGGCGAGCGTCTCCGCCTGTACGGTACGCCGGGTCAGCAACGTTTTGATTTCCTGTGGCCGATCCTGCTGCAGGGCGCGCGCGGCGCGGTGCTGCTGCTGGATGGCCGACGTGCCGGCGTGGCTGCCGAACTGGACGGCTACCTGCAGGTGCTGCGGCCGTTCGGACCGGCGCTGGCACTGGTGGTGGCGGTGACCCATCTGGACCAGGCACCGGCGGCTGCGATGGAACACTGGGCAGCACATGCGCAGATCGACGGCCAACCGCTGCCGCTGCTGCCGCTGGATGCGCGCGACCGCGAACAGGGGCTGTTGCTGATGGATGTGCTGATGAGCGAGATCGAAGCGTA
This sequence comes from Stenotrophomonas sp. 112478_Sma, assembly GCF_056479905.1. NCBI lineage: Bacteria > Pseudomonadati > Pseudomonadota > Gammaproteobacteria > Lysobacterales > Lysobacteraceae > Stenotrophomonas > Stenotrophomonas sp. 112478_Sma. The sequence continues at coordinate 3,915,998 of NZ_CM151072.1, read as the reverse complement.
CGCGCTGGTGACCGCGCATGGCTGACGGACAGGCCGCACTGCTGCCCGATGCACGCCAGCGCGAACGCCTGCAGCCGTTGCTGCAGGACCTGCAGCACCGGGTGGAAGGGGTGCGCACCGTGGTGCTGGCCAGTGTCGATGGCTTCGCACTGGTCAGTGCCGGCGCCGAAGGGCGTGGTGAACGCCTGGCCGCGATGACCAGCGCAATGCTGGCGCTGGCGGCAGCGGTAGGGCGCGAGCTGGTCCTGGGAGACCTGCAGACGCTGATGCTGGAAGCCGCGGGCGGCAAGGTGCTGATGCTGGCCATTCACGGTGAAGGGCGTGCGCCGCTGCTGCTGATGGCAGCCTGCGACCAGCGCAGCGTGATCGGCCAGGTGCTGTGGCAGAGCAGGGAATGTGGCCAGGCGATCCTGGCCGAACTCGGCGGACCGTGAGCCCGGCCGCAGGGGAACGAGGGGCTCGAACCTACACCGACAAGGGGTGCAACGTGTCTGGATTGAATGAATCGTTGAATGCACTGATGGGTATCGATGGCGCGCAGGCCGTGGCGCTGGTCGACTATGAAAGCGGCATGCTGCTGGGCGAAGCCGGTGCGGGGATGGACATGGAAGTGGCGGCAGCCGGCAACACCGAAGTGATCCGCGCGAAGATGAAAACCGCAGCGTCGCTCAACCTCAACGACAGCATCGAGGACATCCTGATCTCGCTGGGCAAGGCGTACCACATCATGCGCCCGGTGGCCAGGAAGAAGGGCCTGTTCTTCTACATCGTGCTGGACCGTAGCAAATCCAATCTGGCATTGGCCCGGCGCAAGGTGCAGGAAGTGGAGGCCGAGCTGGCCATCTGAGCCGATGCCTGTTGGAGCCGGGCAGGACCCGGCTCTACCCATTCCACCCCACGCCGGCGTATGGTTGAGCCATCTTCCCCGGTGAGGCCTGCATGTCCACGCCTGACATCGCTGCCGAGCTGGCGCCGCGCATCGCCGGCGCCATCCGCGATGGATTCGAGCAGTACCATGCCCGCTTCGCGGCGATCACCGCCCGCGCACGGCAGCGCTTCGAACAGCGCGACTGGAACGGTGCCCGCCAGGACGCCGTCGAGCGCATCGCCCTGTACGACCTGTGCATCGCCGAGCAGATGGATGCACTGCGCCGGCTTGCCGGCGAGGCAATCGGCGAGCGCTCGCTGTGGTTGCAGGTGCACGGCGCCTACAGCGCCCTGCTGCAGGGGCTGATCGACGCCGAGCTGTACAAGACGTTCTACAACACGCTGTCGCGGCGGTTGTTCGCCACTCGCGGCGTCGACCCGGCGGTGGAGTTCATCGCCTTCGATGTCGAGCCGTCCGATGCGATCACCCATCCGGTCGCCCGCCACACCTATGCGGTCTCGCCGACGCGCCCGGTGGAGGCGCTGCAGCGGGTGCTGGCTGACTATCGCTTCGATGTTCCCTATGCGCACCAGCTGCGCTGTGCCGCCGCCATCGCCATACGGCTGCAGGATGATCTTGCGCACTGGGGCGATACGCCGGTACGCAGCATCGAACTGCTGGATACCGTGTTCTACCGCGAGCGTCGCGCCTATCTGGTAGGGCGCGTCTTCGGCGAGCATCGCTTCTCGCCCTGCGTGATCGCGCTGGTCAACGATGAACAGGGCCTGCGTGCCGATGCAGTGCTGACCCGTCGCCGCGATGTCGCCCATCTGTTCGGCGTGTCGCGCAGCTATTTCCAGGCCGACCTGGCCACCGTCGGCGACGCCGTGGTGTTCCTGCGCAGCCTGCTGCCGGGCAAGCCGATCGACGAAATCTACACCGTGCTGGGCCGTGCCAAGCAGGGCAAGACCGAGCGCTACCGCACCTTCTTCCGCCATTTCAATGAACATCCACACGAGCGCCTGGTCCACGCCGAAGGCACCCCCGGCATGGTCATGGCCGTGTTCACCCTGCCCAGCTATCCGCTGGTGTTCAAACTCATCCGCGATCGTTTCGCCTGGCCGAAGGCGATGTCACGGCAGCAGGTGGAAGAGAAGTACGCGCTGGTGTTCAACCTGGACCGTGTCGGCCGCCTGCTGGACGCGCAACCCTATCGGCACCTGCGCTTCCCGCGCGACCGCTTTGCGCCGGCGCTGCTTGACGAACTGCTGGGCCAGTGCGCGCAGAGCATCCGCGTCGATGGCGACGAAGTGGAAGTGGCGCTGTGCTACGTGCAGCGCCGTTTCCGCCCGTTGAACCTGTACCTGCGCGAGCAGGGCGCAGAGCCGGTGCGCGCTGCGGTGCTCGACTACGCGCAGGCGATCACCGACATGGCGCGCAACAACATTTTCCCCGGTGACATGCTGCCGAAGAATTTCGGTGTTTCACGTCACGGCCGCGCGGTGTTCTACGATTACGACGAACTGTGCCTGGTCAGCGACTGTGTGTTCCGTGCCTGGCCGCAGCCGAGCTCGCCGGAAGAGGCGATGGCCGACGAGCCCTGGTTCCACGTTGGCCCGCGCGATGTGTTCCCCGAACGCTTCGGCCCCTTCATGGGATTGCCGGCCGGCGAACTGGCGGCCGTGCGTGAGCACTATCGGCACCTGTTCGATCCCGGCTGGTGGCAGGCCCTGCAGGCCCGCTTCGCCAGTGGCGACTATCCGGACACGCCGCCCTATGCCGCCAGCCACCGGCTGGCGTAGCCCCGCGCGCCTGCGCTTCAGTCTGCGTGGGGGTAGACGATTACCCGGTTGCGCCCCTGTTCCTTGGCCAGGTACAGGGCCTTGTCGGCCAGGCGCAGGGCCTGCTCGGCATCGGCATGGAAGCTGGGGAAATGGGCCACGCCCAGCGACACCGTGATCGTGCCGACCGGTGCGAAGGGGTGATCGGCGATGTGCTGGCGCAGGCGCTCGGCGGCCTGGCGCGCAGGCTCGGTACCGATACCCGGCAACAGCAGCAGGAACTCCTCGCCGCCAGCGCGGCACAACAGATCGCTCTCGCGCGAGTGGCGGCGCATCTGCTCGGCGATATGGACGATGACGGCATCACCGACGTCATGCCCATGGCCGTCGTTGATCGATTTGAAGCGATCGATGTCCAGCGCCAGGATCGCGAAGGGAATGCCCTGCGCCTGCAGCGCATCCAGTGCATGCTGCAGCCCGCGACGATTCAACAGACCGGTCATCGGATCGGTGCGGCTGGCGCGGTTGAGCGTGCCGATCCGGTCCTGCAGTGCGTTGAAACTGTGCAGCACCGCATGCTTGAGCTGGGCAACCTCGAAGTACCAGGCGCGGATGCCATTGACATGGCTGATCGCGTTGCCGGTATCTTCGCCCGCCTGCACGTTGCGCGCCAGCTGCCACAGCGGCAGCGAAATGCGCCGGGCGAACCACCAGGTGATCACCAGTGACAACACACCCAGCGGGATCGCGTTCCAGATCACCGCCGACATCAGCCGCGACAGTGGCTGCAGGGTGGCTTCGGTGGGCCGCTGGGCGACGATGCCCCAGCCGGTGACAGCGACCGGGGCATAGCCGGCCAGCATCGATACACCGCGGTTGTTGCGTACCTGCTGCGCTCCCCGCTCGCCGTGGATCACCGCCGTCACCGCCGGATTGCCGACCACATAGTCGCCCACCCGCTCGCCTTCGACGTGGTACAGCAGGCGGCCATGGCGGTCGACCACATACAGATACGAGCCGTCGCGATAGTAATGCGTACCCAGCAGCGTATGCAGCGCGCTGCGCTGGCGCAGGTACAGTGTGCCGCTGATATAGCCGCGGTACCGACCCTGGCCGTCGAAAATCGGATGCGACAGTGAGACCAGCAGCTTGCCGGTGGCCGACTGGTAGGGATCGCTGATCATCGGCTGACGGGAGGCCAGTGCCGCATTGTTGCCCGCGCTGTGCAGGATCTCGCCCTGGAGCTGCAGCGTCTGGGGCGAGGTGGCGATCACCAGGCCATCGGCATCCACGACCAGCGAGGAGTTGAAGCTGCTCGACTGCAGCTGCAGGCGGCTGGCTTCGCCCTGCGCCTGGCGCGGATCCATGTCCGCCTCGCCCAGCCGGGTCGCGCTGTAGGCCAACTGCTGCTGGGCGGACAGCAGGAAGTTCTGGGTCGTCTCGGCCAGCTTGCTGGCATAAACGCGGTTGGCCTCCAGCGTGTTGCCGACCAGCTGGTCGCGTTGCACGCGGTAGCTGGCCAGCAGTGTATTGGCCAGGGCGATGATGGCGCTGAGCAGGGCGAGGGCCAGGATCAGCTTGCCCAGGTTGAGGCGGGGCGAAATCAGGCGCATGCGGAGCAGGATGGGGCGGGGGGGACCGCAATGCGGGCAGGCGCAGGCGGAATGCAGGCAGCATTATCGCCAGAAACGGCGTCGGCGCGGGTGAAGCCCGGCGCGACCGGCGGCCTCAGCGCTGCAGGCGGCGCAGCAGGGTCTGGCGCACGTGCGCGGCCGCCGCTGCGTCGAGCGTTCCCAGCACACCCTGCGCCTGCATCGGGATGTGTGCGGTCGCTGCCTCGCTGTCGGCGAACACATAGTGGTCGAACATCGCGCGCCACTGCGCGCGCTGTGCCGCAGGCAATCCGCGCAGGGCCAGGATCGACAGCATCAGGGCATTCATCGGCGAGTCCATCCAGGCCGGCACCGGCCGCCACCAGGTGTTGACCAGCACATTGAATGTTTCCAGACCTTCCATGTGGTGCCACCACAGTGAAGGGATGAAGACCGCATCGCCCGGTTCAAGTTCGGCCACCAGCGCCTGCTGCAGCGCCTGCGGGAAGCGCGGAAAGCGATCAAGGTCAGGTGCGTGGAAATCGACCAGGCTGATCGCCTGCCCTGCGGGAGTGAAGTCGAGCGGGCCGATGTACAGGTTGTCGATCTGGTCCGGTGGGAACAGCGTCACCCGGCGGCGCCCGGCCGCCACGCATGCCAGGTTGTCCGGTACGTCCTGATGGGCGGCAATGCGCGAGCGGTTGCCGATCCAGATGCTGCTGAGAGGTTCGTCCACGCCCAGCTGCAGCGGATTGGCCCGGGTGAAGCCGGGCAGGAAGCTGTCCAGCGTCGTCGATGCCACGTAGATTGATGGCGGCGCCGGATCGGTGGCGTACTTCAGCAGCGTGGCCAGCACCACTTTCAACGGTACCTGCTCGCGGCGGAAGTTGAAGCCGCTCATGTCCGCGTTGTAGAACAGCCGGCCGCCGGCGTCGGGTGCTGCCGTGGTCGCGGTCACCGGCATCTGCCCGTGGTCGAACGCGGCCAGGTGCGCAACCGCCTCCGCAGGCGAGCGGCGCGCGGCCGCGACCAGGGGCCAGTGCGCGACCAGCCCGCGGATCACCTTCGGCGTGGTCCAGGTGTGCAGCCGGGCCGGCAGCTCATCCGGGTCCAGGTCCCGCACGTCATCGATGGGTCGGGGATGGGGCAGCATGCGTGGACATCCTGGTCGTGATGGAGAGCCGGGCCCGTGCCCGGCGGCCTTGGGTCCGCGCATCATGCACCCGTGCGGCGTGGGCCGGGCATGAACCCGGCTCCACGAGCCCTCCGGCGCCGGTCAGAACTTGTAGCGGACGCCGAACATGTAGCGCGGACCGGTCTGGGTGGCATAACGCAGCATGTTGGTGTGCCGCGAATAGGTGCGCATGGTCTCGTCGGTCAGGTTGATTGCTTCCAGGCTCAGCGTCAGCTGTTCGCTGACCGCGTAGCTGATGTTGAGATCGAGCTGACCGTACGCGGCAGTGTAGTTCGGGTTCGGGCCCTGGCCACCGATGCCGTTGAGGAACTTGTCGCGCCAGTTGTAGGCCGCGCGGATCTGCCAGGCGTTCTTGTCGTAGAACGCGACCACGTTGGCCGAATCGCTCAGGCCGATCATCGGGTACTGGTCGCCCAGGCTGAGGTTGTTGAACGTCAGCCCCGACTTCACCTTGGTGTAGTTCGCGGCCACGCCGAAGCCGGACTGGCCGAACAGGTGCTGCACCGCCACTTCCCAGCCGTCGAGGTGATCCGAGTGCTGGTTGGCCGGTACCGTGATGTCGAAACCGGCCACCGGGTCGTTGGGCTGGCCGACGATGGTGCCGGTCATCTGCCCGGCCGAATTGCGCCCGGTATAGGTCACGCCGGGATCCCCGGCATGGTTGGTGAAGATGTAGTCGCGGATGCAGGGCATGTCGGTGGTGCCGCAGCCCGATGCGAGTGCCTCGTTCCAGTACGCGCCACCGACCGGCGTATGCAGGGTGCCGGCGTTCTCGCGCACGATGGTGTCGCTGATGAAGTTCTTGATGTTCTTGCGGAAGAAGCCCACGGAGGCATAGCTGGCCTCGCCGTAGTACCACTCCAGCGACAGATCGAAGTTGTCCGAGATCAGCGGCTCCAGACCCGGATTGCCGCGGGTGCCGGTGCCGCCCTGGGTGCGCACGATGTCGGCCAGCGACTGACCGCTCTGGATCTGCGTCCAGCTCGGCCGGCCCAGGGTGCGGCTGTAGCTGCCGCGCAGCGCCAGCGTCTCGGCCAGGTCCAGTTTCAGATCAACGTTCGGCAGCACGTAGTCGTACTTGCCCTTGCCACCGACGAAGCCGCGATCGGCGGCGTAGTCGATGTTGAACTCGTTGGCCGAACTCCAGCTGATGCCGGTCGGTACGCGCACCAGCGCATTCGACTCCACCTCGGTCTGCTCGTAGCGCGCGCCGACGGCCACGTGCAGTGGCATCGACCAATCCAACGTGGTGCGGTACTGCAGGTAGGCACTCTTCGACTTCTCGGTGGTGCGGATGTCCTCGGAGTACTCCGTCGGTGCGTAGTAGCAGCTCGGGCAGGCCGGATCGGAATCGGTGCCGACCTGGGCCGCGCGATCGATCAGGCGGTCGAAGTCGAACACCAGGAACTGGCCGGTCAGGCGCGGATCGTTGTGGCCGGAGAATGCCTTGAAGTACTTGCCCATGTTGTCGGCGTACCAGATGTCATCGGCGTAGTCGGCCGGAGAGCCCAGACCGCCCCAGCTGTTGCGCTGCATGATGGCCGACGCAGAGCGGTTCTCCACCTGGGTGTGGCCCACGCCGAAGTCCAGCGCCGAATAGTCGGCGAAGCGGAACGTGCCGCGGCCCTGGTACTGCTGCACCTTGGACTTGTTGTAGCTGTTCTGGAACACCGAGCCGGTGACAAGTGCGTCGGAGGCCTGCACGCCGCCCGGCGGCAGTGCGATGTTGATGATCGGCAGGTCGCCGCTGTAGTCGACGGTGGTGGTGCCACGCACGAAGGCGGCCACGCCGAGCACGCCCGCCGAGCCATAGGGACTGTCCGGCCGCGATTCCGACTCGGCGTTGTGCACATCGAAGGACAGGTCCAGCGCGTCGTTCACTTCCCAGTCGACGTTGAAGCCCAGCGAGTGCATGTCGGTCTTGGTGGCCAGTTTGGCGCCGCCCATCGACACGTCCGAATTGGTCATGTCCTCGCTGTAGATGATCGGCGCGGACACCGGGCCGTTGGTCCAGATGCTGTCGCCCGGACCATAGTTGAACCAGACCGACAGCTCGCTGCGCTGCTGCTGCACCTTGTTCTCGACATAGGTGTAGTCCAGCGTGGTCGTGACATTGTCGGCCGGCTTCCACTGGAACGTCGCCTGCGCGTTGGTGCGCTGCCGCTGCACGCCATTGACGTTGTAGGCGGTGTTCTGCGGACGTGCGTAGACATCGTCGGGGCCGGGGCGGTTGGTGATGCGGTCGGAATACCCCTGGCCCGGCAGCGGCAGTGCCCGCCAGTCCGCGCTCTCGTTGCCCTTGAACGTGGCCCAGCCCTCGGCCACGGTGGCCTGGTTGAAGCCGGAATCACGTTCCTGGTGGCTGGCACTGAACGTCACGCCGAAGCGATCGTCGGCGTAGCGCTGGCTGAAGATGCCCGAGAGCTCGCCGGTGACGTTGGAGCCGCGCAGGGTCCGCGGCAGGTTGTCGTTGGACGAATCGTTGACCGCCTTCAGACCAAGGCTGATCACCGGTTCGGACTCCAGCGGCCGCAGCGTCTTGATGTTGATGGTGGCACCGATGCCACCGGCAGGATTGTCGGCGCGGCTGGTCTTGTATACCTCCACCGCAGAGATCGACTCGGAAGCGAGGTTGGCGAAGTCGAACGAGCGCGAGCCGGACAGGCCGCCGCCGCCGTTGCCCAGATTCGACGCCGGCATCTGCCGCCCGTTCAGCAGCACCAGGTTGTAGTCCGGACCAATGCCGCGCACGGTCACCTTGGACCCTTCGCCGCTGGAGGTGCGGTCGATGGAAACGCCGCTGATGCGCTGCAATGATTCGGCCAGGTTGGTGTCCGGGAACTTGCCGATGTCCTCGGCGACGATGCCGTCAACCACGCCCTGGCTGTCGCGCTTGAGGTTCATCGATGAGGTCAGGCTGCCGCGGATACCGGTGACCTGCACCGCATCGAGCGTGGTCGGATCGACTGGTTCGTTGGTGCCGGGTGCGTCCTGTGCCCATGCCGGGGCGGCCAGCGCAGCCAGCAGCGCGGAAGTGAGCATCGTCTTGCGAGGTACTGCCTTGTACGTCTTCATGGAAGCTCCCTCCCCAGGGAATTCGGTAATGGCGATCCTGCTTCGTTCAATCACGGACTACTGCATGTGGCCCGGATTGGAGCGACGCTTGACAGCGTTGTCAACAAACTGCCATGAAGTGCGCCGCGTCGGCGGTCGCAAGGCGCGCTGTGAAATCGTTGCCAGAACCTCGTCGCTTCGGAAACAACGCCTTGTGCGACGGCATCTGCAGCGGTTTTTCAGGGATGACAGCGCTGCCAACACGGGGGCAGGAAAGTGTTGTGCGGTGCAGAACAAAACTGCGCGGATCAGCTTTCAGCCCGCACGTGTCAGGGCATTCGTCGGACTGACAGCGCTGGACAATCACAATGGCTGCAAATGTCACGCATGACCGCAGGATGGCTTCGATCACTGACTGGAAGGACAAGCAATGGACACAGTAACGACCGTTCGAGGACATCACGTGCAGGGCACCACCCGCGCACTGGCGGTGGTCACCGCCATCTTCTTCATGTGGGGCTTCCTGACCTGCCTCAACGACATCCTCATTCCGCACCTGAAAGCGGCGTTCGCGCTGAGCTGGGTGCAGGCGATGCTCATCCAGTTCACCTTCTTCGGCGCCTACTTCCTGATGTCGCTGCCTGCGGGCCGGCTGGTGGCTGCGGTGGGATACAAGCGCGGCATCGTCGCCGGGCTGGCCATTGCAGGCGTCGGCTCGCTGCTGTTCTGGCCGGCTGCGGCCGCCCATGTCTATGGGCTGTTCCTGGCGGCGTTGTTCGTGCTGGCCACCGGCATCACCGTGCTGCAGGTGGCGGCCAACCCCTACGTGGCATTGCTGGGCGAGGAGCGCACCAGCTCCAGCCGGTTGACCCTGGCGCAATCGATGAACTCGCTGGGCACCACGCTGGCACCGTTGTTCGGTGGCCTGCTGATCCTGTCGGCGCAGCCGCGCAGCGAGGAGCAGCTGGCGCTGTTGCCGCAGGCCGAAGCACTGGCCTACCGTGCAGCCGAAGCGCAATCGGTGCAGCTGCCGTACTTCGGCCTGGCCGTGGTCCTGTTCCTGCTGGCGGCAGCGATCTGGATGTTCCGTCTTCCCGCCATTCCCGGCGTGGAGGAACGCACCGGCGCGCGAAGCCGGCCGTGGGACGTCCTGCGCCACCGCCATGTGCGACTGGGTGTGCTGGCCATCTTCTGCTACGTGGGCGCGGAAGTTTCCATCGGCAGCGTGCTGGTCAACTTCCTGTCCTCGCCGGGCATCGGCCAGGGCATGACCGAGCAGGAGGCCACCGGTTATGTCTCGCTCTATTGGGGCGGTGCGCTGGTCGGGCGCCTGCTTGGCGCGGCGCTGCTGGCGCGGTTGGATGCGCGCTGGCTGCTCGGTCTTTTCGCGCTCGCGGTGGTGCTGCTGCTCGGCATCACCGTCTCCACCACTGGTGGCCTGGCCAAGTGGGCGGTGGTGAGCATCGGACTGTTCAACTCCATCATGTTTCCGACCATCTTCGCGCTGGCGATCACCCGCCTTGGAGCTCTCACCGGACAGGCTTCAAGCCTGTTGGTGATGGCCATCGTCGGCGGTGCGGTCATTCCGCTGGCCATGGGCTGGCTTGCCGACAATCATGGCCTGCAGCTGTCGTTCCTGCTGCCGGCGCTGTGTTATCTCTACATTGCCTTCTATGCATGGAAGGGTTCGCGGCTGCCTGCCGCGTGAGCCGCAGGTTCGCCGCTGGCTCAACGTCGCCGTGGTGCGGCGGTCGACTCGCGTTCGAGTACCGCGTGCTCGACCGTGATCATGCGGCCAGCGGCTTCGGCACGGATGTGCTCGATCAGCTGTTCGGTGGCCAGCCGCCCCATGTGCGAGGTCGGTTGGCGCACGGTGGTGAGTGCAGGGTAGATGTGCCCTGCGATCGGCGTGTCGTCGAACCCGCACACCGAGAGGTCGCGCGGCACGCGAAGGCCGCGTTCGCCCGCGACGCGATACACGGCCGCGGCCATGTCGTCGTTGGCGGCGAAGATCGCTGTGGGAGGCTCATCCATGTCGAGCAGCAGGTTGGCTGCGTCCACGCCGGACTCGAACGAGAACTGGCCGTTGACCACCAGCGCCGGATCGTAGGCGATACCCGCCTGCCGCAGGGCCTGGCGGTAACCGGCGTAGCGCCACTGGCAGGCACCATGCGCGCGCGGCCCCTTGATGTGGGCAATGCGGCGGTGGCCCTGCGCGACCAGGTGACCGATCAGCTCGACCACCGCAGTGGTTTCATCCATGCGCACGCCGATGCGTCCTTCCGGGTGTCGCGGGGCGATGCAGGCGAAGGGAATGTCATGCTCTTCCAGGTACGACAGCACTACTTCGTCGTCGGTCAGCGGCGGGATCAGCACCACGCCATCCGGACGCGAGTTCTCGAACAGCGCGGTCATGTCGGGCAGGGTACGCCGGCCAGTGCCCACCGGGCCGAGGATCAGGTTGTAGTGCTGTGCGTGGCAGGCCTCGAGCATGCCGTTCTGGATTTCCATCAGGTAGTTGCGCGAAGGATTGTTGTAGACCAGTGCCAGCGCGTACGAGCGCTGTCCGGCCAGGCTGCGCGCGGAGAGATTGGGCTTGTAGCCCAGGCGCGCCACGGCCGCCAGCACCCGTTCGCGGGTCTGCTCGCGCACGTTGGGCTCGCGGTTGAGCACGCGGGACACCGTCTTGATCGATACCCCGGCAACGGCGGCGACATCCTCGATTCGACTGCGCATGATGCGGTGGATCCTCCTGGAAGGCGGCTACGCGCCGATGGTAGTGCGTACCTGCGATGTCGGTGTTGCCGGAGCAGGCGGATGGTGCCACGACGCGAGGGGGACTGGCACGTCCTGAATTCTTGTCGCGTCGCAACACCCACCGCCGCGGGCCGTGTGCTGCGTCGGCCGCAAAGCCCGCCGTTACGCGATTGCCGCCACAGGATGTGCGATCGCTCATTGACACGATGCAGGCAGGCTTATATGACAGCGCTGTCAGGACGGGCGTCCGATCGCCCATGCCGACGTGCCGCTGCAGTCCCGCACGCCAGGAACGTCACCCACGGAGGTAGTACCCAGTGAAGCGCCCCACCCAGACCCTTCTTGCCGGCTGTCTGCTGGCCGCCCTGGCCGCATCGGCGGGTGCCGCGCCGTCCACGGGCGAACGCCTGCAGGACTGGCCGCGCGTCCACAGCGTGATCGCTGCTGATGCGGATATCGAAAGGCGCGTGCAGGAGATCCTTGCGCAGATGACGCTGGCGCAGAAGATCGGGCAGATGACCCAGGCCGAGATCAAGACCATCACGCCGGACGAGGTGCGCCGCTACTACATCGGCTCGGTCCTCAATGGCGGTGGCTCCTGGCCGGGCATGGACAAGCACGCCAGCGTGCAGGACTGGCTGCAGCTGGCCGATGCCTACCACGCTGCATCGCTGGCAACCGATGCGAAGACGCCGGTGCCGGTCATCTGGGGCACCGATGCGGTGCACGGCCACAACAACGTGCTGGGTGCGACCCTGTTCCCGCACAACATCGGCCTGGGCGCGGCCGGCGATGCCGAACTGATCGAACGCATCGGCGAGGCGACCGCGCGCTCGGTGCGCGCCACCGGCATCGGCTGGGTGTTCGCACCCACCCTGGCCGTGGCCCATGACCCTCGCTGGGGCCGCACCTATGAGAGCTATTCGTCCGACCCGGCGGTGATCCGCAGCTACGCCCACGCCTACGTGAAGGGAGCACAGGGCACCTTCAAGGACGACGGTAACGTGGTCACCACCGCCAAGCACTACCTGGGCGATGGTGCCACCGACAACGGCCGCGACCAGGGTGAGGCGCTGGTCGACAAGAACACCATGATCAACGTCCACGCGCAGGGCTACTATGGTGCGCTTGCCGAGGGTGCGCAGACGGTGATGGCCTCGTTTAACAGCTGGAACGACCGCGCCGCAGGCGTGGACTACGGCAAGATGCACGGCAGCAAGGCGCTGCTGACCGATGCGTTGAAGGACAAGATGGGTTTTGATGGCTTCGTCGTCTCCGACTGGAACGGCATCGCGCAGGTGCCGGGCTGCCGCAACGACAGCTGTGCGCAGGCCATCAATGCCGGCATCGACATGGTGATGGTGCCCGACGACTGGAAAGCGTTCATCGCCAACACCACCGCGCAGGTCAAGAGCGGTGAGATTCCGCTGGCGCGCATCGACGATGCGGTCACCCGCATCCTGCGGGTGAAGCTGCGCGCGGGCCTGTTCGACCACAAGCCGTCCGACAGCCGCTACGCCGGCGATGCCAGTGCCGTGCAGCACCGTGACCTGGCCCGGCGTGCCGTGCGCGAATCGCTGGTGCTGCTGAAGAATGAAGGCGAGGCACTCCCGCTGCGCCGCGATGCGCGGGTGCTGGTGGTCGGCAAGAGCGCCGACAGCATCGGCGACCAGTCCGGTGGCTGGTCGCTGACCTGGCAGGGCACCGAGAACAGGAATTCCGATTTTCCCAACGCCGATTCCGTGCTGGGCGCGCTGCGCGCCGAACTGGGTGCGGACAAGGTCAGCTTCAGCGCCGATGGCCAAGGCGTCGATCCGAAGGCTTTCGATGTGGTGCTGGCGGTGATCGGTGAGACGCCCTATGCGGAAACCAACGGCGATATTCTCGCTTCGGATACCGTCAGCCACAGCCGGGCCTACCCGCAGGACCTGGCCGCGCTGAAGGCCGCAGCTGCAACCGGCAAGCCGGTGGTGACCGTCTACCTGTCCGGTCGCCCGATGTATGTCAACGACCTGCTCAATCTGTCCAGCGCCTTCGTCGCCGCCTGGCTGCCGGGCACCGAAGGCAAGGGCGTGACGGATGTGCTGGTGGCGGGCAAGGGCGGCAAGCCGGCACACGACTTCCGTGGACGCCTCAGCTTCCCGTGGCCGGGCGTTCCGTGCCCGGCACCGATCGACCAGCCCGACGCGAAGAAGCCGGCGCTGTTCGCGCTTGGCTATGGCCTCAGCTACGCCAAGGGCGGCAAGGTCGCCAGGCTCGAGGAAGCTGACCCGGACAGCTGCGGCGAAGTCACCGTGCTGCCGATCTTCAACCGCGCCGACACGCCGCCATTCGCCCTGCACGTTGCCGCCGCGGGAGCGACCCAACCGCTTGGCAATGATCTGAACGCTACGCTGCGCTGGCCCACCGCCAAGCCGGTGGTGCAGGTGCGCACCGTGCAGGTGAACACCCAGCAGGACGCCAAGGAGGTGACCTGGCGGGCCCCGGCGCAGCTGATCGCACGCAGCACCTCGCGCCGCAATCTCGGCGCACTGGCGCGCAGCAACGGCGCGCTGCAGTTCGACGTGCAGCTGGTGAAGCGCCCGGCATCGCCGGTGAAGGTGACCATGGAGTGTGGCAGCGGCTGTGAGGGCGGGGTGGACATCGCCCCGCAGCTGGTCGCGCTGGCGCCCGGGCAGAAGCAGACGGTGACCGTGCCATTGGCCTGCTTTGCAAAGCGCGGCGTGGACCTGGGCGCGGTGGAAGCCCCGTTCGTGGTCAGCGCCGACGCGCCGTTCGCCGCGGCATTCACCCAGGTCAGGTTGACGGCCAACACGGCCACCGCCGAGGGCGCGGTGGCCTGCCCGTAACCGAAGGCAGCGCCGGGCCATGCCCGGCGAATGCGCCGTTCCCGAGCAAAAAAAGCCCCGCAGTGCGGGGCTTTCTTCTTATCGCTTCATGGAACCGAAGAACTCGTCGTTGGACTTGGTGTTCTTCATCTTGTCGAGCAGGAATTCCATCGCGGCCATTTCATCCATCGGATGCAGCAGCTTGCGCAGGATCCAGATCTTCTGCAGCAGTTCCGGCTCGATCAGCAGGTCTTCGCGGCGGGTGCCGGAGCGGTTGATGTCGATGGCCGGGAACACGCGCTTCTCGGCGATGCGGCGGCTCAGGTGCACTTCGCTGTTGCCGGTGCCCTTGAACTCTTCGTAGATCACCTCGTCCATCTTCGAGCCGGTGTCGACCAGTGCGGTGGCGATGATGGTCAGGCTGCCGCCTTCTTCAACGTTGCGCGCGGCACCGAAGAAGCGCTTCGGGCGGTGCAGGGCGTTGGCGTCCACACCACCGGTCAGCACCTTGCCCGAGCTCGGCACGACGTTGTTGTAGGCGCGTGCCAGGCGGGTGATCGAGTCCAGCAGGATCACCACGTCCTTCTTGTGCTCGACCAGGCGCTTGGCCCGTTCGATCACCATTTCGGCAACCTGCACGTGGCGTGCGGCCGGCTCGTCGAAGGTCGAGCTGATGACCTCGCCGCGCACGGTGCGCTGCATTTCGGTCACTTCTTCCGGGCGCTCGTCGATCAGCAGCACGATCAGGTGCACGTCCGGATGATTGGTGGTGATCGCGGTGGCGACCTGCTGCATCATCATCGTCTTGCCCGCTTTCGGCTGGGAGACGATCAGCGAGCGCTGGCCCTTGCCCTGCGGGGCCATCAGGTCGAGGATGCGGCCGGTGATGTCTTCCGACGAACCGTTGCCGCGCTCCAGGGTGAAGCGGCGACGCGGGAACAGCGGGGTCAGGTTCTCGAACAGCACCTTGTTCTTCGACGCTTCCAGCGGCTCACCGTTGATGGTGTCCACGATCGACAGCGCGAAGTAGCGCTCGCCGTCCTTGGGGAAGCGGATGCGGCCGGACAGGTGGTCGCCGGTACGCAGGTTGAAACGGCGGATCTGGCTGGGCGAAATGTAGGTGTCGTCCGGGCCGGCCAGGTAGCTGGCTTCGGCCGCGCGCAGGAAGCCGAAGCCGTCCGGCAGGATCTCCAGCACGCCATCGGCGGCAACGCCGTCGCCGTGGCGGGTCAGCACCTTCAGCAGGGCGAAGATCACATCCTGCTTGCGGGCACGCGCCACGCCTTCGGAGATCTGCAGCTGTTCGGCGATTTCCAGCAGCTTCTGTGCCGGCATGCGCTTGAGATCGCTCAGCGAATAGACCGGGAAGCCTTCCGGCACCGTCGGCTGCACGCGCGGCACGAAGGCCTGCTGCTCGCCGCCCTCGTTGGGCATGCCGTCATCGCGGAAGCGGTTGTTGCGGTCGCGGTCGCGGCGGTTGCGGAAACGGTCACGGCGGTTGCCCTGGCCCTGGCCCTGCTGGCCATTCTGGTTGTGCGGATGCTGGCCGCCACCCTGAGGGTTCTGCTGCCGCGGCTGGCCGGATTCGCGACCCTCACCGCCTTCACCGCCGCCACTGCTGGCAGGGGCCTCGGCGGCGGGCGCGCTCGGCGCGGGAGCGGCTGCGGCCGGCGCCGGTGCTTCGGGCGCGGCGGCCAGCGGCAGGGTCGGCTGCGCGGGGGGCGCGCTGGTTTCGGCGGCGGCCGGTGCGGCAGCCTTGGTCACACGGGCCTTGCGCACGCGCTTTTCGGCGGGCGCTTCTGCGCTGCCGGTTTCGGGAGTGTTATCGGACAAGAGCGTTATTCCTCGCTTGAAGGTGCGAGCGCCCGGCTGGGGCGGCGAACGTTGGGGATGGGTCTGGAAGAAACTGCGTCCAGAAGGTGCGGCACGCGAACGCGGCCGGATGTGCCGACACTATCATCGGCCCGCGGCGCCGTGCAAGGGTCGCCGGGAACAGCATTCATGCAGGCGCGGTCCGCGCCTGCCGGCAGCCGCACCGGGCGGCTGCCGGAGTCGTTACAGGATCAGGCCAGGGCCTTGTCCAGCAGGCCGGCCAGCTGGGCCTTGCCCACCGCGCCGATCTGCTCGCCGACCTTCTCGCCGTCCTTGAACACGACCAGGTACGGGATCGAACGCACGTGGTACTTGGCGGCCAGCGCACGATTGTTGTCGACGTTGACCTTGGCGATCTTGGCGCGGCCCTGGTAGGCATCGGCCAGCTCGTCCAGCGCGGGGGCGATCATCTTGCACGGGCCACACCACTCGGCCCAGAAATCGACCAGCACCGGTTCCTTGGAATTCAGCACGGCGCTATCAAAGTCGGCATCGCCGACGTGTACAACCTTGTCGCTCATCTTGGTTTCTCGTCTTGGATTGCACCCGGCCAGGCCGGAGGTGGGTGAACTGGGCCTTGCCCGGTGGCGCGACCCTCGTCGTTGCCTCGCGGCGTCCTGCCGCGGTGCGTTCGGCGGGATGCCTGGACGCTCACGGCCGGCAGTGTACCCCTATCGCGGGGCATGGACAGTGGCCGGCTGGAACCCAGCGTATCGTGATCGCTTCGAAGCGCGGTATGTGTCGGATTTCACTGTCTTCCTGAAGTGGGGCCGGCAGCCGCGGACTCCAGCGCCCCCGGCAGGGCTGTTCAAGCGCGGTGTGGCTGGGTGAAGAGGCGTCCCGCACGGGCCTGTCTCGCGGTTGTGTGAGACGGTTCATTCCGGTTTGGCCGCCGGAGTGCGTTAAACTGGGGCATTGAGCGGCGCGCGGACCCGGTGGTCCCCGGTCCGCCGACCCGCCGCAGGGGCCGCAGTTTGCGACGGTGCCCCCAGACGATGCAGTGCCGCCCGCCCGCTGGCCGGTGGCCATACCAAGACGGACTCATGAGCGACAAACCGCTGACCGATTTGACCTTTTCCTCCTTTGAGCTGCATCCGGCCCTGCAGGCCGGCCTTGAAGGAGCCGGATTCACCCGCTGCACCCCGATCCAGGCGCTGACACTGCCGGTCGCGCTGGCCGGTGGTGATGTCGCCGGCCAGGCCCAGACCGGCACCGGCAAGACGCTGGCGTTCCTGGTTGCCGTGGTCAACCGCCTGCTGAGCCGCCCGGCGCTGGCCGACCGCAAGGCGGAAGACCCGCGCGCGCTGATCCTGGCGCCCACCCGCGAGCTGGCGATCCAGATCCACAAGGACGCCGTGAAGTTCGGTTCCGACCTGGGCCTGCGTTTCGCCCTCGTCTACGGTGGTGTGGATTACGACAAGCAGCGCGAGATCCTGCAGCAGGGCGTGGATGTGATCATCGCCACCCCCGGCCGCCTGATCGATTACGTCAAGCAGCACAAGGTGGTTTCGCTGCACGCCTGCGAGATCTGCGTGCTGGACGAAGCCGACCGCATGTTCGACCTGGGCTTCATCAAGGACATCCGTTTCCTGCTGCGCCGCATGCCCGAGCGCACCACCCGGCAGACCCTGCTGTTCAGCGCCACCCTCAGCCATCGCGTGCTGGAGCTGGCCTACGAGCACATGAACGAGCCGCAGAAGCTGGTGGTCGAAGCTGAAACAGTGACCGCCGCGCGCGTGCGCCAGAAGATCTACTTCCCGGCCGACGACGAGAAGATCCCGTTGCTGCTGGGCCTGCTCTCGCGCAGCGAGGGCGCCCGCACCATGGTCTTCGTCAACACCAAGGTCTTCGTCGAGCGCGTGGCGCGTTCGCTGGAAAAGGCCGGGTACCGAGTCGGCGTCCTGTCCGGCGACGTGCCGCAGAAGAAGCGCGAGAGCCTGCTCAACCGCTTCCAGAAGGGCCAGCTGGAAATCCTGGTCGCCACCGACGTGGCTGCCCGCGGCCTGCATATCGACGGCATCAAGTACGTCTACAACTACGACCTGCCGTTCGACGCCGAAGACTATGTGCACCGCATCGGCCGTACCGCACGCCTGGGCGAAGAGGGTGACGCGATCAGCTTCGCCTGCGAGCGTTATGCGATGAGCCTGCCGGACATCGAGGCCTACATCGAACAGAAGATTCCGTCCGAGCCGGTCACCAAGGAACTGATGACCGCACTGCCGCGTCCGGAACGCCCGGCCACGGTCGCTGGCGAGGACGGTGACGAGAACGAGAGCGTCGGCCAGATCTTCCGCGAGGCGCGCGAAGCCCGCGCCGCCGAGGAAGAGCGTCGTGGCGGTGGCCGCAGCGGTGGTCGCTCCGGCGCCGGCCGTGGCGAGCGCCGCGAGGGCGAGCGCAGCGGCGAACGCCGCTCGCGTGGTCCGCGCAAGCCGCGGGTGGAAGGCGAGCAGGGCGCGACCGCGCCGGTGGAAGGTGCCGGGTCCGGCACCCCGGCCCAGGCCCCGCGCCCGCCGCGTCCGCCGCGTGCCGAAGGTGCTCCGGAGCTCGCGGCGGACGGCGAGCGCAAGCCGCGCAAGCGCCGTCGTCGTCGCCATGGCCGTCCGGTCGAGGGTGGCGAGGCGATGGTCGCCAACGGCAGCGCCGGCAACGGTGCCTCGCCGGTGACGCCGGTTCACGTGGTGGCCAAGCCGGTGCGCAGCACCGACGCCGCCGACTCGTTCCTGACCCGCATCGGCCGCAAGATCCGCCGGATGCTGTCGGGCGGCTGATCGGCGCGCCCGGTCAGCGGTAGCGCCGGGCCATGCCCGGCGCGCGCAGCGGCAGATCAACGATTCCACCCGGGCGCGTCCCGGCGCTATCGATACTTCGCGCCGGTCCTGCATAATCGGGGCATGAGTGTCCTGCGCTTCGACAATGTCAGCAAACAGTACGCCGGTGGCCACGAAGCACTGATCGACGTCAGCTTCGAGGTCGCGCCGGGCGAAATGCTGTTCGTCACCGGCCATTCCGGGGCGGGCAAGAGCACCCTGCTCAAGTTGATTCACCTCGACGAGCGGCCCAGCCGCGGCGCGGTGGTCTTCGACGAGCGCAACCTGCTGAAGGTGCGCGGCGGCGACGTCCCGCGCCATCGGCGCGCGGTCGGTGCGGTGTACCAGGACCATCGCCTGCTGATGGACCGGACCATCGCCGAGAACGTGGCACTGCCGCTGATCCTGCGCGGTACGCGCCGTGGCGACATCGGCAAGCGCGTGCGTTCCGTGCTGGAGCGGATGGGCCTGGGCCATCGCGAGAAGGCGCTGCCATCGCAGCTGTCGGCCGGCGAACAGCAGCGCGTGGGCATCGCCCGCGCCATCGTGGGTGAACCCAAGCTGCTGGTTGCCGACGAGCCGACTGGCAACCTGGACCCGACCCTGGCGGCGGAGATCATGGCCCTGTTTGCCGAGCTGCCCGCGCGCGGCACCAGCGTACTGGTGGTCAGCCACGACCTTCCCCTGCTGCGTCGCATGCGCAAGCGTGTGCTGATTCTCGACCACGGCCGGCTGGTGGACGACATCTCGCCGCAGGATCTGGCGGAGTAACGCATGGCGAAGAACGAAAACAGCGAAGCCGCCGCACCCTCGCGTCTCGGCGTGTGGTTCCAGCACCACGTGCACAGCGTGGTGTTCAGCCTGGGCCGCGCCTGCCGCAAGCCGTGGGCGACCCTGCTGACGGTGATGGTCATGGCGCTGGCGCTGGCACTGCCACTGGGCCTGTCGATCGCGCTGGACAACCTCAAGCATTTCGCCGGCAGCGTGCAGCAGTCGCGCGACATCAATGTCTTCCTCAAGGGCACGGTGGATGGCCCCGGTGCGTTGCGCCTGGCCGGCCAGCTGCGCGACCGCGATGACGTCGGCGAGGTGACCGTGCGCACGCCCGAGCAAGGGCTGCAGGAGCTGCGCGACGCCGGCCTTGGCGAGGCGATCGACGCGCTGAACGACAATCCGCTGCCGTCTCTGCTGGTCATCACCCCGGGGCAGGGCAAGGACGATGCGCGTCTGGCGCGTGCGCTGGAAAGCCTGCCCGAGGCCGATCTGGTGCAGCACGATGCGCTGTGGCGCCAGCGTCTGGATGCGTGGCTGGCGTTCGGCGCGCGGCTGGTACAGGTGCTTTCGGTGCTGCTCGGCGTCGGCGCTGCGCTGGTGGTCGGCAACACCGTACGCCTCGACATCCAGGCACGGCGCGAGGAAATCGGCGTGCTGCAGCTGCTCGGCGCCAGCGATGGCTTCATCCGCCGGCCCTTCCTGTATCTGGGCGCCTGGTACGGGCTGGGCGCCGGCGCGGTGGCGCTGGCCCTGATCGGTGTTGCCGGCGCCGCCCTGCGCGCGCCGCTGGCTGACCTGTCACGCAGCTACGGCAGCCCGTTCGTGCTGCACGGCCTGGACCTGCTGCATGGCAGCCTGGTCCTGCTGGGCACGCTGCTGCTGGGGTGGCTGGGCGCGTGGCTGGTCACCGGCCACTTCCTCCGCCAGACCCGCCCGACCGACACCTGAGACCGGCATGCAACCGCAAGCGCTGAAGCACCTTGAAGGGCCCGCTACGCGGGTGATGGTGGTCGACGGTTCCAAACTGGTGCGCAAGCTGATCGCCGACGTGCTGCAGCGTGATCTGCCGGGCGTGGAGGTGATCGGCTGCGACAGCATCGAGGATGCCCAGCACGCGCTGGCCCAGGGGCCGGTGGACCTGGTCACCACCTCGCTGACCCTGCGTGACGGCGACGGCCTGGCGCTGGCGCGGACGGTCCGCGAAGCTGCCGGCCAGGCGTACGTGCCGGTGATCGTGGTCTCCGGCGATGCGCAGCAGCATCTGGAGCAGCGGCGCTTCACCGAGTACGTCACCGACTATTTCGACAAGGCGCTGGGCCATGAGGCGCTGGCGACCTTCATCCGTGGCTATGTGCAGCCGCAGACCATTCCCGGGGCGACCATCCTCTACATCGAGGACAGCCGGGTGGTGGCGGAGGCGACCAAGCGCATGCTCGAACGCCAGCAGCTCAACGTGCTGCACGTGGTCAGTGCCGAAGAGGCCTTCACCCTGCTCACGGCCGAATCGCTGGGCCGCAGCCGCCACCGCATCGACCTGGTGTTGACCGACGTCACCCTGAAGGGCGAATTGAGCGGACGCGACGTGGTGCAGCGCGTGCGCGTGGATTTCGGCTACGGCAAACGCCGACTGCCGGTGCTGGTGATGACCGGCGACGGCAATCCACACAACCAGACCGGGTTGCTGCAGGCCGGTGCCAATGATCTGGTGCTGAAGCCGATCGAGGAGCGCCTGCTGGTGACCAAGGTGCTGTTCCAGCTGCGCCTGGCCCGCTTGAACGATGGACCCCTGTTGCGATGACCGATGACGTAGTGGACACCCCGACGATCCAGCTGGAACCGAGCTGGAAGCAGCAGGTCGGCGATTACCTGTTGCAGCCGCAGATGCGCGAACTCTCCACCTTCCTGCGCCAGCGCAAGGCGGCCGGCGCGGCGGTGTTCCCGCCGGGGCCGCAGATCTTCGCGGCGTTCGACGCCACGCCGTTCGAACAGGTGAAAGTGGTGATCCTGGGCCAGGACCCGTACCACGGGCGCGGCCAGGCGCATGGACTGAGCTTCTCGGTGCCCGCCGGCGTTCCGGTGCCGCCATCGCTGCTGAACATCTACAAGGAGATCGAGGGCGACCTCGGCATCCCCCGTCCCGATCACGGCTGCCTGGTGCCGTGGGCGCAGCGCGGCGTGCTGCTGCTCAATGCCGTGCTGACGGTGGAGGAGGGCAGGGCCGGCGCCCACCAGGGCCGCGGCTGGGAAGGCTTCACCGACCACGTGGTGGATGTGCTCAACCGCGAACGCGAAGGCCTGGTGTTCATGCTCTGGGGGGCCTACGCGCAGCAGAAGGGCAAGGTCATCGATACCCGGCGCCATCGTGTGCTGAAAGCCCCGCATCCCTCGCCGCTGTCGGCCCATCGTGGCTTCCTCGGCTGCCGGCATTTCTCGATGGCCAACGATTACCTGCAGCGTCGCGGGCAGGCGCCGATCGACTGGTCGCTGCCGCCGCGCGCGGCGCTTTGACCTCCGCAGGCGGCCGGGCCTGAACACCGGGCAACGTTTCCTGGCCTGAATGGGCCTCCGGAACGGCCCGTTCAGCTCCGCTTGACCGGAATCGGCCGGTTCTCAGCAGGTAATTGGTTGAATTCCAAGGGATTGTGAATCCCGAAAAGCGCGCTCGCCACTGTCATCAAATCGCGCTACGGTAGGGCTCTGTTTGGGACCAGTGTTGCATCAATAGGATGCTGGAACTTTTTCTCCTTTAGCAGTCCAAATCCCGGACTGCTAAGATGGGTGCCTATGAGCCAGAACACCTCTACTGCCCTTGTGGCAAACAATCTCCCGATTCCCAGTGCGCTCGGTTCGCTGGACGCCTACATCGGTGCCGTGCACCAGATCCCGGTGCTGTCGGTCGATGACGAACAGGACCTGGCCCGTCGCTTCCGCGACGGCAACGATCTGGACGCTGCCCGTGAGCTGGTGCATTCGCACCTGCGCTTTGTGGTGCACGTGGCCCGCGGCTACAACGGCTATGGCCTCGCCCTGGGCGACCTGATCCAGGAAGGCAACATCGGCCTGATGAAGGCGGTCAAGCGCTTCGACCCGGACATGGGCGTGCGCCTGGTCTCCTTCGCCGTGCACTGGATCCGTGCCGAGATGCACGAGTTCATCCTGAAGAACTGGCGCATCGTCAAGGTCGCCACCACCAAGGCGCAGCGCAAGCTGTTCTTCAACCTGCGCAAGTCGAAGACGCGCCTGGGCTGGATGAACGCCGCCGAAGTCAGCGCGGTGGCCAAGGATCTGAACGTGTCCGAGCGCGAGGTCATGGAAATGGAGTCGCGCCTGTCCGGTCGCGATATCGGTTTCGATGCGCCCAGCGACGAGGATGACGATCATGCGCCGCCGTCGCCGGCCGCATACTTGGTGGCCAACGATGAAGATCCGTCGATGGCCTACGAGCGTGCCGACAGCGAGGACAACCAGCTGCAGCTGCTGCGCGAAGGCATGGCCGAACTGGATGCGCGTTCGCGTGACATCATCCGCCGCCGTTGGCTGGATGCGGACAGCAAGGTGACGCTGCAGGAACTGGCAGACGAGTACGGTGTGTCGGCCGAACGCATCCGCCAGGTCGAGGCGAATGCCCTGAAGAAGATGAAGGCGCTGTTCACCGCGTGATGTGACATCACAGGTATCCAACAGAAAACCCGGCATTGCCGGGTTTTTTGTTGGGCCTGCCAAGCAGCAGTCCGCTGCCTTTTACGCGTGCTCACGCGCGATCGCGCGCCAGCCGATGTCGTTGCGGTGGAATTCGTTGGCCCAGCTGACCTTGGCCACACCGGCGTAGGCATTGGCCTGCGCATCACGCACGCTGTCACCCAGCGCCGCCACGCACAGCACGCGGCCGCCGGCACTGACCACCCTGCCCTGCGCGTCCAGTGCAGTACCCGCATGGAAGACCTTGGCGCTGGCCGGCACCTCATCCAGGCCGGAAATCACTTCGCCCGTGACCGGCGATTCCGGGTAAGGTTTCGCGGCCAGCACCACACCCAGCGATGGGCGCGCATCCCACTGTGCCTGCACCTGGTCCAGGCGGCCATCAATGGCGGCTTCCACCAGCTCGACCAGATCCGACTGCAGGCGCAGCATCACCGGCTGGGTTTCCGGGTCACCGAAGCGCACGTTGAACTCGATCACCTTCGGTGCGCCGCTGGCATCGATCATCAGGCCGGCGTAAAGGAAGCCGGTGAACGGAATGCCGTCGGCGATCATGCCCTGCACGGTCGGGTTCACCACCTCGCGCATCACCCGCGCGTGCACCTCCGGCGTGACCACCGGGGCCGGTGAGTACGCGCCCATGCCGCCGGTGTTCGGCCCGGTATCACCGTCGCCGACTCGCTTGTGATCCTGCGAGGTGGCCATCGGCAGCGCATGCACGCCATCGACCATCGAAATGAAGCTGGCTTCCTCGCCGTCGAGGAATTCCTCGATCACCACGCGTGCGCCGGCGTCACCGAATGCGTTGCCGGAGAGCATGTCGCGCACCGCATCCTCGGCCTCGGCCAGGGTCATTGCAACGATCACCCCCTTGCCGGCGGCCAGGCCATCGGCCTTCACCACGATCGGCGCACCCTTCTCGCGGATGTAGGCCAGTGCCGCCTCCACGTCGGTGTGCACGGCGTAGAACGCGGTCGGGATGTTGTGCCGGGCCAGGAAGTCCTTGGCGTAGGCTTTGCTGCCTTCCAGCTGGGCAGCGGCGGCGGTTGGCCCGAAGATGCGCAGGCCGGCGGCACGGAACCGATCGACGACGCCTGCCACCAGCGGCACTTCCGGGCCGACCACGGTGAGTTCAACACCTTCGGCCTGGGCCAGGGCCAGCAGGCCATCGATGTCGGTGACCTTCACCGCCACGTTGCGGCACTTGTCTTCGGTGGCGGTGCCGGCGTTGCCGGGTGCCACGAGTACCTCATCGACGCGGGAGGACTGGGCCAGCTTCCATGCCAGGGCGTGTTCGCGGCCGCCGGAGCCGATGACGAGGATCTTCATGGGACAGGGTTCTCGTAAGCAGAAAAGAAAAGCCGGGCAGGGCCCGGCTTGGTGATGCGGATCAGTGGCGGAAGTGGCGCACGCCGGTGAACACCATGGCCAGGCCATGCTCGTCGGCGGCGGCGATCACCTCGGCGTCGCGCATCGAGCCGCCCGGCTGGATGACCGCCTTGATGCCGGCGGCGGCGGCGGCATCGATGCCGTCGCGGAACGGGAAGAACGCATCGGAAGCCATCACCGAGCCTTCAACCACCAGGTTCGCGTCGGCCGCCTTGATGCCGGCGATGCGCGCCGAATACACGCGGCTCATCTGGCCGGCACCCACGCCGATGGTGCGGTTGTCCTTGGCATAGACGATCGCGTTGGACTTCACGAACTTGGCCACCTTCCAGGCGAACAGCAGGTCGGTGAACTGCTTGTCGGTCGGCGCCAGCCTGCTGACCACCTTCAGCTCGTCACGGGTCATGCCGCGGTTGTCCGAGGACTGCAGCAGCAGGCCCGAGCCGACACGCTTGCTGTCGAAGTTGTTCAGGCCGTCGCCATGCGGAATGCGCAGCACGCGCACGTTGGCCTTCTTCTGCGCGTATTCCAGCGCCGCCGGCTCGTAGTCCGGGGCGATCAGCACTTCCACGAACTGACGGTCCAGGATGACCTGCGCGGTGGCAGCGTCCAGCGGCTTGTTGAAGGCGATGATGCCGCCGAAGGCACTGGTCGGGTCGGTGGCGTAGGCCAGCTCGTAGGCATCGCCGTTGCCGGCACCCACCGCCACGCCGCACGGGTTGGCGTGCTTGACGATGACACAGGCCGGCGCATCGAACTGGCGCACGCATTCCCAGGCGGCATCGGCATCGGCCAGGTTGTTGTAGCTCAGTTCCTTGCCCTGCAGCTGCTGGAAGGTGGCCAGGGTGCCCGGCACCGGGTACAGGTCGCGGTAGAACGCGCCGCTCTGGTGGGGGTTCTCGCCGTAGCGCAGGTCCATCACCTTGACGAAGGTGGAGTTCATCTGCGCCGGGTACTCGGCACGCACCGGCACGGCGGCGTCGGTGGCGGTGACCGCCGACAGGTAGTTGCTGATCGCCGCATCGTACTGGGCGACGCGGTTGAACGCGGCGACCGAGAAGGCGAAGCGGGTGGCCGCCGGCAGCTGGCCATCATGGGTGTCCAGGGCGCCCAGCAGCTCGGCGTACTGTGACGGGTCGGTGGCCACGGCCACGCGGGCGAAGTTCTTGGCCGCCGAGCGCAGCATGGCCGGGCCGCCGATGTCGATGTTCTCCACCGCGTCGGCCAGGGTGCAGTCGGCCTTGGCGGTGACCGATTCGAACGGGTACAGGTTCAGTACCAGCAGGTCGATGGCGCCGATGCCGTGTTCGGCCATCACGGCGTCATCCAGGCCCGAGCGGCCCAGCAGGCCGCCGTGCACCATCGGGTGCAGGGTCTTGACCCGCCCGTCCATCATTTCCGGGAAACCGGTGACCTCGGCGACGTCCTTCACGGCCAGGCCCGCATCACGGATCGCCTTGGCGGTGCCGCCGGTGGACAGCAGCTCGACGCCGCGGGCGGCCAGAGCGGTGGCCAGCTCGACCAGGCCGGTCTTGTCGGAAACGGAGAGGAGGGCCCGACGGACGGGCAACAGATCAGCAGTCATGGGACAGGGCAATCGGCAGCGGAGCGGGGCCGATATTGTAGGCGGTGGGGGCCGACGGCGGGCGGCGGCGGCAAAATTGACCGGCCCCAACGGCCCTGCGGCCGCCTTCGGTATGCCCTGGCCGGCGCCGCGCCGCGGACATTTCGACGGAGGTGCGCTCCCAATCGGGTAGGCTGTGCCGGAACTGCCAGGGAGCTGCGGGTTCGGATCGTGTCGATCTATGCATTGAAAGGACGTTTCCAGGACCTGCTGCGTCCGGCCGTAGGCGGCCTGCATCGCGCGGGGATCACCGCCAATGTGGTGACCGTGGCCGCTGCCGTGGTCTCGCTGCTGGTCGCCGTCGTGGTCTGGTGCTGTGCGCCACAGCAGCCGCTGCTGTATCTGGCCCTGCCGCTGTGGATGCTGCTGCGCATGGCCCTCAATGCCGTGGACGGCATGCTGGCCCGCGAGTTCGGCCAGCAGTCGCGGCTGGGCGCCTATCTGAACGAGCTGTGCGATGTGGTGGCCGATGCGGCGCTGTACCTGAGTCTGCTCAGCGTGCCGGGCGTTCGCCCGGAAGCGCTGTGGTTGCTGGCCTGGGGCGCAGCACTGAGCGAGTACGCCGGCGTGCTGGGCCTGATGGTCGGTGCCAGCCGCCGCTATGACGGCCCGATGGGCAAGAGCGACCGTGCCTTCGTCATCGGCCTGCTGGGCCTGCTGCTGGCGTTCGGTTGGGCCGGTGCCTTGACGGTCGGCGGCGTGGCCGCAGCGATGGCGCTGCTGTGCGGGGTAACGGCGGTCAACCGCGTCCGGCGGGGACTGAAGGAAGCGGCCACAGCGCAGCGATAAGTCAACAGCCCACCAGGAGAAGGCATGCGTCAGGTGCAGGAACGGGAATTCCACAGCTTCGACCAAGTACCGCTGTTCTACCGGCACTGGCCGGTTGCGGCCGCAGGCACACCACCGGGGCGCACGGTCCGGGCCATCGTGCTGCTGCATCGTGGCCACGAGCATTCAGGGCGGGTCGCCCACCTGGTCGACGAGCTGGACCTGCCGGAGATCGCCTTCTTCGCCTGGGACGCGCGCGGCAACGGCCGCTCGCCGGGCGAGCGTGGCGACGCACCGGGCTTCCCTGCGCTGGTGCGCGACCTGGACAGCTTCATCGCCCACATCGGCAGCGAGCACGGCATCGCGGTCGAGGACATCGTCGTGGTCGCGCAGAGCGTGGGCGCGGTCATCGCTGCGACCTGGGTACACGACTATGCCCCCCGCCTGCGCGCGCTGGTGCTGGCGTCACCGGCATTCAAGGTGAAGCTGTATGTGCCGTTCGCACGTCCAGGCCTGGCCCTGATGCAGAAGCTGCGCGGCAATTTCTTCGTCAGCAGCTACGTCAAGCCGCAGTGGCTGACGCATGATCCGGCACGGGTGGAGAGTTACCGCACCGATCCACTGATCACCCGGCCGATCTCGGTACGCGTGCTGCTGGGCCTGTATGAAGCCGCCGACCGCATCGTGGCCGACGCGCAGGCGATCAGCGTGCCGGTGCAACTGCTGGTGTCCGGCTCCGACTTCGTGGTGCACCGTGGTCCGCAGGACCGCTTCTATGAGCGCCTGTCCAGTCCGATCAAGGAGCGCGTGTACCTGCCGGGTTTCTTCCACGACACGCTGGGCGAGCGCGATCGTGCACCGGCACTGGCGCGCATCCGCGACTTCATCCAGGCGCGTTTCGCCGAACCGCTGCGCACGCTGTCGCGGCGCGACGCCCATCGGCATGGGCCGACGTTCGAGGAGTCGGAGATCCTGGCCTGGCCTCCGGAACGCAACAGCCTGGCCGACCTGCGCTGGCGCGGGGTGCGTGCGGGCCTGCGCCTGGGCGGCACCCTGTCCGAAGGCATCGCGCTGGGCCTGCAGACCGGTTTCGACTCCGGCAGCACGCTGGACTACATCTACCGCGACGAAGCGCGCGGCAAGGGGCCGCTGGGGCGGATGATCGACCGCAACTACCTCGATGCGATCGGCTGGCGCGGCATCCGCGTGCGTGGCCAGCACCTGCAGGAACTGCTGCGTGATGCGGCCATGCGCCTGCGCGGTCAGGATCTGCCGGTGCAGGTGCTGGACGTGGCCGCCGGCCATGGCCGGTATGTGCTGGAAGCTCTGGGCCAGGGCGAACAGCGCGCCGACCGCATCGTGCTGCGTGATTTCAGCCCGCTCAATGTGACCCAGGGCCAGGCCTTGATCGAACGGCTGGGAGCCGCCGACATCGCCCGCTTCGAGCAGGGCGACGCGTTCGATCCGGCGTCGTTGGCGACGGCGGAACCCGCGCCGACGCTGGCTGTGGTCTCAGGGCTGTACGAGCTGTTCCCCGACAACGACGCCGTGCTGCGTTCGCTGCAGGGTATTGCCGCGGTGGTGACGGAGGGGGGCTACCTGGCCTATACCGGCCAGCCCTGGCACCCGCAGCTGGAATTCATCGCCCGTGCACTCACCAGCCACCGCGGAGGCGCTGCCTGGGTCATGCGACGGCGCACCCAGCAGGAGATGGACGAGCTGGTGCGGCTGTCGGGCTTTGAGAAGGTGACCCAGCGCATCGATGCGTTCGGCATCTTCACCGTATCGCTGGCACGTCGGGTCGCCTGATGGCCATCACCGCAACGCCGATCGTTGCCGATGCACCGCGTCCGTGGCGCCGCGCGCTGCTGTGGCTGGCGGTGCTGGGCCCGTTCTTCTTTGCCAGTTATGGCTTTGCCAACTGGATGGCCGGCCGCCACGACGTGGTTCCGGTTGTCGTGTTCGACTGGGAGACGCGCATTCCGTTCGTGCCCTGGACGATCGTGCCGTACTGGTCGATCGACCTGTTCTACGCGGTGTCGTTCTTCCTGTGCCGGCAGCGCCTGGAGCTGGACCGCCATGCGCTGCGGCTGCTCAGTGCACAGGTGATCGCAGTGACCTGCTTTCTGCTGTGGCCGTTGCGCTTCAGCTTCGAGCGGCCGGAGACGGGCGGTGCCTATGGCTGGTTGTTCGAAGTGCTGCTGGGGTTCGACAAGCCTTTCAACCAGGCGCCGTCATTGCACATCGTGCTGCTGATCGTGCTGTGGGTGAAGTTCGCCCACTACCTGCAGGGCGCCTGGCGGCGGGTGCTGCATGCGTGGGCATTGCTGATCGGCATTTCGGTGCTGACCACGTTCCAGCATCACTTCATCGACATTCCCACCGGCCTGCTGGTGGGCTGGCTGTGCGTGTGGCTGTGGCCGGACCAGGGAACACCGCCGTTGCGTGCCTGGCAGTCCGCGGAGGATCCCGCGCGGTGGCGGCTGGCGCTGCTCTACCTTCTGGGTGCCGCCGTGCTGCTGGTGCCGGCGCTGGCGCTGCGAGGCACTGCGCTGTGGCTGCTGTGGCCGGCGATCTCGCTGCTGCTGGTGGCGCTGGCGTACGCCGGACTGGGCACGGCCATGTTCCAGAAGCGCGACGACGGGCGCCTGACCATGGCCGCGCGCTGGCTGCTCGCGCCTTACCTGGGCGCCGCCTGGATCAATTCGCGGCTATGGACATGGCGGGCACCGCAGCCCTCGGCGGTGGCCGATGGCGTGTGGTTGGGACGGATTCCACGGGCGGCCTTGGCGTCGCCACTGCACGGCGTGGTCGATACCTGCGCAGAGCTGTCGTGCCGGGAGCCAGGTGCTGCGTATGCCAGCGTTCCGATGCTGGACATGGTGGTGCCCTCGCCGGCTCAGCTGCGCGAGGCCGCTGCCGCCATCGAACGCCTGCGCATGCAGGGGCCAGTACTGGTGTGCTGTGCCCTGGGCTATTCGCGCAGTGCGGCCAGCGTAGCGACCTGGCTGCTGTGCAGCGGCCGGGCACGGGACGCAGCCGAGGCGGTGGCACGGATACGTGCCGCGCGGCCCTCCATCGTTCTGCATGACGACCACCTGCGCGCCATCCAGGCCGCCATCACCTCGGAGAGCCCCGCATGAGCCTCGCTGTCGACCTGCCGATGATGCGCCTGCTGCTGCGCCAGGGCCGGCTGCCCGCTGCGCTGTCACTGGGACTGCTGCTGGTGGCGTTGCTGCTGCTGGGCATCGAGCCGGGACTGGCGATGTTCGCGGCCGGCCTGTTGCTGCTGAGCGTGGCGGCGGGGATGGTGCAGGCGTACTACGCGGTGCGCGTACAGCTGGACGCCAGCCTCCTGCAGCTGCTGTTGCAGGAGAATCTGCACGGTGAGGCGGCGGCCGAACGGGTGGACGCGGCCCTGCATGTCGCCGGCCTGCGCCGCCGCGACGCACAGGCGCCTACGCGCGGATGGGATGTGCGCTGGGCGGGCATGCGGGGCCTGCTGCTGCGCCAGTACGCGGCAGCGCTGCTGCAGTTCGCCACGCTGCTGCTGGCCGTGCTGTGGCCGCAGACCTGAGGGGAGACATCGATGTTTGCTGAACTGATCGCCCGCGCCTGCAGTGGCGCCATCCATGTGCTCACCGGCGCGCGGGCGCTATGGGTCGGATGCGCGCCCTCCAGCGAGCGCCGTGTCTACTACGGCAACCACGCCAGCCACGGGGATTTCGTGCTGATCTGGTCGTCGATGCCGCCGGCACTGCGGCGGCAGGTGCGTCCGGTGGCGGCCGCCGAATACTGGCAGCGCGACGCCCTGCGGCGCTACCTGATCGATGCGGTGTTCAACGGCGTGCTGGTCGAGCGCGAAGCGGCGCGCCGCCAGCAGGATCCGCTGCAGGCGCTGCGTGAGGCGGTGGATGCGGAGTGCTCGCTGATCCTGTTCCCGGAAGGCACGCGCAACGTCGGCGATGAGCCGCTGCTGCCGTTCAAGAGTGGCATCTACCATCTTGCGCGGCAGCGTCCGGAACTGGAATTCGTCCCGGTGTGGATCGACAACCTGAAGCGGGTGATGCCCAAGGGACGGTTCCTGCCATTGCCGTTGCTGTGCACGGCCACCTTCGGTACTCCGCTGCGGCTGCAGGCCGATGAGGACAAGACGGCGTTTCTCCAGCGCAGCCGCCAGGCGCTGCTGGATCTGGCGCCGGACGGAGGACGCGCATGAGCGGGTTGATCGCCGTATCGGGTGACCTCGCCGCGCGCAGCGTGGGCCAGCAGACCGGGCTGCTGTTCGCCGGGGTCGGCGCGGTGCTGGTGCTGGCGACGCTGGTGGCCGAGACCCTGCGCTGGCGGCAGCGTGGACGGCCCAGCGCGGTCATCGCCAATCTGGTCTCGCGCATCCGCGCCTGGTGGGTGATGGCGATCGTGGTCGGCCTGGCGCTGCTGTTCGGCCGGGCCGGGGTGATCGTGCTGTTCGCGATCATCTCGCTGTTTGCCCTGCGCGAGTTCATCACCCTGGCACCTACCCGGTCAGGTGACTACTACGCGCTCCTGGCGGCGTTCTACATCGTACTGCCCTGGCAGTACTACCTGGTGTGGATCGACTGGTATGGCATGTACACGCTGCTGATTCCGGTCTATGCGTTCCTGTTCCTGCCGATCCTGGCGACGATCGGCGGTGACACCACGCATTACCTGGAGCGCACGGCCAAGGTGCAGTGGGGGCTGATGATCTGCGTGTTCTGCATTTCGCACGTGCCCCTGCTGCTGAACCTGCGTGTGCCCGGGCATGAGCCCGCGCGCAACGTGCTGCTGCTGGCGTTCCTGGTGATCGTGGTGCAGTCCTCGGACGTGCTGCAGTACATCTGGGGCAAGCTGCTGGGCAGGCGCCTGATCGCGCCCAGGCTGTCGCCGTCGAAGACAGTGGAGGGCTTCATCGGTGGCGTGCTGAGTGCCAGCGTGGTGGGCGCTGCGCTGTGGTGGATCACGCCGTTCACGCCGCTGCAGGCGTTCGGCCTGTCGCTGTTGATCAACCTGATGGGGTTCTGGGGTGGCCTGGTGATGTCGGCGATCAAGCGCGACCGTGGCATCAAGGACTGGGGCCACATGATCGAGGGCCATGGCGGCATGCTCGACCGGCTGGATTCGGTGTGCTTCGCCGCACCGGTGTTCTTCCACGTGGTGCGGTATTACTGGAAGGCGGGCGGCGGCGGGTGACCCCGCTTCCACGACGTCGCCATCCGCGCTCAGGCGCTGATGCCGTATTCCTTCAGCTTCTTGCGCAGCGTGGCACGGTGGATGCCCAGCATCGCCGCGGCCCGGCTCTGGTTGCCTTCGCAGTGGTTGAGCACTTCCACGAACAGCGGAATCTCCATCTCGCGCAGCACGATCTCGTAGACGTCGTCTGCATCGCAGCCATCAAGGTCGCGCAGGTACCGGCGCACGGACTGGGCGACGTGTTCGCGCAGCGGTGGCCGGGGAGCGCCACGACTGTTGTCAGGACGAGAAAGGACAGCGTTCAAGGGGGTTCCCGATCTGGTTGGCCCGTGCACGCGGAGCGCGCGGCCGGATGAGGTGGTGGCGGTCAGTCTAGCGCGAGCGTGCCCGACCTGTCATGGCTGGTCGCCTTCGTCCCGATCACAGGAACTCGAAGGTGAATGCGACAGTGGACGCCGCAGGCTCCTGCACGCGGAACGCGATGTGTGCGCTCTGACCCGGTTCCAGCACGGCGGTACCCGGGTTCTCGCCGAGGTACTGCGTGGGGCTGAAAACGTCACTGCCGATGACCCGTCCGTCCGCATCGGACAGCGAAAGCCGCAGGTCGGGCCAGGCCTGTGGCCATCGCGCGTCATTGCGGATGCTGGCCTGCACCTGCAGTACGCCGGCCTGACCAGGCAGCGGGCGGATGTCGCGACTGGTCATGGTGAAGGCGGTGGGTTCGTGCCAGGCGGGCAGGCTGCAGCGCAGCACGCTGCACAGCGCCACCAGCCATGTGCGGTGGCCGGCATCGGCGGCCAGCCGCGCGCGGTCGGCGAGCACGCTCTGCAGGATCAGCAGCGCCGCCAGCCCCGCCACCAGCAGCCAGTGCCAGCGCGGCGCCGGGCGCGAGCGTGAAGGTGCACGGGCGAGGAAACCGGGTGCGTCATGGTTCGATGGTGATGCCACCGCCGCGGCATGCGGGGGCACATCATCGGTGTGCTGCGGAACGGGTTGCGCAGTGATCACCGCCGCTGCCGGCGCATGTTCGATCTCCGCCGCAGTGGGTTCGGGCGCCGGACCGGCCTGTGCAGGCATATCGACGTGCGCCTCGACGGCAGGTGCCGTTCCGCCTTCCGGCGCGGGGCGCAGGAAGGTGGCCAGTGGACGTCGTGCGGGGGTCGGCTCGGACATGCTCACGGTGCGGGTTCGGGTCGAGCGCTCATTCAAACACGATCAGGCGCGGCGCACGCCGGTGATGCGCATCCAGTCGCCATCGCGGGTCGCCTGCAGGTCGTCGAACCAGGCACTGTAACGCTGCAGCAGTTCGTGCTCCTGTCCATGCAGGATGCCCGACAGTGCGATGCGGCCACCGCCGGCCACGCGCGCGGCCAGCAGCTCGGCCAGCGCATCGAGGGCCGAGGCGAGGATGTTGGCGACCACGATGGGATAGGTTGCCACCGGCTCGTCCTGTGGCAGATAGACCTGCATGCGGCCCTGCTCGCCATTGCGCTCGGCATTGTCGGCGGTCGCGACCAGGGCCTGCGGATCATTGTCCACGCCGATCGCCTCGGCGGCGCCCAGCTTCAGCGCAGCCAAGGCGAGGATGCCCGAGCCGCACCCGAAATCGAGCACGCGCTGGCCCTGCAGCTGGCCGTCCACGGCCAGCTGGTCCAGCCAGCGCAGGCACAGCGCGGTGGTGGGATGAGTACCGGAGCCGAAGGCCAGGCCCGGGTCCAGCCGGACGACGGCCGCGTCGGCGGCCTGCGCCGCCTCCGGCAGCTCATGGTTCCACGGCACGATCCAGGTGCGGCTGCCGAAGTCCATCGGCTGGAACTGGTCCAGCCAGGCACGCTCCCAGTCCTCGTCCTCGACGGCGCGGAAGCTGCCACCGCTCCAGTCCAGTTCCGGGTCGAACGCTTCCAGCGCCGCCAGCAGCAACAGCGCGTTGCTGTCAGCCGGGAACAGCGCCGTCAGCACCAGGCTGTCCCACAGCGGCGTCTCGCCCACGCCCGGTTCCAGGATCGCCTGCTCGTTGCTGGTGTCGGCCTCGGCATCGAGCAGGGTCACGGCCAACGCCCCGACGTCCTCCAGCGCATTCTCATAGCGGGGCTGGGTGGCTTCGGTGCAACGCAGGGTCAGTTCCAGGAACGGCATGGGATCGGGGGCAATCGCGGGAAAGGGGGCCATGCTAGACCATCGGGGCGTCTCCGTATGCTCTGAGATGAACGCCCCCCGTTCAGACAGGCCTGCCGGGCCTTGCTAAACTGCGCGCTTTCCTGTGCGCCCCCGACGCTTTCCGTTGCCGATGGCCCTCGCTCCGACCCTGAAAACCTGGTTGCTCGTGCTGCCGGCGGTGGCCGTGCTGGGCGTGGCCGGGTATCGGGCCAGCGGGCACGTGGGCTCGGTATCGTCTCCGGTCGCGGCCTCCGGGCTGCCGACGGCCCAGGTGGCGGGCAACGAGGATGGGACGACGATGCCGGTCATGCCCGAGGCGCTGGCGCGGCGTCTGGCGGCCTTCGAGCGGGGCGGCGCACTGCCGTCCGGCCTGCCGCTGGACATCCGGGCCGACATCGAGGGCGCCACCGATCTGTTCGCCTATGCGCAGCGGTTGCGTGCGCAGGCCGACGGTGGCAACCACGAAGCGCGCTGGATGCTCAGCCGGGTGTATGACTACTGCGCGCAGTACGCGGTCGATCCCGGGGGGTATCGCCTGGACAACAACGTGCTGGCGGGGCTGGGCCTGAGTGCCGCACCGGCCATGGTCGATGCGCGCGAGCGCGTGGCCCAGCGCTGCGGCGGGTTCGTGCCCGGCGACAAACTGGGCGCGGCGCTGGTGCTGGCGGAGCGTCGCAAGGCGGCCGCGCAGGGCAATCTGGCGGCCGAAGCCGCGCTGTTCGCTGAAGGTGAGCCGCTGCATGACAGCGCGGACTACCGCCGTGGCCTGGTCGAGCGCGTGCGCCTGTCGCGCGATCCGGAGGCATTCATGGCCCTCGCTCCGGGAATGGGCGTGCGCGCCGCCGGTGACAGTGCACTGGACGGGCTGGTGGCCGGCGAGCAGCTCAGCGAAATGGCGTGGCGGCTTGCGGCCTGCGAACTCGGTCTACCGTGTGGGGCCGACAGCGTGCTGGTCAACAGTTTTTGTGCGAATGGAGGGATCTGTTCGCAGGATGAGACGCAGGATTTCCGGGATTTCGTGTATGACGCTGCGGTTTCGCGGCAAGGTGCTGGGAAGATGAACGAATGGATCAAGCGATTGATTGGAAGGGGGAGCAGGCCATGAACTACCGTCGATTCCTTCACGGAGCCAAGTTCTGGTTCTGGGTGGCACTGTTCGTGGCGTATTCGGCCGGCGCGGTGGGCCTGTTGATGATCGATACCTACGAGGATCGCTACCGGCATCTGTCGAAGGTGGAGCTGACCACGGTGAAGGCACAGGAAGACCTGCGCCGCGCCGGCGCCAGCCAGGTCGCTGCGGTCTATCGCGCGCAGAGCGGCGTGCCGTTCGCATCGCTGCCGGCGGGCAGCACCTTCCAGGTGGTCTGGCCCGATGGCTCGACCGAGACCATGGTGATCGTCGATCCGACCTCGCCCAATGGTGTGCGCCCGCTGCCGAACTCGCAGATTCCGGCAACCGCGGCCGACAGGCACTGACACCGATCCTGCAGCGCCGGGCCCTCACGCGCGGCAGCTTTTCCCGGTACGCCGGGCGCGGGGGAAGGCGCTGCAGAAAGCAGAAAAGGGCGGGGATATCCCCGCCCTTTTCGTGTCCGGCACCTGTGCCGATCAGGTCAGCGCGATCGGCTTGTTCTTGCGCTCGGCCAGACGCTTTTCCAGGTAGTGGATGTTCTGGCCACCGGCCTGGAAGCCCTTGTCGCGCATGATCCGCTGCTGCAGGGCGATGTTGGTCTTGATACCGTCGACCACCATTTCGCTCAGCGCCACCCGCATGCGGGCGATCGCGGTTTCGCGGTCCGGGCCGTGCACGATCAGCTTGCCGATCATCGAGTCATAGTTCGATGGCACGCGGTATCCACTGTAGATGTGGGTGTCCACGCGCACGCCGGGGCCGCCCGGCGGATGGAAGCCGGTGATGGTGCCCGGGCTCGGCACGAAGGTTTCAGCATCCTCGGCGTTGATGCGGCACTCGATGGCATGGCCGGTGAGCACCACGTCGCTCTGCTTGATCGACAGCTTCTGGCCGGCGGCGATCTTCAGCTGCTCGGCCACCAGGTCGATGCCGGTGACCATTTCGGTGACCGGATGTTCCACCTGGATGCGGGTGTTCATTTCGATGAAGTAGAAGCGGCCGTCCTCGTACAGGAACTCGAACGTGCCGGCGCCGCGGTAGCCGATGCGGATGCAGGCCTCCACGCAGACCTTGCCGATCTGCTCGCGCTGCTCGGCGGTGATGCCCGGTGCGGGTGCTTCCTCGACCACCTTCTGGTGACGGCGCTGCATCGAGCAGTCGCGCTCGCCGAGGTGGATGGCATTGCCCTGGCCGTCGGCCAGCACCTGGATCTCCACGTGGCGCGGGTTCTCCAGGAACTTCTCCATGTAGACCTCGCCATTGCCGAACGCCGCCTTCGCTTCGCTCTTGGTGGTTTCGATCGAGGTCTTCAACGAGGCTTCGGCGTGCACCACGCGCATGCCGCGACCGCCGCCGCCGCCCGCTGCCTTGATGATGACCGGGTAGCCGATCTCACGGGCGATCTTGGTGTTGGCGACGATGTCCTCGCCCAGCGGGCCGCCCGAGCCGGGCACGCACGGCACACCGGCGGCCTTCATGGCGCGGATGGCTTCGACCTTGTCACCCATCATGCGGATGGTGTCGGCCTTGGGGCCGATGAAGATGAAGCCGGATTCCTCCACGCGCTCGGCGAAATCGGCGTTCTCCGACAGGAAGCCGTAGCCCGGATGGATGGCCTGGGCATCGGTGACTTCCGCCGCGGCGATCAGGGCGGGGATGTTGAGGTAGCTCTGCGGCGACGGCGCCGGGCCGATGCAGACCGACTCGTCGGCCATGGCCACATGCTTGAGGTTGCGGTCGACCGTGGAGTGCACGGCCACCGTGCGGATGCCCAGGGTGTGGCACGCGCGCAGGATGCGCAGCGCGATCTCCCCTCGGTTGGCGATGACGACTTTGTCGAGCATGGCGTGCCCCTCAGCCGATCACGAACAGCGGCTGGTCGAACTCCACCGGCTGGCCGTTCTCGCCGAGGATGGCGACGATGGTGCCGGACGCGTCGGCTTCGATCGGGTTGAACATCTTCATCGCTTCGATGATGGCCAGGGTTTCGCCTTCCTTGACCTGCTGGCCCACGGTGACGAAGGCCGGCTTGTCCGGAGCGGACGAGGCATAGAAGGTGCCGACCATCGGCGAACGCAGCACGTGGCCTTCCGGCAGCGCCGGGCCCGGCTTGGCGGTGCCGCCGGTGGAGGCTTCGGTCGGCGACTGCATCGGCATTGCCTGCGGCGCCGGCGCGGCAGGGGCGGCATACACCGGAGCGGCGACCGGGGCGGCATAGCCGGCGACCGGCGCGCGCGACAGGCGCACGGACTCTTCGCCTTCCTTGATTTCGATTTCGGCCAGGTTCGACTCTTCCAGCAGGTCGATCAGCTTCTTGATTTTGCGCAGATCCATGAGGGCCTCTTGGGTTTCTATCTAGGTGAGGAGAGCGCCGTGGGCGCCCGGGTCGACAATCAGGTGGCGGACAGCCGCAGCAGCGCCGCGTCCATCGCGTAGCGGTAGCTGTCGGCGCCGAAGCCGCACACCACGCCGACCGCCTTGTCGCTGAAATAGCTGTGCTGGCGGAACGGTTCGCGGGCGTGCGGGTTGGACAGGTGGATTTCGATGAACGGCACGGCCACGGCCGCCAGCGCATCGCGCAGGGCGACCGAGGTGTGGGTGAACGCGGCCGGGTTGATCAGGATGAACGCCGTGCCGTCGGTGCGGGCGGCCTGTACGCGGTCCACCAGCGCGTGTTCGGCGTTGGACTGCACACTCTCCAGCACGTGCCCGGCGGCATCGGCCTGGCGGGCCAGCGCCTGGTTGATATCGGCCAGGGTGGTGTGACCGTAGACCTCCGGCTCGCGGGTACCGAGCAGGTTGAGGTTGGGGCCGTGCAGGACCAGCAGCTTCGCCATGGGATCCGATCGACTGGAAAGGGCGGCAGTCTGGCGGAAGCGGCCGATGCTGTCCAGTTCGGCGAAGTTTGCCGCGTTTCAATCGATTGTTTGAAATCGCTGGAAGCGCTTGTGCCCGTATGCCGGGCAGCGCCTCAAGGCGCGCTGAACGTGGCGACGGCTGCTGATACCCGCACGTACGCCGACGATGGCGGCCAGCCGCTCCTGTCCCGGCCAGGCCGGGCGGGTCTGCTCAGGTTTCCAGCGGCCGCGTCGGCACGACGTTGGGGAACACCTGTTCCAGCGGCTCCTGTTCGCCCGGCCGGGGCGCGGGCCAGTCGTAGGCGTTCACCGGCTGCGCGCGGTTCACCCACAGCGCGTAATGCAGGTGGTCGGCGCGCCCATCGCCGGTGTTGGGGTGGATGAGGATCGTCAGGCCCAGGCTGTTGAGCTGCAGCCATGGCACCACGACCGGCAGGAGATCGTTGGTGAAGCCGAAATAGAACGACGGAGTGACATGGGGGCCGCGTGGCTCCGGATTCCAGTTGCCCAGTTCCACCGGGAAGCGTTCCGCCACCCAGCGCCGGATCAGTGCGGCCTTGGCCGAGGTGTCCTCGTCGAAATAGATGTGGGCGTGGTAACTCTTGATGTCGGTGTAGGGGCGTGGGTGGGTCGGCAATGGCGATTCGCCCGGGCGTGTGCTGCGCGGTCGTGGGGTCGGTTCGCTGGCGGTGTCCTGTCCCCAGGGACTGCGGCCCTGCGCCGGCGGCGGGACGATCGCCTGGAATCCGGGACGCCCCGGTGCGGTCGTGTTCGCCACCTCTCGGGCCGGTGTTGCGGCGGCCGGACGCGTGGCGCCGGCCAGGCCACCTGCGGCCAAGCCGGCCGATGCGATCAGGCGGCGCCGGCTGGGTGAGAACGGCGCGGCCTGGTGTGCATCGGTGTCGTCGCCAGCAATGGCGTCAGAAGAATGCGGTGAGCGCGGCATGGTTGTTTCCGTGGACGGCGGACCGTCACCGTCGGACGGATGCGGGGGCCGCGTCCAATGATCCGGTGGCATCACCTGATGCTGCGCCGCAGGTGCGTTGAGTCCTGTGCGCGGCCCGGATAGGGTGGTCAGCTCACCGCACGGATACCCGCCATGAACAGCGCAGATGCCACCACTGCCCGCAGACGTGCCACGTTCCGGCAGTTGCATGCGCAGGGCTGCTTCGTATTGCCCAATCCGTGGGACATCGGCAGCGCGCGCTACCTGCAGCGGCAGGGCTTCCTGGCATTGGCCACCACCAGCGCGGGGTGTGCATGGAGCGAAGGTCGCCCCGATGGTGCGGTATCGCTGCAGGCGACGCTTGACCACCTGCGGCTGATGGTGGCCGCCACCGACCTGCCGGTGAACGCAGACTTCGGCGATGGCTTCGGCGCCACGCCACAGGACGTGGCTGAGGCCGTGACGGCGGCCCTGGATACGGGCATCGCCGCTCTGTCGATTGAAGATGCCAGCGGTCTGGCCGACGCGCCGCTGCGCCCGCTGGAGGAGGCCGTGCAACGCCTGCGTGCGGCGCGTGCGGCCATCGATCGCGCCGCGGCCGATGTGCTGCTGGTGGGCCGGGCGGAAAACTTCTTCGTGGGCGTACCGGATCTGGAAGACACGCTGCAGCGCCTGCGTGCCTACGCGGCCGCAGGTGCCGATGTGTTGTACGCACCGGGCATCACCACGGCCGGACAGATCCAGGCGGTGGTGGCCGCGGCCGGCGGCAAGCCG
This sequence comes from Stenotrophomonas sp. 112478_Sma, assembly GCF_056479905.1. NCBI lineage: Bacteria > Pseudomonadati > Pseudomonadota > Gammaproteobacteria > Lysobacterales > Lysobacteraceae > Stenotrophomonas > Stenotrophomonas sp. 112478_Sma. Next base: position 3,875,909 of record NZ_CM151072.1, on the reverse strand, counting down.
GTGAACCTGCTGGTGGGCGGACCGACGTCACTGACGCTGCAGGACATCGCTGCGATGGGGGTACGCCGGGTCAGCCTGGGCGGGGCGTTGGCCCGTGCGGCGTGGGGGGGATTGATGCGGGCCACCGATCCCATCCAGCAGGAAGGCCGCTTTGATGGCCTGCAGGCGGCAGCATCGGGTGCGGCGCTGAACGCGCTGTTCCGCTGAGGCAGGGCCGCGGATGCACGGCAGGATCCCTTCGCTGCGCGAAGGGATCCGAGCCAGTGCTGCATCAGAACCGTGCGGTGGCGCCCACGAAGAAGGTGCGCGCGCCGCCGTCGTAGTTGTTGCCTTCGTCGATGGTGGACACGTCGCCTACGTTCAGGACGCCGGCACGCAGGGTCAGGTTCTCGTTCACGTCGAAGCCGGTCACCAGATCCCAGGTGGTGTACGCCTTGGCGAAGGTGGCGCTGGTGGCCGATACCAGTTGCTTGCCGATGTGCTGCGCACTGGCATTCAACGACCAGGCATCGGTCACCTGCCATTCCAGCGAGGTGTTGGCGGTCAGCTCCGGTACTACCAGCAGGGTGGCGCCGGTGGTGCGGTTCTTCGATTCCAGCATGCGCGTGGCGTGGGTGGTCCAGTTCAGGCGTTCGTGCAGCGGCACGGTCACGCTGGCTTCCACACCGCGGGTGCGTGCCTTCTGGATGTTCTGTGCCACCGTCCACCAGTAGCCGTTGACGAAGCTGGTGGTCTGGCCGGGGATCTGGCTCAGCGGCACCTGTTCGATCTTGTCGTCGAAGTTGGTCAGGAAGTAGGTGGCCGAGGCCGACCAGCCCTCGCGGTCGAAGCCCACGCCCAGCTCGTAGTTGGTGCTGGTCTCCGGTTCCAGGTTGGGGTTGCCGGCCATGTAGCAGCCGCGCGTGCCGTCGGCATTCACCGAACGGCTGCTCCAGCCTTCGGCGGTCAGGGCACGGCAGCCGTTGCCGCCGGACTGGGTCGCAGCGCCGGCCGTTCCCTGCTTCAGGTTGGGGGCACGGAAGCCCTTGGAAATGCCACCGCGCACGGTCCATGCGTCGGCCGGGTGCCAGACGCCGTAGATGCGCGGGCTCAGGTTGTCATCGTAGTTTTCCGTGTTGTCCCAGCGCAGGCCCAGGGTCAGCACGAAGCGCTCGTGCAGGGTGAGGTGGTCCTCGGCGAACAGCGCCCAGGAGTCGGCCTCGCTGGTCGGGCTGATGCGGCCGCTGCCCGTCCAGGTGACCGGAACGGTACCGATGGTGTCGCTGTTCTCCAACTCCTCGCGCTTCCACTGCCCGCCCACATTCAGGCTGTGCTCGACGCCCCAGTGGAAGCCGGTGTTGAAGGCGGTATCGAACACCGTTTCCTTCGAACGGTTGCCGACGTCGCTGCCCTTGTCTTCGTATTCGTTCTGCACCAGCGTGGTCTTCGACGTGGTGGCGTCGCTGTAGGTGCCGTCATGGCGGATCACGTAGCCGGTCTGCACCAGCTTGGACAGCCCCCAGCTGTTGACCTGGCCGGCCCCGCTGTTGCGCTGCGTTCCGCGCGAGGCCTCCACGCCCACGACGTGGCTGTCGCTGATGCGCCAGTTGAACAGCACGTTGGCGTTCGCTGCCTTGTTGCCCGGTGTCTGCCGCGCGCCGCGGTCAGATTCGCGGTCAGTGACGTTGGCGCCGATGCGCACGCCCAGGTTGTCGGTCAGCGGGCCACTGAACAGCGCTCCCATCTGCGTGGTGTTGCCGCGGGTGTCCGAATCGGGCTTGCTGTAGTTGAAGGTGGCCGAGCCGCCCCAGTGGTCGGCGATCTTGCGGGTGATGATGTTGATCACACCCCCCATCGCGTCCGATCCGTACAGCGAGGACATCGGGCCGCGCACCACTTCGATGCGTTCGATCATGTCCGGCGACAGCCAGTTCAGATCCTGCGGGCCCAGGTCATCACGATAGTTCACGCCGGCCGAGCTGCCCTGGCGGCGGCCATCGATCAGGATCAGTGTGTACTGCTCGGGCAGGCCGCGCAGCCGGATCTTCGACTGCGCACCGGACAGCGCGTAACCGCCGGTCACGCCGGGCACGGTGCTCAGCAGCTGGCCGATGCTGCTGACCGGCTTGCGCTCGATGTCCTCGCGGGTGATCACGCTGATGCTGGCGGGGGCATCCCGGATCCATTGCTGGGCGCCGGTGGCGGTGACCACCACGGTGTCCATCTGCTTGGCGGCGGCATCGGCTGACGCCTCGGCGTGGGCCTGGGAGGCGAGGGCAAGGCCGATGGCCACGGCCAGCGTGGCAACGGAACGACGGGACTTCAGACTGGCATGCAACATCGCGCGGTACTCCGGGTGAGGGGTCCACTGGCGATGGCTGGGACGTCCGTGTGGGGTTTCAGATCTCCTTAACAATCGTATCACGAATCATTTGCATTTGACTTGAGGCGATACAGAACGCCAGAAACAGTGTCCTGCTGGCAGTGCTGATCGGGCTGGGTTCGCTAGTTACCATTAGTAACTAATCTCCAAGGAGTTGCCCATGCACAGCCTGATTGTTGTTGCCCATCCCGATCCTGCCTCGCTGACCCACGCGGTAGCCGCTCGCATCGCGCAGGCCATCGCCGATGCCGATGAGAGCAATACCACCGCCATGGCCGATCTGATGGCCGAAGGCTTCGACCCGCGCTTCAACGGGCAGGACCAGGCCCTGTTCCGCGGCATCGCGCCGCCACCGGCCGATGTGGCGGCCGAGCACGCACGGCTGGATGCGACCGACACGCTGGTGCTGGTCTACCCGCTCTACTGGTGGTCGTTCCCGGCGCTGCTGAAGGGCTGGATCGATCGCGTTTTCACCCAGGGCTGGGCCTACGCCGAGGGTGCCGATGGAAAAGTGGAGAAGCGGCTGCAGCGGCTGCAGGTGCATCTGGTCGGCATCGGGGGTGCCGATGCCGCGATGATTGAACGCCGTGGCTATGGCGCGGCCATGAACACGCAGATCGACATGGGCATCTTCGATTACTGCGGCGCGCGCGTGCTGTCCTCCACCCTGCTGCTGGAGGCGGACACCGGGGCGGCCGCGGCGCATCTGCAGACCGCGATGGAGATCGGCCGTAAAATCGGACATCCAACGAGCTGACAGCCGTGTTCCGCCGATGCCTGCCACCGACACCCCCACGCGTCGCCGACTGACCCGCGAGCAGCGGGCCCGCCAGCTGCTGGATGTCGCATGGGCGCTGGTAGGCGCCGAAGGCACCGATGCCTTGACCCTGGGGCGCCTGGCCGAAGCGGCGGGCGTGACCAAGCCGGTGGCCTACGATCACTTCGTGACGCGCAACGGCCTGCTGGCGGCGCTCTACCATGACTACGACCAGCGGCAGACGCTCATTTTCAATGACCGTATCGCCGCGGCGCCGGCAGAACTGACCGCGCGCGCAGCGGCCATCGCGTCCGGTTACATCGACTGCGTGCTGAGCCAGGGCAGCGACGTGCAGAGCATCCTCGCAGCGCTGGTCGGCGCGCCGGAGCTGCGCGAGGTGCGTCACTGCTACCAGCAGGAGTTCATCGACAACTGCGCGGACTGGCTGGGCCCGTTCGCCGGTGACGGCCAGGTACCGGTGGAGGGGCGCTGGGCGATCCTCGGCGCTGCCGAAGCGCTGTCCGAAGCGGTGGCCAATGGCGCGATCGGCAAAGCCGACGCGGAACGCGAACTGCAGCGGGTGATCGTATCCACCGTTGTACGGGACTGACTGCCCGCGCAGCTCAGGCTTCTGCGACGGTGTCGCCGGCCAACGCGGCGAATCCACTGGCAAGATGCCTGCGCACCCGCGCATCGCGTGCTTCGCGGTCTTCCGAGCCAAGCACCACGGTGATCAATCGCACCGGCTGCGCGTGTCCGGCGATGGGGCGGCGCGCCGTAGCCGCCAGGCAGAACCCGGCCGCGCGGGTATAGCCGGTCTTCAGGCCGTCCACACCTTCATCGGCGAGCAGTGCGTTCTGGTTGCTGCGGCTGAACGTCCCGTGCGCGAACGCCGGCTGTGCGGTGATGGCCAGCACCTGCGGATGATCTGCCAGCAGGCGGCCCGCCAGCACCGCCATGTCGCGTGCGCTGGATACGTGCCGCGGCGTGGTGATGCCGGACACCGACGCGAACCAGGTACTGCCCAGGCCGAGACGCCGCGCCAGCGCGTTCATGTGCTGCAGGTACGCCGCCTGCGAGCCGTGCAGATGGCGGGCAAGCACAAGGGCCGCGTCGTTGCCCGATACCACCAGCATGCCCTGCAGCAGCCGGCCCAGCGTGACCGTTTCGCCGGGCACCAGGCCCATGCGCGTTTCATCGTCAGCAACCGCGTGCACGTCCTCGGCGGCAACGGTCACCGGCATCTCCCAAGCGGCGGCGCTGGATGCGACCTGTTCGTAGGCTGCGTACGCGGTCATCAGTTTGGTCAGTGAAGCAGGCGGACGCTGCAGGTCGGCGTTCTCCTGGTGGATGACCGCGAAGCTGCCGGCATCCAGGGTGATCGAGGAGACCGGGGGACGTGGAGACGGCATGGTGGCGCGGCAGGGGAGACGTTCCACAGGATACCGCTGCCACGATGCGTGAATCTGCAATATTGCAATGATATAACGTCGCGCATTCCGGGCCGCCTGCCCGACCCCACAGGATGCACGATGACCGCACACACGCCGCGCCGTTGGCTCTACCCTTCGATTCTGGCCGCGCTGGCAGCCCTCGCCGGCTGCCAGCCGGCACCGCGTGCGCAGGCGCCGGTGGCGACCGGCGGCTACCCGCACAACGTGATCGTGATGATCAACGACGGCGCGGGCTGGGGAACCTGGGATGCCGCCGCGTACTGGCAGTATGGCAGTCGCGAAGGCGCTCCGTACGCGCACTTCCCGCAGCGCCTTGCGGTGGCCACGTTCCCGCTCAACGCCAGCAGCCAGCCCACGCACGATTCGGCGCAGACGCTCGGCTACGACGCCGCGAAAGCATGGGATGCCACCCCGGTACCGGCAGCGGATCTTCCGTTCGCCGGTTATCAGTACCTGGCCGCGGTGGCGACCGACAGCGCCGCGGCGGGCACGGCGTTGTCGTCGGGCATCAAGACGTACAACAACGCCATCAACGTCAACAACGACGGCGTCGCGGTAGAGTTCAACACCCTGCGCGCCAAGCGCCTGGGCATGGCAACCGGTGTGGTCACCTCGGTGCCGTTCTCGCACGCGACACCGGCCGCGTTCGCCGCGCAGAACGCGTCGCGCAACAACTACCATGCCATCGCCCACCAGATGCTGGCGCAGGGCCACATGGACCTGGTCATGGGAACCGGCGGCCCCGGCTACAGCGTCGATGGCCGCGCCTGCGATGACGATGCAGGCGCAGTGAAGGAAGAAGGTTGCGCGAACCCCTGGGAGTGGGTGTCGCAGCAGGACTGGCAGCAGCTGGAAGCAGGCACCCCCATCGCTGGCAATCCTGCCGGACCGTGGCGGTTGATCCGCAGCAGGGAAGCGTTCGCTGCGCTTGCACAGGGGAGGGTGCAAGCCGACCGCCCGTTGATCGGCGTACCGCGTGTGGCCAGCACCCTGCAGCAGGCGCGTCAGCTGCAGGTCTTGGGCAGGGATGAGACCACTCCCTCCGGCGTGAGGAAGATCGACAGCGTGCCGGACCTGGCGACCATGACCCGCGGCGCCCTGCAGTTCCTGCAGCAGCGCTCGTCCAAGGGCCTGTTCCTGATGGTGGAAGGCGGGGCCACCGACTGGGCCGCGCATACCAGCGCGTGCGGCACGGAATGGCATTACGGCCAGTGCGGCGACCAGCCGCAGTACGGCCGCCTGATCGAAGAGACGGTCGAGTTCAACGATGCGGTATCGGCGGTGGTGGCGTGGATCGAGCGCAACGGCGGATGGCAGCGCAATCTGCTGATCGTCACCACCGACCACGACAACAGCATGCCGATGGGCCCCGACGCGCAGCAGGTGGCGTTCGAGCCGGTGCGCAACAACGGGCGCGGGCGGATGCCGGGGATGAGCTTCCGCCCCACCGGCAATCATTCCAATGCACTGGTACCGCTGTGGGCCAAGGGCGCCGGCGCCGAGCGGCTCACCGCCCGCGTGCGCGGCATCGACGCCGGTTACCGCCAGCATGTGCGGTGGAATGATGGCAGCTACATCGACAACACCGACGTGGCTGCCGCAGTGGAGGACGTGCTGCAGCGGCCGTGACCCGAACGGCGCACGGTTCGGCCCGGTTGCCATCGCGTCCGAAGCGATGCAGCCTGCGCCGATGGAACCGCAGATCCGCATCGATGGTCGTGTCTTCGCCTACGTCTTTCCCTGCGCCTGGGAGGATTACGCCAAGATCGGCTTCTCGCGTGACCCGCTCGGTCGCATCAGCGCACTGCATCGGCGCTGGTTCGAGTTCTTCGATCTGTGCGCCGGGGCGCTGGTGGAGGCGGAAACCGAGCGCGATGCGCGTGACCTGGAGCTGGAGCTGCGTGCCCCCTTCCGAGCCCATCGCGCGCCGGCACCGATGACCGTGCAGGACAAGGCCGGCGGACGCACCGAATGGGTGCGTGGCGCGAACCAGGCCCTGTCCGATGCTGTGCGTACGCTGGATGGGCGCGGATATCGGACCTTCCCGCTGCGCCCCTGGCTGCGCGCCGCCATGGTCCAGCGGCTGGATCGCCTGCATGACTGGGCCGCCCTGCAGCTGCCGGAAGAGGAAAGCCTGCGCATGCCGGGCAGCCCCGGACCGGCGGTGCTGCGCGATACTCTCGATGGCTATCGCGCGCTGGACATCGACCCGCTGCCATCGCTGCCGCCCCATGTGCAGGCCTGGTACGGGCATTAGCGCCCCGGCCCCGGTAAGCCCGCCGCTGCCTCGCTCAGCGCGGGGCGGAGCAGGTGGGGCAAGGCACCTGCACCGCAGCTGGACGGTCGAGGTGTGTGCTCCGGTACGGCTTTGCGGGTACCCCGGTCGTGCTGGCTACCGGCGTGGCCAACTGGCGCGCCAGCTCGGCGCTTGCGATGTGACCGTGCAGGAACAACAGACTGCTGAAGATGTTCATGATCGTCGCTCCACTTGAGTGGATTGAACGATACGGGCAGCATGAGGACGTAAAAAGCGACATTTCCGCAAGCTTGACTTGAACAGGATTCAAGCCTCATGTCCCGCCCACCCCTCCATGCCCTGCAGGGTTTCGTGGCTGCCGCGCGCCTGGGCAACCTGTCACGCGCCGCGGCGTCGATGAACCTGACCGTCAGCGCGCTCAGCCACCAGATGCGGCAGCTCGAAGAACGCCTCGGCCAGCCGCTGCTGGTCCGCCAGGCGCGCGGGGTCGCACTGACCCTGGAGGGCCAGCGCCTGCTCGATCGGGTCGGGCCGCACCTGGATGCAATCAACGAGGTGTTCCAGCGCTACGCCGCGCGCGCCGAACATGTGCTGACGATCAGCGCCGTACCGTCGATGGCCTCCGCATGGCTGGTGCCACGGCTGGGTCTTTTCGTCGCCGCACACCCGCAGATCGAGATCAACCTGCAGTCCAGCGAACGCCTTGTCGATTTCGATCGGCAGCTGCAGTTCGACGCGGCCTTGCGCGTAGGCGGCGGGCAATGGGCCGGGCTGGTGGTCGAGCGGCTGTTCGATGAGTGGCTGGTGCCGATGGCCAGCCCGGCGCTGATCGCGCGGATGGGCGGCATCGACCGTGCTCCACTGGCGCAGTGGCCGCTGCTGGGCGATCCGGATGGCGCATGGGCCGCGTGGTTTGCCCTGATCGGGCAGAGCCCCCCTTCGCGGTTCGTGGCGGTGCTCGACGATTCGGAAGCGCATCACCGTGCAGCGCTCGATGGCGTCGGTGTGGCCCTGGGCCGGCTGACGCGCGCGCGCCTGCTGCTGGATTCGGGCCAGCTGGTCGCGCTGTCGGAGCAGCGGCTGAAAACGGCCTGGCCGCACTGGCTGGTGTATCCGCAGCGCTCGGCGCGCCACCGTGGATTCCTCGCTTTCCGTGAGTGGTTGCATGCGCAGGCCAGCGAGCATGCGCGGCACATGGAGACGCAGGGCTGATCCGGCCCGGCGCACGCAGCCACCTGCCGCGTGCTGCGGGCCACCGCTGCGTCATCGCACCAGGGTGACCGCCTGTCCGGAACGTGCGAAAGCGTCCTCGAGCAGGGGCCCTGCCTTGATCGCCTCGACCTCGTCGAACAGGGCCCGCAGGGCGGCAGCGGGGCGCGCTGCAGGTGCGGCCACGGCCTGCTGGATCGCAGTGAAGCGGTCGGCGAGCACGCGGTGTCCCGGATGCTGCAGTGCCCAGGCCTGCAGTGGCTGGCGCACGCCAGCGGCGGCATCCAGGCGCCGTACGTCAAACAGATCGATGGCCGTCGCCGACGTGTCGGCACGCTCGATCGTGGCGTGCCGCAGTTCCCGGCTCAGGAACAGATCGTAGGCGGCACCGCGGCCAACGGCGATACGCAGCCCATCGCGATCCAGATCGGCCACCTGCCGCGCGGGACTGTCCTCGCGCACCAGGTAGGTTCCTTCGATCTCCACATACGGTGCACTGAAGGCGATGCGGCCGGCACGTGCCGGATCGATGGCGAGAAAGGCCAGGTCCCATGCGTCGTCGGCTGCCGCCGCGACCACCGATGCGGCCGCATCGTGACAGGTGAATCGCGCCTGCACGCCCATCCGCTGCGCCAGCGCGGTGGCCAGCTCCACCGAGGGGCCGCGCGGCGATCGTGCGTCGCCCTGCGCAAGGACCGGATTCCCCAGATTGATGGCGACGCGCAGATGGCCCAGTGGCGCCAGTGCACTTCGGTGATCGGCCAGGGTCATGCAGCGCTCCGCGAAGGGTGGGCAGGCCAGCATGCCCGCAACGATGCGCACGGAATGTCAGGGCGGCGCCATCCTGCGACGATGAACCCCATCGCGCATGTCGAGATTCCGGCCAGCGACCTGGCTCGCGCCATCGCCTTCTACCAGCAGTGGCTGCAGGTGCGCATCGATGCGCCGGTCCAGCTGCACGGCTGCCGCGGCCCGGCAGATGCCGGCCACTGGCGGGTGGCCGAGATCTGCGACAGCGAGGGCAACCGCATTGCGCTGCAGGCGCCGGTGACGTTGTAACCCGGGCACCGTGCCGCGCGGTGCTACCGTGATGCGGCGTGCGAGCGCTGCAGCCAATCGGTGATCGCCGGGTCGAGCCGCGCATCGTCCGGCACGCGCAGGCCGAATGCCGACTGCAGGACGTCGCGCACGTCGGCGGCATCGCGCAGCGGACGCTTGAGCGGCGCCTGCCCGGGGCGGTACTCGGTGTAGTTGCCACTGCCGATGGTGCGCCGCCAGTCCGGGCCGGCCAGTGACGCGCGCAGCTGGCCGGGGAAACCCGAATCCGGGTGCGTGCACACGTACCAGTTGGCCACCACGTTGTCGATCGGCGCTGGCGGCCGCAGGTCGAAGCGGTACATCGCCCGCCATGCGTCGCCCGCCTGGGCGGAAAGCACGAAGTCGTCCTCACCCGCCAGCTGCTGCAGCTGGAAAGACTCGTGCGGCGTGGCCTGCGGCGCCGTTTCGTACAGCCGCAGCGGCACCGTCGGCGTCAGGCCACCGAAGCCGGCATCGACCAGCCAGTCCTCTCCCTCCACGTGCACGCGCAGCAGCAGGTGGGTACGCGCCGTCGGGGCATTGTCCTGTGCCGCCAGCAGCACGCGCGCGCTCAGCGGCTGTGCGTCGAAGCCCACTGCCTGCAGGAGCGCCAGCAGGCCGCCGTTGAGTTCAAAGCAGTAACCGCCGCGCTGCTGGTCGAGCAGCTTGTGCTGCACGCTGTCCAGATCGATCGGCACCGCGTCGCGCAGCAGGCTGCTGAGGGTTTCAAAGGGGAGCAGGGCGTTGTGGCGCTGCACCAGCAGGGTCAGTCCGGCAAGGTCCAGCGACGGCGGAGCATCCAGTTGCAGGCGCTGCAGATAACGGGGGACGTCGAGCGGGGTCATGGCGAGGGCGGCAGGTGGGAAGAATCCCACTGTGCAACCGCAACCGGGGTTGAGGTCAAGCGCGGGCGCCGTGTCACGTCTCCGTCGCCTGGGGCCGGTACAAAGAGCGCAACCGGCACGGTGCGTGCCACAGCGTCGGCAATGTGCCTAAAGTTGTCGCCGGTCAGGCCGATACAGGTGCGTCCTTCCGCCTGGAGTCTGTGATGTCGGCCGTCGTCCCCCTTCGGTTCCTGCGCACCCGTCTCATCGCGATGCGCTCGGCGCTTCCACGCCTGCTGGTCTGGCTGCAGCCGCATCGGCTCAGCGTGGCCAACAAACTCAAGGCCACCCTGCTGGTCTGCGGCGCGGGCCTGGTGGCGATCGCCGCCGTCCATGCCTGGACCGGCCATGCCAGCAGTCAGGCCGCACGCAGCCAGGCCAGTTACCAGCGTGGCAGCGATCTGGCCGCACGCCTGGCGACACGGGTGGCGGAGGCGCGTCGCCTGCAGACCCAGTATGCACGCAGTTTCGACGATGCCGACCGCAGCCAGCTGCAGGCGGCCCAGCAGGCACTGCAGGTCGATCTGAAGGCGCTCAGGGCGATGCCGATGGATGCCGGTCGCCGCAAGGCATTGCAGGCGCTCACCGAGGCCGCCGAGGGATTCTCGCAGGGAGTGGCCGCGCTGTTCGAACGTGTGGACGAGATGGGGCGTGGTGATGCGGGCCTGGCTGCACAGCTGCAGCAGGCCGCCGATGCCCTGCAGCAGCGGGTGGATGGCCTGGACCGGCCGGCACTGGCGCTGCACCTGCAGAAGATGCGGCGCCAGGAAGCGCTGCTGCTGCTCGATGGCGATTCGACTCATGCCGACCGCGCCAGCGAAGAGAAGCTGCCGTTCGATCTGGCGCTGGCGGGGTTGCCGCCCGACGTGCAGGAGGCCCTCCGCACCGGCATGGACGCCTATCAGTCGGCACTGCTTGGCTATACCGCTGCCCGCGTCGGCCTTGATGTGGAGACGCAATCGCTGCTGGAGACGGCTGCCGGCGTGGCGCCTGCGCTCGCCGCCTTCCAGCAGGCACAGGTGAATGCGCTGGCCCTGGCGCAGGCGCGGCAGCAGGCCGGTGCACGCACCATGAGCGTGCTGTTCGCCCTCACCCTGCTGCTGGTGGCCGGCGTGCTGATCACCAGCCTGCTGCTGGTGCTGCGCGCGGTGCGCAGGCCGATCCAGGACACCCTGCGGTTCGCCAGCGACATCGCCGATGACCGGCTCGATACCACGTTGCGCGTGCACAACGCCAACGACGAGATCGGCCAGCTGGCACAGCGCCTGGTGGACATGCAGCAGCGGCTGCGTGCGCGCATCGAGACCGAGCGTGCGATGGCCCGTGGCAACACGCGCGTACGCCAGGCCCTGGACTGCGCGCAGACCGGGCTGATGGTGGTCGATGCCGAAGGCCAGGTGGCCTACGCCAATCCTGCGTTGCGGCACGTGCTGGGCCTGCAGGCCGACGCGCTGGTCGGCACTGACGCGCGGGACCTGCATCCGGCCCTGGCCAGCCTGGTAGACGCGCGCCACCGCCAGGAGCGGGAAATCAGTCATGCCGGTGTGCGCTATCAGTTGATCGCCAATGCCATCGTCGATGACGACCAGTTCCTGGGCGTGGCGCTGGAGTGGCGCAGCCGTGCGCTGGAAACGCTGCTGGAGACCGAGGTGGCGGCACTGGTCGACGCTGCCGCGCAGGGTGACCTGCACGGGCGCATTTCGCTGCAGGGCAAGCACGGTTTCGTGCATACGCTGTCCACCAGCATCAACCGCCTGCTGTCCACCTTTGAAACCAACCTGGGGGACCTGCAGGCATTGCTGGCGGCGTTGGCCCGTGGGGATCTCAGCGTGCGCATGGAAGGTGAGCTGCAGGGCGTGTTCGCACGCATGCGCGACGACGCCAATGCAACCGTCGCACAGCTCGGCCGCATCGTGACCCGCATCCAGCGCGCCGCCGCCAGCCTCGACAGCGGTGTCGGTGAAATCGTTGCCGGCCATCACGACCTCTCGCAGCGTACCGAGCAGCAGGCGGCCAATCTGGAAGAGACCGCAGCCTCGATGCATGAGCTGACCGACACCGTCGGCCGCAACGCCGACGCCGCCGGACGTGCCGACGCGCTGGTGCAGGGGGCTGCAGCGGTTGCACAGCGGGGTGGGGTGGCCGTCGGTCAGGTGGTGGAGACCATGCAGGGCATCAGTGAAGCATCGCACCGCATCGGGGACATCACCCAGTTGATCGACGGCATCGCATTCCAGACCAACATCCTTGCGCTCAACGCCGCCGTGGAGGCTGCGCGTGCCGGAGAGCAGGGCCGCAGTTTCGCGGTGGTGGCGGCGGAAGTGCGTCTGCTCGCGCAGCGCAGTGCCGAGGCAGCCAGGCAGATCAAGGCGCTGATCGAGGATTCCGTGGCACGCGTCGGCCAGGGCAGCGTGCAGGCCGCGCAGGCGGGCACCACCATGGACGAGATCGTCGGCAGCGTGCAGCAGCTGGCGGACCTGCTCGCCGGCATCCGCAGCGCCTCGCAGGATCAGCACGCGGGCATCGCCCAGGTGAACCACGCCATCGTGCAGATGGAGGCCAGTACCCAGCGCAACGCCAGCCTGGTGGAAGAAGCCGGCTCGTCGACCGCGCAGATGCAGGCGCAGGTGCGCGCGCTGGCCGAAGCCGTGTCCGCGTTCCGCCTGCAGCCGGACCGTCAGGCCCGCGCGGCGGCGTGATCGCGTCCGCCGCCGGGTCCAGCCCGGCGGCGCGGCTCAATACACGTCGCGCCGGTAGCGACCGCTCTCGAGCAGCGTTTCCACCACCTCGTCACCGAGCGCGCCCCGCAGTACCTGATCCACGCCCTCGGCCATGCCCTGCAGCGAGCCGCAGACATGGATCACGGCGCCACGCTGCATCCATTCCCGCAGTTCATCGCAGGCCGACCGCAGGCGGTCCTGAACGTAACCGCCCGCTGCGTCGCGCGAGAACGCCAGGTCGACCCGGATCAGATGGCCCTGCGCCTGCCATGCGCTCACCTCATCGGCGAACAGGAAGTCATGAGCGCGCTGGCGCTCGCCGAACAGCAGCCAGTGGCCGTGCTCGCCTGCGTGTGCCGCCTCGCGCAGCAGGCCGCGCAGGCCGGCGATGCCGGTGCCGTTGCCGATCAGCACCATGGGTGCGCCCGGCACGCGATGGAAGCCGGGGTTGCGGTGCACGCGCGCGGCGATGTGCGCGCCTGCCGGCGCATGCAGCGACAGCCAGCCCGAACCCAGCCCCGGGCGCCCGTTGTTGTCGTGCACCAGACGCACGACCAGTTCCACCACGCGATCGGCCGGGCACGAGGCGATCGAATACTCGCGGCCCGGCAGTACGGGCAGGGCCGTCAGCCAGCGTCCGGCATCCTGCACCTGCAGCGCACTGGCCGCGTCCGGCAGTTCGCGTTCGCTGGCCAGGCACTGCAGGGTCTGCGTGTCGCCTTCGATCAGCAGCGGTTGCAGCGGGTCCAGTCCATGCGCCAGCAGTACCGCACGGGCATGCGCGGCGCTGTGCCGCGGCGCGATATGCAGGATGTCGCCGGCCTGCCACTGCACGTCATCCGGCGCGGCCAGCCGGATCCGCCAGATCGGACCACCGACGCTGCCCGGGTTCAGCTGCTGGCGATCCAGCAGCTGCCAGTCGTGCATGCGGGTGGCCGCCGGCAGCACGCTGTCGTCGGCAGCAATGCCGGTCAACAGGCCGAGCTGCTGCTGCCACTGGCGCAGTGCCGTGACCGATGCAGCGTCCACATCGATGCGGTCGAACATCGCGCGGGCACCGTTGCCCAGCAGCCACGCATCGAACTGGCGGCCGAAGGCGCAGTAGTGCGGGTACTGGCGGTCGCCCAGCGCGAGCATGCCGAACTGCAGTGTGGCCAGGTCCAGGGATCGGCCCAGTAGCTGGCGCGAGGCACGTCGTGCCGAATCCGGCGGTTCGCCGTCACCAAAGGTACTGAGCACGAACAGCGCGTGGCTCGCCGCCTGAAGGCGGTGCGCGTCGATCCTTGCCAGCGGCAATACCTGCACCGCCTGTCCGCTGGCCTGCAGCTGCGCTGCCGCGCGCCATGCCAGCTGCTCGGCCAGGCCGCTCTGGCTGGCATGCACCATCAGCCATGCGGCGCCGTTGGCTGCGGCCGCCGGCAGCGGCTGGCGCAGCGCACGTGCGGCGCGCTGGCTGCGGCGACGGTCGAGATAGAGCAGCCAGCCGGTGATGAAGAACAGGCTCATGCCCAGGCTGCTGAGCATCACGATGATGCGCCCGGGAATCCCGAAGTAGCTGCCCGAGTGCAGCGCGAACACGCTGGTAGCCAGCTGACCGCCAGCGCCCTGGCGCGCGTAGGGACGCGCGTCCAGAATCGCACCGCTGGCAGGGTCGAGCTGCAGCAGATCGTGCGCGCGATCATGATGGCCGCCGCGCAATGCTGGATCGCCCGCCATGGTCCGCACATTCAGTGCCTGGCCGGGCTTCTCGGGCAGCCGCAGGTCGATGTAACCGGTGCGCACCCCGGCCTGCGCGTACAGCGTCGTTTCCACGCGGCGCAGGTCGAGCACGGCGCCGGCATCGATCACCTGCTTGGCCGGTGGCGCCACGCCGAGCAGGGCATTGGCCGCGCTGCGATACCAGTCGAACGACCACCACAGGCCGGTCAGGGCACTCATCAGGTAGATCAGCAGCACCCAGGTGCCGGCCACCGAATGCAGGCTCCACAGGAAGCCGCGGCCGCTGCGCTTCCATTCCACGGCCAGCCAGCTTCGCCAGTGCCACCAGCGGCGGGGCCAGCGCAGGTAGAGCCCGGACAGCGTGAAGAACAGCAGGGCGATCGCGCAGCTGCCGGTAATCCATTTTCCGCGCTCGCCCGCGGCGAGGTGGCGGTGCAGGTCTTCGACGAAGTCGAAGAAGGCCTGCCCGCGCAGGGCGCTGAAGCGCTCGCCGCTGTAGGGGTCGAAGTACACCCAGTGCGCTTTGCCGCCGGCGAAACGGGCCACCGATGGGCGCTGGCCGCTGGCATCCACGCGCAGCCGCTGCAACGGCCGTTTGCTGTCGGCCTGCAGCATCGGCACCAGCTCGCTCAGGGGCAGCGGCTGCTGGCCTTCGGCGTGATGTTCGGCGATGGCGGCGAAGCCGGGGTTGGCGGCGCGCAGCAGTTCATCTTCAAAAGACAGGGCTGCGCCGCTCAGGCCCATGATGGCCAGGACGGTGCCGGCCGTGATGCCCAGCAGCCAGTGCAGTTGGAACAGGACGTTCTTGAACATCGGGGGATGAAAGCCAGGAGGGCTGCCGCCCGCATCCTGCGCAACAGCAAATGAGAATTAGTCGCGTAATTCTCGGGGGCGCCCTGCCTGCGGTCAAGCCGGTGGGGTGGCGCCAGCGACGGGGCCTTCCATGGCCACCGTTGCGTGCACTTGCACCTGCGTCAGAACTTCCAGCCCACCCGCGTGTAATAGAACCCGCCGTTGAATCCGTAGGGCGAATGCACCGGATACTGCGCACCGGCCACACCCCCCAGGGGTTGCTGGCCGGCACACGGTCGAACAGGTTCTGCGCGCCCACGCTGACGTACAGGCCCGAATCGAACTTCCAGCCCACCTCCGCATCCACGATCAACGCGCTGCCCCCGTAGATCGGCAGGCCGCCGTCCTCGGCGGAGATCACGCCGCTGTCCAGGTGATCCTCGTACCAGCTGCTGTAATAGTTGAACCGGAGATTGGCGTGGAAGATCTGCCGCTGGTGATTGATGCTGAAGTAGCCCTTGGTCTTGGGCAGCGATTTCTCCAGCTTGTACACGCGCGCTTCGTCGATGAAGTCGGTGTCGTAGCGGTCCACCTTCGTGCGGTTCCAGTTGGCCGCCAGCGAGTAGGTGGTGACCCCGCCGAAGTGGTTGCTCTTGAAGCTGGTCACCAGGTCCACGCCGGTGGTGGTGGTATCGAAGGCGTTGCCGAAGTAGGTTACCTGCGAGATGGAAGCGGCTTCTGCATTGCCGCCGGCCACCAGCGCCGCACGCTCCTCCGGAGTGACTGCAAAGCTGGTGCTCAGAGCAATGCGGTCTTCCACCTTGATCTGATAGCCGTCCAGGGTGACCAGCCAGTCACCTTCGGTCCACACCGCACCCAATGACACATTCCTGGACTCTTCCGGAGTAAGCGGCTGCGCGCCCTTGAGCTGGGCAATCGGATTGGTTGGCGGCAGGGTGGCGATGTCTTCCAGTGCGGTACCGCCGAACACGGTGCTGATCTGGCTGATGTTGGCCTGGCCGGGCGTTGGTGCACGGAAGCCGGTGTTGTAGGCGCCGCGCAGAGCGAAGTGCTCGTTGAAGTCGAAGCGCGCGGTGAGCTTGCCGGTGGTGGTGCTGCCGAACGAATCGTAGTCCTCGTAGCGCAGCGCACCGGCCAGCAGCAGCCGCTCGGTGAGCTGTGCTTCCAGGTCGGCGTAGGCGGCCCAGTTGCGACGATCAAAGGTGCCGGCGGTGCGCGTGCTGAAGCCGTTGAATCCGTTGGAGCCCAGCGCGAAGCCCTGTTCGGTCAGCGGCCCGATGGCTGTGGACGGGCCGTCACCGGGGCTGATCCTGAAGCTCTCCTCGCGCCATTCGGCACCCATCGCCAGGCGCAGCGGCTGGCTGCTGAAGCTGACCGGGATGTCCCGGCTGACGTCCACGTTGAGGTTCTTTTCGGTCTGGGTATTGCCACCCGGGCGGAAGAACAGCCCGGCCGGCTGGTCGGGACCGAGCGAGGCGTTGACGGTGTTGTAGATGGTGAACTCGATGTCGTTGCGCCCCCAGGAGCCGCTCACGTCCCAGTACCACTCACCCCAGGTGCCTTTGGCGCCGGCGAACACCGAGGCGTCTTCCAGTTTGCCGCCGAAGCGTGGGGTGAAGCCGCCGGGCAGGCTGGACAGGAAGGTAAAGCAGTTGGCGGGCAGGGCAGCCACCGCGCCGCTCACGGTGCCGTACGGCAGCAGGTTGCCGGCGCCATCGCGCAGGGCGATGGTGGGGCATGCGCCCACGCCGGTCAGGTTGCCCACCAGCAATGTCTGGCCGCCATCGTTGGAGTAGACGCCCGAACGTGCGGTGGGGTCGCGGTAGTAGAACCCGCCATCCACTTCACGCTTGGCGTAATTGCCGAACAGGTAGAACTCCACGTTCTCGGTGTCGTAACCGAGGTTGGCGACCAGCTTGAGGTCGTCGTCCACCTTCGGCGATCCCCAGATCTGCGCAGGATCTTTCACCCCGGGGTAGCCTGCCGCTGCGACCGCGGCGGCATCGTCGCGCTGCACACTGCGCGAGGTGTCGTCGGCGTTGCGCCATTCGGCCGTAAGGGTGGCGAAGCCGTGCTCGGTGAGCGGCAGGCCGATCTGCGCCGAGTACTGGGTGGTGAGCCCGTCGCCCTCGTAGTACTGGCCGGCGAACACCTCGGCGGTGCCGCCTTCGCGCAGCTTCTTCAGGCTGAAGTTGAGCACGCCGGCAATGGCGTCCGAGCCGTATTGTGCCGCTGCGCCGTCGCGCAGCACGTCCACCTGTTCCAGCGCCAGCGAGGGGAACACGGACAGGTCCGGTCCCTGTGCGCCGTCGGACAGTCCGTGGCCGAGGAACGTGATCACCGCCGAGCGGTGGAAACGCTTGCCGTTGACCAGCAGCAGGGTGTTGTCCGGCGGCAGGCCACGCAGGTTGGCCGGACGCACCAGGCTGGCCGCATCGTCGATGGGAATCGTGCTGACGTTGAAGGAAGGCACGAGCACTTTGAGCTGGTCGAGGGCGTCGGTCGCGCCCTGGTTGCGGAACTCTTCACCGCTGATGATGTCGATCGGCACCGCCGACGAGGACACCGTGCGCGGTTTGGTGCGGCTGCCCAGTACCGAAACGGTATCCAGGGTGGTGGCCGCGTCGGGCGTCGTCGATGTGCCGCTGTCCTGCGCCCGTGCAACGGGGCTGGTGGACAGCAGCGCGGTGGCGAGGGCCACCATTACTGCGGATGCCAATGGCGTGATTGCGTCTGGAGCCTGAACACTTCTGCGAATTCCGTGTTTCATGCATGCACCCTGCAGTCGATTTGAGTGGTTTGTCGGTCAGTCGTTCATCCTGTTGGTTCTCCTTGCAGCCAGGGCCCTGGTCGCTAAACGCAGAATTAACAGAACGTAAACCGTACTGCAACGAATCTTTCGTTTTAAGGCGCCAAGACGCGGAATGGATCGCAAAACAGCCTTATATGGTTGCTCAAGGCATGTACTATGTGCCCAAGGCAACCATCAGGAACGTCCCCGTGTCTGCGCTCACTTCCGATCCCGTCGCACAGGTCCGCGCCTTCAACCGCTTCTACACCCGCAGGATCGCGGTGCTCGAGGAGCGTTTGCTGCACAGCGACTTCACCCTCACCGAGGCGCGGGTGCTGTTCGAACTGGCGGCGGGCCAGGGCATCACGGCTGCGCAGCTGGGCCATCGGCTGGACCTCAACGCGGGCTACCTCAGCCGGCTGCTGAGCGGGCTGCAGGCGCGCGGTCTGGTTCAACGCGAACCGTCGGTGATGGATGCGCGCGCGAACCGGCTGGTGTTGACCGAGGCGGGCCGTGCCGCCTTCGCACAGCTGGATGCAGCGTCCAGCGAAAGCGTCGCTGCCATGCTGGGAGATATCAGCGAAGCAGGATGCCAGCGCCTTCTTGAGGCGATGGCGCACATCCAGGCACTGCTGGGAGGTGCATCGTCGGATTGCGTGCTGCGCGATCCCCGCCCCGGCGACATGGGCTGGGTGATCCAGAAGCACGGCGCGCTGTATGCACGCGAATTCGGATGGAACGCGGAGTTTGAAGCGCTGGTGGCCGACATCGTCACCCGCTACCTGCGCGAACACGACCCGCAGACCGAGCGCTGCTGGATCGCTGAACTGGACGGCACCCCGGTGGGGTCGGTGTTCGTGGTCCGGCACGACGCGCACAATGCCAAGCTGCGGCTGCTGCATGTCGATGCCAGCGCGCGCAGGCGGGGCATCGGGCAGCGACTGGTGGACGAGGCGATGAGCTTCGCGCGCGCGGTGGGCTACAAGCGCATGGTGCTGTGGACCAATGCCGCGCTCATCGACGCCCGCGGCCTGTACGAACGGGCCGGCTTCGAACTGATGACCGAGCAGCACGAGCAGCTGTTCGGCCAGCCACAGGTGTCCCAGCTCTGGGCGCGCTCACTGGTCTGACCGGGATCAGGACGCGTGGATGCCGGCCGCGGCCAGCTTACAGCCGGGCCCACGTCCGGACTTCGCCGGCGGCAAACGGCCCCAGCTTCTGCTTCACGATGCGGCCCTGTGCATCCACCAGCACGCTGTAAGGCAGCAGCCCCTGGGCATTGCCCAGCTGCACGCTGGCATCGCGCGGACCGGGCGTCTCCAGCACGATCGGGTAGTCCACCGGCACCCGCTGCAGGAAGCGCTGCACATCTTCGGGTGTATCCAGCGCCAGCCCCAGCACCTGCATGCCGTCAGGTTGCTGCGCCTGCGCGAAGCGCGACAGTTCCGGCATTTCCTCGACGCAGGGCCCGCACCAGCTGGCCCAGACATTGATGAGCAGCGGCCGGCCGGCAAAACGCTGGCGCAGATCGAGCGGCTGTCCCTGCAGGTCCGGCAGCACCAGTGCGGGCAGGGCATCGCCTGCCTGCAGCACGGGCAGCGGTGCTGCAGGTGGCTGCACGTCTGGATCGCCAGCGTCCGCCGCCGGCACCGGCGTCAGCCGATGGCCGGCCCACAGGCCCAGGCCGGCAGCCAGCACCGCGGTCCACAGCAGCGCTGGCCGTTGCCACCTCATCGTGCGGTGCGCAGCAGCGCTTCTTCGACCACGGCCTGGGTAAGCAGGGTCGGCAGCACCGTCGGCGGTGCGCCGGGGCCGTACACCACGTAAAGCGGAACGCCCACGGCCTTGTGCTCATCGAGGAAAGCGGTGATCTGCGGGTCCACGTTGGTGTAGTCGCCGCGCATGTACACCGCGTTGGTGCGCCTGAGCAGCTCCCTGAACTCCGGTCGCGACAGCACGGCGCGCTCGTTCGCCTTGCAGCTCACGCACCAGTCGGCGGTCATGTTGACGAACACCACGCGGTTGTCGGCACGCAGGCGGTCGAGCAGCTGCGGCGAATACTCCACGACGTTCTCGCTGGTGGCCTGTGCCGCACGTGCCGGTGGCTTCAGCTGGGTCACGCCCCACACCGGTACCAGCGCGGCGATTGCCAGCAGCACGCCCAGCAGGCCGGCGGCGCGCTGGCTGCGCCAGCGGCTGCGCTCAAACAACCACAGGCCCAGGGCCAGCAGCAGCAGTCCGCCCAGCGCCAGCGCCATGCCGTCCACGCCACGCTGCTTGCCCAGCACCCACAGCAGCCACAGTGCGGTGGCATACATCGGGAACGCCAGCACGTGCTTGAGCGTTTCCATCCACGGGCCGGGCTTGGGCAGGCGCCGCGCGAGCGCCGGCACGAAGCCGATCAGCAGGAACGGCAGGGCCAGGCCCAGGCCCAGGAACAGGAACACGGCCATCGCCTGTACGGGCGTGGCAACGAAGGCATAGGCGACCGCGCCTCCCATGAACGGACCGACGCACGCGCTGCCGACCACGCAGGCCAGCGCACCGGTGAAGAAATCGCCGGCCGGACCGCTGCGACGGGCGAGTGACTGGCCGAGGTTGCCCAGGCCACCGCCGAGGGTGAACACGCCGGACAGGCTCAGGCCAACCGCAAACATGATGTAGGCCAGTGCCGCGACCACGCCTGGGTGCTGCAGCTGGAAACCGATGCCCACCGCATTGCCAAGCATGCGCAGGCCGACCATCAGCGCGCCGATCACCGCGAAGGCGACCAGTACGCCCAGCGTGTACCACATGGCGTGGCTGCGGGCGCGCTCGGCGCTCTCACCGCTCTGTGCCAGGCCCAGCACTTTCAGCGACAGGATCGGCAGCACGCAGGGCATCAGGTTCAGTACGAGGCCACCGGCCAGTGCCAGCAGCAGCACCCACAGGAACGAACGGTCCGGATCCGGGGTCGTGGCCGGCGGGCGGGTACGCAGCGCGTTGTCGCCCCGCGCATCGGCGGCGAACCCTGCCTGCGCGCCGGCCACATCGGCACGCGCCGGTTCGCTGTTCGGCACGGTCGGCAGCAGGCGCAACGGGGTGCCGTTGGCCGCCTCGCGCGGTGCGGCGCTGCCCGCCGGCAGCGGTCGGATCATTTCGCTGCGTGGCGCAGGCTGGCCGGCGTGGGCGCTGATCTTTCCCGCGGGGATCGACAGCTTCACCCGGCGGGTCATCGGCGGGTAGCAGATGCCATCGGTCTGGCAACCCTGGAAGGTCACCACCAGTGTGCTGTCCACCGCGTCGGTCACCGTGCGGCGCAGCGGCAGCGGCACTTCGACCTGGTTGAAGTACACCGACACATCGCCGAAGTGCTCGTCGCGATGCGACTGCGCGGCGGGCCAGCGCGGCGTATCAGCCAGCACACCGGCACTGCCTTCCAGCTTCAGTGAAGTGCGATCGCGATACAGGTAGTAGCCCGGCGCGGGACTGAAGCGCAGCAGCAGGGTGTTGCCATCGCTGGCGATCGCGTCGAAGCCGAAGGCTTGTTCGGAGGGCAGCGGAAGCGCCTGGCTGTTGCTGCTGCCGGGCAGGCGCAGGCCACCACCGCTGCCGGCCCCGGCAAGCGGAGTGTTGAACGCGTTCACGCCGGTGACCCGCGCGGTTGGCAGGGCGGCTGCGGCGCCACCGCCACCACCGGGCAGTGTCACCTGGACCACGCGCTTCTGCGGTGGGTAGCAGACACCGGCATCGGCGCAGCCCTGGTAGCGCACTTCCAGGCTGAGGGTGCCGGCCGCATCCGTCGGGGCGCCCGGCAGCGAAACCTGCAGGCGTTCGCGGTAGGTCTCGACCTCGCCGAAGAAATCGTCGTGGTGCTTGGTGCCGCTGGGCATCTGCAGCGCACCGGCATTGAAGGCCGGGTCGGCCTTGACGCTGGTGCGGTGGCGATAGAGGTAGTACCCCGGCGCGATCTTGAACTGCAGCTGGATCTGGTTCCGCTCCGGCGCACTGGCGGTGAGCGCGAACGCCTGGTCCACCGGCAGCAGATCTTTCTCGTCCAGGGCGAATGCAGGCAGGGCCAGCGAGAGCAGGGCGCACAGCGCGGCGGCACGGGCAAACAGATTCATCAAGCGGTGTCCTCCCGGGTCTGCGCCCGGATCCAATCCAGATAGGCCGGCAGTCCGGCCCGGGCTTCGACCGCGATGCACTCGGGGAGTTCATACGGATGCAGTTCGACGATCCGTGCCATCGCTGCCTCCACGCGGCTGGCCGTAGTCTTCACCAGCAGCTGCAGCTCGGCATCGGTAGTGACCTCGCCCTGCCAGCGGTAGGTCGACTGCGCCCCTTCCAGGCGCGTCACGCAGGCGGCCAGGCGCTCGCCGACCAGCGCATGCGCGATGCGCTCGGCACTGGCCCGGTCCGGGCAGGTGGTCAACAGCAGCAGGACGGGATCGACGGTCGGCATGACCGTCGAGTATAGGGCCGCCGCCGGATCAAGGTCCGGCGGCGGCGATGGACCGCTGCGTTGCGCGGTCAGTTGGCCAGCTGGCAGGTCGCCGGCTTGGCCGAGGTGAACAACGCCGGCGTCGCCCACTCGGGGTGGTCGATGAACGGGTTGCGGTTGCCCTGGAAGCTGTAGATCACGTCGTTGCGCGCGCGCTCGGCGTCGTCCGGCGGATCGGACAGATGCCAGTCGATCAGGGTCGAGAGCAGGCCCATGTAGGCCGGCGAACTGCTGGTCCTGACGATCCGGCTCCGGTCGTCGGTCAGCTCCAGGTCCGGCTCGGACTGGCCGGTGGCTGCATCCTTGCCGCCCTCGTAGCGGATCGCCATGTACATCACCGCGCGCGCCATGTCGCCCTTGCGATGGCCCCACACCTCGAAGGTGCCGGTGTTGCCGTCCGGCGTGCGCACCCAGTTGGAATTGCCCGGGTAGCCGCCGCTGCCGCCGCCATGGCCGTTGTTGGCCTCGGTGGCGCGCTCGCCACAGTTGGCATCGCACTTGCCGAACGGCTTGTTGCCGCGGTCGGCATTCCACTGCGCATCGGTCAGGTACAGCATGTGGGTGTCGGTGTAGGGCGCGTAGGGCAGGCCCTTGTCGCCGGTGGTGCTGGCAAAGCCCAGCGAGTTCGGCCAGGTGTGCTCGCGGTTGTAGGTCAGGCCGCTGCCCGTGCCAGCGCGATCGCTGACCTTGGCGTAGCTGCGGTTGCGATAGGCATCGAGGATGCGGTTGGGATTGTTCGGATCCTCGTCGGCGATCTCCAGGATGGTCCAGGTGCTGGTGCCCGACCCGCTGTACGGATAGGCGGTGTGGCCCTTGATGGTCGCGTGCAGCGAGCAGCGCAGCTGGCTCGGGCTGGAGGTGTTGACCCTGGAGTAGTAGCCCGCCGGTACGCCGGGATTGCCCGGATCGGGGTTGCCCGTGGCGCTGGCCACGGTGAAGGCGATGCGGCTGTCGGCAGCCGGATGCGCGCCCTGCAGGTCGGTGATGCGCGCGGCGCGGATGTCGAAGCGGCAGGCCTCACCGGCCACCAGCGCGGTGTTGGTGGACACCTTCACGCTCCTGCCGCTGGCCGGGTGGGTCAGCGGTACGCTGCCGGAGGCGCCGCAGCTCAGCGCGAAGGCGCCGCTGGCCAGGTTCACCGTCTCGCTGAACACCACTTCCAGATCGGCCGCGGCCGGGAACGTGCTGCTGCCCTGGGCGGGGGTGGTGGTGGACACCGATGGCGGCGTATTGGGACCGGGCGTACCCCCACCGCTGAAGGTCTGGCCGTTGTTGCAGCTGCCGAAGGTCTGCGTCGCCGATTCGGCCCAGGTGAAGTGGGCGTACTGGCTGCCGCTGCCCGTCAGCTGCAGTGAGGTGCCAGGGGCCGTGCTGTTGGTCTCGGCCACCGGAATGTTCTGGCTGGTCATGCCTGCGGCAGGACCGCCGGAGGCAGTGATCGTGCCCTCATAGCTGAGGAACTGGACCACCTTGCCGCTGGCGTCGACCAGCGCGATGCCGTCGTTGGGACCGTTCTGGATGCCGTTGGTCGGATAGCTGACCACGGCCAGGGTGGCGCTGCCGCACCCGGCCGCGCTGCCGGCAGGGACGGCCGTGTTGGCGTACACCGAAGCGGCCGACGGCGTGCTGCCGTTGTAGAGATACAGCCGATAGCCGGACAGATCCTCGCCGGCGGTGGCCACGACCTCGATCGCCTCGCCGACGTCACCGGCTGCGGTGCTGTCGTCGTAATGCAGTTCGTTGATGAAGACCTCGGCCTGGGCCGGCGCGGTGGCCAGGGCCAGCACGCAGGCGGTGGCGAGCGGGGACAGCAATCGCATCGACGACTCCTTGTGATTGGGAATGCGCGGCCGAGCCTAAGGCCGATCCAGTGACACTTTGTCGTAAATGAACGTCAGATATCTGACAGTGCGACGTTGGTCACCTAATTCGGGGCCGCCCCACCGCACTGCCGCAGCGTCCGGCGCGGAAACTTTTTTCGCTATGCCCCTTGAAAGCCTCCCGGGGGGCTCCATCTCTGCCGTGCTCCCGACCTTGTCGGGTTTCTTCACGTGCGGTTCTGGCACTCGCCTGGTGCGAGTGCTAACATCGCCGGACTTTTTTAGACCAATCAATCACTTAAGAGGTCTCCTATGAGCATCAAGCCGCTGCACGACCGCGTTGTGGTCAAGCCGATCGAAGCCGACGAAATCTCCGCCGGTGGCATCGTCATCCCCGACTCGGCCAAGGAAAAGTCCACCAAGGGTGAAGTCGTGGCCGTCGGTCCCGGCAAGCCGCTGGACAACGGCAGCGTGCGCGCGCCGTCGCTGAAGGTCGGTGACAAGGTCATCTACGGCCAGTACGCCGGCAGCTCGTACAAGAGCGAAGGCGTCGAGTACAAGGTCCTGCGCGAAGACGACGTGCTCGCCGTCATCGGCTGAGCCCCGCCGCGACCTGTTTCAACCTGATCCCCACATCCCAGCCGCCGGGCACGGCCCGGCGCGACCAATGAGGTAATTGCAATGGCTGCCAAGGATATCCGTTTCGGTGAAGACGCCCGTTCGCGCATGGTGCGCGGCGTCAACGTTCTCGCCAATGCCGTCAAGGCCACCCTCGGCCCGAAGGGCCGCAATGTCGTGCTCGAGAAGAGCTTCGGCGCCCCGACCATCACCAAGGACGGCGTCTCCGTCGCCAAGGAAATCGAACTGGCTGACAAGTTCGAGAACATGGGCGCGCAGATGGTGAAGGAAGTTGCTTCGCGCACCAACGACGACGCCGGCGACGGCACCACCACCGCCACCGTGCTGGCCCAGGCCCTGATCCGCGAAGGCGCCAAGGCCGTTGCTGCCGGCATGAACCCGATGGACCTCAAGCGCGGTATCGACAAGGCCGTCGTGGCTGCCGTCACCGAGCTGAAGAACATCTCCAAGCCGACCGCTGACGACAAGGCGATCGCCCAGGTCGGCACCATCTCGGCCAACTCGGACGAGTCGATCGGCCAGATCATCGCTGACGCGATGAAGGAAGTCGGCAAGGAAGGCGTGATCACCGTTGAAGAAGGCTCGGGCCTGGACAACGAGCTGGACGTGGTCAAGGGCATGCAGTTCGACCGCGGCTACCTGTCCCCGTACTTCATCAACAACCAGCAGTCGCAGACCGCTGACCTGGATGACCCGTTCATCCTGCTGCACGACAAGAAGATCTCCAACGTCCGTGACCTGCTGCCGGTGCTGGAAGGCGTCGCCAAGGCCGGCAAGCCGCTGCTGATCGTGGCCGAGGAAGTCGAAGGCGAAGCGCTGGCGACCCTGGTGGTCAACACCATCCGTGGCATCGTCAAGGTCGTGGCCGTGAAGGCCCCGGGCTTCGGCGATCGTCGCAAGGCGATGCTGGAAGACATGGCCGTGCTGACCGGCGGCACCGTGATCTCCGAAGAAGTGGGCCTGTCGCTGGAGAAGGCCACCATCAAGGACCTGGGCCGCGCCAAGAAGGTGCAGGTCTCCAAGGAGAACACCACCATCATCGACGGCGTGGGCGACAAGGCTGCGGTCGAATCGCGCGTTGCGCAGATCAAGACCCAGATCCAGGACACCTCCTCGGATTACGACCGCGAGAAGCTGCAGGAACGCGTGGCCAAGCTGGCCGGCGGCGTTGCCGTGATCAAGGTGGGTGCGTCCACCGAAATCGAAATGAAGGAAAAGAAGGATCGCGTCGACGACGCCCTGCACGCTACCCGTGCAGCCGTTGAAGAAGGCGTGGTTCCGGGCGGCGGCGTTGCACTGGTCCGTGCGGTCACCGCGCTGGCCGGCCTGAAGGGCGCCAACGAAGACCAGAACCACGGCATCCAGATCGCCCTGCGCGCGATGGAAGCCCCGCTGCGCGAGATCGTCGCCAACGCCGGCGAAGAGCCGTCCGTCATCGTCAACAAGGTCAAGGAAGGCAGCGGCAGCTTCGGCTACAACGCCGCCACCGGTGAGTTCGGCGACATGCTGCAGTTCGGCATCCTGGACCCGACCAAGGTGACCCGTTCGGCGCTGCAGAACGCGGCCTCGATCGCTGGCCTGATGATCACCACCGAAGCCATGGTTGCCGAAGCTCCGAAGAAGGACGAGCCGGCCCTGGGCGGCGCCGGTGGCATGGGCGGCATGGGTGGCATGGGCGGCATGGACTTCTAAGGTCCGCTGTTCCCGATGAAGTGAAAAACCCCGCCGCAAGGCGGGGTTTTTTTGTGGGCGTTCCGCCCCCTCTGCTGGACGTGGACCGTGGTCGACCTGTCAGCGCACGAATGCCTTCGTGGCGCCGTATTCCCATTCCCACGGCACCCCCGTCTCGCCCAGCACGAAGCGCACCAGTGCCGGAAAGGCCGCTTCGGCGCGCACATCGTTGCCCAGGATCACCACGCAGCGTTGGCCTTGTTCGACGCACACCAGCGTGTTGCCCACCGCATCGTCATGTCCGCCCTTGTAGAAGCCTGCGCCTTGTGGACCGGTGAATGTCACCACGCCCAGTCCCGCAGCCAGGTTTCTGCGCCGCTGCGCCGCCGGCAGTTCCGGCTGCAGCGTCGGGAACTGGCTGGCGGTGGTGATCGGCAGCTGCGGCCGCACCAGCTCCCGGCGCATCGATGCCGACAGCCCCTGGCCACTGACATAGCCGGCCGCGAAATTGCCCATGTCGGTGATGGTCGTGTCCATCGAACCGGCGGCACGCACGCGGCTGCGTTCATCGTGCGGCTCCGCCGTGCCTTCGGCGGTCCAGCCGTCGGCCAGATTCGTGGCGAAATCCTCGCGCCACATCATGCTGGTGCGGGGCATGCCGAAGCGGTCGAATACGCGCTGCTGCATGAGCGTACCCACGTCCTGGCCCAGCCCGCGCTCCAGCACGAACTGCAGCAGGATCAGGCCTTCGCCGGAATAGCCATAGCGGCTGCCCGGATCGAAGTGGAATTTCAGTTTTCCGTCCGGCTCCAGGAATGCAAAGTTGGCAAAGCCGCTGGCATGGTTGAGCAGCAGGCGCGGGGTCAGCCGGCGCCAACGTTCGTCGCCGGCCAGCACGGTGTAATCGGCGTACTTCTTCGGCTCGGCCGGATAGTCCGGTAGCGGTCTGTCCAGCGCGCTGGCGATGCTGGCATCCAGATCGATCACCTTGTCCTGTGCAAGCTGCGCGATCAGGTGGCCGAAGGCCATCTTGGTCAGCGATGCCGCATACATCACCGTGTCGGTCTGTAGCGGTTCGCCGGCAGCGTTGCGCTCGCCATAGGCGGCAACGTGCACGACCTTGCCACCGTCGACGACGGCCACTGCCATCCCGCGGGCGTGAGCCACCTGCATCAGGCGCTTGGCTTCGGCATCGATCCGGGCCGGGGAGGGCACGGGAGGGGGAGCGGCCATTACGGCGGCGGGGAACAGCGTCAGCAACAGCAGGACGGCACGGCGCATGCGTGGAACTCCTGGCGGGACGTGGCGCGATGCTACCGCAGCTTCGGCTGCTTGCAGCCCCCTGCGCGAGGAGTGCGCCCGGCCGGGCCCGGCGGCAGGCCCCGTAGGTGTTGCGTTCCATCCCGTCATGAATATGATTAGGCGCCTAAACATATTGGAAATTAATGTGCTTGAGGCAAAACATGGCGCCCTTCTGGACGAGGCCCGGCGACGTGGCCACGCCAATGTCGCCCTGCTGCATCTGTGCTTCCAGCTGCTGTCGCTGTCCTCGGCGATCGATCGCGACTGCGCCAGCCGGCTGGCACCGCACGGGCTCAGTGAAGGCCGCTTCATCGTGCTGTTCCTGCTGCACGGTGCCGGCGGCACACTGTCGCCGCATGCGCTGGCCGAACGTGCAGGCGTGACCCGCGCCACCATCAGCGGCCTGCTCGATGGCCTGCAGCGCGAAGGGTTGCTGCAGCGGCGCAGCGATGCGGACGATGGCCGTCGCCTCCAGATCGTGCTGACCGTGCAGGGCAAGCGCTTGGCCGAAGACCTCTTCAATCAGCACACGCAGTGGATCGCGGGCCTGTTCAACGGCCTGGACACTGCCGAGCAGGTGCAGCTCTCACAGCTGCTGGCCAAGGTGTGGCAGCACACCGGCGGCGGACGGAAGGACCCGCAGTGAGCGCAGCGATCAGCCCGGCGCGAAAGCATCAACTGGATACCGGGACAGCCGCCAGCACGCATCTGGCGGAATGTCTGGCCGTGGATTTCGCGGTGTTGCTGCAGACCGTTGCGGTGCTGCCGGAGACTGCCATTCAATGCATGCGCGATGCCGCCAGCAAAGGCATTACCCAGCGCATGGTTCTGGCGGCAACGCTGTTGCGTGAGGCCAGGCAGGGTGATCCTGCACAATGGCAGTCGCATGCATCCGACACCGTGCGCGGCTGGGCCTGCTACCTGATCGGTGGCGATGCCACCGCCTCCCTGCCGGTGAAGCTGGAGAAGATGCGCCCGTTGGCAGATGATCCGCATTTCGGCGTGCGCGAATGGGCGTGGCTGGCGCTGCGCACCGACATCGTTGCCGGGCCACTGCTGGCGCTTGAATACCTGCAGCCGTGGACGCAGGAACCGTCCGCCCATCTGCGCCGGTTTGCCTGTGAAGCACTGCGTCCCCGTGGCGTCTGGGCGGCGCACATCGCTCTTTTCAAGCAGCATCCCGAACACGCGCATTCGCTGCTGGAGGCACTGGCTGATGATCCCGAACGCTATGTGCAGGATTCCGTCGGCAACTGGCTCAACGATGCCGGGAAGACCCAGCCGCAGTGGCTGCGTGACCTGTGCACACGCTGGCAACGCGAGCGCGACAGCCCTGCCAACGCCTACATCCGCAGGCGCGCACTGCGTTCACTGTGATCCGGCGGGTGCCGGCCCATGACCGGGCCATCGGGCCCGGTCACATTGCGCGGACGCGGCTAGTGGGGCTGCAGGCGTTCGGCCGCATGCGTGGCCAGCCCCAGGGATGCCAGCATCAACCCTTCCATCACCCGGTCGCTCACGTGATGTTCGGGCGCGGCATTCTGGCGGCAGCGTTCGGCGGCCAGCAGCACCTCCTGCACGATGCGCAGGCCGGCCAGTGCGCCATCGGCATCGGCCAGCATCATGCGTCGGCCGTTCGCTGGATGGCGCTCGGGCCAGGGTTGGCCATCGGCGGCCGCACCGCTGCCGATGCGTTGCAGGTGGGCGACCAGACCGTTGGGATCGAACGGCGCCTGATCGGCATTGGCCGGATCGGGGTGGGCACCGGGGAAGGGAACGTGTGGTGTGTTCATGGCGTGTGCTCCGTACAGGACAGACGACACCGCCACCGGAAGAGGTGGCGGACGGTACGTGGCGGCAAAGACCGGGTCACTGATCCGGCGGGCGCAAGCGCCCCCCCGCACCGCCCGCCATGGAACGCGGACGGATTGCCAGCCGGCGCCGCCCAAGGCGACGCCGGCTGACAAACGCGAACTTCAGTGACACACGGGCTTTGCCGACCCGGCCACCCTTTTCCGGTGGCAAACCATCTTGAGCACATGTCCGCGTGGGATGCCAAGGCAGTACGCGACACGTCATGGAGACGGAGGAAGTATCGCATATGCCGTTGCCCGTATAACCGCGCATTGAGCGCCTGCAGGCCGCCTCCAGGCCGGGGCGTGGAAAGTGTGGAAAGGCGTTCTCAACCTGCGGGCACAATCGGTCCAGTCACGACATGAGCGATCCGCGTGACGGCACATGCGCTGGTGCGCCAGACGCGGTAAACAGTGCATTGCCCACGTCTACCCACAGGGAAGTCGATCATGCAGAGCACGCTCCAGGTCACGCTGTTCGGCCCTCCCGGCGACACCCCGGCGTTGCAGTTGCCGGATGTGGACGGGCCCTCGGTGGCGATACCGGAATCGACCCTGCGGCGGCTGGTCTCCGATCTCTACACGGCGCGGTCCCTGCTCAACCCCGAGCAGTTGGAGGAGGCGAGGCGGGAGCTGGATCAGGTGCTGGAGCGCTGGGCCGATATCCACGAGGGCCTGCTGCTGGACGTGGAAGTGCATGGCAGCCGCTAGATCGTCGTGCTGCTGAACCGCTTCCCCAGTTGCGGATGAAACATTTTGTGCTGCGCAGAAGCTGTGCTATCAATACACCCCATGAACGCAGCCGCTACCCGCTTTTACTGGTATTACTTTCCGAAGCCACTGGCGGAGGAAGGACTGCGCTCACCCTGAAGAAAGCTTCAGACGCATTCCCGAAAGCCGCCAGCGAACCTGGCGGCTTTTTTCATGCCGCCTCGCTGGGGACCCCCAACGTACCGGAGACCTCCCCCATGCCCCCCCATACCGACGACCTGCGCATCCGCACCATCGAACCGCTCACACCGCCTGCCCAGCTGCTGGCGATGCTGCCGTGTGACGATGAAGCCTCCGACACCGTCAGTGCTTCGCGCGCGGCCCTGCACCAGATCCTGCATGGCCGCGACGATCGCCTGGCGGTCGTGGTCGGCCCGTGTTCGATCCACGATCCGAATGCGGCCATCGAGTACGCACAGCGCTTGAAGCCTCTGCGCGACGCGCTGGCCGGCGAGCTCGAGATCGTCATGCGCGTGTACTTCGAGAAGCCGCGCACCACGGTGGGCTGGAAGGGCCTGATCAATGACCCGGACCTGGACGGCAGCTTCCGGATCGACAAGGGCCTGCGCATTGCCCGCGGCCTGCTGCGCGACATCAACAAGCTGGGCCTGCCGGCCGGCGTTGAATTCCTTGACGTGATCTCGCCGCAGTACATCGCCGACCTGGTGGCATGGGGCGCGATCGGCGCACGCACCACCGAAAGCCAGGTGCACCGCGAACTGGCCTCCGGCCTGTCGTGCCCGGTGGGCTTCAAGAACGGCACCGATGGCAACGTCAAAATCGCGGCCGATGCGGTCGGCGCGGCCTCCAACCCGCATCACTTCCTGTCGGTGACCAAGCAGGGCGGCACCGCCATCGTTTCGACCACCGGCAACCCGGATTGCCATGTGATCCTGCGCGGCGGCAAGCAGCCGAACTACGACGCGGCCAGCGTGGCCGACGCCTGCCAGGCACTGGCCAAGGCCCGGCTGCCGACGCGGCTGATGATCGATGCCAGCCATGCCAACAGCCTGAAAAACCCGGAAAACCAGCCGAAGGTGATCGAAGACATCGCCGTTCAGCTGGAGGACGGCGAACAGCGCATCGTGGGCGTGATGATCGAGAGCCATCTGGTGGGAGGCCGGCAGGAACTGGTGGAAGGCCAGCCGCTGGTCTACGGACAGAGCATCACCGATGGCTGCATCGACTGGGACACCACCGTGACGGTGCTGGAGCGACTGGCTGCGGCCGTGCGCGCCCGTCGCGAAGTGACGGTGTCAGAAGCCGCCTGAGGGCGGCATGTGTGTGGATGGCGGCCTGCGCCTGCGGGGGTGCGGCCGCGATCAGGGCCGGTCGGAGTTGGAGACCGGCCCGTCCGCACCGGCGATGCGCCTGGCGCTGCGCATGAGCGACAGCGCCAGGTCCATCGCCGGGGTGGTGCAGGGCACGAAGGGGAGCGCCGGGCCACGCCCGGCGAACACGCCATCGTTCAATGCACTTCGTCGTGATACACGAACTTCGGCATTTCCCAGCGGTAGTGGATCGCCAGCAGGCGCAGCGCGAAGCCGCCCGCCAGGCAGCACAGGATGGCCGTGGCATCGGACACGTTCCAGTGCAGCAGCAGCAGATAGGCGGCGCCGGTCAGCAGCGCGATGATCGCGTACAGCTCCTTCTGGAAGATCAGGGGCACTTCGTTGCACAGAATGTCGCGCAGCACGCCGCCGAACGCACCGGTCAGCATGCCGGCGATCAGCACGATCGGCGTGGCATGACCGGCCTCGCGTGCGATCGAGCAACCGATCAGGGTGAAGGCGATCAGGCCCAGGCCGTCGAGCACCAGGAAGGTGCGGCGGAAGTGGTGCATCCAGCGTGCGACCCAGGTGGCGATCAGCGCCGCGCACACGGTGAAGCCGAGGTACTCGGGATGTTTGACCCAGCCCAGCGGATAGTGGCCAAGCAGGATGTCGCGCAGTGAACCACCGCCGAGCGCGGTAACGCAGGCGATCATGACCACGCCGAACAGATCCATGCGGCGGCGTCCCGCGGACAGTGCGCCGGTCATGGCTTCGGCGGAAATGGCAATCAGGTAGATGATGGACAGCAACATGGAACAGGCTCCGGACGCGGTGGGGCCGGCCATGCGCGGACGCCGCCATTGCCTGCGCAATGACGGGATGACGATGACCGGTGCCGCTCCCGCTGTCCTTTTGCCTGAGAGTTCAGCGGCGTAGGCCGCGTGCCCCTTCGGCGGATCGTGCCGGGCATGCCCGGTGACCTCTCTCCAGCTCGGCGAGTCGAATGCATGGTTGGTGGGATTCCAGCCCACCGGCCTGAGCGATCATGGGAGCCTGCGCCTTCGGCGGGCGCCAGCGCGGCGCCTCTCTCCTGCATTCGCGGGCAGTATATCCGCTGCGGTGCAGCACGGCATAATCCGGGCATGGCCCCGTCCCACCGCCCGTGGTTCCTGTACCTGCTCGAATGCCGCGATGGCAGCTACTACGCTGGCATCAGCACCGACGTGGACGCGCGTTTCGCCGCCCATCGCGCCGGTACGGGGGCGCGCTACACCCGGGCCCGCCCGCCGCTGCGCATCCTGGCCGTGCGCGAGTACCCGGACCGCTCCGCCGCCTCGCGCGCCGAATGGCAGCTCAAACAGCTGCCGCGCGAGCGCAAGCTGGCGTGGTTGCAGGCATTGGATTCCGCATCTTTGTAGCGCCGTGCCCAGGCACGGCGCATCGCAGGCAGTCGCGCCGCGACGTGGGGTCAGACCCCTTTCCGCAGGAAGGGGATCCGACCCCGTTGCAGACCTGCGCTACCGTTTCGGCCGGCGGTCATCCTGGTCGTCGCCGAAGATGATGCGTGCGCTGCGCTGGTAGCTCCAGTACGCCACCGCCCAGTTCAGCAGCACCACGATGCGGTTGCGGAAGCCGATCAGGAAGAACACGTGCGCGGCCAGCCAGAACCACCAGGCCAGCACGCCCGACAGCTGCAGGCGCCCCAGGTGCACGATGGCGGCCATGCGGCCGATGGTGGCCAGGTTGCCGTAGTCCGCGTACTTGAAGGGCCCGGGCTCCGGCCTG
The DNA here is from genome assembly GCF_056479905.1 of Stenotrophomonas sp. 112478_Sma. NCBI lineage: Bacteria > Pseudomonadati > Pseudomonadota > Gammaproteobacteria > Lysobacterales > Lysobacteraceae > Stenotrophomonas > Stenotrophomonas sp. 112478_Sma. Next base: position 3,842,268 of record NZ_CM151072.1, on the reverse strand, counting down.
CCGTGCAGGCGTGCACGGATGACCTCGGCCACGTACTTGCCCATCTGCTTGGCCGCGGGCGCTACGCCGGGCACGGGCTTGCCATTGGCCTGGTTCACCGCGGCCAGATCGCCGGCCACGAACAGTTCCGGATGCCCGGGCAGGGTCAGGTCCGGCTGCACCTGCACGCGCCCGGCACGGTCCAGTGGCACGTCCAGCGTGCGCGCCAGCGGCGAGGCGGCCACGCCGGCCGCCCACACCACGGTGCGCGCCGGCACGAACTGGTCACCCAGCGTGAAGCCCTGGCTGTCGATGTTGCTCACCGGCGTTCCGGTCAGCACTTCCACACCCAGCTTTTCCAGCTGCCGGCGCGCCTTCAGCGAGAGCACTTCCGGGAACGAGGACAGCACGCGTGGACCGGCTTCCACCAGGCGTACCTTGGCGCTGGCCGGATCGATGTGGCGGAATTCATTGCGCAGCGTATGGCGTGCAATCTCGGCCAGGGTGCCCGCCAGTTCGACGCCGGTCGGGCCGCCGCCGACGACGGCAAAGCTGAGCCACGCCGCCTTCCTGGCCGGGTCCGGTTCGGCTTCGGCGCGCTCGAACGCCAGCAGCAGCTTGCGGCGCAGGGCAATGGCATCGTCGAGGGTCTTCAGGCCGGGCGCATCATCGGCCCACTGGTCGTTGCCGAAGTAGGCGTGAGTGGCGCCGGTAGCCAGCAGCAGGCTGTCGTAGTCCAGCGTGCTGCCGTCGGCCAGCCGCACCTGGCGGACCTGCCTGTCGATGGCCACGACCTCACCGAGCCGCACTTCCACGTTGCGCTGGTGGCCGAGGATGTGGCGCAGCGGTGCGGCGATGTCCGGCGCTGACAGGCCTGCAGTGGCGACCTGGTACAGCAGCGGCTGGAACAGGTGATGGTTGCGGCGGTCGACCAGGGTGATGCGGATGCGTTCGCGTGCCAGCGCACGGGTGGCCCAGAGGCCGGCAAAACCGCCGCCGACAACGACCAGGTGGGGAACGCGCTCACGACTCATCGACTCACTCCAGGGGGCATGGGGAACCGTCCGGCATCTTCGCACGGCGGCGGCCTGTCACGTCAGCGTGCGCGCGGATCGGCGATACTCGGATTCAGGCAACCGCCAGCGAGAGGCCCATGAGCGAACCGGAAAAGCGCATCGCCCTGTTGATCGACGCCGACAACGCGCCCGCATCGAAGATCGACGAAGTGCTGGCGGAGGTGGCCCGCTACGGCGTGGCCAATGTCCGCCGTGCCTACGGCAACTGGAAGAGCCCACGGCTGAAAGGCTGGGAGGCGGTGCTGCACGAGTACGCGATCCGGCCCATCCAGCAGTTCGCCTACAGCAAGGGCAAGAACGCCTCGGACATGGCCATGGTGATCGATGCGATGGACCTGCTGTACGCGCGCAACCTCGACGGCTTCGCCATCGTCTCCAGCGATGCTGATTTCACTCCAATGGTGATGCGTCTGTTGACCGACGGGGTGAAGGTGTATGGCTTCGGCGAAAAGAAGACGCCGGAACCCTTCGTCAATGCCTGTTCCAAATTCACCTATCTGGAAGCACTGGGCCAGGCCCATGCCAGCGTGCCGGAAGTGGAACAGGGCACGGCAGAGCCGGGTGCCATCGAGCCGGCCACCGGTGAAACGGGCAGCGGCGAGGAAGTGCGCCCGCGCAAGAGCGGCGCGGAAATGCGCAGCGATACACGTCTGGTGAAGATGCTGCGCCGCGCCGTGTCCGCAGCGGAAGGCGAGGACGGCTGGTCGCACCTGGGGCCGGTGGGCAGCCAGATCGCCAACCAGGCCTCGTTCGATTCGCGCAACTATGGCTATGGAAAGCTGAGTGATCTGCTGGCGGCGATCGGTCTGTTCGAACTGAAGAAGGATGGCAAGTCGTCCTACGTGCGCGCGCTGCCGAAGAAGAACCGGTAGCGCCGGGCCATGCCCGGCCGACGCCCCCGCGCATCATTCCGCACGCCCACATGTACACCGATCAGGCGTATCGTTGCCGCTCGCATTGCCCGCAAGGAATACCCGCATGTTGAAGATCTGGGGCCGTCGCAATTCCAGCAACGTCCGCAAGGTGCTGTGGTGTGCCGAAGAGATCGGCCTGCCCTACGAGTCCATCGAAGTGGGCGGCAGCCACGGTGGCACACAGACGCCGGAATACCTGGCGATGAACCCCAACAGCCTGGTGCCGGTGATCGAGGACCAGGGCCTGCCGCTGTGGGAGTCCAACGCCATCGTGCGCTACCTGAGCGCGCGCTACGCGCTGGGGACTCTGTACGCCGAGGATCCGATGGAACGTGCCCAGGCCGAGAAATGGATGGACTGGAGCACTTCGCGGATGGCGCCGCTGTACAGCGATCTGATCTGGGGCATCATGCGCACCGCGCCGGCAGACCGCGACGAATCGCGGATCAATGCTGCCATCGTCCGCGCCGCCGATTACCTGGCGATGGCCGACGCGACGCTGGCCACGCAGCCGTGGCTGTCGGGCGCGACATTCGCGATGGGCGACATCCCGTTGGGTTCACTGGTGTACGCCTGGTATGAACTGCCGATCCAGCGTCCGGACCTGCCCCACCTGGCCGAGTGGTACGCCCGGCTGCGTGAGCGACCCGCTTACCAGCGCGGCGTGATGTCACCGCTGACGTAAGCGGGAATCGTGCGCGGTAACGATGGCGCCGGGCCATGCCCGGCGGATTCTGCATGCATTCAATACAGATCCGTCGGATCCACATCCAGCGACCAGCGCACCTTGCGGGCTTCCGGCAAGGCATACAGCTGCGGTACCAGCTGCGCCAGCACGCCGTGCAGAGGCGGGCGCTGTGCCGATGACAGCAGCAGCTGCGTGCGCTGGTAGCCGGCCCGGCGCGGCATCGGTGCCGGCATCGGTCCGTACGCTTCCACCAGCGCCTGTTCGCCCAGCAGTCGCCGTGCAGCCAGCAGGAACGCGTTGGCGTGCTCCACCTGCTGCGCTTCGGCACGCATCAGTGCCAGATGCGCGAATGGCGGGAAGCCGGCGGCCTGCCGCTGGTTCAGTTCGGCCTGCGCGAACGGGTGGTAGCCGCCGTTGACCAGCGTCTCCAGCAGGGGATGACCCGGATGGTGGGTCTGCAGCCACACCTCGCCCGGATCGCGGGCGCGCCCGGCGCGGCCGGCGACCTGGATCAACTGCTGCGCGAGTTTCTCGCTGGCGCGGAAATCGGCCGAGAACAGGCCCTCGTCGATGCCGACCACCACCACCAGCGTGAGTCTGGGCAGATCGTGGCCCTTGGCCAGGATCTGCGTGCCGACCAGGATGCCGGCCTGGTCCCCCAGCTTGGCCAGCTGCTGTTCCAGCGCATCGCGGCGGGCGGTGGTGCCGCGGTCGATGCGCACCACCGGGTACTCGGCGAAGGCGGCGGTGAGGTGCTCCTCCAGCCGCTCGGTGCCGATTCCCTGTGGCTGCAGGGCCAGGCTGCCGCAGGCGGGGCAGGCCAGTGGCGCCGGTTGCCGCGCACCGCAGTGATGGCACTGCAGGCGACGGCCGCCGCCATGCACGGTCATCGGCGCATCACAGCGCTGGCACGGCGCCGTCCAGCCGCAGTCATGGCACAGCAGTACCGGTGCGTAACCACGCCGGTTCTTGAACACCAGCACCTGCTGGCCGCGCTGCAGGTGCTCGCCGATGCCGGCCAGCACTTCGGCCGAGAGACCGTCCTGCAGGGGACGCTTGCGCACATCCAGGATGCGCACGCGTGGCGGCCGCGCGTCGCCGGCGCGCTGCTTCAGGCGCAGGTGCAGGTAACGACCGGCATAGGCGTTGTGCAGGGTTTCCAGCGACGGTGTCGCGCTGCCCAGCAGCACCGGAACCCCCAGCGCCTTGGCACGCACCAGGGCGAAATCGCGCGCGTGGTAGCGGATGCCGTCCTGCTGCTTGTAGCTGCCGTCATGTTCCTCGTCCACGATCAGCAGGCCGGCCTGCGGCAGCGGCGTGAACACCGCCGAGCGGGTGCCGACGATCACCCGCGCTTCGCCGCGCGAGGCGGCTGCCCAGACGCGCGCGCGCTCGTTGTCGTTCAATCCCGAATGCAGCGCATGCACGGCGATGCCCAGGCGGCCGCGGAAACGCGCCAGGGTCTGCGGCGTCAGTCCGATTTCGGGCACCAGCACCAGCGCCTGCCGGCCTTGGGCCAGGCAGTGGATGATCGCCTGCAGGTAGACCTCGGTCTTGCCGCTGCCGGTCACCCCATCGAGCAGGAAGGGCTGGAACCCCTCCGCGGCGTTGATCGGGGCAACGGCTTCGGCCTGGTCCGGATTGAGGGTCGGGCCGGGCAGCGGTTGCGCGTGCTGTGGCGCCACGCTCAGTGCAACGCGCTCGGCCAGTGCGCGCTTGCCGAGACTGCGCGCCGCGCTGCGCCAGTCCTCCATGCGCGCCCCCAGCACGTCCTCGTCCACGACGGCGTCGGCCAGCAGTTCCGCCAACTGCCGCGGGCGGCTGCCTGCGCGCAGCGTGCCGCGCTGCGCGTGGCCTGCGGCGGTCAGCTGCCAGCCCCAATGATGGGTGTCGGGCAGGGCTTCGCCGTGCCGCAGCGGCCCCGGCAGGGCCGTGCTCAGCACTTCGCCCAGCGGCGCGTGGGTGTATCGGGCCAGCCATTGCAGGCTCTGCCACAGTTCGCCCTGCAGCAGGGGCGCGGGGTCGCACCACGCGAGCGCCTGACGCAGGCCCTGGCCGTCGTCGGCCTGGCCGTGGCCGGCCACCACGCCGATGAGTTCGCGGTTGCCGAACGGCACCTTAACCCGGCAGCCGACCGCCACGTCCGGGGCATCGCCCTGCGGCGACAGATAGTCGAACAGGCGGGGCAGGGGGACGGGCAGGGCGACCTGCAGGGTCGGAATCGGGTCGAGCATCGGGGCAGTGTAACGGGCCGTGTGCACCCGCATGCCGCCCGGAAGGTCCACACGGGGGACGTCGCCGAATCATAAATGTCACCTAAATATCGGTGTCCATTGGAGATTCAGTCTTATCCACACGTTCTGTGGATAACACTGTGCGTTACCGGTCAACGGCTGCGCAGGACGCCGATGGCGACGGCCTCGCCCTTGGGTTGGTCAAAAAATCGCCATACTTTAAAATGTATTAAAATCAATATGTTATGTGTGAAACATTGCTGAAACAGAGTGAATTCAGCGAGATGTCGCGGTTTTGCCGGGCGCCAGCGTGGTGCTGTGCACAACCTGCAGCATGAAGTGCCCACGGACGCAAGTCCTGCCGGGCGCCGATGGCCTGCCGCTATCATGCCGGCAGACCTCTGGAGTGACCGATGACCGCTGTGCCCGCCCCTGTTTCCTCGACCGCGGCCGGTGCGCTGTCGGCGTTTCTGCGTGGCGTAGAGCGCCGTGCCCTGGTAGTGGCGGAGCTGCAATGCGGCGACCCGGCCCGGGCCGAGCAGACCCTGGTGGCGGTGATGCGCGCCTTCTCGGCCGTTGCCAGCGATCTGCCGATGGCACAGTGGCCGACCCGCTTCTGGACCCTGCTGGGGCAGCGGCAGGCACTGCGCGAGCCGGCCCCGGGCCAGTGGCCGCCGGCACTCGCCGCACTGGGCGGCATGGCACCGCTGCCACGGCTGGCCCTGCTGCTGCGGGTGGGCGGCAGCCTGGATGAGAACATCGCCACGCGGGTACTCGATCGTGATGAGGCTGGCTACCAGCAGCTGCTGGCCGATGCCTGCCCGCGTGATGCCCAGGGTCAGCCGGATGCCGTTGCCTGGCGCGGCCTGGCCGAACAGGTGCAGCAGCGCATCCGCGACCTGCCGGCGCAGCGACTGCAGCAGCTGCAGCAGCCGGCAGCTGCCACCAGCAGCAATCCGCAGGCGCCGACGTCCAGCTGGAGGGCACCGCAGCGCGATGAACGGAGCGCTGCCAGCCCCCGGCGCCGGCGCCCCGATGCCCGACCGCGCTGGCGCGGGCCGGCGATCCTGCTGCTCACAGTGGCAGTACTGCTGGCAGCCGCTCTGGGCTGGCGCCATTGGAGCGGTCGGTCGCTGGTGAGCGATGCGCCGCTGCCGGAGGGGGTGGTTGCCGAGGCCGGCCCGGTCACGGTCGAGGCGCTGCCGCCGAGCACGGTCGCTGCCACGCCGCAGGCGGACAGCGCCCCGGCCAACGATGACGCAGCAATGCTGGCCGACCGCGATTATCCGTTGCTGGCCGAGGCCGATCTGTATGCCTGGACGGCCGCCGGTGGTCCGCTGCCGGTGGACGAGTCGCAGACCAAGCCGAGCCGGCCAGAGCCGGCCAGCGCAGTGCTGGAAACCGCCGCCGCCGATGAATAAGTCCGTGATCACCAGCCTGCTGCTGGCCATCCCGTTGTCGCTGTCCGCAACGCCCCAGACCCTGAATGTTCCACTGCCACCCGCGCCGGCGGCCACGCCCGCGGTCCCGCCATCGGCGGCACCCACCGCGTTCGTCCAGCTCGACGCGCAGCAGCAGCGGCAGCGCCGCGTCGACTACGCCGCTTGGCGCGCGCTGCCGGAAAGCGAGCGCGAACGCATCCGTCAGGCGGCCACGCGGTTCGCCGCACTGCCGGCCGCACAGCAGGAGCGCCTGCGCTCGCAATTCCAGGCACAGGACCAGGCGTTCCGCGATGGCTGGCGGCTGGGGCCGCAACTGGGCGTGGAGTTTCCCAAGCTGCATGGGCTGTTCGGCTTCCTGCCACCGCAGCAGCGCGACAGTGCACTGGCCGTGCTGCACCAGCTCAGCCCGGCACAGCTGGCGCAGTTGGCGCTGGTGGCCCAGCGCACGCCGCCGCAGGAACGCGATGCGGTGCGCAGCGCGTTCCTCGCCGTACCTGCTGCGGAACGAGACGCCTGGCTCAAGCGCCAGGCCGGCCAGTAAGCGCGCGGTCAAACCCAGCGTTCACGCCATGTCATGGGAATGAACGCACCGCGCGCGTAAGATGACGGCCCGCAACCCGGTGCCTGTGCCCTTCGCGCGCAACCGCAGTTCGCGTTCTGCATCCCATGTCCAACGCAACCTCCACGCCGCGCTTCAGCAAGGAAGTCGGCGCCACCGGTCTGCTCGCCCTGCCGCTCGTGCTCGGGCATGTCTCCACCGGCCTGATCTCCTTCGTCGACAACGTGATTGCCGGTCATCACGCCACCTCAACCCTGGCGGCCGTGACCATCGGCACGGCCCTACTCTGGCTGCCGATGCTGATTCCGATCGGCACGCTGATCTCGCTGACCGCCTCGGTATCACAGCTGCACGGCGCCGGCCGCGAGCGCGAGATCGGTCCGCTGTTCCGGCAGGCGTTGTGGCTGGCGCTGGGCCTGGGCCTGATCATGTTCACCTTCCTCACGGTGGTGCCGCCGCTGCTGCCCGCCTTCGGCATCGCGCCGGACATCGTGCCCGGCGCAACAGCGTTCCTGCATGCGGTGCGCTGGGGCGGGCCGGCGCTGACGCTGTACTTCTGCATGCGCTATCTCAGCGAGGGCATGCACTGGACGCTGCCGACCATGTTGATCGGCTTCGGCGGCCTGGTGGTGCTGGCGCCGATGGGCTACGTGCTGGCCAACGGCAAGCTGGGCTTCCCGGAGCTGGGTGCCGAGGGCCTGGGCATCGCCTCGGCGGTGATGATGTGGTTGCAGGCAAGCGCATTTGCCCTCTATCTGTGGCGTACCCGGCGATTCGCCCATCTGCAGCTGTTCTCGCACTTCGAGTGGCCGCGCTGGAAGGCGATCTGGGACCTGCTGCGCACCGGTCTGCCGATCGGCATCACCGTGCTGATGGAAGGTGGGTTGTTCATCGTCACCGCACTGCTGATCGGCCGCCTCGGCGCCAACGAGGCGGCAGCCCACCAGATCGCGATCAACGTGGCGCAGCTGTGCTTCATGATCCCGATGGGCGTGGCCGAGGCCACCACGGTGCGCGTGGGTCATGCAGTGGGGCGGGGTGATGGCTTCGGTGTGCGTCGTGCAGCCTGGGCCGGCTACGCGATCATCATGGGTACACAGACGTTGTCCGCGCTGGTGCTGCTGTTCGGCCACGATGCCATCGTCGGGGTGTACACCAACGATCTGGCGGTGGCCGGCCTGGCCTCCACGCTGCTGCTGTACGCGGCCACCTTCCAGTTCCCGGACGGCATCCAGGTGCTGTCGGCCGGTGCTCTGCGCGGCCTGAAGGACACCCGCGTGCCGATGTTCATCGCCATGTTCGCCTACTGGGGCCTGGGCATGCCGCTCGGCGCCGGGCTCGGCCTGGGGCTGGGCATGGGCCCGCAGGGCATGTGGATCGGCCTGATCGTCGGCCTCACTGCCGCCGCCATCCTGATGGGCTGGCGCCTGCGTCGCAGCAGCCAGCGCATCGGCCAGTCCGCGCTGTCCTGACCCTCCGCCCGTCACCCCGTGACGGGCGATCCCCTGACTTGTGTCCGATGCCGCCTCACACGGCACCGGCTATGCTGTTACCACGGCAAGAAGCCATCCGGAGCGCTCCATGAATCAACCCGTGCCCCCGCTGCCCCAGGCGCGTCGCAATCCCGTCGCCAGTTTCTTCATCGGGCTGTGGGACGTCATGAATTTCACCCGCCGGTTGATCCTCAACCTGGTGTTCTTCGGCCTGCTGTTCCTGCTGCTGGTGGTGTTCGTCATCGCCGCCGGCATGGGCGCCGGTGCCAGCAAATCGCTGCAGGACCGCACGACCCTGGTGATCGCACCGGAAGGGCGCCTGGTCGAGCAGTTCAGCGCCGATCCGGTCAGCCGCGCGCTGGCCAAGGCCGTGGGCGACAACAGCGCCGAAGAGGTCCAGCTGCGTGACCTGGTCCGGGTGATCGAGTCGGCGCGCGAGGACAAGAAGATCGAGCGCGTGGTGCTGGAACTGGACAAGCTGCAGCCCTCCGGCTTCGCCTCGCTGCGTGAAGTCGCCGCCGCGCTGCAGAGCCTGCGCGCGTCCGGCAAGCAGCTGGTGGCCTACAGCGAAAGCATGGGCCAGTCGCAGTACCTGCTGGCTGCGCAGGCCGACGAGGTCTACCTGGATCCGATGGGATCGGTGGTGCTCGAGGGTCTGGGCCGCTACCGCCAGTACTTCCGCTCCGGCCTGCAGGACAAGCTGGGCGTGGACGTGCACCTGTTCAAGGTGGGCGAGTACAAGTCCGCGGCCGAGCCCTATGTGCTTGATGCTGCTTCGCCGGCGGCCAAGGAAGCCGACCTGTACTGGATGAACGACGTGTGGCAGCGCTATCTGGGCGACATCGCCAAGGCGCGCCGGCTGGATCCGGCGCAACTGGCCGCCGGCATCGATACGCTGCCCGAAGGTGTGGCGGCTGCCGGTGGCGATCTGGCCAAGTTCGCCCTGCAGCAGAAGCTGGTGACCGCGCTGAAGACCCGCGAGGAGTTCGAAGACCTGATGATCGAACGCGGCGTGGCCGATGAAGACGCTGAGGGCGGCTTCCGCAATGTCGATTTCGGTCGCTACATGGCCCTGCTCGACGCCCGCCGCAGTCCGGTGGATGCACGCCCGCAGGTGGCCGTTGTGGTTGCCGCCGGCGAGATCAGTGGCGGTGACCTGCCGGCCGGCCGCATCGGTGGTGAGTCCACGTCGGCGCTGCTGCGCGCTGCGCGCGACGACGAGCAGGTCAAGGCCGTGGTGCTGCGCGTGAATTCGCCGGGTGGCGAAGTGTTCGCCTCCGAGCAGATCCGCCGTGAAGTGGTGGCCCTGCAGGCCGCCGGCAAGCCGGTGGTGGTGTCAATGGGTGACCTGGCCGCGTCCGGTGGTTACTGGATCAGCATGAATGCCGATCGCATCTACGCCGATCCCTCGACCATCACCGGTTCGATCGGCATCTTCGGCATGATCCCGAACTTCAGCCGCGCGCTGGACAAGATCGGCGTGCATACCGATGGTGTCGGCACCACGCGCTTCGCCGGTGCGTTCGACGTCACCCGTCCGATGGATCCGGCGGTGGGCCAGGTCATCCAGACGGTCATCAACAAGGGCTACGCCGACTTCACCGGACGTGTCGCCGAAGCACGCAAGAAGCCGGTCGAGGCCATTGATGAGGTGGCCCGTGGCCGTGTCTGGAGTGGCGCGCAGGCAAAGGAACGTGGTCTGGTCGATGCCTTCGGTGGCCTGAAAGACGCCGTGGCCGACGCCGCCAGCCGCGCCAAGCTGGGCGGCGAAGACAAGTTCCGCGTGCGTTACATCGAAAAGGCCGCGACCCCGTTCGCGCAGTTCGTCAGTGGGTTTGCCGGCAGCCGTACTGGTGCCTGGATGCTGTCCGATTCGGGCGTGGCGCGGATGATGCTGGCGCGCACGATGCCGGAAGTGGATACCCAGCTGCGCTTCGTCGAGAACGCCGCGCGCGAGAAGGGTAACGGCGCTCCGGTAAAGACCCTGGCGTACTGCTTCTGCGGGTTCTGAGCACAGCCAGCCACGCGTAGCGTGGATCGACGGAAAACGCCCGGCCCTTGGCCGGGCGTTTTCGTTTGGCGGCGCTCCGCTGACAGCGCCATCGCGGCGATCAGCGCGCTGCGTCGGCTTCCGCGCTGCGCTCGCGCTCGGCGCCATCATCGACGGTCTTCTGCACGGCGCGCGCGCGATCGATCGGTTGCTGCGCTGCACGGGCCAGGGCTTGGGGTTCCGGCGGCCGTTCCGGGTCCGGTGCCGGTGGGCGTTGGCAGCCGGCCAGCAATACAGTCGCCGACAGCAGTACGGACAGGATCAGGATGCGCATGGTGGCTCTCCACGACGGGCGTGCGGCCAGTGTGGCACCGCCGGCAGGGGCGTGCCGTGAGCGCGTATCCTTTCTGCATCGGAACACAGCGGGCGCAGCCCGGGAGGACACATGACCCAGCAACGGTGGCGACTGGACGGGCAGACCGCACTGATCACCGGCGCCAGCGCCGGCATCGGCCTGGCCATCGCGCGTGAACTGGCCGGCTTCGGTGCCGACCTGATGATTGTCGGGCGCGACATCGACGCGCTGGAAACCGCGCGCGACGAGCTGGCCGACGCCTATCCCGACCAGCAGGTGCGCGCGCTTGCCGCCGACGTCTCCGACGACGAGGATCGCCGGCAGATCCTTGACTGGGTCGAGGACCATGCCGATGGCCTGCACGTGCTGGTCAACAATGCGGGTGGCAACATCACCCGCGCCGCCATCGACTATACCGAGGACGAGTGGCGCGGCATCTTCGAGACCAATCTGTTCTCGGCGTTTGAACTGTCGCGCTATGCGCATCCGCTGCTGGCACGTCACGCCTCGTCGGCCATCGTCAACGTTGGCAGCGTCTCCGGCCTGACCCATGTGCGCAGTGGCGTGGTGTACGGCATGAGCAAGGCGGCGATGCATCAGATGACCCGCAACCTGGCCGTGGAATGGGCCGAGGACGGCATCCGCGTGAACGCGGTGGCGCCGTGGTACATCCGCACGCGCCGCACCTCCGGGCCGTTGTCCGACCCTGACTACTACGAGGAAGTCATCGATCGCACGCCGATGCGCCGCATCGGTGAGCCGGAGGAAGTCGCCGCGGCCGTGGGCTTCCTGTGCCTGCCGGCGGCGAGTTATGTCACCGGCGAATGCATCGCCGTGGACGGCGGCTTCCTGCGCTACGGGTTCTGACCGTCACCGCGTTGGGCCCGCGCCACGCCGGCAGGTCCTCACCCCGGTACCGGGCAGTCGCTGGCCTCGAGCACGGCCTGCAGACGCTCGCGCTCGCTGCGCGCGGCGTCGAGGTTCTCCGGCGCGGCGAAGCGCTCACGCCCCCGGGCGTCGCGCAGGCGCTGCTGCCAGCTGCCGCAGCGCTGGATCTCGGGAACCTCCTCGCAGCGGTCGCGTACCACTTCGCAGCTGGCGGCATTGGCCGGGGTGACACCGCCAAGACCCTGTACGTCGAGCAGCACGCAGTGCGGTGGCGCCGCCTCGTACTCGTGCAGGTAGCGGCTTCCTTCCTCGCTGCTGCACTGGAAGATCGGCGGCAGCGGTGCCCGTGGCGCGGTGTCGCTGCGGCTTGCCGGGTCCGTCCGCAGCGGCAGCGCTGCGCTGTCCAGAATGGCGTCGCCGCCGCCAGCGGGTTCAACCATGCCCGCTTCCATGATGGTGCGCGCCTGGTCGAGCCGGCGCGGCGTGTCCGCCGCTGCCGGCGGCGGCGCTGACGACGGGGCGAGCTCCATTTCCTGGCCGGCGGGCGGCTCCACGCGCGGTGCCGGCGTCGCTGATGGCTCCGGTACCCGCTGGATCTGCTGCGTGCTGCCTTCGGGGCAGGGCGTGCGCTGCAGGGTAGGAACGTCGCTGCTGCTGAATGTGCAGCGGTAGATCACCATGTCCTCGGCGAACGCGTTTGCGGGCAGCAGCGCCAGAACCAGCCAGAGTGCTCTTCTCATGCGTGCAGCCTACACGGGCAGGGGCTCAACGCCCGCAGTCGCGCGACAGGCGCGCATCGATACCGCGCTGTTCGTTGCTGATCGCGGTGCGCTCGCTCTGCAGCGCGCTGTTGTAGCGGCGGTCCAGCTCCCAGCGGCGATCGCGCAGGCGCGAACAGACTTCCTGCGGCGGCAACGCATGGCAGGCGTCGCGGACCAGGATGTTGCCTGCCGGCACCTGCACGCCGACGCCGACCGCAGGTGGCCGGTAGAACGGCGGACCTCCGGCCGATGCGCCCGTGGCCGGGCGGGGCCCGGGATGGCCTGGCCCGAAATGGCCGCGCGGCGACCAGACCGTGGTCCACAGCGGGACCCAGCGTGGATTGCCTTCGTTGCTGTCGCTGGTGTAACGCTCGCCGTCGGCGGTAACGCATTCGTACATCGGTTGCGGAGGCTGGACGTAGACGTGCCGGACCTCGCGCTCGATCACGGCCGGCGGCGTGCTGGTTGCGGGCGCGGCGTCGCTGCGCACCACCTGCGGCGCCGGATCACGCGGCCGCTGCAGGTCGCGCACTTCCTGGCGGCCGCTGCTGCACGGCGTGTCCTGCAGTGCCACGGCGCCATTGCTGCCGACACAGCGGTAGACACGCACATCGTCGGCGGCGGTGGCGGTCAATGGCAGCAGCAGGCTCAGGCAGAGGGCGGCGCGCAGCGGGCTCATGGAGGCAGCGTGCGGGATCCGGCGGAGCGGCGCAATCCGCGCGTCCACAGGGCGGCTCAGGATCGCAGGACGTTGCCGCTGAGCGCATCGCGGATCGGCGTCGGCTGGGCCAGGCCGCCGGTCGGGCCGTCCAGGATACCGTCCAGCAGGCGCAGCAGGCGCGGATCCAGTTCCTCGCGGCTGCGTGCCGGCGGCTCGCCGGCCAGGTTGGCGCTGGTGGAGACCAGCGGCCCGCCCCACGCGTGGCACAGTGCCGCCACCAGCGGGTGGGCGCTGATGCGCACCGCGATGCCGCTGTGTTCGCCGGTGATCCAGCCTGGCGCGCGTGATCCGGCAGGAAGAATCCAGGTGTTGGCGCCGGGCCAGCTGGCCAGCACTGCACGCTGACGCTCGTCGGGCAACGCCTGCAGGCGTACCCAGCCTTCCAGCTGCGCCAGCTCGGCGGCCACCAGGATCATGCCCTTCTCGATCGGCCGCTGCTTCAGCCGCAGCACCGTGTGCACCGCCGCTTCGTGCGACGGGTCGCATCCCAGGCCCCAGACCGCTTCGGTGGGATAGGCGATCACGCCGCCGGAGCGCAGCAGGGTGACGGCAGAATCCAGGGTGAGTTCTTTCATGGTGGCGACCGGCCCGGCATGGGCCTTCATTATCCTCCCACCGCGTGCAGATGGGGTGGACCGGCGCCATCGAGGCGGCGCCGGACCGGGTACTGCACTGCCTGCGCCCGGCCCATGGCCGGGCGCTGTCCCGCATCAGGCCTTCTTGACGACCTTCTTGGCCGCTTTCTTCGCCGGTGCCTTCTTGGCGGCGGCCTTCTTTGCCGGCGCCTTTTTCGCGGCCGCCTTCTTGGCCGGTGCCTTCTTGGCCACTGCCTTCTTCGGCGCGGCTTCCTTCTTCACCGCCGCCTTCTTCGCCGGTGCCTTCTTGGCAGCGGCTTTTTTCGCGCCGAAGCCCTTGCGCACCGGCTTGCCGGTTTCTTCCATCAGCTGCTGCACTTCGGCCAGCGTCAGCGAGGCGGGCTCGCGGTCCTTGGGAATCTTGCCGTTCATCCTGCCGTCGCTGATGTACGGGCCGAAGCGGCCATTCAGCACCTGGATGTCGCTGCCTTCGAATTCCTTGATGATCCGGTTGCGCGCGATCTCTTCCTTCTCTTCGATCAGGAAGACGGCGCGGGCCAGGTCGATGGTGTACGGGTCGTCTTCCTTCTTCAGCGAGGCATAGGTGCTGCCACGCTTGGCGAACGGGCCGAAGCGACCAATGCCGACGCTGACCGGTTCGCCCTTGTCCTCACCCAGCGCGCGCGGCATCAGGAACAGCTCCAGCGCGTCTTCCAGGGTGATGGTGTGCATCGACTGGCCCGGGCGCAGCGAAGCGAACTTCGGCTTCTCCTCGGCATCTTCGGCGGTGCTGCCGATGGCGGCGTACGGCCCGAAGCGACCCAGGCGCACGCTGACCGGCTTGCCGGTCTTCGGGTCGGTGCCAAGCTCGCGCGCACCACTGGCTTCGGCACGATCGACCGATTCCTTCTTGTCCTCGACCAGCTCCTTGAACGGCTCCCAGAAGCGTGACATCAGCGGGATCCACTCTTCCTCGCCGCGCGAGACGGCGTCCAGCTCGTCTTCAAGCCTGGCGGTGAAGTCGTAGTCCACGTACTGGGTGAAGTGGCTGGACAGGAACTTGGACACTGCACGACCGACGTCGGACGGACGGAAGCTGCGACCTTCCATCTCCACGTACTTGCGGAACAGCAGGGTCTGGATGATCGAGGCGTAGGTCGAGGGACGACCGATCCCGTACTCTTCCAGCGCCTTGACCAGTGCCGCCTCGGTGAAGCGGGGCGGCGGCTGGGTGAAGTGCTGCTCGGCCAGGATGCGTTCCAGCGGCACGCGGTCGCCGGGCTTCATCGCCGGCAGCTTGCGGCCTTCGTCCTCGTCTTCGGCGCTCTTGCTGTCCTTGCCTTCCTCGTACACGGCCAGGAAGCCGGGCACGACCACGGTGGTGCCACTGGCACGGAAGACGTGTTCGCTGCCGGCCGACAGGTCGACGCTGACGGTGTTGAGCGTGGCCGGAATCATCTGGCACGCTACCGCGCGCTTCCAGATCAGTTCGTACAGCCTGCGCTCGTCGTCGGTCAGGAACCGCGACACCTGCGCCGGCGTGCGCAGCGCCGAGGTCGGTCGCACCGCTTCGTGCGCTTCCTGGGCGTTCTTGGACTTGGTCTGGTAGGTGTTGGGCTGGTCCGGCAGCGAACCGATGCCGTAATCGCGGGCGATCACGTCGCGGATTTCCGCCAGCGCATCCTGAGACAGGTTGACCGAGTCGGTACGCATGTAGGAGATCAGGCCGACCGTGCCTTCATCGCCGATTGCCACGCCTTCGTACAGCTTCTGCGCCACCTGCATGGTCTTGCGGGTGGTGAAGCCGAGCTTGCGCGAGGCTTCCTGCTGCAGGGTGGAGGTGGTGAACGGCGGCGCCGGGCGGCGCTTGCGCTCCTTGCTGGCCACGTCGGTGACGTGCAGCGAGCCCTGCGCCGCCTGCTGGATGCGCAGGCGGGCGGCCTCGGCGGTATCGCCGTCGGTGATGGTGAACTGTTCGAACTTCTGTCCGTCCAGCTTCACCAGCTTGGCATTGAAGTGTTGCGACGGGTGCGCGCATTCGGCGGCGATGGACCAGTATTCGCGCGCGATGAAGGCTTCGATCTCTTCCTCGCGCTCGACGATCATGCGCAGTGCCGGGCTCTGCACGCGGCCGGCGGACAGGCCGCGCTGTACCTTGCGCCACAGCACCGGCGACAGGTTGAAACCGACCAGGTA
Source organism: Stenotrophomonas sp. 112478_Sma (assembly GCF_056479905.1). Lineage (NCBI taxonomy): Bacteria > Pseudomonadati > Pseudomonadota > Gammaproteobacteria > Lysobacterales > Lysobacteraceae > Stenotrophomonas > Stenotrophomonas sp. 112478_Sma. The sequence goes on along the minus strand of NZ_CM151072.1, from coordinate 3,826,397 downwards.
ATCCAGCGCACGGCGTGCCTGCTGGGCGTCCACCAGATCGCTGGCGATGGCCCGCGGCTGGTTGATCGCTTCCTTGATGGCGCGCGGGGTGATCTCGGTGAAGACCACGCGCTGCATCGGCTTGTCCTTGACCAGCCCGCGCTCCTTCAGGATCTCGGCGATGTGCCAGCTGATCGCCTCGCCTTCGCGGTCCGGGTCGGTCGCCAGCAGGATGTCATCGGCGCCCTTGGCCGCCTTGGCGATCGCATCGACGTGCTTTTCGTTCTTGTCGATCACGTCGTAGTGCATGGCGAAGCCGTTGTCCGGATCGACCGCGCCTTCCTTCGGGATCAGATCGCGCACGTGCCCATACGAGGCCAGGACGGTGTAGTCCTTGCCGAGGTATTTGTTGATCGTCTTGGCCTTGGCCGGCGATTCGACGATGAGCAGGTGCTTGGGCATGGCAGCAGTGTCTGTGGGGCGAGCCGCAGGGGAGGGGCCGCTAGGGTGGAGCAAACGGCCGCATTAGTGAAGCGGCCACGGGCAAATCCATAAACTGAACGCCCGGTTGGGTGCCGGGCGTTCAGGTTTCCTTATTAGAGGAATCACGCCCGGACGCTCCATGTCAAGCGCCCAGGCGTGAGGATGGCCGGTCAGGAGGCCATCTTGGCGATGAATCCGATGGCCGCCACCATCAGGACCAGGCCGGCCAGGGCCAGCAGGGCGGTGATGACCAGGACGGCGATGGTGACCACGCCCAGCTCGCGGCGTTGCAGCTGCGGCTGGTCGGTGAAGGCCCAGCGGTCCACCACCAGGGTGTCGCACATCATGTCGTGCAGGCCCTGCTTGCGCTCGGTGAACGCGGCCATCAGGTAGCCGATGCACAGGATCAGGCCGCTCAGCACGGCGGCCCAGTAGCGTCCGAAGGCACGTCCCACGGTCAGCCGGTCACCGTTGCTGCGCACGACCTTGATGCCGACGGCCATCTTGCCCAGGGTGGCACCGCCGCGCGAGGCGTGGAACCAGGTGTAGTACACCATGGAGATCACCAGGTTGAGCAGGCCGCTGACCAGCTGGCCCATGATCTCGATGGCCGACTCGCCGCTGCCGGCGGCCCCCATGCCCGCACCCAGTGCCAGGGCGGAAATGACGCCGATGATCGTGCCGGGGATGAGCAGCACGAAGTAGTCGATCACATAGGCAGCCACGCGCTTCCAGAAGCCTGCGTACACCACTTCGCCGCCCATCACCGGCTGTGCGTGGCCGGCCATGGCTGCGGTGCCCGGCGCGCTGTAGGGCGAACTGCTGAGCGCGCCGGTGCCGGGCAGCGGCGCCGTGCCGTTGTCGATGGCCTGGTAGTCGCTGCGCAGGTCGAAGCCGCCACTGTCAGCGGCCGTGGTGGCGCTGGCCAGGGTCTGCAGGCCGAGCTCGTCGACCACCTGCCGCAGCGCGGCCCATTGCGCCATGCCCTCGCGCCAGACCAGCGTATCCAGTGTCAGCTGGCCGCGCTGGAAGCGCTGGCGGATGTCCTCGACCGGCAGCGGTCCCTGGCGTTGCTGTCCTTCGGCGAAATACCACTCAGTCATTGTGTGTCCCTCCTGGGTCGTCCTTGCTTGGGGTGTAGTGCCGATGGCTCAGCCGCGGCACTGCTGCGGCAGATACTTGTCGTTGCTTTCGCCGCTGCATTCCCAGCGGCCGCTGTCGCGGTCGTATTCCAGCCACAGCAGATCGCCATCGATGGTCTTGCCGGGCGCGGCCAGCGTGGCTTCGATACCGCAATGACCGTTGTTGAAGCGGCCGATGTGGACCGCTGACAGGCCTGCGGCGGAGAAGTCCCCCGGCGCCGGGAAACCGGCATCGTTGGCCCCCGGGCAGCGTCCTTCCTCGTCGGCGAAATGCTGCACCTGGTCCTTCAGTGGTTGCAGTGCGGTCAGCGACGTGGCGACCTTGGAGCGCAGCGTGTAGTCGTTGTAGGCAGGCAGCGCGATGGCCGCCAGGATCGCCACGATGGGTACCACCACCAGCAGCAGTGCCCCGCCGATGATGGCGGTCAGGGCGCAGCCGGACAGGCCCTTCTTTGGTGGCGGCAACGCGGCCGCGGGCGCACTGTGGGCATAGGGGGTTGCCGCCGGCAGTACCGGAGGCTGCGGGGCAGGGGGCTGCAGCCCGGGGTCGTCGCGGGCGGCATCGACGGCCGGCACGATCAGGCCGAGCTCATCCACCACGCTGCGCAATGGCTGCCATTGCGGCAGCCCATCGCGCCACACCAGGGTGTCCAGGCTGATCTGATTGTTGCGGAACAGCTCGACAAGCTGTTCTGCCGGCAGTGGGCCTTGCTGCCGGTTGCCTTCTGCATGGAACCACTCGCTCACGGGGCACGCTCCTGAATGCGCTATGCCCCAAGTGTAAGGTCAGTGCAGGGGTTCTGGCTCGTCCATGAACATCTGCGTTTCCATCCAGGCGTAAGCCGCCTCGGCGCCGGGCTGGTTGAACAGCACCATCAGCACGACCCATTTCAGATCGTCCAGGTCCAGTTCGTCCTGGTCCAACGCCATCGCCCGGTCCAGCACCAGCTCGCGCTGGTCGGCATCGAGGATGCCGTGCTGCTCCAGGTACAGCAGGAAACCGCGGCATTCCACGTCCAGCTTGTCCAGCTCGGGCCCGTGATAGATGCGCACCGGGCCATCGACCCGCGCCTGGGCCACACTCGGACGCTGTGCCGCCAGGGCATCGAGCCAGTCGAATGCCTTGTTGATCTCGGTAGGGCTGAATCCGGCCTGGATCAGGCCGTTCTGGAGCGAATCGCGGTCACGGATCAGGTCCGCATCTTCGCTGAAATAGTGTTCAAACAGGTACAGCAGTACATCCAGGATGCTCTCTTTCATTGCCCCTCGGCCTGCGTCGCGCGACGCTGTGGAGGTGAAGAAACTAGGGAGTTCGACAGTAGCGGCCGTGTACGCAGACCACGATTCCCGCAAGTTCCATGGCCAGCAGCATGGAGGACACCTGCGGCGCCGTCAATCCACAGCGCGTGATCAGTGAATCCATACTGATTGGGTCAAGGTCCAGGGCCTGCCACAACCGCTGGTAGTCAAGGTCGCCGACCCAGCGTGCCGGCAGGTCGGCTGGCACTGCCTGTTCAGTGGGGGTGGCCAGCCGCGATTGCAAGGCCGGCAGCTGCTGGCGCAGGGCCGGGGCCAGCAGCTCCAGCACGTCCTCGGGCCGTTCCACCAGGGCAGCTCCCTCGCGGATCAGGCGGTGGCAGCCGGCCGCCCGCGGATTGAGCACCGAGCCGGGCACGGCGCATACCTCGCGACCGGCCTCGGCGGCCAGACGCGCCGTGATCAGGGCACCGGAGCGGTGCGCCGCCTCGATCACCACGGTGGCCAGGGCCAGCCCGGCCACCAGCCGGTTGCGCGCGGGGAAGTGGCCGGGACGGGCAGCCGTACCGGGCAGGTACTCGCTGAGCACGGCACCCTCGGCGCCGATCCGGGCCTGCAGTGGCGCATGGTGGTCCGGATAGGCACGGTCGGGGCCCGTTCCGATGACGGCAACGGTACTGCCGCCGGCGTCCAGCACCGCAAGGTGGGCGGCCGCATCGATACCGGCCGCCAGCCCACTGGCGACCGCCAGTCCGGCTTCGGCGAAGCTGCCGGCAAAACGCGCCGCCAGTGCCCGACCGGCCGGTGTGGGTGAGCGGCTGCCAACCACCGCCACCGCCGGGCGCCAGGCCTGGCCGGGGTCGCCGGCCACGAACAGCGCCAGCGGCGGGTTGGGGACCTCCGGCAGCAGGGGCGGGAAGGCCGGGTCGGTAACGGCCAGCAGGTGATGGTGGTCGTCCTGCAGCCAGTGCAGGGCGGCTTTCGACCGCTGCGCATCGGGGCGTTCCAGTGCTGCGCACTGCTCCGGGGTGCAGCCATGGGCGCGCCAGCCGGCCACGCCCAGCGCAAGGGCCGCTTCGGCGCTGCCCGCGCCCTGCAGCAGTGCCCGCCGCGGCGCCAGCGCGCCTCCCGCCATCACCAGGCGCACCAGCGCCTCATCTGCCTGCTTGGTCATCCCCCCACTATCGACCGCAGACAACAAAGGCGCCCTAGGGCGCCTTCGCGTGCGGCTGTCAGGGATGTTCCCGGCAACCCTACTTCGTGTCCGGATGCAGCGCGCTGTAGCCCACTCGTACAGGCTTCACGCCCTGCATCACCAGCGCATAGCTGACGTTGTCGAAGGTGCGGAACACCATCGCATGCGCGGCGTACTCGTCGGGCAGCGAGACCCGGCCGGCGCCGGTACTGAGCGAATCATCCATGCGCGAGGACCCCGGGTACTTCATCCGGTGCGCGACGTGGCGGCCCGGCCGCCACAGCGAGAACACGGTGCCGTTGTCCACGCCCTGCGCGCGGCCCGCCGAAATGGCGATCACATCGCGTGGCCCGCCAACGCTGAACATGTCGGTCACCGCGAGCACGCGCACGTCCACGCCCTCGACGCCCGCCGCCGGCACATGCGGGACGAACTGCAGGTCGTAGGGCCTTGCCTCGACCGGCACCAGCCGGTCGCCGGCGCGGACTTCACGCCCGCCGCTGTTCTTGTCCAGCACCAGGGTGGACGCTTCGACCTTGCCGCCGGCAACCTGGGTGATGGTGCCCGTGCCGACCTGCATCAGCTCGTAGCCCAGCATCTGGTGCGCACGTCGCGTCGGCGCGTTGTAGGCCCGCCACAGGTTGCCGCTGCCGGGGGTGACCTCGCCATTGGCGGTCAGGTCCTCGGTGGGCTTGGGCACGCCATAGCGCACGGTCGGGCGGACCACGGCCCAGCGCTGCCCGACCTGGGCATCGGCCAGGCGCACGTACACGGCTTCGCCACTGCTGGCGCGCAGGCGGTCTTCTTCCAGGCCCGCCACGTAGGGCAGGTGGTCGATGCGGTCGACCACGCTCAGCTGCTTCAGGAACGGCTCGACCTGGGCCAGCGGAATGGCATCGATCGGGGCCTCCTGGCGGGGCCCGGGCTGGGCCGTCACACGGTCCAGGTAGGCCAGGCTCAGCACGTCACCCGGATAGATCAGGTGCGGATTGGAGATCTGCGGGTTGGCCTGCCAGATCTCCGGCCACAGCCAGGGCTTCTGCAGGAAACGCGCGGCGATATCCCACAGCGTGTCCCCTTTTCGGACCACATAGGTATCCGGGTGCCCGCCATTCACTTCCACGGCGGTAGCATAGGCAGCCACGGTCAGCATCGCCGCGGCGACGACCGTACGAAAACGAAGCAACATAGGTGTGAAGCCCTGATTCCCCAACAGGTCCGCGCACTATAGTCCAGAAACCGGGGCGCAAGGCAAGCGTTGCAGCTAGAATCTGCGACGTATGCCGGCGTGCCGGCCCCCTATCCGGAAACTGCCATGGCCCTCCTCCCGATTCTTGAGTTCCCCGATCCGCGCCTGCGTACCAAGGCCGCGTTGATCGACGCCGCCGAAGTGACCACGCCGGCCTTCCAGGAACTGGTCGACAACATGTTCCAGACCATGTACGACGCGCCGGGCATCGGCTTGGCCGCTACCCAGGTGGACGTGCACAAGCGCTTCATGGTCATTGATGTCAGCGAAGAGAAGAACCAGCCGCTGGTGTTCATCAACCCGGAGATCGTCGCCAAGGACGGGGGCCGGGTGTACCAGGAAGGGTGCCTGTCGGTGCCGGGCATCTTCGCCGACGTGACCCGTGCCGACACCATCACCGTGAAGTTCCTTGACCGCAATGGCCAGGAACAGCAGATGGAGGCTGGCGAAGTGCTGGCCACCTGCATCCAGCACGAGATGGATCACCTGGACGGCAAGCTGTTCATCGATTACCTGTCGCCGCTCAAGCGCGAGATGGTCCGCAAGAAGCTGGCCAAGCAGCGCAAGCACGTGGCGTGATCGCCGCTCCGGGCCGCCCGCAGGGGTGGCCCGTGCCCGCGCGCAGCGCGCGGGCTGTACGGCGCCGGCCGACGGCGCCGTTTTCTTTCCTGCACGAATCCATCCTGCAAGTGGGGTAGCCATGAGGATTGTCTTTGCCGGTACGCCGGAATTCGCGGTGTCATCGCTGCGCGCAGCGGCGCGCCACCACGAGGTCGTGGCCGTCTACACCCAGCCTGACCGTCCGTCAGGTCGTGGTCGCGGCCTGGCCCCCTCGCCGGTGAAGCTTGAGGCGGTGGCCCGCGGCATTCCGGTGTACCAGCCCGAATCGCTGAAGGACGAAGCGGCCCAGCAGCAGCTGCGTGACCTGAAGCCGGACCTGATGGTGGTGGTGGCCTACGGCCTGATCCTGCCCAAGGCCGTGCTGGCCATCCCGACCTACGGGTGCTGGAACGTGCACGCTTCGCTGCTGCCGCGCTGGCGCGGTGCGGCGCCGATCCAGCGCGCGATCCAGGCGGGTGACGAGACCACGGGCGTGTGCCTGATGCAGATGGAAGCCGGACTGGATACCGGCCCGGTGCTGCTGCACCAGGCGCTGCCGATCGCGGCCACCGATACCGGTGGCCAGCTGCACGACAAGCTGGCCGAGCTGGGTGCGCAGGTGTTGTCCGATGGCCTGGGACTGCTGCGCGCCGGCATCAAGCCGATCGCGCGGCCGCAGCCGGAGCAGGGCGTGACCTACGCACACAAGCTGGACAAGGCCGAGGCGAAGCTGGACTGGGCGCAGGATGCAGCGGTGCTGGCGCGGACCGTGCGTGCGTTCAACCCGTGGCCTGTCGCCGAAGCAACGCTGGCCGGTGAGCGCGTGCGCATCCATGGCGCCGTGGCGCAGGCGATGGAGCACGGCCAGGCACCGGGAACGGTACTTGCTGCCGGCCGCGAAGGCATCGACATTGCCTGCGGCCAGGGCGCGCTGCGCCTGCGCGTGCTGCAGCGCGAAGGTGGCAAGGCGATCACTGCCGCCGATTACCTCAACGCCCGTCGCGACCTGCGCGTGGGAGCGTAAGCGGTGACGAAACAGAATGACTTCTCCATCGCCAGGGCGGCGCCGGGTGCAGCCACCCGCATGCTGGCCGCGCGCGTGCTGGCCCAGGTGTTCACCCGTGGCCGTTCGCTGAAGGCGGAACTGGCGTGGGCCCTGCCGAAGCTGGCCGACAGCCGTGATCGGGCGTTGCTGGAAGCGCTGTGTTTTGCCGTGCTGCGCCGTCGCAGTACCTATGACGCGGCATTGCAGGCGTGGATGCAGAAGCCGCTCTCGGCGCGCGATGCAGACCTGCGCACGCTGCTGATGGTCGGCTTCGCCCAGCTGGACGTACTGGAACTGCCGGCGCACGCGGCCCTGTCGGCCACCGTCGACGCAGCGCGGGCGCTGGGCCGTGAGCGCCAGGCGGGCCTGGTCAATGCCATCCTGCGCCGCGCCCAGCGTGAGGGATTCCCGGAACAGCCGGCCCGAGATGCGTTTCCGGACTGGCTGGCCGAGGCCATCGAGCGCGACTGGCCGACGCAGGCCGAGGCGATCTTCAGCGCCAGCCTGCAGCCTGCGCCGCTGTGGCTGCGCGCCAACCGCCAGCACGGTGGCCGCGAGAAGGTCCTGGCCGTGCTGGCCGAGGCCGGTATCGTCGCCGAGCCAAGTCCGCTCAGTGCGGACGCGTTGCGGCTGGCGACGCCGGTCGCTGTCAACCAGCTGCCCGGCTTCGCCGAGGGCGCGCTCTCGGTGCAGGATCTGTCGGCGCAGTGCGCGGCCGATGCGCTGGCGCCGGCCGCCGGGGCGCGGGTACTGGATGCCTGCGCCGCACCGGGCGGCAAGTCGGCGCACCTGCTGGAGCGTGATCCCAGCCTGCGCCTGCTGGCGCTGGACATCGACGCCCGTCGCTTGGCGCGTGCCCGTGACACGTACGCGCGCACGGGTGTCGGTGAGGGCGCACAGACCCTGGCGGCAGACGCCAGCGATCCTGGCGCGTGGTGGGATGGCACGCCGTTCGATGCGATCCTGCTCGATGCGCCCTGTTCGGCCACGGGCGTGATCCGCCGCCAGCCGGATGTGATGTTCCACCGCCGCGCCGAGGACATCGATGCGCTGGTCGGCGTTCAGGCCCGGCTGCTGGAGGCATGCTGGTCGATGCTGCGCCCCGGTGGCGTCCTGCTGTATGCCACGTGCTCGATCCTGCGTGCGGAGAACATCGAGCAGATCCGCGCGTTCCTGAAGTGGCACCCGGATGCGGTGGCGCAGCCGTTGGACGAGGCGTTCGGGCTGGATTGCGAAGGCATTGCACGCCAACGACTGCCCGGTGACAGCGATGCTGACGGATTCTTCTACGCGCGTCTGCTAAAAGCGGTGTGAATCCGCTGCCGTTCAAGTCCTCATGCTGAAAACCCGCGCGTCGCGAGAGACGTGGTTGTTCGTGGTGATGGCCCTGCTGGTGCTGGGGGCTGGACTCGGCCTGCGCGATCCCTGGCCGTCGGATGAGCCGCGCTTCGCGCTCGTCGCCAAGCAGATGGTGGACAGCGGTCACTGGTTGTTCCCGCATCGCGGCCTGGAGCTGTACTCGGACAAGCCGCCGATGCTGATGTGGTGGCAGGCCACGCTCTATCACCTGATCGGCGATTGGCGGCTGGCGTTCCTGCTGCCCTCGCTGATCGCCGCGCTGGGCACGTTGTGGTGCGTGGTCGATCTCGGCGGTCGGCTGTGGACGCGACGCGTCGGCCTGTACGCAGGCTGGGCACTGCTGTTCGCACTGCAGTTCACCTTCCAGGCGAAGAAGGCACAGATCGATCCGCTGGTGGTGCTGTTCATCACCCTGGCCAATTACGGGCTGCTGCGCCACCTGCTGCTGGGCCCGGCATGGCGCTGGTGGTGGCTGGGCTGGTTCTTCGCCGGGATCGGCGTCATCACCAAGGGCGTGGGCGTGATCGCCCTGCTGATGCTCGTTCCGGCCGTGATCGGCTCGGCGCTGCGGTGGAACGGTGTGCGCCTGCATGCGCGCGACCTGCGCTTCTGGCTGGCGCCGCTGGCGTTCCTGCTGGCCGTGGCGCTGTGGCTGCTGCCGATGGTGCTGGCGGCGCTGGCGACCGGGCTGGACGAGTACCGCGCCTACATGGACGACATCCTGTTCCAGCAGACCGCAGGGCGTTATGCCCAGTCCTGGGACCATCACCAGCCGTGGTGGTACTTCCTGGCGATCATGCCGTCGATGTGGATTCCCGCGTTCCTGGCACTGCCGTGGGCGATTCCGGCCTGGCGCCGCCGGCTGCAGCGACGCGACGCGCGCTACCTGCTTCTGCTGGGGTGGTGGTTGCTGATCGTGCTGTTCTTCTCGATTCCCGAGGGCAAGCGCGATGTGTACATTCTCCCTGCGCTGCCGATGTTCTGCCTGGCCCTGGCGCCGCTGCTGCCCGGCCTTCTGCGCCGTCGCGACGTGCAGGCACTGCTGGGGCTGTTCACGCTGGCCCTGGCGCTCGGCACGCTGCTGGCAGGCGCACTGGCATTGCTGGGCGAGCCGGGATTTGAGTCGAGGCTGGAGCACGAACGTGGTCTGGCACCGGGCGTGATGGATGCGTTGGCCTGGGCGGCGCTGGCGATGGGCGCCTGCGGTGTGGCCAGCCTGTTGCTGTCTGGCCGTGGCCGGCGTCATCTGGCCATGGTGTCGACCCTGGCCACGGTGTGGGTGCTGTACAGCCTGGTGGGCTACCCGCTGTTGAACGATTCGGGTTCGGCGCGGGGCCTGATGCGCCATGTGGGGGAGCGCATCGGTCCGCAGGCCGAGTTGGGCCTGGTGGCCTGGAAGGAACAGAACCTGCTGATGGCCGATCGACCGGCGGCCACGTTCGGCTTCAACACCCCCTGGGATGAACAACTGCAGGCGGCGACGCGCTGGCAGCGGCTGGTGCCGGCGCGGCGCTGGCTGCTGGTGCAGGAGGACGCCCTGTTGCCGTGCGTGGACCGCGACCGGGCCGAACCGGCGGGCGTGGCCAATCGTCGACGCTGGTGGCTGGTGCCGGCGGAGGCGGTGGTCGCGCCCTGCCGGGCCAGCGATCGCGAGCGCGAACGTGAACGGCGTTTGCAGGAACGGGGATAACGACCTGTGTCCACGCTTGTCCAGACTGCCCAACAGGCGACAAAGGCAGTAAAACAGCACACTGGGAGTGGCCGTTGTGGCCGCCCCCGTTCTTCCCGCACACCCGCAGCGAAACTTCCGACGTGCCAGCTCCACCGGACAACCTGAACCCCGCGGCCGGCGACCTGCCGGGTGCCCCCGTCGGCGGTCGGCAGCGCACGGCGCACTGGCTGGCGCAGATCGGTCTGTTCTGCCTTCCGGCGCTGGTGCTTACCGTGCCGATCAACCTGCTTCCGTATGGCCTGTTGCTGCTGGCCAGCACGCTGCTGGCGCCGGAACTGCTGTGGCGCGCCCGGCACATGGGCGGGCAGCCGGTGAAGGTGCTGACCTGGCTGATGCTCGCGGTGCTGGCGCTGGGCCTGCTGTCGGTGCTGATGTTCGAGCAGGGGCTGCGCGATGTCGACAACCGCTCGCGCTTCGTGGTGATCCCCTGGATCGCCCTGTGGGTCTGCGCGTTGCGCCCGGACCTGCGCTGGCTCTGGCGTGGCGCGCTGGCCGGGCTGCTGGTCACCTTCGCGATGTCGCTGTGGCAGGTACTGCAGGGGGCTCCGCGTGCGGAGCTCTTCACCAATGCCATCGTGCTGGCCGACATCGTGATGGTGCTGATGGTGCTGCTGGTGTTCTGCCGACCTTCGCGACGCTGGTCGCTGGTGATCGTCGGCATGGCGGCCGGCTGTGGAACCATCGTGTTGACCGGCAGCCGTGGCGTGTTCGCGGCGTTGCTGGCTCTGCTGGTGGTGCTGGCGCTGAGCCTGCGCTGGCGGACCGGCACCGCCCGCCTGTCGGTGCTGGCAGGCATGTTGGCGATTGGCGCCACCCTGCTGCTGTCGGTGCCCGAGCTGCGTCACCAGGTGCGGCTGAGCGAGCTGCACAGCGACATGCAGCGCATGGAGCAGGGCGACAGCGACTCTTCCGCCGGTGCCCGCGTGGAGCGTCTGCAGGTTGCCTGGGATACCTTCCTGGACCACCCGCTGGTCGGTGTCGGAATCGGCCACTTCGATGACGCGATGCAGCGTGTGCCGGTCTGCCGCGAGAACCCGGACGAACAGCGCTGCCACCTTGGCCATGCCCATAACGACGTAGCCGAATGGGCCGCCACCCAGGGCATGCCCGGCCTGCTGCTGCTGCTGGCGGTGTATGGCGTTCCGCTGTGGGTGTTCGTGCGCCTGCATCGGCGCAGCGGGCGCAGTACGTTCCGCGGGCCTGCCGCGGCCGGGATCATGATCGTGACCACGTACGTGCTGTGCGGGCTGACCCAGTCGATGTTCGCGCACCAGATGACGGCCAGCTTCTACGTCACCATCGTCGGCCTGCTGGCCGGGTTGTCGATCCTGGAAGGTGCCCGCCACCGCGGGGCCAACGCGGGTTGACACCCCGCCGCCGGGCATGGCCCGGCGCTACCCCTGCACCGCCATGCCCGGCGCACGCAGGTGCACGGGAGCGGTCGCGCCGGCCATGCCCGGCGGATGCAGGTGCGCGGGAGCGGTAGCGCCGGGCCATGCCCGGCGGATCAGGGCTGCGGCGGGTCGGCCACCGCCTGACCGTTGCCGAGCATCCACAGCATGATGGTCTTCTGCCGCACGTAGTTGGCACGCACGTAGGCATAGACCAGGCCGTGCCAACCATCGCGGAAACCGCCGCGGAAAATGAATCCCCGCCAGAAGCGCCAGGCCGGTGCCAGCACCAGCTTGCCCAGGGTGGCGCGCTTGCCGCGTGCGAACTCGTGCTCGGCCATCATCCGCGCGTACTTCTCGGTCTTGGTCAGTTGCTGCTGCAGCGAGCGGTAGGGGTAGTGGATGAGGTCGCCGCGCAGGGTGCCGACGCTGCCATCGACGCTGGCGGCCTCGTGGATCTCACGGGTGCCGCGCCAGCCGCCGCGGCGGCGGTCGAACAGGCGCATCACCCGGTCCGGATAGGCGTTGCCGTGGCGCAGGAAGCGGCCGAAATACTCTGAAAGGCGGGCGAAGCGGTAGCCCGCGTGGCCGCTGAATCCCCCCTCGCGGGCCTGTTCGATGGAGGCGCGCAGTTCCGGGCTGATGCGCTCGTCGGCATCCAGGCACACCACCCAGTCATGTGCTGCCTGCTCGACGCAGAACGCCTTCTGGCTGCGGAAGCCATCGAACGGCCGCTGCAGCACGCGGGCACCGGCAGCCTCGGCGATGGCCACGGTGGCGTCGCTGGAATACGAGTCCACCACGATGATCTCGTCGCAGAAGGCCAGCGAGGCCAGGCAGTCGCCGATGCGGCCGGCCTCGTTGAACGCGATAATGCACGCCGAGATGCGAGGCCGTTCGATGGGAGCGGTCGTGGAGGACATGATGGCCGGGTACCTGTTGTTTGCGACGGAGCGCTATGCGCTGCCTATTCTCGCCCCGTTGGCGCAGGCCTTGCACGCGTCCGGGCAGGAGGTGGCTGCCTGGTTCGAAGGTGGCGCCGCCGGCAGCCAGTTGCCGGGCGTGCCCGTGATCGGCCTGAAGCAGGCCTTGGCGATGCGCCCGCGCGCGGTGTACAGCGCGGCCAACTGGGTGCCGACGTTCCTGTCCGGTGCCAAGGTGCAGCTGTTCCATGGCTTCAACGTGGAGAAGCGCGACAGCGCACGTGGCCATTTCCGGGTACGCGGGATGTTCGACCTGTACTGCACCCAGGGCCCGGCCACCACCGCGCCGTTCCGCGACATCGCCGCCCTGCAGGGCCACTTCGCGGTGGCCGAGACCGGCTGGCCGAAGCTGGACCCGCTGTTCCGCGACGATGGTGGCGAAAGCGCCGCGCTGCGCGCAGCGGCGGGCGGTCGTCCGGTGATCCTGTTCGGCTCGACCTTCACCGAGCGGCTCAGCGCCGCCCCGCACCTGCATGCGCAGATCGCCGCCGACATCGCGGCCGGGGAACGCTACTGGCTGCTGACCCTGCACCCGAAGTGCCCGCCGGAGCTGTTCGAGCGTTACCGTGCGCTGGCCGGCGCCAATGCCCGCTTCATCGAACCGGAGCAGGTCATGGCCGCACAGCGCGCCGCTGATGTGCTGGTGTCCGATACGTCTTCGATCGTTTCGGAGTTCATCGTCCAGCACAAGCCGGTGGTGACCTTCCGCAACCGCGTCCCGAAACCGCACATGATCGATTTCGACGTGCCGGCGCAGCTGCCCGTCATGCTGCAGCGCGCGCTGCACCCGGATGCCGCCCTGCAGGCGGAGATCGTGCGCTATGCCGACGCGATCCATCCGTACCGTGACGGCCGCTCCAGTGAGCGGGTGATTGCCGCAACCGAGGATTTCCTGTCCGGCGAGATGGGCGCGCTGCGCCGCAAACCCTTCGGCAGCTGGATGCGTGACCTGCAGATCCGCAGGGATCTGGGCTACTGGGGGCCATCACAGCGGTGATCGGGGGATGTAGAGCCACGCCCACGCTCGGCTGTGGCAAGCCGAGCATGGGCTCGGCTCTACAGTAGATCCACGCCAGGCGCGGAAGGGCGGCAACGGATCACCAGCGCAGCTTGCGGCGCGGCAGCGCGGCGGCCAGCTGCGCCATCAGCGCCCGTGCCTGTGCGTGCGGCAGGTAATGCAGCGCCAGGGCCACATCACCATGCGCGCCTGCGGTGTCCAACTGCAGGCTGGCCGTGCCCAGCAGCCTGTCCAGCGGTGAGCGCTGCAGGCGCAGGCCCTGCAGCTTGTCCAGTTCCGCCCAGCGCCACCAGCGCCTCCACCATCCGCCGCGCACCGCGACGTAGCGATCATCCAGATGCCAGCCCATGCGGCCCATCTGCCGATGGGCGACCCAAAGCGCGACCGGCAGCCAGCCCAGCACCAGCAGGCCGGGTGTTCCCCAGCGCCAGTACATCGCGGCGGCCAGCAACGGCACCAGCAGTACGCTGCCCAGGCACAACCGCCACCAGCCGCGCTGCGGCACCGGCTGCCAGTGCGCGGGCGGCCACTGCAGCTGAGGCAGCAGGCGCTGCACCAGATGATCGCAGTCGGCGGCCGGTGCCAGCGGCGCGAGTTCGCGCAGCGCCCGATCTTCCTCGCGGGTGGGGCCGCCGGCAGCGCTGTCGATCTGCAGCTGGCGCCGCCCAAACCAGCGTTGCAGGGTGCCTTCGCGCAGGGTCCAGGCCTGGATGCGCCGGCGCGCCACGCTGCTGCGCGTGCGGCTGAGCAGGCCTGCCGCGACCGTCAGCCGGTGTTCCTGCTCGGTCAGGGTGAAGCCGGCATAGCGCAGCAGGGCCAGCACCACCGACAGCAGGCGCATCAGCAGCCAGCCTGCGACCAGCACCAGCGCGGCCAGGATCAGCAGGCCGGCAAGGCCCTCGTGCAGCTGGCTGGCGTAGCCGAACGCCTCGCGTCCTCCGCTGGAGATCACGCCGTCCAGCGAACGGCGCGGGATCACCTGCAGCAGCGCACCGATGGCGGCGGCGAACAGCACCCAGCCGCGGTTGGACAGCAGGCCAAGCCGGATCACTTCGGCAGTGGACATGCGCAGCAGCACTTCATCGGTCGGGTCGGCGGTGGCAGCCGGTGCGTTGCCAGGCGCCCTTCCGCGCTGCTTCACCAGCTGCTCCAGTGCCAATGCCTGGTCCAACCGCAGCACCCGCATCTCTGCCTCCGGGCGCACGCCGCCGGCCGACTCCAGGCGCAGCTCGGCCACGCCGAACAGCCGGTGCAACGGGTTCTGCCGCACTTCCACGTTGTGGATGCGGGCGAAGGGAATTTCCCGGCGGTTGCGCGCAAGCAGCCCGCTGCGCACGGTGATCGCATCACTGCCGATGCGGTAGCGGTAGCTCAGGTACTGCAGCACCGAGACCACCACCAGCGCGGCGATGGCCAGCAGCGGCATCAGCTGCGCCCACAGCGGGTCGCGGTCGCCGCGCTGGCCGAACACCAGCAGCGCGACCAACGGCAGGAAGTAGTGCCGCAGCTGCATCAGCAGCACGAACAGCCATGACCAGGGGTGCAGGCGCTGTTCGTCGCCGCCGCGTGGCAGCGGGGGCGGCAGGGGCGGTGGCTGGCTCACAGGGCGTCGGCGTCCTGGTCGAGCTGGTGGGCCAGGGTGTCGCGCAGGCGTTCGGCGTCGGCATCATCCAGGCCGCTGACAGTCACGGCACTGAGGCGGGTGCCTGCGGTGTGCACGATCAGGGTCGCCAGGCCGGCACGCCGCTCCAGCGGACCACGGCGCAGATCCAGGTGCTGCACGCGCGAGACCGGTACCTGCGTTTCGGTCTGCCACATCAGGTCCCTGCGCAGGCCCAGGCCCTGTGCGTCCAGGCGCCAGCGTGTGCGGGTCAGGCGGCGATGGCCCAGCCACGCGCCGAACAGGGCGCCGACCAGCAGGCCCGACGCTGCACCCCACAGCCCGGCAGGCAGATCGAAGAACCACCACGCGGCTGCCAGCGGTGCGCCTGGCACGAACAGTCCACCGAATGCGCCTTCCAGCGCGGCCAGGCGTGCGGCGCGGGCCGGCAGCGGCTGCCAGTCGTTGATGGGCACAGCAGAAAGAGGCTGGTCGGTCACACGGGCTCCGTCGGGCGGCAGGGCAGGCGGGGCGGCCGCAGCCGCACCGCGCAGACGGTAGCAGGTCGGGCGCGCTACTGCGCCGCCTGGATCAGTGCATCGACATCGAGCAGATGGCCGGCACGGTCGGCCTTGGTGCGCAGGTAGTGTTCGTTCTCGGCCGTGATCTCGCCAGTGACCGGAATGCAGTCCAGCACTTCGATGCCGGCATTGCGCAGGCGCTGTGCCTTGGTCGGATTGTTGCTGAGCAGGGCCACGCGGCTGATGCCCAGGCCGCGCAGCATCGCCACGGCGCTGCCATAGCGTCGCTCATCGGCGCCGAAGCCCAGTTGTGCATCGGCGTCGATCGTGTCCAGCCCGTCGTGCTGGTAGCCATAGGCGCGCATCTTTGCAGCGATGCCCGTTCCCCGGCCTTCCTGGTCCAGATACAGCAGCACGCCGCCGCCCAGTTCCTTCAGTTTGCGCAGACCGCGTCGCAGCTGGTCCCCGCAGTCGCACTTGAGCGAACCGAACAGGTCGCCGGTCAGGCACGAGGAGTGCACGCGTACCGGCACCACGGCAGACAGGTCCGGGTCGCCGACGATGATCGCCACCTGGTCG
This sequence comes from Stenotrophomonas sp. 112478_Sma, assembly GCF_056479905.1. Lineage (NCBI taxonomy): Bacteria > Pseudomonadati > Pseudomonadota > Gammaproteobacteria > Lysobacterales > Lysobacteraceae > Stenotrophomonas > Stenotrophomonas sp. 112478_Sma. The sequence continues at coordinate 3,810,264 of NZ_CM151072.1, read as the reverse complement.
CGTTGTGCAACGCCGCCGCGGAACACCGCGAAGGTGGTCATGCCGACATCGCGCAGCGGTACCGGCGAACGGGCGACCAGCTCATAGTCGTGGGCGGCGTGCGCCGCACCTTCGGCCAGGTCGCACAGGGCGACGTCGGCGGCGCCGTCGAAGGTCGCATCATCCACATCCAGGCGCACCGCGACCATAGCCGGCAGCAGCAGGCCCAGGCGGGCCAGTTCAACCGCGCCGGCATCGAAGGCATCGCCTGCGGTCCAGTGAGCCGGCATCGGCCCGGGCTCGCGCAGGTAGCCCAGCGTCGGCAGGGCGTCGAAGGCGATACCGGCCAGCGGCAGGCGCACACCGTCAGGTGCCTCCACCCCCAGCACGCGGGCGCGGGTCGCCGTCAGGAACAGGTAATGACGCTCGCGCGCTGCGCTGGCAAAGGCGGCAAAGCTGCTGGCGGTGGCGCTGTCCAGCGCGATCACGGCCAGGCGTTGGCCCTGGCCGTCGTGAAGCAGGACCGGGCGACCGGCGCGCAGTTCCGCGACCGCGCGCTCGCAGCGGATCGCGGCCGGGTCGCCGAACAGGGAGGAGGCAGCAGGCATGGCAGGACCGGGGGAGGCGGACATCGCAGTCTCTATGGGGGCGCCGGCGTCGTATTCAACGTGCTGCGGCCGCCGGTCGCAGGGCGGCACGGTGGGACTCAGTGCGGGTGTTCCTCGGTCGCGTAGGGATCATCCTCGCCGCTGCCCGGTGGCCGCAGCGTATAGCGCTTGTAGGTCCACTGGTACTGCGCCGGATCGCGGCGGGCGATGCGTTCGATCCCGGCGTTGAGGGCGGTGGCCGCAGTCTGCGGGTCCGGGTCGGCCACTGCGGGGTCGGCCGGCTCGACGTGCAGGGCGAATTCCATGTCCGGCCCAATGCGCTCGCACCAGCCATACAGGACGATGGCGCCGGTGCGTTCGGCCAGGCGGTTGACCAGGGTCATGGTCAGCGCCGGCACACCGAAGAACGGAACGAACACGCCGTCACCGGCCTTCGGCTGCTGGTCCGGCAGGATGCCGGTGGCGCCACCGTCCTTGAGTACCTTGAACAACTGGCGCACCGCCGGGCCCTCGGCGCGCACCTGCTGCACGTTCTGGCCACCCCGCACCAGCTGCAGGAACGCGTCGCTGGCTTCATCCTCCGGCGGCTTGTAGACGATGGCGATCTGTCCGCGCGAGGCCAGCCACTGGTTCAGCAGCTCCCAGTTGCCGAAGTGCGGCGCGGCCACGATCACGCCCCTGCCGCTGGCCAGCGCCGCGTCATACAGCGCTTCACCTTGACGCTGCTTCAGGTGCAGGCGCAGGTTCTCGGCCGGCGGGCGGCTCCACAGGCGCAGGGTCTCGATGGCCTGCAGGGCGGTGGAGCGCAGCAGATCGCGATGCAGGCGCTCGCGCGCAACGGGGTCCAGATCCGGGTAGGCCAGCTCCAGGTTGCGGCGGGTGACGCGACTCTCACGGGCGTTGAGACGGATCCAGGCCCAGGCCAGGGCCTGCGCGACGCCGCGCAGCAGCGGCCAGGGCAGGCGCGTGAACAGGGTGGTGGCGCGATAGGCCAGCCGGGCTTTGCGTTGCGGGTTCATCCACGCAAGTTTAGCCAAGGGCGCTGCTATCGTGGCCGGCCCCCCGACCGGAAACCCACAGATGCTCGTCCTGATCCAACGCGTCAGCCAGGCCGCCGTCCACGTCGATGGCGAGGCCGTCGGCCAGATCGGCCCTGGCCTGCTGGCCCTGGTGGGGATGGAGCCGGGCGACACCGAGCCGCAGCTGCAGCGCATGGCCGAGCGCCTGCTGGGCTACCGGGTGTTTGCCGATGAAGCCGGGAAGATGAACCGCTCGCTGCGCGATACCGGCGGCGGCCTGCTGCTGGTCAGTCAGTTCACCCTGGCGGCCGACACCCGGTCGGGCATGCGCCCCAGCTTCACCACTGCGGCACCGCCGGCCGAGGCTGAACGCGGGTTCAATCGATTTGTCGACATCTGCCGTGAAAATCACGCGCCAGGGGTGGAAACGGGCCGCTTTGGTGCCCATATGATCGTCAGCCTGGTCAATGATGGTCCCGTGACCTTCCTTCTCAGGCCCTGAAGCCGCCGGGACCACCGCCCGGCAGGCGGGGCCCCGGGCTGGTATAATGCTACGTTCCCTATTTCCTACCCAGCCGGTGGCGCGAGCACTACATGGCCAACGAACGTCCTGCCCAATCCGAAATCAAGCAACTGATCAGCAAGGGCCTGGAACAGGGCTACCTGACCTACGCCGAAGTCAATGACCATCTGCCGGACGACATGGTCGATCCGGAACAGATCGAAGACATCATCGGCATGATCAACGGCATGGGCATTGATGTCCATGAAGTTGCGCCGGATGTGGAGACTCTCCTCCTCAACGACGGCAACACCGGCAACCGCGAAGTCGACGACACCGCGGCCGAAGAAGCCGCTGCCGCGCTGAGCGCGCTCGACACCGAAGGTGGCCGTACCACCGACCCGGTGCGCATGTACATGCGCGAAATGGGTACCGTCGAGCTGCTGACCCGCGAAGGCGAAATCGCCATCGCCAAGCGCATCGAAGAAGGCCTGGGCCAGGTGCAGGCCGCACTGGGCCAGTTCCCGGTGTCGGTCGAATCGCTGCTGTCCGATTACGAAGCCCACAAGGAAGGCAAGAAGCGCCTGGCCGAAGTGATCGTCGGCTTCAACGACCTGACCGACGAAGAGCCGGCTCCGCCGGCGGCCGCCGCCGATGACAGCGACGATGCCGACGCCGAAGCCGACGAGGACGAGGACGATGATGTCGACGGCGCCGATGAGGAAGCCGCACCGACCGGTCCGGACCCGGAGGAAGTCGCCGCGCGCATGCAGGCGCTGAGCGATGCCTTCAATGCCTTCAAGAAGGCCGCCGGCAAGGGCGACAAGAAGAACCTGCCGCGCCTGCGCGAAGAGATGTCGGCCGTGTTCGTCACCCTGAAGCTGCCGCTGCCGCTGACCGACGTGCTGACCAAGCAGCTGCGCGACACCATGGCCGAGATCAAGAGCCATGAGCGCCGCGTGCTGAACCTGGCCACCGTCACCGCGCGCATGCCGCGCAAGGATTTCATCCGCTCCTGGGAAGGCAACCAGACCAACCTGGAGTGGGTGGAAGACGCACTGAAGCGCAAGCAGAAGTGGTCGTCGGCGCTGCGTGAGGTGAAGGACCAGATCATTGCCGAACAGCAGGCCACGATCGACATCGAGAAGCTGACCCAGCTGGACCTGGAAGAGCTGAAGGAAATCAGCCGTGCCATGGCCTACGGTGAAGCCAAGGCGCGCAAGGCCAAGAAGGAGATGGTCGAGGCCAACCTGCGCCTGGTGATCTCGATCGCCAAGAAGTACACCAACCGTGGCCTGCAGTTCCTCGACCTGATCCAGGAAGGCAACATCGGCCTGATGAAGGCCGTGGACAAGTTCGAGTACCGCCGCGGCTACAAGTTCTCCACGTATGCGACCTGGTGGATCCGCCAGGCCATCACCCGCTCGATCGCCGACCAGGCGCGCACCATCCGTATTCCGGTGCACATGATCGAGACGATCAACAAGTTGAACCGCATTTCCCGCCAGATGCTCCAGCAGTACGGCCGCGAGGCCACGCCGGAGGAGCTGGCCAAGGAAATGGACATGCCGGAAGACAAGATCCGCAAGGTGATGAAGATCGCCAAGGAGCCGATCTCGATGGAAACCCCGATCGGCGACGACGAGGATTCCCATCTGGGCGACTTCATCGAGGACACCAATGTGGAGTCCCCGATCGAGAACACCACCAACATCAATCTGTCTGAAACCGTGCGTGACGTGCTGGCCGGCCTCACCCCGAGGGAAGCCAAGGTGCTGCGCATGCGCTTCGGCATCGACATGAACACCGACCACACGCTGGAAGAGGTCGGCAAGCAGTTCGACGTGACCCGCGAGCGCATCCGCCAGATCGAAGCAAAGGCGCTGCGCAAGCTGCGTCACCCGAGCCGCTCGGAACAGCTGCGCAGCTTCCTGGATATCGATTGATTCCAGCGGTTGTGTCGTGAACTGGAAAACCCCGCTTCGGCGGGGTTTCCTTTTTTTTCGTAAATTAATTCGTAATTTAATTCGGATGGTGAAACCGCGCGACCCTATGGCAATCAATGGATTGCGTTGACCGGAGCCTTGCGCATCGCCTCACCATGTGGCAAGAATACGTAAATTAACTCGTAACGATATTGGTGCATGGCCCGTCCCCGCACTCACCTGGTCAACGACCTGCTGGAGCGCCTGCCCCCCGGGCAGGTGGTGCCGGCGGCCGATCTTCTGGCGGGCCTTGGGATCACTCGCCCGACCCTGGGGCGGCTGGTCGCCGACGCGGGAGGCGCGGTGGTGCGGCTGGGCCGCACCCGGGCCACTGCCTACGCCCAGCGCCAGGACACCCCCGCCGGCAGCGAATGGCCTCTCTTCCGCATGCGCGAAGATGGTCGTCTGGAAGAGCTGGGGCAGGTCGTGGCACTGCGCGGCGACACCTTCTACGTTCAGACGCAAGGGGATCGTCCGAATCTTGTCCGCCCGCCCGAGGGCGACATCATGGGTCACTTCCCGGGCCTGCCCTGGTATCTGGATGACCTGAGGCCACAGGGATTCCTGGGAAGAACTTTCGCCCACCGACGCGGACGTGAGCTTGGCCTCCCTGAGGACATCAACCGCTGGCAGCTTGGCGACACCCTTCAGGCGCTGGTGCGCGCAGGTGGTACCGATGTCGGCAATCTGCTGCTGGGCGGGGACGCGGTTTCGTCTGCTCTTGCGACGATGGACACACCGCCGGACCGCGTGCGCAGCGAGGATCGGCAGCAGCGCTATCCCGAATGGGCAACTGCTGCGCTGGAAGGCGAAGATGTCGGCTCCTCGCCCGGCGGCGAACAGCCCAAGTTCACCGCGACGGTCGAGCACGATGGCGGCCGCTATGCCGCGCTGGTGAAGTTCGCCCTGCCGGGCGCGGGGGAGGCTGCCGAGCGGTGGGCAGACCTGTTGGTCTGCGAGCATCTGGCGCTTGAGGTTCTGCGCGAGGCGGGTGTATCTGCAGCAGAATCGTCGCTCATCCAGACCGACAGCCACACCTTCCTGGAGGTGAAGCGGTTTGACCGCTCGCCGGGCACACTGGGACGGCGTGGATTCGTGTCGCTGTTGGCCCTGTCCTCGGCGTATGTGGGTGACGTAACCATGGATTGGGGGCAGGCGGGTGAGCAGTTGCTGGCGCAGCGGTGGATCCATCAGGAGACCGCAACCGCCCTGTCGCGGCTGCACGCCTTTGGGCAATTGATTGGCAATACCGATATGCATCAGGGCAACGTCGGCTTCCATCTGCTGGATCGCGGGGCGTTGCCGCTTGCCCCTGCCTACGACATGCTGCCGATGTCCCTGGCCCCCTCGCGAACCGGCGTTCTGCGGGCGACAACGCCGCTTCCCCCGGTCGCACCACGGCGCGCAGGCCAGTTGGATCACCTGCAATGGGCGGCTCCTCTGGCGGTAGATTTCTGGGAGCGGGTTGCAGCGTCTGGCCTGCTGCGCTCCAAGGTGCTGCTGGAAGTGGCCGGACAGAATGCGGCTCGGGTCCGGGCCATGGGGAATCGTTTCGGCTGAGGCACGCTTCTGCGGCCGGTCGGTGGCGAGAGAAGGCCTGACTCAACTACACTTTCACGTTGCACGGGCCTATAGCTCAACGGTTAGAGCAGAGGACTCATAATCCTTTGGTTCCAGGTTCGAATCCTGGTGGGCCCACCATAAAGAGCAGGCACTTAGGCTCCCGCCCAAGTGTCTTTTTTGTGCCGCCGGGAGAATTGTCGGGAAAATTCAGCGCCTGCGCGGTGGTTTCACGACCGGCATGCCGTGATCGTAGCGGCCTGTCGTTGTTGGCGACTTGTGCCCGGCAGCGTCCTGCTTGTCGCCAAGGTTGCCCGCGGTGTCGGTAACGCCCCGGTGCTTGAGGCCATGCATCGAAAACCGCTCGCTTTCCTCAATCACGCCCTCGCTTATTGCCATACGGATGAACCGTTGCCAGGCACTGGACGTTGAAGATCGTGCGATAGGATTTCCCGTTTGCTCCACAAGCAGAAAACGCTTCTCAGGTCGGATAGGTATGGCAAAGTTCCGGCCGTCGCGGTTCCATATCGCATCACGCCGCGTCACCAGCGTCTCCCACGCTTCGGTCATTTCGCTGTTCCATTCTGTGATCGATGCACGCGAGCCTTTCCGTCGTTCGCCGTGCACGCCCTGGTCGAGGCGGTGAACGTCAGTCAGCGTGCAGACCTCGATGCCCCGCAGACGTGCGCTGAATGCCAGCACCATCGCTGGGGCGATGTAGGCGGGGCAGCTACCCTTTGTGTGAGGCGACCTGGCACCGCGCTCGCGGGCGAAGGCTAGCACCTTGGCGAATGCTTCGGACGTGGGCATTCTGTGTTCACGGGCCTCCTTCGCCTGACGAACACCTTGTGCGGGGTTGTGCTTGTAGTAGCCGTGCCGCAGGCGCCAAGCCAACGTGCGGCGCAGGTAACGGAACTGATGGTTCGCCTTGCTAGGAAAGCGGCGACACTCGCCGCAGTGAGCGACGATATCGAGGCGATGCCAATGGGCTACAGAACTCTGGCAGGCGACATGGGCTCCAGCCTGTCTGGAGGGCAGAAGCAGCGAGTGATCCTCGCTCGGGCGCTGTATCGCCGCCCTCGTCTGCTGGTGCTGGATGAGGCAACCAGCCATCTGGACCTCGAGTGTGTGCGGCGCGTCAATGCGGCCGTGAAGATGTCGAGCATGACCCGGGTGGTGATCGCCCATCGGATGGAGACAATACAAAGTGCAGACGAACGGTTCGAGATAAACCACCGGGAGGGCTGAGTAATGCTGAGTCTGAGGCTTCAAGGAAGTGGCTGTGGACGGTGTGATATGCGCGAAACTGCCGGCAAGGCTTTCATTCGACTGGTGCCAATAGCTCCAAAGCCGTGGGCGCTGTTGGCAACCTTGCTCATGTGGGCACTGCTCACGGCAAACGCGTGGGCCGGGAAGCGTGATTGCCTCGCGTCCGGCCTTGAGGTCGACATAGCCATGTCAAAGGCGACTTTGCGAGTGACCTCGCGGGGTACGCCCAAACTCAACCTGCAGGAGTGGCAAGCGTCGAAGAGCGCCCGCTCGGACGAACACGCCTATACCCTGGATATCAGCAGGAGTCTGCTTCCCGAGGGAAGAAAGTATCCGCTAATCATCAGGTTGGCGCCCTCAACTGTCGCGATCAACCTCCGGCCCCTCATCAATCCTGAAGATCCGCAGTATGAACGCCTATGTGGCGATATCGATTCAGGAGCCTCACAGCACCCGGCAAACTCTCCGGTGACGGCGTTCGAAGGCTACGCATTCTTCAGCGATGGGCGGCCAGTACCCGTTCCAACGATGCTGGCGGATCAAGGCGTGCCACAGGCGTTCAGGAGCCAGTATCAGGATTGGCTGGAGAAGGCCCAGAAGTTCTATAGGCGCGCCCTCGGACCTGAGCGGCATAGCGTGAGCTCTGTAATCTTCTTGATTGAGCAGGGCGCCAATACCCAGCAGGGCTGCCACTTCAGCGGAAGCTCATTGCCCGGACTGCTGCTGATTGGCCTTCGCGCGGGTTGCCTGGACACCTCAAAAGGCTTTCCAAAAGACTTGTCTCACTTCATTGCTCATGAAGCATTTCATCAGTGGAATCAAGATGTGCAGATGATGGAGTCACTCCCGCAGGAAAGCAGAATCATGCTGCTCGAGGGCGGGGCAGAAATGGCAGCGAGCTTGTTTCTGTCGGAGGAGACTGGGAGCAAGGAGCAAGGGATCACGCGTGACGTAGGCGCAGCTGCAGAGTCATGTATCGACCAGGCAGAGCACAAGAAGCGACCATTGAACGACCTGATCAGTGAGGGCGAGTATCAACTCGCTTACTCCTGCGGGATGGTCTACACGTTCCTCAACCTCGTCCGGACAGATTCTGATCCAGCAGCTTCTCTGGGAACGTTCTGGAAAAGTACCCTGCAGGAGAACTCCTCGTCTCGTTTCAATGAACGCACCGACTTAAATGAGGCATTCGGTGCGCGATCGTCGGTGCAGAACGCCATGATCGAACTTCTAGCCCAGAATGGCTACGTGCTTCGCGAAACGATCAGCGGCTTGAGCAAGGACCAGCAGTTCCGCATTGCCGCCGAACTGATGCGAGAGGTTTCACGCAACGACTGCCAAGGGAACTACGGCCTGTTTACCGGTGGCGGAGTGATTGTGCTTGATCCCGAGGTGAAGACCTGTAGCTCTCTGACGCCTGGGGGAAAACCCGCGGCAATAGATGGGTTTGATTTTAAAGAGCATGTGTTGGACGCTCGATCTGCATGGATTTCAGCTTGCCGGAATGGAGGAGCAGTGAGCATCGACTACTCCGACAACTCTGCGAAACCGTCTATCGTGTCGTGCCAATCCCCCCCAAGATCCCTGTACACGCCGTTTCATCTTTCCCGAATCACGCCTATGGGGCAACCATGATCGACGTAGTCAACAGCAACGCATCTTCCCCGATTCAGAAGCTACATGAGCTGCAGGTCATCATCAAGATCGCCGAGCGCTGCAACCTCGCTTGCAGCTACTGTTAGTACTTCTTCATGGGCGATGATTCCTACAAGGACCGCGATCCAATCATGAAGCCTGGCAAATTCTCAGCCGTCGCTGATTACATCAAGCGTGGCGTCGAGGATCTAGGCATCAGGAATGTAAACATCGTCTTCCACGGCGGGGAGCCCACCCTAATGAGGGATCTCGATTTCAGGGGACTGGTTTCTGCTCTGTATGAGACGTTGGCCCCCATATGCGGGTTGAGTCTTGGCATACAGACAAATGGATATCACCTTACGGCCGAGTGGGAAGATCTGATTTCAGAGTTCAGTATTGCCGTGGGCATTAGTTTTGATGGTCCAGCCGAGTACAACGATAGATTCCGGGTAACCCATAAAGGGAAGGGATCGCATGAGAAGATCGCGCGCACGGTTGGGCGGCTTCACGAGCTGGAGACCGAGCGAAAGATCAGTGCTATCGGCGTACTGAGTGTGCTTGGACGCGACATCCCGATTGAAGAGACATTTGACCACTTTGTTGAGGAGCTCAAGTTCCGTCATATGGGGTTCCTATTGCCGGACAGGAGTCATGATGATCCATTCGTCGATGGAGAGACCCCAGGCGAGTACGGAGATCTGAATTTCGCCCGCATTCCCAGCATATCTACCTGATGACCGTGGTGCCCCGCGACCATGGCCAGACAGGCTGGCCCACATTCAGCGGTTTCTGCCTGCAGGATCAATGGCGTTTCGCGACCCCATCCAAAACGGAGTTCGGTCCGGACGTCCGCTCGCGAATGTCGATCGGGGCGCCTCTGCTCTGCAGATGCGGAGGCATCAGCCATTGGGATTTTCCTCAAGCACACGTCTCTGGATGCCAAAAAGCGGCTCAAACAACCATTCGAAAATCAAATACAACGACTGGCGGTTTTGAGTGCATTGGATTTGAGTCGCCGCGGTTCTGCGCTGGTTCTGGGAAGCATCGCGCGGGCAGATCTGATGGTTGCGGGCAGGCTTCTGGCAGCCCGTCTCAATGGGGAATGTGGCGGGAGCTGAGTGCATGCAACGGTCTCTTTCATCCCGACCCCGGTCAGATGGGCGGCCTCCCTTGAGCGGCCGCCCCCACTAATGACCTCGCCGGCGCGAAAGGGGGCATCGCGCCTTGGCATGAAGCTGGGGAGGCGTTGCGCGCTCCCTAGGAGCTAGCCCGGTACTGGCTCTCGCGCAGTGTCGGGCGAAACAGCGTTCTTTGCCTTCGATTTGGCATTCTTGGAGACGGCGCGGCGTATGCGCTGCTGGGCATCCTTCACCTTCTCTCCGTCCAGGACCTCGCGCTTCAGAATCTCATTGTTGAGAAGCTCGACAACTGCTTCCGACTCGATCTTCAGTTCCGGGAAAAGACGGCGAAGCTCCCGGCGGATGACAGAAACGACCGGCTCACCGAGAACAACCTGCGCAACCGTGAATTTGTTGAGTACGGAGATGTGCTGGTGATACAGGCCCATTGCGTCAGAGGTGATTCCTTCTCTGCAGAGCAGGAACAATTTTCGCTGGTCTTCTTCGTTCTTCAGGTTGACATCTGCTATGCAGAACGATGAGACGAGTTCGTACTCGATGGGTTGGCCGAACTTGATTCTGTAGAGGCGCCATTCCAGAGCGTTGGTGAGCACGATCCACTCGATGCCCTCGTGGGCACCATAGTTGATGGCCTGGCGTAGATGTGTCTCGTTCAGCGAGATTGCTGCTGCTTTCACTTCGATCAGAACTCTGATCTTGCCATCGATTTTTACCGCCAGGTCGCAGAACGTTCCCCTGATCTGCTGCTCGCTAGTCAGTTCGTTGTACTTGTCGTAACCGAAGATGTCGGCAAGCATGTCCTTGACCAGAGTCACCGTATCGGCTTCAGACACATCCTTGGTCTTGTGGGAAATGGCGACCGAGACCAGCGACCTTACCGTTGTGGGCCACCTGTCCGAGACCTTCTTTGGAATCTTCAGCACATCCATGCTCCTTCCCGTTGTCGTCTGCGGATACTGATGCTTTGACCAGTCCCGCGCAATGGATTGCAAGGGGCCTGGGTACATCTGCTGCCGCCCAGGATGATCCTGCACCGATTCAATAGCATCTTGAAGAACGGAGTCTGGAATAGGAGCCGGGCACTGCTTCAGGGGCCCCCGAGGATGACGAGATCGTTCTGACGCCTACGGAATGCATCTGCCTGATGAGGGACGATACGGCTGTGGCCATTAGTCCATTGGGCTTGGTTCGGAGGCAACTCACAGGCCTATTCAAAGCGAATCAAGATGTGAGTCAAAGATCAGGGAGGGGGCATATTTCTTTTAAATTCAATGAGATGGTCGGATTTTGTGAGTGCTGCGCCCACCCCATCCTCAGCGCAACCGCACCTCCGTCTGCTTCCCTTCATCGAATGGCCCTTGATCCAGAAGACAGTCGATGAAGGCGCCCAGCAGGGCGGGTCGATGCTGCCGGCTCGGGTAGTAGAGGAACAGCCCGGGACGCGAGATCGACCAGTCCGACAGGACCCGGACCAGCCGCCCCTGGGCCAGGAGTTCGCCTACGCCGTCCTGCTCGAAGTGATAGGCAATGCCGAGCCCACCCAGCGCAGCAGCAATGCCGACGTCAGCGTGATTGGTGATGACAGGGCCATCGACGGCTACATCGAGCCGATGCCCCTGCTTCTCGAACTCCCAGCGATAGTGCCTGCCATCCATCTCGAGTCGCCAGTTGATGCACGCGTGCTCGTGCAGCTCGGCCGGCGAGGTGGGGGTGCCTCGACGTGAGAGGTAGTCGGGGGATGCCACCGCCATCATCTTCATGTCGGGAGTAAGACGGACGGCCACCATGTCCTTTTCGAGCTGGCCGCCGACGCGGATGCCTGCATCAAAGCGGCCCCGGACGATATCGGCCAGCGCATCGTCGACCACGATGTCGAGCACGACATCAGGATGCGCGCGATGGAAGCGCGCAAGCCGTGGGGCGATGACCGTCCTTGCCGCGATGCCCAGCGTGTTGATGCGAAGCGTGCCGCTCATCCGCCCCGTCGCCTCACCGGCATCTGCCACTGCAGCAGCCATCTCCCGGAACAGCGGGGCGATGCGCCTGTAGAGCAGTTCGCCCGTTGCCGAGGGTGCGACGCTGCGCGTGGTTCGATTCAGAAGGCGGGCGCCGATGCGACCTTCGAGCTGGCGGATCGTCTGGCTCAGCGCCGAAGGCGACAGGCCAAGATGCTCTGCGGCTCGCGCAAAACTCTGACGCTCCACGACGGCAACAAAGGCCCTGAGTTCAGCAAAGTCGGATCCGCGCATTATGTACTCGTTTCTAAAGAGCCCATCCGGATTCTAGGATATTCAATAAATTAGCCTGGGTGAGCATCCTACGGGCCATCCACCCGAGGAGACAGAAACGTGAGCGCCTTGACCCTTCCCGAGCCCATTGCGGCGTACTTCGCGGCAGAGCAGAACCCGGACGCCTTGACGCAGTGCTTCACGGCACACGCGGTGATGAAGGACGACGGACATACCTACGTGGGCATCGATGCCATCAAGGCGTTCATGGCCGAGGCAACGGCCCGGTACCACGCGACGAGTGTGCCGTTTGTCATCGAGCGGCAGGACGACATCCACAGGGTGCAGGCCGACGTCACCGGTGACTTTCCCGGCAGCCCGACGGTTCTGACGTACCGCTTTCGACTGGAGCGTGGCCGGATCGCATCGCTGGAGATCACGGCATGAACTTCGACCTTCAACTGAAGGACCTGAGGGCAGTGGTCACAGGAGGAACGCTGGGACTGGGGGCTGCCGTTGTGAAAACCCTGACGGAGGCCGGAGCGCGCGTGACGACGTCCGCGCGTACTGTTCCCACCCAGACGCGCGAGGGCGTCACCTACGTCGCTGCCGACCTGTCGACCGCGGAAGGCACGGATCACCTTGCGCAGGCCGTCCTCCGGCAGTGGGGAGGTGTGGACATCGTGATCAATGTGCTCGGAGGCTCGAACACGCCCGGTGGTGGCTTCGCTGCCATTAGCGATGCGCACTGGTTCGCCGAGCTGAACCTGAATCTCATGTCGGCGGTGCGCCTGGACCGTGCACTGCTGCCTGCGATGCTGCACCAGGGGTCGGGCGTGGTGATCCATGTCAGCTCGATCCAGCGCGTGCTGCCGCTGCCGGAGTCCACCACTGCGTACGCTGCGGCAAAGGGCGCTCTCACCACGTACAGCAAGTCGCTTGCCAGAGAGGTGACACCCAAGGGAGTGCGCGTACTGAGCGTTGCGCCGGGCTGGATCGAGACCGAGGCGTCCGTGGCGTTCGCGGCGAGGATGGCCGCAGAGGCCGGAACGGATTACGAAGGTGGCAGGAAGATCGTGATGGATTGGCTGGGCGGGATTCCGGTGGGTCGACCTGCCAAGCCACAGGAGGTGGCCGACCTGATCGCTTTCCTGGCCTCCCCGCGCTCTGCGTCGATCGCAGGGACGGAGTATCGGATCGATGGGGGTACGGTCCCCACCGTGTGATGAACGGGCTTGGCGTCGGCCACCCTTATTGGATCGCTGATGCGCTCCGGCTAGCCGACCCGGAGGCTGCCGGCAGCCGCTCGAAGGCAACGATCCGGCGCGAGAGCCATGGCCAGAACATCCGCCTGCGCAACAGCAGGCCGCGCACCTCATCCAGGCTTGCATGGAGCAGGCCGATGCGGTGCGCCAGCTCCTCCAGCGTACTTTCGGGCAGGCGCGCAAAGCCCTCCTGCTCGATATGCCAGTTGTCGGCGTACTCGATCAGCTGCACGCAGCGCATCTCCAGATGGATACGTGCGTGGATCACATCCCAGTCGATCAGCTCGTGCGTTGGAATCTGACGCAGCGAGTTGAGCATGTCCATGCCGCAGGTGCGGTGGTAGCGATACAGCTGTGTGTCGCCGGATCGATCCGTGGCCAGCTTCGCCGCCTGCAGGAACTGGAAGAGGGTGATGCCGCACAGTGTCAGCGAGGTGGTGATGCGGCGCTGGGTCTGCGCGCGGGACATCTGCCAGGGCACATAGATGGCAGCGAAGCCGATCACCACTGCCACCAGCACCTGTGACCAGTCCGCCCATTCGCCGACCGGCAGGCAGGGACGGCCGATGATCCAGGGGCAGAAGGTATCCACCGTGTCGCTCATGCAGGACCTTGCGCGTTGCCGATCTGGAGCACCACGTAATCACAGGCTCGCCGATGCAGGCAAGGCAGGGGCCCGCAACCGGCGCGGTGTCGCGCGCCGGCGCAGATCGCGAAGGCGGGGGCGGGGTGAAAAACGACACGCGGCCACCCCCGTCAGCCACGGATGGACGAGGCTGCCCTCATCCGCGACGCCGGCGACCATCGATGCTGTAGCGGCCGGCGCCGGTGCAGGCCAGCAGAATGAAGCCACCGGCGATGCCCATGTTCTTCAGGAACATGATCTGCTGGGTGGGATCGTTGAACTGGTGATGGAAGATGAAGGCGGTCACCAGGCTGAAGGCGGCCAGGACCGCGGCGACCAGACGGGTCTGGAAGCCCAGCAGGATGCACAGGCCGGTAATGATCTCGAACGCGATGGTCGGCCACAGCAGGATGCCGGGCACGCCCATCGTCTCCATGTAGCTCTGTGTGCCGGCCAGGTTGCCGAGTTTGCCAAGGCCGGAGACCAGGAACAGCAGCATCAGCAGTACGCGTGCAACGAGGATGGCAAGGGGAGGCGATGAGTGGTTCACGTCGATATCTTCAGGCGGAGACAGGCAGGGTAGCCGTGCGCGAGGGCACAGGAGATGGGCCGATCGGACTCCAGAGCCGGTGAAGCCCGCGTTGAGAGCATTCCGCGCACCGGGCTGCGGGGTGGGGTCCTACGGCGCGTTTCACGCTACCCTGCGCGGGTCCGGAGACGAAGGAGGCACAGGATGGCAGACGATGGCGGCATGACGATTCCAGCGAAGATCCTGTACATCGCAGGCGCCGTGGCTGTGCTGGTGAGCCTGCTGGCGTGGTCGGTGGAGTGGAGCGGGCTGGCCTACGTCTGTCCCTATTGCCGTGTGCAGCGCACGGTCATCGGCGTGCTGGGGGTGCTGACCCTGTTCGCGCGGCCCGGCGGCATCGTCGTGCCCTGGCTCTCCTTCTCCGCGGGAGGCTTCGCGTTCGTGGTGGCGGCGATGCAGCACTTCAACGGCTGGAAGCGCATTTCCTCAGGCAGCTTCAGCTTCAACGCGCAGTGGTACATCGACCCGTGGTTGCTGTCGGGATGCGCGATGCTGATCCTGGTCGCGCAGTTGATGCTGGTGCAGGCGGCCTGCCGGCGCAGCGCGCGCTGAAGCCACCGCCGGCGTCTGCCGGCGGCGGCCTCCATTGCATTCCGTGCCTGCGCTAGGCTGGATTCATCAGTGCGAAGAGCGTGTCGTAGGTGCCATCGCGTTCGGCCCAGCGTCGTGCCTGGTCCGGCTCCAGCAGCAGCTCACCCCGCGGGTGGTCCCCGCGCTCGAGCTTCAGCAGAACCTGCTGCACGTACTCCTGCACGGGCATCGCGCGCGGGTCGGTCGCCTGCGCCTCACCCGTCAGTTCGGTCTGCACGTACGGGGGCGACAGTTCAAGCACCTCCACCGGCAGATGGCGAAGCTGATGACGCAGCGATACCAGCCACGAATGCAGGAACGCCTTGCTGGCGCAGTAGGTCGGGAAGCTGGCCAGTGGCAGGAAGGCGAGCGCAGAACCGGTGGCCATCAAGGTGGCGCTGCGTTGTTGTGTCAGCAACGGCAGGAACGTGGCCACGGTGCGGAGCACCCCCAGGATGTTGGTGTCGATGATGGCTTCGGCATCGAAGTCGTCCCAGTGTCCGCTGGCCAGGTTTTCCGGGCGGGAGATGCCCGCGTTGGCGATGAGCACGTTGAGGCCGGGGAAGCGGGCATGGACGATCTCGGCCAGGTCCGCCAGTGATGCAGGATCGCCCAGCTCCAGCGGCAGGGCGACGAGGCCCGGGCGCTGCTCGCCGATCGCCTGCAGCAGTGCCCGGTCGCGGCCGGTGATGATGACCTGGTTGCCGCGGTCGTGGAGCGCCTCGGCCAATGCACGGCCGATGCCGCGGCTGCCGCCGGTGATGAGGATGGTGTTGCCGGTGAGGTTCATGGGAGTGCCTTTCCAGAGGGTCTTGGGAAAGGCCACGGCGTGATGCATCCACTCCCGCAGGAGCGAAGGGCAGGGCAGTACCGTGGCGCCTGTCGCCCGGGTTTCCTCTGCTGAGGCCCTCCCGGCTGTGGGCGCGTTGGATGACGATAACGCCTGCGGCAGCGCCGTTGCGGGGCTGCGGCGCAGACTGTAGGCGCAGCCTGGTGAGGCGTCAACCGTGTCGGCGCATCGGGGTCCCGCCCGATGCAGGGCTACCGGCTCTGGAAGACCGCCCGCTGGGCGGCGAATGCGCGCTGGTAGGCAGGGCGTTCCGTGGCCCGCGCCAGGTAGGCGGCCAGCGTCGGATACCCGCCGATCATGCCGCTGCTTTGAAGACGCAGCAGCACCGCCACCATCATCAGGTCGCCAACGCTGAATTCGTCCTCCAGCCAGGTCCTGTCGCCCAACCATGCCGACAGCTGGGACAGCCGTGCGTGCACGCGCTCGTCCAGCATCACCTGCCGCTGCGCATACCAGGGCTGCTCGCGTTCCAGCAGCCATGCCATGGATCGCTCGACGATGGGCGGCTCGACGGTGTTCAGCGCAGCGAACATCCACATGATCGCGCGCATGCGGGCGCTGTCCCCGGCCGGCAGCAGGCCACGATGGCGCTCGGCCAGGTGCAGCAGGATCGCGCCGGATTCGAACAGCACCCGCTCGCCTTCCTGGTAGGTGGGGATCTGCCCGAAGGGGTGGCGCGCCAGATGGGCCGGCTGCTTCATCTCGGCAAAGGACAGCAGCTGGACGTCATAGGCCACGCCCAGTTCTTCCAGTGCCCAGCGCACGCGCATGTCGCGGGCCAGGCCCTGGCCGCGATCGGGCGAGGTGGCGAAGGCAGTGAGGATCGGGGTCATCGGAGGTGCTCCGGCCGGCGGGAGGCCTGCCTTCCCTGTTTCGACGAACGGCAGGACCGGAAATCGACGGTTGCTCAGCGCTGCGCTCGCCGCGGCGAGGACAGCAGCCCGGCAACCGTCTCGATCCGTGCGGCGCCTGAACGCTCCAGCGTCTGCAGTGCCACTCTCCTGCGTGCTGGCAGCGCCGCGGTGGCATCAGCCACCACGGTTACTTCGAACTCCCGCGCGTTGGCATCCAGCGCGGTCGCCAGCACGCAGGAATCGGTCGCCATGCCGGTGAGCCACAGGTGGCGGACCCCCAGTTTGGCCAGCAGGATCGGCAGGGGAGTGGCGAGGAACGCCGAGTGCTTCGGTTTGAGCACGAAATAGTGGTGAGGGGCCGGCGCCAACATGTCCGCGATGCGCGCGGCACTGCCACCGTCCCGCCTGCACTGCTCCACCTGCTGGCGGAAATCCCGTTGCCAGTCGGAGAAGTTGTCGTTGGCATGGATCACCGGCCAGCGGCGGGCATCGCAATGGTCACGCACCCTGCGGATGCGGGTCGCGGCCCGCTCCGCCAGGGGCGCCAGCGCGCCAGCGTCGGGAAAATCGAAGCGGCTGAACATGTCGATGACCAGCAGTGCGGTCGTGGCATTCCGGCGTGGCATGGCTCAGTCTCCGGTCTGCGCATGCGGCGCCTGCACGGGCTTGGACTGCGGGGAATCCTTCTGCCGCAGGAAGATGGTCAGCACGACCAGGGCCAGTACCGCCAGGAATTCGCTTTGCCAGTTCTGCATGGACTCGAACCAGAACGTGCTGCTGGTCAGATGCTGCAGGAAGGACGGAGGGGGCAGCCCCTGCAACTGCTGTTCCACCTGTTCTGCCTTCCAGCTGCCGACGGCGTGCAGACTGAAGCTGACCAGGAAGAGCAGTCCGAAGGCGATCGCCAGTGAATGTCCATAGAGCGTCTTCCATATACCGCCACGCAGCACCGGCCAGGGTGTCGGGCCGGGCTCGATCCGTGCGTGTTCCTGTGCAGGGTCAAGTGGGCGCGATTCCGCAGAGCCGCGCTGGCGCAGGCTGACGGTGAGCAGCACGTACATGCCCATCTGCAGGAACTCGCTTTCCCAGTTCTCGAAGGTGGCACTGATGAAGTGGCCGCTGGCCAGGTAATGCCACAGATCCAGCGGCGCGCGGCCGTGATGGACCAGCTCCTCGTTGTGCACCTGCAGTCCTGACAGTGCCTGGCCGGCAATGAACAGCACGGTCAGAGCCAGCAGAACCAGTGACAGACCGTTCCGCTTCCACATGCAGCACCTCGCCATGCAGATCCTATGGGGATGCGGTGAGCTTGCGTGGCCGGTCAAGAAACATCCGTGAATCCCGCGCATGCGGTCCGTGAGGCGGACTCAGCGATGGCGCTTTCCGGTGGGGTCCGGATCGAGCCGTTCATAGTCATCCGGGCGCGCCTTGGGGCCATCGCCATCGTCGGGCATGTCGTGCTCCTTCCATCTGGCGTTGTCGTTGCGGCGTTTGTCGGGTGTATGTGCCTTGGCCTGGTCATCGACGTCGACGGTGGGGTTGAACGGCAGCTTGTTGCTCATGGCAGTCTTTCCGTGGATGGTGGATGGAGGCTGCAGCGTGCGCGCGTGAGGGTTAACGCAATGGCGCAGTCGAATGAACATCCCGCACACCGTGCGGTCACTCTGCCCGCAGGGGGAGGGCTGCGATCCTGCAGGTCCGTTCCCTAGGAGAAGCACCATGCAGGCACTGACCTATCACGGCCGCAGGGATGTGCGCGTCGAGACAGTTCCCGATCCGGTGCTGGCGCAGGATGACGATCTCATCCTGCGCGTGACCGCGACAGCCATCTGTGGCTCGGACCTGCACCTGTATCGCGGCAAGATCCCGGACCTGCATGATGGCGATGTGCTCGGCCATGAATTCATGGGCATCGTGGAAGAGGTCGGCAGCGCCGTCACCCAGGTGCGCGCCGGTGACCGCGTGGTGATCCCGTTCGTGATTGCCTGCGGTGAGTGCTTCCATTGCCGCCTGGCCGAGTATGCCGCCTGCGAGACCACCAATCCCGGCAAGGGGGCGGCGCTCAACCAGAAAGGCCTGCTGCCTCCTGCAGCGCTGTTCGGCTACAGCCACCTGTACGGGGGCGTGGCCGGGGGGCAGGCTGAATTTGTCCGCGTGCCCAAGGCCAACATCGGCCCGCTGCGGATTCCGGACGGTGTGGCGGACGAGCAGGTCCTGTTCCTGTCCGACATCCTGCCCACCGGCTACCAGGCTGCACTCAACGCGGGCATCAGGCCGGGCTCGACCGTGGCCATCTTCGGAGCGGGTCCAGTCGGCCTGATGAGCGCAGCATGCTGCCGCCTGCTGGGTGCGGAAACCATCTTCATGGTCGACCATCTGTCCTACCGGCTGGACTATGCACGGGATGCCTACGGCGTCATTCCGATCGATTTCAGGGACATTCCGGATCCTGCCGATTACATCCTCAGCCAGACCAGTGGCCGGGGCGTGGATGCCTGCATCGAGGCCGTCGGATTCGAGGCCGAAGGCAGTGCACTGGAAACAGCGCTGACCACCGTCAAGCTGGAAGGCAGCAGTGGCGTGGCGATCCGGCAGTGCATCGCGGCCGCGCGAAGAGGCGGCGTGATCAGTATTCCCGGCGTCTATGCCGGTTTCATCCACGGCTTCCTGCTCGGCGATGCTTTTGACAAGGGCCTGACCTTCAAGATGGGACAGACGCATGTGCAGGGCCTGATGCCGGAACTGCTGGATGCCATCATGGAGGGCCGCCTCGACCCGGGCGACATCATCTCCCACCGCATGCGGCTGGCCGACGCCGCACAGGGCTACGCAATGTTCGATGCCAAGGACGATGACTGCCGCAAGATCGTGCTTACGCCGTGAGAGCAGCATGAGCGCCTCGGCCATGATGGTCCTGTACGTGCTGTGGCTTGCCGCAGGCACGCTGGACTTCCATTTTCATCGCCGCACCGATCTGCCCCACACCTCGGGCCTGCGCGAGAGCACGCTGCATGGGGTGCAGCTGGGGCTTGTGGGGACTGGTGTGCTGGCCTGGTTGCTGCTGGCCGATACGCGGGCGCTGGCGGTGTTGCTTGCCGTGCTGGCGGCCGCCCATGCGATCGCGGGGTATCTCGATACCGCCAGCGCGGATGGCCGGCGACGCATCAGTCCGGCCGAGCAGCATGTGCACAGCGTGCTGGATGTGGCACCGTGGCTGTTCGTGCTTTGGGTGGCCCATCACGCTGAACCGGCGTGGGCACTGCAATGGCGCCCGGCGCCGGCGCAGGACTGGGTGCTCACGCTGCTGCCGGCGATGGTGGTTGCGCTGTCATGGCTGTGGGAACTGCGGCACTGCCTGCGCGCAGACCGGTCTCTTTCGCGATGACCGCGTTGCGGCCGCCGACACGAGTATGAATGCAGCGGAGTGTGACCGGGTCACGGTACGTGTACACAGGCGCTGAACGGGAAGCACGATAGGCTCGATGTTTGTGGGAGCAGGAGCCGGATTGTGCCGAACAGAGCCATCGTCTACATCAGTGAAGCCAGTGAGGGTTTCACGGCCGGGAAGCTGGAATCCCTGATGGCCGACGCCGCGCGTTTCAATCGAGGCGCGGGTGTAACCGGTGTGCTGCTGTTTGATGGGCAGCGGTTCCTGCAGTACATGGAAGGCCCACCGGATGGACTGGAGGTGGCCTACTCACGGGTGACGGGTGCCAGCAGCCATGGTGGCATCATCGAGTTGGCCCACGGTCGAGTCGGTCAGCGCCGGTTGCCGTTCTGGCCAATGCGATGCCTGCATACAGAGTCTGACATCCTGCGGGACATCGCCCGGGCGGACTGGACCAGCTTCATCCTGCGCGCTGCCGACGGTCACGAGGATGCAACGGCGATGGAGCGGCTGCTTGCCCTGGTCGAGCCCTACGCCCGCGCGGCCTGAGCCGCCCTCGGCGGAGCGCGCTTCGCTGCTGCACGGTCTGGTTCAGCGCTGGCCTCCCGCCGCCGTATCGCTGCAGAGCGTCTGACGGACAGCGCGTTGCAGGCCCTCGATGTGGAACGGCTTGGCGACGAAGGGGGCACGCCGGTGGCGCGCAGGTACCAGCTGGTCGTACACCGCAGAGACGAACAGGTAGGGAATCTTCAGTTCGGCCAGGCGGTCGGCTACCGGAAACACCACGCCATCGCGCAGTTCCACATCCAGTACCGCGCCATCGAACCGTTGACGGTCCAGCAGGCCGAGGGCATCAAACACGCTGTAGGCATGGGTGACGTGGTCGCCACTGTCCTCAAGTGCCTGTTCCATCAGTGCCGCCAGATCGAACTGGTCCTCCACCAGAAGCAGATTGCAGGGAGGCTGGCCGGTCGTGCGAGGCATGAGGTGGGTCTATAGAGCCGTGGGAACGACAGTGTCCGCCGCAGGCCATCAAGGCGATGCGGAGATGATGTGGTGTCGACGCGAAGCCGCGCGGGCCGTGCAGGCGGCGTGCACGGAGGGGCCGGCAACGTTGACGATGCGTTGGCGATCACTGTGGAT
This sequence comes from Stenotrophomonas sp. 112478_Sma, assembly GCF_056479905.1. Taxonomy (NCBI): domain Bacteria; kingdom Pseudomonadati; phylum Pseudomonadota; class Gammaproteobacteria; order Lysobacterales; family Lysobacteraceae; genus Stenotrophomonas; species Stenotrophomonas sp. 112478_Sma. The sequence goes on along the minus strand of NZ_CM151072.1, from coordinate 3,789,053 downwards.
ACTGCCGCCGTCCCCGCACGAGGAGTCGCCCAATGAACGCTTCCGGACCCCTGTCTGCGCCCCAGGTGCTGCGCGTGGAAAGCATGCCGCTCGCCTGCGGTGGGACGGCAGTCGTCGTCGAACTTGACGGGGTGCCCTCCCGCGCCTGGATGAAGTCGCTGAAGCGGGCACTGCTGTTGGCAGACGGTCTCGACGGCGCGCAGGCCAAGTTCGATGGCCGCTTCGTCTACGTGGTGGGCGTGGAGGCCGCGCAGCGCCGAGCGGAGCATCGGGTCATGCAGGTGCTGTCTGCCGCGGAGGGTCGCTCGGCCGGTGCTGCGCGCACGTACCCGATGCCGCCTGCGGCTCCCTCATCCGTGCTGCAGGCCTGAGCGCGGATCGGCGGCAACGGGCAGCACGACGCAAGAGTGTTAGCGCGGCATCGGCGTCATGTGGACGCGCCATTGGAAATCGCTCACCCATGACCACATGCGGCTGATCGACATGCCTTCAGCATGATCCTCGGTGGCATGTTGCCCCGCACCGGAGTGTCGTGATGTCCGAGAAGACTACGGCTCGCAGCGAGCGCCTGCTGAAGTGGCTGCAGGACGCGTACGCGATGGAGCAGGAAGCCGAGACCATGATGAAGGCCATGGCCTCGCGTATCGAGAACTATCCCGCGCTGGCTGCGCGTATCGCCCAGCACGTGCAGGAGACCCAGCAGCAGGCTGCATCGCTGCGCCAGTGCATTGAATCACTGGGTGGCAGCGTGCCCACGGCCAAGGGCGTGTTCGCCAGCCTGACGGCCGCCATCCACGCGGCCGGAAACAGCCTGATGGAGGATGAGGTCGTGAAGGGTCTCGGTCTGTCCTTTGGTTTCGAGAATACCGAGATCGCCACGTACCGCGCCCTGATCATCGCCGCCGAACGTGCCGGCGCTGCCGACATCGCTGCCGTGTGCGGGCAGATCCTGCAGGAGGAGGTTGCCATGGCGCGCTGGCTGGAAGATCACCAGGACGGCCTGGTCGGTGCCTTCCTCAACCGCGACGAGACCCCGGGCGCTGAAGCCAAGCGCTAGGACTCGGCGTGCCCGCTACTGGAGATTGCCATGTTTTTCCACCACAAGAAATTGATGTACACCGTACGCGTGCGTGCGTCGAACCCGCAGCTGGCCACGCTGATGCTGGAGCAGTTCGGCGGCCCGCAGGGCGAGCTGGCGGCGGCCATGCGCTACTTCACCCAGGGGCTGGCGGAGTGTGATCCCGGGCGCAAGGATCTGCTGATGGACATTGCCACGGAAGAGATCAGCCACCTGGAAATCATCGGCACCATCATCGCGCTGTTGAACCGCGGGCCCAAGGCGATACAGTCCGAGGCGCTGGCAGAGGCCGAGGACATGCGGCTGCTGGGGCAGAACAGCACCAGCCACACAGAGCAGATCCTCTACGGTGCCGGTCCTGCGCTGGTGAACTCCAGCGGGGTGCCGTGGACTGCCGCCTACATCGATACGATCGGTGACCCCAGTGCCGACCTGCGCTCCAACATTGCCGCCGAGGCCCGCGCCAAACTGGTCTATGAGCGCCTGATCAACGTCACCGACGATCCCGGCATCAAGGACGCACTGCGCTTCCTGATGACCCGCGAGGTGGCACATATGAAGTCATTCGAGAAGGCGCTGCACAGCATCCAGCCCAACTTCCCGCCCGGCAAGCTGCCCGGTGACCCGGCCTACACGGATCTGTACGTGGACCTGTCGCAGGGCGAAGGATCGGAGGGATTGCAGGGGAGCTGGAACAGCGGCGAGCTCTGGGAGCGCGTCGACGACCGCGATGCGCAGATGGCCCTGGATGGCGGCGACGGCAGCGCCTCGGTGGAACTGGACACACGTGAACAGGCTGCCGTGCAGGCGATGACGGTGCGCACGATGTCTGATCCAGAGGCGAGGCCGGCGACCGGTGCCGAGCTGGGTGCCGGTCCTGGCTCGGGTGCGCTGGATCTTCCGGCGCGCGAGCCATGATGCAGCGATGGGCGCGGCACCCTGTAACGGATACATGGCCGACAGAACGTACACAGCGAGGCCGCCGCCGCTTCACCCCCTGATCGCCATAAACGGTTCTCCGGAGGGAGACGAGTGACCATGAACGACCCGCGCCCACGCACCAGCCTGTGGCTGGAGATGATGCAGAGCCATCCCTGTCCGCCGGCACAGGGCGACCTGCGCACGCAGGTGCTGGTGGTGGGCGCGGGGATGACGGGCCTGCTGACTGCAGCCCGGCTTGCCGATTGCGGGTTGGACGTCGTGGTGGTGGACGCGGGACGCATTGCTTCGCGTAATACGGGTCTGTCGACGGGCAATCTGTATGCACCGGTTTCGAACATGGCGGATCTGGTCGCGCGCTGGGGAGGCGATGTCGTGTCCCGCGTGGTGCAGTGGCGCGCCCAGGCGATCCGTGCGATCGAACTGCTGGTCAGACGATACGACTTGCGTTGCGGTTTCGACCGGGTCCCGATGCAGTACGGAGTCCAGGGCCGGGACCGGCAGGCGACACTGCAGTTCGAGAGGGAGCTGCAGGCGTACACCTGCGCCGGCCTGCCGTGCCGGCATCGGCAGCACGGACTTCCGTTCACGCTGGGCCACGCCTTCACGCTCGAGGGGCAGGCGCAGTTCGACCCGGCTGCGTTCTGCGCTGGACTTGCCATGCGATTGTCAGGCCGCGTCCGGATCCATGAGCACACCGCGTTGACCGCGCTCGATCCCGAGGCGGGTATCGCCAGCACACGGCATGGCTCGATCCGCGCCGACCATTTCGTACTCGCTACCCACTCACCTGCGGGCTTCAATCTCGTACAGGCAGAGATGGAGTGCTATCGCGAATACGCGGTGGCCGCGCCCGTCTCCGGGCCGCCCGCCGCCGGTATTCACTGGATTGCGGACCGGCACCGCTCACTGCGGCGTGCGACCGGGCCGGACGGCGCGCCCTGGCTGGTGATGGTGGGTGAATCGCACCGCGTCGGAGAGACCCCCGCCACAGATCCCTGCGCAGCCCTCGAGGCGGATCTGCAGCACCATTTCGCTGTGTCAGGCCCATCCGTGAGCTGGTCGGCGCAGCAGTTCCGGCCGGCAGACCGGCTGCCCTTCATCGGCAACAGTGCCCACGACAACGTCTGGATAGCCTCCGGTTACGGTGCTGATGGCCTGACCTGGGCGGGTGTGGCGGCGCATGCCATCTGCGAGGGCATCCAGGGTGTGCAGACCGATGCGGCGCGATTGTTCAGTCCCATGCGGTTCACACCGCTGCGTTCGATTGCCGGATGGGCCCGCTGCAACGCGACCGTCGCCAAGCATATGATCGCGGACCGGATGCGGGCGACACACATGCGCACGGCGAACATCGCGCCAGGTGAGGGCGTGGTCGTCCAGGTGGGCGGCGATCATCTGGCCGTGCATCGCGACGACGCGGGCGATGTGCATGTGATGTCAGCGGTATGCCCGCATCTGAAGTGCCTGGTGCAGTGGAATGGGCTGGAGCGCAGCTGGGACTGCCCTTGTCACGGAAGCCGCTTCAGCGCGACCGGCGCATTGCTGGAAGGTCCGGCCCGGACGGGACTGGAGCCGCGCCGCTGATGTGAAGATGGGCGGGAACGTTGCCCGCCCATCCGCTGTTGCATCCGGTCACGACCGATCAGCGCTGCTGGCCGCCACGGTTATTGCCGCCGCGTTGCTGCTGTTGCTGTTGCTGACCGTCGCCCCGGTTTCCGCCGCCGCGGCTCGCCTGCCCGCCCTCGCGACCGATGTCGGCCATGTGCTGACGATCCTGGCTTACGGATTCGCCGCCCTTGCGGCCGGCTTCACGGGCTTCCTCCGGGCTGAACTCGTGTGCGTTGCCCGACTCATGCGCAGCGCGTCCGCCCTTGGCAGCGATGTCACGCTGCTTGTCCTCGTCCATCGAAGCGAAGCCTCGGTTGCTGTTGCCCTGGTTCTGATTCTGGTTGGCCATGGAATGTCTCCAGTGTTGAGCCGTCGTATTGACGGCACCGACCATCATCCACATCCGCCGCTAGCCGGCAGTGCTTCATGCGGCAACACGATGTCGTCCGCGCTTGCCGTATTCCTCATGCCATCACCACGAGCGCACAGCCGGCCCCGCACTTGAACGCGGCTTGCACGCCGGAATCACCGCACCTTCGGTAGCAAGGACTAAGGTAGAGACCCCTGCAATCACCGGTGCCCCCATGCCTCTGCGTGCCATTGCCTATGCGAGCGAAGCCGTTGCCTCATTGAGCGCGGAACGGCTGCGCGGTCTCGTCAACGACGCGGTGGCATTCAATGAAGCAGCGGACATCACCGGCGTGCTTCTGTTCGATGGTCATCGCTTCCTTCAGTATCTGGAGGGGCCACAGCAGGGCGTGGACGCCGCGTGGCGGCGCATCCTCGACAGCAGCAGCCATCACAGTGTGGTCGAGCTCAACCGCGGTCGTATCGGTCGCCGCCAGTTCTCGCACTGGCGGATGGGTTGGCTGCAGGTGGAGCACACGGCACTCGGCAGGGTGGCCCTGTCTGACTGGACCGGGTTCGTGCGCAGCACGGCCAGCGGAATTCCGACCAGCGCGCTGGACAGGCTGCAGCTGTTGACGGCGCCTCTCCTGCGAGCCGATCAGGGCGGACCGATGATGCAGGCTGCGCTTGCTGGTGGGAGCGGGTCATGAGCGCTGGGGTGGAACCGCACCCTGCCGGAACGCGGATACGCATCGGTTGCGCAGGATGGTCCCTGTCGGCGGCGGATCGCTCCAGTTTCGGTGGAGGTGATAGTCTGCTGCAGCGCTACGCCACGCGCCTTTCTCTGGTCGAGATCAACTCCTCGTTCTATCGCCCGCACCTGCCCCAGACCTATCGGCGCTGGGCCGCTTCCGTTCCGGACGATTTCCGCTTCACGGTGAAGATGCCGCGTTCCATCTCGCACGAGCAGCGGCTGCGCGGTGCCGGCCCGCTGCTCGACCCGTTCCTGGCTGCGGTGGAAGAACTCGGCAGCCGGTTGGGTGCGCTGCTGTTGCAGTTGCCTCCCAGCCTGGCGTACGAGCCGCAGCACGTCGAACCGTTTCTGCACGATCTGCGTCGGCGCACGCGCAGGCAGGTGGCGTGCGAGCCTCGACATCCGTCCTGGTTCAGTGCCGAGGTGGATGCGCTGCTGGCGGTCCATGACATCGCGCGCGTGGCGGCGGACCCGGCGCGGGTCGCGCAGGCGGGCGAGCCGGGCGGGGCCCGCGGCTGGAGCTATTGGCGATGGCACGGCCAGCCGGATATCTATCGCAGCGCTTATGACGAGACCACACTGGCACGGCTGGCCGGGCTGCTCAGGGACCGCGCGCGTGCCGGCCATTGCGCCTGGATGATCCTGGACAACACGGCGCAGGGCCATGCGGTCAGCAATGCACTGCGATTGCAGGCACTGCTCGGAGAACACGGCCATGCCTGAAGGCCCTTCCATCGTGCTGCTGCGCGAGGCCGCCGAGATGTTCACCGGCCAGATACTGCGACATGTCGGGGGCAACAGCCGGATTGACCTGTCCATGCTTGCAGGGCAGCGCGTGCGATCCGTGCGTAGTTGGGGGAAGCACTTCCTGCTGGAGTTCGGCACGCATACCTTGCGGATTCATCTGATGCTGTTCGGCAGCTGGCGTATCGATGAGCGCAAGCCTTCGCCTCCGCGCGTATCGCTGAGGTTCGATGCCGGCGAACTGAACCTCTATGCCTGTTCGGTCAAACTCATCGACGGCCCGTTGGAAGAAGCCTACGACTGGCGCACCGATGTGATGAGCGATGCGTGGGACCCCCGGCTCGCGCGCCGCCGCCTGAAAGCGATGGCTGACGTCCTGGTGTGCGACGCACTGCTGGACCAGAACGTTTTTGCCGGCGTTGGCAACATCATCAAGAACGAAGTGCTGTTCCGGATCGGCGTACACCCGGCCACGCGTGTGGGTGACCTGCCGCCGCGCAGGCTGGGATCACTGATCCGCGAAGCCAGGACCTACAGCTACGAGTTCCTGGAATGGAAGCGTCGCCACGAGCTCAAGAGGCACTGGCAGGTGCATGCCAAACGCAGCTGTCCGCGATGTGGCGGCCCCGTCAGCAAGCAGTATCTGGGCAGAACCCGGCGACGCAGCTTTTTCTGTCCCCGCGATCAGGTCCTGTTCGGCGATCCCGGGCCGCCCGGTATCCGCCAGCGGTGATCAACAGGGGGGAGGGAGGGGGGCCTGCCTCTGGCGATGCCGCGCCAACACCTGCCCAAGCAGAGCCGTCGCCAACAGAAGCAGATTGGTCACCACGAAGACGCTGCTGCCCAGCATCAGGCTGTAGAGGGTGAACAGCGCCGAGGCCACCATCTGGCCTGCGAACAACCATCGTGACAGTGTCTCGGGATGTGGCGAACGCCACTGCTTGACCATCTGCCTGAGCAAGGTGGCGACCAGCACAAGGGTCGCCATCCAGCCGATGATATCCGGATGCATCGGGATCTCCTGTTGCCGCCGCCGTCCCTGGCGGCGTATCGCAGTGGAACTCAGGCGGCCTGTGCTGCCTTGGCGTTGCCGCCCCCCTTGGCCAGTAGGGTCAACTTCTCGTCGGTCGACTTTTCTTCGGCCAGTGTTTCCAGCAGCAGGGGGAGCGCGTCCTTGTAGCCCAGCTGCTTGGCCAGCGCGGCGATGGTGCCGTACGACGCGATCTCGTAGTGCTCGACTTTCTGGGCGCCACCGATCAGTGCGGCATCACGCACCGGTCCCTTGTCGATGCTGTCGATGACTTCCTTGCCTTCCTCCACCAGCCCTTCCATCGCTGCACACTTGATGCGCTTGAGACGGATGCCCAGCGTCTCGACCACCTGGTCGATCCGCTCGATCTGGCCCTGGGTTTCCTCCAGATGGGTTTCGAAGGCGGCGGCGAGATCCGGATTCTCGGCCGCACGGGCAAGGCGGGGCAGGGCTTTGGTCAGCTGCTTCTCGGCGCTGTAGATGTCCGAAAGTTCGTGGATGAACAGGTCTTCGGCAGTCTTGATGGCCATGTGCGGCTCCAGTCGGGAAGGAACGATGACCGTAGCGGGCCCGGCGTTGATGCCCGGCGTACATGCGGTGAGCGCGATATCGCTGTCCACCGGCATGGTCCATGCAGGGCCCTCACATGTGCACGCGCGATGCACATGGCGTGCACGTGCCGACGCTGGCGTATGCATCAGGCTGCCAGCGTCCGCATCGACAGGAGAAAACACGATGAACACGCCAGGAAAACCGACGCCGAGCTGGCGACAAGGGAAGGTGCTGCTGGGAGTGCTGGCCGCCGTGCTGGTGATTACCGGGATCATCCTTTTCGTGCCCTGGTAGCGGCGGTCAGGCCGCGTTGAGCGACGTGATGCATGCATCAAACGACGCTCACCCCAGGGCCACAGCCCTTTGGCCAAGGTAGTGATGCAGGCAACGCACACCGTTGTCCGTTCCCAACGAATCTGAACTTCAGGAGCAGAACATGAGCACCCAGTCCACCATCGAACATCGTCTCAACGACCTGATCGAGATCGCACGCGACGGCAAGTCGTTCTACGAAGAGGCGGCCACGAAGGTGAAGGACGCCGAGCTGGCGGCACTGTTCACCCGCATTGCCGGCGTCAAGGGCCGCATCGTGTCCGCGCTCAGTGGCGCGGTTGCGGCCACCGGTGGCAAGCCCGCCGAACACGGCACCCTGGTCGGCTCGATGCAGCAGTTCTACGGCAAGGTGCGCGCAGCGTTCGGCGACACCAACTATGGCTACGTGGCCGAGCTGGAAGAATCGGAAGACCGCCTGTTGGCAGCTTTCAAGGACGCGCTGAAGGATGAGGGGCTGCCGCCGGCGGTACGCCAGGAAGTGACCCAGCTGCTGCCGGAAGTGCAGGAATGCCACAACGTGATGCGTGCGCGGAAGCACGCGATGAAGGCAGCCTGATCGCCCGGGCTGCATTCTCCGGAGAAAAAAAGGGGCGGCCCCAGGCCGCCCCAATGCTCTTCAGCAGGTAAGTTGAACGTGGATCAGAAGCGCACGGACCAGCGCGCCGTGGCGCCATGGTCACGGCTCTCGCTGCCGAACTGGCCGCTGTAGCCCAGCTCCAGCGACTGCCGCGGGGTCAGCCACGCGGACAGCCCCAGCTCGGCCACGACAGCGCTGTCGGCGATCGGCGCTCCGCTGACGGCGAACGCGCCGCCACCGTTGGCGAAGGCGAGGTTGGCCACCTGGCTGCGGTCGCCGGAGGCCCGGCGATAACCCACCGCGCCACGCAGGTGCAGCCAGCTGTCCTGCTGGAAGGATGCCTTCAGACCCTTGTCGAAGCGCAGCCCAGCGGTCGCCACGGTAGTACGGGTGTCTTCCACTTCGCCCTGCAGTGCGGCGGCGCCGCCCCGCTCGTTGATGCGCTTCAGGTCCACTTCGACGCGGGCAACCTGCAGGTAGGGCTCCAGGCCGCCTTCATCAGAGCCGAAACGGTAGCCGGCTTCGAGGAAAGCCTGGCGGGTACGCGCGTCATAACGGCCGGTGAGCGTGTCGCTGAATCCTGCGAACGCCAGCTCGCGGGTGCTCTCTGCCTCGTGCTTGCTCCAGGCCACGCCACCGCGCAGACCGAAGCCGCCCCAGCTGTGGCTGGCGTAGGCACCGACGTGGGTGTTGTCGATCTTCGACTTGGCACGGCGGTCGCGTTGCTTGACGTCGGTACGGCCGGTGCCGGCCAGCACGCCGGCCTGCCAGCCATCGAACTCGCGGTCGATACCGACCAGCAGGCCGTTGCTGTTGGCGTCGGTGCGCGCGGTTTCGACATCGCCATCGAGCTTGCCGTTGCCGCCGATCGCCTGTACCCACGCACCGGTCGCGTCGCCGGTGCTGCCCGGCGACGCATTGCCCGCACGCCGCGACAAGGCTGCATCACGCACGTAGCGGCTGCTCTCGACCAGCACCAGCGGCGTGGCGGCATGCAGCTCACCGCTCAGGCCGTCCAGCGCGGCGCCGACCTGGGCGGGGAACAGCTGGGTCAGCGGCCGGGGCAGCCCCTGGTTGATCGCCAGGCCATCGGCTACGCCAGCGACGGCGCGCTGGTTGCGCGTGGTGGCCGCGGTGGCCAGCAGCGCACCCCGGGCCACGTCGATGCGCGCACCATTGGCGCTGTAGGCCAGGCTGAACTGCAGGAACGGCGAGAATGCACTGAAGTCGGTACGGGCGAACTGACCGTTGATGCCACCGTCGGCGCGCAGGATGTTGAACTGCTCACCCAGGTAGTACACGCCCGGTTCGGGCAGCGCGACCAGCGTGCCGTCCAGCGTGGCGGTGCCGGTGACGTGCAGCTGGTCGCTGCGGCCTCCCGGCGCCAGTTCAGACGCGAACACACCGGTAGCGCCCTGCACGTAGTCACCGTTGACGGTCAGCGTGCCGATCGAATTGCCCGGCGCGATGATGCCGTCGACCCGGGTGGTGCCCAGGGTGCCGACACCCTTCAGCAGGCCATTGGCGCCTACGGTGGTATTACCGCCGGTCTGCGTACCGTTGAAGGAGATCACGCCGCCATCGACCACCAGGTTGCTGTGGTCCAGCACGCCGCCGGCGCTGACCGTGCTGACGCCGCCGGTGGTGTTCAGGGCGGTGGAGACCAGCGAGCCGTTGAGCAGGAACTGGCCGCCCTTCACCTCCACTGCCGAGGTGAGCGTGTTGGCGCCATTCAATTCCAGGACGCCATCGTTCACCACCGCACCGTTGAAGCTGTTGTCGCCGCTCAGGCGCAGCCAGCCGATGCCGGACTTGGTCAGCTTGCCGGGGCCACCGATGTCGTTGGTCCAGTCATCCCAGGCCTCGCCTTCCCAGACCTTCAGGCCACCGGCCTTCTGGTTCATCACCACATCGGTGTCCACGCGCAGCGAGCCGAAGCCTTCGATGGCCTTGCGCAGGTCGACCATGCCCCAGCCGTAGATCTCATCGATGCCCGGATCGCCCAGATCGCGGGCGGTCGTCAGCAGCACGTCGCGGACCTGTGCGCTGTCCAGGTAGGGGAAGCGCTCAAACAGCAGCCCGAGGGCGCCGGTGATGTGCGGCGCCGCCATCGAGGTGCCCGTCTTCAGGCCGTAGGTGTACTCGGTGTTCTCGCTGTCGATGATCAGCCGCAGGTACTCGCTGGTTTCCTCGATGCGCCCCTGGATCTCACCGGAGACGATGGTGCTGGCGATGTCGGTGCCCGGGGCGGAGATGCACCAGTTGGCGGCGGCACCGCAGATGCTGGAGCTGTCGTCGAGCACATAGTCGGTTTCGCCATCGTCGGCGACCGGCTGGCGCACGTTGGCCACGGCCAGCCAGTAGGGTTCGATCTCCGGCTTCCAGCGCGGCAGGGCCGCAGTGATGCCCGCGACGGCTCCGCTGCCGTTGCCGGCCGACCACACCTGGATCAGGGTCGACCCGGGGGCAGCGTCGCTGCCTGCGTAGATGCTGCCGTAGACGTCGTAATCCGCGCCAATCGCGGCGTACTGGCGGTCGAGCGCCGCGGCACTCATGTTGCGGGTCGAGATGCCCCAACTGTGGTTGATGGCGCGCACGCCCTGCGCCTGGACCTGCGCATACATGTCCAGTACGGCGTCGTCGTCCGGGTCGGTGCGGTACACCGCGCGGGGGCGATAGAAACCATCCGGATCCAGGCGCCACTCATAGTAGGTGTCACCGAACACGCGCGCTGCCGTCAGGTCGGCACCGAAGGCCACGCCATGCATGCCGGTGCCGTCGCGGTTGGCGCCGATGGTGCCCAGCACGTGGGTGCCATGATCGGCGTAGCTGAAGCCGTAGGGCAGGCCGGCCGCGATCAGGCGACCGGCGAGCGCCGCCGGCACCCCGGCACCGAGGCCGTAATAGTTGTAGCCGGGTTGTTCGCCGCGGGTCTGCGAGCAGGCCCCTTCGCCGGCGACGATCCCCGCCGTCGCGCAGTCCGGGCCGATGGTGATGCTGGTGGTGTTGCGGCCGGCGAATTCCGGGTGGGCCAGCGCCGAGCCGGAATCGAACAGCGCCAGGCGTACACCCTGGCCGGTCAGGCCGCGGGCATAGGCATGGTCGGCCCCCATCGCGGCCAGGCCCCAGTCGGCATTGAACTCGTCGCTGTGCCAACTGGCGGCGTCGCCCGCTTTGCCCAGGACCGGGGTGGACGTGGCCTGCGCCGAAGCACCAACGGTTGCGTCCGTCTGTGCATGGCCCGGCTGGGCCCACGCCGCCTGCAGCTGGCGCTGCTGCTGCCAGGCATCGAGTGAATCGGAGGCCATCGCCGGCAGGGCGGCTGCCAGTAGCAGGGAGCTGGCCACCGCGAGTGCCAGCGGGCGTTGCAAGGGGGAACGGGAGCGGGACGAACGGCCATGCAGCGGGTGATTCATCAGGCAAACTTCCTTGATTGACGGTCTACCCAGCCGCTAACTGTCCTGGATGCGTTTCACCCCCAGCGATGTGACGGGAATTTTGTTAACGCGTTAATGTTTCGTGACGAAAGCCACACTTTTCGCACCCTGCCGCATCAGTCTGTACACGCGTCCCTGAAGATTGACGGTGTGCCGGCCGGTCGCGCAGTTTCGTTTTTGCCCCTCATTGAACAGGAACGTCATGGCTGTCAGACGCATCGTCGCCAACATCGCCACGCCCGATCCGGCGCGCGCCGCCGCGTTCTACGGTGGCATCCTCGGCATGCCGGTGGTGATGGATCATGGCTGGATCGTCACCTGCGCCGGGCAGGACACTGCACCTGCGCAGCTCAGTTTCGCCAGCGAGGGCGGATCGGGTACGCCGGTGCCGGACCTGTCGATCGAGGTGGACGATCTGGATGACGTTCTGCAACGGATCCGCAGCGCTGGCATCGACGTCGTGTATGGCCCCGTCGAGGAGCCATGGGGCGTGCGCCGGTTCTATGTGCGGGACCCGTTCGGGCGCCTGCTGAACCTCCTCAGCCACGGCTGAGGCGCGTCGCTCAGTCCTGCTGACCCGGTTCGTCGCGGCCCTGTGGACCTTGATCGGACTGCTGGCGCTGCTGTTGTGCGCGGGCGTGGCGTGCATGCCCGCCTTCGCGACCGATCGCGGCCATGTGCTGGCGATCGCGGCTGATGGCTTCGCCTCCTTTGCGGCCGGCAATGCGCGCCTCGGCGGGACTGAATTCATGGGCGTTGCCGGAGGCATGGGCGGCGCGCCCACCCTTGGCGGCGATCGCGCGCTGCATGCGCTGGTCCATCGACGCGAACCCGCGGTTGCTGCTGGCCATAGGGGATCTCTCTCGGCGTGGCGGAGCCTCATGCTTGCCGACGGCAGGCTAACGGTACGTCCGCAGATGGCGCGTGGTCTTCACGTTCTGCCTGCCTGTCGTTGACGCTGCACTTGCGCAGCGCCGCTATCGCCCTGGACACAGGCCACGCCTAGAATCGGTTCATCCCGGTAGCTCCCGGGCGCTGTTGAGTGAATGGACTCAATGAAGATTCTGTTGACCGGAAGTTCCGGGCGGATCGGACGCGCGATCTTCGGCGCGTTGGCGGCCACCCATGAAGTCATCGGGCTGGACCGCAGCCCGTTCGCCACTACACGCATCATTGCCGATGTCACCAACACGAAGGCACTGGAGCGTGCCGTGCGCGGCGTGGATGCGGTGATCCACACCGCTGCGCTGCATGCACCGCATGTCGGGCTGGTGCCGGACACGGTGTTCCAGCAGATCAACGTGGAGGCGACCGCGCAGCTGCTGCGGCTGGCGCGTGACGCCGGCGTCGGACGCTTCGTGTTGACCAGCACCACCGCCCTGTATGGCCATGCCGTGGTGGCAGGCGGTTGTCGCTGGATCGACGAAGACACTGAACCCCTGCCCAGGACCATCTACCACCGCACCAAGCTGCAGGCCGAGGCGCTGGCCGAAGCCGCGGCATCGGAGGCGTTCGCCGTGCGCGTGCTGCGCATGGGCCGCTGCTTCCCCGAGCCTCCCGAGCGCATGGCGATGTTCCGCCTGCACCGGGGCCTGGATGCACGCGATGTGGCCAGCGCGCATGCCGCGCTGCTGCACAACGGGGGCGCACCGTTCCAGCGCTACATCGCCTGCGCGCCGACCCCCTTCCGGCGCGAGGACTGCCTGGAACTGGCCACCCAGCCACGCCGGGTGCTGGCGCGGCGCGCACCGCAGCTGCTGGCCGAGTTCGAGCGCCGCGGCTGGCCACTGCCGCTGAGCATCGACCGCGTGTACGACGGCAGCCGTGCGGTTGCGGTGCTGGGCTGGCAGCCGCGCTACGGTCCGGACGATGTACTGCAGCAGTACGCGGCAGGCAGCATCGAAGTGCTGCCACGCACGCAGTGGTTGAAGGACCGGGTGGTCGAGTAGGTTCGCCGCACGTATGAGCCATCCCAAACTGAGTGCATTCAGCTTGACGCAGGGCAACGACTCAACCCCGCCGCGGAACGGCCGCTAACCCGGTGCGCCCTTGCGGTGCCGGGCATCGCCCGGCTCAGACAGGTCGCCGCGCGAGGGATCGCGCACCAGCGCGGCGCCAACGCGGTGCCGGATGTCCTGACCTGCCTTGCGGACCCTCCCATGCCGTCTTCCCGCTCCGCCGCTGCCCGTCGTCCGGGCAGCATCGCCCACAAGCTGATGCTGGGCACCGCTGCCATCGCGCTGTTGTGCTTCGGCCTGACCGCCTTTCTGATCTACCGCCAGGCCAGTGCCAGCCTGATCAACGCGTCGCGGCAGACCATGGCCAGCGAGGCGCATGCCGAAGCGCGCCAGGTTGCGGCCGATCTGGGCACCGCCTTCGCCAGCAACGATGCCATGGTCGAGGCCGTCCTGGCCCAGCGCGCGCGGGGCGACCAGCCTGATCGTGCCAGCCTGGCGGCCGTGCTCGGCGAACAGCTGCGCGCGCACCCGGAGTGGCTGGGCAAGAGCACCATGTGGGAGGCCGATGCCTTCGATGGCAGGGACGCGGAGTTCGTCAACAGCGAGGCCCATGACGCCACCGGTCGCTACATGAGCTACTGGGCCTGGCAGGATGGCAAACCGCAGCAGTCGGTGATGACCGACTACACCGACACCGCCAGCGGTTCCGGTGACTGGTACATGGGGCCGAGCCGCGACAAGCTGCCCAAGGTGAGCGAGCCCTATGCCTATGAGATCGCCGGCCAGAAGGTGCTGATGAGCACCCTGAGCACGCCCATCGTGGAGAACGGCACGTTCCTCGGCGTGTTCACCGTCGATTTCTCGCTGGCGGCACTGCAGAAGCATCTGGCGACGCTTGCGCCGATGGGAGCAGGCCGCGTTGAACTGCTTTCGCCCAAGGGCGTAGTCCTGGCTTCGGCCGACGCCGCCGAGATCGGCAAGCCGCGCACCGATGCCTTCACCCGCGACATGCTGGCCGGAATCGCGGCCGACAGGACCGTCGAAGCGTTCGAGCCGGATGCCGCCGGCAATGTGCGCCTGTACGTGCCACTGCGGGTTGGCGATGCCCCGCAGCGCTTCGCGCTGGGTGTGGTGGTGCCGCATGCCGTTATCGTGGCCGAGGCTCGCCAGCTGCTGTGGCTGACGCTGCTGGTCGGCGTGCTGGCCGCGCTGACATTGAGCGCCGGTGTCTACCTGCTGCTGCGTCACCTGGCGATCCGGCCGCTGGCGCAGGCGGTACGCATTGCAGGTGACGTGGCGGCGGGCAAGCTGGACACCGCGCTGCCGGCGCGCGGCAACGATGAGGTCGGGCGCCTGCTCGAGGCGATGCAGGGCATGCGGGGACAGCTGCAGGCTGTGATGGCGGCGCAGGCGGAGATGGCACGCCGCCATGATGCGGGCGAGCTCAGTTACCGGATGGACGCGGCGGCCTTCCCGGGGGAGTACGGTCGCATGGTGGCCGACAGCAATCAGCTGGTGGCGTCCAGCAATGCGGTCACCCAGCGGCTGGTGGACGTGATGCAGCGCTACGCGGTGGGCGATCTGAGCGTGGACATGGAGCCGCTGCCGGGCGAGAAGGCGGTGTTCACCGCCGCCATGGCCACCACCAAGAGCAACCTGGCGGCGATCAACGAGCAGATCCAGCAGCTGGCCGCCGCTGCTGCCGCCGGCGACTTTGCCGTGCGTGGTGACAGTGAGCGGTTCGAGCACGATTTCCGCCGCATGGTGACCACGCTGAACGCGATGATGCAGGCCAGCGACCACAACCTCGCGGCGCTTTCCACGCTGCTGCGCGCCATCGCCGCCGGCGATCTCAGTGCACGCATGCAGGGCGACTTCCATGGTGTGTTCGCGGTGATGCGCGACGATGCCAACAGCACCGCGCAACAGCTGACCCATATCGTCGGCCAGATCCAGCAGTCAGCGGCGAGCATCCGCCTGGCGGCCGGCGAGATCGCCGCGGGCAACAGCGATCTGTCACGTCGCACAGAACTGCAGGCGGCCAACCTGGAAGAAACGGCAGCGTCGATGGAGGAGTTGACCTCCACCGTGCGCCAGAATGCCGATCATGCCCTGCAGGCGAACACGTTGGCCGCATCGGCGGCGGACGTGGCCAGCGAAGGCGGAAAGGTGGTCGGCCAAGTGGTACAGACCATGCAGCAGATCGAAACCTCATCGCAGCGCATCGCCGAGATCATCTCGGTGATCGACGGCATCGCCTTCCAGACCAACATCCTGGCCCTTAACGCCGCCGTTGAGGCCGCGCGTGCGGGCGAGCAGGGACGCGGCTTCGCCGTGGTGGCCAGCGAAGTGCGCGCGCTGGCCCAGCGCTCGGCCGCAGCGGCGAAGGAAATCAAGGGACTGATCGACGCATCGGTGGCCCAGGTCGGCAGTGGTGCGCAGCTGGTGCACCGCGCAGGCAACACCATGCAGGAGATCGTCGGCCAGGTCGGGCGGGTCAACGAGATCATGGCCGAGATCTCGGCCGCCTCACGCGAGCAGTCGGCCGGCATCGAGCAGGTCAACCAGACCGTGGTGCAGATGGATGAAACCACCCAGCAGAATGCGGCGCTGGTGGAAGAGGCCAGTGCTGCCGCGCGCGCGATGGAAGAGCAGGCCGAGCAGCTTGCGGTGGCGGTGTCCCGCTTCCGGCTGCAGTCGGCCACGGGCACGACGGCCACGCTGCGCGCGGCCTGACGCCGGAAACGAAGACGCCCGGCGGGGGCCGGGCGTCGGTTGCATCCTTGCCGCGCGTCCGTGCGCAGGTCTGAGTGGCTCAGAACATTCCTTCAAACGGGTTCCAGCGGATCCGGCCTTCCACCTTTTCCAGGTAATAGCTGTAGTTGGTGCTGGAGGCGACCAAGACATTGAAGGCGATGAACACCGCGCGGCCGACGATGTCGGGCAGGAACATCGTGATGGCCGCCAGGGCGATGGCGATGCCGATCACCACCAGCGCCTTGCGCCACATGCCCAGGATCAGCAGGTAGATGGGGCCGAAGAACAGGGCAAAGATGTTCAGGTTGATCTTCAGGCGGTCGCCGAAGGACAGGGCCCGCCAGGCCTGCTTGAAGCCGGGCTCCTTGGGCGCGCCGTGCTGGCGGTAGAAGTTGAAGCGGAATTGCCACTTGGGGCTGAAGTGGGTGAGGTCGACGGTATTCATGGGAGGAACTTCCCTGTGAGAAAACGTTTTCATGCTACCGGAAATGCCTATTCAGGATCCAGCGCTGCGTGCCTGGAACGTGATACATGTCCTTTGCAGGCGCAGGCCTCACCGGCTTGCACGTCACCCATCCGCCTTGTTTTTAGGATAGGGTGCGCAGTTCCGCTGCCGCCCGGTTGGACCCGCGCGGCAGCGGGGATGTCCACGGAGGTTGCATGACCACACCCGCTACACCGGAAAACGCACCGGGACCGGTGCTTCTGCCCACACCCGAAGTGGTGCAGGCCCAACAACTGCTCGCCCGCCAGCAACTGGCGGTGGCGATGGACCGTGCGCGCACCGCTGCCCTGCAGGACGCGGCCGGCGTCGTCCTGCAGGACGAGTAACGCGCGCTGCTGAAGTACGATCGATCGCGTTGGCCCCGCCGCCAGCGCGATCGCCGAGGGATGTGTCGCCGCCCGTTTTGCTCGATCCAATGGCGGTCGATCCGGCAGGCCGTCGGCAGCCTCGCCTGCTGTTTGCTGAATGGGGAGAAATCCCGGCGTAGGCCTTCGCACCCGGCTTACATGTAGCGGCCTAGACTGGGCCGCATTTTCGATTCCGCCCCGTTGGAGATCGTGTGGGTTCCGGTAGTGACAGACAGCGACTGCGCGGCCTCAGGCCGACGCAGCCAGGACAAGTGCGGGCGCCGGGAAGGCGCGCCGGGAACCTTCGTGCATGCAGCCTGGCCCGGACGGCCGGCCATGCCGACTGCGCGGAGTAGGCGCCGATGGGGGTGCAGACCATCCATGCGGAGGCGGAATCGCCCGGGCCTGACGCCGGCTGGGCGCTGCTGCCTGCCGAAGTGCCCTTGCCGATGCCCGAGCAGACCCTGCGCGAAGGGCAGCTCAGGGTGCGCCGGCACCGCACCTCGCCACGCCTGATCGGCCTGCGTCGGCTGTACATCCTGGGCGGCACGCTGGTGATGACCGCAGCGGCCACCCGGATGATGTGGCGGGTGTTGTCGGTCAACGGCATCAGCGTGCTCGAAGCCTGCCTGCTGGTGCTGTTCGTGGGCCTGTTCGCCTGGATCGCGCTGTCGTTCGCCAGCGCGGTGGCAGGCTTCCTCACCGCCGTGTTCGACCGTGGCTATCGCCTGGGCATTGATCCGGACAAGCCGCTGCCCACCGTGCACAGCCGCACGGCGCTGCTGATGCCGACCTACAACGAGGATCCGCGCCGGCTGCTGGCCGGCCTGCGTGCGATCTACGAATCGGTGGCGGCCACCGGCCAGCTGGAGCGTTTCGACTTCTTCGTGCTCAGTGACACCCGCCGTGACGATATCGCGCGGGCCGAAGAGCAGGTCTTCGCCGAGCTCCGCGAGCAGGTGCCCGACGGCCGCGTGCGGCTGTTCTACCGCCGTCGTGGCGACAACAGCGGCCGCAAGGCGGGCAACATCGCCGACTGGGTGCGCCGCTTCGGCGGGGCCTACCCGCAGATGCTGATCCTGGACGCCGACAGCCTGATGACCGGCGACAGCATCGTGCGCCTGGTGGCCGGCATGGAACACAACGCTGACGTCGGCCTGATCCAGACCCTGCCGTCGGTGATCGGCGGACGCACCCTGTTCGCCCGCATGCAGCAGTTCGGCGGCCGCGTCTACGGGCCGGTGATCGCCCGGGGCGTGGCCTGGTGGCACGGCGCTGAAAGCAACTACTGGGGCCACAACGCCATCATCCGCACCCGTGCCTTCGCCGACCATGCCGGCCTGCCATCGCTGCCTGGGCGCAAGCCGTTCGGCGGCCACGTGCTCAGCCACGACTTCGTCGAAGCCGCGCTGATGCGGCGTGGCGGCTGGGCCGCGCACATGGTGCCGTACCTGGGGGGCAGCTATGAGGAAGGCCCGCCGACCCTGACCGACCTGCTGGTGCGCGACCGTCGCTGGTGCCAGGGCAACCTGCAGCACGGCAAGGTGGTCGGCAGCCGCGGCCTGCACTGGATCAGCCGCATGCACATGCTGATCGGCATCGGCCATTACTTCACTGCGCCCATGTGGGCGATGCTGATGCTGATCGGCATCGCCATCCCGCTGTTCCAGGAAGGCATCGACTTCAATGCCGTGCTGCACCTGGCGCCCGGCGTGTACTGGCGCGCGCAGGACGAGCAGCAGGTGGTGCGCCTGTTCGCCGCCACCATGGCGGTACTGCTGATGCCCAAGGTGCTGGGCTACCTGGCGATGCTGCTGGACCCGGTGGATCGTCGTGGCTGCGGCGGTGCGTTCCGTG
The DNA here is from genome assembly GCF_056479905.1 of Stenotrophomonas sp. 112478_Sma. Classification (NCBI taxonomy): domain Bacteria; kingdom Pseudomonadati; phylum Pseudomonadota; class Gammaproteobacteria; order Lysobacterales; family Lysobacteraceae; genus Stenotrophomonas; species Stenotrophomonas sp. 112478_Sma. The sequence goes on along the minus strand of NZ_CM151072.1, from coordinate 3,770,226 downwards.
CCTTCGTGTCGATGCTGGTGGAGACCGTGCTGGCCGCACTGATGGCGCCGGTGGTCATGTATGTGCAGTCCCGCGGCGTGGCCGAAGTGCTGTCCGGACGCGACTCGGGGTGGGACGCCCAGCAGCGCGACGACGGTGGCATTTCCTGGATGGCGCTGGTGCGCGGTTACGGCGGCCTGGGCCTGTTCGGCGCCTTCATGGGCGTGCTGGCCTGGCTGGTCTCGCCGTCGCTGGCGGCATGGATGGCGCCGGTGGTGATCGGCATGGTGCTGGCCATTCCGGTGGTGGCACTGACCTCGTCGCGCGGTCCCGGTGCGTTCCTGCACCGGCTGGGCCTGCTCGACATCCCCGAGGAGAACATTCCGCCGCCGGTGCTGGTACGCGCCGCGCAGCTGCGCCGGGAAGCGGCCGAACAGCCACCGCTGTACTGATCGCCCCACACCGGCGGCATAATGCGGCTCGCATCTGAAGGAGCCGCAACATGCTGCAAACGGTGGAACAGGAAACCGGCGCCTCGCCGCAGTGGTCGGTGATCTGGCTGCACGGCCTCGGCGCCGATGGCCATGACTTCGCCCCGATCGTTCCGGAGCTGGTGCGTCCGCACTGGCCGGCGCTGCGCTTCGTGTTCCCGCACGCCCCGGTGCGGCCGATCACGATCAACAACGGCGTGCCGATGCGCGGCTGGTACGACATTGTCGGCATGGATTTCCGTTCCCGCGCCGACATGGCCGGCGTGCGCGAATCGGTGGCCCAGGTAGAGGCCCTGATCGCCCGCGAGATCGAGCGGGGCATCACGCCGGAGCAGATCTTCCTGGCCGGCTTCTCGCAGGGGGGCGCGATCATTCTTACCGCCGCGCTGTCGCGCACGGCGCCGCTGGCCGGGCTGATCGCGCTGTCCACCTACCTGCCAGACGCGGACAGCGCCGAGCGCGTGGCTACCGCAGTGGACGTGCCGGTGTTCATGGCCCACGGCAGCGGCGACCCGGTCATTCCGCAGGCGGTAGCCGCACACAGCGCGCAGGCGCTGCGCGTGTTGGGCCTGCAGGTGCAGTGGCACAGCTACCCGATGGCGCACCAGGTCTGTGCCGAGGAGATCGATGCCCTGGGTGACTGGCTGCAGGAACGCCTGGGCGTCGCCTGACCCATGTCACCGGCCAGCACGCCTCCCTGGATGCCGGAACTGTGCCGCCTGCGGCGGCTGGCGGCGATGCTCGGCCTGGCCGAGCTGGTGGTGGTGCTGCTGGCCCTGGCCCCCGATGGCAGCCGTCACTGGACGGTGGGCGAGCTGCTTTCGGCCAGCGGTTTCGCACTCTGGCTGGCGCTGGCGGTGACCGCCAGCCTGTGCATGCTGCGGCAGGCGCTGTCGAGGCTGCCACCGCTGCTGGGCGCCGCTGCGGCGATCGCACTGGCGGCGCTGATCGCCGTGGTCTGCGCGGGCATCATCCACGCGCTGTATGCCGTGCTGGGCGACAGCTTCGCCCGTGGCATCAGCTTCTGGCGCTTCACCCTTGGCAGTGCGGCCACCAGCGCACTGATCAGCGCGCTGGCCCTGCGCTACTTCTACGTGAGCGACCGCTGGGCCGCGCAGGTGCAGGCCAACGCACGTGCACAGGCCGATGCACTGCAGGCCCGGATCCGTCCGCATTTCCTGTTCAACAGCATGAATCTGATCGCCAGTCTGCTGCATCGTGATCCGGCGGTGGCCGAACGCGCCGTGCTGGACCTGTCCGATCTGTTCCGCGCGGCGCTGGGGGCGGGCGATGGAGACTCCACCCTGCAGGCCGAATGCGAGCTGGCCGAGCGTTACCTGTCGATCGAGTCGCTGCGCCTGGGAGAGCGCCTGCAGGTGCATTGGCAGCGTGACGAGCCGCTGCCGTGGGAGCAGCCGCTGCCGCGGCTGGTGTTGCAGCCACTGGTGGAAAACGCGGTGCTGCATGGCATTTCGCGGTTGCCGGAAGGTGGCACCGTCGAGCTGCACGTGGCGCGCGAAGGCAACGAGCTGCACATCCGCGTACGCAATCCCGCTCCCGATCCACAGACGCCGGGGCTGGCCCTGGCACGCGGCGCCGGGCATGCCCAGCACAGCATCGGTCATCGCCTGGCGTGGCGCTTCGGCAGTGCCGCACGGATGACGGCCGGCTGGAGCGAGGGCTACTATGCCTGCCAGGTGACGGTGCCGATCCAGTGAGGGAACGATCGTGAGGGTAGTCATCGCCGATGACGAACCGCTGGCGCGCGAGCGCCTGCGCAGCCTGCTGGCCGCGCAGGAGGGGGTGGACGTGGTGGCCGAGGCCGGTAACGGCGAGCAGGCCCTGCACGCCTGCGCGGAACTGCAGCCGGACCTGGTGCTGCTGGACATCGCGATGCCCGGACTGGATGGGCTGGAAGCGGCCCGTCACCTGGCCAGCTTCGAGCCACGCCCGGCGGTGGTGTTCTGTACGGCCTACGACGCGCATGCCTTGTCGGCATTCGAAGCGGCGGCCATCGACTACCTGATGAAGCCGGTGCGTGCCGAGCGGCTGGCAGCGGCCATCGCGCGCGCGCGGACCTTTCTGGCCGGGCGCGGGGGGCAGCCACAGCACGACGCGGGGCAACAGGCACGCAGCATGCTGTGCGCCCGGCTGCGGGGCAGCCTGCGGCTGATTCCACTGGATGACATCCATTACCTGCAGGCCGAGGAAAAGTACGTGGTGGTGCACCACGCGCGTGGTGAGGACCTGATCGAGGAGTCGCTGAAGTCGCTGGAGGAGGAATTCGCCAGCCGCTTCGTGCGCATCCACCGCAACTGTCTGGTGGCGCGGCACGAACTGGTGGAACTGCGTCGTGGCGTGGGCGGGCAGGTGCAGGCGGTGCTCCGGCATGGCAAGCAGCCGCTGGAGGTCAGCCGCCGCTGTGTGGCGACGCTGAAGCAGGAACTGCGGCATCTGTGAGTGTCCGGCGCGGCCTGCGGCCGCGACTGCTTGCGGGCAACGTCTGAAGCAAGAGCAACAGCAACAGCAACAGCAACTGCAGGTTGTGTTCGGCTCTGAGTTGTTGCGTGTTGGGTGAGTCGGGATGGGCGGGCGAGACACGCCGTAAACCCATCCATGGGGGCTCGATGGCGCCATCCATGGCGCCAACGGTCCCGCCCGCCCATCCCGACTCACCCTCGCGAATTTCCCGGTGACGGACGGCAAAAGCGTTGGTGATATCGGATGGGAGAGAGGGGTCTGACCCCGAGAGCCGCTGGCTGTTGCTTCTGCTTCTTTCTTTTGATCTTCCGTGGCTGGCGCACACGGAAACTGTCAGAGGCCGGGCGGGATGGGCTGCGCAGGGGCCGCTGCAAGTACGTCCATGTAAGCTCGGTCGCCGCATCCATGCGGCTCACGCCCCTGCGCAACCCACCCCGCCCGGCCAAGCACGGCTGTTGCTTCAGCCTTGTCCCCAGCCAGCCATGAGGGGCTCCGCCGTTGGCCGTATCCGCGCCGAAGGCGCGATAATGACCGGATGGAAACCGTCCGCATCGCCACCCGCAAGAGCCCGCTCGCCCTCTGGCAGAGCGAACACGTCGCCGACCGCCTCCGCCAGGCCCATCCCGGCCTGCACGTGGAGCTGGTCCCGATGAGCACGCGCGGCGATGAAGTGCTCGACCGCTCGCTGGCCGCCATCGGTGGCAAGGGCCTGTTCCTGAAGGAACTGGAGCTGGCCATCCTGCGCGGCGACGCCGACTGCGCCGTGCATTCGCTGAAGGATGTGCCGATGGAACTGGATGCGCCGTTCGTGCTGCCGGCCATGCTGCCCCGTCATGACCCGGCCGACGGCTTCGTCTCCAACCTCTATGCCTCGCTTGATGCGTTGCCCATCGGCGCGCGCGTCGGCACGTCCTCGCTGCGCCGCCAGGCCCAGCTGCGTGCGCTGCGCCCGGACCTGGAACTGCTGGACCTGCGTGGCAACGTCAATACGCGCCTGGCCAAGCTCGACAACGGGGGCTACGACGCCATCGTGCTGGCCGTCGCCGGGCTGGAGCGCCTGGGACTGGGCGATCGGATCGTGCTGCGCCTGCAGCCGCCGCACTGGCTGCCGGCGCCGGCGCAGGGCGCGGTGGCCGTGGAGTGCGATGGCAGCAATGCGCCGCTGATGGCCCTGTTCGCTGTGCTCGATGACGCCGCGACGCGCGCCTGCGTGGAAGCGGAGCGGGCAATGAACCGCGCGCTGCATGGCAGCTGCCATGTGCCGGTGGCGGCGATCGCGCAGTGGCAGGGGCAGGACCTGCACCTGCAGGGGCTGGTCGGCAGCGCCAGCGATGGCCGTGCGGTGCGCGCCGAAGGCGTGGGCCCGGCCAGCGACCCGGACGCGCTGGGCCAGCGCGTGGCGCAGAGGCTGCTCGATGGCGGGGCGGGTGAGCTGCTGAACGCCTGACCCGGCCGATTTCCTCGGCCAGGCGCTGCGGAACAGAAAAGAGAACGGGCGCCAGGCGCCCGTTTCGCTTATTTGAACTTGTAGACCACGTTCATGGTGGTCAGCGTATCGGTCTTGCGCTTGTCCACCGCGACGTCGCTGTTGTAGCGGGCCTGCCAGCCGGCCTTCAAGGCCAGGTGTTCATTCATGCTCACCGACAGGCCGAAATCGTTCTGGCCGAAGGTGTTGTACGACCCCGATTCGACCAGCAGCGTGTTGACCAGATCGGTGTTCTCGGTAAGCGAGTACTTCATGTCGAACAGGCCACGACCGATCAGCCCGGTACGGGTGCGATCATCCTCGGTGCTGTGGGTGCGGCGCACACCGGGGCCGACCTGGGCATCGAAATAGAAGCGCTCGGTACTCCACAGACGGGTGCCGTAACCCAGACCGAACGAGCTCTGGCGGTCGTAGGTGGCGAAGTCATCGCGCTCGGTACGCACCGTGGCGGTCAGCTGGCGGTGCTCGCCCAGCTGCAGCGCGCTGCCGGCGCTGCCGGTGTAGCGGTTGGCGGTGGTGTTGTTGCGGCGGGTGGTGGTGCCGTCGTCGTTGGTCTCGGTCACCTTGGAGCTGGAACGCAGGCCGAACAGGTCCATGCTGTGCACCCAGTCACCGTCGGTGTAGCGCAGGCGCAGGCGGCCGTTGAAGCTCTCGGTGCTGCTGTTGCCGCGTGCCGAGGCGAAGCCGAGCTCGCCGCCGCTGCCGCTCCAGGGCGAGGACATCGCCGCCAGTTCGGATGCATCCTGCGCGTACGCCAGCGGGGCGCAGAGCAGCAGGGGAATCAGCAGGGACACGCGCAGGGACATCGAGGCTTCTCCGAAGCGGTTAACAACCCGTGATGATACTGGAAGCGTGATGGCCGTCCGCCCCATGGCGCTGGCCGCTTCAGCAGGCGTTGTCACCGCTCCCCATTCAGGGCAGCTCGATGCGGAGGGAGGGGTCGTTGAAGCGCGAATAGCGCAGGCGCAGCTGGAACACCTTGCCGTTGCTGCTGCCGCTGCGCACGATCTGGCGTGGCAGGCCCTGCCCATCCACCCAGTACTCCAGGCGCTCGCCGGGGCCGGCGCCACGCAGCCGGTAGCGGCGGGTCTGGACCCCGTCCAGCGTCTGGCTGCCCAGATCCTCGGCCTGCAGCGCCGCGGGCGCGACGTCGGCCGGCAGCGGTGTCCGCCATTGCTCGAGCAGACCGGGCGGTGTCGGCACCTGGCGGATGGCCCCGTCGGCCTGCAGGAACATCGTGTCACCGATGATGGTCTGTGCACCGGCCGCCGTCTGTACCCGGAATCGGTCCGGGGCCACGAAGTCCATCGCACTGCGGACCGGCTGTGGCGTACCCAGCACTTCCAGTTCCGCGTGGAAGCTGCGCAGGGCGGCGAACCGTTGGCTGGCGGCCAGTACCGCCTGCGCCGGGTCGGCCTGCGGAACGACCGCGTCGCCGCCGGACGGCGCTGGGGGGCGACCACAGGCAGCCAGCAGCAGGCAGGCCAGCAGGGGCAGGGCGGGCAACCGGCGCATGGGAGGGCTTTCGCAGAGGGTGGGGCGCCCACGATAGCCCAAACCCCCCACACAAGACCCGCGACTCGGACATAATCGGGGGCATGGACCGATACGAACGCATCACCGCCCTGCATCGTCTGCTCAAGTCCGCGCGCTATCCGGTGACGGTGGCGACCCTGCAGGACAAGCTCGGTTGTTCCCGTGCCACCGTCTACCGCGACCTGGCGTTCCTGCGCGACGCGCTGATGGCGCCGATCGAGGGCGATGGTGAGGCCGGCTTCCGCTATCACGCCGACGAAAGCGACCGCTTCGAACTGCCCGGCCTCTGGCTCAGCTCGGAGGAGCTGCATGCCCTGCTGGCATCGCAGCACCTGCTGGCCCGTACCGGCGGGGGCGTGCTGTCTTCGGTGCTGGCACCGCTGCAGCAGCGCATCGAAAGCCTGCTGGCCGCGCAGGCGGGGGTCTCCAGCTGGCCGGTGGACCGGGTGCGGGTCATTCCGCATCGCGGCCGCAAATTCGACGAAGGCAGCTTCCGCAGCGTGGCTTCGGCCGTGCTCGAGCGGCGCCAGCTGGGCTTCGAGTACCGCGCCCGTTCCACCGACGAACCGACCAAGCGCACTGTTTCGCCGCAGCGCCTGACCCACTACCGCGACAACTGGTACCTCGATGCGTGGGACCACGACCGCGAGGCCCTCCGCAGCTTCGCGGTGGACCGGATCCACAAGGCGCGGGTGATCGACCACACGGCCCGTGACGTGGCCGACAGCGAACTGGACGAGCAACTGGGTGCCAGCTACGGCATTTTCTCCGGTGCGCCGAAGGGCTGGGCCACCATCCTGTTCAGCGCCAAGGCTGCGCGCTGGGTCGCCGATGAGCACTGGCATTCCAAGCAGCAGGGCCGTTTCCTGGCCGACGGCCGCTATGAACTGAAAGTGCCTTACAGCGTGTCACGCGAACTGCTGATGGATGTGCTGCATTACGGCTCGGATGCCGAGATCGTCGAACCGACGATGCTGCGCGAGCAGGCCAAGGCGCTGCTCGAGCTGGCCCTGAGCAACTACGATAGATCCTGACCTCCCCCCGAGAATCATTCCGCCCATGAAGAAGACCCTGTTGCTGCCCCTGCTCGCCGCTGCGCTGGCCCTGACCGCCTGCGGCAAGTCCGGCGAGCCTTCGCAGAAGCTGGTGGTGGCCGCCACGGCCGTGCCGCACGCCGAAATCCTCGAGGTGGTCAAGCCGATCCTCAAACAGGAAGGCGTGGAACTGGACGTGCGCGTGTTCAACGACTACGTGCAGCCCAACGACCAGCTGGTGCAGAAGCAGGTGGACGTGAACTACTTCCAGACCGAGCCGTACCTGGACGCCTACAACCGCGACCGCAAGACCGATCTGGTGACGGTGATCGGCGTGCACATCGAGCCGTTCGGCGCATACTCGCGCAAGATCAAGTCGCTGGCCGAACTGCGTGAAGGCGCGGATGTGGTCATCCCGAACGATCCGAGCAACAACAGCCGGGCGCTGATCCTGCTGCACAAGGCCGGCGTGATCGAGCTGAAGGATCCGACCAATGCGCTGGCCACCCAGCGCGACATCGTCTCCAATCCGAAGCAGCTGAAGTTCCGCGAGCTGGATTCGGCGATGCTGCCCCGCGTACTGGATCAGGTGGACCTGGCCCTGATCAACACCAACTATGCATTGGATGCGGGTCTGAACCCGACCCGGGATGCGCTGGCGATCGAAAGCAAGGACTCGCCGTACGTGAACTTCCTGGTGGCCCGGCCCGACAACAAGGATGATGCGCGCGTGCAGAAGCTGGCCAAGGCGCTCACCAGCGCACAGGTGAAGACGTTCATCGAGACCAAGTACAAGGGTGCCGTGCTGCCGGCGTTCTGATGTTGGGGTAGCGCCGGGCCATGCCCGGCGGATTGGGGATTGATTCGCCGGGCATGGCCCGGCGCTACCGCCCTCAATCGACGTGGAAGGCCAGGGTGGCGGCGACCGCCTGCTGCCACCCGGCATACAGCGTCTCGCGCCGTGCTGCCGGCATCTGCGGCTCGAAACGGCGGTCCAGTCCCCATTGCGCGGCGATCTGTTCGCGGCTTTCCCAGAATCCCACCGCCAGCCCGGCCAGGTAGGCCGCGCCCAGCGCCGTGGTCTCGGTCAGCCGTGGCCGCAGCAGCGGAACGCCCAGAATGTCGGCCTGGAAGCTGGCAAGGAAGTCGTTGCCGATCGCGCCGCCGTCGGCACGCAGCTCGCTCAGGCCGATACCTGCATCGGACTGCATGGCATCGAGTACATCGCGGGTCTGGTAAGCCATTGCTTCCAATGCTGCACGCACGAAGTGCGACCTGCTGGTGCCCCGGGTCAGGCCGAACATCGCTCCACGCACGTCGCTGCGCCAGTAAGGCGCACCCAGGCCCACGAACGCCGGCACCAGATAGACGCCAGCGCTGTCGCCGACCTTCGCGGCCAGCGCCTGGCTGTCGCTGGCCCGATCGATCATGCGCAGGCCGTCGCGCAGCCACTGCACCACCGAGCCGGCGATGAAGATCGACCCCTCCAGTGCGTACTCCACGCGCCCGTCCAGGCCCCAGGCGATGGTGGTCAGCAGGCCATTGTGCGAACGCACGGCCTGCGTTCCGGTGTGCATCAGCATGAAGCAGCCGGTGCCGTAGGTGTTCTTCACCATGCCCGGCTGGAAGCAGGCCTGGCCGAACAGCGCGGCCTGCTGGTCGCCAGCGATACCGGCGATCGGAATCGGGTGGTCGAAGAAGAACTGCGGCCGGGTGTGCGCGTACACCGCGCTGGAGTCACGCACCTGCGGCAGCATGGCGCGCGGAATGTCCAGCAGCGCGAGCAGCTCGTCGTCCCAGTCCAGGGTGTGGATGTTGAACAGCAGCGTGCGTGCGGCGTTGCTGTAGTCCGTCACGTGTGCCTGGCCGCCACTGAGATTCCAGACCAGCCAGCTGTCGATGGTGCCGAACAGCAGTTCGCCACGCTCCGCGCGCTGTTGTGCGCCTTCCACGTGATCGAGGATCCAGCGCACCTTGGTGGCCGAGAAGTAGGCATCGATCAGCAGGCCGGTGCGTTCACGGATCAGCGCTTCGTGCCCCTGCGAGCGCAACCGCTCGCAGATGGCCTGGCTTTGCCGGGACTGCCAGACGATGGCGTTGTGGATCGGCTGGCCTGTGGCGCGTTCCCAGACCACGGTGGTCTCGCGCTGGTTGGTGATGCCCAGTGCGGCGATGTGGCGCGGGTCGATCTGTTCGCGGCTGAGCAGCTCGGTCAGCGTGGCGTAGACGCTGGTGAGGATCTCGCGCGGGTCATGTTCCACCCAACCGGGCTGCGGGAAAATCTGGGCGAACTCACGTTGCGCGCTGCCGACGATGTCGCCGGCGTGATCGAACAGGATCGCGCGCGAACTGGTGGTGCCCTGATCGATGGCCAGCACGTAGCGGGGCGTCATGCGGCGTCTCCGGTAGCGATGGGGAAATCCTACTGCATCGGCAGCGACGGGCCATGCCGGGTGTCACCGCGATCGGCCGGGCATGGCCTGGTGCTGCTGTTCCTCCAACCAGTCCTGCAGGCGTGCCACCTGTGCGGTGTCCAGCCGCAGTCCCAGCTTGCTCCGCCGCCACAGTATGTCCTCGGCGGTATGCGCCCATTCGTGATCGCGCAGGAACACGACCTCATGGGCGTGCAGCCCACCGCCGAAGTGTTCGCCGAGATCGTCCATGCCCTGCACCCCGTGCAGCAGCTCGGTGCTGCGGCTGCCATAGGCCTCGGCCCAGCGCCGCGTAGTGTCCTCAGGCAACCACGGTGCGAGTCTCCGCAGGTGAGAGCGTGCCTGCACGGCATCGCCCCAGTCGCTGCCCGGCAGCGGCGTCCCGGATGCCGTCCATGCCGGCCCCATCTGCGGCAGGTGGGGCCGCAGCAGATCCAGCGCTTCTTCGGCCAGAACGCGGTAGGTGGTCAGCTTCCCCCCCAGCACGTGCACGGCGGGCGCGCCCTGCACCTGCAACTGCAGGCGATAGTCGCGGCTGAGTCGTGCCGCGCGCGGATCCGGGTCGGCCAGCAGCGGGCGCACGCCGGCAAACTGCCAGACCACCTCCGTCGCCGTGATCGGCTGGCGCAGATAGCGGTTGGCTGCCTCGCACAGGTATGTCACTTCCGAAGGCAGCACGTGGCAGCGCGCCGGATCGCCCTGATAGTCGGTGTCGGTGGTACCCACCAGCAGGTGGTCGTGGGTGAAGGGCAGCAGGAATACGACCCGTCCGTCGGGCTGCTGCAGCAGGCAGGCGCTGTCATCGGGCCAGGGCCGGCGCAGCACGATGTGGCTGCCCTGCACCAGGCGCAGGGCCGGTGTGCCGCTGCGCGCCTGCATGCGTTGCAGCAGGCCTCCGGCCCAGGGACCGGCCGCGTTGGCCACGGCATGTGCATGCACCGTCTGCTGCTGTCCCGCTGCATCGACCAGTACCGCCCGCCAGTGGCCCTGCTCGCCGTGCAGTTCGACGCAGCGGCTGCGGACCTGCACACGGGCACCGCGTTGCGCGGCATCCAGCGCGTTGAGCAGGACCAGGCGTGCATCGTCCACCTGCGCGTCGGCATAGCTGAAGGCCTGGTGCAACGATGGCGACAGCCACGTGCCCAACGGGTCGTGTGGCAGGTGCAGCGCGCGCGAAGCCGGAAACGCTGCGCCGCGATGGCCGAGGTGGTCATACAGCCACAGGCCGAGCCGCAGCATCCAGCGTGGCCGCAGGTGGGGTTCCCAGGGCAGCACGAAGCGCAGCGGCCGGACCAGGCAGGGCGCCTGCCTGCGGAGCACATCGCGTTCGCCGAGCGCCTTGCGCACCAGGCCGAACTCGCCCTGTTCCAGGTAGCGCAGCCCGCCATGGACCAGCTTGCTGCTGGCGCTGGAGGTATGTGACGCAAGATCGTGCTGCTCGCAGAGCAGCACGCGCAGGCCGCGGCCTGCGGCATCGCGCGCGATGCCGGCGCCGTTGATGCCACCTCCGATCACCAGCAGGTCGATGTTGTCCATCACGATCACCGGCCTTCCGTCCTTTGCAGAGTCAAGCCCTGCTCGACGTCCGGAGAAAAGCAGTCGAGCACGGCCCGACTCTACACAGAACGCGGGTGACGGAAACGACGACGGGCCCCGAAGAGCCCGTCGCGTACAGACAGTGAAGCAGGCGGTGCTTAGAAGCGGGCGCCGATACCCACGCCGACAGTCCACGGATCCAGCTTGGCTTCGCCGATCTTCTCGCCGCCTACCTTGACGTCCGGGCGGGCGCGCATGTAGCGGGCATCAGCACGGGCGAACCAGGTGGAGTTGATGTTCATGTCGACGCCGACGGTGCCGATCACGCCCTTGGCATCCTTCAGGCGGATGTCGGAGCTGCTGCCGTCAGCCAGCGATTCGTTGCTGAAGGCCGACTGGAAGTAGCCGACGCCCACGAACGGGCGGAACACGTTGTCGGCCTGGCCGAAGTGGTACTGGCCGCTCAGTGCGACCGGCTGCTGCTCGACGCTGCCCAGGCGGGTGTTGCCCGGACCCTTGACGCGGTGATCGAACTTGTCGGCAGCGCCCCACAGCTCAACGGCCCAGTTGTCGTTGACGTAGTAGCTGAAGCTGACGGTCGGCGCCGGGCCGCCATCGAGCTTCTTGACGCCGGTGATCGGGTCATTCTTCGGCTGCAGCAGCGTGACGCCGCCAACCACGGCAAAATGCTTGCCCGAGGCGGTGTCGGTGGTGCTGCTGTCCTGGGCGAAAGCGGCCGGCGCGAAGGCGGCGGAGGTCAGCAGGGCGAGACTCAGGATACGGATGGAGCGCATGGGGGTATCTCCTAATGTTTCTTGTTTTTGGGCCCCCGGTTGCGGGGCGAGCACACCGTAGTCGCCTCAACATGAATCGAATCCGACGCGCGTTAAAAAATAGTTCGCTCTGTTCAGCGATGAGTTCGAAAAGCCTGTTTTCATGGGGTTTTTGCTCTGGAGGAATGTTCATGCAGTTGCACAAACCGTGAGCGCGCCAACGCTCTGCACCGGCCTGCCCGCGCAGGTGAACACGCGATCGCGCGTGTTGCTGCTTGGTTCGATGCCGGGTGCTGCGTCGCTGCACGCTGGCCAGTACTACGCGCATCCACGCAATCGTTTCTGGCCGCTCATGTCCGATATCTGCGGCTTTGACGCTGGTTTGCCCTATCCGCAACGCATGCGCGCGCTGAACGCCGCCGGTGTCGGGGTGTGGGATGTGATCGGCCGATGCGAGCGCCGGGGCAGCCTGGATGCGGACATCGTGCGTGGCACGGAAGTGGCCAACGCGCTGCCGGAACTGATCGCCCTGCTGCCTGAGCTGCAGCTGATCGGCTGCAATGGTGCTGCGTCGATGCAGGCATTCCAGCGCTGGGTGCTGCCTGTCCTGGGGGCGCCACCGCGTGTGCTGGCGCTGCCCTCGACCAGCCCGGCCAATGCGGCCTGGTCGCTGCAGCGCCTGCGTCAGGCCTGGCAGCCGGTGGCCGATGCACTGGCGACATGAAGCGGACATCGTGCGGACAATACGCTACCCACTGGAGGTGCCTGCGCCCCATGGGCAACAGCGTGTCCCGGCTGCGTGCGTACTGAAAACACCTGTAACGGTTGGCGCTGGCCCCCGCTGGCCGCACAATAGACGTTTCCCTACACCAGATTGCCGGAGTTATCCCCATGGCCGAAATCAAGGAAGCACTTGTCCCCGATATCGGTGACTACAGCGATATCCCGGTAATCGAGGTGCTTGTCGCCGTTGGCGATACGGTCAGGAAGGACCAGGGCCTGGTGACGCTGGAAAGCGACAAGGCGACCATGGAAGTGCCGTCTTCGGTGGCCGGTGTGGTCAAGGAGATCAAGGTCAAGGTGGGTGACACCCTGTCCGAGGGCAAGGTCGTGGCGCTGATCGAAGTGGCGGCAGACGAGGCCGCAGCGCCGGCCGCTCCGGCCGCTCCGGCCCCGGCCAAGGCCGCTGCCCCGGCGGCTGCCACCCAGAGCGCCCCGGCCCCGGCGGCTGCCGCGCCGGCCGCCCCGGCTGCCGGTGGCGGTGCGGTTGAAGCCCGGGTGCCGGACATCGGCGATTACACCGACATCCCGGTCATCGAAGTGCTGGTCGTCGTGGGCGACACCGTCAAGAAGGATCAGGGCCTGGTCACGCTGGAAAGCGACAAGGCGACCATGGAAGTGCCGTCCTCGGTGGCCGGTGTGGTCAAGGAACTGAAGGTCAAGGTGGGGGACACCCTGTCGCAGGGCAATGTGGTGGCCATCATCGAAGCCGAGGGTGCTGCTGCGCCGGCGCCGACCCGCGAAGCGGCTGCGGCGGCCCCGGCCGCTGCCGAGACCGCCACCCAGGTCGAGCCGGTCGCTGTGCCCGCCCAGCCGGACAAGCTGGCGGCTCGTGAGATCGCGTCGGCCGGCGCTCCGTCCAGCCCGCCCGTACAGTTCAACGCCGATGGCGTGCTGCCGGCCAAGGTGCCGTATGCCACCCCGGCGGTGCGCGTGTTCGCCCGCGAGCTGGGCGTGGACCTGCTGCAGATCAGCGGTACCGAGAAGGGTGGGCGCATCACCAAGGGTGACGTGCAGAAATTCGTCAAGGCCGCGCTCAGTGGTGGCGTTCCGGCCGCGGGCGGCGCCGCTGCCGCCGCAGGCGGTGGGCTGAACCTGCTGCCGTGGCCGAAGGTCGATTTCAGCAAGTTCGGCGAGACCGAAGTGCAGCCGCTGTCGCGCATCAAGAAGATCTCCGGCGCGAACCTGGCCCGCAACTGGGCGATGATTCCGCACGTCACCCAGTTCGACCAGGCCGACATCACCGATCTGGAAGCACTGCGCGTGGCACTGAACAAGGAGAACGAGAAGGCCGGCATCAAGCTGACCATGCTCGCCTTCCTGATCAAGGCCAGCGCCGCAGCGCTGAAGAAGTTCCCGGAGTTCAACGCCTCGCTGGACGCCAGCGGCGAGAACCTGACCCTGAAGAAGTACTTCAACATCGGGTTCGCCGCCGATACGCCGAACGGCCTGGTCGTGCCGGTGATCCGCGACGTCGACAAGAAGGGCGTGGTGCAGATCGCGCAGGAAACCGGCGAGCTGGCCAAGAAGGCGCGCGACGGCAAGCTGGGCCCGGCCGACATGAGTGGCGGCTGCTTCTCGATCAGCTCGCTGGGCGGGATCGGTGGCACCGCGTTCACCCCGATCGTCAATGCCCCGGAAGTGGCCATCCTGGGCGTGTCCAAGTCCTCCATCCAGCCGGTCTGGAATGGCAAGGAATTCGCACCGAAGCTGCTGCTGCCGCTGTCGCTGAGCTACGACCACCGCGTCATCGATGGCGCTCTGGCCGCACGCTTCACCACGTACCTGTCGCAGGTACTGGCCGACATGCGTCGCGTGCTGCTGTAAGGCACCCGCTTCGCCCCCACCGTGTGGCCGTCGCCCTTGGCGCGGCCGCCTGACGAAACGCAGTGACAGCCCGCCGGCCACCCCGGCCGGGCATGAGGAAAACCACCATGGCCACGATTGAAGTCAAGGTTCCCGACATCGGCGATTACAGCGATGTGCCGGTGATCGAAGTGTTGGTCGCCGTCGGCGATACGGTGAAGAAGGACCAGGGCCTGGTGACCCTGGAATCGGACAAGGCCACGCTGGAAGTGCCGTCCTCGGCCGCCGGTGTGGTCAAGGAACTGAAGGTCAAGCTCGGCGATACGCTGTCCGAGGGGGCCGTGGTGGTCCTGCTGGACACCGAAGGAGCCGCCGAGGCCCCGGCCAAGGCAGCCGCACCTGCGCCTGCGGCCGCCGCCCCGGCCAGCAAGCCGCCGGTGACCCCGTCGCATCGTGCCCCGGCCGAACCGGCCGCACCGAAGCCGGCACTGGCCAGCGGCAAGCCGGCCGACATCGAATGCGAGATGGTCGTGCTGGGCTCCGGCCCGGGCGGCTACACCGCCGCGTTCCGCGCAGCCGATGTCGGCCTGGATACGGTACTGGTCGAGCGCTACGCCAGCCTCGGCGGCGTGTGCCTCAACGTCGGCTGCATTCCGTCCAAGGCACTGCTGCATGCGGCGGCGGTCATCGATGAAGTCGCCCATGCCGGCGATTTCGGCGTGGAGTTCGGCAAGCCGACGATCACGCTGGACAAGCTGCGCCAGTACAAGGAAAAGGTCGTCAACCAGCTGATCAAGGGTCTGGCTGGCATGGCCAAGCAGCGCAAGGTGCGCAACGTGCAGGGTGTCGGTCGGTTCCTGTCGGCCAACGAGCTGGAGATCACCGCCGCTGACGGCAGCACGCAGCTGCTGCGCTTCCAGAAGTGCATCATCGCCGCCGGTTCGCAGGCGGTGAAGCTGCCGAACTTCCCGTGGGACGACAAGCGTGTGATGGATTCCACCGACGCGCTGGAGCTGGCCGAAGTGCCGGGTTCGCTGCTGGTTGTCGGTGGCGGCATCATCGGCCTGGAAATGGCGACCGTGTACGGTGCGCTGGGCAGCAAGGTTACCGTGGTCGAATTCATGGACCAGCTGATGCCGGGCGCCGACAAGGACCTGGTCAAGCCGCTGGCCGACCGCCTGAAGAAGCAGGGCATCGACGTTCACCTGAAGACCAAGGCGTCGGGCGTCACCGCCGATGCCAAGGGCATCACCGTGACCTTCGAGGCGGCCGAGGAAGGGCAGTCGCCGGCGCTGGCGCAGGGGACCTTCGACCGCGTGCTGGTCGCCGTGGGTCGTTCGCCGAATGGCAAGAAGATCGATGCCGAGAAGGCTGGCGTGCAGGTCACCGAGCGTGGCTTCATCCCGGTTGACCGGCAGATGCGTACCAACGTGCCGCACATCTTCGCCATTGGTGACATCGTCGGCAACCCGATGCTGGCCCACAAGGCCACGCACGAGGGCAAGCTGGCGGCTGAGGTGGCGGCCGGCCACAAGAAGGAGTGGGTGGCCCGCGTGATTCCGTCGGTGGCCTACACCAATCCGGAGATCGCCTGGGTGGGCGTGACCGAGACCGAGGCCAAGGCCAAGGGCCTGAAGGTCGGCGTGGCCAAGTTCCCGTGGGCGGCCAGTGGCCGCGCGATCGGCATCGGTCGCACCGAGGGCTTCACCAAGCTGATCTTCGACGAAGAGACCCACCGCATCATCGGTGGCGCGATCGTCGGTGTGCATGCCGGTGACCTGCTGGCCGAGATCGGTCTGGCCATCGAGATGGGCGCGGAAGCCGAAGACATCGGCCACACCATCCATGCCCATCCGACGCTGAGTGAATCGGTGGCGATGGCTTCGGAAATCTACGACGGCACGATCACCGATCTGTACATGCCGAAGAAGAAGTAAGGCGCTTGCGCCGGGCCATGCCCGGTGAAACGGAAAGCCCGGCGAAAGCCGGGTTTTTTGTTGGTGGCTTCTGTGGCTTCGGTGACTGTGGTCGCGAGCTTCCGGGCCGCTGCGCGGGTGGCAGGCATTTGGACACATGTCCCCCGTCGCCCGCCTGCGGCGGTCGCCTCCTCCTTTACTGTGTCCAAATGCCTGCCACCCACGCAGCGGCTCGGCGTGCGGACGCTCCAGCAGAGCCAGTTCAACAGACGCGTGGAGGCCTGACACGCGGAGGGAGAGGGGGCTGCGTGCGAAGTAAAGGAGGAGGTGACGGCCACAGGCCGGCGCCGGGGGACATTCGCATGCAGCCTCCTCTCCCTCCAGCGCGCCGACCATGATCCCGCGATTGCGGCCTGTGTGATCGCGAGCGTCCGGGCCGCTGCACAGGCGGCAGGCATTTCGACACATGTCCCCCGTCGTCCGCCTGCGGCGGTCGCCTCCTCCTTTACTGTGTCCAAACGCCTGCCACCCACGCAGCGGCTCGGCGTGCGGACAGTCCAGCCACAGCGCCACTTCATCAGGCGCGCGAAGGCCTGATACGCGGAGGGAGAGGGGGCTGCGTGCGAAGTAAAGGAGGAGGTGACGGCCGCAGGCCGGTGCCGGGGGACATTCGCATGCAGCCTCCTCTCACTCCTGCGCGCCCGCGATCCTGCGAGTGCGGCCTATGTAATCGCGAGCGTCCGGGCCGCTGCACAGGCGGCAGGCATTTCGACACATGTCCCCCGTCGTCCGCCTGCGGCGGTCGCCTCCTCCTTTACTGTGTCGAAATGCCTGCCACCCGTGCAGCGGCTCGGCTTGCGGAGGGTCCAGCCGCAGAGCCACTTCAACAGACGCGTGGAGGCCTGACACTCGGAGGGAGAGGGGGCTGCGTGCGAAGTAAAGGAGGAGGTGACGGCCGCAGGCCGGCGCCGGGGGACATTCGCATGCAGCCCCCTCTCCCTCCAGCGCTTCGACCATGCCGCTTTTACCCCGACAGGACAAAGCAGCACAAAAAAACGCGGCCCCCGATGTTCCGGAGGCCGCGCCAGGAGAGAGTGCGATGGAAGGGGCAGGAATCAGAACACGAAGCTGACGCCGGCCACCGGGCCCTTGAATTCCTGCTTCAGACCGATGGTGCCGTCGCTGCCCTTCTTGTCCGCATCCAGCTTGAACCAGTCGTAGCCGGCGAACAGGCCGAAGTTCTTGGTCAGGCGGTAATCGACGATGGCATTGGCGCGGCTCAGGTCACCCTTGTAGTCGTCGAAGCTGCCCCAGCGGGTGTTGAGGTACTGACCCTGCAGGGTGATCATCCACTTCTCGGACGGGGTGAAGCTCAGGCGTGCACCGACCACCGGTGCCACACCGTCGGTCTTCTCGTCCAGGAACTGGCCTTCATACACGGTGCCCAGGTCCGCATAGCCCTTGGTGCTGACCTTGGCGTACTCCGCACCCAGCTGCAGGCCCAGATCGAAGGTGTCGGTGTCGACAACGGAGTAGTCGTAGACCAGGCTGGCCACCTGGTACTTCAGCTCGGCCTTGACGAAGCTGTCAGCCGGCACGTTGACGCCGCCGAAGGAGATGTCCTGGCCCAGCGTCTCGCGGCGGTCCTTGTCGTACTTGAAGTAGTTGAACAGGAAGCGCTGGCGGTCGCTGAGGCGGAACATACCGTCTACCCGCGGTTCCCATTCCTTGCCGCCGAGCTTGAAATCTTCCGAGAAACCGACGTCCTGGCCGGCGACAGTGGTGTTGCCGCGCAGCGTGTTGTCCGAATCGATGTTCATCGCACCCAGGCGCAGGGCGAAACGGTCATCGCCTTCGGCGGCATGGGCGGCGCTGGCGAACGATGCGCCGGCGGCAAGCAGGGAGAGGGCGAGCAGGGTGGGGACGGAGCGCATCGAAGAGTCCTTGCAGTGGTTCATCAGAATGAAGCCCACTGTGCAGGACGCGCTCGTCCACCATGCGTGAACGTATGGTCGATGGCGTGTGCACGGTTCAGCGCTGTCACGACCATGAAAAAGGATGGCCCCGGAGCCGGGCTTCGGGGCCATCGTGGACCTGCGGGGCGAAGCGTCGACGAGGTTGCTGCAGGCAGGTCGGAAGGTCGGACCGGCAAGGTCGCGGAAAGTTCCCAGGCGTGCGACCAAAGTTCAATACGCTGCACTGCAGCATCATGTGGACGTCATTGTCCCTTGGGCGGCACGCAAAAATGTAACCGTTACCGCAACTTGCGCCCTTCCGGGATGAACAGGCAGCGGTTGTCTCGCAAATTGTCCCATTGCTATAATTTGGCGGCTCGATGAGGCCCCCCTGCTGTAGCCGCCTCAACCCTCCACTTGCAACCACGCGGGACGTCCTGTGCTGAACTCCGTTGAAGCGGGTCGGCGACTGATGCTGCGCGCCGCGGTCTACCCGCTGGCCGCAGTGGCTGTCCTGGCCCTGGCCTTCCTGCTGGTAGGGCCGAAGTACGCGCTCGGTGCCCTGGCATCCGGCGTGGCGATCTCGGCCGGTGGCTGGGTCGCGGCACGGATGGCGCTGGGCGGGGGTGCCCTGGCTGCGGGGTCGGCAATGGCACGGCTGATCATTGCGATCGTGGCGAAGTGGGTAGTCGTTTTCGGCGTCCTGCTGGTGGGGTTCCTGGTCTTCAAGCTGCCTGCATTGGCGCTGTTGGCCGGTATCGCCGTCGGCTTGATGTTCCAGGTCCTGGCGATGGCCAGGCGTTGACAGAATTCAATTAACTAAGGTTCCGGACACATGGCGGGCGAGGCTCTAACCCCTACCAGCTACATCCAGCATCACCTGCAGAACCTGACCGCACCGGTCGGCAACGGCGACGGGATGTTCTGGCATATCCACGTCGATACCTTCCTCACCGCGGTCCTGATGGGCCTGGTGATCGTGGTCGCCTTCTGGCTGGGCACCCGCAAGGCCACGGCTGGCGTGCCGGGCAAGTGGCAGGCCTTCGTGGAGATCTGCCTGGAGTTCGTCGACCGCCAGGCCAAGGACACCTACCACGGCAAGAGCAAGCTGGTCACGCCGATCGCCATCACGATCTTCTTCTGGATCCTGATGATGAACCTCATCAAGATGATCCCGGCCGACTTCATCGCCAAGCCGCTGGAGCTGGCGGGCATCCATTACTGGAAGCCGGTGCCGACCGCCGACGTCAATGCCACCCTGGGCATGGCCATCAGCGTGTTCTTCCTGATGCTGTTCTTCGCGCTGAAGTCCAAGGGACTGGGCGGCTTCATCAAGGAGTTCCTGACGGCTCCGTTCGGCAAGTGGATGATGCCGTTCAACCTGATCCTCAACATCGTCGAGTGGCTGAGCAAGCCGATCTCCCTGGCGATGCGACTGTTCGGCAACATGTTCGGCGGCGAAATCGTGTTCCTGCTGATCTGGGTGCTGGGTGGTGCCGGTTTCTTCGGCGCCATTGCCGGTGGTGCGTTCGGCCTCGGCTGGATGCTGTTCCACCTGCTGGTGATCCCGCTGCAGGCCTTCATCTTCATGATGCTGTCGATCGTGTACCTGAGCCTGTCGGAAGACGCTCACTGAGTTTCAAGCTTCAACGCGTTTCAACCTTCATCCGTTTCATCACCCTTAGCAACTTAAGTTCCTGGAGATAACCATGTACTTCGCCGTCCTGACCAACTTCGCGCAGATTCAGAGCTCCACCGCCCTCGCCGTCGGCATCATGATCGGCCTGGCCGCGCTGGGCGCCGGTCTGGGTCTGGCCATCATGGCTGGTAAGTTCCTGGAGTCGGCCGCCCGCCAGCCGGAACTGATCCCGGTCCTGCAGGTCCGCATGTTCATCACCGCCGGCCTGATCGACGCCGCGTTCATCATCTCGGTCGCCGTCGGCCTGCTGCTGGCCTTCGCCAACCCGCTGTCGGCCGCCTTCGCCGGTGCCGTCACCAAGGCTCTGGCCGGCTGATACAGCGGTTTGAGACGACCGGGTGCTGATGCACCCGGTTTCGGATGAAGGCCGGATGCGCCGCCCCGGCGGCGCGTCCACCCCGAAACCAGCGATCGAGCTAACCATGAATATCAATTTCACCCTTCTTGCGCAGGCGCTCGCCTTCGCTGGTCTGATCTGGATCATCGCGACCAAGATCTGGCCGCCGCTGATGAACGCGATCGAAGAGCGCCAGCAGAAGATTGCTGAAGGCCTCGCTGCTGCCGACCGCAGCCAGAAAGATCTGGCCCAGGCGCAGGAGAAGGTCAACGAAGCGCTGAAGGAAGCCCGCACCAAGGCCAACGAGATCATCGACCAGGCCCACGCGCGCGCCAACCAGATCGTCGACGCAGCCCGTACCGAAGCGATCACCGAAGCCACCCGTCAGAAGGAACTGGCCCAGGCTGAGATCGACGCCGCCGCCAACCGTGCCCGTGAAGATCTGCGCAAGCAGGTGTCCGCGCTGGCCGTGACCGGTGCCGAAAAGCTGCTCAAGCGCGAAATCGACGCCAACGCCCACAAGGCGCTGCTCGACGAGCTGGCCTCGGAGATCTAAGGATGAGCCAGGCCCTCACGCTTGCCCGCCCGTACGCCCGCGCCGCGTTCGCGACCGCGCGCGACGAAGGCGCGTTCGCGCCGTGGTCGGACGCCCTGGCGTTCTCCGCCCACGTCGCCGCCGACCCGCGCGTGGCGGCCCTGCTCGCCAACCCGGAGCTCGGTCGTGACGACGCTGTCGCCCTGTTGGCGCCGGCGACCCACGGCGAAAGCTTCTCGCGCTTCCTGGCCATCCTGGCCGAATCGCATCGTCTGCCGCTGCTGCCGGAGATCTCCGGCATGTTCGACGCCCTGCGCGCCGAAGCCGAGCACGTGGTCAAGGCCACCGTGACCTCGGCCGCCGAACTGTCGGCCGGCGAGCTGGACGCGATCAAGGTCGCGCTGCGCAAGCGCTTCAACCGCGAGGTCGATGTGACCACTGCGGTCGATGCCTCGCTGATCGGCGGCGCCGTGATCGACGCCGGCGACGTGGTCATCGATGGTTCGCTGAAGGGCAAGCTGGCCCGCCTGCAGACCGCGCTCGCTAACTGAATTCATTTAACGTCCGGCCCCGCTGCCGGCACTAGGACTTGACGATGGCAACCACGCTCAACCCCTCCGAAATCAGCGAACTGATCAAGAACCGCATCGAGAAGGTCAAGCTGGCCGCGGAATCGCGCAACGAAGGCACCGTGACCAGCGTGTCCGACGGCATCGTGCGCATCTTCGGTCTGGCCGACGTGATGCAGGGCGAAATGATCGAACTGCCGAACAACACCTTCGCCCTGGCCCTGAACCTGGAGCGCGACTCGGTCGGCGCCGTGGTCCTGGGTGACTACGAGCACCTGCGCGAAGGCGACGTCGCCAAGACCACCGGCCGCATCCTGGAAGTGCCGGTCGGTCCGGAACTGCTGGGCCGCGTCGTCAACGCGCTCGGCGAGCCGATCGACGGCAAGGGCCCGCTGGGCACCGACGTGACCGCTCCGGTGGAGCGTGTTGCTCCGGGCGTGATCTGGCGCAAGTCGGTCGACCAGCCGGTGCAGACCGGTTACAAGTCGGTCGACTCGATGATCCCGATCGGCCGTGGCCAGCGCGAGCTGATCATCGGTGACCGCCAGACCGGCAAGACCGCCATGGCGATCGACGCGGTGATCAACCAGAAGGGCACCGGCATCAAGTGCGTGTACGTTGCGATCGGCCAGAAGGCATCGACCATCGCCAACATCGTGCGCAAGCTGGAAGAGAACGGCGCCCTGGCCCACACCATCGTCGTGGCCGCCACCGCGTCCGAATCGGCTGCGATGCAGTACATCAGCGCCTACTCGGGCTGCACCATGGGCGAGTACTTCATGGACCGCGGCGAAGACGCGCTGATCGTGTACGACGATCTGTCCAAGCAGGCCGTTGCCTACCGCCAGATCTCGCTGCTGCTGAAGCGCCCGCCGGGCCGTGAAGCCTACCCGGGCGACGTGTTCTACCTGCACTCGCGCCTGCTGGAACGCGCTGCCCGCGTGTCCGAGGAGTACGTCGAGAAGTTCACCGAAGGCAAGGTCACCGGCAAGACCGGTTCGCTGACCGCGCTGCCGATCATCGAAACCCAGGCCGGCGACGTGTCCGCCTTCGTTCCGACCAACGTGATCTCGATCACCGACGGCCAGATCTTCCTGGAAACCGACCTGTTCAACGCCGGCATCCGCCCGGCCGTGAACGCCGGTATCTCGGTGTCGCGCGTCGGTGGTTCGGCGCAGACCAAGATCATCAAGAAGCTGTCGGGCGGCATCCGCATCTCGCTTGCCCAGTACCGTGAGCTGGCTGCGTTCGCGCAGTTCGCTTCGGATCTGGACGAAGCCACCCGCAAGCAGCTGGAACGTGGCCAGCGCGTCACCGAGCTGATGAAGCAGAAGCAGTACGCGCCGATGTCGATCGCCAACCAGGCGCTGTCGATCTACGCCGTCAACGAGGGTTACCTCGACGACGTGCCGGTCAACAAGCTGCTGGCGTTCGAAGAGGGCCTGCACGCCCACTTCGCCAACACCCAGGGCGAGCTGATCAACAAGGTCAACGCCACCGGCGGCTGGGACAACGATATCGAAGGTGCCTTCAAGAAGGGCATCGCCGACTTCAAGACCACCGGCAGCTGGTAACAGCGCATGGGGAACGGGGCCTGGCCCCGTTCCACCGTTGAACAACGCGGGGCATCAGCCCCGCGCCACGGGAAACAAGAGATGGCAAGCGGACGCGAAATCAAAACCAAGATCAAGAGCGTGCAGAACACCCGCAAGGTGACGCGCGCCCTGGAGATGGTCTCGGCCTCCAAGATCCGCAAGGCGCAGGATCGGATGAAGACCTCGCGTCCGTACGCGCAGGCGATGAAGCAGGTGATCGGCCACCTGGCGCAGGCCAGCACCGATTACCAGCATCCGTTCCTGGTCGAGCGCGAGCAGGTCAAGCGGGTCGGTTTCATCGTGATCTCCTCCGATCGCGGCCTGGCCGGCGGCCTGAACAACAACCTGTTCCGCAAGATGCTGGGCGAAGCCAAGGCATGGCAGGACAAGGGTGCGGAAGTGGATCTGGTGACCATCGGCCAGAAGGCATCGACCTTCTTCCGCCGCGTCAAGGTCAACATGGTCGGCAGCGTGACCCACATCGGCGACGTGCCGAAGCTGGAATCGCTGATCGGTGTGATCAAGGTCATGCTCGACGCCTTCACTGAAGGCAAGGTCGACCGCGTGTACCTGGTCTACAACCGCTTCGTGAACACCATGACGCAGAAGGCCAGCTTCGATCAGCTGCTGCCGCTGCCGGCGGCCGAGAAGCAGGTCGCGCACCACGACTGGGATTACCTGTACGAACCCGATGCCGCGACCGTGCTCGAGCACGTGATGACGCGTTACATCGAGTCGCTGGTGTACCAGGCATTGCTGGAAAACGTCGCCTCCGAACATGCCGCACGCATGGTCGCGATGAAGGCGGCGAGCGACAACGCCAACAAGCTGATCGGTACGCTGCAGCTCGTCTACAACAAGGCGCGCCAGGCAGCGATCACCCAGGAAATCTCCGAAATCGTCGGCGGCGCGGCAGCAGTCTGACCGCGTTCGTTCAAAGCACACATTTAGAGGATGCAGCAATGAGTCAGGGCAAGATCGTTCAGATCATCGGCGCGGTCGTCGACGTCGAATTCCCGCGTGAGTCGGTGCCGAAGGTGTACGACGCGCTGAAGGTCGACAACACCGAAATCACCCTTGAAGTCCAGCAGCAGCTGGGCGACGGCGTGGTGCGTACCATCGCCCTCGGTTCCACCGATGGCCTGAAGCGCAACCTGGTCGCCACCAACACCGGTCGTGGCATCTCGGTGCCGGTCGGCGCCGGCACCCTGGGCCGCATCATGGACGTGCTGGGCCGTCCGATCGACGAAGCCGGCCCGGTCGCTGCCAGCGACAACTGGGAAATCCACCGTGCGGCACCGTCGTACGAAGACCAGTCCCCGGCCACCGAGCTGCTGGAAACCGGCATCAAGGTCATCGACCTGATGTGCCCGTTCGCCAAGGGCGGCAAGGTCGGCCTGTTCGGCGGCGCCGGCGTCGGCAAGACCGTCAACATGATGGAACTGATCAACAACATCGCCAAGGCGCACAGCGGTCTGTCCGTGTTCGCCGGCGTGGGTGAGCGTACCCGTGAGGGCAACGACTTCTACCACGAAATGAAGGACTCCAACGTCCTCGACAAGGTGGCGATGGTGTACGGCCAGATGAACGAGCCGCCGGGCAACCGCCTGCGCGTCGCGCTGACCGGCCTGACCATGGCCGAGTACTTCCGCGACGAGAAGGACGAGAACGGCAAGGGCAAGGACGTGCTGCTGTTCGTCGACAACATCTACCGCTACACCCTGGCCGGTACCGAAGTGTCGGCACTGCTGGGTCGTATGCCGTCCGCCGTGGGTTACCAGCCGACCCTGGCCGAGGAAATGGGCGTCCTGCAGGAGCGCATCACCTCGACCAAGAACGGTTCGATCACCTCGATCCAGGCCGTCTACGTTCCCGCGGACGACCTGACCGACCCGTCGCCGGCGACCACCTTCGCCCACCTGGACTCGACCGTGACCCTGTCGCGTTCGATCGCCTCGCTGGGTATCTACCCGGCCGTCGATCCGCTGGACTCCACCAGCCGCCAGATGGACCCGCTGGTCATCGGCCACGAGCACTACGACACCGCCCAGCGCGTCCAGCAGACCCTGCAGAAGTACAAGGAACTGAAGGACATCATCGCCATCCTGGGCATGGACGAACTGTCCGAAGAAGACAAGCAGGCCGTGTCGCGCGCCCGCAAGATCGAGCGCTTCTTCAGCCAGCCGTTCCACGTGGCCGAAGTGTTCACCGGTTCGCCGGGCAAGTACGTGCCGCTGAAGGACACCATCCGTGGCTTCAAGGCCATCGTCGATGGCGAGTACGACCACCTGCCGGAGCAGGCGTTCTACATGGTCGGCGGCATCGAAGAAGCGGTCGAGAAGGCCAAGAAGATGGCCGAGAAGGCCTGATCCGGGAGGGGCGGGAGCGATCCTGCCCGACCTGACGCCGGCGCCGGGCAGCCGCCCGGGCCGGTGGACCTCCACGGTGGCATCGCGCCACCGCGAACAGCGAAGAGATTTGCATGAGCACGATCCGTTGCGACATCGTCAGCGCCGAGCAGGAAATCTTCCGTGGCGAAGCGACCCTGGTCGTGGCCACCGGTGAGCTGGGCGAACTGGGCATCGCGCCCAAGCACGCACCGCTGATCACCCGCCTGAAGCCGGGCAAGGTGGTGGTGACCACGCCGAACGGCGAGCAGCTGGATTTCGCCATTTCCGGCGGCATCCTGGAGGTTCAGCCGCAGGTGGTGACCGTGCTGGCCGACACCGCGATCCGCGCGCAGGACATCGACGAAGCCTCGGTCCGCAAGGCCAAGGAAGAAGCCGAGCGCATCCTGGCCAACCGTGGTGAAGCCATGGAAGTGGCCGAAGCCCAGCAGAAGCTGGCCGAAGCCGTGGTCCAGCTGCAGGCGCTGGAGCGCCTGCGCAAGAACCTCAAGCACTGAGGCTCGCCACACCCACAGGAACGCCGGCCTCGTGCCGGCGTTTTTGTTTGTGCGCCATCACCGCCGGTCAGCGGTAGACCACGTGGCGCATCAGCAGGAACGACACCGCCGCCAGTCCGCCCTCGACCAGCGGCTTGGCCAGCCACGCGTAGCGCAGGCCCAGAGCCTGGTCGACCAGGCTGACCAGCAGCGTGCTGGCCGCCGTCAGCAGCAGCCACAGCGCGCAGAAGCGCGCAAAGCGCTTCCAGCCCAGCTTGTGCGTGCCCGGCTCGGCGAACGTGTAGCGACCGTTGAGCCAGAAGCCCAGCAGCATCCCCGCCAGCCGGCCCGTGACGTTGGCCGGTGCAACCGGCAACCCCAGTGCGGTGGCCGCCACGAAGACCACCCAGTCGACCAGCAGCTGCACGAGCCCGATGACGAGGTAGGTGCTTCCCTGGCGGATGAGGCTCATCGGCATGCTGAAGAAGGAGGGGCATCCATGTTAACGGGCCACGCTCTAGAATCGGTGTCATCGAACCACGGATTCCCCCCATGACCCAACCCCTGCACGTGATCATCCTGGCCGCAGGTGCCGGCAAGCGCATGAAGTCGGTGCTGCCGAAGGTGCTGCAGCCGATCGCCGGGCAGCCGATGCTCGCGCATGTCATCGCTGCCGCCCGCGAGCTCGACCCCGCTGCGATCCACGTGGTGTATGGCCATGGTGGCGAGGCAGTGCGGCGCCACTTCGCCGACCAGACCGACCTGCAATGGGCCGAGCAGGCACAGCAGCTGGGGACCGGCCACGCGGTCGCGCAGGCGATGCCGCAGGTGCCCGACGCCGCGCAGGTGCTGGTGCTGTACGGCGATGTGCCGTTGATCCGCGCGCAGACGCTGCGCGACCTGCTGGCGCAGCCGGGCCGGCTGGCCGTGCTTGTGGCCGATGTGGATGACCCGACCGGTTATGGCCGCGTGCTGCGCGACGCCGAGGGCCGGGTCGGCGCCATCGTCGAACAGAAGGACGCCAGCGATGACCAGCTGCGCGTGCGCACGATCAATACCGGCATCATCACCGCCGAATCGACCGCGCTGCGCCGGTGGCTCTCGCAGCTGTCCAACAGCAACGCGCAGGGCGAGTACTACCTGACCGACGTATTTGCCTTTGCAGCCCGTGAGTTCACCCCGGCCGAGATGGCACTGGTGGCCGATGTGCAGGAAGCAGAAGGGGCGAACGATCCCTGGCAGCTGGCGCAGCTCGAGCGCGCGTGGCAGCGCCGCGCAGTACGTGCGCTGTGCGCGCAGGGCGCGCGCGTGCTGGACCCGTCACGGCTGGATATCCGCGGCAGCGTGACGGTCGGCAGCGATGTGCTCATCGATGTCGATGTCATTCTTGAGGGCAAGGTGGTGCTGGAGGATGGCGTGACCATCGGCCCGTTCAATCGACTCAAGGACGTGACGCTCGGGCCGGGCACCGAAGTGCGCGCGCACTGCGACCTGGAAGGGGTGGTCACCGAAGGTGCCGCATCGGTCGGTCCGTTCGCCCGGTTGCGCCCGGGCACCGTGCTCGCCGATGGCGTCCACGTAGGCAACTTCGTGGAGACCAAGAAAGTGACCCTCGGCGTGGGCAGCAAGGCCAACCACCTGACCTATCTGGGCGATGCGGTGATCGGCAGCAAGGTGAACATCGGCGCCGGCACCATCACCTGCAACTACGACGGCGTCAACAAGTCGACCACGACCATCGGCGACAATGCCTTCATCGGTTCCAACAGCTCGCTGGTGGCACCGGTGCTGATCGGCGAGGGCGCCACCATCGCCGCCGGTTCGGTCATCACCCGCACCGCGCCGGACGGCAAGCTGACGCTGGCACGCGCACGGCAGGAAACCATCGATGGCTGGAAGCGGCCGGTCAAGAAATCCTGAGCCACGGGTTCCGCATGCCGACGAGCTCGGCGTGCTGCCGGCGATCGAACAGCGTGCCGGCGAACTGCTGAAGGGCCACGAAGCCTATCCGGTGTTCGCCGGCCACGGCCTGGATCTGCAGGCGCTGCGGGACGGCCTCCGGCGTGGGCAGCTGTGGGTGGTGGATGACGCCGACGGCGGCGGCATCGCCGGTTACCTGCTGGCAGGCGGGCTGTGCGGCGAATTCCATGTGCTGCAGATGGATGTGGACCCGGCGCATGCGCGTCGTGGCCATGGTCGTGCTTTGCTGCGGCACGCGTTGGCATTGGCCAGGACCCAGGGCTATCGCTCTGCGGTGCTGACCACGCTGGCAGACGTGCCGTGGAATGCGCCGTTCTATGCCGGCGAGGGATTCGTGGGGCTTGCGCAGGAGGAATGGGGTGACGGGCTGCAGGCCGTGATGGCGGAGGAAGCCGCATTGGGGTTTCCGATGCATCTACGGGTGGCGATGCGGCGTGTCCTGTCTTCGATGGATGGCTGAAGGTCGTTCCGGGGTGCCTTCGCCAATGATGTCGGGCAGCGCCGGGTCATGCCCGGCGGGCGGAGCGGCCGCTTCCGCTTCCCGGAGCGTCACCTCACCCCGCCGGCAGCAGGATCGAAACACACAACCCACCCTCACTGCGGTTCTGCAGCGACACCCGTCCACCGTGCGCCTCCACGATCTCCCGGGTCAGCGCCAGTCCCAGCCCGGTGCCGTTGCGCTTGGTCGAATAGAACGGCATCAACGCATTCTGCAGTACCTGCTCGTTCATGCCTTTGCCGCGATCAAGCACATCCAGACGCAGCCACTGGGGCAGGCGGGTCAACTGCACCTGCACGTCATCGTTGGGCGGATCGGCTTCCGCGCAGGCTTCGTGCGCGTTCTTCAGCAGGTTCAGCAGTGCCTGCCCGAACTGCGCGATATCGATGCGGCTGCTCATCTCCTCGTCCGGCTCCTGCTCCATGCCGAACGGAATCTGCTGGCGCAGGCTGGACAGGAACGGGGCCCAGTGCACGGTCTGCAGCTGGGGCTGTGGCAGCTTGGCGAAGCGTGCGTATCCGCGGATGAACCCCTCCAGGTGGCGGGCGCGATCTTCGATGGTGGTGAAGATCTCCGGCAGGCGGTCGAACCGCTCACGCTTGACCAGTTCCCCTCCGGAATGCGCCAGCGAGGCAATCGGTGCCAGCGAATTGTTCAGCTCGTGGCTGATCACCCGGATCACCTTCTTCCAGGTCTGGACTTCCTGCCTGCGCAGCTCGGCGGTGAGCAGACGCACCAGCAGCAGATCATGGGGCCGTCCATTGAGATGGAACGCGCGCCGCGACAGGTGGTAGACCTGCTCGTCATCCTCGTCGCCGTCCTCGCCTTCGGCCTGCACCGCGAACAGGCTGTCGCCGCCGCGGGCGATGGCGTCGCGCAGTTCCACCGGCACCTGCTCCAGCACCTCCTCCAGGCG
This sequence comes from Stenotrophomonas sp. 112478_Sma, assembly GCF_056479905.1. Classification (NCBI taxonomy): domain Bacteria; kingdom Pseudomonadati; phylum Pseudomonadota; class Gammaproteobacteria; order Lysobacterales; family Lysobacteraceae; genus Stenotrophomonas; species Stenotrophomonas sp. 112478_Sma. Next base: position 3,741,007 of record NZ_CM151072.1, on the reverse strand, counting down.
CTGGCCCTCCAGCTTCCAGCCACCATGCAGCAGCTTGCGCGCAGCCAGGTTGGAGAACACCACACGGGCGATGCCATCACCGCCTGATGCGATCAGCAGCATCGCCACGGGCGTGTTCTGCACCATCGTGTCCAGCAGCAGTTCGCGTTGCACCAGACCCTGGCGCTGCTCGCGCAGCACGTCGCCCAGCTCGCGATGTGCCTTCACCAGGTCACCCAGTTCGTCGTTGCCTTCCCAGTGAACGCCGAAGTTGTACTCGCCATCGCGGTAGCTGCTGGTGGTGCCGGACAACGCACGCATCAGCGAGCGGACCGGTGCGGTGGCGCGGCGCAGCGCCCACCACATCAGGGCAAGCAGGATCACCGTGGATACGATGGCCACCGCCCAGCCGTGGTCGAGCCAGTAGGCCAGCAGCCAGGGCAGCGCGGCAGCCAGCGCCAGCACCGGCAGCAGGCGCAGGAACAGGCGGAAGGTGAACGAGCGTCGCTTCATTCGCGCGGAATGCCGTGGCGGTCCATGCGCCGGTACAGTGCCTGGCGGCTGAGACCGAGTTCGGCGGCCGCCTGCGCGATGACCCCATGATTGCGCGCCAGTACCTCCTCGATGCGCGTGCGGTCCGGATCGTTGCCGGCGCTCGGCGCCGGGCGTGGCGCAGCCGGAGCGCGTGGCAGGTTGAGATCGGTCACTTCGATGCGGTTGCCGGTGGCCAGCAGCTCGGCGCGCTGGATCACGTTGCGCAGTTCGCGCACGTTGCCCGGCCACGGGTGCCGTTGCAACGCGGCAGCGGCGGCGCTGGACAACGGCTTGCCGCCCGCCAGGAAGCGTTCGGCCAGCGGCAGGATGTCGCCGGGCCGCTCGGCCAGCGGCGGCAGCACCAGCTCCACGGTGTTGAGGCGGTAGTACAGGTCCTCGCGGAACGTGCCGTCGCGGATCATCGCCGGCAGGTCGGCATTGGTGGCGCTGACCACGCGTACCTTGACCTGGCGTTCGCGGTTGGAGCCCAGGCGCTCGAAGCGACCGGTCTCCAGCACGCGCAGTAGCTTCATCTGCCCGCCCAGCGACAGGTTGCCGATCTCATCCAGGAACAGGGTGCCTCCATCGGCCGCCTCGAACTTGCCTTCGCGCGCCTTGTTGGCACCGGTGTAGGCACCTGCCTCGGCGCCGAACAGCTCGGCTTCGATCAGCTCGGACGGCAGCGCACCACAGTTGACCGTGACGAACGGTCCCTTTGCCACCAGCGAATTGGCCTGGATGATCTGCGCGATCTTCTCCTTGCCGGCGCCATTGGGTCCGGTGATCAGGACCGGCAGTTCGGAGCGTGCGACCTGGCAGGCCAGGGCGATCACGCGTTCACTGGCGGGATCGGCGAAGACGGCACCACTGAGGTCGTACTTCTGTTCCAGCGCGGCGCGCTGACGCTGCTCGCGTTCGCGCCGACGGTCCAGTTCGCGACGTGCTTCGGACAGTTCCAGCAGGTTGTTGACCGTGGTCAGCAGCTTGCGGTCGTCCCAGGGCTTGGCCAGGTAATCGGCCGCGCCGGCCTTGACCAGGTCCACCGCGCTGCTCAGATGGGTCCAGGCGGTCAGCAGGATCACCGGCAGGTCGGGGTGGCGTGCGCGGATCTGCGCGAACAGGGCTTCGCCTTCCTCGCCGGAGGTGGTGTCCTCGCTGAAGTTCATGTCCTGGATCACCAGGTCCACCGGCTGCGATTCGAGCAGGGCCAGGCCTTCGGCCGGGCTCTGTGCCTGCAGCGTGTCGATGTCGTGCAGGGAGAACAGCACGTCCAGCGCGGTGCCCACGCTGGCGTTGTCGTCGATGATGAGGATCGCGGGCATGGACCGGTTCTGGAAAAAGGGATGGGCAGCGCCGGAGAGAGCTGTAGGTTCCAGGGCGCCGGCAGGAGCCGGCGCCACCCATCAAGCATAGCTAAAAGCTGCCGCCCTGCAGCCGGTGCCGGATCACCGTCGTGGCGGCGGCGGAGCCGGCGGCGGTGGTGGTGCGGTGGGCGGTGACAGCAGGGGCCGCCAGCCAGCCAGGGACACCGGCACGGTCAGCGTCTTTCCATCGCGCTGCAGCAGCAGCCGTACGCTGGATGCGTCGGTGGCCTGCATCGCGGCTGTCAGCTGGTCGACCTGCTGCACGGCGGTATCGTCCACGCGCAGGATGCGGTCGCCACGGCGCACGCCGAAGCGCGCCTCCGGATGCGCCGCATCGACCCGCACGTGGCCGCCCGAGGACGCCAGCGCCACATGGGCGCCGTCGTCCTGCCAGCTCATGGTCTGCTGGTTGCTGCTGCCGGCAAGGGCCGGCAGCGGCAGCATCAGCATCAGCATCATCGCCAGGAAAGGTGCGCGCATGTCAGGCCCCCCGCGTGGCGACGGCCGGAGGCACGGCGGCCGCCCGGCGCGCAGGGCCGAACACGGCGATCTGGCCCAGTGCCCACAGCAGCACCGCACCCAGCGGCAGGTACAGCAGCGGCATGCGAGGCAGCTCGTACATGTTCATCAACCACAGATTGATGGCGTAGGCCGCCAGCATGCCCAGCACGATGCCCAGCGAGGCCAGCAGGAAGTTCTCGGTCTGGAAGTAGCGCAGCACCTGGCCGCGGGTGGCACCGAGCGCACGGCGGATGCCGATCTGCTTGCTGCGCTGCTGCACCCAGAAGCTGGCCAGGCCGACGATGCCCAGCGCCGTCACCACCAGCAGGGCGATGCATACGGTGACCAGCAGCCCGACCATCGCCCGGTCGTTCTTGAAGTAGTCGTTGCGCTGGTCCTCATAGCTGAGCTTCTCGCGCACCAGGCGGTTGGGATCGTTGCGTTCAAGAGCCGCCAGGGCACCCTTCAGCACTTCATCGCGGCGTTCGGGCGTGGTGCGCAGCATGTACGGGCCGCCGCTGGCGAAGTCGGTGCGCACCGGCAGGATCATCGACAGGGTGGTGTTGTTGTTCCAGTCCGTCGGCGGCGCGAGGTGGGCAACCACGCCCACCACGTGCAGCGCCTGCCGACCCATGTAGAAGGTCTTGCCCAGCGGGTTCTGGCCCGGGAACATCTTCTCGGCCACGGCCTGGTTGAGGATCACTGCCGATGCCTTGTCCGGCGTGGTGCTGGCCGACTTGCGTGCGTCCTCGAAGTCGATGTACTCGCCGGGCAGGAAGTCACGGCCGGCCACCAGCTGCAGGCCCAGGGTGGACAACGCACCTTCGTTGAACATGTACAGCGTCGCCGAGGTCGTCGGCCGTTCCTGGTCGCGCTCGCGCGAGATGCTGGTATTGGACGAGCTGGGGCGGAACGGCAGCTGGTTGACCTTGGTCACGCTGGTCGCACCGGGAACGGCGCGCAGCGCGGCCAGGTCTTCCTGGGTACGCGCCATGGCATTGGTCTGGGTGCCGATGCCGCTGGTACGGACGATCACCAGTTCGTTCTCGGCCAGGCCGCTGGGCTGGGTGATCTTCTCCACGCGCTGGCTGACCAGGAACAACGCATTGCAGACGATGGCGCAGGTCAGCGCGATTTCCAGCACGATCAGGGCAGCGGCGGTCTTGTGCCGGCGCAGCGTGCTGAGGATGGGGCGGATATCCATGGCAGTGTCCTTGTGCTTACTGCGACTTGAGCTGGATGGCGGGGGTGACCTGCATGGCACGCCAGGCCGGAAGGAATCCGGCGGCCAGGCTGGCGAGCAGGGTCAGGCCGAGTGCGAGCAGCAGCATGCTGCCGTCCAGATGGGCCAGCTGGGCGTACTCCACCGGCTGCCTGCGCACTGCGGCCAGACCGATCAGGGCCAGGCCGATGCCGAGCACACCGCCGACCACGCCGATGGCACCGGCTTCGACCAGGCATTGCAGGAAGATCTGCCCACGGCTGGCACCCAGCGCACGCCGCACGCCGATCTCACCGCTGCGGCGCAGGAATTTGGCCAGCAGCAGACCGACCGTATTGACCAGGCACACGCCCAGGAAGCCCAGCGCCAGCCACATCTGCAGGCGCACGTCGCTGGGCACCGCACCGTTGAAGTCCAGCCACTCCATGACGCTGCGCACGCGCACATTGGCGGGACGCTCGAAGCGGCCTGCAGCGCGCTGCTGGTCGGAGTAGTTCACCAGATAGCGACGGTAGTCATCGACCTTGCCCGGCTCCAGCTCGACCCAGTACTGGATCCAGGTGCAGGCCGCACTGAGCGAGTGGCTGTCGCCGCCCGGGCCACCGTCGCGGAAGCAGTTCATGTTGCCGTTGTTGCCGAAATCCAGATCCATGGCGGTGGAGAACGGCACCAGCAGGTCCTCGTCCTTGCCGTAGGAACCGGTGGTCAGGTCGAAGAACTGCGGTTCGGGATTCCATTCCTTCATCACGCCGATCACGCGCAGCGACTGGCTGTTCACGCGGATCTCCCGGCCCACGCTGTTGGCGCCCTGGAACAGCTTTTCATTGATGGCCTTGGACAGCACCACCACGCGGCTGTGCGCATCGTCGTCGCTGGCAGACCAGGCGCGGCCGTACTGCATCGGCACGTTGAACATCGGGAAGAAGTCCGCCGAGGTCCAGCGCGTATCCACCGAGAACGGCTTGAGGGTGCTGCCCTCCGGCTCGACGATGGCACTGCCGCCACTCATCATCGCCTGGTGCACGGCGCGCTTCTCGCGCAGCAGGGCTTCGGCGTCGAACCGCGTCATCTGGCCTTCCGGCTCCTCGTCCGTCAGGTAGCCGGAGCGCGGCCGCGGATCGAGCTGCGCGTAGAACAGGCGGTCGCTCTTCTCCGGAATCGGATCGCCGGACAGGACATGGAACACGGTCAGGGTGGTCATCGAGGCACCGATGCCCAGTGCGATGGCCACCACCATCAGCGCGGTCAGTACCTTGTTGCGGCGGAAGCTGCGTACCGCCAGTCGAGCGTAGTAGGCGAACATGGGCATGCCCTCACTCGTTGACGGCGACGATGCGGCGCGGGGTGGCCAGCACCGGCTCGCGCACCAGGTCGGTGACCTGGCCATCGACGATGTGCACGTTGCGCTGCGCACGCGCGGCCAGTTCCGGATCATGGGTGACCATGACGATGGTGGTGCCGGCCGCGTTGATTTCCTCCAGCAGCTCCATCACGCCACGTGCCATCTGCGTATCCAGGTTGCCGGTCGGTTCGTCGGCCAGCAGCAGGCGCGGGCTGCCGGCGAGGGCACGGGCAATCGCCGCGCGCTGCTGCTGGCCGCCGGACAGTTCGTTCGGGTAGTGCTTCATGCGTGAGCCCAGGCCGACCTGGGTCAGCGCCTTCTCGATGCGCTCACGGCGCTCGCCGGCACTCATCTTGCGGTAGCGAAGCGGCACGTCGACGTTGTCGAACAGGTTCAGGTCCGGAATCAGGTTGAAGCCCTGGAAGATGAAGCCGATCTTCTGGTTGCGCAGGCGGCTGCGCGCATCATCACCGAGCTGGCTGACATCCTCGCCATCAAGCAGGTAGGTGCCGCTGGTGAAGGTCTCCAGCAGGCCGGCGATGTTGAGGAAGGTGGTCTTGCCGGAGCCGGAGGGACCGGTGACGGCGACGAACTCGCCCTCCTTGACCTGCAGTTCCAGCGAGCGCAGTGCATGGGTTTCCACCTGTTCAGTGCGGAAGACCTTGGCGACCGAACGCATTTCGAGCATGTACATGGGGTGTCCTCTCTCCAGGATGTATCAGTTGACGGAGACGCGTTCGGCGTCCTTGAACAGGTCGCTGCCGGAGACCACGATACGGTCGCCCGGCTGCACACCCGACTTGATTTCCACTTCGCCCAGGCTGCTGACGCCCAGTTCCACCGGACGGCGCACCGCCGTGCGGCCATCCATCACGTAGGCCACGCCGTTGCCCTGTTCGACGAACGGGCCGCGCTCGACCTTCAGCACGTTCTTGCGGGTATCCAGCAGCACCCGGACCGACATGCGCTGGCTCTGGCGCAGGCCTTCGGGCTGCTTGTCGGCGAAGCGCACGCGGGCATTGACCTCGCCGTTCACCACTTCCGGCGACACCGCGCTGATCTCGCCCGGGAACGGCTGGCCGTTGCCGCCGGTGAGCTGTGCGGGCATGCCGATGGCCAGATCACGAGCGAAGCTTTCCGGAACCTTGATCTCGACTTCGAACTTGGACAGGTCCACCACGCCCAGCACCGGCGCATTGGCCGCCAGATTGGTGGACTGGGTGGCCTGCACCTGGCCTACCTGGCCATCAAACGGCGCGCGCAGGGTCAGCGCATCGACCTGGCGCTGCACTTCGGCCACCACCGCCTTCTGGCGATCGGCCAGCAACCGCTTGTTGCGTGCATCCAGGTCGGCGCCCTGGCTCTGCAGGCGGGCATCGGTGGTGGCGTTGGCAAGGCTGATGTCGGCCTTCTTCAGGCTGTCCTGGGCCTTGGCCAGGTCGATCTGCGGCACCGCACCGCCGTCGAAGCCGCGCTGGTAGCGTTGCAGGTCGCGATCGGCAGCCTGGCGCTCGATGGTGGCCTGATCGGTTTCCTTGCGCGACTTGGCGCGGGCCAGCGTTGCGTCCAGCGCGGCGCGGCTGGCCTCGGCTTCCAGGCCAGCCAGGGTGGCCTGTTCCTGGGCCAGCTTGCTGCGCAGTTCCGGGCTGTCGATGATCGCCAGCTCCTGTCCCTTCTTGACCACGTCGCCGGCCACGACCTTCAGGTCCACGGTACCGGCGGAGATCGCATACAGCACCGGGCTGTTGGCGGCGATCACACGGCCGTCGGCAGCGATGTCACGCACCAGGTCGCCACGTTGCACTTCGGCGATGCGCACCCGGCTGCTGTCGAACGAGCGGCTGGCGTTTGCCCAGGCGTACACGGCCCAGCCGATGCCGGCGAGCAGGGCGATGCTGCCCAATGCCGGCCAACGGTAGCGATGCCAGGCGGCGGCGGTCGGGCGGGCCGGGGTGGAGGAAACGATCTGGTCCTGGGCGGAAGTGTCGCGGATCATCGGGTTCGTGCCTGACGGTGGTGATCCATACCAAGCACGTTGCGTGCCAACTTTATTTCCTTTCCTATCAATAAGTTGCAATTCGAGTGGCGGTGTCCGGGTGTCCGCGGACACCTGTGCGGACACATTCATTAAGCGGACAGGAGGGGGAAACCGGACACGCACGCTAGAATGCCGCGACCGTCTTCAAGGAAATGCGTGACATGTGTGGAATCGTGGGAGCGATCGCTGATCGCGACGTGGTGCCGGTGCTGATCGAAGGTCTGAAGCGACTGGAGTACCGCGGCTACGATTCTTCAGGCATCGCGGTGATCGACGCGACCGATCGCCCTGACGTGCACCGCGTCCGCCGCACCGGCCGGGTCGCCGAGATGGCCGCTGCCGCCGCCGCCGAGGGGTTCAATGCGCAGCTGGGTATCGGCCATACGCGTTGGGCCACCCATGGCGGCGTCACCGAGGCCAATGCGCATCCGCACATCAGCCAGGGCGTGGCCCTGGTCCACAACGGCATCATCGAGAACCATGAAGAACAGCGCGAGCGGCTGCGCGCGCTGGGCTACACCTTCGAGTCGCAGACCGACACCGAAGTGATCGCCCACCTGATCCATCATCATCTGCAGAGCGGTGACGATCTGCTGGTGGCGCTGCAGCGCACCGTGAAGGAACTGACCGGCGCCTATGCGCTGGCCGTGGTCAGCCGCGCCGAGCCGGAACGCTTCGTCTGCGCACGCATGGGCTGCCCGCTGCTGGTCGGCCTGGGCGAAGGCGAGAATTTCGTTGCCTCCGATGTCTCGGCGGTGATCTCGGCCACCCGCAAGGTGATCTTCCTGGAGGAGGGCGACACCGCCGAGGTGCGCCGCGAGGGTGTGCGCATCTTCGACGAGCACGATCATCCGGTACAGCGCGAGGTGCACCTGTCCGACGTGTCGCTGGCCTCGCTGGAACTTGGCCCTTACCGCCATTTCATGCAGAAGGAAATCCACGAGCAGCCGCGCGCGCTGGGTGACACCATCGAGGCGGCGATCGACGCCGGTGGCTTCCCGGCCGAGCTGTTCGGCAGGAATGCCGAGGCGGTGCTGGCGGGCATCGAAGGCGTGCAGATCCTGGCGTGTGGCACCAGCTACTACGCCGGCCTGACCGCGCGCTACTGGATCGAGTCCATCGCCGGCCTGCCGTGCAGCGTGGAGATCGCCAGCGAGTACCGCTACCGCGCGGCGTATGCGAACCCGAAGCACCTGGTGGTGACGATCTCCCAGTCCGGCGAAACGCTGGACACGATGGAGGCGCTGAAGTACGCCAAGTCGCTCGGCCACCAGCACACGCTGTCTATCTGCAACGTGCCGGAAAGCGCGATTCCACGCGCCAGTGAACTGGTCTGCTATACCCGTGCCGGGGCCGAGATCGGCGTGGCTTCGACCAAGGCGTTCACTACCCAGCTGGCCGCGCTGTTCCAGCTGACCGTGGTGCTGGGCAAGCTGCATGGGCGCGTCGATGCCGCACAGGAAGCCGACTATCTGGAGCAGCTGCGCTTCCTGCCGGGCAGCGTGCAGCACGCGTTGAACCTGGAGCCGCAGATCGCGGCCTGGGCCGAGCGCTTCGCGCGCAAATCCAACGCGCTGTTCCTGGGCCGTGGACTGCACTATCCGATCGCACTGGAAGGTTCGCTCAAGCTCAAGGAGATCTCCTATATCCATGCCGAGGCGTATCCGGCGGGCGAGCTCAAGCACGGTCCGCTGGCGCTGGTGGACGAGGACATGCCGGTGGTGGTGATCGCCCCCAACGACAGCCTGCTGGAGAAGGTGAAGTCCAACATGCAGGAAGTCCGCGCGCGGGGAGGCGAGCTGTTCGTGTTCGCCGACCAGGACAGCAACTTCTCCGAAAGCGAAGGTGTGCATGTGATCCGTACGCCGCGCCACGCGGGCGTGCTCAGTCCGGTGGTGCATACCATTCCGGTGCAGCTGCTGGCCTACCATACCGCACTGGCGCGTGGCACCGACGTGGACAAGCCGCGCAACCTGGCCAAGAGCGTGACGGTGGAGTAACCGCCATCGGCTGCATGGGATGCTTCAGGTGAAGGGGGCCACGTGGCCCCCTTTCGTTTGCGCCGCTCACAGCGCCAAGTGGGACACCCGCAGGGTGTTCTGTCCGCGTTCGGCAGCAGGCCATCAATCTTTAACGCGCGGCACCGCGCGTGTTCAGCGGCGGTTTCAGCCGCAGTGCCATTCTCTGGATCGTCGGCAGGTTCCCACGACGTACTGTCCTATCGATGCCGGTAGTGACCGAGGATCGCAGTCGTAGAATCGAGCCGACCGAGATACGGGTTGCGTTGCCGGACCCGCCTCGTTCGCGTTGCAGCACCTCGCCTTGCCGATGCATTCCCCATGGGCAGACCGGTGCGCCAGACGTGCGCTGAAAGGTCTGTTCCCGGGGAGGGGGCGAATCGGAAGAGCACACTTTTTTGACTTCAGTGACCTGCAACAGGAAACAAGAATGAACGTCCGCGAACTCCTGCAATCCAAGAAAGAAGCTGTCATCACCATCGATGCGGAAGACACCATCGGTGCCGCCGCCCACAAGATGAGCGCGAACAGGATCGCTGCCCTGGTGGTGATGAAGGATGATGCGCCGGTCGGCATCATCTCCGAGAAAGACATCGTGCGTACCCTGGCTGACGATGGCCCGCAGGCCGGCCGCCGGGTGATTTCCACCCTGCCGTCCACGGGACTGGAAGGCATCGCACCGGAGGCCACCCTGAAGCAGGCCATGTCGTTGATGACGTACTCGCGGCGCCGTCATCTGATGGTCACCGATGGCACGCGCCTGGTCGGCATCCTCAGCCTGGGCGACATCGTGAAGAATCTGCTGGGCGAGCTGGAGCTGGAAAAGGCCGTGCTGCAGGACATCTACATGGCCGCGCATTGACGCCGGCGCAGTAGAAGGAAAGAAGCCGGGCACTGCCCGGCTTCTTCGTTCACGGCATCGGTGGAATCAGAACGTCACCTTCACCGAATCGGCGCTGTAGCGCGCCGGGCCGTGATAGACCACCTCGATGTTGTTGCCATCCGGGTCAAGCACGAACGCGCCGTAGTAGCCCGGATGATAGGGGCGCTCGCCCGGTGCACCGTTGTCGGTGCCGCCAGCGGCGATGGCGGCAGCATGAAACGCATCGACGGTCGCCGCATCGCGCGCCTGGAATGCCAGGTGGTGGCGTCCGGTCAGCTGGCCGGCAGCGGCTTCGCTGCTGGCGGTGGAAATGAACAGCTCGTCAGCCCAGAAATAGTCCGGCCCTTCGCCGGCAACCGGAATGCCGATCGTGTCGAACACCGCCTGGTAGAAGCGGCGGCTGGCCGGCAGGTCGCGCACCACCAGCTGCAGGTGATCGATCAATCGACCGCGGTGCAGTTCCATAGTTTCCATGCGTACCTCTGCAGAAAAGGGGACAGTGTGGATAGCGCCGGGCCGCGCCCGGCGAGCGCGCAGCGCGGCCTGCTTCCCATGCGATGAATATCGGAGCAAGGCCGCCGGGCATGGCCTGGCGCCAGCGCAATTGTGCCCCTTTCCGGATCAGGCGTTGGCGATGATTTCCACCCAGTAGCCGTCAGGGTCCTTGATGAAGGCGATGTTCTTCATGCGACCGTCGGTCAGGCGCTTCTGGAACGGCACGCCCAGATCTTCGAAGCGCTGGCAGGCAGCTTCCAGCTCGGGCACCGAGACGCAGATGTGGCCGAAGCCGCGCGGATCGCTGTTGCCGTCGTGGTAGACCGGGCCATCCTGGGCTTCGGTGCCGTGGTTGTGGGTCAGCTCCAGCACGCCCGGCAGGCCGGCCATCCACAGGCGGCGCTCGGCATCGTCTTCCGGCACCACGGCGCCGGACGGCACGTAGGCCAGGAAATACAGGCTGAACTGCGCTTCGGCGAAGTCACGCTTGTCGATCAGCCGGTAGCCCAGCACGCGGGTGTAGAAGTCCAGCGAGGCGGTGATGTCCTTCACCCGCAGCATGGTGTGGTTGAACACGAAGCCGGTGGTTTCGGCCGGGGCCTGGGCGGCGACGCCGGGGACCTGTTGGAGGGAAGAAAGGCTCATGATTCGCGTCCTGTCAGCAATGGAGGGAAATGACCCGCGGAGAGTGGCTGGAAGTTGCATCTGAAACCGGCAGTTGCCGGAACCCGCACTTCGCTTGCATCCTCGCTGTCGATCTGGGATCGTCGGGTCATGTTGCAGCGCAGGATAATCGGTGTGCGTCCGCAATGGGATGAGCGCTTCCGCAACGCCGGGTGAAATGCCTGCAACCAGAGCAGTACGGCGCGGCAGTGGGACGCAGGGGAATCCGGCAGGGATGGCGAGACGCCCGCGCATCGTCGCGGGCGGTTGACAGCCCGTTGCCTGCCGCGCTAATGATTGTATGTATATACAAATAACCGAGGGTCTTCAGGGGTCCCATGCCTTACCGCCGATGGCTGCCGCTGCTGCTGATGGCCGTGCTCCTCTTCGAAGGTGTCTTCGGAGCGTGGGCGGGGACGCGCATGGCGCTGCCTGGCGGGGACGCTGCAGGCTCCGCGGGCCGGGCGATTGCGGGCTGCCAGGCAACACCGCGCAGCGCGGCACCGGCGTCGGGCCACACCCGCCATGATCAGGCGCCGGTGGCCGCCGGCGACGTGCACAAGGATCACTGCAGCTGTGTCGATGCGGCCGGCTGCGACTGCCGCTGCCTGTTGAGTCTCTACCCTCCGATGCCATCGCTGCTGCTGCCCAGCGCCCATCCGCGCATCGCGCTGGACATTGCGCTGCCGGCACTGATCCTGCCTGCCAGCAAACTTTCCCGCGTATTCCGACCTCCCATCGCCTGAGCGGCTGTCCCCGCGTCGACATGACGCCGTCGTGTCCCTTTGCCCGAATCGTGGCGGGGGCACCCAGAGACAGTATTCCTGCGGGAGAGAGAACATGTATCTGAAGTCCAATGCCATGGCTGCGGCCATCGGCAGTCTGCTGTGCGTCTCCGTTGTCCACTCCGTCGCCGCGCAGGATGCGCAGTCGCCCGATTCGAAGGCACGCACGCTGGATACCGTGCAGGTGACCGGCAGCCACATCAAGCGCGCGCAGCTGTCAGGCGTCGGCCCGGTGAGCGTGATCGATGCCGAGGCCATCGAACGTTCCGGCGCCACCTCGGTGGAAACCCTGCTGCAGCGCCTGCCGGCCTCGGCAGGGTTCGCGGGCAGCCAGAGCAATGCGTACTGGGCCGAGAACGGCTACGGCACCACCCAGGTCAATCTGCGCGGTCTCGGTATCAACCGGACCCTGGTCCTGCTCAACGGCCGGCGCATCGTCAATGGCGGCACCGGCGCCAACAGTTCGGTCGACCTCAATGTCATTCCGGTCTCACTGATCGAGCGCGTGGAGGTGCTCAAGGACGGTGCATCGGCAATCTATGGCGCCGATGCGGTGGCTGGCGTGGTCAACATCATCACCAAGCAGGGATTCGAGGGTGCCGAAGCGGTGGTGCGCTATGGCCAGACCAGCCAGGGCGACGGCGAGGAAACCTCCGTCGATGTCAGCTGGGGCGTCAGCAGCGAACGCGGCTCGCTGATGGCTGCGGTCAGCTACTTCGACAGCGGCGCGGTCAACATGGCCTCGCGCGCGCCCTGCGGCCTGATCGAATCCGATGGCCGGCTGGTCTGCTCCGGCAGTTCGTCCACCATCGGTGGTCGTGCACTGCTGGCGGATGGCCGACGGGTCAACTTCAACCAGGTGCCCGGAGGCGACGGCGATTTCTACGAGCCCTATTCGGCGGCCAAGCACAACTACAACGGCAATCCCACGCTCAACGCGGTCAACCCGATCGAGCGGCTCAGCCTGAGCGTGTTCGGCGACAGCCAGTTGAATGACAGCACACGCGCGTTCATCGAAGCGATGTACACCAACCGCCAGTCCAGGCAGCTGGCGACCTCGGGTGGGCTGGGCGTCTACCGGCCGATCAACATCGCCGCCGACCATCCGACCAATCCCACCGGGCAGGATCTGCTGCTGCAGCGCCGGCGCCTGGAAGAGGCCGGTCCCCGCCACTTCTTCCAGGAGACCGACACCTACCGGGTGGTAGCGGGCCTGAAAGGCCAGTTCGGCACCAGCTGGGACTGGTCGGTGGCCTTCAACTGGGGGCGCAACACCGGCGTGGATGGTTCGGACAATGTCGCCAACCTCGATCGCGTCGACCAGACGCTGGACCGGTCCCTGTGCAGTACCGCGCCCGGCGCAGCGATTCCCTGCGGCGACTATCTCGGCTACGGGGACCTGAGCCGTGACGTGCTGGATTACATCCTGTACACCTCGCGCGATACCGGCGGAAACGAGCAGAAGAGCTTCACCGCTAATCTCAGCGGGCAGATCTTCGAGCTGCCGGCAGGCTGGGTGGGATTCGCCGCGGGCGTGGAGGTGCGCAGGGAGCGCGGTTGGCGTGATCCGGATCCGTTGACCGTGCTCGGCATCGGCAACACCAACCAGCAGGATCCGATCGCCGGGCGATACACGGCCAAGGAAGCGTACATGGAGCTGGCGGTGCCGCTGCTGCAGGACGCGGTCATCGCAGATTCGCTGTACCTCAACCTGGCCGGCCGCGTGTCCGACTACGACCTGTTCGGGCGCGACTTCAACTACAAGGCCGGGCTGGACTGGCAGGTCAGCCCTTCGCTGAAGCTGCGCAGCACCTATGCTACGGCATTCCGCATTCCCAACATCCCCGAACTGTTCGGTGGCGTGTCCGAGGGCAACCTCACCACCACCGACCCCTGCAGTGGCTGGAGCGGACTGCCGGCCAGCTCGATCGTGCGTGCGAACTGCCAGGCCGATGGCGTGCCGGCTGGTTACGTGCAGCCGGGCAATACCATCCTGACCACGTCCGGCGGCAATGCGGATCTCGAGCCGGAAGATGCGACCTCGTTCACCGCCGGGGTGGTGTGGACACCCACGTTCGCACCCGGGCTGACGCTCACCCTGGACTACTACCGCATCCGCATCGAGAACGCGATCCAGCGTATCGCCGGCTCCACCAAGCTGGCCATCTGCTACAACACTCCGTCGCTGGCGCATCCGTTCTGCGACGCCAGCAACTTCACCCGCGACCCGCGCACCGGCGAAGTGAACTACCTCTCATCGCAGCCGGTGAACACGGCCGATGAGCAGGTCAGTGGCTACGACCTGGGCGCACTCTACGAGTTCAAGCCGTGGGGCATGGACGCCAGCATCAGTGCCGACATCTCCTACCTTCAGCGTTATGACGTGCGCCCGTATGCCGGAGCAGAGGTGATCACGTATGCCGGCAGGATCACCGGCGGCCGTGGCAGCTATGCCAAGTGGCGTGGACTGATGTCGATGAACGCGTCCCGTGGGCAATGGTCCGGTACCTGGACCACCCAGTACATCGGCCGGGCCGACGACATCAATGCCGCGCGTGGCGATATCGGTGATCATGCGCCATCGGTGTTCTATCACAATCTCCAGCTCAGGTACGCGGTCAGCAAGGCGCTGGATGTGGCGCTGGGCGTGGACAACGTCTTTGATCGCTCGGCGCCGTTCATCCAGAGCTATACCGACGCCAACACAGACACCATGACCTACGACCTGCTCGGTCGTCGCTGGTATGCACGCATCGGCTACCGCTGGTGATCGCACGCGCCCCCGTCGCCTGCGGCGGGGGTGCTCCGCAAGGGAGACAAGGTAGATGAAACCCGCATTCTGGGCGCGCCGCGCCCATAAATGGATCGGACTGGTGATCGGTGTGCAGGCGCTGTTGTGGATGCTCAGCGGGGTCTACATGACCGTGGTGCCGCTGCAGGTGATCCATGGCGACCACCTGGCCCATGTCCGTGGCGAACCGCTGGCGCCGGTGCATGATCGGGTCGGCGTCGATGTGCTGGCCGCGCGTTATCCCGGCCTGCAGTCGTTCCGCCTCAAGCGGCTGCTGGAGCGTGAGGTCTACGACGTGCAGCGCGGACCGGAACGCTTCCTGGTCGATGCCCGCAGTGGAGAGCGCCTGCCGCGGCTGGACCGGGATGGCGCCATCGCGCTGGCCACAGCGCTGTACCAGGGCGCAGGTGAGGTCGCGCGGGTGGAATGGGTGACCCGTGCGCCGTCGGAAGTGAAGACGCGACCGGTGCCGATGTGGGCCGTCCATTTCGCTGACCGCGGAAGCACCACGCTGTACCTGTCACCGGACAGCGGTGAACTGCTGGCGCGCCGGCACAGCCTGTGGCGCTGGTTCGATTTCCTGTGGATGTTCCACATCATGGACTACGAGCAGCGCACCGACGTCAACAATGGCCTGCTGCGCGTCGCATCGGTGATCGGACTGGCATTCGGCCTCAGTGGCGTGTGGCTGCTGTTCTACAGCTTCGGCCAGAGGAGGCGCGCATGACGCCGTGGCTGCGCCGGTTGCACAGGTGGATCGGGGTGCTGGTCGGACTGCAGTTCCTGGTTTGGCTCGGCAGTGGACTGGGCATGAGCCTGCTTGACCCGGACCGGATCGCTGGCACTTCGCAGCGGGCTGCGCCCCCGGCGCCCCCGGCATGGCCGGCAGACAGCGTCTCACCGGCCGATGCACTGCGAGCCGCACGATGGCCGGCCGCGACCCTGGACAGCGGCTGGCTGCTGCAGACGCCGGTGTATCGACTGCAGTCAGCGGAAGGCACCGAAGTGATCGATGCGCGTGATGGCAGGCGCATCACCATCGATCCGGTGATCGCGCTGCGCGTCGCGCAGGCCGCCTACCGTGGCCAGGGCGTGCCCGCAGTGCCGGTGCATCTGGCGCACAGTCTGGAGACGCGCAGCCATCCCGATCCGGTCTGGCGGGTGGACTTCGGTGATGCGCAGGACACCACCGTCTACGTCTCCGCCGACAGTGGACAGGTGCTCGAGCACCGCACCGCGACGTGGCGGCTGTTCGATGTGTTCTGGATGCTGCACATCATGGACTACGCGGCGCGGGCCAACTTCAACAATCCGCTGGTGGTGGGGATGGGGCTGGGGGGGCTGTGGATGGCCTTGACCGGCGCGTGGCTGCTGCTGGCAAGCGTCCGCCTGCATGAGTTCGTTCCACATCGATGGCGCAGCCGCCGGCAGTTGGCAGTGTTCGCCCCGGGAGGCACGCACCTGCGCACCGTGGCCGCGGCGCAGGGGGACAGTGTCTACCTGGCGCTGGCCCGCGAAGGCGTGAACCTGCCTTCCAACTGCGGCGGCGGGCAGAGCTGTGGATTGTGCGAAGTCCGGGTCCGTGGACAGGCTGGAACCCCTTCCGCCGCAGATCGGGCGCACCTGGCCGGATCGCGCCTGAAGGTCGGCTGCCGGCTCGCCTGCAACCTGCAGGTGGGGGCGGATATGGAGATCGAGGTATCCGGCGGTGCCAGCCTGTGGACCGAGCATGGGGCAACGGTCGAGCGGATCGAAGCGGTGACCCCGTTCCTGCGCGAGATCCACCTGCGTCCGGACCACGCCGCCGACGCACTCTATCAACCCGGCTGCTACCTGCAGCTGCATGTGCCCGAATACGAGCTGCCCCGTTCCGCGCTCTGGCATCCGGACGAACACCGGCAGGACTGGGCACCGTTGGCCCTGCCGGAAACCCTGCACAACAAGGCGGCGGTGCGTCGTTCGTACTCGCTGGCGATGCCGGTTGCCGCCGAAGCGGGGCGCCTGGTGCTGCTGGCCCGGTTCAGCCCTGGCTGGCAGCAGGGCAAGCGGCATCCGCCGGGCAAAGGGTCCAGCTATCTGTACGCGTTGCGCCCCGGCGATCGCGTCCGCTACAGCGGACCGTTCGGTGATTTCGCGCTCAGCGGCGTGTCCCGGGAAAAGATCTTCATCGGAGCCGGCGCCGGCATGGCGCCGCTGCGGGCGATGATCGAACATCGGCTTTCCGAGGGAGGGCAGGAGCGCATCCACTACTGGTACGGTGCCCGCAGCGACCGCGATTGCCCCTACATGGCGCAGATGCAGGCCCTGCAGGCAGCGCACGCGAACTTCAGCTGGCATCCCGTCTGGTCCGGGCAGGGAACTGGCCGGCGCGTGCATGACGCCATCCATGAGGATCTGCTGCAGCGGCATCCGGATCTTTCCGGCTGCGAGTTCTACCTGTGCGGGCCACCACCGATGCTGGCCGCGACCCGGCAGCTGCTGCAGCGGCTGGGGGTGACGGAAGAGCGGATCGCATACGACGATTTCAAGATCTGAAGTGGAGGCGCCGTGGCCGTGGCCGTGCAGGGCGGCCGCGGCGCCCGTTGCAGCGGTGCGGGCGGAGTAGAATGCGCAGCTGTACTCACCGAAGTGGCGTTCCATGTCCCAGCGCGCCTGGGTGGCTGCGGCCATCCGCAAGATCGAAGCCGATTTCAACCGGTCCGCCGATACCCACCTGATCCCGATGGCGCTGCCCGGGTTCGAAGGCATCGATGTCTACCTGAAGGATGAATCCAGCCACCCCACCGGCAGCCTGAAGCACCGCTTGGCGCGTTCGCTGTTCCTGTACGCGCTGGCCAACGGCTGGCTGCGCGAAGGGCGGCCGGTGATCGAGGCGTCGAGCGGCTCGACCGCGGTGTCCGAAGCGTATTTCGCACGCCTGCTGGGGTTGCCCTTCATCGCGGTGATTCCGGCCACGACCTCTCCGGAAAAGATCGCTGCCATCGAATTCCATGGTGGCCGCTGCCACCTGGTCGAGCGCGCCTGTGATCTCAACTGCGAATCGGAACGGCTGGCGCGCGAAACCGGCGGTCACTTCATGGACCAGTTCACCTACGCCGAACGGGCCACTGACTGGCGCGCCAACAACAACATCGCCGAGTCCATCTTCAAGCAGATGGCCGAAGAGCCCAGCCCGGTACCCGAGTGGATCGTTTGCAGCCCAGGCACCGGCGGCACTGCGGCCACGCTGGGCCGCTACGTCAGCTACCGGCGGCACGACACCCGCATCCTCTGCGCGGATCCGGAGATCTCGGTGTTCTTCGAGGGCTACCAGGCGGCGGTGGCGGGCGAGCAGCAGTGGCGTGACCTGACCTGCAGCGGTGGCTCCCGTGTGGAAGGCATCGGCCGACCGCGGGTGGAGCCGAGCTTCATTCCAACCAGCGTCGATGCGATGGTGAAGGTGCCGGATGCATTGAGCCTGGCAGCCATGCGCCACGTCAGCCGGCAGCTCGGTCGGCGCGTGGGAGGCTCCACCGGCACCAACTTCATCGGTGTGCTGCAGGCGGCGCAGTGGATGCGCGAAGCCGGCCGCCACGGCAGCATCGTCAGCATCCTGTGCGACAGTGGCGAGCGCTACGCGCAGAGCTATTACGACCCGGCGTGGTACGCACGACAGGGCATCGATGTGGACGGTGCCGATGCGCAGCTGGCCGCGGCCGTGGCGGGTCAGGGCCTGCCTGCGCTGCCGTGCTGCAGCCTGGAAGCGCTGTAAGCCTGCGGTGCCTCCGCCGGGCATGGCCCGGCGCTACCAGAGCCCGTCGATCCCGGTAGCGCCGGGCCACGCCCGGCGAGCGCAGCGGCGCATCAGAGCCCGTCGATCCCGGTAGCGCCGGGCCACGCCCGGCGAGCGCAGCGGCGTATCAGAGCCCGTCGGTCCCGGTAGCGCCGGGCCACGCCCGGCGAGCGCAGCGGCGCATCCCGATCAGTATCCCGCCGCAGTGAACGCGTCGAGCACCGCATCGCGCAGCACATCAGGCAGCGCCTCGATGTCCATCGCGCGATCATCCAGGTGCAGCCGTGGGTCCAGGCTGCTGATGCGGTCCTGGGCCAGCGCCTGCAGCCACAGCAGCACGCAGATCACGAACTCACGCTCGTGCCCCGGGTGCAGGTGGCGGGCACCGCGTTCGATCACCTCGAACGGGTACCACTCCTGCTCATCGTTGAGGATGCCGCCCTGCTGCATGAGCACCTGCAGCTGCTGCAGATGGCGCGGGGCATCATCGCCGGGATCGCACAATGTGGCGATCCAGGACAACTCCTCCGCGCTGGCAGACAGCGCCAGCGACCGGACCGGCAACGCGGTCGCAACCTGAGCCAGACCTTCCATGTGGGGCCTCTATCGGCATGTTCCGCTGCGGACTCCCCCGCACCCAGAGCTTCCGCGCGACCCCGTAAGGCCGACGTGAATGATCGGCGCGCCCCCCTTGTCTGCGGCTCCGGCCAGCGCCATATCGACTGGGCTGCCCGCTCCTCGGGCCCGTAACTGGAGATCTGCCGTGACCGCTGCCAACCCCCTGCTCGATTTCTCCGGCCTGCCGCGCTTCGAGGCGATCCGCCCCGAGCACGTGGCGCCGGCGCTGGACGTGCTGCTGGCCGAGGCCGAGGCCGCCGTCAACGCAGCCGAGCAGGTGCAGCCGGTCCGCTGGGACACCTTCGTGGTCCCGCTGGACGATGCCACCGAGCGGCTGTGGCGCGCCTGGGGCCTGGTCGGCCACCTGCAGGGCGTGGTCAACACGCCGGAACTGCGCGAGGCCTACAACAGCAACCTGCCGCGGGTGACCCGCTTCGCCAGTGCGCTGGGCCAGAACCTGGCGCTGTACCGCCAGTACCAGGCATTGGCCACCGGCCCGGAGGCGGGGTCGTTCGATGAGGCCCGGCGCAAGGTGCTGGACAATACGCTGCGCGACTTCCGCCTGGGGGGCGCGGAGCTGGCGCCGGACGCCCAGCAGCGGTTCGCCGCGATCAAGGAAGAACTGTCGGCGCTGTCCGCGAAGTTCTCGCAGAATGTGCTGGACGCCACCGATGCGTGGTCGTTGATCGTGGAAGACGAAGCACGCCTTGCTGGCGTGCCGGACGACGTGAAGGCTGCCGCGCGTGCGGCAGCGGCGAACGATGGCAGGGACGGTTGGAAGTTGACGCTGCAGATGCCGTGTTACCTGCCGGTACAGACCTGGGCCGAAGATCGTGACCTGCGCGAGATCCTGTACCGGGCCAGCGCGCAGCGCGCTTCCGAATTCGGCGATGACGCGTTGGACAACAGCGGCAACATCGACCGCATCCTGGCCCTGCGGGCTGAACTGGCCGCACTGCTCGGCTTTGATTCCTACGCCGACTACTCGGTGGCCACCAAGATGGCGCAGGACCCGGCCGAAGTGCTGGGCTTCCTGCGTGACCTGGCGTCGCGCGCCAAGCCGTTCGCGGCCAGGGACCGTGCCGAACTGGAGCAGTTCGCGCGTGACCACCTGGGCATCGACAGCCTGCAGGCCTGGGACCTGGCGTTCGCGGCCGACCGCCTGAAGCAGGCGCGCTACAGCTATTCCGAGCAGGAGGTGAAACAGTACTTCACCGAGCCGAAGGTGCTGGGTGGATTGTTCTCGGTGATCGAGCAGCTGTATGGACTGCGCGTGCAGGAGGACAGCGCACCGGTCTGGCACGAGGACGTACGCTTCTTCCGGCTGGTCGATGCGCGGGACGCGCTGGTAGGCCAGTTCTACCTGGATCTGTACGCCCGTGAGGGCAAGCGCGGCGGTGCGTGGATGGACGATTGCCGCAACCGGCGCGAGCGTGCCGATGGCAGCGTGCAGACGCCGCTGGTGTATCTGGTGTGCAACTTCGGTCGCGGTGCCAGCGGCAGGCCGGCTACGTTCAGCCACAATGAAGTGACCACGCTGTTCCATGAAATGGGCCATGGCCTGCACCAGCTGCTGACCCGCATTGGTGAGCTGGGCGTGGCCGGCATCAATGGCGTGGAATGGGATGCGGTGGAGCTCCCCAGCCAGTTCATGGAGAACTTCTGCTGGGAATGGGACCACCTGCAGCGCATGACTGCGCACGTGGAGACGGGTGAACCGCTGCCACGTGCGCTGTATGAGCGCATGCTGGCCGCGCGCAATTTCCACAGCGGCATGGCGACTGTCCGCCAGCTGGAGTTCGGTCTGTTCGACATGCTGCTGCACAGCCAGTTCGAGCCCACGCAGGACAGTGTGCTGGCACTGCTGGAGCGCGTGCGCGGCGAAGTGGCGGTGAATCATCCGCCAGCCTGGAACCGCTTCCCGCATCAGTTCAGCCACATCTTCGCCGGTGGCTATGCGGCCGGCTACTACAGTTACAAATGGGCCGAGGTGCTCAGTGCCGATGCCTATGCGGCGTTCGAGGAAGCACCGCAGGCGTTGGCCGCGACCGGTGCACGTTTCCGCGACGAGATCCTCTCGCGCGGGGGCAGCCGTCCAGCGGCCGAGAACTTCAAGGCCTTCCGTGGCCGTGCGCCGCAGATCGATGCGCTGCTGCGCCATTCGGGCATGGCGTAAGCCGCTCTGGTAGGTGCCAACCTTGGTTGGCACTTCCTGGCAATGGTGCGGACCAAGGTCCGCACCCACCGGAAAGCGGTGCTCTATTCGGCGTAGATCATCTTCCGGGTCATGCCGCCGTCGACGATGAAATCCTGGCCGGTGGTGAATCCGGACAGCGGCGACAGCAGGTACACCGCCAGCGCGCCGATGTCTTCCGGGCGGCCGACGCGGCCGACCGGATGCTGTGCGTGGTCGATGGCCGAATACTCGGGCGCATGGCGCCGGGAGGGCGCCTGCCACTCGCTGGTGCCGATCCAGCCCGGACTGATGCTGTTCACCCGTACAGCCGGTCCGGCGCTGATTGCCAGCGCGTGGGTGAATGCCACCAGTCCGCCCTTGGCCGCGGCATAGGCTTCGCTATGGGCTTCGGACTGCCGGGCGCGGGTCGAGGCGATGTTGATGATGGCGCCGGCGCCACCGGATGACAGTGCCGGCAGGGCATGCCGGCTGCACAGGAAAGCGCCATGCAGCGATGACAGGCGGCGCTGCCATTCGTCCCACGCCATGTCCTGCAGTGGCGTACCGTGCGCACCGGCGATGCCGGCATTGTTGACCAGGCCATCGATGCCGCCAAACCGCTGCACCGCCGTGGCGATGAACGCGCGCACGCTGGCTTCGTCGGTGATGTCCAGGGGCTGGAACGCCGCATCGTCATCGCGATGCCATTCGGCCAGGCAGGCGTGGCCGGCTTCCGTATCCAGATCACCGATCAGCACGCGGCCGCCGGCACCGAGCACGGCCTGGGCGATGCCGCGGCCGATGCCATTGGCGCCACCGGTGACCAGCACCACCTTGCCCGCCAGCGGCGCGGCAGGCCAGGCAGCGATCGGCGGAACCGCGCTCATGACAGGTCTTCGCCACGCAGGCGGCGATGCCAGCCGTCCACGCCGATGCGGTCCAGCGTCTGGATGTTGCGCTCGACGATCACGTCCGGATCGGGGAAGGCGTCCACCGCGCGTGCCACGCTGTCCTCGCGCAGCAGGTGCAGCGTGGGATAGGGCGCGCGGTTGGTGTAATTGCTGGCGTCGTTGGCGGCCACGCCTTCGAACTGGTAGTCCGGATGGAAGCTGGCCACCTGCAGGATGCCCTGCAGATCGAGCGCCTCGATCGCCGCGTCGGCGTTGTCGAGGAAGTCGTTGTAGTCCAGGAAATCCGTCAGCACCTGCGGGTGCACGATCAGGGTGGTGTCGATCTGCTCGGCCGGCGTGTCCCGCAGCAGCACCAGTTCCTCGGCCAGCTGTTCGACCAGTGCTTCGGGGGTGGTGGCATCACTGAGCACGAAGCGGACCTGGTCCTTCACATATACGGCCTTGGCGAACGGACACAGGTTCAGGCCGATGACGATGCGCTCCAGCCACAGGCGGGTGGCGGCGATCGGGTCGTCGGTGGGCAGGGCGATATCGGTCATGGCGGGCACATCGGCGGGCGAGGTCGCCATTGTAGGCAGTGTGCCGCCGCTGCGCTGTTCACTGTGCAGGAACTGGACAGTCGCCATGCTGCAAATCCCCGCCGATTCAAACCTTTGCAGGCCACCGGCAGATGGCCGATTGCCTGCTGCGGGCGGTAGGCGTGGAATGGACGCACGACACAGGAGGACACCCATGACTGCATCTTCTCCGTGGCTGCCGGACGCCCTTTGGGCCGGCGCCCTCTTCGATGGCCGGTGGCAGGCGGCCGCGCAACGGCAGCCGGTGATCGAGCCGGCCACCGGTAACACGCTCGGCCAGATCGGCCTGGCCGACGCGGCGCAGGTGGCGCGCTCGGCGGCGGCCGCTGCACAGGCGCAGCAGGCGTGGGCGGCGGCTCCGTACGAACAGCGCGCTGAAGTGCTGCGCAAAGCGGCACGCCTGGCCGAAGAACACATCGACACCCTGGTCGAATGGCTGGTACGCGAAAGCGGCTCCACCCGCCTGAAGGCAGGTTTTGAGGCCAAGGTGACCATCAAGGCACTGCACGAGGCTGCGGCGCTGCCGTCGCGCAGCACCGGCGAGATTCTGCCTTCCGAGCCGGGCCGACTGAATCTGGCGCGGCGCCGACCGCTGGGTGTGGTAGGGGTCATCTCGCCTTTCAACTTTCCGCTGTATCTGGCCATGCGCGCGGTGGCGCCGGCCATCGCGCTGGGCAACGCGGTGGTACTCAAACCTGACCCGCGCACAGCGGTGTGCGGCGGGGCGGTGATCGCACGCCTGTTCGAGCAGGCCGGCCTGCCGGCAGGCGTTCTGCACATGCTGCCCGGTGATGGCGCGGCCGGCGCTGCGCTGACCAGCGATCCGCACGTGGCGATGATCCAGTTCACCGGCTCCACCGCCGCCGGGCGCAAGGTCGGAGAAGCGGCGGGCAAGCATCTGAAGAAGGTCTCGTTGGAGCTGGGCGGCAAGAACTCGTTGATCATCCTCGATGATGCCGACCTCGACCTGGCGGTGGCCAACACCGCGTGGGGGGTCTACCTGCATCAGGGCCAGATCTGCATGGCGACCGGCCGCGTGCTGGTGCAGCGGAAGATCCACTCCGCGTTCCTGCAGAAGCTGGTGGCCAAGGCCAATTCATTGAAGGTGGGCGATCCGGCGCGCGAAGACGTGGCGATCGGTCCGCTGATCAATGCCGGCCAGCGCGACCACGCCACGCGCGTGGTCGAGCAGGCAGTGCAGGCCGGTGCCTCGCTGGAGGCCGGAGGTACCCATCGCGATCTGTTCTTCGCGCCGACCGTGCTTGGCAACGTCGCTGCTGACAATCCGGCGTTCAACGAAGAAATCTTCGCGCCGGTGGCGGTGGTGGTGCCGTTCGACGATGACGACGATGCAGTGCGCCTGGCCAACGACAGCGAGTACGGCCTGTCGATGGCCATCGTTTCCAGCAATGTCGGCCGCGCACTGAAGCTCGGTGAGCGCCTGCGCACCGGACTGCTGCACATAAACGATCAGACCGTGAACGACGAGGTGATCAATCCCTTTGGCGGTGTCGGAGCATCCGGCAATGGCACCAGTATCGGCGGCCCCGCCAACTGGGAGGAGTTCACGCAGTGGCAGTGGTTGACCGTCAAGGGCGAGGCGCCCGCTTATCCGATCTGATCGAAGGAGCCATCACGATGAACGACAATACGGCAACACGCGAGATCACCGCTGCAGTGGTCCGCGGCAAGGAACAACCCTTCGTCATCGAGCAGGCCCGGCTGCGCGGCCCGCAGGAGGATGAGGTCCTGGTGAAGGTGGTAGCCACCGGCCTGTGCCACACCGACCTGATCGTGCGCGATCAGTACTACCCGGTGCCGTTGCCCGCGGTGCTGGGTCACGAAGGCGCCGGCGTCGTGGAGGCGGTCGGCCCCAACGTAAAGGAACTGAAAGCAGGGGATCACGTGGTGCTGACCTATGGCGCCTGCGGCCACTGCAATCCGTGCCGGGGCGGTCATGGCGCCTACTGCAGGGATTTCTTCGCGCTGAACTTCGGGGGCGATGATGGCCACGGCCATACCGCCATCACCGATGCGCAGGGTCAGCCGTTGCACGACCATTTCTTCGCGCAGTCTTCGTTTGCCACCTATGCGCTGGCGCGCGAGATCAATGCGATCAAAGTGCCCGACGATGCGCCTCTGGAACTGCTGGGCCCGCTGGGCTGCGGCATCCAGACCGGTGCCGGCGCGGTACTCAATTCGCTGAAGGTACGCTCGGGCAGCAGTTTTGCCAGCTACGGTGCCGGCGCAGTCGGTCTGAGTGCGGTGATGGCGGCCAAGGTGGCCGGTGCCACGACCATCATCGCCATCGATGTGGTGCCGTCGCGCCTGGCACTCGCGCTGGAGCTGGGCGCCACCCACGTGGTCAACAGCCGCGAGACCGATGTGGTCGAGGCCGTGCGCGCCATCACCGGCGGTGGCGCCGATTTCGCGCTGGAATCGACCGGTCGCCCTGAAGTGCTCTCTGCGGGTATCGAGGCCTTGGGGGGCTTGGGCATGATGGGCGTGGTCGGTGCACCAAAGCTGGGCACGACCGCCAGTTTCGACGTGAACAACCTGCTGCTGGGTGGCCGCAGCATCCGTGGCATCGTGGAAGGCGACAGTGTGCCGCAGGTGTTCATTCCGCAGCTGGTCACGCTGTTCCAGCAGGGCCGCTTCCCGTTCGACAGGCTGGTGAAGTTCTACCCGCTGGAGCAGATCAACCAGGCGGCCGAGGACAGCACCCGGGGCATCACCCTGAAGCCGATCCTGCGCATCGCGGCGTGATCTGAAGGCAGGGCTGCAGGGCTTCGCCCTGCACCTGCCGGATGGGCGGCAACCGCAGGCCAATACCTCATCGGAGCGTAACGTGGCGTTGCCGCTGGCCGGTGTACGCTGCGCCCATGATCGCAACCTCCGTCGGGCAACAGCAGCTGGTAGCGGCACGCGCGGCCTTTGCCGAGGGCGACGCGCGTTCATTGAGCGTGTTGCCGCAGCCGTTGCAGCAGTCGTGGATGCGCTCGCGCGCGGCTGGCCTGCAGCCCGGGCAGGAACCGGTCTACCTGCCGCTGCAGAGCGATGGCCGGCATCTGCCACAGCGCGACGACCGTCGCCTGGCACGCTGCGTGCAACCGGAGCTGGAACAGCTGTGGGCCGCTTTCGGCGGACGTGGCTGGACGATGTTCTGCGCCAACCGCGAGGGCATGGTGATCGCGCAGCAGGCGCATGGCCTGGAAGACTCGCCCCTGCTGCGGCCGATCCAGGTCGGGCGGCGGCTGGGCGAAAGCGAGATCGGCACCACCGCGCCGGCGGTCAGCCTGGCCGACGACCTGCCAGCGCTGGTGCGCGGCAATGAACATTACCTGCAGCGTTTCGCTCCGGTGTTCTGCCTCAGTGAACCCCTGCACGATCTCGACGGGCGGGTATGCGGAGTGATCGATATCACCGGGCTGGGTGAGCGCGATCCTTCGCTGCTGCAGGGCTATTTCCGGCAGGCCGCACTGGCCAGCGAGAATCGCCTGTTCCACACGCTTGCCGATGTGCACCTGCTGGCGCTGCAGCATGATCCGCGCTGGCTGGCGTCACCCTTGCAGGGGCTGCTGGCGGTGCAGGAGGATGGCCAGCTGCGCGCCGCCAACCGTGTGGCCCGGCGTCTGTTGGGCCTGCCGCGGCGCGGGCCACTGCCGTTGCTGGATATTGCAGCGGTGTTTGCCGGCGCCAGTGCCGCACAGCGGCGGCGCCTGCTGCAGCCGGGGGCGCCGCATCGGGTCCGGTTGGGCGAGGGCAGTGCGGTCTACCTGCAGCATCTGCAGGCGCCGCGCAAGGTCGCTGGCAACAGCGTGCGACGGTCTTCACCGGCGACGATGGCGGCGCCGGCGCTGCGCGATCAGCAGCGTGAAGCGGCGCGCCGGGCGGCGCAGGCGGCGGACGGCAATCTCAGTCTGGCCGCACGCCAGCTGGGCATCTCGCGCACCACGCTGTACAAGCTGCTGCGTGATTGATCGAGCGCGGTGCCGGGCCACGCCCGGCGGAGCAGTCAGTCGCGGAAATTGTTGAACTGCAGCGGCAGCTCGAACTTGCCGGCCTTCAGTACTGCGATCGCGTCCTGCAGATCGTCGCGCTTCTTGCCCTGCACGCGCAGCTTGTCGCCATTGATCTGGCTTTCCACCTTCAGCTTGGCGTCCTTCAGTGCGGCGGCGATCTTCTTGGCCACCTTCTGCTCGATGCCCTGCTTGACGGTGATCTTCTGCCGCGCCTGCGCCAGATTGGTCTCGATGTCGCCGAACTCCAGGCTCAGCACGTCGATGCCGCGCGCTGCCAGACGCGCACGCAGGATGTCGTTCATCTGCTTGAGCTGGAACTCGGTCGGCGCGAACTGGTTGATGACATCGCCATCACGCTCGAACTTGGCTTCCACGCCCTTGAAATCGAAGCGGGTGCTCAGTTCGCGGTTGGCCTGGTCGATGGCGTTGGTCAGCTCGTGGGTGTCGACTTCGGAGACGACGTCGAAGGAAGGCATGGGCGATGCTCCAAAGAATTCAGTGCGGACATTCTATCGCGCCGGCCAGCCTGCCCGCTTTCCGTGGCGCTGGGCATCGCTGCAACGGCATCCCGCCGCCGGCTCGGCGATAATGGGCCATGAACGTGCAACGCTCCCCCTCGCGCGCGGTGGCCTGGATGGTCGCCGCGGTCGCCTGCTTCTCCCTGATGGACGCCGGCATGAAGCAGCTGGCGGCCAGCTATCCCACCCTGCAGGTGACCTTCCTGCGCGGCGCGGCGTCGTTGCCGTTCGTGCTGGTCTGGGTGCTGGTCAGCGCGGGCCCGCGTTCGCTGGTGCCACGTCGCTGGGGCCTGCATCTGCTGCGTGGCGCGCTGGGCATGGCGATGATCGGCTGCTTCGTGTTCGCGTTGCGCGATCTGCCACTGTCCACCGCCTACACCATCTACTTCGTCGCGCCGCTGCTGATCGCGGCCCTGTCGGTGCCGCTGCTGGGCGAACGGGTCGGACCGCGTCGCTGGGTGGCCATCGGCATCGGCCTGGTCGGCGTGCTGGTGGTGCTGCGGCCCGGCGTGGATGGGTTCATCTCGGTGCCGGGCCTGATGGTGCTGGCCGCGGCCACCGCCTACGCCGTTGCCGCGATCACGGTCAGCCTGCTGACCCGTACCGACACCTCGCAGTCGATGGTGGTCTGGTTCCTGGTCATCATGGCGATCGGCGCGGGCCTGCTGGCGATTCCCGGCTGGAGGCCGCTGCTGCTGGCGCACGCGCCGCTGATCGCGGGCATGGGGCTGGCCGGTGCGCTGGGTCAGATCGCCCTGACCAAGGCCTTCCAGCTGGGCGAGGCATCCATGATCGCGCCCCTGGAGTACAGCGGCCTGGTCTGGGTGATCGGATGGGATCTGGCTTTCTGGGGGCAGTTGCCGGATGGCTACACCTGGGTGGGGGCGGCGATCATCGTGGCGTCGGGCCTGTACCTGCTGCACCGCGAGCGGGTGAACCGCCAGCAGCCGCCGAAGCCGCTGGATCATCCCTGAACCGGTTTGGCCGGGGAGCGGGGTCAGATCCCCACAGGGGCTCTGACCCCGGAATCCGCGCCGGAGTAGGTGTCTTAGAACCAAAAGGAATAACATTCTGGCCCATGGCGCAGGCGCGCGACCGCCGGCGCTGGTAGGCTGCACGCCCCCTTCTGTCGCCTGCCGGTGAGCCGCTCCCGTGATCGAGTTCCAGCGCCTGCACAAATCCTATGCCGTTGCCGGCCGCGCGGTCAGCGCGCTGCAACCGCTGGACCTGACCATCGAGGCCGGCGAGGTCTTCGGCATCATCGGTCATTCCGGTGCCGGCAAATCGACGCTGATCCGCATGATCAACCGCCTGGAAGAGCCTTCCGGTGGCCGATTGCTGATCGGCGGCGAGGACATCACCGCGCTGGATGCCGACGGCCTGCGCTCGCTGCGCCGGCGAATCGGCATGATCTTCCAGCACTTCAACCTGCTGTCCTCGCGCACGGTGGCGGGCAACGTCGCCTTCCCGCTGGAGCTGGCCGGTACACCGAAGGCGGAGATCGACAGCCGGGTGGCCGAACTGCTGCAGACCGTCGGCCTGCAGGCACACGCACAGAAGTACCCGGCGCAGCTGTCCGGAGGCCAGAAGCAGCGCGTGGGCATCGCCCGTGCCCTGGCCACCCGCCCGCAGATCCTGCTGTGCGACGAGGCCACCAGTGCTCTCGACCCGCAGACCACCGCGTCGGTGCTGGCGCTGCTGTCGAAGATCAACCGCGAGCTGGGCCTGACCATCGTGCTGATCACCCACGAGATGGATGTGATCCGCCGCGTCTGCGACCGGGTGGCGGTGCTCGATGCCGGCCAGCTGGTGGAGACCGGTCCGGTCACCCAGGTGTTCCTGCATCCGCAGCATCCCACCACCCGCCGTTTCGTCAGCGAATCGGAGCATGTGGACGAAGGAACGCTGCACCGTGATTTCGACGCCGTGAGTGGGCGCATCGTGCGCTTGACCTTCCTCGGTGGCGATACCTACGAACCCCTGCTGGGCAGCATCGCGCGCCAGACCGGGGTCGATTACAACATCCTGTCCGGGCGTATCGACCGGATCAAGGACACACCATATGGCCAACTGGTCGTGGCCCTGGTCGGTGGCGATCACGCCGCCGCGCAGGCCGCGTTCGTGGCCGCTGGCGTGCATGTCGAGGAACTGCGTCGATGATCATTGCTGCTGCGGACGGATTCTTCCGCCACCTGGATGCCGGCAAGTGGGCCGATATCGGCCAGGCCACCATCGACACTCTGCTGATGCTGGCCGGTTCGCTGCCCTTGACCCTGGCCATCGGGCTGCCGCTGGGCGTGCTGCTGTACCTGTTCGGTGCGCCGCAGATGAAGCGTCGTCCGTTCGCCTATGGCGTGCTGGCGCTGGTGGTCAACCTGCTGCGCTCGGTGCCCTTCATCATCCTGATGATCGTGCTGATTCCGGTGACGCTGTTCATGATGGGGACGTCGCTGGGTGTTCGCGGTGCGATCGTGCCCCTGGTGATCGGCGCCGCACCGTTCTATGCGCGGCTTGTGGAAACCGCGCTGCGCGAAGTGGACCGCGGGGTGATCGAGGCGACCCAGGCGATGGGCGCAACCACCTGGCAGCTGGTCACCCGTGTGCTGCTGCCGGAAGCGCGGCCGGGCCTGATCGCAGGTGCCACGGTCACGACCGTTGCGCTGATCGGCTTCACCGCCATGGGCGGTGCGATCGGCTCGGGCGGCCTGGGCGATCTGGCGTTCCGTGATGGCTACCAGCGTTCGCACACCGACGTCGCCCTGGTGACCGTGGTGCTGCTGCTGGTGCTGGTGCAGCTGCTGCAGATGCTCGGCGACCGTCTGGTCGCACATTACACCCGCAGGTAACCGGCGCGTCCGCCGGGCATGGCCTGGCGCTACCCGGCCACGCGGACGTTGCGGTAGCGCCGGGCCATGCCCGGCGGCGGCGTCTCACCGCGCGTTGGGCACTTCATAGCCCAGTTTGCCGACCTGGTCCGGGCGCTGCGGCACCCGCTTGAGCTTGTCGGTATTCACTCCGTACTCGTCGCGCAGGCGCTCGGCCAGCTCCTTGTACAGCGTCTTGTCCATGTCAGGCCGACGGGCAAAGATCCACGCCATCTCGCGGCCCGGATAGCCGATCAGTGCCCAGGAGTAATCCGGCGCCACTTCCAGAACGCGCGAATGGGTCGGCACCACGCGGTAGAACCAGGTCCGCCAGCCATGGTTGCCGCTGTCCGGGTCGACGCTGGCACGGGCGCGGATCTCCTGTTGCGGTTCGCTGAAGCCGTTGCGGTAGCGGTAGGTGATGGCAACCTTGTGATCGTCGCGCAGCGCGTACTCGTTGACGCTGGCAACGTGACCGCGCTCGACGAAGTTCGGTACGCGGCCGATCACGTACCAGGTGCCCATGAAACGTTGCAGATCGATCGGCGCGTTCGGATCGGGGGCGCGGGGCGCCGCGGCACGCGGCGACGGCGGATCGCTGGCAGCCAGCGCCGGGCCCGCCAGGGACAGGGCCAGCAGCACGGCGCAGAGCGGGCGGATCGAAGTCATGCGGGAGCGGGCTCCAGTGGGCTTGCACGCGCATGGTCGACTGTGTGCACGCGGTCCGTCAATGGTGTCGCAGCGTATGAGAAGGCCCTTGCCCAAGCTGTGTTGCATTGTCCACCGGAGAAACCCGCATGAGCGCACGCCTCACACGCCGCCCCTCGACTGAACGCGTCAGCGAACGCGCCGATCCGCGCCTGCTGCGGGGTGTACAGCATCTGGCACTGGCCGGCGTCGCACTGGTCCTGGTGTGGCCGGCCGCCCGTGGCAGCAGTGCCTGGCTGGGTTGGCTGCCCCTGTGGCTGATCGGCATGCCGCTGGTGGCCTGGTGGGCGTTGCTGCGCTGCCCATTGCCGTCGCTGCGGCGGCGGTCGTCGCGTCGTACCGGTGGACAGGCGCGCCGCCGGAGGGCAGCCGGCGCGCGCGGCCGACGCGGCGCGACGGCGGCGGCCTGACCTTCGACACGGGGGCGGTGTCCGGATCCGTGCTAGCGTTCCACGGCTTATGACTGCCTGGAGCTGCAATGTCACGACTCGCTTCCGCCTGCCTGCTGGCTGGCATGATGACCGCTGCCTCGGTGGGGACCGCCGTGGCTGCTGAAGATACCGACCGTTATGCCTGGCTGGAGGACGTCACCGGCGACAAGCCGCTGTCCTGGGTCAAGGAACAGAACGCCAAGGCCGAGGCGCGCCTGGCGCAGACTCCGGCCTTCAGGCAGATGGAGGCCAGCATCCGTGAGGTGCTCGATTCGGATGCCAAGATTCCCGGCGTGCAGAAGATCGGCGACTACTACTACAACTTCTGGAAGGACAAGCAGCACGAACGTGGCCTGTGGCGGCGCACCACCCTGGCCGAGTACCGCAAGGCCTCGCCGCAGTGGGAAACCGTGCTTGACCTGGACGCACTGAACAAGGCCGAGGGCGAGAACTGGGTCTGGCACGGCGCCGACTGCCTGCGCCCGGACTACAGCCGCTGCCTGATCGCGCTGTCACGCGGCGGCGCGGATGCCGATGTCACCCGCGAGTTCGATCTGTCGACGAAGCGCTGGATCGAGGATGGCTTCTTCCGTCCCGAGTCGAAGGGCGGCCTGAACTGGATCGATCGCGATACCGTGTTCGTCTACACCGATTTCGGTGCCGGCACCATGACCACCTCCGGCTACCCTCGCGTGGCCAAGCTGTGGAAGCGTGGGACGCCGATGTCGTCGGCCAGCGTGGTGTACGAAGGCAAGCCGGAGGACATGTACATCGCGGCGATGCACGATGACACCCCGGGCTTCGAGCGCAACCTGGTCAGCCGCACGCTGGCGTTCTACAACAATGAGGTCTACCTGCGCGGCGACGATGGCACGCTGACCAAGATCGATGCGCCGAACTCCGCCGAGAAGGGCCTGCACAAGCAGTGGCTGACCCTGGAGCTGCGCGACGCCTGGACCGTGGGCGGCAAGACCTACGCGTCCGGCTCGCTGCTGGCGACCCGGCTCGATGACTTCCTGGCCGGCAAGCGTGACTTCGAGGTCCTGTTCACCCCGACCGCGACTACCTCGCTGGCCGGTGCGACCTGGACCAAGAACCACCTCGTCCTGAACGTGCTGGACGATGTGAAGAATCGCCTGTCCGTGCTGACCCCGGGCGCCAATGGCTGGCAGAAGAGCGCGTTTGTCGGCGCGCCGGCATTCGGCACTCTGGCCGTGGGCGCAGTGGACAGCGACGACAGCGATGCGGTCTGGCTGACTGCCACCGACTATCTGACGCCGACCACCCTGGCTTTGGCCGAGATCGGCAAGGCACCGGAAACGCTGAAGACCATGCCGGCCTTCTTCAATGCCGAGGGCAAGGTGATCGAGCAGCACTTCGCCACCAGCAAGGATGGCACCCGTGTGCCGTATTTCGTGGTGCATGCCAAGGACATGAAGCTGGACGGCTCCAATCCGACCCTGCTGTACGGCTACGGCGGTTTCGAGATTTCGCTGACACCCAGCTATTCCGGTGGCATGGGCCGCGCCTGGCTGGAGAAGGGCGGTGTGTACGTGGTCGCCAACATCCGTGGTGGCGGTGAGTACGGCCCACGCTGGCACCAGGCGGCGCTGAAGCAGAATCGTCACAAGGCCTACGAGGACATGGCCGCGGTGGCACAGGATCTGGTCAAGCGCAGGATCACCAGTGCCAGGCACCTGGGCGTGCAGGGCGGCAGCAACGGCGGCCTGCTGACCGGCAACATGCTGACGCAGTACCCGGAGCTGTTCGGTGCGGTGGTGGTGCAGGTTCCGCTGCTGGACATGAAGCGCTACAGCCACCTGCTGGCCGGCGCATCGTGGATGGCCGAGTACGGCAACCCCGATACCAGCGACTGGGAGTTCATCAAGACCTTCTCGCCGTACCACCTGTTCGACGCGAAGAAGAACTACCCGCCGGTGCTGTTCACCACCTCTACCCGTGATGACCGCGTGCACCCGGCCCATGCCCGCAAGATGGCGGCGAAGATGATCGACGCCGGCAAGGACGTGACCTACTACGAGAACATCGAAGGTGGCCATGGCGGCGCAGCCAACAACGCGCAGGCCGCGCACATGGCGGCCCTGGCCTACAGCTTCCTGTGGGAGCGCCTGGGCGGTAAATGACGAAATGAAAAACGCCGCCCCCGGGCGGCGTTTTTCATGGGCGGCGCTGCGCGCTCGCCGGACATGGCCCGGCGCTACCGGAAATGCTGCAGCCCGCGCGCGATGCGCTCCACCGCTTCCTGCAGCCGCGGGATCTCCTGGGTATAGGCCAGCCGCACATGCTGGTTGGCGCGGTGGAAGCCGAAATCCAGGCCCGGGGTGAAGGCCACATGCTCGGTTTCCAGGAAGTGCGCGCAGAACGCCTGGGCATCATCGGTGAACGCGCTGACATCGGCATACAGATAGAACGCGCCCTGCGGCTCCACCTCGATGCGGAAGCCCAGCTCGCGCAGCGCCGGCAACAGGAAATCGCGACGCTGGCGGAAGGCTTCCCGTCGCTGTTCGAAGATCGCCATCGATTCATCGGTGAAACAGGCCAGGGCTGCATGCTGGGCGACGCTCGACGCGCTGATGTAGAGGTTCTGCGCCAGCTTCTCCAGTTCGGGCACCGCTGCGGGCGGCGCCACCAGCCAGCCCAGGCGCCAGCCGGTCATGCCGAAGTACTTCGAGAAACTGTTCAGCACGAACGCACTGTCATCGACCTGCAATACGCTGGCGGCGTCCACGCCATAGGTCAGGCCGTGATAGATCTCGTCCACCACCAGGTGCCCGCCGCGTGCGTGCAGTGTGCGTGACAGCGCCGCAAGTTCATCGGCCGACAGCACCGTGCCGGTGGGGTTGGCCGGCGAGGCGACGAGTGCGCCGACGCTGTCCGTGTTCCAGTGCTGTTGCACCAGCGAGGGTGTGAGCTGGTAGGCGGTCTGTGGACCGACCGGGACCAGCTGTGCGGCACCTTCCACCAGGCGCAGGAAATGCCGGTTGCAGGGATAGCCGGGATCGGCCAGCAGCCAGTGCCGGCCCGGGTCGACCAGCAGGCTGCTGGCCAGCAGCAGCGCGCCGGAGCCGCCAGGAGTGACCAGGATGCGTTCCGGATCCACATCCAGCCGGTAACGGCTGCGATAGAAACCGCTGATCGCCTGGCGCAGCGCAGGCAGGCCGCGTGCGGCGGTGTAGCGCGTGTGCCCGGCGGTCAGGGCCGCCTGGCCGGCGCGCACCACCGGCCCGGCCGTGGTGAAGTCCGGTTCGCCGATCTCCAGGTGGATGACATCGTGGCCGGCCTGTTCCAGCGCCTGCGCGCGGGCCAGCAGGGACATCACGTGGAACGGAGCGATTTCATGGCTGCGCCGGCTGTAGACCGGCGGGTGGGGCAGGGTACTCATGCGCCCATGGTACGCCGACCGCTGCCGGCGGGTCCGCACCGTGACGACCTGCAGGGTTGTGGTGCCGACGGGATTGGGGTCAGATCGCTGTTCGGGGAAAGGGAACCGATCCCGTCGAAGACCATTGCATTGAAGCGCCTGGAGCCTTATCTCATGAAGTCCACCCTCTGCCTGTTGCTCGCCAGCCTGATGACCAGCACCGCTACCGCCGCCCCCCTGCCTGTTCCGCCGGACGCCGCCCGGCATCCGCACGAGGTCAAGGCCCCGTTCGGCGCGACCCGCAACGACGACTATTACTGGCTGCGTGACGACAAGCGCGCGAACAAGGACATGCTGGCCTACCTGCAGGCCGAGAACGCCTATGCCGACCAGGTGCTGGCGCCGTTGAAGCCGCTGGAAGACGCGCTGTACAAGGAGATCGTCGGCCGCATCAAGCAGGATGATTCCAGCGTGCCGGCGCGCGAGCGCGGCTACTGGTACTACAGCCGCTTCGAGAGCGGGCAGGACTACCCGATCCACGCACGCCGCAAGGGCAGCATGGATGCTGCCGAAGAAGTGCTGCTGGACGTCAACGCAATGGCCGCCGGCAAGGGCTACTTCAATGTCGGCTCGATGGAAGTCAGCCAGGACAACCAGCTGCTGGCCTGGGCCGACGATGACGTGGGCCGTCGCCAGTACACGATCCGCTTCAAGGACCTGCGGACCGGGCAGGTGCTGCCCGACGTGATCACCGGCAGTTCCGGCGACCTGGTCTGGGCCGACGACAACCGCACCGTGCTGTACGTCGAGAACGATCCGGAAACGCTGCTGACCGTGCGCGTGAAGAAGCACGTGCTGGGCACCCCGGCCAGCGCCGACACCGTCGTCTACGAAGAGAAGGACGACAGCTTCTACATGGGCATCGGCCGCACCCGCGACGACCACTTCATCACCATCGGCGTGCACAGCACGGTGTCGTCGGAAGAGCGCTACGCGCCGGCCAGCGACCCGACCACGTTCACCGTGCTGGCGCCACGCCAGCGCGACGTCGAGTACGACGCCGACCACTACGATGGCCGCTGGGTGATACGTACCAACGACAGTGCAAAGAACTTCAAACTGGTCACCGCACCGACCGATGCCACCTCGCGTGCGCAGTGGAAGGACTGGATCGCGCATGACGATGCGGTGTTCATCGAAGGCTTCGAGCTGTTTGATGGCTTCACCGCCATTGCCGAGCGCTCCGAAGGCCTGGAGCGCATCCGCCTGCTGTTCAAGGATGGCCGCAGCGACTACGTGAAGGCCGATGAGCCGGCGTACTCCATGGGCCTGGGCGACAACACCGAGGCCGATACGCCGTGGCTGCGCTACGTCTACACCTCGATGACCACCCCGACCACTGTGTTCGAGCTGAACACCGCCACCGGCGAGCGCCGCCAGCTGAAGGTGCAGCCGGTGATCGGCTATGACGCATCGAAGTACGAAACCGAACGCGTCTGGATCACCGCGCGCGATGGCGTGAAGGTGCCGGTGTCGCTGGTCTACCGCAAGGGCTACCAGAAGGACGGCAAGGGCGCGCTGTTCCAGTACGCCTACGGCAGCTACGGCATGTCGATGGACCCGTACTTCAACCAGACGGCAGTGAGCCTGCTCGATCGCGGCGTGGTGTATGCCATCGCCCACATCCGCGGTGGCCAGGAGATGGGCCGCGACTGGTACGAGAACGGCAAGCTGCTGCACAAGCAGAACACCTTCAACGACTTCATCGACGTTACCCGTGGACTGGTGGCGCAGGGCTGGGCGGCGAAGGATCGCGTGGCCGCGTCCGGTGGCAGTGCCGGTGGCCTGCTGATGGGGGCGGTGGCCAACCAGGCGCCGCAGGACTACCGGGTGATGGTGGCGCAGGTGCCGTTCGTGGACGTGGTCACCACCATGCTGGATCCGACCATCCCGCTGACCACCAACGAGTACGACGAGTGGGGCAACCCGGAGCAGAAGCAGTACTACGACTACATGCTCTCGTACTCGCCCTACGACAATGTCAGGAAGCAGGATTATCCGGCGCTGTTCGTCGGTACCGGCCTGTGGGATTCGCAGGTGCAGTACTGGGAAC
This sequence comes from Stenotrophomonas sp. 112478_Sma, assembly GCF_056479905.1. Lineage (NCBI taxonomy): Bacteria > Pseudomonadati > Pseudomonadota > Gammaproteobacteria > Lysobacterales > Lysobacteraceae > Stenotrophomonas > Stenotrophomonas sp. 112478_Sma. The sequence continues at coordinate 3,704,299 of NZ_CM151072.1, read as the reverse complement.
CGGCCAAGTGGGTGGCCAGGCTGCGCGACGACAACACTGGCCATTACCCGATCCTGTTCCGCACCAACATGGAGGCCGGCCATGGCGGCAAGTCGGGTCGCTTCCAGCGTTACCGCGAGCTGTCCGAATCGTATGCCTTCGTGCTGCAGCAGCTGGGTATCGCAGCACCGTGATTGCGGCGGGGTGCCGGGCGTTGCCGGGCACCCCGAACCGTTATCCTTGCGAGCATGAGCCTGCCTGAACCGCCTGCCGCCCAGGACGCAGCCCCGACCCGCCGGCCGGTGCGTTTCCGCTGGGCATGGTGGCTGCTCGCCTATGTCAGTCTCGGCACCGGCATTGTCGGCATCTTCGTGCCGGGGCTGCCGACAACCGTATTCATCCTGATCTCGGCATGGGCCGCCTCGCGCGGCTCCGAGCGGCTGCATGCCTGGCTGCTGCAGCATCCGCGCTTCGGGCCGGCCATCAGCAACTGGCAGGCGCATGGCGCGGTCAGCCGCTACGGCAAATGGATGGCCACGATCACCATGGCGGTCTGCGCCGGGATCATGCTGTGGTGCGTGCCGATCGCCTGGGTGAAGTGGTTCTCCATCGGCAGCATGACCGTGGTGGCGATCTGGCTGTGGACGCGGCCGCTGCCGCCGCAGGACTGACCCTTCCGCCGGGCATGGCCCGGCGCTGCCATGGAGGGCCGTACCCTCCACCAACCGCTCAGCCGGCAGTGGCTATACTCGGGGCATGAAGATTCCCCATCGAAACGCCATCCTGATTCCGCTGGCAGCGGCCTCGCTGCTGTTCCTGTCCGCCTGCGGCAACAAGGGCCCGCTGGTGCTGCCGCAGAAGCCGGTGCCGGTGGAAGAGACCGTCGAGCCGGCCACCGATGCCGACGGCGAAGCCACCCCGCCTGCCACCCAGGACACGGGTGACGGCAGTCCGTCGGTGACCCCGGACCCGGTGAAGAAGGTGGACGACGGGAATGAGTAAGACCGGTTCCACCGCGCTGCGTTTCAGCAAGATGCACGGCGCGGGTAACGATTTCGTAGTGATCGACCTGCGCGACGGCACCGCGCCGCCCACGCCACAGCTGGCCGCGCGCCTGGCCGACCGCCACACCGGCGTGGGCTGCGACCAGATCCTGACCATCGAGGCCCCGCGCGTCGAAGGCTCGGTCGCCTCGTACCGGATCTGGAACGCCGATGGCTCCAATTCCGAGCAGTGCGGCAACGGCGCGCGCTGCATCGCGGCCTGGCTGGTGCGCGAGGGCAGTGCCCAGGGCGATGCATTCGTCATCGACAGCCCACTGGCCAGCCATACGGTGCAGGTGCTGGGCCAGGGCCAGTATGCGGTGACCATGGGCGTACCCGCATTCGAACCTGCCAGCGTGCCGCTGGTCGGCTTTGCCCACCCGCGCGAGGAGTATCTGCTGCCGCTGCAGGGCGAGAGCGTGCGGTTTGCTGCGGTGTCGATGGGCAATCCGCATGCCGTGATCGAGGTGGGCCTGATCGATGCGGCGCCGGTCGAGCGGGTCGGCGCGCTGCTGCAGCAGCATGCCTCGTTCCCGAAGTCGGTGAACGTGGGTTTCACCCAGGTCATCGCGCCGGACCACGCGCGGTTGCGCGTGTTCGAGCGGGGCGTCGGCGAGACCCTCGCCTGCGGCAGCGGCGCCTGTGCAGCCGCAGTCACCCTCATGCAGCGCGGTCGCCTGCAGCGCGATGCACGCATCAGCCTGCCCGGCGGCGAACTGCGCATCCAGTGGCCGGGCGAGGGGCAGCCCGTGGTGATGGCCGGCCCCACCGCATTCGTCTTCGAAGGGGAGTGGATCGCATGACTGAGACCGTCGACAAGCTCGGGGCCCATGAAGTCGCTGCCTGGTTGCGGCGCCATCCGGCCTTCCTCAAGCAGTTTCCGGACCTGGCGCTGACCCTGGTGGTGCCGCGCGATGACGGCCCGACCGCATCGCTGGCCAGCTACCAGCTGGAGCTGCTGCGGGAAAAGAACCGCGAGCTGGCGCGACGGTTGGCCGATCTGGGCGCGACCGCCCAGGTCAACGAACGGCTGGCGGTGCGCACCCACCAGCTGACGCTGGCACTGATGAAGCAGGGCAGTGCCGCCGATACCCTGCGTGCGATGGCCGCCTCGCTGCAGGAGGATTTCGCGGGTGATCTGGTGCGGCTGGTCGTGCACGTGCCGGTGGCCGGGCTGGAACAGGCCGAATGGCTGCAGGTCATCGCGGCCGACGATCCACGCCTGGGTCCCTTCCGTGATTGCCTGAAGGACGGTGAGCCGATCTGCGGCCGCCTGCAGCCGGAAAAGAACGCGGTGCTGTATGGCGCGCGCAGTGAGGAGGTGCAGACCACCGCCCTGCTGCCGCTGCCGGGTGTCGGCCTGATCGCGGTCGGCAGCCATGACCCGAACCGCTTCTACCCGGGCATGGGCACGCTGTTCCTGCGCATGATGGGCGAGGCCCTGGCCACCGGCCTCAAGCGCTTCCAGGACTGAGCGGAGCGCGGCGGCGATGAGCGCGGTCATGGCGTTCCTGCAGCACCTGCAGGTGGAACGGCGGATGTCGGCGCATACGCTGGACGCCTACCGTCGCGACCTGGATGCGCTGGCGGCATGGGCCGAGCCGCGGGGCGTGCCGGTGGAGGCGCTGGATGCTGACGCCGTGCGACAGTTCGTCGCCGATGAACATCGCCGGGGCCTGTCGGCCAAGAGCCTGCAGCGGCGGCTGTCTGCCTGCCGCAGCTTTTATGCGTGGCTGCTCAGGCATGGCCGCGTCGAGGTCAGTCCAGCGGCCACCCTGAAGGCACCGCGAGCGCCGCGCAGGCTGCCGCAGGTGCTCGACGCCGATGAAGCAGTGCAACTGGTCGAACTGGAACCGGAAGGCGAGCTGGGGCGACGCGACCGCGCGCTGCTGGAGCTGTTCTATTCCTCCGGCCTGCGCCTGAGCGAGGTCTGCGCATTGACTTGGCGTGACCTGGATTTTGCCAGCGGACTGGTCAATGTGATGGGCAAAGGCAACCGCCAGCGTCGGGTACCGTTCGGCAAGCCGGCGCGCGAGGCACTGCTTGCGTGGCGCAGCGAAAGCGGCGGCGCCCCGGCCACCCCGGTGTTTCCGGGCCGCAACGGGCCGATCAGCCAGCGCGCGGTGCAGATCCGCATCCGCCAGCTGGCGCAGCGGCAAGGGCTGTTCAAGCACGTGCATCCGCACATGCTGCGGCACAGCTTCGCCAGCCACATCCTCGAATCGTCCGGCGACCTGCGCGGCGTGCAGGAACTGCTGGGGCACGCCGACATCGCCACCACGCAGATCTACACCCATCTGGATTTCCAGCACCTGGCCAAGGTCTACGACGCTGCGCATCCGCGCGCCAAGCGCCGCCGGTAGCGCCAGGCCACGCCCTGCGGCGGTGGTGGCGCCAAGTCATGCCCTGATAAGGTGGTAGCGCCGGGCCATGCCCGGCGGATGCAGCGGTCGCTGGCGCCCGAGCCCTGAACGGCAGCCATCCACGCAGGCTTGATCGGCCCCGGCGCTGTCCCCATGTCCCGGGAACAGCTATCGGAGGCCGCATGGACCCCAGTCAGAACCCCAACGTTTTCCACGCCACCACCATCGTCTGCGTGCGTCGCGGCGAGCATGTGGCCATTGCCGGCGACGGCCAGGTCACGCTCGGCCACACCGTGATGAAGGGCAATGCGCGCAAGGTGCGCCGGCTGGGTCGCGATGGCCAGGTGCTGGCCGGTTTCGCCGGCGCGGCCGCCGATGCCTTCACCCTGTTCGAGCTGTTCGAGGCCAAGCTGGAAAAGCACGGCCAGCTGCAGCGTGCCGCCGTCGAGCTGGCCAAGGACTGGCGCACCGAGCGTCGCCTGGGCAAGCTGGAAGCACTGTTGGCCGTGGCCGACAAGGAAACCTCGCTGATCATCAGCGGTACCGGCGACGTGATCGAGCCGGAAGACGGCATCATCGCCATCGGTTCCGGCGGTTCCTACGCGCTGTCGGCGGCCCGCGCGCTGATGGCGCACACGGCGCTGGATGCGCGCACCATCGCCAGTGAAGCGATCAACATCGCGGGCGACATCTGCATCTACACCAACCGCAACGTGGTGGTCGAGGAGCTGTGACGCTCCCTGATCCGCCGGGCATGGCCCGGCGCTACCGGCCGGGCCGTCTGGTTCCGGTGTCATCGACAACGCATTCGTGAGCCCATCCATGTCGAAGATCGAAGTTTCCTCCGCCACCATGACGCCGCGCGAGATCGTGCAGGAGCTGGACCGGCACATCGTTGGCCAGCATGACGCCAAGCGCGCCGTGGCCATCGCCCTGCGCAACCGCTGGCGCCGCATGCAGCTGCCGGCCGAGCTGCGCAACGAGGTCATGCCGAAGAACATCCTGATGATCGGCCCGACCGGCGTCGGCAAGACCGAGATCGCGCGTCGCCTGGCCACGCTGGCCAATGCGCCGTTCGTGAAGGTCGAAGCGACCCGTTTCACCGAGGTCGGCTACGTCGGCAAGGACGTCGAACAGATCATCCGCGATCTGGCCGATACCGCGGTCAAGCTGTACCGCGAGCAGGCCAAGGTGCGCGTGCGCACCCAGGCAGAAGAACGTGCCGAAGACCGCATTCTCGATGCGCTGCTGCCACGCCGCAGCGGCGGCATCGGTTTCGACCCGGAAGTGGCGCGCAACGAGCCGTCGGCACAGGACAACGAAACCCGCATCAAGTTCCGCAAGATGCTGCGCAATGGTGAGCTGGACGAGCGCGAGATTGAACTGGATCTGGCCGCCAACGTCAGCATGGACATCATGACGCCGCCGGGCATGGAGGAGATGGGCCAGCAGCTGAAGTCCATGTTCGCCAATCTCGGCGGTGGTGCCAAGGCGCACAAGCGCACCTTGACCATCAAGGCGGCACGCCCGCTGCTGCTGGAGGAAGAAGCCGGCAAGCTGGTCAACGAGGACGATATCCGCACTGCGGCGATCGAAGCCTGCGAGCAGCATGGCATCGTCTTCATCGACGAGATCGACAAGGTTGCCAAGCGCGGTGACAACGTGGGTGGTGGCGACGTCTCGCGTGAAGGCGTGCAGCGCGATCTGCTGCCGCTGGTGGAAGGCTCGAACGTGTCGACCAAGTACGGCACGATCAAGACCGACCATATCCTGTTCATCGCTTCCGGTGCCTTCCATCTGGCCAAGCCGAGCGATCTGATTCCGGAGCTGCAGGGTCGTTTCCCGATCCGCGTGGAACTGGGCGCGCTGAGCAAGGGTGATTTCGTGCGCATCCTGACCGAGCCGAAGGCAGCGCTGACCAAGCAGTACGAAGCGCTGCTGGCCACCGAAGGCGTCAAGGTCAGCTTCACTGCCGACGCCATCGACCGCCTGGCCGAGATCGCCTTCCAGGTGAACGAGCGCCAGGAGAACATCGGTGCCCGCCGCCTGCATACGGTACTGGAGCGCCTGCTGGATTCGCTCAGCTACGAAGCGCCTGACCGCGATGGCGAGACCCTGGCCATCGACAGCGCTTACGTCGATGCGCATCTGGGTGAACTGGTGCAGGATCCGGACCTGAGCCGCTACATCCTGTAACGCAGAAGGCCGCCGAAAGGCGGCCTTCTTGTTTGAGGGATCCGACCCCTGTGCGCTCAGGCCTCCGGCAACGGCGCAGGTACGGTGCCCGGCTCGAACACGCCTTCCTTCACGTAGGCGGCCAGGGTCATGTCCAGCGCGAGCATGCCGTCGCGCTGGAGATCCATCAGATCCGGCTCGACCATCGCGCCATGCAGCACCCCCAGCACGGTCGCGTGCAGCATGCGCGCGGCGATCTTCGGGTCGGCGCCTTCGCGCAGCTGGCCCAGCGCCTGCGCGCGTCGCAGCGCACGCTCCATCCGGTCCAGCGCGTCGCGGAAACCGGCCTGCTGGAGTTCGGTCAGCACCTTGGTGTCGGCCGACGCATCGCTGCGCAGCATGATCTCCATGGTCTTGCGCAGGCGCTCGTCTTCGGACAGCTCGATGAAGGAATGGATCATCACCGCGCGCAGATCATGCACCGGCGTATCGCGCTGCTCGGTGGAGGTGCGCTCCAGCTCCTGCATGAAAGGCAGGTGCACCCGTTCGATGATCGCGGCCAGCACCTCGCCCTTGTTCTTGAAGTGCCAGTACACGGCGCCGCGGGTATAGCCGGCGCGGGCACCGATCATCTCCAGCGTGGTACGGGCCACGCCATGTTCATGGAAACAGGCTTCGGCGGCGTCAAGGATGCCTTCCCGGGTTGCCTGGGTGTCCTCTTTGGTCTTGCGGGCCATGGGTACGAGTACGGGTGAAACGTGGCTGAATTGTACCTGTTTACAAACAAACAAGCATGTATGTATATTTCACCTCCATCGTTCCCGTCGTGTGCGTGGCTGTCCTGTTCCGGCACCCATGCCTGCCCGGGCGGGCGTTGTACGAGAGGCCTCAACCCGTTCCCGGGAAGTGTCCGCCGTGTCAGCGCCTGCTGAGATTCTTCCTTCCAAGAGCCTTCCCCATGTTGCTGAGCCGAATCCGACCCTTTGCGCTGTCGCTGGCCATCGCCACGACCGTGGCCGCCTGTGGCGGCGAACCCCAGGCCCCCGAACAGGGGCCCGGCCAGGTCAGCGTGGTCACGCTGAAGTCCGAGACCGTGGGCCTGACCCGCGAGTTGCCGGGCCGGACCAATGCCTTCCTGGTGGCCGAAGTCCGTCCGCAGGTCAGCGGCATCGTGGCCAAGCGCCTGTTTACCGAGGGCGGCATGGTCAAGGCCGGCGAGCCGTTGTACCAGCTGGATGACGCCAGCTACCGCGCCCAGGCCAACAGTGCCCGCGCACAGCTGGCCCGCGCCGAAGCCACGGCCAACGCCGCGCGCCTGAGTGCCAAGCGCATCACCGAGCTGGCCAAGGTCGATGCGGTCAGCCAGCAGGATCTGGAAAACGCCGTAGCCGCGCAGAAGCAGGCCGAGGCCGATGTCGGCGCCGCCCGGGCTTCGCTGGATTCGGCCAACGTCACGCTGGGCTACGCCCGCATCACCGCGCCCATCAGCGGCCGCATCGGCAAGTCCAGCGTCACCCAGGGTGCGCTGGTGAACGCCGGCCAGGCCGACGCCCTGGCCACAGTGCAGCAGCTGGATCCGATCTATGTCGACCTCACCCAGTCCTCGGCCGAGCTGCTGCAGCTGCGCCGCGAGCTGGCCGCCGGCCGCCTGCAGGACAACCAGCAGACGCCGGTCAGCATCCTGCTGGAAGACGGCAGCGCTTTCGAGCACAAGGGCACGCTGGAGTTCTCCGAAGTCAGCGTCGATCCAGCCACCGGCAGCTTCGGCCTGCGGGTCAAGGTGGAAAACCCCGATGGCCTGCTGATGCCGGGCATGTACGTGCGCGCAGTGATCGGTGGCGGCGTGCGCAGCGACGCGGTGCTGGTGCCGATGCAGGGCATCGCACGCGATGCCAAGGGTGACACCACGGCGATGGTGGTCGGCAAGGACAGCAAGGTCGAAGTCCGCCCGGTCAAGGTCAGCCGCACCATCGGCGACAAGTGGCTGGTCGAGGATGGCCTGAAGCCCGGCGACAAGGTCATCGTCGAAGGCCTGCAGAAGATCGGCCCCGGCATGCCGGTCAACGCCACCGAAAAGGGCGCCGCACCGGCCAAGCCGGCCGCTGCCCCGCCTGCGGCTCCGGCCGGCGACGCGAAGTAAGCGGAGAATTCCATGGCACGCTTTTTCATCGATCGACCCATCTTCGCGTGGGTCATCGCCATCATCATCATGCTCGCCGGCGGCCTGGCCCTGTTCAAGCTGCCGGTCTCGATGTATCCCAACGTCGCTCCGCCGGCGGTGGAAATCAGCGCCACCTACCCGGGTGCCTCGGCCAAAGTGGTCGAAGACTCGGTGACGCAGATCATCGAGCAGAACATGAAGGGCCTTGATGGCCTGATCTACTTCTCCTCCAACAGCTCGGCCAACGGCCAGGCGACCATCACCCTGACCTTCGAGAGCGGTACCAATCCGGACATCGCGCAGGTGCAGGTGCAGAACAAGCTGCAGCTGGCCATGCCGCTGCTGCCGCAGGAAGTGCAGCGGCAGGGCATCAACGTGGCCAAGTCCAGCTCGGGCTTCCTGAACGTGATCGCCTTCGTCTCCGAAGACGGCAGCATGGATGCCAACGACATCGCCGATTACGTCGGCTCCAATGTCGTCGATCGCCTGAGCCGAGTCCCGGGCGTGGGCAACATCCAGGTCTTCGGCGGCAAGTACGCCATGCGCATCTGGCTGGACCCGAACAAGCTGCATACCTACGGCCTGTCGGTGCCGGAAGTGACCGCAGCGATCCAGGCACAGAACGCACAGGTGGCGATCGGCCAGCTGGGCGGCGCGCCCTCGGTCAAGGGCCAGCAGCTCAACGCCACGATCAATGCGCAGTCGCGCCTGCAGACGCCGGAGCAGTTCCGCAACATCGTCGTGCGCGGCGCGCAGGACGGTGCCGAACTGCGCCTGGGTGATGTCGCCCGCGTCGAGCTGGGCGCGGAGTCCTACGACTTCGTCACCCGCTACAACGGCCAGCCGGCCAGCGGCCTGGCCGTCACCCTGGCCACCGGCGCCAATGCGCTCGACACCGCCGCCGGCGTGGATGCTGCGCTGGACGACCTGAAGAACTTCTTCCCGGCCGGCCTGAAGGCCGAGATTCCGTACGACACCACGCCGTTCGTACGCGTGTCGATCAAGGGCGTCGTGCAGACCCTGATCGAAGCGATCGTGCTGGTGTTCGTGGTGATGTACCTGTTCCTGCAGAACTTCCGCGCCACCCTGATCCCGACCATCGCCGTGCCGGTGGTGCTGCTGGGCACGTTCGGCGTACTGGCGATGCTCGGCTTCTCGGTGAACATGCTGACCATGTTCGCGATGGTGCTGGCGATCGGCCTGCTGGTGGACGACGCCATCGTGGTGGTGGAGAACGTCGAGCGCATCATGTCCGAGGAGGGCCTGTCGCCGCTGGAGGCCACCCGCAAGTCGATGGGCCAGATCACCGGTGCACTGGTCGGCATCGGCCTGGTGCTGTCGGCCGTCTTCGTGCCGATGGCCTTCATGAGTGGCTCCACCGGCGTGATCTACCGGCAGTTCTCGGCCACGATCGTTTCGGCGATGGCGCTGTCGGTGCTGGTCGCGATCGTACTGACCCCGGCGCTGTGCGCCACGCTGCTCAAGCCGCTGAAGAAGGGCGAGCATCATGTCGCCCACCGCGGCCTGGCCGGTCGCTTCTTCAACGGCTTCAACCGGGGTTTCGACCGCACCAGCGAAAGCTACCAGCGTGGTGTACGCGGCATCCTGAATCGTCCGTGGCGTTTCATGGGCATCGTCGCCGCGCTGTTCGTACTGATGGCGGTTCTGTTCGTGCGCCTGCCCAGCTCGTTCCTGCCCAATGAAGACCAGGGCGTGCTGATGGCGCTGGTGCAGGCCCCGGTCGGCGCCACCCAGGAACGTACCCTGGAATCGATCGCGGCACTGGAGAACCACTTCCTGGAGAACGAGAAGGCGGCGGTCGAGTCGGTGTTCTCGGTGCAGGGCTTCAGCTTCGCCGGCATGGGCCAGAACGCGGGCATGGCCTTCGTCAAGCTGAAGGACTGGAGCGAGCGTGACGCCGACAACGGCGTGATGCCGATCACCGGCCGCGCCATGGCTGCGCTGGGTGGGATCAAGGACGCCTTCATCTTCGCCTTCCCGCCGCCGGCGATCCCGGAGCTGGGTACCGCTTCGGGCTACACCTTCTTCCTGAAGGACAACAGCGGCCAGGGCCACGATGCACTGGTGGCCGCGCGAGACCAGCTGCTCGGCCTGGCGGCCGGCAGCAAGAAGCTGGCCAACGTCCGCCCGAACGGACAGGAAGACACGCCGCAGTTCCGCATCGACATCGACGTGGCCAAGGCAACGTCGCTGGGGCTGTCGATCGCCCAGGTCAATACCACCCTGGCGACCGCGTGGGGCAGCGCGTACATCGATGATTTCGTCGATCGTGGCCGCGTCAAGCGCGTGTTCGTGCAGGCCGACCAGCCGTTCCGCATGGTGCCGGAGGACTTCGATCTCTGGTCGGTGAAGAACGACAAGGGCGAGATGGTTCCGTTCAGCGCCTTCGCCAGCAAGCACTGGGATTACGGCTCGCCGCGCCTGGAGCGCTACAACGGCGTGTCGGCAATGGAAATCCAGGGCGAACCGGCCCCGGGAGTCGCCTCCGGTGACGCCATGGCCGAGATCGAGCAGCTGGCCAAGCAGCTGCCGGCGGGCTTCGGCATCGAGTGGACCGCGATGTCCTACCAGGAACGCCAGGCCGGCTCGCAGACCCCGCTGCTGTACACGCTGTCGCTGATGATCGTGTTCCTGTGCCTGGCCGCGATGTACGAAAGCTGGAGTGTTCCGACCGCCGTGCTGCTGGCCGCCCCGCTGGGTATCCTCGGCGCGGTGCTGGCCAACACCTTCAAGGGCCTGGAGCGCGACATCTACTTCCAGGTGGCAATGCTGACCACGGTGGGCCTGACCAGCAAGAACGCGATCCTGATCGTCGAGTTCGCCAAGGAAAACCTGGAGAAGGGGGCCGGCCTGATCGAATCGATCATGCATGCCGTGCGCGATCGCCTGCGTCCCATCGTGATGACCTCGCTTGCATTCGGCATGGGCGTGGTGCCGCTGGCGATCTCCACCGGTGCCGGTTCCGGCGCCAAGCAGGCCATCGGCATCGGCGTGCTGGGCGGCATGATCGTCGGCACCGCGCTGGGCGTGTTCTTCGTGCCGCTGTTCTTCGTGGTGGTGCAGCGCGTGTTCAAACGCAGGACCGCCGAGTGATGGAATCCGGCAGCGCCGGGCCATGCCCGGCGGATGCCTTACCACGTAGCTGCCGGGAACGGCCCGGCGCTACCACCGTGACCCCCAAGGTGTCGCCATGAAACTCTCTTCTCTTGCTGTATCCCTGGCCGCCGTGCTCACGGTCGCCGGCTGCTCCACCCTCGCGCCGAAGGACACGGCCGTTGCCCCGGCGATTCCTGCGCAGTGGCCGGCAGAGGCCACGCAGGGCCAGGTTGCCGATGTGGCCACGCTGGGCTGGCGTGACTTCTTCACCGATCCACGCCTGCAGCAGGTGATCGGCCAGGCGCTGGACAACAACCGCGACCTGCGTGTGGCCGTGCTCAATGTCGAGCGCGCACGCGGCCAGTACCGGGTGCAGCGCGCCGACCGGGTGCCGGGCGTGGCCATCACCGGGCAGATGGAGCGCACAGGTACGGATGCGGGAGTCACCGAGCAGTTCACTGCCGGCGTCGGTGTGGCCGAATTCGAGCTGGACCTGTTCGGCCGCGTGCGCAACCTCAGCGAAGCAGCCCTGCAGCAGTACTTTGCCATCGCCGCCAACCGCCGTAATGCACAGCTGAGCCTGGTGGCCGAGACGGCAACGGCGTGGCTGACCTACGGCGCCGACAGCCAGCAGCTGAAGATCGCCGAAGCAACACTGAAGACCTACGAGGATTCACTGCGCCTGGCAGAAGCACGCCATGAACGGGGCGGCAGTTCAGCGCTGGAACTGACCCAGACCCGCACCCTGGTCGAAACCGCGCGCACCGATGCCGCACGCCTGCGCGGCCAGCTCGCGCAGGACCGCAATGCCCTGGCGCTGCTGGCCGGTGGCCAGGTCGACCCGGCTCTGCTGCCGGATGGCATCGAGCCGCAATTGCTGGCACTGGCCCCACCACCGGCCGGCCTGCCCAGCGACGTGCTGCTGCTGCGCCCGGACATCATGGCGGCCGAACACCAGTTGCTGGCTGCCAACGCCAACATCGGCGCTGCCCGCGCAGCGTTCTTCCCGAGCATTTCGCTGACAGGCAGCATCGGCAGCGGATCGAACGAACTGTCGAACCTCTTCGACAGCGGCACGCGCGTGTGGAGCTTCCTGCCGAAGATCACCCTGCCGATCTTCCAGGGCGGCCGTCTGCGTGCCAATCTCGACATCGCCAATGCAGATCGTGATATCGCATTGGCGCAGTACGAGAAGGCGATCCAGAACGGCTTCCGCGAAGCGGCGGATGCGCTGTCGATGAATGTCAGCCTGGATGAGCAGGTCAGCGCGCAGCAGCGTCTGGTCGACGCGGCCGAGCAGGCCAACCGGCTGTCGCAGGCGCGGTATGACGCCGGCCTGGACAGCTTCGTCAGCCTGCTCGACGCGCGTCGTACGGCCTACAGCGCGCAGCAGACGCGGCTGCAGGCGCAACTGGCCCAGCAGGCCAACCGCATCACCCTGTACAAGGTGCTGGGCGGCGGCTGGCACGAACGCAGCTGACGGGACGCGCCGGGCATGGCCCGGCGTGGATTCCGGTAGCGCCGGGTCATACCCGGCGGCGCTTCGATCAGGCGTTCGCAGGTCGTCGCGTCAGGGCTACACCGCTTCGTCATCACGGCGCACCGTGTGGCAGGCCCGCACACGGGCCAGCGCGTCGCCGGCTTCGCGTGCCATCCGCTCATACTCGGCGCGGATCTCTTCCAGCCGCTGTTCGTCCAGTTCTTCCAGATCCAGCAGCTCGTTGTTGGCTTCCGCGGTGGCCCGGATCAGTTCGTCCAGCTTGATCTGCATCGCCGCCGTATCGGCGTTCTGCGTGTGCTGGATCAGGAAGACCATCAGGAAGGTGATGATGGTGGTGCCGGTGTTGATGACCAGCTGCCAGGTGTCGTTGAAACCGAACACCGGGCCGGAGATGCCCCACACCACCACGATGGCTACTGCACCCAGAAAGGTCCACGGAGAGCCGGTGGCGGCCGCGGCCTTCTTGGCGATGGTATTGAACAGGTTTCTTGCTTTCATCGTCGTCGTCCCGCTGGGGTGACGTGATGATCGGCGCGTGGCCGTGCAGCCCGCGTGCAGCAGGCCTGCTCAGGCGCGCAGCCGCGGTGCGTCCTGCAGGCGCACGCGGCTGGCCTGGTAGACGTGCTGCCAGCAGCGGTCGACGAACTCGCGGGCCTGTGCTTCGCTCAGCCGCGGCATGATCTGCAGCGCATACTGGGTCTGGAACATCTCGTCACGCTGCTCGTTGCTGGCGCGCGGCTGGGTGATCAGCGAATCGCAGGCGAACTTGATCCAGGGTACGTAGGAACCGAACGAATTATGAGGCAGCGCACCGTCGGCATGCTGGCGGCGCCAGTGCTCGAGTTCCGCATCGACGTCGATGACCGGGGGAATGGCAGGGACTTCAGTGTGCATGTCGATCCAATCGGTTGAGGTGGACGTGGAGTGGGGGGAATCGCAGTGTTGCCTGATCACCGGTGGAAGCGGTGTCATCGCAATGTGGAAACAGCGTTGCGATTGCCGATCAGTTGGGCGTGCTCGACCACGCCGAGGTCTTCAGCGATGTCCGCCATCGCGTTGCACAGGCGGACGTGGTCGCGTGGATGGTCGCGCACCAGTTCCAGCTGCATGCTCTGATAAGCGGTCCAGAACAGGGCACCGCGCCGATGCAACCGATATTGGCTCCGCAGGCGGGCGCGGATTCCGTCAAGGATCAGATTGGGCGTGGGGCTTGCAGCGTGCGCGCACATGGCTGGCTCCGCCGGGGTAGGGGGCCCCGGTAACCCCACCGTAGGCGTGCCGGAGCGGTGGGGTGTTACCGCGGCGTGTGCATGCGTGCCGACGGAGTGCGCAGCGCGTCACATCGAACGCCGCAGACGCTGACTGCACAAGGGCCTGCCGCGGATGAAGCATTCATTAAACGCGGGCTGGGGTCAGTCCACGGCACTCATTCGCCGATGTCTTCGTTCCAGATCTCGGGATATTGCGCAATGAAGCCCCCGAGCAGGTCGACGCATTCCTGGCTGTCGAGGTCGATCACATTGACGCCGTTTTCGCGCAGCCAGTCGATGCCGCCCTGGAACGTGCGGGACTCGCCGACCACCACGGTGCCGATGTTGAACTGGCGCACCAGTCCCGAGCAGTACCAGCACGGGGCCAGGGTGGTCACCATGATCGTGTCGCGGTAGCGACGCTGGCGCCCGGCCTTGCGGAAGGCGTCGGTCTCGCCGTGCACGGAGGGATCGCCTTCCTGCACCCGGCGGTTGTGGCCGCAGCCGAGCAGGCGACCGTCGTTGTGGTACAGCGCCGCGCCGATCGGCACGCCGCCCTCGGCCAGGCCCTGGCGGGCTTCGGCGATGGCGGTCTGCAGCAGGGCCTGGTAATCAGGTGTGGTGATCATGCGGGGCTCCGGAAGGTCATGGGCTGCCATGATAAGGCGCCGTTCCCCCGCAGCGGCCCTGGCGGTGCGATAATCGGGGCATGAGCGAATCCCCCTACAAATCCGGTACCACCCATTTCGGGTTCCGCGACGTCGCCGCCAAGGACAAGCAGAAGCTGGTCGGGCAGGTGTTCACCTCGGTCGCGCGCAACTACGACCTGATGAACGACCTGATGAGCCTGGGCGTGCACCGGGCGTGGAAGCGTTACTACGTGGCGACCGCGCAGGTGAAGCCCGGTGACCGCGTGCTTGACCTCGCGGGGGGCACTGGCGACATTGCCGCCCTGCTGAAGGAGCGCGTCGGCGCCGAAGGTTCGGTGGTTCTGGGCGACATCAATGCCGGCATGCTGTCGGTGGGCCGTGATCGCCTCACCAACCGCGGCCTGGTGCTGGGCCTGGACTACGTCCAGTGCAATGCCGAGGCCCTGCCGTTCCCGGACAACAGCTTCGACCTGGTCACCATCGCCTTCGGCCTGCGCAACGTGACCGACAAGGATGCCGGCCTGCGCGAGATGTACCGCGTGCTCAAGGTCGGTGGCCAGGCGCGTGTGCTGGAGTTCTCCGAGGTCACCGCCGACTGGTTCAAGCCGATCTACGACTTCCACTCGTTCAAGATCCTGCCGAAGCTGGGCAAGCTGTTCGCCAATGATTCGGACAGCTACCAGTACCTGGCCGAGAGCATCCGCAAGCATCCGCCGCAGGACGAGCTGAAGGCCATGATGGGCGAGGCCGGTTTCGAGCGCTGCCACTACAAGAACCTGACCGGCGGCATCGTGTCGATCCACTCCGGCTACAAGCTGTAAGCCTTGCCCTTGGTGGGTGCCAACCTTGGTTGGCACTCGGCCGCTGCGGTCATCCGCTCTGGTAGGTGCCGACCTTGGTCGGCACGGGCCTGCCACATGCGTTGATGGATCCGTGCCAACCAAGGTTGGCACCTACCCAGGGCGCCGCCGCAGGATCGGCCTTAGCCGCCTTACCCCGCACCGCGCAACGCCTGCGGGGCCGGAGGGAGGTACCATTGGGGTTTGCTCCCCGTAACGGTCCCGATTCATGCGCAATCCGCTGATGCTCCTTCCGTTGGCCGTGGCCCTGGCCGCTGGCTGCTCCCAGGAGGCGGCCGCGCCCGCCGCCGCCCCGACTGCCGAAAAGGCCCCCGCCGCTCCTGTGAACGCCGAGAACCGCAGCCACGACGAAAGCTCGTACGCCGAGCCGGACAAGGTCGTCATCAAGGACATCGCGCTGGACCTGAAGCTGGACTTCGACCAGAAGCAGATCGGCGGTACCGCGACCTACACCCTGGAATGGAAGCAGAAGGACGCCACGCAGCTGGTGCTCGACACCCGCGAGCTGACCGTGTCCAAGGTCGAAGCCGTTGCCGCTGACGGCGCGCGCAGCCCGCTGAAGTTCGAGCTGGCGGCGGCCGACAAGGTGTTCGGCAGCAAGCTGACCATCGAGGCCCCGCAGCAGCCGGCCAAGGTCGAGGTGACCTACCACACCGCGCCGACCGCCTCGGGCCTGCAGTGGCTGGCGCCGTCGATGACCGAAGGCAAGAAGCTGCCCTTCATGTTCAGCCAGTCGCAGGCCATCCATGCCCGTTCCTGGGTGCCGCTGCAGGACACCCCGAGCGTGCGCTTCACCTACAGCGCGCACGTGGTCTCGCGCCCGGACGTCATGGTGCTGATGAGCGCCGACAACGACCCCAAGGCCGCGCGTGATGGTGACTACACCTTCAAGATGCCGCAGCCGATCCCGTCCTACCTGCTGGCGATCGCCGCCGGCGACCTGGTGTTCGAGCCGATCTCCGGCCGCTCCGGCGTCTGGGCCGAACCGACCATGGTCGGCAAGGCGGCCAAGGAATTCGAGGACACCGAGAAGATGATCGGTGCCGCCGAGAAGCTGTACGGCGAGTACCGCTGGGGCCGTTACGACATGCTGGTGCTGCCGCCGTCGTTCCCGTTCGGCGGCATGGAGAACCCGCGCCTGACCTTCGCCACCCCGACCGTGATCGTCGGCGACAAATCGCTGGTTTCGCTGGTCGCCCACGAACTGGCGCACAGCTGGTCGGGCAACCTGGTGACCAACGCGAGCTGGAAGGACATCTGGCTCAACGAGGGCTTCACCACCTACGTCCAGGGCCGTATCACCGAGGCCCTGTACGGCAAGGAGATGGCCGAAATGGAGCGGCAGATCGACCAGACCGATCTGCTGGCGGAAGTGAAGGACATGAGCCCCGCCGACCAAGCGCTGGCGCTGCCGCCGCTGAACGAGCGTGACCCCGATGAAGCCCTGAGCCAGGTGGCCTACGTCAAGGGTTCCTGGTTCCTGGAGTTCCTGGAACAGCGTTTCGGCCGCGAGACCTTCGATCCGTTCCTGCGCGGCTGGTTCGATGACCACGCCTTCCAGAGCGCGAATACCGACCAGTTCGTCGAGTACCTGAAGAAGAACCTGCTGCCGAAGAACCCGTCGGCAGTGACGGAGGCCGAACTGAAGGCATGGCTGGACGAGCCGGGCATCCCGGCGTTCGCGGCCAAGGCGCAGTCGCGCAACTTCAGCAGCGTCGATACCGCGCGCATCGCCTTCACCAGCGCCGGCACCGTGCCCAGCAGCCAAGTCATCGCTGACTGGAGCACCCAGGAGTGGGTGCGCTTCATCGACGGCCTGGGCACGACCCAGCCGCTGGACACGCTGGCCACGCTGGACAAGGCCTTCCACTTCACGGGCACGCCGAATGGCGAGATCGCCATGCGCTGGTATCCGCTGGCCATCCGCAGCGGCTACGAGCCGGCCAATGAGGCCGCGGCGGCATTCATCGAGCGTGTCGGCCGTCGCAAGCTGATCCTGCCGATCTACGCCGAACTGGTGAAGACGCCGAAGGGGCTGGAGCTGGCCAAGCAGGCCTTCGAGAAGGCCAAGCCGGGCTACCATCCGATCACCACTGCCTCGGTGCAGGACATGCTGGCCAAGGCCGAAGCCAAGTAAGAACAAGCGCCGGGCACTGCCCGGCGCTTTTTTTTGTAGAGTCGAGCCATGCGCGACTTTGCAAGCATGCGAAAAACACGAAGGACCTCTGCCATGAAACGACTGATCCTGCTCACCGCCTGCACCCTGGCCCTGGCCGCCTGCAGCAATCCCGAAGAAGAGCGCAAGGCGCAGGAAGCCGCCGCGGCCGCCGTTCAGGCGCAGAAGGAAGCCAAGGCCGAGGACGTGGCCAGGCAGTACGACATGGCCGTCGCCGCGCAGGACTGGGAGCGCGCGCGACTGCATGGCGCCGCGCTGCTGGATGAGTACAAGGACACGGCCGCCGCCGAGCGCATCGCCGCAGGCTTCGAAGAGGTCAAGGCCAAGGGCGATGCCGCGCGCGACCTGCGCCGCATGCAGGCGCTGTGGCAGTACAACCAGATACCGGTCGGCAACAAGGGCAACCAGGTGTCGGCGCAGATCTACAGCAAGGAACGGGTGGACGTGGATGGCAGCGGCGCCAAGCCGGTGCAGCTGGTGTTCCGCGATCACCCGGAGTGGAAGCGGCACGCCTACCTGGTGCTGCAGGCCGGCGATTTCCGCTGCCCGCAGTGTACGGTGAAGGTGACCGTGGACGACGGCAAGCCGGTGTCAATGGCCGCCTGGCGGCCGCAGACCGATGAGGCGATTGCGCTGTTCATCACCGATCAGAAGGCGCTGTGGAAGCTGGCGCGCAAGGGCAGGTCGATCAGCATCGAGTTCCCGGTCAAGGCCGGCGGCACCCGCACGGCGGTGTTCGAAACCGGTGGCGTCGACGCCAGCCGCATGCCGTCGTGGTGGCAGTGATCGTTGCGGCGGGCAGCGCCGTGCACGCGTTGTCCGCGATCCGGCACTGGGTGTTCGACATGGACGGCACGCTGACCGTCGCCGTGCATGATTTTGCCGCGATCCGCCGTGCGCTGCAGATCGCGGCCGAGGAGGACATCCTCGACCATATCGCGGCGCTGCCTGACGCATCGGCGCAGGCCAAGCGTGAGTGGTTGCTGGACCATGAGCGCGCGCTGGCCGAGGACGCGCTGCCCGCGCCGGGCGCGGTGACGCTGCTGCGCGCGCTGGCGGCGGCTGGCTGCCGGCTGGGCATCCTGACCCGCAACGACCATGCGCTGGCGAAGCTGACGCTGGAGGCGATCGGTGTCGGGGAACTGTTCGACGATGCCGACATCATCGGCCGCGAAGAAGCGGTGCCCAAGCCCTCGCCGGATGGCCTGCAGCAGCACCTGCGGCGTTGGGGCATTGCCGCCGCGCAGGCGGTGATGGTGGGTGACCACGCCTATGATCTGGACTGCGGCCGTGCCGCCGGCACGCACACCGTGCTGGTCAACCTGCCTGACAACCCGTGGCCGGGCCGCGCGGATTGGCACTTCGCCGATTGCCGCGCCCTGTTGGCAGCGTGGCAGGGCGCATGACCGTGTAGAGCCGAGCCCACGCTCGGCTGCTCTGCGGTCAGATCGCGCTGGCGCGCGCAGGCCGAGCATGGCTCGGCTCTACAGAGAGCAGGCAACGTGTCGGTCGGAAGTTCCGGTAGTGCCGGCAGGCTTACGCGCCCAGCGCGTAACCGAACTGCTGCTTGAACTGCTCGTTGAACTCATCGAAGGTGAAGCGCTGGTTCTGGGTGCCCGGGTGCTCGACCTTCAGTGCGCCCATCAGGTTGCCCATGCGGCCGATGGTCAGCCAGTCGTAGCCCTTCTGGATGCCGTAGATCAGGCCCGCGCGGAAGGCATCGCCGCAGCCGGTCGGATCGACCACACGGCGCTCGTGCGCCGGCGGGATGTCGTAGCTCTTGTCCGGCGTGTGGATGACCGCGCCCTTCGGGCCACGGGTGGTGATGTAGGCCTGCACGCGGCTGACGATTTCCTTCTCGTCCCAGCCGGTGCGTTCCTGCAGCAGGTTCGACTCGTAGTCGTTGACCACCACGTAGTCGGCCTGCTCGATGAACTGGCGCAGCTCCGGTCCGTTGAACAGCGGCATGGCCTGGCCCGGGTCGAAGATGAACGGGATGCCGTCCTCGTGGAACTCCAGCGCGTTCTGGATCATGCCTTCGCGGCCGTCCGGGCCGACCAGGCCCAGGGTCACGCCCGGCACGCCACGCACGTGGTTCTCGTAGGAACGCATCATCGCGCCCGGGTGGAAGGCGGTGATCTGGTTGTTGTCGTGGTCGGTGGTGATGAAGGCCTGCGGGGTGAACAGCTCATCGATCACGCGCACGCGCGACAGGTCGATGCCCAGGCCATCGAAGTACTCGCGGTACGGGCCGAAGTCCGAGCCGACCGTGCCCATCGGGATCGGGTGGCCGCCCAGCAGATGCAGGTTGTAGGCGATGTTGCCGGCGCAGCCGCCGAACTCGCGGCGCATCCGCGGGACCAGGAACGACACGTTCAGGATGTGCACCTTGTCCGGCAGGATGTGATTCTTGAACTGGTCCGGAAACACCATGATGGTGTCGAAGGCAAGAGAACCACAGATCAGAGCGGACATCGATGTAAGCCTATGCGGTGAATTTTGGGGTGGGCCTGCCCGCTTCGACGGGCAAGCAAACGGCGCCCTTGGGCGCCCGACGGCGCAAAGGTTACCCGCTGGTGCCGCTCAGGGCCAGAAGCGGGTGATGCCGGATCAGGCCCAAAGCCTGTGAAGACGCGGGTTCAGCTGGATTTTTCCTTGCTCGGCGGCAGGCGGGTTGCTAGGCTTGTCGGCCTCGATTTCTGCCCATTTTTTCGCCATCCCGCGGCGGGCACGACACCCCTCAGGACTCCTTCCTCAGATGTTCAAGAAACTCCGTGGCATGTTCTCCAATGACCTGTCCATCGACCTGGGCACGGCCAACACCCTCATTTACGTGCGCGGGCAGGGGATCGTGCTGAATGAGCCTTCGGTCGTGGCCGTGCGCCAGGACCGTGCCATCGGTGGCACCCGCTCGGTGGCAGCCGTCGGTGCCGAGGCCAAGCAGATGCTGGGCCGTACCCCGGGCCACATCACCACCATCCGCCCGATGAAGGATGGCGTCATCGCCGACTTCACCTATACCGAGGCGATGCTCAAGCACTTCATCAAGAAGGTGCACAAGTCCCGCGTGCTGCGCCCGAGTCCGCGCGTGCTGGTCTGTGTGCCGGCCGGCTCGACCCAGGTCGAGCGTCGTGCGATCAAGGAATCGGCCGAGGAAGCCGGTGCCCGCGACGTGTACCTGATCGAAGAGCCGATGGCCGCTGCGATCGGCGCCGGCATGCCGGTCACCGAAGCCCGTGGCTCGATGGTCATCGATATCGGCGGTGGCACCACCGAAGTGGCGGTCATCTCCCTCAACGGCATCGTCTATTCGGCCTCCGTCCGCATCGGTGGCGACCGCTTCGACGAGTCGATCACCAACTACGTGCGCCGCAACCACGGCATGCTGATCGGTGAAGCCACGGCCGAGCGCATCAAGGTGGAGCTGGGCTGTGCCTACCCGCAGGCAGAGGTGCAGGAGCTGGAGATTTCCGGCCGCAACCTCGCCGAGGGCGTGCCGAAGATGATCAAGATCAGCTCCAACGAAGTGCTCGAAGCCCTGCACGAACCCCTGTCGGGCATCGTCAGCGCGGTCAAGCTGGCCCTGGAGCAGACGCCGCCGGAACTGTGCGCCGACGTCGCCGAGCGCGGCATCGTGCTGACCGGTGGTGGCGCCCTGCTGCGTGACCTGGATCGCCTGATCTCCGAGGAGACCGGCCTGCACGTGCAGGTGGCCGACGATCCGCTGACCTGCGTGGCCCGCGGCGGCGGTCGTGCGCTGGAGCTGGTCGACATGCACGGCAACGAGTTCTTTGCGCCGGAATAAGCCGTCCCGGCCGTTCCTGCCCGCAGCGCCCCTCCGGGGTGCGGCCCGTCGCGTTGGCGGGCCGGCACCGGCGGGGCGTCCGCGTGTTTCCCCTCCGCCTTCTGCCAGTTGAATCGTTGCCGTGCCGCCCTACGCCGGTCCTCCCGTTGCTTCCCGATCCGGTGATGCCGCCAGCCCGCTGCGGCTGCTGGCCTATCTCGCGCTGGCCATCACCCTGATCGTCCTCGACGACCAGGCCGGCTGGCTGGCGCGCCTGCGTGAACAGGCCAACACCCTGGTGCAGCCGGTCTGGGCCCTGGCAGGCCTGCCGGGCAAGCTGGGCAGCCAGGTCAAGGACAACGCGGCCAGCCACAGCCAGCTGGTCAGCGAGAACCGCGAGCTGCGCAACCAGCTGCTGCTGGCCAACGCCCGCCTGACCCGTCTGCAGACCGCTGCACTGGACAATGCCCAGCTGCGCGAACTGTTGAACGTGGCCGAGCGCAGCGGACTGGACGTGCAGTTGGCGCCGATCCTCGATATCGACCTGGACCCGGTGAAACAGCGTCTGGTACTCGACGCAGGCAGCCGCGAGGGAGTGCATGTCGGCCAGGCGGTGATCGACGCCGGTGGGCTGATGGGCCAGGTGATCAGCGTTACCGGCGGCACCTCCACCGTGCTGCTGCTGACCGACCCCGACCATGCCGTGCCGGTGACCGTGGCCCGCAACGGTGTCCGCCTGATCGTCTACGGTCGCGGCGATACGCTGGAACTGCGCGACATCCCGCTCAGTGCCGGGGTGGAAGTGGGCGATGAGATCGTCACCTCCGGTCTCGGTGGCCGTTTCCCGGCCGGTTTCCCGGTCGGCACCATCACCGCGCTGCGCCCGGATGACACCCATGCCTTCCTGGTCGGTGAGCTGAAGCCGGCCGCACAGCTCGACCGCGGCCGCGATGTGCTGCTGCTGCGCCCGGGCGCAGCGATCCGCATCCCGCCGGAAGTACGCCTGCAGCTGGAGGACACCGCGCCAGGCGGGCCAGCCAATGCGGCAACCGTGCCAGTCCCGGCAACGCCGGCAGCAGCACCGGCAGCAGCACCGGCAGACGCCCGCGCAGGGCGGCCGTCGGCGCCGGCCGTCACTCCGGCGTCTTCGACCGCCCCGGATCCGCAGCCGGCAACCGGACCGGCCGCCGCCGCAGAGGTCCAGCGATGAGCCGCCTGCGCGACAATCCCTGGGTGCTGCCGGCCAGTCTGGTGGTGGCCCTGCTGCTGGGCCTGCTGCCGTTGCCGGCCCTGCTGCAGCCGCTGCGCCCGTACTGGCTGGCGCTGGTGCTGGCGTACTGGGTGATCGAAACGCCCGAGCGCGTTGGTCTCGGCATCGCATTCGCCAGTGGCGTTGTCGCCGACCTGCTGTATGGCGGGGTGCTGGGTGAACAAGCGCTGCGCCTGGTGATGCTGGCCTTCATCCTGCAGCGCTTCCGCGCCCGCATCCGCTTCTTCCCGATGTCCCAGCAGATGCTCGCCATTGGTGGCCTGCTGTTCAACGACCGCATCGTCAGCGCGCTGGTGCACATCGTGGTGGATGAGCCGACGCTGCCGTGGTCGTACTGGTGGGCGCCGCTGCTGGGCATGGGCCTGTGGCCGCTGGTATTCGTGCTGCTGGACGCGGTGCGTTTCGGCAAGCGCGGGCGTTGAGCCATGATTCCGCGCCGCCAGGTCAAGAACCCGCACGCCGAAGCCGAGCAGTTCCGCCGTCGTGCGGCGCTGGGTTTCCTGGGGGTGCTGGTCTGCCTGCTTGGGCTGGGGGGCTGGTACTTCAAGCTGCAGGTGCTGGACCACGACATCTACGCCACCCGTTCGGAAGCCAACCGCATCAAGCCGCGGCCGGTGGTGCCGGGGCGCGGCATGATCTACGACCGCAACGGCCGCCTGCTGGCCGAGAACGTGCCGGCTTTCCGCCTGGACGTGACCCCGGACAAGGTCAAGGACATGGATGCCACGCTGGAAGGACTGGCAAAGATCATCGAGATCAGTCCGGAAGAGCTGGAGGCGTTCAACAAGTCGCGCAAGGCGCGCCGGAAGTTCCTGCCGGTCACCCTCAAGCTGCGCATGACCGACGATGAGATGGCACGCTTCGCTGTCGATCGCTGGCGTTTCCCGGGTGTCGAGCTAGAGCCCTACCTGACCCGTCGTTATCCGTACGGCGATCTGTTCGCGCACATCATCGGCTACGTCGGTCGTGTCGATGACAAGGATCTGGAGATCCTTGGCGAGGGCAATGCCGCGTTGACCCACATCGGCAAGTCGGGCCTGGAGCGCTATTACGAGCAGCAGCTGCGCGGCAAGGTCGGTTACGAGCAGGTGGAGACCAACGTGCAGGGCCGTGCGATCCGCACCATCGGCCGCGTTGCCGCGCAGTCCGGTGTCGACCTGCGCCTGTCGATCGACGCCGACCTGCAGCGGGCGATGGTTGCCGCCTTCGGCGACCAGGAAGGCTCGGCGGTCGCGATGGACCCGCGCACGGGCGAGGTCCTGGCGATGGTCAGCCTGCCGTCGTACGACCCGAACCTGTTCGTCAACGGCATCTCCCACGCCGATTTCAAAGCGTTGAACGACAATCCATCGCGCCCGCAGTTCAACCGCCTTGTACTGGGCGGCGTGGCCCCCGGCTCGACGCTCAAGCCGCTGATCGCACTGGCCGGTCTGGACGCCGGTGTGCGCCGCCCGGAAGACAAGATCCTGTCCACCGGCATGTTCTACCTGCCCGGCACCAGCCGCGGCTGGGGCGATGCCAACCGTGGCGGCCATGGCTGGACCGACCTGCGCAAGTCGATCTCAAATTCGGTCAATACCTATTACTACCGGCTGGCGCTGGACCTGGGCATCGAGCGTTTCGACCATTACATGGACTATTACGGTTTCGGCCAGCCGACCGGCATCGACCTGACCGGCGAGATCGGCGGCATCCTGCCGTCACCGGCGTACAAGCGGAAGACCCGCAAGGAAGCGTGGTACCCCGGCGATACGGTCAACATCAGCATCGGCCAGGGCGACTGGAAGGTCACCCCGCTGCAGCTGGCGCGGGGCGTCAGCGGTCTGGCCAGCGGGCAGCTGCGCACGCCGCACCTGGTCATCCAGCAGCGCGAAGGGTTCGACAGCGAGTGGACCGGGGTGCCGGCACGCGACAGCAAGCCGGTCAGCCCCAATCCGAACAACGTGCAGGCCGTGCGCGAAGGCATGATGGCGACCATGCAGCCCGGCGGCAGCGGCTGGCGGGTGGCGGTCGGGGCGCCGTACGTGATGGCCGGCAAGACCGGCACCGCGCAGGTGGTCAGCCGCCGTGGCACGGCAGCGGTGAATCCCAAGAGCCTGCCGATGCACCTGCGCCACCGTGCGCTGTTCGTTGGCTTCGCGCCGGCTGATCAGCCGGTGATCGCATTGGCGATCGCGGTGGAAGGCGGCGGTTACGGCGGCTCGGCAGCTGCGCCGATCGCACGCAAGGTGTTCGATGCCTGGCTGCTGGGCAAGATGCCCGATGGCATCCAGCCGCTGGACAGCGAACGCGGCACCACCGCCATCGGTGCGACCGCTTTCGACAACGAGGACGTGGGCGCCCGCCAGGCGGGGGATGCTGCCGCCGCACAGGTCGGTGAGCATCCGGTGCTGATCGGCGCTGCGGTCCCGCAGCCCCAGCCGCAGCCGGGAACACCCGCTGCGCCGGCACCGGCACTGCCTGCCGCGCCGCGTCCACCGGCGGCTGCGGAGGCGACGCGATGAAGGCCTTCCTGCGATGGGCCGGGGACATGCTGCGGCGCTTCTTCAGCACGCTGGACTGGGTGCTGTGCCTTGCCCTGGGCGCGCTGATGATGATCGGCCTGGCCACGCTGAAGAGTGCAGGCGGCGACAGCCTGGTAATGGCGCAGGGCGCCCGCTTCGCCGTGGGCATGGCCGCGCTGTGGGCCATCTCGCGGGTACCGATCCTGCGCATCCGTTCGGCGACGCCGATGATCTACGCGATCTCGATGATCCCGTTGCTGGCGGTGTTCGTGCTCGGTACCGGCAAATACGGCCGGCAGTGGCTGGACCTGAAGTTCTTCTACCTGCAGCCGGCTGAACTGCTGAAGGTGAGCCTGCCGATGATGGTGGCCTGGTACCTGCACCGGGTGCCCTTGCCACCACGCATCAATACGGTGCTGGTGTCGCTGGTCATCATCGGCGTGCCGACCGGTCTGGTGATGCTGCAGCCGGACTTCGGCACGGGCGTGCTGATCGCCGCCAGCGGCGTGTTCGTGCTGCTGCTGGCCGGGTTGCCATGGTGGTGGGTGGGGCTGGGCGTGGGCGGCGTGGCCGCGGTTGCGCCGCTGGCCTGGTTCTGGCTGCTGCGGCCCTACCAGAAGGACCGCATCATGATGTTCCTCGACCCGGAAATGGATGCGCTGGGCGCGGGCTGGAACATCATCCAGTCGAAGATCGCGATCGGTTCCGGCGGGTTCGACGGCAAGGGCTGGGGCGAAGGCTCGCAGTCGCACCTGAACTTCATTCCCGAGCAGACCACCGACTTTGCATTCTCGGTGTTGAGCGAGGAATTCGGCTGGATCGGCGTGGCCGTCGTGCTGGCGCTGTACCTGGTGGTGATCGGGCGCTGCCTGTGGATTGCCAGCCAGTCGCGCGACTCCTATTCGCGGCTGCTGGCCGGTGCCACCGGCCTGGCGTTCTTCGTCTACGTGCTGGTCAATGGCGGAATGATCTCGGGTCTGTTGCCGGTGGTGGGCGTGCCGATGCCGTTGATCAGCTATGGCGGTACGTCGGCCGTCTCGCTGCTGGCCGGTTTCGGGCTGGTGATGGCGGTGCGCAGCCACAATCCCGTGCACGGCGGCTACGGCTAGCACCTCCGGGAGCGCGCGGCCGACGCGGGTTGCTGCACCTCTGCGGTTTCGGGCAAGGCCGGGGCCGTCCAACGCTTGCGCAACGCCCTTCATGGAAGCGTTCCCATGACGACGCGCAACAGCAGGTCCGCCGACCAAAGCCCTAAAAAAACGTTATCTAGTTCACACTTTTACGCTGCGTTGATTTTGATCAATGGACTTGTCGCAATCGGCCTGCACAATGGCGGCCCGTTCGGCACGGCGCGCCGTCTATCGTTGCAGCGCGAGGGGGCGTCGGGCGGGAAGCAGTACTGATCCAACGGATACAGGGCGCGTGGGGTACTGCCACTGGGGAGCGGCAGCCGCGCGCGTATCGACCGGATCCGGTCGCCGGTTGCGTCTGCGGGGATGGGGACGCAACCGGCAACCTCTCAACTGAATACGATGGATCGCTCACATCGTTTTCACAATTTCGACTGCTTGCAAGCAAATCGTTTTGATTCATGGTGTTAGGGGTTTTAATTCATCCATGACCTGCTAACCTGCGACGATGATTCGACGCACTCTGGCCTGCATGCTTACCCTCGGCCTGGTCGCCTGCGCGACCCAGCCGACATCTCCACCGTCTTCACCGCAGGCCAGCAGTACGCCGCGCCATCCGGCCACCAAGCCCAAGGGACCGGCCGAGGCCGCGCCGGAAGCCACCGCCGCCACCGCGCCGCCGGTCGATCTCACGCCGGTTCCGTTCGAGACTGCGCGCGCCACCTTCATCGCCGATACCGCCAAGCGTTACGGACTCCAGCCCGACGAGATCCGTCGCGTGCTCGACCAGGCGCAGGTGCGCCAGCCGATCATCGCCGCGATGTCGCGCCCTGCCGAACGGGTCAAACCCTGGAACGAATACCGGCCGATGTTCATCAGCAAGGCGCGCATCGAGGGGGGCCGTGCCTTCCTCGCCGAACACCGCGCCGAGCTGGATCGCGTGCAGCAGCGCACCGGTGTTCCGGCCGAGGTGATCGTGGCGATCATCGGCGTGGAGACCAGCTATGGCAGGAATGCCGGCAACCACCGCGTGCTCGATGCGCTGTACACGCTGGCCTTCTACTACCCGCGCAGCGGCGATCCGGAGAAGCTGGAACGCGAGGTGCGCCGCGAGCTGTTCTTCCGTGATGAACTGGCCAAGCTGTTTGAACTGGGCCGCGAGGAGAAACTCGACATCACCACGCTCAAGGGCAGCTATGCCGGTGCGATGGGCATGGGCCAGTTCATGCCGTCCAGCTACCTGGACTATGCCGTGGATGGCAACGGCGACGGTCGCCGTGACCTGTTCAACAGCTACGACGACGTGTTTTCCTCCATTGCCAACTACTTCGTGAAGAAGGGAGGCTGGGTCCGGGGCGGGCAGGTGGCCGTGCCGGCGACACTCGCTCCGGGGCGCGAGGAATTCAATCCGACCGAGTGGGCACCGACCTGGTCGCTGGCCGATCTGGCCCAGCGTGGCTATCAGCCTGCCGCACCGGTACAGCCGGGTGCGACGGCCACTCCGGTTACGCTCGAGGGCAGCACCGGCAAGCAGTACTGGCTGGGCTTCCAGAACTACTACGCGATCACCCGCTACAACCTCTCGAAGATGTATGCGATGGCCGTGTTCCAGTTGTCGCAGGCCATTGCCGGACAGGAGCTGCCCCCGGCATGAACATCAGATGGCTGGTCCCTGGATTGATCGTCCTCGCGCTGGCCGCCTGCAGCAGCGCGCCGAAGAAGCCGGCCACCGCCGGCCACGGTGGGACGCCTTCCGGTACGGTGGTGCAGGGCAGGGGCACGCGCCCGGCGCATTGTCCGGAGGGATCGCCCTATGCGGCGGCCAAGGAAGACCCGAACACGCGGGGCAACTACACCGCCGGCGGCCTGTACCGGCCGGGCGTGAAAGACAGCACGCCGAGCTACATTCCGAACGTGGCCTGCATTCCCGAGCCGGAAGTGACGGCTGAAACACGTTCGGCCATCGGCAACAAGTCGCCGTACGTGGTGCTGGGCAAGTCGTACAAGGTGCTCGACGATACCCGCGATTATGTCGAGCGCGGTACGGCGTCGTACTACGGCGCCAAGTTCCATGGCCGCCTGACCTCGAACCGGGAGGTCTACGACATGTACCAGTTCACCGCTGCGCACAAGACGCTGCCGCTGCCCAGCTTCGCCCGCGTGACCAATCTGGACAACGGCGAGTCGGTGATCGTGCGGGTCAATGACCGGGGCCCGTTCCACGATGGCCGCGTGGTCGATCTGAGCTATGCCGCTGCGGTACGCCTGGGCATCACCCAGCGCGGAACCGGCAATGTGGAGGTGCGCGCGCTGCAGCCGGGTGAGGGCAATCTGCTGGCGCAGAAGCCGTCGCGCCGCGAGCGCCGGGCGGCCGAAGCCGCCGCCGCTGCCGGTGCGGCGACGACGATGGCGAGCACTGTCGCCACGCGCCCGGCGGCCGACAGCGACATCGACCGCCTGGTCAAACGCCTGCCTGCCGATGCGGTGCCGACCCGGGGCCAGCCGGCCACCACGCAGGCGGTGGTCGGCACGCTGCCGGACGTGGCGGTCAGCAGCCTGCCGCCGAGTGCAGTGGCCGTCCGCACTGCGGCACCTGCCGCTGCGCCGGCGAGGGTCGCCGCCACGGCGCCGCGCGCTTCCGCGGCACCGGCCAGCAGCCCCACGCTGTCGCAGCAGGTGGTGGGTGCGGTGATGGTGCAGGTGGCCAGCTTCTCCAACCGTGACAATGCCAATCGTGCGATGGGCCAGCTCAATGCGGCCGGCATCGTCGGCGCGACCATCAGCGACATCGCCGCCGGTGGCCGCACGCTCTTCCGTCTGCGCGTACCCGCCAGCGACCATGCCAGTGCCGCGGAACTTGTCGGCCGCATCGCCGGTCTGGGCCTTGGATCGCCGCAGATCGTCAAGGATTGATCCCGCCCGGGTCGGTGCTGCCGGCCCGGGCCCCCCGGCCTACAATGGCCATTCTGTTCCCCCTCCATTCCCGGCCGTCCCTGGAGCCCGCTGTCCAATGAATTTCCGTTCCGCCGCCACCGCCCTGGCCGCCACCCTGGTGGTGGGCCTGGCTTCTGCCCAGACGCCGCTGCCGACCCCGGCCGCACCTGCACCTGCCGCCGCTGCGGCTCCGGCCACCGTGGCCACGCCACCGGCCCCGGTGCCGAGTGTGTCCAAGGCCTGGATCCTGATGGACTACGCCACCGGCCAGGTGCTGGCGGGCGAGAACATCCACGAGCAGCTGGCGCCGGCCAGCATCACCAAGGTGATGACCTCCTACGTGATCGCCGCCGAGGTCAAGAACGGCAAGGTCCGTGCGGATGACCAGGTGATGATGAGCGAGCGCGCCTGGCGCGAAGGCGGTGCGGGTACCGACGGCAGCTACAGCGGCTTCCCGGTGAACCAGACCGCGCGCCTGGAAGACATGGAAAAGGGCATGGCCATCCAGTCCGGCAACGATGCCGCGATCGCCCTGGCCGAGCACGTGGCGGGCAGCGAGGAAGCCTTCGCCTCGCTGATGAACAGCTACGCCGCCAAGATCGGCATGAAGAACTCGCACTTCGTCAACGCCCACGGCCTGACCGCCGCGGGCCACCACAGCACCGCCTATGACCTGGCGCTGCTGGGCCGGGCGATGGTGCGTGATTACCCGGAAACCTACGCGTACAACAAGATCAAGGAATTCCAGGTCGGCAACATCAAGCAGCCCAACCGCAACCTGCTGTTGTGGCGCGACGGCAGTGTCGATGGCATCAAGACCGGGCACACCTCCGAGGCGGGCTACTGCCTGATGAGTTCGGCGCAGCGCGGCGACCAGCGCCTGATCGCGGTGGTGCTGGGCGGCGCCTCCGAGAAGCAGCGCGCCGATGACAGCCTGGCGCTGTTGAACTGGGGCTTCCGCTTCTTCGAAACGCACCGCCTGTATGAGCCGGGCAAGGCCGTCGCCGAGCACAAGGTGTGGAAGGGCACCAGTGACAAGGTGCAGCTGGGCGTGGCCCAGCCGATGCTGGTCAGCGTGCCGCGTGGCCGCTACAACGACCTGAAGCCGAGCATCGATGTGCCCAAGACCCTGGAAGCGCCGTTCACGGCCGGCCAGCAGATCGGCACGGTGAAGGTGAGCCTGGATGGCAAGGTGGTGGCCGAAGCGCCGCTGGTGGCGGTGGCTGCCGTCGAGCAGGCCGGCTTCTTCAAGCGCCTGTGGGACAGCTTCTGGATGTGGTGGGAATCGGAATGATCCGCGGCGCCATGCGATGACGTGAAAAGGAAAAGGCCGGCGCATGCCGGCCTTTTCCGTTGCAACCAATGTGCGGACCAGATGTCCGCACTGTTCTAGAGCGAACGGCTGATGGTGAAGCTGCCGAACACCGGTGCCTCGCGCTGGCCGTTGAACTCGCGGGTGCTGTGGTAGCGCGCCGCCGCGAACTTCCAGCGACCGCGCATCACCGCGATTCCGTAGCCGCCGTAGGCCACGATGTGGCGCTTGTCGACGCTGTGGCTGTTGCGGAAGGTGTTGCCGTCCAGGGTGATGTCGCGGATCACCCAGGCAGCATCGCTGGTAGCGAACAGGTGCCATGACCAGCCGCTCGGCCTGCCACTGCGGGTCGGCGCGGTGTTCTCGCCGGCAGGACGCAGCGGCGTGCTGCCGAAGTCATCCGGCAGCTTCCAGCCGAAGCGCACTTCGCCACCGATGTTGGCCTTGGTCGCCAGGTTGCCGACCGAGCCGCCGTAGTGGCTGATCGCGTCCCAGCCCCAGCCGCCCGCGTTGACGCTGGCATCGCCCGGCCAACGACGCATCCGCTCATGGGTCAGCATCACCAGCGGCTCGTTGTGCAGCTGGTTGTCCCAGCCTTGGAACTTCTCGTCGCCCAGCACCTCATGCACAGCGTTCTGCACCTGCTTGCCCTGGGCCCACGGACCGACAACGCCCAGCGTCAGCTGGGTGGTCTGCAGCCGATCACCACTGCGCGCGTTGTAGCCGAAGCTGGCGATCAGCACGCCCGCGTAGGGGCGGTCATCCTTGATCAGGTCCTTCCGAGTGAAGTCGGTCGGGGTGAAGATGCCCTGGGCGATGCTGAAGATCATGTTCTGCTGTTCGAACCGGCCCGGGTGCAGGCGCTCCAGATAGCCGTTGACCCAGCGCGCCAGGCGCGGCAGGCAGGGATCGTCGGTGTAATCGACGAGGTTCGGTGATACGAAGGTCAGTTCGGCGCCGTTGGTATACCCCTGGTCCTGGTGGCGGCCGCCGAACAGGTCGTTGTCAACGCGGAAATTGATCTGCGGAGGGTGCTCACGCATGGCATCGGGGCCGCATTGTTCGGCGGCCTGCGCGGCAAGGGGGAGGGCGGCGGCCAGGAGGCCGGACAGCCCGAAGGCTGCGACGCTACGCATGGATGGAATGCTCATGGGGGAAAGGGGTGGTCGTCTGTCGTTATATGCAACGACACGGTACCCCGGCCCGCGTGACGGTACGAGCGCGTCCCGGTCACTTGTCTGTTCCGAAAACGACATTGTCTCGTGACGACAACCGGCGCCGGGGGCGTGCCGCGCCCCCGCGCAGCAGGAAGCTGAATGGAAATTCAGGTGCAACGCAGCGGCCTGCCGGTGTCCGTGTTGACCTGGATGAATACTCTTGGGTTTGTTGCCCTGCGGCCCGATAATGGGTCCATGGAAATCAAGTCCGACAACCCCGACCACGGCTTCCAGTTCCCCGGCCAGTTCGAGCTCAGCGCCATGGGCCCGGCCAACCGCGGCCTGGAGCATGAGCTTCCCCGACTGCTGCAGGCCGAAGGCCTCGACGTCGTGAACGAGCGCATCAGCTGGAAGCATTCGTCCAATGGCAAGTACGTGTCGGTCCGGCTGGTGTTCAAGGCCGAGACCCGCGAACAGTACGACGCCGCCCATCGGGCGCTGCGCGATCACCCGGAAGTGAAGTGGACGCTGTAGCCGACAGCTGCCCGGCCGACGCCGCTCCGGAAAACCGCCCGCCGCGTCCGGCGCTGGTGCGCGACCTTGGCCGCCAGGCCTATGAGCCGGTCTGGCGGGCGATGCAGCGCTTCACCGATCAGCGCGCTGACGAGACGACCGACGAGCTGTGGGTGGTGGAACACGATCCGGTGTTCACCCTCGGCCAGGCCGGCAAGGACGAGCATGTGCTGGCGCCGGGGGCGATCCCGGTGCTGCACGTGGACCGCGGCGGCCAGGTCACCTACCACGGGCCGGGGCAGATCGTGATCTACCCGCTGCTGCGCCTGCCGCGCCTGGGCATCGGCGTGCGCGACTACGTGTGCCGCATCGAGCAGGCCATCATCGATACGTTGGCCGAATGGAACATCGGTGCCGAACGCCGCGAAGGTGCCCCGGGCGTCTACGTTGGCAATGCCAAGATTGCCGCGCTGGGCATCCGCGTGCGCCGTGGCTGCACCTTCCATGGCCTGGCCTTCAACGTGGCCATGGACCTGGAACCCTTCCACCGCATCAACCCCTGTGGTTATCAGGGGCTGCAGGTGACCTCGGTGGTAGACTTGGGCGGGCCGTCCGGGATGGATGCCGTCAAGACGGTGCTGCTGGAACAGCTGGCCCGCCAGTTCGGCCTGCGGCTGCAGCACGTGCCCGAACTGCCTGATCTCTCTGCGGCCGCATGACCGCTCCCCGGAACTGCCATGACTGAAACCACTGCCCGCACCATTCCCCTGCAGATCGTGCAGGGCGACATTCCGACCGCCGCACCGTTGCAGGCCGGCGTCAAGCAGCTGGGCGGGGACAAGATCAACCGTTCGCCGGTTCAGTTCGCCGATGCACCGGTGCTGCGCAAGCCCTCCTGGATCCGCGTGCGCATTCCCTCGGGCAATGCGGTCCAGAACCTGAAGGCCAAGCTGCGCGAGAACCGCCTGGTGACGGTCTGCGAGGAAGCCAGCTGCCCGAACATCCATGAGTGCTTCGGCCACGGTACGGCGACCTTCATGATCCTGGGCGAGGTCTGCACCCGCCGCTGCTCGTTCTGCGACGTCGCCCACGGCCGGCCCAAGCCGCCGGATGCCAACGAACCGGCCAGCCTCGGCCAGACGGTGGCCGACATGGGCCTGAAGTATGTGGTGGTGACCAGTGTCGACCGCGATGACCTGCGCGACGGCGGTGCCCAGCACTTCGTCGACTGCATCACCGCCATCCGTGAGAAGTCGCCGGGTACCCGCATCGAAGTGCTGACCCCGGACTTCCGCGGCAAGGGCCGCATGGAGCGCGCGCTGGACATCCTCGCGCAGAACCCGCCGGACGTGTTCAACCACAACATCGAGACCGTGCCGGACCTGTACCGCAACGTGCGCCCGGGCGCGGACTACCAGTGGTCGCTGACGCTGCTGAAGAACTTCAAGGCCCTGCACCCGCAGGTGCCGACCAAGAGCGGCATCATGCTGGGTCTGGGCGAGGACTTCGAGCAGATCAAGGCGACGATGCGTGACCTGCGTGCCCACGACGTGGACATGATCACCATCGGCCAGTACCTGCAGCCGACCGCGCACCACCACCCGGTGCTGAAGTACTGGACGCCCGAGGATTACAAGGCGCTGGAAGACTACGGCTATGAGCTGGGCTTCAGCCACGTCGCCTCCGGCCCCATGGTGCGCTCTTCGTACCACGCCGACGTGCAGGCCAAGGGCGCCGGAGTTTCCTGACCGGTAGCGCCGGGCCATGCCCGGCGGTTCTTTCCCGCTGCGCTCGCCGGGCATGGCCCGGCGCTACCGATGGGCGTGCCTGCCACCGTGGTGGGCGCGGACCGTTGGTCCGCACGCCTTCGCCTGCATTCACAATTTGCTACACCGGCCCCGCTAGGCTGGTTTTCCACCGGATGCGGACGGGTGACAAACCCGGCAACTTTCGGCACTGTCGTGATGTCTGAACACCACGCAGTCTCCCCCTTGGCAAGGCGCCTTCGAGCACGTTAATGAAATTCAAAGCCCCCGCATTCCTGATGGCCCTGGCGCTGGTAGCGCCGCTGGCGCTGTCGGCCAAGGCCGATTCGCCGGCGCTGCCGGCTGCGGCGACCGCCGATCAGGTGACCACCTCCAAGCTGGTGTACGGCCTGTTGTCCGACAGCCGGTACGCCTACCGTCCGCGTGCGCTCGATGAAGCCACCTCCAAGGATGTGTTCAAGCGTTACCTGGAGACCCTGGACGGCGGCAAGCAGTACTTCACCCAGGCCGATGTGGCGCGCTTCGCACCCTTCGAGGCGAACATCGCCAATGCCATCCGTGGCGGTGAACTTGAGCCGGCCTTCCAGGTCTTCGCGGTGTACAAGCAGCGCGTAGGCGAGCGCGTGGCCTACGCACGCAAGCTGCTCAGGCAGGAGCCGGACTTCACCACCGACGAGCGCTTTGAGTACGACCGCAAGAAGGTGCCGTGGGCGGCCAGCAATGCCGAGCTGGATGAACTGTGGCGCAAGTCGGTCAAGAATGACTGGCTGCGCCTGAAGCTGGCCGGCAAGAAGCCGGACGACATCCGCAAGACGCTCGACAAGCGCTACGCGACGCTGGAGAAGTCGGTCAACGAGCTGAAGGGCGAGGATGTCTTCCAGTTCTTCCTCAACGCCTACACCAGTGCGGTCGATCCGCACACCGACTACTTCACTCCGCGTACCGCCGAGAACTTCAACCAGGCGATGTCGCTGTCGCTGGAAGGCATCGGTGCGCAGCTGCAGCGGCAGGACGACATGGTGGTGATCCGCGAGATCATCGCCGGCGGACCGGCCTCCGTGGATGGCACCCTGAAGCCGGGTGACCGCATCGTCGGCGTCGGCCAGGGCAAGTCCGGCGTGGTCGAGGATGTGATCGGCTGGCGCATCGACGATGTCGTGGCCAAGATCCGCGGTGCCAAGGATACCCAGGTCAAGCTGGAGTTCATCCCGGCCGAGGAGGGCGCCGATGGCAAGCATCACACCCTGGTCCTGACCCGGCAGAAGGTGCGCCTGGCCGAGCAGGCCGCCAAGGGTGAAACCATGACCATTCCGGCCGCCAACGGCGAGCCGGCGCGGAAGATCGGCGTGATCAAGCTGCCGACCTTCTACCAGGACTTCGAGGGCCGTCGCCGCAATGCCGCCGATTACGCGTCGGCCACCCGCGATGTGGCCAAGCTGCTGGCGGGCTTCAAGAACGACAAGCTCGACGGCGTGGTGCTGGACCTGCGCAACAACGGTGGTGGCTCGCTGGACGAGGCGATCGAACTGACCGGGCTGTTCATCGAACAGGGCCCCGTGGTGCAGGTGCGTGAATCGGGCGGCCGCATCACCGTCAACAGCGACCGCAATCAGGGCGTGGCGTGGGACGGCCCGCTGGCCGTGCTGGTCAACCGTGGTTCGGCCTCGGCGTCGGAAATCTTCGCCGGTGCCATCCAGGACTACGGCCGCGGCCTGGTGATCGGCGAGACCACCTTCGGCAAGGGCACCGTGCAGAACATCGTCGACCTTGATCGCTGGCCGAGCGGCGAAACGCAGCGCTTCGGCCAGGTCAAGCTGACCATCGCCCAGTTCTTCCGCATCAGCGGCAGCAGCACCCAGCACAAGGGCGTGGTGCCGGACCTGGCGTTCCCCGCCAGCGTCGATGCCACCGAGTTCGGCGAAAGCACCTACGACAATGCCCTGCCGTGGACCCGCATCGCCGCGGTGCCGCATACGCAGTACGGGAACTTCGCGCCGCTGCTGCCGAAGCTGGAAACCCGCCACGAGGCACGCATCGCCACCGACAAGGAATTCGTGTGGTGGAACGAGGATGTCGAGCAGTTCCGTGCCGAAGCGGCGAAGAAGTATGTCTCGCTCAATGAAGCGACGCGTCGTGCCGAGCGGGAACGCCAGGACACCCAGCGCAAGGAGCGCCAGATCATGCGCAAGGAGCTGGGCCTAGCCCTGGATCCGCTGGCCGATGACAGCAGCGATGACGGCCTGACCGGCAACGAGCGCGATATCGTCAAGGATGCCGCCCGTGAGAAGGCCGCCGAGAAGCGACCGGACCCGCTGCTGCGTGAATCCGCTGCGATCCTGGCCGATGCGGTGAATCTGCTGGCCAATGATCGCCCGCTGTCGGCGCAGGTGCTGCCGCAGTCCACCGGGGCCGGTCGCTGGGCCGACTGAGCCACGCGTGACATTAAGTACCCCACGGGGCCGGCAATGCCGGCCCCGTCTGCGTTCGCGGGTAGCGCCGGGCCATGCCCGGCGAGCGCAGCGGTTGGCGGCAGCTGTCGGGTCATGCCCCGGGGCTGCCGGTGCATGAACCGGGAGCAACAACCTGCGCCGCCAGCGGTGCTGTCGACCTGCCGCACACGGGGGCGGGACTACCCTGGCAGCTACCTTTCTCGCAGGAGTTCCCATGCGGGTCTCCCCTCTGTGCAGCGTTGCCGTCGGTATTGCCAGTGCCCTGATCCTGTCGGCCTGCGGTGGCCGCGCCGCCGACAGCACCGTGCTGCGCGAGTCCTTCGATTCCGGCGACACCTTCTCCCGGACGGTCGACAGCCGCCCGGCCGATGCCTGTGAAGCGGCGCGACGGGCCCTGCTCAGCCAGGGCTATGCGATCGCCCGCGTCGATGACGCGCAGGTGGAGGGGAGCAAGAACTTCCAGCCACGCGAGGACGATCACGAGCAACTGGTACTCCGCATCTCCTGCGCGCCGCGTGGCAGCCAGTCGCTGGTGTTCGTCAGCGCGGTGCAGGACCGCTATGCGTTGAAGAAGAGCCCGACCTCGGCCAGCGTGGGCGTGGGCGCGCTGGGTTCGGTATCGCTGCCGTTCGGCAGCAATGACGATTCCCTGGTGAAGGTCGCCAGCAGCACCATCACCGATGCCGACTTCTACCGCCGGTTCTTCCAGCGCCTGCAGCAGTACCTGCCGGCCGCCCCCGGTGAGGCGCCGCCGGTTCCGGAACGGTTGCCCGCTCCTCCCGTATCGGAGCCGGCGGCGGCGACGGATCAGGGTTGAGCGTGCGGCGTGGGCTGATGGTCATGGCCCTGCTGCTGGCTTCGCCGGCAGGCAGCGCGGCGGCGGCCGCGGACTGCACGCAGGGCCTGCTGCAGCGGCTGGGCTGGCGGTTTGAAGTGGCTGCGGTCAGTGCGCCGCAGATCCAGGGTGGCCCGGTGTGCACCCGGGCATCGCTGGCCGAGGCGCAGGCCGCGGGTGATCTGCGTGTGCGATGGCCGCAGACGCTGGACGGGGCGCAGCGCGAGGCGCTGCTGCAGCAGCTGCTGGAGGATCCTGCCACGGTCTGTGCCTATGCCTTCGAACTGGGCGCGGCGACCCGGCGGGCCGCCACGTCGTTGCAGGGCAACCCGCAGTTCCGCTTCTCCGGCGCACAGCTGGGCTGGATCGGCTTCGGGATGCAGGGCGCACGGGCGCAGGGGTGGCAACGCGTGCGCAGCTTCGGCCGCGGCTACGTTCCCGTGGATGGCAACAGCCGCGCGCTGCAGGCGTTCTACGGCGGTGCGGTGCGTGCCGAATGCGGTGTCGGCCGCCAGGTCGCGCAGCTGGCAACGCAGCGTGAGCTGTATGGCGATGCTGCGTTCGACGCGGAGTTCACCGCAGGCGAACTGTCGATCGGCACCTTCATCGCGCTGCACGGCACCGACAGTGTCCTGCTCGGTGCGCATGCGGGCGACTTCCTTGCCGACGGCAAAGCCGTGCGCACCTCGGTGAGGGGACGTCAGGCCTTCGCGGGCCTGCCCGGCTTCATCGAACACGTGTACGACAAGAGCACGCTGGACGATCTGAGCAACCAGGCCGAGAACTTCGTCGTGGTCGACGTCGGGCCGGATGCAGCACAGGCGCTTGCCCGCCACGGAGGCCTGGCCTGGTACGACCAGCGCAATGCCGAGCTGTGGCAACTGGCGCAGGGGCTGCCGCGGGTGGGGCGGCGCTATTTCGAGCGGCTCCTGTTCGAACGCGACCCCGGACTGCGGGCGCGCCTTCCAGCGCGCTACCACGCCCGCCTGGCACGCATGGACCAGGTGCTGGACGATCCGTTCTACCAGCAGTTCGTGATCTACGTGCATCCGCGCGGTATACGTCCCATCGGCTACCACATCGCACGGCTGCTCGACCGCAATCCACGGACGCCGTTTTCGATCGACTTGGCGGTGCACAATCTGCATACCACGCTCTACCGGCGTTGGCGCGAGGCGCAGCTGCGCCACTGTGCGTCAACCGGCAGGCCAGGCAGCCTGACCCTAGACCCCAACTGAAGGTGAAACAATGGATATTGCAATGATCGGCCTTGGCCGCATGGGCGCCAACATGGCCCAGCGCCTGCATCGCGGCGGCCACCGCGTGGTCGGCTACGACCCGGGCGAAGGCGCCCGCCAGCGCGCCGCGGAGACCGGCATCGAAGTAGTCGATTCGCTGGCCGCCGCGGTCGCCGCGCTGCCGGTGCCGCGCGTGCTGTGGTTGATGGTGCCGGCGGGCGAAACGGTCGACCAGACGCTCGGCCAGCTGACCCCGCACCTGGCCGAGGGTGACATCGTCATTGACGGCGGAAACTCCAATTACCAGGACTCGATCCGCCGCGCCAAGGCGCTGGCCGAGGACGACCTGGGCTACGTCGACTGCGGCACCAGCGGCGGCATCTGGGGCCTGCAGGAGGGCTACAGCCTGATGGTCGGCGGTGAGGCGAAGGTGGTGGAGCAGGTTGCGCCGCTGCTGCGCACACTGGCGCCGGCGGAGGATCGGGGTTGGGCACGCGTCGGTCCTCCCGGTGCGGGCCATTTCACCAAGATGGTCCACAACGGCATCGAGTACGGAATGATGCAGGCCTACGCCGAAGGCTTCGCACTGATGGAACGCAAGCAGGACATGGAGCTGGACCTGGCGCAGGTTGCCGAGGTCTGGCGCCATGGCAGCGTGGTGCGTTCGTGGTTGCTGGACCTGAGTGCCGAGGCGCTCAAGCGCAATCCGTCGCTGGATGGCATCGCCCCCTACGTGGAGGATTCCGGTGAAGGCCGCTGGACCGTGGCCGAAGCGATCGCGCTGGATGTGCCGGCGCCGGTGATCACGCTCTCGCTGCTGGAACGCCTGCGGTCGCGCGAGTCGAATTCGTTCACTGACCGCCTGCTGGCGGCGATGCGCAACGAGTTCGGTGGGCATGCGATCAAGAAGTCGTAAGCGCCAGGAACGGAGCCCTTCGGCGCTGCCGTGGGGTTCCGGGCCGCGGACCGCGATCAGTTCAGTGCGATGCGCCGGGCCTCGCAAGCGCTGTCCCTGCCAGCCTGCAGCAAGCGCATTACCTGCAGCGCCTGCAATGGGCTGACCGTGGGTTCACCGTCACCCTGCATCGCCGCAGCGAACTGGGCATACAGGCGGCGATAGTCGCCCGGCAGGTTGTCGACCGTGCTGCGTTGCACGGTGTCCTCGGCATCGCAGTACACCCGCTCGCCGTGACGCGGGTCGATGCCCCAGCCCGGCGCGCCCGGCGCAACGCCGCGGCGCAGCTGTGCTTCCTGTACGTCCAGGCCCTGCTTGATCCAGCTGGCGCGGCTGCCGTGCACGGCGAACCGAGGCGTCGGTGCCGCCACCAGCGAACCGGCATGGAGGATCGCGCGGTGCCTCGGGTAATGCAGCACCGCATGGAAGTAATCGATGCCGCTGCCGCCTTCGCGCTGCACCGCCAGGTCCGCGTCGATCGCCTGCGGCCAGCCGAACAGCACCAGCATCTGATCCAGCAGATGCGGTGCAAGGTCATACCACAGGCCACTGCCAGGCCCCTCCTGCTCCCGCCAGCGCTCGCGCACGTGCGGGCGGTAGCGATCGAAATGCGCATGGCATTCGGCGACTTCGCCGAGCGCACCTTCGGCCAGCAAGGCCTGCAACGTCAGGAAATCGGCGTCGAAACGGCGATTCTGGAACACCGTGACGATGCGGTCTGCATCGCGCGCCGCCGCCAGCACGGCTTCGGCTTCGGCCACGTCCAGTGCGAAGGGTTTGTCCACCAGCACATGCTTGCCTGCGGCCAGCGCTGCCATCGCCAATGGCGCGTGCTGGTCATTCGGCGTGGCAATCACCACCGCGTCCACCGCCGGATCGTCGAATACGTCCTGGGGTGCCGCGCGCACGTGTACATCGCTGAACGTGCGCAGCAGCAGGTCGCGCTGCGAACTGACCACGCTGTGCAGGGTCAGTCCCGGGGTGTGCTGGATCAGCGGCGCGTGGAAAACGCGGCCGGCAAGGCCGTACCCGATCAGGGCCAGTTGCAGGTCAGGGCGCATGGCAGTGCTCCGCGCAGATCAGGCATGCAGGGTAAACGACGGGGGCCAGGATCCAAAGCTGAACGGTTGCGTTGAAAACCGGCGCGATTCACGGCGGCGTGACCGTAGCGCCACGCCTGCTGCACGGCGCGGCGGCCACACTGACCCCACATTCCGCAGGAGGTAACACACGATGAACAACCCGACCCGTACGCTGATTGCTTCGGCCCTCACCCTGGGCCTGGCGCTGTCCTCCTCGGCTGCATTCGCCAAGGATCCGGCAGCCAAGAGTCCGCCTGCCACCGACCATTCGGCGATGACCCACGCCGATCGGCACGACTCCAACGAGCCGGTGACCGACACCTGGATCACCACCAAGGTGAAGGCCGACCTGCTGGCCAGCAGCAATGTGCCGGGCACCGAGGTCAAGGTGGAAACCGTGAATGGCGTCGTCAGCCTCAGCGGCACGGTGGCGACCCAGGCCGAGCATGACAAGGCCGTCACTACGGCCAAGGGCATCAAGGGCGTCACCCGCGTTGATGCCAGCGCGCTGAAGGTCAACGCGGCGGCCAAGCGCTGATCCCGTGCGCCGCCCCGCCGGGGCGCCGCAGTACAGCTGGCAGTACAGCTGCATGACGGTGGAGCCGGGCCAGCCCCGGCTCCACCCATCGTGTTTTCTGGAGCGTTCAGCTGCCGGGGCCAGACGTTCCAGAGGTGTGACCGCCTGCGCTATATTGCCGGTTCCGCCGCAGCTGGGCCTGTCCGGGCCCATCCCTCTGCGGCCGTGCTGATGAGGAACTATGGCGCTGGTGTTCAGTGACGACATCTGGGATCGCTGGCGATTGCCGGCCTTGGCGCTGGCCGCCGCCGCGATCATCGTCGTGCCGTGGTTGACCCAGCGCAAGCTTCAGCGTGAGAACGAAGAAGCCATGGCCTGGGTGACGCATACGCAGGCGGTTGGCGTGGCGCTCCAACAGTTGCAGGCCGATGTGCGCGATGTCGAGTCGGCGGCGTTGACGCTGTCCAAGGGCGTGGACGCGCCCGGTCTGCGCGAGCGCATGGCCAAGGCCAACGAGATTCCCGGCCGACTCGCAGAGCTGGGCCGGATGACACGCGATAATCCTGAGCAGCTGATCCGCATCGGTCGCATCGAGTCCATGCTGGAAGGGCGGCTGGCGGTGGCGCGCGCGCTGGCCAAGGCCGAACCGAACAGTGACCAGCGCGCGCTGGTACAGGACCTGAGCACCCGTTACCCGATCCGCAGCGTGGTTGAAGAGCTGCAGAACAGCGAGCAGGCGCTGCTGGCCGAGCGGGCCGAACAGGCTGCGCGGCAGCGCAGGCAGACCGAATTCGTCTCGTGGAGCTCGCTG
This sequence comes from Stenotrophomonas sp. 112478_Sma, assembly GCF_056479905.1. Taxonomy (NCBI): domain Bacteria; kingdom Pseudomonadati; phylum Pseudomonadota; class Gammaproteobacteria; order Lysobacterales; family Lysobacteraceae; genus Stenotrophomonas; species Stenotrophomonas sp. 112478_Sma. The sequence goes on along the minus strand of NZ_CM151072.1, from coordinate 3,662,766 downwards.
GTGGTACAGCTGGCGCTGCTCGGCCTGGTGCTCTGGCTGCTGCAGCGGCAGATCGGTCGCCGCCTGCAGGCCGAACGGCAGTCGCTGCGCTCGGCCGCGCGCGCTGCCTCAGTACTGCAGACCGTGCGTGAGCCGATCGTGCTGCTCGACCGCGAGCTGCGCGTGCAGCTGCACAATCCGGCCTTTGCCGAGTTGTACGGCCTGCAGGACGAACGTGCCGATGGCCTGTTGCTGGATGACGTCGGCGACGGCGCCTGGCGGGACGCCGTCGTGCGCCAGCGCCTGGTCGATGTGCTGCTGCGCGGGCGCGAGCTGTGGGACTTCGAGCACGAACAGCGCACCTCCGAGGGCGTGGTGCGCTACATGCTGCTCAACGCGCGGCGCATGCCGCTGCCGGATACCGACGATGAAGTGGTGCTGCTGACCGTCAGCGATGTCACCGTGCAGCGCGCCGTGCAGTCGCGTGTGGAGGAACTGAACCGCCAGCTGGAAGGCAAGGTGGCGCAGGTCTCGGAGGTCAATCGCGAGCTGGAAGCATTCAGCTATTCGGTGTCGCATGACCTGCGCGCGCCGCTGCGCCACGTTGCCGGCTTCTCCGACAAGCTGTCGCGCCACCTGGGCGAGAGCGCCGACGAGAAGAGCCTGCATTACCTTGGGGTGATCTCCAGCTCGGCGCGGCGCATGGCGACGCTGATCGACGATCTGCTGGTTTATTCGCGGCTGGGGCGCGCAGCGATGCGCCAGCAGGCAGTGGACATGCAGTCGCTGGTGTCCGATACCCGCGCGATGCTCGATTCCAACCTGCAGGCCGAGGCTGAAAGCAGTGGCCAGGTCCATCACGTCGAATGGAACATCGCACCGCTGCCGATCGTGGTGGCCGATGAGAACATGATGCGCCAGGTGTGGCTGAACCTGCTCGGCAACGCGGTCAAGTATTCCAGCAACCGCGAACCGGCGAAGATCCGCGTGGATTACCAGCCGCAGCCTGATGGCGGCCATCAGTTCACGGTCAGCGACAATGGTGCAGGCTTTGACATGGCCTATGCCGGAAAGCTGTTCGGCGTGTTCCAGCGCCTGCACAAGGCCAGTGATTACCCCGGTACCGGCATCGGCCTGGCCAGCGTACGCCGCGTGCTGACCCGTCATGGAGGCCGGGTCTGGGCCGAAGCCGAGCCGGACGCCGGCGCAACCTTCCACTTCTACCTGCCTCCCGCGCTCGACGCGGACAAACAAGGTCCCTCCGCATGACGACTCTGCGCACCATCCTTCTTGCCGAAGACAGCCCGGCCGATGCCGAGATGGCGATCGACGCCCTGCAGGAAGCCCGCCTGGCCAATCCCATCGTGCACGTCGAGGACGGCGTGGAGGTCATGGACTACCTGCTGCGGCGCGGTACCTTCGCCAGCCGCGAGGAGGGCCTGCCGGCGGTGCTGCTGCTGGACATCAAGATGCCGCGCATGGACGGCCTGGAAGTGCTGCGGCAGATCCGTGAGCACGAGGAGCTCAAGCGCCTTCCCGTGGTGATCCTGTCGTCCTCGCGCGAAGAGAGCGATCTGGCCCGCAGCTGGGACATGGGCGTGAACGCCTACGTGGTCAAGCCGGTGGACGTGGACCAGTTCTTCGGTGCCGTGCAGACCCTGGGCAAGTTCTGGGCACTGATCAACCAGGCACCGGAACTCGAGTAAGCCCATGCCCCTGACCGGTCCCTCCCTCGGGGCACTGCGCATCCTGCTGGTGGAGGATTCGCCGGAAGACGCCGAGCTGATGTCCGAACAGATGCTGGATGCGGGCCTGGAAGCCCGCTTCGAGCGCGTTGAGAGCGAGGCGGAACTGCGCCAGGCGCTGGCTTCCTTCCAGCCGGATATCGTGCTGTCCGACCTGAGCATGCCTGGTTTCTCCGGCGACGATGCCTTGCGCATCGTGCGCGAGACGGCGCCGGATGTTCCCTTCATCTTCGTCTCGGGCACGATGGGTGAGGAGAATGCAGTGGCGGCGCTGCAGAAGGGCGCCAACGACTACATCATCAAGCACCAGCCGGCGCGCCTGCCGTCGGCGGTGGCCCGTGCGATCCGCGAGGCGCGCAGCGCGGTGGAGCGTTCGCGCGTGGAGACCGAGCTGATGCGCGCGCAACGGCTGGAAAGCCTTTCGCTGCTCGCCGCTGGCCTCAGCCACGACCTGCGCAACATCCTGCAGCCGCTTCTGATCATGCCGGACCTGCTGAAGGCGCGCACCGATGATCCGCAGCTGCACCACCTTGCGGATGTGATCGCCGAGTGCGGCCGCCGCGGTCATGAAATGGCGGAATCGATGTTGTCGTTCGTCCGTGGCTCGCGCAAGCCCAGCGAACGCGTGCAGATCGACGGCCTGTTCGACGCGGTGGCGCTGCTGCTGCGCAGCAACGTGCCCGATGCGGTGCGCCTGCACCTGCAGGTGGAGGATGAGGGCCTGGCGGTCGATGCGAACTACACCGAGCTGCAGCAGGTGCTGTTGAACCTGGCACTCAATGCGATCCAGGCGATGCCCAGCGGCGGCCGCCTGAGCCTGACCGCAAGCCATGCCGGCGAGCGCGACGGTGTGGACTGGATGCGCATCGCCGTGGCCGATGAAGGCATTGGCATGGATGCCGATACGCTCTCGCATCTGTTCAATCCCTTCTTCACCACCAAGGCGGACGGTACCGGCCTGGGCCTGATTTCCTGCAAGCGCATCGTCGAAGGTGCTGGCGGCAGCATCACGGTCACCAGCCAGCCCGGGCAGGGCACCTGTTTCGAGCTGCGCCTGCCGATGCGTGACGCCATCGAGAGCGGCGAGCCGATCGAGCAGCTGGTGGCACTCGGCAGTGGCCAGTCGATCCTGGTGGTCGATGGCGAAGCCACGCGCCTGTCGCTGCTGGGCAACGCGCTGTCCAGCCAGGGATATCAGCTGCAGCTGGCTTCCGATGGCCCGGCGGCGTTGCGCTGGATGCAGCAGGAGGCGATGCCGGCGCTGGTGATCGCCGATGCCGGCTCCAAACTGCTGCCGGCCAGCCAGCTGCTGGGCGAAATGGCCGGACTGGGTTACCGCGGGCCGGCGCTGGTGCTGGAAGACGCGTCAGTGGACGTTCCGGCCGATGCATTCCCTGATGGCATCGAGGTGCATGTGCTGCGCAAGCCGTTGCAGATGCAGCAGGTGTTCCGCGCTGTGGCAGAGGCACTGGGCTGAATCTGCGTCGCCGGGCATGGCCCGGCGGCAGGTCACGCCGGCCGTTCCGGGGTCTCCCACGGGAAGCGTGGCAGGCTGTCCACGGCCTGTTCCAGCCGCCGTGACCAGTTCTGGTGGATGTCCGCGTACAGGGGCGAGTCCGCGCCCAGCCGCAGCTGCTGGGCGATCCGCAGCTCGCCGTCGCGCAGCAATGCCAGATCGATCGGCAGGCCGACCGAGAGGTTGGAACGGATGGTCGAATCCAGCGACACGATCGCCGTGCGCGCGGCGTCCTCAAGGCGCGTGGCCGGGCTGAGGATGCGGTCGAGGATCGGCTTGCCATACTTGGACTCGCCGATCTGCAGGTAGGGGGTCTCCGGCGAGGCGGCGATGGCATTGCCCAGCGGGTAGATCATGTACAGGCCGGGGCGTTCGCCGGCGACCTGGCCGCCGAAGATCAGCGTGGCCTGGGTGTTGACGCCGTCATGGCCGTGCTCGCTGTGGCCGCCGTGCACCTGGCTGTCCACCAGCAGGCGACCGACATAGGCCGCCGCTTCGAACAGATGGGTCATGTCGCGCAGGTTGGGCGTGCGCCGCTCGCCGGCGTCCCGGGTCAGGCGCGAGACCAGCAACTGGGTGGTGGCCAGGTTGCCAGCCGCCATCAACACGTAGGCCGCCTGGCCGGGATACTCGAACACGTGCAGCTTGCGGTGCACGCGCACATCGTCCAGCGAGGCATTGGTCCGGGTGTCGGCGGCGAAGACCAGGCCCTGGTCCACCTCGATTCCAACGCAATAGGTCATGTCGGTGCCCTATCATGTGCGTCCCGGATTGTAGGCAGGCCGCCGTGACGACGGCATGCCCACGCCCCCCAGACCCGTCACCTGAACCGCATGACCACCGTGCTCCTCAGCCTGGGCAGCAACGTCCAGCCCCGCCGCCATCTCCACGCCGCGGTGGCGGCCCTGCGCGAGCGTTTCGGCGCGTTGCAGGTGTCTCCGGCCTACCGCACGGCCGCGGTCGGCTTCGATGGCCCGGCCTTCCTCAACAATGGCGTGCTGATCCAGACCGATCTGCCGCTGCAGGCGCTGGATGATTGGCTGCACGCACTGGAAGACGCCCACGGTCGTGATCGCAGTGGTCCGCGCTTCTCCGACCGTACCCTGGACATCGACGTGGTGTTCTACGGCAACCACATCGTGGAAGGCCCGGGCCATCTGCGCATTCCGCGCCCCGAGCTGAAGCACGCCTTCGTGCTGAAGCCGCTGGCGGACATCGCGCCGGACTTCATCGACCCGGTCAGCGGCCTGGCCCTGGCGGCGCTGTGGCGCGCACACGCTCAGTTTGGCGAGGCATTCGAGGTGGTTGACCTGGAATGAGGGCCGCTGCGCTCGCCCACGTAGATCGGTAGCGCCGGGCCATGCCCGGCGGACTTCAACTCACCGTGCGTCCGCCATCCACGCGCAGGGTGTGGCCGGTGACGAAGCTGGCCTCGGCCACCAGCCAGTACACCGCCTCGGCGATCTCCTCCACCGTGCCGGTGCGTGCCAGCGGCGTGCGCGCCAGCAGGGCCTCGCGGGCGAAATCGTCCTTTCCCTGCTCGGGCCACAGGATCGCACCGGGGGCGACCGCATTGACCCGCACTTTCGGCGCCAGTTCCAGCGCCAGTGACCGGGTGGCCATCTCCAGTGCGGCCTTGGCCATGGTGTAGGCCACATGGTCGCGCATCGGGTCGGTGCCGTGCAGATCGGTCAGATTGACGATGCAGCCCTGCTGGCGGCGCAGGTACGGCGCGGCCGCCTGTGACAGCAGCAGCGGTGCACGCGCATTGACCGCGTACAGCTCATCCATCGCTTCGGCGGTCACCTGGCCGAGCGGGGTGGGGAAGAAGTTGGACGCGTTGTTGACCAGCGCATCGAGGCGGCCGAAGTGGGCCACGGCCTGCTCGACCAGATCGGGCAGGGCGCCGGCATCGCGCAGGTCGGCCTGCAGGGCCAGCACACTGCCCGGACGGACGTTGTCCAGGTCGAAGGCGGCCTGCTGCAGCTCGGCGCTGGACGTGTTGGCATGCAGCACCACCGACCAGCCACAGGCGTGGAACTGGCGTGCGATGGCGGCGCCGATCCGGCGCGCGCTGCCGGTGATCAGGGCCACGGGGGCGGTTTCGCTCATCGAGGGTCCTCCAAGGCTCGGCTATCCTGTGCACCATTGTCACCGCATTCGAAGACGCCATGCAGCCTACCTTCCCTCTGCCCGATGCCGACGCCCTGGCCCACAGCGACCAGCTGGCCGCCGCACTGCGCGCTGAAATCCTCGCCCAGGGGGGCGCGATGCCGTTTTCCCGCTTCATGGAACTGTGCCTGTACGCACCCGGGTGGGGCTATTACAGCGCCGGTTCCAGCAAGTTCGGTGGCGGTGGTGACTTCACCACCGCGCCCGAGCTGGGCGGCCTGTTCGCCGGCAGCGTGGCCAATGCGCTGGCGCCGGTGTTCGCCCAGCTCGGTGCGCAGTCGCGGATGCTGGAACTGGGTGGCGGCACCGGTGCCTTCGCCGAAGCCGTGCTGCTGCGGCTGGCCGAGCTGGATGCGGTGCCTTCGCGTTATGCCATCCTTGAACCCAGTGCCGACCTGCGCCAGCGCCAGCAGCAGCGCCTGCAACAGGCGCTGCCGGCAGAGCTGGCCACGCGCGTGGACTGGATCGAGCGTCCGTTCGAAGAGGACTGGGAAGGTGTGGTGTTCGCCAACGAGGTGATCGACGCACTTCCGACCCCGCGCTTCCTGATCAGGGACGGCGAGGTCTACGAGGAGACCGTGGAACTGGACGCGGAGGGCAACTTCATCCGTGGCGCGCAGCCGGCCGATATTCTGCTCAACGGCGCCGTGCGCCACATCGAACGCTATCTCGAAAGGCCCTTCGCCGACGGATACCGCTCGGAGGTGCTGCTGCAGCTGCCGTACTGGCTGCAGGCAGTGGCTGGCGGCCTGCAACGTGGCGCGATGCTGTTCATCGACTACGGCTACAGCCGCAGCGAGTTCTACCAGCACGATCGCGACGACGGCACGGTGCGCGCCTTCTACCGCCACCACGTGCATAACGACGTGCATCGCTGGCCGGGCCTGCAGGACATCACGGCCTCGGTGGACTTCACCGCGATGGCCGAAGCGGGTCTGCACGGTGGCTTCGAGCTGGCGGGGTACTGCAGCCAGGCCAGCTTCCTGATCGGCAATGGCCTGGACCAGGTGCTGAGCCTGGCCGAGGAGCGTACCGATGAGGTGGGGCGCATCCAGCTGCGCGACCAGGTGAAGAAGCTGACCCTGCCGACCGGCATGGGCGAGCGCTTCCAGGCGATCGGCCTGCAGCGTGGAATCGACTTCGAGCCGGCGTTCGCGCTGGGCGATCTGAGCTGGCGCCTGTGAGCGCGACGGCGCGCATGATCAAGCCGCTGCGGCGGCCGCAGCTATGGACTGCGCTGTGGGTGCTGGCCGTGCTGTTCGTGATCGTGGTCTGCCTGATTCCGCCGCCACCGATTCCCGTGCCGGAGAACGGCGACAAGGTCGAGCATTTCCTGGCGTACTTCATTCTGTCCGGCAGTGCCGTGCAGCTGTTCCGGCAAGGACGTCCGCTGCTGTGGGTCGGGCTGGGCCTGGTGCTGATGGGAATGGGCATCGAGTTCGCACAGGGGGCGCTGACACGCGACCGCATGGCCGACCCGATGGACGCCCTCGCCAACACGGTTGGCGTTCTTGCCGGATTGGGCCTCGCGCTGACCCCGCTGCGCGACCTCCTGCTGCGCTGGCGGGGCTGACACGCCTTCCTTGGTTGAAGTGGAACCGGGCATGGCCCGGCTCCACAGCCTTCCGGTTACTTCTGCAGCGTCACTTCGTCCAGCACCCACATCGCCGGGCGGGTATCACCGGTGAAGTTGATGCACAGGTCGTCGGTGCCATGCGTGCCCTTCGGCAGCGTCGCATGCAGGCTTACGAAGCCATCGGCATCGGGCGTGGCCGGCAGCGGGACTTCGGCCAGCACCTTGCCCGTGCAGCTGCCCCGGCGGATCAGCATCTCGCCGTGCGCGCGCCTGGCCTTCTCGAAGCGACGGTTCGGCTCGTCATGCGCCAGCTGGAAGTAGTAGGGGATGCGACCGGCGCGCACCTCCACGCTGCCGATGCCGTCCAGCTGCGCCTGTGGCCAGCGCCAGCAGGGCTGGAAGATGTCCACGTTGAAGACCGCGCGTGCGCCCTCGCGCGGGCCATCGTCTTCCAGGCGCAGCACCAGGCCCTTGTTGCCAACGCAGCTGAGCAGTTCGTCGCTGCGGCGGGCGAGCAGCGATTGCGGAGTGAACGCGGCTACGGTGGGCTCTGCGGCCAGCATCCGGCCCTGGTAGAACGCTGCGGCCTGTACCGTGGCGGGCACCTTCGCGGTCAGCGGCTGCTGGTACAGCGGCGACTGCGCGGTCACCGGCTGGCCATCGGTGCTGTAGCGCACCTCGTAGCCCAGCGGGTTGGCCAGCGACACCGTCACCGTGCCTGCGGCGCGATCATCCTGGTACGCCACGCCCACTTCGAACGGCGTCTGTGCATAGGCCAGCCCCCATGCGCGGTAGCGCTGCAGCTGTGACGGCAGGCGTGCCAGGAAGTCGCGGAAGTCACGCTTCCCGGGCGCGCTCCAGCCGGTCTCGGCCACCGCCGCCAGGCGCGGGAACAGGTTGTGCTGCAGCCGCGCATAGCTGCGGGTGTGCTCGGTGAACATGTTCGCCTGCAGGCCGAGGATGTGTCCGCGCTTGTCGGCGGGCAGTTCGTCCGGCACCGGCTCGAAGTTGTAGAGCTTGCCGAGGTTGACCTGCGTGGGGCGGCCCGGCGGTTCATTGGGCGAGGCGGTCTGCAGGTAGTCCAGGTACAGGTAGCCGACCGGCGACATGATCACGTCATGGCCGGCGCTGGCAGCGGCCAGGCCGCCTTCGGTGCCGCGCCAGGACATCACCGTAGCCTGGGGGGGCAGCCCGCCCTCGAGAATTTCGTCCCAGCCGATCAGGCGCCGGTCGTGTTCCTCCAGGAATGTCTCCAGGCGCTTGATGATGTGGCTCTGCATGGCCATCTCATCCTTGATGCCCAGCTCGCGCATGCGCTGCTGAATCTGCGCGGACGCCTCCCACTGGTCCTTTACGGCCTCGTCGCCACCCACGTGCACGTACTTCGCCGGGAACAGTGCGATCACCTCCTCCAGCACGTTCTCGAGGAAGGTCACGGTGCTGTCTTCCACGTTGAAGAGGTTGGGGAACACGCCCCATTCGCTGATCGGCTTCAGCGGCGTGCTGATCGAGCCCAGCTCCGGATAGGCGGCGATCGCGGCCGTGGCATGGCCCGGCACGTCGATTTCCGGAATCACCTGGATGTGCAGCTTGGCTGCATAGGCAATCACTTCACGGATCTGCTCCTGCGTGTAGAAACCGCAATACGGGTACTCCTGTCTGGTCACCGGATCGATGCCGCCATCGCCGGCCGGCAGGCGGCAGCTGCCGACCTCGGTCAGCTTCGGGTAGCGCTTGATCTCCATGCGCCAGCCCTGGTCATCGGTCAGGTGCCAATGGAAGGTGTTGAGCTTGTGCGCGGACATCGCATCAAGCACGCGCTTGATCTCGTCCAAGCTCTGGAAATGCCGTGCCGAGTCGAGCATGAAGCCCCGCCAGGGGAAACGCGGCGCATCCTGGATCTGCACGGCCGGCAGCGCGCCCTGGCTGCCGCCGGTGGCCAGCTGGGCCAGCGTGGTGGCGCCGTAGAACAGGCCGGTCTCGTTGCCGGCCTGCACCAGCACGCCCTGCGCGGTGCTGTCCAGCGTGTAGCTCTCGCCGCTGTCGCGGAAGGTGGGAATGATCTGGAAGCGGATGCCGCCGGCCTTGGCCGCAGCCTTGCCGGTAGCCAGCGCCAGGCGCGGGCCGCCGCTGCGCGCCAGCAGGTCGGCGAATTGGGTGGCGACCCGCTGTGCGGCCTCGCCGTCTGCGTACAGCGCGGTCGTGGCGGACACAGTGATGCCACTGCCCTGGCCGGGCTGCACGCTGGCGGGGGCAGGAATCAGCATCAGGCTGTTGGCGCGCAGCTGCGGGCCAGGAGCTTCAGCGGCGGGCACCGGATCGGCGGCGAAGGCCGGCAGGGCCGGCAGCAGGGCAAACAGGCTGCCCAGCAGCAGTGCGCCGTGCATCCTGGCGTGGAAGGGCTTGACCATCGGAACGACTCCTTGGAACGGTGCGATGAACGCTATACATGAAAAACGCCGGGCCCGGAATGACCCAGGCCCGGCGTGCGTGCACGACTCGGCGATGACGCGGCCGATGGATCAGTACTTGAAGCGGAAGTTGAGGTAGTACTGGCGGCCGTTGCTGTAGAACGACGTCGGAATGGCCGCGGTCTGGTAGTACTTGTAGGTCGGGTTGTTGAGGTTCAGCGCATCCAGGCTGATGCTCAGCCAGTCGGTGGCCTTGTAGCTCAACGAGGCCGACAGCGTGCCGAAATCATCCTGGTAGTACGGGTTGGTGCCCGACAGGCTGATCAGGAACGACGAGCGGTGCGTGTAGCTGACGCGTGCTCCGAAACGCTCGTTCTCGAAGTAGGCCCCCACGTTGTAGGTGTTCTTCGAGGTACCCAGCAGGTTGTGCGAACCGTCGGACCAGGTGTGGGCCGTGGTGCCGTTGGCGTAGGTGTAGTTGGCGTTGATGCCGAAGTACTCGCCGATCGGCTGCTCATAGGCCACTTCCACGCCGGTGACCTTGCCGTCGGCATTGATCGGGGTGGAGATCTGGTAGGTCTCGAGCTGGTTGGTCAGTTCGCTGTACAGCTGGCGCGAGACCACGTCGAAGGCGATGTAGTCCTTCATGTCCATGTGGTACGCACCGACCGACAGCAGGCCGCGCGGCATGAAGTACCACTCCAGGTTGGCGTCGAAGTTCGTGGACAGGGTCGGCTTCAGGTTCGGGTTGCCACCGCCGCCGGTCTTGTTCAGGTCCGAACCCCACGACGAAGCGCCCAGGGCCGAATAATCCGGCAGGGTCTGGGTCTGCGACGCGGCCACGCGCAGCACCAGCCTGTCGTCCAGGTCGAACTTGATGTTGGCGCTGGGCAGGACGCGGTTGCGCTTGTTCTGGAAGGCGGTGCGCTCCCACATGCCGAACAGGCTGCTCACATCGGCATCGGCGGCATTGCTGACCGCGTTGTAGGTGTCGATGTCCTGCTTGATGTTGACGTAGCGCAGGCCGACGTTGCCGCTCCACCAGTCGCCGCTGAAGTTGGCCTGCACGTAGCCGGCGAAGTTCTTCTCCTTCACCTTCCACTCGGCACCGTAGTTGTGGCGGCCGGTGGGGCCATCGTTGCCGGCCAGCCAGGTGGAGTTGTTGATGATCGCGTTCTTCAGTGCATCCGGCGTGTAGTACCAGATGTTGCGCGGGAAGGTGCCGCCGACATCACCGGCGAAGCCGCTGGGATAGTTGGCGGTGGCGCTGCCCTGCAGTGCGGACCAGATGTCACCCGGGGTCGCACCTTCCGGCGAGAGCGCTTCGCGTTCGTGGTCGGCGAAGCGCACGCCGAAGTCCACGGAGTTCAGCACGCCGGTGCCGAAATACTGGCTGAAGTCCAGCGTGGCCCAGTCTTCCTTGTCTTCGGCGCGGACCAGCTGGTTGCCCCACGTGCCGAAACTGGTGACGCCGCTGGGGCTGATGTCGCCGCCGATGTTCCAGTCCACCGGCGAACCGGCGCCGTGCGTTGCCCAGCTGGCACCGCCGCCCTGGCCGAGCGTGACTTCAGCAATGAACTGGCGCGGGGTTTCACCGGTGCCCTTGGTGGTACCGGCCTGGAACTTCATGTCCAGGGTGTCGTTGATCTGCCAGTCGGCGTCGAACGTGACGTAGTTGGTCTTGGCCGTGGCTTCACGGTAGATCATGTCGTAGACACCGTAGTTGGTGCCCGGGACGCCCGCGTAGGTGGCATTGCTCAGCACGCCGTCGGTCACGGTGTAGCCCGGGTTCGGCGCCTGCGACTTGGCGAAGTTGCCGCCCCACAGCATGAAATTGCGGTTGTAGTTGTTGGCTTCCAGCTTGGAGGAGAAGCCGCTAAGCGACAGGTTCAGCGTATCGGTCGGCTTGAACTGGATGGTCACCAGCCCGCCCTTGCGTTCGCGGGTCTGTTCGAACAGGGTCGAACCCAGCAGGCCGGGGACGGCCACGCCGATCAGGTCCGGATTGGTGAGGGCCACCGGATCATCGGCGCCGATCCGGGTGAAACCGCCCGGGATTTCCTGCGCCTCGCGGCGGAGCTCGCGCTTCTGGTAGAAGGCCTGCAGCATCACGCCGAAGTTGTTGGCGTCATTCTTGTAGTTGAACAGCGCCGAGTACTGCGGGTCGGTCGACTTGGCCTGGTCCGAACGGACCGCACCTACCGAGGCTTCCGCACTGAAGGGCTTGGCGAACTCCAGCGGCTTGCGCGTGATGATGTTGACGGTACCGGTGGTGCCGCCATCCTGCAGCTTGGCCTGCGAGGACTTGTTCACTTCCACCGAGCTCACCAGCTCGGAAGGCAGCAGCGAGTAGCTGACGCTGCGGCCGACGTTGTTGCCCTGGCTGAGCACGAACCAGTCGGCCGAGCCGACGGTGTGGCCGTTGATCAGGGTCTGGGTCAGGCTCGGGCTGGTGCCACGCAGGCTGACGCGGTCGGCTTCATCGAAGCCGCCTTCGTCGGCGCTGGACGAACTGATGTTGACGCCGGGCAGGCGCTGCAGGGTGTCGGCCACATTGTGCGCCGGCAGCTTGCCGACGTCTTCGGCGGTCACCACTTCCACGCGCGCGTTGGCTTCGCGCTTGGTATCCAGCGACTTCTCCATCGAGCCACGGATGCCGGTGACGGTCACGGTGTCCAGGTCGGTTGCGGTCGGCGCAGCCTGCTGGGCATGTGCGCTGAAAGCGAGGCAGCTGACGATGGCGGCCGAAAGCAGGGTCTTGCGGGTGTTCATGATGTCTCTCCTCATCACTCGATTGGGTGCCGGCGGCGGTGTTCGGTTGCGGTTGCGTTGACGTGCGCGGGGCGGCGGCGATGTCCCGTGCATTGGCGTGCCACGTACTGCGTGCTGCGATTGCGTTGAAGCCTGTTGCGGTGTCAGGCGGCCGACTGCTGCAGGTACCAGCTGGCAGCACCGACCACGCCCAGCTGGCCGTGCTCGACCACCTTCACCGGGATGCGTGCCAGTGCTTCGCCCATCGGCCCCTTCTGCAGGTAGCGCTCGACGAAGGTGCTGGTGCGCAGGTACTCGCGGATCTGCGGCAGGATGCCGCCGGCCAGATAGACGCCCCCATGGGCGCCGTAGAACAGGGCCATGTCGCCGATGGTGCTGCCGAGCAGGCCGCAGAACACATCCAGCGCCTTGCGTGCGTGCGCATCAGTGCCGGCCATCGCCGCGGCGGTGACCGCGTCCGGACTGGCCAGGGTGGGCTGCTGTCCCTGCAGGGCGCACACCGCGCGGTACAGGTTCATCAGGCCGGGGCCGGAGATTGCGTGCTCGATCGACACGTGAGCGCGCTCGCGCTGCATGTGGCGGACGATGGCCATTTCCAGTTCGGTGCTGGCGGCCAGCGTCGGTTGCCCGGCTTCGGTAGCCAGCACGACCGGGCCATGGGCGGTCGGGATCCACAGTGCCGCACCCAGGCCCGTACCCGGACCGACCACCAGGGTCGGTCCGCGCGGGGCGCTTTCCGGCCCACACAGGTGCAGGACGCCGCTGGCGTCGACCTGTGCCGCGGCATAGGCCACCGCTTCGAAGTCGTTGACGATGTGGACCTGCTGTACGCCGACGTCGGCCTCGATCTGCCGCGCGGACAGCGGCCAGGGCACGTTGGCAGTGATGACCGTCCCGTCTTCGCGCGCATAACCGGCCGTGGCCACCACGCAATGCGCCGGGCGCGGGCCGTCGCCCAGGAAGTCGGACAGGATCGCACTCAGGCCGGCGTGGTCGGCATTGCGATACTTGCGGTACTCCAGCACCTGCACCGGATGGGCGGCATCGCCGCTGGCCTGGACCCGGGCGACACGCACATGGGTGCCGCCGACGTCGGCGGCCAGGAACGAGGGCGCGACGCGGGACAGGACATGGGCCGGGGCGGGATGGCTGGCGGTCACGCGGGCTCCTGCTGAAGAGGGGGCCGGATCCGAGGGTGAGGCCGGCTGTTGGGCGGAGTCTGTAACCCCGCTGACAACGATGTCAACGAGTTCGTGACACTTTCGTTGCTGCGGCGCAACGAATGGGGCGTGCGGTAAACGTTTCCATGGCGTGAACAGCGCCTTCACGCCGGAGCCCTTGCTGCACGGGGCTCAACGGCTCCAGCGCATTCAGCACGCGACCGCACGCGGCGGTTGCGCGATGCAGCATGGCCTGCGCTGCCCCGCGCAGGGAAGTTGACAAACCGCCGTTGTCCATCGAAAGAATGTGACAACGTTGTTCCCAGCCACTCTCCGACGCCGCGTTCTGCGACCGTCGCCGCAGGAGCCCTCCTGATGTCCGCCGTCCCCGCTGCAAGCGCGCGCCCGAACGTGGCCACCTCCATCGCCATCGTCGGCGTCCTGTTCTTCCTGATCGGCTTCTTCACCTGGCTCAACGGCCCGCTGATCACCTTCGTCAAGCTGGCCTTCGAGCTCAGCGAGGTCGGCGCCTTCCTGGTGCTGATGGTGTTCTACCTGTCCTATTTCTTCCTGGCCCTGCCGTCGTCGTGGATCCTGCGCCGCACCGGCATGAAGAAGGGCCTCAGCCTGAGCCTGCTGGTGATGGCCGGCGGCGCGGCACTCTTCGGTGAATTCGCGACGCAGCGCTGGTACCCCGGCGCGCTGGGCGGGCTGTTCGTGATCGGCAGCGGCCTGGCCCTGCTGCAGACGGCGATCAATCCCTACATCTCCATCCTCGGCCCGATCGAGACCGCAGCGCGTCGCATCGCGCTGATGGGCATCTGCAACAAGATCGCCGGCATGCTGGCGCCGGTGCTGATCGGCACCCTCGTGCTGCATGGCATCGGTGACCTGGACAAGCAGGTGCAGGCGGCCGACGCGGTCACCAAGGTGGCCCTGCTCAATGAGTTCGCCGCCAAGATCCATGCACCGTACCTGGCGATGGCCGGCCTGCTGGTGCTGCTGGCCGTCGCCGTACTGTTCTCGCCGCTGCCGGAGATCAAGTCCTCCGAGGCCAACGCCACCCCGATGGCCGCCGGCGCAGCCGAGCGCAGCAGCATCTTCCAGTTCCCGCACCTGTGGCTGGGCGTGCTCTGCCTGTTCGTGTATGTCGGCGTGGAAGTGATGGCCGGTGATGCCATCGGTACCTATGGCCACGGCTTCGACCTGCCGCTGGACCAGACCAAGATGTTCACCTCGTTGACCCTGGCGGCGATGCTGGCTGGCTACGTGGTGGGCCTGCTGCTGATTCCCCGGGTGGTTTCGCAGTCGCGCTACCTGACCGTTTCGGCGGTACTGGGCGTGGTGTTCTGCCTCGGTGCTTGGGCCACCCACGGCTACGTTTCGGTGGCCTTCGTGGCCCTGCTGGGCTTTGCCAACGCAATGATGTGGCCGGCCATCTTCCCGCTGGCGATCCGTGGCCTGGGCCGTTTCACCGAGACCGGCTCGGCGCTGCTGGTGATGGGTATCGCCGGTGGCGCGATCATTCCGCAGTTGTTCGCCGTGCTCAAGCAGCACATCGATTTCCAGCTGGTGTTCGTGCTGCTGATGGTGCCGTGCTACCTGTACATCCTGTTCTACTCGGTCATCGGCCACCGCGCCGGCCTGCCGCAGGAGCGCTGATAGGCGATGATGGACGGCAGCCAACCCCAGGGAAAACCCATGCGCAGAGCGACCATCAAGGACGTCGCGGAGAAGGCCAAGGTCTCTCTGAAGACCGTCTCGCGGGTGATCAACAACGAGCCCTCCGTGATGCAGGCCACCCGTGCGCGGGTGCTGCGGGCGATCGCCGAGCTCGACTACGAGCCCGATCCGTCCGCGCGCAACCTGCGCAGCGGGACCACTTTCGTGATCGGGCTGGTCTACGACAACCCCAACCCGTACCACATCATCGGCGTGCAGAACGGCGTGCTGGCCGCGTGCCGGGAGACCGGCTTCGGCCTGCAGATCCACCCCTGCGACTCGAGCTCGCCCCTGTTGGCCGATGAACTGGCCGACTGGGTACAGCGCTCGCGCCTGGCCGGCCTGGTGCTGACCGCACCGATGTCCGAGCGCCGCGATCTGGTGCAGGCGCTGACCGCACGCGGCATCAAGCTGGTGCGCATCATCGCGGCGACCGAGGACCCGGCGGACGGAGCCTGCGTGTTCGTCGACGACCGCGAAGCGGCCTATGAGATCACCGAGCATCTGATCCAGCTGGGCCATCAGCGCATCGGCTTCCTGTGGGGTGGCAGCTCGCACCGCTCTTCCGGCGAACGTTATGCCGGCTACGAAGCGGCGCTGAAGGACTACGGCATGACCGTGGACAAGCATCTTGTGGTGCAGGGCGACTACACCTTCGACGACGGTTTCCGGGGCGCGCGCCGCCTGCTGGCGCTGCGCGAACCGCCCACCGCCATCTTCGGCTCCAACGATGAAATCGCTGCGGGCGTGCTGGCCGCTGCCAAATCGGCGGGGATGAACGTGCCCTACGACCTGTCCATTGCCGGCTTCGAGGACAGCCCGTTCTCGCGCCAGTCCTGGCCGCCATTGACTACCGCCAAGCAGGCCACCGAGGACATCGCACGCCACGCCGCGCGTCTGCTGATCGCGCAGCTGCGCAGCGATGCCTATGACGACGCGCCGGCACCGCTGCACAACCAGGGCTTCGTGCCGCAGCTGATCGTGCGCGGGTCGACTGCGCCGATGCGTCCCGCCGGCGCCCGCCCACTCCCTTCCGATCCTGCCTGAGCCCGCCATGTCGCTGTCCGACCCCACCTCCACCCTGATGTTCGCCGAAGCCGCTGAAGCGGCCGACGTCGTCGCCCGCCAGTTCTCGCGCAACCACGCCACGATGGAGACGCTGGCTGCCAGCCTGCGCGCCGCGCCACCCCCGTTCGTGGTCACCTGCGCGCGCGGCAGCTCCGATCATGCCGCCACCTATGGCAAGTACCTGCTGGAAACCCAGCTGGGCCTGGTGGTCGCCTCCGCCTCGCCGTCTGTGGGCTCGGTGTATGCCGCGCCGCTGCAGCTGCGCGGTGCACTGTTCATCGTCATCTCGCAGTCGGGCAAGAGTCCGGATCTGCTGCGCAATGCCGAAGCGGCCAAGGCCGCCGGTGCGCGCGTGGTCGCACTGGTCAATGTCGAGGATTCGCCGTTGGCGCAGCTGGCCGACACGGTGATTCCGCTGCATGCGGGCCCGGAGAAGAGTGTGGCCGCGACCAAGAGCTACCTGGCGTCGCTTGCGGCACTGCTGCAGCTGGCCACGTACTGGAAGCAGGACAGTGGCCTGCGCGCTGCGCTGGAGTTGCTGCCTGATGCGTTGCGCGAGGCATGGCAGTGCGATTGGACGGCGCTGGCCGATGGCCTGGTGGACGCCACCAACCTGTTCGTGCTCGGGCGTGGGCTTGGGCTTGGCGCGGCGCAGGAAGCGGCGCTGAAGTTCAAGGAAACCTGCAGTCTGCATGCCGAGGCCTACAGCTCGGCCGAGGTCAAGCATGGCCCGATGGCGCTGGTCGGCCGCGGCTTCCCGGTGCTGGCTTTCGCCCAGCCCGATGAGACCGGCGCGGGCACACGTGCCGTGGTGGAGGAGTTCTCAGCGCGTGGTGCGCAGGTATGGATGGCCGGCGCCGCAGGCAACCTGCCGGTGGCTGCCGCGCCGCATCCGTTGTGCGCTCCGCTGCTCACCGTGCAGAGTTTCTACCGTGCGATCAATGCGCTGGCGCTGCGCCGCGGGTTCAACCCGGACCTGCCGCCGCATCTGAACAAGGTCACGGAGACCGTGTGATGGCAACCGTGCTGCGCAATGCCCGCATCCTGGTCGGGGATGATTTCCGCGATGACCTGGCAGTGCTCATCGAGGACGGGAAGATCAGCGCGCTGCTCCCCGATGCCGCGCCGCAGGTGGGCCAGGCGGCCGAGCAGGTCGATCTCGGCGGCGGCTGGCTGCTGCCGGGTTTCATCGACGTGCAGGTCAATGGCGGTGGCGGCGCGCTGTTCAACAACACGCCGGACGTGGCGGCCCTGCGCACCATCGCGCAGGCGCACCGCCGTTTCGGCACCACCGCGATGCTGCCGACGCTGATCAGTGATGACGTGGCGGTGATGCGCGAGGCGATCGCCGCCTTGCGCGAAGCCATCGCTCAAGGCGTACCCGGTGTCATCGGCATCCATCTGGAAGGGCCGTACATCGCCCCGGCACGGAAGGGCACCCACGACGCCAGCAAGTTCCGCGTGCCCGATGCGGAGGAGATCGCGCTGGCCGCCTCGCTGGACAATGGCGTGACCCTGCTCACCCTTGCGCCGGAACGGGTACCGCTGGAGTCGATCCGCGCGCTGGTGGAGCGCGGGGTGATCGTCGCGGCTGGACATACCGCTGGAACGTACGAAGAGATCCGCGCCGGCCTGGATGCCGGTGTGCGCGGCTTCACCCATCTGTACAACGCGATGTCGCCGCTGCAGGGCCGGGAGCCGGGTGCGGTGGGTGCCGCGCTGGAAGATCGCGACAGCTGGATCGGCATCATCGTCGACGGCGTGCACGTGCATCCGGCCAGCCTGCGGGTAGCGCTGGCGGCCAAGCCACGCGGTCGCCTGCTGCTGGTGACCGATGCGATGCCGCCGGTCGGCGCCGATGATCCCACCTATGTGCTGTATGGCGAGACCATCACTGCCGTCGATGGGGTGGTGCGCAACGCAGCTGGCGCGCTGGCCGGCTCGGCACTGGACATGGCCACGGCCGTGCGCAACACCGTGCAGATGCTCGGCCAGCCGCTTGCCGAAGCGGCGCGCATGGCCTCGACCTATCCGGCGCAGTTCCTCAATGTGGACGACCGGCTGGGCCACATCGCCGAGGGTTACCAGGCCGACCTGGTGCTGCTGGACGATGCCCTGCAGGTGCGGGGCACCTGGATTGCCGGACAGTACGAGGCCGCCTGATGAGTGCTGCGCCGTCAGCGCGCCTGGGCTCGATCGATGCCCTGCGCGGCATCACCGTGGCGGCGATGCTGCTGGTCAACAACCCGGGCGACTGGAGTGCGGTGTTCGCACCGCTGCGTCATTCGGACTGGCATGGCTGCACGCCCACCGATCTGGTGTTCCCGTTCTTCCTGTTCCTGGTCGGCGTGTCGATGGCCTTCAGCGTGGCACCGCGCGCGCTCGATGCGTCGGTGCGACCCACACTGGCGCGTGGCGTGCTGGAGCGCGCGCTGCGCATCCTGGTAGCCGGCGCGTTGTTGCATCTGCTGATCTGGTGGGCGCTGGATACGCATCACTTCCGCATCTGGGGCGTGCTGCAACGCATCGCGGTGTGTGCGGCGCTGGTTGGCCTGCTGGCGGTGTATGCGCGGCTGCACGTGCAGGTCGGAGTGCTTGTCGGGCTGCTGGTGGGCTATACAGTGCTGCTGCTCGGCCTCGGTGATCTGTCGCCATGGACCAACCCGGCCAGCCGTCTGGATACCGCTCTGTTCGCCCCGTGGATCTACCAGTGGCACGCCGATACCGGGCTTGGGCATGACCCGGAAGGGCTGCTGAGCACGCTGGGCGCGCTGGCCAGCACCACCCTGGGCCTGCTGGCCGGCGCACTGCTGCGCAGAGGTCGCGCTGTGGCGCTGGCAGGATTGGGCGCCGCAACGGCAGTGCTGGGCCTGCTGCTTGCCATTGTGCTGCCGTTGAACAAGCAGCTGTGGACGCCCAGCTACGTGCTGTGGACCGGAGGTCTTGCGGCGCTGGCCCTGTGGCTGGCGCATGTGCTGATCGACCAGAAGGGCTGGCCCGCGTGGGGCCGTCGTTTTGGGGTCAACGCGATCACCGCGTACCTGGGGGCCTCAGTGATGTCGGTGGCATTGTTGGCAACCGGCGCCTGGGGCTGGGTCTGGCAGCAGCTGGCGGCGGCGATGCCGGGTGCGCTGGAGCTGGCGTCGATGCTGCAGGCCCTGGCCTTCGTCACCCTGTGGTGGGGCGTCGCGTGGTGGCTGGACCGGCGCAGGATCTATCTCAAGATCTGACAGCGCCGGGGTATGGACGCACCTGCGGTGGAGCAGGGCCAGCTCGGCTCATTGCTGGCCGGGGACTGCCGCTGCGGGCTCCACCAGCGCCCCCGCGTGATCGGCCAGCACCTGTACCGCGTGCAGCAGCCCTTCTTCCACCTGCGGCGGGCAGTGCGCTCGGGCATCGTCCATCTCCCGCGCCGCCTGCGCGGCCAGCAGCAGTCCTGCGCAGGAAGACACTGCGGCCAGGCAGCGCGTAGCGCCGGCCAGATCACGCGCCCTCGCTTCCGTGATCCGCGTTTCGGGCCAAGGTTGGCCGTTGGCACCGTCGCCGCGCGCGATGCTGCGTAACCGGGCGAAGAATGCAGGCTGCGGCACGTTCTCGTGGGCTGCGGCCAGCGCATCTTCCAGGATGTCGGCGGCAGCGGCGGGCAGCCGCAGCCCAGGCAGGGCGTCGCCCAGCAGCGCGTGCAGGCGGGGATGGGTGGGATGGGGCAGGGTCATGGCAGCAACCTCTCAGGCAAGTCCACCTGCAGGACGCAAGGTGGCGGGCGGTGCGGGTTGGCGTGCCGGTGAAGCTTTTCAACGGAGAAAAAGCCGGCGGATCCGGAGATCCCCACGCACCGCCCGCCGCAGAACGACGGAGGGTGCACTATTCGGGCCCGCGATGTTGTCGCAAGCCCGCCGCTGAAAAGCTTCATTCGGGACGCCAATCCCGGCCAGCACGGGGGCGCTGGCAGATGCCACCGTCGCGCGGTCTACAGCGCGATGACATGGGCAAAGTTGCAATGTGTGTGTTCGTATCGGCTGCCTTCCTCGCGCCCGGAGCGCTGTGTCGGCATCGCGCAATGCCTGCGCTGCCAGCCAGTCCAGATGCGACAACCTGCGCGATGGCCGTGCCGATCATCAACCCGCTATGCTGGGCGCCTGACTCAACGGCAAGGAACGTCGTATGCAGATCTGCAACGGAGTGCGGCGCGCGGGTGCGACGGTGGTCGTGCTTTGGGCTGCGCAGACGATGGCCGCAACGGCCTCGGCATCCGCGGTTGAACTGCCCTCACCGGAGGCGCAGGTGCAGATGCTGCAGCTGCTGGAGGCGCGCGCGCTGTATCGCGACCGTGTCGATTGGGCCGGTGTACGCGCGACGCTGGCCGCCGCAACCGATGATGCTGGCCGGCGCCAATTGCTGGATGACGCCGCTACCCGCAGCACGGGCGGCCATGGCCGCTGGATTCCGCCCAGCCTGCAACGCCAGCGTTCCGGGCGTGCGCAACGCTTGAAGGCCGGCCAGGATGCGGCGTCGCCAATGCCGTGGCAGGCCGATGCGCGCGTCGGTGTACTGCAGGTGAGCCCGTTCCTGGACGATCCTCAGGCGGGCGAGCAAGCACGGTATGACGCTCGCAGAACCTACGCGCTGGCGCTGCAGCACCGCATCGTGACCCTGGATGACGGCACGCGGTGCGGCTGGGTGGTGGATCTGTCCGGCAATGGCGGCGGCAACATGTGGCCCATGCTGCTGGGCCTGCTGCCGTTGTTGCAGGGCACCCCGGATAAGGAAGGGGCCGTGATCGGCGGCTTCCGCAGCGCCGAAGGGCAACGGCCGTGGCGACAACGCGACGGAGAGGTCCTGGATGGCGCGAATTCGCGGCTTCGCTCGCGCCAGGCGGCCTATGTGCTGCGCGGCGGTTCCGCACCGGTTGCGGTGGTGTTCGGCCCCCGTACCGCCAGTTCGGGCGAGGCCGTGGCGCTGGCCTTCCGCGGCCAGCCCGGCAGCCGCAGTTTCGGCCAGCCCAGTGCAGGCTATTCCACCGGCAATCAACCCGTGCCCCTGGTGGATGGCAGCATGCTGCTGCTGACCGTCAATATCATGACCGACCGCCAGGGGCAGGGTGACGGTCGCCAGCTGCAGCCGGATCAGCCCACCGCCCCCGGAGCGTCCGGTCTGCAGGCCGCGCAGGACTGGCTGCTGGCCCAGCCCGCCTGCTCGGGGCGTTGATCTGCACGCAGGAAGGTGAGCCGTGGGAGGCGCCGCTGACACCGGTTCATCGCTCGAGGGCCCGGCCTGTTAAAGTCTCTCCTGCAATCACGTAGCGGAAGCGACCATGGACCACGACACCCCGTTCGAACCCCTCAACGACCTCGAGGTGCGCCTGCTGCAGGCCCAGGATGGCACGCTGACCGCGTCGCAGTTCCTCGATGGGCTGCTGACCTCGACGGCGTTCGTGCTGCTGGACAAGGCCATCGGCGAAGACGGCGCATGGGATGAGAGCATCTCGCCCCTGGTGCTGACCAGCGAGAGTGGCGAGCCGATGTTCGCGGTGTTCACCGCCCCCGAGCGTGCCGGCCTGTGGCACGAACAGCTGCCGCAGTTCGCGCATGCCATGCCGATCGCGGTGCATGCGCTGCTGGCCGGAATCGGCGACGGTGTCGGCCTGGTGCTGAACCCCGGCCTGGACGTGGGCATGGAGATGATTCCCGATGCCGTGGCGCAGTTGAAGCAGCGCGCTGCTGCGATCACGCGGGGCATGGCGCACTGACCACACCGATGCCGGTGGTAGATCCGGATGCGCTCACATGTGGTGTCGCATAAGGACCGGGTTTGCCGCTGAGAAGTGATTCGACGATCACTTTGAGGTTTTCATCGACAGAGAATTGGCATTGCTGTGCGTGAGTCTCGGCGTGGGGTCTTCCAGCCAAACGCCTGGCATGGACCAGCTTCAAGGCACCTCAGCCCCCACTCCAGCGTCAGCGTGCCGCCGCAATCGCCTTCACCCGCGCCCTGGCCAATGCTTCACCAATCGCCGGGCCTTTCAAGTGCGTCGTATCCAGATCCCGTGCCTGTACCGATAGCGCCGCCTGATGCAGGCGCTTGAGCGTTTCGCCCTGCGGGTAGTCACTGTCCTCGAATCCCAGCCGTCCGCGCTTGTCGGCCTCGCAGCACACTGCGATGCGCGCGATGCGTTCGGGCCGGCGCAGCGCGTCGCAGCGACCGAGCAGTTCCAGCACGGTGGCATCGCGGAGCTCGTCGATGCGGTGCACGTTCAAGTGCTCGCGGCAGACCGCTTCTGCCAGCTGCTGGTGTTCGACGGGGACCTTCAAGCGGGCGCACAGCGCCTTCAATGGCGTGATGCCGCGCTGCTCGTGCATGATGTGGCGCGGCCATTCCTCTGGCGGGGTGAGGCCCTTGCCGAGATCGTGGGTGAGCGCGGCGAAGCCGACCAGGTCATCGCCCGGGGCCAGTGCCGCTGCCATGTCGCTGACCATCTCCTGGTGCAGGCCGGTGTCGATTTCCGGGTGGAACTCGGCACGCTGCGGAACGCCATACAGCGCTTCCAGCTCGGGCAGGACCGGGCCCAGTGCGTGCGCCTCGTGCAGGGTGCGCAGGAACGCCGAAGGCCGTTCGCTTGCCAGCGCCCTTCGTAGTTCCTGCCAGACGCGCTCTGGTACCAGCGCGTCGAGCTCACTGCTGGCAGCGACCTCGCGCATCAGCGCCATGGTTTCGGGGGCAACGGTGAACCCCAGCGGGGCAAAGCGGGCCATGAAGCGGGCCGCGCGCAGCACGCGCAATGGATCTTCAACGAAGGCAGGACCGACGTGGCGCAGCACGCGCTGCTCGATGTCACGCACGCCGCCGTAAGGATCGACCAGCGCACCGCTGTCTTCGTCGCAGGCAATGGCATTGATGGTGAAGTCGCGGCGCTGCAGGTCCTCTTCCAGCGTGACCGCCGGATCGGCATCGACCACGAAACCGCGATAACCGCGGCCAGATTTGCGCTCGGTGCGGGCCAGAGCGTATTCCTCACCGGTCTGCGGATGCAGGAACACCGGGAAGTCCCGCCCCACGGCGCTGAAGCCCTGCGCTTCCATCTGCGCGGGCGTGGCACCGACCACCACCCAGTCGCGGTCGCCGGCGGGACGCTGCAGCAGGCGGTCGCGCACGGCGCCGCCGACAAGATAGATCTTCATGGCGGGGATGATGGCATGCCCGGCGCGCAGAGCCGAATCAGTCGCCGCCCTGACCCGCGTCCGCCGGACAGCTGAAGCTCTTGCGCTTGTCGACCAGGCGTCCCATCAGGCGGTCGCTCAGCGGCAGGGCGTCACCGTTGAGGCGCCAGTCGTAGATCACGCTGAAGGCCAGCACGCGCGCGACGTACTCGCGCGTTTCCTTGTAGCTGATCGTCTCGATCCACAGGTCGGGATCGAAACCGGGGCGCTGGCTCTGCCAGCGTGCCGTAGGCGTCGGACCGGCGTTGTAGGCGGCGATGGTCACATAGGGCAGGCCGTCGTACTTGTTCATCAGCTGGCGCAGGTAGGCGGTGCCGATGGCGATGTTGGTGTCGGGGTCGTAGAGGCTGTCGGCACCGCCGTAGCCGGTCAGGCCGATGGACTTCGCCACGGCGGCACCGGTGGCCGGCAGCACCTGCATCAGGCCCATCGCATTGGCAGGCGAGCGCGCGCGCGGAGTGAAGATGCTTTCGGCGCGGATTTCCGCAGCGACCCAGGCCGGGTCGATGGCATTGCGCGCCGATTCGCGGCGGATCGTGGCGTCATGGTGCAGTGGGAAGCGCAGGTCATACAGGCGCTGCTCCTGCGGCTGCTTGCCGAGGGAGAACACCGCGCGGTCGAACCAGCCATTGTCCTGGGCCACCCGCACCGCCAGTCGGCGCTGGGTGTCATCGAAGCGCGACAGCGCGCTGTTCCATTCGGCCACCGCCCAGCCGGCGCGATCGATCTGGAACAACGCCACTGCGCGCTGGATGGCAGGATCGCGAGCCACTGCGGCCTTGGCTTGTTCGCTGTCGTTGGGTTTCCAGGGGCACAGCGTGTAGCCCTGCTGCAGCTTGTCGGCCGCGAGGAAGCCGTGGAAGGTGGGCGTGCGCGCGGCCTCCCGGAACAGCGACTGTGCCTGCTGTGCCTGCCCGGTCTTCTCCAGCATGCGTCCTTCGTAATAGCGCCAGCGTGGATCATTGCGCTGTTTCGGCCCCATCTTGCGGATGGCCGCCAGGGTCGCCGGCCAGTCGCCACGCGACATCGCTTCGCGCACGCGCCATTCATGCAGGCGCTCGTCGTAGGCGGCGTCGGGGACTGCATTGAGGCGCCGCGCGGAATCAGGCAGGTAGGAGGCAACCGTCCACAGCGCGATCTGGTAGCGCACCTGGGCCTGCTGCTCGGCACTCAGGCCCAGGGCCTGCGCGTACTGCGGCAGCTGCTGCTCGGTGGCATCCGGATCGGCCTTGGCCAGCTTGACCAGGCCATCGGTGGCGATGCGCCGGCTGCGATCATTGCGCGGCCAGTTCAGTGCGCTGGCATTGGGCTTGTCGACGAACGCAGCATAGGTGTTGGCCAGCGCCAGGTCGGCAGCCGGCAGTCCGCGCGCGGCGCTGCGCATCACCGCCGGCTGCTGCGCGTCGGCGGCCGCGTCGATGCGCTCCCAGCGCAGTGCGTCGCTCAGGCCCCCCTGGGCCTGCAGCACGGCGAACACCGCATCGCAGCCGTCGGGCAGTGACTTGCCGTTCCGGCGCCACAGCTCCTGGGCGTCGCTGATCCATTGCGGATCCACACCGCTGGTCACCTGTCGCGCGGTCAACTGCGCGCAGCGCAGGCCCAGATTGTCGGTAGGCGCCCAGTTGGCGAGCAGGGTGGGCCAGTCCTGCCGGCGTGCCACCGAAGGCAGCCACACGCTGCGGAAGGTGGTGGCCACGGCCTGGCCCTCGTAACGCTTGAGGAAGGCCTGCGCCTGCGCAGTGTCGACCGTGTCGATGTTGCGCCGCAGATTGGCGTACTCCAGCCAGCCATAGGCCGGATGGCGGCTGAGCGCGGCGGCCTGGCCGGGATCGAACTGGCCGCGTTCGGCAGCTGCGATGGCGGCTTTGAGCTGCGCGTTCTGGGCATCGAGGGACTGGGCACCGGCGCAGCCGATCAGCAGCAGGGAGGCCAGCGGGAGCAGGGACAGGGCGGTCGAAGAGCGTCGGGTCATGGCGCCAGCATAGCGGGCACTGGCTGAATTCAGTTTCGCATCGCGTGCACGCCAGACAAAGGCAACGGCGGCTGAATGCAGGTGCATGCAGCCTCTGCCGCAACGGCGGGATGCCGGCGTAACGTCAGAGCCGGGCGAACCGCCCGGCTGCAGGGAGCGGCACATGGCGTTCAGTAGCGCAGGAAGGAATGGCCCGCTGGCGGAGATCAATGTCACGCCATTGGTGGATGTGATGCTGGTGCTGTTGATCATCTTCATCGTGACCGCACCGATCGTGGCCCGGCCGATCGCAGTGCAGTTGCCGCAGGCGACCGATCGCATGGTCGCCCGGCCGGACCCGCCGCCGCCGATCGAACTGCGTCTGGATGCAGCCAACCAGCTCAGCTGGAACGGCCAGCCTCTGGCCATTGCCGATCTGCAGTCGCGCCTGCAGGCGCAGGCGGGTAAGTACGCCGGCAACCTGCCGGAGCTGCGCATCGCGACCGATCCGGCGGCCGAGTACGAAGGGATGGCACGGATCCTGGCGGCGGCCGAGGCCACCGGCATGGAGCGCATTGCCTTCGTGCGCTGAGCAGCGGATGAGGGGCTGTCGATGGACAGCCCCTCCACCAAGAGTGCTTTGGAGCACTCCGCGGATGCCGGCACCTGCTGTCGCAACAGGCGCGTGGTCAGCGCGCCAAGGCTGGAACACGACACACAATCTGTCGCTATCTGATGCGATTGCCCGTCAATCGCGTCAAGCCCGCGTGAAAGGGTGTCGGTCATCACGCCGTGATTTTGACTACTTGTTTACAAAGGAGACGCTGCCGCCATGCAGGAGGGGCGTACGGCAGCCAATGTCCCGACATTCCTTTGGAGAGAGAGCGAATGAATCACCTGCACCACCGCCCCCTGGCGGTTGCCGTCGCCCTGTGCGTGACGGCCCTGGCACCGCTGGGCGCCGCCGCACAGTCCACCACCAACCTGGACGCGGTCGAGGTCACCGGTACCCGCATCAAGCGCGCTGAAGTGGAGGGCCAGGTTCCGATCCAGACCCTGACGCGCGGCGACATCGAGCGCACCGGCCTGAGTTCGATCGGCGAAGTGCTGCAGCAGCTCACCGGCTCCGGTTCGGCGCTCAATGCCAAGTTCAATTCGTCCGGCAATTTCGGCTTCCCCCCGGATGGCAGCGGCGTCGGTGCGGGTTCGGCGCAGGTCGATCTGCGCCACCTGGGGGCCAAGCGCGTGCTGGTGCTGGTCGATGGCATCCGCTGGGTCAATGAGTCATCGGCGTCGGGTGTCGGCGCCGCGACCGATCTCAATACCATTCCGCTGGCCATCGTCGAGCGCATCGAAGTGCTGGAAGACGGCGCGTCGTCGCTGTATGGCTCCGATGCCATCGCCGGCGTGGTCAACATCATCACCCGCCGTGATTTCGATGGCGGCCAGGTGACCCTGAACTACGGCGAATACAGCAAGGGCGACGGCACGCAGAAGGGCGTGGACCTGGCCTGGGGCAAGAGCGGTGATCGCTTCAGTCTGTTCCTCGGCGCCAGCTGGACCAAGCAGGATCCGGTGTATGCGAAGGACCGTGAACAGTCGCGCTTCCCGATTCCCGGTACCGGCCTGGCCTTCGGCAGCGGTGCCATTCCGCAGGGCCGCTTCGCCTTCGTCGACCCCAACACGGGCGCGCAGCAGAACATCGTGCCCAACACCGGCGTGAGCAATCCACGCTATGACGGCAGTGCCGGCTGCAACCGCACTGACGACTACCACTGCTTCACCAGCGCTGACCGTTTCAACTTCGCCGAGTACAACATGGTGCTGACGCCGTCGGAGCGGAAGGGCCTCTTCGGTCAGTTCCGCTTTGACATCACCGACAACGTGCAGTGGTACGTCAAGGCACTGGGCAACCGTCGCGAGTCGACCAACCAGGCTGGCCCCGAGCCGCTGTTCTTCGGCCCCGATGGCGCCACCGGCAATCCGCTGGCCGACAACATCACCATCTCGGCGCTCAATCCCTACAACCCGTTCGGCTTCGACCTGGTGTCGTCCGGCAACATGAGCCTGGTCGGCCGCCGCCCGGTGGAAGGTGGCGCGCGCGTGTTCGAGCAGGAGGTCAACACCACGTACTTCGCCACCGGCCTGGTCGGCAACTTCCAGGCGGCCGACCGCAGCTGGTTCTGGGACGTCAACGGCATGTACAGCAAGAACAAGGCCGAACAGACCAACTACGGTAGCTACAACATCTACAACGTCAACCTGGCGCTGGGCGATCCTGCCGCATGTGCGGCGACGCCGGGCTGCGTGCCGCTGAACATCTTCGGCGGTGCCGGTTCCATCACCCCGGACATGCTGCGCTGGATCCAGCCGGTGGTACGCGACCGCAGCCAGAACGAGCTGAGTCTGTTCACCGCCAATCTGTCCAGCGATCTGTTCAACCTGCCGGCCGGCCCGTTGTCCTTCGCCACCGGTTACGAGTACCGCAAGTACGAAGGCTGGTACCAGCCCGACCCGTTGACGGTGATCGGTCACTACAACGGCGTGCCGTCGCAGCCGACGTCCGGCTCGTACGACGTCAATGAAGCCTACCTGGAACTGAGCGTGCCGATCTTCGCCGATTCGGCACTGGGCAAGAAGCTCGACCTGAGTCTGGCAGGCCGCTACTCGGATTACTCCACCTTCGGTGGTGAGTTCACGCCCAAGTACGGCCTGCGCTGGCAGGTGACCGATGACTTCGTGCTGCGCACCACCTATGCCGAAGGCTTCCGCGCGCCGTCGATCGGCGAACTGTACGGATCGGCCGCGCGCGCGGACCTGCAGCTGTTCGATCCGTGCTCGATCGGCCTGGGCGGCACGCCGCCGCGTGGCAGCGCCGCCAACTGTGCCGCGCTGGGCGTGCCGGCCGGCTTCCAGCAGGCCAACTCGCAGATCTCGGTGACCACCGGCGGCAACCGCGAGCTGGAACCGGAGCGTTCACGCAGCTTCAGTGCCGGATTCGTCTGGAGCCCGTGGTTCGGCAACAACACCTCCTGGTCGGAGCGCTTCGACGTGGAAGTGACGTTCTACCGCCACAACATCGATGGCGCGATCCAGGCGATCAACGCGCAGACCCAGCTGGACCTGTGTGTGGATACGCTGGATCCGGTGTACTGCGATGGCATCACCCGTGCCAGCACCGGCGCGGTCAGCAGCTTCAACAACCGACTGACCAACCTGGGTTCGATCAAGACCGATGGCTGGGACGTGGACCTGTTCTGGACCCTGCCGCAGACCTCGATCGGCCAGTTCAAGCTGGGCTGGAAGAACACCTTCGTCGGTCGTTACGAGGCCACCGGTGCGGCCGGCCAGCGGCAGCCACAGAAGCCGGGCGTGGAAGTGGCCGACAGCTCGATTCCGGAATGGACCAGCAACGCCAGCATCGGCTGGACACTGGACAACTGGAGCGCGAACTGGACGGTGCGGCACATCTCCGAGTTGACCGAAGACTGTGGCGACGCCGTG
This sequence comes from Stenotrophomonas sp. 112478_Sma, assembly GCF_056479905.1. Lineage (NCBI taxonomy): Bacteria > Pseudomonadati > Pseudomonadota > Gammaproteobacteria > Lysobacterales > Lysobacteraceae > Stenotrophomonas > Stenotrophomonas sp. 112478_Sma. Next base: position 3,633,973 of record NZ_CM151072.1, on the reverse strand, counting down.
GCGTTCCCGGTGTGCAGCAACCAGGTGGCGGGCACCAACACGCTCTCGGCGACCACCTTCCATGATCTGCAGGTGGGTTACAGGATCGACTGGATGAAGGGACTGCAGCTGACCGCTGGCCTGAACAACGTGTTCGACAAGGATCCGCCGATCTGCCTGTCGTGCTCGCTGAACGGCTATGACGCGTCGACCTATGACATTCCGCGTGGCCGCTACTGGTACATGCGCGCGGACCTGCGGTTCTGATGTGATGAGGGGCAGCGCCGGACACTCCGGCGCTGCCTTGCGGGTGTAGCGCCGAGCCCATGCTCGGCGCTACAGGAGCGGGGCGGTTGCGCCCTGCAGCTGATCAGAACGACCAGGTGAACGTCAGCGAGCCGTTGCGGCCATCGCCGTACGCACCGTAGCCGTTGATCTGCGAGAGGTACTGCTTGTCCAGCAGGTTGTTGAGGTTGGCCTGCACGCTGAACTCCGGCGAGATGCGGTAGCGCACGAAGGCGCTGACCAGGGCATAGCCGTTCTGCTCGATGCGGCCGTAGGCCGGCACCGCATAGTAGATGCGGTTCTGCCAGTTTGCCCCACCGCCGACCGTCAGTGCCTGCAGCGACTGCGGCGTGTAGCTGGTGAACAGCTTCAGCGCAGTCTGCGGCAGGTTGGTGTTGATGTCGGCATCGTTGGCATCCTTGGCCACGTAACGCGAGGCACCGAAGGTCGCGTTCCAGCCCGGGGCCAGCTCGCCGTTCAGTTCGAATTCGAAGCCGCGGCTGACCGTGCCGCGCGCGGCGCGGTAGGCGAATTCGTTCTGGCTGCCCTGCACCGGCTCACCGGTGGCCTGGCCCACGTTGTCCTGCTCGATGCGGAACACCGCCAGCGAAGCATTGAGGCGGTTGTCGAACCACGCGCCCTTGACGCCCACTTCGTAGCTCTTGCCATCGACCGGATCGAGGTAGCTGCCGTTGCGGTCCTTCAGTGTCTGCGGCTGGAAGATCTCGGTATAGGCGGCGTAGGTGGAGAAGGTATCGTTGATGTCCAATACCAGGCCGGCATAGGGCGTGGTGACCTTGTGCGAGCGGTCCGCACCTTCGCCTTCACTCTTCCAGTCGGTGTAGCGTGCGCCGACGATGAGCTTCAGCGGGTCGGCCAGCGACAGGCGCGTGGCCATGTAACCGGCCTTCTGGGTGATGGTGCCTTCGCTGGCCAGCGCCAGCGGGTTCCAGTTCGGCTCGGAGATGTCGCCGGTCCAGCCAAGGTAGCTGGTGAACGGGTCCCAGCTCTGGCCGGGGCCGCCAATCTGGTAGTCGCCGTAGTTGGCGTACTCGCGCTTGTTGTAGCTCAGGCCGGCCATGAACTGGTGCTCGCGGCCGAACAGCCGGAACGGGCCGTCGACATAGCCATCGACTGCGTTGACCTTGCGCTCGGTGTTGTAGAAGCCGGCCGACGGCGAAATGCCGGTGCCGGTGGTCCTGTCGAAGAACGAGGCACCACTGGTCCAGTCGTTGTACGCCGGGTAGAACAGCTTGTCGTCGGCCTTGGTCTCATCGTGGGTCGCACCGACCTTGAACTTCCAGCCATTGCTGAAGGCATGCTGCAGGGTGGCGAACGCGCGCTTGCTGGTGGTGTCCCAGTAGGTCCAGTTCGGACTGGCGTTGAACGATTCGTCGTAGCCGGTGGCCGAGCCGTCGGAGAACAGCATCGGGAAGCCGCCCCAGGTCGCACCATTGGCGCGCTTCTGCTGGTAGTCGTAGCCCACGCTCAACTGCGTGTCCGGAGTCAGGTCGGCGTCGATCACCGCGTAGCCCAGCGTCTTGTGCTGGTTGTAGCGGTCCATCTGCGCGTCGGTGTCGAGGTAGCTGCCGATCACCCGGCCACGCACGGTGCCGCTGGCGTTCAGCGCGCTGCCCACGTCCACGGTGGTACGGGTACGGCCCCAGCTGCCGACGTTCACCGATACGCTGCCGGCCAGCTCGGCGCTGTCGGCATGCTTGCGGATCAGGTTCACCGAGGCGGACGGGTTGCCTGCGCCACTGAGCAGGCCGGTGGCGCCGCGCACCACCTCCACGCGGTCATACAGGGCGAGGTCCAGGCCGGAATCGCCGTAGCTCCAGTTCTGCACCATCTGCGTGGGCAGGCCATCGAACTGGTAACTGTCGATGTAGAAGCCGCGCGCATAGAACTCGGTGCGCTCGCTGTCCGATTGCGTGCTGGTCACACCGGTAGTGTTGGCCAGCACGTCGATGATGTCGTCCAGGTTCTGATCTTCGATGCGCTGATGGCTGATGATGCTGACCGACTGCGGAATCTCGCGCGGCGTCAGGTCGAAGCGGGTACCGGCCGAGGTGCGGCGCACCGAGTAGCCCTCCGCGCGCTCGCCCTTGACCACCACCTTGTCGAGGGTGGTCGCATCGGTGGCAGTTTCTGCGAAGGCGGTCGGGGCGATGGCGCAGAGTGCGGCGAGCACGGCAACGGACAGCCGCTGAGGCTGCGGGATACGGAATGCAGGACGGTTCATGGGATTCCTGGACGAGCATGCGCGTTCGGCCGACATCCAGGAGGCGAGGCGCTAAGGGTAGGGGAGAGGCGGGCGCGCCTTCCTGGCGACGCTGCAATCGAAAGGAATGTTAATACGAACTATTCCTATTTACAAATCATGAACAGGGGCGCGCAGCGCCGGATCGTCAGGCTGCTGCGGGAGATCGCCGTCCGGCGGCTTAGCGGCGCAGCAGTGGCAGAGGATCCCGTGCGCCGTCTGCGCCGTAGATGCCCCAGTGCAGGTGCGGCGGGGTGCCCTTGGCGTTGCCGCTGTCGCCGACGTGGCCGAGCAGATCGCCCGCGGCTACGACCTGGCCGCGGGCGAGGCCAGCGGCCCAGCTCTCCAGATGGGCGTAGTAGTAGCGCTCGCGGCCGGGGCCCATCACCCAGACCTGACGGCCGCCGAGGCCGCCTTCCCGCACCTCGGCAACCACGCCCGGGGTCGCGCTGCGGACCGGGGTACCCCGCGCGGCGAAGATGTCGATGCCGGCATGGCTGCGGTCGCGCCCGCGCGGCGCGCCGAAGGTATCGGCGATCTGGCCCGGCCGCACGCCGTCCACCGGTACCGGCAGCTCGGTGGCCGGTGGCATCCGGGCCAATGACCACAGCATCTTCGGCGCTTCGGCCCAGCGGCTGTTCCAGACGGACAGGGCGGCAACGACGGTGACGACCAGCAGGAACGCACGCAGCAGCCAACGGCGCAGCAGGCGGGCGGAAGACGTGGAGGGTGTGCGGGGCGAAGGATTCATGCCGCGCCAGTATGGCGCGGTGGGTGTCGAGGCCGGTTCATTGCAGGGGGACTTCGAAACTGCGCTTCAGCGTGGACAGTGCCACCGCGGTGCGGAATCGTTCGATGTTGTCGTCGCCACCGAACAGCCGCTCGCTGATGGCGTCGTATTCCTCCATCGAGGTGGCCGAAAGCACCAGCAGGAAATCGCCGTCACCGGTGATGGCATAGCACTGCTGCACCGCCGGGTCGTCCTGCACGCGCTGCTTGAACGGCGCCACGCGATCACGCTGCTCGCTGACCATGCGCACCTCGACGATGAGGGTCAGCGGTCGGCCGATCCGCGCCGCCGCCACCACGGCCACATTGGCCGCGATCACACCGCTGTCCTGCAGACGCCTGATCCGTCGCTGCACCGCCGGCGTCGACAGGTGCACGGCTTCGGCGATCTCCCGCTGTGGCAGCGTGTTGTCCCGCTGCAGCAGGGTGAGGATGGCGCGGTCGAAGCTGTCCAGCACGGGGGCAGTGGCCATGGTGAGCAGAAGTTGCATGGACGGGCCAGTAATTGAGCCAAGTGCTCGCCGTCGACGCAATAGACTGGACGCATGCAGACTTCACGATTCGCGCCGATGTTGCCGGCGCTGGCGGTGCTCGGCTCGGTAACGGCGCTGTCCGTTGGCACGTCCTATGCAAAGCACCTGTTCCCGCTGATCGGCGCGCAGGGCACCAGCGCGCTGCGCGTGGGCTTCTCCGCACTGTTGCTGCTGCTGTTCTGGCGACCCTGGCGCTGGAAGACCCGCCGCGCGGATGCGATCACCATCCTGCGCTACGGGCTCACGCTGGGCCTGATGAACCTGCTGTTCTACATGGCCATCCGCACGATCCCGTTCGGCATCGCGGTGGCCATCGAGTTCACCGGGCCGTTGACCGTGGCGATGCTGTCGTCACGGCGCCCGATCGATTTCCTGTGGGTGGGATGCGCAGTGGTCGGCCTGCTCCTGCTGTTGCCGCTGGGCGGTGCGGCGGCACTGGACCCGGTGGGCGTGCTGTATGCACTGGGTGCGGCGGCGTGCTGGGGCCTGTACATCGTGTTCGGCAAGCGCGCCGGCCACCTGCATGCCGGCCATTCGGTGTCGCTGGGCCTGCTGGCGGCGTCGCTGGTGGTGGTGCCGGTCGGGCTGATCCATGCCGGCGCGGCCCTGCTCGATCCGAAGATCCTGCTGGCGGGCCTGCTGGTGGCACTGGTGTCCAGTGCGATTCCGATGTCGCTGGAGATGGTGGCGCTCAAGCGCCTGCCGAAGGAAACCTTTGGCATCCTGATCAGCATGGAGCCGGCGGTGGCCGCGCTGTGGGCGATGCTGTTGCTGCACGAACACCTGCATGGACTGCAGTGGCTGGCGATCGGCTGCACCGTGGTGGCTTCGGTGGGGAGCACGATGACGGCGCGGCGGTCGAAGGCGCCGGCATTGCAGGCGGGGTAGCGCCGGGCCATGCCCGGCGGATTGGGTTCCGATCGCCGGGCATGGCCCGGCGCTACCGATCAGCGCAGGGCGCTGGCCGGTACGTCGATGGCCATGGCCAGCGCCAGATGGTCCGAGAAGGCCGCCGGTACGGCTTCGACCGCGCGGGTCTGCAGGCTGCTGCTGACCAGGATGTGGTCGATGGCGCGGTCCGGGCGCCAGCTGGGGAACGTCGGCACGATGCAGCCTGGAGGCTGCAGCCGGGTCTTCTGGTACAGCACCTGCATTTCCGGTCGTTCGGCCAGGCAGTTGAAGTCACCCATCAGCACGGCGTTGGGGTGGTCGGACAGCAGCTCGGCGATGAAACCGAGCTGTGCCATCCGCGAGCCGGCACCCAGCGAGAGGTGGGCCACGGCCACGGCCAGGCCGTCCCTGCCATCACCGAACCTGGCCAGCAGCACGCCACGCCCGCCGATGCGGCCGGGCAGGGCGTGGTCCTGCACCTCCACCGGCTCCAGTTTGCTCAGCAGGCCGTTGGCACTGGATGCCACCCCGCCCATGCGCCGGTTCGGCTGGTGGCTCCAGTAGTTGAAGCCGGCACGCTGGGCCAGGTAGTGGGTCTGGTTGGTGAAGCCCGAACGCAGGCTGCCTGGATCGGCTTCCTGCAGGCCAACGATGTCGTGCCCACGCGCCAGTGTGGCAATCGCATCAAGACTGCTGCGCTTGCGACCCGCCGGCAGCGCATGTGACCAGCTGCGGGTCACATAGTCGCTGTAGCGGCGGGTACTGGAGCCGGCCTGGATGTTGGCCGTCAGCAGACGCAGGGTCCGTGTAGAGGGGGAATTCACGGCCGGGGACAGCTTCTCTTGGATCAGTGAGCCTGGGCCGCACCGCGCTCGCGGGCGATCAGGTGGTCGGCGATGCGCAGCATGTCCGGGAAGCTCTTGCCCTTCACCAGGTACTTGCCATTGACGATGATCGACGGGGTGCCGCTGATCTGGCTGCGCTGCGCGAACTGCTTGGCCGAGTTGGTCTTGGCATTCACCGCGAAGCTGCCCATGGTGGCGGCGAACTGCTTCGGATCGACGCCGTAGCCGGCGTAGAACTTGGCGATGTCCTCGACCGAATCACGGCCGCGTTCGCCCTTCAGGGTCTTCTGCGAGTGGATGGCGGCGTACAGCGCCTCGTGGGTCTTCTCCTGCACGCCCAGCGTCTGCGCGGCATAGAAGGCACGGGCGTAGTCGTCCCAGGTGCCGCCGAACATGGCGGGCACGTAGACGAAGTTCACGTCGCCCGGCAGACCGGCTTTCCACGGGCCGACCAGCGGCTGGAAGGCGGCGCAGGCCGGGCAGACGTAGCCGAAGATCTCGACCACTTCGACCTTGCCGGCAACCGGCTGGAAGGGCTGGCCGTTCGGAATTTCCTGGTAGTCCTCACCGGCCACCGGCGCCGGACCGGTCAGCGCGGTGGTGGTCGGGGCCGGAGCGGCCGCCGGAGCGGCTTCGGCGGCCTTCTCGCCTTCGGCTGCCGGGGCCGCGCCTGCGTTGTCAGTGGCCGGTGCCGCAGCGGGCTCGGTGCTGGCTGGGGCGGTGGTCGGCTCGGCCGGGGCGGCGGAGGTGTTGGCGGTGCCGTCGTCGGCCTTGCAGGCCGCCAGGATCGGCAGCAGCGCTGCGAGTGCGAGGGCGTAGCGGATCTTCATGGAAGCGTCTCCAGCATCTGGAATGGTGGGGCCGGCGGCGGGCGCCGGCCAGGGGGAAATGATGACACGCGGCGGCGACAGCGCCGTGTCGGGAGTGGGCGTTGGTTCAGCGGCCGCGGTTGGCGCGGACCTGGGCGATCAGCGCCGAGGCAATGCGCAGCTGGTCGTCGAAGCTGTTGCCGCGGACCAGATACTGGCCGTTGATGATCAGCGCCGGGGTACCGGGGATGCGGGTGCGCTGGGCGAATGCCCGCGCCGCGTCGACCTTCTTCTGCACGGCGTCGCCCCGCAGGGCCTGGGTGTAACGCTCGGGCGCCACGCCGTACGCCTTGTAGAAGGTGGCGAGCTCATCGGCCGAGACATTCTGCATCGGCAGGGTGCCCTGCTCGTGCAGAGCCTTGAACACGGCCGCATGGCTGCGCTTGGCGACGCCGACTTCTTCGGCGGCGTAATAGGCCAGCGCCCAGGCATCCCAGGCGCCCCCGAACGCCGCCGGCACCGGAGTGAAGCGCACATCCGCCGGCAGCTTGGCCGCCCAGGCTTCCAGCTGTGGTTCGAAACGCGCGCAGTGCGGGCAGGTGTAGCCGAACACCTCGACCACTTCGATCTTGCCGGCGAGCGGCTGGAACGGACCGGCCTGGGCGATGCGCTCGTAGTCGCGACCTTCGACCAGCGGGGCTGCGGCAGGGGCGGCACTGGCGGCCATCGGCAGCAGCACCAGCAGGGACAACAGCAGGCGGGGAATCAACCTCATCGACACGCATCTCCGTTAAAAAAGCAACGCCGGCGCAGTCGCCGGCGTGAAGGAAACATACCGCAGGCGCGGGCCGCGGTGGCGGCCCGGGCCGACCAGTGGCGGTCAGGGGGCGGCGGCCGGTCGTGCCGGCGTGGCTTCGGTGGCCACGTCGTCGGCCCGGTTGTGCAGGCCCTGCAGGTAGCTGGACAGCGCCTGCACTTCCTGTTCGGTCAGCTTCTGTGCCACCGCGGCCATGATCTGGAAGTGTGCCTTGTCGGTTTCGTTGGTCTGCCCGGCCTGGTACTCCTGCAGGCGGCGCGCGACATAGCTGGCGTGCTGGCCACCGATATGCGGGTAGGCCGGGCCCGGGTTGCCGGCGCCGCTGGGGCCGTGACAGGCCATGCAGGCCGGCAGCCCGCGCGACGCGTCGCCGCCGCGGTACAGCTGCTGGCCGATCTGGTAGAACTTCATGCCCTTGTAGGGGCCTTCGGTCACCTCGGTGTCGTCGGCGATGCCGGCGGTGGCCTTCTGCGTGGCGAAGAACGCGCCGATGTCGCGCATGTCCTGCGGGGTGAGGTTCTGCACGAACGGCACCATCGCCACTGCCGCACCGGAGCTGCGCTGGCCGTTGGCGATCAGGGCCATCTGCTGGGCGACATAGCGCTCGCTCTGGCCGGCGATGGACGGGTACATCTCGACCGTGGAATTGCCGTCGGCACCATGGCAGGCCGCGCAGGCCGCAGCCTTGCCCTGGCCAGCCTTGGCATCGCCCCAGGTCGTCTTGCTGAAATCCACCTCCAGCGAGGCGGTGTTGATCGGCCCGTTGTCGGGCAGCGGGGTCAACGTGGTCTGCGCGAACGCAGCGGCGGCAACAACGACAGCAGTGGCAAGGGCGGATACGGCAAGAACGCGAGCGTGGCGCATGCTAAAGCTCCGTATGGACCGGGCCGGGCGGTGGCCGCCGGCATCGTCCGGATTATCAACGGCGTTTCCACGCACGGTCAACGAAGCAGTGCAGCAAAATCCCCGCTGGGGCCGTCGGCACGGGCGCGCGGCGCCGCAACATGCGATCCTATGCGCATGTCATTGCTCCTTGAACGCGCCCGTTACCACCTCTCGGCCCACAACGCGCGGCAGCTGCCGCCCGACGAAGGGGCCGAAGTGGCCTTCGCCGGCCGCTCCAACGCCGGCAAGTCCAGCGCCCTCAATGCGTTGACCCGGCAGAATGCCCTGGCCCGCGTCTCCAAGACCCCCGGCCGCACGCAGCAGCTGGTGTTCTTCCAGATCACCCCGGAAGCAAGCCTGGTCGACCTTCCCGGCTACGGCTACGCCAAGGTGCCGCTGGAGCTGCAGGCGCACTGGCAGGCCTTCATCGACCGGTACTTCCGTACCCGGGAGGCACTGAAGGGGCTGGTGGTGGTGATGGACATCCGCCACCCGCTGAAGGACTACGACCGCCAGATGCTGTCTTACGCCGTACAGCGCGGCCTGCCGGCGCATGCGCTGCTGACCAAGGCCGACAAGCTGGGCCGCGGCCAGCAGGTGCAGACGCTGCAGAAGGTGCGCAAGGAACTGCAGTCGGCCTACGGCGACAGCGTCAGCGTGCAGGTGTTTTCCGGCGAAGACCGCACCGGCGTGGACGAAGCCCGTGCCGTGATCGGTGGCTGGCTGGGACTGGAATAACCTCTCGCCCGCCGGGCATGGCCCGGCGCTACCGGATCGGTGGGTGCCGACCTTGGTCGGCACACCCTCACAATGGCGAATACTCCGCCGGCACCCAGGCATAGGCCTGGCCTTCCCTGCGCACGTGGCCCAGGCCCGGGAAAGGCAGATGCGCACCCGCCACCCACCACGCCCCGGCGGTGGCCTGCTGCAACAGACTGCGGCGGCTGGCCGTGGCCGCCTTGCGGTCCGAATCGGCCTCGAACGCGGCTTCCGGGTGGGCGAACTGCACCGCGTGGAAGTGCAGCACGTCGCCCCACACCAGCAGTGACTGGCCCTGGCTGTCGAACCGGTAAGAGACGTGGCCGGGGGTGTGGCCATGGGTATCCATCGCCAGGGCACCGCCGGGGAGGGCATCGCCAGGCTGGAAGGTACGCAGGTGGCCGCTGGCCTGATAAGGCGCCACGGCGGTTCGGGCGAGCGGGAAGGCAAAGCGCACGCCCTCCGGTGCGGTGGTTTCGCTGGCCGGGTTGAGCCAGTAGTCCGCGTCGGCCCTGGACAGCCACACGGTCGCGTTCGGATAGGCCGGCTTGCCCTGCGCGTCGAGCACGCCGCACAGATGGTCGGGGTGGGCGTGGGTCAGCAGGATGTCGTCCACCTCGGCGGGATCCACGCCTGCGGCACGCAGGTTGCCCAGTACCTGGCCCAGGCCGGGACCGAAGCACTGTGCGGTGCCCGTGTCGACCAGGGTGAGGTGATTGCCCTGGCGGATCAGGTAAGCATTGACCGCGGTCTGCAGGCCCTTGCTGCCTTCGGGGACATAGCGGCCTTCCAGCAGGCGGGTGACCAGCGTCGGCGGCACGTCGACCACTTCCTGCCGGCCGAGTGCGACCACGCCATCGAACAGGGCGGTGACCTGCAGGGTGCCGATGCGGTGGTGATAGACGCCGGGCATTTGCCGGGTGGGTGCGGGTGAGGTGGCTTCGGCGAGTGCGGTCAGCGGCAGCGCAGCCAGGGCCAGCAGCAGGGTGCCGCGCAGCGGCAGGTGATGCAGGGTCATGAGGGTTCTCGATGGAGGACGGGCGGTTCCGTTGTGGCTAGCGTGCCGCGACCTGTGTGCGCGCGGCGCTCAAACCGCTGCGCGGAATGCTCAGGGAGTGGGGGCTGGCAGGGCTGCGCCCTGCACCCGCAGAGGCAACGGCCGAAGCAACAGCGGGCTGTCCGTGGGATGGCGGGGTGGGTCCGGCTGCGGGGGACGCCGTAAATACGTCCCTGTAGGCTCGGTCGCGCCATCCATGGCGCTCACGCCCCCGCAACCGGACCCACCCCGCCTTCGACAGTTTTCCACGATCTGTCGGAAATGCTCTTGGGGTCAGATCCGTTTTCCGCAGGAAAACGGATCTGACCCCGGAATTTCATTCGATATCTGACAGAGGTGTCGACCAAGGTCGACACCTACCAACAGCCGCCGGAATCTGTCGAAGGCGGCGCACTGTGGGTGCAGGGCGCAGCCCTGCCTGACCCCCTCAGATGTCTGTAGGAGCCAGTCCGTACTGCTCGGCGAAGCGCTTGCTGAAACTGGCCGCGGAACGGTAGCCCGCGCGTGCGGCCACGGTCTTCAGCGGCAGGTCGGTGGTGTACAGCAACTGCATGGCGTGGGCCAGTCGTGCCTCGGTCAGCAGCTGGCGCAGGCTGGTGCGCTCGGCCGCCAGGCGACGACGCAGGGTGGCGCCGCTCAGTGCGAACTGCTCCTCCAGATCACGCGATTGCCAGTCGCGCGCAGGTTCAGCGGCGACGCGATCCCGTATCTGCTCACCCAGCGTCGGTGCAGTGGGCAGCAACAGGTTGCCGTGGCCTTGCCGGCACAGGGTCAGCACCATCGAGGCCAGGGCCAGCCGGGCGTCGCTGTAATGGCCATCCTGCAGCGATTGCCGCCAGCGGCGCAGCACGGCGCCATGTTCGGCCAGCGACAACCGCGCCATCGACGGACCGGCGCTGGGCAGTTCCTCGTTCCACAGTGTCCGCGCCGCGGCCAGCACTTCCGCACACAGCGGCACGATGGCGCTGAGGTAACGGCCGCTGCGCGGGTCTGGACGGTTGACCACGTCGATGCGGCAACGCTGGGTCAGCAGCAGTATGTCGCCGGGCGCGAACTCCAGCGTCTGGTGTGCGGTACGTACCTGCTTGCGTCCTTCCAGCAGGATCGCGAACTGCGGTTGCGGGATCTCCACCGAGCTGGCGCCATGCTCGCGCCGTGCGGTGATGCAGGCATAACCCTCGGCGCGATCACAACCGGCCAGCGAAGACATCTCGGCCAGCAGCGCCGTTGCTGCGGGCAGCATCGTGGTCATGTCACGTGGGCTCCCAGCAGCCGGCCGACGCCGGCGGCTGCAGCCATTGCCAGTGCGCCCCAGAACATGACGCGCAGGGCGCCGCGCAGGGCAGGCGCACCTCCGGCGCGGGCCGCCATCGCGCCGGTCACGCACAGGCCCAGCAGGGTGCTGGCAGTGGTCACCCCTGCCACGGAGTCGGCCGGTGCCAGCAGTGCGGTCAGCACCGGCAGGGCCGCCCCACAGGTGAAGGCTGCGGCCGAGGCCAGTGCGGCCTGCAGCGGCCGGGCGCGCAGGGTATCGGTGATGCCCAGTTCGTCGCGAGCGTGCGCACCGAGGGCATCGTGGGCCGTGAGCTGTTCGGCCACCTGCCGCGCCAGCGCCGGGGCCAGGCCGCGATGGCGGTAGATGGCGGCCAGCTCTTCCAGCTCGCTGTGCGGATCGTCCTGCAGTTCGCGCTTCTCCATCGCCAGGTCGGCGCCTTCGGTGTCGGCCTGGGTCTGCACCGAGACGTACTCGCCGGCGGCCATCGACATCGCCCCTGCGACCGTGCCCGCCAGGCCGGTGGCCAGCAGGGTGCTGGCCGATGCGCCACTGGCGGCAACGCCGACCACCAGCCCTGCCACTGAAACGATGCCGTCGTTGGCGCCGAGCACGGCGGCGCGCAGCCAGCCGACGCGGTCGGCCCTGTGTCGTTCCGGATGGCGCGAATGACGGGTCATGCCTTGCAGTGTACGAGGGTCAAGAGGTCGTCGGTAGGATGCTGAAACCCGTCTCCGTCGCATGCTGCGACGGGGCGCCACGCTATAGTGCGCCCTTGCGATGGAAGGCTCCCAGCCCCACATCCCCCGTCACCGTACAGCGAGTCTTCCCCTTGTCGAGCCCCAGCCACGTCGCCGATACGCCCATTACCGACCGCTCGCAGCTGGTGGAGGTGATCGCCTCCGGCGAAAAGCCCCGCGCGCAGTGGCGCATCGGCACCGAGCACGAGAAGTTCGGCTTCCGCCTGGACGACCTGCGACCGCCGGCCTTTGAAGGCGAGCGTGGCATCGAGGCCCTGCTCAACGGCCTGGTCCGTTTCGGCTGGGAACCCGTGCAGGAAAACGGCAACACCATCGCCCTGCTGCGCGATGGCGCGTCGGTGACGCTGGAACCGGCCGGCCAGCTGGAACTGTCCGGCGCGGCGCTGGAGACCATCCATCAGACCTGCGTGGAGACCGGTACCCATCTGAACGAAGTGGCGCAGGTGGCCGGCGAGCTCCAGCTGGGCTTCCTGGGCATGGGCTTCCAGCCGAAGTGGGCGCGCGATGAGATGCCGTGGATGCCGAAGGGCCGCTACAGGATCATGCGCGCGTACATGCCCAAGGTCGGTTCGCTCGGCCTGGACATGATGACCCGTACCTGCACGGTGCAGGTCAACCTGGACTACGCCAGCGAAGCGGACATGGTGAAAAAGTTCCGCGTTTCGCTGGCACTGCAGCCGATCGCCACCGCGCTGTTCGCCGACTCGCCGTTCACCGAAGGCAAGCCGAACGGCTACATGAGCTATCGATCGCACATCTGGACCGACACCGACGCCGACCGCACCGGCATGCTCGACTTCGTGTTCGAGGATGGCTTCGGCTATGAGCGTTACGTCGATTACCTGCTGGACGTGCCGATGTACTTCTCCTACCGCGATGGCATCTACCACGATGCCAGCGGGCAGAGCTTCCGCGATTTCATGCAGGGCCGGCTGCCGGTGCTGCCGGGCGAGTTGCCGACCCTGCGCGACTGGTCGGACCACACGACCACGGCGTTCCCGGAAGTGCGCCTGAAGAAGTATCTGGAGATGCGGGGCGCCGATGGCGGTCCGTGGAGCCGCCTGTGCGCCCTGCCGGCGTTCTGGGTCGGCCTGCTGTACGACGACACCGCGCTGGATGCGGCCTGGGATCTGGTGCGTGACTTCACCCTGGCCGAGCGCCATGTCCTGCGCGACGGCGTGCCGAAGCATGCTATGAACCTGCCGTTCCGCGATGGCACCGTGCGCGATCTGGCGCGCGAGGCGGTGAAGATTTCCGTTGAGGGCCTGAAGCGCCGCGCCGCGCGCAATGCAGATGGCCAGGACGAGAGCAAGTTCCTGGATGTGCTGCAGGAGATCGTCGAATCCGGCCTGACACCGGCCGAGCGCAAGCTGGCGTTGTTCCATGGTCGCTGGCACGGCAACGTGGATCCGGTGTTCCGGGAATTCGCGTACTGAATGCGGCCGCCGGGCATGGCCCGGCGCTACCCGCCATGGCTCCGGCAGCGCCGGGCCATGCCCGCCATGATTCCGGTAGCGCCGGGCCATGCCCGGCGGGTGTTGCGCGCAGAAAAAACCCCGGCCTCGACGCCGGGGTTCTTCATTCCATCACCCGGGCCGTCAGGCCTTGAGGCTGGCCATGTCGATCACGAAGCGATAGCGCACATCGTTCTTCGCCATGCGCTCCCACGCGTGGTTGACATCCTTGATGTCGATCACCTCAACATCGCTGACGATGTTGTGCTCGGCGCAGAAATCCATCATTTCCTGGGTCTCGGCCATGCCGCCGATGGCCGAGCCGGTGACGTGCTTGCGGCCGAAGATCACGCTGGCACCCATCAGGGGCGGGTCCAGCTCGGTGATGACGCCGACCAGGCACATGGTGGCATCGCGCTTGAGCAGGCTCATGTACGGGTTGGTGTCATGGCTGACCGGCACGGTGTTGAGCAGGAAGTCGAAGCTGTTGGCGTGCGCCTTCATCTGCGCCGGATCGCGCGAGACCAGCACCTCGTCCGCGCCCAGGCGCTTGGCGTCGGCGCCCTTTTCCGGGGTGGTGGTGATCATCACTACGGTGGCGCCCATCGCCTTGGCAAACTTCACGCCCATGTGGCCCAGACCGCCCAGGCCGATCACACCCACCTTCTGGCCAGGGCCGACCTTCCAGTGGCGCAGCGGCGAGTAGGTGGTGATGCCGGCGCACAGCAGCGGCGCGGCGGCCTTCAGGTCCAGCGTCTCGGAGACCTTCACCACGAAGCGCTGCTCGACCACGATGTGGTCGGAGTAGCCGCCCATCGTCAGCTCACCGGTATTGCGGTCGCGGCTGTTGTAGGTGTAGGTCGGGCCCTTTTCGCAGTACTGCTCAAGGTCGTGGTCGCAGGCATCGCAATGGCGACAGGAATCCACCATGCAGCCGACGCCGGCGATATCGCCAACGCTGAGGCGGGTGACGGCCGGACCGACTTCGACCACGCGGCCGATGATTTCGTGGCCGGGAACCATCGGGTACTCCGCGCCGCCCCAGTCGTCGCGGGCCTGGTGCAGGTCGGAGTGGCAGATGCCGCTGTACAGCACTTCGATGCGGACATCGTTGGCGCCGACGGCGCGGCGTTCGAAGGTGAAGGGCTCGAGCGGAGCGGTATTGGTACGCACCGCATAACCATGGGCGAGGGACATGGGGAATCCTTGGCGGGTTTGTGGAAAGGCGTTTTACAATACGCCCCTCATACCCGCCCACAAAGCGGGGATATCGGCATGATTCATCAAGGCAGACTGCACAATCATGGCCACTGACAATCTCACCCACCTGGCCGCCTTCGCGGCGGTGGCCCGCCACCGCAGCTTCCGCCGGGCCGGCGCCGAGCTGGCCCTGTCGACCTCGGCGGTGAGCTATGCGATCCGGGCACTGGAAGAGCGGTTGGGGGTGGGCCTGTTCCATCGAACTACCCGCAGCGTGGCCCTGACCGAGGCCGGGCAGCGCCTGCTGGACCGGTTGCAGCCGGCGCTGGGCCAGGTGCACGAGGCGCTGGAGGAGATGAACCAGTTCAGGGACAGCCCGACGGGCCTGCTGCGCATCAACGCGGCCCGCGCGGCGGTACCGACCCAGCTCGGCCCACGCCTGACCCGCTTCCTGCGCGCGCACCCCGATGTGCGCCTGGAGCTGACCGAGAACGATGGGCTGGTGGACATCGTTGCCGAAGGCTTCGATGCCGGCGTGCGGCTGCATGAGTTCGTGCCCGAGGACATGGTGGCCGTGCCGTTGGGCCCGGCCCTGCACGGCATGATCGTGGCCTCGCCCGGGTATCTGCGCCAGCACCCGGCGCCGCAGCATCCCCGCGACCTGCTGCAGCACGAATGCATCCGCTTCCGCTTCGCCAGCGGTCACCTGTACAAGTGGCAGTTCGACCGCGATGGGCAGTCGCTGGAAATCGACGTGCGTGGGCGACTGACGCTGAGCGAGCAGACCACCATCATGCGCGCGGTGCTGGATGGCTTCGGCCTGGCCTATGTGCTTGAGGATGCCGCGCGCCCGCACATCGAAGCCGGGCGGATGGTGGCGGTACTGCAGGACTGGAGCGAACCGTTTCCCGGCTTCGTGCTGTATTACCCCAGGCAACGGCAGATGGCGTCGGCCTTGCGCGCATTCGTGGACATGCTGCGCGAATAGATCCGTGCCTGCGCGGATGCTGCCTGTCGAGGTAAAGTGCGTGCCGATCCAATCACAGGGACGTTCATGCATACGCTTGCCGAGATCGAACTGGCCACCGGCCAGACCTTTCCTGCTCTCTACCACCGGCTCGATGCAGAAGACCGGCTGAGCTGGGGGGCGACCCATCCGCAATGGGCGCAGGTGTGCCTTCCGGAGCTGCAACCGGTGCCGCCGATTCTGCTGTATGCGCAGGATTACGAGCCGCTTGAGCGTGGCGAACTGCTCGAGGCCTGGCAGGAGCTGACTGCAGAGGATCACTACAACCCATTGCGCCAGGATCTGCAGCTGCTGCCGTTCGCCCGCACGGGGGCCGGTGACAGCTACTGCTTCTGGACCAATGCGCCGGGCTGCGACGAGCCGCCGGTGCTGCTGGTGTGGCACGACGATGATCGCGCTGACGTACTGGCCCGCAACCTTCAGGATTTCCTGTTCCGCAAGATGGTGGAGGCAGTGGCGGACTACGAGGCCCCCTACACGCTGTTGTCGCACGGTGACCTGGCCGACAATCTCCAGCGCTGGCTGGGCTCGCATCGCGCGTGGCTGCGGGACGACCAGGCCACTGCGCTGGAGGCCCTGTTTGCACGCAGCGCAGAGATCGAGCAGGGAGAGATCGATGAGGATCAGGCGCAGGCGCTGGTGCAGCAGCTGATCGGATTCGAGCGGCTGGACGAATCATTCGCCTACGTGCGCTGATGCTGGCGGCGGGCCCGGTGCATTCCGCCGATCAATCCAGCAAGGCGTCGTAGCCGGGGCCGGTGAACTGGATCAGGCAGAAGCCGTGTCCGAACGGATCCGCCAGTACTGCGATGCGCCCCCATGAACGCTCGCGTGGCGCCTGCTCGAGCGCCGCGCCTGCCGCCAACGCCTGGGCAAGGGCGGCGTCGAGGTCCTCCACGATCCAGTCGATGTGCAGCGCGGTCCAGTGACGTTCGTAATCCCGCACGTCACCGTCGACGGTAGCTGCGCTGCCCGCTTCGTTCTGCAGCAGATAGAGCGGTGTCGGGCCGCCCAGCAGTTCCAGCACCTCCGGGCCGAGACGGCGCCCGGCATGGAGGCCGAAGGCGCGTGTGTAGAACGCCTCGGCGGCCGCGAGGTCCGGAACGTCCAGATTGATGATGAAGGGGATCATGGCCCGGGTCCTGCGTTGTGCCAGGCACCATGCGCCGATGATTCCCGTCGATCAAGAGGGTGCGCGGTTTGAGGCAGCGCGTCGCGGAAAGGCGCCGGCGATCGTTCTAGACTCGAGCGATCGAACCTGCATGGGAGTGGCTCTGATGGGACTGCGCGAATGGGGGAGGGGGGCCGCACTGGCCGTGCTGCTCGCAGCCACTGGCGTCGGCATCGCGGATGCGCGTGACAGCCAGGCACCGGTGATGTCCGGCAATCCGATCCTGCCGGGCTGGTACGCGGACCCGGAGGCAGCCGTATTCGGCAGCACCTACTGGATCTTCCCCACGCGCTCGCGGCCCTATGCAGAACAGGTTGCCTTCGATGCCTTTTCGTCGCCCGACCTGGTGCACTGGCGCCGGCACGACAGCGTGCTGTCCATCGAGAACATTCCCTGGGCCAGGCAGGCGTTGTGGGCACCCTCGGTGGTGGCCAACGACGGGCGCTACTTCTTCTTCTTCTCCGCCAATGACATCCAGAACGACGGCGAGACCGGTGGCATCGGCGTGGCCGTGGCCGACCAGCCCGAAGGGCCTTACCGCGATCTGCTCGGCAAGCCACTGGTGGGCGCGTTCCACAATGGCGCGCAGCCGATCGACCAGTATGTGTTCAAGGATGACGATGGTGCCTGGTACATGATCTATGGCGGCTGGAAGCACGCCAACATCGTGCGCCTGAAGGCGGATTTCAGCGGCCTGCTGCCCTGGGACGACGGCACGCTGTTCAAGGAGATCACGCCGGCGCCGGAGTACGTGGAAGGTCCGCTGATGTTCAAGCGGGGCGGTCGCTACTACTTCATGTGGTCCGAAGGCGGCTGGGGCGAGCCGGACTACTCGGTGGCCTATGCGATCGCCGACGCGCCGACCGGGCCGTTCACACGCATCGGCCGGGTCCTGCAGCAGGACCCGGCCATCGCGACCAGCGCCGGGCACCACTCCCTGATCCACGCGCCCGGCGATGACACGTGGTACATCGTCTACCACCGCCGGCCGCTCGACCAGACCGACCGCAATGCCCGCGTCACCGCGATCGATCGCCTGTACTTCGACGCGCAGGGCCGCATCCTGCCGGTGAAGATGACGCACGAGGGCGTACCCGCGCACCGCCTGCGCTGAGGCGCAGGATGTACCTTTCCGCCACCTGTGTATACTATCCCCCAGTATAGTTCCTGAGTCACCCTGCCATGCCGCACTCTCCCGAAGAGAAGAAGAAGGTCCTGGCCCGCGTGCGCCGCATCCGCGGCCAGTGCGATGCACTGGACCGTGCGCTGGAAGCCGGCGCCGACTGCGGGCCCGTGCTGCAGCAGATCGCCGCCATCCGCGGGGCGGTCAACGGGCTGATGTCCGAGGTGATGGAAGCCCACCTGCGCGAAGAGTTCGGACAACCCGCAGCGTCCGATGAACAGCGCGCCGAGCGCGTGCGCGAGATGAGCGGGCTGATCCGCTCGTACCTGAAATAAGCAACGGCGCAGCATAGCGTCGTCCATCTGTTACTGCCTGTCTTTGGAGAATCCCACCATGAAATCCCGTGCCGCCGTCGCCTTTGCTCCCGGCCAGCCGCTGCAGATCGTCGAGATCGACGTCGCCCCGCCGAAGGCCGGCGAAGTGCTGGTCAAGATCACCCACACCGGCGTCTGCCACACCGATGCGTTCACCCTGTCAGGGGATGATCCGGAAGGTCTGTTCCCGGTGGTGCTGGGCCATGAAGGTGCCGGCATCGTGGTGGAAGTAGGCGAGGGCGTGACCAGCGTCAAGCCGGGTGACCACGTGATTCCGCTGTACACCGCCGAGTGCGGCGAATGCCTGTTCTGCAAGAGTGGCAAGACCAACCTGTGCGTGTCGGTACGCGCGACCCAGGGCAAGGGCGTGATGCCCGATGGCACCAGCCGCTTCAGCTACAACGGCGAGCCGATCTATCACTACATGGGCTGCTCGACGTTCAGCGAGTACACAGTGGTGGCCGAAGTCTCGCTGGCGAAGATCAATCCGCAGGCGAACCCGGAACATGTCTGCCTGCTCGGCTGCGGTGTCACTACCGGCATCGGTGCGGTGCACAACACGGCCAAGGTGCAGGAAGGCGACAGCGTGGCAGTGTTCGGCCTCGGCGGTATCGGCCTGGCCGTGATCCAGGGCGCGCGCCAGGCCAAGGCCGGCCGCATCATCGCGGTGGATACCAATCCGTCCAAGTTCGAGCTGGCGCGTGAGTTCGGTGCGACCGACTGCATCAATCCGAAGGACTTCGACAAGCCGATCCAGCAGGTCATTGTTGAAATGACCACCTGGGGCGTGGACCACAGCTTCGAGTGCATCGGCAACGTCAACGTGATGCGCGCGGCGCTGGAATGCGCGCACCGTGGCTGGGGCCAGAGCGTGGTGATCGGCGTGGCCGGCGCCGGCCAGGAAATCTCCACCCGTCCCTTCCAGCTGGTCACCGGCCGCAAGTGGATGGGCACGGCCTTCGGTGGCGTCAAGGGTCGCAGCCAGCTGCCGGGCATGGTGGAGGACGCGATGAAGGGCGACATCGAACTGGCGCCGTTCGTCACCCACACCATGGATCTGGACGGGATCAACGATGCCTTCGATCTGATGCACGAAGGCAAGTCGATCCGTTCGGTCGTGCACTACTGAGCCATCCCGGGTGGCAGGCCATCAGGGCTGCCACCCTTCTGGAGAGACACCATGGAACGCATCGAACATCGTGCTTGCTTCGGCGGTTGGCAGGACGTGTACCGTCATCCCTCGTCCACGCTGGGCTGCGACATGCAGTTCGCCGTTTACCTGCCGCCGCAGGCGGAAACGCAGGCGCTACCGGTGCTGTACTGGCTGAGCGGACTGACCTGCACCGAACAGAACGTCATCACCAAGGCGGGCGCGCAGCGCTATGCGGCCGAACATGGCGTGATTCTGGTCGCGCCCGACACCAGCCCGCGTGGCGACGATGTCGCCGACGCGGAGGGCTACGATCTGGGCAAGGGTGCCGGCTTCTACCTCAACGCCACCCGCGAGCCGTGGTCCAAGCACTACCGCATGCATGACTATGTGGCGCAGGAACTGCCGGCGCTGATCGAGGCGAACTTCGCGGTGACCGGGGCACGCGCGATCAGTGGTCACTCGATGGGAGGTCACGGTGCACTGGTGGTCGCGCTGCGCAATCCGGGGCGTTACCGCAGCGTGTCGGCATTTTCGCCGATTGTTGCCCCCAGCCAGGTGCCCTGGGGGCAGAAGGCGTTCCAGGCCTATCTGGGCGACAACCGCGCCGACTGGGCCGCGTGGGATGCCTGCGAACTGATCGCTGCGGCCAGCGAACGCTTGCCGCTGCTGGTGGACCAGGGTGGGGCCGATGAGTTCCTGCAGAGCCAGCTGCAGCCGCAGCGCCTGCAGCAGGCCTGCGACGCCGTCGGCCATCCGCTGACCCTGCGCCTGCAGGATGGCTACGACCACAGCTATTACTTCATCGCCAGCTTCATCGGCGAGCACATCGCTCACCACGCCCGCGCGCTGCACGGCTGAATAGCCCGCGTGACAGCTGCGGTCCCGGGGACGCAACCGCGCATGCCCCGGCGCGACGGAACGCCTGCGTCGATGTAGCGCCGCGCCATGCCCGGCGCAGGGGCAGGGGAAGCAGGTGTGGCGTGGATCACGCCTCCATGGCGGCCTGTCGCGCTATCGTGCGTGCAGACAGGCTTGCGCAGTGGGGGATGCATGCCGGTAGTGCTGGCGCTGCTGTACGTGTTCGGCCATGGCCTGGTCGTGGCCCTGTGGCCGGGGCCGGCAGGCCTGGGTTCGTTCGTGTTCCTCACCGGCGCGCCGCTGCTGGCCGCCGCCGCATGCCTGTGGCGCGCGCGTGCGGATCGCGCCGCGCTGGGCTGGCGTGCCATCGCGCTGGCACTGCTGCTGTGGGCGGGGGGCATGGGCATCAACATGCTCGATGCACTCCGTGCCGACCGCCCCGACATCACCCCGGGCGCCAGCCTGCTGCTGTACGTGCTGTATGGCGTGCCGCTGGTGTTCATCCTGGCCCGCTCGCGGCGGGAGCGCTGGGCCATCAGCGTGATCGACGGAATCATGGCGGCCCTGCTGGGCGTGCTGTTCTTCGTGCATACCCAGTCATTTGCCGACCATGTCGGCATCGACGACCAGGCGCTGGCCAACATGCAGCGCATGTTCGATATCCAGAACCTGTGCATCGCTGTCTTTGCCATCGTGCGCTGGGTGTCCTGTGATGTCCCGGAGCGACGCAGCGTGTTCCGCGCGCTGGCGCTGTACGCGCTGGCCTATCTGCTGGTGGCCTACTACATCAACCACTTCACCTCCGAACAGTCTTTCGGCGCCTACAACGATCTGCTGATCGACGTGCCGTTCCTGTTGCTCGCGCTGCTGGCACTGCGGCGGTCGCCAGCTACCGGATTCGTGCTGCAGCCGCGGCTGGCCCGGCTGGTGCAGGCCGGCGGCCCGATCATCCTGCCGCTGCTGTTGCTGGTGGTGGGCACCCTGGTGGTGGACCATGCCAGGCCCCTGGCATTGGCTGGATTCGTTCTGGCCACGTTGGGCTTCAGCCTGCGCAGTGCACTTCTGCAGATCGATCTGCTGGAACGGCAGGCCGGGCTCGACCAGCTCGCGCGCCAGGATGGCCTGACCGGCGTAGCCAACCGCCGCCAGTTCGATGCCGAACTGCAGGCTGAATGGAACCGGGCGCGGCGGAGCGGCAGCGAACTGGCGCTGCTGCTGGTCGATATCGATCATTTCAAGGCATTCAACGATGCCCATGGTCATCCCGCCGGCGACCGTTGCCTGCAGGCCGTGGCGGCGCTGCTGCAGCACAGCGCCGGGCGTGCGGGCGACAGCGTGGCGCGTTACGGCGGTGAGGAATTCGCGGTGATCGTGCCAGGCACGGCGTTGGACGGCGTACAGGCCTTGGCCGAGCGGCTGCGACGCGCGGTGGAAGCGCTGCAGCTGCCGGAAGGGCGGGTCAGCATCAGCATCGGCATCGCATTCCTGCATCCGCCGGCAACAGCCGATGCCGGGCAGCTGCTCGCCGATGCGGATGCGGCGTTGTATGTGGCCAAACGCGCGGGACGCAATCGTGTGGCGATGCAGGGCGCAGCGCCGGCCGGTGCAGACGGCCGCTAGACCCCGCCCCGCGCATTCGCCAGGGGAACGCGGTTCCGCCGCTGGTGGCTGTCGCCCGCGGACGCGCCTTCGTCGGCGGTACCCGCACTCCGTCGCACCGCGCTGGCGATCACGCGGGAGCCGGTTCACCGTCACCCACCAGTGTGGAGAGGAGCAGACATGCACAGAACCCTGGTGTCGCTGGCCGCGTGGAGCGCGATGGCCTTCAGTGCGCAGGCGGTCGCGGCCACGGCGGCGTCACCTTGCGCCGCTGCGAGCTATCGGATGGCCGATGGCAGTACGCTGGACATCGGCCCGGGTGCGGGCGATCAGCTGCGCTGGCGCACGCCAGATGGTCGCAGCGGCGCACTGCAGCGCACCGCGGGCGATGCCTGGACCAGTACCCGCGGCTGGACCGGGCAGCCGGACGGGCACCGGATGGTGCTCACGGACTGTGGGAAGCGCGGCATCAGCGTCGATGGAATGAAGGGCGAGCGCATTCCGCTGCGGCAGATCGACACCCGTTTCAGCGGTGCCGGCGCAACGCTGCAGGGGCGGCTGACGCTGCCTCCGGGCGATGCGCCGGTTCCACTGGTGGTGCTGGTGCATGGTGCGGAGAACAGCTCCGCGCTGGAGCGCTACTCGCTGCAGCGCGAGTTCGCCAGTGCCGGCATCGCCGTGTTCGCGTACGACAAGCGGGGCACGGGACGCTCTGGCGGGCGGTACACGCAGAACTACCTGACCCTGGCCAATGATCTGATCCTGGCCACGCGCGAAGCACGCCGGTTGGCGGGGGCACGTGCGCAGCGGGTCGGCTACCAGGCCGGCAGCCAGGGTGGCTGGGTGGCGCCGCTGGCGGCACGCATCGAGCCTGTGGATTTCATCGTGATCAGCTTCGGCCTGGCGGTCTCGCCGCTGGAGGAAGACCGCGAGGCGATCGCTTTCGACATGCAGCGGGCCGGCCAGGACGCAGAAGCCACTGCGCAGGCGATGCAGATCGCCGATGCGGTGGCGACCATCGTCGAAAGCGGATTCAGCGAGGGATTCGATGTACTGGCGGAGGTGAAGCAGCGTTACCAGCATGCGCCCTGGTTCCCTGCGGTACGCGGGAACATTACCGGGTATCTGTTGTCGACTCCGGAGGTCACTGCGCGCGAGCAGGGGCCGCGGCTGCTGGACGGGGTGCCGGCCCATTACGACCCTTTACCGGTGCTCACGCATCTGCAGGTGCCGCAGTTGTGGATCTTTGGCGGGCAGGACCGCGATGCGCCGCCGGGAGAGACGCTCAGGCGTCTTGCGGTTCTGCAGGGCCAGGGACGGCCGATCTACACGGCCGTGTATGCAGACGCCGATCATGGCATGTACGAGTTCGAGCTGGATGCGGCCGGGGAACGTGTATCGACACGGCAGCCGGCCGGGTACTTCCAGCTGATGACGGACTTCATCCGTGGCGATGCGCTGCGGTCCGAATACGGCCAGGCCCGCCCCACGTCCGCGCGATGAGGGCTTCGACGGGCGAAGCCCAGCAGACGCCAGCGCGTTCGCCGCTCAACGCACGTCGCGCAGTTCCCAGTGATGGCCGGCCAGCAGACGCAGGCGCTGCTTGAACACATCGCTGTCGATGCGGGTGGTGGCCACCAGGTTGATGCGCAGGTCCTTCTGCTCACCGGTTACGGTGGCGTCCGGGTCGGTCACGCCCCACTGCGGCTCCACTGCATCCGGATCGGGTTGCTTGGCTTTCCAGCGCTCGAACAGCGCGCCGCTGCGCAGGGCGTCCTGCAGTTCTTCGGCAAAGCCGGCGGCGCCCTGCGAATGGAAGGACAGGTCGGGGTCGTTGCCGCGGGCCTTGGACGGGTCGGGAAGGCTGATGTGGTACTGCGCAGGCATGGTGATCTCCTTGAAGTGCGGCAAGGCTGGCATAGACGCGGTGCAATGCTTGTGTACATCCGGCGCACCTGCATGCAGGCGTCGCCCGCCCTCATTCGAACCGATGCGGTCCATCGGCAAAGCCCACGGTAACGGCGCCCTTGCCGACGTTGACCATGCCGGTCAGGCTCATCACCGATTCGTACACGGTGACGCCGTGGGTGGCGCAGACGTCCGTCAGCTGCGCATAGCCGGGCAGGGCGCGCAGCTCCTCCAGCTCACCGCCATAGCTGACGCAGACTGTCGGTGTCATCAGTCCACTGCGCACGCGCTGGCCGACCACAGCGAAGAGCTTCTGCACGGCATTGTCGAAGCCCTTGATCTTGGCCACCGGGCCGGTCTCACCGCGGTAGCCGTGCAGCACCGGCTTGATGTCCAGTGCGCTGCCCAGCGCGGCACTGAGCAGGCCGACACTGCGGTCGCCCTTGTGCCGCGCGCGGGCCCGCATGTAATACAGGTCACGGGTGACCATGTAGCCATGCACGTTGCCGGCCAGTTCCTCCAGCCGCTCGCGGATCTGCTGCACGCTGGCGTTGCTGTCGCGCAGGCGCACCGCTTCCACCGCCGTCACCGCCTGCGCGGCGAACAGGTTCTGGGTGTCGAGCACGCGCAGTGCGAAGGGCGAGTTGTAGCCCGCGGCCTGCCGCACCGGCTTGTAGTCGTTGAGGATGGCGAAGCTGGCCTGCAGGGCGTTGTCGTGGATCGGGCTGCGGGTCTTGGTGATGGTCATGCAGAAGACGTGGTCGTAGTCGATCACCAGCTGCTGCAGGAACAGGTCACGGATCTGGTTGACGCTGAAGGGGATGGTCTCCGCCTCGGCACCATGTTCGGCCACGTGTGCGTGCAGGAAGCTGAGCGTGGCCTGTTCGTCGCGATGGTCGGCGAGTACGGCTTCGCCGATCCGTACGGTGATCGGGAGCAGCACGATGTTGTGTTCGGCAATGAACGCCTGCGGCAGGTCGCAGGCCGAGTCGACGACGATTCCGATGCGCATCCGCGGCTCCCCCTCCAGGGCGGTTGTTGGTTCGGAAGTGTGAAAAATATCTCAAAACGGGAGCCCGCGCGCGAGGGAAGCGCAGGCGCCCTGTTCAGCGTCTGCGCTGTACCGCGATCGGCAGGGCCTCCACCCGCTGCCATTCCGGCTGCTTCAGCAGGTCCGGATCGGCCAGCACAGCGGCCATCAGCGGGTGCGCGTCATTGCCCCAGAACAGCTCGTCGCCGATGGCCAAGGTCGGTACGCCGAACACGCCGGCCGCGAGCGCAGCCTCGGTGTTGCGCCGCAGCTGCTCCTTGACCTCTGCGGTTGCCGTGGCGGCCGCCACATCCGCGATGCCCAGCCGCGCGCCGGGTTCGCGCAGCGCCTCGGCGCTGTCGGCGGCGTTGCCCTCGCGCCAGATCCAGTCGAACAGCACGTCCACGGCCTGCGCGCCGCCGCCTGCGGCCAGGCACAGCCGCAGAGCGGCCAGCGGGTTGAACGGGTGGGCAGGCGGGAAGCGCAGCGTCACGCCTTCCGCCTGCGCGTTCCAGAGCAACTGGCGGTAGATGAAGCGCCGCTTGGCCGGGATCTCGGCCGGGCCGAGATTGCCAAGCTGCTGCAGCACCGCCCCGAAGGCGATCGGCACCGGCTGTACCTGTGCGAACTGGGGCAGTTGCTTGACCTTCTGCCAATGCAGGTAGGAGTAGGGCGAGACGAAATCGAAGTACCAGTGCAGCGGGGCCATGGGGCTTTCCTCGTCGGTCAGGGCTGCGCGTTGCGCTGCAGATAGCGGTCGCGCAGGTCGGTCTGGCGCGAGCGCATCGGCATCGGCCGCCCGCCCATCCAGACCTGTTCGGCATAGTGCGCCACATCCAGCGGGTCGCCTTCCCAAAGCACCAGGTCGGCGCGCTTGCCGGGCTCGATGCTGCCGATCTGGTCGGCCACCCCGAACGCCTGTGCGGGAACCCGGGTCAGGCCTGCCAGCCCGTCGGCCCAGGGCAGGCCATGGGCTACCGCATTGCCTGCGAGCTGGCGGATCTTGCGTGCGTTATGCGAGGCATCGCCACGTTGCACGAAGCTGACGGGCACGCCCGCACGCTGCAGTCGTGCCGCGTTTTCCAGGGTGGCGCCGATCTGGTCGAAGCTGGCCGGCAGGTTGGCCAGCACGTCGACGAACACCGGCACGCCGGCCGCAGCCAGCTCCGGCGCCAGCTGCCAGGCTTCGCTGGCTCCAGACAGGGCGATCTTCACCTTTTCACGTGCAGCCCAGCGCAGCAGCTGGCGGATATCGGCAGCGCGATCGATTTCAACCACGATGCGGCTCTGGCCGGCCAGATAGCGCGACAGTGTGCGGCGACCGGCCGGTGTCAGCACGGCGTGCGGTGAATCGGCGGCGACCTGGCCGCGCGCTTCATCCACCATCTGCTGCAGCAGCATCCACTGTGCTGCACGCGAATGACCGGTCAGTTCCGACGCTGCGGCGCCCAGCCGCAGGAACAGCGCACGTGGACCCAGCGGGTCGGCGCTGCCATCGAGCCGCATCACCCCACCCTGGCCCGCCACGAAGCCACCGCCGGTGACGGCGCCCAGCGCGGTGAAGCCGATGCCCTCCAGTCGCGCCACCGGAATGAGCACCGACGCGGGGTTGTAGGCCAGGGTCACGTCGAACTCCGGGCGCAGCGGTTGCTCGCCGATCTTCAGGCTGCTGTCGACCGTACTCGCTTCTCCCGAGACTTCCTCGATGCCGATCTCGGCGATGCCACCGAACAGCGCGGGCGTGAGCGGGCGGCCATCGGCTTCAACCACGGTCGTGCCGGCCGGTGCGGCCAGGCCCGTACCCACGGCACGGATGATGCCGCCCTGCACCAGCACATCGGCGTGCTGCAGGCTGCCGCGTGCGCCGGCGGTGTGAACCGTTGCGCCGCGCACCAGCAGATCCTGTGCCGATGCCGCGCCGGTGATGGCTGCCAGCACCATGATCGCAGCGCCGAGCCATGCCCGGTTGCGGCTGGAAGACCTTGCGATCTGCATGGAACCGGCCATCAGTGCACCTCCTGCCCGAGCTGGAAGTCCGACTGCGGCGTTGCCGGCAACGCACTGCGGTCGTACAGGCGGCGGCCATCGACATAGACCTGCTCGGCCAATGCGTAGGAGCTGAAGGGATTGCCGTTCCACACCACCACGTCGGCCATCTTGCCGGGCTCCAGCGTGCCGGTCTGGCGCTCGATGCCCAGCGCCTTGGCGGCATTGGCGGTCATCCAGGTGATCGCATGTTCAGGAGTGATCGGGGCCATGCGTGCGCGGCGCGCGGCGGCCATGACCTTGGCGGCTTCCTGGTTCAGGCGCTGGATGCCTTCGGGCGAATCGGAATGGACGATGGCGCAGCTGTTCTTCGCCCGGTCCACCAGCGCGATGTTCTCGGGGATGCCATCGAAGGCTTCCATCTTGAAGCCCCACCAGTCGGCCCACAGTGCACCGCAGACGCCGTCCGCCGCCAGCCGGTCGGCCAGCTTGTAGGCCTCCACGCCGTGGTGGAACGCTGCCACCTTGAAACCGAATTCCTTGGCCAGATCGAGCATGGTGGCCATTTCGTCGGCACGGTAGCAGTGGATGTGCACGCGGATGTCGCCCTGGATCGCGCCGGCCAGGGTGTCCAGCTTGAGATCGCGCTTGCCACCGGCATCGCCCGCGCTGTCACCTTTGTCGCTGCCGAACCAGCGCTTGCGCTTGGCTGCCTTGGGCGTGTTCTTGGTGATGTAGTCGGCGGCATCGATGAAGGCTGCGCGGTAGCCGGCGACGTTGCCCATCCGGGTAGCAGGCGTCACACCCTTGCCTTCGCCATAGACGCGTTTGGGGTTCTCGCCGCAGGCCATCTTCAGGCCCCACGGCGCGCCGGGAAACTTCATCGCCTGGTAGGTGATGGCCGGAACGTTCTTCAGGGTCACGCCGCGGCCACCGACCAGGTTGGCCGAGCCGGGCAGCACCTGCATGCTGGTCACGCCGCCGGCCAGGGCGGCAGCGAAGCCGGGATCCTGCGGCCACACCGAATGCTCCGCCCAGACATTGGCCGTGACCGGTGCGGTCATCTCGTTGCCATCGCTGTGGGCGCCCACCCCCGGGCTTGGATATACGCCCAGGTGCGAGTGCACGTCGATCAGCCCGGGGGTGACCCACTTGCCCTGCGCGTCGATGCGGGTGACATCGGCCTCGGCCTGCAGCTGCTGGCCGACAGCAACGATGCGGCCCTCACGCAGCAGGACGTCGGCATTGTCCAGGCGCTGGCCGGTGCCGGTCAGCACCGTTGCGTTGTGGATCAGCACCGGCGCATCGGGCTGCGCCCGATAGGTGCTGGGGTAAGGATCGGCCATGAAGCGCGAGGCGCCCAGTGCTGGCGCGGCGGCCAGCGTAACCAGCGCCAGCCCCAGCCCGGCGCGCAACAACGTCGACGTCATGCAGATCCCCTCGGCTACGTAAGCAACCGCTGACGCTAGCCGGGCAGCGGTGGGCTTGCCAAGTGACCTTCTTCACAGGGTGCGACCGCGTGCCTCGACGGCGTCGCCCCACTGGCCGAAAATAGGCGGTCCCCGCCGTTCCGGACCGAGCATGAAGAGCAAGCAGGAAATCGTCGACAACTGGCTGCCGCGCTATACCGGCGTGCCCCTGGACCAGTTCGGCCCGCACGTCCTGCTGACCAACTTCGGCGGCTACCTGCACACCTTCTCCGAACTGACCGGTGCGCCCATCGTCGGCCTGGACCGGCCCATGGCCAGCGCCACCAGCGATGGCATCACGATGATCAACTTCGGCATGGGCAGCCCCAATGCCGCGATCATCATGGACCTGCTGTCGGCGGTGATGCCCAAGGCGGTATTGTTCCTGGGCAAGTGCGGGGGCCTGAAGCGCAAGAACCAGCTGGGCGACCTGGTGCTGCCGATCGCCGCGATCCGTGGTGAAGGCACTTCGGGCGACTATCTGCCACCGGAAGTACCGGCACTGCCGGCCTTCGCCCTGCAGCGCGCGGTCTCGACCATGATCCGCGATCTGGGGTACGACTACTGGACCGGTACCGTCTACACCACCAACCGGCGGGTCTGGGAACACGACGAGGCATTCAAGGAACGGCTGCGCGCGATGCGCTGCATGGCCATCGACATGGAAACGGCCACGGTGTTCGCCGCCGGCTTCGCCAACCACATCCCCAGCGGCGCCCTGCTGCTGGTTTCGGACCAGCCGATGATTCCCGACGGGGTCAAGACCGAAGCCTCCGATGCCAAGGTCAGCTCCCAGTTCGTGGAAAACCATATCCAGATCGGCATCGAGGCGCTTAAGCTTATCCGGCGCAACGGCAAGTCGGTCCGCCATCTGCGCTTCGACGAATGATGATGAGGGCCGGGCGCGGGACGTCCGGGCCCGGGAGTAGGTAATGGACGTTGCCGCGCAGGTGGTGGAATTCTGGAAGGAGGCGGGCCCTGCGAAGTGGTTCGCCCGCGACGATGCGTTCGACGCGCAGTTCCGCCGATTGTTCCTCGATGAGCATTTCGCTGCGGCCGCGCGTGCGCGCGAACACTGGCTGGGCAGCGCCGAGGGTGCGCTGGCCCTGATGCTGCTGTTGGACCAGTTCCCGCGCAACTGCTTCCGTGGCACCGCCCACTCCTACGCCACCGATGGGCTGGCCCGGCACTACGCCATGCGTGCCATCGAGGAAGGGCTGGACCTGCAGCTGGTTCCGAAGCTGCGGGCCTTCATCTACCTGCCGTTCGAGCATTCCGAGGATCCGCTGGACCAGGACCGTTCGGTGGCCATGTTCGACGTGCTGGGTGACAAGGAATACCTGCAGTACGCCGACCTGCATCGCGACATCATCCGCCGTTTTGGCCGCTTCCCGCACCGCAACGCCGTGCTGGGCCGCATTCCCACGCCGGAGGAACTGGACTACCTGGCCGAAGGCGGGTTTGCCGGCTGACCGGGCGGGGCCGGCCACGCGCGGGACAGGCAGGAAACGGAAAACGCCGGCGTGCGCCGGCGTTCTCCTGTTCCGCGCTGCAGCCGATCAGTACTTCGGCACGCCGTTGTCCACCTCTTCGGACCAGGCGTTGATGCCGCCGGTGATGTTGAAGACCTTGGTGAAGCCAAGCGCGCGGAACTGCTCGGCAGCCTGCGCACTGCGACCACCGTGGTGGCACAGGAAGGCCAGTGCGGTGTCCTTCGGCAGTGCTTCCAGCTCGGCGCGGCCGTTGCCGTCGAACACCTTGAACGGCACGCCGACGGCGGCGATGGCGCGCTCGTCAGCCGGGCGTACGTCCACCAGGATCGCGTTGCCGGCGCGCACCAGGTCGTCGGCGTCGCGCACGCTGATTTCCTGCACCGGCTTGGGCGCATTCGGGTTGTCGATGGCCAGGCCCTTGCCGCGGATGTCGTCCACCCAGTCGATGGTGATGCCTTCGGCACGGCGCGCGCTGGCCAGGTCGAACTGCACGCGCAGTCCATTGGATTCGGCGGCGATCGCAGCCTCGTCATGCGGAGCGAGCTGGAAGTTGGGCTGGAAGCCTGCATCGATGCTCAGCTGCAGGGCGGCGCCCGGGGCGTCGGCCAGCGCGCCCTTGAGCATCTCCACCGCGGCCGGGGTGACGGTGATGCGCGGCGGGGTACGGTCCGGTGCGGGCAGGCCCAGCACGCTGCTCAGTTCGCCGCTGGCGGCCATCTGCAGCACGATGTCGCTGCCACCGACCAGTTCGCCGTCGATGTACAGCTGCGGGATGGTCGGCCAGTCGCCGTAGGCCTTGATGCCTTCACGGATTTCCTGGTCGGCCAGCACGTTGACGTGAGCGAACTCGACGCCCAGGTCCTGCAGCGCGCCCACGGCCTTGGCCGAGAAGCCGCACTGCGGCATCGACGGCTGGCCCTTCATGAACAGCACGACGCGGTTGGCGTTGAGGAGGGATTCGATGCGCGAACGCAGGGCAGGATCGAGAGACATGGGAAGTCGGGGGTCCAGTAATTCGAATCTTCGATTCTACCCCTCATGGCATCATGGGGTATGAGCAGCGCAGGAACATTGCATCGCATTCCGCCCCGGCCATGGCGCTGGCTGCCCTGGCTGGTGGCGTCGCAGTTGGCGGTGATCCTGGCCTGGGTGCTGGCGGGATGGCACTGGGGTCTGCCGCTGATGGTGGCCAGCCACGCGCTGTTCATCGTGCCGGTGTTCCTGCCCAACAGCCGCTTCTACACGCCGGTGCTGAGCCGCCTGGCGCAGGCGGACGACGCGGTCTGGCTGACCATCGATGACGGTCCCGGTGCGGACACGCTGGCCGTGCTTGATCTGCTGGATCGGCATCAGGCGCGGGCGACATTCTTCCTGGTGGGCGAGCGGGCGCTGGCCCAGCCGGCGCTGGTGGCCGAGATCCTGCGCCGCGGGCACGATCTGGGCAACCACAGCTTCAGCCATCCGCAGGCGCGCTTCTGGCGACTGGGACCGAAGGCGATGCGTGCGGAGATCGAAGGCTGCCAGCATGCGCTGCAGGCATTGTCGGGCACGCCGGTGCGCTGGTACCGGTCGGTGGTGGGCATGACCAATCCGTTCGTGGGCCCGGTGCTGCGCCGCCTGGGCCTGGTGCGGGTGGGATGGAGCGCCCGCGGCTTCGATGGTGTCGGCTGTACGCCCGAGCGCGTGCTGGAGCGCCTGCTGCCGGATCTTCGCCCGGGCGCCATCGTGCTGCTGCATGAGGGGGCCGCCCATGGCCACAACCTGGTAATCATCGAACGCGTGCTGCAGGCACTGGATCAGCGTGGATTGAAGGCAACGCTGCCTTCGGTATAGCGCAGCGGCGCGCACGGAATCCGCCGGGCACGGCCCGGCGCTACCAAGGGGTGGGCAGGCATCCGGTAGCGCCGGGCCACGCCCGGCGTCACTCAGGCCGTTCGGCCACCACCAGCCAGCTGTTGAACGGTGTGCGCCCGTGCAGCGGCCGTGGTGCGGCGACGCGCAATCCCGCTTCGCTCAGTGTCGCCAGCAGGGTCTTCGGCTGGGGATAGTGCCGCGGGCGGGTACCCATCCAGCCCACCAGCCAGGCAAGGCGGTCCGCGACCCGCGTGGTGCGGTCCCGGCCATCACCGGTCGCCAGCGGCGTGCGCAGCAGCAGCCGTCCTCCGGGGGACACCCGCGCGCTTGCGGCACGCAGCAGCGTCTGCTGCGGTCCGGCATCCAGGTACTGCACTACGTCCAGCAGCAGTACATGACCGACGTGCGACGGCAGCGCAGCCTGCACATCCAGGCATTCGAAGCGCACGGCCGGCAGGCCTTCACCGGCTTGCCGCGCCCGCTCGATCTTGGCGGCGTCCACGTCCACCCCGAGATAGGGCTGGCCGCGCCCGCGCTGGCGCAGCACATGCGCGAACAGGCCCAGTCCGCAACCCAGGTCCAGCACCGGCTGGCCATCCTCGGGCAGCTGTTGCAGCACGCCGTCGTACAACGGATCGCTGCCGAGTTTGCCGCGGGTGTAGTAATAGTCGCGGCGGCTGCCCCAGGCCTGTGCAGGTCGGAACGCCTCGGCGATCGCGCGGGCCTGCGGGGAGGTCAGCGGGGAGCAGGGCAGGGGCGTGCCATTCCGTGGCGTGCCGTCCATCGGGTCAGCCGGCGTCGCCGAGCCGGCGCAGGGCGACCGGCAAGGCGCGCTCGCTCCACAACGCATACATGCGCGCGGAGGGGTGCAGACCGTCTTCGGCGATCATCGCCGGGTCGTGACCGTGGACGCGGCTGATGTCGGTGATGTCGACGAAGTCGACGCCGAGGCCACTGCAGACCTGCTCCGCAGCCGCGTTGAACGCGTCGGTTTCGATGCCGATGCGGCCACGGTGTCGGCCGCTGCTGGCGCCGAACGGCGTCACGCCCCAATCGGGAAACGACAGCACCAGCACCCGATCGGTACGGCCGCCGGCAAAACCGATCGCGCGCTGCAGCAGGGCCTGGAACTGCGTGCGGTATTCGTCGAGCGGGCGGCCGCGGTACTGGTTGTTGACCCCGATCAGCAGACTGACGAAGTCGAACGGCCCCTGCGGGGCGGCCTCGTCGATGCCGGCATCGAGCTCGTCCGTGGTCCAGCCGGTGGTGGCGATGGTCTGCGGATCGGCCAGCGCGACGCCCTGTGCGCGCATCGCGGCGGCCAGCTGATGGGGCCAGCGGCCTTCGACCGCGACGGCCTCACCGATGGTGTAGGAGTCGCCCAGCGCCAGATAGGACAAGCCCACGACTCAGGCCACCGAACGGCGTGGCTTGATCGGTACGACCTTGGTTGCATCCTCGGCGCGGCGGGCCAGCACGCGGTCGATGCGGGCGAACACATCGCGCATCACCGAGGCCTCCGGCAGCAGGGTTACGCGGAAGTGGTTGCGGTAGGGCACGTTGAAGCTGGAACCTGGCACCACCAGCACGCCCTCGTTGTCCATCAGGTCCAGGGCGAAGGTGTGATCGTCGAAGCCCTTGGCGGC
The DNA here is from genome assembly GCF_056479905.1 of Stenotrophomonas sp. 112478_Sma. Lineage (NCBI taxonomy): Bacteria > Pseudomonadati > Pseudomonadota > Gammaproteobacteria > Lysobacterales > Lysobacteraceae > Stenotrophomonas > Stenotrophomonas sp. 112478_Sma. The sequence continues at coordinate 3,600,682 of NZ_CM151072.1, read as the reverse complement.
AGCGCCGACCACCGCCGGGAAGGCATACAGCGCGCCGGCGGGGGCCACCAGCGACAGATGCTCGCTGGCCTCGCATGCTTCGATCACCGCGCGGCGGGTTTCGTACAGGCGCCCGCCCGGGGCACACAGTGCCGAAATGGTGTCGGGCCCGTTCACCGCAGCCTCGATGGCGTACTGGCCGGGCACATTGGCGCACAGGCGCAGCGCGCTGAGCAGGTCCATCGCCGCGCGGAAGTCGCCCAGGCGTGCGTCATCGCCGCTGAGGTGCGCCCAACCCACGCGCCAGCCGCAGGCGCGATGCACCTTGCTCAGCCCGCTGAAGGTCAGGCACGGATGGTCGCCCGCCAGCGGTGCGACTGGCTGGAACACCGCCTCGTCATACAGGATCTGGTCGTAGATCTCGTCGACCAGCAGCAGCAGGTTGTGCCGGCGCGCGATGTCCACCACGCGTTCAAGCAGTTCGCGCGGGTAGCTGGCGCCACTGGGATTGTTCGGATTGATCAGCACGATCGCGCGGGTGCGCGAGGACACCAGGGTCTCGATCTCGCTCGGGTCCGGCTGGAAGCCGTTCTCGGCGGCGCAACGGTAGTAAACCGGCCGGCCGTCGTTGAGGATGGTGGAGGCCGACCACAACGGGTAGTCCGGGGAGGGCACCAGCACTTCATCGCCGGGGTTGAGCAGCGCACGCAGCGACAGGTCGATCAGTTCGCTGACGCCGTTGCCGACGAACACACGGTCCGGGTGTGCGTCGGGAGCGCCGCGACGGGTGTAGTAGGCGGCGATCGCCTCGCGCGCCACCGGCAGGCCCTGCTGGTGGGTATAGGGATCGGTGCGACCCATGTCGTCGGCGATCGCGCGCTGCAGGTGTTCCGGGGCGCGGAAGCCGAAATTGCCGGGGTTGCCGATGTTGAGCTTGATCAGCTTGCGGCCCTGCGCCTCCAGCTCCCGGGCTCGCCGGGCCAGTTCTCCGCGGATTTCGTAGCGCACTTCGGAAAGGCGCTCGCGGGTGGCCAGGGGCTTGGGCGCGGAGGTTGACATGGTCGGTGAGCCGTCGGATGGCATGGAGGTTCCATGGTAGCGGAATTGCTGCACTGCATGGCAAGGCCCCCAGGGCCCGCCGCTGCTGGGCTGGAGCGGCGTTGGCACGGGTAGAATGGAGGCGATGACCCAGACCCCCGATTTCACCGCCCTGCAGACCATCGGCTGGCCCTGGCCGGGCCCGGCGCAGCAGGCCGACTGGCAGGCCATGATGGCCGAGCACCCGCAGGCCCGCCCGGCCCGGGTGATCGAGCAGCACCGTACGCACTATGTCGTGGCCGACGCCCCTGACGCTGCGATCAAGGCCGAATCGCTGCCGGAATGGCAGCGGCCACGCTTTCCCAGCCATGAGCGGCCGGCGGTCGGCGACTGGGTGCTGCTCGACGGCATCCGCATCCTGGCGCTGCTGCCACGTCGCACCGCGATCAAGCGCGGTGCCGCCGGCGAGCATTATCACCAGCAGGTGATCGCGGCCAACATCGATACGGTGTTCATCGTCTGCGGGCTGGATGCGGACTTCAATCCGCGCCGTATCGAGCGCTACCTGTTGCTGGTGGGCGGCGGCGGTGCCGAACCGGTGGTGGTGCTGACCAAGGCCGACCAGACCGAATACAGCGAAGATGCGCTGGCGGTGCTGGAAGAACTGGAAATGCAGGGGATCGCCCTGCATGCCATCAATGGCCTGGATGCTGACAGCGTGGCTGTGCTGCAGCCGTGGTTGGGCCCGGGCCGCACCGTGGTGCTGGTGGGCTCCTCCGGCGCCGGCAAATCCACGCTGACCAACACGCTGCTTGGCGAGCAGCGGATGAAGACCAATGCGGTGCGCGCCAACGACTCACGCGGGCGTCATACCACCACTCATCGTGCGCTGATGCCGTTGCCGACCGGCGCCTGCCTGATCGACACGCCCGGCATGCGCGAGCTCAAGCCGACCGGCGAGGAGACGCTGGCCGAAGGGGGCTTCGCCGATATCGAAGCACTGGCCGAACAGTGCCGCTTCCGCGACTGCTCGCATCACCAGGAGCCCGGTTGTGCGGTACGGGCGGCCATCGACGCGGGTGAGATCGAGGAAAGCCGGCTGCTGAACTACTTCAAGTTGAAGGAAGAAGTGGCGGCCGCCGCCGCCAAGCTGGCCGTGCGCCAGGCCGAGACCGCGCAGGAACGTGGTGGCAGGAAAGGCAAGGGCCAGCAGTTCCGTCCGGCAGGAAAGCCGCGACGTCGTTGATGAGGCAGCCGGCCATGGGCGCGGCTGCATGGAAATTCATCCCGGGATACCGGGGTAACGCCTCCGCTGATGCCGGGGCCCGCGGTGGACAGCGCACGGCCTGGCAGGGCGCTATAGTCCGCGCATGGAAACGACCGCCGTGCTGGATCGCGAGGTGGCCCACCATGCGGCGCTCGATGCGCGGCTGGTCGAGGCCGTGGGTGGCATCCGCCTGCTGGGCCTGACCAGCTGGCCGGCGACGGTGCAGGCACCGTTCCTGGACAGCGTTGCGCGCGGGCAGCCGCAGTTGCCGAAGGTGGACTACCCGAAGCTGGATTTCAGCGAGGAACGCCGCACCTTGGCAGCCATCGCCGCCGACTGCGACGCGGGGCATCCGTTGGGCCACTACGTGCAGCAGTCCGCGCACAGCTGGGACCTGGCCGCACGCCTGCTGGAAGGCCTGGGTACCGCAGCGGTGGACACCTGTTCGGTGCAGCTGTTCGGCGCCCCCGAACAGCCCTTGCCGGGCAATGGCCCGAGCACGCGCGATGCAGCGCGCCATTTCATCCAGATCGCGGCCGAGCTGGACCATGAACTGCTGGCGCCGGAAGAACAGGTGCCGGTGTCTGCGATCGCGCTGCAACTGCAGCTGCAGAACGATCTGGATGCCTTCTTCGAATCGCGGATCATCCAGGTGCAGCTGGACCCGGAACTGGTGTCCAAGGCGGCCGCCGGACCGACGCGGATCCGCCTGCGTACCAGTGCGCGCTTCAGCGCCTACGATCGTGCACAGCTGTTCCATCACGAAGCGCTGGTGCATTCGCTGACCGCGCTGAATGGCCGGGAGCAACCGGTGCTGCCCAGCCTGGCCTTGTCCTCACCCCGGGTGACGGCTACCCAGGAAGGGTTGGCCACGTTTGCCGAGCAGATCACCGGCAGCATCGACATCGAGCGCCTGAAGCGGATCAGCCTGCGTACCGAAGCCATCGCGATGGCCCGCGAGGGCGCCGACTTCATCGAGGTGTTCCGCTACTTCTGCGATGCCGGGCAGAACCCGGAAGAGAGCTTCGCATCGGCCCAGCGCGTGTTCCGCGGGGTGCCCCCCGGCGGCGGGCTGGCCTTCACCAAGGACACCGTGTACCTGCGCGGGCTGGTATCGGTGCACACCTTCTTCCGCCACATGCTGGCCGAGGATCGCCTGCAGGTCTGCCGGTGGCTGTTCGCGGGCAAGATGAGCCTGCAGGACGCCATCGCGTTCGCACCGTTGTTCCAGGCCGGGGTGTTGAAGCCACCACGCTGGCTGCCGCACTGGGTCAGCCGGGCCAATGGCCTGGCCGGCATGCTGGCGTTTTCGCTGTTTGCCAACCGGATACGGATGGACCAGCTGGCGCCGGAGTGACATGCGTTGGCGGATCCTGCATGGGCCTGCCTGCCCGCGCCATGCAGGAACACTCGATGCGCCGCAGCGCCCGCTTCTGACTTAGAACTCTGCCGCCACCGTCATGAACACCTGCCGCGGTGCGCTGGCGTGGATCGCGTAGCGCTTGCCTTCCGGGTCGGTCGGCGCGAACGAGCTCAGCTGGCCGGCGTAGCGCTTGTTGGTCAGATTGGTCGCGTTCAACGAGACCCGCACGTTGCGCAGTCCCAGCCCAGGGCCGAAGTCATAGCCGGCACCCGCATCGAAGGTGGTCACGCCCGGCACCGACTGATCGTTGGTGTAGGTGTAATAACGCTTGCCGGTGTACTTGGCACGCAGGCTGGCGAAGAAGTCATCGCGGTTCCAGCTGATTTCGCTGGAGGCCATGCGCTGCGGCGTGTCCACCGTGATCTTGCCGGCCACCGGCACCACCGCGCCGCCGGAGATGTAGTCATCTTCGTAGGTGGTCTTGTTCCAGGACAGCGCGTTGTACCACTGCAGACCGTCGACCGGCTTGAGGATGAAGGTCAGTTCCGCGCCATGGCTCTTCACCGAGCCGACGTTGATGAAGCGTGTCACGCACTCCGGGCGGGTGCCCACCTCGATGCTGGAGCACGGGTTCAGTGACAGCAGGCGGTTGTCGAACGTGACGTTGTAGGCGGCGATCGAGGCCTGGTACTTCTCGCCGAACGTGCGGAAACCGGCCTCCAGGCTCTTCGACTTTTCCGGTTCCAGGTCGGCGCTGGCAGCGAACGATTCCGGTGCCACCTGCAACGGGCCGCCACTGCCACCACCGACGAAGGCGGCGATGTTCTCGGCGTACGAGGCGAACAGCTCGTTGTTGGCGTTGAGCTTGAAGCCCACGCCCAGCTGCGGCAGCACCGACTCCTTGGCCGTCAGCGTGCCGGACGCCAGGCGGGTTTCCACGCCCGGGCGGGCCGTGGCACGCATGCGGGTGTTCGGGCTCTTGATGCCGACATCAACGGTCAGGCGCTGGTCGAGGAAGCGCAGGCGGTCCTGCACGTAGAACTGCTGCGTGCGGATGTCGTAGTCCTGGTTGAACAGCAGGCGGTCCGGATTCTTCAGGTACAGGTCGTCCAGGAACGGACCGCTGATGTAGTAGAAATTGCGCGACACGTTGTGGTCGTTTTGCTCGTACCACAGGCCGGCTTCCAGCTCGTGGATGCCGGCCGTCCATGACAGCGCTGCGGTCACGCCGTCGCGGTTGATCGTGTAGTTGGTGCTGCGGATGGAGATCGGCAGCATCCGGTCGGTGCCGGGGTAGGACGGCTGGCCCGGCGCCCACCAGTGACCCTGGCCGCGGTTGTCATGGTGGTAGGCCAGCAGCTTCAGGCGGCCCTGCTCGCCCAGGCGAAGGTCGGCATCGATCGAGTACAGGTTGTCATCGCGCAGCGCACGGCTCTGGTAGTACGCATCGTCGATGCTGGTCACGCCGCCGCTGTAGGCACATCGCGCCGGATCACGCGTAGCCGGCGCGCAGTAGGCGGCGGCCACCGCGCGGTTCCAGTCCGGCGCATAGATGTTCCAGTCCCAGCCCAGGCCCCTGGCCAGCATGTCCTTGGACAGGTAGGCGTAGTTGGCCTGGCTGGCACGCGAGGTCGCCACGAACGCGCCAAAACGATGGTCGCCCACGTTCCACACGGCCTTGGCATTGAACTGGCGGGTGGTCTGGTTCTGATGCGGCGCGGCCCACATGTCCTGGTCCTGGTGAACGCCGGAGACATACGCAGAGAAGCCGTTGAGGTCGCCCGTATCCACGCGCAGGTAACCACGGCGCTGATTGTCGTCGCCGACGGTGACGCTGGCACGGCCGCCGAACTCGGTGGACGGATCGGACGAGAAGTACTGGATGGTGCCGCCGAGATTGCTGGTCGAGGCCACGCCGAGTGAACCGATGCCCTGCGACAGCTCGGCGCCGGCCAGGTTTTCGGCGATCAGCGCACGGGCGATGCTCAGGCCGTTGTAGTTGCCGTAGCTGTTGTCGCCCAGCGGAATGCCATCGAGGGTATAGCCCAGCCGGCTCTTGTCGAATCCGCGCAGGCTGATGGTCTGCGATTCCTCATTGGCGCCGAACGCATCGTTGGACTGCACCGAGACGCCCGGCAACCGATCGAGGATCTTCTGGCCGCTGGTGCCTGGCGGGAGCACCTGCTTGTCGACGCTGGTGATGCGCTGCACCTGACGGGTCTCGCCCTGGCCGATCACCGAGACGGTATCCAGCGTCTGCGCGCTGGGCGCGGCGTCGGTATCGGCGGCGGAGGCGCTGGCAGCGGCGGAAAGCGCGATCGCTACGGCGATCGTCAGGTGTCGAGTCTGCATGGTGGTCCGTTGCATGGGGGATGGGCACCGGCGTGCGTGCGCGATGCCGCCCCACTATGCGAACGGAACATGAAAGCTTCTTTACGGAACACCCATGCGGGTACGCGCCGCCGCGTTGGCGGCGCACCCAGGGCGGCTCATTAGCCCATGTACAGCCCACCATTGACCGGATAATCGGCGCCGGTCACATACGACGCCTCGTCCGAGGCCAGCCAGGCGCACAGGCCGGCGACTTCTTCCGGACGGCCCAGGCGCCGTACCGGCACCGATGCGGCCAGGCGGTCCAGGACATCCGGGGGGAAACTGCTGATGGCCTGGCTGGCGATGTAGCCCGGCGAGAGCGTGTTGACCGTCACTCCGCGTGACGCTACTTCAGCGGCAAGCGCCCGGCTGAAGCCATGCATGGCGGCCTTGGCGGTGGCGTAGTTCACCTGGCCGATCTGCCCCTTGTGGGCGCTGACCGAACCGATGTTGATGATGCGTCCCCAGCCCCGCGTGGCCATGCCATCGACCACCTGCTTGGTCAGGTTGAAGAGCGCGTTGAGGTTGGAGGCGATCACCGCATTCCAGTCCTCCACCGTCATCTGCCGGAACAGCAGGTCGCGGCTGCCGCCGGAGTTGTTGACCAGCACGTCCACTTCACCCACTTCCGCGCGCACTTTGGCGAAGGCGGCGCTGGTCGAGGCCCAGTCGGTGGCATTGCCCTCGGAGGCGATGAAGTCAAAGCCCTGCTCGCGCTGCTCGCGCAGCCAGTTGGCCTTGCGCGGCGAGTTCGGCGCACAGCCGGCAACAACCGTATGGCCGGCGCGGGCCAGGCTCTGGCAGATGGCAGTGCCGACACTGCCCATGCCGCTGGTGACGTAAGCGATGCGAAGAGTCATTGCGGAACGCTCCTTGGTAACGGGATCAGGCGGCGAGGGGATACAGGCCGAACAGCAGGCTGCCGACCATCAACAGCAGCGAGATGGCGATGGCCCACTTCAGGGTGAATTTCTGGTGGTCGGCGAACTCGACCTTGGCCAGGCCCACCAGCAGGTAGGTGGAGGGCACCAGTGGGCTGAGCAGATGCACCGGCTGGCCGGCCAGCGAGGCGCGGGCCATTTCCACCGGCGTGATGCCGTAGTTGCCAGCGGCTTCGGACAGGATCGGCAACACGCCGAAGTAGAACGCGTCGTTGGACATGAAGAAGGTGAACGGCATCGAGGCCACGGCAGTGATCACCGCCAGATAGGGGCCCCACGAATCCGGAATCACCGCCAGGAAGCTGTGCGACATCGCCTCGACCATGCCGGTGTTGTTGAGGATGCCGGTGAAGATGCCCGCCGCGAAGATCAGCGACACCACCGACAGCACGTTGCCGGCGTGGTTGACCACGCGACGGCGCTGCTCGGCCAGGTTCGGGTAGTTGATCACCAGGGCAATGGCGAAGCCGACCATGAACAGCACCGGCATCGGCAGCACGCCGACGATCAGCGCGGTCATCAGGACCAGGGTCAGCACCAGGTTCACCCACAGCAGCTTGGGCCGCTTGATGTCCTCGGCATCCTCGACCGTCGGCAGCGCATTGCTGTCGTCGGACACGCTGCTGTCCATCCAGCTGCCGCCCTTGGGCAGCGTCACCACGCCCAGCCGGCGGCGTTCCTTCAGGCCCAGGTACCACGCCAGCAGCAGCACGCCCGCGCAGGCGATCACCATCGACGGGATCAGCGGCACGAACACATCAGCAGGATCAACGTGCAGTGCGGTGGCGGCGCGTGCGGTCGGGCCGCCCCACGGAGTCAGGTTCATCACGCCACCGGCGAGGATGGTCACGCAGGTCATGTTCAGCGCGTTCATGCCCAGCCGCTGATACAGCGGCAGCATTGCCGAGACCGTGATCATGTACGTGGTCGAGCCATCGCCATCGAGCGAGATCAGCATCGCCAGCACGGCGGTGCCGAGCACGATCTTCATCGGATCGCCCTTGACGAAGCGCAGGATCACCCGCACCAGCGGATCGAACAGTCCCGCGTCGATCATCACGCCGAAGTAGAGGATGGCGAACATCAGCATCACGCCGGTCGGCGCGATCTTCTTGATGCCTTCCAGCATCATTTCGTCGATGCCTGCGCCAAAGCCACCGATCAGCGCGAACAGGATCGGGATGGTGATCAGGGCCACCAGCGGTGACAGCCGCTTGCTCATGATCAAGTACATGAATGTAATGACCATGCCAAAGCCGAGGATGCTCAGCATCATCTGCGGACTCCTTGAGAAAACAGGACGTGGGAAAGGGAGGGGCGGGTGCGGAGGGGGGCGCGGAAGAGGCTCAGAAGTCGTACTGCAGGCGGCCGGTCACGGCGCGCGTGCGGTCCACCGTGATCCCGGCCAGGCGGTCACGGTTGCGGCTTTCGATGACGTTGAGCATGAATCGCAGGTTGTCGCGCAGGTACCAGTTGCCGCCGAGCGTCCAGGCTTCGGTGCTGCCGCGGCGCAGGTCGGGAGCGCCGTCGAGGTGCTGCGCGCCCCACATCCGGTCGTAGCGCAGCGCGACTTCAAAGGCACCGGCCTTGTGGCGGATGTCCTTCACCCGTGCGAAGCGGCCGGTCTTGCGGTCGTAGGCGCGGCTCTCGCCAGTAACGAACCAGCTGAGCATGCCGTAGCCGGCCATGACGTCGCCGCGCTGGGCGCCGTCATCGAAGGTCGCACCGCTGAACTCGCCCTGCCATGACAACGGGCCGCGGACCTGGGCGTACTCCAGTGACCACTTGTTGACGTCGGTATCGCGGCCTGCGGAGAAATCGACCAGGGTCAGGCGGCTCTCATCGGACAGATGGCCGGCGGGGCGCGGGCGGATGCGCAGTGCCGGCACACCGTTGGCGCCAGGGTTGTCGTACGCCTCACGGGCCAGCGACAGGCCCAGGTGCAGTACATCGCCGTCGCTGGGCGAGGGCGCCCAGGTCACGCGGCCGCCGGCGGCGCGCCCCTTCACCTGCCAGGCATCGATGCTCTCCAGGCTGTAGACGCTGGCGGCCCAGGTGAAGTCACCCGGATTGGCCTGCCACGAGGCACCCAGCCGGTACAGCGGCGCCAGCGTGGTACCGGCATTGCCGCGCTCCAGGAAGCTGCCGTAGTTGGAGCTGGTGCGGTCATCCAGCGAGAAGTACTGCTTGAACTGGCCGACCGTCAGCTTGCCGGCCTTGCCGAAGCTGCGTGCCAGGTAGACGTCCTTGGCTTCTACACGGTCGCCGGAGAAGTCGGCTTCCATCTTGTAGTCAACCACGAAGAACCTGCCGGAGACATCCAGCCAGGCGCGGCGGATCTCGGTGTCATCCTTGTTCGGCGTACCGCGGTTGTCATTGTCGAACGTGGCGAAGTCCAGATGCAGGCGACCGCCCAGCGTGGCGGTGACCGGCCGCTCATCATCGGCGGCAAAGGCCGGCGCGGCCAACGCAGCCAGGGCCATCATGGCGGCGGAACGCGGCCAGGCAAACGTGAATTCCACAAACCCTCCCAGGTGCGCGCCAGGCGCGCGGCAATCGTGGGCACCGGATGGTGCGCGGCCGCAGTCTGGGTCGCGCAAGCTGTCATCCGCCTGTCAGCGGTTTGTGCGTTGCAGCGTAAAAGCGGCCGCTGCGCTCGCCGGGGCTGGCCCGGCGCTACCCCCGTGCAGGCTGCCCGGTCGCGCCGGTCCATCCATCCCCCCGCGACGCCGGGTAGCGCCGGGCCATGCCCGGCGGGCAGGCCGGGCGCCATGCGGTAGCATTCGCTTCCCCTCCCACGCTTGTCCCCATGCGCCTGCTGCTGGTTGAAGACAACCCGGATCTGGCCGATGCGATCATCCGTCGCATGCGCCGCAGTGGGCACGCGGTGGATTGGCAGGCCGATGGCCTGGCCGCCGCAAGCGTGCTGCGCTACCAGAGTTTCGATCTGGTGGTGCTGGATATCGGCCTGCCCAAGCTTGATGGGCTACGCGTGCTGGCCGGCATGCGCGAGCGCGGCGACAGTACGCCGGTGCTGATGCTGACCGCGCGCGACGGCATCGAGGACCGCGTGCAGGCGCTGGACGTGGGTGCCGATGATTATCTCGGCAAGCCCTTCGACTTCCGCGAGTTCGAGGCGCGTTGCCGCGTGCTGCTGCGACGGGCCCGCGGTCAGGCCAGTGAGGTGGTGCAGGTGGGCGGCTTCCAGTTCGACAATGCTGCGCATCGGGTCACCCTGGATGGCGAGCCCATCGAGCTGCCCAACCGCGAGTACCGTCTGCTGGAAATCCTGGTCGGCCGGTTGGGCCACGTGGTCGGCAAGGATGAGATCGGCAACGGCCTGTTCGGCTTCGATGACGAGGCCGGGCCGAACGCGATCGAGCTCTATGTCGGCCGCCTGCGCAGGAAGCTCGCCGACGCGCCGCTGCGCATCACGACCGTGCGCGGCGTCGGTTACCTGCTCGAGGCCCGCGACGAAGGCGTGGACAGCAATGGCTGACGCGCGCCCGGCAGCGGCCGCGCCGGGTTCGCTGCGGCGGACCCTGCTGCTGTATCTGGGTGCGCTGCTGGCGGTGTTCGCAGTCGCCCTGCTGTTTGCCGCACGCGACTACGGCCAGCGTGCGGCCAATCGCTCCTACGATCACCTGCTGGCGTCCTCTGCACTGTCCATCGCCGATTCGGTGGCGCTGGCCGATGGCCAATGGCAGGTCGACCTGCCGTACGCGGCGCTCGACCTGCTGGCGATGGCGCCGGAGGACCGGGTGTTCTACCGCGTCGCGGACAGTCGCGGCACGCTGATCACTGGCTACGGCGACCTGCCGGTGCCACCCCGGCGCCCGGGAAGCCAACCGCAGTTCTTCGATGCGCGCTACAGCGGTGAGACCGTGCGCTTCGTGGTGGTGGGCCGCAGCTTCGCTGCTGCGTCCGCGCAGGGCGAGGTGCTGGTGCAGGTCGGCCAGACCCGGCGCGCGCGCGAGGCGGTGGCGCAGGACATGGTCAACCGGTCGCTGCTGGCGATCGGTGTGCTGTCCGGTCTGCTGCTGGCGCTGGTCGCCTTCGGTGTACACCGTGCATTCCGGCCACTGGTGAGGGTGGAACGCGAACTCTCGCGCCGTGAACCGTCGGACCTGAAGCCGCTGGATGCACGTGTGCCCCGTGAGATGGACCAGATGGTGGCGGCGCTGAACCGCTTCATGGAGCGGCTGTCGAGCAGCAACGAGACCCTGCGCGCGTTCATGGCGGAAGCCGCGCACCAGATGCGTACCCCGCTGGCCGCCCTGCGCGCGCAGGCGCAGCTGGCGCTGGATGATGACGACCCGCAGGACATGCGGCGCAGCCTGCAGGCCATCGAGCGCAATGCCACGCACATGAGCCGGCTGCTCAACCAGCTGCTCAGCGATGCCAGCGTGATCCACCGTTCGCATCTGCAGCGGTTCGCGCCGGTGGATCTGGCAGAAACCGTGCACCAGGCATTGCACGATGCGTTGCCGCAGGCCGGTCCCGCGCCGCGCGTGCAGCTGGCCGTCACTTCCGAGCAGGTGCATGTGCACGGCGATGCGCTGCTGCTGCGCGAGGCGATCAAGAACCTGGTCGACAATGCGTTGAAGTATGGCGGCGATGGTCCGCTGCAGATCGCACTGACGGTCGAGGGCGGCCAGGCGGTGCTGACCATTGCCGACCACGGCCCGGGCATCGCCGCGGCCGACGCCGAACGGGTGTTCGAGCGATTCGCCCGTGGCGAAGGCGTGCCATCCGGTGGCGCCGGCCTGGGGCTGGCCATCGTCAAACGCGTGATCGACAGCCATGCAGGCCATATCGACCTCAGCAACCGCCCGCAGGGGGGGCTGATCGCCACCATCCGCCTGCCCCGGAGCAACCCATGATCCGCCTGTTTGCCGCCGTCATCGCGCTGCTGCTGGCTCTGCCTGCGCAGGCTGCACCCGGCGATGTGCGCCGTTTCCCCGCACGTGAGAGCGCCACTGCCCAGCTGCGCATCCACGGCACCACCGACATCGAGGTGTTCGCGGTGGTGATCGCCGACTACCAGCGGCTGCATCCCGGCACGGAAGTGGTGTACGAGGACATCATCACCCAGGATCTGTACGCGCGTTACCTGCAGGACCGCACCAGCCCTGCGTCGCCGGATCTGCTGATCTCCAGCGGCATGGACCTGCAGACCAAGCTGGTCAATGACGGTCATGCCCTGCCACACCGCTCGGCGCAGACCGCGGCGCTGCCGGCCTGGGCACAGTGGCGGGGCGAGGCATTCGGGATCAGCTACGAGCCGGTGGTGATGGTCCACAACACGCGCACATTGCCTGCTGCCAAGGTGCCGCATACACGCCGGCAGCTGCTGGACCTGCTGCGCGCGGAAGGCGCGCCCCTGCGCGGACGGGTGGGCACCTACGACATCGAACGCAGCAGTGTGGGCTACCTGCTGGCCACGCAGGATGCGCAGCGTGGCAGTATTGCCGGTGCGCTGCTCGGGGCGCTCGGCGACAACGAGGTGGTTCGCGAGGAGCGCACCGGGGTGCTGCTGGACAAGGTTGCCAGCGGCCAGCTGTCGCTGGTCTACAACGTGCTCGGCTCGTACGCGCAGGCGCGCATCGATGCCGGCGCGCCACTGGCCATCATCGAGCCGGAGGACTACACGCTGGTGGTGCTGCGCACGGCCGTGATCCCGCGCACCGGTCCGCATCCGGAGGAGGCGCGGCGTTTCCTCGATTACCTGCTGTCGCCGCGTGGCCAGCAGGTGCTGTCGCGCGAGGCGCGGCTGATGCCGATCGTGCGCAGCGATGCCCGGCGCGATGATGCGCCCGGTCGCAGCCGACGCCCGATCCAGCTCGGGCCGGGACTGCTGGTCTACCTGGACGCGCTCAAGCGGCGCCAGTTCCTCGATGCCTGGCGCAGCAGCGTGGAGCCGGCGGGGCGCTGATGCCCTGGTAGCGCCGGGCCATGCCCGGCGGATGCAGTGCGCTGCCCGTACAATGGCCGCATGAGCGAATACACCATCCTGATCGCCGATGACCACCCGTTGCTGCGTTCGGCGGTGGTGCAGTCATTGCGGCAGAGCCTGCCGCTTGCCCAGGTGCGCGAGGTGGCCAGTGCCGAAGCGCTCGCCGAGGCGCTGGATGCGCATCCTGACGTGGACCTGGTGCTGCTCGACCTGACCATGCCCGGTGCCCACGGTTTCTCCGCGCTGCTGCACGTGCGTGGCTCGCATCCGGACATTCCGGTGGTGATCCTGTCGTCCAACGATCATCCCCGGGTGATCCGGCGCGCGCAGCAGTTCGGCGCAGCCGGTTTCATCCCGAAGTCGGCGCCCGCCGAGACCATTGGCGAGGCGGTGACGGCGGTGCTGGAGGGTGGCCTGTGGTTCCCGGCGATGGCGGCCGAGCGTTCTGAGGCCGATGCACTGCTGGCCAGCCGTCTGGCGCAGCTGACACCGCAGCAGTTCCGGGTGCTGCTGTGCCTGGCCGATGGCCTGCTCAACAAGCAGATTGCCTACACGCTGGGGTTGGCCGAAAACACGGTGAAGGTGCATGTCACCGCGATCCTGAAGAAGCTCGAATGCCACAGCCGCACGCAGGCCGCGGTGCTGGTGAAGGCGCTTGAGCCGGAAGGTGATGCGGGAGCGCCGTGAATCCGTCCCTGGAGGCTTGGCTGCCGCATCCATGCGGCGGACGCCCCCGCGAACCCAACCCGGCCGATCTCTGACAGATTTCGGTGGCCTGCCACCCACGGAAAAGGGAAAAGATCAAAAGCAAAAGCAGCCTGTCAGGCCGCCTTCTGTGGAGCCGAGCATGGGCTCGGCTCTACACGAGCACGCGCGGCGTCGCGACCCGCGTTTGATCTTCTTTTTCTTCCACGTGGGTGGACGAATAAGGAACCTGCCCGGCCTCAACCATGAACTGCGTTACGTGCCACCCGCGAGGGGCTGCGCCGTTGGCTGGAATCACCCGCGATGGCGGATCAGCAACTGGCTCATCAGCGCCCGCAGCGCCGGCGGCTTCACCGGCTTGGCCATCATGCCCCAGCCACGTTCGGCCGCCATTTCGCGCAGTCCTGCGTCGCGCTCGGCGGTCACCAGCACCACCGGCGGCCGTGCCTGCCAGTGCTCGGCCAGCACTTCGTACAGCACCGGCCCGTGATGGTCGCCCATGCGAACGTCCAGCAGCACCAGTTCCGGCACGGATTCCACGCCGGCCAGCTGCAGCGCGGCCTGGGGGCCATCGGCCAGCACCACCTCGCATCCCCAGCGCTCCAGCAGGGCACGGCTGGCTGCGCAGACATGCGGATCATCATCGATCACCCACACGCGGCGGCCGCGCAGCGGATTGTCCGCCGCCGGTTCCTGTGCCAGCGCCGGTGCCTGCGCAACAGCGGGAATCGCGTTGGCATCGCCAAGAGGTACGCCCACTGCGAACACGCTGCCTCGCCCCAGCTGCGAGCGCAGGCGGATCGGATGGCCGAGCAGGCGGCCGATACGGTCGACGATCGCCAGGCCCAGGCCGGCGCCGCGCTGGTGACCATCGTGCAGGCGGCGGAATTCCTCGAAGATTTCACCCTGCAGCGCATCAGGAATGCCGGGGCCCTGGTCATGCACTTCAATCCACAACTGGTCTCCGCGCCGGCGGCAGCCGAGCAGCACCCGGCCACGCTCGCTGTAGCGCAGTGCGTTGGACAGGAAATTCTGCAGGATGCGGCGCAGCAGTGCTTCGTCGCTGACCACCACCGCGCGGGTATCCACCCAGTCCACGACCAGCCCGCGTGTCTGCGCGGCGATGCCGAACTCGCGTGCCAGCGTCTGCAGCAGCGGGCCCAGCCGGAACGCATGCACGCGCGTGGGCAGGCTGCCTGACTCCAGTCGCGCGATGTCGAGCAGGCTGTTGAGGATGGCATCCTGCGCGGCCAGTGCGGCATCGATGTGGTCGGTGGTCTGCTGCTGCGCGGGGTCGGTCAGCTTGCCGCGCAGCACGGAGACGAACATGCGCGCGGCGTTCAACGGTTGCAGCAGGTCGTGCACCGCGGATGCGACGAAACGGGTCTTGTAGCGGTTGGCCTGTTCGGCTTCGCGGCGGGCCTCGTCGAGGTCATGGGTGCGCTCGGCCACGCGGTGTTCCAGCGCATCGGCCAGTGACCGCAGTTCGCGTGCAGCGTTCTTGTAGCTAGTGATGTCGGCGTAGCTGGTGACGAAGCCGCCATCAGGCAGCGGATTGCCACGGATCTCCAGAACGGTGCCATCGTCCTTTTCGCTCTCGCGCATGTGCGGGCGGCCACTGCGCAGGTGGTTCAGGCGACGCTCGATGGCCTCGTCGATCGGCCCCGGCCCGAGCAGGCCGCGGCGTGCGTTGTAGCGGAACAGCTCTTCGATGGGCCGGCCGACACGGACCAGCCCCGGCGGGAAGCGGAACAGTTCCAGATAGCGCGAATTCCAGGCGACCAGGCGCTGTTCGCGATCAATGATCACCACGCCCTGCGGCAGGTGCTCCAGGCTGCGGCTCAGGCCGCTGTCGGCATCGGTGGCAGCCTGCAGCAATCCGTCCTGGGCGGTGCGCAGTTCCTGTGCATGCTGCTTGAGCAGGGTTTCCAGTTCGCTGCGGCTGCGCTGGCGGTGCCGGGCCAGGCGCCGGCGCTGCTGCACGAACAGCAGCAGGAACCCCAACGCCAGCCACGCAGCGGCGCCGGCCAGGGCGGCACCGCGTCCGGCGCTGGTGGCGGCACTGGCATCGTGCAGCAGATGCAGGTTCCAGTGTTCGTCGGGCAGCGCCAGGCTCTGCCACAGCATCGCCTGTGGCAGCACCGGGTCGAGCAGGCGCACCATGCGGCCTCCATCGGCCAGCACATCCTCGGTACGCACCCGCAGGGGCTGCAACGAGCGGTCGGCATACTGGCGGGCATCAAGCATCTCGCGGCGCTCGTCCGCGCCCAGCGGCCGCAGCAGGCGGTAGCGCCAGGCATCGCGGTTGGACAGGAACACCACGTCATGGTTGTCGCTGGCCAGCACCACGTCCGGGCTGTTCAGCCACTCCTGTTCCAGCGCCGACAGCTCGATCTTGATCACGATCACGCCGATGCGCTGGCCGCGGTCGTCGACGATCGCCTCGGACATGAAATAGCCGGGCACGCCGGTGGTCATGCCGATGCCGTAGAAGCGGCCGCGGCCGTGGGCCAGGGCCTGCTGGTAATAGGGCCGGTAGCTGTAGTCCTCGCCGACGTTGGTGGTCGGCTGGTCCCAGTTGCTGGCCGCGACCGCGACGCCATCGCGGCCGACCAGGGTCAGGGTAGAGGTTCGGGTGACCTGGTTGGCGCGCTGCAGTTTCAGGTTCAGCTGCTGGCGCTCGGCGGGCGAGGGCGGCGTGCGCAGTACGCGCAGCAGGTCCGGGTCCAGTGCCATCACCTGCGGCAGGGTGCCGAAGCGGTCGATACGCTGCTGCAGGCCCTGGCCGTACAGCTGCAGCTGGCGCTGGACCTGCGTGCTCTCGGCCGCCAGGGCGCTGCGCCACGCGTAGTGGCCCGCCGCGATCGCGCACAGCACGGTGCCTCCGGCCAGCGCGAGGAGGGTCAGCAGCAGCATCCGGTGGCGGCCGAGCCAGTACATGGCGGCAGTCTACGCAGTGAGGGCGGGCATGACGTGCATGCCCGCCGGATTCCGCACCGTGGCGCGGATCAGAAGTGCATCTGTGCGCGCAGTTCGAAGATCTCCGGGGTGCTGTGCACACCGCGGCGGCTGGCATCGACCTTGACGTAGTTGGCCTGGAACTTGAAATGGCTGGTCAGGTACCAGTTCGCGCCCAGGGTCAGGTCGTGCTGACGTCCCCCCAGGATGCTGCCGTCGTCCAGATCCAGGCGGCTGTAGCGTGCCACCAGCTCGACCGCGCCGTAGTCGTGGGCGGGCTTGATGTTGGCCACGGCGCCGGCGTTGTACGGACGGGACTCGCCGGTCAGCACCCAGCTGGCCATCGCGTACTGGCCGTGGCCGGTGTAGTCGGGCTTGCCGTCGTTGCGGGTGACAGTGGCCTGCAGCGCTTCGGCCTGCAGCGAGAAGGGGCCACGGATCCAGATGCCTTCCAGGCCGGTGCGGCGGATCTGGTCGGCGGTCACCAGCGCGCCGGAATCCACGTAGCGGATGTCGGTCAGGCCGGCTTCCGGGCGCGCGCGCAACCGTGCGCTGGCCTCGTGATGGACGTCACGGCCATCGCGGTAGCCGCGCGGGTTTTCCTGCGAGTAGGCCAGGCCCAGGTGGATCACATCGCCAGGCGCCTTCACCGGCGTCCACACCGCACGTACCGCCTGCGTGGTGCCGGGGTTGTCGCCCTGCAGGTCCTTGCCGCCGTAGGCACCGGCCTGCAGCAGGTACTGCGGGCGCTCCAGCACCCATTCCACACCGGTGCGGCGGCCGGCGTAGAACGCCTGCACCGGCAGCGCGGTCTCCAGGAAGCTACCGGCGCGCGAGGAGGTGTTGGCATCCAGGCCGACCGGCGTCTTCATGTAGCCGAAGCGGAAGCGGCCGATGTCGCGGCCCACGAAGGCCTTGCTCTCCAGGCGCAGGAACACGTCCAGCCAGGTGTCGGCCTGGAAGTCGTAGTACACCATCGCGTCGTACACGCCCTTCTTCTTCAGCGTGGCGCCGAATTCCTTGCGGCGCACGGCGTCGTCATCGTCCAGGCCACTGCCGGAGGAGAAATCGTTGTAGTCGTAGGCGATGTTGGCGGTGGCCGCCAGCTCGGTGCCGTCGCCGAACGCGTACTTGGTCGGCCAGTTGTCGAAATCGGCAGCGGACGCGAAGGCGGGCAGGGCGGCCAGCGACAGGGCCAGCAGGGTGGAAATGGGGCGCATGTTGGGTGCGGCTCTCTCGGATTGCGTAGGGTCAGGACAACAACGGCCGCCGGGGCCGGAACTTGGGCAGGGACGCCGCGGGCCGTTCAGCCCGCGCCACCGGCCTCCCGGCGCGGTGCGATGCCGGGCCAGTGTAGGCATCCCGGCCACCTGAACCGGGGGGCTAGTACCAATAGGTTATCTGCGTTGGCGTGCCCGGCGCGTACAAAGGCGTCCATTGGTCGCCACCCTGCGCGTGGAGCGAGGGGGCGGTGACCAGCTTCCACGGTATCGGCTCCCATGCAGTTCCGGGGCCATACGTGCCTGAAAACGCCCTTCCCCGGAGTCCGCCATGCACATCCCGACCGCTGCCCCGGCGCCTGCAAAGCCGTTGCCGATCTACCGCCAGCTGTACTTCCAGGTGATCGTGGCGATCGTCCTGGGCGCCATCCTCGGCCATTACGAACCCCTGATCGGCGAGAAGATGAAGCCGCTCGGCGATGCCTTCATCAACCTGGTGAAGATGATCATCGCGCCGGTGATCTTCCTGACCATCGTCACCGGCATTGCCGGCATGACCCATCTGCGCACGGTCGGCCGCGTGTTCGCCAAGGCCATGGCCTACTTCCTGTTCTTCTCCACGCTGGCGCTGGTCGTGGGCATGATCGTGGCCCACGTGGTACAGCCTGGCGCGGGCATGAACATCAACCCGGCCGAGCTGGACCAGACCGCGGTGCACAGCTACGTCGAGAAGTCGCATGACCTGACCCTGGTCGGCTTCCTGATGGATGTCATCCCGAAGACGCTGATCAGCGCCTTCGTGGACGGCAACATCCTGCAGGTGCTGTTCGTGGCCGTGCTGTTCGGCATCGCGCTGGCGTCGGTCGGCGAGAAGGGCAAGCCGATCCAGAACTTCCTCGAAGCGCTGGTGGCTCCGGTGTTCAAGCTGGTGCACATGCTGATGAAGGCTGCTCCGATCGGTGCCTTCGGCGCGATCGCCTTCACCATCGGCAAGTACGGCGTGGGGTCGTTGATCAACCTGGCCTGGCTGGTCGGCTCGTTCTACATCACCGCCTTCCTGTTCGTGGCGGTGATCCTGGGCGTGGTCTGCCGCCTGTGCGGGTTCTCGGTGTTCAAGCTGGCGCGCTACCTGAAGGCCGAACTGCTGCTGGTGCTGGGTACCTCTTCGTCCGAGTCGGCGCTGCCGTCGCTGATGGAGAAGATGGAGCGCGCCGGCTGCAGCAAGTCGGTGGTGGGCCTGGTGGTTCCCACCGGCTACTCGTTCAACCTGGACGGCACCAACATCTACATGACCCTGGCGGCGCTGTTCATCGCCCAGGCCACCAACACCGAACTGACCCTGGGCCACCAGATCGCGCTGCTGCTGGTCGCCATGCTCAGCTCCAAGGGCGCGGCCGGCGTCACCGGTGCCGGCTTCATCACCCTGGCGGCCACCCTGGCCGTCGTGCCGGAAGTGCCCGTGGCCGGCATGGCGCTGATCCTCGGCGTGGACCGCTTCATGAGCGAATGCCGCTCGCTGACCAACTTCATCGGCAATGCCGTGGCCACGGTGGTGGTCTCGCGCTGGGAAGGCGCACTGGACCGTGACCGCCTGAAGCTGGCGCTGGATGGTCGCGAAAGCGAACTGCCGCCGCCGGTCGATGCCGTGCCGGAGGCACTGCCCGCCAAGGGCTGATCCAGGTGTGTGGTACCGCGGGGCCGGTCACGTGAGTGGTGCGGCCCCGCGGCGTTTCAAGGCGTCCCATGGCTGTCATGGGCAGCGCCGAAGCTGGTGGCTCCAGGTTGTCGCATACGCCAGGGAATTGTGCGGTCGCAGCATGCCTGCGACAGGATAGCGACAGGTCCGGGCGCCCCAACGGGGGTATGATCCCCTGTCCCTCTTGCCCATTCATGTATCCAACGTCGATGTCCAACGAAGATTTCAAACAGGCCGCCCTCGATTACCACCGGATGTCCCCGCCGGGCAAGATCAAGGTCTCCGCGACCAAGCCGATGCTGACCCAGCGCGACCTGTCGCTGGCGTACTCGCCGGGCGTGGCGTACGCCTGTGAAGCAATCAAGGCCGACCCGCAGCAGGCCAGCGAGCTGACCGCCCGCGGCAACCTGGTGGCGGTGATCTCCAACGGCACCGCGGTGCTGGGCCTGGGCAACATCGGCGCACTGGCCGGCAAGCCGGTGATGGAAGGCAAGGGCGTGCTGTTCCAGAAGTTCGCCGGCATCGATGTGTTCGACATCGAAGTGGACGAAACTGATCCGGACAAGCTGGTCGACATCATCGCCTCGCTGGAGCCCACCTTCGGCGGCATCAACCTGGAAGACATCAAGGCGCCGGAATGCTTCGTGGTCGAGCGCAAGCTGCGCGAGCGCATGAAGATCCCGGTGTTCCATGACGACCAGCACGGCACGGCGATCATCGTCGGCGCGGCGGTGCTGAACGCCATGGCGATCACCGGCAAGAAGATCGAGGAGGTGAAGCTGGCGACCACGGGCATGGGCGCGGCGGGCGTTTCCTGCGTCAACATGCTGGTGCAGCTGGGCCTGAAGCCGGAGAACATCCTGGCGTTCGACCGCGAGGGCGTGATCCACACCGGTCGTACCGATCTGGACCCGGAAAAGCAGCGTTACGCACGCGACACCGACAAGCGCACCCTGGCCGAGATCGTCGACGGCGCGGATATCTTCCTGGGCCTGTCGGCGCCCGGCATCCTCACCGCCGAAATGGTCAAGACCATGGCGCCGGACCCGGTGATCTTCGCACTGGCCAATCCGACCCCGGAAATCATGCCGGAAGTGGCGCGTGCGGCGCGTCCGGACGCGATCATCGGCACCGGCCGTTCGGATTACCCGAACCAGGTCAACAACGTGCTGTGCTTCCCGTACCTGTTCCGCGGTGCGCTGGACGTGGGCGCCACCGCGATCAACGAGGAAATGAAGATCGCCTGCGTGCGCGCCATCGCCGCGCTGGCACGCCGCGCTGCGACCGACATGGGCTCGGCCTACGGCGGTGAAACCCCGAGCTTCGGCCGCGAGTACCTGATCCCGCGGCCGTTCGACCGCCGCCTGCTGGTGGAGCTGTCCGCTGCCGTGGCCCAGGCCGCGATGGACTCGGGGGTGGCCGCCCGGCCGATCGCCGACATGGGCGCCTACCGTGACAAGCTGGCCCAGTTCGTCTACCGCACCAGCCTGATGATGAAGCCGGTGTACGACCGTGCACGCACCGACAAGCAGCGCGTGGTCTACGCCGAAGGCGAAGAGGAAGTGGTGCTGCAGGCGGTGCAGAACGTGGTCGATGAAGGGCTCGCACATCCGATCCTGATCGGCCGGCCGGACGTGATCGAAGCGCGCATCGAGCGCCTGGGCCTGCGCCTGAAGGCCGGTGAGCACTTCGAGATCACCAACATCAATGACGATCCGCGCTTCAACGAATACTGGCAGTACTACCACGGGCTGACCGGTCGTCGCGGCGTCACCGTGGCGGCGGCGAAGAACCTGATGCGTTCGCGGCCGACCCTGATCGCCGCGGTGATGGTCGCGCGTGGCGAAGCCGATGCAATGCTGACCGGCATCGTCGGCCGTTTCCACAAGAAGCTGGGTTATGTCCGCAGCGTGCTGCCGCTGGAGCCGAAGGTCACCTCGACCTCGGCGATGACCGGCGTCATCAACCAGCAGGGCGTGTTCTTCTTCGTCGACACGCACGTGCAGGAAGATCCCAGTGCCGAGCAGATCTGCGAGGCGACCCTGCAGGCCGCGTACCGCATGAAGCTGTTCGGCATCGAACCGAAGGTGGCGCTGCTGTCGCACTCCAATTTCGGCAGCCACGATTCCAAGGACGCGCTGAAGATGCGCCAGGTCCGCGAGCTGCTGCTCAAGCGCAATCCGCGCCTGAACGTGGACGGCGAGATGCAGGGCGATACCGCCTGGGACGAGGCGCTGCGCCAGAAACTGCTGCCGGGTTCCACCCTGCAGGGTCGCGCCAACCTGTTCGTGCTGCCCAACCTGGAAGCGGCCAACATCGCCTACAACCTGGTGCGTGTGTTCACCGATGGCGTGGCGATCGGTCCGATCCTGATGGGCGTGAACAAGCCGGTGCACATCCTGACCACCAGCGCGACCTCGCGCCGCATCCTGAACATGACCGCCATCGCTGCGGTCGATGCGCAGATCCGCAAGCAGCTGGAAGCGGAAAAGAAGGCGTAATCCTTCGTTCCCGCGACAGCTGCAGAAGCGCGCCCCACGGGGCGCGTTTCTGTTTCCGCACAGCGGAAACCGGATCGGGTAGCGCCGGGCCATGCCCGGCGAGCGCGCAGCGCGGCAAATCAGGCATTCCGCCGGGCATGGCCCGGCGCTACCGGTCAGCGCTTGCCGCCTCGTGCCGGTGCCGGCGGCGGGGCATCCGAACGCGGCTTGGCGTACTCGGCCCATAGCGCCGGCAGGCCCTTGCCGGTGTGCTGCTGCCACAGCGCCAGGGTGTACTGGCCGTTGCGCAGGGCCTTGTCCAGCGCCAGCACCAGGCCGGGGTGTCCAGCTTCGGCCCATTTCAGGAAGGCCCCGGTTACCCGGTAGCCGCTTTCCACGCTTTGGCCCTTGCCCACTTTTTCCGGCAGCGCCCAGCCCGCTGCGGCATTGTCCGTGCCGTAGCGGTCGCGGGCGTAGTCGGCGATGCCTTCCACCAGCCAGCCCGGTACCCGCGTGTCGCCGTAGCTCGGGTAGCCCTGCACGATGTGCATCGCCTCGTGGGTCACCAGGTCGATGTCATCGGGGTGCTTCACCAGCCAGCCCGGGTTGATGGTGATGGTGCTCGCCTTGTCCTTCTCGCCGACGTAGGCGACGCCGTCGTAGGCCGGATCGATCACGATGTGCACCTCGGCCGGTGCCGCCGGGTGGAAGTCCGCCCGTTCGCGCAGGTAGGCGGAATAGAACGTATCGACGATGCGCTGGCGTGCCGGTGCGGCCAGCGCACCGGTCGCATCCTGGTAGTGCAACGTGATGCCTTCGCGGGTGAACTGGCCATCCAAGGCCCGGCTCTGCGACGGCTGGGCCAGCGCAATGCCGGGCAGGGTGAATGCAGCAAGTGCAAGGGGCAGTAGGCGAATGCGCATGGGGTCACCGTACAGTGGAGGGGGACAACAGTTCGATCTCAGCCAGCTGCAGGCGTCCCGGCGCAGTTACGCGCAGGCGGTACTCGGCATAGCGTGAGGGCGAGGTGATGCGGAACGGACGGGTCTGCCGCGCAGCACTGAAGTCTTCGCCACGCCGCTGGTCCAGCGTGGTCCAGCGGTCGTCGCCGTTACGGGCTTCCAGGGTCCATCCGGCCCCCCGGATCGGCCCTTCGCCGCTGGTCAGCGTATACATCGTCGGCGCGCCATCACCCACGGCGCTCAGCATGAGGGTGGCACCCGCGCCCAGCGGAACGGCCGTGGTCGCATCGTCGTCCAACAGCGCGGGCACGGCGCGGCCATCGGCCAGCGCAGCGCGCGTGCTGCTGCCCAGCAGATCGTGCAGCATCTGCGGTCGCTGGCCCGGTGCGGTCAGCGAACGGGGCACGTCGTCGGCGCCTGTGCCCCAGCGCGAAGGCTGCGGGCCCATCTCGAAGTCCAGCGTCGCGCCCTTGGCGATCACCTCGTGCGGTACCCAGGTCCGGGTCCATGGCGTGCCGTTGATCTTCAGCGACTGGACGTAGACGTTCTCCGCGGAGTTCTGCGGCGCGTTGACGGTCAGCACCGCGCCACCCTGCAGTTCCACCCGGGCGTGCCTGAATGCCGGGGAGCCGATCACGTATTCCGGCGCGCCCATCCGCAGTGGATACAGGCCCAGCGAAGCCAGCACGTACCATGCGGAGGTCTCGCCATTGTCCTCATCGCCCGGATAGCCCTGGCCGATCTCGCTGCCCACGTACAGCCGCGACAGGATCTCGCGCACGTGCTGCTGGGTCTTCCAGGGCTGCCCGGCGTACATATACATCCACGGGATATGGTGCGCCGGCTGGTTGCTGTGCGCGTACATGCCCATGCGCACGTCGCGCGCTTCGGTCATCTCATGGATGATGCCGCCGTAGGAGCCTGCAAACGAGGCATCGGCGGTCTCCGGCGTGGCAAAGAAGGCATCGAGCTTGGCGGCCAGCCTGTCGCGGCCACCGTACAGCGCGGCCAGGCCCTCGCCATCGTGCGCGGCGGTGAAGGCGAACGTCCAGCCGTTGGATTCGGTGTAGTCGTGGCCCCACACGCGCGGATCGTAGTCCTTGGCGTCCACGCGCCAGCTGCCGTCGGCCTTGCGGCCCTGGAAGAAGCCGGCGGCAGGGTCGAACAGGGTCGCGTAGCCGGCAGCGCGGTAGCGGAAGTAGTCGGCTTCGGTGCTGTAGCGCTCGCGCTGCGCGGCGGTGGTCGCGCGCTTGGCCAGTGCCTCGGCCATGTTGGCGATGCCGAAGTCGTTCAGCGCGCCTTCCATCGTCCATGACATGCCTTCATGCACGTCGGCACTGGCATAGCCGCGGAACGTCGAGCGGTCCATGCCCTTGCGCCCTACATGGCGATCGGGCGGTACCACGGTGGCATTCTTCAGCGCCGCGGCATAGGCCTCGGCGGGATCGAAACCGCCGACGCCCTTCAGCCATGCGTCGGCGAAGGCCACGTCGGAACTGGTGCCGACCATCAGGTCCGCGTAGCCCGGCGATGACCAGCGGGCGATCCAGCCGCCCGCGCGGTACTGCTCGATGAAACCCTGCACGAGCTGGCCGGCGTCCTCCGGTGTGAACAGTGCGTACGCCGGCCACGTCGTGCGGAACGTATCCCAGAAGCCATTGTTGACGAACACCCGGCCATCGCGCACGCCACTGAAGGTGCGGCTGTCACTGCCATCGGTGTTGTTCTCGCTGGCGCTGGCCTGGTTGGCGTAACGCCACTCGGGGGCGGCAGCGCTGCCGACGTTTTCGTGGCCGGAGTTGGGATACAGGTACAACCGGTAGAGGCTGGAGTACAGCGTGGTCTTCTGGTCGTCCGTGGCATCGCCGATATCGAAGCGGGCCAGGCGCGCATCCCAGGCATCCTGGGCGCGGCCGGCCACGCTTTCCAGCGTATCCGTGGCGGAAATCTCCAGAGCAAGGTTGTGCCGCGCCTGTTCGAGCGAGATCAGCGAGGTGGCAATGCGCATGGTGACGCGGCGATCGCTGCCGGCATCGAACTTGATGTAGCCGGTCGGGCGGCCGCTGTCGATGCGTCCGCTGCTGCGCCAGGGCCGGTCGAAGCGGGCCACCACGAACATGCGGCCGGCACCGTTGGACAGGCCGCTGCGCGTGTCGGTGTAGCCGGACAGTGTCTGCGTGGCCGCATCCAGTGTCAGCCCGCCGCGTGCGTCCACATTGTCGAACAGCAGGTTGGCATCACCTTCCGCAGGGAAATCGAAGCGGAAGACCGCGGCGTGGTCCGTCGGCGCGATGGAGGCGGCGATGCCGTTGTCGAAGCGCACGTCGTAGCGGTAGGGGCGCGCGTTCTCGTGCGTGCGGTCGAAGGACAGTGCCCGCTTGCTGCGGTCGGCCTCGGGCACACCGCGGCTGGCCGATGGCATCACCTGGAAGGTCTGGCGGTCGCCCATCCAGGGACTGGGCTGGTGACTCAGCGCGAGCGCCTGCAGCTGCGGGCGGTTGTTCGCATCGTTCTGCTCGTTCCAGCGGTACAGCCAGTTCAGTGCACCGGCATCGGTCACCGGGGTCCAGAAGTTGAAGCCGTGCGGCACCGCCGTGGCCGGGAAATTGTTGCCGCGCGAGAAGGTGCCGTTGGCCTGCGTACCGCGGGTGGTCAGCACCCAGTCCGAGACCCGCTGCGGCACCTGCCGCGGCTGTGCATCCAGGCGCACGTCATCGATCCAGCCGGACACCGGCGCACCGTCGGCGCTGGCCACTTCCAGCTCGATGGCGACCACCCGGCGGCCGCGCAGCGCAGGCACATCGCCCAGGCGTACGGCCTTGCGCGCCCACTGCTGCGGATACAGCGTTTTCGAATCGCCCTGCGCACGCGCGCCCACGGCGATGCCGTGCTGATCACGCGCGGAGCTGGCCGATACGCGGCTGCCATCGTCCAGGCGCAGGTCCAGCGAGACGTAGGTGGAGGCCACCGTGTCCTTGTCGACGATCTCCGGCAGCACCAGCCAGGACAGGGTGGTGTCGGCGTCGATGGTCAGGTCCGTGCTGAACAGGTCGCGCCGCGCCGCGCCACCGTCGGCCTGATAGTGCAGCGCGCGCAGGCCGCTGTAGCCCGCGTTGCGCTTGGCCGCATACGGCGCCGCCGGACCGGTGCCGATCTGCACCTGCAGCGCGCCGCCGGCCTTGGCCGGTGCGGGCTCACCTGCCTCGAACGAGGTCTGCAGGCCCTGTGCCACTGCGGGCAGGGCGGGCGTGGCGCAGGCCAGGGCCAGGGCGAGCGGAAGCAGGGCGCGGCGCGGATCGGACAGGGTCATGCAGGGTCTCCCGGAAGGGCAGGCGGCAGGCAGGACCCGCATCGGCACGTACCACGGCCAGCATCGCGCCCGCCGCCCAGGGGCGGTGGAAAGGAGCGATGCCGGTCCGGTGGGGGCGGGCCATGCGATCGGGTCGTCGGAGTGGTCCCGATCCTGCCTCAGTGCGTTGCCCCCTGACAAGTGCAATTAGTTCGATCCAAATCCGGGAAAAACGTTTCATTTCAAATTATTGACAGAGGGGATTGGATCGATTTAAAAGTGGCCGGGGTCCAGGCCCGGGGAAGGCGGCGTCCTTCCCGTCCCGATCCCAACCCTTACATCTGTCCCGGAACACCCTGCATGCCCTGATCCGGGCGGGCGGCCTGCGCTTGCTGCTGCTGCCCGTCACCACCGTCCATCCACGACCCTCCCGTCCGTCCCCCACCGGCAGGACCGTCATCCGTCTCTGGAGAGCGCTTGATGAAACCGAGGTTGCTGTCGTTGTTGATGTCTTCGCTGCTGCTGTCGCCGCTGGCCGTGCAGGCCCAGTCCTCCAACGCAGGGGAGGGCGCCGATCCGCCGCGTACGCGCGACCTGGATGCGGTCACGGTGACCGGGTCGCTCATTCCGCGCGCGCAGGTGGAAGGCCCCTCACCGGTGACGACCATCACCGCCGAGCAGATCCAGGCGCAGGGTTTCACCACGGTGTTCGATGCGCTGCGCTCGCTGCCGGTCTCCAATGGGTCGGTGCAGGATTCCCAGGGAACCGGCTTCTACACTCCGGGTGCCAAGACCATCAGCCTGTTCGGTCTGGACCCCAGCTACACCCTTACCCTCATCAACGGGCGGCCGATCAACAGCTATCCGCTGGCCTACAACGGCAACACCAGCATCGCCGACATTGCCAACATCCCGCTGGGCATGGTCGAACGCATCGATGTGCTCACCGGTGGCCAGTCCTCGGTGTATGGCTCGTCGGCCGTGGCCGGCGTAGTCAACATCGTGCTGAAAGACCGCGTGGAAGGCACCCATCTGCGCTACCGCGTCGGTGGTTACAGCCAGGGCGGCGGTTCCAGCCAGCGCTTCAGCGCCAGCAGTGGACAGACCTTCGGCAACCTCGATATCAGCTACGGGCTGGAATACATCAACCAGAAGGCGATCTACGCCTTCGACCGCAGCCGCATCGACAGCGTCAACGACAACCCGACCGGGCCGCAGGATCCGTCGCGCAGCTTCCTGCGTATGCGCCAGGGGCCCAACGCCTACATCGACCCGGGCGCGGCCACCTGCGCGCCGCTGTCGAATCTGTTCGGTGGCAGCACCGTGTACGCGCACCGCGACATTTCCGGCGGTGGCTACTACTGCGGCACCCCCGACAACGTCGGCACCGCGTCGCTGTACAACGCCAGCCAGGACGTCAACGCGACCACCTTCCTGCGTTATCACCTCAGCCCGGATACCGAGTTGTACTCGGACATCCTGTTCGGCTTCAGCCGGCCGACCTACAGCGGTGGCAGCCCGTTCTGGAACAAGACCTTCTACAACCGCACCAGCGGCCAGTACGAGCAGTGGCAGCGCATCTACGCGCCCGAGGAAGTCGGCCTGGATGCCAAGGACCAGCGCGTCTACACGCGATCGCTGAACGTCACCGCCGGCGTGCGTGGCGTGCTGGGCAGCTTCGACTACGACGTTTACGTCAACCGTTCCAGCACCGATGTCACCCGCAAATCCACCGACTTCCTCGCCCGGAACGGCGTGGACGATTACTACCTGGGGCCGATGCTGGGCATGCAGGATGGCTACGAGGTCTACGCCCCGGACCTGTCGCGCCTGTACCAGCCGATCACCCGCGACCAGTACGACAGCTTCAGCGGCCTCAACCGTGCTGCATCCAGCGCGTCGCGCACAGCAGTGACGGCACTGCTGACCCATCGTTCGCTGTTCACCCTGCCGGCCGGCGACGTCGGTTTCGCGCTGATCGCCCAGGGCCAGCGCGAGAAGTTCTTCAACCAGTCGGCCGATCCCGATGCCGGTGTGCTGTTCCGCGGGCAGACCGCCGGCACCTCGGCGCAGGGCCAGCGGGACCTGTACGCGCTGGGTGCGGAACTGCAGGTGCCGATCATCGATACCTTCAGCGCCAATCTGTCCGGCCGCTACGACAAGTACGCCCTGCAGGGCGGTGGCGGCAACGGCAAGGCGACCTGGAAGCTTGGCCTGGAGTACCGGCCGATCGAATCGCTGCTGCTGCGTGGCAGCTACGCCACTGCGTTCCGTTCGCCGGACATGTTCTACCTGTTTTCCCGCGAGAGCAGCGGCTATACCACCAACACCGACCTCTACCAGTGCCGGCAGGCCGGTTACACCTCCGACAACTTCGATGACTGCGAGCAGTCCGGGTTGGCGGTGCTGTCTTCCAGTACCGGCAACCGCGATCTGAAGGACATCACTGCACGCACGTTCACCTATGGTGCGGTGTGGTCGACACTGGACAACGCGCTGACGTTGTCGGTGGACTACAACTCGGTGGTGATCGAGAACGAAGTGCGCATCCTCGGTACCGACAGCATCCTCGACACCGAGGCCAACTGCCGGCTGGGCGTATCGGAGAACGGGCAGACCCGCTTCGACATCACCTCGCCCACCTGCCAGCAGGTCCTGGGCCAGGTGCAGCGCAAGCCGGCTACCGATCCGCTCAACCCCAACGGTGTGGACAAGGTGTTCTCCTACCCGATCAACATCGCCAGCCAACGCCAGACCGGTGTGCAGGCAGCGCTGGACTATCGCTGGGGTACCTCCTCGGTGGGAGATTTCACGGTCAACGCGGGCTACTACCGCCCGCTCAAGCACACCACCCAGGACAAGGAAGGCGACCCGGTCTACGACCAGTTGTGCTGCGGCAATTCCAATGAACTGCAGTACCGGGCCACGCTGGGCGTGAACTGGAAGCGCGGGCCGTTCAGCGCCAGTGCGTTCGGCGTGCGCAACGCGCCCACCTGGGACAGCCGTGGCGAGCAGCGCAACATCGGGCCATGGACCACCTGGAACGCCACGGTCGGCTACCGCATCAATGACCTGGCCAGCCTGCTGCTGACGGTCAACAACCTGACCGACGAGATGCCGCCGATCGACCGCAGCAACGGCAACTGGCCGTACTACGACCAGGGCATCTACAACGCCTATGGCCGCTCGGCCTTCCTGGAGCTGTCGCTGGACTTCCAGTAGGCCGGGCGCTGGCAGGTCCCGGCTGTCAGGGGGCGGGGGCCAGGAAAGGACAGGGGCGGCCGGGTCGCCGCCCCAGGTGCTAGAATCGCAGGCCTCGCAATCCGTTCATCGACATCCGCCATGAGCCATACCGCCACCGCGCCCGCCAACGCCGAGAAGCGCTACACCGTGCACCGCAGCGACCTGCCGCTGAGCTGCCCGACCCCGGAGATGGCGCTGTGGAACTCGCATCCGCGGGTCTACCTGGCGATCGAAGACGAACCCAACGGTGAAGCGCAGTGCCCGTACTGCGGTTCCGTGTTCGTACTGGCTGACTGAACGGCCTTCACCGATGCGTCGACTGACCGTGGTGCAGTTGCTGCCGGCGCTGCACTCCGGCGGCGTCGAGCGCTCGACCCTGGAAATCGCGTCGGCACTGGTGGCAGCCGGCCATCGCGCGCTGGTGGTGTCTGCCGGTGGCCGCCTCGTTGAACCGCTGCTGGCCAGCGGTGCCGAGCATCTCACCCTCGATATCGGCCGCAAGTCGCTGCTGACCCTGCGTCATCTGCCGACCCTGCGTCGCCTGTTCGCCGAGGTCGGCGCCGATATCGTGCACGCCCGCTCGCGCCTGCCCGCGTGGCTGGGGCTGTATGCGATCCGGGCGATGCCGCAGGCGCAGCGGCCGCACTGGGTAACCACCGTGCACGGGCTGAACTCGCCCAGCCGCTACAGCGCGGTGATGACCAGCGGCGAGCGGGTGATCTGTGTCTCCAACAGCGTGCGCGAATACGTGCAGCGCCACTATCCGACCGTGCCGGAGGACCACCTGCGGGTGATCCCGCGTGGTGTCGATGTCAGTCAGTTCCCGCGGGTGGCGCGCGGTGATCGCCGGCCGCGCCTGTCGCTGGTGGCGGACTACCCGTGGCTGGCCGGGGTGGACGGGCCGCTGCTGCTGCTGCCGGGCCGTGGCACGCGCCTGAAGGGGCACGCGCACGCGCTGCAGCTGCTGGCCGACGTCCGCGCTGCCGGCGTGCCGGCGCAGCTGTGGATGCTGGGCACCGACGAGCCGGGGCGCGAAGCCTATGTGGCCGACCTGCGCCGCCAGGCCGCCACGCTCGGCATCGCAGACGCGGTCCACATCAGCACGCCGACCGCCCGCATTGCCCAGGCCTATGCCGCCAGCGATCTGGTGCTGCAGCTGTCCGACAAGCCCGAAGCCTTCGGCCGTACCGTGGTGGAAGCACTGTCGGTGGGCCGACCGGTGCTCGGCTGGAACCACGGTGGGGTGGGCGAACTGCTGCAGCAGCTCCAGCCCACCGGTGCGGTGCCGCTGGGAGATGCGCAGGCACTGGGTGAACGTGCGCTGGCCCTTCTGGCGCAGCCGCTATCGTTGCCGGGCCGTATCCCGTTTACCCTGCAGGCCATGCAGCGCGATACCCTCCGTCTCTATGCCGACCTCGCAGGCTGACACCGCAGCCGTCCTGCGCGATGAACGCGCCGGGCGCTGGGCGCCCTGGTGGGTGCTTGCCTACGTGGCGTTGTGGCCGCTGCCAGGCATCGCCGAGACCGTCCTGGGCCTGGGTGCAATCTATGCCGCAGTGCGCATGGTCATCCGCCGCCTGCAGCGCCGGCCGCATCTGCTGAGCCCGGCGGCCTGGGCGCTGACCTCGATCCTGTTCCTCGGCTACTGGTTGCCGCAGGCATTTTCCGCATTCGATGCGATCGACCCGTCGGCCTCGTGGACCAAGGCGGCAGCAGGCCTGCGCTACCTGCCCTTCATGTGGCTGGTAGCGATCGCAGTGGCCACGCCGGAGCGGCGCAGACTCACCCTGGGTGGACTGGCGCTGATCACCGGCGCCTGGACGCTGGATGCGCTGGTACAGGCGGTGGCCGGCACCAGCCCATGGTTCTGGTCGCTGGAGCAGCTCAAACTGGCAATCAGCGGGCGTGCGCTGTGCCCGGCCGATGAAGCGGCGTTGGCCGACCGGCTCAGTGGCGTACTGGGCCCGTGCAACCTGAAATTCGGCCAGGTGCTGGCCAGCCTGTCGCCGTTCCTGCTGCTGCCGCTGGCGCGCCGCTTCGGTGCTGCCGGCTGGCTGCTGGCCGCTGCGGCCCTCGGCAGTGTGTTGCTGCTGGCCGGCTCACGCGCCTCGTGGATCACCTTCGCGCTCGTGCTGGCCTACAGCGGCATGCGCCAGTTCGGCTGGAAGCGGCTGGCGCTGTTGGCGATGGTCGGGGTCCTGGGGGCCGGGGTCCTGGTTGCCAGCGTGCCGCAGCTGCGCGAGCGCGTGCTGCGCACGACGATGGCCTGGGAGGGGGACGAGACGGGCGTCGACCAGGCGTTGTCCGGGCGTGCGCGGATCTGGAGCGCAGCGGCCTGCATGATCGAAGCACATCCGATCAACGGTGTCGGCGCGCGTGGCTTCCGCGATGCGTATCCCGCCTGCGTCGCAGGGGAGGGAACCGCGGTGTGGGGCGCGGAACCGGCCCTGCACGCGCACCAGATCGTGCTGGAGATCGTGGCCGAGACCGGCGTGCTGGGCCTGCTGTTGTGGCTGGCCGCCGTGGCACAGGCCTGGCGGGCGTGGCGCTTCGCACCGACCGCGGCCCGCGAGCGGGCGCGGCCGGCGATGTTGGCGCTGGCAGTCACCGTGTTCCCGCTCAACACCCACCTGGCGTTCTACTCTGCGTTCTGGGGTGGGCTGACCGTGCTGCTGGCGGCGCTGTTCGCCGGCAGCCTGCTGGCGCGTGACGCGGATGACTCACCACGCGCGATGGAAACGGGCAGGTAATCCGGGCGGATCGAGGCGTGCCTGGGTCTACTTGTAGAAGTCGCTGCGCCCGCCGGGCTGGCGCTTGAAGCGGCGATGGATCCACAGGTACTGGTCAGGGGCTTCGCGCACCATCTCCTCGATCGCCTGGTTGACGCGCGCGGTATCGGCTTCCACATCCTCGCTCGGGAAGTTCTCCAGCGGCGCGCCGATCTTCAGGAAGTACTTCCCGCCTTCGCGGCGGTGGAAGTACGGAATGACCGCGCAACCGGTCATCCGCGCCAGCTGGTGGGTGGCGGTGATGGTGGCGGCGGTGTGGCCGAAGAACGGAACGAACACGGTGTCCTTGCCACGCATGTCCTGGTCGGGGGCATACCAGAGGAAGCCGCCCTTCTTCAGGTGGCGCACGGTGGCGCGGATGTCCTCGTTGGCGAACATCGCCTTGGCATAGCGCAGGCGGCCGAACTTCACCGCCCACTCGTACACCGGATTCTTGTGTTTGCGGTACATGCCGGACAGGTCGACGTAGTCGCACAGCAGGCGGCCGCACATCTCCAGGGTCATGAAGTGCCCGGACACCAGCAGCACGCCGCGACCCTCGGCCTGCATCTGCCGCAGGTGCTCCAGCCCTTCGATCTGCACCTGCGGGCGGATGCTGTCGATGCTGCCCCACCAGGCACGGATGCACTCGAACACGCCCACGCCCAGGGCATCGAAGCTGTCGCGAACCAACCGCTTGCGCCAGGCATCGTCCTTTTCCGGGAAACACAGTGCGAGATTGACCTCGGCTGCACGGCGACGGCTTCCGGCCAGGCGCCAGGCGATCGACCCCACCCCGCGACCGAGGGCGCGCTGCAGCATCCACGGCAGGCGGGCGATGGCGAAAGCGCCGTACATGGCGGCGAACATCGGCCAGTTGCGGGGATCGCGCAGTGACGGGCGGACGGCAGTGGAGGCATCGGACATGGCGCCATTCTAGCAATCCGGCTGCGTGTCTTTCCCGGGGGTGTCCCGTATCCTTGCCGCATGCGCAAAGACCCTGTCGAATGGATCCTGCGCGGCCTGTATTCGGTCGTGCTCTACATCCTGCTGCCGATCACCGTGTACCACCTGGTCTGGCGCGGCTTCCGGGTCCGTGAGTATTTCCGCCGCTGGGACGAGCGCTACGCCTCCTATCCCCAGCCCAGCGGCCAGCCACGGGTCTGGCTGCATGCGGTCTCGGTGGGCGAGGTCAACGCCGCCGCGCCGCTGGTCAACGCCCTGCGCCAGCAGCGCCCGGATATCCGCTGGGTCATCACCACCATCACCCCCACCGGCTCCGAGCGCGTGCGCGCGCTGTGGGGCGATGCGCTGGACCACGTCTACCTGCCGTATGACGTGCCCGGCAGCGTCAACCGTTTCCTCGGCCACTTCCAGCCCAGCCTGGCGCTGATCCTGGAAACCGAGCTGTGGCCGAACATGCTGTTCGGCTGCCGTGACCGCGACATTCCGGTCTACATCCTCAATGCCCGCCTGTCGGCCCGCTCGCTGCGTGGCTACCGGCTGCTGGCCGCGCTGATCCGCCGCGCGCTGCGCACGGTGACGTGCGTGGCAGCCCAGTCGCAGGACGACGCAGAGCGCTTCGTGCAGCTGGGGGCGGCGCCTGACCAGGTGCAGGCACTGGGCAACCTCAAATTCGACATCGCCACGCCGGACGTGCAGGCCTTCATCGAACAGTTCCACGCACGGGTGCCTGACACGCGACCGGTCTGGATCGCGGCCAGTACCCATGATGGCGAAGAGCAGGCGGTGATCGAACTGCACCGGCGCCTGCGCCAGCACCATCCGGACCTGCTGCTGCTGTGGGCACCCCGGCATCCCGAGCGCTTCCCGAAGGTGGAGGCGCTGGCGCGCGAGCAGGGCTGGAGCGTGGCGACCCGCCGTGCGCAGCAGTGGCCGTCCGCCGATACCGATGCCTTCATCATCGACACCCTCGGCGAACTGATGCCGTTCTATGGCTGTGCGCAGGTCGCCTTCGTCGGCGGCAGCCTGCAGCCGATCGGTGGCCACAACCTGCTGGAGCCGGCGGCGATGGGCACTGCCGCGGTGACCGGTCCGCACCTGCACAATTTCTCGGAGATCTCGCGGCGCATGCGCGAGGCCGGTGCGCTGTTGATCGGCGAAGACGTGCAGGCGGTCGGCGGTCTGCTGCAGCACCTGCTGGAGGATCCGCAGGCCCGCGAGGACATGGCGCACGCTGGATGCACGCTGGTCAGCAATGGGCGCGGCGCGCTGCAGCGGACGCTGGCGCTGGTGGCCCCGCACCTGCCACCGCCCCGCGGCTGAGCCGCACGCGGCGCGCTCGCCGCCGTACTGTCGCGATCAACTGGATTAAGCCTGCTTGACGGCCATCGTTCTGTCGTGGCAGGACCGGTCGCCGACGCCGCAACGTGCCTCGGATCACACCTCGCGGCATGCAGATGCAAATCTGATATCGATTGCCCGCACAGGCTGCCAGCCTGATGTCGACCGTGCTTGGACGGCATCAAGGGAGCTTGAGATGAGCGGCAGCGATGGCCATCGGCTTGGAATGGATCATCTGGGCGTGATCCTGATGACGTTGCTGCTCGGTGGCAGTGTCATCGCACGGGTCGGTCAGTACACGGCGGCGCAGGCGGGGCCGGCCGTCGTTCTCAGTCTGCTGCTCGCAGCCCTCGGTGCGGCGCTGGTGCTGGCACGCCTGTACAGGGTGGTGACGCAGGCGGATACGGCCGATGGCCTGCATGGCCTGCATGGCCTGCTGGTGGCCGGCTGGGGGCGGTCGATTGCCCGCGTACTGTGCCTGGCGTTGTTGCTGGAGTGCACGGCGACGCTGGCGGGTGCTGCGCAGTCCGGGGCTGGCCATCTGCATGCGGCACTGGCGGCGGCGAGCGCATCCAGCGCCGGTACGCTGCCGGTGCAGGTGACAGCCGCTGCAGGCCTGCTGCTATTGGGAGCCACCGCGCTGATGCGACCGGCGCGGACGGTGCTGCTGGTGTGCGCGCTGTTGACCGTGAAGATCGGCATCGGCGTGCTGCTGCTGGCGCTGGCGGCCCGGTATGTGCACTACGCGCACTGGATCCCATGGGTTCCCCCCGCCACTGCACCGTATCGCTTCGGCCTGGGAGGCGTGCTCGCTGCGGCTGTGCCGCTGCTGGGCATCTTTGCCAGCGCCGGCCTGGCACTGGGCGTTCCCGGGGTGCCTGTTGGCGGGCTGGCGCGACGCCCACTGACGATGCTCATGGTGCTCGTCGCGGCGACGCTGATGCTGATCGCACTGGCCGCACTGCAGGCGGGCCTGGTCGACTATCCAGCGCTGGCCAGCAGCCGGCCCTTGACGGTTGCGCTGCGAAGCCATCGCCAGTTGTCCTGGATGTTGCCGTGGCTGCCGCTGGCAGGCTATGCAGGGTTGGCGGCGCTGCAACTGGTGCTGCTGATGCTGGCGACGCGGCTGGCGCTGCCGCTGTGGCCGCTTGGAAACGAGGGCGACCCACCGGCGGCGTGCGTGGCGACCGTGGCGATCATCCTGTTGGCGACCCTGCTGGCGCTGTGGCTGCCGGCCGGCGTCTTGCCGGCGATGCCGGGGCCGGTGGGACTGCTGGTGGTGGCCGCCGTGTGCCTGGGAGGACTTCAGCGGCGCAGCGAGGTGACGCGCTCGCCTGCCGACGCCGTGCTGGGCATGGCGGCAGCAGCGTTGTGCCTGCTGCCGCTCCTGCGCTAGATCACATCGCCGCGGCACAAACAGAAAAGCCACCCGGCCGGGTGGCTTTCCGTCAAAGCGGGTGACGACTTACTGCGTGGTCGTGGCGGGATTGCCCGCGTCCTGGGTCAGCAGGCGATTGATGTCCTGCAGTTCGGCCACGTCCAACGCGCCCAGCGACTGGCTCAGCAGCAGGCGGTTCTGCAGGAAGGTGTAGCGGGCCTGCGCGTAGTCCAGCTGTGCCGAGAACAGGATGCGCTGGTTCTGGATCACGTCCAGCACGGTACGGGTACCCACTTCCAGGCCGACCTGCGAGGCGTCGTACGCGCTCTGTGCCGAGACGACGGCCAGGCGGCGTGCCTCCACCTCGCTGATGCCCTGCACCAGGGTCTGGTAGGCA
The DNA here is from genome assembly GCF_056479905.1 of Stenotrophomonas sp. 112478_Sma. Taxonomy (NCBI): domain Bacteria; kingdom Pseudomonadati; phylum Pseudomonadota; class Gammaproteobacteria; order Lysobacterales; family Lysobacteraceae; genus Stenotrophomonas; species Stenotrophomonas sp. 112478_Sma. The sequence continues at coordinate 3,564,365 of NZ_CM151072.1, read as the reverse complement.
TTGCGGGTGTTGCGATCCAGCGCGCGCTTTTGCTGCTCGTAGCCATCCTGGGCGATGTCACGCTGGGCCAGCGCCTGGCGCACGCCGGACTGGGTGGCGCCGCCGGCGAAGATCGGCACGCTGAGGGTCAGGCCGATGCTGTTGGTGCGCGCATCCGGGGACAGCGAACCCGAACCGGTGCTGTCGCCCCAGGTCGCGGTCTTGCCCCAGCTGCCGCCCAGCGACAGCGTCGGGTAGTGGGCGCCACGGGCGGCCTGCACGCCGGCCTCGGCCGCGCTGACCTTCAGCTCCTGTGCCTTCAGCGAGGGGTTCTGGCTGGTTGCCTGCTGCACCAGTTCATCGATGTTGCCGCGGTTGGCCGGCACTTCGGGACGGAAGTCGGCCGGCAGCCCCTTGAGGTTCAGCACCGGCTGGCCGGTGAGTTCGGTCAGCGCCTGGTAGTTATCGGCCAGGGTGTTCTGCGCGACGATGGTGTTGGCGCGCGCCTGGTCATACTGCGCGCGCGCTTCGTGCACGTCGGTGATCGGCGCCAGGCCCACTTCCAGGCGCTTGTCGGCGAAGTCGAACTGCTTCTTCGCGGCCGCTTCGTTGGTCTGTGCGGCATTCAGCGATTCGATCGCCACCAGCACGTTGAAGTAGGCCGCCGAGGTGCGGACGATCAGGCTGTCGTTGGCCGAATCCAGGGTGAAGTCAGCCGCCTTGCTCAGTTCGCGCTGCGAGCGCAGGTTGTTGATCTGCGTCCAGTTGAACAGGGTCTGCGAACCGTCGATCGTGTAGTTGCGGCGCTTGCTGCTGACCGTGCCGGTATTGGCATCGGCGTTGGCTTCGCTGCGTGTGCGGTTCAGCGTGGCCTGGCCGTTGATCTGCGGAAGCAGGGCAGCGCGCGCCTGCACGGCGCCTTCCTTGTCGTACAGCCGGGTGGATTCGGCGGCCGACAGCTGCGGATCGCCGTTGCGCGCCATCTCGTAGACCTGCAACAGGTCAGCGGCATGGGCAGACAACGGCAGCAGGGCAGTGGCCAGCGCAACAGCGAGGGATCGGCGGATCATTGCGGCTTCCTTGGACTCAGAGGTGGAACTGGGGTGCCGGGGCGGCACCGCGCAGGTAATCGATATCGGTCTCGAACAGGGATTCGGTGCTGCCATCGGCCTTGATCAGAAGCGCTTCCATCGCCGGCGAACGGCCCTGGATCACGAACAGGCGACCACCCGGACGCAGCCACGAGGCGAACTGTGACGGCACCACGTTGACAGCACCAGTGACACAGATCACGTCAAAGCGACGTTCGGTCTGCCACGCCAGCGCGTCAGCCACTTCCACACGGACGTTGGTACCCAGGCCGGAGGCATCCAGTCGCGCACGCGCGGCGGTCGCCAGTTCCGGATCGATCTCCAGGCTCAGCACGTCGCGCGCCAGCGCGCCGATGCAGGCGGCCAGGAAGCCGCTGCCCGTGCCGATCTCCAGCACTTCGTCACCCGGTTGCAGGTCCAGCGCCTGCAGGGTACGGCCCTCGATGACGGGCTTCATCATCTTCTGGCCATTGCCGATCGGCAGTTCAACATCGGCGTAGGCCAGTGCCCGGTGCGCGTCGGCGACAAAGGCCTCGCGCGGCAGGCGGGCCAGGACGTCGAGCACCTTGATGTCCAGCACGTCCCAGGGACGGATCTGCTGTTCCACCATCAGTTCGCGGGCGTGGGCGTAATCAATCGTCATGAGGTTCAAATCCAGCGCAGTGGGCCGGCCATTTTACCGGTGCCGGAGGCCGGCGGCGCGCCCAGAGCATCCGCTGCCGGGGGGCCGGGGTCGCAGTGCCGGAAGTCATCGCGACCACCGGTTCGTTCAGCTTTGCCGTTTCAGCCGGTTCCGGCTCCTCCGGGCGCATAGGCGCGCAGGAAGAAGTCGACGCTGGCCGCCACGTGGGTGACAGGATCGATCTCCACCGATGACAGTGGCATGCCGCACATCATATGCATGTGCACTTCACCCTTGACCAGGGTCAGGAACTGCTGCCCGGCCAGGTGATGGTCGGGAATCTGCAGCTCGCCCCGCTCGCTGCGCGAGCGCAGGAAGTCGGCCAGCGCCTCGCAGGTGCGCTCGGGCCCGGCCTGCCAGAACAGCTCACGCAGGCGTTCGTCGGTCTCCGGGGCCATCATCACACGTTGGATCGAGATCGCCGCGTCGGAGGTGATCAGCTTGAAGAAGGCCAGGCCGATCCCGATCAGCTGGTCGCGCAGTGGCCCTTCGGCGTCGGCCACGAACAGCGCATCCGGCAGCATCTCGATGCATTTGGACTGCACGGCCTCGGAGAACAGGGTCTCCTTGTCGCCGAAATGGCTGTACACCGTCAGCTTCGACACGCCCGCCTGGGCAGCGATGCTGTCCATGCTCACACCGGTATAGCCCTGTTCGATGAACAGGGTCTTGGCCGCCTCGAGGATCGCCGCGCGCTTGCCAAGATCCTTGGGACGCCCGGGTCCGGCGGCCTTGGCAGCAGGCTTGGCCGACGGCTTGCGGGAAGTGGAAGAACTCATTGCGGTAATACTAGACCAAGCGGTTCGATATTTATACTATACCGGCCAGTTTACTAAATTGGGCCGGACGTTGCGGCTCCCCTGCTGAACTCAGTGTTGTCAGGACGTTGACCGATGAAGATCGTGCGCTGGATGGGCGGTATCGTGTGGGTGGCTGCGCTGGCAGCCTGTTCGGGACAGGAGCAGGCGCCACCGGCGGCCGTGCCGGTGCTGGTGGTGCATCCCGGCGAGCAGGTCGGGCAGGCGCCGGCGGCGTTTCCCGGTACGGTCCGGGCACGCCAGGAGAGCCCGCTGTCGTTCCGCGTCGGCGGCAACCTGGTCAAGCGCCATGTGGACGCCGGCCAACGGGTGAAGAAGGGGGAGGTGCTGGCCGAGCTGGATGTCGCCGACTTCGCCCTGCAGGCGCGCGCCTCGCAGGCGCAGCTGGCCGCGGCCGAAGCCGATCTGGTACGCGCCCGCGACGATCTCAAGCGCTACCAGGTGCTGGCCGACCAGCAGCTGGTCAGCCGCTCGCAGCTGGATCAGCAGTCTGCCGCGTTCAAGGCCGCGCAGGGCCAGGCCAACGCGGCCCGGGCCAACCTGGACGTGCTGCGCAACCAGGCCGGCTACGCCCAGCTGCGTGCGCCGGCCGATGGTGTGATCGCCAGCCGTGAGGCGGAAGCCGGGCAGGTGGTGGCCGCGGGCCAGACCATCTTCAACCTGGCCGCAGACGGTGGCCGCGAAGTGCTGATCGACCTGCCGGAAGCCACCATCCGCGACTACGCGGTAGGCCAGCCGGTGGAAGTGGAGTTGTGGAACCGCCCGGGGCAGCGCCTGCCCGGCACGATCCGCGAGATCGCCGCCGCCGCCGATCCGCAGGCGCGGACCTACGCAACCCGGGTCAGCCTGCCCGCCGATGCACTGGCCGATGTCGAGCTGGGGCAGAGCGCGCGCGTGTTCAGCAGCGCCGGCCGCCACGGCACCCTGCAGCTGCCGATGGCCGCTCTCCAGCGCGGTGCAGGTGGCGCAACCAGTGTGTGGGTGGTGGACCCGGCCAGCAGCACGTTGAAATCGGTCACCGTCAGCACGGGCGCCTATGGCATCGACGCCGTGCCGGTGCTGTCCGGCGTGGACGCCGACGACTGGGTGGTGGCTGCGGGCGGCCATCTGCTGCGATCCGGCCAGCAGGTCGTCGCGGTGGACCGGCAGAACCGCCCGGTGCTGAAGCCCGCAGCGCCGGCTGCCGCACCGAAGGCGAAGGAGTAAGCCTGTGCGCCGTTTCAATCTATCCGAATGGGCGCTGGGCAACCGCGCGCTGGTGCTGTTCGCCATGCTCGCCTTCGCCCTCATCGGCGCCTGGTCGTACAAGCATCTGGGCCAGTCCGAGGATCCGCCGTTCACCTTCAAGGTGATGGTGGTACGCACGATGTGGCCGGGCGCGACCGCCGAGCAGGTCTCGCGCCAGGTGACCGAGCCGATCGAGAAGGCGCTGCTCAACACCGGGCAGTACGAGTTCATCCGCTCCTACTCGCGCCCGGGCGAGTCGCAGGTGATCTTCGCGGCCAAGGACAGCCTGCGCTCCAAGGCCATTCCGGACCTGTGGTACCAGGTGCGCAAACGCGTGGGCGACATCAAGCCGAACCTGCCGCGCGAAATCGTCGGTCCGTTCTTCAACGATGAGTTCGGCGACACCTTCGGCAACATCTACGCGCTGACCGGGCAGGGCTTCGACTACGCCGTGATGCGTGACTACGCCGATCGCATCCAGCTGGAACTGCAGCGGGTGCCGGACGTGGGCAAGATCGAGCTGCAGGGCCTGCAGGACGAGAAGGTCTGGATCGAGCTGTCCAACACCAAGCTGGCCACGCTGGGCGTGTCGCTGCAGCAGGTGCAGCAGGCGCTGGCCGACCAGAACGCGATCGGCGCCACCAGCTTCTTCGAGACTCCGACCGATCGCGTGCAGCTGCGCGTGACCGGCCAGTTCCAGAGCATCGATGACATCCGTCGCTTCCCGATCCAGGCCGGCGACCGCACGGTGCACCTGGGCGATATCGCCGAGATCAAGCGCGGCTTCGCCGATCCGGCGTCGCCGAAGATGCGCTTCATGGGTGAGGATGCGATCGGCATTGCGGTCGCGATGAAGGACGGTGGCGACATCCTGAAGCTGGGCTCCACGCTGGATGCCGAGTTCGAGCGCCTGCAGAAGACGCTGCCGGCGGGCATGCACCTGCGCAAGGTCTCCGACCAGCCGCATGCGGTGGAAGAGTCGGTGGGTGAGTTCGTGCAGGTGCTGACCGAAGCGGTGGTGATCGTGCTGCTGGTGAGCTTCTTCTCGCTGGGCCTGCGTACGGGCCTGGTGGTGGGCGTGACCATTCCGCTGGTGCTGGCGATGACCTTCTTCGTCATGCATTACTTCGATATCGGCCTGCACAAGATCTCGCTGGGCGCGCTGGTGCTGGCGCTGGGCCTGCTGGTGGACGATGCGATCATCGCGGTGGAGATGATGGCCACCAAGATGGAACAGGGCTACGACCGCCTGCGCGCGGCCAGCTTCGCCTGGGAATCCACGGCGTTCCCGATGCTGACCGGTACGCTGATCACGGCGGCAGGTTTCCTGCCGATCGCCACGGCGGCGTCAAGCACCGGTGAGTACACCCGTTCGTTGTTCCAGGTGGTGACCATCGCACTGGTGGTGTCATGGATTGCGGCGGTGCTGTTCATTCCTTACCTGGGTGACAAGATGCTGCCGGATCTGTTCAATCCGCAGCTGCCCAAGCCGGACAGCCTGGCCGGTCGCTGGCGTGCGAAGCGCCTGGCCTGGGCCGATCGCCATCCGGCGCTGCTGCGCTGGGTCGCACCGAAGGAGCATGCACACGACCACGATCCGTACCAGCGGCCGTTCTACACGCGTTTCCGCCGTTTCCTGGACATGTGCCTGCGCCACCGCTGGTGGGTGATCGCAGCAACGGTGGCCCTGTTCGTGTTCTCGTTGCTGATGTTCCGCTTCGTGCCGCAGCAGTTCTTCCCGGATTCGACCCGCCCGGAACTGATGGTGGATATCGAACTGGCTGAAGGCGCGTCGCTGCAGGCCACGCAGGCGCAGGCCAGCAAGCTGGAAAAGCTGCTGAAGGGCCGTGAGGGCATCGCCAACTATGTGGCCTATGTGGGTACCGGTTCGCCGCGCTTCTACCTGCCGCTGGACCAGCAGCTGCCGGCGACCAACTTCTCGCAGTTCGTGGTGCTCACCGAAGACGCCAAGGCGCGCGAGGCCACGCGCGACTGGCTGCTGAAGGACGTGATCCCGCAGTTCCCGGATGTGCAGATGCGCGTGACGCGGCTGGAGAACGGTCCGCCGGTGGGCTACCCGGTGCAGCTGCGGATCTCCGGCGAGCACATCGAGCAGGTGCAGGCGATCGCACGCCAGGTGCAGGACAAGGTGCGGGAGAACCCGCATGTGATGAACGTGAACCTGGACTGGAGCGAGCCGAGCAAGGTCGTGCGGCTGGTGCTGGACCAGGACCGTGCGCGCGCGCTGGGCGTGAGCAGTGCGCAGGTGAGCCAGCTGCTGGGCACTTCGCTGTCGGGCATGAGCGTGAGCACCTATCGCGAGGGCAACCGCCTGATCGAGATGCTGCTGCGGGGTCCGGAGAACGAGCGCGTGCAGCTGGGCATGCTGGGCAGCCTGGCCATTCCCACAGCCAATGGCACGTCGGTGACGCTCTCGCAGGTGGCGCGCCTGGAGTACGTGTTCGAGGACGGCATCATCTGGCATCGCAACCGCCTGCCGACCGTGACCGTGCGTGCCGATATCAGCGACGGCAGCCAGGCGCTGGACGTGGTGCAGCAGATCCTGCCGACGCTGGATGGCATCCGCGCTGCACTGCCGAGCGGTTACCTGCTGGAAACCGGCGGAACGGTGGAGGATTCGGCACGTGGCCAGGACTCGATCAAGGCAGGCATGCCGTTGTTCCTGATCGTGGTCGCAACGCTGCTGATGCTGCAGCTGCGCAGCTTCTCGCGTGCCGCGATGGTGCTGGTGACGGCACCGCTGGGCATCATCGGCGCGACCTTGTTCCTGCTGCTGTTCCGTGCACCGTTCGGGTTCGTGGCGCTGCTGGGCACGATCGCGCTGGCCGGCATGATCATGCGCAACTCGGTGATCCTGATCGACCAGATCCAGCAGGACATCGATGCCGGGCATGATCGCTGGCATGCGATCATCGACGCGACGGTACGGCGTTTCCGCCCGATCGTGCTGACCGCCCTGGCGGCGGTGCTGGCGATGATTCCGCTGTCGCGCAGCGCGTTCTATGGCTCGATGGCGATTTCGATCATGGGCGGGTTGATCGTGGGTACCGTGCTGACCCTGGTGTTCCTGCCGGCGCTGTATGCGGCGTGGTTCCGGGTGAAGCCGGATGAATCCGGGGCGTAATGCCCCCGGGTTCCAGGACCACCGCCTCTGGCAGGTGCCAACCCTGGTTGGCACGGCTCTGCTCGCGGGATCTGCTTTCTGTAGAGCCGAGCCATGCTCGGCTGCTCTTTGCGCGATGATGGGATGAGTCGAGCATGGCTCGACTCTACAGAAGCATCCACGCATGGCGTGGATCTACTGCAGTTGCAGGCCGCTCCGCAGCAGTGGCACCAGCCACTCCAGGAATAGGTGCACGCGCTGTGCCCGATGCTGCCGATGCGGTTGCAGCAGGGTCACCGGCAACGGTTGTGCGACGTGCCGTGGCATCACTTCCACCAACGTGCCGGACTGCAGCTCGTCCTGCACGTCATAGCGCGGAATCTGCAGCAGTCCCAGTCCGGCCACGCAGCAGGCGATCGAGGCTTCGGCGCTGTTCACCCGCACCCAACCCTGCATGGGCAGCGTGCGCAGCTGGGTTCCGTCCTGCCATTCCCACGGTTCCACCCGCGCGGTCGTCGGCGAGGCGTAGTTCACCGCCCGGTGCTGCTGCAGGTCCGTCGGTTGCTGCGGGACGCCGTACGCGCGCAGGTAGGACGGCGCGGCCACGTTGACGAAGTCCAGCGTGCCCAGCGTGCGCGAAACCAGGCTGGAATCGCCCAGCTGGCCGACCCTCAACACCGCATCGCAGCCTTCCTCGATCAGGTTCACTGCGCGGTCGGTCATGCCCAGATCCACCTCCACCTGCGGGTAACGGGCGAAGAAGTCAGGCAGCGCCGGCGCCACGATGCGCCTGCCGATGCGGCTGGGTACGTCGATCCTCAGCAGGCCGACCGGCTGCGCGTCCTCCTGGCGGAACAGCGATTCGGCATCTTCGACCTCGGCGATCAGGCGCAGGCAGCGGGCGTGGAACACATCGCCATCGTGGGTGGTGGAGACGCGTCGCGTCGAGCGTTGCAACAGGCGCGTACCCAGCCGCTGCTCCAGTTCGGCGACCGCCGCCGATACCGTGGAACGGGGCAGTCCGAGCTGGTCGGCGGCGCGGGTGAAGCTGGCGCACTCCACCACCCGGCTGAAGATGCGGAAGCGGTCGATCCGATCCATTGTTCGCTCGATCTGGAAAGTTAAGTAAATGTTGCGGGCTTTATCCGCATTTTCCGCACGATATCGTCATTGGGGCAGGGTTGCCATCCCGGACAGCCCCACTCCGAGACCGAAGCCATGACCGACCACTCCCTCAAGGGCAAGACCGTGCTGATCGCAGGCGGTGCCAAGAACCTCGGTGGCCTGCTCGCCCGCGATTTCGCCGCCCACGGCGCCGGGGCCATCGTCATCCATTACAACAGCGACGCCAGCCAGGCCGACGCCGAAGCGACCGTCGCGGCGGTCCAGGCTGCGGGCAGCAAGGCCGTGGCCCTGCAGGGCGACCTGACCTCCGCTGCCGCCATGGAGCGCCTGTTCGCCGACGCTGTCGCAGCCGTCGGCCGTCCCGATGTCGCCATCAATACCGTCGGCAAGGTCCTGAAGAAGCCGCTGCTGGAGATCAGCGAAGCGGAGTACGACGAGATGAGCGCGGTGAATGCCAAGGCGGCGTTCTTCTTCCTCAAGGAGGCCGGCCGTCACGTCAATGATGGTGGCCGCATCTGCACCCTGGTGACGTCGCTGCTGGGCGCCTACACGCCGTTCTACTCCAGCTATGCAGGTACCAAGGCGCCGGTGGAGCACTTCACCCGCGCGGCATCGAAGGAGTTCGGCGAGCGGGGCATCTCGGTGACCGCGATCGGTCCCGGGCCGATGGACACGCCGTTCTTCTATCCTGCCGAGAGTGCCGATGCGCAGGCGTATCACAAGACCGCGGCGGCGCTGTCCGCGTTCACCCGCACCGGTCTGACCGACATTGCCGATATCGTGCCGTGGATCCGTTTCCTGGTTACCGACGGCTGGTGGATGACCGGGCAGACGGTGCTGGTCAACGGTGGCTACACGACCAAATAACCGGGCCACGCCGGGCGCGGCTCCACCGCACTGCACCTGTGGCGCCGGGCCATGCCCGGCTCATGCAACAGCCATCGGGCATGGCTCGACGCTACAGGTGCCGCCCGGCGGGTCAGCCCAGCTTCGCCAGCACGGCGTCGGTCGCCGCCGCCGTGCTCACGGCCTGGCCCTTTGCAGCCAGATCAGCAGTGAACACGCCATCATCCAGCACCGCGTGCACGGCCGCCTCCACAGCCGCCGCTTCGGCATCCAGGCCCAGCGAGTGGCGCAGCAGCATGGCCGCGCTGAGGATCGTCGCGTAGGGGTTGGCGATGCCCTTGCCGGCGATGTCCGGTGCCGAACCGTGGATCGGCTCGTAGATGCCGACCGCACCCGGTTCTCCCAGTGATGCCGACGGCAGCAGGCCCAGTGAGCCGGCCAGCATCGAGGCCTCGTCGGTGAGGATGTCGCCGAACATGTTTTCGGTCACGATCACGTCGTATTCGCGTGGCTTGGCCAGCAGGTGCATCGCCATCGAATCGACCAGCTGGTGTTCCAGCGCGACGTCCGGGAACTCCTCGCGGCCGATGCGGGCGGCGACGTCGCGCCACAGGCGGGACGTCTCCAGCACGTTGGCCTTGTCCACCGAGGTCACCTTGCCTCGGCGCTGCTGTGCCAGGCGGAACGCGCTGCGCAGCACGCGCTCGATTTCGGCCACGGTGTAGCGGCAGAGGTCGCTGGCGCTGTCGGCATCGCGGGTCTTGTCGCCGAAGTAGATGCCGCCGGTCAGTTCGCGTACCACCACGAAGTCCACGCCCTTGAGCAGTTCGGCCTTGATCGGCGATGCCCCCAGGGCGGCATCATGGGTACGCACCGGCCGCAGGTTGGCGTACAGGCCCAGCGCCTTGCGGATCGCCAGCAGGCCCTGCTCGGGGCGCACCTTGGCGTTCGGGTCGGACCACTTCGGTCCACCCACTGCACCCAGCAGCACGGCATTCGCGGCCTGGCATGCGGCGAGGGTGGCGGCGGGCAGGGGCTCGCCATGGCGATCGATGGCGATGCCACCGATATCGTGCTCGCTGAACGTGAAGGTGTGGTTGAAGCGTTCGCCGATGGCTTTCAGGACCGCAACCGCAGCGGCGGCCACTTCCGGGCCGATGCCATCACCGGGGAGTACAACGATCTCAGCGTGCATGCTCACTCTCGTAACGTTCGATGTCAGGGACGCGGCCCAGCAGATAACCCAGTTGATCGACGCCTTCCAGCAGACAGGTCTGCGAGAAGCCATCCAGCGGGAAGGAGTAGACCTGGCCATCCGGCGTACGCAGCTCGCGTGCCGCCACGTCGATGGTCAGTTCGTCGTCGGGGCGCTGCATCAGCGCCTGAACGTCGGCTTCGTCCAGGACGATCGGCAGCAGGCCGTTCTTCAGTGAGTTGCCACGGAAGATGTCGGCGATCTCGCTGCTGACGATGGCGCGCAGGCCCAGGTCGGTCAGCGCCCACGGCGCGTGCTCGCGCGAGGAACCACAGCCGAAGTTGCGGCCCGCCAGCAGGATGCTGCGGCCGGCGTTGTGCGGCTGGTTGAAGGCGAAATCGGCCACCGGCGAACCGTCGGACTGCCAGCGCCAGTCATTGAACGCGTTGCGGCCCAGTCCGGCACGCTCGGTGGTGGACAGGAACCGGGCAGGAATGATCTGGTCGGTGTCGATGTTGGTCTGGCGCAGCACGACGCTGGACGAGGTCAAGGTGCGGAAACCGGCCATTACGCCACCTCCTGCGCGAACAGTTCGCGGGTATCGGCCACGTGGCCCTTCACCGCCGCCCAGGCGGCGCTCATCGGCGAGGCCAGCAGTGTGCGCGAGCCCGGCCCCTGGCGGCCCTCGAAATTGCGGTTGCTGGTACTCACTGCCAGTTGGCCGGGGGCGACCAGATCACCATTCATGGCGATGCACATCGAGCAGCCCGGCTCGCGCCATTCGGCACCGGCTGCACGCACGATCTCATCGATGCCCTCCGCTTCGGCCTGGCGCTTGACGATCTCCGAGCCCGGTACCACCAGCATGCGCACGCGCTCGGCGACGCGGCGGCCGCGCAGCACCTGTGCCACTTCGCGCATGTCGCTGAGGCGGCCGTTGGTGCACGAACCGACGAACACGACATCGACCGGCGTGCCGGCCAGTGCTTGGCCGGCCTGGAAGTGCATGTAGTCCAGGCCCTTCTGCGCGGCGGCGTCGTTGGCCGCAGGAATCGGCACATCGACCGCGATGGCGGTGCCGGGATGCGTGCCCCAGGTCAAGGTCGGGCGGATGTCGGCTGCATCGATGTGGACTTCGCTGTCGAAGCGCGCGCCTTCATCGCTGCGCAGTTCCTGCCAACGGGCCACGGCCGCCTCGAAATCGGCGCCCTTGGGGCCGCGTGGCGTGTTGGCGACGAAATCGAAGGTGACCTGGTCCGGTGCCACCATGCCCGCGCGCGCGCCGGCCTCGATGGACATGTTGCACAGGGTCATGCGCTGCTCCATGTCCATCGCTTCGATGGTGCTGCCACGGAACTCGATCACATGGCCGGTGCCGCCGTTGACGCCGATCACACCGATGATGTGCAGGACCACGTCCTTCGCGCCGACGCCCGGCGCCAGGGGGCCGTCGACCGTGATTGCCAGCGTCTTCGCCTTCCGCTGCAGCAGGCACTGTGTTGCCAGCACATGACCCACTTCGCTGGTGCCGATGCCGAAGGCCAGCGAGCCGAACGCACCATGGGTGGAGGTATGGCTGTCGCCGCAGACGATGGTCATGCCGGGCTGGGTGAAACCCTGCTCGGGCGCGATGACATGGACGATGCCCCGGTTGTCCGAGCTCATGTCGAACAGTTCGATGCCGTGCTCGCTGCAGTTGCGCGCAAGCGTGGCGACCTGCGCCTCGGAGGCGGCGCTGGCGTACGGCAGCCGGCCGTCGGCGGTGGCCGGCAGGGTCGGCGTGGAATGATCCATCGTGGCCTTGGTGCGGTCCGGCCGGCGTGGGCGGAGACCGCGTTCGCGCAGCTCGGTGAACGCCTGCGGCGAGGTCACCTCGTGGATCAGGTGCAGGTCGATGTACAGCACCGCAGGGGCGCTGTCGGATTCGGGAACGACCACGTGGGCGTCCCACAGTTTGTCGTACAGGGTGCGGGGTGCGGAGGTCATGCGGTTGCCTGGCAGAAGTACGATTGAACGAACATCGGGAAATAACGGGAAAGGGTCAAGTCAACGGCGGCGCGCGAGTACGCGCAGGCGCACGTAGTCAGCCAGCGGCTGGCCCGCCGCGTTGCGGGTCAGGTCGGCCAGCAGGGCCGCGGCGGCCTCGCGAACGGTGGCACGGGCCTCGACCGGCAGGTCGTCCAGCAGCGGTGCGGCGAACACCCGCAGCCATCCTGCCACGCCGGTCGGCAGTGCGGTGGGGCGCGGCAGGCATTCGATCAGCTGCACCTGGAAGCCGTGCTGGCGCAGGCGGTCGGCATAGGCGTCGGCGGTCGGGAAATACCACTGGAAACCGCTGGCGCCATGGCCATGCGCAGCACGTGCGGCCTGCACCGCGGCGATGATGGTCGCCACGTTGCCATGGCCACCGAACTCGGCCACGAAGCGGCCGCCGGGACGCAGTGCACGGCGCACGCCTTCGAGCACGGCGTCGGGGTGGCGCATCCAATGCAGCGCGGCGTTGCTGAACACCGCGTCGAACGCGCCGTCGAAGGACAGGGCATGGCCGTCCATCACCTGCGCATCGACGCCGCGCGCGCGCGCGGCGATCACCAGTTCCGGCGACGCGTCCACGCCGTGGATGCGTGCACCGCTCAACGCCAGTTCACTGCTGAGCACCCCATCGCCACAGCCCAGATCGAGGATGTGCTCACCGGCGCGCGGGTCGAGCAGGCGCGACACCGCGCCGCCGAGCAGCGGCACGAAGCCGGCATCGATCGCATAGTCCTGGGCGTTCCACTGCTGGCCCGCCGTAGCGGACGTGGTCGTGTCGAAGGCGCTCATGTCAGGTTTCTCAGGCGGTGGCAGGGGTGGCGGTTTCGCTGACGCTGCTGGCAGCAGCCTGGCGTTGGCGCAGCAGCCGGTTGGCAACGTCCAGCCAGGCCAGCGCAGAGGCTTCGATGATGTCCTTGCTGGTGCCGGTGCCGTCGTATTCGATGCCGTCGTGGCGCACGCTCAGGTTGGCCTCGCCGCGTGCATCGGCACCGATGCCGACGCTGTGCACGTGATAGCTGTCGAGCATCAGCTGCACGCCGGTGGCGGCCGACAACGCGCCGAACAGCGCATCCACCGGGCCATCGCCCTGCGCGGTCTCGGCCACGCGGTTGCCGTCCGGGTCGGACAGCTCGACCAGTGCATTGGCGCGACTGCCGACATCGCTGATGGTCATCGAGGCCAGGCGATAGCCCTGTGCATTGGCGCCGCCCTGCATCAAGGTCTGCAGGTCGGCATCGGTGACCACCCGCTGCTGCTCGCACAGGCCCTTGAACTGTTCGAACACCAGCTTCAGCTCTTCTTCGTCCAGCCAGAAGCCCAGTGCACGCAGGCGCGCTTCGACGGCGGCACGGCCACTGTGGCGGCCCAGCACCATCTGCGAATCCTCCCAGCCCACGTCTTCCGGGCGCATGATTTCGTAGGTGCCGCGATGGCGCAGCATGCCATGCTGGTGGATGCCCGATTCATGGGCGAAGGCATTGGCGCCGACGATGGCCTTGTTGCGCTGCACCGGCATGCCGACCAGGCGCTGCAGCAGCTGCGAGGTGCCGACGATGCGCGGGGTGTTGATCGCGGTGTCCTGCTCGTAGAAGGCCTGGCGCACCTTCAGCGCCATCGCGATTTCTTCCAGTGAGCAGTTGCCGGCGCGTTCACCGATGCCGTTGACGGTGCACTCGACCTGGCGGGCGCCGCCCTCGATGGCGGCCAGGGAGTTGGCCACAGCCAGTCCCAGGTCGTTGTGGCAGTGCGCGCTGAAGATCACGTTGGCGGCATTGGGCACGTCGGCCACGCCGGCAATGACCTGCTGGAACATCGCGCGGATTTCCTCCGGCGTGGTGAAGCCGACGGTGTCGGGCAGGTTGATGGTGGTGGCGCCGGCGGCGATGGCCACGCGCGAGACCTCGATCAGGTAGTCCAGCTCGGTGCGGGTGGCATCTTCGGCCGAGAATTCGACATCGTCGATGTAGGAACGGGCCAGCGATACATGCTTGCGTACCGACTCCAGCACCTGCTCGCGGGTCATCCGCAGCTTGTGCTCGCGGTGCAGCGGGCTGGTCGACAGGAACACGTGCAGGCGCGGGTTGGCCGCAGCTTCCAGGGCACGTGCCGAGGTCTCGATATCGGCCTGCAGGCAGCGCGACAGCACGGCCAGGCTCAGGCCCGGACGGCGCAGTTCGCGGCCGATCAGGGCCATCGCTTCGCGGTCGGACTGCGAGCTGGCCGGGAAGCCGGTCTCGATGATGTCCACGCCCAGTTCGTCCAGCGCACGCGCCATCACCAGCTTCTGCGGTGGGCTCATGCTGCAGCCGGGGGACTGCTCGCCGTCACGCAGGGTGGTGTCGAAGATGCGGATGCGCGGGGTGGTAATTCGTTCGATGGTGGTCACAGGGAGATCTCCTCGACAACAGGTGCAACGGCGTGCAGGGGGGAAGGGGGGGCAGCGGTGGTGGGCGTGACGCCGGTCCGTGCCGGCGGGCGGGGCGTCTCGGCGCGACGCCGGCGCGGCTTGCGCGGCGGGCGTGGGCGGATGTCGGTCAGCAGGCCGGCCAGCACGCCGGCATCGATGTTGCCGCCGGAGACCACGGCGCACTTGCGGCGCCCGGCGATGCGTCGACCGGCAGCCAGTGCCAGCGCGCCCGCGCCTTCGGCGATGATGTGTTCTTCCAGTGCCAGCCGCACCAGCGTTTCACGCAGTTCGGCCTCGCGCACGATCACCACGTCGTCCAGCAGCGAACTGCACAGGCGACGGGTCAGGAAGCCGGGAATCTTCACCCGCACGCCATCGGCCAGCGATGCCACCGGGGCGATCTCGCGGACATCGCCGTGGATCGCACGGGCCATCGAGTCCACGCCTTCCACCTGCGCACCAATCACGCGCACGCCCTGCGACTTGAGCGCCAGGGCGACGCCGGCGGCCAGGCCGCCACCGCCGATCGGTACGATCACCACGTCCGGCGCGTGCGCGGCCAGCTCGATGCCGACCGTCCCCTGGCCGGCGATCACGTCGGCGTCGTCGAAAGCGGACAGGAAGCGATAGCCATGGCGCTGCGCCAGTTCGACGGCGAAGGCGCAGGCCTCGTCATAACTGCTGCCGTGCTGGCGTACGGTGGCACCCCAGTGGGCGACACCGGCGATCTTGGTTGCCGGTGCACCGTGCGGCATTACGGTGATCGCGGGGACATCCAGCCGGTAGGCGGCCCAGGCAACGCCCTGGGCGTGATTGCCTGCCGAGGCGCAGATCACCGGGCGGCTGTCACCGCGCTCGCGGCCGGCCAGCAGGGCGTTCAACGCTCCGCGCACCTTGTAGGAGCCGGTCCGCTGCAGATTTTCCAGCTTCAGCCAGGTGCCGAAGCGTTCGGCATGATGCAGTGGGGTGGGCGGCAGGAAGCGGCGCAGGCGCGCCTGCGCGGCCAGGACATCGGCGACGCTTACGTCGCCGACATCACTTTCCTTGCTGGTATCAGCGGCCGGCATGGGCCACCGGCGCGGTGTGCGCGACCACCGCATGCGGGTACGGGCGGCGAAGAAGACGCCTCCGTACCGGCACCGTGGTCACAACGGTACGGGTGTTCATTGCGATACTCCTTCGATGCTGCTGTCTACCGGCGTCAGCTCCACCGATACGCAGTCGTAGATCTTTTCGATCTGCCGGCACAGCGTCTCCGCCGGTCGCTGGCCGTCCACGACCAGCTGCAGGTGCCAGCGTCCGTCATCGGCGGCGTCCGGAGCACCGCTGATCGAACGCGGCGCGAAGCCACGGCGCTCGGCCATGCCGATCACGCGCAGCAGCGCGCCTTCGGCCGGCTGCAGCACCAGGTCAAGCCGGTATTGCATTGGGAGTCTCCTGGCGGGCATGGGCTGGATTGCTTTCCAGCATGGTGCTGTTGGCGGTGTTCGGCGGCACCAGCGGCCACACGTTGGCGCGCGCGTCGATGGCCACGTGCAGCAACGCCGGGCCCGGCTCGGCCAGCAGCGCGGCCAGGCCGCCTTCGACGTCATCGCGCGAATCGATGCGGCTGGCGGCGATGCCGAACACCTGGGCCAGGGCGACGAAATCCGGGTTGTCGGACAGATCGATCTCGCTGTAGCGCTCGGCGAAGAACAGCTCCTGCCACTGCCGGACCATGCCCAGCGAGCTGTTGTCCAGCAGCACGATCTTCACCGGCAGACGGCACCGGGCGACGGTCGCCAGCTCCTGCACGTTCATCATGAAGCTGCCATCGCCGGACACCAGCACCACGGTACGCTCCGGGCAGGCAAACTGCGCGCCCATCGCCGCCGGCAGGCCGAAGCCCATCGTGCCCAGCGCGCCGCTGGTCAGATGGTTGCGCGGATGATTGAAGCGACAATGCTGGGCCACCCACATCTGGTGCTGGCCGACGTCGCAGGCAATCACCGTGTCGGCGGGTGCCAGTTCGCTCAGGCGCTTCAGCAGCGCTGGTGCGTAGATGTGCTGCCCTGGCGCGTCGTAGCGGGCGGCGAAGCGGTCGCGATGCTGCGCACAGCGGCTGCGCCATGCGTCCTGATGGGCCCTGGGGGAGGGGAAGGCCGCATGCAGGGCACGGATGGCGTGGCCGACATTGCCGGGCACGGCGACGTCGGCGCTGCGCAGCTTGGAGATCTCGTACGCATCGGCATCGATATGGACCACGCGCGCGAACGGAGCGAACTCCGCCAGCTTGCCGGTGGCGCGATCATCGAACCGTGCGCCCAGCACCAGCAGCAGATCGCTTTCCTGCACCGCCATGTTGGCAGCGCGGGTGCCGTGCATGCCCAGCATGCCCAGCGACTGCGGATGGTGTGCCGGCAGAGCACCCAGTCCACGCAGGGTCATCACCGTGGGAATGCCACTGGCCTCGACGAAATCGCGCAGGTCCTGCACTGCATCGCCCAGTGCGATGCCACCGCCGGCATACACCACCGGCTTCTCCGCCGCCGCCAGCGCTGCGATGGCGGCGGCAATGGCGTCGCCGGTGGCTGCCGGCGGTGGTTCGACGCTGCTCGGCACATGCACCGGCAGGTGACTGGCATCGGCCACCTGCACGTCCTTGGGCAGGTCGATCAGCACCGGGCCGGGACGTCCTTCGCGGGCAATGCGGAAGGCATCGGCGACCACGCGGGGCAGGTCATCGACGCTGCGTACCAGCCAGCTGTGCTTGACGATCGGCATGGTCAGGCCGAACACATCCAGCTCCTGGAAGGCGTCGGTACCCAGCAGGGGCGTGCCGACCTGGCCGGTGATGCAGACCATCGGCACCGAGTCCAGCATCGCATCGGCGATACCGGTGACCAGGTTCGATGCGCCGGGGCCGGAGGTGGCCACGCAGACGCCCACTTGGCCGCTGGCGCGTGCGAAACCGTTGGCGGCCAGCGCCGCGCCCTGCTCGTGCCGCACCAGGATGTGCTTCAACGACGAATCCACCAGCGCGTCGTAGAACGGCATGATGGTGCCGCCGGGATAGCCGAACAGCGTGCGGACGCCTTCGGCCTCCAGTGCCTGGGTCAGCCAGCGCGCCCCGTTGGGTGGCGCGCTGCGGTGTGTGGAAGAGTTCATGGGGGACCTTGCAAGCGGGTGGGGGAGGGCCGCGTGGTTACGCGGCCTGTCCTTGCAACCAGACCATCTTGGCGCGCAGTTCCTTGCCTACCTTCTCGATCGGATGCTCCAGGTCGGCCTGCTTGAACCGGTTGTAGTTCGGCAGGCCCGCTTCGTACTCGGCCACCCAGTTCTTGGTGAAGGTGCCGTCCTGGATGTCCTTCAGTACTTCCTTCATGCGCTCCTTGGTGCCGGCATCGATCACCCGCGGGCCGCTGACGTAGTCGCCGTACTGCGCGGTTTCGGAGATGAATTCCAGCATGCGCGAGATGCCGCCTTCGTAGAACAGGTCCACGATCAGCTTCAGTTCGTGCAGCACTTCGTAATAGGCGATCTCGGGCTGGTAGCCGGCTTCCACCAGGGTCTCGAAACCGGCCTGTACCAGCGCCGAGGCGCCACCGCACAGCACCGCCTGCTCACCGAACAGGTCGGTCTCGGTTTCTTCCTTGAAGGTGGTCTGGATCAGATTGGCGCGGGCGCCACCGAGACCGGTCGCATAGGCCTGCGCATGCTGCGCGGCCTGGCCGCTGGTGTCCTGGTAGACCGCCCAGATGCACGGAACGCCACGGCCGATCTCGTACTCGCGACGCACCAGCGCGCCCGGGCCCTTCGGTGCGACCAGCACCACGTCCAGGTCGGCGCGCGGCTCGATCATGCCGTAGTGGACATTGAGGCCGTGGGCGAACAGCAGGCACGCGCCCTGCTTCATGTTGGGCGCCAGCACGTCGTTGTAGAGCTTCTTCTGCACCATGTCCGGAGTCAGCACGGCGACCAGGTCGGCATCCTTCACCGCATCGGCGGGAGCCACGACGGTGAAGCCATCGGCCTGGGCCTTGGCTTCGGTCGGGCCGCCCGGCCGCAGGCCTACCACCACATCGAAGCCGGATTCGCGCAGGTTCAGTGCGTGGGCGCGGCCCTGGCTGCCGTAGCCGATGACGGCGATCTTGGTCTGGGGCAGGTCGTTGGTGCTCATGGGGGAGGTTCCTTGCGGTGGGAAGAAAAAAGAACGGCCGGTCGTCGAAGCGACGTACCGGCCGGTCAGGGGAAAGCGGTGGAGGAGGGGCCGCGCATCGCACAGGAACGGCCGCCACGAGGCATCGTGGTGCAGCAGGTCCGGGTTTTGCAGAAGGCGGTGGTCATGGTGGTTGCGTCTGAAACCAGGTCTTGAAATGAAAAAACCCGCACCTGGGCGGGTGCGGGTTTTTGATCGAGTTCCGGTGTGTTCTATCTGCTTACACGCTGGCTCGTCCCGCACCTGTTGGTTGGGTAATAAGTACGAGCACAAGAATCGAACGCAGCGACGCGGCGCCGATGTCGGCGGCTTCGATGTGGGTTCGCGGTGGTGTGTTGTGTTGCAGCATGTGATCGAGAGAAACACAGCTGTTTTGACGATGTCAACCCTTGTCGGCGTGATTCCAGGCACTTTCCGCTGCGTCCAGCGGAATCGCTTGTGGCGCAAGGATGGTTGCCGCTGAAAGTGTTTCGGTGAACCCGAATTCACTCCTTTCACCAAGGTTTTTGCGCGGATTTTGGGGGTTCTGCCCGCCGGGCATGACCCGGTGCCGGCAGCGGTCGCCGCGGCCGCCTCGCCCCATGACCTCTGCCCGATACCGCGTGAAGGCCGCAGCGGCGATGATCGGTGCTACCACCCTTCCATCGGAACCCGACTGTGTCCCGACGCCTTGCCCGTTCCCTGCTGGCTGCCGCCGTCCTGGCGGCCATGCCCGCGCTTTCCCTCGCTGCCGACCGCATCACCGGCCACACCTTCGCCACCCGCTCGGAAGTCATCGCGCCTCACGCCATGGCGGCCACTTCGCAGCCACTGGCCACCCAGATCGCACTGGACGTGATGAAATCCGGCGGCTCGGCGGTCGATGCCGCCATCGCCGCCAATGCTGCGCTGGGCCTGATGGAGCCGACCGGCAATGGCATCGGTGGCGATCTGTTCGCCATCGTCTGGGACCCGAAGACACAGAAGCTGTACGGCTACAACGGGTCCGGCCGCTCGCCGAAGTCGCTGACCCTGGCCGAGTTCCAGCGCCGCGGCCTGAAGGAGATCCCGGCGACCGGGCCGTTGCCGGTCTCCGTGCCGGGTGCCGTCGATGGCTGGTTCGCCCTGCATGGCCGCTTTGGCCGCAAGCCCATGGCCGACAATCTTGCGCCCGCCATCCGCTACGCGCGCGAAGGCCACCCGGTGGCCGAGGTGATCGCCTATTACTGGGATCGTTCCGTGCCACGGCTGTCGCAGTATCCCGGCTTCAAGGAACAGTTCACGGTCAACGGGCATGCCCCGCGCAAGGGCGAGATGTGGAAGAACCCGAACCTGGCCGATACGTTGCAGAAGGTGGCCGACGGCGGCCGGGATGCCTTCTACAAGGGCGAGATCGCCCACACCATCGGCGATTACTTCAAGGCCAATGGTGGCTACCTGAGCTACCAGGACATGGCCGACCACCACGGCGAGTGGGTCGAGCCGGTCAGCAGCAACTATCGCGGTTACGACGTATGGGAGTTGCCGCCGAACAGCCAGGGCATCGCCGCGCTGCAGATTCTCAACGTACTTGAAGGCTACGACTTCTCGAAGATTCCATTCGGCTCGCCCGAGCACGTGCATCTGTTCGTGGAGGCCAAGAAGCTGGCCTTCGCCGATCGTGCGCGCTTCTACGCCGACATGGCCTTCCAGCCCGCACCGGTCCAGAAGCTGATTTCCAAGGAGTATGCCGCGCAGCGGCGTGCACTGATTTCCATGGACAAGGCGTTGAAGGAAGTGCAGCCGGGCACGCCGAAGCAGCTGGAGGAGGGCGATACGATCTACATGACCGTGGCCGATGCTGACGGCATGATGGTGTCGCTGATCCAGTCGAACTACCGCGGGATGGGCAGCGGCATGGCGCCACCAGGGCTCGGCTTCATCCTGCAGGACCGCGGCGAGATGTTCGTGCTGCAGAAGAACCATCCGAATGGCTACGCACCGGGCAAGCGCCCGTTCCAGACCATCATTCCGGCGTTCATCACCAAGGATGGAAAGCCCTATGCCAGTTTCGGCGTGATGGGCGGTGCGATGCAGCCGCAGGGCCACGCGCAGATCGTGATGAACCTGGTGGACTTCGGCATGAACCTGCAGGAGGCCGGAGATGCGCCGCGTATCCAGCATGAAGGTTCCACGGAGCCGACCGGTCAGGCCACGGCGATGACCGATGGGGGGGAGGTGAACCTGGAGACGGGCTTCCCGTACGAAACGGTGCGCGCGCTGATGCGCAAGGGGCATCGCATCGTGTTCGCCGACGGTCCGTACGGCGGGTATCAGGCGATCATGCGGGATCCGGACACGGGCGTGTACTACGGCGCGTCGGAGAGTCGGAAGGATGGGCAGGCGGCGGGGTATTAAGGTCTCCCGGCCACCGGGCTGAGCCCCCTCGCGGCTGATCGCCAGAGCCGATCATGGATTGGGGCGTGCGGATGGGAATGCCGGGGGACGCCGTGAATACGTCCTTGTAGGCTTGGCCGCGGCATCCATGCCGCGGACACCCCCGTCCTTCCCACCCGCACGCCCCCCGACAATTTCCGTGCGCGTCAGCCACGGAAGAGAAAGAAGAAGATCAAAGGCAACAGCCGCGCGCTGTGGGTTGGGGTCGGATCCGTTTTCCAGAGGAAACGGATCCGACCCCTTCGTGTTTTTCCGGCGCAGGCTGCAGAACACCCTCAATCCGAATCCTGCGCGCGCGCTGCTTCGGCCTGGGTTTCTTCCTGTGCCGCCATTTCGCGCGCGATCCACGCATCGATCATGTGCCGCTGGCGCTGTGCCTGCCGCCGCTCCCGCGTGTACTCCTGGTCCAGTACCCGGTACAGCGAGACCATCACCAGCACCATCAGCAGCGCGAATGGCAGTGCCGAGATCGTGATCATGCCCTGCAGCGCGTCGAGGCCGCCGGCCAGCAGCAACGCACCTGCGATCAGTGCGATGCCCACACCCCAGGCCAGCTTGCGCTTGGCGGGCGGGTCGCCTGCCTCGTCGGTGGACATGCTGGCCAGCACCAGCACCGCCGAGTCAGCCGAGGTCACGAAGAAGATCATCAGCAGAACCAGCGCGATGCACGACAGCAGCAATGGCAGCGGCATGCTGTCGAACAGGGTGAACAGTACGGTCTCATAGCCGTTGCCCAGCGCCTGTACCAGGTCTGCATGGCCGAAGATCTGCGACCAGATCGCGGTGCCACCGAACACCGAGAACCAGAAGAAGCCCAGCAGCGTCGGCGCCAGTACCACGCCCACCACGAACTCGCGCACGCTGCGGCCACGCGAGATGCGCGCGATGAACGAACCCACGAACGGTGCCCAGGAAATCCACCAGGCCCAGTAGAAGATCGTCCAGTCGGCGACCCACGTACTGGAGGAGAACGGTGACATGCGCAGGCTCATCGTCACCAGCTGGTTCAGGTAGGACCCCAGCGTCGTGGTGAAGGTATTGAAGATCGCGCCGGTCGGCCCGAGCACCAGGACCAGTGCCAGCAGCAGGGCGGCCAGCGCCAGGTTGAAGTTCGACAGCCATTTCACGCCGCGCTCCACGCCGCTGAGGGTGGAGGCCATGTACAGCACGAAGGCGACGGCGATGATGGTCAGCTGCAGCGGCACACCGGCATGCACGCCGAACACGCGCTGCATGCCGGCTGCGATCTGGATGGTGCCGAAGCCCAACGTGGTGGCCACACCGATTGCCGTGGCCACCACCGCGGCAATGTTGACAATCCGTCCTATCCAGCCCCGATGATGATGACCGATGATCGGCTGCAGCATGTCGCTGACCAGCCCGCGGCCGTTGCGGTTGAACTGGAACCACGCCATTGCCAGACCGATCAGCGCGTAGATCGCCCACGGATGCAGGCCCCAGTGGAAGAACGCATAGCGCATCGCTGCACGTGCGGCGTCCATGCTTTCCGGTGCCAGTCCTTCCGGCGGCTTGCTGAAGTGGGAGATCGGCTCGGCCGCCCCCCAGAACACCAGGCCGATGCCCATGCCGGCGGCGAACAGCATCGACATCCAGCTGGCCCGCGAGAATTCGGGTTCGGCGTCTTCGCCACCGATGCGCAGGTTGCCGAAGCGGCCGAACGCCAGGTACATCAGGAACACCAGCGCCAGGAACACCACCAGCAGGTACAGCCAGCCGATGCCGCGGATGAGTTCGCCGAGGATGCTCTGCACCACGGCGTTGAAGGGACCGGGTGCTACGCCGGCAAGCAGCACCAGCAACAGGACCAGTGCGATGGAAACACGAAACACCATGAAGGAGCTTCTCCGATCAAAGGGATTGAGGGAGCGAGCAAATGCTTGCAGCGAGGGGCCGGCGGCACTCGAGCGCTAGCCGGGCAGGGGCCGCGATGGCGGCGATGCGTCATCGGTCGCAGCGACACGATGCGCGTGCACGTTACTGAACGCGACGTCATGGTTGCGTTAATTCATCAATGCCGCGTGACGCGCAGCCGCCCCGTAGGCTCGCCCTGTTGCAGGACTTCTATGGTCTAATGCCGGCAAGAAGCGGGGGTACCGCGGCCATCGGCCACGGTTGAGACAGTCCCTTGGAACCTGATCCGGCTCATACCGGCGTAGGGAAGCTTTGCAATGCAACCGAACCCGGACGCCGCCCAAGGACCGTCCGCGTGCGGGGGCAGTGCGCCGCCGCTTCGTCCCTGACCCTCCTGGACGATGCCCGATGAACGCACAGCTCTCCGCCCTGCAGCAACAGGCCCAGCAACTCTCCGAATCCGTGACCCGGCCGATTCCCGGCTCGCGCAAGATCCATGTCACCGGCTCGCGCCCGGACCTGCGCGTGCCGATGCGCGAGATCACACTGAGCCGCACGCCGACCCTGTTCGGCGGCGAAGAGAACGCGCCGGTCACGGTGTATGACACCTCCGGCCCCTACACCGATCCTGACGTGCGCATCGACCTGTCCGCGGGCTTGCCGGCCCTGCGCCGTGCCTGGGTCGAAGCGCGGGGTGACACCGAACAGCTTGATGGCCTGAGCTCTTCCTTCGGCCGCGATCGCGAGCACGACCCGAAGCTCGATGCGGTGCGCTTCCCGGCCCGCAGCCTGCCGCGCCGCGCCCGTGCGGGTGGCAATGTCACCCAGATGCACTATGCGCGCCGCGGCATCATCACGCCGGAGATGGAATTCGTCGCCATCCGCGAGAACCAGCGGCTGGACGCGATCCGCGATGCAGGCCTGCTGCAGCAGCATCCGGGCGAAGCCTTCGGCGCATCCATCCAGAAGATCATCACCCCGGAGTTCGTCCGCGACGAAATCGCCCGTGGCCGGGCGGTGCTGCCCAACAACATCAACCACCCGGAAAGCGAGCCGATGATCATCGGCCGCAACTTCCTGACCAAGATCAACGCCAACATCGGCAACAGCGCGGTGTCATCCGGCATTGCCGAGGAAGTGGAGAAGCTGGTGTGGGCGATCCGCTGGGGGGGCGATACGGTGATGGACCTGTCCACCGGCAAGCACATCCACGAGACCCGCGAGTGGATCATCCGCAACTCGCCGGTGGCGATCGGCACGGTGCCGATCTATCAGGCCCTGGAGAAGGTCGATGGCCGTGCCGAGGCACTGACCTGGGAGATCTTCCGCGACACGTTGATCGAACAGGCCGAACAGGGCGTGGACTACTTCACCATCCATGCCGGCGTGCTGCTGCGCTACGTGCCGCTGACCGCCAAGCGGGTGACCGGCATCGTCAGTCGCGGCGGCTCGATCATGGCCAAGTGGTGCCTGGCCCATCACAAGGAGAATTTCCTCTACACGCACTTCGAAGACATCTGCGAAATCATGAAGGCCTACGACGTGACCTTCTCGCTGGGCGATGGGCTGCGCCCGGGCTGCATCGCAGACGCCAACGACGCGGCGCAGTTCGGCGAGCTGGAAACGCTGGGCGAGCTGACGAAGATCGCATGGAAGCATGACGTGCAGACGATGATCGAAGGTCCCGGGCACGTGCCGATGCAGCTGATCAAGGAAAACATGGACAAGCAGCTGCGCGAATGTGGTGAGGCTCCGTTCTATACGCTGGGGCCGCTGACCACGGACATCGCGCCCGGCTATGACCACATCACCAGTGCCATCGGCGCAGCGATGATCGGTTGGTTCGGTACCGCGATGCTCTGCTACGTGACGCCGAAGGAACACCTTGGCCTGCCCAACCGCCAGGATGTGCGCGACGGCATCATGGCCTATCGCATCGCCGCACATGCGGCCGACCTGGCCAAGGGGCATCCGGGCGCGCAGGTCCGCGACAACGCATTGAGCAAGGCGCGCTTCGAGTTCCGTTGGGAAGACCAGTTCCACCTCGGGCTGGACCCGGAGAAGGCAAAGGAATTCCATGACGAGACGCTGCCCAAGGACGCGCACAAGCTGGCGCACTTCTGCTCGATGTGCGGGCCGCACTTCTGCTCGATGAAGATCACCCAGGACGTGCGCGAGTACGCCGAGGCCGGAATGAAGGAGAAGTCCGAGCAGTTCCGCGCTGCGGGCGCGGAGGTCTACCAGCAGGGCTGATCGGACTGGCGTCGCCGGGCGTGCCCCGGCGGCGCTGCATCGCGCGCCTCACGCGCATCCCGTTATCCTCCGCCCATCTTTCCGGGGAAGGGACGCCATGCCTGTTGCCGTGACCACCCGCTGGCTGGCCATCGCCCGCCGCCATCCGTCCGCGTGGCTGCTGGGCGCGCAGCTGCTGGCGGTGATGCTGTATCCCGCGCTGGACGACACGGCCGCCGGCCGCGCTGCATTGGGCATGTTTGGAATGGCGGTGCTGGGCCTGGCGTTGTGGGTGGTCCAGCGCAGCCCGTTGGGTACATGGCTGGCACTGCTGCTGGCGATTCCGGCGGTGGTGTTCTCCATCGCCGGCGCGCTGCTGGACCGCGCCGCGCTGGTGACCACCGCGCAGCTGCTGGAGAGCCTGCTCTACTTCTATACGGCCGGCGCCCTGATCGCCTACATGCTGCAGGACCACAAAGTCACCCGCGACGAACTGTTCGCGGCCGGCGCCACCTTCACGTTGCTGGCGTGGGCATTCGCCTTCGCATTTGGGGTGTGCCAACAGTGGTATCCGGGCAGTTTCCAGGGCAGCAGCGAGGGACCTCAGCGAAGCTGGATGGAGCTGCTTTATCTGAGCTTCAGCTTGCTGTCCGGGGTCGGCCTGAGCGATGTCGTGCCGCTGCATCCGCAGGCACGCGCACTGGTCATGCTGGAGCAGTTCTCAGGCGTGATGTACGTGGCTTTGGTGGTTTCGCGGCTGGTCGGATTGACCATGCTGCGGCGTTTCTGAAAATGAATGGCAGATAAAAATTTCGCGCCCGAAAGGGCGCGAATGATGGTGCGAAGTTATGTGAATGCGTCGGCGAGAGAGAGCCTGATGTCGACCACGCGATAGGCGAGGTAACCGGCATAGGCTAGTATTCGCGCGCTCCATTGTTTTTGCGGTATGCGCCGATGCTTTGTGCGGAGTCTGGCTTTTCGCTGTTCCCCGTTGGGGACGGTATCGAAGGCGAACACTGCCCGGAAACTGTCTCTACTGTTTAGCAAAAAATGAACCGCAGCGAAATCCAGCCCACCGAATCTGATCGGATCCGGATCGGCGAATGTGTCGTCACTTTGTCCTCGCGAGAGGTCGAAGTTGCCGGCGCGCGTCGCCCGCGCCGGCTGACGCCGAAGGCGCTGGGCGTGCTGCGTGTGCTGCTGCGGCAACCCGGGCGCGTGGTCACCCGCGAAGAACTGTTCGCCGAGGTGTGGCCCGATACGCTGCCCACCAACGATGTGCTGACGCAGGCGGTCACCCAGCTGCGCAAAGCCTTCGCCAACGACGATGACAACGGCCAGGCGTATATCGAGACGATCGCCAAGACCGGCTACCGCCTGCGCGTGCCGGTGCAGGCCATGCCCGAGCCCGAAGCGGAACTGGCGGTCGAGGCCGAAGGCGCGGTTGGCGATTCCAACGCGGTCGTGGAAGTGCACACGCCAGCCCCGGAGGACATGCGACGCCGTCGCTGGCGCTACCTGCGACGTCGATTGTTGCTGGTGCTGGGCCTGCTGATGCTGGCCGCACTGCTGGTGATGACGGTCCTGCTGCTGCGCCGTGCGCCGGCCAGCTCTCCGGTGGAGGCGGCGGTGGAGAACGGCACGCGGGTGATCGGCAGCCCGCAGCGGCCCTATCGGCTGATCACCGCCACCGCAGGCTTCGAAACCTATCCCACGCTGTCGCCGGATGGTTCGCAGGTGGCCTACGAAGGTGCCAGCGAGGATGGCCTGGGCGGCGGTGCGATCAAGGTACAGACGTCCGGCAACGCGCCGGCGCGGCAGCTGCTTGTTCCTCCTGAGGGTGCGGTTGATCGCTTCCCGAACTGGTCGCCGGATGGACGCGACATCGCCTTTGCCCGCTTCTCCGCCGATGGGGGTTGTCAGGTGCTGATCGCCAGTGCGACCGGCGGCGCGTTGCGCCAGGCCACGCGCTGCGATGGCACCGAGCTGCTCAGCTTCGACTGGACACCCGACGGGCGCGGCCTGGTATTCGGCAGCATGGTGGGCCGCTATGCCCACCGCGGTATCCGAGTACTCGATCTGGCCAGCGGACAGTGGCAGCCGCTGCAGTACGCCGTCGATCAGGACGATTTCGATTACGCGCCGCGCTATTCGCCGGACGGCAAATGGCTGGTGTTCGTGCGCAACCCGCAGATGGGCGACCTGTGGCGGGTTCCTGCCGCGGGTGGCACGCCGGAGCAGCTGACCAGCGAGTCGGCCGAGCTGCGCGGATGGGCCTGGCTTGGCGACGGCCGCACCATCGTGTTCGGCCGCCGGGTCGACAGCGAGGTGCGGCTCTATTACCTCGACATCGAGCGGCGCACGCTGCGTGATGCCGGACTGGACGACGCGCAGTGGCCGGCGGTATCGCGGCATGGCGGCATGCTGGCCTTCGTCCATCGCCGTGCACAGTTCGGCGTGTTCAAGGTGCCGATGCAGGGCGGTGAACCGGAGCGCCTGTTTGCGTCCAGCGGCCGCGACGGTCAACCGATGGCAGCACCGGACGGTCGCCAGCTGGTATTCACCTCTGACCGCTCGGGCAGCTTCGCTCTCTGGTGGGCGGACATGCAACGCCCCGATTCGCTGCGGCCGATCGAAGGCTTGCGCCCGGAAGCACGGCAGGCCCCCGATTGGTCGGCCGACAGCCGGCAACTTCTGGTGGTTGGGCGCGATGCACACGGTCGCGCGGTGGTCTACGAGATCGCACCCCGCGACGAGCGTCTGCAACCGCTGCCCGTGCCCGCCGAACAGCCGCTGCAGGCGCTGTATGGCGCCACGCCCGAGCAGCTGCTGGTGGTCGAACGTGATGCCGACCAGCGTACGCGGCTCAGTCTGTTCGATCGCAGCACCCAACCCTGGCGGCGGCTGGCGAGCATCGACGGCGTCTCCCAGGTCCGCTTTGACCGCGCAGGCCGTCGGGTGCTGTTCACCCGCCTGGCGGCGGAGGGGTTGTGGGCGGCGGACGCGGCGCTGTCCCCGGACAGCGTGCGGCAGATCAGCGAGGACAAACCCAGCCGCTGGCGCTACCGCTCGTGGACGGTTGCCGGCCACGACAGCATCGGCTATCTCGGCAGTTCCACCCGCTGCAGCACCATCCTCGTCCGCATCGCCGCCGGGCAGGAGGATGCCGGGCGCTGCCTGGACGCGCAGCGCTTGAGCGCGAGCAACGGACTCAGCGCCAGCGCAGACGGGACGGCCCTGTTTGTCGCTCTGGCAGTCAGTGATGGCGCCGACATCGGCGTGATGCGGCTGCCCGAAAAGGCGCCAGCGCTGTTCCCGGCCTTCTCCAAGATGTTGATGTTCAAGGGAAATGGGCCTTCGTAATTTTTTCGTCGGGATCTCGCCGCGAATTCGTGGCGATCTCGTCAGTCTTTCCTGACGCGGTGCCGCCTGATTGGGCAAAACGGAGGCCTGTACTTGGCAAATCCGTGGTGCACCATGCGTCAACTCTCACTGGCCGATCGTGGCCAATCCGTCTCCCTGGACAAGGCACTCGATGACGTCGTGCCGACCTGTCTGGGCGTTGCCCGGCTCGGCAGCCTGCAGACCGCGGGCAGCAGCTTCACCGTGTGGATGCAGGTGCGCGGCAGCTCCTGGGTGGAGGCCAAGGAGGGGCGCTTCCGCCTGCGCCACGGCGAATGGATCGCGTTCGAGAAGGAATCGCGCCCGCTGGTGCAGGCAGGGCGCAACGGGCTGTGCATCGGCCTGAACCTGAACGTGGAAGCGCTGCGTGTGCTGGCGGAGATGGCCGACTGCGGCCTGTACGCGGGCCGCGGCCGGATGGGCCGCAGTGACGCTCGCGTCGCGCTGCGCCTGTGGCGTGATGCCTTGGCCAGTGGCCACCCGGCGCAGCACCTGCGCCCGCTGCTGCTGCATCTGGCCGGCCTGCAGCGTGGATTGGCCGACAACGTGCAGCGCTGCCCTGGCCGTTCGCGCAGCCGCAAGCGCCAGGTGTTCGGTCGCATGCAGCGCGCCCGCCTCTATCTGGAAGGCAACAGCCACCGCGTCGTACGCATCGGCGAACTGGCCGAGCTGACCAACTTCTCCAGCTGGTATCTCTCCAAGACGTTCCAGAGCCTGTATGAAGAAAGCCCGCAGTCGCTTTCGGCACGGCTGCGCCTGGAGCGCGCCGCCGACCTGCTGCGCGACACCGACATGATGGTGGGAGAGGTCGCCGCGGCCAGTGGTTTCGACAACTGCTGCAGCTTCGCCCGGGCGTTCCGCGCCCGCTACGGGCAGTCCGCTTCGCGCTTCAGGGAAAACGGCGGCTTGCTCCCGCCACAATCCGCAAAGTCTCTGGTTGGTTCGCGCAAATACAGCGCTGCAACGCAATCGTAACGTGCTGGGGTGTTTTAACACGCTGCTAACACGTACCTTGGAGAGATTGATGAACGTTCGTAACCCCGCAGTGCGGTTCGGCCTGCTGCCGGCCGGCATTGCGCTGGCGCTGGCGCCCGCCTTCGCTTCCGCACAGGAAGCACCGGAAGCAAAGGGCACCACCGACCTGGACCGCATTTCGGTCACCGGCTCGCGCATCCGCGGCGCTGCCGTTGAAACCCAGCAGCCGATCGTCACCCTGAGCCGTGAGAACCTGGAAAAGCAGGGCTACACCTCGGTTGCCGACGTCCTGCAGAACCTGACCTCGGCCGGCTCCCCGGCCATCTCCCGTTCGGAGTCGCTGGCTTCGGGCGAAAACGTCGGTGGCTACTACGTCGACATCCGCAACCTGGGCGCGCAGCGCACCCTGGTGCTGATGAACGGCAAGCGCCTGGGCGCGACCACCGCCGGCTACCAGGATCTGAGCCAGATCCCGATGGCCGCCATCGAGCGCATCGAGATCCTGAAGGACGGCGCCTCGGCCATCTACGGTTCGGACGCCATCGCGGCCGTGGTCAACGTGATCACCCGCAAGCGCTTCGACGGCGCTGAAGCCAGCGTCTATGTCGGTCAGTACGGCAAGGGCGACGGCGACACCGAAACCTATTCGTTCACCCTCGGCAGCATGGGCGAGCGCGGCGGTGTCACCCTGTCCGCCGAGTACTCCAAGCAGGATCCGGTGTGGGCGAAGGACCGTTGGTTCAGCCGTGACGGCAACGCCGGCCCGAACTACCCGGGTTCGGGCGCCAGCCCGATCAACCAGAAGGGTGGCTTCTGCGACCCGTGCGTCACCCCGAACCTGAAGCAGGGCGAGCCGGGCTATGTCGGCCCGAGCGACCAGCGTTGGTACACCCTGCGTGATGGCGGCAACCCGGCCAACCGCGCCGACTACCGTCTGGAAACCTCCGCTGACGCCGTCAATGCCAACCAGCAGATGATGGTGCAGACCGGTATCGAGCGTAAGTCGCTGTACGTCAACGGCAACTACGACTTCACCGACGCGATCTCGTTCAACGCTGACGTGCTCTACAACGAGCGCAACACCACCCAGCAGATCGCAGGCTATCCGTACCAGTCGGCATCCTTCGACACCCCGCTGTCGGCCGACAGCGCGTTCAACCCGACCGGTGAAGACCTGACCTTCCGCCGCCGTCTGTGGGAAGTGCCGCGCACCACCGAAAGCCAGGTCAAGACCCTGCGCTTCGCCCCGAGCATCAGCGGCTTCTTCGACTTCGCCGGCAAGACCTTCGACTGGGACGTCGGCGCGCTGTGGAACCGCAACGAAACCACCAAGCGTGGTCACGGCGACATGAGCCTGATCGCATCGGAACAGGCGCTGGGCGCTTCGTTCATCGGTGCTGATGGCGTCGCCCGCTGCGGCACCAGCATGTCCGATCCGCTCGCCACCAGCGGCTGCCGTCCGTGGAACCCGCTGCTGCCGTTCGGCGTTGCCGGTGCCGGTTCGCTGGCCGACCAGGCCACCCAGGACTTCCTGTTCCCGTACTTCACCGATACCGGTCTGACCAAGACCACCAGCTTCACCGCCAACCTGTCGGGTTCGATCGTGACCCTGCCGGCCGGTGACCTGGGCTTCGCCGTGGGCGTCGAGCACCGCAAGGAAGAAGGCCGCTTCTCGCCGGACGCCTTCGCACAGTCGGGCCAGTCCACCGGCCTGGGCGCGCAGACCACCCAGGGTGAGTACTCGCTGGACGAGGTCTACCTGGAACTGAACGTGCCGGTCCTGGCGGACATGCCGTTTGCCAAGGAACTGACCCTGAATGCTGCGACCCGTTACTCGGATTACAGCAACTTCGGCGACACCCTGAACTCGAAGTTCGGCTTCACCTGGCGTCCGCTGGACGAGCTGCTGGTTCGCGGTACCTGGGCTGAGGGCTTCCGTGCTCCGACCATCGACAACCTGTACGGTGGCCTGAGCAGCAGCTTCGAGTCGTACACCGATCCGTGCGGCATCACCGCGCCGGGTTCGGTCAACGGCAATGCAGCCTGCTCGGCGGCGGGCGTCCCGGTCGGTTACACCCAGCTGGGCCAGGGCCTGATTCCGTGCACCTCGACCCCGTGTGCGACGCCGGACCAGTTCATCTCGGGTGCCAACCCGAACCTGACCCCGGAAACCTCCAAGAGCACCACCGTCGGCCTGGTCTGGAGCCCGCGCTGGGTGCAGGGCCTGGACATCTCGCTGGACTGGTACAAGTACGAAATCAGCGACATGATCATCGCTGACAGCGTCGACCGCATCCTGCGTGACTGCTACGTGCTGGGCGATGCTTCGCGTTGCGCCGCGCACACCCGTGCAGGCGATGGCCACATCAACGGCATGACCTACGGCCTGGCCAACCTCGGCCAGATGGAAACCCAGGGCTACGACCTGGGCATCAAGTACCGCCTGCCGGAGCTGGCCATCGGCCAGTTCGCGATCGACTGGCAGACGAGCTACCTGGCCAAGTACGACGAGCAGGGCCAGAACGCTGACGGTGACAACATCACCATCGGCCGTGTCGGTGAGCCGGGCCTGTTCCGCGTGCGTTCGAACCTGGGCCTGACCTGGTCGAAGGGTGACTTCGGCGTGGCGTACACCGCGCGTTACTACTCGGGCATGAATGAAGCCTGCGTGGCCAACCGTCCGTGCGACGACGCCGACCGCTACCAGAACGGTGAGAAGTCGCCGCTGCGCAAGACCGGCTCCAACACCTTCCACGACCTGCAGGTCAGCTGGAAGGCACCGTGGGATGCCACCATCGCGCTGGGCGCCAACAACGTGTTCGACCACAAGGGTCCGATCATGTTCACCCAGCCGAACTCGAGCTTCGCCTACTACGGCGGCTTCGACGTGGGTCGCTTCCTGTACATGAAGTACACCCAGCGCTTCTGATCCATCGAAGTGCGATAGCAGAACGAGGAGGGCGGACCGCAAGGTCCGCCCTTTTCATTTCTGTAAGGGAATTCTGATCAGGTCGGGAAAGTGAGTGCGGTCACTGTCTGCTCTTGTCGCATTCAGCACAGTAGGTGCGTCCAATACCGGACACTGGGAGATGGATATGAAGCGCACGCTTTTCCGCCAGGTATCGGCCGCCGTCCTGATCTATGCAACGCTGGTGGGCTCGCTGTCCGCACAGAACATCATCGTCTGCGGCGGCGGTGTGTACTGCGAGCAACTTCGGCTGGAGTGCCTGGCCAAGGGCAACGCCCCGGCCCTGTGCGAGCGTCAATGGCGTCTGTGCGTGCTGGACGCCTGTCCGCAGCGCTGAGAGAGAAAAAAGGGCGCGTCCGCTGGACGCGCCCTCATGCGAGGTGACGGCAGTCGCCCGCGTGCTGCTCAGGCGTCAGTGGGTGTCAGCCCCATCAGTGCATTGGCATGCTCACGCCACTGCGGCAATCGATTGAGTACGCCTGCGCGCTGCAGATAGTCCTCGTCAACGGGATCGCCGTTGACCAGCGCCAGCGCCACGTGCACCGCGCCGGTCACCCAGAAACTGCGGGTCGTGGCGCGTTGCGGCTGCAGGTGGAACGCCACCGCTTCGATGATCGGCATCGGCAGGCCCCACAGCCCCAGCAGGTAGGCGCCGGCTTCGGCGTGCCCGGGACGGAGGTCGCCGGCCAGCGCAGGCTCGCTGCGCTCGTTGCGGACGCCCGGCAGCAGCAGGCCGATGTCAGCCAGCAGCGCCGCGGTGGCACCCAGTTCCGCACTGGAATCGGGCAGCAGGCGGGCGGCCAGGCGCGAGGCGAGCAGGGCGCGCTGCTGCAGCGAGTTGCGTTCGGCCGCAGACAGCGTCGGTGCCGAGAACACCTCGCTTGCCAGGACCAGGTCGCGCAGGGTGGACAGGCCCAGTCGGGTGACCGCCGTGCGCAGATCGGCGATGGTGCGGCCCTGGCTGAAGAAGGCCGAGTTGGACAGCTGCAGGACTTTCGCGGCGATGGCAGGATCGGCGGCGACCAGTTTGGCCACGTCGGCGCTGTCGGTATCGTCATCGTGTTCCAGGGCCTGGGTCAGGCTCAGGTACAGGTGTGGCGGCGAAGGCAGCTTCTCGATGCGGCCGATGGCATCACGCAGGCGCGGGCTGTCCAGCACCTCGCGCAGCTCTTCCAGGCTGGTCAAGGCCTCCAGCAGCACCTCCGGCGCCAGTGGCAGCGGCAGGAAGCGGTGGGCAACGCCAATCAGGCGCGCCGGTGGTGGCCGGTTGCCGTGCTGGGCATCGACCAGGGCGATACGGATGGTTTCCGGGCGCAGTGTCCGGATCTGCCCCAGCAAGGTGGTGGCATTGAGGTCCGGCAGCTGCGGGCAGACGATCACCGCGTCCACGCCCTGCGTCGCCACTGCCGTCATCGCGGTGTGGCCGTCGGCGGCGGTCAACGGCTGCCAGTCTTCCCCAAGATCGGCAATGAATTCGGTCAGCTCGGCCGGCAGGCTGGCTGCATCTCCAACAAGCAGAATACGCACGACACAATCCCCTGGCTGTCTCGACGCTGGATGTCGACGACGTGTGAAGTGACGCAATTTACCTAATACAGCACCCGGAGTGCTGTGCCGTGGTGTTGAAACGTGACCCGCATCGCTCCGGCAGGACACACCGGAGCGACGCGGTTCAGGATCAGGCCTTGCTGCCTTCCAGGTAGCGCGCGTGCGCTTCGACCAGGATCTGCTTGGCTTCCGCCGCGCCGCCCCAGCCGTCGAGCTTGACCCACTTGCCCTTTTCCAGGTCCTTGTAGTGCTCGAAGAAGTGGCCGATGCGCTCCAGCCAGTGGCTGGAGACCTGCTCGATGTCCTCCACGTGGGCATAGCCGCTGAAGATCTTGGCGACCGGCACGGCCAGGATCTTCTCGTCGCTGCCGGCCTCATCGCTCATCTTCAGCACGCCGACCGGGCGGCAGCGCACCACCGAGCCCGGCACCAGCGGCAGCGGCAGCACCACCAGCACGTCGGCCGGATCACCGTCGCCGCACAGGGTGCTGGGCACGTAGCCGTAGTTGCACGGGTAGCGCATCGGGGTCGACAGGATGCGGTCGACGAAGATCGCGCCGGTTTCCTTGTCCACTTCGTACTTCACCGGCTCCGAGTCCTTCGGGATCTCGATGATGACGTTGATTTCTTCCGGCGGGTTCTTGCCGGGCGAGACGAGTTCCAGACCCATGGTCGTGCTCCAGGTGGGGATGTAGGCGGATAGCCCTCCATTTTATGCCTTTGCAGGCCGCTGTGCAGGTGGGGCGACCCCTACAGGCCGCTGCGCAGGCGGACGACCTGCGGCGCCCGCCTTGCCCGATGGGCCCGGAAGGCCGGCCGGCGCAGGCTGCTGGCTCGTTCCCTGGGAGATATCCGCCATGTCCTGGACAACCCGCTGCTGCGGCACGTTCCTGTTGTTCGCAACCCTGCCGGCGCTGGCACATGCCAGCCATGTCGACCTTGTCGACTACCCCTCGCCCCAGGCCAATTGGCACCGCTTCCACCGGTTGCAGGCGTCGCTGGTGCGCGAGTTCGACGGCATCTGCGCCGACACCTTCTGCGAAGGTGAGTACAGCAACTACCGGGTACTGACGTTCCGCTGTGCCGTGCAGGTCGACGCCGGCACCGTACGCCACTGCGCCTGGGGCATCGTGGCCAGCGAGCTGCAGGTCGAACCGGTCCGCGGCGAAGTGCAGGTGGACAATGCGCGCTGGATCTGCCCCGTCACCCTTGGGGAGGGGATTCCGGTCGAGGTGTTCCACGCGACGCTGGAGCAGGAGGAGGGCGCGTTCGAGCCCTTCCCCGGAACCGATGTGACGGTCTTCGACACACTGCCGACCTGCCTGGGGCGGCCGGGCAATGCCGGGAGGGCCGCCTGATGCGTGCGCTGAAGAGGGTTGTTCTTGCAGGCCTGATGGGGCTGGCCGGCGCGGCACACGCTGCCCCGGCCTATGTGGATGCACGCCTGTTCCCCAACCAGGCGGCTGGGTGGCAACGC
Organism: Stenotrophomonas sp. 112478_Sma; assembly: GCF_056479905.1. Taxonomy (NCBI): domain Bacteria; kingdom Pseudomonadati; phylum Pseudomonadota; class Gammaproteobacteria; order Lysobacterales; family Lysobacteraceae; genus Stenotrophomonas; species Stenotrophomonas sp. 112478_Sma. The sequence goes on along the minus strand of NZ_CM151072.1, from coordinate 3,528,750 downwards.
TTCCTGGCGGTCGAACGGTCGCTGCGGCAGAGCTTTGACCACGTCTGCGGTGACACCTTCTGCGAAGGCGAATACAGCAATCTGCTGCCGATGCGGTTGCGCTGCTCGGTGCATGCGGCGAGCGGCGCCATCCAGAGCTGCATCTGGACCTTCGCCGGCAGCGCCACCACGGTGGCTGATGATGGACGGATCGATGTCGACCTGCGCAGTTTCGCCTGTCCACTGCCCGTGGCGACGGGAACACGGCTTGAGGATTTCCTCCGTGCGCTGGAGCAGGCCGCGCCCGTCCGTGCGATCCATGTCACGCCGCCAGGCAGCCGCATTTCGATTCACGAGGGACTGATCGGTTGCCTGTGATCCTCTCAAATGAGAACGTGACTGATTCGCATTGACGGTGTAGCATGCGCGGCGCCCTCCCGTCGTACCGGCTCCGCGCATGCCATCCAATGCCGCCACCCTCACCGAACTGCTGATCCGAGAGCGGCCGGCGCTGCTGCGCCGGGTGCAGCGCATCCTGGGGGGCGACCCGGGTGCGGAGGACGTGATCCAGGCTGTCTGGTTCAAGGCCCGCGGGGTGGGCAACGCCCCGTTGATCGACAATCCCAGGGCCTATCTGTACCGCCTGGCAGCCAACCTGGCGACCGATCATGGACGCGAGTCGACGCGCCGCAACCGCCTGTTGGCCGATCACTACCTGTGGGGACCGGACGAGGCTACGTCCACGTCCACCGAAGAGCAGGTGATGGCGCAGGATGAGCTGCAGCGTGTCCTCGATGCGGCCAGCCACCTGCCGGAGCCGACCCGCACCATCTTCCGGCTCAATCGGCTGCAGGGCCTGACCCAGGCAGAGATCGCGCGTCGCCTTGGCGTGTCGGTCACCACCGTGGAGAACCACATCCGTGCCGCGTTGCAGCGCCTGGCCTGGGCCCGCAGCGGCCGCTGAGCGGACGCGCTTGGGGATGGGCCTGGTTCAAACGTCTTGATGGCTGGACTGCACCTGCGGTCCAGTTCCCTCGCCCCGCGCGTGAATATTCCTGTCCGCCAGCCAATGAGCCCGCCGAACACTTCTTCTCCCGCCGCCTGCGAAGACGTCGTGGCCGAACAGGCCCGGCGCTGGATCGCATGGCTGGCATCGGGCGACATCACCGATGCTGGCATGTGCGAATTCGAAGAGTGGCTGGCGCAACCGGGCCATCGGCACGCCTTCGAGCAGCAGCGCACGCTGTGGCGCAGCCTCGGCCCTCGACCGGCTGTCGCGTCTGCGGTGCGGCGCCGGCGCCGGCGTCAGCGGCTGCGCTGGGTGACGGCTGCCGCTGCCGCCCTGGCGATGCTGATGATCTGGCCCGAAGCGTCCCTGCGCCTGCAGGCGGACCACCGCAGCCGCCAGAGCGTCCAGCATGTGCAGTTGCCCGACGGCAGCCGTGCGGTGCTCGACGCGGACAGCGCGATCGCCGTGCACTTCGATGCGGGCACTCGGCGGGTCGATCTGCTGCGTGGCCGCGCCTGGTTCGAGGTGGTCGCCGATCCGCAGCGGCGCTTCAGCGTGTCCGCAGGCAACGGCGTGGTTGAAGACATCTCCACGGCATTCTCCGTGTCGCGGGTCGAGGAAGCGGTTGAAACCCAGGTCGGGCAGGGCAGGGTGCGCGTGGCCGCCCCGGCCGACAGTGGCTGGACCTATCTGCAGGCGGGGCAGCGTGCGCAGTACGGTTCCGCGTCCGGCGTCGTCCGCCTTAGCGATGTCGCTGCCGACAGCGTGGGTGCGTGGCGCCAGGGCGAACTGCTGCTGGAGCAGGCCAATGTTGCCGATGCAGTGCATCTGCTCGGCCGCTATCGTGCCGGTCCAACCTTCGTGCAGGGCGACCTTTCGACCTTGCCGGCCGTGAGCGCCGCACTGCGTATCGATCGCCCCGAACAGGCCCTGGATGCACTCGCGGAGACGACGGGGCTGAGGATCACCCGCCTGCCGATGGGTGTGGTCATCGTTCACAGATGACGCCGCGTCACGCGTGGAGACGTGATCTGCAGTGATCCCCCTTGGGGCTGTGGCGCTGCCGTTCGTCTTACTCCACGAACGTACCCGCAGCCGCCACGTACGTCGCCGTGTCCACGCGTGCCGTGGATGACGCCGCGCCTGCGGCTCCGCTCTCCTGACAGGTTTCTCCATGTTCGATTCCCCACGTCCGGGCCGCACTCCGCGCCCGTCCCGCCTGTGTGTCGCACTGCTCGCCGCCGGTATTGCCGGCGCAGTACCGCCCGCGCTGGCCCAGGACACTGCCAACTCGCAGGCAGCCGCGCAGCGCTTCGACATTCCCGCGCAGCCGCTCGACAGCGCGTTGCGCAGCTACATGCGGCAGTCCGGCGTACAGGTGGTCTATCCGGCTGCGTTGGCCAGCGGCGTCACGTCGCAGGCGGTCAGCGGCCCGCTCACCGCAGACGAGGCGCTGGCGCGGCTGCTGCAGGGCAGTGGCATGGGCGTGCGCCGTGTCGGCGACGGTGCAGTGACACTGGCAGCGGCCGGCGACCTGCAGGCGCAATCGCCGACCATCACCGGCCCGCTGCGTGTGGCCGGCGATCGCGTCGCTGAAGGCATCGGCAGCGACGAGGCGCGCCTGCTCGACACCTATCGCAGCGTCGGCTCGACCACCACGCTGGATCGCACAACGCTGGAGCGCTTCCGTGGCACATCCAACGGCGACATCGTCAAGGGCGTGGCCGGGGTCACCGCCGGTGATCCGCGCGTGGGCAACGGTTTCGACGTGAACATCCGCGGCATCCAGGGCCAGAGCCGCGTGCCCGTCATCATCGATGGCGGGCAGTCCAGCATGGACACCTACCGGGGCTACGCCGGCCAGTCACAGCGCAGCTATCTTGATCCGGACCTGATCTCACGCCTGACCATCACCAAGGGCCCCAGCCTGAAGGCCAACGCGTCCGGCGGCATCGGCGGCGTGGTGGAGATGGAGACGCTGAACGTGGGTGACATCCTGCGCGAGGGCCGCGACGTCGGCGTCCGCGTGCGCGCTGGGTTGGCCAACGCCAGCGCCAACAGCGTGCCGGCTTACAGCGCCGTGCCCCGGACGGACCGCAGCGCCACCGGAAGCCAGTTCTTCAACGTTGCCGCCGCTGGGAAGTGGGACCGCTTCGATCTGGTCGCGGCGTACGCCCACCGCGACAACGGCAACTACTTCTCCGGCAGGCACGGATACGATGACTTTCCGCAGACCCGGCGCACGCTGGCACCGTTGAATCCGCCGCGCACCGAAGTGTTCAACACCTCCTCGCGCTCGACGTCGGCCCTGCTCAAGGGCACCTGGCGCATCGACGATGCGCAGACCCTCGAAGCTGGCTATCGCCGCTATGAGGGCCGCGCCGGCGAGATCATGGCCTCGCAGATCATCCGCGTTGAGCGGGATCGCATCCCACAGTGGGATCCCGGCCACGTCGACATGGACAGCTACAGCCTGCGCTATCGCTTCGATCCAGACAGCGAGCGGATCGATCTGCGCGTCAACGCCTGGTACACCGATGCTGACAGCGTGATGTACAACAGCCTGACCGGCATAACGCCGTGGTACTTCGACCGCCGTACCGAGTGGTACGACGCGCCGAGTTTCAGCGGCGATCCGGGCTACAAGGATGCCTACCGCAATCCGCTGCGACAGAAGCGCTTCGGCCTGGATGCCAGCAACACCTCGATCTTCGACACCCGTGCAGGCGTGTTCACCCTCGACTACGGCCTGTCCTACAGCAACGAGGACATCGCACCGGGCAGCTCCGCACCGATCAAGCAGGATGATCTGGTCAACAACCGTTTCCTGCGCAACGCTGAGCGCAAGGAGTACAGCGCCGTGGCGTCGCTGAAGTGGCAGCCCGACGAACACTGGGAGTTGATGGCCGGCGGCCGCTGGAACCGGGTGGACGTGCATGACCGCAATCGTCTGGCCACACCCGATGCCTATGAAGTGCAGGGACAGTACCGCTACACCGAGCTGCTGGATGGCAACCCGGCACTGCCCTCCTGGCGCGCCAAGCGCATCGCGCTGCTGAACTGGTATCCGGACGCCGATGGTGCGTTCACCCAGGCCTCGCTGCTGGCCTCGCCGTACAAGAAAGGCACGGTGGCTGACATCGGTGGCTGGAACTTCTACGACGCTGATGCACCGGAAGACCTGGAGGTGCCGGTCAGCTGGACCTGGTCGCAGCCGATCCGTCGCCGCGACAGTGCCTTCTCACCCACCGCCAGCGTGGCCTATCGCTTCAGCGAGGACACGATGGTCTACGTGAAGTACGCCGAGGGCACCAAGCTTCCGAGCCTGTTCGAGACGACACTGGGCCTGTTCACCGCCGCCAAACCCGTCGGAGAGCTGAAGCCGGAGCGCGCGCGCAGTTGGGAAATCGGTGCCAGCACCGTCCACCATGACCTGTTCACCGCCGGCGATCGCCTGGCGCTGAAGCTGGCGTACTTCGATACGCGCATTGATGACCTGATCACGCGTGACTACCGCACGCTGTCGGCCGGCCTGATCCGCAACGTCGACCAGTTCAAGGTCTCAGGCATGGAGTTCCAGTCCAGCTATGACAGCGGCAAGGTATTTGCCGACCTGTCCGCGCATTACTACTTCAAGGCCAAGACCTGCGCCCCGGACATCGCCGCCGAGCGCCGGGCGTACGGTGCACAGCGCAACAATGATGAACTGGCCAGTACGCCCAACTGCGTGGACGGTGGCTTCGAGGGTTCCTACACCAATACGCAGAACCCGCCGCGCTACATGGTGAACCTGACGGCTGGATCGCGCCTGTTCGACGAGCGCCTGACCTTCGGCACCCGGTTGATCCACAACGCCGGCCCGATCAGCAGACTGGACAAGGACTGGAATGTCGGCCTTTCGGCGATCCAGCAGCTGTACCGGCCCACCACCCTGGTGGATCTGTTCGCCAGCTGGCGCTTCAGCGACCAGCTGTCGGTGGAGGCGAATGTGGACAACGTGACGGATCGTTACTATCTCGATCCGCTCGCCCTGGGCGTGATGCCCGCCCCGGGCCGTACCGCGCGCCTTGCGTTCACCTGGAGGTACTGAGCGTAGCCTGTGGGCGTCCTGCAGCGGCCGGTGCGAACCGGCCACTGCACTGCCTTGCCGCGACCGCGGGCTTACAGCCCGGTCGCTGCCTTCACCGCATCTTCGTGCAGCGACTCGTTCAGTTCATCGACCACCGTGCTCCAGGCCGCATCGGCCTGCAGCGATTCGGCCAGGAACTGCCGCTGGCCATCGTTCCAGTAGGGCGCGTCGGCCACCGCCACGCCGGTAGCCAGCTGGTGGTCGCGGATGAAGCGGGCGATGCCCTCGGCGCTGGCATCCAGGCCCAGCTGCAGGAACAGGTTGGTCATGCGCGGTTCGGTGGTGATCATCATCGGTTCCCGGCGGGAAAGAGGGAGGGGCATTATCGACGCAAGCGGGCTTGGGGAAAGCCCTGCGCCGCACGTCTACAGCAGGACCTCTCTCCCAGGTACCCTCCGTGAACGCACATATCGCTCCTGAAGACAGCCGCAGCCTGCGCCTCAAGGCCGCCACGCGCGACAGCCACGGCGCGCTGGACAAGCGCATCATGGCCGGTGACATCTTTGCCGATCTCGGCAGCTTCGCCCGCTTCCTGCGCGTGCAGTACCGCTTCCATCGCAGCATCGACCGGCTGTACGCCAGCCCGGCGCTGGAGGCATTGCTGCCGGGGCTGGCCGGGCGTCGGCGTCTGCAGCAGGTGGCAGCTGATCTGCACGACCTGGGGCAGGATCTCCCTGGCGCGGACATGGCGCCGTTGGCAGGTGACCTGCCGTTGCCGGTGGCGCTGGGGTGGCTGTACGTGGCCGAAGGCTCCAACCTGGGGGGCACGGTGCTGTACAAGATGGCCGCGCGGCTTGGCCTGGACCAAGGGTTCGGTGCCCGCCACCTGGCTGCGCACCCGGATGGCGCGGCCCGCCACTGGCGGGAATTCACCGCCGCGTTGGATGCGGTGCCCCTGAGCGCCGCGCAGGAACAGCAGGTGATCGATGCCGCCGATGCCGCGTTCCGTAGCGTGCATGGCCACGTTGAAATCGAGTTCGGCTGATGCCCGGGCTCTGCCTGCGGGCGATGCGCTGATGCGCTGGCTGTGGTTCGCGCTGGGCTGGATGATGGTCGGGCTGGGGGTGATCGGCGCGTTGTTGCCGGTGATGCCCACCACCATCTTCCTGATCCTGGCGCTGGGCTGCTTCGCGCGCAGTTCGCCACGGTTCGAGCAACGGCTGCTGGCACATCCTCGCTACGGCCCGCCGCTGCGACTGTGGCGGGAACAGGGCGCCGTGTCGCGCCGGGGCAAGGCATTGGCCAGCGCTGGCATGGCGGTGGGGTTCGCCTTGTTCTGCTGGGGCGCACACCCTTCCTGGCGGCTGCTGCTGGGCGTGGGCCTGTTCTTCGCGGTCAGCGCCGGCTATGTGCTCAGCCGGCCGGCGCCACGGTTGGAGCCGCCCCAGAGTGTCGAACGTGGCGATGTCGGCGATCCGCGCCGCTGTGGGCGTCGCTGGAATCGCTGAGTCCGCGTGAGGGATGGAGCCGGGCCCACGCCCGGCTCCACCGATCCGCTACAGCAGCGGCACCAGCAGCAGCGCCACGATGTTGATGATCTTGATCAGCGGATTGATCGCCGGCCCTGCCGTGTCCTTGTACGGGTCGCCGACCGTGTCGCCGGTCACCGCGGCCTTGTGCGCTTCGCTGCCCTTGCCGCCGAAGTGGCCATCCTCGATGTACTTCTTGGCGTTGTCCCAGGCACCGCCGCCGGTCGTCATCGAAATCGCCACGAACAGGCCGGTGACGATCGTACCGATCAGCAGGCCCCCCAGCGCGCGTGGGCCCAGCAGCAGACCGACCACCACCGGCACCACCACCGGCAGCAGCGAGGGCAGGATCATCTCGCGGATCGCAGAACGGGTCAGCATGTCCACGGCCTTGTCGTACTGCGGCTTGCCGGTGCCCTGCATGATGCCGGGGATGTCGCGGAACTGCCGGCGCACTTCCTCCACCACCGCGCCGGCGGCACGACCCACCGCCTCCATGGCCATCGCGCCGAACAGGTACGGAATCAGGCCGCCGATCAGCAGGCCGATGATCACCGTGTGGTCACTGAGGTCGAAGCGGAACTCCTGCCCGGGGTTCGCCGCCTGCAGGTTGTGCGTGTAGTCGGCGAACAGCACCAGCGCCGCCAGCGCCGCCGAGCCGATCGCATAGCCCTTGGTCACTGCCTTGGTGGTGTTGCCCACCGCGTCAAGCGGATCGGTGATGTCCCGGATCTCCGAGGGCAGTTCGGCCATCTCCGCGATGCCGCCCGCGTTGTCGGTGATCGGTCCGTAGGCGTCGAGGGCCACGATCATGCCGGCCATCGACAGCATGGCAGTAGCGGCGATGGCGATGCCGTACAGGCCGCCCAGCGCGTAGGCGCCCCAGATCGCGGCACAGACCGCCACCACCGGCAGCGCGGTGGACTTCATCGAGATGCCGAGGCCGGCGATGATGTTGGTGCCATGTCCGGTGGTCGACGCCTGGGCGACGTGCTGCACCGGCTTGTACTGGGTACCGGTGTAGTACTCGGTGATCCAGACGATCAGGCCGGTCAGGACCAGGCCGATGAGGGCGCAGCCATACAGCGCCAATGGACCGTGCACGTTGTCGGACATCAGCCCCGTGGTGATCGGGTAGAAGGCGATCGCCGCCAGAACACCCGACACGATCACGCCCTTGTACAGGGCCCCCATGATCGAGCCACCGGGCTTCACCTTGACGAACAGCGCGCCGATGATCGATGCGATGATCGACACGCCTCCCAGCACCAGCGGATACAGCACGGCGTTGGCGCCGGCTTCGGCGAGCATCAGGCTGCCCAGCAGCATGGTTGCGATCACCGTGACCGCGTAGGTTTCGAACAGATCGGCGGCCATGCCGGCGCAGTCACCGACGTTGTCGCCGACGTTGTCGGCGATCACCGCCGGGTTGCGCGGATCGTCTTCGGGAATGCCGGCTTCGACCTTGCCGACCAGGTCGGCGCCGACGTCGGCGCCCTTGGTGAAGATGCCGCCGCCCAGGCGCGCGAAGATCGAGATCAGGGAAGAGCCGAAGGCCAGGCCGACCAGCGCATGCAGCGCCTGGTCCATCTGCAGCCCGAGCCGCAGCAGCAGGGCGTAATAGCCGGCCACGCCCAGCAGGCCCAGGCCGACCACCAGCATGCCGGTGATCGCACCGCCACGGAACGCTACGTCCATCGCGGCGCTGATGCCGTTGCGTGCGGCTTCAGCGGTCCGCACGTTGGCGCGCACCGACACGTTCATGCCGATGTAGCCGGCAACGCCGGACAGCACCGCACCCACCGCGAAGCCGACAGCGGTGTACCAGCTCAGGAACACGCCTACGAGCACGAACAACACCGCGCCAGCGATGCCGATGGTCAGGTACTGGCGGTTCAGATAGGCGCGTGCGCCCTCCTGGATCGCGGTGGCGATCGCGACCATGCGCTCATTGCCGGTGGGTTGGCGCAGGATCCAGCGCGCCGAGACGATTCCGAACAGGATCGCGAGAATGGCGCAGCCCAGCGCCAATGACAGCCCGTGACGTTCCAGCATTAGACCCCTCCGCAGAATGGATGATGAGCATCCAGTGGCGATGAACTTCACCACGAGGGGGACGACGGGCTGCAGCCTGGAACCAACCCGTGCCGACCGTGGCGGTCGTCCGACGTATGGCGGTGTTCAGCATTCCCTGGTGGCCGCAGTATGCGTGCACATGCGCCCGGATGGTAGCGCCGTGCGTGGAAGGCGCAGCGCTTGCCCCTCCACCGACGCGCCTTTGCACCCTGTTAAGCCTTCCTCTGCAAGCCTGCGCTCAGTCCTGAAGGAGACCCTCCCATGCGTCTGTCCCTGTTGATGCTTGCCGCCCTTGTGCCGGCAATGCCTGCATCTGCCGCCGAGACCCCGGAACTGCAACGCGCGGTGGGTGCGCCGCAGGCGGTGGGAGCGGTACACACGCTGCGGCAGATTCCCGAAGCCTGTGCGCGGCTGGAGGGCGCCTTCACCGGCCAGGCTGCCGAGCCGTATCGATTCGCCGTGGTCCGTACCAGCGAGCAGTGCCAGCCGCGCGCTCGTTTTGTCGACTTCGCCAAGGCGCAGCCCGCTGTCGACAAGGGCTGGAAGCTCAATGACGTGATCCGCGTGCCCAGCGCGACGTGCCCGGCACAGCAGGCGGTGGTGCGGGTGTGGCGTCTGCCGGTCGACAACCGCCAGGCGCTGGACGGCCAGGGGCAGTCGCGCATCTATCTGGAAGAAGCAAAGAAGCAGGCCGCCGCCGGCAAGATTCCGCAGGTGACGATGTTCGCCGCGCAGCTGCAGGTGGAAGGCAAGGCCTGCAACTGACGCCGTCCGGCAGGGCGAAGCCACGCAGGGCGTGGATGTACTTCGGCGCGCACCGGTAGCGTCGGGCCATGCCCGGCGGAGAACCCGGTAGTGCCGGCCGCTGGCCGGCACCCCTGCCATCACTCGGCCAGCTTCGCACCGCGGGCCACCAGCAGGTCACGCAGTGCCGAACGATGGCAGTGCGCCTCATCCTCGCAGTAGCAGCCCACGCTGATGTCGGTGTGCTGCGACAGCGCGGCCAGCAGATCCAGCGCGTGGGCTGCCTCGGGCGCCTTCATCTCGGCACGGTAGCTGCGGAAGAAGGCATTCCAGTCGGCCGTGGTGGTCGCCCCGCGAGCCTGTTTCACCCGTTCCGCGCTGGGCGACAACGTCGGGAACCACACGTCGTACCAGTCCTGGCGGGCGAACTCGCTGCGTGGCACGCCGCGCGGCGGGCGGCGTACGGTGCCGATGCGCAGGCCTTCGCCCGGAACGCGCGGAGAACCGAGGCGGACGATCCGCAGGGCCATGATCGCAGTCAGACCTCGAAGGCCGGCAGCGTCTTCTTCACTGCCACGTTCTTCAGCGTCACATACTTCGGCAGGCCATCGGCGCCGTACGGCAGTGGCGCTTCGCCCTTGATCAGCGGTGACAGATAGGCGCGCGCCCGGGCAGTGATGCCGAAGCCGTCGCGCCGGATGAAGCCGGCCGGCATCTTCTTCTCGTGGTTGGCGATCTTCGACAGCGGCGCGGACTCGATCTTCCAGCGGTACGGTGCGTCGCTGCTGCGCACGATCACCGGCATCACCCCGTTCTGGCCCTTCAATGCCAGTTGCACGGCCGCCTTGCCCACGGCCTGCGCCTGGTCCCAGTCGGTGCGGCTGGCGATGTGACGTGCCGAGCGCTGCAGGTAATCGGGCAGGGCCCAGTGCACCTTCAGCCCCAACTGGTCCTTGACCCGGCCAGCGAGGTGCGCGGCGACGCCGCCCAACTGCGAATGACCGAATGAATCCTTGCTGCCGCCGGCATCGGCGACGAAGCGGCCATCCGCCGTGGCGATGCCCTCGGAGGCCACGACCACGCAGTACCCGACGCGTTCGACCACCGCCTTGACCTTGGCCAGGAAGGCCGCCTCGTCATAGGCACGTTCGGGCAGCAGGATGATGTGCGGGGCCTCATCGTCGCCATTGCCAGCCAGGCCTGCGGCAGCGGCCAGCCATCCGGCATGGCGGCCCATCGCCTCGTAGATGAACACGCGGGTGGAGGTCTCGGCCATCGCCGCGACATCCAGCGCCGCCTCGCGCACCGACACCGCGGTGTACTTGGCCGCCGAGCCGAAGCCGGGGCAGGTATCGGTAACAGCCAGGTCGTTGTCGATGGTCTTCGGCACGCCGATGCAGGTCAGGTCGTAGCCGGAGGCCTTGGCCAGCTGCGAGACCTTCAGCGCGGTATCGGCCGAGTCGTTGCCGCCGTTGTAGAGGAACCAGCGCACGTCGTGCGCGCGCAGGACCTGCAGCAGACGTTCGTAGCGCGCACGGTCGGCATCGAGCGACTTCAGCTTGAAGCGGCACGAACCGAAGGCACCGCCCGGTGTATGGGCGAGGGCGCGGATGGCCGCCGCACTCTCCCTGCTGGTATCGATCAGCTCTTCGCGCAGGGCGCCCAGGATGCCGTTGCGGGCCGCCAGGACCTTGATGCCCTTGGCCCGGGCCTGTTCGATCACCGCCGCAGCGGTGGCGTTGATGACCGCGGTGACACCACCGGACTGGGCATAGAGGAGGGTACCGTTGCGCATGCTTCTACCTGCTCAGGGGAGGGACATTGCAGGGACATTACCCGGATGCGGTAAAGTGGCGCTATTGCGGTGCAGCGATACCGGACCGTCCGGGACGCGAACCTTCTTTGTTTTCAACACGTTGGAGTCAGGTCAATGCGATTGGTTCTGTTGGGACCGCCCGGTTCGGGCAAGGGGACACAGGCGACGCGCCTGAAGGACAAGCTGGGCATCGCCCATATCTCGACCGGTGACATGCTGCGTGCGGAGATCGCTGCGGGCTCGGAGCTGGGCAAGCAGGCGAAAGCGGTGATGGATGCGGGCAACCTGGTGTCGGACGAGATCCTGCTGGGCATGCTTGAGTCGCGGCTGGCCCAGGCGGATGTCGCCAAGGGCTTCATCCTGGATGGCTACCCGCGCAACGTGGCGCAGGCCAACGCGCTGGACGGCCTGCTGGCCAAGATCGGTCAGCCGCTGGATGCGGTGGTGCAGCTGGATGTGGCCACCGAACTGCTGGTCGAACGCATCGCCGGCCGCGCCAAGGAGCAGGGCCGCGCCGACGACAATCCCGAATCGGTGCGCCAGCGCCTGCAGGTCTACAACGACCAGACCGCGCCGGTGGTGGATTTCTATGCAGGCCGGGGCACCCTGGCACGCGTCGATGGCGTCGGCGAGCTCGACGAGATCGAAGCCCGCATCCTGGCCGCGATCAAGGCCTGAACCAGGCGCGCGGCCGGCTGCGGTCGGCATGCAGAACACAGGCCTGGTCCTTGTGGACCAGGCCTGTGTCGTTTTCATAGGTGCCAGCGGAGGGCTTGCTCAGGGCCCCGCAGCATGAGCTCCCTTGGGGATGGCCTCTTGGGGAGTAGGACCGGTTCGGGTACTGCGGCTGGCAATCCGAATTGTGTCCGGGTTCACAGAACATCGCTATCGGGAATTCCCTGACAGGTGGCTGGAGTTTTCTCACATCGGGTGTAGGACTTGTCTGACCCCATTACGGACATTGGCCCTATACAGCCGTGATCGGTCACAATCCTCGCTCATGAGCAGCGTACATATCCTTGCAATCGCCGGCACCTTCATGGGTGGCGTGGCCGCCCTGGCGCGGGAACTGGGCCATACGGTCAGCGGCAGTGACCAGGCCATCTATCCGCCGATGTCGACCCAGCTGGAGCAGCTGGGCATCACCCTGGACCAGGGCTACCGGGTCGACAGCGTGCCGGCGGGCACCGACCAGGTGGTGATCGGCAACGCGCTCTCGCGTGGCAACCCGGCCGTGGAGGCCGTGCTCGACGCCGGCCAGCGCTACAGCTCCGGCGCGCAGTGGCTGTCCGAGCAGGTGCTGCCGGGCCGCGACACGCTGGCTGTGGCCGGCACCCACGGCAAGACCACCACCACGACCATCCTCACCTGGCTGCTGGAGAATGCCGGTCGCGCACCGGGTTTCCTGATCGGTGGCGTGGCCGAGGATTTCGGCGTTTCCGCCCGCCTCGGCCAGGGCCGTGAGTTCGTGGTGGAAGCCGATGAGTACGACACCGCCTTCTTCGACAAGCGCAGCAAGTTCGTCCACTACCGGCCGCTGGTCGCCATCCTCAACAATCTCGAATACGACCACGCCGACATCTTCCCGGACGTGGCCGCGATCCAGCGCCAGTTCCACCATCTGGTGCGCACCGTGCCGGCGCGCGGCCGCCTGATCGTCAACGGCGAGGACGTGCACCTGGCCGAAGTGCTGGCAATGGGCTGCTGGACGCCGGTCGAGCGTTTCGGATTCGATCCGGCGCTGGAATGGCATGCCGAACTGCTGGCCGCCGACGGCAGCGCCTTCCGCGTGCACCATCACGGGCAAGCGCTGGGCGATGTGCAATGGTCGCTGCTGGGGCGGCACAACGTGCTCAATGGCCTGGCTGCGCTGGCCGCTGCCCATGCGGTGGGCGTGGCACCGGCCGAGGTGATCCCGGCGCTGGCGCGCTTCCGCAGCGTCAAGCGGCGCATGGAAGTGATCGGCAGCCACGACGGCATCACCGTCTACGACGACTTCGCGCACCATCCCACCGCGATCGCCACCACCCTCGAGGGCCTGCGCGCCAAGGTGGGCGATGCACGCATCGTGGTGGCGATGGAACCGCGCAGCAATTCAATGCGGCTGGGCGCACATGCACACGCGCTTGCGCCCTCGCTGGCGCTGGCCGACGAGGTGGTGTTCCTGCATCGTCCCGAGCTGGCCTGGGACGCAGCGTCGGTGATCGCAGCGGTGCGCGGCCACGCGCACGCGGTACCCGATACCGACGCATTGCTGGCACAGCTGCAGGAGCGCGTGCACCGCGGTGACCACGTGGTGTTCATGTCCAATGGTGGCTTCGACGGCGCGCCGCGCCGTTTCCTCGCAGCATTGCAGGCGCGATGAGCACGGACGCGTCACTGCCCCTGTTCCCGCTGCACGCCACCCTGCTGCCTGGCGCGGCGATCGGCCTGCGCGTGTTCGAGCGCCGCTATCTGGACCTGATCCGCGACAGTGGCCGCAGTGCGGAGGGATTCGGCGTCTGCCTGATCCTTGATGGCCAGGAGGTCGGTGCGCCGGCAACGCCGGCCGCCTACGGTGTGCAGGTACGCATCGAGGACTTCGATGTCGGCGCCGACGGCGTGCTGCAGCTGCGCCTGCGCGGTACCCGCCGCTTCCATGTCGAGCGCACCCGGGTGCGCGACAACGGCCTGGTGGTGGCCGATGTGCGCTGGTGCGAAGAAGACCCGGATGACGAGCTGCGTCCACAGCATGCGCTGCTGGCCACCGTGCTGGGTCACATCATCGAGCAGGCCGGCGAAGCCTACGCTCCGGCCAACCCTGCGTTGCTGGACCAGGCAAGCTGGGTCGGCTGGCGCCTGGCCGAGCTGCTGCCGTTGAGCGAACAGCAGCGCCTGCAACTGCTGCAGATGGACGACCCGCATCAGCGCCTGCAGCAGCTGCTGGGCTGGATGCCGTAAAGAATCATCCCGCGCGGTAGCGCCGGGCCATGCCCGGCGGCTCCTCACGGTGCGACGGTCTTCAACCGCAGTACCGGCAACCCGGTTTCGCCGTGCACATCCTCGCGTTGCGGCAGGTCCTGCACGGCGTCCTTCACCGCGTTCAAGGCTGGGTCCACGCCGCGCAGCGGATGCCACATGCCGATCCACTGGAAGTGGCGCTCGTAGCGCAGGGTCTGTGCGCTGCCCAGCCACAGTGGCGTGTCGCCCGGCTGCAGCTGCACGGCGGCCGGCCACAGGCGCAGCACGTAGCGCTCGTCCGGACGCGCCCCCTGGCGCACCATCAGCAATGCTTCCACGCGCGTGTCCAGCGTTGCCGGCAAGACCGGCAGCTGCTCCGCACCGGTGTCCTTGTCCAGCATCAGCAATGCTTCCTGCCAACCGGCCTGCTCCTGCAGCGTCCAGCCACGTGCCTCCAGCTGTGCCTGCAACGGGGCCAGGGGACCGGCGACCTGCACATCGAGCGGCCAGCGCTGGTCATCGTCGAACTCGTTGCGGCGCGCCGGCAGCGCGGACCAGTCGTGCTGCCACCACGCCTGCATATCCATCGCCTGCGCGGCGGGCAGGGACGGCTCGAAACGTTCCAGCTTCACCGCGATGTTGCGCGGCGCATACCACATCGCGGCAACGGCGAAGACGCCGTAGAAAAGCCAGGCGACCGGTTTGACCCAGAACGACCGGTTGAACCGGCGGCGGTAAGCAATGCCCAGCACCAGCAGCCAGAACGTGCCGAACAGCATGCCGCCGATCACATCGCTCAGCCAGTGTGCGCCCAGATACAGGCGCGAGAAGCCGATCAGGCTGACCACGATGCCCGATACGAGGTACGGCCAGACGCGGGTGCGGCCGGGCATCTCGCGCGCGATCAGGACCGCGAAGAAGCCGAAGGTGATGGTGGCCATGGTCACCGATACCGACGGGAAGCCGAAGCCGCTGCTGGCGTCGACCGGGCGGACCACATCCACGGTCGCGCCGAGCAGCAGCGTCAGGGCCAGGCCGAAGGCGAGCGCGGCCAGCCAGTGCGCCGCAGCCATCCAGCGCCGGCGCCAGATCAGGTAGCCCATCGCCGCGGCGGTGGCCGGCAGCAGTACCGGCCATGCGCCGAGCGAGGCCAGCGCCGCCATCGGGTAGTCGGCCAGCGGGTTGCGCAGCGCCAGCATGGCCTGGTGCACCAGCAGATCGACCGCAAGCGGTTCACCGTGTGCGACCACCAGGGTGAGCAGTGCGAACCAGCCCCAGCCGAGCAGCAGCAGCATCAGTGCCAGCATCGCCAACGGCACCGACTCGCGCCGCTTCGGGTCGAGCACGCCGACCGTGTAACGGCCCAGAGTCGGATGGCGGTTGGACCAGTCGAGCAGGCGCGACAGCCAATGATCCATGCGCGCGGCGGACCAGCGGTAGCCGTACAGCACGATCGCCCAGACCAGGCTGAGGATCACCGCGAGCAGGCCGACCACCACCACCAAGCGACCTGCCACGGCCGCGACCGCGTCATAGGCTTCGCCCAGGATCCAGCCTGGCGCCAGGAACAGCACGGCCCAGGAAATGCTGGCGATGCCGCTGGCCTGCATGTAGCGGCTGGCGGGCATGTTCATCATGCCGGCGATGGCGGGGACGAACGGCCGGATCGCGCCGACGTAGCGGGCCACCAGAATGCTCTTGAAGGCATTGCGGCGGAACAGGTTCTCGCCACGGTCCAGCAGTTGCGGGTAGCGGCTGAACGGCCACACGCCGCGCAGGCGATCGCCCCAGCGGCGGCCGATCCAGTAGCTGATGCCGTCGCCCGCGAACGCACCCAGCGCTGCCGCAGCGACGGCGTACGGCCCGGAGATCTGGCCAAGGCCGATGAACACGCCCACGGCGAACAGCAGGGGCAGTGCGGGCACGATGGCGCCGAGAATGATGACCGCATCGCAGAACGCGATCAGAAAAATGACCGCGCCCGCCAGCACGGGATGAGCGGCAATCCACGCGAGGGTGGCGTCGATCCATGAAGAGTCCATTGCCCGATTATAAAGGCGTGAAGGTGACTGGTTCCCAGCCGCTTGCCGACCGTTTGCCACCGTCGGCATCGCCTAGAATGGCGCCATGCCGCATTCGCCAGACGTCCCACCACATGCATTGAAGGCCGATAGCTTCGGCCGCATCCTTCGTATGGAGGGCCCCGACGGGCTGTTCGTGCGCCGCGATCTGGGGGCGACGCCGCTGTGGCTGCGCCTGCCGGCGTGGTGGCTGGCGCGGCGCGAAGCACGCGCGCTGCGCCATATCCACGGCATGGCCGATGTCCCGCAGCTGATCGATTGGGATGGCCGCCACCTGGATCGCAGTTTCATGGCCGGCGATGCCATGTACCAGCGCCCGCCGCGCGGCGACCTCGCCTGGTTCCGCGCCGCGCGGCGCCTGCTGCAGCAGTTGCACCGGCGCGGCGTCGCCCACAACGACCTGGCCAAGGAGGCCAACTGGCTGGTCACCGAGGATGGTCGTCCGGCGCTGATCGACTTCCAGCTGGCGGTGATCGGCAATCCGCGCTCGCGCTGGATGCGCCTGCTGGCCCGCGAGGATCTGCGCCATCTGCTCAAGCACAAACGCATGTACTGCCGCGAGTCATTGACGCCGGTGGAGAAGCGCGTGCTCAAGCGCACGTCGTGGGTACGCGAACTGTGGTTCGCCACCGGCAAGCCGGTCTACCGCTTCGTCACACGGCGCATCCTGCACTGGGAAGACAACGAAGGGCAGGGGCCGAAGCCGTGAGACGGTGGAACGTAGTGACCACGCTGCCGAGCGCGGCCAGCGTCCTGCATCCGCAGCTGGCGGGTGCGGGTTTAGTGCATGCCTGCCGCGTCGCCACCCATCGACAGGGGCGCAGTGCACTGCAGGCCTATCGCGACATGGCAGCGACGGTCCCCGCGTGGTTTGACGGGCTGATGGCGCTGCGCAACCAGGGCATGCGCCTGCTCGGGATGAAGGATCTGGGTTCGCTGCGTGCGGTGCAGGCTGCGCAGCATCCGAGTCCCGGGCAGCGGCTCGGCATTTTCACCCTGCAGTCGCTGCACGATGATGCCATCGTGCTGGAGGATGACGACCGGCACCTGCACGTGCAGCTGGCGCTGCAGTGGCAGGGTGACACGCTGGAAGTGGCGACGGTGGTGCATACGCACAACGCGTTCGGGCGCCTGTACATGCTGCCGGTGGACCCGATGCACCGGCTGATCGTGCCGCATCTGCTGCGCAGGCAGGTACGCGCGTACGGGTAGGCCGGGCCCGGCGGCACCCGGCGCCACCGGAGCGCTAGGGCGTTGCCGGCACCAGCTGCTGGCCAATGAAGTTCCGCTTGGCATCGAAGTCATAGCCGATCTGCAGCTGCCCCACATCCGGGCAGGCATGGCAGTCGCGCAGCGGCGTGCGGTACAGCAGGCGGATACCGCCGCCTTCCAGTGGTGCGGTGCCTGCGGCCTGCGCCGGTGCGAACGGCGTCGCCTGCGGGTTGGCCTTCAGCACTGCCTGCACAGTCGGGTCGGCGCGCAGCGCATCGTCCAGCTGCACCGCATCGACATCGATGCGCTTGCCGCCTGCATCCACCAGGCGCGTGCCTTGGTTGGTGTTGGCGCGGAAGGGATATTCAACCGTGGCCACGCCCAGTCCGTCATGCTCATGCCACGCGCTGACATAGGCCAGTTCGCCGCCGGTGGAAAGCTGCTCGGCGGCCGTGATTGCATCCGAGCTGGCGCCGCCGCTTCGCATCGCATCGCGCAGGCAGTCGCGCGTCGCCGCATCGCCTCCCTGACGGCAGGCGTTGAGATCGCCGTCCCACACCACCGCCTCGCTCCAGCGCATCCGGCCATCGGTCGCTGCCTTCTCCGCGCTGGGGGTGTCCGTGGCGACAGGTTCCTCGCCGGGCTCGGGCGAGCTGCCCTGGCAGGCGGTCATCAGGGCGAGTGCGAGGGCAGGCAGCAGCAGACGGGAACGGCGCATGGCGTGGACCTCGTGCGTTGACTGGAGGCCCGAGTATCGTCAAGACCGGGTGAACTCCGCGTCGGCGCGGCATACTAGCCGCTCATTGCATACGCTGGAGTCTGGAACGTGGGCAGTCTGCAGGGCAAGACCCTTTTCATCACCGGTGCCTCGCGTGGCATCGGCCTGGCGATCGCGCTGCGTGCCGCGCGCGATGGTGCCAACGTGGCCATCGCGGCCAAGTCGTCGGTGCCGAACCCGAAGTTGCCGGGCACCATCCACAGCGCAGCCGATGCGGTGAATGCGGCCGGCGGCCAGGGCCTGGCGTTGAAATGCGACATCCGCGAGGAAGAGCAGGTGCAGGCGGCCGTCGCCGCTACGGTCGATACCTTCGGTGGCATCGACATCCTGGTCAACAATGCCAGCGCGATCTGGCTGCGCGGCACGCTGGAGACACCGATGAAGCGCTTCGACCTGATGCAGCAGGTCAATGCGCGTGGCAGTTTCCTGTGCGCACAGGCCTGCCTGCCGTACCTGCGGCAGGCCCCGAATCCACACATCCTCACCCTGGCGCCGCCGCCGAGCCTGGAACCGAAGTGGTGGGGTGCGCATACCGGCTACACGCTGGCGAAGATGGGCATGAGCTTCGTCACCCTCGGTCTTGCCGCCGAGTTCGGGCCGCAGGGCGTGGCGGTCAATGCGCTGTGGCCGCGCACGGTGATCGCCACCGACGCCATCAACATGATCCCCGGCGTTGACGCGGCGGGATGCCGCACGCCGCAGATCATGGCCGATGCCGCGCATGCAGTGCTGGTACGCGAAGCCGCGGGTTTCCACGGCCAGTTCCTGATCGATGACGAGGTGCTGGCACAGGCCGGCATCACCGACCTGTCCGGCTACGCGGTGGATCCGTCGCGGCCGCTGGTGCCGGATCTGTTCCTCGACTGATCCGATGCGAGTGTCATGATCGGCCAACTGCGATAGAATTCGCGGCTGTAATCGTTTTCAACAAGGATGTGCGTAGATGCTCCGTCGTACCACTGCAGCGCTGCTCGCTGCCTCGTTGTCGCTTGCCCTGGTCGCCTGTGGTGGCAAGCCGTCCACTTCGCCCGGCACGTCCGACAAGACCGATGCCGCGCCTACGCAGGATGCCCAGCAGCAGCTGACCGCCAAGCTCAACGCCTATATCGGCTGCTTCAACGCGGTCGATTCCGAGGTGCATGGCAGCGCCCGCGCCTACACGGGCTGGATCAAGGATCTGGAGGCCGGTCCGAGCGGACGCGAGACCCGTGTGTACGGACCAAGCGAGATCGACGACTACGACATGAAGCAGTGCGACGCACCGATCACCGAGGCGATCGCGGCCCAGCCCGCGCTGCCGGAACTCGATGCGGCGGCTGGCCGCTACCTGCAGGCGCTGAAGGCACTGGTGCCGGTCAGCCATGAGGCACACGACTACTACGAGCGCCAGGATTACGAGGACGACCAGTTCGCCAAGGGCAA
The DNA here is from genome assembly GCF_056479905.1 of Stenotrophomonas sp. 112478_Sma. Classification (NCBI taxonomy): domain Bacteria; kingdom Pseudomonadati; phylum Pseudomonadota; class Gammaproteobacteria; order Lysobacterales; family Lysobacteraceae; genus Stenotrophomonas; species Stenotrophomonas sp. 112478_Sma. The sequence goes on along the minus strand of NZ_CM151072.1, from coordinate 3,509,095 downwards.
GCAGCTGCACGCGCCGCTGATGGCGGCGTTCAAGGCCTTCGCCGGCGCCAGCGAAACGTTCAACGTTGAACTGGAACGCCAGAACGATGCTGCCCAGCGCGAGCACCTCAAGGCGCTGGAACAGGCCGAGGGCCGCACCCGCGAGTACTACCGGCTGGCGATGATGCTGGAAGCGAAAGCGATCATGGACCTGATGGGCGACGACGATTTCGATCCGGCGCAGGCCGATGAACGGCTGCAGGCCTTCAATCGCATTTCCGACGAAGCACATGCCAAGGTGGCCGATCAGGAGCCGGGCAAGCTGGACTGGAACAGCTTCGAGCGCGAAGCCGAGAACTTCCGTCGCGAGGGCAAGGAGCGCCTGCAGCGGGTCAGCAGCAAGACCCCGTACAACGACTTCGAGCGGCGCATGCTGGATTCGCCGTCGATGGCCCCGCGGGGTTCGGCCGGGCGACTGCTGCATGTCTACAACGTGCTGGTGTTCCAGAGCAACCGGCAGTAGATCCGGGTGACAGTCCAGTGTGCCGACGCACTGGTCAGTGCCAGCAATCAGATGCGCTAAGGCGGGAGCGGCGGCAGGCTGCTCACCGCCCCGCGCAGGTACGGGTCAGCGGTTGAAGGCTTCCGGCAGCGCGTTGCCGCAGGCCCGGCAGTGGCGTGCATCCGGTTCGTGGCCTTCCAGCCCGCAGTGCGGGCAACCCCGGGCATCGCGGCGTGCCGCCAGCTCGGCCTCGCGCATGGTGCTGGCCAGTTCAGCGGTGTAGATGCCGGTGGGCACGGCAATGATGCTGTAGCCGATCAGGATCAGCACGGACGTGACGAAGCGGCCGAGCACGGTCTGCGGCACGATGTCGCCGAAGCCGACCGTGGCCATGGTCACCACCGCCCAGTACATGCTGGCAGGAATGTTGCTGAAGCCATTCTCCGGTCCTTCGATCACGTACATCAGCGCGCCGGCGATGATGGTGATGGTGATCACCGTGAACAGGAACACCAGGATCTTCCGCCGGCTGCGCCACAGTGACTGCATCAGCACGCCGCTTTCCTCGATGTAGCGGGTCAGCTTGAGGATGCGGAACACGCGCAGGATGCGCAGTGCGCGCACCACCAGCAGGCTCTGCGCGCCGGGGATGAACATCGACAGGTACGCGGGCAGGATCGAGAGCAGGTCGATGATGCCCCACACGCTCACGGCATAGCGCAGCGGGCGCTTGACCACCGCCAGCCGCAGCAGGTACTCGGCGGTGAAGATGAGGGTGAAGCCCCACTCGAGCACGTACAGGCTGGTGGACCACTCGGCGTGCAGGTGCTGCACGCTGTCGATCATCACCACCAGGATGCTGGCGATGATGGTCACCACCAGCAGCAGGTCGAAATTGCGCGAGGGCCGGGTATCGTGCCGGTAGATGATGTCGAACCACTGGCGGCGCCAGCCGGTTTCGGTGGCGGGGTTCAGCTGGGGGGCGGAGAACGGTCGCATGGGCGCATTGTGCCGCAGGGGTTCCGGCGCGAGAATGGGCATTCCTGAATCCTGCCGACTGCCATGACCGCCGCGACCGACCCGCTGATCTCCCTTTCGCACTACTACCTGCCGGTCTACAAGCCTCGCCAGGTGGTGCTGGAGCGTGGCCAGGGCGCCCGCGTGTGGGACAGCCAGGGCCGTGAGTTCATCGATCTGGCGGCCGGTATCGCCGTGTGCGGCCTGGGCCACAACGACCCGGATCTGGTGGCGGCACTGGTCGAGCAGGCCAGCAAGCTCTGGCACACCAGCAATGTGTTCTACAGCGCACCGCCGCTGCACCTGGCGGAAGAGCTGGTGAAGGCCAGCCGCTTCGCCGAGCGCGTGTTCCTGTGCAATTCCGGCGCCGAAGCCAATGAAGTGGCGATCAAGATGGTGCGCAAGTGGGCCTCCAGCCAGGGGCGGCCGGCTGACAAGCGGGTGATCATCACGTTCCGCGGCAGCTTCCACGGCCGCACCCTGGGCGCGGTGACCGCCACCGCCCAGCCGAAGTACCAGGAAGGCTATGAGCCGCTGCCCGGTGGCTTCCGCTACATCGACTTCAACGACGAAGTGCAGCTGGAAACGGCGATGGCTGCGGGCGACGTGGCGGCGGTGATGCTGGAGCCGGTGCAGGGCGAGGGTGGCGTGATGCCGGCCAAGTCCGGTTTCCTCAAGCGCGTGCGCGAGCTGTGCGACCAGCACGGCGCGCTGCTGGTGCTGGATGAGATCCAGGCGGGCATGGGCCGTACCGGCACGCTGTTCGCGCACTGGCAGGATGACGTGGTGCCGGACATGGTCACCCTGGCCAAGGCGCTGGGAGGCGGCTTCCCGATCGGCGCGATGCTGGCCGGCCCGAAGGTCGCCGAGACCATGCAGTTCGGTGCGCACGGCACCACCTTCGGTGGCAATCCGCTGGCTGCTGCCGTCGCCCGCGTAGCGCTGCGCAAACTGTCCTCGCCTGAGATCGCCGCCAATGTCAGCCGCCAGTCGAAGGCGCTGCGCGATGGTTTCGCCCGCATCAGCGAGGAATTCGGCGTGTTCAGTGGCGTACGCGGTCGCGGCCTGATGCTGGGCGCGGTCCTGGCCAAGGACTTCGCCGGGCAGGCCGGTGCCATCCTCGATCACGCGGCCGAACACGGCCTGCTGACCTTGCAGGCCGGTCCGGACGTGCTGCGCTTCGTGCCGTCGTTGAACATCACCGACGAAGAAGTGGCCGAAGGCCTGAAGCGCCTGCGTGCCGCTGTTGCAGCGTTCGTCGCCGCACGCTGAAGCCTTGGCGCTGACCCCGTTGCCGCGGAATCGCTGTAGAGCCGAGCCCATGCTCGGCTCATCTCCACGTCAGGCAACAGCAGCCGAGCATGGGCTCGGCTCTACAGCGGTCACGTGATCCGGTAGCGCTTCAACACCTTGCCCAGCCCACGGCCATCGTGCACCGTTTCCGCGTGCAGCCCAGCGGCGCGTGCGCCGCGCACGTTGGCGAACAGGTCATCGACGAACAGCGTGTGCGCAGGCGCTGCATCAAGCATCTCCAGCGTGCGCAGGAACACCTCCGGCGCCGGTTTGCGCAGGCCGAAATCGGCGCTGCAGAACACGCGACCCAGCAGGGCAGGGAACAGCTCCGGCAGCAGGGAAGGCAACGCCTGCTTCATCAGCGCGCCATTGTTGGTCAGCACCGCCATCGGCAGCTGCAGGGCCCGCAGCCGTTGCAGGACTGCGCGCTGCGGATGGCTCGCGGCTTGCCGCGCTGCGGTCCAGGTGTCCACGTCGATGGTCCTGTGCAGAAGCTCTCCCAATCGCGCCAGATAGGCCGGGCCGCCCAGCAAGCCATTGTCATGCGCGGCTTCCAGCCCGCTGTCGTACAACGCGGCCTGCACGGCCTGCGTCGGAACCCCCAGCGCCTTCGCCAGATGCAGCACGCGTTGCGCGCGCTGGTAATGCACCAGCACGCCGTCTACATCCAGCAGCAACAGGTCGATCCGCATCGGCCGAGCATGCCATTGCGGCAAGTGTGCGGGAAACCCTGGAGTGGGCATGCGACAGACGGTCGCAGACGCGGCCACGGGGGGCTGCCTAGAATGGCGCTTGAATCCGCAGGAGAGGCAACGATGAAGGCTTGGATGGTGGCAGTGGGACTGGGCGCGCTGATGCTGGCGCCGTCGGCGATGGCGCGTGTGTGTGCGGTAAGCATCGACAGCACCGACCAGATGAGCTTCAGCAGCCGCGAGATCAAGGTCGCCGCCGACTGCACCGCCGTGGATCTGACCCTGCGCCACACCGGCAAGTTGGCCGCCACTGCCATGGGCCACAACTGGGTGCTGACCCGCAGTGCCGATTACCAGCCGGTGGCGATGGCGGGCATGCGCATGACCCTGGCCGACAGCTACCTGCCGAAGGCCGACAAGCGCGTGTTGGCGCACACCAAGGTGATCGGCGGCGGCGAGACCACGCGCGTGCGCTTCTCTACCCAGGGCCTGCAGAAGGGCGGTGACTACACCTTCTTCTGCTCGTTCCCCGGCCACTTCGCGATGATGAAGGGCACGTTCGTCTTTGGTTGATGCCGTTTGCAGCGTCGCACCATGCTCGACTGCTCTTTTCCGCGCTGCGTACGATGAGCCGGGCATGGCTCGGCTCTACACGTTGCAGTAGATCCACGCCAGGCGTGGATACGGTGCAAGGCAGTGCCAACCAAGGTTGGCGCCCGCCATGGGCAGGGCTCAGCCCTTGGCGGCCTTGAACGCCACGCGTGCAGCGGCCAGCGTCGCTTCGATCACCGCATCGTCGTGCGCACTGGACAGGAAGCCGGCCTCATACGCCGACGGCGCCAGGAACACGCCCTGGTCCAGCATGGCGTGGAAGAAGCGGTTGAACGCCGGAATGTCACAGGCGGTGGCCTGCGCATAGGTCTCCACCTTCTCGCTGGTGAAGAACAGCCCGAACATCGCCCCGACCCGGGTCGTGGTCACGGCCACTCCGGCGTCTGCGGCCGCAGCTTCCAGGCCCTCGCACAGGCGTGCGGTGCGCTCGGCCAGGTCGGCGTGGAAGCCGGGCTGCTGGACCAGTTCCAGCATTGCCAGGCCGGCCGCCATCGCCACTGGATTGCCGCTGAGCGTGCCGGCCTGGTAGATCGGGCCGGCGGGGGCGATCTGCTGCATCAGGTCGCGGCGACCGCCATAGGCGCCCACCGGCATGCCGCCGCCGATGATCTTGCCGAAGGTGGTCAGGTCCGGCGTGATCCCGTAATGCGCCTGCGCGCCGCCGAGCGCCACGCGGAAGCCGGTCATCACTTCATCGAAGATCAGCAGTGCGCCGTGTTGCGTGCACAGCTCGCGCAGGTGCTGCAGGTAGCCGTCGCGTGGCGGGATGCAGTTGGCGTTGCCCACCACCGGTTCGATGATCAGGCCGGCGATCTCGCTGCCCTGTGCCTCGAACACTGCGGTGGCGGCCTCGAAGTCGTTGTAGGGCAGGGTCAGGGTGAGTTCGCTCAGGCCTGCTGGAACGCCCGGCGAGGTGGGCACGCCAAGGGTCAGCATGCCGCTGCCGGCCTTCACCAGGAACGAGTCGCCATGGCCGTGGTAACACCCTTCGAACTTGACGATGCGGTTGCGACCGGTGGCACCGCGCGCCAGGCGGATCGCCGACAGGGTCGCTTCGGTGCCGGAGTTGACCATCCGCACCATCTCGCAGGACGGCACCAGGCGGGTGATGGTCTCGGCCATGGTCACTTCGGCGGCGCACGGCGCACCGAACGAGAGGCCCTGTTCGACGGCCTTCTTCACCGCCTGGCGTACGGCCGGATGATTGTGGCCGACGATCATCGGACCCCAGGAACCGACATAGTCGATGTAGCGGTTGCCGTCCACGTCGTACAGGTAGGCGCCATCGGCGCGCTCGACGAAGAAGGGCTCGCCGCCGACCGACTTGAACGCGCGGACCGGCGAATTGACGCCGCCCGGCAGCAAGTGCTGGGCACGGGAGAACAGGGCGTGGGACTGGTCGTGGTTCATCGGGTTTCCTGGGTGTTACCGGAACTGGGCGAGGTAGGCGCGCTGGGTGGCGACCGGGTCCGGTGCGGCATAGATGCCGCTGACCACGGCCACCAGGTCGGCGCCGGCCTCGATGAGGGGACCGACATTGTCCGGCGTCAGGCCGCCGATCGCCACCCGCGGTACGCCCAGTGCGGCGCTCTGCCGCAGCAGATCGATGTGGGCACGGCTGGTGGTGATCTTGGTGGTGGTCGGAAAGAAGGCGCCGAAGGCCACATAGCTGGCGCCAGCGCCTGCGGCGGCCTCGGCGTTGGCCAGCTGGTCGTAGCAGGAGGCGCCGATGATGGCGTCGGCACCGAGCAGGGCGCGCGCGCTGGCGATGTCGCCGTCGGTACCGCCCAGATGCACGCCGGCTGCGCCCACGGCCCGGGCCAGTACCGGGTCATCATTGACGATCAGCGGCACGCCGTGCTCTGCGCACAGCGCCTGCAGTGCGGTGGCCTGTTCCAGCCGCAGCGCGTCGCTGGCGGTCTTGTTGCGGTACTGCAGCCAGGTGGCGCCGGCGGCCAGCAAGGGCGCGGTGCGGGCCAGCAGGCGTGCGGTGTCGGGCTCATCCGGGGTGATGAGGTAGACGCCACGGGGCGCCGGGGAAGCAGAGGTCATCGATGGCTACCGGTGAGTGGACCGCGATGGGACAATGGCGGCCCGTGAATTCAACCCCGATTATCCGATGAGCGACGCCACCCCCACCACCCTGCGTACCTGGATGTGCGTGGTCTGCGGCTTCCTTTACCACGAGGCCGACGGCCTGCCGGAAGAGGGCATTGCGCCGGGCACGCGCTGGGAAGACATTCCGGACACCTGGACCTGCCCGGACTGCGGCGTCACCAAGGCCGATTTCGAGATGGTCGAGGTCGATTGACGGACGTGGGGCGGGCCGCAGGTCCGCGCACCGACCGCCTCAATGCAGCCGTGGCATCGGCCCGCCCAGATCGATCAGCTTCTCGCGCAGCCACTGCGCGTCGCTGGCCTCGGGATTGCGCTTGAGGTACTGCCCCAGATCGTGCCGGGCTCCCGTCAGGTACTCCAGCTGCAGGTAGGCCAGGCCCCGGTCGCGCAGGGCGTCGTCCTGCTCCGGCGCCAGCTTCAGCAGGCGGTCGGCACTGCGCGCGGCACGGTCCCATTCACCGGCCTCGGCATACACGCCGTGCAGGTTGCGCAGCATCCGCATCAGGATCGCGCGGGACGGTGCCGGATCGAGAATCTGCGCCAGCACTTGGTCGTCGGGCATCTGCCCGCCCAGATGTGACTTTGCGCGCTCCCGCAGTTCGTCCACATCCAGCGGCCGACCGCCGTTGAACGGGTCCATCACCAGGACACCGTCATCCACCGGCAGGCGCACCAGAAAGTGGCCGGGGAAGGACACGCCGTCCAGCGGAATGCCCAGCCGCCGCGCGACCTCCATCTGTACCAACGCCAGCGAGATCGGATTGCCGAGCCTGCGCTCGAATACCTGGTTGAGATAACTGTTGCGCGGATCGTAATACTCGTCGTGGTCCCCGCTGTAGCCCAGTTCGTCGAACAGGTGGCGATTGATCGCGGCCATTTTCAGCGGACTGCGCTCGATGCTGTCCACTTCGGCGCGAAGGTGGTCGACATGGCTCTGGATCAGCGCGTCGTAGGTGGACGGCTGCAGATCCGGATATTCATCGCGCGCGATCAGCAGCGCGGTCGGCAACAACGGCAGCGCCTCGTCTTCGAGGTCGGCCAGTGCATCCCAGTCGGGGAGTGTGATCCGGTCCGGCATGGTCACAGACTGGCGGCAATCGCAGACGGATTCAAGCGGTGTGGCGTGAAAAATCCAGGGGGCAGATCCCGTCCGCGTGCGAAAGGGATCCGACCCCGACCGGGGTGCCGGCCGGCCGCCGGGCCCCGTGGGCCTACTTCTCGATGCCCGGGCCGAAGGTCAGTTCGGTACCATCCTTCAGCTTGAGCTTCTCGGCCTGGCCGGCGTTGAGTTCCAGCACGTACCGGGCCGGGCCGCCGCTGGGATAGGGCGGGCACATGTCGCCGGCCGAGCAGGGCGGCACGTCGCGCTGCTGGCTCACCAGCCTGCGCTGGCTGTCGAAGTACAGGATGTCCAGCGCGATCTTGGTGTTCTTCATCCAGTACGCCTGCATTTCCTCGCGGTCATGGATGAACAGCATGCCGTGGTCAACGGGCATCTGGTCGCGGAACATCAGCCCGCGTGCGCGGGTCTCATCATTGGTTGCCAGCTCCACGTGGTAGCGGGCGCCGTCCAGTTCGACCCAGTGACGGGCCGCATCGGTGGCACAGCCGGCCAGGGCCAGCAAGGGAAGCATCAGCAGCGAACGCAGCAGCGACATCGTCAGGATCCTTCGCGTGAGGGTCAGAGCACGACCGGCGGTTCGCCGCCGATGATCACCACGTCGGCACGGCGACGGGCAAACAGGCCGACGCAGACCACGCCCGGCAGCTGGTTGAGTTCGCGCTCGAGCTTTTCCGGATCGGTGATCTGCAGGTTGTGGATGTCCAGGATCTGGTTGCCGTTGTCGGTGACCACGCCCTCGCGCCAGGTCGGCTGGCCCCCGGTCATGTCGCGGATCTGCCGGGCCACCAGGCTGCGTGCCATCGGAATCACTTCCACCGGCAGCGGGAACCTGCCCAGCACCGGGACCTGCTTGCTCGGGTCGACGATGCAGACGAAGCGCTCGCTGGCCTCGGCAATGATCTTCTCGCGGGTCAGTGCAGCGCCACCGCCCTTGATCAGGCACTTGCCGGGATCGCACTCGTCGGCGCCGTCGACGTACAGCGACAGGTTGCCGGTGTGGTTCAGCTCGATCACCTCGATCCCGTGCTGCTTCAGGCGCGCGGTGCTCTGTTCCGAGCTGGACACCGCACCCTTGATGCGATGCTGGATGCGCGCCAGCGCATCGATGAAATAGGCGACGGTGGAACCGGTGCCGACACCGACGATCATGCCGTCTTCGACGTACTCGATGGCTTTCTCGGCGGCCAGGCGCTTGGCTTCGGACATGGGAGGAACTCTCAGCAGGGAATCAGGATTTCTTTTCCAGCGACAGCAGCAGCTTCCACTGCGCGGCGGTCACCGGGAACACCGACAGGCGGTTGCCCTTGGCAACCAGCGGGAAGCCCTCGCCCAGCGCTTCAGCGTGCAGCTTGATCTCGTCCAGCGCGATCACCTGCCTGAGCTTGCGGTCGAAGGCCACGTCCACCAGCATCCAGCGCGGGTTCTCGCGCGTGCTTTTCGGGTCGTGGTAGTCGGATTTCGGGTCGAACTGGGTATCGTCCGGGTAGGCCGGGCTGGCGACCGTGGCCAGGCCGACGATGCCGGGGACCTTGGTATTGGAGTGGTAGAACAGGATGCCGTCGCCGACCTGCATGCCATCGCGCATGAAGTTGCGCGCCTGGTAGTTGCGTACCCCGTTCCACGGCTCGACCTTGACCCGGGCCAGGTCATCGATGGAGAAGGCGTCCGGCTCGGACTTCATCAGCCAATAGCGCTTGCGGGCGGTCATGCGTTCACGGGGGCAGCGGAGGGGAACAGGGTGCCGGCTTCGGTGCAGATCGCATCCACCGGCACGTCCCACGACGCCACCGGCAAGGACTCGACCTGCTGCACCGCGAAGGCAGCACCGACCAGCCAGGGCGGCGCCGGCCGGTCGTGGCGGAAGGCGAAGCTGCGATCATACCAGCCGCCCCCCATGCCCAGCCGCCGGCACTGTGTGTCGAAACCCACCAGCGGGGTCACTACCAGCGCCATCTGCGCCGGTTCCAGCGTGTCTTCCACGGCCACGTCCGGTTCCGGAATGCCGTAGCGGTTGCCGGTCAGGGGCTGACCGGGCCGCCAGGGCGCGAAGCGCAGCGTGTCGCCGGCCAGCACCGGCAGGCAGTAGGTGAGTCCATCGGGCAGCTGCAGCTGCCAGCGATGCAGCGCGATCTCACCGTCCAGCGCCCAATAGCCGGCAACGTAGCCGTGAAGCGGCGCAAACGGCAACGCCAGCAGCCCATCGGCAAGGACATCGGCGGCGGCGATGCGCTCGCTGGCGGAAAGGTCGCGGCGGCGTTGCCGCAGGTCGTGGCGCAGGGCCTGGCGCGGGTCGGTCATGGCAGCGTGCGGCAAGGAACAGCCGTCATTGTGCCGGAAAGAACAAGGGCGACGCCCGAAGACGCCGCCCTTGCTGGAATATTGCATTCTCCGCAATGTCGATGCATGCGAAACGACCTTGAACCCGGGGGCTCAAGTGGGAACGCTGGAGAACCATCGGGCTTCCCGCTACAAGGCGGACCTGCACTCCCGGCGCTGTCGCGCTCCCGGTGTCGTTCTTAAGGGACAAGGCGAATGTTTGCACATGCCGTCGAGTACCGCAGAGAACGCAGGGCCATTATAGCGGCCGGTCCTGATCTGGATAGGCCGTTCGTCGGCAACAGTCCGTGCCAATTCAGAAATGAGAAGACGCGTGTCGCGCGATCTGTCAGGGATTGCCGTCGATGGCGCGGTCCAGCCGCCGGTTCAGGTCGGCCAGCGTCTGCTGCAGGGCCACGGCCTGGCGGGCGTTCTCGTCACGCAGCAGCTGCAGTTCATGGGCCAGATTCAGTGCCGCCAGGACCGCGATGCGGTCGACCGCCGCCATGCGGTTGCTGCCACGGATCTCGCGCATCCGTGCGTCGAGCAGGCGCGCGGCCGCCATCAGGCTGTCGCGTTCATCGGCACCCACGCCGACGGTGTACTCGCGGTCGAGGATGCGGACGCTGACCGGTTCGGCGCTCATGTGTGCTGCTCCAGGGATTTGAGCCGGCTGATCATCGCTTCCACCCGCGAGCGCGCCTGTTCGTTCTTGGCCAGCAGCGTCGAGCGCTCGGCGACCAGCTGTTCCTGCTGGTGGCGCAGGCTGCGGTTCTCTTCGGCCAGGCGCTGGTTGCGTTCAAGCAACGCTTCCACGCGGGCGGCGAAGTCCTGCAGCTGGGCAAGGGGATCGGCGGGTTCCATGCAGGCACGATAGGCAAGCCGGGTCTGGGCGGTCAAGCGCTGTCGCAGCAGGCCCCGATGGCCACGGGGAGGTCGCTATCGGGTTGCTACACTACAGGGCTCACGGGCGCGCGCGTGCGCGCTCGGGGTTTCCTTCTCCGAACGAGCCGCACGATGACCGAACTTCCCTCCGTCGACGACGTTTCCCGCGCCAGCCAGGACCTGGGCCTGGGCGCCACCGCTGCCGAGCTGCATGGCGGCCTGTGCGGCTGGCTGGCCGCCGGTGGAGCTCCCGGCAACGACTGGCCGGCGCGTGTGCTGGCCGACGACAGCCTGCCGCCGGTGGCGGCCGACAGCGCCCTCGGGCAGTTGTTGCAGGCCACCATCAAGCAGCTGGAGGACCGCGATTTCGCGTTCGAGCTGCTGCTGAGCGACAGCGAGGACGTGGCTGCGCAGGCCGACGCCATGTTCAGCTGGACCCGCGCCTTCCTGGGTGGATTCGGACTGGGCAGTGGCGGCCGTCGTCCGGCCCTGTCCGAAGAGGGCGAAGAGGCGCTGACCGACATGGCCAGCCTGGCGCGTGCTTCCAGCGAGGATTTCGAGGCGGGTGGCGAGGACGACGATGAGGCGCTGTCGGAGATCGAGGAATTCATCCGCGTGGCGGTGCTGCTGCTGCACGGCGATGTGGTGCTGGCCGCGCGCCACCGGCAGCGCCTGAACTGATGGACATCAAGCAGCGCACCGGCATCGCGGCCGGCGAGTACAAGCGTCGTCGCCGGCAGCTGATGGACATGGCCGGCGAAGACGCCATCCTGGTGCTGCCCGCCGCGTCCGAGAAGGTGCGCAGCCTGGATACCCATTACCCGTACCGGCAGGATTCGGACTTCCAGTACCTGAGCGGCTTCCCGGAGCCGGAAGCCGTGCTGGTGCTGATTCCCGGGCGTCGTCACGGCGAGGCGATCCTGTTCTGCCGCGAACGCGATGCCGAGCGCGAGGCCTGGGACGGCAGCCGCGCCGGCCAGGAGGGCGCCGTGGCGCAGTTCGGCATGGACGATGCCTATCCGATCGATGATCTGGACGACATCCTTCCGGGCCTGCTGGAGGGACGCTCGCGCGTCTACTACCACTTCGGCCGTGATGCGGACTTCGACCTGAAGCTGATCGGCTGGGTCAACCGTGTCCGCTCCCAGGTGCGCCACGGTGCGCAGCCGCCGCACGAGTTCTTGGAGCTGGGCCACCTGCTGCATGAGCAGCGCCTGTTCAAGTCCGGCGCGGAGGTGGCGCTGATGCAGCACGCCGCCCAGATCAGCGTGCGTGCGCACCTGGCAGCGATGAAGGCGGCGAAGGCGGGCATCCATGAGTACGAACTGCAGGCCGAACTGGAGCGCGTGTTCCGTGCCAGCGATGCGGTGCCGGCGTACTGCAGCATCGTCGGCGCCGGCCGCAACGGGTGCATCCTGCACTATCGCGACAACAACGGGCGTGCGCGCGACGGCGAGCTGGTGCTGATCGATGCCGGTGCTGAGTACCGTGGCTACGCCAGCGACATCACCCGTACCTTCCCGGTGAACGGGCGCTTCAGCGCCGAGCAGCGCGCGCTGCATGATCTGGTCGGCCAGGCCCAGGCGGCGGCGCTGGCCCAGGCCCGGCCCGGCGTACCCTACGAAGCCGGCCACCTGGCGGCGGTGCAGACGCTGACCGAAGGCCTGCTGCGGCTCGGCCTGCTGAAGGGCACGCTGGAGAAGAATCTTTCCGAAGGCCTGTACCAGCGTTTCTACCGGCACAAGACCGGCCACTGGATCGGGCTGGATGTGCACGACGTGGGTGACTACCGCCTGGCCGGCGACTCGCGGCTGCTGGAGCCTGGTATGGCATTCACCATCGAGCCGGGCCTGTACATCGGCGTGGACGATACGACGGTGGAGCCGCGCTGGCGTGGCATCGGCATCCGCACCGAGGACGATGTGCTGATCACCGACGATGGCCATCGCGTGCTGACCGAAGGGCTGGCGCGGAGTGCGGACGAGATCGAAGCGGTGATGGCGGGTTGAGGGTTGCCGGCAGGGCTTGCAGCCCTGCACCCGCAGACGCAACAGCTGGAGCAACAGCAACAGCGGGCTATCCGTGGGATGGCGGGGCACTGTGGGTTTGCGGGGACGCCGTGAATCCATCCCTGGAGGCTTGGTCGCCGCATCCATGCGGCTCACACCCCGCAAACCCACAGTGCCCCGCCTTCGACAGGTTCACGCGGCTGTTGGTGGGGGCCGACCGTTGGTCGGCACATCTGTCAGATATCGAATGAATCATCCACGCATGGCGTGGATCTACCGGTAATTGCGGCTGCTGGTAGGTGTCGACCTTGGTCGACACAGAGCGAGCGCAGCGAGCGACCCGCTTTTGCTTTTCTTTCTTCTTTTCCGTGGTTGGATGCGCGCAGAAGACTGTCAGAGGTGGGGCGGGGGGGCATGCAGGGACGTACTTGCAGCGTCCCCTGCATGGCCTACCCGCCCCGCCAAGCGCGCATCACGCATGATGCCAGTCGACTAACAGTCGACTCTACCTTTGAGGCCAACCACGAGGGGCTCAGCCGTTGGCTGCCGCAAACTCCGGTCGCGTCAGGTTGTCCGCTTCGCCATCGGTGCACAGCACTTCGTCCTCGATGCGGATGCCGCCATACGGACGGAAGAAGTCCACGCGCTCCCAGTTGATCGCATCGCCATGGCCGGCGTCCTTGACCTCGTTCAACAGCATGTCGATGAAGTACAGGCCCGGCTCGATGGTCACCACCATCCCCGGTTCCAGCACGCGGGTCAGACGCAGGTAGGGATGACCCGCCGGACGTTCGATCCGGCCGCCTTCGTCGCTGGCGGCGAATCCGGCCACGTCATGCACCTGCAGGCCGATCAGATGGCCGATGCCGTGCGGGAAGAATGCGGCGCTGACGCCGGTTTCCAGCGCGGTCTGCGGCGATACCCTGATGACGCCGAAGTCCTTCAGAACGCCCATCAGCGACAGATGCGCGTCCACGTGCAGCGTCCTGTAATCAACGCCCGGGCGCACCGCCGCGCACATCTGCTGCTGGGCGGCATCGACGGCAGCGATCATCGCAGCGAATTCGTCGTGGCCGTGCGCCGCGTAGGTACGGGTGATGTCGCTGGCGTAGCCGTGCGCGCTGGCGCCGGCATCGATGAGGAAGCTGCGCAGCGGCTGCGGTGCCTTGCGGCCCAGTTCGGTGTAGTGCAGAACGGCGGCGTGCTCGTTCAACGCCACGATGTTGCCGTAGGGCAGTTCATTGGCGTCCTGGCCCACCGCCTGGCAGTACGCCATGTGGATGCTGAACTCGTCGGCACCGTTGCGGAACGCGGCTTCGGCGGCGCGATGGCCGCGCACGCCCAGCACCTGTGCCTGGCGCATCAGGGCGATTTCGTAGGGCGTCTTGCTGCCACGGTGCCATTCCAGGTAATTCACCACCGCCGGAGGATTGTTCGGCACGTGGCTGCCCAGTGCGCTCTGCGGCTCACCCAGGATCGCGCAGCGCGACGGATCGGCCGGCAGCAACGCCAGCGCTTCATCCGGCGTGCGGATGATGTGGATGTCGAAGTGCTCCACCCACCAGCCGCTCGGCGCGTCCGGCACTACGTGCCAGTAATCGAACGGCTGATGGAAGATCACCACCGGCCGCTTGCCGGGCGTAAACACGATCCAGCTGTTGGGCACGCGCGTCAGCGGCAACCATGCCTTGAACTGCGGATTCACCGCATAGGGATAGTCGCGATCATCAAAAACCTGGTAGTGCAGGGTGCCGCTGGGCACCACGAGGTGATCAAAGCCGCCGCGCGCCAGCGCCTGCTCGGCGCGTCGGCACAGCACGGCCAGGTGATCGGGATACAGGGCGCCGGGGTCTTGCTGGATCATTGCGGTGGCTCGACACGGAAACGGCCCTAGATTCTGCCGCATACCGGCAGAAACCGCTGTGCCGGAACCGGCAGTCAGTCCGTCGAAAGCGGTCCTTCGTCGCTGTCTTCGCCTACCCACTGCCGCAGCAGCTGGCGGTGTTCGCGTGACAGGGTGAGGAACCGGAAGCCCACCCAGCTCTGTCCCGGGGCGTGCGCCGGCTCGCTCCACAACAGGTGCACGCCCACGTCGATGGCTGCCTGCTGGCCATCGCCCAGCGGCAGCGGGAAGCGGAACTGATACAGCGCGTCGTCGCGCAGCGCAGTGCTGGCCAGCATCAGCATGCCGGTTTCGGACACATTGCCAAGGCGACCGACCACGCAGTCGCGCATCTGGTCGGTCACCGGCACCAGGTCCGACACCTGGCGTCGGGGGGCGCGGCGGGTGTCCTGCGGCGGCGTCATGCTCATGCGGGGGTGTCCTGCGGGTTGCGGCCGGCAAGCGCACGCAGGGCGCCCAGGCTGGCCTTCCAGGCGCGGTCGACCAGCCGGCCCTTGTCTTCGGTGACCAGATGCGCACGCCCAGCGCTGATCTGCCGCGCCAGGCTGTCGAGGTCGGTTTCGGCAATCTTCTGCCCGCGCGGATTGACGAACAGCACATGGCCGGTCAGCAGGCTGTACCAGGACAGGCGCTGGCGGCGAAGCGTGCCGTCGCCGTTGTCGATGTCGAACCAGCTGCCGAAGGGCAGGGAGCACAGCTGCTCGTAGGCGGCCTCCTCCGCACTGCTGCGTGGCGCGGCAGGGGCGGACGCACTGCGGCTGTCGGTGTGCTCGCCCAGCCGGGCGCGGGCCTTCAGCCGCGCGCTGAGTTCGGTACGCGACGTGCTGTCGTCCTCGCCCCCGGGCGTGGCCAGGCGACGGGCCACCGCTGAGGCTTCCTCGGCGTGATAGCCCACCTGCAGCAGCGCGGCCTCCACATCGGCGGCCAAGGCGCCATCGGTGCCATCGACGCCGTTGGCGGCGGTTGCAGTAACGGCCGCGATGCGCTCGGTCTGCTGCAGCCGCTCCTGCCACTGGGGCGAGTCCTCGCCATGGCGCAGCCGGGTCAGGGTCAGCGCGTCGGACCAGGCCTGGCGCAGCAGGGTCTGGACGAAGCGCGGCGGCTGCTGCGTGCTGCAGCACTGCTCGATCTGGGCGCTGGCCTGGCGCCGCGCGAGTTCCAGGCGCTCCCTGCCGCGCGCGGCTTCGACGTGGCGGCGTTCGGCCAGTTCGGCGCGATGGGCGGCCGCGCGCTGGTGCTGCTGCACCTCTTCGTTGGCAGCAGCGAAGGCTTCCGGCGTGCGTGCATCCTCGCCGAGCAGGCTCTGCACGCTCTGTGCCATGCGCTGCAGAAACTGCGGATCGACGTCGTCGTCCCCCAGCCAGCGGGCACCGGCTTCGGCGATATGGTTGAGCAGCTCGCGCGCAGGATGCTCGTCGCGTACGAAGAAGCCCGGATCGGCCATCGCTGCACGTGCCAACGGTACCTGCAGGCGCGCCAGCAGGGCGGCGGGCACCGGGTCCGGGCGCTGCTGCTGCTGGATCTGCTGCATCAACAGGCGCAGCAGGTCCAGGTTGTCGCGATCATGGCTGCCGATCTGCGCATGCGGGCCATGCTCGCTGCGCAGCTGCGCGACCACGGCGGCCTGCAGGTCGACCACACCGGTAGCGGCGCTGGCCTGGTTTTGCAGCCTTGCCAATACCGCATCGACGGCAGCAGTCGGTACCGCAGGCGCGTCTGCCGCCGGCGTGGTACGCGCGCGCTGCAGCAGGTCGTGCAGCAGGGTGCCGGTGGCGGTGGTCAGCCCGGGGGTCGCTGCAGCGGATGCGGAACCGGACTGGAAGGCATCCTGCATCAGGGTCGACCAGGAGCCGGCAGGCAGGTTCTCGCCCCAGCCGGTCATGGGGGCCGCCGCGCGCCTGGCTGGCTGCGTGGCACGGCCGCCAGCGACGGACTGGGTGATGATCCTTCGCGTACTCGACGAGCGGGCCAGATACGGGGTGTAGACCAGGCCCGGCAGCACGCCCTGCTGGGCGAGCAGGGCATTGGCCCGATCAAGCAGGTCGCCCAGGCGTTCCAGCACCTGGCGCTCGAAACTGCGATACAGCGCCAGCTGCACCTCTGCCCCGAGGCCATCCTGTTCGGCGACCCTGCGCACCATCGCGCACAGCGCCTGCGGTGCCAGCGGAAGGGTATCGGCTTCGAACGCAGGCGCCGCAGCCAGCACGCCCAGGCGCTGGCCGAGCAGGTTCAGGGCGTTGGCCGAGCGCTGCGTCTCGCGCCGGACCATTTCGGTGAGCAGCAGGTCGCGGTCGACCTCGTGCTCGTCGACCAGCGACAGGCCGATCGTGCCCGGCAGTGCGGGCGGTGGTGCTGCTGCCGTGAAGGCGGTCGGTTCGCGCAGCCGCGCCAGTGCCTCGGCCACCGCATCGAGCATGCGCTCGCTGAAGTGGCCGGCGAAGGCATGCAGTTGGCTACGCTGCGCCATCAGTTCAGCCTGCTGCTGCGGACTGCGCGCGCGGTCGGCATCGTGCAACAGGAGTTGTTCCAGCGCTTCGACGGTCAGGATCAGCGGCGCGGTCAGTGCCTGCCGGCACAGGCCGGTCAACGCCCCCAGCAGTTCACGTACCCGCGGTGGCAGGTCGGTGCTGGCCAGGCGGGCAGCGTCGGTGGCGGAGAGGGAGAAGACAGCTGACATCGGCGTGCGGTACCCGGATTCCCGCGGAGCGATCCTGTGAATCTACCGTGTCGGCCGAGGCCGGCGCTACTTTAGGGTGAATGCACACGCTGCACGCCGGGCATGGCCCGGCGCTACCGCATGCTGGCCGCCGGGTGGCGCCGGGCCATGCCCGGCGGATGCGACGGGGCGCTCATTCGTCCAGGAACAGGCTCACCACATCATTGGTGAAACGGCGGCCCAGTTCGGTCGGGCGGACCTGGCCATCGGCCGTCTCCAGCCAGCCGCGCTGCACGGCCTCGGCCAGCGGTGCGTCGAGCACGCTGCGCGGCAGGCCGGTGCGCGATTCAAAATCACGCAGGCTGAAGCCCTCGTGCAGGCGCAGCAGGTTGAGCATGTACTCGAACGGAAGCCGCGCGGGCGTGATCACCTCATCGCCACCGAACGACGCCGGGGTGCCAGCGCTGTCCAGGTAGGCCTGCGGATGCTTGAGCTTCCAGCGCCGCAGCACGTGCTCTTCGGCGCCGGAACTGATCTTGCCGTGTGCACCGGCGCCGATGCCCAGGTAATCGCCGAAGCGCCAGTAGTTCAGATTGTGCGCGCTCTGCCGGCCGGGGCGCGCGTAGGCGCTGACCTCGTACTGGCCGAAGCCGGCCTGCGCCAGCAGCGCCTGGCAGTGTTCCTGCATGTCCCAGGCGTTGTCTTCATCGGGAATGCCCTGCGGCGGGCGCGCGAAGAACACCGTGTTCGGTTCCAGGGTCAGCTGGTAGTGCGAGATGTGCGCCGGCTGCAGTGCAAAGGCGCGCTCGAGGTCCGATTCGGCACCGGCCAGCGTCTGCTCGGGCAGTGCGTACATCAGGTCAATGTTGAAATTGTCGTACCCCGCATCCTGGGCCATCTTCACCGCACGCTCGGCTTCGCCACTGTCGTGGATGCGGCCCAGCCGCTTCAGCGCTTCGTCGTCGAAGCTCTGGATGCCGAAGCTCAGGCGGTTCACGCCGGCCGCGCGATAGCGGTCGAAGCGGCCATGCTCGGCGGTGCCGGGATTGGTTTCCAGCGTGATCTCGGCGTTCGGCGCGAAGCGCAGGCGGGCGCTGGCCTGCTGCAGGAAGCGATCGATCGCCTCCGGCGGGAACAGGCTGGGCGTGCCACCGCCGAAGAACACGCTGTGCACCACCCGGCCCCAGACCAGGGGCAGGTCCTGGTCCAGGTCGCGCAGCAGAGCATCGATGTAGGCCTCGAACGGCAGCTCGCCCTTGGCCTGGTGCGAGTTGAAATCGCAGTACGGGCATTTGCGCACGCACCACGGCAGGTGCACGTACAACGACAGCGGCGGTGGCACCAGTCGCGGTGGGCTGTCGTGGTCAGCGGAGCAGGCTTCGCCGGGCAGGTGGTTGCAGTGGTCGTGGGCGTGCGGCATGGGCTTCATCGGTAGTGCCGGCCGCTGGCCGGCTTCCCTGGTTCGATCGGATGGCTTCAGTACAGCGTCGCCAGCTGCTGCTTGAGCTGCTGCAGGGCAATGGCACGGTGGCTGATGGCGTTCTTCAGGGCCGGCTCCATTTCCGCAGCGGTCAGGCCGTGGGTGGTGTCCAGGAATACCGGGTTGTAGCCAAAACCGTTCGTGCCACGCAGTTCGCGGATGATCTGCCCTTCCCAGCGGCCCTCGCAGATCAGCGGCTGCGGGTCGGTGGCGTGGCGCAGCAGCACGATCACCGCATAGAAGCGGGCGCTGCGCTGGCCATCGGGGATGTCGGCCATCGCGTCCAGCAGCTTGGCGTTGTTGGCGGCGGCATTGGTCGGGTGGCCGGCATAGCGCGCGCTGTACAGGCCGGGTGCGCCGCCGAGCGCATCGACGATCAGCCCCGAATCATCCGCCAGCGCCGGCAGGCCGGTCGCTTCGCAGGCCGCGCGCGCCTTCAGCAGCGCGTTCTCGACGAAGGTCAGGCCGGTCTCGTCGACGTCGCCCAGGCCCAGTTCGGCGGCCGAGGTGATCTGCAGCGGCAGGTCGGCAAGGATCTCCTGCATCTCCACCAGCTTGCCGGCGTTGTGGCTGGCCAGTACCAGTTTCTTCATTGACGGGGCTCCAGCAGGTCCCAGGTGTTGCCATACAGATCGCGGAAGACCGCGACCGTTGCATAGGGTTCTTCGCGCGGCGATTCCAGGAACTCCACCCCGGCGGCCAGCATCGCCGCATGGTCGCGGTGGAAGTCGTCGGTGTTGAGGAAGAACGCAACGCGTCCACCGGTCTGGTTGCCGATGCGGCTGCGCTGTTCCTCGTTGCTGGCGCGCGCCAGCAGCAGGGCAGCGGCGCTGCCGTCTGTCGGTCCGACCACGACCCATCGCTTGTGGCCCTGGTCGATGTCCTCCAGCAGTGCGAAGCCGAGCTTGCCGGTATACCAGGCGATGGCCTCGTCATAGTCGGCCACCACCAGGGTGGTCAGGGCAAGGCGCCGGTTCATGCCGACAGCGCCGCCTGCTGTGCGGCCAGCAGTTCGTTCACGCCCTTTTCGGCCAGTCCCAGCAGCGCGTCCAGTTCATCGCGGCGGAAGGCATGGCCTTCGGCAGTGCCCTGCAGCTCGATGAAGCCACCGCCATCGTTCATCACCACGTTCATGTCGGTGTCGCAGTCGCTGTCTTCGGCGTAGTCCAGGTCCAGCACCGGAGTGCCGCGGTAAACGCCCACCGACACCGCTGCCACCGCACCCAGGATCGGGTTGCGCTTGATCTCGCCGCGCTTGATCAGCACGTTCACGGCGTCGACCAGGGCCACGTAGGCGCCGGTGATGGCCGCGGTGCGGGTGCCGCCGTCGGCCTGCAGCACGTCGCAGTCCAGGGTGATGGTGCGTTCGCCGAGGGCATTGCGGTCCACGCAGGCGCGCAGGCTGCGGCCGATCAGGCGCTGGATCTCCAGCGTGCGGCCGCCCTGCTTGCCACGCGCCGCTTCACGGTCGCTGCGGGTGTGGGTGGCGCGCGGCAGCATGCCGTACTCGGCGGTCACCCAGCCTTCGCCCTTGCCGCGCAGGAAGCCCGGAACCCGGTTCTCGACGCTGGCCGTGCACAGCACGCGGGTTTCACCGAAGCACACCAGTACCGAGCCTTCGGCGTGGCGGGTGAAGCCGCGTTGGATGACGACCGGGCGGAGCTGGTCGGGCTGGCGGCCACTGGGGCGGGAATCGGACATGATGCGGGTTCCGTAAGGGCGGGGAGTACGCCGCCATGCCCGCGACCTTCACGGGGCGGGCAGGGGGGCTCTGGTGAGGGCGCTAGGGTACCATTCCCCCTTTGCACGCACCGGACACATTCCATGATTCGAAGCATGACCGCCTACGCGGGTGGCGAGCGGGTCACCCCGTGGGGCACGCTGGGCTGCGAGCTGCGCTCGGTCAACCACCGCTTCCTGGAGGTCGGCACCCGCCTGCCTGAAGAACTGCGGGCATTGGAGCCGCAGCTGCGCGAGCGCATCGCCGCGCGCCTGAGCCGCGGCAAGCTGGATCTGGTGCTGCGACTGCGTGCGCCGGACGCGGCGGGGAATCTGCAGGTCGATGAGGCCCTGCTGGGCCAGCTCGGGCATCTGGCCCACCGCCTGACGTCGGATTTTCCCAACCTGCAGGTGAGCTTCACCGATCTGCTGCAGCTGCCGGGTGTGACCCGAGGCGAGGCCACCGATGCGGCGGCCCTGCAGGTCGAGGCGCTGGCCTTGCTGGATCAGGTGCTGGACGGATTCGTCGAGGCCCGCGAGCGCGAGGGCGGCAAGCTCGCCGCGGCCATTGCCGAGCGCGTGGATGGCATCGAGCGCATCGCGGGTGACGTCCGCACGCTGATTCCCGCCATCCGTGATGGCCAGCGTGCCAAGCTGGCTGCGCGCCTGGCCGATCTGCCGCATCCGGTCGATCCCGGCCGCGCTGAGCAGGAGCTGGTGCTGTGGCTGCAGAAGCTGGATGTGGATGAGGAGCTGGACCGCCTGTCGAGCCACATCGTCGAGATCCGCCGCGTGCTCACGCAGCGCGAGCCGGTCGGCCGCCGCCTGGACTTCCTGCTGCAGGAGTTCAATCGTGAAGCCAACACGCTGGGCTCGAAGTCGGTGGACAGCCGCACGTCCAATGCCGCAGTCGAGCTGAAGGTGCTGATCGACCAGATCCGCGAGCAGGTGCAGAACATCGAGTGATGCTGCGGGGCGCCTTCGGGCGCCCTCATCGTTTCAGCGCACGCTGACGCCGGCGGGCCCCGCCAGCAGCTGGCCGATCACCGCGGCCTGGGCAAACCCGGCGCCGGCAAAAACGGCATTCACCGCATCCACGGCGTCCGCTGCGCAGGATACGAGCAGGCCGCCGCTGGTCTGCGGGTCGGTCAGCAGTGGCTGCCAGTGGGCGGCCACGCCTTCGGCGAAATGCACCTGGCCGCCATACGAGGCCCAGTTGCGGTTGGATGCGCCGGTAACGCAGCCACGTTGCAGCAGGTCCAGGGTCTGCGGCAGCAGAGGCACCTGTGTGCTGTCCACCTCGGCGGCGACCCCGCTGGCACGGCACACCTCCAGCAGATGGCCGAGCAGGCCGAAGCCGGTGACGTCGGTCATGGCATGCACGCCGTCCAGCGCGGCAAGGGGCAGGCCCACGCTGTTCAGGCGGGTGGTCGACTCGACCATCTGCCGGTAGCCCTCGGCATTCAGCACTTCTTTCTTCAGCGCCGACGAATACACGCCCACGCCCAATGGCTTGCCCAGCACCAGCACATCGCCGGCGCGGGCATCGGCATTGCGCTTGAGCCGCTGCGGATCCAGCACGCCGATCGCGGCCAGGCCATAGATCGGCTCCACCGAGTCGATGCTGTGGCCCCCGGCCACCACGATGCCGGCGTCGGCACAGGCACGTTCGCCGCCCTGCAGGATGCCGCGGATCGTGTCCTGTGGCAGCGTATTGATGGGCATGCCGACGATGGCCAGTGCGAACAGCGGCCGCGCGCCCATCGCATACAGGTCCGACAGCGCATTGGTGGCGGCGATGCGGCCGAAGTCGAACGGGTCATCGACGATCGGCATGAAAAAGTCGGTGGTGGCGACGATCGCCTGGCGATCATCAAGCCGGTAGACCGCGGCATCGTCACTGGTCTCGCGGCCGACCAGCAGTTCGGCCGGCGCAGGGAACGCCGGAGTGCCCCGCAGCAGTTCGGCCAGCACGCCGGGTGCGATCTTGCAGCCACAACCGCCGCCGTGGGCCAGCGACGTCAATCGCTGCGGAGCCTCGGCCGACGGGGGGAGTGGGGACTGCACATGCGAGGCCATGCCGGCATCTCCTGCAGGAACACGAATGGCGGAAGGCAGCAGGAGTCGAACCTACCAGGGAGCGATCGACGCCCCCTGCTGGGTTTGAAGCCCAGCCGCATGCCCGGATGCGCATGCCTTCCGAAGGTACGGCGGTACCGGTGCAGTCAACCGTGGGCGGTGTTCCATTGCAGGTCGCCGCGCGGCCGATGCTGGTCACCGACGCGTCGAGTGTAGCCAACGCGATTGAAGAACTCCAAGATCTGAATGCTGCGCTTGCGGCCCAGGCCGATGGCATCGCGGAATGCTGCAGCATCCACCATGCCGGTTGCCTGTGACAGCCGGGCGACCGTTGCCGCCAGCGCGTCGATGCGGGCCGGTGCGTAGAACAGGTCCGGCACCACCTGGAACAGCTCGCCGCGCGCGGCGGCGCGACGCAGGACCGCACGCATCTCCTCCTCGGCGAAGCCGAGATCGGCCGCAAGCGTGCGCACCCAGGGCGGATCGAAACCACCGGCATCCAGACGCGGGAGCACGCGTTCGAGAAGCGCGCGCTCGCGTTCCGGCGGCGCATGGTCGTGGCCTGGCAGCCGCCACCACGCGCCCACGCGCTGCAACGCGCCATCGTCGAACAGGTCCTGCAGCAGCGCGTTCCAGAGACTGGTCGAGAGCGCAGGCAGGGTGCTGCGCTGCAGGCGCCCGCTGTCGACACCGGGCTCGTCCGGCCGTCGCTCGTGCCAGTCATGCAGCGAGCGGATCACCCGTTCGCGCAGCGCCTGCCAGTGCGAGGCGAGGATGATCACCGTGTCCTCGCGGGTGGCGATGCGCCGGGCATCTGCAGGGAGATCGATCTGTGCGGCCTCACGCCGGCAGTAGCGTTGCAGTGCGGCCAGCGCGATGCCGGCCGGTGCCTGCTGCAGCAGCGGGCCGATTCCCGTGCCTGCGGCCAGCTGCTCCAGGGCTGCCAACCACGCCCGGCGTGCCGGGCTACGCCGACGTCGTTGCGGTGGATCGGGATCGAGCACGGTGCCGCCGCCCAGCGTATGCGCTGCGGCCGAATCGCGGGCGATGAAGCGGTCGCCGCACATCGCGCAGACCGGGGCATCGAACACCAGCTGCACCAGCTGGCCGTTGCCACTGTCTTCATCCTCCAGCAGCACCACATGGGCCTGCCGGTGCATCGTGGCCCAGTGGATGTGCAGCGGTGTCCAGTCGCGCAGGGGCCGCACCTGTGCCGCAAGGCGGAGGCGTACATCGACGCGGGTGGTGGCCTTCAGCGCGCGCGGATCGGCGATCCAGTCGCCGCGGGTGATGCCGTCGCGGGCGATGGCGGCCAGGTTCAGGGCACAGCGCTGTCCCGCGGCAGCCTGTCCACTGGCCTGGTTCTGCGCATGGATGCTGCGGATGCGCACGTCGATGGCGGTCGGCATCAACTGCAGATGCGCGCCGACCGCGGCCACGCCGCCCTGTACCGCGCCGGTGACCAGTGTGCCGTGACCGGCCAGCGAGAACACGCGATCCACCGGCATGCGGAACAGCTCGCTGCGGCGCTGGGCCGTTCGGCGGCTGTCGTTAGCGGCGGCCCACGCATGCAGGTGGGCGCGCAGCGCATGGATGCCGGCATCCGCGCTGTCGGTGCTGTTGCAGGCGAATGCTGCAGACCCCTGCAGCGGTGTGCCGGCCAGCAGGGCAACGATCTCCGCTTCGGCCTCGGCAATGCGCGCCGCATCCACACGGTCGATCTTGGTCAATGCCACTGCAGCGCGGTCCACACCCAGCAGCTGCAGGATCGACAGATGCTCACGGGTCTGCGGCATCACGCCGTCATCGGCGGCGATCACCAGCAGCGCCACATCGATGCCGGTGGCACCGGCCACCATCGTGTGCACGAAGCGCTCGTGACCCGGCACATCGACGAAGCCCAGCATCGCCGGAGGCCCTCTCCGCGTGCGGCCTCCACCGGCACATAGGCATACCCCAGTTCTATGGAGATGCCGCGCGCGCGCTCTTCCTGCAGGCGATCGGTTTCGATGCCGGTCAGTGCCCGCACCAGGCTGGTCTTGCCATGGTCGATATGCCCGGCGGTACCGACGATCATGCCTGCAGCGCGCTCCACTGGGCGAGGAAAGCAGCCTCATCCCCGTACTCAAGCCCGCGCAGGTCAAGCCACAGCGCATCCTCGGCAATGCGCCCGAGCACCGGCCGTGGCAGGCCGCGCAGGCGCTTGGCCAGCCGGTCCAACCCGGCAGCTGCAGCGACGCGGATGCGCAGGCCGGCGCTGGCCAGTTGCGCCTGTGGCTGCGCGCCACTGCCGACCTGGCTGTACATCGGCACCGCTTCAACCGCGTAATGCGCGGCCAGCGCCTGCTGCACGGAAGGCAGCAGGCGCTGTGCCTGGGCATGGATGTCTCCCTGTTCGCGGGACAGCGTGCGCAGGGTCGGCAGCCGCTGCGGCAGCAGTTCCGGTTCGCGGTACAGCGCCAGTACCGCTTCCAGCGCGGCCAGGCCCATCTTGTCCATACGCAGGGCGCGCTTGAGCGGATTGCGGTTGATGCGTGCGATGAGGTCGGCGCGGCCGGCAATGATCCCGGCCTGCGGTCCACCGAGCAGCTTGTCGCCGCTGAACGAGACGAGGTCGGCGCCCGCCGCCAGCGTTTCCTGCACTGTAGGTTCGCGCGGTAGACCGTGGGCAGACAGGTCGCACAGGCTGCCACTGCCAAGGTCCACCGCCAGTGGCAGCCCGTGCCCGTGCGCGATCGATGCCATCCGTGCAGTATCGACCTTGGCGGTGAAGCCGGTGATGGCGTAGTTGCTGGCGTGCACTTCCATCAGCAGCGCGGTGCGCGTGCCGATGGCGCTGTCGAAGTCGGCCGGATGGGTGCGGTTGGTGGTGCCCACTTCGCGCAGCCGCGCACCGGCGCTGCGCATTACATCGGGAATGCGGAAGGCGCCGCCGATTTCCACCAGTTCGCCCCGCGACACGACTACCTCGCGGCGATTGGCCAGGCTGTTGAGCAGCAACAGGACTGCTGCGGCGTTGTTGTTGACCACGGTCGCCGCTTCGGCGCCGGTCAGTTCGCAGACCAGTGCGCGCACGCGCGCATCGCGGTCCCCCCGACGGCCCAGGGCGATGTCGAATTCCAGATCCACCGGCGCCGTCATCGCGCGGGTCACTGCGCGTACCGCGGCGTCCGGCAACAGCGCGCGGCCGAGATTCGTATGCAGCACCGTGCCGGTGAGGTTGAATACCGGCTGCAGATCCAGACGTGCATCGGCTGCCAGCGCCGACTGCAGGGCCGCGACCACGCCGGGTTCCGCGACGGCCCGCTGCAGCTGTTCCGGTGACAGCTGGCCGCAGCCGCTGCGCTCGCGCAACCCCTGCACGTGCTCGCGCAGCAGATGGGCGATGCGGCTGCGGCCGTGGTCCCTGATCAGCGTCGACAACGCCGGCAGGCGCAGCAGGCGGTCCAGCGAGGGCAGGGCGCTGGCCGGGGCGGTGGGGGCGTGCACGCGAGGCATCGGTTCAGTCGCCGTCGGACTGCCAGAGCAGCGGATTCTGGCTGGCGCGCATGTAGCCTTCCTCGCCCAGCAACAGATCCAGCGCCAGGGTGCCGAGGTCGTCGGCGACCGGCTCCAGCGCCGGATCCTTCTCCATGTACAGGATCTTGCGGTAGCTGTGGCAGTGCTCGCAGGTCTCGGCACGGATCGCGCCTTCACGCACCACCTCGCCTGCATCGCCGTCGACCTCGGCCAGTGCGCGATAGGCGATGTCCTTGCCGGCCGCGCCGCATTGGCTGCACTGCACGCGCACGTAGTGCCACTGGCAGGCGCACAGCGAGCACGACAGATAGCGGTAGGAGGCGTAGGGTGGGCGCGCCTGCACCACACTGGCCACCGGCAACGAGCCGCACAGCGGGCACAGCCCGGGTGCATCGGCAAGCGGTTTCAGGTCGGTGGGGCGGAAGCTGGCCGCGAGTACGGCCCAGTACACCTGCAGCGCGTTCATCACCAGCAGGGCAGCGACCGCGTCCAGCGACGGTGCGTCGTCGCGCTCCAGCACCGCATGCGCCTGTGCATCCAGCCAGGCGTCAGCGGCCGCGGCAACCCGTTGCAGTTCCTGTCGGGTCTCCGCAGGCAGCCCGGCTTCATCGGCGCAGTGCCGGCACAGCGCGCGCAACCAGTCGCGCCATCGGCCATCGAGCTGAAGTGTGTTGGCGGGCCGCAATGGCATGCCGGCGCTGGCCGCCGCGCTCGACTGCTGCGCGCGGGCCTGCGCCTGCAGCGCCTCGCGTTGCTGCGGCGTCAGTTCGTCCAGCAGCGCCTGTTGTGCATCGGCCAGTGCTGCCAGCAGCTGCAGGTAGCCACCGATGGCACTGCGTCCGGCCAGGCTGCGCAGCCGGTCCGCACGTCCGCCGAACAGCGAGGCGGCATCCGGCAGAATGATGCGCGGGACATCGCGCGAGGCCAGCGTCTCGATCTCACCGGGTTCAAGGATGCGTTGCGCCATGCGGGGCCAGCCGGAAGAACCAGGCTCCATCCTCGCCGTTGTCGACGCTGGCGTCCAGCGTGTTGCCGGCCACCTGAAAGGTCGGGGTCAGATCCGTTTTCCTCTGGAAAACGGATCTGACCCCATTGGTTGTTGCCGAGTTCATCGTGTCGACCCAGGTCGACACCCACCAACAGCAGCGGGACCCGCCCCGCCATCCCTCAGGAAGCCCGCTTTTGACGTTGAAGTTGACGTTGATCCGGCGGGTGCAGGGCCGCAGGCCCTGCCGTTACCCCTCTCCGCGCCGCCCGCGCAGGATGTCCCTGAACCACTGCCGATGGTGCTTGTAGGCCCACCCATAGGTCACCTTGCCCTGGGTCATCGCGCGCACCGAACCCTTGATCCAGATCGCGGCATAGATGTGCACCACGATGGCGCATACCAGTACCCAGCCAAACAGTGCGTGCACCAGCACCGAAAAACGGATCACGCCGATCGGGAACAGATGGCTGAAATACTGCCGCCAGATCACGAAGCCGGTCAGCAGCAACGCCGAAAGGCAGCCGATGATCGCCCAGAACAGCAGTTTCTGGCCGGCGTTGAAGCGGCCAACCGGTGGCAGTGTCTCATCCTCGTTGCGCAGCACTTCGCGCATGCCGCGCAGCCATGCGCGGTCGTCGGCGGTAGGCAGGTTGTCACGCCACATGCGGAAGGCGAGCAGGGCGAAGCCCACCACCATGGCCAGGCCGACGAAGGGATGCAGGATGCGTGTCCACGGCCCCCCACCGAACAGCGCCGTCAAGGGGAACAGCGCAGGGTGGAACAGGGCCAGGCCGGACAGCGCGGTCAGCACGAAGCAGATCGCCACGATCCAGTGGTTGATGCGGGTCGGAGCGCGGTAGCGCACGATCTGGCGGGGGTGCGGGGCGTACTTCATGGCCGCTGCTCCTCTTCGATCTTCTTTGCTTCGTGCTCGGCCTGCTCTTCCTCCTCATCGTTGACCGTGTTGCGGCCGATGCCGATGTAGTGCAGGAAGCCCACGAAGGCTGTCGCGGCGATTGCCAGCACGCCCAGCGGCTTGGCCACCCCCTTCCAGACCTCGACCATGGGGCTGATGCGCGGGTCCTTTGGCAGGTCGGCGTACAGCTCGGGCTTGTCCACGTGCTGCAGCACGTACATCACGTGGGTGCCACCGACGCCCTGCGGGTCGTACAACCCGGCATTCTCGTAGCCGCGTGATTTCAGGTCCTCGACGCGGCCGGCGGCGTGCTCGGTCATCGCCTGCTTGCTGCCGAACGTGATCGCCCCGGTCGGGCAGGTTTTCACGCACGCCGGCTCCTGGCCCACGGCCACGCGGTCCGAGCACAGCGTGCACTTGTAGGCCTTGTGGTCCTTCTTGGAGATCCGCGGCACGTCGAACGGGCAGCCGGTCACGCAGTAGCCGCAGCCGATGCAGTTCTCCTCCTGGAAATCGACGATGCCGTTGGCGTACTGGATGATCGCGCCCGGCGACGGGCAGGCTTTCAGGCAGCCCGGGTCGCTGCAGTGCATGCAGCCCTCCTTGCGGATCAGCCACTCCAGCTTGCCCTTCTCGTCCTCGTACTCGCGGAACTTCATGACCGTCCACGACTGGTCGCTCAGGTCCGGCGGGTTGTCATAGCTGCCGACGCAGCTGCCGACCTCGTCGCGCAGGTCGTTCCACTCCATGCAGGCGACCTGGCAGGCCTTGCAGCCGATGCACTTGCTCACGTCGATCAGTTTGGCGACCTGTCCGGTGTGGGCACCGCGCGCCTGCGGCGAGGGCGTGGTGGTGGCCGAGCGGCGGATGATGTCCAGCGATTGCAGTGACATGGCGTGTCTCCTACACCTTCTCGACCTTGACCAAGATGCACTTCGATTCAGGCGTCTGCGAATTGCCGTCACCGATGGCGTTGGTCAGCGTATTGGCGATGTAACCGGGCTTGGCAGCACCCAGGAAGCCCCAGTGGATCGGCACGCCCACCTGGTGCACCGTCCTGCCATCGATCTGCAGTGCCTTGATGCGCTTGGTCACCATCGCCACGGCTTCGATGTGGCCACGCTTGGAGCTGACCCGCACGCGACTGCCGTTGCCGATGCCCAGCTCGTCGGCCAGGGCTGCGCCGATCTCTACGAACTGCTCCGGCTGGATGATGGCGTTGAGCTTGCCGTGCTTGGTCCAGAAGTGGAAATGCTCGGTCAGCCGGTAGGTGGTGGCCACGTGCGGGAACTCGTCCGGCGAGCCGATCTGCGCGCGGTCGCTGTCGAACACGCGCGCGGCCGGATTGTTCAGCGTCAGCGCCTGGCCCGGGCTCAGCGGGTTGCTGCGCAACGGCGTGTCGAAGGGCTCGTAGTGTTCCGGGAACGGGCCTTCGGCCATGCCGGCCTTGGCGAAGAAGCGGGCGATGCCCTCGGGGTTCATGATGAACGGGCCCATCCCGCCGGCCGGGTCTTCATCGGCCTTGAAGTCGGGCACGTCGATGTTGCCCCAGTTCCTGCCGTTCCAGGCGAGCAGGGTGCGTCGTGGATCGAACGGCTGCCCGGCGACGTCGCACGAGGCGCGGTTGTACATCACGCGGCGGTTGGCGGGCCACGCCCAGGCCCAGCCCAGCGTGTTGCCGATACCGGTGGGATCGCTGTTGTCGCGCCGTGCCATCATGTTGCCGGTCGGCCCCCACGCACCGATGTAGATCCAGCAGCCGGAAGACGTGCTGCCGTCGTCGCGCAGGTCGCCGAACGCGGCCAGCTGTTCGCCGGCCTTGCGCACCAGCCGGGTCGGGTCCTTCGGATCGAACACATCCACCAGGGCCTTGCCGTTGTACTCCATCGCCAGTTCTTCCGGCGTCGGCAGTTTCGGGTCGGCGTAATTCCAGGCGAGGTCGCGCACCGGCTCCCACCACGCGCCGCCGTCCTTCTCGTACAGCGCCTTGATGCGGTGGAACAGCTCGGACATGATCTCGATGTCGCTGCGCGCTTCGCCCGGTGCGTTGGCGCCCTTCCAGTGCCATTGCAGCCAGCGCGAGGAGTTCACCACCGCGCCGTTCTCCTCGGCGAACGAGGTGGTCGGCAGGCGGAACACTTCGGTCTGGATGGTGCTCGGGTCGACGTCGTTCAGTGCGCCATGGTTCTGCCAGAAGGCGATCGTTTCGGTTTCCAGCGGGTCCATGCTGACCATGAACTTCAGCTTGGAGAACGCGCTGATCAGCTTGCCCTTGTTCGGTGCCGAGGCCAGCGGGTTGAAGCCCTGGCAGATGTAGCCATGGATCCTGCCTTCGTTCATCAGCTCGTAGGCCTGCAGCATGTCGTAGGGCTTGTCGAGCTTGGGCAGGTGATCGAAGCACCAGTTGTTGTCGGCGGTGGCGGCATCGCCCCACCACGACTTCATCAGACTGACATGGAACTTCGGGTAGTTCTGCCAGAACGACATCTGGTTGGCGCGCAGCGGCTTCTGCGTGCGCTTGGCGATGTAGGCGTTGTAGTCCTGCTCGTCCTGCCTGGGCAGTGTCAGGTAGCCCGGCAGCAGGTCGGACATCAGGCCGATGTCGGTCAGGCCCTGGATGTTGGAATGCCCACGCAGGGCGTTCATGCCGCCGCCGGCCACGCCGATGTTGCCCAGCAGCAGCTGCACCATCGTGCCGGCGCGCACGTTCTGCGCACCGACGGAGTGCTGCGTCCAGCCCAGCGCGTACAGGATGGTCATCGCCTTGTCCTTGCCGGCGGTGGACGCGATCATGTCCCATATCTGGCGGATGCTGTCGGCGGGCGTACCGCAGATGCGTTCGACCATCTCCACGGTATAGCGTGCGTAGTGCTGCTTGAGCAGGTTGTAGACGCAGCGCGGGTCCTTCAGGGTCGGGTCGCTGCGTACGTAACCGTCGTCGCCATACAGGTAGTCCCAGCTGGAGCGGTCGTAGCTGCGCTTCTGCGGGTCATAGCCCGAGTACAGGCCGTCGGTGAAGGCGAATTCGTCCTTCACCAGGAACGACATGTCGGTGTAGTTCAGCACGTACTCGTGCTGGATGCGGTCCTCGGCCAGCAGGTAGTTGATCAGGCCACCCAGGAACACGATGTCGGTGCCGGTGCGGATCGGCGCGTAGACATCGGCCACCGCGGCCGAGCGGTTGAAGCGTGGATCGATGACGATCAGGCGGGCCTTGTTGTGTGCCTTGGCCTCGGTCACCCATTTGAACCCGCACGGGTGTGCCTCGGCGGCATTGCCACCCATGATCAGGATCAGGTCGGCATTCTTGATGTCGACCCAGTGATTCGTCATCGCACCTCGGCCTAGCGTCGGGGCAAGACCTGCCACCGTCGGGCCGTGTCAGACACGTGCCTGGTTGTCGAATGCGAGCATTCCAAGCGAGCGGACGACCTTGTGGGTCAACACCGCGGTTTCATTGCTGGTGGCCGAGGCCGCCAGCATGCCCGTGGTCAGCCAGCGGTTGACCGTCTGCCCCGCCTCGTTTTTCTGCACGAAGTTGGCGTCGCGGTCTTCCTTCATCAGCCGCGCGATGCGGTCCAGAGCGTCGTCCCAGCTCAGGCGCTTCCATTCGTTCGTACCCGGTGCACGGT
Organism: Stenotrophomonas sp. 112478_Sma; assembly: GCF_056479905.1. Classification (NCBI taxonomy): domain Bacteria; kingdom Pseudomonadati; phylum Pseudomonadota; class Gammaproteobacteria; order Lysobacterales; family Lysobacteraceae; genus Stenotrophomonas; species Stenotrophomonas sp. 112478_Sma. Next base: position 3,477,657 of record NZ_CM151072.1, on the reverse strand, counting down.
ATTCCGGGTAGAGCAGGCGCGATTTGCTGTGGATGATGTCGGCCAGGCCGGCGCCCTTCGGGCACAGCGTGCCGCGGTTGACCGGATGGTCCGGGTCGCCCTCGATGTGGAAGATGCTCGGCTCGGCGTTCTTGGCGCCATCGCCGAGGCTGTACATCAGGATGCCGCAGGCCACCGAACAGTACGTACAGGTGTTGCGGGTCTCGGTGGCGCGGGTCAGCTTGTACTGCCGCACCTCCGCGAGCGCGATGCCGGGCGCGAAGCCCATCAGGGCCAGGCTGGAGCCCACCAGGGTTGTCCCGGTGACCTTCAGGAACTGGCGGCGACTCATCGAGGGCATGCCGTTCTCCTTGGATGGCGGGGAGGCGTGCAGGCCTCCGGGCTGTCGGTGGGTACGGCCGTCGAAGGGGAGAACCGCCAGCATGCCGCGAGCGTCTTTCCGGGAACGACCGCAATGCCCCGGTTATAGCACAGCCCCCCGCATGCCCATGTGGCACAAGGCCGGCCCGGGTGTGGCCGGGCGCGGGGAGGGGCCGCTCTGGTAAAGTTGCGTGCCCGCACCCCGGGGAGCCGTCTGCCGGGCTTGGTTCCAGGATGTTCCGCGCAGTCCCTGCCGTCCTGGCGCGATCCTCCGCGTCATGTCTGGAACATCGAGGAAAAATTTTGCGAAATCAACCAGTTGGGTTCCGTGCATGAGCGCCCCGTCCACCCCGTCGGCCACCATCGCGCGCGGCACGCTGTACATCGTTGCCGCCCCTTCAGGCGCCGGCAAGAGCAGCATCGTCAACGCGACGCTGGCCCGCGACCCGCAGATCGCCCTGTCGATCTCCTTCACTTCGCGGGCCATGCGGCCGGGTGAAGTGAACGGTGAGCACTATCACTTCGTCACCGCAGAGAAGTTCGAGCAGATGATTGCTGCGGGCGACTTCTTCGAGCATGCATGGGTGCACGGAGACTGGAAGGGCACGGCGCGGCAGTCGGTGGAACCGCAGCTGGCGGCCGGCCAGGATGTGCTGCTGGAGATCGACTGGCAGGGCGCGCAGCAGGTCCGGCAGCTGGTACCGGGCACGGTCACCGTGTTCATCCTGCCGCCGTCCAAGCAGGCCCTGCAGGACCGCATGCGCAAGCGTGGGCAGGACAGCGAGGCGGTGATCGCCCAGCGCCTGGGCGCCGCCCGCGACGAGATGCTGCACTTCAATGAGTTCGACTACGTCATCGTCAACGAGGTGTTCGACACCGCCGTGGACGAGCTGTGCGCGATCTTCACCGCCAGCCGCCTGCGCCGCGAGGCCCAGAAGGTCCGCCACGCCGGGCTGATCCAGGCCCTGTTGACCCCTGATCCGGGCGCAACTGACTGATTCCAAAAGAATCGGGTGAGGGTTGGCTTGATTTTGTCCAGCCCCTGCCGGTACACTCCGTCCCCTTTCCCTCATTCGACTGAGCGGCCGACCGGTCGCCGGGAGCCCGTATGGCCCGCATCACCGTAGAAGATTGCCTGGAAGTCGTTAACAACCGTTTCGAGCTGGTCATGATGGCCTCCAAGCGTGCCCGCCAGCTCGCCAATGGCGTGCAGGCCACGCTGGACAACAGCGAGACCGAGGACAAGCCGACCGTGCTGGCGCTGCGCGAGATCGCTGCCCGCAAGATCGACAACGCGCTGATCGACGAAGTCGAGAAGGCCGAGCGTGAGCGCGCCGAGCGCGAAGCGCTGGAGTGGGCCGCCGCGGAAGTGGTCGCCGATGAAGACATGTCCAAGAACGACGATTGATCGCATCGATCAACGTCATCGCTGGACACGCCGAACAGCCCGCCCCGTGCGGGCTGTTTCGCATTCAGGATTTGCCGTAAACGTCGCGCTGGAATAGGCTTCGGGCATGAACCCAGGCCCCACTGCCAAGGTCGCCGCAGCCCCCACTGCCGCCGTACCCGACTACGTCCTCCAGCTTGAACGCGCCGCCCATTACCTGCCGCCGGAGCAGCTGCCGCTGCTGCGCCGTGCCTGGGAAGTCGGGGCCGCTGCGCACGCTGGGCAGACACGCAAGTCGGGCGAGCCCTATATCACCCATCCTGTGGCGGTTGCGCAGGTGCTGGCCGAGCTCGGCCTGGATGTCGAAGCGCTGATCGCCGCGATCCTGCACGACACCATCGAGGACACGCCGCTGACCCGTGAGGCGCTGGCCGCCGAGTTCGGCGAGCCGGTTGCCGAACTCGTCGATGGCGTGACCAAGCTGGACAAGCTGAAGTTCCGGGACCGCCAGGAAGCTGCCGCGGAGAGCTTCCGCAAGATGCTGCTGGCGATGTCGCGCGACCTGCGCGTGATCATGATCAAGCTGGCCGACCGCCTGCACAACATGCGCACGCTGGGCGCCCAGAGCCGCGAAGCGAGGAGCCGCATCGCCCGCGAGACGCTGGAGATCTACGCGCCGATCGCGCAGCGGCTGGGCATGAGCCTGGTCAAGAGCGAGCTGCAGAACCTGGGCTTCAAGGCGTTGTATCCGTGGCGCCACGCGATCCTGGAAAAGCACATCCGCAGCCAGCCGGTGGTGCGCCGCGAGGCGATGGCGCAGGTGGAAGTGCAGCTCTCGCAGCGACTGGCGAAGGAGGGCATCGAACACCGCCTGGTCAGCCGCATCAAGACGCCGTGGAGCATCTACAACAAGATGCGCGACGAGAACAAGAGCTTCGACCAGGTGATGGACGTGTTCGGGTTCCGCCTGGTCGTGCGCAGCGTGCCCACCTGCTATCACGCACTGGGCTCGGTGCATGCCACGTTCAAGCCGCTGGACGGCCGCTTCCGTGACTTCATCGCCATTCCCAAGGCCAACGGCTACCAGTCGCTGCACACCGTGCTGTTCGGACCGTATGGCTCGCCGATCGAGGTGCAGATCCGTACCGAGGAAATGGACCTGATTGCCGAGCGAGGCGTGGCCGCACACTGGACCTACAAGTTCGGTGGCGATTCGCCCAACAGCGCGCAGAGCCGTGCCCACGCGTGGATCGTCGAGTTGATCGATTCGCAGCGCGCGGCCGGCTCCTCGCTGGAATTCCTCGACAACGTGAAGGTCGACCTGTTCCCGGACGAGGTCTACCTGTTCACGCCGAAGGGGAAGATCCTGGCCCTGCCGCGCAATTCCACCGCGCTCGATTTCGCTTACGCCGTGCATACCGATGTCGGCAACATGGCGGTGGCCTCGCGCGTGGACAAGAAGCTGGTGCCGCTGCGCACCAAGCTGGTCTCCGGGCAGTCGGTGGAGATCATCACCGCGCGTTCGGCCACGCCCAAACCGCAGTGGCTGGAGTTCGTGGTCACCAGCAAGGCACGCACCGCGATCCGCCACCAGCTCAAGCAGCTGGAGCACGAGGACGCCGTGCAGCTGGGCCACCGCATGCTTGACCGTGCGCTGGAGGCGATGGATTCCTCGCTGGAGCGGCTGCCGAAGGGGCGCCTGGACGCATTCCTGGCCGAACACCGTTTCCCGCGCCTGGAGGCGCTGCTGGCCGAAGTCGCGCTCGGCAACTGGATGCCGACCCAGGCCGCGCAGGCGCTGATGGCCTATGCGGAACTGCGTGGCGGCCCGCATTCGCGCCACCACTCGCAGGAGAAGATCCTGATCAATGGCAGCGAGCGCGGCGTGGTCACCTTCGCGGGCTGCTGCCAGCCGATTCCCGGCGACGACATCATGGGGTACCACACCGCCGGCAAGGGCATCGTGGTGCATCGCATGGACTGCCCGAACCTGGCCGAGCTGCGCAAGTCGCCCGAGCGCTGGGTGCTGATCGGCTGGGATACCACCGTTTCCGGTGACTACGACACCTCGCTGGTGGTGGAAGTGGAGAACGGCACCGGCGTGCTGGCCCAACTTGCCGCCGCGATCGCGCAGAGCCAGTCCAACATCGAGCGCGTGGATTATCTGGATCGCGACTTCAACGCTGCCGTGCTGGCGTTCAACATCCAGGTGCGCGACCGCAACCACCTGGCCGAGGTCATGCGGCGCCTGCGCCGCCTGTCGGTCGTGCAGTCGGTGCGCCGCCAATAGAGCCACGCCATGCGTAAATGGTTTTTGTAGAGCCGAGCCCACGCTCGGCTGCTCTTGCCTGAAGCTTGGATGACGTTCCGCGCACACGACGCACGAGGATGCGCCCGGCCCGGAGACCATGGGTGGATGGTGCACCGGTAGCGCCGGGCCATGCCCGGCGAGCGCGCCACGCAGCATGAATCAAACGTCGCCGGGCATGGCCCGGCGCTACCGGGTTGCTACAATCGCCGCTCTGTTTTCCAAATGCACCGGAGCGACCATGTCCCGCCAGATCATCAACACCGAAAAGGCGCCTGCCGCCATCGGCCCTTACTCGCAGGCCGTGCGCGCCGGCAACACCGTGTACTTCTCCGGCCAGATCCCGCTTGATCCGGCGACCGGCGACATCGTCGGTGCCGGTGATGTCGAAGCCCAGGCCCGCCGCGCGTTCGACAACCTCAAGGCCGTGGCCGAAGCTGCCGGCGGTTCGCTGGACCAGGTCGTGCGCCTTGGCCTGTACCTGACCGACCTGGGCGAGTTCGCCAAGGTCAACGCGGTCATGCAGGACTACTTCCAGGCTCCGTTCCCGGCCCGTTCCACCATCGAAGTCTCCGGCCTGCCGAAGGGCGCCAACTTCGAGGTCGACGCGGTGATGGTCATCGACTGACGCCCCCGTGGCACGCAAGGCGGCGGTCACTCCGGTCCTGTCACCGTCCGGCGAAGCATCCCTGGCGATGCTCGCCGGCGTGGGTCCGGCCGTGGCCGCCAAGCTGCAGGCGCGTGGCCTGGCCACCCTGCAGGATCTCTGGCTTCACCTGCCGCTGCGCTATGAGGACCGGACCCGGCTGACCCGCATCGAAGACCTGCGATCCGGCGTGCCGGCACAGGTGGAAGTGCGCGTCGTCGCGGTCGAGCGCGGCATGCGCTACCGGCCGATGCTGAAGGTGGCGGTCGAGGACGAGGGGCAGGGCACCCTGGTGCTGCGCTTCTTCCATTTCCGCCAGCAGCAGGTCGGCCAGTTCGCGGTCGGCAACCGCCTGCGCTGTTTCGGAACGCCCAAGCCGGGCCACCTTGGCCTGGAAATCGTTCATCCCAGCTACCAGGTGCTGGGGCGCAACGATGATCCTGAACTTGGCGACCGCCTCGATCCGGTGTATCCCACGGTGGAAGGTGTGGGCCCGATGACGATGCGCAGGCTGATCGGCCAGGCACTGGATCGCCTCCCCGAAGAAGCCGCGCTGGAACTGCTGCCCGTTGGCTGGCTCGATGGCCTCGGCCTGCCGTCGCTGCGCAGTGCGCTGTTGACGGTGCACCGGCCGCCACCGGATGCCGACCTGGCCGCGCTGGCCGCCGGCACCCATCCGGCGCAGCGCCGGCTGGCGATGGAAGAACTGCTGGCACACCATCTCAGCCTGCGTCGCCAACGCATCGCGCTGCAGGCGCATCATGCGCCGCCGCTGGCCGGCCCCGGTGCGCTGGCCAAGGCCCTGCTGAAGCAGCTGCCGTTCGCCCTCACCGGTGCGCAGGCGCGCGTGTTCAAGCAGATCCGCGAAGACCTCGCGCGACCCCGTCCCATGCTGCGGCTGGTGCAGGGCGACGTGGGTTCCGGCAAGACCGTGGTGGCCGCGCTGGCCGCCATGCTGGCGGTAGAGCAGGGCAAGCAGGTCGCGCTGGCCGCGCCCACCGAACTGCTGGCCGAACAGCATCTCAACAATCTGCGCGGTTGGCTGGAGCCGCTGGGTGTACGTATCGCCTGGCTGGCCGGCAAGGTCACCGGCAAGGCGCGCGCGAAGGTGATGGAACAGGTCGCCAATGGCGAAGCGCAGGTGGTGGTCGGTACCCACGCGCTGATGCAGGAGGCGGTGGTGTTCCAGGACCTCGCCCTGGCCATCGTCGACGAACAGCACCGCTTCGGCGTGCACCAGCGCCTGGCGCTGCGCGACAAGGGCGCCGGCGGCAACAGCGTGCCGCACCAGCTGGTGATGACCGCCACGCCGATTCCGCGCACGCTGGCGATGTCCGAGTACGCGGACCTGGACGTATCGGCCATCGACGAACTGCCACCGGGCCGTACGCCGGTGCAGACCGTGGCCCTGAACAACGACCGCCGTCCGGAGCTGATCGAACGTATCGCCCTGGCCTGCGCGGAAGGACGGCAGGTGTACTGGGTGTGTACGCTGATCGAGGAAAGCGAAGAGCTGGATGCCACGCCCGCACAGGCCACCTTCGAATCGCTGCAGGCGCTGCTGCCGGGCGTGCGCGTGGGGCTGGTGCACGGGCGGATGAAGGCCGCCGAGAAACAGGCGACCATGGTCGCGTTCAAGGCCGGTGACATCGACCTGCTGGTGGCGACCACGGTGATCGAAGTGGGTGTGGACGTGCCCAATGCCTCGCTGATGGTGATCGAGAACGCCGAGCGTCTGGGCCTGGCCCAGCTGCACCAGCTGCGCGGTCGCGTCGGCCGCGGTTCGGCGGTGTCGCGCTGCGTGCTGCTGTACCAGGCGCCGCTTTCGCAGATGGCGCGTGAGCGTCTGCAGACCATGCGCGAAACCAACGATGGCTTCGTCATCGCCGAGAAGGACCTGGAACTGCGCGGGCCGGGCGAACTGCTTGGCACGCGGCAGACAGGCCTGGCCGGCTTCCGCATCGCTGATCTGGCACGCGACGCCGGCCTGCTGCCCGGCGTGCATGACCTGGCCGAGCGCCTGCTGGCCCAGCAGCCCGCACTGGCCGACCGCGTGGTCAGCCGCTGGATCGGCACGGCCGTGCGCTACGCCTCGGCGTAAGCGGCCTCTCTGCGCTGAGCGCGGGAGTCGAGCATGGCTCGACTCTACAGACAGCGCCTTCGATCATTTCCATGTTCATCCACGCATTGCGTGGATGTGTCGACCACGGTCGACACCTGGCAGAGCAGAACGCCGTTCCGACAGACCGCGGGAAACTGTCGAAGGCGGGGTGGGTCCGGTTGCGGGGGCGTGAGCGCCATGGATGGCGCGACCGAGCTTACATGGACGTACTTGCAGCGTCCCCCGCAACCGGGCCCACCCCGCCATCCCACAGAAAACCAGCTTTCGCCGTTGCTCTGGCGTTTGCCGTTGATTCGGCGGGTGCAGGGCGCAGCCCTGCCGATCTCCCCCGGTCTTGCAACGGTCATCATCCCGGTCCACACTTCGTTGCCGATCTGAAGACGGCAACGATGACCCACAAGATCCCCCTGTTGATCGACACCGATCCCGGTGTGGACGACGCCCTGGCCCTGCTGATGGCCTTTGCCGATGAACGGCATGACGTGGTCGCACTGACCATCGCCGCCGGCAATGTCGGCCTGCAGTACACCGTCCGTAACGCCCTCAAGCTCTGCGACATCGTCGGCCGTCCCGACGTGCCGGTGTTTGCCGGCAGCCCCGATCCGCTGCTGCATCCCTCCGTCGATGCCGCGCATGTGCACGGCCGTGATGGCTACGGCGATGTCGATCTGCCACCGCCGGGTCGACAGGCCGAAGCCGAGCATGCCGCGCTGGCGATCCTGCGCCTGTCGCACAAGCATGCCGGCGAACTGATGCTGGTGATGCTCGGCCCGCTGACCAACCTGGCGCTGGCGCTGAAGCTGGACCCGACCCTGCCTGAGCGCATCAAGCGCATCGTGGTGATGGGCGGCGCGGTCACCTGCCACGGCAACATCACGCCGGCGGCGGAGTTCAACATCGCCTTCGATCCGGAAGCGGCGCACGTGGTGTTCACCGCATTCAAGCACCTGCTGGTGTCGGACTGGGAAGCCACCGTCGCCCACGGCCTGCCGCTGCAGCAGGCCGAGACGTGGCTGCAGGCAGATTCGGAGCGTGCCCGCTTCTATGAGCTGATCTCGCGCAAGACCCGTGGCCTGTCCGAAGACAGCAAGGGCGGACGCTGGTACACCGCCGATGCCCTGGCCATGGCCTGGGCGCTGAACCCGGAAGGGCAGCTGCGGGTGGAATCGCGGCCGCTGAACGTGGAACTGAACGGAACGTTCAGTCGCGGCGCGACCCTCGTCGACTGGAACCGCCAGACCGGCCAGCCGGACAACTGCGACCTGCTGATGGCCTACGACCAGGCCCGCTTCGAAAGCCTTGTGCGGCAGGCACTTGGCGCGGACTGAGCGCGGATCCACGCCACCGGTTGCCCCAAGGGGCGGCCGGTGCTTATAATGCCGCTCTTGACCACCAGCCCATTTACGGTGTGAGCCCATGAAGGCCGATATCCATCCGAACTACCGCGACGTCGTCTTCCATGACGTCACCTCCGATTTCAAGATCCTGACCCGCTCCACCATGGCGACGAAGGAAACCATCCAGTGGGAAGACGGCAACGAATACCCGCTGGTCAAGGTTGAAATTTCCTCGGCTTCGCATCCGTTCTACACGGGCAAGCACAAGGTCATCGACACCTCGGGCCGCATCGACAAGTTCCAGAAGCGCTACGCGCGCTGATCTGTCGATCCCGCTCCGAACCGACGGCCGCGCTCTGCGCGGCCGTTTGTTTTTCCCCGGCGCCTGCCCAACAGGCGTTTGGATGGACAGAACACTGCGTTCGCGTGACAACGCTTTTGCCGATCCGGGCCACTCGCTGGCCGGGTTCCGGCCGCCTGCCGTCTACGACTTCCGTCTAGCACCGGGCAAATGCTGCTGTGCGATAATGGCGTGATCCACGACACAGGTCGTGGACGTCATTCACGTGCCTGACCAATGCGCTTGGGCAGGCGCCTTCCCATGAAGGAGCGCACACAGTGTCCGATCTTGATCAGGTCACGCTCAACGCCGGCGACACGTCGGTCGTTCTGCCCGTCATCAAACCCACCCTTGGCAACGACTGCGTCGACATCGCGAAGCTGACCAAGGAAACGGGGTACTTCACCTACGATTCCGGCTTCACCGCGACGGCCAGCTGCAAGTCCGCCATCACCTACATCGACGGCGACAAGGGCGTGCTGCTGTACCGCGGCTACCCGATCGAACAGCTGTCGGAAAAGTCGAGCTACGTCGAAGTGGCCTACCTGCTGATCAACGGCGAGCGTCCGAGCGCCGAGCAGCTGAAGGCCTTCACCGATGAGCTGGCTGCCGAGGCCAACGTCCCCGATTCGATCAACACCCTGATCGGCAGCTTCGCCAAGGATGCCCATCCGATGGCCATCCTGGCTGCCGCGATCGCGCAGCTGTCGGCCGTCTACCACGACGCGCTGGACCTGTCCGACGCCGAACAGCGCCGCCAGGCCGCTGTGCGCCTGATTGCCAAGGTGCCGACCCTCTCGGCGCTGATCTACCGTCACGGCAAGGGCCTGCCGGCCAACACGCCCGACACCTCGCTGGATTACGTCAGCCGCTTCCTGAAGCAGACCTTCGAGTCGGCCGACGGCCAGTACGAGCTGAATCCGGACGTGGTCAAGGCGCTGGACCTGCTGTTCATCCTGCACGCCGACCACGAGCAGAACGCGTCCACCTCGACGGTGCGCCTGGTCGGCTCGACCGGTGCCAATCCGTATGCGTCGGTTGCCGCGGGCGTCACCGCGCTGTGGGGTCCAGCCCATGGCGGTGCCAACGAAGCCGTGCTGAAGATGCTGGAAGAAATCGGTTCGGCCGACAATGTGGAATCGGCCGTGCTCAAGGCCAAGGACAAGACCTCCGGCTTCCGCCTGATGGGCTTCGGCCACCGCGTCTACAAGAACTTCGATCCGCGCGCCAAGGTCATCGGCGAGATGACCAGCAAGGTGCTCAAGCAGCTGGGCGTGCAGGACCCGCTGCTGGACGTGGCCGTGAAGCTGGAGCAGGCCGCGCTGCAGGACGATTACTTCGTCGCCCGCAAGCTGTACCCGAACGTCGATTTCTACAGCGGCATCATCTACAAGGCGCTGCAGATTCCGACCGAGATGTTCACCGTCATGTTCGCCCTGGGCCGTACCTCCGGCTGGGTGTCGCATTGGCTGGAACAGCAGGTCGATCCGGAAATGAAGATCGGCCGTCCGCGCCAGGTCTACACCGGCAGCGACGTGCGCGACTACCAGGGCTGATCGCCCCGCAATCGCAACGTGGAAGAACGCCCCCGCAAGGGGGCGTTTTTTTTTGCCCATGCCGTGGTCGTGCCCTGGTCGGAGCAATGCCGAAAGCGTCGCATTCTGCTGGTCACGGCACGCGCGATGCGTGTGTGATGTCGCAGAAGTACGCGTAATCGGCAATCAAGAAACGTTGCATGTACACCGCAGGAGCCGATCAATACCTTGACCGCGCTGCTGGCAGGGCAGGTCCGTGCCAGCAGTGCTTCCATCCAGGAGGCAACCCAATCCATCAGAGAGAGAAACCATGTCGCACATGTTCAAGAAGGCCGCCCTGGCCGTGGCGCTCGCCGGCGCTTCGCTGACCGCGCAGGCCGCCGTGGAAACCAACATCACCGTGTGGGCGAACGTCGATCCGACCCTGTCCCTGCTCAAGGCCGACGGCACCGCGCTGCCGGACGCGGTGCAGCTGGTCTACCGCGCCGGCGGTGCCGGCCTGTCGTCGTGGAGCGAAGATGTGCGCATCTTCACCAACGACACCGAGAAGGACGTCAGCGTGCGCCTGGCGGCCGACGCCGTGCTGCGTCCCGACCTGGCCGCACCGGGTGCCATCAACGTGCCGCTGACGGTCAGCCTCAACGGCCGCGCCCTGGAGACCACCCCGATCGACTTCGCTGCAGACGACCTGTTCGACAGCGCGATTCCGGGTGCGTCGATCGCCATGCCGCTGCGCGTGCAGCAGACCGTGTCCGGCGAGATCAACTTCGCGGGCCTGTACAGCGGCACCGTTGCGCTGGTCGTGTCGCAGAACACCGCCGCGCCGTAATCCCCACCGCGCCGGCCCGTGCGCGGGCCGGCCGGCCATCGGTTGTCTCCCCATGTTGATACCTGCACCTGCCCACAGCCGGCTGGCGGTCGCGCTCGCCCTGACGTTGGCCATTCCGACCCTGCCGGCTGTCCACGCACGGCCGGTACCGGCCGGTTTCGAAGACCTCGCCAGCGGCCAGACCGAGCGTGTCGAGGTACGCCTGTTCGGGCAGTCGGCCGGCCTGTGGTCCGCCTGGGTCACGCTGGATACGGTGCAGCTGGACCAGCCCGCGCAGGTTCTGGAAGCCCTGGGTCTCAGCGCCGATGCGCGCGACGCGCTGCAGGCGGCACTGGCTGCACCGCTGCCGCGCAACAGTCATCTGGCCTGTCCCTACGGCCAACCGGATCCCGGCTGCGGCTGGATCGACAGTCCGGACGATCCCGCGCAGGTGCACGCCATCTTCGATGAAAGCGACGGCGTATTGATGTTGTTTCCGGCACGCCGGTGGCTGCCACAGCAGAGCGCGCAGCGCTCGCCGTTCCACCAGGTGTCCGAGCAGGCACAGAACGCGCTGCTGCAGCAGCAGACCGTGAATTTCAGCGGGGGCGATGGCTATCAGGCGTTGAGCGTGCAGGGCAGCACGGTGCTTGGCGTGCTGCGCGATGGCCATGTCGCCAGCAGCTGGAACTACAGCCGCCAGGCGCGGCAGGGTTATCGCGCGCATGACCGCTTCCAGCTGGACGATCTCTACTATCGCCACGATCTTGCCCAGCGCCACTACGTGCAGCTGGGTCGCATGGACCGGCGCAATCTGTCCAGCCAGCAGGGCGGCACCTTCGGGTTCGGCATGCTGCCGCTGGATCGCTTCGAGGGGCTGCGCGTGGGTACCACGCAGGCCTACGTCGATACCGACGCGAACGTCACCTCCACCCCATTGACCGTGCTGCTCGGCCGCGATGCACGCGTGGACGCCTTCGACGGTGATCGCCTGCTGCAGACCTTTTACCTGCAGGCCGGTGTCAACGATCTCGATACGCGCCGGTTTCCGCTCGGCAGCTACACCGTCACCCTGCGCATCTATGAGGATGGCCGCTTCGTGCGCAGCGAGGAGGCGCCCTTCAGCCGGGGCGGCGACTGGTCCGAGCGCAGCCTGCAGTGGTTCGTGCAGGGCGGGCGCCGTCGTGCGCATGCGACACGTGCAAGTGACATCGGCGATGCGTCCGACACGGCGGTACAGGCGGGGTTGCGCATCCCCCTTGCGCGCAACTACGGCATGACAGCGGGGATCGCCCGCGTCGCCGATACCGGTTACGGCGAACTGCGCCTGGAGGGACGCCAGCAGTTCGGGCGGCATGACCTGCAGGCGATGGTCGGCGTGCTGAACGGAGGCGACGGCAGCCACGGCCTGCAGCAGCAGCTGAGCTATCGCCACTACGCGTCCTGGAACGTCTATCGGCAACGCCTGCGCGGCGGTGCGTGCCAGAGCAGCACGCCGGTGCTGCATGACCGTTTCGGTTGTGTCGATGCGCTCAGTGCCTCGGTATCGGCGCCCCTGTTCGGCGGCAGCCTGTACCTGGGATACACGCGCCGGCGCAGCTTCACCCCGGAGTGGAGCCTGCCCGGCGAAGACGACGATGCCTGGACGGGCCTGCCGCCGGGCCTGTTGCCGCCTCATGTGCCGGCGCTGCGTCCTGCGCAGACCTCGCGCAGCCTGCAGGCCAGTTACAGCCGTACCCGGCAGTGGCGTGGACTGAGCATCGGCAGCCGGCTGGGGGTGTGGCAGCAGGACACCGATACCGGCAGCGGGCGCGGGCCTGCCCGTGATCGCGGCCTCTACCTGAACATTGCAGTCTCGCGGCTGCAGCGGATCGACGACGGCAGCGTGCAGCAGCGCGTGGCGCTGGACATGCGCCAGCCCCAGCACAGCCGCCCGGATGCCCGCCTGGGCCTGTCGCATTCGTTGCGGCAGGAGCGCGACGGCGACGCGCGCGATCTCGGCGCCGAGCTGAGCGCGTACAACGACGACCGCTACAGCGCGCTGGCCAGCGCCCGTATCGACAACCGCTTCGGGCAGAGCGGTGCATCGGTGTCGTACTACCAGCACCACGGTGGGGGTGAACTGGCCTACAGCGGCAACCACACGTCGGGGCTGTCGCTGTCCGCACGCGGGCTGCACTGGGGCGGCGCCCATGGCGCCGATGCCGGGGTAGTGGTCAGCGTGGACGATGCGCGCGATCTGGAGCTGAGTGGCGCGGCTGCCGACATCCGCGCCGGCAGCAACCGGCGCCGCATCCTCGGCTTCGGCGAGCGCCGGCTGCTGCCGCTGGGCGGCTACCAGCGCCACCGCGTGGACGTGCAGGACGCCAGTGCGCACGACAGCGACGCCGCAGTGCGTGTCGCCCGCCTGGGCGCGGCGCAGCACGCCTTCCTGCTGCCGGGAAAGGTGATCGCGCTTCCGGTCACGCTGGACGTGACCTACACCTTCATCGGCAACGCACGCGACATCGCCGGTACCCCGCTGGAAGGCGCCCGCATCCTCAATGCACCGGTGCCCTCGCTGGGCCGCGACGGCGGCTTCATCGCCGAATTCCCGCAGCGCGAGCCGGTGCTCTACCTGCTGCGTGCAGGCGACCTGCTGCAGTGCCCGCTCACCGTGCGTGAGCGCCGCAGCGTGGTGCTGCTGGTCGGCCAGGTGCAGTGCGAACCGCTGGCGCTGGAGCAGTTGCCGGCACCGATCCGCCACCAGGCGCGGGTACAGCGCCTGTTGAACGAACTGGCCCCGGTGGCGGGGCGCAACGAACGCAACGTGATGAGTGGAGGTGCGCGATGAGGACCGCATGGAGGCTGCTGCTGGCCGCGGCCTGCCTGCTTGGCAGTGCACAGGCGCTGGCACAGCGCCCACCGGCAACGACGCCGGCCACCGGCGTGATCACCACCGACATCGTCCGCACCTTCGACCGCTCCGCGCCCGAAGCGCTGGAGCTGTGGGCGCCGCGGACGGTGCTCGGGTATGGGGAGGTGGAGCTGGGGTACGGGAAGATCCATCTGACGTGTGATCGAGACGTTGGACAAGGACGGTGTCCAATGCATGACACTCAGGAGGGGCCGCTCGCTGGCAAGGATTTCACTCTCAGCTTTCGAGAGCAACGAAGTGGACAAAGAATTGACCTTCGGACTGTCGGCTGGTTGGAGCGTGTGGAGTGGGAACGAGATTGCAGTATCGATTATTGGGATCAAGCCAAATTTCCGCTTTGGACATCCGCCAGTAATGATTGCCAGGTTCCTCCTGGAGGCACAGCAGCAAGATTGGTAATAGAGGATCAGGACGTCGCAGATCTCGTCGCCGGCCGCTGGACTGCAGAACTCCGCCTCAACCTGCGCATCGATCCTGACGGCCCGATCATCGCCACCCACGTGTTCCGGTTCGATCTGACCATCACCGATCGCGACCGCACCATGATCTACCTGCCCGAGTTCGGCATGGCCGAGCCGCTGGTGGGCCTGCAGCTGGACTACCGGCCGATTCCCTCACCCGGCACGATCGGTGGCACCGCCGTGCTGGACATGTGCCTGTACGACGGCATGGGCTCGCAGAGCGAGTATCTGGCCATCACCGCGCGTGACATGGGCCCCGCCGCGCCGGGCCGTCCGCCATCGCAGTACTCGGTCTGGCACCGCGACGGTGGGCGCGAGGCGCAGGACCGCCTGGACTACCAGCTCACCCTGGACCACAGCGGCCAGAAGATCGCCCTGCGCAACAACGAGGAAGTGCTGCTGCGCGGCATCGATACCGCCGAGCTGCGGCTGGTGATGCTGCCCGACATGAACCAGTGGGTGTACTGCGTGCCCACGCCGCTGACCCTGGAAACCCCCCGTGTGCCGGCGTCCGAGAAACGCGAGGGCTACTACGACGGCCGCCTCAAGCTCGAAATGCGCCTGCCGACCGACCGCCTCTGACCTTCCCCTGGAACCCGATCCCATGAGCAAGATTCCCCTGGCCGGCGCGCTGCTGCTGGCCCTTCTGCCAGCGGCACCGGTGCTGGCCAATCTCAACGTCCACCCCATGCGCGTGCATGCCGAGGCCGGCAAGACCACGACCGTGCGCGTGCATTCGCAATCACCGCAGCCGCAGTACGTGCAGGCCACGGTGAAACGCATCCTGCATCCGGCCAGTGACCACGAGGAAGAAGTCGATGAGGCCGTCGGCACCGCCGCCGTCATGGCGGTCACGCCCGGACGCTTCGGTCTGGCAGGGGGCGGTACGCGCCTGATACGGATCATTCCGCTGCAACCGGTCGAGCAGGAAACCGCGTTCCGCATCTACTTCGAAGGCGTACGCGGTCCTGATGACAGCACGCCGGAGGTGCCGGTGCAGGGCGCCAGCGCCACGTTGGGCGTCAGCCTGGTCTGGGGCGTGCTGGTCAATGTGCTGCCCGCCGAGGGGCGCGTCGAGATGGCCCTGGACGGTGATCGCCTGTTGAACCGCGGCACGCTGCGGCTCGGCGTCAACCAGGTGCAGGACTGCGACGCGGACGGCCGCTGCACCACGCACGAAATCAAACGCAGCCTTTACCCCGGCGCGGCGATGACGCTTCCGTTCGTGCCCCGCGCCGGTGGGCGCGTGGAGATCGACTACCGGCTCAGCCATGCCGGCTTCCGCGAGCACCGGCAGACGCTGCAGCCCTGACTGCCTGGCCTTGCGCGCCCTCAAGTTCCCGTTTCCCAACCACCGAGACATCGATGAATCGTATCTACCGTTTGATCTGGAATACCCGCCTGCGCTGCTGGGCCGTGGCCAGCGAGCACACCCGTTCGCGCGGCAAGCCGGCTTCGGCGGCACGCCCGCTTGCCGCCGCCCTGTGCGTGATGCTGGCCGCTCCCGCGTTCGCGACCGAGGTTGCATCGGATCCGTTGATCGTGCCCGACGCCATTGCTGCGGAGGCTGACGCACCACCGGCAGAGTGGGACGCGTTGATGAGCGCGTTCATCGGCTCGCCTGCCACGTCGCGCAGTGTCGGCACTACCAGCTACCAGAACGTGCTGATCGGTGGAGGTTCCACGGTCAACAGCACCAAGGGCGTGGCCATCGGCGTGGGTTCGGTCACGGCGTTCGACGGCGTCGGTATCGGCAACAATGCCAAGGGCATTGCCGGTGGCGTGGCCATCGGCATCAATGCGGGCACGGGAATCGGCGAAGGGGGGACTGCGATCGGCAAAAGCGCCACAGCGCTGGGAGTCGGGGCCGTCGCGATCGGCCTCAACAGTTACGTTGGGGCGCCTGGCAACAGTGCGGTCGCGGTCGGGCGCAATGCCCGGGCCGAGGGCAGCGATGCCACGGCGATGGGGCCGGGGGCACAGGCGTCGGGATCCAGATCGGTTGCGCTGGGCAACAACGCACAGGCACAGGCACAGGGTTCCATCGTCATCGGCGACGGCAGCAAGCTCGCCAATGGCAACGCACACCACGCCATCGTGATCGGCAGCGGTGCGCGCTCCGGCGGCTACGATGCGGGCATCGCCATCGGCCAGAACGCCGTGACCGACGGCCATGGCAAGGCCGTGGCGCTGGGTGCCAACGCCAATGCCGGGCAGAGCAATGCAGTGGCCCTGGGCGCCGGCTCGGTCACCAGTGCCGGCAACCAGGTCTCGGTGGGTAATGACACCCTCAAGCGCCGCATCGTCAATGTGGCCGATGGCACCCTGAGCACCACCAGCAGCGAAGTGGTGACCGGCAAGCAGCTGCACGCCACCAACCAGAGCATCGCCAGCGCAACGGGCACGGCGAACGCGGCGAAGACGGCCGCAGACCAGGCTGCGACGAAAGCCGGGCAGGCCTTGGCCAGGCTGGATGGGAGCCGTATCGCGATCGGTACCGGCGCCACTGCAACGGGCACCAACAGCACCGCCATCGGCAATGCTGCCGACGCGGCCGGTGGCTACAGCAACGCCCTGGGTTTCCAGGCGTCCAGTGCCGGCAGCAACGCCGTGGCGATGGGCACCCTGGCATCGGCGGACGGCAGCAGTGCAGTCGCGCTGGGCAATCGCGCGCGGACCGAGGGGGGCGACAACGGCGTGGCCATCGGCAATGCGGCGTTGGCCTACAACAATGACGGTCTTGCACTGGGCAACAATGCCCGCAGCGGCGTCAATGCGGCCGGTGAGCGCGTTGCCGCGTACAACGGCGGCGTGGCGCTCGGCACCGGCTCGCGCAGCGGCAATGGCGGCGTGGCATCGGGCCTGCGTGCCTCGGCCACCGGCGACCGTGCCGTGGCCATCGGCAACGACGCCAAGGCCGACGTGATCCATGCCACCGCACTGGGCTATCAGGCGGCGGCCACTGGCAACCAGGCCACGGCGCTGGGCCGCGGCAGTGTGGCCAGCGCCCGCTTCGCTACATCCGTCGGCAATCTGTCCGAAGCGACGGCCGAGAGCAGTGCCGCCCTTGGCGACCGCGCGCTGGCCAACCACACCGGTTCGGTGGCGCTGGGCAGTTCCTCCACCACCTCCGGCAGCAACCAGGTCTCAGTCGGTAATGCCACGCTCAAGCGCCGCATCGTCAATGTGGCCGATGGCACGCTGAGCAGCACCAGCACCGAGGCGGTCACCGGCAAGCAGCTGCATGCGACCAACCAGAATGTCACCGCAGTCAGCCAGGCGGCTACTGCGGCCCAGGCCGATGCCACACGCGCGCTGACGGCCCTGGCCAGCACCACCACCGCCGTCGGCCAGGGGGCGTCGGCGGGTGGCAATGCCGTGGCGGTCGGCCATTCGGCGAAAGCGGAGGGCTCCCACAGCAACGCCTTCGGTTACCAGGCCAGCGCGGCCGGCGCCAATGCGGTAGGTGCCGGCACGCTGGCGGGCGCCGCGGCTGACTCCTCGGTGGCGCTGGGCAATCGTGCCGCCGTGGATGCCACCTCCAGCGGCGCCATCGCACTGGGCACCAACGCCAAGGTCAATGCGCAGGCGGGCAACAGCGTTGCCCTGGGCGCGGGCTCGGTGGCGACCGGCGCCAACCAGGTCTCGGTGGGCAGTGCCACGGTGAAGCGGAACATCGTCAATGTGGCTGACGGAACGCTGAGCGCAACCAGCGCCGAGGCGGTGACCGGCAAGCAGCTGCATGCGACCAACCAGAACCTCGCCACGGTGAATGCACTGGCCAACACCGCACACAGCATCGCCAACGACGCGCAGACCAAGGCCAACGCGCTGGGGGGGCTGCTCAGCCAGAGTGCCGGCAACAGCGACGTCCGCGTCGGTGCCAGCAATACAGGTGGCGCGGTGGACATGCGCAACCAGTCCAGCGCCAACCGTCGCGTCACGGGCGTGGCCGACGCGGCACTCAGCAGCACCAGTGCCGATGCGGTCAGTGGCCGGCAGCTGCATGCCACCAACCAGAACGTCACGCAGGTCACCGCCACCGCCGCCACGCTCAGTGGCCTGGTCGGGCAGGTAGCAGCCGGCGGCGATCTGCGGTTGGGCGCGCAGAACAGCGGCACCCTCCTCGACGTCCGCAATCAGGGCAATGCCAACCGTCGCATCACTGGCGTCGCCGATGGTGTGCTGAGCGCAGCCAGTACGGACGCGGTGAGTGGTCGCCAGCTCAACACCACCAACCAGAACGTGACCACGGCCACCACCCTGGCCAATACGGCGCACACCGTGGCCAACGCCGCCCAGTCCACCGCCAACGATGCACAGGGCAAGGCCAACGTGCTCGGTGGCCTGCTCAGCCAGACCTCGTCCACTGGCGACGTACGCCTGGGTGCCGCCAACAGCGGTGGCGTGCTGGATGTGCGCAACCAGGGCTACCAGGCGCGTCGCGTGCACGGCGTTGCTGCCGGGCAGCTGTCGGCCACCAGCGACGATGCGGTCAGCGGCCGTCAGCTGTTCGACAGCAACACACAGATCGCACGCAACCGCACGGACATCGATCGCCTGCGCGAGGACTTCCAGGACTTCGATCCGGACCTGTCCGATGTGGTGCGTTTCAACGCGGGCGGCAATGTCGATCTGGAGGGTGGCCGCCTGCTCGCCGTGGGCGAGGGGCAACTCAGTGCCGACAGCCGCGAGGCAGTCAATGGCGCACAGCTGTTCGCCACCGATACGAAGGTGGCCGAGCAGGGCGCGCAGATCGCTTCCGCGCGGGAAGACCTGGACGCGTTGCGCGTGGACTTCGACAACTACACGCCTGACCTGGGCAGCGTCGTGCAGTTCGGCGAGGACGGCACGGTGGACCTGAAGGATGCGCGTCTGGTCGCCTTGGCTGACGGCGAGATCGCGGCAGGCAGCCGCGAGGCGGTCACGGGCGGGCAGCTGTTCGTGACCCATGAGCGGGTGTCGGTGCTGGAGGAGGCGCAGAAGTATGTGGTTGTCGGATATGACGATCTGAGCATGCCGGCGCAAGCTGCGATTCTGGCGACGGCATTGGGCAGTGATACCAAGGCTATGGCTGAGGGTGCCACGGCGATCGGCAGTTTTGCTCACGCGCGAGGTAAGAATTCCGTCGCGTTGGGGCGTGCCGCGTATGTGCTTGACGGGGCTGAGGACGGATTCGCTTTGGGCGCTCGCTCCCAGGTGCAGAGCAATAACGGTATTGCGTTGGGTGGTGCAGCCAAGGTTCTGGCAGAGGCACGTAACAGCGTTGCTTTGGGCTACGGATCGATAGCTACAGAGGAAAATGAGGTTTCCTTGGGCGGAGCTGGTGCCCGACGAAAGGTCACCAATGCGATGAACGGTATCCACGCTTATGACCTCACCACTGTCGACCAGCTCTCCGGTGCAGTGAATGCTCTCGGTGGCGGCTCGGGCTTTGCCGCGGATGGCAGCGTGATTGCTCCCTCCTACGGTGTGCAGGGCTCCATACACGGCACGGTAGGCGATGCACTGGCCGCGCTGGATGCAGGCGTGGACAGCAATCGTGGCGGACTGGATGCGTTGGACGCGCGCCTGGATACGCTGGATCAGGCGCGGGCGATGGCGGATGCCAGTGCCGTGCGCTTCGGCGCCGACCGTTTCGCCGTCGATTTCGGTGGCGCGCGCCTCATCAACGTTGGCGAGGGTGATATCAGCCATGCGGGCAGCCGGGAGGTTGTCACGGGCGGGCAGCTTCATGCCAGCAACCAGCGGATCGCGGGCCTGGAGGAGAAGCACCTGTACGCGGTCGTGGGCTATGACGAGCTGAGCAAGCCAGCGGAAGCGGCGCTCCTGGGTACTGCAATGGGCAGCGATGCCAGAGCGCTTGCGGAAGGCGCAACGGCCATCGGGAGCTATGCGCTCGCTCGTGGCAAGAACTCCGTGTCGTTGGGCCGTGCCGCGTACGTGCATGAGGGGGCTGAGGATGGCTTCGCTTTGGGCGCGCGTTCCCAGGTACATGTTCAGAGTGGCGTTGCATTGGGGGGGGGCGACGCACGTATTTGAGGGCGCACGAAACAGCGTCGCGCTTGGATACGGTTCGATCGCTACGGTCGCCAATGAAGTTTCATTGGGTGGCGGAGGAATTCTGCGTAGAGTCACCAACGCGATGAAGGGCATCAACCCCAATGACCTCACCACCGTCTCCCAGCTCCGCAGCGCCTTCGCGGCCTTCGGCGGCGACATGCGCATGGATGCCGACGGCAACATCATCGCGCCGGAGTTCCACGTGCAGGGCCAGCGGCAGGCCACGGTCGGCGATGCGCTGAAGTCGCTCGACGGCGCGGTGGTCGACACGCGCCGGGATCTGGCCAGCATCGATGCGCGTTTCGAGCGCCTGTTCGACGATGGCGGCATCCGCAGTGACGGTACCGGCCAGCTGCGGCTGGCCGGGGAGCACGGCAGGGTGCTGGGCAACGTGGCCAACGGCATGATCGCGCCGGGCAGCCGCGATGCGGTCAATGGCGGTCAGCTGCACGCCGTGCAGCAGCAGCTCAACGGCCGCATCGACGGACTGCAGTCGCAGATCGACGGGTCGGCGACGGCCAGCCGCCAGGCAGCGGTGGACGACGTCGCTGGCGAGTCGCCGGCGGACAGCCAGACCCCGGCCCCGCCGGTCAAGGACGCGCCGTCGGTGGCCTCCACCGACACGCCGAAGCCGAAGCCGGAAGCCGACGATCCATTGCCGCAGGTGGACTCGCGTGCCGTGGATCAGGCGGTGAACCAGGCGCAGGCCTACACCGACCAGGCGATGGCCAGCGTGGACCGCCGGCTGGACCGGATGGACAAGCGCCTGAACCGCATGGCGGCGATGGGCAGTGCGCAGGCGGCGATGGCGATGAACACCGCCGGCCTGCAGACCTACAACCGCCTCGGCGCGGGTGTAGGCCATGCCGAAGGCGAGTCGGCGCTGGCGGTGGGTTACCAGCGCGTGCTCAACGAGCGCGGCTCGGCCACCTTCAGCCTCAATGGTGCCTTCACCAACAGCGGTGAGCGCACCGTGGGCGTGGGTTTCGGCGTGGGCTGGTAACCGGCAGGGCGACGCGGTCCGGTCGCCCTGATGCATGACGACGCCCCACGCGGTCCGTCGCGTGGGGCGTCTGCGTTGTGGGGCTCAGATGCTGCCGAGATAGCTTTCGATCTGCTCCTGGCTGAGCAGTTCACGCAGCTGGGCCTGCGAGGCGCGCCGCATCGGCTTCTCGTCGACCGGTGACAGCGGTGCCTGGCGCAGGGCGTCATACGGCAGCACGGCCAGATCGAACGTCAGGTCCTCCGCACTGAACACCCAGACCGGCACGTCCAGGCTGCGCTCGCGGTCCAGGCGCAGCCGGCGCACGCGCGACTCGGCCGGAATGCCCTGTTCGTCCAGGAAGCGATGCACGGCTTCGGGGTCGTCGCTGTGCAGATGCACCTGCACGGGGCTGTTGGCATCGGC
Source organism: Stenotrophomonas sp. 112478_Sma (assembly GCF_056479905.1). Taxonomy (NCBI): domain Bacteria; kingdom Pseudomonadati; phylum Pseudomonadota; class Gammaproteobacteria; order Lysobacterales; family Lysobacteraceae; genus Stenotrophomonas; species Stenotrophomonas sp. 112478_Sma. Next base: position 3,455,965 of record NZ_CM151072.1, on the reverse strand, counting down.
GGTGCCGTCCAGCACCGGGCCGACCAGGCGCGGGGCGAAGGCATGCAGGAATTCCAGTGCGCGCAGCGCAGCTTCGCGACGGCGCTGCAGCTCGTTGCCGTGCTGGGGGCCAGCGAACAGGCGCTGGTACTCGCGCAGCGCATCCTCGATCTCGACATTGCGGGGCAACGAGGCATCGTCATGGATGCCGAGCCGGCTGGCCGCCTTCAGTTTGGCCTGGTGGAAGTCGCGGATGCCGCCTTCGGCCATCAGGCGGGCGGCTTCGTGGGCGAGGCGGTGACGACGCTCACGGGTCTGGGTGGTGGCATGCTGGCGGGCGCGATGCATGCGGGAACTCCTGTTGCGACCTGGCTACAGACTAGCGCAACGGTGTGACATCTGCGTGGGCAATGGAGAAGGGATGCGGGGCCGGGCCCACGCTCGGCTGGGCGGGCCGTCGAGCCGGACATGCGCCGGCTCGACGGTGACGCCCGCGGCGCGCGTCAGAAGATATCGAACGCAGCCGCGTCGGCCTGCGGGGTATTGAGGTTGAGGTCGTAGTCCGTCAGGCGATCCATGTCCTCCACCTTGACCCATTCGGTCGCGCCGTTGAGCGTGGTCTGCACCATGCCGCTGGGCGGGTCGTTCTGCGCGATCGGCGTGTCCTTCAGCGCGGTGCGCATGTACTCGATCCAGATCGGCAGCGCGGCCTTGCCACCGTATTCGCGGTAACCCAGCGAACGGAAGTCATCCCGGCCCACCCACACGGTGGTTACGTACGGGCCGCCGAAGCCGGAGAACCAGGCATCGCGGTGGTCGTTGGTGGAGCCGGTCTTCCCGCCCACGTCCTCGCGGCCGAGCACCTTGGCCTGGGTGCCGGTACCGCGCTGGACCACATCGCGCATCATCGACACCAGCTGGTAGGCGGTGCGTGCATCGATCGCGCGCGGCGCGGTGCGCGCATCCGGGTTGACCGGTGCGGCAGCGGTTTCGGTGGTGGCCTGCGCCTTGGCGGCGGCCGGGTCCGGCGTGGGGGCCGGGGCACCGAAGTTGAAGCCGTCCACGACCTGGCTGACCGGCTGGTCGCTGCTGCCGGCACAGTCGCGGCAGGCCAGTGCCGGGTTCTCCTTGAACACCAGGTTGCCGTCGCGGTCGTTCACCTGGTCGATCAGCCAGGTGTCCACGCGCGAGCCGCCGTTGGCGAACACGGCATAGCCACGGGCCACCGACAGCGGGGTCAGCGAGGCGGTGCCGAGCGACATCGACAGGTTCGGCGGCAGCTCCGATTCGGCGAAGCCGAACTCGCTGATGTACTTGCGGGCGTAGTCCACGCCCATGCCGTCGAGCAGGCGCACCGAGACCAGGTTGCGCGACTGCACCAGGGCTTCGCGCAGGCGCATCGGGCCGCGGAAGCCACCGCCATCGTTCTGCGGTGCCCAGGTCTTGCCGCGGCGGTCGCGGAACACGACCGGGGCATCAAGCACGATCGAAGCCGGGTTGTAACCCTTGTCGAACGCTGCGGCATAGACGAACGGCTTGAAGCTCGAACCGGGCTGGCGACGGGCCTGGGTGGCGCGGTTGAACTTGTTGCCGGAGAAGCTGAAACCGCCGACCAGCGCCTTCAGCGCACCGCTGTGGGCATCCAGCGAGACCAGCGCGGACTGACCGCGCGGGATCTGGTCCAGCAGCCACTCGCCCTCCTTGTCGCCGGCGCGCACACGCACGATGTCGCCGCGCTGCACCAGCTTGCCGGGGGTCTTGTTGGTCCACCGGGCGGCACCGGCCGGCAGCACGATCTCGCTGCGGTTGGCCAGCACCACCGTGGCGCTGCCATCGGCACCGGCGCTGGCAACGATCGCCGGCAGCAGGCCTGCCTGCGCCGGGATGCCGCGCAGATGTTCGGCCAGGGCCGCGGCATCGTCGCCGGCCCCCAGCTGCACCTGCTTCTCCACGCCGTGCCAGCCGTGGCGGTGGTCATACAGCAGCAGGCCGTCACGCACCGACAGGTTGGCCGCGGTCTGCAGGGTCGAATCGATGGTGGTGGTGACGTGGTATCCCTTGTTGACCACATCGCCGCCGAAGCGCGCGATCATCTCCTGGCGCACCAGTTCGGCCACGTAGGGCGCCTCGACCTGCACCGGCGGCTCATGCGCGGTGGCATGCATCGGCACGGCCTTGGCCGCATCGGCCTCGGCCTGGCTGACGAACTTCAGATCGGCCATGCGCTGCAGCACATAGTTGTCGCGGCGCTGGCGGGCGCGTTCCGGGTTGGAGATCGGGTTGCCGGAGGAGGGGAACTTCGGGATGCCGGCCAGCGAGGCCATCTCATCCAGGTCCAGCTCGGCCAGCTTCTTGCCGTAGTAGAACTCCGCCGCCGCGGCCACACCGTAGGCACGGTTGCCGAAGAAGCTCTTGTTCAGGTACAGCTCGAAGATCTCGTCCTTGCTCAGCTCGGACTCGATCTTGCGGGCCAGCAGGATCTCGGCCAGCTTGCGGGTGTAGCTGTACTCGGAACTGAGGAAGAACTGGCGGGCCACCTGCTGGGTGATGGTGGACCCGCCGGGCACGCGCTTGTCGTTGGTGGTGGCCAGCAGCCACACCGCGCGGGCGATGCCCTTGTAGTCCACGCCGCCATGTTCATAGAAGCGGGCGTCCTCGGTGGCCAGGAAAGCCTGCTTGAGCTTCTCCGGCACGTCCTTCATGGTTACCGGGGTGCGCCGGGTCTCGCCGAACACCGCCATCAGCTTGCCGTCGGCGGCATAGACGTACATCGGCTCCTGCATCTCCACGTCGCGCAGGGTCTGCACGTCGGGGAGCTTGGAGGACACAGCGTAGTAGAGACCGCCCACAGCGGCCGCACCGATCAGCGCCAGGACCAGGACAATCAGGAAGATCCAGCGCAGCCAGCGGCGGAGTCGAGTCATCGGGTTCAGATTCCGATTGCGAATTTCGTGGTCGCAGAGTATAGATTACGCAAGGTGGCGGCTGGGGTCGGCACCGGGGAGCGCAAGGGGAAACGCCAGGGGCTGCATCGTGAACCTGTGAGGGAATTCACAGCAGGGCGGTTGCCATTTGCTAAGAATACGTTATTAATGCGCGGTCGCAGTTCTTGCGTCCAAGTGCCCGTCGGCAGGGGAGAAACCGTGGGGCTCATCCCAAAAAGTCAGTCGCCGCTTATTGGCGTCGACATCAGTTCGACTGCGGTAAAGCTGTTGCAGCTTTCCCGCAGTGGCAATCGTTTCCGTGTGGAACATTACGCCGTGGAACCACTGCCGCCGAATGCGGTCGTGGAGAAGAACATCGTCGAGGTGGAGGCCGTGGGTGAGGCCATCCGCCGGGCGTTGAACCGTTCCGGCAGCAAGGCGAAGCAGGCCGCCGCCGCCGTGGCCGGCTCGGCCGTGATCACCAAGGTGATCCCGATGCCGGCCGAGCTCGACGAGAACGACATGGAAGCGCAGATCGAGCTGGAAGCGGTCAACTACATTCCCTATCCGATCGAGGAAGTGAACCTGGACTTCGAGGTGATCGGGGTGATCCCGAACAACCCGGAGATGGTCCAGGTGCTGCTGGCCGCGTCGCGGTCCGAGAATGTGGAACTGCGCCAGTCGGCGCTGGAACTCGGCGGCCTCCAGGCCAAGGTGATGGACGTGGAGGCCTTCGCGGTCGAGAACGCCTTCGCCCTGGTTGCCAGTGAGCTGCCGGTGTCCACCGACGGCGTGGTCGCGCTGGTCGACATCGGCGCCACGATGACCACCCTGAACGTCCTGCGCGGCGGGCGCAGCCTGTACAGCCGCGAACAGGTGTTCGGCGGCAAGCAGCTGACCGACGAGATCATGCGCCGCTACGGCCTGAGCTACGAGGAAGCCGGCCTGGCCAAGCGCCAGGGCGGGCTGCCGGAAAGCTACGAGATGGAAGTGCTGGAGCCGTTCAAGGAAGCCACGGTCCAGCAGATCAGCCGCCTGTTGCAGTTCTTCTACGCCGGCAGCGAATTCAATCGTGTCGATCATATCGTGCTGGCCGGAGGCTGCGCGGTTCTTGGGGGCCTGCCGGAAATGGTCGAGGAGCAGCTGGGTGTGCCGACCGTGGTCGCCAATCCGCTGGCGCAGATGACGCTGGGACCGAAGGTGAACGCGCATGCGCTGGCCCAGGATGCTCCCGCGCTGATGATCGCGACCGGTCTGGCGCTGAGGAGCTTCGACTGATGGCACGCATCAACCTGTTGCCCTGGCGCGCCGAACGGCGCAAGCAACGCCAGCGCGAGTTCTACGCAATGCTGGGCATGGCCGCCGTGGGTGGCCTGCTGCTGTCGCTGATGATCTGGTTCTACTACGACCGCCAGGTCAGCGGCCAGATGGACCGCAATGCCTACCTGCAGGCCGAGATCGACAAGGTCAAGGAGCAGAACAAGGAGATCGACCGCCTCGACGCGCAGAAGGAGCGGCTGCTGGCGCGCAAGAAGGTGATCGAGGAACTGCAGGCCAAGCGCTCGCAGATGGTCCACCTGTTCGACGCGCTGGTGCGCACCATTCCCGATGGCGTCGTGCTGACCGCCCTGAAGCAGGAAGGGGACACCCTTACCCTGGAAGGCCGCACCCAGTCCAACGCCCGCGTTTCGGCGTACATGCGCAACCTGGAGACGTCCGGCTGGATGGCCAGTCCGGAGCTGTCGATCATCGAGGCGCGTGAGCCGGACAAGGACAAGGACGGTCGCCCGGGCCCGGTATCGGACATCAAGGCGCTGCCGTATGTGTTCGTGGTCAAGGTGAAGCTGCCGGCGCAGAGCGAGGAGGCCACCGCGCCGCCGGGCCTGAATGCCGATGGCACCGTGGCACCGGCCGCAGCCGCCGAACCGGTCGCACCGCTGTCGGCCGCACCCGAGGCGGCCACACCCGCCGCACCGGCCGCACCCGCCACCGCACCCGCCACCACGCCGCCCCCGGCAACGGCCCCGCCGGCCGCCGCGCCGGCCAAGCCGGAGGGCAGCCGCCTGGCGCAGCCGCCGCAGGCCTTCCACGCCCCGTTGCAGGGGGACCGCGCATGAGCCAGAAGATCGATCTCAAGAATCTGGATTTCAACGACATCGGCAACTGGCCGCAGAAGGCCAAGATCGTCTTCTGCGCGCTGCTGGCGCTGGTCATCATGTTCGTGGCGTGGATGCTGCTGATCAGTGGCAAGCGCGAGGAACTGGAGGGCCTGGAGCGGCAGGAGACCGAGCTGCGCACCGAGTTCACCAAGCAGCAGGAACGTGCGGTGAACCTGGCGCCGCTGAAGCAGCAGCTGGCACAGATGGAGCAGGTGCTGCAGCAGATGCTGCGGCAGCTGCCGAGCAAGACCGAAATGCCGGACCTGATCATCGACATCTCGCAGACCGCGTTGTCCAGCGGCCTGTCCAACGAGCTGTTCGAACCCGAGTCCGAGCAGATCAAGGAGTTCTACGCCGAGAAGCCGATCAAGCTGCGGATGGTGGGCAGCTACCACCAGTTCGGTGCGTTCGTCAGCGGCGTGGCTTCGTTGCCGCGGGTGGTCATCCTGACCATGCACGACATCAACCTCAAGCCCAAGGACAAGACCAGCGGCAACGTCCGCGCAGGTGCGCTGGAGCTGTCCGGCACGGTCAAGACCTACCGGTATCTGGACGAAGCCGAAGTGCAGGCGCAGCAGAGCGCTGACGCCGGCAAGGAGGGCGGGAAGTGATGCGCGCACAGATCGTACGCGGGTCGATGGTGCTGGCGGTCCTGCTGCTGGCCGGCTGTGGCCGCGGCGTGACCAGCACGCCGGGCGATGCGCCGAACCTGGAGAAGTGGGTGGAGGGCGAGCGTGCGCGACCGGCGCAGCCGCTGGAGCCGCTGCCGGTGATGCAGCAGTTCGAGACCTTCGAATACTCCGCGCAGGGCATGCGCGATCCGTTCACCGATGCCTGGACCAATCCGCAGCAGGGGAACGGCGGATTGCGACCGGACCCGAACCGGCGCAAGGAGCCCCTGGAGGGCTTCCCGCTGGACGCACTGGACATGGTCGGCACCATCGGCACCGGCGGCAGCACCGTCGCGCTGGTGATGGGGCCGGACAAGGTCACCTACCGGGTCCGCCCGGGCGGCTACTTGGGGCAGAGCGACGGGCGGGTCACCGCGGTCTTCGAGGACCGCGTTGAACTGATCGAACTGGTGCCGGATGGCGCGGGTGGTTGGCTGGAACGGCCAGCGACGCTCGCGCTGGAAGATCAATGATCGTTTACTGGGGATAGCACGATGACCTTTCACCAAGCCAAGGGGCTGCGTCCCATCCGGCGCTCTACCTTGAACCGTGTCAGCGCGCTGGGAGTCGCGCTGATGCTGGCCTGCGCTCCGGCGCTGGCCGCCGCACCGGCGGAGAAACCGGCCAGCACCGCGGTGGCCCCTTCGGCCCCGGCGACAACTGGCCTGTCGGTGTCCAAGATCGATTTCAAGCGCGGCGATGACGGCGTCGGCCGCCTGATCCTGCAGTTCGACGGCCAGGGCGCGATTCCCGACCTGCGCACGCAGGGCAGCAACGTCGTGGTCGACGTGGGCAACGCGCGCCTGCCGGCCAACCTGCAGAAGCCGATGAACGTGGTCGACTTTGCCACGCCCGTGCAGCGCATCGATGCCAAGCCATCGGGCGCCGGGACCCAGCTGGTGCTGAGCACGGCGGGTACGGTGGAGTCGCTGGCCTACCAGAGCGGCAACGAATACGTGGTCGAGATCAGTCCGCGACAGGCGCCCGCCGCCGTCGGTGCGGTCAACGCCGGTACGGTCACCCAGGCGGTGAAGGCCGTCGGCCAGCGTGGCTACTCGGGCAAGCCGGTCACCTTCAACTTCCAGGACGTGCCGGTGCGCACGGTGCTGCAGTTGATCGCCGAAGAATCCAACCTCAATGTCGTGGCGTCCGATTCGGTGCAGGGCAACGTGACCCTGCGCCTGGTCAACGTTCCGTGGGACCAGGCGCTGGACATCGTGCTGCGCGCGAAGGGCCTGGACAAGCGTCGCGATGGCAGCGTGATCTGGGTCGCGCCGCAGGCCGAGCTGGCCAAGTTCGAGCAGGAGAAGGAAGACGCCCGCATCGCCATCGAGAACCGCGAAGACCTGGTGACCGATTACGTGCAGATCAACTACCACAGCGCCACGCAGATCTTCAAAGCGCTGACCGAGGCCAAGGGCATCGGCGGCGGTGGCGGTGGTGGAAGTGGCGGTTCCTCGTCGCAGGAGGAAAGCGGGTTCCTGTCCACGCGCGGCCGCATCGTTGCCGACGAGCGCACCAACACGCTGATGATCAGCGACATCCCCAAGAAGATCGCACGCATGCGCGAACTGATCGGGGTGATCGATCGTCCGGTGGACCAGGTGCTGATCGAAAGCCGCATCGTGATCGCCACCGACACCTTTGCCCGCGAACTGGGTGCGAAGTTCGGCATCAGCGGCAGCCGCGACAATGTCTACTTCAGCGGCAGCCTCGACGCCAACGCCAAGACCCGCAAATCGCAGGTCGATACCGCGCTGGAAAATGCCAAGGCCGTGCGTGAGTGGCAGGCCGGTGGCAGTGTCGGTCCGGCACCGGTGCCGACCGGCTCGACCATCGAGCGTGGCCTGAACTGGAACCTGCCGGTGGCCCTGGCCAACAACCCGGGTTCGCTGGCGCTGTCGATCCTCAACGCGGGCTACCTGCTGGATGTCGAGTTGTCGGCCATGCAGGAGGAATCGCGTGGCGAAGTGATCTCCAATCCGCGCGTGGTCACCACCAACCAGCGCGAGGCGATGATCAAGCAGGGCAAGGAGATCGGCTACGTCACCATCAGCGGTACCGGTGCCGCCGGGGGCGCGGGTTCGACGCCGAACGTGCAGTTCAAGGAAGTCGTGCTGGAGCTGCGGGTGACCCCGACGATCACCAATGACAACCGCGTGTTCCTGAACATGCAGGTCAAGAAGGATGAAGTCGATCGCCTGATCGAGCTGCAGGGCTACGGCACGGTGCCGTCGATCAACCGCCGCGAAGTCAATACCGCGGTGCTGGTCGAGGACGGCCAGACCGTGGTGATCGGCGGTGTGTACGAGTTCACCGATCGCAACAGCATCAGCAAGGTGCCGTTCCTGGGCGATGTGCCGTTCCTGGGCAATCTGTTCAAGAAGCGCGGTCGCAACAAGGACAAGGCCGAGCTGCTGGTGTTCGTGACGCCGAAGGTGCTGCGCGTGGCCAAGCAGAACTGATCCACCGCCTGCAGCAGGTGCGAAACGGGGCCGCCATGTGCGGCCCCGTCTGCGTTGCGGCCATGCAGCCACGCAGGGCGTGGACGCTGTTCAGCGTCTCTTGATGCCATCGCCGGGGCACCCTGCGATGATGTCGGGAACCCGTGCCGTCCTGTGCCGGTCAAAGGCCCTCATGAACCTGCCCCCGCCGATGCCCGAATCTGCAATGCCGGCTGCCACGCCGGCCACGTCCCACCTGCACGCGGCGTTCAACACGTTGCGCGAGGCGCTGTCGGCCGAGATCGTCGGCCAGGCCGCCCTGGTCGAGCGCCTGCTGATCGCGCTGCTGGCTGATGGCCATCTGCTCGTGGAGGGCGCGCCCGGGTTGGCCAAGACCACCGCCATCCGCGCCCTGGCAGCGCGCCTGGAGGCCGATTTCGCGCGCGTGCAGTTCACCCCGGACCTGTTGCCTGCCGATCTGACCGGTACCGAGATCTGGCGCCCGCAGGAAGGCCGTTTCGAATTCGTGCCGGGCCCGATCTTCCATCCGATCCTGCTGGCCGATGAAATCAATCGTGCACCGGCCAAGGTGCAGTCGGCGCTGCTGGAAGCGATGGGCGAGCGCCAGGTCACCGTGGGTCGCCACACCTATGCGTTGCCCTCGTTGTTCCTGGTGATGGCCACGCAGAACCCGATCGAGCAGGAGGGCACGTTCCCGTTGCCCGAAGCGCAGCTGGACCGCTTCCTGATGCATGTGCGCATCGGGTATCCGGACCAGACGGCCGAGGCGGAAATCCTGCGGCTGGCGCGCGAACGTGCGCGCGGCGCGCTGGGTGAAGCCCCGGCGGCCCCGGAGAAAATGCCGATGCAGGATGTCTTCCAGGCGCGTCGCCAGGTACTGGACCTGCACATGGCACCGGCCCTGGAACGCTACCTGGTGGAGCTGGTGCTGGCCTCCCGCGATCCGGCCCGCTACGACCCCGCGCTGGGCCGTCGCATCGCGTGGGGCGCCAGCCCGCGCGGTTCGATCGCGCTGGAGCGTTGCGCGCGTGCGCGCGCGTGGTTGGCCGGCCGTGACTTCGTCACCCCTGATGATGTGCGTGCAGTGGCTGCGGACGTGCTGCGCCATCGCGTGCTGCCGAGCTACGAGGCGACCGCCGAAGGCTGGGATGGCGAACGGCTGGTGCAGGAACTGCTGGCCCGGGTGCCGGCACCCTGAGCCTGCGCATGACCGATACATCCCAGGAGCATGGAGTGTCCGCCAGCGAAGGCGATGGACTGCGCCCGCAGCTGGCCGAGCTGGTGGCGCTGCGCCGTCTGGCCCAGCGTCCGCCGCCGCCCCGTCGCGGCCGCGCCGGCAATGCGGGGCAGGCACCGTCGCCGCTGCGCGGGCGCGGCATGGAGTACGCCGAATCGCGCGAGTACGTCGCCGGTGACGATGCTCGTCATATCGACTGGCGCGTGACCGCGCGCACCGGTCGTGCCCATACCAAGCTGTTCCAGGCCGAACGCGAACGGGTCAGTCTGATCGTGGCCGATACCTCACCCGCGCTGTACTTCGGCACCCGCGTGCGCTTCAAGTCGGTGCAGGCTGCGCGTGCCGGTGCAGTCGCCGCCTGGTCGGCGCAGCGCCGCGGCGACCGCATCGGTGCGCTGCGCGGTAGTGACCGCGAAGCGCCGGTAGCGCCAGCCGGCGGACCACGTGGCGTGCTGCGCGTGCTCGACGCGCTGACGCGCTGGTATGCGCAACCTCCGGCCGATGACCTGGGTCTGGAGCGCGCGCTGGACCACGCGGCGCGCGTACTGCGTCCGGGTGCACGGCTGCTGGTGCTGGCCGACCCGCAGCAGGCCATCCGCATTGCGCCGGCGCGATGGGGAGCGCTGGCCCAGCATCACGACCTCAGCCTGGTGCTGCTGGTCGATCCGCTGGAGCTGCAGCCGCCGTCGGCGCCCCTGCAGTTCCTTGCCGCCCAGCAGCGCATCGGACTGGACCTGCGCCGCAGCGACGTGCAGGCGCAGTGGCATGCGCATTTCGTTGAACCGCTGCAGGAACTGCAGCGCCAGCTGGGGGCACGCCGCATCGATGTGCAGGTACTGAGCAGTGACGCGGCCAGCGATGCCTGGCTGGCGCCGGCGCCTACCGAGGTACCCGCATGAGCGCAGCGCTGCCCCTGCGCGATGTGCAGCTGCCACCGGCACCGTCGTGGTGGCCACCGGCCCCCGGCTATCTGATGATCGGGGCGGTTCTGCTGCTGGCGCTGCTGATCCTCGCCCTGCTGTGGTGGCGTCGCCGTCGGCGTCAGCAGCGCTGGTTGCAGGCGTTTGATCGCGAGCTGGCGGGCGCGACCGATGCCGCCGCTGAGGTGGCGGCCATTGCGGGCCTGCTGCGCCGTGCCGCGCGTCAGGCACGGCCGGGCAGCGAAGCGTTGCATGACCACGCCTGGTGGCAGCGGGTGGATCCGCAGGCGACGTTGCCGGCGGCGCAGCGCGATCTGCTTGCCGAGGGCGCGTACCGGCCGCAGGTGGATGCGGCCGATGTCGCAGTGCTGCGCCGCTGGGCACGCGGACGTTACCTGGCGATGCTGCAGGAGCGGCGCCGATGAGTGCGCTGGCGAGTTACTGGCCCTGGCCGGACCTGCAGCTGGCCTGGCCATTGGCGCTGTTGGCGGTGCCGTTGCCGTTGCTGATGCTGGCCTGGAAGCGCCGTGCCGCCCCCGGCGCTGCGCTGCGCGTGCCCTATGCCGCGACCGAACTGGAGGCCCTGGCCGGAGCGGGTCGTATCGATGCGCGCAGGTGGCGTGCGCTGCTGCTGTGGCTGGGCTGGATCGCGCTGTGCGTGGCGCTGGCGCGGCCGCAGCAGTTGGGCGAGGCGATCACACCGCCGCAGCAGGGGCGCCAGATGATGCTGGCGATGGACGTGTCCGGCAGCATGGGCGAGGCCGACATGGTGCTCGGCGGCCAGGCCGTCGATCGGCTGACCGCCGCCAAGGCCGTGCTGGCCGACTTTCTTGACCGTCGTGCAGGCGATCGCATCGGCCTGCTGATCTTTGGTGATCGGGCCTATACGCTGACCCCGCTCACTGCCGACCTGGCCAGCGTCCGCGACCAACTGCGCGACAGCGTGGTCGGCCTGGCCGGGCGCGAGACCGCCATCGGCGATGCCATCGGCCTTGCAGTCAAGCGCCTGCGCAGCCAGCCCGAGGGCCAGCGTGTGCTGATCCTGCTCACCGATGGCGTCAGCAATGCAGGCGTGCTGGAACCGCTGCGTGCGGCGGAGGTAGCGCGTGCCGAGGGCGTGCGCATCCACACCGTCGCCTTTGGCGGCGATGGCAGCATGCGCTTTCTCGGCATTCCGATTTCCGCCGACCAGGACCCGGTGGACGAGGCGACGCTCAGGCAGATCGCCCGGATGACCGGCGGCCAGTTCTTCCGCGCCCGCGACACTGCCGAGCTTGCAGGCATCTATGCCGAGCTGGACCGGCTGGAGCCCATCGCGGAGAAGGGGCCGGCCCTGCGCCCGCGCGATGAGCGTTATCCCTGGCCGCTGGGCGTGGCGCTGCTGCTCGGTGCGCTTGCGTGGGCATGGCCGGAGCGTCGTCGATGATCGCCCTGGCATCCCATCTGCCGGACTGGAACGCGCTGCATTTCCTGCGGCCTGACTGGCTGTGGGCGTTGGCCGCGCTGCCGTTGATCGTGGCCGTAGCGGTGTATCGACAGCGCCGCAGCGATGCATGGCGGCAGGCGGTCGATGCCCATCTGCTGCCCCATCTGCTGGCGTCGGGGCCGCGCCGTCGCATGCGCCTGCCGTGGGCGCAGCTGCTGGGCTGGACGCTGGCGTGCCTGGCCCTGGCCGGGCCCAGCTGGCGACAGCAGGCGCAGCCGATGTTCCAGGCCAGCGCACCGTTGCTGGTGGTGCTGGACCTGTCCAGCCGGATCACCGCCACCGACCTGCCACCGTCGCGCCTGCTGCAGGCGCGGGCCAAGATCGGCACGTTGCTGCGCGCCCGCGAGGGCGGCCAGGTTGGGCTGATCGTCTATGCGGACGATGCCTATACCGTCGCTCCGTTGACCGAGGATGCCAGCAATGTCGCGCTCTATCTGGACGCGCTGTCGCCGGATGTCATGCCGCGCGATGGCCAGCGTGCCGATCGTGGCATCGATTGGGCGACACGGCTGATGCGGCAGACCGGCGCGCCCCAGGGGCAGATCCTGGTGATCACCGATCAGGCTGACGATGAGGCCGAACTCGCTGCTTCGCAGGCCCGCAGCCTGGGGCTGCAGGTGTCGGTGCTGGGTCTGGGAACTCCGGGCGGTGCCGCGTACCGCGACAGCAGCGGCCAGATCCGCCAGGCCGCGCTGGACGAAGGCCGCCTGCGCGCCGTGGCGACGGCCGGCGGCGGCCGCTATGTGCGGATCGCCGCCGATGAGCGCGACCTGCGCGCGCTGGGTGTGCTCGATGCCCGTGAGGGCACAGCGCTGCAGCGGCCGGGTACCGGTCACCAATGGCGCGACGAAGGCTTCTGGTTGCTGCCGCCGTTGATGCTGCTTGCGTTGCTGGCGTTCCGACGGCGTGCGCTGCTGGCTGCCGTGCTGGCGGTCGGCCTGTTGCCGTGGACGGACGGCGCGCAGGCGCAGGCACAGACGCGGCCGGTGCAGGGCACGCTGTGGAAGCGGGCGGACCAGGTGCAGCATCAGCGTCTGGCCGAAGGCGTACAGGCCTACCGCCAGGGTGACTTCGCACGTGCCCGGCAGCAGTTCGAAGGGCTCGACACCGCGGCCGGCTGGTACAACCTCGGCAATGTGCTGGCCCGCCAAGGCCAGTACGACGATGCCATAGCCGCCTACGATCGCGCACTGGCCCTGCAGCCGGGGATGGCCGACGCGGTGGCCAACCGGGCTGTTGTCGATGCTGCACGCAAGCGCAAGCCGCCGGGTGGCCAGCGGCAGAGCCCGGGACAGCAGAATCCGCCCCGGAAGCCGTCCTCGACGCCGCAGGATCAGCAGGGCCAGCCACAGCAGGGCCAGCCGTCGGGGCAGGGACAGCCGCAGGCGCCCTCGCAGCGCCCCCCGCCCTCAGACGCCGGCGCCCAGCCGCAACCGCGGCCCGGTGAGCGTGGTGATCAGGGACCGCCGTCACCGCCCCAGGCCGAGGACGCCCATGCGCAGGCCGAGGCCGACGCGCAGCAGCGACAGCGCATGCAGCAGGCCATCGAACAGGGGCGCGAGGGCCGGGAGAAGAATGATCCGACCGTGGCGGGCGATGACGGCCGCACGCCGCGCCAGCGCGAGGAACAACAGGCGGTGGACGCCTGGATGCGGCGCGTGCCGGATGATCCGGGCGCGTTGCTGCGTGCCAAGTTCCAGCTGGAAAACGAACGCAGGAAGAGGGAAGGGCGATGAACATGCACGGCCTACGCCGGTGTGCGGCAATGCTGCTGCTGTGGCTGCCATTGATGGCCTGGGCAGAGCCGCGGGCATGGCTGGACCGCGATCGCATCGCGATGGGGGATACGGTCACCCTCAACGTGCAGAGTGATGCCGGTGCGCCGGACTTCACGCCGCTGCGCAGTGACTTCGATCTCAGTGGGCAGACCAGCAGCCGCCAGGTGGAGTGGAGCAACGGCAGCATGCAGCAACGCAGTCTGTATGGCGTGGCACTGACGCCGCGACGCAGTGGCACGCTGACGATCCCGGCCCTGCAGGTGGGCACTGCGCAGACCGCACCGCTGACGTTGCAGGTGGATGCCGCCGCCCCGGTCACCGCTGCCAACGGTGCGGCCATGGCGTTCATCCAGACCGATGTCGACGATGACACGCCCTATGTGCAGCAGAGCGTTGGCGTGGTCGTGCGCCTGTTCTTCGCCTCGCAGCTGGCCTCCGGCGAGCTCATCGTGGATACGCCCGCCGGTGCCTCGCTGCAGCGGGTGGGCGACGACCGTACCGACGTGAGGCAGGTCAATGGACGCCGCTACAACGTGGTCGAGCGCCGCTTCCTGCTGATTCCCGAGCGCAGCGGGACACTGCGCCTGGCCGGCGCGCGCTTCAACGGCCGCAGCGCGGGCGGCTTCTTCGATGACTTCTTCGGAGGGGGCGATGGCCGCATGAACGCCACCGGCGCCGACCGCACGCTGCAGGTGCAGGCACAGCCGATGCAGGCGCCGCAGCCGTGGCTGCCGTTGCAGGGCCTGCAGTTGCGCTATACCAGCGCGCCGAGTACTGCGCGTACCGGCGAGGCCGCCACCATCGTGGTCGAAGCGATCGCCGAAGGTGCCACCCGTGCCCAGTTCACCGACCTTCCGGTTCCGGACCTCGGCACGGCGGCGCAGGTGTTCGCCGAACCGGCGCAGTACGAAGAGACCTTCAATGGCAGCACCCCGCGGTTGAAGATCACCCGTCGTTACTCCGTCGTGCCCCGCCAGCCGGGTCCGCTGCAGGTGCCGGGGCCGAGGGTGTCATGGTGGAACGTGCGCGACGGCAGCGCGCAGCAGGCACGACTGCCGGACCTGGCACTGACGGTCAGCGCCGGTACGGGCACTGCCGCGCCCGCCGCGCCGCCGCCGATCGACACCGATGCAGCGCTGCCCGACGACGACACGCGCATTGCGGCCACCGATCCGATCGCCTCGGGGACGCCGAGCCAGCCCTGGCCCTGGATTGCCGCGGTGATCGGCCTGGCGCTGCTGTGGCTGCTGACCCTGCTGTGGGGCTGGCAGCGCGGACGCGGCGGGCCGTCCATGCGCGGTGCCACTCGCCCGCCGGGGCCGCCGTCCGGGCCGGAAGCCAGCGAAGGACGCGGCAGCGTCGCCGAACTGCGCCGGGTGCTGGACGGCGAGGGCTTCGACCAGGTCGAAGCGCAGCTGTGCGCGATGGCAGGTGTACCGCGGCTGGAGCAGGTCATCGCCAGGCTGGGTGATCCGATCCAGCGCCGAGTGCTGCAGGACCTCCAGCAGGTGCGATGGGGCGGGCAGGGAGAGCCGGCACCGCTGCGTGTGCGGTTGCGCGAGGCCTTCCGTGACGGACCACACTGGTCGGGGACCGCCCGCGGCACCGACACTGGGCTGGCGCCGCTGTATCCGCAGCGCCGAACCTGAACCGGCGCCGCTTGCGCGCTTTGTTAGAGTGCATTCATTTTTCGAGGAAACCTGCGTATGACAGCAGCTGCCGCCGGCAAGAAGACGTTGCCCCTGCACTGGAAGATGGGCATCGGCTTCGCGATCGGCCTGATCCTGGGACTGACCGTGCACGCCCTGGGTGGCAGCGTCGATGGTCTGCAGACCGGTGCCAAGTGGGTCATGGACTACATCACCACGCCTGCATCGGGGCTGTTCCTCAACCTGATCTTCATGCTGATCGTGCCGTTGATCTTCTCGGCGCTGATCATGGGCGTGTCGGAGATGGGCGACATCCGCGCCCTCGGCCGCATCGGCTGGAAGACGCTGGCCTATACCGTGCTGCTGTCCGGCATCGCCGTGGCCATCGGCCTGGTGCTGGTCAACCTGCTCAAGCCCGGCGTCGGCGTCGATCCGCAGACCGCCGCGCTGATGCTCTCGGAGAACGCCGAACGCAGCAAGGAGATCGTCGCCGGCATCCATGGCACGCCGAAGGGCATGGACATGCTGCTGTCGATCGTGCCGAGCAACGTGCTGCAGGCGGCCTCCGACAACGGCGCGATCCTCTCGCTGATGTTCTTCGCGCTGATGTTCGGCATCGGCATGGTGCTGACCGATGACGAGAAGGTCGCCCCGCTGCGCCGCGCCATCGAAGGCGTGTTCGAAATCTCGATGACCCTGATCAATCTGGTCATCCGCCTGGCACCGTATGCGGTGGCCTGCTTCATGTTCAACCTGGCCGCGCTGTTCGGTTTCGAGCTGATCATCCGCCTGGGCGCCTACGTGGGCGTGGTGGTGCTGGCACTGGGCCTGCACATGGTGGTGACCTACGGCGCCGCCGTGTGGCTGTCGGGCCGTTCGCCGCTGTCGTTCTTCCGCGATACCCAGGAAGCGACGGTGATGGCCTTCTCCACCGCCTCCAGCAACGCCACCCTGCCGACCGCGCTGCGCGTGGCCGACCAGATGGGCCTGCCGCAGCGCGTGTCCCGCTTCGTGCTGACCGTGGGCGCCACCGCCAACCAGAACGGCACGGCGCTGTTCGAGGGCGTGACGGTGATCTTCCTGGCCCAGTTCTTCGGCGTGGACCTGAGCATCGGCCAGCAGATCATGGTGATGGCGGTGTGCATCCTGGGGGGCATCGGTACCGCGGGCGTGCCGTCGGGTTCGCTGCCGGTGGTAGCGATGATCTGCGCCATGGTGGGGGTCAACCCGCTGGGGATCGGCCTGATCCTGGGCGTGAACCATTTCCTGGACATGTGCCGCACGGCGCTGAACGTGACCGGCGATCTGGCGCTGACCACCCTGGTGGCCAAGGGCGAGGGCCACGACGGCCCGGCGCTGGTTCCCGACCGCGACTGAGTCCTGGCGACCTGATCGGGGTCGGATTCCTTTCCGCACGGAAAGGGCTCCGACCCCTTTTCACATGCGGAATCCGGCGGAGATCACGACGTTGCCGGCCAGCGCCCGCACGACCGGGCAAGTGGAACTGACCCCCACCCGGTGACTATGGGACAATAGGTCGCCCGCACGTCCGCGGCCGCCTCCCGATTCCGACAGAACCATGACGCAGCCTACCCGTCGCCAGTTGGCCAACGCCATCCGCTTCCTTGCCGCCGATGCGGTTGAAACCGCAAAGTCCGGCCACCCCGGCATGCCCATGGGCATGGCCGACATCGCCGAAGTGCTCTGGAACGACTACCTTCGCCACAACCCGAGCAATCCGCACTGGTTCAACCGCGACCGTTTCGTGCTGTCCAACGGCCACGGCTCGATGCTGCAGTACGCGCTGCTGCACCTGAGCGGTTACGACCTGCCGATCGAGCAGCTCAAGCTGTTCCGCCAGCTTGGCAGCCACACCGCCGGTCACCCGGAGCGCCATGAAACCCCCGGCGTGGAAACCACCACCGGCCCGCTGGGCCAGGGTTTCGCCAATGCCGTGGGCTTCGCCCTGGCCGAGAAGCTGCTGGCGCAGCGCTTCAACCGTCCGGAACTGGAAGTGGTCGACCATCGCACCTGGGTGTTCATGGGCGATGGCTGCCTGATGGAAGGCGTCTCGCATGAAGCCGCTTCGCTGGCCGGCACCTGGGGCCTGCACAAGCTGGTCTGCTTCTGGGACAACAACCACATCTCCATCGATGGCAACGTCGAAGGCTGGTTCACCGACAACACGCCGGAGCGTTTCGAGGCC
Source organism: Stenotrophomonas sp. 112478_Sma (assembly GCF_056479905.1). Classification (NCBI taxonomy): domain Bacteria; kingdom Pseudomonadati; phylum Pseudomonadota; class Gammaproteobacteria; order Lysobacterales; family Lysobacteraceae; genus Stenotrophomonas; species Stenotrophomonas sp. 112478_Sma. Next base: position 3,438,491 of record NZ_CM151072.1, on the reverse strand, counting down.
TATGGCTGGAACGTGGTCCGCGATGTCGATGGTCACGACCCGGAGAGCATCAAGGCCGGCATCGAGGCCGCGCTGTCGCAGAGCGACAAGCCGACCCTGATCTGCTGCCGCACCACGATCGGCTTTGGTTCGCCGAACAAGGCCGGCAAGGAATCCAGCCACGGTGCTCCGCTGGGCAAGGACGAGCTGGAAGCCACCCGCAAGCAGCTGGGCTGGGAGTACGGCCCGTTTGAAATCCCGCAGGCCATCTACGATGGCTGGCGCGCCAACGGTGCCGGCACCCTGCGCCAGGCCGAATGGGAACAGCTGTTCGACAAGTATGCGGGCCAGTATCCGGCCGAAGCCGCTGAACTGACCCGTCGTTCGCACGGCGAACTGCCGGCCGACTTCGTTGCCCAGGCCGACGCGTACATCGCCAAGGTCGCGGCTGAAGGCCCGACGATCGCCTCGCGCAAGGCCTCGCAGCTGGCCATCGAGGCCTTCGCGCCGCTGCTGCCGGAAATCGTCGGCGGCTCGGCCGACCTGGCGCACTCCAACCTGACTCTGTGGAAGGGCAGCACCTCGGTCGCCAGCGACGACGCCAACGCCAACTACGTGTACTACGGCGTGCGCGAGTTCGGCATGACCGCGATCGCCAACGGCCTGGCGCTGCATGGCGGCTTCATTCCGTTCGATGCCACCTTCCTGGTGTTCAGCGATTACGCCCGCAACGGCGTTCGCATGAGCGCGCTGATCCCGGCCCATGCCATCCACGTCTACACCCACGATTCGATCGGCCTGGGCGAAGACGGTCCGACCCACCAGCCGGTGGAGCATCTGGCCTCGCTGCGCTACATCCCGAACAACGACGTGTGGCGCCCGTGCGATGCCGTCGAGTCGGCGGTGAGCTGGAAGGCGGCGATCACCCGCCAGGACGGCCCGAGCTGCCTGGTGTTCAGCCGTCAGAACCTGCCACACCAGCCACGGAGCGCTGAGCAGATCGCGCAGATCGAGCGTGGCGGCTACGTGCTGGCCGACGCCGCCGGTACCCCGGACGTGATCCTGATCGCCACCGGTTCGGAAGTCTCGCTGGCCACGGAAGCGAAAGCCCAGCTGGACGCGGCCGGCCTCAAGACCCGCGTGGTCTCGATGCCGTCCACCGATGTGTTCCTGCGCCAGGATGCGGCATATCGTGAATCGGTGCTGCCGAACGCCGTGCGCAAGCGCGTGGCGGTGGAAGCCGGCGTCACTGGTTTCTGGCGCCAGTTCGTCGGCCTGGACGGTGCGGTGATCGGTATCGACACCTTCGGTGCCTCGGCCCCGGCCGACCAGCTGTACAAGCACTTCGGCATCACCGCCGCGCACGTGGTGGACGCCGCCAAGGCGCTGTAAGCAGCATCGCGATGTGATGCAGGGAAGGCCGGCGCAAGCCGGCCTTTCCTTTGGGCTGGCGCCGGGCCATGCCCGGCGGATCGGCTGCTCGCCGGGCATGGCCCGGCGCTACCGGCTTCAGGCCGTGCGTGCCAGCGCCAGCCGCAGCAGGCGCGCGTCCAGCCGCTCGTGGAAGTCCTTCGGTGACTGCAGGCCCATGCGCTGCAGGTACACCGCATCTCCATCGCCGGCCGGTTGCCGCAGCGCTGCCCAGACGGTACGCAGCTTGTCGCCGCGGGTCTGCGTGTTGGCCTTCAACCAGCCCAGCGCCTTCACCAGCACCTGCTCGATCTCATTGAAGTCGCTGCCCAGCGGGTAGTCGGGCAGAGTGCCGTCGGAACGGAAGGGTGCCAGCGCTGCGGCCAGGGCCTGCGGTGTATTGCGCTGCAGCCGCTGCGGATCGGGCTGCGTCGTGGCCAGCAGCTTGCGCGCGGCCTGTGCCTGCTGCAGCAGGCCCTGCTGGAACGGCGCCTCGGTGATCGCCGCCATCGCCTGCACGCAGTCCTCGTCGGTCAACCCGCGCAGGTCGGCGATGCCGTACTCGTCCAGGTAGATATCACGCAGATGGCGGGGAATGGTGGTGTGGCCATAATTCCAGCGCACGTTCGATTCGCGATGGCCCTTGTCATCGCGCGCGGCGCGGAACATCAGCACGCTGCGTGCTTCCGGCAGGGCATGGGCCATCGCCACGAAGTTGTACTGGCCGCCGACGCCGGACACCACGCGGCCATCGTCCAGGGCATCGGAGACCGCCGCGCCCAGCGCAGTGGCCATCATGCAGGAATTGAAGAAGCGTGCATGGCGGCGCTGCAGGCGCTCCAGCGTCTCGTTGCCGCCGTAAAGCTGGTTGATCTCACTGATGCGGCGCATGCCGATGGCGCGACGTTCATCCGCCGGCAGCTCGCGCAGCCACTGGTAGAACTCCGGCGAGCCCAGGTAGAACGCGCCATGCAGGTATTCGCCTTCGGCGGCCAGCGTGGCATGGTCGATGGACAGCGTGCTGCCGTTCTCGATGCGCTGCATCAGCGCCAAGTCGTCATGCACCTTGCGCTTGATCACGCCGGTCTGGACCAGCCGCCGGAAGCCCTCGTTGAGCATCTCGCTGCAGCCGTACAGGCCGATCTCGAACGGCTCCAGGCCGCCGATTTCCTGTACCAGCGGATGCCGCGCAAGCTGCGGATCCAGCGCGTGCAGCACGCGCCGGTAGCGCGCGTTGTCGGTATGCCGCAGCACCAGTGCATGGCTGAGTGCATCGGCCAGCGTGCCGATGCCGATCTGCAGCGTGCCGCCATCGCGCACCAGGGTGCTGGCATACAGGCCGATCGCATAGTCGGCGTCGGCGACCGGCTGCCGCGGCAGGCCGAACAGCGCCGGATACGGCGGCGGCGGGGTGATGACCAGGTCGAAGAAGGACACATCGACCGTGGCGGTGCCGCCCAGATAAGGCAGCTGCGGATCGATCTCGGCCACCATCAGCGGACGCGGCAGGCCGCGTGCGGCGATTGCATCTAGCGTGTCCTGGGTGATGTCGTTGTTGCAGGACAACGAGAGGCGGCGATCGTCCGGGCGCATCGCCACCTTCTGCACGATTACATGCGGCGCGCGCTGGGCCACTGCATCAGCGGCATGGGTGTAGTTGAGGCTGGTGTAGCTGGACTGCGCCTGCCGGGAACCGAGCAGGGCGCCGGACTGCATGTAGAACTCCTCCACCTGCACATGGGCGGGCAGTGCGTCACGGGCGATCGCGTCGGCATAGGCCAGGCGGGGGAAATCCTCGCCGAAATGGCGCTGCGCGAAGGGGCCCAGGAAGCGGGCCTCCAGGCCGCTGCCCCGCACCTTCGGCGGATTCAACGACAGGGCAGTGTAGAGCTGGAGGGGGTGCGAGGGATCGTTCTCGACCCGTGCATACAGTGCATTGAGCAACCGGTGTGGCTTGCCCAGCGCCAGCGGTGCTCCGATCCGCAGCGGCCCTTCCACGCGCGCGAACAGCCAATCGACGGCGGCGTCCAGGTCGGTGAGGTGTTCGGTCATCCGGGGCAGTCCTGCGTAAGGGGAGTTCCGGCATTACAGCATGTCGGGCTTGAACCGCCGTCGACGCGAGACTTCCGCACCGGCCACCATGAAGCGGCCATCGCCACGGTAGTGCACGGTGCGCGGCAGTTTCGGCCGTGGCGCGACGTGGGCACGCACGATCTCCCAGATGAAAAGGTTGCTGGTCTCGATCTGGCTGTCGTCGTACAGGCGGCACTCGAAGCACGAATGGCACTGGCCGACCAGCGGCGCGCCGACCTCGCGGGCGGGCAGGGCATCCAGGCCGAAGTGCGCGAACTTGTCGACCTCCCGCCCGCTGCAGTTGCCGATGTCCACTACGGTATCGAGCAGCTCCACGCCCGGCACATTGATCACGCATTCGCCGCTGCCCCGCGCCAGCGCGAAGCTGTGGTTCTCGTTCCACAGATAGGTCGCCACCAGTGATGGCGAGAAGCCCATCACCATGTGCCAGCCCATCGTCATCAGGTTGCGCTGGCCACGCCACGCGGTGCTGACCAGCACGATCGGGCCGGGTTCGAGGAAGCGGCGGGCCTGTTCGACGGGGAAATCCTTCTTGGGCAGCGGTTTCATGCGCACTCCGGGACCGGAAGGGCCGATGCTGGGCCAGGGCGCATGAAGTGCAGGTCGATGGAAGGCTTGACAGCGGCTTTGATTACGTGCGTAATCGAATTGTCGATTACGGGCGTAAACAATGAATCCGATCAGTGAAGCCGAGGCGGTCGTGATGGAAGTGCTGTGGCAGCAGGCGCCCCGCGGTGCCGATGAGGTCGTTGCCGCACTGGCCCACCGGGACTGGGCCGAACCGACCATCAAGACGCTGCTCAACCGCCTGCTGACCAAGGGCGCGATCGCTGCCGAACGCGAAGGCCGCCGCTATCTGTATCGGCCACTGCTGCAGCGCGAAGCTTGGGTCGCGGCTCAGAGCCAGGACTTTCTGGGCAGAGTGTTCGAAGGACGGGTGGCGCCATTGGTTGCCCATTTCAGCGAACGCGGCCAGCTCAGCGCGCAGGACATCGCCGAACTGAAGAAGCTGATCCAGGAGCTGGACCATGAGTGAGGTGCTCGACAGCGTGTGGCGGGCCAGCGTGTGGCTGGCGCTGGCGGTGATCCTGCTGGCGGCGATGCGGCCGCTGCTGCTGCGGCTGGGAGGGCCCTCGCTGGCCTATCGCAGCTGGTGGTTGTTGCCCCTGCTGCTGGCAGGCCTGTTGCTGCCGTTGCCTGCGCTGCCCCTGCTGCAGCATGTGCCGACCCTGCCCCTGAACGTGATGCCTGTCGCGCCGGAGGGCGAGCCCACCCAGGTCATGCGCTGGCCGAAATGGTTGCTGCTGGCCTGGATGCTTGGCGTGGCGATCAGTCTGCTGCGAAGCCTGCGTGCGCAGCAGCGCTTCGAACGTATCCTGGGCCGTCTGCAGGCGCGTGCCGACGGCAGCTGGCAGGCCAGTGCCGATCCCGGTCTGCCGGCCCTGGTCGGCCTGTGGCGGCCGCGCATCGTGGTCGGCCCCGATTTCGACCAGCAGTTCGATGCACGCGAGCAGGGGTTGATCCTGGCACATGAACGCAGCCATCGCCGCAATGGCGATCACTGGGCGAACGGCGCGTTGCTGCTGGCACGCGCAGCGTTCTGGTTCCATCCGCTGATGCCGTGGGCAACACGCAGGTTCCTGCGCGACCAGGAACTGGCCTGCGATGCCCGCACCATTGCCACGCAGCCTGCGCTGCGCGGACTTTACGCCAGTACGCTGCTGAAGGCGCAGCTGGTTCACCCGGTTGCGCCGGCAGTGTGTCACTGGCGCAGCCAACCCGTGTTGAAGGAGCGAATCGCCATGTTGAAGCAGTCCAAGCGGAAGGCATTGCCGTGGGTGTCCGGGCAGGTGCTGGTGGTCGGGGTGTGCGCGGGCCTGGCCACGGTGGCGTGGGCAAGCCAGCTCGGGATGGCCGGCGTGTCGTCGATCGGCGTCGAGCCCGCCGAGTACGCGCAGGCCGATGCCGCTGCGGCCGGCCTGCAGCGTTCTGCGCAGGTCGAGAGGATGGCACCGCCGAAGTATCCGGAGTCTGCGTTCCAGCAGGGCCTGACCGGCGTCGTCACCTTGAAGGTCGAGATCGACGCAGAGGGCAGGCCGACCGACGTACAGGTGCTCAGCGCCACCAATCCCGGTGTGTTCGATGCGGTGTCGATCACGGCCGCCAAGGGCTGGACCTTCCGGCCGGCCCTGAAGGATGGGCGTCCGGTGGCTTCCGCCGTGCGGATTCCACTGACGTTCTCCATGAGTGAGGACGAGAGGGAAGCGGAGCGCGCGCGGTGAGGCAGGCCGCGCTGCTGTTGGCCACGCTGCTGGCCGGCTGTGCCACCCAGGAACGACTCGGCGCGGTTGACACCCGCAGCGAGAGTGTCGGCCATCAGCGGTTGCAGCCCACAGCGGCGGGCGGCAGCGGTCAGGTGCAGGCCTATGCGCTGGCAGCGGGCGAAGGCTATCGGATGCCGCAGCTGTATGCGGCGCCTGATCCGAAGGTGGGCGACCGCGATCCGCGTACCGAACTGGCGCCCACCACCATCTGCCTGCAGGTGGTGGTCGATGCGGAAGGCATGGTAGAGCGCAGCCTGCCGCTGACTGACCGCCCCGAGTGCGCCGCCGGCGCTGCAGCGGAGAACGCGCCGCTGCTGCAGGCGGCGCAGGAGGCGGTGGCGATGTGGAAGTACAGCGCTGCCGCGGTCTGCCACTACCCGGTCGGCAAGGTCCCATCCGACCGCGGCGACTGCGGGAGCGCCGAGCGCATCGAGCCGGTGCCGGTCAGCCTGCTGTACGCCTTCACCTTCGAGATCGTGAAGGGCCGGCAGACGGTCCGTACGCAGGGGAAATGATCGCGCGTGATGCCGGGTAGCGCCGGGCCATGTCCGGCCAGTACAGCGGCGTCGATCAGGCGCCGCCCTGGATGTTGGCCTTCACCGCCGGTTGCATCAGCGCCGGTTCGGCCAGCGTGGCGTCGCGGGCCTGGCGCACGCTGACGAAGTCGGCTTCGGCCACACCGTCATGCACGTGGATATTGCGCGCGCGCTGCTCACCGATGGTGGTCTCGTTGGCGATGTCGCGGCCGCCCGGGCCATAGTCGTGGCAGACGAACACACGGGTGGACTCGGGCAGCGCCAGCAGGCGCTGGATCGAGCGGTACAGCTGCGCCGCATCGCCGCCGGGGAAATCGCAGCGGGCGGTACCGCCGTCGGGCATGAACAGCGAATCGCCCGTAAACAGTGCGTCGCCGATCAGGTAGGCGATGCTGTCGCTGGTGTGGCCGGGGACGGCGATGACCTGGCCGCGCACTTCGCCCAGCGTGAAGGTCTCGCCGTCGGCGAACAGGTGGTCGAAGATGTCGTCCGCGGCAGGAAGCTGCAGGCCGAACCGCGGCGCAAAGGTCGCCTGCACGGCGCGGATGCCTTCACCGATGGCCAGCGTGGCGTGAGGGAAACGCTGCTTGAGCCGCCGCCCGGCCGACACATGGTCGGCGTGGGCGTGGGTCTCCAGCAGCCACCTCAGCCGCAGCCCCTGCTGCTCGATCGCGTGCAGTGCCGGCTGGACCGGCGACTCGCTGCTGGCATCGGTGTCCGGGTCGTAGTCCAGGACCGGATCGATCAGCGCAGCCTCACCGCTGGCCGGGTCGCTGACCAGGTAGCTGAAGGTATTGCTGTCACGATGGAAGAACGACTGGACCTGGACCGGCATCGGCAACCTCCTCAGCGTGCGGCGAGCACGCGGTTCAGCAGCTGCGCCAGATTCTCGCCGGCCAGCCGCAGCTGCGCTTCCGCCACCGGGCGGTAGCGCGCGGTGTATTCATCGCCGATCTTACGCGAGGCTGGATAAACGCCGGCTTGCATCGAAATGCGGCAGCTGGCTTCAGCCCACGCCTGCGGATCGCGCTGCGGATTGGACTGGCGCGCCAGTTTCGGCGCCGGCAGCGACCGCAGCACCGGCAGATAGCCGTTGTCGTCCAGCTTGCGGGTGTTGAGCATGCCGCTGTCCCACAGCGAATGGAGGTTGGTGCCGCGGTTGCCGTACTGCAGCTGGAAGTCGTTGCCGCCCTTGTCGTGACCGTAGCCGGCATGCATTGGCTGGTGGATGTCGCCGACCAGATGCACCACGAACTTCAGGGCCTGCAGCCGCTCGCCGTCGGTCAGGTTGCGATCGCCGAGGATCGCGCTCTGCGCCTTCAGCGCTTCGACGATGCAGTTGCCGTTGGTGCAGTGCCTGGGCGCTTCGTAGTGGCAGCCGTCTTCGGCGATGTTGACGTAATGCCAGCCGGCGGAACGGCGGCCGAGGCCCGGGTCCTTGGCACGCAGCTGGTCGGCCCAGGGCGCCACGCTGGCGAGGGTGGCACCGGGTTCGGTGGCCAGCAGGCGGTCGACTTCGGCGCGTGCAGCGGGCGAGAGGCGGGAATCCGCTACCTCAGCGACAAGGCGATGACCTTGCGCGCCCCAGGCATGGGCAGGGGCGGAGGCGGACAGCAGAGCCGGCGCGATCGCGGCGGCGAGGAACAGGGAATGCAGGGCTTTCATGCCGGCATTCTAGCGGGGCGGCGGCCGGACGCGTTTGATCCAGCATGGCCGCTCGCCACGCGCCCTTGATGCGCGGACCGTTACGGTGGCGCGGCCACGGGCGGGGACATCGCGATGAGCATCACGGACCGGCGCATCACGGCAATACATGCGGACGACGGCTTTGCCCGCGCGTTCGATGAACAGGTGGTCTGGCGGATGCGCTGGGCCTGTGCCGTTGCCGGCATCTTTTCAATCGGCTTTGCCGTGCTGGACCATTTCTGGCTTCCGCCGGATGTGCATGCACAGGTGCTGCGCTGGCGGCTCGGGCTGCTGCTGCCGGTATTGCTGGTGGCGGTAGCACTCACCTTCGTCCCGGCGTTCCGCCGCCATCTGCAGTGGCTGGGGGGCGGTGCTGTGCTGATCAGCGGGCTGGCGCTGGTGACGATGATCTGGACGGCGCATCGCGCCGGCGTGGATTATCCCTATGAAGGCGTCAGCCTGTTCCTGCTGCTGAACTACTTCCTGTGTGGCCTGCGCTTTGGCGTCGCCACGCTGACCGGAACCCTGATCGCATCGGCGTTCGTGCTGGCGGAGCTGCAGGTCGGCCGGCACTGGGCGCAGATGCTGCAGAGCGTGACGTTCGTGCTGGCCAGCAACCTGGCTGGCATCTTCGGTAGTTACATCCTGGAAAGGCAGGCGCGTGCAACCTGGCGCGCCGAGCAGCGGCTGGATGCACTGGCCAACCACGACGGATTGACCGGATTGCTCAACCGGCGCGCATTCGATCGTCGTGCCAACCAGATCTTCCAGCGTTATCTCCGCCGGCCGCACGCGCGTGGCGCCTTGCGCATCGCGATGATCGACATCGACTACTTCAAGCGCTACAACGACCATCATGGTCACCCGGCGGGCGATGCGGTCCTGCATGCGGTGGCGGTGACGCTGGCCGCGCAGCTTCGCGGCGCTGACTCGGTGGTGGCGCGGTACGGCGGTGAGGAGTTCGTGGCGCTGGGGCAGTGGTCGCCAGGCGAGCCGGAAACCGCGCCGTTCGAGCGGATGCGTCAGCAGGTCCAGGCGCTGGCGATCGCCCATGCCGATTCGGACGCCGCGCCGGTGGTGAGCGTCAGTATTGGTGTGGCGCGGTGGCATGACGATGGCGCCGATTCGCTGGAGCAGGCACTGGCGCGTGCGGATGCCGCGCTGTATCGGGCCAAGGCGTCCGGGCGCAACCGGGTGGAGGTGGCCACGGATGGGTAAGCCGAAAAAAGCCCCGGCGATCACCGGGGCAACATGCTGCGGAGGGTTCAGCCGTTGGCCGGAGGGCGGGGCAGGCCCGCCACGCCGGAGGCCGCGCTCAGAACTTGAAGACGTAGGAGGCGCCGTAGACCAGCGGATCGATGTTGACCGTACCGATCTTCTGGCCGTCCAGCTTCACCTTGCTGTCGATGTCGATCCAGCGCATGTCCACGCGCAGCGCGCCCTTCTCGCCGATCGCGAAGTCCACGCCGGCGTGCGCGGCCAGACCCCAGGAGTCCTGCAGCTTCAGCCGGCTGTCCTTGAGCGCGCCCGTGGTGTCTTCGCTGAAGAAGGTCGTGTAGTTCACGCCCGCACCGATGAACGGCGACACCTTGCCCTTGCTGTTGAAGTGGTACTGCACGGTCACCACCGGCGGCAGCTGCTTGGTGCTGCCGACACGGCCGAGGCCGTTGATGTTGATGTCGTGCTTGAACGGCAGTGCCGCCAGCACTTCGATGCCCAGGTTGTCAGCGATGAAGTACTCGCCGGTGATGGTCGGCTTGACGTCGTTGTCGACGTCGACCTTCAGCGTGCCACCGGCCAGCCAGCCGTTGTTCGACTTCGGTGCCACCTGGTGCACGCCGGCCGAAAGGGTCCAGTCGCCCTTGGACTGGGCCATCGCCGGGGCGGCGGCGAGGGACAGGGCGGCGGCCAGGCTGGCCACGATCAGGGGAGAGGTCTTGCGCATGGGGGTGTTCTCGTTGCGGGGTGGATGGGGCCAGTCTCGGCCTCACGCCGCGCTAACGCTTTGATCCGGATCAAATCCGGCCAGCCCGCCCGCCACCGGCCCGGTCTGGCCGGCGGTGGCCAGGCCGGGCCTGCTAGACTTGTGGGCCCTATCCACCCCGCCGCACCCGTCGCGGCTGCAGGAGCTTGAGAAATGGCAATCAAGGTTGGTATCAACGGTTTCGGTCGCATCGGGCGTAACGTCCTGCGCTCGGCGGTGCTGAACTTCGGCGACGACATCGAAATCGTGGCCATCAACGATCTGCTGGAGCCGGATTACCTGGCCTACATGCTCAAGTACGACTCCGTGCACGGTCGCTTCAAGGCTGACGTGTCGGTGCAGGGCAACGACCTGCTGGTCAACGGCAAGAAGATCCGCCTGACCCAGGAACGCGATCCGGCCAACCTGAAGTGGGACGAAGTGGGCGTGGACGTGGTCATCGAGTCCACCGGTCTGTTCCTGACCAAGGAAACCGCGCAGAAGCACATCGATGCCGGCGCCAAGAAGGTAATCCTGTCCGCCCCGTCCAAGGACGATACGCCGATGTTCGTGTTCGGCGTGAATGACAAGACCTACGCCGGCCAGGCGATCATCTCCAACGCCTCGTGCACCACCAACTGCCTGGCCCCGCTGGCCAAGGTCATCAACGACAAGTGGGGCATCAAGCGTGGCCTGATGACCACCGTGCACGCCGCCACGGCCACCCAGAAGACCGTTGACGGCCCGTCCAACAAGGACTGGCGCGGCGGCCGCGGCATCCTGGAGAACATCATTCCGTCCTCCACCGGTGCGGCCAAGGCGGTCGGCGTGGTCATTCCGGAACTGAACAAGAAGCTCACCGGCATGAGCTTCCGCGTGCCGACCTCGGACGTGTCGGTGGTCGACCTGACCGTCGAGCTGGAAAAGGAAGCCACCTACGCCGAGATCTGCGCCGAAGTGAAGGCACAGAGCGAAGGCGCGCTGAAGGGCATCCTCGGCTACACCGAAGACAAGGTCGTGGCTACCGACTTCCGCGGTGAGACCCACACGTCGGTGTTCGATGCCGAAGCCGGCATTGCCCTGGACGGTACCTTCGTCAAGCTCGTGTCGTGGTACGACAACGAGTGGGGCTACTCCAACAAGTGCCTGGAAATGGCCAGGGTCGTCGCCGCCAAGTAAGGCCGGCGAAGATCGCGCACGAACCCCGGCCTGGCCGGGGTTCGTCGTTTGAGGGACCGGCCCTGTCGTAGCATGGGGCGGTCCGACCGCCGCCGCAGGGGCGCGGGATCGCATGGGAAGGCACGCAATGGAAGCACTGATAGCCCTGGTCGTATTGATACTGCTGGCGATTCCGCTGCTGCTGGTGGTCGCGCTGGTGATGATCGCCGGCCTGCGGCGCCGGGTCGCTGCGCTTGAGGGCGCACTGGCCGATGTGTCGCAATCGCCGCGCGCTGCCGCGCCACCGCCCGGGCCCGCCCCCGTTCCGGCAACGGACGCGCCAGCCATGGAGCGACCGCGGGCTGCGGCAGCACCTTCTCCCGTGGCGGCCCATGCGCCGGAATCCTCCGTGCCGGCGCCGCCGCGGCAGGCAGCGCCGCCACCACCACCGCTGCCGGCCACGCCGCCCCCGCCTGCGCCGCCGGTCGAGCCGGCCGGGCCGGGCTTCTTCGAGCGTGGCATCGGCGCCGTCAAACGCTGGTTCACCGAGGGCAACGTGCCGGTCAAGATCGGCATGCTGGTGCTGCTGGCCGGTGTTGCCGCGCTGCTGAAGTACGTCAGTGACCAGGGCTGGCTGGTGCTCCCGGTCGAACTCCGGCTGGCGGCCGTCACCGCTGGTGCGCTGGGCCTGCTGGCCTTCGGCTGGCATCAGCGCGAACGCCGGCGCCTGTTCGCGCTGGCCCTGCAGGGCGGCGCCATCGGTGTGCTGCTGCTGACCATCTTCGCGGCATTCAAGCGTTTTGAACTGCTTGCGCCGGGATTTGCGTTCGCCAGTTCGATCGCGCTGGTCGCCGGCCTGTGCGTGCTGGCAGTGCTGCAGAACTCGCGCACCCTGGCGGTGCTGGGCATCCTGGCGGGCTTCATGGCCCCGCTGTGGCTGTCGACCGGCAGTGGCAACCATGTCGGCCTCTTCAGCTACTACGCAGTGCTCAACGCCGGCATCTTCGCCATCGCCTGGTTCCGTCCGTGGCGCGCGCTGAACCTGCTGGGCTTCGCGTTCACCTTCGGTATCGGCACGTTCTGGGGCGTGCTTCAGTACAGGGCCGAGAAGTTCTCCAGCACCGAACCGTTCCTGCTGCTGTTCTTCGCCTTCTATCTGCTGATTCCCCTGCTGTACGCGCGCAGGCAGCCTGCCGGTCGCCGCGATCTGGTCGATGGCAGCCTGGTGTTCGGTACGCCGTTGATCGCCTTCTCGCTGCAGGCGGCGATGCTGCACGAACAGCCGATGACACTGGCACTGTGCGCGCTGGGCCTGGCGGTGATCTACGCGGTGCTGGCGCGTGCCCTGATCGCCCGGGCCTCGTATACGGTGCTGGCGCAGTCGCACGCGGTGCTGGCGGTGGGTTTCGCCACGCTGGCCGTGCCGCTGGCCTTGTCCGCCCGTGCCACCGGTGCGGTGTTCGCGCTGGAAGGTGCCGGGCTGGCCTGGCTCGGTCTGCGCCAGAGGCGCTGGCTGCCACAGGTGTCCGCTGCGCTGCTGCAGATGGCGGCGGCATTCGCCTTCGTGGCAGGTGGCAACCACTGGCACGAGGACGCGCGCCTGCTGCTCAATCCCACCGCGATCGGTGCGCTGCTGCTGGCCGTGGCGGGGTTGGCGTCGGCGTGGAGCTACCAGCGCCGGGCACGTCATGAGATCGCCCTGGTCTACTACCTGTGGGGCCTGCTGTGGTGGCTCGGCGGCTGGGTGCACGAGATCGGTCGTTTCCTCGCGCATGCCTCGCAGGCCGATGCACTGCTGGTGCTGGTGGCGGCGACCGCCTGGCTGGCAGCCGAGGTGCAGCGCCGGCAACCGGCACGTGCGCTGGGGATGACCGCACTGGCGATGCTGGCGATGGCGTTTCCATTGGCATTGGCGCAAAGCCATGCACACCAGCAACCGTTCGCGGGCCACGGCGCCCTGGCATGGGCGCTGTTCGCCGTGCTGGGGGTGCGCACGTTGCTGTGCCTGCGCCAGGGCGGCGACACGGTGGCGCGCATCGCCCAGTTCCTGTGGTGGCTGCTGTGGCCATCGCTGCTTTCGCTGCTGGCCCTGTGGGGAGGCGGCGAGGCTGGCCTGGCACAGGGCTGGACGTTGTTGCTGGTGACGCTGCCCTGGCTGCTGCTGGCCGCGCTGTCACTGTGGCGCTGGGGTTGGCTGCGCTGGCCGCTGGGCCCGGCATTCGATGCCGCACGCGTGCCGCTGCAGTGCGTGCTGTTTGCGCTGCTGGCGACCGGATGGCTGCTGGGCCAGCTGCTGCCGGGCACTGCGGCACCGCTGCCGTGGCTGCCGGTGCTGAACCCGGCCGAGATGGGGCAGTGGCTGAGCCTGTTGCTGCTGGCGCGCTGGCTGTACAGCGATGTGGCACCGCCCGCGCTGCGCAGGCTGCGCCTGCCGGTGCTGGCACTGGCGGGCTTCATCGCCCTGACCAGCCTGGTCCTGCATGGCGTGCACCACTGGGGGGGACTGGCCTGGAGTACGTCGATGGCGCGCTACAGCTTGGCCCAGACCAGCCTGACCGTGCTGTGGAGCGTGCTCGGCGTGATCGCCTGGGTGTGGGGCTCGCGTCGTGGCCAGCGTGTGTTGTGGATGGTCGGTGCGGTGCTGATGGGCGTGGTCCTGGCCAAGCTGGTCCTCATCGACCGCCAGCACCTGGGCAACCTGCTCGGGATCGCATCGTTCATCGCCTACGGCCTGCTGTGTACGGTCGTCGGCTATCTGGCACCGGCGCCACCGGGCGCGGTGCCATCCGTGGAGGAAAACCAATGAGAATGTGGAGCAGGATGGTGGTGCCGGCGATGCTGGGCCTGTTCGCCACCATCGCCGTACACGCGGCCGACTACCGCACGCAGTACGCCGAGCAGTGGCCGCTGACGCTGTCCAGTGCGCAGTCCGGCGCCTATCGGGTGGTGCTGGAACCGGCGATCTACCGCCGTGCAGGCGCAGCAGACCTGGGTGACCTGCAGGTGTTCAACGCGGCCGGACAGGCCCTGCCGTCGGCATTGCTGGCACCCGACGCGCCGCTGGCACAGCCGCCGGTGCAGCGCGAGCTGCCCTGGTTCGCACTGCCGCCGCTGGCCGATGCGCAACGCAACGACCTGCAGTTGCTGACCGAGCGCGATACCGACGGCCGTGTGCGCCGGGTCGAAGCGCGTGTCGGTGCTGGCACGGTGAACGGGCAGGGCGGCTGGCTGATCGATGCCAGCGTGCTCGGCCAGCAGCCGCTGGCGGCGCTGGTGCTGGATTGGGCCGACAGTGGCCAGCCGCTGCAGGCGCAGGTGCAGCTTGATGCCAGCGATGACCTGCAGCATTGGCGCTCCATCGGTCGGGACATTCCGCTGGTGGACCTGCAGCGCGCCGGCAAACGATTGCTGCAGCGACGCCTGCAGGTTGACGGCAATGCGCGCTATCTGCGCGTGCTGCCGCAGGGCGACGCGCGACTGCCTGCCCTGCATGGCGTGCTCGCCGAGCTTCCGCCGGCACCGGCGACGTTGCCTTGGGAATGGCTGTCACTGACGCCGATAGCGCAGGGCAAGGGCGAATACACATTTGAACTGGACGGCCGTTTCCCGATCGCGCGCGCCGATGTCGCCAGTACCGACAACAGCCTGGTGCAGTGGACGCTGTTCAGCCGCGACGATGAAGGCGCGCAGTGGCAACGACGCAGTGCACCGTGGATCGCCTATCAGCTGCAGCAGGGAACGCAGGGCCCGCGTCAGCAGTCGGCGGCGCAGGTGCTGGGCGATGTGCACCGCGACCGCTACTGGAAGCTGGTGGCAAGCCCGGCGGAGATCGCCGGCGCCCCCACCCTGCGCCTGGGCTACCAGCCGGAAGTGATGGTGTTCCTGAGCCAGGGCGCTGCGCCCTATGCACTGGCGGTGGGCAGCGCGACGGCGCGCCGCGCGGAGGCGCCGATCGGGGTGCTGATCGAGGAACTTCGCCAGCGCAACGATCCGGCCTGGCAGCCGACGCTGGCACGCCTGGAGGGCCGCCCCGAGCCGCTGGCCGGAGACACAGCGCTGGAACCGCAGCGGGACTGGAAGGCCTGGCTGCTGTGGGCGCTGCTGGGCGTGGGGGTCCTGGTCGTAGGCGGTCTGGCGGTCAGCCTGCTCAGGCAGAAGCCTTCGCCTTCGGCGTAGATCCCGACGAATCCCGGCCGCGCATGGAGCGGCGCTGCGGCCGGCGCCATCCGTTCTGCCGCAGCCGATACAATGACGGTCTGCCGAACGCCGGCACCCCGTCCCTGAGCCCAAGAGTTGCCCATGTCCATCGTCCGCATGACCGACCTCGACCTCTCCGGCAAGCGCGTGCTGATCCGCCAGGATCTGAACGTGCCGATCGAGAATGGCCGCATCACTTCCGAACAGCGCATCACCGCTTCGCTGCCGACGCTCAAGCGCGCACTGGAGCAGGGCGCGGCGGTGATGGTCACCTCGCACCTGGGCCGGCCGAAGGAAGGCGTGTGGAGCGAAGCCGATTCGCTGGCACCGGTTGCCGCACGCCTGTCCGAACTGCTGGGTCGCGAGGTGCCGCTGGTACGCGACTGGATCGACGGCGTCGAGGTGCAGCCGGGCCAGCTGGTGCTGCTGGAAAACTGCCGGATGAACGTCGGCGAGGGCAAGGATGACGAAGCCCTGTCGAAGAAGTACGCCGCGCTGTGCGATGTGTTCGTGATGGATGCCTTCGGTACCGCGCACCGCGCGCAGGCGTCCACCCATGGCGTGATCCGTTTCGCCCCGGTCGCCGCGGGTGGCCCGCTGCTGATGGCCGAGCTGGATGCCCTGGCGCAGGCGCTGGACGCACCGGCCAAGCCGCTGCTGGCCATCGTGGCCGGCAGCAAGGTCAGCACCAAGCTGGAACTGCTGGCCAATCTGGTGGGCAAGGTCGACCAGCTGATCGTGGGGGGCGGCATCGCCAACACCTTCATCGCGGCTGCCGGCTACAAGGTCGGCAAGTCGCTGTACGAGCCGGACCTGCTGGACACCGCCCGGAAGATCGTTGCCGACGCCAAGGCGCGCGGGGCCGAGATTCCGCTTCCGGTGGACGTGGTCACGGCCAAGCAGTTCCTGCCCGACGCCATTGCCGAAGTGAAGGCCGTGGATGCGGTCGCCGAAGATGATCTGATCCTGGACATCGGTCCGCAGACCGCTGCCCAGTACGCGCAGCTGATTGCGAATGCCGGCACCGTGGTCTGGAACGGCCCTGTCGGCGTGTTCGAGTTTGAAGCTTTCAGCAAGGGAACCGAAGCGCTGGCGCGTGCCATCGCCACGTCCCCGGCGTTCTCCATCGCCGGCGGTGGCGACACCCTGGCAGCGGTCGACAAGTTCGACATCGCCAAGGACGTGAGCTACATCTCCACCGGTGGCGGCGCGTTCCTGGAATTCCTGGAAGGCAAGACCCTGCCGGCCGTGGCCGCGCTCGCCGCGCGCGGCGCATGAACCCGGACGGCACCCAGGCCGGTTCTGCCCACCCGGCACCGGAAGAACGCGCGACGCTCTTCTTCGACCTGGACGGTACGTTGATCGATTCGCAGGTGGGCATCACCACCTGCATCGCTTATGCGCTGCAGAAGATGGAGCATCCGGTGCCGGCGCGGGAAACCCTGCTGGGCTGGATCGGGCCTTCGCTGCGCACCACGTTCGCGCCGCTGTTCATCGAACCGGCGCGGGTGGAGCAGGCCGTCGGGTACTACCGCGAGCGCTTCGATGCCGAGGGCTGGCGCGAGCACACGGTGTACCCCCAGGTGGAGGACGCCCTGCGCACCTTGCATGCGCGTGGCCACCGCCTGGCGGTGGTCACCGCCAAGAACGAGCCGCACGCGCGCCGGATCCTGGCCCATCTGCCCTTCGGCGGATTGTTCGAGGACATCATCGGCTCGACCCTGGATGGTTCGCGCAGCCACAAGCCCGAGCTGGTCGGCGAAGCGCTGCGCCGGCTGCAGGTGTCGCCCACGCAGTGCTGGATGATCGGCGACCGTCGCATGGATATCGAGGGCGCGCGTCACCACGGCCTGCGAAGCATCGGCGTGCTGTGGGGGTTTGGTGGCGAAGCGGAACTCACTGAAGCCGGTGCGGGCCAGCTGGCACGCGAGCCGGTCCAGCTGACGACACTGTTGGCCTGATACCGGGCACCCTGCGCCGGCGTATGTCCGGGCGATGTCCGTTACATGTCCCGCAGAGTCAGGCAGCACAAGGTTGTAACCGCATACATGGGGCGTGAAGGATGTGCTAATTTCCGTGCTTTAACGGGAGAGGCCCATTCACCATGTTCGAGCGTCAGCGTCGCACCAAGATCCTAGCCACCCTCGGTCCGGCCACCGATCCGCCGGGCGTGCTGGAGGATCTGTTCCGCGCCGGCGTCAACGTGGTGCGCCTGAACTTCAGCCACGGTGACCCGTCCGGCCAGGCCAAGCGTGCCGCCGACGTGCGCGCCGCCGCACAGCGGGTGGGCGTGGAAGTGGGCATCCTGGCCGACCTGCCGGGCCCGAAGATCCGCATCGAGCGCTTTGCCGAAGGCAAGATCCATCTCAAGGCGGGCGACCGTTTCGATCTGGTCGCCTCGCCCAACGCACCGGCCGGCGATGCCACGCAGGTGGGTGTGAGCTACCTCGGCCTGCCGCAGGACGTCGGCCCCGGTGATGTCCTGCTCCTCGATGACGGCCTGATGCAGCTGCAGGTCGTCGAGGTGCAGGGTGAGCGGATCATCAGCACCGTGCTCAACGACGGGGTGCTGTCTGATCGCAAGGGCTTGAACAAGCAGGGCGGTGGCCTGTCGCTGGGCGCGTTGACCGAGCGCGACAAGGAGCTGATCGGGATCGTCGCCAAGATCGGTGTCGACTTCATCGCCGTTTCCTTCTGCCGCAATGCGCAGGACATGAACGATGCCCGCGCGATCGCCGAATCGCACGGCTGCTACGCCGCGCTGGTGTCCAAGATCGAGCGCACCGAAGCGATCGAGAACCTGGAGGAGATCGTCGAGGCCAGTGACGTGGTGATGGTGGCGCGCGGCGACCTCGGCGTGGAAATCGGCGATGCCGAACTGCCGGGCCTGCAGAAGAAGATCATCAAGGCTTCGCTGGCGCAGAACAAGGTGGTGATCACTGCCACCCAGATGCTGCAGTCGATGGTGGAAAGCCCGATCCCGACCCGCGCGGAAGTGCTGGACGTGGCCAACTCGGTGATCGACGGCACCGATGCGGTGATGCTGTCGGCCGAAACCGCTGCCGGTGCGTATCCGGTCAAGGCCGTGGAGGCGATGGCGCGCATCTGCCTGGGCGCCGAGCGCCAGTTCCAGACCGAGACCGACTTCAATGCGTCGCCGCGCAACCTGGAGCGCGCCGACCAGGCCATCGCGATGGCGACCATGTTCCTGTCCCAGCACGTGGGCGTGCGTGCCATCGTGGCCATGACCGAGTCCGGCGGTACCGCGCGCTACCTGTCGCGCTTCCGTGCCAAGGCACCGGTGTTCGCGGTGACCCGCCATGACGGCGCACGCCGGCAGATGGCGCTGATGCGCGATGTGTTTCCGATCAATTTCGACAGCCGTGGCCTGACCCCGCGCGAAGCCGCACGTGGCAGCATCCGCCTGCTGGTCGAATCGGATCTGCTGCAGGCCGGCGATCGGGTGGTGTTCACCAGCGGTGAGCACATGGAAACCCACGGTGCGACCAACACCCTGCGCCTGCTCGAGGTGGGCGAAGACGGTCGCGCCAGTGGTCTGGGCGATCTGTAACCGCTGCGGAACCGGGTCGGAGCCCCACCGGGGCTCTGACCGGAACGCCGCAGGACAGCGCCTGTCCTGAATGGACATTGGAATCGTTTCCAGTCTGGCCTCCACGTCGAGGCCACGGGCTGCGGGGCTATACTTACGTTTTTCCCGCACCCGCCACAGGAAGTACATGAGCATCGAACAGCTGGCTGAAACCGCCCAGGCCATGGTTGCCCCGGGCAAGGGCATCATCGCGATCGACGAATCCACCGGTACCATCGCCAAGCGCTTCGCCGGCGTGGGCATCGAGAACACCGAGGAGAACCGTCGCGCCTATCGCGAACTGCTGCTGACCACGCCGAAGCTCAACGAGCACATTTCCGGCGCCATCCTGTACGACGAAACCATCCGCCAGTCGACCAAGGACGGCGTGCCGTTCGCCAAGTACATGGCCGACCACGGCATGATTCCGGGCATCAAGGTGGACAAGGGTGCGCATCCGCTGGCCGGCTGCCCGGGCGAGCTGGTGACCGAAGGCCTGGACGGCCTGCGTGAGCGCCTGCAGGAGTATTACAAGCTGGGTGCGCGCTTTGCCAAGTGGCGTGCGGTCATCAACATCGGCGAGAGCATTCCGTCGGGCACCTGCATCGAATCCAACGCCCATGCGCTGGCCCGCTACGCCGCGCTGTGCCAGGAATGCGGCCTGGTGCCGATGGTCGAGCCGGAAGTGATCATGGACGGCGACCACGACATCGAGACCTGCTACGAAGTCACCGAAGCCACCCTGCGTTCGCTGTTCGACGCCCTGTACCAGCAGAACGTGCTGCTGGAAGGCACCATCCTGAAGGCTTCGATGGTCATCTCGGGCAAGGACTGCGAAGAGCAGGCCGACGTCGAGGAAGTGGCCGAGTCCACCGTGATGTGCCTGAAGAGCACCGTGCCGGCGATCCTGCCGGGCGTGGTGTTCCTGTCCGGCGGCCAGAGCGATGAACAGTCCACCGCCCACCTCAATGCGATGAACCAGCTGGGCAACCTGCCGTGGCCGCTGAGCTTCTCCTACGGCCGTGCCATGCAGCAGGCGGCACTGAAGCTGTGGGCCAAGGACATGAAGGGCAACTACGCCGCCGCGCAGAAGACCGTGTTCGAGCGCGCCAAGGAAAACGGCCTGGCTGCACTGGGCAAGTGGAGCGGTTGATCGGTTCCATCGCAGGATGAACAGGGCAACGCCGGCCTCACGCCGGCGTTTGCTTTTGCGGGTATCTTTTCCGCCTCCCGCGGGCCCGGCCGGCCCGGGGGACACACATGGAAGGCCAAGGAGAAAAAACATGCGTTTGGCAGCAATCACGCTGGCCGTTGCTACGGTCCTCGCCGCAGGCGGTTGCAACCGCTCCGGCAGCAATGCGGATGTGGGCAAGGCTCCGTCGCTCGAGTTCGACAAGCCCGTTTCCGGCGAGATCACCTCGCGCAGCGGCATCAATTTCAATGACGGCAGCCACCACCAGCTGTACCAGATCACGCTGGAGGACAAGCAGCTGGTGGGCATGAAGCTGACCGGTGCCCTCAGTGGCTCGATTGCCGTGTTCAACAATGGCAGCCTGGTCGCCAGCAGCCGCACCGGCTATGAGCGCAGCGGGGATGTATCGCTGGCGTTCCGCGCCAACGGTGCCGGCACCTACCAGGTGGCGGTCAACGCCGACAGCCCGACCGCCTACGGCCCTTACCGCCTGCGGGTGGAGAAGCTGGTGCCCTACGACGGCAAGCCCATCGCAGGCAGCGGCGAAGTCGTGGACATGCTGGTCTCCGGATCGCAGGACTACACACTGCAGGTGGACAAGGCCGGCCTCTATGAGGTCAACCTGTCGTCCGATGCGTTCGATACCGTGCTGAAGCTGAAGGGCGGCGAGATCGACGCGGAGAACGACGATGGCGGTGACAGCACCAATTCGCGCCTGTCGCTGCCGTTGCAGCCCGGCAAGTACACGCTGGGCGTGCGCGGGCTGGACGACGATGCGTCCGGCACCTTCAAGCTGACCGTTGCCCGCACCGAGCTGCCGGGCAACATCGTCGAGCGCGACGGTACCCAACTGCCGCAGTCGGGCAGCGTGTTCACCATGCTCGACAGCGAAGGTCGCCGTCGCTTCCTGCTGACACTGGAGCGTCCGGGCGATGTTCGCCTGGATGCGATCTCCGGTCAGGTGGACACCGTGCTGCGTGTGGTCGGCGGTGATGTCGAGCTGGTCGACGACGACGGCGGCAATGGCACCAACGCGCGTCTGCAGGAATCGCTGCCGGCCGGTCATTACACCGTCGATGTTTCCAGCCTCAGCGACGAGCAGGGCCTGGTCGAGGTGCGCGTGCAGATCGATGGCGCCAGCGCTGCCGGCGCCGCGGCGTCGGCGGCCCGCGCAGCGGCGGATGCGGCGGCCGTGCCGGATGACGCCGCAGTCGACGCGGCCAGCCGCTGACGCGTCCAGGGGCACTGCCGCAATGAAAAGGCCGGGCATTGCCCGGCCTTTTCTTCAGTGCCGCCGCCCCGTGTTCAATGCGCGGCAGCGAAGCCGGTATCGCCCAGTGGCGGCAGCAGCGTGCCGCGCACTTCGTTGTCCGCGTTCTGCCCGGCACTGGCCAGGGCCTGCTGATACGCCTTGGCCGTGGCGGTATTGAAAGCAACCAGCACGATCCGCATCGGCTGTGCATGGCTGCGTTGCCACGCCAGGGTTTCCGTCACGGCGATCTGCGCGGCCTGGTACAGCGGATAGCCGTACACGCCACAACTGATGGCCGGGAACGCGATCGACTGCACCCCGAGCGATTCGGCCAGCTGCAGCGATTTCCAGTAGCAGTTGGCCAGCAGCGCGGGTTCATCGCGCAGGCCGTCGTGCCAGACCGGGCCCACCGTGTGCAGCACGTGCCGCGCCGGCAATGCATGGGCGCCGGTGGCGCGCACTTCACCGGTCGGGCAGCGCACGCCTGGGCGCAGTTCCGGCAGTTGCCGGCATTCGGCCAGCAGGCCGGGGCCGGCGGCACGGTGGATCGCACCGTCCACTCCGCCGCCGCCCAGCAGCGATTCATTGGCCGCGTTGACGATCGCATCCACCGCCAGGGTCGTGATGTCGCCCTGCCACACTTCGATCTTCATGCGTCCGTCTCCTGCCTGTCGGATGTTCCGCGCAGTACCTGCGGCGGCTGTACCCAGCGTAGGGGACAGGCCATCGATGCTGCGTCATGACCGTCTCACGCGCTGCGATCCGACGGTCTTCACGCACGATGGCGGTCGCCACCTTCACGCAGGCTGAAGCAGAAAGGGGTCAGAGCCTTTTCCGTATGGAAAAGGCTCTGACCCCATGTTTCCGAGGTGCGCCGGCAGGGTCAGAGTCCTCTCCCGGACGGGAAAGGGATCCGACCCTGTGCATCACGGCAGGCCGGCCAGCCAGTCGTCGTCGGAACCTTCGTTCACGTCGGCGAACAGGGGCGTGGAGAAGTAGCGCTCGCCGGTATCCGGAAGCATCGCCAGGATCACCGAACCCGGCTCGGCGCGGCTGGCCACATCCAGCGCGCTGGCGACCGTGGCGCCGGCGGAGATGCCGACGAAGATGCCTTCCTCGGCGGCCAGCCGGCGCGCGGTGGCGATGGCGCGTTCGTCGTCCACGCTCAGCAGCTCGTCCACCACGTCGCGGTTGAGCACGTCCGGCACGAAGTCCGGCGTCCAGCCCTGGATCTTGTGCGGCTTCCAGTCATCGCCCTTGAGCAGCGCGGCGCCGGCTGGCTCGGTGGCGATGATGCGGGTCTGCGGCCGTGCGACCTTCAGCACCTCGCCGACACCGGTGAGGGTTCCGCCGGTTCCCCAGCCGCTGACGAAATAGTCCAGGCGCCTGCCGGCGAAGTCGCGCAGGATCTCCGCCGCCGTCGTGTTGCGGTGGTAGGCCGGGTTGGCCGGATTGGCGAACTGGCTGGCGAGGAACCAGCCATGCTGTTCGGCCAGTTCGCGCGCCTTGCGCACCATGCCGCTGCCACGTTCCGCCGCCGGGGTCAGGATCACCTTGGCGCCGTAGGCACGCATCAGCTTGCGGCGTTCCACCGAGAACGTCTCGACCATGGTCGCCACGAACTTGTAGCCACGGGCGGCGGCCACCATCGCCAGCGCCACGCCGGTGTTGCCCGAGGTGGCTTCGACGATGGTGTCACCCGGCTTGAGCAGGCCACGGGCCTCGGCGTCGAGGATGATCGCCAGCGCCAGGCGGTCCTTGACCGAACCGCCGGGATTGAACGACTCGACCTTGGCGTAGAGGCTGACCTGCGGCGGCGCCAGGCGCTGCAGCTTGACGATGGGGGTGTTGCCGACGGTGTCGAGGATGGAGTCGTACAGGGCCATGGAAGCGCTCCGGAGGCGGGGCCACGCCAGGACGGCGGGCGGAAGAGGGAGGGCTGGCTGTTCACGCCAGCGGCTGCCGGCTGACCGTAGCGCCGGCATATGACGCCCGGAAATGACCAGATGCCTTTCTTAAACAACCTTTGGTTATAAGCTGGTGACGGTAATTGACCCTAGAGTGGACCTCCGCCCCTGCTGCCTGCCCGCCCATGACGCTGACCCAGCTGCGCTATCTGGTCGCCATCGCCGACGCCGAGCTGAACATCACGCTGGCTGCCTCGCGCGTGCACGCCACCCAACCCGGCCTGTCCAAGCAGCTCAAGCAGCTGGAGGACGAGCTGGGCTTCCTGTTGTTCGTACGCAAGGGTCGCAGCCTGGAGTCCGTTACCCCGGCCGGTACCGAGGTGATCTCCCGCGCGCGCGCCGTGCTGGCCGAGGCCAACAACATCCGCACCTACGCGGCCAACCAGCGCCGCGAAAGCCAGGGTCAGCTGATCCTGACCACCACCCATACCCAGGCGCGCTTCGTGCTGCCGCCGGCGGTGGCGGCGATCAAGCAGGCGTATCCGCAGGTCAGCGTGCACCTGCAGCAGGCCGCCGAAGCCGATGCGCTGGATCGGTTGAACCAGGGTGATGCGGACATCGCCATCATCAGTACGGCCGGTGGGGAGCCTGGCGATGGCATCGCCGTACCGTTGTTCCGCTGGCGGCGGCTGGTGGTGGTGCCCAAGGGCCATCCGCTGGATCGCGCGGGCCGCGCACCGGACCTGGCGGCGCTCGCCCGCCAGCCCCTGATCAGCTATGAATCGTCCACGCGCCCGAACTCGTCGCTGCAGCGTGCCTTTGCTGCCAACGGGCTGGTTCCGGATCTGGCGCTGACTGCGCTGGACGCCGATCTGATCAAGACCTATGTCCGTACCGGCCTGGGTGTGGGCCTGCTGGCCGAAATGGCGGTCAGTTCCCTCGACGAAGACCTCAAGGCATGGCCGGCACCCGCTCCGATCGCCGAGTGCATCGCCTGGGCGGTGCTGCCGCGTGACCGCGTGCTGCGTGATTATGCGCTGGAGCTGGTGCATGTGTTGGCGCCGCAGATCGATCCGCGGGACCTGCGCCGGGTACTGGACGGCAACCAGGTGGCCGCGTGGCCGCTGCCGCCGACCTGGGAATCGCTGACCCAGACCATCACGGTGTGAGGATGCTCGGGCAGGGCTGCGCCCTGCACCTGCGAAGAACTGTCGCAACAGCAACAACGCGGCCAGGCCCCGATGGATCGGCCGGGGAGAGGAACAACCGGATCGGATCCCCGCCAGGATCCGACCCGGTCCGACGCCCTCCGCCGGACCTGTCCGACTCTACGGCAGCAGCACGCCCAGCGGTCGCCCGGATACATCCCGACATACGCCGACACCGCCGCACAGACCCTTGCATGGAACGGGTTCAGGCCGCTATCGCGACGCCGGTTCCACGCCGGTAAACGCTTGGCATATACCGCCTTCGCGGGGGGATGCCTACACTCGGCGGCCGTGGATCAATTAGGACCGTTCATGTTGGCTCGTATCGCTTCGACCCTGGCCCTTGGCCTCAGCCTGGCCGTCCTGGCCGGGTGCGCAGGCAAACAGGAGGCCGCCGCGCGACGGCAGGGGGAAGCGGTGCCGGTCACCGCGCAGATCGTGCAGCCCACGCAATGGAACGACACCCTGCAGGCGCTGGGTACGGCCAAGGCGCGGGAGTCGATCAGCGTCACCGCCAAGGTCAGTGAGATCGTGGAGAAGGTGCACTTCGAAAGCGGCCAGCAGATCGCTGCGGGTGCGCCGATCGTGACTCTGCGTGGCCAGGCCCAGGAAGCGGCGCTGGTGCAGGCGCAGGCCACCTTCCACGAGGCCGACCAGCTGTACCGCCGGCAGCGCGAACTGGCCACGCAGCGGCTGGTGTCCAGCGCCACGCTGGATACACAGAAGTCGATCCGCGATGCCGCCGAGGCCCGTGTCGCGCAGATGCAGGCCGACATCGGCGACCGTCGTGTGCGTGCGCCGTTCGCAGGCGTGCTGGGTATCCGCCAGGTCAGCCCTGGCACGCTGCTGACGCCGACCACGGTGATTGCCACCCTGGACGACATCGAGCGCATGCACGTCGATTTCCAGGTGCCCGAAGTGGAACTGGCCGCGCTTTCGGCGGGCGACAAGGTCAGCGCGACCAGCGTCGCGTGGCCGGGGCGCACGTTCGAAGGAGAGGTCACCACCATCGATGCACGTATCGACCCGGCCACCCGCGCGGTGACCGTGCGGGCCGACTTCGCCAACGCCGACCATGCGCTGCGCCCGGGCATGCTGCTCGATGTGCGCCTGTTCCGCCCCGAGCGCCCGGCGCTGGTGATCCCGGAGATAGCGGTGGTGCAGGTGGGCCGTGACAGTTTCGTGTACCGCATCGGCGCCGACGACAGCGTCGAGCGCGTGGACGTGGTCACCGGCGCGCGCCGTGCGGGCGTGGTCGAGATCAAGCAGGGGCTGGCCGCCGGTCAGCGCATCGTGGTCGACGGCACCGGCAAGCTGCGCCCGGGTCTGAAGGTGGCCGCCCGTGATGCGGCGCCGGCCAGCGGTGCCAAGCCTGCCGATGCGCCTGCGCCGGTCGCGACCGAGGAACACGGCGGATGAAGCTGTCCGACGTTTCCATTCAGCGGCCGGTGTTCGCCGTAGTGATGAGCCTGCTGCTGCTGGTGCTGGGCATCATGTCCTTCACCCGCCTCACGCTGCGCGAACTGCCGGCCATCGACCCGCCCATCGTGTCGGTCTCGGTCGACTACACCGGTGCCTCGGCAGCGGTCATCGAAAGCCGGATCACCCAGGTGCTGGAAGATGCGCTCGCCGGCATTGAAGGCATCGATACCATCAACGCGCGCAGCACCAACGGCCGCTCGCAGGTCAGCATCGAGTTCACCTCCAATCGCGATATCGAGGCCGCGGCCAATGATGTGCGCGACGCCGTCAGCCGGGTTGCCGACCGCATGCCGGAAGAGGCGCGCCCGCCGGAGATCGCCAAGGTCGAGAGCGATGCCGATCCGATCATCTGGTTCAACATGGTCTCCTCGACCATGGATACGCTGGAGCTGAGCGACTACGCCGACCGCTATGTGGTCGACCGCTTTTCCAGCCTCGATGGCGTCGCCCAGGTCCGTATCGGTGGTCGCCAGCGCTATGCGATGCGCATCTGGTTGGACCGCGATCAGCTGGCCGCGCGTGGACTGACCACCGGTGATGTGGAAACCGCGCTGCGCAACGAGAACGTGGAACTGCCCGCCGGGCGCATCGAATCCACCGACCGCGATTTCACCCTGCGCGTGGAACGCAATTACATCAAGCCCGAAGACTTCGCGACCATCCCGCTGGGCAAGGGCAGCGACGGTTACGTCGTGCGCATGGGCGACGTGGCGAAGATCGAGCTGGCGTCGGCCGAGCGCCGCGCCTATTACCGCAGCAATGGCGAGCCGGGCATCGGCCTGGGCATCGTCAAGACCTCCACCGCGAACTCGCTGGACGTCGCGCGCACCGCGCGCGCCGAAGCCGAGCGGGTCGCGTTGACGCTGCCCAAGGGCACGCAGATCTTCGTTGCCTTCGACAACACCACCTTCATCGAAGCGGCCGTCGATCGCGTCTATGCCACATTGGTGGAGGCGATGATCCTGGTGCTGGCGGTGATCTGGCTGTTCCTCGGCAGCTTCCGCGCAGCGCTGATTCCGGCCGTGACGGTACCGGTGTGCCTGGTGGCCGCATTCATCGCACTGTACGCGTTCGATTTCTCGATCAACCTGCTGACATTGCTGGCGCTGGTGCTGTGCATCGGCCTGGTGGTCGACGATGCGATCGTGGTGGTGGAGAACGTGCAGCGCCGGATCGATCTGGGTGAGCCGCCGCTGGTGGCGTCCAAGCGCGGTACCACGCAGGTGGCCTTCGCGGTGATCGCGACCACCGCGGTGCTGGTGGCGGTGTTCCTGCCGGTCGGTTTCCTCGAGGGCAACACCGGACGCCTGTTCCGCGAGCTGGCGGTGGCGCTGGCCGCGGCCGTGGCGCTGTCCGCGTTCGTGGCGTTGACGCTGACACCGATGATGGCCTCCAAACTGCTCAAGCCGCATACCGGGCAGGCGCCGCGTGGCCTGCATGGCTTCGTCAACCGCAACCTGGAGCGGCTGGCCGGCGCCTATGGCCGCATCCTGCAGCGCCACGTCGACCGCACCTGGATCTACCTGCTGGTGATGGCGGCGGCATTGGCTGCCAGCTGGCTGCTGATCAAGGTGCTGCCCTCGGAACTGGCGCCAGCCGAAGACCGTGGCTCGTTCCAGATCATGATCGACGGCCCGGAAGGCGCAGGCTACGACTACACCGTGCAGCAGGTGCAGCAGGTCGAAGCGATGCTGGCGCCCCACGTCGGAGCGGACAAGCCGATCGTGCGCGCCAACCCGCGCGTGCCCGGTGGCTGGGGCGCAAGCGAGGAAATGCACACCGGCCGGGTGAGCATCTTCCTGCAGCCGTGGCGCCAGCGCAGCGAAGGCACCCCGGAGGTCGCCAATGAGCTGCAGAAGGAGCTGGACACCATCCAGGGCGTGCGCGTGCGCACGCAGGTCGGCGGTGGCCTGGTCCGCAGCGGCGGCCAGCCCTTCCAGATCGTGCTGGGAGGCCCGGAGTACGCCGAGATCGCGCAGTGGCGCGACCGCATCCTGCTGCGCATGGCCGACAATCCCGGCCTGGTCGGCCCCGACTCGGACTACAAGGAAACCCGCCCGCAGATGCGGGTGAACATCGACCGCCAGCGCGCGGCCGACCTGGGCGTGCCGGTCACCGCAATCGGCTCGGCGCTGGAAACGATGATGGGCTCGCGTCGCGTCACCACCTTCGTCGACAACGGCGAAGAGTACGACGTGCTGGTCCAGGCGGGCCGCGACGGACGCGCCACGCCGGCCGATCTGGCCGCGATCCGCGTGCGTGCCACCTCCGGTGAGCTGGTGCCCTTGTCGAACCTGGTCACCCTGAGCGAGGTTGCCGAGGCAGGCACCTTGAACCGCTTCAACCGCCTGCGCTCGATCACCATCAGCGCAGGCCTTGCGCCGGGCTACCCGTTGGGCGAGGCCATTGCCTGGGCACAGAACGTCGCGCGCGAGGAGCTGCCGCAGTACGCGCAGGTGAACTGGAAGGGCGAGTCGCGCGAGTACCAGAGCGCGGGCGGTGCGGTCCTGCTGACCTTCGCCATGGCCCTGCTGGTGGTGTACCTGGTGCTGGCCGCACAGTTCGAGAGCTTCATCCATCCGCTGACGATCATGCTGACGGTACCGCTGGGCGTGCTCGGCGCGCTGGTCGGCCTGTGGTTGAGCGGGGGCACAGTGAACCTGTTCAGCCAGATCGGCATCGTGATGCTGGTCGGCCTGGCGGCGAAGAACGGCATCCTGATCGTCGAGTTCGCCAACCAGCTGCGTGACGACGGCCGCAGCGTGCGCGAGGCCATCATCGAATCATCGATGGTGCGCCTGCGTCCGATCCTGATGACGTCCATCGCCACCGTGGTCGGCGCGATTCCGCTGGTGGTGGCCGGTGGACCGGGTTCGGCGAGCCGTGGCACGATCGGTATCGTGATCATCTTCGGCGTCACCCTGTCCACCTTCCTGTCGCTGTTCGTGGTGCCGGCGTTCTACGCACGTCTGGCCCCGTACACGCGCTCGCCGGAAGCAGTGAAGCGCGAGCTGGAAAAGCAGGAAGCAGCGTCGCCCTCGGTGGGCGGGCATGCCTGACCGTCGCGCCGACGGGGGCGGATCCCTTTCCCCGCAGGAAAGGGCCCCGACCCCAGTGCTGCGCGGCGACGGTTTCCAGCTGCGTCCATGGCGCGGCGGCGACCTCGAATCGCTGCTGCGTCATGCCAACGATGCCGAGGTGTCACGCGGCCTGCGCGATCGCTTCCCCTATCCCTACACACGTGAGGACGGTGAGGCGTTCCTTGCCGGTCGCGTGTTGACCCCGGGCACCCTGGCACTGGCCGTCGAGATCGACGGCCAGGCCTGCGGCAGTATCGGTGCCCAGCCGGGCGTGGCCGAGCGTGGGCATACCGCCGAGCTGGGCTACTGGCTTGGCCGGGCGTACTGGGGGCGGGGCATCATGACCCGCGTGGTGGGCGTCTTCGCACCGTGGGTGATGGACGAACTGCGCCTGTTCAGGCTTCAGGCCACCGTGGTGGACTTCAATCTGGGCTCGGCCCGGGTGCTGGAAAAGAACGGTTTCCAGGAAGAGGGCGTAGAGCGCTGCGCCATCTACAAGCGCGGCACCCTGCATGACCTGCGCCGGTTCGCGCGGGTGCGCACCCAGTTGCCCTGAACGGCGCCGGGCATGGCCCGGCGCTACCCGCGGCGGAACCGGTAGCGCCGGGCCATGCCCGGCGGATGCCTTCCGGCGCTATCGCAGCGACCTTCGATCAGGGAGAATCGACCGGTCCCTTCCAGCCGACGGGACGTCCATTCACCCCGCCGACTGGAGAGAGCGCGCGTGGAAGCTACCGTACATTTCGTCAACAGCATCATCTGGAGCAAGGCACTGATCTTCGTGTGCCTGGCGGCCGGCCTTTATTTCAGCGTCCGCACCCGCTTCATGCAGATCCGCGGCTTCGTGGAAATGTGCCGCCTCACCGTCAAGGGCGAAAAGTCCGACGCCGGCGTTTCTTCGTTCCAGGCACTGGCCATGTCCATGGCCGGGCGCATGGGTATCGGCAACATCGCCGGCGTGGC
This sequence comes from Stenotrophomonas sp. 112478_Sma, assembly GCF_056479905.1. Lineage (NCBI taxonomy): Bacteria > Pseudomonadati > Pseudomonadota > Gammaproteobacteria > Lysobacterales > Lysobacteraceae > Stenotrophomonas > Stenotrophomonas sp. 112478_Sma. The sequence goes on along the minus strand of NZ_CM151072.1, from coordinate 3,408,471 downwards.
CACGGCCATCGCCTTCGGTGGCCCCGGTGCGATCTTCTGGATGTGGGTGATGGGCTTCCTCGGTGCATCCACCTCGTATGTGGAATGCACCCTGGCGCAGATCTACAAGACCAAGGATGCCGAAGGCCGCTACCGTGGCGGCCCGGCGTACTACATTGAAAAGGCGATGGGCCTGAAGTGGTATGCCATGGCCTTCGCCATCGCCACGATCATCGCCGCCGGCTTCCTGATGCCGGGCGTGCAGGCCAATGCCATCGCCGACAGCATCATCAATGCCTGCCGTGGCGGTGCGCTGTGCGGGCCGCTGGATGGCCAGGCCTTCGGCATGGAATCGGTTGCCGCGCTCAAGCTCGGCATCGGCATCGTGGTCGCGCTGCTGCTGGGCGTGGTGATCTTCGGCGGCGTCAAGCGCATCGCCACCTTCGCCGAGATCGTGGTGCCGTTCATGGCGGCGGCCTTCATCCTGATGGCCATCGTCATCATGATCCTCAATGCCGACCAGGTGCCGGAGATGTTCGGCATCATCTTCAACAGCGCGTTCGGCACCCATGCGGCGTTCGGCGCGATGATGGGCCTGGCGATCGAATGGGGCGTCAAGCGCGGCATCTACGCCAACGAAGCGGGACAGGGCTCCGGCCCGCACGCGGCAGCGGCGTCGGAAGTCTCGCATCCGGCCAAGCAGGGCTACGTGCAGGCGTTCGCGATCTACTTCGACACCATGATGGTGTGCACCGCCACCGCGTTCCTGATCCTGGCCAGCGGTACCTACAACGTGTACTCGCCGGTGGAAGGCGCGGCTCCGGTGTTCCAGGGCCTGGCCGGCATTCCGGAAGGGGCGGGCTATGCGCAGGCCGGCGTTGAAGCCGTGCTGCCGGGCTGGGGCGCGTCGTTCGTCTCGCTGGCGATCTTCTTCTTCGCCTTCACCACCATCATGGCGTACTACTACATGGCCGAGACCAATCTCAGCTATGTGAACCACAACAAGCACCGTCCGCTGACCGTGTTGTGTCTGCGCCTGGGCATCATCGCCATGGTGGTGTTCGGTGCGTTCCACAACGCGACCCTGGCCTGGGGCCTGGGTGACATCGGCGTGGGCCTGATGGCCTGGCTGAACATCATCGCCATCTTCATCATCCAGAAGCCCGCGATGCTGGCGCTGCGCGATTACGAACGACAGAAGAAGCTGGGCCTGGATCCGACGTTCGATCCCGATGCACTGGGCATCCGGAACGCCGATTTCTGGCGCCAGCGCAAGCAGGAGAACGTGTAAGTGAACAACCCCTGGAACAACCGCCGCCCGTCCGCTCGTCCGCCGCGCGCCACACCGTTGCCGCGCACGGACCTGCCGGCAACGGGCGGCGGTGGACGCGGAGGCAGCGATGAGCTGCGCCTGTACGGCCTGAATGCCGTGCTGGCCGCGTTCGCAGCGCGGCCGCAGGCACTGCGCAAGCTGTATCTGCTGGAGGCCCGGATTCCGCGCCTGCAGCCGCTGTTGAAGTGGTGCGTGGCCAACCGCGTGGGTTACCGCGTGGTCGAGGAAGGCGATCTGAACAAGCTGGCCGGCACCACCCACCACGAAGGCGTGGTGGCCGACGTGCTGCGTGCGCCGACCGTGCCGCTGGCGCAGTGGCTGCAGCAGATCGGCGAAGGCCCGTCGCTGGCGCTGTGGCTGGATGGCGTAGGCAATCCGCACAACCTCGGCGCGATCCTGCGTTCGGCGGCGCACTTCGGCGCGAAGGCGCTGCTGTTGCCGGCCGGCAGCACGCTGGCGCTGTCCGGTGCGGCTGCCCGCGTGGCCGAAGGCGGTGCCGAAGCGGTGCCGCTGGTGCAGCTGCCTGCGACCCCGCAGGCGATGGCCCAGCTGCGCGATGCTGGCTTCGGTCTGGCGGCCACACTCGTCGATGGCGGTGACGATGTATTCCGCACGTCGCTTCCGGCGCGTCTGGTCTACGTCATGGGCGCCGAAGGCGAGGGGATGGACCGCGACCTGGCCGGTGAATGTGACCTGCAGGTCTCCATTCCCGGCAGTGGCGCGGTGGAGAGCCTCAATGTGGCCTCGGCCACCGCAGTGCTGCTGGCGCAGTGGGCGAGCCGTCGCGACGGCTGACGGACCGGTCGCCGCCATCGGCTGCCAGGACCCGGCCCCCGTGGCCGGGTATCTTTTGCGCGATGTGCCGGCGGGACCACCGCGGACGTCGCGCAGCGTCAAGGCGGCTTAAGGCGGATTGCGTCGTCTTGCGTTGCGTACAGCCTGATTTTTCCGATCAAGCATGCTTTTGAAACTTGCCTCATTGTTGCGCCCTCTTGCTCGACGCAGGTTGGAGTTCCATTCCTGTCAGGCAAGGTGTTCCACATGCATGGTCGTCATCGTTGCGCCCTCGGCGCGCTCCTCTCGCTGTCAAGCCTGCTTGCGCCCGTCGATGCGCATGCCAGCGCACGCAGTCTGGAAGGCGTCAATTTCACGGGTCCGCTGATCACCCCGAATCCGGCCGGCATGCCGAAGGGGCACGGCTACATCGAACCCTATCTGGTACGTGTCGACAGCCGTGATCACTTCGATGACCGTGGCCAGCGCCAGCGCAGCGGTGAACGTAGTGGCGGCTGGACGGTGGTGGTGCCCATCGCCTATGGATTGGGTGAGCGGATCACCGGCCAGGTCAACCTGAGCGCGTCGCGCGCCGAATCCGGTGCCGCCCACAGCCAGGGTTTCCGCGCGGGTGACACCACTGCGCGCCTGCAGTATCTGCTGCAGGCGGCCAATGCGGATGGCACCCGGCCCGCGGTTTCAGTAGCGCTCGTGCAGCGCTTCAGCACGGGCAGCCATGACCGCATCACCGGCAATCCGCTCGACGCGCAGGGTGACGGCGTGCAGCGTACCGTTGCCGCGCTGGGCGTGCAGCAGGTGGTGTGGCTGGGCAACGAGCGGCCACTGCGCTGGCGTGCCCAGCTCAGCGCGGGTCCGGCGCCTTCCCGCACGGCCCTCACCGGTGCCAGCGTGTACGGTACCGCCGCGGGCTTCCAGGGCCACATCGCGCGCGGTTCGGTACTGGGCCTGTCGATCGGCGCCGAATACAGCGTCAACCCCCGCTGGGTGGCGGTGATGGAAGTGGCGGCCAGCCGCGAGACCCGGCAACGCCTCAGCGGCTTCGCTCCCGGCGCGGACGGCGCCATCGCGCGCGTCGACGAATGGCGCCCGGCCAGCCGTACGCTGACTTTCGCCCCCGCGTTGCAGTACCACTTCAGTCCCTCGCTTGGCCTGATCGCCGGCGTGGAGGTCACGGTGGCCGGCCGCAATGCCGCCCGCCTCATCAGCCCCCAGGTCGCCCTGGGCATGTCCTTCTGAGGGGGCACGATGAACGTCGAATCGATCGTCAATGCCCTTCTCGGCGTGGTGTGGAGCCCTTACCTGGTGGTGCTGTGCCTGCTCGCCGGCCTGTACTTCAGCGTGCGCACCCGCTTCATCCAGCTGCGCGCGCTGCCTGACATGCTGCGCCTGGTGTTCCGCCATGAGCGGTCCGATGCAGGGGTGTCCCCGTTCCAGGCGTTGTCCCTGTCGCTGTCCAGCCGGGTGGGCGTTGGCAATATCGCCGGTGTAGCGATGGCCATCGCCTTCGGTGGTCCCGGTGCGATCCTGTGGATGTGGGTTGTCGCTTTCCTGGGTGCGTCCAGCGCCTTCATCGAATCGACGCTGGCGCAGATCTACAAGGATCGCGACGCCGGTGGCCAGTATCGGGGTGGCCCGGCCTACTACATCGAGAAGGGACTGGGCCAGCGCTGGTATGCGGTACTGTTTGCACTGGTCGCCGTGCTGGCCGGCGCGATGCTGGCGGGTACGCAGTCCAATGCGATCACCAGCGCGGTGAATGAAGCCTGGGACGTACCGGTCGTGTTCACCACCGGCGTACTGCTGGTTGCGCTGGGTGCCATCCTTGTCGGCGGTGTACGCCGCATCGCCGGTGTCGCCCAGTGGCTGGTACCGCTGATGGCCATCGCCTATCTGCTGGTGGCCGCGATGGTAATGGTGCTCAACGCGGACAAAGTGCCGGAGGTCGCAGCGCTGGTGCTGCGCAGTGCCTTCGGCATGGATGCAGCGTTCGGCGCCATGATCGGCACGGCGATCCAGTGGGGCGTGCGCCGCGGCGTGCTGTCCAACGAAGCCGGCATGGGCAGTGGTGCGCACCCGGCGGCCGCAGCGGAGGTCTCCCATCCGGTCAAGCAGGGCCTGGTGCAGTCGTTCTCGGTCTATATCGACACGATGGTGGTGTGCAGTGCGACCGCCTTCCTCATTCTGTCGACCGGCCTGTACAACGTCTACGCCCCGGCGGTGAACGGCATTCCGGATGATGCGCGTCTGCTGCTGGGCAATCTGCCGGGCGTCGAGGCCGGACCGCGTTTCGTGCAGCACGCGGTGGAGTCGGCATTGCCGGGCTTCGGCCGTTCATTCGTGGCGTTGGCCATCCTGCCCTTTGCGTTCACCACCATCCTGGCGCTGTACTACATGGCCGAGACCAACATCAGTTACCTGTGCCGGGACCGCCCGATGCCGTGGGTGATGGGCGGGTTCCAGCTGCTGTTCCTGCTGGCCACCGGCTACTCGGCGCTGAACAGTGCCACGGTCGCCTGGTCGCTGGGGGATATCGGCGTGGGCCTGATGAGCTGGTTGAACATCCTCGCCATCCTGCTGCTGCAGAAGCCGGCGCTGGCCGCGCTGCGCGATTACGAGCACCACCGTCGCTTGGGGACGGATCCCCTGTTCGATCCGCACCGGCTTGGTGTTCGCAACACCTGCGCGTGGGAACGGTAATTGTCCAGGCAGATGGGGTGACCCAGCCTGGTGGGCGCGATCCCCTCTGGTGGATGCGATCCTTGCTGGTGGGTGCGGACCTTGGTCCGCACCTCCTTTCCCGCTGCGCTCGCCGGGCATGGCCCGGCGCTGCCGCATCACTCGTTCGGCGGTGTCGTCGCTTTGGCTTCACTGCCGAAGTTGCCGTCGGCCTCTGCGGCCAGATAGGCAAATACGGTGTATGCCGCCACATTCTGCGCCAGCGCCTTGGGGTCGATCTTGTCCAGCGTGTCGTCGGCGGTGTGGTGCAGGTGGAAGTAGTCCGAACCATCCTGTGCCAGCCACGCCCAGGCGCCACCCTTGGCCGCCAGCGGGCCGATATCCGGCCCCGGGCCGCCCTTGTCGGCTGCGTACTCGATGCCCAGCGGCTTCATCACCTCGGCGATCTGCCGGGTCGCTTCGCGCGAGCCTTCCGGGTTTGGCGAGCCGGTATTGAACGCATAGATGCGGCCGGCACCGAAATCGCTCTCGGCAGCCAGCTGGTGCAGCGCCACGTCCTTTGCATGTGCTTCGGCGTAAGCCTTGCCGCCGTACAGCCCCTGCTCTTCGTTGGCGAACGCGATCACCCGGATCGTGCGCTTGGGGGCCTGCTTGAGCTGGCCGATCAGATGCCCCGCGGCCATGGTGATGCCGACACCTGCGCCGTCATCGACGGCACCGGTGCCCAGATCCCACGAATCCAGATGGCCACCGATCACCACGACTTCCTTGGGCAGGGTGCGGCCAGTGATCTCGCCGATCACGTTGTAGGAGGTCGCCGTACCGTCCCAGCCGCAGTCCAGCGCGACTTTCACCGTAGTGCTGCCACGTGCCAGCAGACGTGCCAGCTGGTCGGCATCGGGCACCGACAGGGCCGCGGACGGTACCGGGGTCAGGCCGTCATCGAATCGGGTGATGCCGGTGTGCGGCACGCGGTGCGAATCGGTGCCGGCCGAGCGCATCAGGAAACCGACGGCGCCCTTGCGGATCGCCTCGGACGGTCCCTTGCTGCGGATCGCGCCACCACGGCCGTAGTCGCGGCCATCGCGGAACGGCAGCATCTGGTAATCGACGAAGGCGATCTTGCCCTTCAATGAACCGGCGGGCGCAGCCTGCAGCGCGGCCAGGTCGGCGAAGCGCACGACCTCTGCTTCAACGGTACCGCCCGGGCTGCCACCCAGTGCGGTGATCTGCAGCGGCTGCGGGTTCCTGCCGGTCACGGCGGCGTGTTCGCTGCGGCGTTCCCACTTCGGGAAGGTCACCGGTTCTTTCCAGACCTTGTCGAAACCCAGGGCCTTGAACTTGGCTTCGGCCCAGGCGACCGCACGCGCGTCGGCTTCGCTGCCGGCGATGCGTGGACCGATTTCGGTGGTCAGCGATTCGACCACCTTCCAGCCGGTGTCATCGGCCAGGGCCTGATCGCGCAGCTGCGCGGCCGTGGCCAGCGACGCCGGGGGCAGGGTGGTGGCGCGCGGTGCCGCGAAGGCCGGGGCGGCCAGCAGGGCAAGGGAGGATGCGATGGCAAGGACGCGGCGACGCATGGACAACTCCGGGAAGGGACCAAGCCTTGGAGCTTAACAGTCGTTCAGACGCGCGCATGGGCGGGAGGTCATGTCCGGAGCGAACGCTGTTTTCCGCCACGTCCGGCAAAGCGAAAGCCCCGCCGGAGCGGGACTTTCACATGCGGCGGCCTCGCCGGGTACGGCCCGGCGCTACGCCTTATTTCTTCAGGCTGTCGCGGATCTCGCGCAGCAGCACCACTTCCTCGGCCGGGGCGGCGGGAGCGGCTTCCTTCTTGCGCGACAGACGGTTGATGACCTTGATCACCAGGAAAATGGCGAACGCAACGATCACGAACTGGATCAGGGTGTTGATGAAATCACCGTAGCCGATCACCACCGCCGGAATCTCCTTGCCGTCCGGCCCGATGCGTGCCGGCGACAGCGTCCACGCCAGCTGCGAGAAGTCCACCTTGCCGATCAGCAGGCCCAGCGGCGGCATGATGATCTTCTCGACCAGTGCAGTGACGATCTTGCCGAAGGCGGCGCCGATCACCACGCCGACGGCGAGGTCGATGACGTTGCCGCGCATCGCGAATTCCTTGAATTCGGTGAGCACTCCCATGTGTTTTCTCCTGTGGGGGATGTGGACAGCGCGCAGAGTAGCGCAGGTGGTGTCAGCCGGCGATCACGCCGTGACGCTCGGCCACGTTTTCCAGGCGCGCGCTGAAACGGTCGCCCGGCTTCAGTGCGGCCACTCCGGACGGCGTGCCCATGAACACCAGGTCACCGGCGCGCAGCTGCCACAGCTTGGACAACTCGTGCAGGATTTCCGGCACGTTCCAGATCATCTGGTCCAGCAGGGCCTGCTGGCGCACTTCGCCGTTGACTTCCAGCGACAGGTTCAGCGCCGCCAGATCGCCCACTTCGCCGGCATGCACGATTTCGCTGATCGGTGCGGAGGCATCGAAGCCCTTGGCGGCGTCCCAGGGATGGCCCTTCTCCTTGGCGGCCGCCTGCAGATCGCGGCGGGTCAGGTCCAGGCCGACGGCATAGCCGTACACCAGCGCTTCGGCATCGGCCACGGGAAGCTCGCCGGCCGGGGCATCACGGCCGATCGCCACCACCAGCTCCACTTCGTGATGCAGGTTGGCCGTCGCGGGCGGATAGGGGATGGCATCGTCATGGCCGACCACCAGCGCATCGGCAGGCTTGCTGAAGAACATCGGCCGGCCGCGGTCGTCGGCCGCCGGCACCGCGGCTCCCATTTCGCGCGCATGGTCGGCAAAGTTGCGACCCACGCAGTAGACGCGGTGCACGGGGAAGCTGCCACCGCCCACCACCGGAACACGCGGCGTGGCAGGTGCAGGGATCACATCGGAAACATCGGACATGCGGGCATCCAGGAAGGGAATGCCCGCAGTCTAGAACGCATGGCGCCCGCCGTCAGCGGGCACGCCGGCCGGCAGGGCTCAGCGCGAGGCCGGCAGCACCGGCTTGCGCACCACCCGGTACTCGCCCTCGACCACGGTCGGGTCGACCGGTCGGGCTGCACCCGCCTTGCGCGAGGCCAGCAGCTTCCACGCCAGGCCGACCAGGATCATCGCCGCACCGACGAACACGCCGATGAACACCATCGCGGCCAGGATCGCCAGGCCGAGCAGGCCCACGGCAACGCGCACCAGCGGGTGACGCGGCTTGCGCGGCGCGAACAGGGTGCGGAACTGGTTGAAGGCGGAATCGCGATTGAACATGGCGGCTCGATAGGCTGGGAAATCAGCGAAACCAGAGTATCGGGAGCCCGCACTGTCATTGAGTGAAAAACTCGTTAAATATAGCCTGTGCTTATTACGAATCAATGACTTGTGTTCATCCTGCAGCCAGTCACCTGAGCAGGCGTGCGACAATGCTTCTTTACTGTCCGAGCCTTCGCCATGACTGCCGCTGTTGCCCTGATCGCCCTTGATGCCATTGCCGATGGTGCGTTTGCCGAGGTCGAAGCAGTGGTCGAGGGCGATGCCGAGTCGTTGCTGCTGTATCGCGACGGCGCACAGGTGCGCGCCTTCCTGAACATCTGCCCGCATGCCGGCCGTCGCCTGGACTGGGCGCCGGGGCAGTTCCTGAAGAGCCGCGAGGGGCATCTGGTCTGCGCCGCCCACGGCGCCTCGTTCGCGCTGGACAGCGGTGACTGCATCGCCGGCCCCTGCAAGGGCGACCGCCTGCGCGCGGTGCCGGTGGACGTGCGTGATGGGCAGGTCTACCTGGCCTGAGGCCGGCTAGGGGGCGGCTCCGTTTTCCGTAGGAGAACGGCTCTGACCCATCAAGCCAGGAGCAGTCGAGCATGGCTCGACTCTGCAAAGGCATCCACGCATGGCGTGGATCTACCGTGTCGACCAAGGTCGACACCTACCACAGCGGTGCACGACGCCGTTCTGGCAGAACGCAGAAATCTGTCGGACCCACCCCGCCATCCCAAGAAATGCACGCTTTTGCCGTTGAGGTTGCCGGCCAGCGGCCGGCACTACTGGGGTGCAGGGCGCAGCCCTGCCGATGAACCCGACCCTCAGAACATCAGGTTGATCATCAGCACCACCACACAGGTGTAGATCAGCGACAACGGTCCGCCGACCCGCCACATCTCGCGCGGGGTGTAGTTGGCCGGGCCGGTGATCATCGAGATGACCGGATTGGAGGCCGTCATCAGATTGTTGGAGGCCGACAGCGCCACGATCAGTGCGAACGCGGTGGGGTTGCCACCCGCCGCCAGCGCCAGATTCACCGCGATGGGCACCATCACGATGGTTGCGCCGACATGGCTGATCACCAGCGAGAACACCGTTGTCAGCAGCGCCAGGGCCAGCTCCAGCACCCACACCGGTATGCCGGTGGGGAGCTTGTCGATGGTATGGCCGGCGACCCAGGCCGCCGCGCCGCTGGAGTCCATCGCCCAGCCGAGCGGGATCAGTCCGGCCATCATGAACACGGTTTTCCAGTTGATCGAGGCATAGGCCTCGTCCATCCGCAGCACGCCCGTCAGCAGCATGCCGGCCACGCCGGTCATCAGGGTCAGCGCTACCGGAAGCTTGCTGGTCAGCGCGATCAGGATCGTCAGCGCGAAGATCGCCATGGCGATCTTGAACTTGTGCGGGCGCTGTTCGCCGGTCGGGTAGTCGGTGACCACCACGAAGTCACGGCTCTTGGCGGCCTGCGCCAGGTCGGTCCAGATGCTGTGGAAGACCAGCATGTCGCCAGCGCGCAGCTGCACGTCGCGCACGTCCTCGCGGATCACCTGTTTGTCGCGGTTGATCGCCAGCAGGCTGATGCCGCGCTCCTTGCGCAGGCGCAGGTCGGCCGCACTCTTGCCGATCACGTTCGAGGTCGGCGGCACCACCGCCTCGGAAATGCCCGCGCGGCTGGGATTGAACAGGTCGCCCAGGTGCTTCAGCCGCGAGGACATGCGCAGGAACTGGTTCTGGGCGAAATCGCCGATCTGCTCGCGCGGACCCATCGCGCCCAGCACACTGCCCACCCAGATGCGCATTTCCGCAGGTGGCGCCAGCCGCGTATCGTTGCCGGTCTTCAGCGCCAGCAGCAGCGGCGCGTCATGCAGGCTCTCGGCCTCGCCCAGGGTCATGCCGACCAGCGGGCTTTCGGCGGTGACCACCAGTTCGAACACATCGCCTTCGATGCCGTAGGTCTTGGCGAAGTAGCTCTCGGTACGGGCCGGGGTGACCCCATCGTTGACCAGGGTCTCTTCCTCGATCAGCTTGCGGTCGCCGTAATAGCGGAAGTACAGCAGCGAGGCGATCAGCAGCGCCACGCCGATCGGCAGCGGCGCGAACATGCGCAGCGGCTCGATGCTGGCCAGGCCGGAGGGCAGGTTGTTGTTGGCCGAGGCCAGCAGGTCGTTCAGCAGGATCAGCGGCGAGTTGCCGACCATGGTCAGCGCGCCGCCCATCACGATCGCCGCCGAGATCGGCAGCAGCAGCCGCTGCATGGTCAGCCCGGTACGTGCCGCCAACCGCGAGGCGACCGGCAGGTACAGCGCCATCACCGACGGGTTCTGCATGAAGGACGAGTTCAGGCCGGCGATGGCCGTGGTCATCATCAGCAGGCGCTGCTCGATGCCATGTCCGCGTCGCAGCAGCCAGGCCGCGAGCCGGTTCAGTGCGCCGGTGCGGTCAAGGCCCGCACCGAGGATGGTGGTGGCGATGATGCTCATCACCGCGTTGCCGGAGAAGCCGCCGAAGATTTCCTCCGGGGCGATCAGGCCGGTCACACCCAGTACCACCAGCACCACCAGCGCGACGACGTCGGCGCGGATCCGCTCGAACAGGAACATCGCCATCGTGAAGCCGACCAGCCCGAGTACGAGCTTCATGTCGTTGGTCAGCGTCAGCGCGGTATCCATGTGGGGCGCGGCGTCCTCGGGCGATCGTCAGGTGCGGTCGTACAACAGGTCCCAGACGCCATGGCCGAGCTTCTGGCCGCGGGTCTCGAAGTGGGTCTGCGGCCGCCATTCCGGGCGCGGCACGCTGCCCCGTGGACCGGCCCGGTTGACCAGGCCGGCGGTCGCATCGAGCACGTCCCACATCTGTTCGGCGTAGTCTTCCCAGTCGGTGGCGCAGTGCAGGCGGCCGCCCGCACGCAGCTTGCGCACCAGCAGCTCTGCGAAGGCCGGCTGCAGCAGGCGGCGCTTGTTGTGGCGCTTCTTGTGCCACGGGTCCGGGAAGTAGATGCGCACTTCATCGAGCGCGCCATCGGCGATCTCGTTCTGCAGTACTTCCACCGCGTCATGGTGGTACAGGCGCACGTGGTCGGCGTTGTCGTCGGCCAGGGCGTTCAGCAGGCGGCCGACACCGGGCGCGTGCACTTCGATGCCGATGTAGTCGCGCGACGGGTCATGCTGGGCAGCAAAGCGCAGTGCAGCGCCGTTGCCGAAGCCGATCTCCAGCACCTTGTGCGCCGGGCGACCGAAGGTGGCGTCCAGGTCGCGCGGCTGGCCGCTGTAATCCAGGCCGAAGCGCGGCCAGCGTTCGTCGAACGCGCGCTGCTGGGCAGGCGTGAAGCGGCCCTGGCGCAGCACGAAACTGCGCACCTCGCGGCGCCCCTCGCTGACGGTGAACGGCTTGGGCGGGGCCTTGGACCCAGCGCTGTCGAAAGGATTGGTCATCAGCCGATCAACCCATCCACCGGCGACGACGCGCTGGCGTAGCGCTTGCGCGGGATGCGCCCGGCCAGGAACGCTTCACGTCCGGCCTCGACCGCCTTGCGCATCGCACTGGCCATCAGCACCGGGCTGCGCGCGCCGGCAATGGCCGTGTTCATGAGCACGCCATCGCAGCCCAGCTCCATCGCGATCGCCGCGTCCGATGCCGTACCGACGCCGGCATCGACGATGATCGGCACCCGGGCGTCCTCGATGATCTGCAGCAGGTTGTACTTGTTCTGGATGCCCAGGCCCGAACCGATCGGCGCGGCCAGCGGCATCACCGCAGCGCAGCCGATCTCTTCCAGGCGCTTGGCCAGGATCGGGTCGTCGGAGGTGTAGACCATGACCTCGAAGCCATCCTTGACCAGCTGTTCGGCGGCCTTGAGGGTCTGCATCACGTCCGGGTACAGGGTCTTCTGGTCGCCCAGCACTTCCAGTTTGGTCAGGTTGTGGCCGTCCAGCAGTTCACGGGCCAGGCGGCACGTGCGCACCGCGTCTTCGGCGGTGTAGCAGCCGGCGGTGTTGGGCAGGATGGTGAAGCGCTCCGGCGGCAGCACGTCCAGCAGGTTCGGCTCGCCGGGGTTCTGCCCGATGTTGGTGCGGCGGATGGCCACGGTGACGATCTGGGCGCCAGCGGCCTCGGTGGCCAGGCGGGTTTCTTCCAGATCCTTGAACTTGCCGGTGCCGGTGAGCAGCCGCGAGCCGTAGGTCTTGCCGGCGATCACCAGCGAATCGGGGGAGACATGAACGTTCATGGCGCGATTATCGCTTATCCGCCTGAAGATGGGGTCGTCACTTCGATGCTGCTGGCAGGCAGGTGCGGGGTCGCACCGGGCCATGCCCGGCGAGCGCGCAGCGTGGGCGTCGTGCCTCAACCCCCACCCAGGGCATGCACGATCTCCACTACGTCACCTTCGGCAAGGCGATGCTCGCCATGGCGGCTGCGGCTGACGATCTCGCCATTGACCTCGACCGCCACCCGGCGCTGCAGCAGCTGCTCGGCCTCGAGCAGGTCATGGAGGGTTGCCGAAGCGTGCAGGGTGCGGGGTTCGCCGTTGAGCTGGATGTTCATGGCGGCATTGTCGCGTATGGCCCGTCAGGACGGAAACCATCCGTTCCTCCGCACGGCGCCCGCATCGGCGCAGCCTGCGATTGGCGGGCTGCGCGGCAATTCATGCGGCGGCGCAGCGTGAGCAATCGTCGGTGCGGTGAAACCATTCACCGTGCGCCGGCGTACGCACGCCGGATCCTCAATGACGTCCCCACAGGAGTTCTTTACATGCTGCTCAGCAAACGCCCGATCCGCTCCCTGATGGCGGCCGCGATCGCACTGGCTGCGGTTCCGGCCATGGCAGGCGAATCCCCTTACTCGCACGCGGTGTTCTTCGGCGACAGCCTGACCGACGCGGGCTATTTCCGGCCGCTGCTGCCCCCGGCAACACAGCCGGTCACCGGTCAGTTCACCACCAATCCGGGCTGGGTCTGGTCGCAGCAGGTCGCCAACTACTACGGCCTGAACGGTACGCCCAACGGCAACGGCCAGAACGGCGACAACTATGCCGCCGGCGGTGCGCGCGTGTCGGTGGAGGTCACTGGTGCCCTGGGGCCCATTCCGTCGCTGAAGACGCAACTCACCCGCTACCTGGCCGCAAATGGCGGCAAAGCCGATGCCAACGCGCTGTACACCGTCTGGGGCGGCGCCAACGACCTGTTCGCGGCCGCTGCGGCGCCGGCACAGGCGCAGGCCATCATCGGCGCGGCCGTCACCGACCAGATCGCCCTGGTCGGCGCGCTGAAGCAGGCGGGCGCCCAGTACGTGCTGGTGCCGAACCTGCCCAACGTCGGCCTGACGCCGTCCTTCCGTGGCCCCAATGCCGCCGCCGCCACCGCGCTGTCGGCCGGCTACAACAACGCCCTGTATGGCGGGCTGAAGCAGGCGGGCATCGAATTCATCCCGTTGGATACCTTCACGGTGCTCAGTGAAGTGGCCGCCAATCCGGCCATGTACGGTTTCACCAACGTCACCAGCACGGCCTGCACCATCGACCCGGCCAATTCGACGCAGAGCATCATCGGCTGCAACCCGACGTCCTACGTCAGCCCGGATGCCGCGAAGACCTACCTGTTCGCCGACGGCGTGCATCCGACCACGGCAGGCCATGCACTGCTGGGCCAGTACGCGGTATCCGTGCTGGAAGGCCCGCGCCTGCAGCAGGTGCTCAGCCATTCGGCGCAGACCATCGGCCGTTCGCGCGCCGACCAGGTCGGCATGCATCTGGGCGGTCGTCCGGCTGACGGCCTGTCGTGGTGGGGCGGTGTGCGCGGCGACATGCAGCGTTATGACCACGCCGATCTCTACGACGGCCTGGCGCCGGCCGGCCTGTTCGGTGTCGACTGGTCGCGTGACGGCATGGTCTTTGGCGGCTTCGGTGGCTATGGACGCATGGATGCCGATTTCGGCAACAGCCGCGGCGATTACACCCAGTCCGACACCACGCTGGGCCTGTTCGCTGGCTGGTACGGCGAGCGTGCCTGGGTCAACGGGCAGGTCAGCTACAGCTGGCTCGACTACGACGTGACCCGCAAGGTGCAGCTGGGTCCGGCCACCCGTGAGCATGGCGGTTCGGCAGATGGCAGCAATCTCACCGCCGCCATCAATGCGGGGTACGAGTTCGGCACCGAGGGCGGCTTCCGCCACGGTCCGGTGGCTGCCGTGATCTGGCAGAAGGTGAAGATCGACGGCTATACCGAGAGCGCCGACGCCGGCACGCTGGCCACTGCGCTGGGTTACAACAACCAGGAGCTGGACTCCACTGTCGGTCGCATCGGCTGGCAGGCGCGCTTCGATGGCGGCACCTTCAAGCCCTACGTGCAGGCCACCTACGACCACGAGTTCGAAGACACCAAGCAGGCCAGCGCCTGGCTGCAGTCCCTGCCGGAGCTGGGCAGCTACCGCGTGCCGGGCCTGAAGTTCGACAAGGATTACGCCACCGTGGTGCTGGGCGCCCGCACGGAGCTGTTCGGGCTGCAGAGCAACATCGGCCTGAGCACCTCCACCGCGCAGAAGCGTGCACGTGACGCGACGCTGTTTGCCAGCTTCAGCGGCAGTTTCTGACGAACGCACCTTCCCAGGCCCCGCAAGGGCCTGGGAAGGCTGCATGGCAGCGTCGGGCCATGCCCGGCGCATGCGGTGGCCACCATTGCGCAACACCGGCCCGACCGCATAGACTTTCACCACGCGACGCGGGCGTAGCTCAATGGTAGAGCTGTAGCTTCCCAAGCTACTGACGTGGGTTCGATTCCCATCGCCCGCTCCATCTTCCGCAACGATGCGTGTGTTTTCCGGATCGGCCGCGAACCTGGATGTTTCCCCTTTTGCATCTTTCTGTGCCTGCCGGCTCTGTGAGTCGGTGAAGCGTGGGCGCTTCCCGTGCTTGCCGATGGTCTGGCGGGGCGATAAGCCGGTAAAGTGCGGCAACATTCAAGCCAGTGGCAGGGGGGGGGGGAATGCGGAATCGGATTCTTGCGGTTGCGTTGATGGGTATTGCGGCGGCGTGCACGCCGACCGAAGAAGATGCAAGAAAACAGAAGGTCGAGGCTGATCGGGCCATAGCGGAGGCGGGGGTCCGTCGGGCGCTGAAGGATCCTGACTCGGCAAAGATCGTCATCCGTCAGGCGTTTGCGATGTTCGACGGTACGATTGTCTGCGGGATGGTCAACGCGAAGAACAGCTTCGGCGGCTACACGGGCGACCGCGCGTTCATGATCAACGTCAATGCGGATGGCAGTACCGGTGCGCCCTCCGTTGCGCAGGACGACGTCAGCAGCGCGGTATCCGTGGAAATGTGCGATTTCCAGCGGGACTATGCCGCACAGCCTGGCCACGTCGGCAAGGCGGTCACGCCGGAGCAGTCCAGAGAGCTTTTGGCGGCCTACACCAAGAGGGTGCGGGAGGTCGTTGCACGGATCAACACGGGCCGATAAAACGCGGCAGCCGCAGCCCGACGGCATCGGTGTCGGGCTGTTGCTGGCTGGACTGTGGCGCCCTGTCTCGGCAACCACGCGGCATCATCCGCCCGCCACACGGCCGCGCTATGCTGCGCGCCTGCCGATCGATCCCGCCGCGATGAAGCTCGCCATCCTGTCCCGCAACAGCTCCCTGTATTCCACCCGCCGGCTGGTCGAGGCGGGGCGTGCGCGCGGCCACACGGTGCGCATCCTCGATCCGCTGCGCTGCTACATGCGCATCGCTGCCGACGGATTCTCGATGCACTACAAAGGGCGGCCGATGACCGGTGTGGACATGGTCATTCCGCGCATCGGTGCGTCGATCACGCGATATGGCACTGCGGTCCTGCGCCAGTTCGAGCTGATGGGCGCGCGTACGCCCAATCCGTCCGACGCGATCCTGCGCTCGCGCGACAAGCTGCGCGCGCATCAGCTGCTGGCGGCCAAAGGCATCGACATGCCGGTCACGGTGTTCGGCGACAACCCCGATGACACCGTCGATCTGCTGTCGATGCTGGGGCCGCCGCCGCATGTGGTGAAGCTCAACGAGGGAACGCAGGGGCGCGGCGTGATCCTGACCGAAAAGGCCAGTGCCTCGCGCGGGATCGTCGAGGCGCTGCGTGGCCTGTATGCCAACTTCCTCATGCAGGAGTTCATCGGTGAGGCCAAGGGGGCCGATCTGCGCTGTTTCGTGGTCGGCGACCAGGTGGTGGCCTCGATGCAGCGGCAGGCACCGGAAGGCGACTTCCGCTCCAACCTGCACGCCGGCGGCACCGCCGTGGCGGCCAAGGCCAGCCGCGCCGAACAGCAGGTCGCGGTGCGCTCGGCCAAGGCACTGGGGTTGTCGGTCTGCGGCGTCGACCTGATCCGCTCGCAGCGGGGCCCGCTGGTGCTGGAGGTCAACTCGACCCCGGGCCTGGAAGGCATCGAGGCAGCCTGCGGGGTGGACGTGGCCATGCGCATCATCGAGCACGTCGAGAAGCTGAAAAAATCCTGATTTTTCAGTAAGTTGAGATTCTCTTTGGGCGGCGAGACGCTGCTTTAACATGCCTTTAATCGGTGCGGGCGTAGGCTTCAGCGAACCGCAGCTCTGCCTCTCAGCAGGATCGGTATCGGGATACGACTTCAGGCCCAGGCGGGTGCACCGCCTGGGCCTTTTTTATGCGCGTCCGTAGGCCACGCGCCACTTGTGGCGGCCCGGAGGCGCTCGTAGAGTTGGGCCTTCGTTCCGATGGACCGGGAGGTAGGCGATGTATCGCGTCACGATGATCGCGTTGGTGCTGTGCCTGTCGGGCGCTGCTGTCGCCAAGACAGAGAAGAGCGCCCTGCAGATGGATCGCCAGGCTCCGGTTGCCGGCCAGGTCCAACAGGTCGAGAAGGCGCTGCAGGCGCCGGAGTACGCCGAACTGAGCGCCGATGACCGCAGCCAGATCCAGCAGGCGCTGGCACGCATCACCCAGCGCATGGGGGACCGGCAGCGGGTCGATGAGCTGCCGCCGCAGGTACAGGCGCAGGTGTTCAACGACCAGGAGCGGGTCAACCAGCTGCTCGCCCGCGCGCACGACGACAGCCGCCAGGTCTGTACCTACCAGCGCACCACCGGCAGCAACATGCCCAAGGGCCGTTGCCTCACTGTCGCCGAACGTCGCCGCATCGAAGAAAAGGGCAAGGCGCTGATCAATGACCAGCGCACGTTCAACAATCTCAACCCTGCCAGCAACCGGTAGGCCGTCCGCCGCCCCCACGCGTGGCACTTGCTGGCGTGAAGGTGGTGCGAATACAGTCGGCTCTCAACTCAGACAAGGATCCGTTTGCCATGAAGTCCCTCCTTTTGCCTGCGCTCCTGTTCTCCGGATTGGCCCTGGCCGCCACCGCCTCCGCATCCAAGCAGGGCGGCGAGGTCTTTGCCTCCGGCAAGCCGCTTCAGCAGCAGCTCGAGCGCATCGAAGTCGAACTCAACGACGGCGAGACCTACAGCGAGCTGACGATGGCCGACCGCAGCCGGGTCCGCGAAGCGCTGGTGCGCCTGCGCGCTGCCGTGGAGCAGTACCCGAACCGGGATCTGATGCCTGAACGGGTACGAACCGATGTCATCAACGACCAGCAGGTCGTGAACACGGTTTTGACACAGTCACGTGAAGATAGTCGTCTAATATGCCAACGTGAGAAAGCCACGGGTTCGAACCGGCACACGACGCAGTGCATGACTGTCGCCGAGCGCGCCCGGCAGAAGGACAAGGCACAGCGTGATATGGGCCAAGCCCAGCGCGTCGGAAAATTCGTCAACTAGAGGTGACAGTGAGAATCCTGGTAATCGAAGACAACAGCGACATTGCGGCCAATCTGGGCGACTACCTCGAGGACCGGGGCCACACCGTGGACTTCGCCGCCGATGGCGTGACCGGACTGCATCTGGCCGTAGTGCACGAGTTCGACGCGATCGTGCTGGATCTCAACCTGCCGGGAATGGACGGAATCGAGGTCTGCCGCAAGCTTCGCAACGAAGCGCGCAAGCAGACCCCGGTGCTGATGCTGACCGCTCGTGACTCGCTGGACAACAAGCTGGCGGGTTTTGATTCCGGTGCGGACGACTACCTGATCAAGCCGTTCGCGCTGCAGGAAGTGGAAGTGCGTTTGAACGCGCTGTCCCGACGTGGCAAGGGGGTGCAGACCCGCGTGCTGGAAACCGGCGACCTGGAGTACAACCTGGACACGCTGGAAGTGCGCCGCCAGGGCAAGCTGCTGCAGCTCAACCCGACCGCACTGAAAATCCTGCAGGCGCTGATGGAAGCGGCGCCGGCCGTGGTCACCCGCCAGGAACTGGAAACCCGCGTGTGGGGCGAGGAACTGCCCGACTCGGATTCGCTGCGCGTCCATATCCACGGTCTGCGTGCCGTGGTCGACAAGCCGTTCGAAGTGCCGCTGATCCAGACCCGCCATGGCATCGGATACCGCATCGCCACCCCGGAAAGCTGATCCCGTGGCAACGAAGGGGGAGCGCCGGCGCACGCCGTATCGGCGCCGCCTGCGCAGTCGAATCATCGTGTCATTCGTGTTGTTGGGCTTCTGCCTGACAACACTGTTCGCGTTCGCCACCAACTGGGCACGCCTGCGCGTGGAGAACCAGCTGGTGGAGGAGCTGATGAACCGCAACATCGACGAGTATGCGCGGCGCTATTACGAGCATCCCGGGCACAACCCGGATGCGCCGGTGCTGCAGATCCGGGCGTACGCGTATTCCAAGGACAAGTTCGACCGGGTGCGCGAAGAGCGCGCGCAATGGGCGGGCTTTGCCGATGGCATCCACAGCGTCAGTGGCGATGAACACGGAGAGCCCTATTCCTACAAGCTGGCCGTGCGAAAAACGCCCGACGCTTGGTTCTTCCTCGCCTATGACATGACCGACAGCATGCGCGGTGGCAAGCAGCTCAACCGCGCACTGGTGCTGTCGGTGCTGGTGTTCAGCCTGCTGTCGCTGGTGCTGGGCTGGTGGTCGGCCTCGAAGGTGATGAAGCCGGTATCGGACCTGGCGGCCCGCCTGCGCGCCTACCGGGGCGGCACCAGCGAGCCTGAGCCGCTGGCGCCGCGCTTCCCCGACGACGAAGTGGGCCAGCTGGCCCAGGCGCTGGACGACTACTCCTCGCGATTGACCGAAGTGGTGCAGCGCGACCGTGAGTTCAATGCGGACGTCAGCCACGAACTGCGCACGCCGCTGGCGGTGATCCGCGGCGCCACCGAGCTGCTGCTGACCCGTCCCGGCCTGGATGAAAAGGTGCTGCAGCGCCTGCAGCGCATCCAGCGTGCCGAGCAGCAGTGCAGTGATCTGATCGGCGCTTTGCTGCTGCTGTCGCGGAACGAGCGGGGGCAGGGCACCAGCAATGTTGCCCGCGTGGCCGAGCAGCTGCTGGACGCGCACCGCGCGCAGCTGGGTGGCAAGCCGCTGGAACTGGCACTGGAGGGCGAGCGCAACCTGGTGATCGACGCGCCTGAGGCCGCGCTTTCGGTGGCGCTGGGCAACCTCATCGGCAACGCGGTGAAGTACTCGCAGGATGGCGAAGTGCGCGTGCACGTAGGGGCCAACTCGGTCTCGGTCACCGACAGTGGTCCGGGCCTGAGCGAGGAAGATGCGGCCAAGCTGTTCCAGCGCGGTTACCGCGGTACGCACGCGGGCCATTCGCAGGGCGGCGGCATCGGCCTGTCGATCGTCAGCCGCCTCTGCGACCTGTACGGCTGGCAGGTCAGCGTGCGCCCCGGGGGCGAGCGCGGCGTGATCGCAACGCTGACGTTCTCGCCCAGGCCGCTGTAGCAGATCCTTTGCCTGCCGAGCAGGGCCCGGCCCTACAGGGACGCCTCTTCCAGGGCGTCGCTGTCGCTAACGGCATGAACGTATCTGTTCTGCACGGCCAGACACCCGGCGCGCGCACGCTCTGCCGCGTCCGCTGCGTGTCCGATCTCACGGTTCCGGGTAGTCATAGGGCAGTTGACGCTTTTACCTCCTGATTGCCGGACGTGCAGATGGCCAAGATGCCAGTCCGCGCACTTTGCCGGCTGCCAGGAGCATCGCCATGTCGCATCGCATCCGTTACCCCAACCTGCATCAACTGGTCGGTGATTCGATCAGCCAGTTGTCTCCGGACGTCGCCCAGCGCGTCGAGGACGTACTGTCCCGCTGCGACGGCCAGATGCCGGCCCAGCAGACGCCAGTCGACGCCGGCGGCGTCAGCGCCGACGCAGCGCAGCCTGCCGATCTCAGGCGCGCCGTCGAAGGTCTCGGCACCCTGACCCGGGTGATGTACGCCGCGCACATCGCGCGCACGCGGGGCGGCCAGCAGAACGTGCTGCCACCGGGCGCGATGGAAGGCCTGATTCTGGCCGCGCGGGAACTGACGTGTCACGTGCAGCAGCAGCTGCAGGCCGAGAGAATCAGGGGGACAGCCACATTGCAGTGATGGCCGGGGACGCCGCAACGACGATTCTGCAACGCCGGGCACGTGCCCGGCGTCAGCTCGCGGCCAGCGCCAGGCGCAGCAAACGTCATCGCAGGTCATGCCTGCCGAGGGAGCTGTCATGCATCATCGATCATCATCATTCACTGCCGCATGCGAGGCGTCTTCGCGTGTCCATCGGTTCTGCGGGCCGACCGCCACGCGGCTGATTGTCGAGCGATGGCATGGGCACGAGTCGTTGTCTGGGGAGTTGCGCTGCCAGATCGACCTGTTGGGTGACGAACACGAACAGGATCTGGACGACTGGTTGACGCGGCCCGCAAGCATCACCACCCGCCTTCCGGAAGGAGGAGAGGTCGTCCGCGTCGGACTGATCCGCAGCGTTGAACGTGTGGCCTGTGTTGGCAGTCTGGTGCGTTACCGCGTCCATCTGGCGGACTGGACAGCCTGGCTGCACGACAGTCGCCACAGTCGAGTATTCCAGGATGAGGACGTCGCCAGCATCATCGATACCGTGCTTTCGGAACACGCACCCCTTGCACACTGGTGCTGGCACGCTGGCAGCCCGAGTACGCTGGACCGGCGGTGCCGGGGGTATCGGGTGCAGTATCGCCAGTCGGACATGGCGTTCCTGCAGCAGCTGATGGCCGAGGAAGGACTGGGCTGGTGCATTCGAGCACGGCCTGAGGCGCCGGGTGGACACACGCTGATGATCATTGGCGACAGCACGCAATGCAGCGTGCTCCCGGGTCTTCGGCGGGTGCACCGGACGCAGCGGGTGGTGGACAGCCCGGGCATCGCGTTCCTGCATGAGTCCCGCAGGGTGGTGCCAACCCGAATGACACGCGTGACGGACAATGACGATGCGTTCCGTGTGATATCGGCAAGCCTGCCCGTGCGTGACGCGGCGGATGGTTCTTTGGAAGACTACGCGCCAGCACGCCACGCGGCGTGGCAGACCACACGTGAAGCACTGGCCGAGGTGATGCGGGAGGCTGAAGCGGCACTGTGCGACCAACGGCGCTGGACGGGCGAGGGGACCGAGCCGGACTTCGAGCCGGGCGAGGCATTCGAGGTGCTGCCGGTGCCGGGTCAGAGAGCGGCGCCCGCGCTGTTGCTTACGGCAGTGAACCATGCCGGAGTCAATCTGCTGCCGTCGGTGGCCGAACTCCAGCAGGACCTGCCGGCCTGCACGCTGCCCGATACCGTGCCAGCAGCACGCGCGCAGGCACTGGGGTACGCAAACCGGTTCCAGGCCATCCCGCTTGAGCAGCGGTGGCGACGTCGGTTGGAGGACCCGGATTATCGTCCCACCGCGCCTGGACCACAGTTGGCCACCGTGCTGGGCGGCGACGACGGCGCACCGTTGCACATGGACAGCGCAGGGCGCATCCGTGTGCGGTTTGGCTTCGCCACCGATGGCAGGGCGGAAAGTGGATGGCTGCGTGTCGCCCAGCGCTTCGCCGGCCCTGGCGTTGGCAGCCAGTTCCTGCCCCGCGTGGGTCAGGAGGTAGTGGTGGACTTCATCAACGGAGACATCCGCAGGCCCCTCGTGGTCGGTGCGCTCTACAACGGTCGCGGGGAATCGCGTCCGGATGCCTTGGCACTGGCCAGTGATGCGGCCACCAGCGCCCAGAACAATCTGGCCGGTGGTCAGGCGCCACGTTGGCATGCCGCTGGCGCCGGCGAATGCGCCCAGCGCAACGCGGGTGCAATCTGGGGCATCAGTTCGCAGAGCTGGGACGGCCAGGGGGGCAGCAGCCTCGAATTCGATGACAGCGACAGCCAGCTGCAGGTCAGGCTGGGTACCACCCAGCGCCACAGTTCACTCAGTTTGGGTCAATTGCGTCACCAGCAGCACAACTATCGCGGCAGCCTGCGCGGAAACGGATACGAGCTGCGTAGCGACGCATGGGGAGCGGTACGTGCCACGGCAGGTCTGTGGCTGGACAGCACGGCGCGGACTGCCAGTGATCCCGCGGGGCTGCGGATGGCACCGGTTGCGCTGCTGCGGCGGACCCTGGTGCTGGGGCAGACGTTTGATGACGCAGCGCGGCGGCACCAGACGATACGGCTGCGCGGTTGTGTCCGGCAGGCCAGCGGCTCATCGGTGTTGCAGGTTCTGGCCGACAGCGTGGCGGCGTCGCGCAGCATCAGCACCGCCGGTGAGCAGGTTCCCGCCACACGGTCGCCCGTGCTGGGCCTGTCGGCACCGACTGGCATCTGCCAGGTGGCCGGTCAGGCGTTTCAGATGGGAGTTCGGGACTGCACGCTGTTGGCCAGTGGCGGCAGCTCCGCGGCCATCGTCGTCGGCCATGCCCGCTGGCAGGGACGCCAGGCCATCGGTGTATTGGCCGGTGCGGCGCACCGCGCGGATCAGATGGGATTGAGTGTAGTGGCCGGCGAAGAACAGCTTGACCTGCAGGCCCAGGCCGACGCGGTGCTTCTGCAGTCACGGGCCCGTCTGCGGGCGACAAGCGGCCAGGGCGAGGTGCAGCTGGCGGCCGGTCGCGCCCTGCACATCGCCACTGCGGAGGGTGCCGCGATCACGCTGACTGATGGACATCTGCGGGTGACGTGCCCGGGTACGCTGACCTTCAGGGCGGGCCGGCGGACCTTCGTCGGTCCGGCGCAGGAACTGTTTCCCCTGCCGCAGTTCCCGCAGACGATCTGTGTGGAGTGCCTGCAGAAGGCGATGCAGGCCGGATTGCCATGGTCCTTGAAGAATGGTTGAGCCTGCCTGGATTGACCCATGGCAGCACACCGGGCTGCCGTGGCAGGGCACTGACGAAGAGACGGCAAACGCCCTGCCTGCACATGTTCTAGTGGACAGGGCATTCGCGCCGACTGCCTGCGAATCGCTGCACGCGCTGTCAGCCAGCATCCAGCCACTGTTCAAGCATCGCTACGCGGGCGAGGGCCTGGACCGCTTGTCGCCCTGCCTGCTCACCCTTCCCGATGATGCCCGTGCACGCGAGCGTTGCTGGCAGGCGCTGTTGGCCCTGAGCCGTGGTGCGCCAATGCTGTCTGTCCTGCGTACTACGGCCGATCCGGGGGCGCTGATTCACCACCTGCGACGGATCTGGGAAGGCGAGTCCAGCGTGGGAGAGCCCTGGCTGCTGCGTTGGGCTGACGGGAGAGCGGCAGCCATCCTGCTTGAGGCGTTGGATGGAAATCAACGCAGACGCGTGCTGGCCGGACTGCAGGACTGGTATCTGCCCACCCGTACAGGAGGCTGGATGCGCGTGGCAGGCGCCGGGGGGGCACTGTTCGCTATCGATGCCAGCCCCTTGATGTTCACCGCCGTACAGGAAGCGGCACTACGCCGGCAGAGCCAGGCCGATGCCATCGCCCGCTTCGTGCTGCAGCGGCCATCACTGCGACCGGACAACATGATGCCTTCACATGTACATCGTTGTGCGGACGTCGTGCTTGCGCGCTTGGCGCGGCGCGGTATCGACCACCTGGCGCTGGCGCACCGGATGACGGTCAGGGCCGTTACCGCGTGGGATGCGCGCTCAGCCGGAGAGGACGCATGAGCCCTCGATCAGGATGGAGGGCGGCGATTGTGCGCCGTTGCGTGCCAACCCTGGGCGCGCATGAAGTGCGGCTCATTCCCGGCGAGTCTGGTGGATGGTGCGGACTGCGAGCGGATCATACCCCGCTGTGCGGCCATAACCTGGGACCCAATTGAATGACACCCCCTGATCAAATGAAGGTCGTGAGGAAACTGCTGACGAGGCTCGCCCTGATCTGCCTCGCACTGCTGGCCCTGGCAGGTGTCGCGCTCAAGTTCATGGAGTTCAGGATCGGGCCGCCGCCGCCCGATCCTACTACGCCGATCATTATTGATTTCGCTTCTGGCCATGACATCACCAATGCGCCATCGGAAATGCATCTGATGATTGGTGTGGCCAACTACTCGGATGATGGGTTGGGTAGGGTCTACATCAACGATGTCTGGGCAGGGGGGATGGAGCCGCGATCGAGTGGCAATGCTGCTACTTGCTGTGTGACGTTGCCCCGGCTCTGGCATCCGGGGCTCAAGGTTACCGTGGCCTACCGCACCAGCAGCATGTTTCTGAAGGATCCTCAAAGCTATGTTGAGAAGGACATCCTCGTGGCGCCCTACAAGCCGTTTCTTGATGGGTTTATTTACTTTATGTACTTCCCGGATGACCAAGTGCGAGTGGTAGCAACGCCGTATTTTCCTGGTTATCCGAAGTTCCAATACGACATAGAGTTCGCCAGCCGTGAGCGCGACGAAGAGAGGGTCGCGCAGTTCCTGTTGGAAACTTTGCCCAAGGAGGTGGATGAATGAGAGTGGCGGCATCTTCTCCAGCTTCTGACAATATGACCGAATTGAATGATCGCGAAGCCGCTCGCAACGCTGGAGCAAGTGCGGGGTCATCCTCAGATTGTGGTACTGATCTCTTTCTTGGTTGCTTTTTCGATGGAACGCGAAACCACAGACTGAACTCCCTTCTCCGGCAAGATAAGACGGAATCAAACATCTCACGACTCTTTGATGTCTTTGACCGCGATCAAGGTTCAAATTCCGATAAGCGTGCCACCCGCTTCGCGAGCTACATCCAAGGCGTAGGCACGGAGGCGCTGAAAGAGATCGGCGACACCGGCACAGGCTGGCACGCGCGCGCCGGCGCGGCAGCCGGCTGGGGCGGCGAGGGTCGGGTGAACTGGATGCTGATGCGGGTCCAGGACCATCTCTTGACCCATTTCGCCGAGACCACCGTCACCTCCGCCATGGGCTTTGATTCTACTGTCCCGGTCGCGCGGAAGATGAGTGCCGATCTCCGCCTGAGCCTTCAGGACGTGGAGCGCCTGGCTCAGGCAGCACGAATGCCGCTGTCCAACTATCTGGCTGTCAACCAAGGCGAGAAGGAGCTCGATCTGCGCAATTCGCTCAGCGGCGGCTTCTGGAACATGGTCGGTGCCTTGCAGCGCGTGCGTGGCACCCACTTGGCCCGCGCCGATCACTCATCGCGCCGGGTAGTATTGCAGGAACGCCGCGCGTTTCTCGCGAAGAAGGTGGCCCCGTTCCAGGCGCAGAATCCGCGGGTGGACCGCATCCGCCTGTCGATCTTCGGCTTCTCGCGGGGCGCGGCCGAGGCACGCGTATTCTGCAACTGGCTGGGCGATGCCTGCGATCCCGGACCGGGTCCGCTGCGCCTGTGTGGCATTCCCGTGCAGATCGATTTCATGGGCTTGTTCGATACGGTCGCTTCGGTGGGTGCCGCGCAGAGCTTCTTTGAATCGGTGTTCGACGGCCACGGCGGCTGGGCGGCAGCCGAAGACCTGCGTATTCCCGCCGATGTACGCCGCTGCGTGCACATGGTGGCCGCACATGAAGTACGGGGTTCATTCCCGGTGGACCTGGTGGATGGCACGAACTGCGAACAGATCATCTACCCTGGGGTGCATTCGGACGTAGGTGGCGGGTATGCACCGGGCGAACAGGGGCGTTCGCCGAATGACGCAGACAAGCTCTCGCAGATTCCGCTGTGCGACATGTACAGGCACGCCTTGGCGGCAGGTGTGCCACTGTTGCCTATCGCAAAGGCACGCGTGGAGTTGCAGCGCCAGTTCGAGGTCTCTCCCGCTTTGCGCCAGCACTACAACGCCTATCTGCAGACGATGGCGCCATTCCTGCCGGGCACGAATCCCGCGTCCAAGGCCAATCGCACGGCGGTGCTGATGTACGCGCACTATCGCCAGTACCTGTTGTGGCGGCGCCAGCATCTGGATGATTTCGCCAGCCTGCCCGCCTTCCAGAGGGCGTCGGCACAGGACCGTGCGGATCTGCGCGGCGGAAACACCGAGCTGGCAATGGAAGTGAGGGGGATGCGCTACAACAACGCGACACAGCGCATCCGTAATGCACCGGTAAGCACGCCGCACCACGGCATGCTCGCGTTGCCGCCCCACAAGAGCATTCCGGCAACGGACTTCGTGCAGGCGACGCTGCGCGGCCAGAAGGAGCAGCAATGGCTGGATGGTCATATCGAGCAGATATGGGCGTCGCGGCAGGTGCCACCGGAACCCGTGGCGACGTTTCTGGATGGCTACGTGCACGACTCGCGGGCCTGGTTCAAGCCGTTCGGGTTGGACGATGACGAGTGGCTGCACGTGCAGCAGCGCGAACGTGACACCTATCGGCAGCGGATGCAGGAGTTGGACGCGATGGAGCAGGCCCACCGGCAGGAGCGGGAGCGCATGCAACGGGCTGGGCAGATGTTCCAGCCGCGGGTGCCGTTGGCGATGTCGGTGCAGGAGCTGGAGGAACTGACGGCATGGCGCAAGCACCCCGAGAATTATGACGAAGCCCTGCAGGTGACGGGGCGCGAGTACTACTGGCAGTGGGGCTACCTGCGCTGGCGCACCTGCTATCTCAACCCGCCCGGTGCGGCCGTTGCGGAAGCGGCATTGCGCAGGGGGAGTGCTGTGGAAGATGCGGCGGCCTAGAAGGTCAGGCAGCGTGTGCTCGGCCTGACGGATGCTCCGCGTCGCGCGGGTTGTCGCAACCGGCGCGCACGGTGCGGCGGTATCACTTCATCAGCAAGGCCCATCACGACAAGTGCGTGATGCGTGCCGCGCCCTCGGCGTGCACCACTGCGCGAATCACTACAGCCACCCGTAGCTTGGCAATTCCCTTACAGAAAAGCGCTTCGCTGGATGGCGTGATGGCGGGGCCGGGGCGGGTGCCCCGGCCGGGATTGGCGTCCTGAAAAAGACCGACATTCAGCAATCTATCGGTGGGCGAAGGTCCATCGTGGAAAATGCACCGCATGCCTAGTCAACGGCGGGCGGTGCGTGGGGATTCATCAGAATCCGCTGGAGCTTCTTTGCTGAATGTTGGTCTCCGGTACGCCAACCCGCACCGTCCGCCACCTTGCATCTGCAGGTGGCCTGCCGTCTGCGAGGAGCCTCACCATGTCCGCACGTCCGTTGTTTCCCCATCTCTGCGCCCTGATCGGCGAATCTGCCGACCGGCTTCCTGCCGATGCTGCCGAGCGGCTCGAAGCCCTGCTGGATGACCCCCAGGACCTGCTTCCCGCCTTGCTGGCCCGCATGGATGGTCGCGACGGCGCTGATGGCAGACGGCTGGACGTAGAGGGTCTCAGTCCGGTACAGGTCGCAACCCAGGCCGGACTCGGTCGTACGTTGGCGGGTCTGGACGTGCTGGTTCAGGTGCTGCACGCCGCCGCAGCCGCGCGTGAGCAGGGGGGCGTCCATCAGCAGCTCAGTCCGGATGTGGTCGACGGCCTGTTGCTGGGCGCCCGTGAACTGGTCCGCCACGCCCGCCAGCAGGTGGAGTAGGTCACGCTGACGATCCTGGCAGAGCCGGGCTCGCGCTCGGCTCACCGCGCAGCGCAGCCAGGAAGCCGGGCACGTGTCCGCCGGGTCAGCTCCCGGCCAGCGCCAGATAGCGATGGTGCAGCGCCTCCACCTGCGCCTGCAGGTCGTCCGGCTGCCCATCGTTGACCACCACGTCATCGGCCACTGCCCGGCGCTGCGCGCGGCTGGCCTGGGCGGCGATCATCTGGTCGGCCAGGGCGGCGTCGATGCCATCGCGCTGCATCAGCCGGGCGTGCTGTACGGCTTCCGGTGCATCCACCAGCAGTATCCGGTCCAGCCATGGATAGGCCTGGCGGCCGCCCACCTCGGTCAGCAGCGGAATCGCAGCAATGGCGTACGGGCTCGGCGCCTGCGTGCACTGCTGCTGCATCAACAGGCGGATGGCGGGGTGGGTGATGGCTTCCAGTGCCGTCCGTTCGGCCGGGTCAGCGAAGACATGGGTGCGCAGGCGCGCCCGGTCCAGGCTGCCATCGGCCAGCAGCATGTCCGTGCCGAACCGGTCGGCAATGCGGGCCAGTGCCGGGCTGCCGGTGGCCACCACCGCGCGGGCGGCCAGATCGGCGTCGGCCACCACGATGCCCAGCGCTTCGAAGCGCCGCGTCACTTCGCTCTTGCCGGCCGCGATGCCGCCGGTCAGGCCGACCACGTAGCGGCTCACGGCGGCCCCCTCAGCGCAGGCCGCTCAGGGCCAGGTAGCGCTCCACCAGCGGTTCGCCCCACATGAAGAACAACCAGCCGGCGATGGCCAGGTACGGGCCGAACGGAATCGGCGTGGCGCGATCGCGTCCCCGGCTGTAGAGCCAGATCGAACCGACGATGGCGCCGATCACCGAGGACAGCAGGATGATCGGCAGGATGCCCTTCAGGCCGCACCAGGCGCCGAGCGCCGCCAGCAGCTTGAAGTCACCATGGCCCATGCCCTCCTTGCCGGTCAGCTGCTTGAACAGCCACCAGACCGTCCACAGCGACAGATAGCCCACGGCCGCGCCGACCAGGGCCGGCTTGGCGGGCATGTACAGATTGTCGATGCTGCCGATCAGGCCCAGCCACATCAGGGGCAGGGTCAGCTGGTCGGGCAGCAGCTGGGTGCGCAGGTCGATGCCGGACAGCGCGATCAGGAAACAGGTCAGCACGATGGCGCCGAAGCCCTGCCAGCCGAAGCCGAACTGCCACACGCAGGCCAGCACCAGCAGGGCGGTCATCGCTTCCACCAGCGGGTACTGCAGCGAGATCGGCGCCTTGCAGTGGCGGCATTTGCCCCCCTGGATCAGCCAGCTGAACAGCGGGATGTTCTCGTACCAGGACAGCTTGTGCTTGCAATGCGGGCAGTGCGACGGCTCGACCACGATGCCCGGCGGCGGCGGCTCGTAGAAGTCCGGTTCCTCCAGCACTTCGCGCGCATCGCGCTTCCACTGCCATTCCAGCCGCTTGGGCAGGCGCAGGATGACAACATTGAGGAAACTGCCCAGCAGCAGTCCCAGTCCGGCCGCGGCGGGGTAGCCGAGGCCGGGGTGCTGGTCGAGAAAAGCCATGTATTTTTATCCGACGACGGCGCCCAGTTTGAAGATCGGCAGGTACATCGCAATGACCAGGCCGCCGACAATGGTACCAATGAACACCATGATCATCGGTTCCAGCAGGCTGCTCAAGGCATCCACGGCGTTGTTGACCTCCTGCTCGTAGTATTCGGCGACCTTGAACAGCATGGTGTCAAGGGCGCCGGCCTCCTCGCCGATGCCGGTCATCTGGATCACCATGTGCGGGAACAGGTTCAGCTGTTTCATCGCCATGTTGACCGGATAGCCGACCGAAACGTCGTCGCGCATGCGCAGCACCGCCTCGCCGTAGACCTTGTTGCCGGTGGCGCCGGCGACGATGCCCAGGGCCTCCACCAGCGGCACGCCGGCCTTGAAGGTCACCGCTGTGGTGCGGGAGAAGCGGGCGATCGCACTGTTGTGCATGATCTGGCCGATGACCGGCACCTTCAGGATCAGCCGGTCGACGGTGTGCTGCATCTTCTCCGATCGCCGGTAGGTCATGGCGATCGCCACCACCGCGCCGATGGCGACGATGGCGATCAGCCACCACCACGACACCATGAACCGTGACAGGTTCACCACCATCTGGGTGAATGCCGGCAGGTCGGCACCGAAGCTCTGGAAGACTTCCTCGAACTGCGGGACCACCCAGACCAGCAGGATCGTGCTGACCAGGAACGCCACCACCAGCACCATGGCCGGGTAGAACAGCGCCTTCTTGATCTTGCCCTTCAGTGCCTCGAGGTTCTCCTTGTAGGAGGCGATGGTGTCCAGCACGGTCTCCAGCACACCGGCGCTTTCGCCGGCCCGCACCAGGTTGCGGTAGAGCTCATCGAACTGCACCGGATGCTTGCTGATGGCCTCGTGCAGCGACGAGCCGCCCTCGATGTCGGTGCGGATCGTGTCCACCATCTTCTTCATGCGCGGGTTCTTGTGCCCGCTGCCGATGATCTCCAGCGCCGACACGATCGGCACGCCGGACTTCATCATCGTGGCCATCTGCCGGCTGAAGAACGCGATGTCCTTCGGCGAGACCGGCTTGCCGGCCGCACCGAACAGCGGCTTCGGCTTGGGTTTGACCTGGCCCGGGCTGATGCCCTGCCTGCGCAGTTCGGCGCGCAGCAGGTTGGCGTTCTTCGCCAGCTGCTCGCCCTTCATCTTTATGCCCCGCTTGTCGGTCCCCTCCCAGACAAACGGCTGCAGCTCCATCGTGGCGCGGGCCACGGGCTCCTTCTTGATCGCACTGCGACTCACAGACATGTTGGCTCCCCAGGCCCGCCATCCCCAGGCGGGCATCCTGAGCGGCGATGGTAGCTGGTTCAGACCCGTCCGGGGAGCCTGCCGGCGTGACGGCGTGCAGGGTTTTCGACGCGTCGAGGCGGAAGGTGACGCGCTGCGTCACATTGCCGCGTCCATCGCAGATTCGGAGCAGGGGGGTTCCCATCCGCGAAATAGCTGCCATCATTGGCGCGGGGAAATCGGGGGAGGCGTGGCCATGGGAGATTGGCACGCAACCTGCGTTGATCCACCCGCGGGGGCGGGCAGCCTGCTCATCCGGTCATCTGGCCGGCCGGTTGCCGTACCCGGAAAATCAACCACCACTACTTGGGGACGTACCACCATGAAGAACCAGAAGGGCTTCACCCTGATCGAACTGATGATCGTCGTTGCGATCATCGCCATCCTGGCCGCCATCGCGCTGCCGGCTTACTCGAACTACACCAAGAAGGCCAAGGTCTCGGAAGTGATCCTTGCGGCTTCTTCGCTGCGTACCGACGTGTCGGAATACGTGGCCAGCAACAATGCCCTGCCGCCGGCCACCTGGGAGCCGGATTTCCAGCAGACCCAGTATGTCGACAAGCTGGAATGGGATGCGACCACCAAGACCATCACCGCGACCGCGCGTGGCATTGCTGATGACATCGATGGCGATACCATCACGCTGAAGGCCGACGACAGCAACGTGGCGAATGGCGTCATCCCGAAGTGGACCTGCGAAGGTTCCATCGCTTCGAAGTACCGCCCGGGTTCGTGCCAGGGTGAGGCCGCACCTGCCGAGTAACTGGCGTTTGCTGCTCGCGTACGGAAACGGGGAGCCCAGGCTCCCCGTTTTCGTTTGGGCGCTGCGGGTTGTCCGGATCCCGTCTGGCCGCGCGCTTGCATTGAGTCCGCGAAGTTTGTTCTTCTGTTGAAATCGACCGTGCGACTGGGGAGTTCGCAATGCGCCGTCCTTCATTCAGCCATGGCCCATGGCTGCTTCTGATCTTCGTGCTCTCCGGCTTCGCCGGGCTGATCTACCAGTCCATCTGGACGCAGTACCTGGGGCTGTTCCTGGGGCATTCCTCGCACGCGCAATCGCTGGTGCTGATCCTGTTCATGGGCGGCATGGCGCTGGGGGCGTGGCTGGTCAGCCGCCGCAGCGCGCTGCTGCGCCGGCCGCTGCTGGCCTACGCGGTCATCGAGCTGGTGATCGGGGTGCTGGGCATCGGTTTCGACGGGCTGTTCCAGGGCGTCACCGGTTGGGCGTACACCCACCTCATGCCGGGCATGGAGGGGACCTCGTCCACGGCGCTGCGCTGGGCGCTGGCCACGGCCCTGGTGCTGCCGCAATGCATCCTGCTGGGCGCGACCTTCCCGCTGATGAGTGCGGGTTACATGCGCCTGCAGCCCGGGTCGCAGGGTGAGGTGCTGGCCGGGCTCTATTTCTCCAACAGCCTGGGCGCGGCCGCCGGCGCCCTGGTGGCGACCTACGCGCTGCTGCCGGCGGTAGGGCTGCCGGGCACCGTCCTCAGTGCCGGCCTGCTCAACATCGTGGTGGCCATCCTGGTCTATCCACTGGCCCGCGACGGCAGCGCGCCTGCGGTAGTGGCCTCCGCCGCGCCGGCTGCCGGCGGCGTACGACCGGAGACTGCAGTGCCGGTGCGGCTGGTGCTGCTGGTCGCGGCAGCGACCGGCGCGTCGTCCTTCGTCTACGAAATCACCTGGGTGCGCATGCTGTCGCTCGCACTCGGCACCACGCTGCATTCGTTCGAGCTGATGCTGGCGGCGTTCATCCTCGGCATCGCCTTCGGTGGCCTGTGGCTGCGCCGCCGCGCCGACCGGATGCCGTCGCCCCTGCGGGTGGCAGGCTGGGTGCAGGTGTGGATGGGGCTGGCGGCGCTGGCCTCGATGTTCGTCTATGCGCAGGCCTTCGATTGGGTCGGCTGGCTGATGCGGGTCATCGTGCGCAGCGCGGATGGTTACGTGCTGTACAACTTGGCCAGTGCCGCCATTGCCGGCCTGGTGATGTTCCCGGCGGCGTTCTTCGCCGGCATGACGCTGCCGCTGCTGACCCTGGCGCTGCTGCGCGCCGGGCAGGGCGAGCGCGCGATCGGCCAGGCCTATGCGTTCAATACGCTCGGCGCGATCGTCGGTGTGCTGGCGGCCATCCATCTGCTGATGCCGCTGCTGGGGCTGAAGTACGCGCTGCTGGTCGCGGCAGTGGTCGACATCGTGCTGGGCCTGGTGCTGCTGCAGCGCCTTCGGCTTGCGGCCCCGGGCCGTCTGCGCTCGCCACTGTGGCAGGCTGGCGCGCTGGGTGTCGCTGGCGTAGTGGCGGCCGTCGTGCTGGTCCGCTTCGATCCGCTGGTGCTGAATTCGTCGGTGTACCGCCATGGCACGGCCCGTCTGGCGGATACCGCCACGATGCTGTTCTCGCGCGATGGGCAGACGGCCACCGTGGCGGTCTATGAAAGCACCCAGCCGATCGGCCGCATGCGTGCCATCGCCACCAACGGCAAAGTGGATGCAGGCATGGCCGTGTCGATGGTACAGGCACCCACCAGCGACGAATCGACCATGATCCTGCTGGCGGCTCTGCCGTTGGCGCTGCGCGATGATTACCAGCGCGTCGGCGTGATCGGTTTCGGATCCGGGCTCAGCACGCACACGCTGTTGGGCGACCAGCGCGTCGGGCGCGTGGAAACGGTGGAGATCGAGCCGGCCATGGTGGAGGGCGCGCGTCTGTTCGGCGAGCGTGTCGAGCGCGCCTTCAACGATCCGCGCTCGCACGTGGTGATCGACGATGCGAAGTCCTATTTCGCCGCCAGTCCGCGCAAGTACGATCTGATCATTTCCGAGCCGTCCAATCCCTGGGTGGGTGGAACGGCGGCGCTGTTCAGCGACGAGTTCTATGCGTTCGTGCCACAGCAGCTCAACGAAGGTGGCGTGTTCGTGCAGTGGCTGCAGCTGTATGAGATCACCCCCGAACTGGTCAGCTCGGTACTGGCGGGGCTGCTGGAACAGTTCTCCGATGTGCGCGCTTACCTGGCCAATCGTGGCGACCTGATCCTGGTGGCGACGCCGAAGGGCACGTTGCCGCCGATGAAGGGCAGCCTGTTCCAACAGCCGCAGCTGCGCGGGGAACTGGCGCGGATCGGCGTGCATTCGGTGGCCGATCTGGAGAACGCCCTGTCCATGGATGACGCAGCGCTGCGCGCCTTCGTTCCTCTGTATCCGGCCGCGCGCAATTCCGATTACTTCCCGACCTTGAAGTTGAATGCCCCGGTGGCACGTTTCCAGGGGGCGTTCACCCGTGATTTCCAGCAGGTGATGACGGCCCCCTGGCGGATCGTCAGCGCCCCGCCAACGGGGCAGGTGACGGCTACTGCGGCGGGTCTGCCGCAACCGGCGTCCAGCCGGGATGACAAACGTCCGACCGCACGGGCCGTGGCAGCTTTCCTGCAGGGCGAGGCGCCCACGGATGTGGCGGATGCCGATTGGATGAGTGCGCAGGCGCTGCGTGGGCTGGCAGCGCGCTGCGAACTGGACGGATCTCCGATGGAAACCACCCGGCTGCTGTTCGTGCTGGCCGGAGAAACGATCCCGTTCCTGCCGGCAGCGCAGCGGGCGGCCCTCTGGGCGCAGCGCGACTGGATGGACTGCACCCCGGCAGATCCCGTCGTGTCCGCCAGCCTTGCCCTGGTTGCCGCCGCGGCCACCGACGACCACCACGCTGTACTCACGGAAGGCCGGCGATTGTTGGGCAGCGAGCATGCGCCGATGCTGCTGGCCGACCCTGCCACCGGCTATTATCTGTTCGGTGCAATGCAGCACGCTGCGCGGCAGCTGGGGGATACCACGGCGTCGCGGCAACTGACGGACCAGTACTGGAAGGCGCTCGCGCCCGATGCGCGAGGAAACGGACCCCTGCGTTTGCTGAGCTACCTGGCCGCTATGGGCCGGCAACCCGTTTCTGAAACTGAATTCCGGCCGTCAGGGCACGAGTAACGAGGAATCCCATGAGCGTTGTTTCATCCCCCAACCTTGTCGGCATCACCGGGCTGGCGCGCCGCCTGGTCCAGGATGGTGCGCTGGACGAGGCCACCGCCCGCGACGCCATGACCCGGGCCGCCGCCGCGCGGCAGCCGCTGCCGCAGTGGTTCGCGCAGAACAAGGTGGTGGGGGCAGCACAGCTGGCCGCGGCCAATGCGGTTGAGTTCGGCATGCCGCTGTTCGACGTCTCGACCTTCGATGCCAGCCAGAACGCGATGAGCCTGGTCAGCGAGGAACTGCTGCGCAAGCACAACGTACTGCCGCTGTTCAAGCGTGGCGGCAAGCTGTTCGTCGGCACCAGCAACCCGACCCACGCACTGGACGAGATCAAGTTCCACACCAACCTGGTGGTGGAGCCGATCCTGGTCGACGAGGACCAGATCCGCCGCACTCTGGAACAGTGGCACGCCAGCCACGACACGCTGGGTGACGCGCTGGGCGGTGACGATGAGGGGATGGCCAACCTCGACGTGGGCCTGGGCGATGAGGATGGCGCGGGCGGCGACTCCGGCATCGATGCCAAGGGCGACGACACCCCGGTGGTGAAGTTCGTCAACAAGGTGCTGGTCGATGCGATCCGCAAGGGCGCGTCGGACATCCATTTCGAGCCGTACGAAGACGATTACCGCGTGCGCCTGCGCATCGACGGGCTGTTGAAGATGGTCGCGCGCGCGCCGGTGAAGTTGAACCAGCGCATCGCCGCGCGCCTGAAGGTGATGGCACAGCTGGACATCGCCGAGAAGCGCGTGCCGCAGGATGGCCGCATCAAGCTCAACCTGTCCAAGTCCAAGCAGATCGATTTCCGTGTGAGCACGTTGCCGACGCTGTTCGGCGAGAAGGTCGTGCTGCGTATCCTCGACGGCAGTGCCGCCAAGCTGGGCATCGACAAGCTCGGCTATGAGCCCGACCAGCAGAAGCTGTTCCTGGATGCGATCCACAAGCCATACGGCATGGTGCTGGTGACCGGGCCGACCGGTTCGGGCAAGACGGTGTCGCTGTATACCGCGCTGGGCATTCTAAACGACGAGACGCGCAACATCTCCACGGCGGAAGACCCGGTGGAAATCCGGCTGCCCGGCGTCAACCAGGTGCAGCAGAACAACAAGCGCGGCATGACGTTCGCCGCTGCGTTGCGCTCGTTCCTGCGCCAGGATCCGGACATCATCATGGTCGGCGAAATCCGCGACCTGGAGACCGCCGAGATCGCCATCAAGGCCGCGCAGACCGGCCACATGGTGCTGTCCACCCTGCATACCAACGACGCGCCGCAGACCATCGCGCGCCTGATGAACATGGGCATCGCGCCGTACAACATCACCAGCTCGGTGACCCTGGTGATCGCCCAGCGTCTGGCGCGACGGCTGTGCCCGAACTGCAAGCGCCCGGCGCAGCTGCCGGAGCATGCATTGCTGGCCGAGGGCTTCACCCAGGCCCAGCTGGATGAGGGCATCCAGCTGCATGAGGCGGTGGGCTGTGATGAATGCACCGAGGGTTACAAGGGCCGCACCGGTATCTACCAGGTGATGCCGATGACCGACGAGATCGCCACGATCGTGCTGGCCGGTGGCAATGCGCTGCAGATTGCCGAAGCCGCGCAGGCGATCGGGGTCAATGACCTGCGGCAGTCGGCATTGAGGAAGGTCGCGGCGGGTGTGACCAGCCTGGCCGAGATCAATCGCGTTACCAAGGATTGACGCGGTTGTGCTGGCGGGGTCGGAGCCCTTTCCTGCGGAAAGGGATCCGACCGCTGGGTCTTGCGGCCCTTACTCCATGCCCAGCTTCTTCAGCTTGTAGCGCAGCGCGCGGAAGGTGATGCCCAGCTGCGCGGCGGTACGGGTCTTGTTCCAGCGGTTTTCTTCCAGCGCGCGCTGGATGGCGCTGCGTTCGAGCTGTTCGATGTACGAGGGCAGGGCGGCACTGCCCGGCTGCAGATCGACCACGGCTTCGGCGGCCGTGCCGTTGCCGGGCATGCGGGGGGCGTGCTGCGGCAGGCGCAGATCGTCGACACCGATGCGGTCTTCCTCGGCCAGGGCCAGCGCGCGCTCAAGGATGTTCTCCAGTTCGCGCACGTTGCCGGGGAAGGCGTACTGCGCCAGTGCCTCCAGCGCCGAGGGCGCGAGCAGCGGCGTGGTGCGGCCGTGGCTGCGGGCCAGCCGTGCCAGCACGGCAGCGGCCAGCTCCGGCAGATCCTGGCGGCGTTCGCGCAGCGGCGGCACCTTCAGTTCGATCACATTGATGCGGTAGTACAGGTCGTGGCGGAAGCGGCCGTCCTCGACCAGCTCGGCCAGATCCTTGTGGGTGGCCGACAGGATGCGCACATCGACCGGTTCCTCGCTGGCCGCACCCACCGCGCGCACCGACTTCTCCTGGATCGCGCGCAACAGCTTCACCTGCATCTGCAGCGGCAGCTCGGCGACCTCATCCAGGAACAGGGTGCCACCATGGGCGGCCTGGAACAGGCCGGGCTTGTCGGCGTGGGCGCCGCTGAAGCTGCCCTTGCGGTGGCCGAAGAACTCGCTCTCCATCAGTTCGCCGGGAATCGCGCCGCAGTTGACCGGCACGAACGGCCCGGCAGCACGTGCCCCCTGGGTGTGGATGGTCCGCGCGACCAGTTCCTTGCCGACGCCGGATTCGCCGAGGATGTAGACCGGGGCCTGGCTGCGCGCCACTTTGCCGATGGTGGCACGCAACACGTCCATCGCCGGCGAATTGCCGAGCAGCCGGGCGCCCTGTTCGGCGACGGGGCCCGGTACGGGCCGCTCGCTGTTGTTCAATTCCAGCGCGTGCTTGACCAGTCCGCGCAGCACGGCGATGTCCACCGGCTTGCTGACGAAGTCGAAGGCGCCCGCCTTCAGGGCTTCCACTGCCAGATCCATGCTGCCGAAGGCGGTGATCATCGCCACCGGTGTGCGCGGGTAGTGCTGGGCGATCTCGCTGACCAGCTCGATGCCGTTGCCATCCGGCAGGCGCATGTCGGTGATGCACAGGTCATAAGGATTGCTGGCCAGCAGCTCGCGGGCTTCGGCGAGGTTGGCTGCAGTACTGATGCGCAGCCCCATGCGGCCGAGCGTCAGCACCAGCAGTTCGCGGATGTCGCGTTCGTCGTCGACGACGAGGGCGCTGCGGGTTTCGTTCATGGGCGGAAAAGATAAACGAGGGGGCTGAAAGCGACAAATGTTTGACGCACAGAATCAGGAACCATCGGGCAGCAGGGTGTGCGGACCTGGCAGGACCAAGCGGAAACACGAGCCGCCGGCTGGCACCGGGATGTAATCCAGCCGTGCCTGGTTGGCCCTGCACAATTCGCGGGCGATGTACAAGCCCAGGCCGGTGCCGTGCTCGGAGGTGGTGAAGAACGGCCGGAACAGCTGCGCCGCCACGCTTTCGGGAATGCCGGGGCCACGATCCATCACGTCGATCACCGCGCTGCGTTCGTGCCGGGCCACACGCAGCCGCACGCGGGCCGGCTGCTGGCCGATGCGGCCGTACTTCAGGGCGTTGTGCACCAGCACGGTCAGCACCTGGTAGAGGTGGCGGGTGTCGACCTGCGCCGGCACCGAGGTGTCGCTGACGATCGGTTCGATGCTGTCGGTTTCCAGCGTCTGGCCCTGCTTGTACTCCAGCACGAAGCGGCGCACGAAGGCGACCAGATCCACGTTCTCCGGCGTGGCACGTTCGCGCCGGGCCAGGCCCAGCACGCTCTCGACGATGCCGTTGGTGCGCTGGCACTGCTGGCGGATGATCTGCAGCAGGCGGCGGTCGCTTTCGTTGAAGCCGGTACCTTCTTCCAGCAGCTGCACGGCATAGTTGATCGCCGCCAGCGGATTGCGGATCTCATGGGCCAGGCTGGCCGAGAAGCGGCCCATCGCCGACAGGGTGAGCGACTCGGCGCGCCGCGACACCACGCTGGAATCATCCAGGAAGACCAGGGCCAGTTCGCTGCCGGCCAGCAGGCGCGCGAAGCGCGGTTGCACTTCGGGTTGGTCCGGATTGAGCTGCAGCGGCAGTTCGTCCTGGGTCCAGCCGTTGCGCCAGCGCTGCAGGCGACGGGCCAGCTCGGGTGCGACGCTGGCCAGATCGAGGCGGCCGGTTCCGCCCGCACCGTCGCTGTCGCCGAGCAGCATCGAGGCAGCCTCGTTGGCCAGAGTGATGCGGCTGTCGGCATCCACCACCAGCACGCCGGTGCGCATGCGGCGGATGATCAGTTCGTTGATCTGGAACAGATTGGCCACCTCGTCACCGCGCTGGTTGGCCAGCTGCTGGTTGCGGCGGGCGCGGCTGCCGACCTGGTAGCTGATGAAGGCCAGGGCCAGGTAACTGGTCGTGAACATCGCCAGCTCGGCCAGGGTGCGGGTCGGGTCGCCGCCCTCCAGCAGCTTCCACAGGTATTCGCCCACCGTTGCCAGGCTCGCCGCCAGGGCCAGCCCAAGGCCCCAGCTCAGCGGCAGCAGGGTGGCGGCCGCGGCGATGTTGAACAGCAGCGACATCGAGATGCCGGCACTGGCGCCGGGCAGGGCGTGGGCCAGCAGGATGGCGGCGATGATGTCCACCAGCACGCCGGTGACCACGATCGGCCGCAGCCAGCGTTCGTTGCGGCCGATCGCCAGGGCCAGCAGCGACAACGCCAGGTAGGCCGCGCCGACGGTGTAGGCCAGCCGCGGGTGGTGGGCCTCGCCGACCATCATCGACAACGGGCTGTACAGCAGGGCGGCGATGACGGCTGCGATCAGCACCCGGTACAGGGCGAAGAAGTACAGCTCGCGCCGCGGAATCGATTCGATGCGGTCGATCAATGAAGCACTGGGTGACACGCCGGAACTCCCCTTCTGGCTGCCTGGATCTGGGTTGTGCGACGGGCATGCCCGAGCGGACGCAGATGCCCAGTATACGGTCGTGGCGATGCCCGGCCGCGGGTCCGCGTCGCGCAATCGGCCTGTGGCGAGGGCGGCCGGGCGGCTGCCGGCGATCCGCAACTGCCTGAATGACAGCGGAAATCCGCCCGGATCCGGTACTGCGTACAGACTTCTTTGCGCCCCGGCGCCGGCTCGGCCACAATAGTGGGCCCGCCGCGGTCCGTGCCGGTGCCTCCCCCGGAGGCCCTGAGGAATTGCGTGCGGTCGTTCCTATTCCCACGGTGACGCATGAATTTCCACGAATACCAGGCAAAACAACTGCTTGCCGAATACGGCATCCCGGTCCCGGCCGGCAAGGTCGCGGCTACTCCGGACGAGGCGGTTGAAGTCGCCCAGTCGCTGGGCCAGGGCCCCTGGATGGTCAAGGCGCAGATCCACGCTGGCGGCCGCGGCAAGGCTGGCGGCGTCAAGTTCTGCAAGACCGTCGATGACGTGAAGGCCGCAGCGGCCAAGATGCTCGGCACCAAGATGGCCACCTACCAGACCGCCGGCGTCGAGCTGCCGATCAACCTGGTGCTGGTGACCACCGCCGGTGAGATCGTCAAGGAACTGTACCTGTCGGTCCTGGTGGATCGCGGCACCCGCACCATCAGCTACATCGCCTCCTCGGAAGGCGGCATGGAAATCGAGCAGGTGGCTGCCGAGACCCCGGACAAGATCCACACCCTGAATGTGGACTTCGTCGAGGGCGTGCAGGGTTACCACGGCCGTGACATCGGCTTCAAGATGGGCCTGACCGCCAAGCAGGCCGGCCAGTTCGCCAACATCATGGTGAACCTGTACCGCATCTTCAACGAAAAGGACCTGGCGCTGGTTGAGATCAACCCGCTGGCGATCCTGGACGACGGCAACCTGTACGCGCTGGACGGCAAGTTCAACAGCGACGACAACGCCAACTTCCGCCACAAGGAACTGGTCGCGATGCGCGACAAGTCCCAGGAAGATGAAACCGAAGTGACCGCTTCGGAGCTGGACATCAACTACGTCACCATGGACGGCAACATCGGCTGCATGGTGAACGGCGCCGGCCTGGCCATGGCGACCATGGACGTCATCAAGCTCAACGGCGGCGAGCCGGCGAACTTCCTGGACGTGGGCGGCGGTGCCAACAAGCAGCGCGTCATCGAAGCGTTCAAGCTGATCCTGTCCTCGGACAAGGTGGAAGGCATCTTCGTCAACATCTTCGGCGGCATCGTCCGCTGCGACATGATCGCCGAGGGCATCATCGCCGCCGTGAAGGAAGTGGGCGTCAAGGTGCCGGTCGTGGTGCGCCTGGAAGGCACCAACGTGGAAGAAGGCAAGCAGCTGCTGCGTGACAGCGGCATGGCCATCATCCCGGCTGACAACATCAACGACGGCGCCAAGAAAGTCGTTGAAGCGGTCAAGAACGCCGCCTGATCCACGACACCGAAGGAAATTCCCATGTCTGTTTTGATTAACAAGAACACCAAGGTGATCGTGCAGGGCTTCACCGGCCAGCAGGGCACCTTCCACGCGACTCAGATGATCGAGTACGGCACCCAGGTTGTTGGCGGCGTGACCCCGGGCAAGGGTGGCACCACCCACATCGACCTGCCGGTCTTCAACACCGTTGCCGACGCCGTGCAGAGCACCGGCGCCAATGCTTCGGTCATCTACGTGCCGCCGCCGTTCGCGGCCGACGCGATCCTGGAAGCCGCAGCTGCCGGCATCAAGGTCATCGTCTGCATCACCGAAGGCATCCCGGTGCTGGACATGCTGCGCGTCAAGAACGTGCTGACCCGTTCCTACCCGGACACCGTGCTGATCGGCCCGAACTGCCCGGGTGTCATCACCCCGGGTGAGTGCAAGATCGGCATCATGCCGGGCCACATCCACAAGCCCGGCAAGATCGGCATCGTGTCGCGTTCGGGCACGCTGACCTATGAAGCGGTCAAGCAGACCACCGAAGTCGGCCTGGGTCAGTCCACCTGCATCGGCATCGGCGGCGACCCGATCAACGGCCTGAACTTCGTTGACTGCCTGAAGCTGTTCAACGAAGACCCGCAGACCGAAGGCATCATCATGGTCGGCGAGATCGGTGGCGACGCCGAGGAAGCCGGTGCGGAATACATCAAGAACCACGTGAAGAAGCCGGTCGTCGGTTTCATCGCCGGTGCCTCGGCTCCGGCCGGCAAGCGCATGGGCCATGCCGGTGCGATCGCCTCCGGCGGCAAGGGCACGGCGGAAGGCAAGTTCGCCGCCATGGAAGCGGCTGGCGTCGTCACCGTGCGTTCGCCGGGCGACCTGGGCGCTGCCATCGCCAAGCTGGTGAAGTAAGGTTGTTGCCGGCTTCCGGCCGGCACGATCTGTAGAGCCGAGCCCATGCTCGGCTTGCTTTGGAAAAGCCGCCTCCGGGCGGCTTTTCTGCGTCTGGGCGTCGCGCAGTCATCCGCCGGGCATGGCCCGGCGCTACCCGCAGGGTCCGCCCGGCAGGCACACGGTGCGGCGTTACAATGGGCCATTGCAACCACAGGCTGGACCTTCCATGGCTTCGATCCGCATCGCGATGGCGCAGTTCGATTTTCCGGTCGGCGATGTCGCCGGCAATACCGAGCGCATCATCGAGATGATCGGCCAGGCGCGCGATGAGTATGGCGCCGGGCTGGTGATGTTCCCCGAGCTGGCGGTCAGCGGCTATCCGCCGGAAGACCTGCTGCTGCGTCCGGGGTTCCTGTACGAATGCGAGCAGGCGATCGCGCGCATTGCGGCTGCCTGCCGCGGTATCACCGCTGTGGTCGGCTGGCCGCAGGCGGCGGGCGCGGTGGTGTACAACGCCGCCAGCGTGCTGCGCGATGGCCGGGTCGAACAGACCTATCGCAAGCGCGAGCTGCCCAACTACGCGGTGTTCGACGAGCGCCGCTACTTCGACGTCGACCCTGATGGCGGCAGCTGCGTGTTCGACGTCGACGGCATTCCGGTGGGCCTGCTGATCTGCGAGGACCTGTGGTTCGCTGAGCCGCTGGCCGATACCGTGCGTGCTGGCGCGCAGCTGGTGGTGGTGCCCAATGCCTCGCCCTACGAGCGCGGCAAGCACGCCCAGCGCGATGCCGTGCTGGCCGCGCGCACCCGCGAGAGCGGTGCGGCGATCGCGTATCTCAATGTTGTCGGTGGCCAGGACGCACTGGTGTTCGACGGCGCTTCGGTGGTGGCCGATGGCGACGGTACGGTGCACCCGGCCGCCGCTGCGTTCGTCGACCAGTGGCTGGTGGTGGAGTACGACGGTGCCAGCCGTCGCTTCATGCCACACGTCTGGATGGACGATGGCGACGAGAGCATGGACGCCCTGGCCTGGCGCGCGGTGACCCGTGGCATCCAGGATTACTGCCGCAAGAATGGTTTCACGAAGGTGTGGCTGGGCCTGTCCGGCGGCATCGATTCGGCCCTGGTGCTGGCCCTGGCGGTGGATGCGATGGGGGCCGAGAACGTGACTGCCGTGCGCCTGCCGTCACGCTATACCGCAGGCCTGTCCAACGATCTGGCTGCAGAGCAGTGCCAGGCGTTGGGAGTGAAGCTGGAAGCGGTGTCGATCGAGCCGGCGTTCAAGGGCCTGATGGAATCGCTGGCGCCGCTGTTCGAGGGCACAACCCCGGATGTGACCGAGGAGAACCTGCAGTCGCGCAGCCGCGGCGTGATCCTGATGGCGCTGGCCAACAAGTTCGGTGGCCTGCTGCTGACCACCGGCAACAAGAGCGAGTATGCGGTCGGCTACGCCACCATCTACGGTGACATGTGTGGCGGCTACGCGCCGTTGAAGGATCTGTACAAGACCGAAGTATTCGGTCTGTCGAAGTGGCGCAATACCGTGGGGGGCGCGCCGGTGATTCCGCCGGCCGTGATCAGCCGCCCGCCGTCGGCCGAACTGCGCGAGAACCAGCTGGACCAGGATTCGCTGCCGGCCTACGACGTGCTGGACGGCATCCTGTACCGCTACGTCGACCAGGAGCAGTCGCGCGCCGAGATCGTTGCAGCCGGT
Source organism: Stenotrophomonas sp. 112478_Sma (assembly GCF_056479905.1). NCBI lineage: Bacteria > Pseudomonadati > Pseudomonadota > Gammaproteobacteria > Lysobacterales > Lysobacteraceae > Stenotrophomonas > Stenotrophomonas sp. 112478_Sma. The sequence goes on along the minus strand of NZ_CM151072.1, from coordinate 3,364,849 downwards.
TACGATGCGGCCGTGGTCGACCGCGTGCTGCGGCTGGTGCGCATCAGCGAGTGGAAGCGGCACCAGGCCGCACCGGGGCCGAAGGTCTCCCGTCGCGCCTTCGGCCGCGAACGCCGCTACCCGATCAGCAACGGCTACAAGGGCTGAGGCCCGCGCCTTCGCAGGGCCCGGCCATGGCGGGCCCCACAAAAGAAAGGGCCCCTTGCGGGGCCCTTTTCTTACTTCTTTTCCAGCCGCGCGTTGCGCTGGCCGGTACTGGCGGACTTCTCGCCTGCGAACGGGTTGAGCTTGCGGATCATCCAGGGGTACTTCGGCCAGTTGCCTGCCAGCCACGGGTGATCGGGCTGGTTCAGCTCCAGCACGCGCCGGGCATCGTCGGCCAGGGTCTTGTTGCCCAGGTGGGTGTAGGAGTCGGCCAGGACCGCCACGGCGTCGTACTGGAAGGCGCTCTGCGGATAGGTTTCCAGCAGGTAGTTGGCGCGGCCAGCGGCCGACACCCAGGCGCCACGGCGCATGTAGTACAGCGCGTTGTCCAGCTCGTGCTGGGCGAATACGTCACGCAGCTCGATCATCCGCTGGCGGGCGTCGGCGGCGTAGCGGCTGTTCGGGTAGCGGTCAACGACGATGTTGAAGTCCGAATACGCCTGGTGCGGCGTGGACAGATCGCGGCGGCTGGGGTCCAGGGACCATACGCGACGCAGGAAAACCGTATTGCGGTTGGAGTTGGCCAGGCCGCGCAGGTAATACAGGTAGGCGATGTTGCGATGGGTCGGATAGGTCCGGATGAAGCGGTCGATGCTCGACACCGCATCGTCGTGCTTGCCGGCCTTGTACTGCGCGTAGGCGGTTTCGATCATCGCCTGTTCGGTGTACGGGCCGTAGGGATACTGGGCCACCAGGCGACGGAAGCTGGCTTCGGCGCCGCTCCAGTTGCCCCCCTTCATCAGCGTGTGGCTCTTCTCGTACAGCTGTTCGACCGGCGTCCCCTCGTCGGGGCGATCACCCTTCTTGGCGCCGCGATGGCAGCCGGTGGCGGCGATGACCAGCACCAGCAGCAGGGCGGTGAGGCGGACGGGCGCGGAGAGCATGGCGGAGCGTCGGATCATGGGGTCAAGGCGGGACGCGTCTGGAATACGAAGGGTCGATGATAGCCTAGTGTCCTGTCCTGCGACTGAAACCGACCGCCGGGACCCCAAAATTTCAAAGATACCCCCCTGCCATGTCTGAACAACCCTCCGAATCGGCCCGCCAGGCCATCGTCCCCGACACCGCCGCCGGCCGGCGTTTCGACGCCGTCGTGGCCGAACTGTTCCCCGAGTACTCCCGTTCACGCCTGACCGAATGGATCAAGGCCGGCGACGTCCTGCTCGATGGCGCCCAGGCGCGGCCGCGCGATCCGCTGCGCGGTGGCGAGGTGGTGGCCCTGAACGTGGTGCTGGAGACCCAGACCGATGCCCAGCCGGAGGACATCCCGCTGGACGTGCTGTTCGAGGACGAGCACCTGCTGGTGATCAACAAGCCGGTCGGCCTGGTGGTCCACCCGGGTGCCGGCAACCACAGCGGCACCCTGGTCAATGCGCTGCTGTACCGCGACCCGTCGGTGGCGGTTCTGCCGCGCGCCGGCATCGTGCATCGCCTCGACAAGGACACCAGCGGCGTGATGGTGGTCGCCCGCACCCTGGAGGCGCAGACGGCCCTGGTCGAACAGCTGGCCGCGCGTGATGTGCACCGCCAGTATCTGGCCATCGTGATGGGCGCTCTGGTGGCCGGCGGCACCGCCGATGCGCCGATCGACCGTCATCCGCGCGACCGCCTGAAGATGGCGGTGCGCGAAGACGGCAAGGACGCGATCACTCATTACCGCCTGCGCGAGCGCTTCCGGGCGCACACCGCGCTGGAATGCCGGCTGGAAACCGGCCGCACCCACCAGATCCGCGTGCATATGGCGCACCTGCGCCACCCCATCATCGGCGACCCGCTGTATGGCGGCGCGCTGAAGCTGCCCAAGGGCGCCAGCGACGAACTGGTGGCGGCGCTGCGTGGCTTCAAGCGCCAGGCCCTGCACGCCGAGACGCTGGAGTTCGTGCATCCCATCACCGGCGAGCCGGTGCGCAATTCGGCGCCGGTACCGGACGACATGCTGCACCTGATGAAGGTGCTGCGCGAAGACAGCGAGGCCTTTACCGAGCGCGAGCGGGATCGCTGGTGATGGCGACCGCGCTGCCGCTGCTGCAGGCTGACTGGCCGGCGCCGCCGGGCGTGCGGGCGCTGACCACACGCCGGCACGGCGCGGGCATTTCGCCGGCACCCTTTGCCCAGTTCAACCTGGGCAACCGGCACGCAGCCGATGGAGATGCGCCGGCCAACGTCGAACACAACCGGCAACTGCTGCAGCAGGGACTGGCGCTGCCCTCCGCGCCGCACTGGCTGCGCCAGGTGCATGGCACCACCGTGCTGCGCTTTGATGGCCCGCCAGTGGCCGGGGCCAGCGAGCCGGTGGCCGATGCCGCGGTGACGTCGGTGCCGGGGGTGGTGCTGGCCATCCTGACCGCGGACTGCCTTCCGGTGGTGTTTGCCGCCGCCGACGGCAGCGAAGTGGGCGCGGCCCATGCGGGCTGGCGCGGCCTGGCCGATGGCATGCTGGAACACACGGTAGCCGCGATGCGCACCGCGCCGTCGCAGCTGCGGGTCTGGCTGGGCCCGGCGGCAGGGCCTGCCGACTATGAGATCGGCGAAGAGGTGTATCAGGCCTTCGTCGGCCACGAACCGGCGGCGGCCGCCGCCTTCGTGGCCACCCGCGCGGGGCACTGGAAGGTCGATCTGTTCGCACTGGCCCGCCAGCGCCTGCAGTCCGTGGGCGTGGACCCGGCCCAGGTGTCTGGCGGCACGATCTCCACCATTGCCGATCCGGACCTGTATTCGCACCGTCGCGACCGCCGCACCGGCCGCATGGCAACGCTGGCCTGGATCGCTCCCTGACCGTGCCGCTGTTCGCGCAGGTGCTGGGGCCGGCCTTCGCCACCCTGGCAGCACCGGTGCAGGCGTTGCATGCGGCGCCGCTGCCGTGCCGCCGTACCGGGCAGGCGCGGATCGCACGGGGCCGCCATTGGCTGGTGCCCATGCTGGCCGCGTTGGCGCGGCTGCCGAAGGAGGCGCACGCCTTGCCGGTCGAGGTGGTGTTCAGCGCCTGCGGGCAAGGCGAGCAGTGGGCGCGACGTTTCGGGCGCTGGCCGATGGTGTCGCGGCTGTGGGCACAGGAAGGCGGTCTGCATGAGCAGCTCGGTGCGGTGCACTTCGGATTCGAGCTGCGGGCGCGTGAAGGCGGCATCGACTGGTCGGTGCGCAGCGTCCGCGTGTTCGGCCTGCTGCCGCTGCCGACGCGCTGGTTCGACGGCGTGCGCTGCCGCGAGGCCTGGGCCGCAGAGCGCTACACTTTCCTGGTTGATGTGACATTGCCCTGGATTGGAGCGCTGATCCGTTATGAAGGCTGGCTCGACCCGCAGTGACGCAGTGATCGTGTTCGATGGCGTCTGTGCGCTGTGCAGCCGCTGGGTGCGTTTCCTGTTGCGCGTGGACCGCCACGGGCGCTATCGCTTCGCAGCGATGCAGGGTACGCATGGCAGCCTGCTGCTGCGCAGCCATGGGCTGGATCCGCAGGACCCGCGCTCCTTTCTGCTGCTGGACGAGCAGGGCGCCTGGACTGACACGGACGCGATCCTGCGCGTGCTGACCGGGCTGGGAGGCGCATGGCGGCTGGCGGGCGTGCTGCGCCTGTTGCCGCGCAGCTGGCGGGATGCCGCCTATCGCAGGCTGGCCCGCAACCGATACCGCTGGTTCGGTCGTCACGACCGCTGCACGCTGCCGACGACGCAGCAGGCCGGCCGTTTCCTGGACTGATGTGCCGGTCGGTCCGCGCGCGGTGTCAGTGCGGAGCCGCAAGCAGCCGATAGGCGATGCGCTGGTTGCGCGCGCGGCCGTCCTCGCTGCGGTTGTCGGCTACCGGATGCTCCTCGCCGTACCCCACCGCGACCAGCGTCGGTGCCGGCACGCCATGCGCGTGCAACGCCGTCACCACCACGTCCGCACGCTGCTGGCTGAGCTGCCGGTTGGCCTCGGACGCGCCCTGGCTGTCGGTGTGAGCGGCCACTTCCACCCGTGTGCCCGGCGCAGTGCTGCGCAATGCGTCGGCCACCACCTGCAGCGTTTCGCTGGAGCTGCCGCGCAGTTCGCTGGAGCCGGGATGGAACTCCAGCCGGGTCAGGTTCAGCGCAGCGATCCGCTGCGCGGCGCCGGCATCGGCCGGCAGCCGCGACAATGCGGCCCGGCCCGGACCCCACAGCCCACTCATCCGCAGGGCGGGGAAATCCTGGCGGAGCTGCCGCGAGATCGCCAGGCGCCGCTCTTCGCTCAGGGCGGTGGAGTCGATATCCAGCTGGTTGCCGGCGAACTCCAGGCGCAGTCCGTCGCCCTGCAGGCAGGGCAGGGTGCGGATCAGGCGCTCGAACCAGCGCGGCGACCGGGCCTGCGGATCGATCTCGATACGGCCACTGACGTGCCCTGCGCCATGCACCGCAATCAACGCGCTCCACAGGCGGCGGCGCAGGGCGTCGCTGGGCAGGCTGCCATGGACCGAGACCTGCGCGCCGCGCTGGTGCAGGAACAGCCGCGCGTCGTGTTCGCGGACGATCGCCTGTGGCGTCCACAGCGGCGTGCGTGCCTTCAGCTGCAGCCATGCGGTAGCGCCGAGCACGACCACGGCGGCCATCATCCACAGCAGGCTGCGCAGGGCCATGCCCTGCACCCGCGGGGTGAGCAGGGTGCCGGCCATCTGCGGTCGCTGCCGCTGCGGGCGATTGCGCAGCTGGGGCGGCTCCGAAGGGGCCGGCTCGATGGGCTGGGACGTCAATGCGATCAGCCCCGGCAGCAGATCGCAGGCCACGACCCGGAACGCCCCCGATGACAGTCTGCTGCGCCGGGCCAGCCGGTCCATGACCGGATCACCCAGCGCACGCTGCAGGTCGCTGGCCAGCACCGGCAGCGGCGGCTGCCCGGGACGCCGCCAGGATCGGAAGTGAACCCCCAGGCCCGCCTGCTCGAAGGTCTGCTCCAGTCCGTCCAGTCCCCGTGGGTGGGAGGCTATCCAGCCGGCAATCACATCAACCACCCAACGGGTGCGATGGCCCAGTCCCAGGCGGTGGCTGGCTTCTTCGATGAAACGGTCGTACGCGTGCATGCAGTGGATCCCCGGAGTGATGTGCACGCAGTCGTGCACGGTGCGGCTTCTGTCGATTGCAGGAGCTCTGGGGGCGCCACTGTGGGGAGGTCGCGTCAATGCGAAATGAAATATCGCCGGTTCATTTTCTTTCGTTTTCCGCGATGGCGTCGCGAGGACGCCACGCAGCTGGCTGGAAGCCTTGGGGCAGCAGGACGTTCGCCTGCCTGAGTGCCACTTGCGACAGCGGCTGTGGAGATCACGCCACAGCGGCGGGATGGTTGCATGCGCAATTACTTTCGAGCCAAAAGCGTCAAGTTTCGGCGTACAGAATGCGCCTGATTCAGCCTTCGAGGGCGTCCAGGTAGCTGCGCCGCCAATGGTTGATGTCGTAGGTGCGCAGGTGCTCCATCATGGCGTGCCAGCGCTCCTGGCGCTTGCGCAGCGACATGGTGGCGGCCGTGGCGATGGCATCGGCCACGCCGTCCAGATCGTGCGGGTTGACCAGCAGCGCCTGCTTCAGTTCATCGGCGGCGCCGGCCAGAAGGGACAGCACCAGCACGCCCGGATCCTCCGGGTCCTGCGAGGCGACGTACTCCTTGGCGACCAGGTTCATGCCATCGCGCAGCGGGGTGACCAGACCGACGGCCGCCGCGCGGTAGAAGCCGGTGAGGGTGGCATGGGTGAAGTTCTGGTTGACGTAGCGAAGCGGCGTCCAGTCCGGCTCGGCATGGCCACCGTTGATGTGCCCGGCGATCTGTTCCAGCTGGCTGCGCAGTTGCCGGTACTCGGTGACATCACCGCGCGAGACCGGCGCGATCTGCAGGTAGGTCAGGGTGCCGCGCTGGTCGGGATGGCGCTGCAGGTAACGTTCGAAGCCAAGGAAACGTTCGGGCAGCCCCTTGGAATAGTCCAGGCGGTCCACGCCGATGGCCAGCTGCCGATCCCGCAGACTGGCCCGCAGGTTCTTCACGGCGGCCTTGGCCGCTGCGGTGCTGGCCTGACGCGCGATAAGCCCGGTGTCGATGCCGATCGGGAAGGCGGCAGCGCGGAAGCGGCGCCCCCCCGGGGCCTCCAGTTCGCCGTTGTCGAGCACGCGACCGCCGCCGAACAGCCGCAGGTAGGTCTGGAAGCGGTCGGCATCGCGCTGGGTCTGGAATCCCACCAGGTCATAGGCATACAGCGCGGAGAACAGCCGCAGGTGGTCGGGCATGGCCTGCAGCAGGTCCGCCGAGGGCATCGGGATGTGCAGGAAGAAGCCGATGCGGCAGCCGATGCCGCGCTCGCGCAGCAGGGCACCCAGCGGGATCAGATGGTAGTCGTGGATCCAGACGATATCGTCCTCGCGCAGCAACGGCGCGAGCTTGTCCGCGAACATCGCATTGACCTTGTGATATGTCTCGCGCGTGCCGCGGTCATAGTCGACCAGGTCCAGGCGGAAATGCAGCAGCGGCCACAGCGTGCGGTTGGCGAAGCCGTTGTAGTAGCCGTCCACCTCGCGCTTGTTCAGGTCCATGGTGACGAAGCGGATGTCGCCGTCCTGCTGTTCATGCAGCGCGCCGCTGCCATCACGCACGGTCTTGCCACTCCAGCCGAACCACATGCCGCCGCGCTCCTTGAGCGCAGCCAGCAGGCCCACCGCAAGGCCCCCGGCGCGGTTCTCGCCGGGCACGGCAACGCGGTTGGAGACCACCACCAGACGACTCATGATGCCTCCTGCCACGAACGCGACAGGCGCATCGCTGCCGTGATCAGACCCACATGCGAATACGTCTGCGGGAAGTTGCCCCACGCTTCGCCGCTGTCGAAGGCCAGGTCCTCCGACAGCAGGCCAAGATGGTTGCGCTGCTTCAACAGCGTCTCGAACATCTCGCGTGCCTCATCCATGCGCCCGATCGCCGCCAGCGCATCGATGTACCAGAAGGTGCAGATGGTGAAGCTGGTTTCCGGCTCGCCGAAATCGTCCGGTGCGATGTAGCGGTACAGCGAATTGCCATGCTTGAGGTCGCGGCCGATGGCCTCGACGGTGGCGATGAAACGTGCGTCGAGTGCATCGATGAAGCCGATGTCGGCCAGCAGCAGCAGCGACGCGTCCAGGCGATGGCCGTCGAAGGTGTCGGTGAAGTGGCCCAGCGATTCGCTCCAGGACCGCTGCATGATGCGCGCGTGGATGATGTCGGCGCGCTCGCGCCAGTAGCGTGCACGGTCATCGCGCTTGAGCCTCACGGCGATCTTGCACAGGCGATCGCAGGCGGCCCAGCACATCGCGCTGGTGTAGGTGTGCACCTCGGTGCGGCCGCGGAACTCCCACAGGCCTGCGTCGGGGACGTCGTGCAGGGCAAAGGCCTGTTCGCCCAGCGGTTCCAGCCGGGCAAAGGTATGGGCATCCCCGGGGTCCTGCAGGCGACGATCGAAGAACAACTGGGTGGAGGCCAGCACCACGCTGCCATACACGTCGTGCTGGCGCTGCACCCAGGCCAGGTTGCCGCGGCGCACCGGGCCCATCCCGCGGTAGCCGGACAGGCTGGGAACTTCATCCTCGTCCAGCTTGGCCTCGAATCCGATGCCGTACAGCGGCTGCAGCGTGCCGTCGGTGGTGGCGAGGTTGAAGATGTAGCCGAGGAACTGCTCCATCGTACGGGTGGCGCCAAGCCGGTTCAGCGAACGCACCACGAACGCAGCATCGCGCAGCCAGCAGTAGCGGTAGTCCCAGTTGCGCACGCTGCCGGGAGCTTCGGGAATGGAGGTGGTCATCGCCGCGATGATCGCCCCACTGTCCTCGTACTGGCACAGCTTGAGAGTGATCGCGCTGCGGATCACCGCGTCCTGCCATTCCAGCGGAATCGACAGATAGCGCACCCATTCGCGCCAGTAGTCGCGCGTGCGCTGGAACGCTTCCTGCACATAGCCGCTGATCGAGCGGTTGAGCGATTCATCCACGCCCAGGATCAGGTGCACAGGGTGGTTGAGGACGAACGGCAGGCCATCACGGACCATTCGGACCGGCACATCGGTGGTCAGCCGCAGCACGTGGTCGGGCAGGATCCAGCGCACATGGTTGCTGCCCCACGTGGATTCGGGAACACGTGCGCCCCAGTCGGCCAGCGGCCGTGCGCGGATGACGATACGTGGGCTGCCGGCCAATGGCCGCACCTGGCGGATCAGGCTGACCGGCCGGTAGAAGCGGTCGTTCTGCCGCCAGCGTGGCGCGAAATCGAGGATCTCCAGCGCACCTCCATGCGTGTCGCGCAGCACCGTGCGCAGGATGGCGGTGTTGGTGAGATATTCCTGCTCGCTGTCGGCGAAGTCCTCCAGCTCGACGGCGAAGTCGCCGCCTGTCTGCTGGTTCGGGCCCAGCAGCGCACAGAAGGTGGGGTCGCCGTCAAAGGTGGGCAGGCAGCTCCAGACGACACGGGCATGTTTGTCGACCAGGGCGCCGAAGCTGCCGTTGCCGACCACGCCCAGATCAAGATCGGGTTGGGTCATCACGCGGTACATCTCGGTTGCGGCCGTGGGGGTGGCCGGGTCAATAGGCATTCTCGCGCAGCCAGGCGTGCACGCTGCGTATGTCAGGCAGCGCGAACACGGCGGCGCTGGGTTCACGCTCGCCGATCAGCACGCTCCAGCCATGCTGGCCGTTGGCGGCGTCGAATCCGAATTCATCCGTCAGGTCATCGCCGAGGAACACGGGCAGGCGGCCCCGGAACGGCAGGTACTGCATCATCCGCCGGATCGCGCGGCCCTTGTCGGTGCCGACGGGCACGAACTCGACCACGTGATCGCCGGGTTGCAGGCGGTAGCTGGAGCGACCGCGCACATGGCGGTCAGCGAACGCCCGCACCGCGCTTCCAGCGTGCGGCGCCTCGCGCCAGTGCAGGGCCAGGCCCACACCCTTGTCTTCTACCAGTACCCCGGGATGGCCATGGGCAAAACGCATCGCCTGCTGATGCAGGGCATGCAGCCATTCGGCGGTGTCATCGTCATGTTCGTCGCGCAGCACGCGTCCGTCCTGGCCACGCAGTTCATGGCCGTGCAGGCCGGCCGCAGGCAGCTGCAGAGGCGCGAACAACTGGTCAAGCTGTGCCAGAGGACGGCCACTGACCAGTGCTACGGCACCTTCCAGGCGGTCGCTGATACGACCGATGGCCTCACGCACATCGGGCAGCAGCTGCACGGCGTCCGGTCGTGCAGCGAATTCAATCAGGGTGCCATCGACATCGAGGAACAACGCGCAGGCATCGTCCAGCAATGGAGGTGGCGGACGCAGGGGGAGCGGTTCAGCCATGACGCCCAGCCTGCCAGCGTGGGCGTGTACGTGGGGTCGAGAGCAGGCGACGACAGTGCGTCGGCGCTGTCTGCCGGTTGCCGGCACGAGGGAGCGGTACCGGAGCGGGGCAGTGCGGACCCGTGGTCCGCACCACCGCAGACACGCGTCAGCCGCGGTCAGAACGTGTAACGGACGCGGCCGTAGTAGTAGGCGCCGTTGCTGCCGATCGGCGAAAGCACGTCGTAGGGCAGATTGCCGAAGTAATGGATGTCCTCATTGGATCGATCCGGGTAGTTGTCGGTCAGATTCTGCCCGCCGATGGCCACGCTCCATTGGGCGCTGATGCGATACTCCACTTCTGCATCCAGCTGCCATTCGGCCTGGTAGGTCTGGCGCGGAATGTAACCGTCACCGAAGTTGAAGACACGGGTGACGCTGCCATAGCGGTTCACCCGGCTGCTGAGTGACCAGCGGTCATTGCTCCATGCTGCAGAGACGCTGCCGCGCGTGCGCGGGGTGGCGTCGGTCAGCGTGTTGGTCTCTTCGATGCCGAACAGCACATAGTCCGGATCGAGCGCCTGCAGTTGTGCAGGGGTGGCCAGCACGTTCTTCAGCGTGGTCTTGGTGTAGGCGTAAGTGCCGGTCAGCAGCAGTTGGCCGTTGCCCAGCGCCTGCCGCCAGTTGCTGACCAGTTCGGCGCCACGGGTACGTGTATCGGCGGCATTGACGAAGAAGCTGGCGCTCTGCAGGCCACTGACGCCGTAGTTGGCGGCGACATAATCGGTCAGCGCATCGCCGGTGATGCTTTCGGACAGCGCGATGCGGTCATCGATGTCGATCTGGAAGAAGTCCAGCGACAGGTCGAAGTGCTCGCCGATGCGGCTGGTGAAGCCCAGCGACGTGTTGATCGACTTTTCGGGCTTGAGGTCCTGCGCACCCAGGCCCCGGGCAATCGGATTGTTGACCGACAGCAGCCGGCCCTGCACCAGCTGGCCGCCGGCGTTGTAGCCAGTGGAGGTCGACTCGTAGCCGATCTGTGCCAGCGACGGGGCGCGGAAGTTGTTGGAGATCGCGCCACGCAGGGCGAAGGCCGGGGTGAACTGGTAACGCAGGCCGAGCTTGCCGGTCAGTTCGCCGCCGAAATCATCGCTGTGCTCGTAGCGCGCAGCCAGGTCGCTGGAGAAGTGATCGCCGAACTGGCTGGACAGGCTGGCATAGGCGCTGGCCACATCGCGCGACAGGGTGGCGGCATCCTGCGGCGTGAGGCCGCCGCCGGCCTGCGAGCCGGTGGGACGGTCGGTAAACGGGCCGGCCGCATAGCTGGCGGGGTCGCCGGGACGGGTCTGGTAGCGCTCATGGCGCGCTTCCGCGCCCAGGCCCAGCGTATGGCTGATGCTGTCGCTCTGGGTGAACACACGGCTCAGGTCCAGGTTGCCGACGGTCTGAGCGTACTCATAATCAGCCGTCTTGAAGCGTGTCGGGCTGGCCGGGCCCAATGAGGCGTTGAGCGAATCACGCAGGCGATAGGTGAAATCGTTCTGGCCATGGTCCAGGCTGCCGTCGTAGCTCCACTCACCCCATTGGCCGCGCACACCGGCGACCGCCTGCACGTCGCGGTTCTCGCCTTCGGAGACCGGCCGGTAACCGTTCGGATAGACCTCCTTCCAGTTGGCCTCGCCGTCCGGGTAGCGGAAATAGTTCGCGCCTTCGGTATCGCGCTGGTTGAAGGTGCCGAACGCATAGAAGGTGGAGGTCTGGCCGACCGGGATTTCAGTGTTGAGCCACAGGTTGATGTCCTTGCTCTCACCATCGCCCAGCACGTAGTTGCGCTTGCCCTGCAGTGCCAGGTTGTCCGGGGTCTGGTCCCACGGTGGAATCTGGTCGAAGCCGGCGCGGTTGGTCCCGTTGCGGTGCTTGTACTCCAGGCCGACGCGCAGGAAGCCACCGTCCTCACCCAGCGAGGTGCCCACTTTGGCGCTGATGTTGCCGGCCTGCCCATCGGTAAGGGTGCGGCCGATCGGCTTCAGATCGGTGTGATTTGCACCGTAGCTGGCTTCGATCTCGCCGCCGTCGCCACCATTGTCGAGGATCACATTGATGACACCTGCCACGGCGTCGGAGCCATACAGCGCGCCGGCACCGTCGCGAAGCACTTCGATGCGCTTGATCGCGCTGACAGGGATGGCATTGAAGTCGACCGGCGTGGTGCCCTTGCCGATCTTGCTGTCGGTGTTGACCAGGGCGGTGTGGTGGCGGCGCTTGCCGTTGATCAGCACCAGTACCTGATCCGGCGACAGGCCGCGCAGCTGCGCGGCGCGGACGTGGTCGGCGCCACCGGAATTGGACTGGCGCGGGAAGTTGAACGACGGCAACAGCGCCTGCAGCGCACTGCCGAGTTCGCCGTTGACCACGCCGGCCTTGCGGATGTCCTCGGCGGTAAGCACATCCACCGGCGAGGTGGATTCGAGCACCGTGCGGTCGGCGGCACGGGTGCCGGTGACGATCACGGTGTCGAGGTTGGTGGCGTCCTGGGCCAGGGCCGGGGCGATGGGGGAGAGCGCAAGGGCAATGGCGAGGCCGAGCGGCGACGCGGGCAGGCGGGCGGACATGGGGGCTCCAGCAACAACGACGACGGGGAAGGGGGAGATAGTTTCACTTACATCCATCCGGATGAAGCGATATATTATCTTCGCGTGATGACCGGTGCTGATGCAAGCCCCTGCCGGTCCGGCATGAGCTGATGCCCTGTTGGCATCAGCACGCCGGGCCGGTGGCGCTGTACGCTGCCGGCTCGCACTGTCCCCCTTCCCCGGAGCTGTACCGATGAAACACCTTGGCCTTGCCTTCGCCGTTCTGCTCGCCGCCAGTGGCTGCGCCAGCCTCTCCTCGCAGGCGCCCAGCGCCTACGCTACGGCCACGACCGCTGAACTGAAGGGGGATGCCGCACGCCCGTCCGCTGGCAAGGGCTGGGTGCGCAGCGAGCTGTACTTCGGGGTGGGCGAGGAGCAGGGCGCCGGCAACCGACCGCAGGCCGACACCATCAGCGAGGCGCAGTGGCGGACGTTCCTGGACAAGGAAGTGACCCCGCGCTTCCCCGATGGCCTGACCGTGTTCGATGCCTACGGCCAGTGGCTGTTCCGGGGTGACGCTGCACCGAACCGCCTGCGCACCAAGGTACTGGTGGTGCTGCACGAAGACAGCCCGCAGCGTCGTGCCGACATCGAAGCCATCCGCCTGGTGTGGAAGCAGCAGACCGGTCACCAGTCGGTGCTGTGGTCGCGGCAGGCCGTTGACGTATCGTTCTGACCGGGAGGCGCCGCCCTGGCGCCGCAGGCAACGACGATGAGACACAGGGACACCGTGATTGGCCTGCTGGCGGGCCTGCTGGTACCGCTGGCGCACGCTGCTGACAGCGATGCGTCGCTGCGCTTCGAGGCGGCACCTGGCGTTCGCGTGCAGGCTGAGGTGGCGGAGGACGGCAGCATTGCCGTGCAGCTGCTGCCCTCTGGCAAGCGGCTGAGCCTGCCGGGTGCCCCGGACGTCGACGGCAATTCGCGGTTGTCAGCCGAGGATGTTGATTTCGATGGGCGCCCGGAGCTGGTTGCGCGGGCGTCGGTCGGCATGGTCAATGAAGCGGTGGCGGTGTATCGCTACGATCCGGCCAGCGGTGGTTTCCGCGCGCTGCAGGCCGAAACCCATGGGCGTGACAACTGCGGCGGCCTGATGGGGCTCACCATTGATGCCGCCACGCGCACGTTGACCAGCAGCTGCCGCAGCGGCCCGATGTGGTACACGGACCAGTACCGGTTTGCAGGCGCGAAACTCTATCTGTACCGCGCCGAGCGCGTCTTGATGCTGGGCGATACCCTGAACGCCGCACTGCGTTGGGTGCAGGCCGACGAGCAGGGCCCGTCGGCGGTCTGGCGCACCTTTGATCCCACCGGTCGTGTGCTGGAGAGCGCGATCGCTGATGGCCTGGGCGCACCGCCCGACGGCCCGCTGCGCAGCCAGCAGGCCACCGTGGTGCCGGCGCGCCTGTTCCTGTTCGACCGGCCCGGTGCGCCCAGCACCCAGCGTTACCTGCTGCAGGGCGACCGCGTGGAACTGCTGGATGAACACGAGGGTTGGCTGAAAGTGCGGTACCGCAACCCGAAGAGCGGCGCGGTGGTGGGCTGGATCAACGTCAACGATTGACCCGATATCGCTCTGTACTTTGCCTGTCGAGGCGATGCATGCCTTGCCCACGGAGGCATCACTTCGTCGGGTCTAGCCTCGGACGTTCCCCCGTTCGAGGATGCATCCGATGAGCAAGCGCGTTGCCGAGATCGTTGTCGATACCCTGCAGCAGGCGGGTGTCCGCCGCTGTTATGGCATCGTCGGCGACACGTTGAACCACGTCACCGATGCACTGCATCGCAGCGAAATCGAATGGGTGCATGTGCGCCACGAAGAGGTGGCCGCCTTCGCCGCCGGCGCCGACTCGCTGGTGAGCGGCGAGCTGACGGCCTGTGCCGGCTCCTGCGGTCCCGGCGGCCTGCATTTCATCAATGGCATCTTTGAAAGCAACCGCAACCGCGCACCGATGGTGCTGATCGCCAGCCAGGTGGTGACCAGCGAACTGGGCATGGAATTCCCCCAGGAAGTGGATTTCAAGGCGGTCTATGGCAGCTGCACGGTGTTCTGCGAGCAGGTGCACAGCCCGGCGCAGGCACGACGCGTGGTCGCCCTGGCCTGCCAGGCGGCGATCAGCCGCCGCGGCGTGGCGGTGGTGATCCTGCCGGCCGACATCAGCCAGGCCGAGGTGAAGCACGATGTACCGTTCTCGGTGCACTACACCCAGCCGGTGCTGCGCCCGTCGGATGGCGAGCTGCAGCGCATCGCCGGGTTGCTGGGGCAGGGCAAGCGTATCGGCATCTATGCCGGTGCCGGTTGCCAGGGCGCCCATGCGCAGCTTCTGGAACTGGCCCGGCGCCTGCAGGCCCCGATCGCGCACACCTCGCGTGCCAAGGACTTCGTCGAGCCGGACAACCCGTACAACATGGGCATGACCGGCATCTTCGGCATCGAATCCGGGTTCCACACCCTGATGGAGTGCGACACGCTGCTGCTGCTTGGCGCCGATTTTGCCTGGGGGCAGTTCTATCCGGACAAGGCGACGATCATCCAGGTCGATCGCGATGGCAGCCATCTCGGTCGCCGCCATCCGGTGAACCTGGGCGTGGTGGGTGACATCGAACCGACGCTGGATGCACTGCTGCCGATGCTGCCACCCCGCGAGGACAGCACGTTCCTCGACGAGTGTATCGAGCGTCGCGACAAGGCGCTGGCCAAGCGTGAGCAGGAGGAGCAGCCGGGCGAGGGCGAACTGATCCATCCGCAGCACCTGACCGCGCTGCTGTCGAAGTACGCCAGCGACGATGCGTTGTTCACCGCCGACGGTGGCTCGCCGATGGTGTGGGTGCTGCGGCATATCCGCGTCAATGGCCGTCGCCGCACGCTCACCAGTCTCCTGCACGGCACGATGGCCAATGCGATGCCGCAGGCGCTGGGCCTGCAGAAGGCGTTCCCGGGCCGGCAGGTGATCTCGCTGTCGGGCGATGGTGGCCTGGCGATGCTGCTGGGCGATCTGCTGACCGCCGTGCAGGAGAAGCTGCCGATCAAGGTGGTGGTGTTCAACAACGGTTCGTTGAACTTCGTGGAGCTGGAGCAGAAGGTGGAAGGGCTGCTGGACAACTACACCGATCTGAAGAATCCGGATTTCGGCCGTCTGGCCGAGGTGATCGGTTTCCATGGCCGCACGGTCACCCGCAGCGAGGACCTGGAGGAGGCCGTACAGGACTTCCTCGCCCAGCGCGGTCCGGCATTGCTGGACGTGCATACCAGCCGGGCGGAGCTGGTGATGCCGCCGCAGATCGAGGCCAAACAGGTGGCGGGTACGGCCCTGTATGCGGCCAAGGCGGTGTTGAATGGCCGCTTCGACGACGTGAAGCATCTGCTGGTGGACAACTTCCTGAAGAAGTGAGGGTTGGGGTTTTATGCAGGGCTGCGCCCTGCACCTGCTACGAGCCAGAGCCAGAGCAGAAGCGGGTTATCTGGGGGATGGCGGGGTGGGTCAGGTTGCGGGGGACGCCGTAAACCCGTCCTTGGGGGCTTGGCCGCGGCATCCATGCCGCGGACACCCCCGCAACCGGACCCACCCCGCCTTCGACAGATTCCTGTGATCTGTCGGAATGGCATGGCTGTTGCCTGATGGGTGTCGACTTTGGTCGACACGGTAGATCCACGCCATGCGTGGATGAACGAAGGAGTGATCGGGATGATCTTCTGTAGCCGAGCCATGCTCGGCTCAGAGGCTTCGCGTATGGCAGCCGAGCATGCGCTCGGCGCTACAACGAGAGCCTGCCTTTGCTTTTGATCTTTTGATTCTCTTCCGTGGCTGGCACACGCGGGAAACTGTCAGGGGCCGGGCGGGTGGGCGTCGCGGGGGTGTCCGCGGCATGGATGCCGCGGCCAAGCCCCCAGGGATGGGTTCACGGCGTCCCCCGCGACGCCCACCCGCACGGGCCAGCCCGGGAATCTGCGATTTGCGCCCAGCCACGAGGGGCCCCGCCGTTGGCTGGAACCCATCATTCCACCGTGGAATTGGCGCGCCGGCCCCGCTGGGCCTACCATCGGCGCTCCCCACCCCCATCGCCCCTTCCATGTCCGCTCCCGCTTCCGCCGCACCGCGTCGCTGGTTCGTCGCCGGTGACTTCAATGGCTTCTTCGGCCTGGTCGTCGACAACCTCTCCATCCTCGGCTTCATCGCCATGGCGTTGGTCGGCATCTTCCAGTTTCCCGCCGACGTGGTGTTCGGCCGAATGTTTCCCGGTACCGCCTTTGGCGTGCTGATCGGCAATCTGCTGTACACGCTGATGGCGCGCCGGTTGGCGGCACGCACAGGGCGTGATGACGTCACCGCGATGCCGCTGGGGCTGGATGCACCCACCAGCATCGGCATGGCGTTGCTGGTGCTCGGTCCGGCGTTCGTCGCGTTCAAGCAGCAGGGCATGGACCCGCATGCCGCCGGCATTGCGACCTGGCAGCTGGGCATGGCGGCGCTGGTCATCATGGGCGCGCTCAAGCTGGTGCTCTCCTTCTTCGGCGAAGCCGTCACCCGCGCGCTGCCGCGTGCAGCGTTGCTCGGCTCTATCGCCGGCATCGCGCTTGTACTGATGGGCCTGCTGCCGTTGCTGGAAACCCTGCGTTCGCCACTGGTCGGCTTCACCACGTTGGGCCTGCTGCTGTATGTGCTGATCGCCAAGGGCCGGCTGCCGGTGCGTGGCCCGGGTGTGCTGCTGGCATTCGTGTTCGGCACCGTCCTGTACTACGGCCTCGGTCTGGCGGGACTGGGGGCCCCCGGCTTCCACGTGCCGGCGTGGACGCCGCCGCAGGTGGTGCTGCCGCTGCCGACGCTGGGCTTCCTGGACGGCCTGCCCACGGCAATGACCTACCTGCCGCTGCTGTTGCCGTTCGGCCTGCTGATGGTGGTCGGTGGCATCAACGTGTCCGAGAGCGCGCGCGCGGCCGGGGATGATTACCGCACCCGCGATATCCTGCTGGTGGAAGCGGTGGCCACGCTGGTGGCCGGTGTCTGCGGCGGTGTCGCGCAGACCACCCCCTACATCGGCCAGCCTGCATACAAGCACATGGGCGCACGCAGCGGGTACACGCTGCTGACGGGCCTGTTCGTCGGCATCGGCGGCATGCTGGGCATCATTTCCGGGCTGGTGCAGTGGCTGCCGCTGGCGGTGCTGGCGCCGATCATCGTGTACGTCGCCATCGACATCACCACCCAGGCCTTCCAGGCCACACCGCGACAGCACGCCGGAGCGATGGTGTTCGGCTTCCTGCCTTCGGTGGCCTACCTGCTGGCGATCAAGGCGGCGGGCTGGATCGCACCGGACCAGCTGCCGCAGCTGCTGACCAAGCTCGATGGACACGGCCTGCCGGAACTGGCGGTGATCTTCACTCTGGGCAACGGCTTCATCATCACCTCGATGCTGTGGATTTCCGCCGTGGCCGCGATGGTTGACGGCCGTCTGCGCCGCGCCTGCGGCTTCCTGCTGGTGGCGGCTGTGCTGACCCTGTTCGGCCTGATCCACTCGGTGGATCCGCGCGGCGGCATCTATCTGCCGTGGGACCTTGAAGGCCTGGCGCGTACCATCAGCTGGCAGTTTGCGTGGGCTTACGTGGCGCTGGCACTGCTGCTGGGGCTGTTGTCGCTGCAGAAGCAGGCGGTGAAGCCGCTGGGTGATCGCGCCGATCATTGACCGGTGACGCCGGGCATGGCCCGGCGCTACCGCTCTCCGTCCAGCTCGGGGTAGTGGCGGAAGATGCCGTTGGTGTTGAACGCCAATCGCCGCTCCGACGCGAGATAGGCAGCGATGTTCGGTCGCTTCGCCACCCGCTCCTGCAGTGCCCGCAGCAGGGGCAGGCGCGGCGTGAGTGCCTGCATCCGGCGCGGGAACATGTAGTCCAGCCCGCTCATCAGCTGGAACAGCGACAGATCCACGTAGGAGTGCTCGCGCAGTGCATGGCGGCCACCGTTGGCCGCCAGCACCTGCTCGAAATAGCCGAGGAACTTCGGCAGCCGCTCGCTGCGCAATGACGCCGCACGTGCGTTGGCTTCGGTCTTCTGTTCCTCGTAGTACTTCGACGTGGCAATCGGATGGTGAGTGTCGTGTACTTCAGCCACCACATCGGCAATGGTCAGCTGCAACTGCAGCGCCTGCATGCGCCGCGACGCGGCCTGCGGCACCAGATCCAGGGTCGGGCCGAGAAAATCCAGGATCGCTGCGACCTGCGCGATGACCTGTCGCCCCGCCTTGAGGAACGGGGGGCGCGAACGGTTGCGCGCCCTCACTGTGGCCATCGAGAAAGGGCTGCATCACGGCGTCGCCATGTATCCGCGCCATGTCGATGTAGTCGGCGCCAGCGTCTTCCAAGGCCAATCGTACGAATTCGCCACGTCCCTGGATGCCGGTCCAGTAGTACAACGCGTAGTGCATGGCACGGTCTCCCCACGACAAGGTGCACAGCCTCGCGCAGCGCGCGCAAAGCAGGCGTGAGCGTGCCCTGCGTGCGGCGCCAACCCCAACGGCAGCGGAACACGCGGGGAACCCTCGGGAATCGAGAGGGTCACACCTTGTCCATGCAGATGGAAAACGAGGGACTGCATCATGCAGAGTGGAAAGGCGGTCTGGCCCTGGGTGCTGGGTGTGGTGGTGATCGGTGGCGCGGGCGGTTGGCTGTTCCGCGATCAGCTCAAGAGCCTGGCGGACGGTGTCCCGGTGCCGGTGCAGTCGCCCCCCGCCAGTGCTGGCGCACCGCCACAACCGAAGGCGGCCGCAGAAACCGCACCGGCGCCGCCCGCCATCCAGCATCCGCTGGACACCGAAGCCGCGGCCGATCCCGCGCTGCCGAAACTGGCCGACAGCGATATCGCGGCCTGGAGCGCATTGAGCCAGCTGTTCCATGGGGAGGGGCCGCTCACCCTGCTGCTGCGCGATCACCTGATCCAGCGCCTGGTGACCCAGGTCGACAATCTGGACAAGCCCAGTGTTCCGCCGACCGCATTGGCCGCGCGGCCTCTGCCGGGGAGCCTGCAGGTCGAGCCGGGCGAGGGCGGGGAACGCAT
The DNA here is from genome assembly GCF_056479905.1 of Stenotrophomonas sp. 112478_Sma. Taxonomy (NCBI): domain Bacteria; kingdom Pseudomonadati; phylum Pseudomonadota; class Gammaproteobacteria; order Lysobacterales; family Lysobacteraceae; genus Stenotrophomonas; species Stenotrophomonas sp. 112478_Sma. The sequence goes on along the minus strand of NZ_CM151072.1, from coordinate 3,345,691 downwards.
CGCCGCCAGCAACGCCGCGCGCTATGCGCCCTATGTGCAGGCATTCACCGCGCTGGACGCGGCGGCAACGGCGACGGCGTACAAGCGCTTCTACCCGTTGATCCAGCAGGCCTATGTCGATCTTGGGCGGCCAGAGGGCTACTTCAATGATCGCCTGGTGGCGATGATCGACCATCTGCTGGAGACCCCGGAGCCGCAGCAGGCGACCCTCGTTCAACGCGATGAACGGGGCCGCTACCGCTTCGTGGATCCGGATCTGCAGGCGCGCTCGATTGGCCAGAAGGCCCTGCTGCGCATGGATGTGGCGCAATCGCGGGCGGTCAAGCAGCAGCTCCGGGCGATCCGCAGCGCGATCACGCGCTGAGCGATCGTGGGCGCGGCCTGCCATGCGTAACTGATCCGGATCAACGCGCCGACCACACCCGCTCCGGCATGCTGGCCCCAGGCTGACTGGCCCCGGGGTGCAGTCGCAGCCACCCTTGAAACCGGGTGGTGCAACCGCATCTTTCCAGCATCGCCGGCACGGGCCGGCACTGACGACCGATGAGGATTCGCAATGCGGATGGACAAGCTCACTTCGCGTTTCCAGCAGGCGCTGGCGGACGCGCAGTCGTTGGCCGTGGGCCGCGACAACAGCATGATCGAACCGGTCCACGTGTTCAGCGCACTGCTGGACCAGCAGGGCGGCAGCACGCGCCCGCTGCTGGCGCAGGCCGGTGTCAATGTACCGGTGCTGCGCGAGCGCCTGGACGAGGCGCTGGACGCGCTGCCGAAGGTGTCCGGGCAGGCCGGCAACCTGTCGATCGGCAATGATCTCAACCGCCTGCTCAACCACACCGACAAGCTGGCCCAGCAGCACGGCGATGCCTTCATCGCCAGCGAGTGGTTCGTGCTGGCGGCGCTGGAGGATGGCGGCACGCTCGGCATGGCGCTGCGCGCCGCCGGTGCCGACAAGGCGCGTCTGCAGTCGGCGATCGACAAGCTGCGCGGCGGCGAGAACGTGCAGTCGGAGAACGCCGAAGAGCAGCGCCAGGCGCTGGAGAAGTACACCATCGACCTGACCGCGCGCGCCGAGAGCGGCAAGCTGGACCCGGTGATCGGCCGTGACGAGGAAATCCGCCGCACCATCCAGGTACTGCAGCGCCGGACCAAGAACAACCCCGTGCTGATCGGCGAACCCGGCGTGGGCAAGACCGCGATCGTGGAAGGGCTGGCCCAGCGCATCATCAACGACGAAGTGCCCGAGGGCCTGCGCGGCAAGCGCGTGCTGTCACTGGACATGGGCGCGTTGATCGCCGGCGCCAAGTTCCGCGGTGAATTCGAGGAGCGACTGAAGGGCGTATTGAACGACCTGGCCAAGAACGAAGGGCAGATCATCCTGTTCATCGATGAGCTGCACACCATGGTCGGGGCCGGCAAGGCCGACGGTGCGATGGACGCCGGCAACATGCTGAAGCCGGCGCTGGCGCGCGGCGAGCTGCACTGCATCGGTGCCACCACGCTGGACGAGTACCGCAAGTACATCGAGAAGGATGCCGCACTGGAACGCCGCTTCCAGAAGGTATTCGTGGGCGAGCCTTCGGTGGAGGACACCATTGCCATCCTGCGTGGGCTGAAGGAGAAGTACGCCCTGCACCACGGCGTTGAGATCACCGACCCGGCGATCGTTGCTGCGGCCACGCTGTCCAACCGCTACATCACCGACCGCCAGCTGCCGGACAAGGCCATCGATCTGATGGACGAGGCCGCCTCGCGCCTGCGCATGGAGATCGACTCCAAGCCCGAGGAACTGGATCGGCTGGAGCGGCGCGTGATCCAGCTGAAGATCCAGCGCGAAATGCTGAAGAAGGAGAAGGACGATGCCTCGCGGCAGCGCCTTGCCGATCTGGAGAATGACATCGAGGTGCTGGAGCGCGAATTCTCCGACCTCAATGAAATCTGGAAGTCGGAGAAGGCCGCGCTGCAGGGCGCAACGAAGATCAAGGAGCAGGTGGAGCAGGCCAAGCTGGAGCTGGAAGCCGCGCAGCGCCGGCAGGATTTCGCCAGGATGAGCGAGATCCAGTATGGGCTGCTGCCCCAACTGGAAAAGCAGCTGGCGGCTGCCCAGGAAGCCGAGCACAAGGACTTCAAGCTGGTGCAGGACCGGGTGACCGATGAGGAGATCGCCGAGGTCGTGTCGCGCTGGACCGGCATCCCGGTGAACAAGATGCTCGAAGGCGAGCGCGACAAGCTGTTGCGGATGGAAGAGGTGCTGCACAACCGCGTGGTCGGCCAGGAAGAGGCGATCAAGGTGGTGTCTGACGCGGTGCGTCGCTCACGCGCGGGCCTGTCCGACCCGAACCGGCCTGCCGGCTCGTTCCTGTTCCTGGGCCCGACCGGCGTCGGCAAGACTGAACTGTGCAAGTCCCTGGCCGAATTCCTGTTCGACAGCGCCGACGCGATGATCCGCATCGACATGAGCGAGTTCATGGAGAAGCACAGCGTCGCCCGCCTGATCGGTGCGCCTCCAGGCTACGTCGGCTATGAGGAAGGGGGCTACCTGACAGAAGCCGTGCGTCGCCGTCCGTACTCGCTGATCCTGCTCGACGAGGTCGAGAAGGCGCATCCGGACGTGTTCAACATCCTGCTGCAGGTGCTGGACGATGGCCGCCTGACCGATGGCCAGGGCCGCACGGTGGACTTCCGCAATACCGTCATCGTGATGACCTCGAACCTGGGCTCGCACCAGATCCAGGACATGAGCGGTGACGACAGCCCGGAGGCCTACATGCAGATGAAGGCCGCGGTGATGGGGGTGGTGCAGGCGCACTTCCGTCCGGAGTTCATCAACCGCCTCGACGATATCGTGGTGTTTCACCCGCTGGACAAGCAGCAGATCAAGCAGATCGCGCGCATCCAGATGCGCGGGCTGGAGAAGCGGCTGGCCGAGCGCGGCCTGAAGCTGGTGGTGTCCGACGCCGCGTTCGACCTGCTGGGCAATGTGGGCTTCGATCCGGTATACGGCGCACGCCCGCTGAAGCGCGCGATCCAGTCGCAGCTGGAGAATCCGCTGGCACAGAAGATCCTGTCGGGCGCCTTCGCCAACGGTGACACCATCGAGGTCGGCAACGACGGCGGTCACCTGGTGTTCGCCAAGGCCTGATGTCGGCCGGGTTCCCGCCCATGGGGGCGGGAACCTGCGGGCTGCCGGGCAGGTCCTGATAACCACAGGTTACGGGCTCATCGCCAGCGGCTCTCAGCGTGCGCGGTGGGGGTCGCCTATCGTGCAGGTTTCCCCGGATGGAACCTGACGCGATGAGTGATCCGCAGTGGCAACTGGAAACCCTGGCCGTGCACGGCGGCTACCGGCCCGACCCGACCACGCGCGCAGTGGCGGTGCCCATCTACCAGACCGTGGCCTACGCCTTCGATGACACCCAGCACGGCGCCGATCTGTTCGATCTGAAGGTGCAGGGCAACATCTATACCCGCATCATGAATCCCACCACCGACGTGCTGGAGCAACGTCTGGCCGCGCTGGAAGGCGGGATCGGTGCGCTGGCGCTGGCATCCGGGCAGGCTGCGATCACCTATGCGATCCAGACCATCGCCGAAGCAGGCGACAACATCGTCGCCGCCAGTGCGCTGTATGGCGGCAGCCTCAATCTGCTGGCGCATACGCTGCCGCAGTACGGCATCCAGGCGCGGTTCGCCGACCCGGCCGATCCGTCAGCCTTTGCTCCCCTCATCGACAACCGAACCAAGGCGGTGTTCGTGGAGTCGATCGGCAATCCACGCGGGAATGTCACCGACATCGCCGCGATTGCCGAAGTCGCCCATGCCGCCGGCGTGCCATTGATCGTCGACAACACCGTTGCCACGCCCTTCCTGCTGCGCCCGTTCGAGCATGGCGCGGATATCGTGGTGCACTCGCTGACCAAGTACCTCGGCGGCCATGGCAACAGTCTGGGGGGAGCGATCATCGATTCGGGCCGCTTCGATTGGACGGCGCAGCCACAGCGTTTCGCCCGTCTCAACCAGCCGGACCCGAGCTATCACGGTGTGGTCTACACCGACGCCCTCGGCCCGGCCGCCTACATCGGCCGTGCGCGGGTGGTACCGCTGCGCAATACCGGCGCGGCACTGTCGCCGTTCAATGCGTTTCTCATCCTCCAGGGCATCGAGACCCTGGCCCTGCGCATGGAACGGATCAACGCCAACGCGCTGGCCGTGGCGCAGTATCTGAAGCAGCATCCCAAGGTGGCGTGGGTGCGCTATGCCGGCCTGCCGGATGACCCTGAGCATGCGGGCGCACAGCGTTACCTGCGTGGGCAGGGCTCAGGCGTGCTGACCTTTGGCCTTCCTGGCGGACGTGAGGCCGGTGCCCGCTTCCTGGACGCACTGAAGCTGTTCACGCGGCTGGTCAACCTGGGTGACGCCAAGTCGCTGGCCACCCATCCGGCATCCACCACCCACCGCCAGCTGGATGCCGATGAACTGGCCCGCGCCGGGGTCAGCGAAGACACGGTGCGGCTGTCGATCGGCATCGAGCACATCGGCGACCTGCAGGCCGACCTGCAGCAGGCGCTGGCCGGCGCCTGATAGCCAGGCGCTTGGTCGTCATCGCCAGTGGCGATCACCACCGCCGCCGCGATGCGCTACGGTGGAGCTGCCTCTCCAAGGCGTGGCACTGGTGTTACCTATCCCCGGTCGATGCGGGTCGACCGGGGATTTTTCATGGCAGCCGCCGGGCATGGCCCGGCGCTACGCCATCCGCCCTGCCTCACACCACCGGAATGCTGTGCTGGCCGAGATTCCGGTAGGGCGGGGTGGACATGATCATCTCCGCCAGCGAATAGGCCAGCTCGCGCTCGGCCATCACCGTGCCATCGGCGCCATGTTCCAGCAGGTGCTTCACTTCAGCATCGCTGTGTGCCCGTGCCAGCAGGGTCAGGTCGGGATTGATCGCGCGCAGTTTGGCCAGCGCTTCGCCGGCTTCCAATGGCTGCGGAATGGCCAGGACGGCGATCTTGGCGCGCTCCGGGTGGGCCTCGGCCAGCACCCGGTCGGCCGCGGCGCTGCCACGGATCGCCGCGAGGCCACTGGCATGTGCACGCTCGACATGGTCCTTGTTGTCATCGATCACCAGCACCGGTACGCCGCGGTCGCGCAGCACCTGCGCCAGCTCGCTGCCAACCCGGCCGTAGCCGATCACGATGGCGTGGTCATGCAGGTCGCGCGAGGGCCCGGTGGCTTCTTCCGGCTCCGGCGCCTGCGGCAGCTGCTCCTGCTTCGCCTGCCAGCGGTCGAGCAGGCCGAACACCAGCGGGTTGAGCATGATCGACACCAGTGCACCGGCCAGCACCAGCGACTGTCCTTCCTTCGGCAGGATCTGCAGCGAGACACCGAGGCCGGCGATGATGAAGGCGAACTCACCGATCTGCGCCAGGCTGGCCGAGATGGTCAGCGCGGTGCTGCTCGGGTGGCCGAACGCACGCACAATGAAGAAGGCGGCGGCGGACTTGCCGAACATGATGATCAGCACCGTGGCCAGTACCTGCCACGGATGCTGCACGACGATGTTGGGGTCGAACAGCATGCCCACCGAAACGAAGAACAGCACCGCGAACGCATCGCGCAGCGGCAGCGAATCATGCGCCGCCTTGTGGCTCAGTTCCGATTCGTTGAGCAGCATCCCGGCGAAGAACGCGCCCAGCGCGAAGGACACGCCGAACAGCATGGCCGAACCGAAGGCCACGCCCAGTGCGATCGCCAGCACTGACAGGGTGAACAGCTCGCGCGAGCCGGTGCCGGCGATGCGTTCGAGGATCCAGGGGATGACCCGCCGACCGACCACCAGCATCACGGCCACGAACAGGCCAAGCTGCACGAACGTCCAGCCCAGATCGGCCAGCACGCTGCCGACGGTGTGGGTTTCCTTGGCCGCATCGGGGCCGAACACGCCGGCGAGCACCGGCATCATCACCAGTGCCAGTACGCAGGCCAGATCCTCCACGATCAGCCAGCCCACTGCGATCTTGCCGCGCATGGTCTCCAGCAGGCGGCGCTCTTCCATCGCCCGCAGCAGGACCACGGTACTGGCGGTGGCCAGCGAGAAGCCGAAGATCACCCCATGCAGCGTCGGCCAGCCCATCAACCACGCCACGCCCCAGCCGAGCAGGGTGGCCACTGCGATCTGGCCGATGGCACCCGGGATGGCGATGGCCTTGACCGCCATCAGGTCCTTCAGCGAGAAGTGCAGGCCGACGCCGAACATCAGCAGCATCACGCCCAGTTCGGCCAGCTGGTTGGCCAGCGCCTGGTCGGCGACGAACCCCGGGGTGAATGGCCCCACGCAGATGCCAGCAACCAGATACCCGACCAGGGGAGACAAGCGCAGCTTGTTGGCCAGCGCGCCGAAGATGAAGGCGAGCCCCAGGCCAACGGCGACGATGTTGATCAGGTCGGTGTCATGGTGCATCGGCACTCGCAGGGTTCGGGGAGGGGGATGTCCCGATTTTCACCCAAGCGGCCAGATGCAGCAAACCCGGCAGGTGGAACGGATGGTTTGAGCAGTACAGGGCCGATCCCTTCTGCCGGAACAGAAGGGATGCACGTTCCACCGCGCCGCCGGGCGTGGCCCGGCGTTACCGGTGCCGCTTACCAGGTGTACCTGATACGCCCGTACACATACGCGCCGTTGAAGCCGAACGGCGAGTAGTTGCTGTACGGCAGCATGCCGAAGGTCGAGTTCTGCAGGTCCGCCGTCCGGTCCGGATACTTGTCCAGCAGATTGTCCGCGCCGACGGTCAGGGTCCAGTTGCTGCTCGGCTTGTAGCTGGCCGAGGCATCCACTACCCAGGCATCACCGTAGGTCTGGTCACGCAGCGCGGTGGCCGAATTGCGCACGGTGAACTTGCCGTAGCGTGTGGCCGCCAGGCCCAGCTCCCAATGATCCGAGCGCCAGGTGCCGCTGAGGATCGCCTTGTCGCGCGGATAGCTGTCCTCGATGCGGCCGATCTCATCGCGGCCGATCAGCGACTGCGAGATACCCAGCGTCGGGAACACCGACGGAGACCCGTTCACCCGCTTCACTTCGGTTTCGTTGTAGCTGTAGGCCGCCGTCAGCTCCAGGCTGCTGGCACTGAAGGGCACGGTATAGCTGGAGACGAAGTCCACGCCCCGCGTGCGCGTGTCCAGTGCGTTGGTGAAGTACGAGAAGGCCGTCACCTGCGGCAGGCCCAGCCCGCCCAGCAGCGCGGCGGCAGCCGGCGTGGTGGTGATGTTGGAGGACAGCGCGATGCGATCGTCAATGTCGATCTGGTATGCATCGACGGTCACGTACAGGCGGTCCACCGGCTGCAGCACCAGGCCCAGGCTGTAGCTGGTGGAGGTCTCGGCCTTCAGTGGCGAGGCGCCCAGCGCTTGTGCGGCCGGGCTGGTGGTGGGGAAAGTGCCGCGTTCGAAGAAGTCACCGTTGATGATGGTGCTGGTCACCGCCTGGTAGCCCTGCTGGCCCAGCGATGGCGCGCGGAAGCCACTGGACGCGGTGGCCCGCAGCGCGACCTTGTCGGTGAACGCGTAGCGTGCCGATAGCTTGCCGGAGAAACGGTCACCGAAGTCCGAATAGTCTTCGTAGCGCCCGGTGAGGCCGGCGGAGAACTTCTCGGTCAGGTCCGCTTCCAGGCCGGCGTAGACCGCATAGTTGTGGCGGTCGGTATGCACTTCATTGGTCGGGGTGAAGCCGGCGAAGCCCTGCGCGCCGCTGCCGGTGTATGAATTCAGCTCGCCCGGGTTCTGGTCCCACTTCTCCTTGCGGTACTCACCACCGAAGGACAGCGTCACCGGATAGGCCAGGCCCCAGTCCAGCGACTTGGTCAGGTCGGCATTGAAGATGTCCTGCTGGTACTTCAACGTGCCGTCGTAGAACGAGCTCGGGCTGGCCGTGCCCAGGCTGTAGTTGATGGTGTTGCGGGTGTGGAAATCCAGGGTGTTCTCGCCGTGGTTCAGGCTCAGGTCCCAGGTCCAGCCGCTGTCGGTGCTGCCCTTGACGCCGGCCACCAGCGAGCGGTCCTTGGAGTACTGGTTGATCTGCGGCACGAAGCCGTCGGGGTAGATCTGGGCCAGCAGGGCGCCCTGCCCACTGTGGTTGCGCGAGCGGTAGAACGCGAACGAGGTGATGTCGCGGTTGCTGAGCAACGCGCTGGCGTAGCCGGTAACGCGGTCGCTGAAGTCGAAGCTGGCGTTGGCCGAGGCGGCGGTCGCATCCACACGCGGATCGCCGACCACGAAGGTCGTCTCGCCGATGCCAGGGAAATTGCCGGTGTTCGGTGTGCTGCCCTGGTAAGGACCGGCGCGGTTGCTTTCATCCTGCTGGCTGATCTGCCCGGCCACGTGCAGGCGGCCACGGCCGCTGCCGAACTCCACGCCGGTATCGCCGGAGAGCTGGTACTTGTTGCCATCGCCGGCCGAATACTGGCCGTAGTCGACGGCCAGGCTGCCGCCGCTGCCGCTGCCCTTGAGCACGATGTTGATGACGCCGGCGATGGCGTCCGAGCCGTACTGCGCCGAAGCGCCATCGCGCAGCACTTCAACGCGCTCGATGGCGGCGATCGGAATCGCATTGATGTCCACCGCCGACGAGCCGCGGCCGATGCTGCCGTTGACGTTGATCATGGCGGAGGTGTGGCGGCGCTTGCCGTTGACCAGCACCAGCACCTGGTCCGGTGACAGGCCACGCAGCTGCGCCGGTCGCACGCCGCTGGTGCCGTCGGTCAGGGCCGGGCGCGGGAAGTTCAGCGAGGGCAGGGCACGCGACAGCGCGGTGGCCAGTTCGCTGGTGCCGGTGGACTGCAGAACCTCGGGGGTGATGATGTCGATCGGGGACTGCGATTCGGCGACCGTGCGGTCGGCCACGCGGGTACCGGTGACGATCACGGTGTCCAGTGTGTTGGCGGCAGTACCGCTCTGCTGGGCGGCGGCGAGGAACGGAGAGCCACCGAGTGCGACAGCGACGGCGGCGGCGATCAGGCTGGTCTTGCGGGTCATCGGGACGGAACTCCGGTTGGCGGGGACGGCACCGGTATCGACATCACGAGGTGAAGCGGACGACGGTTGTTGCGGTGCGCAAAATAGGAATTAACGGGATATTCAGTGCCTGTCAAATGCCGGCCATCGGAAAAAACGTTGCAGCAGCAACCATTTAGCCGCGATGGGCATCATCATGAGAGGGGCCCGGGACGCGTGCGGTGAGGACGTGGGAGAGAGGAAACGCCAGCCGCTGCGCATCCCGGGGCGCGTCAAGTATTCGTTAACGCTAGAATTGCGTCGCAGGAACAGTGCTCACCAGCACATTCCATCCGGTTATATGGACCCCTCCCCCGATGATTTCGCTTCGTAATTTCGCCTTGCGCCGCGGCGAGCGGCTGCTGTTGTCCAACGTCGACCTGACCCTGCATGCCGGTTACCGGGTGGGCGTGGTCGGCCGCAACGGTGCCGGCAAGTCCAGCCTGTTCGCGGCGGTGAAGGGCGAACTGGAGGCCGACAAGGGCGACGTCGACCTGCCCGGCAAGGTCCGCATTGCCAGCGTGGCCCAGGAAACCCCGTCGCTGCCGGATCCGGCGTTGAGCTTCGTGCTCGGTGGCGATACGGAAGTGGCCGCCGTGCTGGCCGAAGAGGCCGATGCGACCGCCCGTGAAGACTGGGAGGCGGTGGCCAATGCCCATACCCGGATGGCCGAGATGGGCGCCTATGACGCCGAAGCACGTGCCGGCAAGCTGCTGCACGGCCTCGGATTCCCGGCCGAGACCCACCACCGCGCGGTGTCCTCCTTCTCCGGTGGCTGGCGCGTGCGCCTGAACCTGGCCCGCGCGCTGATGATGCCCAGCGACCTGCTGCTGCTCGACGAACCGACCAACCACCTCGATCTGGATGCGGTGTACTGGCTGGAACAGTGGCTGCTGAAGTACCCCGGCACGCTGCTGCTGATCTCGCATGACCGCGAGTTCCTCGACAACGTTGCCACCCACACCCTGCACCTGCATGGGGGTGGCGCCAAGCTGTACCCGGGCGGCTACACCGATTTCGAGCGCCAACGTGCCGAGCAGCTGCGCCAGCAGCAGATCGCGCACGAGAAGGAACAGGCCGAGCGTGCCCACCTGCAGAGCTTCATCGACCGCTTCAAGGCGCAGGCCAGCAAGGCCGCGCAGGCGCAGAGCCGCATGAAGCGCCTGGCCAAGCTGGCCGGTACCGAGGCCGTGCGTGCCGAGCGCGAGTTCCGTATCGAGTTCGCGCCGCCCGCCAAGCTGCCGTTCTCGCTGATCCGCCTGAATCATGTCGAGGCGGGCTATGGCCAGGACGCCGTGATCCTGCACAACGTCGGCTTTGGTCTGGAAGCGGGACAACGCATCGGCCTGCTCGGCCCCAACGGCGCCGGCAAGACCACCCTGGTGAAGACCCTGGTGGGCGAGCTGGCACCGATTGCCGGAGAGCGCATGGCCCATCCGGACCTGAAGATCGGCTACTTCGCACAGCACACGGTCGAGTCGCTGCACGAAGGCCAGTCGCCGATGGAGCATTTCCGCGAGATCGCGCCGGATGCGCCGAACCAGTCGTTCCGCGACTTCCTCGGCAAGTGGAATTTCCCCGGTGATCGCGCATTCGAGCCGGTCGATGGCTTCTCCGGTGGTGAGCGTGCGCGCCTGGCGCTGGCGCTGATCGCCTGGCAGCAGCCGAACGTGCTGCTGCTGGACGAACCGACCAACCACCTGGACCTGGAAATGCGCGAGGCGCTGGCCGAAGCGCTGGCAACCTTCGAAGGCGCGATCGTGATGGTCTCCCATGATCGCCACCTGATCGGCCTGGTCTGCGATACCTACTGGCGCGTGGCCGATGGCGTGGTCGAGCCGTTCGACGGAGATCTCGACGCCTACGCTGCGTGGCTGCGCACCCGTCCGCAGGCGCAGGGCACCAAGGCGCGCATGGAGCAGGTGGAAGAGCCGGTGGTGGTCAAGACCGCACCGGTTGCGCAGGTCGTGCAGAAGAAGCCTGTGAATCCGCACAAGCTGGCCGCGGCGGAAGCCAAGGTGGCCGAGCTGGAAGCCGGCCTGGCTGAACTGGACCGTCAACTGGCGGACCCGGCCAACTATGCCGACAGCACCCGCATGGCCGTGCTGGGCCGTGATCGCGAAACGGCCGCTGCGCAGCTGGAAAAGGCTGAAGCTGCCTGGATGGAGCTGCTGGAGTCCTGATGGAGGGCGCCGGGCCATGCCCGGTGGTGTTCCCGATGCACTGCGCTCGCCGGGCATGGCCCGGCGCTACCGCTCGCGCGCGTCAGCCCTGCGCCTGCAACCATTCCCGGAAGCGTCGTGCAGGCTCACGCTCGGCGCGTGAGCGCAGCCTCGTCAGCCAGTAGCGGCCCAGTTCCAGCGTCGTGGCGAACGGCTGCAGCAGCCGTCCTTCCGCCAGTTCCTGTTCGAACATGCGCAGCGGCAGCAGGGCCACGCCGGCCCCTCCGGCAGCGGCCATGGCCAAGGTCAGCGACGAATCGAATACCGGCCCGCGCGCCTCCACGCCGCTGACCCCGGCCGCCTGCAGCCAGCGCGGCCATTCATCATTGCGATAGGAGCGCAGCAGCGGCAGCGTGCCCAGATCACGCGGCTGTTTCAGCCGGCGTGCCAGGGCGGGGGCGCACAGCGGTGCGAACGGCGCATCCAGGATCGCCGTGCAGGCCTGCCCCTGCCAGTCGCCCTCACCGAAGCGGATGGCCAGGTCCAGGCCTTCGCCGGCAAGATCGATGCGGTTGTTGTGCGTCTGCACGCGAAGCTCGATATCCGGATGCGTGGCCTCGAACGCGGCCAGGCGTGGCAGCAGCCAGCCGGTGGCGAAGGTACCCACCACGCCCAGCGTCAGCACTTCGCGGGCCGCTCCCCCCGTGTAGCGCGCGATGCTGGCCGAGATGCGCTCGAACGCTTCGTTGAGCACCGGGAACAGCGCGGCGCCTTCATCGGTGAGGGCGACGCCGCGAGGCAGGCGATGGAACAGGCGGATCCCCAGCCGGTCCTCCAGCCCCCGGATCTGATGGCTCAACGCGGCCTGGCTGACGCACAGCTCAAGCGCGGCGCGGGTGAAGTTCTGGTGGCGGGCCGCTGCTTCGAAGGCGCGCAGGGCGTTGAGCGGCAGAGTCGGATGCAGCATCGGAAAGCCGTGAGCTGAAATGATGACTGATCGTAGCGGGATCCGGATGGTTCGTGGAATCTCCGTTGAATGCCCTTCTTAGGCATGAATGAAATTGATGGCACGTGCTGAAAAAACGCGCTGGTCAGGCGCGGCGGGGGCTTTCGATAATCGGGTTCACTTTCCGGAGGTCCTGCATGTTGCCCCGTCGACGATTCCTTCAGTTCAGTACTTCAGCAGTGGTGTCTTCACTGGCTCTGCCGCTGATCGCCCGTGCTGCCGGCAGGGGCGTTGGCACGTCGGCGGCGGCCGGCGCGATCGCCGCCGCCACGGACTTTGCCGCCCTGGAAAAGGCCTGTGCGGGCCGGCTTGGCGTGACCGTGCTGGATACCGCCAGCGGTCGCCGCATCGGCCATCGCCAGGATGAGCGGTTCCCACTGTGCAGCACGTTCAAGACGGTGCTGGCGGCCACGGTGCTGGACCAGTCCCGGCGCGTGCCCGGGCTGCTGGACAGGCGCGTGCCGGTGCGCGAGGCCGACCTGCTCTCGCATGCGCCGGTGGCGCGCCGCCACGCCGGCAAGGATCTGACCGTACGCGACCTGTGCCGGGCAACGATCATCACCAGCGACAACACGGCGGCCAATCTGTTGTTCGACGTGGTGGGCGGGCCGCCCGCCGTGACGGCCTTCCTGCGCGCTCAGGGTGACAGCGTGACCCGCAGCGATCGTCTCGAGCCGGAACTGAACAGCTTCGCCGAGGGTGATCCACGTGACACCACCACGCCGGCGGCGATGGCCGCGACCCTGCAGCGGCTGGTGCTGGGCGATGCGCTGGCGCCGGGCGCGCGCCAGCAACTGGCCGACTGGCTGATCGACAACGAAACCGGCGATGCGTGCCTGCGCGCAGGGCTGGGCGCGCGCTGGCGGGTGGGCGACAAGACCGGCAGCAATGGCGAGGATGCACGCAATGACACCGCCGTGTTGTGGCCCATGGGGGGAGGGGCACCCTGGGTAATTACGGCCTACCTGCAGGCTGCGGACATCCGCAACGATCAACGCGCCAGTGTGCTGGCGCAGGTTGGACGCATCGCGGACAGGCTGATCGGCTGACGCCCGCCAGTCTCCGGGCCGGGCTTGCTCCGAGGGTCGTGCGCGCGCATCCTGCGCGCGTTCGAAACCACACGGAAGTCCCCCATGAGTCATGAGTTGATCTACCTGCTGCTGATCTTCGCGCTGCTGGTGATCCCGCGCGCGCTGCAGCGCTTCAGCCTGCCCGCACCGCTCACCTGCCTGCTGTTCGGGATCGTCGGCATGCTCTGGCTCGGGGACCAGGCGCACGACGCGGTGATCGGGCTGCTGGCCACGCTCGGCATCTCGTCCCTGTTCCTGTTCGCAGGTCTGGAGGTCGATCTGCAGGCGTTGCGCCGTGGCATGTGGCCCCTGCTGGCGCATCTTGTGGTGCGCAGCGCCACCCTGTTCGGTGTCGGCTGGCTGGCCTGGCGCTACGCCGGCCTGCCGTGGCAGGCCGCGGGCCTGCTGGCCCTGGCGCTGCTGACGCCCTCCACGGGTTTCATCATGGATTCGCTGTCGCGGCTGGGTCTGAGCGAGGACGAGCGGTTCTGGGTGACCAGCAAGGCCATCGCCGGTGAGCTGCTGGCGCTGGCGGCACTGTTCATCGTGCTGCAGGCCGGCGATCCCGGTCACATGGCCCTGTCCAGCCTGGCCCTGCTGGCGATGATGGTCGGCCTGCCGCTGCTGTTCATCGCGCTGGGTCGCTGGGTGGCGCCGCACGCGCCTGGTTCGGAGTTCTCGCTGCTGGTCATGGTCGGCATGGTCGCTGCCTACATCACCTACCTGCTGGGGGTGTATTACCTGGTGGGCGCCTTCATCGCAGGCCTGGTCGCACGGCTGCTGCACCAGCGCATGCCGCTGCTGGCCTCGCACGAGAACCTGCATGCACTGCGGCTGTTCGCATCGTTCTTCGTGCCGTTCTACTTCTTCAATGCCGGCACCAAGGTTCCCGCCGAGGCATTGAGCTTCGAAGCGCTGGGGCTGGGCATCGTGATCACCCTGGTGGTGCTGCCGCTGCGTATCGGCGTGGTCTGGCTGCAGCGCCGGCTGATGTTCGGTGAGAGTTTCCGCAGCAGTCTGCGCGTGTCGCTGGCGCTGGCGCCGACGCTGATCTTCACCCTGGTCCTGGCCGCGATCATGCGTGAGCGGTTCCAGATTCCGGCGGTGCTGTTCGGCGCATTGCTGCTGTACGCGGCGCTGACCACCCTGCTGCCCTCGCTGGTGTTCCGCACGCCCTTCGATGTCGACCCGGTCGAGCAGGAGCCGGACGGGGCGGGCGAGGCCGCACCCGTGGCGGCAACCGAGACCCTGGCGGAGGGCGTGGATACGGGGCGTTGAACGGGTGAGTGGTTTGCGCAGGCCGGCCATGGTCGTTAGGGTTGGGGCATGAAACTGCCTGCCCTCGTCACTGCTTCTGCCGCCCTGCTCACGCTCGCAGCCTGCTCACAGCCCTCGCATACGGTCGCCCACGACGTGGCGACGGCCCCGGCCGACGCCTTCATGGCTGCGATCGCCGCCCACTGCGGCCAGGCGTATGAGGGCAAAGTGGTGGAGGACACGCCGGCACCGACCGGCAAGGACCCCTTCGCCGGGCAGCGGCTGGTCATGCACGTGCGGGGCTGTGCCGATCCCGGGCATGAGCTGCGCATCCCCTTCCATGTCGGCGATGATCATTCGCGGACCTGGGTCCTGACCCGCACCGAAAGCGGGCTGCGGCTCAAGCACGATCACCGGCATGCCGACGGCAGCCCTGATGCGATCACCCTGTATGGCGGCGACAGCCGTCCGCCGGGTACCGCCGAACGCCAGCAGTTCCCGGCCGATGCCGATTCGGTGGCCATGTTCCGCCGCGCCGACATGCTGGCGTCCACCCACAACGTGTGGGCGATGGAGATCGAGCCGGACCAGCGCTTCGTCTACGAGCTGACCCGTCCCGAAGGCCGCCGCTTCCGCGTGCAGTTCGACCTGAGCAAGCCGGTGGCGTTGCCGCCGGCACCGTGGGGCGACGAGGCCCCGCCGGCAACCGCACCGTAGCGCTCGAATCGCGCCTGGCAGCGCCGGGCCATCCCCGGCGAGCGCGGCGGCGGCGATGCCGCCGCACGCCCGCAGGTTCGTTCGCTCAGCGCGTGCCGAAGCGGGCCCGGCAGCCGTTGCTCACCCAGACCTGGCCCCGCGCATAGCCCCAGCTGCGGCCCTCCTGACAGGCGCTGCCCGACAGCTGCTGCTGCAGCACGGGCCGGCCTTGGCGCTCGTCCCAGTCACAGTTCTGGGTGCGGTTGTTGTTGCTGCTGCAGGTAATGGAGTAACTGCTGTTGCCGCCGCCGCCCCAGCCGCCGTTGCCGCCGCCCCAGCCACCGCGGGCTTCAGCGAACTCGGCGCGGCAGCCATTGCTGACCCACACCGCGCCATTGCGCACGCCCCAGGTGCGGCCTTCCTGGCAGGGACTGCCGGACAACTGGCGGACCAGGCGGGCATTGCGCCATCCGACCGGACAGCTGCGTTCACGGTTGTTCTGGCTTTCGCAGCGGATGGTGTCGCCGTTGTTGCCCCCCCAGCCGCCATTGCCACCGCCCCAACCGCCGCGACCCTCGACGAATTCGGCACGGCAGCCGTTGTTGACCCAGATGCTGCCGTTGCGGCTGCCCCAGGTACGGCCTTCCTGGCAGGCCGAGCCGGACAGCTGGCGTACCAGCTGCGCGCTGCGCCAGCCGGTAGTGCAGACCCGTTCGCGGTTGTTCTGGCTTTCGCAGCGGATGACGCCGTTCTGCGCGGCGGCGGGGGCGGGGGAGAGGGTGAGCCCGGCGAGGGCGCCCAGGCTGAGGGTGACGGCCAGGCTGGCCAGGGACAGCGTTTTCATGGCGAATCCCCATACGGTGTGTGGTGCGCGACTATAAGGACGGAACGGATAAAGCCCGTGTGACTGCCCCGCATTTGCCCCGGCCGGGGCCTCGGCCGCAGAATACGGGGCTTTCCGGCCCCATCGGGTGCCGGCGTTCTCCAGCGGAGCTTTCCCCCCATGCGTACCCACTTCTGCGGCCTGGTCGACGAGACCCTGATTGGCCAGACTGTCACCCTCGCCGGCTGGACCGACGTGGCCCGTAACCAGGGCGGCGTCTGCTTCATCGATCTGCGCGATCATGAAGGCATCGTGCAGGTGACGGTCGAGGTCGACAACGCCGAAGTGTTCGCGGTCGCGGCCAGCCTGGGCTACGAGGATGTGCTGCAGGTGGAAGGCGTGGTGCGTGCCCGCCACGCGGTGAACGACAAGATGGCGACCGGCAGGGTGGAAGTGATCGCCACGGCCATTACCGTGCTGAACAAGGCGGCGCCGCTGCCGTTCCACGCCCACGAGAATCCGGGCGAAGATACCCGCCTGAAGTACCGCTACCTGGACCTGCGCCGCCCGGAAATGCAGCGCATGCAGCGCACCCGCATCAAGCTGGTGCAGGCGCTGCGCCGTCACCTGGATGCGCGTGGCTTCCAGGACATCGAAACCCCGATCCTGACCAAGGCCACCCCGGAGGGCGCGCGCGACTTCCTGGTGCCGGCGCGCATGCATCCGGGCGAGTTCTACGCTCTGCCGCAAAGCCCGCAGCTGTTCAAGCAGATTCTGATGGTGGCCGGCTTCGACCGTTACTACCAGATCGCGCGCTGCTTCCGCGATGAAGCGCTGCGTGCCGACCGCCAGCTGGAATTCACCCAGCTGGACATGGAGTTCGCCTTCGTGCGCGAGCGCGACGTGCAGGATTTCGTCGAAGAGATGATCCGCGCCATCTTCAAGGAAGTGGTGGACGTCGACCTGGATGCCAGCTTCCCGCGCATGACCTGGGCCGAAGCGATGCGCCGCTATGGGTCGGACAAGCCGGACCTGCGCATCGCGCTGGAACTGGTGGACGTGGCCGAGCTGGTCAAGGGCAGTGAGTTCCCGGTGTTCACCGGCCCGGCCAACGACGCCGATGGCCGCGTCGCCGCGCTGCGCATCCCCGGTGGCGCAGCGTTGAGCCGCAAGCAGATCGATGAGTACGCTGCGCACGCCGCCAAGTACGGCGCCAAGGGCCTGGCCTACATCAAGATCGCCGACAACGGCGAGGTCAGCTCGCCGATCCAGAAGTTCTTCAGCGAAGACGCCTTCGCCGCGCTGGTTGCCCACGTCGGCGCCGGCAAGGGTGACATCGTGTTCTTCGGTGCCGGTGGCTACAACAAGGT
Organism: Stenotrophomonas sp. 112478_Sma; assembly: GCF_056479905.1. NCBI lineage: Bacteria > Pseudomonadati > Pseudomonadota > Gammaproteobacteria > Lysobacterales > Lysobacteraceae > Stenotrophomonas > Stenotrophomonas sp. 112478_Sma. Next base: position 3,328,262 of record NZ_CM151072.1, on the reverse strand, counting down.
CTCCGACTTCATGGGCGCGCTGCGCCTGAAGGCCGGCAAGGACTTCGGCCTGGTCGCCGATGGCTGGCGCCCGTTGTGGGTCACCGATTTCCCGATGTTCGAATGGGATGACGAGGCGCAGCGCTATGTCGCCCTGCATCACCCCTTCACCGCACCGGCCGTGGACGATATTGCCGACCTGCGCGCCAATGCCCGTACCGCGGTCTCGCGCGGCTACGACATGGTGCTCAACGGCAATGAAATCGGCGGCGGCTCGATCCGTATCCATCGCCCGGACATGCAGAGCGCGGTGTTCGAGCTGCTCGGCATCGGCGCCGAAGAAGCGCGTGCCAAGTTCGGTTTCCTGCTCGACGCGCTGAACTACGGCGCGCCGCCGCACGGCGGCATCGCATTCGGCATCGACCGCATCGCCGCGCTGATGGCCGGTACCGAGTCGATCCGCGACGTCATCCCGTTCCCGAAGACCACCGGTGCACAGGATCTGATGACCGACGCGCCGTCGCCGATCGTCGACGAGCAGCTGGCCGAAGTGCACATCCAGGTTCGCCCCAAGAAAAACTGATCAGGAGATCCAGGCAATGACCGAGTTTGCGTTTTCGCTGGAGTGGGAAAAGCTGGGCAATGAAGGCTCCGAGGCCAACCTGGTCACCGAGCGGGCACGCGTGTTCGGTGGTTGGCTGGTCCGCGTCGGTACCAACCCGGCGGCGATGGCCCTGACCTTCGTCGCCGACGGCGAAGGCCGCTGGGACGGTGAAGACTTCGGCGTCGAGGATTACGAAGACGACGAAGAGGAAGAAGAGTACGACGAGGACGAGGAAGGCGAAGAAGAGGACGAGGACGAAGAGGAGTACGAGGAAGAGGACGAGGAAGACGAAGACGCGGAATCGCCTGAAAAGGCTTGACCCGCCCTTCGCGCTGACGTCAACTTCCTGCATGTACTCGATCCGCCGCGCCACCGTGGACGACGCGCCGACCTTGTCGGCGCTGGCCGCACGCACGTTCACCGAGACTTTCGGCCACCTGTATCCGCCGCAGGACCTGCAGGCGTTCCTGCAGGAGTCCTACACGGTCGAGCGCCAGCGCACGATCCTGGCTCACCCGGATTACGCCGTGTGGTTGCTGGAGCGGGAAGGGGAGGCGGTCGGTCATGCCGCCGCCGGCCCCTGTGGCCTGCCCCATCAGGATGTGAAAGCGGGGGATGGCGAGCTCAAGCGCCTGTACCTGGTCAAGTCGCAGCAGAGTTGTGGCTGGGGCAGCCGCCTGCTGGAAACCGCCCTGGCGTGGCTGGAGCGCGACGGCCCGAGGACACTGTGGCTGGGCGTGTGGTCGGAGAACTTCGGCGCACAGCGCTTCTACGCCCGTTACGGCTTCGAGAAGGCCGGGCAGTACCTGTTCCCGGTCGGCCAGACCAACGATCTGGAGTTCATCCTGCGCCGCGCGCCGCGAACGGCCTGAGCGCGTTCACCGCCGCTTTCTGCCGGCCTGTGTTCAATCACCTCACGTTTTCGCCCCGCTGATCGCCAGGCTGTTGCACATGACACCCCCCGTACTGCTGCTCCATGGCATCTGGAACGCCCGCGCCTGGGTAGGGCCGCTGGCGTGGCGCCTGCGCGCGCGCGGGTTCCGGGTGCAGACCTTTGGCTATTCCTCCGTGTTCGGCGGCCCGGATGTAGCGGTCCCCCAGCTGTTGGAGCGTCTGGCCGATGCCGGACCGCTGTCGCTGGTCGGCCACAGCCTTGGCGGGCTGCTGGCGCTGGAGGCACTGCGCCGGCAACCGCAGCTGCAGGTACAGCGCGTGGTCTGCCTTGGCTCGCCGCTGCGCGGCAGCGGTACCGCGCGTTCGCTGTCCGAGCATGGCTGGGGCCTGGCCTTGGGCCGCAGCAGCGAACTGCTGCTTGACGGCCTGCCCGACTGGCAGGGCACGGCCGCGGTCGGCCTGATCGCCGGTTCGGTGCCGCATGGGCTGGGCAGCCTGCTCGGCGCGATCGACGATGCCTCCGACGGCACGGTGGCGCTGGCGGAAACCCGCCTGCCGGGTCTGGCCGATCATTGCGTAGTGCGTACCAGCCACAGCGGCCTGGTGGTTTCGCCCGATGCGGCACGGCAGACCGCGCACTTCTTGCGCCACGGCCGGTTCGATCACAGCCGCGACGCTGCGGCCGCGTAGGCGCCCGGTCGATGCGCACCGTCCGCCGGGCATGGCCCGGCGCTACCCCGGCAACGACCCTGCGGCGCTTTCCCCGGTAGCGCCGGGCCATGCCCGGCGAGCGCAGCGGCGTCCATCCGCCCTAGACACGGTTGCAGCGCCCGATCAGGTAGAATCCGCGCCTTGATCCTGAAGCAGCCAGACGGTAGCACCCATGGGTAGAGGCCCCTCCATCGAAGCCCGCAAGAACGCGTCCGACGCGAAGCGCGGCAAGATTTTCACCAAGATCATCCGCGAGATCGGCGTGGCCGCGCGCGGCGGTGGAGGCGACCCCAACAACAACCCGCGCCTGCGCGTGGCGATGGACAAGGGCCTGGCCGTGAACATGTCCAAGGACGTGATCGAACGTGCGATCAAGAAGGCCACCGGTGAGCTGGAAGGCGTCGACTACGAGGAAGTGCGCTACGAGGGCTATGCGCCCGGCGGTGTGGCGGTGATCGTCGATTGCCTGACCGACAACCGCGTGCGCACCGTGGCCGATGTCCGCCACGCGTTCAGCAAATGCGGCGGCAACATGGGGACCGAGGGTTCGGTGGCCTTCATGTTCAAGCGCTTGGGCGTGCTCAGCTTTGCCCCGGGTGCCGACGAGGAGGCGATCACCGAAGCGGCCATCGAGGCGGGCGCCGATGACATCGTCGTCTATCCGGACGATGGCTCGATCGACGTGGTCACCAGCCCTGACGCATTCAACGCGGTAAAGGAGGCGATGACTGCCGCAGGGCATCTCGCCGACCACGCCGAGATCACCTTCCGCGCCGACAACGACATCAAGGTCGAGGGCGAGGTCGCCCTGCAGGTCCGCAAGCTGCTGGACATGCTTGAAGACCTGGACGACGTGCAGGACGTGTATTCGAACGCCGAACTCGGCGCCGACGCCTACGCCTGAGCCGTCACCGACGGCCTGGGCGCGGGCCGTTGAACGGTCACCGCGGACAGTCATGAGCCCATACGCCTGCCAGCGCTTCCCGTTCCGCCCCGCCAGGAGCGCGGCATGACCCGCATCCTCGGCATCGACCCCGGTTCACAGCGGACCGGGGTGGGCATCATCGATGTCGATGCCGCAGGGCGCGTCATCCACGTCCATCACCAGCCCCTGGTGCTGCTGGGCGCCGACGATTTCCCGCAGCGGATGAAGCTGCTGGTGCTGGGTCTGGCCGACCTGTGCCGCGAGTACCAGCCGCAGGAAGTGGCGATCGAGCGCGTGTTCATGGCGCGCAACCCCGATTCGGCGCTGAAGCTGGGCCAGGCCCGCGGCGCAGCCATTTCGGCCGTGGTGCTGCGCGACCTGCCGGTGCACGAATACGCCGCCAGCGAGATCAAGCTGGCCGTGGTCGGCCGTGGTGGCGCGGAAAAGCAACAGGTTCAACACATGGTCGGGCTCATGCTCAACCTGAAAACCAAGCTGCAGGCCGACGCGGCCGACGCGTTGGCGGTAGCGATCACCCACGCCCACGTAAGGGCGACGGCCAACCGCCTGGGGCTCAGCGCCCGCCAGGCGTGGGGTCGCAAATGAGGAGCTGCACGCAATGATCGGTCGACTGCGCGGCATCGTCGCCTACAAGGCGCCGCCGTGGCTGGTGGTGGACGTGAATGGAGTGGGCTACGAACTGGAGGCGCCGATGAGCACCTTCTACGACCTGCCCGAGCTCGGACGCGAGGTCACGCTGTACACCCATTACGCGCAGAAGGAAGACAGCGTCTCGCTGTACGGCTTCCTGCGCGAGGGCGAGCGTCGGCTGTTCCGCGATGTGCAGAAGGTCAGCGGCATCGGCGCGAAGATCGCGCTGGCCGTGCTGTCCGCTGTCAGCGTCGAGGAATTCGCGCGCATGGTGCAGGCGGGCGACATCACCGCACTGACCCGCATCCCGGGCATCGGCAAGAAGACCGCCGAGCGCATGGTGCTGGAGCTGCGCGACCGTGCGGCCCAGTTCGGTGCCGGCGGGGCGCTGCCGACCGGCAGTGGTCCGGCCCCGGCCGACCCGCTGTCCGATGCCACCGTGGCGCTGCAGCAGCTGGGCTACAAGCCGGCCGAAGCGGCCCGCATGGCCCGTGATGCCTTCAACGAAGGCGACGAAGTGGCCACGGTCATCCGCAAGGCCCTGCAGTCGGCGCTGCGCTGAGCCGCGTCCTTTTCCTCCCCCATCGCCTGAGCTTCGCCAGGAGTCCCATGTCCAGCAGTCAAACCCCGCACGCAGCCGCCCCTGGCGGACACGGTCACGCCCCCCCGGCTGGGGGACTGGCGCTGGTCATCGGTGCGATCGGTGTGGTCTTCGGTGACATCGGTACCAGCCCGCTGTACACCCTGAAGGAGGCGTTCTCGCCGCACTACGGGCTCAACAGCGACCACGACACCGTGCTTGGCGTGCTGTCGCTGGCGTTCTGGGCGCTGAACATCGTGGTCACCCTGAAGTACGTGACCATCATCATGCGCGCCGACAACGATGGCGAGGGCGGCATCATGGCGTTGATGGCGCTGACCCAGCGTACGCTGCGCAACGGCTCACGCTCGGCCTACGTGGTGGGCATCCTGGGCATCTTCGGTGCGTCGCTGTTCTTCGGTGATGGCGTGATCACCCCTGCGATCTCGGTGCTTGGTGCCGTCGAGGGCCTGGAGGTGGCCGCACCGGGCCTGCACGCGTTCATCGTGCCGATCACCGTGGTGGTCCTGCTGATGGTGTTCGCCGCGCAGCGTTTCGGCACAGAGAAGATCGGCAAGGCGTTCGGCCCGATCACCTCGGTGTGGTTCATTTCGCTGGCGGCGATCGGCATCTACAACATCATCGATTCGCCGGAAGTGCTGAAGGCGTTCAACCCGTGGTGGGCGATCCGCTTCTTCATGGAGCACAGCTGGCACGGCATCTTCATCCTTGGCGCCGTGGTGCTGGCGGTCACCGGTGGCGAGGCCCTGTATGCCGACATGGGCCACTTCGGTGCCAAGCCCATCCGCCATGCCTGGTACTTCTTCGTGCTGCCGTGCCTGGTGCTGAACTATCTGGGGCAGGGCGCGCTGGTGCTGAACCATCCCGAAGCGGTGAAGAATCCCTTCTTCGAAGCGGTCCCCGACTGGGCCCTGTATCCGATGATCATCCTGGCCACGATGGCGGCGGTGATCGCCTCGCAGTCGGTGATCACCGGCGCGTTCTCGGTCTCGCGCCAGGCCATGCAGCTCGGCTACATCCCGCGCATGCGCATCAAGCACACTTCGCACGACACCATCGGCCAGATCTACATCCCGGGCATCAACTGGGGCATCGCGGTGATGGTCATCGGCCTGGTGCTGGCCTTCCGCAGCTCGTCGAACCTGGCCGTGGCCTATGGCATCTCGGTCTCGGCCACCATGCTGATCGATACGCTGCTGCTGGCCCTGGTCGCGCGCTCGCTGTGGCCGAAGGCGCGCCATTGGATCCTGCCGCTGTGCGTGGTGTTCTTCATCATCGACGTCGGCTTCGTCATCGCCAATGGCGCCAAGCTGCTGCAGGGCGCCTGGTTCCCGGTCGTGCTGGGCATCTTCCTGTTCACCATGATGCGCACCTGGCGCCGTGGCCGAGAGCTGCTGCGCGACGAGATCCGCAAGGACGGTATCCGCATCGACACCTTCCTGCCGGGCCTGATGCTGGCGCCGCCGGTGCGCGTGCCGGGTACCGCGGTGTTCCTCACCGCTGACCCGACCGTGGCTCCGCATGCACTGATGCACAACCTCAAGCACAACAAGGTGCTGCACGAGCGCAACGTCTTCCTGCATGTGGAAACCCTGCCCATTCCCTATGCGATGGAGGGGCAACGGCTGAAGATCGAATCGGTGGGCGACGAGTTCTACCGGGTCTATGTCCGCTTCGGTTTCATGGAGACGCCGGACGTACCGTTGGCGTTGATGCGCTCCTGCGACCACGGCGGGATCTATTTCGATCCGATGGACACCACCTTCTTCGCCAGCCGCGAGACCATCGTCGCCACCGCCAACCGCGGCATGCCGATCTGGCGCGACAAGCTGTTCGCACTGATGCATCGCAATGCTGCGCCGGCCACGGGCTTCTTCCGGATTCCGGGCAACCGTCTGGTTGAGTTGGGCGCGCAGGTGGAGATTTAATCTCCACCTGCGTTACGTCCCACGATTTGCTGCGCAAACCGTGGGCCCCGCGCGCATTCCACCTTATCCCCCCGCCTATCGGCGCGCCCCCTTGAACAACAAGGGGGCTCCTCTTGCGGAGATGCTGCGTGCCTGAAACTGAGCCCACTCTCCTGCTCTGTTCCATCCACGCATGGCGTGGATCTTCCGTGTCGACCAAGGTCGACACCTACCATCAGATCGCGGCCAACTGTCGAAGGCGGGGTGGGTCCGGTTGCGGGGGCGTGAGCCGCATGGATGCGGCGACCGAGCTTACATGGACGTACTTGCAGCGTCCGCCGCAACCGGACCCACCCCGCCATTCCCCAGGAAGCCCGCTTCGGCTGTTGCTGTTGAGGTTGCCGGCCAGCGGCCGGCACTACCGCGGGCGCCGGGCGCAGCCCGGCCGAAACCCGCGCTTTTGCCGCATAATCAGCACATGACCGACGACCGCATCATCGGCGCCGGCGCCACCCGCGAGGATGACGCCGCCGACGCCAGCATCCGCCCCAAGCGACTGGCCGATTACCTGGGCCAGGCGCCGGTGCGCGAGCAGCTGGAGATCTACATCGAAGCGGCCAAGGCCCGCGGCGACGCGCTCGACCATGTGCTGATCTTCGGTCCGCCGGGGCTGGGCAAGACCACGCTCAGCCACGTCATCGCCAACGAGCTGGGGGTGGCGCTGCGGGTGACGTCCGGTCCGGTGATCGAAAAGGCCGGTGATCTGGCCGCCCTGTTGACCAACCTGCAGCCACACGACGTACTGTTCGTGGACGAGATCCACCGCCTGTCGCCGGTGGTCGAGGAAGTGCTGTACCCGGCGATGGAGGATTTCCAGATCGACATCATGATCGGCGAGGGCCCTGCGGCCCGCTCGATCAAGATCGACCTGCCACCGTTCACGCTGATCGGGGCCACCACCCGCGCCGGCCTGCTGACCGCGCCGCTGCGCGACCGCTTCGGCATCGTCCAGCGGCTGGAGTTCTACAGTGTCGAGGAGTTGACCCGGATCGTACGCCGCTCGGCCACCATCCTGGGCATCGACTGCACCGCCGATGGCGCAGGGGAGATCGCGCGCCGTGCGCGTGGCACCCCGCGCATCGCCAACCGCCTGCTGCGGCGGGTGCGCGACTACGCCCAGGTGAAGGCGGGTGGCCATATCGACGTGGCGGTCGCCCAGGCGGCCATGCAGATGCTCAAGGTCGACCCGGAGGGTTTCGACGAGCTCGACCGGCGCCTGCTCAGGACCCTGGTGGACTACTTCGACGGCGGCCCGGTCGGCATCGAATCGCTGGCCGCCGCGCTGTCCGAAGAGCGCGGCACGCTGGAAGACGTGGTCGAACCCTACCTGATCCAGCAGGGCTTCCTGGTGCGCACCGCGCGCGGCCGCATGGCCACCCACAAGGCGTACCGGCACATGGGCCTGAAGCCGAAGAACCCGCCGCAGGACCTGTTCGCGGAGGTTCCCGATGTCGGTTGAGCCACTATTCAGTTGGCCGACACGCATTTACTGGGAAGATACGGACGCAGGCGGGGTGGTCTACCACGCCCGCTACGTGGCCTTCATGGAACGGGCCCGGACAGAATGGATGCGCGCGCTGGGCTATGGCCAGGAGCGCATGCGCAGTGAGCACGGCATGGTCTTCGCGGTACGTGCCATGCAGATGGACTTCATCCGGCCGGCGCGGCTGGATGACCTCCTGCAGGTGAGTGCCACGCTGGTCCAGCTGAAGAAGGCCAGCATGGTCTTCGATCAGCGGATCGAGCGCGACGGCGAACTGCTGCTGTCGGCGCAGGTCCGCATCGCCGCACTGGACGCGGCCAGTTTCCGCCCGCGTGGCATGGACGACGCCGTCCTTGCCGTGCTGCAACCCTACCTCCACCCCGAATCCGAACACTGAGGAACAACGGATGATCGCAACGCTCCTGGCCCTGCAGGCCACGGTCACCGAGGCACTGCCGGCTGACGTCAGCAACGCCGCGACCCAGACCCTTGCCCAGGCCACCACCGGCGGCGGCATCAACTACCTCGAACTGATGGCCAAGGCCAGCCTGCCGGTGAAGATCATCGTGCTGCTGCTGCTGGTCGGCTCGTTCGTCAGCTGGGTGATCATTTTCCGCAAGGCCCGCGTGTTCAAGCAGGCCACCCGCGAGGCGGACGAGTTCGAGAACCGCTTCTGGTCCGGCGCCGACCTGGGCAAGCTGTACAGCTCGGCCACCGACCGCAGCCGCAACGTGGGCGGCCTGGAGGCAATCTTCGAGGCGGGCTTCCGCGAGTTCACCCGCCTGCGCGACAAGCGCCGGCTGGATGGCCGTGCGCAGCTGGAAGGCGCGCAACGTGCGATGCGCACCACCTACACCCGCGAAGTCGACCAGCTCGAGCGCAATCTGGAACTGCTGGCCAACATCGGCTCGACCGCGCCTTACGTGGGCCTGGTCGGCACCGTGTTCGGCATCATGGTGACCATGCACGACATGATCAGCAGCGGCGCCCAGGCCGGCATCGCCTCGGTCGCCCCGGGCATCTCCGAAGCGCTGTTCGCCACCGCCATCGGCCTGTTCGTGGCGATCCCGGCGGTGTGGGCCTACAACCGCTTCACCACCCGTGTGGAGCGCATGTCGGTCCGTTTCGAGACCTTCGCCGACGAGTTCAGCTCCATCCTGCAGCGCCAGAGCGCTGGCGACGAGTAAGCGCCTGACCCGGGAGTCCAAGCCATGTCCGCTGCCATCGGTCGCCGCAAGCGCCGCAAGCTGAAATCGGAAATCAACGTCGTTCCCTATATCGACGTCATGCTGGTGCTGCTGATCATCTTCATGGTCACCGCGCCGCTGCTCACCCTGAGTTTTGACGTGGACCTGCCGAACTCCAATGCCAAGGCGCTGGAGAGCAAGCAGGATCCGGTGATCGTTTCGGTGCGCCAGGACGGCCAGCTGAGCCTGAAGCTGCCCGACGCCAAGGAGCCCACGGCCGTGTCTGCCGAGGAGCTGGAAGGGCGCCTGGCCGGCATCGCCGCACAGGACAAGGGCCTGCGCGTGATCGTCGCCGCCGACCGTGCCGTGGCCTATGAGAAGGTCATCGCGGCGATGGACGTGATCAAGCGCGCGAAAGTGGACAAGGTAGGCCTGGCCACCGATGCACGCTGAGACCCTGCCGCCTCCGCGACAGCAGGAACCGGGCTGGGGCCTGCCCCTGGCGCTGGCCGTGCTGGTGCACCTGCTGGTCGCGCTGGTGTTCATCCTGGCGTGGCTGTGGTCGCCCACGCGCAATACCGATGCCGCTGCCGGTGATCCCTCGGTCGAGGCCAGCCTGGCGCTGTCCGCGTCGGAGGCGGCCGCTGCGCGCCAGGCCCTGCGCCAGTCGGAGAAGCTGGAAGATCTGCCGCCGCCGGTTGCCGAGCCGATTCCGGTGCCCGAGGACACCATTCCACCGCCGCAGCCGATTCCCGAGCCACGTCCGCAGGATGCCCCCACGCCGCAGCAGCAACAGGCGCAGGAGCGTGTCGCCCAGCCCGATACGCAGGACCAGGAGGCGGTGAGCGCACTGGCCATCTCGCAGGAGAAGGCCCGGCAGGAACAGGAAGCCAAGCGCCGCCAGGAGCAGATCGACCTGACCGAGCGCAAGCGCCAGGAAGAAGCCGAGCAGAAGCTGCGCCTGGCCAAGCAGCAGGAAGAAGACGCCAAGAAGAAGCGTGCCGAGCAGGAGCGGCAGGCCGCCGACCAGGCCGAGGCCGAACGGCAGAAGAAGATCGCCGAGATCCGTGCCAGGCGCGAACAGGCGGAGAAAGAAGCCAAGCTGGCCGAGCAGAAGCTGCGCCAGGTCGCCGCCGCGCGCAACGCCGCCGGCAGCGCGCCGGCCGGCAACACCGGTGCGGCACAGCCGGCCGCTGGGGGCGGTGGCAACAGCGACGATCTTTCGGCGAAGTACGCCGCCGCGATCCAGGCCAAGGTTCGCAGCGCCTGGACGCGTCCAGACAGTGTGCCGCTGGGCCAGCGCTGCCAGATCACCATCACCCAGATTCCGGGGGGGCAGGTGCTGCAGGCCAAGGTGGGCGCCAACTGCCCCTATGACGAAGCCGGCAGGCGTTCGATCGAGGCTGCAGTGCTCAATGCGCAGCCGTTGCCCTATCGCGGATTCGAATCGGTGTTTGCCCGCACGCTCAACCTGACCTTCACCGCGCAGGATTGATCGGCCGCGCGGGCCGGCCTGCGGGTCGCCCCGTCGCGCGGCAGCCGACCGATACGTTAATGGGGCGTGAGAGGACGGGCTGGAACTGACCCGGAATTCACGTACCCTTGGTTCATGATTGCGAAGCGGTTCACCGCCGCTTTGCTATCCCTCGTTCCGGTTTCCCCCTATTGAGCGCTCCATGAAGAAGATGCCTCGTTGGCTTGCCGTGTTTGCGGCCCTGTTGCTGCCCTTCGCTGCCGTCGCGCAGCAGAGGGGACTGGATATCGACATCATCGGCGGCAACGCGTCCGCGCTGCCGATCACCATCGTGCCGATGCCCTACCAGGGCTCGTCGGCCGCACCGCAGACCGATGTCGCCGGTGTGGTCCGCGCCGACCTGGAACGTTCGGGCCAGTTCCGCACCCTGCCCGAAGCGCAGATCGTGGAAAAGCCTGTCCGTGGCGGCGAGATCCAGTTCGCCACCTGGCGCGCGCTGAAGCAGAACTACATCGTGGTCGGCCGCGTGCTGGACGCCGGTGCCGGTGCCTACCGTGTCGAATACGAACTGTTCGACGTGCCGAAGGGCGAGCGCCTGCTCGGCCTGGCGATGACCGCCCGCGGCAATGCCATGCGCGACGTCGCCCACCAGATGGCCGATGCCATCTACGAGAAGATCACTGGTGTCCGGGGTGCCTTCTGGACGCGCATCGCCTACGTGACCGCCAGCGGCAAGGGCGACGCCATGCGCTATGCGCTGATGGTGGCCGACTCCGATGGCTACAACCCGCAGACCATTGTGCGTTCGGCCGAGCCGCTGCTGTCGCCGTCGTGGAGCCCGGATGGTGGCAAGCTGGCCTACGTCAGCTTCGAGCGCGGCAACTCGGCCATCTACATCCAGAACATCGCCACCGGTGCCCGTGAGCTGGTCACCAGCTTCCGCGGCATCAACAGCGCGCCTGCGTTCTCGCCGGACGGCCGCAAGCTGGCCCTGACCCTGTCGCGCTCCGGCAACCCGGAAATCTACGTGATGGACCTGGGCAGCAAGCAGCTGACCCAGCTGACCAACCACTTCGCCATCGATACCGAGCCGACCTGGGCACCGGACGGCAGCGCGGTGTACTTCACCTCCGACCGCGGCGGCCGTCCGCAGGTCTACAAGGTCGGTGCCGGCGGCGGCAGCGCCGAGCGCGTGACCTTCCAGGGCAACTACAACGCCAAGCCTTCGGTGTCCTATGACGGCAAGAAGATCGCCGTGGCCCAGGGCTCGGGCAACAGCTACAAGATCGCGATGATGGACAGCTCGCTGGGCTCGCCGCGCTGGAGCACCCTGTCCCCGGGTTCGCTGGATGAATCGCCGAGCTTTGCGCCCAACGCAAGCATGGTGCTGTACGCCGCCCGCGAAGGTGGCCGTGGTGTGTTGTATGCCGTTTCGGCCGATGCGCGGGTTCGCCAGCGCCTGGTTCTGGCCGATGGTGATGTGCGCGAGCCGGCATGGTCCCCATACCGTACCCAGCGCTAAAAGAGTGTTAATATTTTCGCTGTCTTGAACCCCTCATCGGCCTAGGAGCCACAAAGGTATCGCCATGAACAAGTCCACCCGTGTTCTGCTTGTTTCCCTGCTGTCTGTGGCCGTCCTGGCCGGTTGCTCGAAGAAGGTGAAGGAAGAGCCGGCAGCCCCGGTTGACACCGGCACCTCGACCACCACCCCGACCGGTCCGTCGACCTCCGGCCTGTACGGCCCGGGCGACCTGGATACCGATGCCTGCCTGCGCCAGCGCGTTGTCTACTTCGACCTGGACAAGGAAGACGTGAAGCCGGAATTCCAGGCCATCATGGCTTGCCACGCCAAGTACCTGCGTGACCGCCCGTCCTCGCGCATCACCCTGCAGGGTCACACCGACGAGCGTGGTTCGCGCGCGTACAACCAGGCCCTGGGCGAGCGTCGTGGCAACGGCGTCAGCTCGGCGCTGCAGGCCAACGGTGGCTCGGCTTCGCAGCTGACCGTCGTGTCCTACGGTGAAGAGCGTCCGGTCTGCACCGAGTCGAACGAGTCCTGCTGGTCGCAGAACCGTCGCGTCGAAATCGTCTACACCGCGCAGTAATCCATGCGCATTGGCATCAAACTGATGCTGGTCGTTGCGGCAGCCCTCGTGGCTGCCGCACCGGCGCATGCACAGCGACAGAGTCTGGCCGATCGTGTCGGCGCGCTCGAGCAGCAGATGTACAACAACAGTGCCAACCAGGACCTGTTGAACCAGATCAACCAGCTGCGGCAGCAGGTGACCAGCCTGCAGGCCTCGATCGAGCAGTTGCAGCACGACAACGCCCAGCTCAAGCAGTCCGCCCAGGATCAGTACCTGGACCTGGACAGCCGCCTGAACCGGTTGGAAGGGGGCAATGCCCCGGTCCTGCCCCCCGTTCCGGCGAACGCGCCGCAGGCCGCACCGGCCCCGGCCAAACCGGCAGCGGCGGCCACTTCCGAGCGGCCGCCGTCCATCCATGGCGATCCCGGCAGTCTGGCCGCCACGGGCGACGAGCGCACCGCCTACAACGTCGCCTTCGATTCGCTCAAGGCCGGCAAGTACGATGATTCGGCGCAGCTGTTCCTGAGCTTCCTGCAGTTGTATCCGAACGGCGTGTACGCGCCGAATGCGCTGTACTGGCTGGGCGAGAGCTACTACGCCACCCGCAATTTCCCGATGGCCGAGACCCAGTTCCGCGAGCTGCTCTCACGCTATCCGACCCATGACAAGGCCGCGGGCGGCCTGCTCAAGGTCGGCCTCTCGCAGTATGGCGAGGGCAAGGTCGATCAGGCCCAGCAGACGCTGGAGACCGTCGTGGCGCAGTACCCCGGCTCGGACGCCGCGCGCACCGCGCAGGACCGCCTGCAGTCGATCCGCCTGGGCCAGCAGATCCGCTGACCGGGCGTACAATACGTGTCCCGTAGCGCCGAGCTCATGCTCGGCTGCTTTCGTTTCCGGATCGGCCAACCCGCCCGGATCCGGTAGCGCCGGGCCATGCCCGGCGGCTCGCATCACCGGCTGGGCCATGCCCGTCCGGTTGCTGTTGTAGAGCCGAGCCATGCTCGGCTGCTTTCGTTACCGGCCACGGTAGCCCATCCGCCACGTGTCCCACAAAGAAGCTCCCGCCATGACCGCCGTTATCCCGTCCAACGCCGTCGCCACCCCCAGCGACATCGTGCAGTCGCCCCTGCCGCGCCTGAAGATCACCGAGATCTTCACCTCGCTGCAGGGCGAAGCCGATACCGCCGGCTGGCCGACCGTGTTCGTGCGCCTGACCGGCTGCCCGCTGCGCTGCCAGTACTGCGACACCGCCTACGCCTTCCACGGCGGCACCTGGTGGGATATCGACGACATCGTGGCCGAAGTGCTGGCCCAGGGCGTGCGTCACGTCTGCGTGACCGGCGGCGAGCCGCTGGCGCAGAAGCGCTGCCTGGTGCTGCTGCAGAAGCTGTGTGACGCCGGCCTGGACGTCTCGCTGGAAACGTCCGGTGCGCTGGACGTCAGCGCGGTGGACCCGCGCGTATCACGCGTGGTCGACATCAAGACCCCGGGTTCGGCCGAGGTGGCGCGCAACCGCTGGGAGAACCTGCCGCTGCTGACCGCACGCGACCAGATCAAGTTCGTCATCTGCAGCCGCGAGGACTACGACTGGGCCAAGGCCCTGCTGGCCGAGCACGAGCTGGTGAAGCGTTGCACGGTGTTCTTCTCGCCCAGCAAGGGGGAGATCACCGCGTGCCAGCTGGCCGACTGGATTGTTGAAGACCGGCTTCCGGTACGCTTCCAGATGCAGCTGCACAAGATTCTGTGGAACGATGAGCCGGGCCGCTGAGGCCACCCTTGTTTCCTGATGCAACTCCGGCGCGGGACAGCGTGCTGGCTTTCCTCCCCCAACCGGAAGATTTTCCATGAAGAAGGCAGTCGTGCTTCTCTCCGGCGGCATGGATTCAGCCGCCGTCATCGCCATGGCCCAGGAACAGGGCTTTGCCGTGCATGCCCTGAGCGTGCGCTATGGCCAGCGCCACACCTCCGAACTGGACGCGGCCGCGCGCGTGGCCAAGGCCCAGGGCGTGGTCGCGCACAAGACCGTGGATGTGGACCTGCGCAGCATCGGCGGATCGGCACTGACCGATGACATCGACGTGCCCGAGGCCGGCGGTGCCGGCATTCCGGTCACCTACGTGCCGGCACGCAACACCATCATGCTGTCGCTGGCCCTGGGCTGGGCCGAAGTGCTGGGCGCCAACGACATCTTCTGTGGCGTCAATGCCGTGGATTACTCCGGCTACCCGGACTGCCGCCCCGAATTCATCGCCGCCTTCCAGACCCTGGCCAACCTGGCGACGAAGTCCGGCGTGGAAGGCGCGGGCATCAAGGTGCACGCGCCGCTGCAGTTCCTGAGCAAGGGCCAGATCGTCAGCGAGGGCGTGCGCCTGGGCGTGGACTTCGGCCTGACCGTGTCCTGCTACAACGCCGATGCCAACGGTGCCGCGTGCGGCCACTGCGATGCCTGCCGCCTGCGTGCACAGGGCTTCGCCGACGCCGGCGTGGCCGACCCGACGCTGTACGCCTGAGGTGATGGGGGCTGATGCCCCAATGGTGGGTGCCAACCTTGGTTGGCACTGTGCGCCGGGCATGGCCCGGCGCTACCGCTGCTGCAACCAACCCGAAGCTTCGATGAAGGCCCGCACCGCCTTGGGATCGGCGTAGTCCAGCTCGATCATCCGCGCGATCCCCGCCTTCTCATCGGCCTGCCGGCGCATGTACTCCTGCGCGATGCGATAGCCGGCGTAGTAGCCCACGTCGCTCACGCCGAACGGATTGCGGGCACTGTTGTACAGCCAGTTGTCCAGGTCATCGCCGTCCATCTCGGCGATGAACCGGGTGCGTATCTCCGCCTCGTGCAGCGGGCCGTAGTCATAGAGCGGCAGGGCAGGGCGCCTGCCGCTGATGCGCTCGGCGATGTACTCGGCCACACCCTCGCGCACCGCGTACTGCGCCAGATTGCCGGTGGTCTCGCGTTGCTGGGTGTGCACATACTCATGCAGGTTGTTCTGCGCGTTGTTCGCGCCGGGGCGGCTGTCATAGAAGATGCGCAGGCGGCTGCGCATCGGCTCCGGCAGTTCGCTGACATCCACGCGCTCGTCGCCCAGTGCCAACTCCGCACCGATCAGCACCTGGTCGCCCAGCGTGGTGCCGCCGGTACGCAGCACGCCCACCGCATAGGTGATCGTGGCCGGGCGCAGGGCGGGGTAGAGCGTGCGGAAGGCCATGAGATCCTGTTCCAGCGTCGCGCTGGCACTGCGGGCGTTGGCTGTCAGTGGCCTTACCGAGTTCCAGAAGCGCGGCCACGCGCGCATGGCATCGGCATACTCGCGCGCGGTGTAATTGCGGACCTGCATCAGCGCATGCAGGCCGGGACTGCCCGGGTCGACGTAGCGCTGCTGCACGAGCGCCACCCGGCGCTCGGCATCGGGTTCGGCGCGCACCGCATCGTAGGTGGCCCAGAAGCGGGCGATGTCGTCGCTACGCACCGGGGACGGCGCTGCCAGCGCGGCGCCGGGCAACAGCAGTGCGGCGATCAGGGGCAGGCAGCGGCGCATCCAGGCTCTCCAGTGGGGATCAGGGATGGGATGCGCGGTGCGGGCGGAAGGTTTAAGCCGGTTCAAGCCGGCTGCCCGGGCGCTTGATTGCCCGGGCTGCGGGTATGGGGTTTCGCGTCGCGTGGCAAAGTGGGGTAGAATGCCCACCCCCGCCACGCGGCTGGGGCAGTGCACCGGGCCGTTAGCTCAGTCGGTAGAGCAGAAGACTTTTAATCTTTTGGTCGTAGGTTCGAATCCTACACGGCCCACCATTGCACTCAGAGACTTAGGCGTCCTTGGGGCGCCTTTTTTCTTTGGATCGTCCTCCGCCTCAAGGCCAGAGGCAACGCGCTTCATTCTCCATCTGCGCCCCATTCTGCGGCTGCGCGCAGACGTTGCATGGGGCTGACGATTGCGTGTCGCTCACGACTTCACTTTCTGGCTTCGGAACAGCACATAGGCAAGGACAGCGGCGATCCCGGCCGGGATCAGCACGGCCGCAAGCACGATCATCCAATGCCAGAAGCTGAAGCTGCTCATACGGTTGGACCCTGGACTGGTGGCTTGAATCCTGGCACCGCGCAGTCAACGCTGCGGCGGCCTGTTTTGATGCATGTGCGGCATGGAGCGGAGATGCTGGACGAAAATCCGACGCAGATCGCGGAGCATTCCAGGGCCGTACAGGAGTGCAAAGCGGAACTGGACTAGTTCATGCTCTCGGGGCTGAAGCCGCGCTTGAAGTGATACTCAACCAGCATCCACCCGCTGTCGATCCCTGTATGGGCCCAGGTTTCGATGGAGCCATCTGCCTGGCGATTCGTGATCGTGATCGCCTCGCCCTGCCGCCCTGAGGCGGGCAGCTCCACAGTTGAGCCGCTGGATGTTCGAGTCAGCGGCTGCGGCTCAATCTGCCTGCGGACAATAGAAATCTCTCCCCCAGAGGTGATGGGCGCATGGCCGGGAAACCGTGCCTTGACCCACGCCAGAATGGACGCGGCCTCGACGGAGCCTGCCGGCCAGGTCGTCCGCGATTCCACGGTGGTGCGCGCCTTTACGGGGGCGGCTTGTGCACCGGCCAGTGCCGGGCCGACAGACACACTCGTCAACAGCGCGATGCCGAAAGCAAGCGACTTCATCTGCATGGGAGTTCCATTCCTTGGACAACAATCAGCGGACGCGTTCTGCGCGTCCTGTGGAGGCTACTTCGCCGTCGCAGCCTTGGCCTCTGCTGCCTCGCGTTCCGCCGCCACGGTGGCAGCCACATTCGCAGCGCGAGCGGCAGCATTCGCGGCCCGCTCTGCCGCGGCACGATCTGCATCGAACCGCGCCTGCCGTTGGACGCTGTATCTGCGCTCCAGTTCCACCGATGCAGCGAAGCTGTCGGGATGCTTCGCGGCGCAGGCCTGCTGCACCAGTTGCACCGCACGGTCGGACAGCCCGGGCTGGAGGTTAGCGAGCAAGCAGTCGCCATACGGAGCGGATGCGGTTGGGCCTGCGGCCAGTGCGACGACGATCATTGCATTCAACATGCGTACCTCCTTGTAGGTTTGAACATGACGATGGACCGGTCCGGCCCGAGTATGGACCGCTTTGCGGCAGCGGGCTACTCGGCCCGCACATCCCGGCACACCAGCTCGGCCAAACTGCGGCAGGCGAAGAACAGCCCTTCCACTACCCCGGCGTCCAGATGCCGGTCCGGCGTGGCCATTTCCCGGCAGCGGTCGGCGGCGTGCAGCATTTCCGCCACGGTGAGCATGCCGATGGCCGCCCGCTCCACCCGCGACAGGGAAACCCCACGCCCCGGGGAAACGTCGGCCTCAGGCCAGGGCAGACCATCGGCACCTTCACCCGCGCGGATGCGTTTCAGGCAGCCCAGGAAGGTGCTCAGTTCGGGCGATGGGTTGTCGTCGTCATCATCGATGCTGGCGGCGTGTGAAGCATAGGGCGGACGTTCGGTCATCTCGGCTTCCTCGGCTCTTGCGTGGACGTGCCACCGCGCAGCGCGGGTGGCGGGCGATGCGTGGCTGCAAGCCGGAATGACATCACGCAGTAACCGGCGGATCCGAAAACCCCCACGCACCGCCCGCCATAACGGCCGACGGATCACCCGCCGGCACCATCCAAAGACGGCGTCGGCCGGTGAGCGCAAACAACAGCGTGAATGTCATTACGAGCTTGCAGGCCCGGTGCCACCCGTTGTCGGTGGCGCTGCATGGTGTTCACGCACGCGCTTGGATTTCAATGAGGATTCTCCGAAGAGAAATGCGGAACCAAGGCGCGCGACGATGGTGTCGCAGGCGCATCTGATGCGGCAAGCGACAGCACGCGACGTGTTGATGCTTACGCCCGGTTTATCGCGTTGGAAGTTGTCGAGAACAGCGGGTGGCGGCGACCATGCCGTGATGTGTCGCGTGGAAAATGGGCGTGACTTTCGCCTGCAGCGGTGGCAAGGCCTGCGAGTCGTACCCTCGAAAATCGGTGCATTTGCGACGACCGAGATGTTGGCGTCTGCGCCGGGGCGAGGTGTTGTAGAGCCGAGCCATGCTCGGCTGCGGCTCGCGTCAGGGCCAAGCCGAGCGTGGGCTCGGCTCTACAGTGATCCATCCACGCTTGGCGTGGATCTACAGCGACCTCGCGCTATGCTTGGCCTCTTTCCCAGGACGGGTTCTCCCATGCGTCTCATCGTGCTGTCGCTGTTGTTGTCCGCCGTCTCCGCCGCGCCACTGATGGCCGCCGAACCCGCGCCGTCCGCGCAGACAACGCCGGCCGCGCCGCTCGTCATCGGCGAGACCTTCACCGTGCAATCGAAGGCGCTGGGCGAGACCCGCCGCATCAATGTCTACCGCCCGCAGCCCTGGGGGCTGGACCCGAACACGCCGCTGCCGGTGCTCTACATGCCCGACGGCGGCATCGGCGAGGATTTCCTGCATGTGGCGGGGCTGGTGCAGGTGCTGACCGGTAACGGCAGCATGCGCCCGTTCCTGCTGGTTGGCATCGAGAACACCGAGCGCCGCCGCGACATGACCGGCCCCAGCAAGGACCCGCAGGACCAGAAGATCGCGCCGCGCATCGGCGGTTCGGCGGCCTACCGCACCTTCCTGCGCGATGAACTGATGCCGCAGGTGCGCCAGCGCTACCCGACCACCGACGAGCGTGCGTTGATCGGCGAATCGTTGGCCGGCCTGTTCGTGGTTGAAACACTGCTGCAGGAACCGACCCTGTTCAACAGCTACATCGCGCTCGATCCCAGCCTGTGGTGGAACCGTGGCACCTTGCTGGCCGGCGCAGCCATGCAGCTGCCGGCGGTGACGCAGGCAAAGCTACGCGTGTTCCTGGCCAGCAGTGGGCAACCGGAACTGGCCAGTTCCACGGCGCAGCTGGCTACATTGCTGCAACAGGCGTCGCCGTCGCCCCTGGTGAAGTACCTGCCGCTGCCGGAAGAAACCCACTCCACGATCTATCACCCGGCCGCATTGCAGGCGCTGCGCACGCTGTTCCCCGCGCCGCCAGCTTCGCCCTGACCGCACTGGCACCGGCGTGCACCGCATGCAAGGATGCGGCAGCGGCGCCATCGGGTGCGCCGCCCGTAACGGGAGCGTGTGGATGCAGCGTGTGCGTGGATGGAGTGTGGCGGCCTGTCTGGCCGTAAGTGGCTGTGCGATGTCGGTGGCGCCACCGGCGGCGCAGAGTGAGGCAAAGCAAAGCGCGTCTACCGTCGCGCCGGGTGTGGTGCTGCCGGATACCGAGGCGCTGCGCGTGCACGATCCGGTCGGCCGCGATTACCCGGTGTGGGTGGCGTTGCCGGCCGACTACGCCGCACATCCGGAAAAGCGCTATCCGGTCCTGTACGTGACCGACGCGCTGTACAGCTTCCCGCTGGTACGCAGCGTGCGACACATGGTGGGGCAGCAGGGCGTCAACATCGAAAACTTCATCCTGGTGGGGCTGCCGCCGCAGGAGGGGCTGACCTCCAGGCAGAGCCGCTCGCGCGATTACACGCCCAGCGACCCGGCACGTACCGATCCGCGGGACTACAGTGATGACGTCAGCTACGGCGGTGCCGCGCACTATCGCGACTTTCTTGCCGAACAGGTGCTGCCGATGATCGATGCGCGCTACCGCACCGATCCGGCGCGGCGTGCCTATGCAGGCCATTCCTATGGTGGCCTGTTCGGTGCCTATGTGCTGACCACGCGCCCGGACATGTTCCGTAGCTATATCCTGTCCAGTCCGTCGCTGTGGTTCGATGATCATCGCGTGCCGCGCATGCAGGCGGAGGCCAAGGCGCCGACGCAGCCGACCACGGTGGTGCTGTCGGTAGGCAGCTTTGAAACGGTCAAGCCCGAGCCGCGTTATTTCACCCGCAACGACATGCTGCGCGACAACGCCGAGTTCGCCGAGCAGCTGCGCAGCAGCGGGCGTTCGTTGAAGGTGGAGAACATGGTGATCGATGACGAGGACCACTTCACGGTCTACCCGGACGTGATCACGCGCGCGCTGCTGAGGGTGTTCCCGGGCACCGGGCCGTACAGCAGCGGTTGACGGCGGAGGTCATCCACGCAGGGCGTGGATGGATGCTTCACGCCGCCTGTGCATCCGGCCCGGTCAATACGCCCACATCCGCGTGGCGGAAGCACAGGCGGATCGCATCGAGCAACTCGCTCATGTTGTACGGCTTGGGCAGGAAATGGATGCCGTCGCGCAACTGCGGCAGGACGGCGTGCTGGTCCATGCCCGATGTCACCAGGATCGGCAGCTGGGGATGCAGGCCGCGGACCCGGTTGGCGGCTTCGATGCCGCTGATCGGGCCCAGATTGACGTCGGTGAACAGCAGGTCGAAGCGCTCGCCGGCGGCCAGCAGGCCCAGTGCCGCTTCGGCAGAGCTCACCCCCACCACGTGGCAGGCCTGGCTTTCCAGCGCCATGCGGCTCAGTTCGCGGGTCTCCTCCGCGTCCTCGATCAGCAGGACGCGCGGTTCAACGTGGCGCTTGGACAGCAACATGACGCGACAACTCCGGACAGCGACGGTGAAAAGGCGCGCAAGTATGCGCAATCCGGTAGTGATCCCAGCGTGCACGGCAAGCCACGTGGATGTTACAGACGGCGGCGCCGGCGCATGTCCCAGGCCAGGACCGCGACCGCCAGCAGAGCCGTGCCGATGCGCAGGCTGGTGGCCTGCCAACCCAGCGCCACGGCGTCGTCCAGGCTGAACACGTTCCAGGCCAGGTTCATCGACACATGCAGCACCAGGCCGCACCACAGGGTGTTGCCATCCAGGCGGTCCAGCCAGGCGAAGACGAAGCCGCCCAAGGCGATCACCGTACCGACGAACAGCGCCACCCCGCCGCCATCGAAACCGCCGAATCCAAGCCAGTGCACCATGCCGAACAACAGGGCCTGCGGCAGTGCGAGCATGGGCCACGGGCCGCGCACGATCTTCACCAGCAGAATGAAGCCCAGGCCGCGGAACAGAATCTCTTCGGCCAGCGGAAACAGAACGGCCAGCATCGTCGCATCGAGGGCGGTCAGCGCCGTGTTGGGTCGGCCGAGCACGGCCAGACCCACCCAGCAGGGCAGGCTGGCCAGCAGCACCCATAGCGGTCCGCGCATCCCATTGCCGCGCAGGCCGAGGCTTTCGGCCAACCCCATGTGGCGCGGACGCAGCAGCAGGGCCAGCAGCACGGCCACCAGCACCGCCAGGGCGTTGTCGAGCAGGCTGCCGCCATAGGGGATCGGCAGGCCGGGGATGGGCCGCCCCAGCGCCGCCGCGATGTCACGTACGTTCAGCCCCAGGCCCGTTCCCAGCAGGACCAGCAGGATCCGGGCGGCAGTCGGCAGGCGGGACAGGACACTCATCAGCGCATTCCATGCGGGACCAGGCCACAGTGTGCGAGGCGGCGTGACGCAGGGCACGCGCCGGAAGTCCCCCTGCCATCGGTCATGCGTTGCCGGACAGTCATCGCAGAGCAGGTAGAGTCCAGAGCAGACCTGACAGGAGCAATGCCGATGCTGTGCCCCGTGTGCAAGACCCAGACCCTGCAGATGGCCGAGCGCCATGGCATCGAGATCGACTACTGCCCGAATTGCCGTGGCGTGTGGCTGGATCGTGGCGAACTGGACAAGATCATCGAGCGCGCCAATGCCGGTGCGGCGGTGCCGCCACCGCCGCCAGC
This sequence comes from Stenotrophomonas sp. 112478_Sma, assembly GCF_056479905.1. Lineage (NCBI taxonomy): Bacteria > Pseudomonadati > Pseudomonadota > Gammaproteobacteria > Lysobacterales > Lysobacteraceae > Stenotrophomonas > Stenotrophomonas sp. 112478_Sma. The sequence goes on along the minus strand of NZ_CM151072.1, from coordinate 3,306,008 downwards.
ACAGGCACAACCGGCGGCAGTGCCACCGCCGGTGATGCACCGCGATACCCGCCACCTTGGCCAGCGTCACGACGAAAACCGTGGCCAGCACGGTTACGGCTACAAGAAGAAGAAGAAGGAAAGCTTCCTGTCCGACCTGTTCGATTTCTGACAGGCCCACGGGGCAGCGGCGATCCCGGGGGCGTCAGGCCCGGCGCAGGATGAACTCGCGATCGCGGCTGTCGCCGACGATGAAGTCGTATTCGCCGGCCTTGCTGCAACCGTAGCGCGCGTAGAAGCGCTGTGCGCCGAGGTTCTCCTCCCAGACGCCGACCCACAGGGTGCGGCGCTGCGGCGTATCCAGCCAATGCAGGAACGCCTCCATCAGGCGCGCCCCGTGGCCGCCGTTCTGGTACGCCGCCAGCACATACAGGCGCTTGAGTTCGATGTCGCCGTCGCGGGCGTCGACATGCGGCAGGGTGTTGGCTCCTGCGGCCAGATAGCCAACCACCGTATCGCCATCGAGCAGCAGCCAGACCGCGCTGCGTGGATCGGACAGCTCGATGCGCTGCGGCTGCGTGCTGTAGTGTGCGTGCAGGAACGCATGCAGATCCTGCGGCGGATAGGAGTCGCCCCAGGTTTCGGTGTAGGTGGCGATGGCGATCGCTGAGAGCGCTTCAGCGTCGGCGAAGGTGGCGCGGCGGATCTGCAAGGCCATGATGCAAGCTGCGAAAGAACGTGCCGCAGTGTAGCCGGCCCCGGTCTGAACCGGGGCCGGCTGCTGCACGCAGTGTGCCGACTAGAACCACATGCGCACGCCCGCTACCCAGCGCGTGTCGCGCGCGTGGTCGCCGGCATAGTCGGCGGTATCGCCGAAACTGCGCTCATGGGTGATACCGATGTAAGGCGCGAAGCGGCGGCTGAACTCGTAGCGCAGGCGCAGTCCGGCCTCGACCTTGTTCAGGCCGCGCCCGATGCCGTACTCCGGTTCGTCCTTGCTGGCCACGGTGGCCTCCACCAGCGGCTGCAGGATCAGCCGGTTGGTCAGCAGCACGTCGTACTCCACTTCGGCCTTGGCCAGCAGCTGTCCGCCGGAGCCGGCATAGAGCGTGGCCGAACTCTCGAACTTGTACGGCGCCAGGCCCTGGATGCCGATGGCCGCCCAGGTTCGGGAATCGGCGGGGCGGAAGTCCTGGCGGACACCCACCAGTAGATCCCACCAGGGCGACACGCTGCGCCCGTACAGTGCTTCCACCGCCGAGGATTCGGTGCGGCCCTCACTGCGCTCGCCATCGGTGCGCAGCCACAGGCGGTTGATGTTGCCGCCGATCCAGCCGGTGGCCTCCCAGGCCTGGCCGTTGCTGTTTTTGCCGTCCCAATGCTCCAGGCGGTCGATCAGCAGCAGGCTGTTGATCTCCGGCGCATGCTCCATCGCGCCATGGGCGATGGGCGGGAACGCGGCGGCACGATCGGCGTCGGTGGGCACTGGAATCGGCTCGCGCGGCTCGGTCGGTGCGGACGTGCCGTGACCCATCGCCGCGTGATCCATCTGCGAGTGATCCATCTGCGAGTGATCAACCGCGTCTTCGGCAGTGGGCTGCTTGGTCTTCGGCGCCGGTGCCGGCGCCGGTGCCGGTGCGGGCGTGGGCATGTCATGGCCCGCGTGCGACTGTGCGAAAGCAGGCAGTGCGACAGTCAGGGCCATTGCCAGCAGGCTGGGGGAGAAAAGGGAGCGTCTCATTCTTCGATCCTCACTTCGCGCATCATCCCCGCTTCCATGTGGTAAAGCAGGTGGCAGTGATAGGCCCAGCGGCCGAGCGCATCGGCGCGCACGCGGTAGCTGCGGCGGGTGCCCGGCGGCATGTCCACCGTGTGCTTGCGCAGCTGGAAGTTGCCCTGCGCGTCCTCCACATCGCTCCAGACGCCATGCAGGTGGATCGGATGCTGCATCATCGTGTCGTTGACCAGCACGATGCGCATGCGCTCGCCGTAGTTCAGCCGCAGTGGCTCGGCGCTGGCGAATGGAATGCCGTCGAACGACCAGGAGAACTTCTCCATGTGGCCGGTCAGGTGCAGCTCGATCTCACGGCTGGGCTCGCGGCCATCGGGGTCCTCGAACAGGCTGCGCATCGCGCCGTAGGTCAGCACCTGGCGGCCGTTGTCGCGCAGGCCGATGCCGGGATCGTCCAGCTTGGGATCGGTGGCCGAGCTCTGCATGTCCACCAGCGGATTGTTGCGTTCGCTGGCCGGGTGCTGCGGTGCCTTGCCGGTGGTCGTCGCGCCGCCATGCGCGCCGTGCCCCATGCTGGCGCCGCAGCCGCCTTCCATGCCTTTCATCGCGGCCATGTCATGACCGCCGTGACCGCCGCCCATGTCGTGACCCATATCGCTCATCGTCAGCAGCGGGCGTGGGTCGCGGGCGGGAACCGGCGCCTGCAGGCCGTGGCGCACGGCCAGGGTGCCGGCCGCGTAGCCGGTGCGGCCCATGTCCTGGCAGAAGATGGTGAACGCATCCTGCCCGCTGGGTTCGACCAGCACGTCGTAGGTCTCGGCGGGGGCGATGCGGAACTCATCGATGCTGACCGGATGAATGTACTGGCCATCGGCAGCGACCACGGTCATCTTCAGGCCGGGAATGCGCACGTCGAAGTAGGTCATCGAGGCGCCGTTGATGAAGCGCAGCAGCACCTTCTCGCCAGTGCGGAACAGCCCGGTCCAGTTGCCGGCCGGCGCGGTGCCGTTCATCAGGTAGGTGTACGTATGCGCGTTGATGTCGGAGATGTCGGTGGGTGTCATCCGCATCCGTCCCCACATGCCGCGGTCGGACAGCGCCGCAGACCAGCCATCGCGGCGCACATCGCGCACGAAGTCGGGCAGGGTGCGCTTGTAGTAGTTGTCGTGCTCGGCGAGCTTCTTCATGCGCCGGAACAGTGCACCCGGGTCCATGTCGGTCCAGTCCGACAGCATGATCACGTGCTCGCGGTCGTGCCGGTACGGGGCCGGCTCGGCCGGGTCGATGATCAGTGCGCCATACAGGCCGGCCTGCTCCTGGAACATCGAATGGCTGTGATACCAGTACGTGCCCGACTGCTTGAGCTGGAAGTGGTAGTGGTAGGTCTCGCCGGGACCGATGCCGTTGAAGCTCAGGCCCGGGACGCCGTCCATGTTGGCCGGCAGCAGGATGCCGTGCCAGTGGATCGAGGTCGGGTGGCGGTCCAGCGTATTGCGTACGAACAGATCCACGGTCTGGCCCTCGCGCCAGCGCAGGATCGGTGCCGGCAGTGAGCCGTTGACGGTGATCGCCGGCCGGGTGCGACCGGTGAAGTTGGCCAGCGATTCGCCGATGGCCAGTTCCAGGCGGGTATCGGTCAGCACGGCCGGTGCGCCGGCCAGGCGCGGGGCGGCACTGGCCGCAGCGAGCGCGCGCTGCGGCACGCCGACCGCGGCGATGCCGGCAACCACGCCGCCAGCGGCGAGACCCTGAACGAACAGGCGGCGCGACGGCATGGGCAGGGCGCCCGGGCCGGGGGGAATGCGGGTATTCATGGTGGTGACTCCAGACACGGTAGGACGCCGGCAGCGGGCCGGCTTGAGTGCGCGTGGCGCACGACGCGTGTGGATCAGGCGATGGGGGGGCGGGAAAGTGGCGGCAACGGCGGCGCCGGGCGGCCGTTGGCCGGCATCGGCTGCGGTGTCAGCGACAGGCCGGGACCGGCCATGAAGGGCAGCGCCTGCACCGCCAGCAGGGGATGCTGGGCACAGCTGCGCAGGCAGTCCTTGATCTGGCAATGCGCATCGTGGGCCGCCGGTTGGGCCTGCGGCGCCTCGTCGGCGGACATGGCGGCGTGGTGATGGCAGTCGGCGTCGCCCGCCATCGTCGCCATCATCACGTGGGCCATGCGGCCCATCTCCTCATGACCGCTGGCCATGGCCGCGTTCAGCCCGTTGAGCAACAGGCTGAGCATGAGCACGACGCGGAGCAGGGTCGAGGCCAGGGACATGGCGCTAATCTAGCCGCAAGCGGGCCCGGATGCACTTCCGGCTGAATGGCCGGTTCAAGATTGGAGCGGCACCAATGTAGAGCCGAGCCCGCGCTCGGCTGCTTCTGCGGCAACAGCCGAGCGTGGGCTCGGCTCTACAGGAGGCCCGGCGCTACCCCTCTTCGCGCACGATTTCCACCAGGCGCGGACCATAGCGGCTCAGCTTGGTGCCACCGATGCCGCCGACCCGGGCCAGCTCGTCCAGGCTGGTGGGGCGCTGTTCGGCGATGTTGCGCAGGGTACTGTCGTGGAAGATCACGAAGGCCGGCACGTTCTGCTCGCGGGCCAGTTCGGCACGCAGGCCGCGCAGGGCATTGAACAGGGCCAGATCCTGCGGGGGGACCGACAGGCCGGTGCGCTGCGCGCTGCGTTCGCGGCCGGCGCTGGTCGCAGCCTCGCGGCGCATGTTCACCGTGCGGCGGCCCTTCAGTACGTCGCGGCTGGCATCGGTCAGGCGCAGGCCGCCGTGGCCTTCGCTGTCCACTTCGAGCAGGCTGGCGGCCACCAGCTGGCGGAACACGCTGCGCCAGGTCCTTGCATCCAGGTCGCGGCCGATGGCGTAGGTGCTGAGCTGGTCATGACCTTGCTGGCGCACCTTCTCGTTCTCGCTGCCGCGCAGGATGTCGATCAGGTGGCCGACGCCGTAGCGCTGGCCGCTGCGGTAGACGCAGCTCAGCGCCTTCTGCGCGGGAACCGTCGCGTCCCATGCCGCTGGCGGGGTCAGGCAGTTGTCGCAGTTGCCGCAGGGGCGGGGATAGGTCTCCCCGAAGCCGGCCAGCAGCACCTGGCGGCGGCATTGCATGGATTCGCAATAGCCGAGCAGGTGGTCGAGCTTGGACCGCTCCAGCTGCTTGCGTTCCTCGCCGGCTTCGGACTGCTCGATCATCTGCTTGAGCAGCACGACGTCGCCCAGGCCGTAGCACAGCCATGCTTCGGCCGCTTCGCCATCGCGGCCGGCGCGGCCGGTTTCCTGGTAGTAGCCTTCCATCGACTTGGGCAGGTCGGTATGCGCAACGAAGCGCACGTCCGGCTTGTCGATGCCCATGCCGAAGGCGATGGTGGCGCACATGACGATGCCGTCCTCGCGCAGGAAGCGGCGCTGGTTGTCCGCGCGGACGTCGGCGGGCAGGCCGGCGTGGTAGGGCAGGGCGTTGAAGCCCTGTCCGCGCAGGTACTCGGCGGTTTCCTCGACCTTGCGCCGCGACATGCAGTAGACGATGCCCGCCTCGCCGCGATGGCCGCGCAGGAAATCGGTCAGCTGCTTGCGTGCGTTGTCCTTCTGCACCACGGTGTAGCGGATGTTGGGGCGGTCGAAGGAGCTGACGAAATGGCGGGCATCCTGCAGGTCCAGGCGCTCGGCGATCTCGCGCTGGGTCGGCGGATCGGCGGTGGCTGTCAGGGCAATCCGGGGAATCTGCGGCCAGCGCTCGTGCAGCACCGTCAGCTGGCGGTACTCGGGGCGGAAGTCATGGCCCCATTGCGACACGCAATGGGCCTCGTCGATCGCGAACAGGGCGATCCGGCTGCGCGAGAGCAGGGACAGGAAGCGACCCGTCAGCAGGCGCTCGGGTGCGACATAGAGCATGTCCAGCTCACCGGCCAGCAGTTCGCGTTCGACGCGGCCGGCAGTGTCCGCGTCCAGCGTCGAGTTCAGGTATTCGGCGCGCACGCCCAGCTGGCGCAGGGCTTCGACCTGGTCCTGCATCAGTGCGATCAGCGGTGAGATGACAATGCCGCACCCGTCACGCAGCAGGGCGGGCACCTGGTAGCACAGCGACTTGCCACCGCCGGTGGGCATCAACACCAGGGCGTCGTGACCGGCAGCCACGTGCTCCACGATGTCCTGCTGCGGACCACGGAAATCGTCGTAACCAAAGACGCGGTTGAGCAGGTCGTGCGCGGGACGGGAAGCCATCGCGCTAGTTTACCCCGGAGGGAGGGGTAGGGGTTCGGCAGGGCTGCGCCCTGCACCTGCTGCAAGCCAGTGCAACGTCAAAGGCAACAGCCGGCTCTGGGCTGATCCGCGGTCTGGTGGGGCGGTGTCGGAGTGCGGGGACGCCGCAAGTACGTCCGTGTAGGCTTGGCAGCCGCATCCATGCGGCTGACACCCCGCACTCCGACACCGCCTCACCTTCGACAGTTTCCCGGTGACGGTGGGGCCATCCACGCCCTGCGTGGATGAAATCTGTCAGATATCGACAAACAGAATGGGGTCGGATCCGTTTTCCTGCGGAAAACGGATCCGACCCCAAGGCATGTCCTGACAGCTCGCGGAGATCTATCGAAGGCGGGGTGGGTCCGGTTGCGGGGGCGTGAGCGCCATGGATGGCGCGACCGAGCCTACAGGGACGTACTTGCGGCGTCCCCCGCAACCGGACCCACCCCGCCAACCCACAGGAAACCCGCTTTTGCTCCGGCCGTTGCCGTTGCCGTTGCAGTTGCTTCTGCGGGTGCAGGGCGGAGCCCTGCCGAACACCCCCCAACCCTTACTGGAGCAGGGAGCGCAACATCCACGCATACTTCTCGTGGGTCTGCAGGCGCTGGGTCATCAGATCCTCGGTCGGGGCATCATCGCCCTTGGCCGCCACCTCCAGCACTTCACGCGCCGTACGGCAGACCGCTTCGTTGGCGACCACCAACTGGCGTACCATTTCCCGCCAGTCCGCACTGTCGGTCAGGCCCGGCTCCTCGGCGATCGAGGTCAGCGCAGCGAACTCCCGGTAGGAGCCCGGGGCATTGAAGCCCAGCGCGCGGATGCGCTCGGCCACATCGTCCAGGGCCGCCCATTGCTCGGTGTACTGTGTTTCAAACATGGTGTGCAGCGAGTTGAACATCGACCCGGTCACGTTCCAGTGGAAGTTGTGCGTCTTCAGGTAGAGCGTGAACGCGTCAGCCTGGAAGCGCGACAGACCGTCGGCGATCTTCTTGCGGTCGCCCTGGGTGATCCCGATATCGATATTGGGGGCCGACGGCGCCGCAGCGGCAAGCTTCTGCTTGCCGGTCTTGGCCTTGGTCGGGCTCTTGGTCTTCGCCATGGGTTTCCTCCTTGTGGAATCGTTGGTCTTCACAATAAATCAGTCTTGACGACTGTTTGCTTTCAAAGTTTTAAACGAACCGATTGATGAACGCTATCGACAAAATGCCGCAGTCTCGCCTGCGCCAACTGCGCGCCGCCATCGACGGCGCAATGAGCCGCGACCGGGGCCGTTTGCTGGGGATGCTCTCGCGTTGCCAGGCCAAGCCACAGGATGCGGCACTGGCTGCTACCTTCGAGCAGGCCTTGCAGGCGTCGGTGCAGCGCCGGCAGAAACGGGCGCAGCAGCAACCAGCCATTACTCTGGACCCCCAGCTGCCGATTGCGCGTGAAGCCGATGCCATCATCGCGCTGATCCGGGATCATCAGGTGGTAGTGATCGCGGGCGAAACGGGCTCGGGCAAGACCACCCAGCTGCCCAAGCTGTGCCTGGCCGCCGGCCGTGGCCAGGCCGGCATGATCGGTTGCACCCAGCCGCGCCGGATCGCCGCACGCGCGGTGGCCAGCCGCGTGGCACAGGAGCTGCACAGTGAGCTGGGCCAGCTGGTCGGCTACCAGGTGCGCTTCAACGACAAGGTCAGTGAGGACAGCCGCATCAAGTTCATGACCGACGGCATCCTGCTGGCGGAGATCGCCAGCGACCGCTGGCTGTCGAACTACGACACGATCATCGTCGATGAAGCGCATGAACGCAGCCTCAACATCGACTTCCTGCTCGGCTATCTGAAGCAGCTGCTGCGCAAGCGGCCGGACCTGAAACTGATCGTCACCTCGGCCACCATCGACACCGACCGTTTCGCCCAGCATTTTGACGACGCGCCGGTGATCAGCGTGGAGGGCCGTACCTATCCGGTCGAGGTGCGCTACCGCGCGCTGGAAGGCGAGGGCGAGCAGGAGGGCGAACGCACCGTCAACGATGCGATCGTGTCGGCGATCGACGAGATCACGCGCCTGGACGCGCGGGGCGATGTGCTGATCTTCCTGCCGGGTGAACGTGAGATCCGCGACGCCCACCAGTCGCTGGAGCGACGCCGGTACCGCAATACCGACGTGCTGCCGTTGTATGCACGGCTGTCCAACCAGGACCAGGACCGGGTGTTCAACCCCGGGCCGAACCGGCGCATCGTGCTGGCCACCAACGTGGCCGAGACCTCGCTGACGGTGCCGCGTATCCGTTATGTGGTCGATCCGGGCTTCGCTCGCGTCAAGCGTTACAGCCCGCGCAACAAGCTTGACCGCTTGCACATCGAGCCGATCTCGCAGGCCAGCGCCAACCAGCGCAAGGGCCGCTGCGGCCGTATCGCCGAGGGCATCTGCTACCGCCTGTATGCGGAGGCCGATTTCCAGGCCCGGCCGGAGTTCACCGATCCGGAAATCCGCCGCTCCAGCCTGGCCGGGGTGATCCTGCGCATGCTGCAGTTGGGTCTGGGCCGCATCGAGGATTTTCCTTTCCTGGAAGCACCGGACGAACGTGCGGTGGCCGATGGCTGGCAGCAGCTGACCGAGCTGGGCGCGATCGACAGCGAGCGGCGCATGACCGCGATCGGCAAGCAGATGGCGCGCCTGCCGGTGGATGTGAAGCTGGCACGCATGCTGGTGGCGGCACAGGCGGCCGGCTGCCTGCGGCCGATGCTGGTGATCGCCTCGTTCCTGGGCATCCAGGACCCGCGCGAGCGACCGGCCGAGGCACGGGGGGCCGCCGACACCGCGCATGCCCAGTTCGCCGACGGCCGCTCCGAGTTTGTCGGCGTGCTGCGCCTGTGGGATGCCTACCGGCAGGCCCATGAAGACCTGACCCAGTCCAAGCTGCGCGACTGGTGCGGGCGGCATTTCCTTGGATTCCTGCGCATGCGCGAGTGGCGCGAGCTGCATCGCCAACTACGCCTGCTGTGCGAGGAGCTGGGCTGGAAGGAAGAGCCCGTGGAAGCATCGATGGCACCGTTGCTGGCGGGCAGCAGTGCGCCGGCGGCCGCACGTGATGACGCGGCAGCGGTGAAAGCCACGCGGGGCCAGCTGCACCGCGCTGCCCGCCTGGCCCGCGAGAGCAAGGCAGACGCCGTGCCGGCGCCGGTGGCGGCGCGGGCGCAGAAAGAGCAGGCGCCTGCCGGCGGCGGCTTCAGTGAACGCGTGCGGGCTTCGGCCTATCAGACGCTGCATCGTGCACTGGTGGCGGGCCTGCCTACGCAGATCGGCCATCGCACCGAGAAGGGGGATTTCCTCGCGCCGCGCCAGCGCCGCTTCCTGCCGTTCCCCGGTTCCGTGCTGTCCAAGCGGCCACCCCCCTGGTTGCTGGTGGCCAACCTGCTCGACACGCAGAAGGTGTGGGGCATGACCCTGGCGGCGATCGAGCCGGACTGGGTGATTGCCGAGCTGCCGCACCTGCTCCTGCGCAAGCACTTCGACCCGCATTGGTCGCGTGCGCAGGGCCAGGTGCTGGCATCGGAACAGATCAGCCTGTTCGGTCTGGTGCTGGCGCCGAAGAAGCCGGTGCATTATGGACGCATCGCACCCGGCGAGGCGCACGACATCTTCGTGCGGCAGGCGCTGGTGACCGGCGAGATCAACACCCGCGCCAGTTTCGTGGCAGACAACCAGAAGGTGCTGGAGGTGGCGCGCGAGGAAGAAGCGAAGCTGCGCCGGGCTGGCATCGTTGCCGATGAAAACTGGCAGGCGCGCTGGTATCTGGACCGGGTTCCCCCCCACATCCATTCGGCATCCGGCCTGGACGCGTGGTGGAAGGAACTGCCGCCCGCACAGCGCAAGGGGCTGCACTGGACGCTGGCGGACCTGCTGCCGGGCGAAGGCAGCGAACAGGAGCGTTATCCGAAGTATCTGCCGCTGGGCCAGGCAAGGCTGCCGCTGCACTACCGTTTCGAGCCAGGTGCCGAAGATGATGGTGTCACCCTGGAGGTGCCGCTGCACCTGCTCAACGCGCTCGATCCAGTGCAGTTGGGCTGGCTGGCGCCAGGCTTCGTCGCCGACAAGGCGGCAGCGCTGATCCGCAGCCTGCCCAAGGCGATGCGCCGCAATTATGTGCCGGCCCCGGATTTCGGCCGTGCGTTCCATGAGGCGTTCCCCAATGCCAGTGCCGATGCGATCACCGGCGAACTGGCACGCTTCCTGTCGCGCGCGACCGGCGCCCCGGTCGCGGCGACTGATTTCGAGCCGGATTCCATCGAGCCGCATCTGCACATGAATCTGCGCCTGCGCGATGAGCAGGGCAAGGTGCTGGCCACCTCACGTGACCTCGACGCGTTGCGGGCGCGATTCGGCGGCCGTGCCGGCGATGCCTTTGCCGCGCGTGCCGGTCGCGAAATGGCGGCCGATGGGCTGCGCACCTTCCCGGCTGCGCCGATTCCACTGCAGGTACCCGGTGAGGCGGGCGTGCCTGCCTATCCAGCGCTGCTGGACGAGGGTGACAGTGTGGCCCTGCGCATCTTCGCCGACCGCCAGCAGGCTGAAGAGGCCCATCCACTGGGCGTGCGCCGGCTGCTGGAGATCGCCCTGGCCGACAAGGTCAAGCAGGCCCGCAAGCAGCTGCCGGTCGGTGCCAAGACGGGCCTGTTGTATGCGGCGATCGAATCGCAGGAGCGCCTGCGAGGCGATCTGGTGGATGCGGCGATGAACGCCGTGCTGGCCGAAGGACTGGAAGACATCCGCGATGCGGCGGCCTTCGAACAGCGCCGCGAGCATGCAGCCAAGGCCCTGTTTGGCGAGGCGATGTCGCGGCTGAAGCTGGCCGAGACCATCCTGGCGCTGGTGGCGGAACTGAAGCCGATGCTGGAAGCGCCGTTGATGGGCTGGGCACGGGGCAACCTGGACGACATGGAAGCGCAGCTGGCGGGATTGATCCACCCCGGCTTCCTGCGCGACACACCGGCCGATGCGCTGGCCCAGTATCCCCGTTACCTGAAGGCGATGATCCTTCGCACCGAACGCGCCAAGCGTGACCCGCCACGTGACCAGGCGCGCATGCTGGAACTGCATCCGTTCCTGGAGGCGCTGGCGGCCGGTGAACAGCAGGGCCTGCGCGAGCGGCCACAGTGGCAGGCGCTGCGCTGGGATCTGGAGGAGCTGCGGGTTTCGCTGTTCGCCCAGGAACTGGGGGCGCGCACCGGCATCTCGGCCAAGAAGCTGGCGCAGCGGGTGGCGGCACTGCGCCAGGCATGAAGCGTGCAGCCGGGCAGTGCCCGGCTGCATTCGGACGGATTGCGCGTTACTTGGTGCGACGGACCTTGGGCTGGGTATTGACGCCCTCGACCTTCAGGTACCACACACCCATCACGCCCGGGGTGATGCTGACCTTGGGTGATTGCCTGCGGACACCGGAAATTGACGTCGTGTCGGTCTGTTCCCATTGCTGGCCGTTGTCCAGCGAATAGACGCGGCCCTTGCCAAAGCCGCGGAACTCGCCCTGCAGCACACCGGTGATCGGCTCATTGCTGCCGAAGTCGAAGAAGCCACGGTTCTTGCGGATCACTTCCTGTCGCCCCTCCTCGCGCGCTTCCTCGCGCACGGCGGCAACCGCCTCGGTGGCAGCGGCTTCGACCTTGCCCTGCAGCCAGCGGTTGAGCGAGGCCAGTTCGGCGGCGCTGAGCTTGTCCAGGCCGGCGGCCTTGAACTCGGCCGGTGACATCTGCTGCTGCAGATCGCCCTCCACCACGCGCTGCGCCAGGGCGGGCGCGGACAGGGACAACAGCACGGCGGCACAGGCCAGCAGCCGTGGACGGGCGCGCAGGACAATGGAAGGCATGACAGGTCTCTCCGGGGTTTGCCCGCGAGTGTAGCGGCATGTGCTCATGCCCGGCGATGCAGCGGTGGCGATTGTCCCTGAACGGTGCCGGCGCTAGTGTAGGGGCCTCTGTCTTGCCTGCTCGATGCTGTGAACCGCGCTTCCGTCCCCGGCCTGGATGCCTTGTTGAACCGTCCCTCGGCAGCGGTGCTGCCCGCTCCGCTGCGCCAGGCCCTGCGCGAGTACTGGGAAGCTGACGGGACTGACACGCAGATGCGCGCCAGCTGGTCGGTGCTGGGCGACACCCTCGATGCCCTGTCAATGCTCTCGGCGGACGAAGGCGCGGTGGTCGCGGCCCTGCTGTTCGACCTGCCCGGCCTGCGCGCCCACCTGGAGCAGTTGCCGCTTGGCAGCCACCGGGCGGCGGTGATCGGCCTGCTCGACGGCCAGGACGCGGCCGACCCGGTATGGGCGCTGCACGCCGGTCGCGAGGCAGGACGCAACAGTGAGGGCCTGCGCCGGCTGCTGCTGGCGATCATCCGCGACCTGCGGGTGGTGCCGATCCTGCTGGCGCGGCAGCTCGCGCGCATGCGCGCGGCCGACAGGCTGGAGGAGGAGCAGCGCCGCGCGCTGGCCCAGCTGACCCGCGACATCCATGCCCCGCTGGCCAACCGCCTGGGCATCTGGCAGCTGAAGTGGGAGCTGGAAGACCTGGCGTTCCGCCATCTGGAGCCGGACACCTACCGGCGCATCGCCCGCGAGGTGGATGAAACGCGCATCGCCCGCGAACGTTACGTCGAGAACGTCAAGAAGGTGCTCTCGCGCGAACTGTCGGCCCAGGGCATCAAGGCCGAGGTCAGCGGGCGGCCGAAGCACATCTACAGCATCTGGCGGAAGATGCAGAAGAAGCGACTGGCGTTCGACCAGCTGTATGACATCCGTGCGGTGCGGGTGATGGTCGACGACGTCGCGGCCTGCTACGCCGTGCTGGGCGTGGTGCACGCGCTGTGGGCGCCGGTGCCGAGCGAGTTCGATGATTACATCGCCCGACCCAAGGCCAACGACTACCGTTCGCTGCACACCGCCGTCGTCGGCCCGGAAGGGCGCACCATCGAAGTGCAGATCCGCACCCACGAGATGCATGCGCAGGCCGAACTGGGCGTGGCTGCGCACTGGAAGTACAAGGAAGGTGGCAAGGGCGCCGAAAAGTCCTTCGACCGCAAGATCACCTGGATGCGCCAGCTGCTGGAGCAGGCGCAGGACGGGCAGGGCAATGAACTGGCCGGGGCACTGGATGCGGAGCTCACCGAGGACCGCGTCTATGCGCTGAGCCCGAAGGACGAAGTGCTGGATCTGCCGCAGGGGGCCACGCCGCTGGACTTCGCCTACCAGGTGCACACCATGGTGGGACACCGCTGCCGCGGCGCCAAGGTGAACGGCCGCATCGTGCCGTTGACCTACCGCCTGCGCAGCGGCGACCGCGTGGAGATCCTTACCGGCAAGGAGGCCGATCCGCGCCGCGACTGGCTGATACCGGCCAACGGCTTCCTGGCCAGCAACCGCTCGCGCGAGAAGGTACGCAGCTGGTTCCACAAGCTTGACCGCGCGCGCAACGTGCAGGCCGGCCGCGAACTGCTGGAGCGCGAGCTCAAGCGGCTCGGGCTGCAGCATTCGGATCTGGCGGCCGCGGCGAAGAAGTTCCATGCCGACAGCGTCGACGACCTGTACATCCAGGTGGCGCTGGGCGATACCGGCCCCAACCAGATCAGCCGCGCGCTGCTGGAGGCCGAACGTGCGGCCAGCCAGCCAGCGCCGCCGCCGACCCTGCCACGCCCGACCGCACGGCGCGAGAACCTGGGCAAGTCCAAGTTCACCGTGCAGGGCGTGGGCAACCTGCTGGTGCAGCTGGCACGCTGCTGCCAGCCGGTGGCGGGCGAACCCATCGTCGGCTACCTGACCCGTAGCCGGGGTGTCACGGTGCATCGCGCAGACTGTGCAGCGCTGGCCCGCCTTGCCGCGGCCAGCCCGCAACGCATCCTGCCGGTGGAATGGGGGCAGGCGGGCGGCGGTTACGAAGTGGACGTGGTGGTCGATGCGGTCGATCGCCGCTGGCTGCTGAAGGACATCACCAACCTGATCGCCCAGGAAGACGCCTACGTGCTCGACATCCACAGCGACAACGTGCGCAACAGCGGCCGCGCCCACCTGCGCCTGCGGCTGAAGGTGAGCGATTACGGACAGCTGTCGACGCTGCTGGGCAAGCTCGATGCCTTGCCCGGTGTCAGCGAGGCACGTCGCCTCGGCTGAGCTTCACGCCACGCCGGCTACCCTGCACGCATGGAACGCGAGCCTCCGCATCGCCCTCACGGCGCCGAACATCCTGCGCTGGACCGCGTCCGCCGTGAAGGCCGTTGGTGGTGGCTGCAGGCGCGGCATGCGCGCCGGGTCTGGCGCTGGGCGCTGGTGGCGGCGATGGCGGTGTTCGTGCTGCTGGTGCTGCTGCGCAAGCCGCTGGCGGACTGGTTCTGGGACGAACCGCAGATCGAACAGCTGCTGGCCGAAGGTGATCGTGCGCTGGCGGCAGGACGGCTGAGCGCCATCGATGGCAGTGGTGCGCGCGAGCGCTACCAGGCCGCGCTTGCGCTCGACGGCGATCGCCCGCAGGCGCGCGAGGGCCTGGCACGGACCGGTGCCGCTGCGTTGCAACAGGCGCGGGACCGGCTGCAGGCCGGGGATCTGGACGCCAGTGCGCAGGCCTTGGCGCTGGCACGCGAGCTGCAGGTGCCGCAGAGCCAGACCGATGCGCTGGCGCGCCAGCTGCAGGCACGTCGCACGGCCGGGGCAGGGATTGGCGCGATGCTCGCGCAGGCGCGCAACGCACTCGCCGCCGGGCGCCTGGATGACGGCGACAGCAGCGCCCTGCCGATGTTCCAGCGCATTCTGGCCCTGCAGCCGGACAACCTATCGGCGCTGGAAGGTCGCGAGGATGCACTGAGTGACCTGCTGCAGCAGGCGCGTGCCCTGGCCGCGCGAGGTGATCTGGCCGACGCGGCCGCGGTGGTGCAGCGGGCACGTCAGTTCGATGCCGGGCACGCCGACCTGCCGGCCAGCCAGGAAGCATTGGCGCAGGCGATGGATCAGCGATTGCGGCAGGCGCAGCGTGCGTTGAAACGACAGCAGCTGGAAGCGGCGGCGGCGGGCTTCCAGGCGGTCCTGGCGGTGGCGGCGGACGATCCCAGTGCCCAGCGCGGCCGGGAGCAGACGTTGCAGGCGGTCCTCGCACGCAGCCAGAAGCGGGCCGATGATTTCCAGTTCGAGGCGGCGCAGCGCGATGCCGCATTGGCAGCGTCGCTGGGGGCCTCGGCAGCGGCACGGCAACAGCTGGAGCAGCGCTTGCAGCGTGCACGGCAGGCGCAGCAGGCCCTGCAGCAGCCGTCGATCAGCAACAGCCAGCGCGAGCGCCAGCTGCGTGATCACCTGCGGCGGGTCGAACGCGCCGAGCGTGCAGGGCAATGGATCAGCCCCCCCGGGCACAGCGCCTTCGATGCGCTGCGCGAAGCGCAGTCGCTGGCCCCACGGGACACCCGCGTGAAAGCGGCCGCCACGCGGCTGCTGCCGGCCAGCCGCCAGTGCTTCGACGACAACCTGCGCCAGAACCGGGTGCAGGCCGCCGGCGCCTGTCTGCAGGCGTGGCAGACGCTGGCGCCGACCGACGCCGGGTTGCCGACCGCACGGCTGCGCCTGGCCCAGCGCTGGCTGGCGATCGGCAGCGAACGGCTCGGCAGCGGCGATCTGGCATTTGCCTCGCATGCCGCCGAGCAGGCGCGGCGGCTGCAACCGGACCTGGCCGAACTGCCGCCATTCGAGGAGCGGCTGCGGCGCGCAGGTGGCGAGCCGCAGCCGCGCTGATGCGACGACCATTCGTGCCGGTGGTGCCAGTCGGGTATAGTCCAGCCGCTCCGGCCGCTCCCCAGAACATGTCCAGCGTCGCACCCACCGTCTCCGTTGCCTTGTGTACCTGGCAGGGTGAGCGCCATGTCGCCGCCCAACTGCGCAGCATCGCCGCGCAGAGCGTACTGCCGACACAGGTGGTGGCGGTCGACGATGCTTCTGTCGATGGTACCTGGGCCGTGCTCCTGCACGAGGCCGAAGCACTGCGCGCGGCCGGCATCGAGGTGGTGCTGCGGCAGCAGGAGCAGAACGTCGGTTACGTGCGCAATTTCGAAACCGCGTTGTCGGCCTGCAGCGGCGACATCGTCTTCCTGTGCGACCAGGACGATGTGTGGCATGCGGACAAGGTCGCCACCTTCCTGCAGGCGTTCGCCGTGCGGCCCACGGTACAACTGCTGCACAGCGATGCACGGCTGGTCGATGCGCAGGGCCGGCCGCTGCCGGCGACCCTGTTCCAGGCGCTGTCGATCAGCCGCCGCGACCTGGACCGGGAACACCGCGGTGAAGGCTTCGAGCTGCTGATGGGCCGCAATCTGGTGACCGGCGCCGTGACCGCGCTGCGGCGTGGCCTGATCACGCAGGCGCTGCCGGTGGCCAAGGGCTGGATCCATGACGAATGGCTGGCGCTGGTGGCGGCGGCAAGCGGTGGACTGGACAGCATCGAAGCGATCACCACCGACTACCGGCAGCATGGCGACAACCAGGTGGGCGCGCGCCAGCGCGGGCTGCTGGAGCGGGCCGTGGGCAGTGGTTCCGCGCGCCGCACCTATCTCGCGGCGGCGTTGGCCCGCCTGCGCTCGTTGCAGGAGCAGGCGCGGCTGGGCCGGCCGGCACTGGATGCCGCACAGTTGGCGACACTGGACCAGCGTCTGCGCCATGCCGAGGCGCGGGCCTGCGCGCCAACCCGGCTGCCGTCCCGCATGCTGCACATCGCCCGTGAGCTGGGCAGTGGCCGCTATCATCGTTTTTCCAACGGCCTGCGTTCGGCGGCCAGCGACCTCGTGCAGGGAATCCAATGACTTCGCAGATGCCGGCAGCGCGTGCTGCCTTCGACGCGCACCGCGTCTGCGCCGTGATCGTTACTTATGGCCCCGATCCGGAGTTGCTGCGGCGGGTGGTCGACAGCGTGCTGCAGCAGGTCGGGCATCTGGTGGTGTTCGACAACGGCAGCCGTGGTGTGGATGTGGAAGCGCTGCTGGGCGCGGCGCCCGGCATCAGCCTGTTGGCCTCGCCGCACAACGTCGGGCTCGGCAGTGCGCTGAACCGGTCGTATGAGCAGGCCCAGTCATTGGGGTTCGACTACGTGCTGCTGATGGACCAGGACAGCGTGCTGGAGCCGGGCATGGTCGACGTGCTGGGCACCGCGCTGGTCGAGCTGGCGGGCAATGAGCGGATCGCTGCGGTGGGACCGCAGTTCCGCGACGCACGCAGCGGCATGCTCGCCCCGTTCGTCCGCTTCGGCTTCCCCTTCAACCACAAGCTGCGTGGCGGCCCGGGCCAGCGCATCTCCTGCGACTTCCTCATCACGTCCGGATCGCTGGTGCCGATGTCGGCGCTGCGTGACATCGGTGCGATGGACGAAAGCCTGTTCATCGACAACCTGGACATGGACTGGTGCTTCCGCGCCAAACGCAGTGGCCACGCGCTGTACGGAATCTGCGATGCGCAGATGAGCCACAGCATCGGCGAGGAACTGCTGCCGTCGCGGGCGAAGCCGGACGGCGTGATCGTGCACAAGCCGTTCCGCCTGTATTTCATCATGCGCAACCGCGTGCTGCTCTACGGGCGCGCCTATACGCCGCGGGTCTGGATCGCGCAGGACGTGCCACGCCTGCTGCTGAAGCTGGTGGGCAACGGGCTGTTCCTGGCGCCGCGCTGGATTCGGTTGCGGTTCATGTTGAAGGGGCTGTGGGACGGCATCCGCGGCCGGGCCGGTCCGCTGCCGCCGGGCCATCGCTGAACGGACGACCGATCGAACCTGTCTTGGGGAAAGGGCTGGGGTAGACTCCGCTGACGCCCCTGCCATGCTTTTCCCGTGCCCCGACGCTACGATTCCGACGACCACGACGATTTCGACGACGACGACCAGGAGGGCGGCAGCTCGCCCTGGCGACGCAGGCTGATCACCTGGAGCATGGCAGCGGTCGCACTGGGACTGGGTTTCCTGATCCCGTACACCCTGTACCTCAACCAGCAGGTGACCCAGCGTTTCGGAGAGCTGCGCTGGCAGATCCCGACCCGTGTCTACGCCCGCCCGCTGGTGCTGACGCCCGGCAAGGCGATGGATGCGGCGACCCTGAAGACCGAACTGGCCGCGTCCGCCTACCGCGATGACGGCGAAGGCAGGGAGCCGGCCACCTACGCGGTGAAGGGTGGCCGCTTCGTTATTGCCAGCCGTGGCTACGCCGACGTCGATGGCCGGGTGGCCGCGCGTCGCGTCGAGCTGTCGCTCGCTGGCGGCACCGTCGCGTCGCTGCGCGATGCCGACAGCCGCAAGGCGCTCAAGGCCGCCCGCCTGGATCCGGCACGCATCGCCACGCTGTACGGCCAGAAGCAGGAAGAGCGTCGCCTGATCCGCATGGACGAGGCGCCGGACCTGCTGGTGACCGGCCTGCAGGCGGTGGAGGACAAGGACTTCAACCGCCATCACGGCATCGACCTGTCGGGCATCGCCCGTGCGGTCTGGGTGACCGTCCGTTCCGGCGGGCAGAGCCGGCAGGGTGCGTCCACGCTGACCCAGCAGCTGGCCCGCAGCGGCCTGCTCGGCATCGGCAAGGAGCAGACCCTCACCCGCAAGTTCAATGAAGTGCTGTATGCGTTGATCATGGAAGCGCGTTACGACAAGCGCACCATTTTCGAGGCGTATCTGAACCAGGTGTACCTGGGCCAGCGCGGCAGCCAGGCGATCCATGGCATGTCCTCCGGCGCCGAATTCTGGTTCGGCCGCGACCTGTCGTCGCTGGAAACCGAGCACATCGCGCTGTTGATCGGCCTGGTCAAGGGCCCGTCCTACTACGACCCGCGGCGCAACCCGGAACGCGCGCTGGATCGTCGCAACTTCGTGCTGGGCAAGCTGCGCGAAGCGGCGCTGATCGACGATGCCGAATACCAGCGGGCGCTGAAGGCTCCGCTGGGGGTGCCGAAGACACCGGGCCTGGTCGCCGCCAACCGCTTCCCGGCCTATGTCGATCTGGTCCGTCGCCAGCTCGGCCACGATTATCCCGAGTCCGCACTGCAGGGCGCGGGCCTGAGCGTCATGACCGGCATGTCGCCGTCCGCGCAGGCCTACGCCGAAGGCGCTGTGACCCGTACCATCAAGTCGCTGGAGAGCAAGCGCCGTCCCGAGCTGCAGGCCGGCATGGTGCTGACCGACGTGCATAACGGCGACGTGCTGGCAGTGATCGGCAGCCGCGAGGTCTCCGAGGTCGGCTTCAACCGCGCCATCGAGGCGCAGCGCCCGGTCGGCTCGCTGCTCAAGCCGTTCGTATACCTGCTGGCGCTGGCCCAGCCAGACCGCTACTCGCTGGCGAGCTGGGTTGACGATTCGCCGGTGACCGTCCAGTTGAGCCGTGGCCGCAACTGGAGCCCGGGCAATGCGGACAACCGCAGCCATGGCACCGTGCGGCTGATCGATGCGCTGGCCAATTCCTACAACCAGGCCACGGTGCGGGTCGGCATGCAGGTCGGTCCAGAGCGTGTGACCCAGCTGATCCACGTGCTGGCCGGCATCAAGGCCGAACCGAATCCGGCCGTGATTCTCGGCTCGACCGACCAGAGCCCGTATGCGATGGCGCAGCTGTACCAGTTCCTGGCCTCGGGCGGCGAGATCCAGCCGTTGCACGCGGTGCGTGGCGTGCTTGATCCGCAGGGCAAGCTGCTCAAGCGCTATGACAAGTCGCCTGCGCCGGCACAGGAAGGCGATTCGATCGCGGCCAACCTGATCAGCATCGGCCTGCAGCAGGTGGTTGCCAGCGGCACCGCGCAGCGCCTCAACGCAGACGGCCTGGGCCGCCTGCAGCCGGCCGGCAAGACCGGTACCACCAATGATGGCCGCGACAGCTGGTATGCCGGCTACACCGGCGACCACCTGGCGGTGATCTGGATGGGCAACGACCAGAACGAGCAGGCCGGGCTGTATGGCGCCACCGGTGCGATGCGCGTGTGGTCGGGCATCTTCCAGCGCCTGCCGAGCGCGCCGCTGCGGGTCAGCAACAAGGGGCTGGACTGGCAGCCGATCGCCGCCAGCGGCACCAACAGTACCGATGAGGGCTGTCCGGGCGCGCGGCGCTTCCCGTTCGTGGTCGGCTATGCGCCGGCATATGCGCCCTGCGCGCCGGCGGTTTCGCCCGAAGCCCAGGACGGCGCCGGCAGCGAAGGCGGTGGCTGGCGCAGCTGGTTCGGCCTGGATCGCAAGCCGGAACCGGCGGAAGAACCCGCAGCCGCGCCGGCGGCGAACACTCCTCCTCCGAGTCGATGAATCCGATGACGCTTCGAACTTTCCTGCATCCGCTCACCCTGGCCGGCCTCACTGTGGTGCTGGCCGCCTGTGTCAGCAGCGCGCCGCCGGTGGTCAAGCCGGTCGCCGCTACCACCACGCCGGTGCAGCGCCTGGCTGCGGTCGAAGCGGCGGCGGGACCGGATGACAAGGAACTGTCGGTGCAGCCGCTGCGCGATCCACAGGTTGAGGATCTGCGCCAGACCGCGCTGACGCAGCGCCAGGCCAACGATCTGCCGGCCGCCGCCGCCAGCCTGGATCAGGCTCTGCAGATCGTCGCCGCAGACCCCGCAGTGCTGCAGGAGCGGGCCGAAATCGCCCTGCTGCAGGGCAAGTGGTCGGAGGCGGAGACGTTCGCGCGCAAGGCCATCGATCTGGGGTCGAAGACCGGGCCGCTGTGCCGGCGCCACTGGGCGACGATCGAGCAGTCACGGCTGGCGCGCGGGGAGAAGGAGAACGCGGTGTCGGCGCATGCACAGCTGGAAGGGTGCACGGTACCGGGCATCAAGCGGTACTGAGGTATTCCCCTCCATCGGGCGCGTCACACGCCGCGCGGGCCGCGGGCGAGAACAGAAAGATCAGAAGCCGGTCGCGCGCTCGCGATGGGGTCAGAGCCGTTTTCCGAAAGGAAACGGCTCTGACCCCTTCCAGTTCAGTCGAGCAAGCTCGACGCTACAAACGGGTGCCGGGCAGCGCCCGGCCCGGTATCCTTTCCGTCTGATGTCCGACCTTGTCCACGCCAGCCGCGAAGCACTCAGCGCAGGCGGCGCGCTTGCCTCGCACCTGGATGCCTTCGTCCCGCGTCCGGCACAGCTGCGCCTGACCGAGGCCATCGCCGATGCGCTGCAGCAGCGCGACCTGCTGCTGGCCGAGGCCGGCACCGGCACCGGCAAGACCTTCGCCTACCTGGTGCCGGTGCTGCTGTCCGGCCTGCGCACGATCATTTCCACCGGTACCCGCGCGCTGCAGGACCAGCTCTACCATCGCGACCTGCCACGCGTGCGCCAGGCACTGGGGGTCGGCCTGCGCAGCGCGCTGCTGAAGGGGCGTAGCAATTACCTGTGCCGTTACCGCCTGCAGCAGGCGCGTGGCGAGCCACGCTTCTCCAGCCCGGAGCAGGCGGCGCAGTTCCAGCGCATCCTGGCCTGGTCCGGTCGTTCCGAACATGGCGACATCGCGGAACTGGAAGGCCTGGCCGATGACTCACCCTTGCTGCCGATGGTTACCTCCACCGTCGACAACTGCCTGGGCACCGAGTGTCCGTTCTGGGATGACTGCTTCGTGGTGCGCGCGCGGCAACGCGCTCAGGCTGCGGACGTGGTGGTGGTCAACCATCATCTTCTGCTGGCCGATCTTGCGCTGAAGCAGGAGGGCTTCGGAGAGCTGCTGCCGGGCGCACAGGCCTTCGTCATCGATGAGGCGCACCAGTTGCCTGAACTGGCAGCGCAGTTCTTCGGTGAGGGCTTCGGCATGCGACCCTGGCAGGAGCTGGGCCGGGACTGTCTGGCCGAGGCGCGCGGTGTCGGTGGCGCACAGTCAGCGCTGCAGGCGTCGGTCGATCAGCTGCAGGAGGCACTGCGTGCGCTGCGCTCGGCCATGGATGGCCTGCCATCCCGTGGCACGCAGTGGCGCGCACTGGCGATGCCGCAGGTGCGCGATGGCTTTGATGCGGTCATGACCGGTCTGGTGAATCTGGAGCAGGCGCTGCAGCCGCTGCGCGAAGCCGCCGCAGGCCTCGACGCTTGCCACGCACGGGCGCGCGAGGCGGTATCGCGTCTGGGGCGCTGGCTGGGCGATGACGAACCGGCGCTTGATTTCGATGCCGACCCTGCGCAGGCGGCGAGCGCCGATGTGCTCTGGTACGAACTTACCCCGCGCGGATTCCGCTGCCAGCGCACGCCGATGGATGTGTCCGGTCCGCTGCGCGAGCATCGCGAGCGCAGTCGTGCCGCATGGATCTTCACGTCGGCGACGCTGACCGTCGGTGGTGGCTTCGATCACATCGCCCGCCGGCTCGGCCTGGATGATCCGCAGACACTGGTCCAGTCCAGTCCATTCAACTGGCCCGAGCAGGCACTGTGCTACCTGCCCGAAGGCCTGCCCGATCCCGCCGCGCGGGGGTTCGGCACCTCGCTCATCCAGGTCCTGCGGCCGGTGCTGCAGGCCTCGCAGGGCCGAGCATTCCTGCTGTTCGCCTCGCACCGGGCCCTGCGCGAAGCGGCTGAGGCGCTGCGCGATGGGCCGTGGCCGCTGTTCGTGCAGGGCGAGGCGCCACGCGCCACCTTGCTGCAGCAGTTCCGCGATTCCGGCAACGGCGTGCTGCTGGGCTCGGCCAGTTTCCGCGAAGGGGTGGACGTGGTCGGCGAAGCATTGAGCGTCGTAGTGATCGACAAGCTGCCCTTTGCCGCGCCGGACGATCCGGTCTACGAGGCGCGGCTGGAGGCGATCCGCAGCCAGGGGGGCAATCCGTTCCGCGACGAGCAGCTGCCGCAGGCCGTGATCGCGCTGAAGCAGGGCGTCGGCCGGCTGATCCGCAGTGAGAGTGATCGCGGCGTGCTGGTGCTGTGCGACCCGCGGTTGCTCAACCGTGGCTATGGCCGGGTCTTCCTCGACTCGCTGCCACCTTTCCGCCGTACCCGCAGTCTGGCCGATGTGCAGTCCTTCTTTGCGCCACAATGGCACCCCGCGACCGATGCTGGAGCGCCGGACGCCCCTGTGGCGGCCACGCACCCCGCCCCGGGTGGCACGTTCCCCCTGTTCTGATCCGACCCGATGAAACTGCTCGCCTTTGAAACCGCCACCGAAGCCTGTTCCGTTGCCCTGCACGTAGACGGGCAGGTCCTGGAACGCTTCGAGATCGCCCCGCGCCGGCATGCCGAGCTGAGCCTGCCGTGGGCCGACGCGCTGCTGGCCGAGGCCGGTATCAGCCGCCGCCAGCTCGATGGCATCGCACTCAGTCGTGGTCCGGGTGCCTTCACCGGGGTGCGCCTGGCGATCGCCCTTGCCCAGGGCATCGCACTGGCGTTGGACCGTCCGCTGCTGCCGGTATCGACCCTGCAGGTGCTGGCGCTGCGTGCGCCGGCAGAAGAAAGGCAGATCCTGTCGGCGATCGATGCACGGATGGGCGAACTCTACGTCGCGCGTTTCGAGCGCGTGGACGGCCTGCCGATGCCGTGCGATGCAGAGCGGGTGTGCGCACCGGCCGCAGTAGCGTTGCCGGACGATCTGTCGGTGTTCGGTGTCGGCACTGGATTTGGTGCGGCCGAGGGCGCGCTGGTCACGCAGCTGGGGGCGGGCCTGCGGGGGTTCGACGCCGCGGCGCTGCCGCGGGCATCGGACGTGCTGGCGTTGGCGGTGCCGGCCTTGGCACGTGGCGAGGGCATCGCGCCGGAGAGGGTGGAACCGGCCTACCTGCGCGACAACGTGGCCTTGACCCTGGTCGAGCAGCAGGCCGCGCGCGAGGCCAAGGCGAAGGCCAACGGCTGAGCCTGCACAGACGTACCTGCGGCGTCCCCGCCGCCCGACACCGCCCCGCCAGGCGTCACTACACTGACCGCCGCTTTTGCTGTTGACGTTGCTGTTGCCGTTGCCTTCAGCGGGTCCCGGGCCGCAGGCCCGGGCAATATCCCTACCGGTCGTCGCGCAGTTCGCCGCCGGGCAGGAACACCCACGTGCGGGTGACCTGCAGGATGTCGATCCCGTCCTCGGTACGCGGCAGCGGCGGGAACGGCTGTGCCAGCGTCACTACCCGCAGCGCGGCCTCATCCAGCAGCGGTGTTCCGCTTGAACGCAGGATGCGGCTGCTTTCCACACTGCCATCGCGACGCACGCCAACGCTGATGACCACCTGGCCGCCGAGACGGCGTTGCCGTGCCTCGTCCGGATAGTTCAGGTTGCCCACCTGCTCGGCGCGGTCGACCCAGGCGCGCAGGTAATTGGCATAGGCATACTCGCGCGTGCTGGCCGAGACGAATTTGCGGTTCGGTCGCTTGGCGTACTGCGCCGAGCGCAGGTGGACCTCGGCCGCCAGCCGCGCCATCTCCGCATCGCGCTGCTCGCGTGCGGTCATCGGTGCGTCCGGCACCGGTTCCAGTGGCGTTGGCTGGGCCTGCGCACGTGCCACCGTGTCCTGGCCATTGCGGCTGCTGACCACCCGGGCCTGCGGCGGTGGCACGGGCGCTGCGGATTGCTGCTGCTGTGGCACCGGGCTGACCCCGGCCTGGGCCTGCGGCACGATCCCGGCCTGGTTGTCGCGCGGACGCTGCGCGCGGTCGTGGTCACCGCCGCCTTCCTGGCTGGCGGCGGCCAGGAAGTCCGCCTGCTTCGGCGTCAGTGCGGTGCGGGTCTGGCTGAAGATCACTTCCAGCGTGGGCACCAGTGGGGCCTCGCCCTTCACGGCGAAACCCACCCCCAGGATCAGCAGGACGTGGACCAGCACCGACAGGGTGAGGGTGGCACCCAGCCGCTGCGCTTCGCGCGGCGGCGGTGGCAGGACGGCGGGTGCGGCGGGCATCAGCGCAGGCCGGCCTCGAGCGCGTCGAACAGCGTGCCGGCGATGTTCAGGCCGTACTGCGCGTCCAGTTCGCGCACGCAGGTGGGGCTGGTGACGTTGACTTCGGTCAGGTAGTCGCCGATCACATCCAGGCCAACGAAGCGCATGCCGCGGCGCTTCATTCCCGGTCCCACCTGCGCGGCGATCCAGCGGTCGCGCTCGCTCAGCGGACGGCCTTCGCCGCGCCCGCCAGCGGCCAGGTTGCCGCGGAACTCGTCGCCCTGCGGAATGCGCGCCAGGCAGTAGTCGACCGGCTCGCCGTCAATCAGCAGGATGCGCTTGTCGCCAGCACTGATGTCCGGGATGAACTTCTGTGCCAGCGCCAGCCTGCGTCCGCCATCGGTCAACGTTTCCAGGATCACGTTCAGGTTCGGGTCGCCCTGGCCGCTGCGGAAGATCGAGCGGCCTCCCATGCCATCCAGGGGTTTCAGCACGGCCTGGCCATGTTCCAGCGCGAAGGCCTTCAATGCCTTGGCGTCGCGGCTGACCAGGGTCGGCGGGCAGCACTGCGGGAACAGCAGCGCGGCCAGTTTCTCGTTGTAGTCGCGCAGGCCCTGCGGATTGTTGACCACGCAGGCGCCGGCCGCAGCGGCCACGTCCAGCACCTGGGTGTCGTAGACGTATTCGGCATCGACCGGCGGATCCTTGCGCATCAGCACGATCTGGCCGGGACCGAACTCGGTCCGGCTGAACCCGCCCAGCTCGTACCAGCCGGCGGGGTCGTCGCGGACCCGCAGCGGGGCGGTCTGGGCCACCGCCACGCCACCTTCCAGGGCCAGTCCGCCCGGCCGCACGTAGTGCAGGGCATGGCCGCGGCGCTGGGCTTCCAGCAGCATGGCGAAGGTGGTGTCCTTGGCGATCTTGATGTGGGCGATGGGGTCCATCACCACGATGACGTTCAACGGCATGGGCGCACCTGTCAGGCAAGGCGTTGATGGTAGCGGCAACGCCCGCCGTGCGCCTCCCTGCCGCAATGCAACGCTGCGTCCGTCCGCCGGGCCGCGCACCGTATGCGAACCCCGTCACGTTCAGCCCGGTAGCACGGCCCGCGTGATGGGCCGGCCTTGAAGCGGGCGCGGAAAGTGCGATATAGATACGCTTTCGTAGCGGCCCCCGCCTGAGACCGGGCCGTGCGCTTGGGGATAGGCAATGACTGAAAACACGACTGCGGGCGGGGAACTCGCAGGACTCCGGGTGATGGTCATCGATGATTCGAAGACCATCCGCAGGACTGCGGAAACGCTGCTCAAGCGCGAAGGCTGCGAGGTGGTCACCGCCACCGACGGCTTTGAAGCGCTGGCGAAGATTGCCGACCAGCAACCGCAGATCATCTTCGTCGACATCATGATGCCGCGTCTGGATGGCTATCAGACCTGCGCGCTGATCAAGGGAAACCAGCTGTTCAAGGCGACCCCGGTGATCATGCTGTCGTCCAAGGATGGCCTGTTCGACAAGGCGCGGGGGCGCATCGTCGGGTCGGAGCAGTACCTGACCAAGCCTTTTACGCGCGAAGAACTGCTGGGTGCCATCCGCACATACGTCAACGCCTGACCAGGGGGGAAAGGCACAATGGCTCGTATCGTCCTGATCGAGGATTCACCGACCGACCGCGCGGTGTTCACCCAGTGGCTGCGCCGTGCCGGCCACGAGGTGCTGGAAGCGGACAACGCCGAGGATGGCCTGCAGCTTGTCCGCGACCAGGTGCCGCAGCTGGTGCTGATGGACGTGGTCCTGCCGGGCATGAGCGGTTTCCAGGCCACCCGGGCGATGGCCCGCGACGCCGCGACCCGGCACATCCCGGTCATCATCGTCAGTACCAAGGCGATGGAGACCGACAAGGCGTGGGGGCTGCGCCAGGGTGCGGCCGACTACATCGTCAAGCCGCCGCGCGAGGATGAACTGATCGCGCGGATCAACGAACTGGTGGCCTGATGCGCTCGCCTTTCGACATTCTCGAAGCCTACGAACGGCGCAGCCTGGCCCATGCGGTGCAGCTGCCGGGCCGGCAATTCGTCCAGGACCTGTGGCGAGGCGTCGGCTATCGCGTCGGCCAGCGCCGGCTGGTGTCCGATTTCCGCGAAGTGGTGGAGATCGTGCCGATGCCGCCGGTCACGCCCGTGCCCTGCGCGCAGCCCTGGCTGCTGGGCGTGGGCAACCTGCGCGGCAACCTGTTCCCGGTGGTCGACCTGAAGTACTTCCTGGAAGGCACACGCACCGTGCAGCAGGAAGGGCAGCGCGTGCTGATCATGCGCCAGGCCGGCGGTGACGTCGCACTGACCATCGACGAACTGTTCGGCCAGCGCAGCTTCGAAGCCGACCAGCAGATCGAGGCCGGCAGCCTGGCCGAGGGTCGTTACGGGCACTTCGTCGAGCGCGGTTTCCATGCTGACGGCCAGGACTGGGGCGTGTTCTCGCTCTCGCTGCTGTCGCGCACTCCTGAATTCCGGCAAGCCGCGGCCTGAGGCCGGGCATCGCCCCCTGCACTGAAGATCGAGGTTGAACGATGAGTACTGCTTCGGACGCCACCAAGACCGGCAAGCTTCGGCTGGGCGGCAGCAACCTCTGGCTGGCCCTGCTGCTGGCATCGATGATCCTGTTCGGCGTCAATACCGGCGTGGCGACCTGGCAGGGCAGCCGCCTGGCCGATGCCGGTTCCAAGGCCGCGGACCTGCAGGTGCTGTCGCAGCAGCTGGCCAACCAGGGGCGTGACGCGGTGGGCGGCAATGCCCAGGCGTTCACTGCCTTCAAGGCCACCCGCAACGCGATCGAACAGAATGTCTCGACGCTGCAGGGGCGCTACGGCAAGGAACCGGGCGTGTCGCGGGCGATCTCGACGCTGGGTGAAACCTGGGCGCCGCTGGGCAAGCAGGCCGGGCAGCTGGTCGCCAGCGAGCCGGCGGTGCTGGCCCTGGCCGGCAATGCCAACAACTTCACTGGCGCGGTGCCGGGGCTGCAGGCGCAGCTGAACGAGGTGGTGCGCGCGATGTCGGCTTCGGGTGCACCGGCCGCGCAGGTATACAGCGCGCTGCAGCAGGTCGTGGTGGCCGGCTCGATGGCCCGACGGGTCACCGAAATGCGTGCGGGCGGCTCTTCGGCGGCCGCCGCGGGCGACGCACTGGCGCGTGACATCACCGTGTTCTCGCAGGTGCTCGACGGCCTGCGCAACGGCAACGAGGAACTGGGCATCACCGCAGTGCGTGGCCCGGCCGCCGTGGCCGCGCTGGAGCAGTCGCACACCCAGTGGCAGGCGATGAAGGCCGATGCCGATGCGATCCTGGCCAGCTCGCGCCAGCTGTTCGCCGCGCAGTCGGCGGCTACCGCGCTGGGCCAGGGCTCGGCGCACATGCTGGATGACAGCCGCAAGCTGTTCGAAGCCTTCTCTTCGTTCGGCTCGGTGTCCGATACCCGCCTGTTCCCGAACTTCTGGATCGGTGTAGCGTCCGGTGCGCTGTCGCTGATCGCGATCATCGGTTTCGTCTCCACCAACGTGCGCAGCCGCTCGCGTGAGCAGGAGCTGCGCTACCAGACCCAGGTGGAGTTCAACAGCCGCAACCAGCAGGCGATCATGCGCCTGCTGGACGAAATCTCCTCGCTGGGCGAGGGCGACCTGACCGTCAAGGCGTCGGTGACCGAGGACATGACTGGCGCCATCGCCGACGCGATCAACTACGCCGTCGACGAGCTGCGCCACCTGGTGACGACCATCAACGACACCTCGGCCAAGGTCGCGCTGTCCACCCAGGAAACCCAGGCGACGGCCATGCAGCTGGCAGAAGCAGCCGGCCACCAGGCCAACCAGATCACCTCGGCCTCGGACCGCATCGGCGAAATCGCAGCGAGCATCGAGCAGGTTTCGCGCAACTCGGCCGAATCGGCCGACGTGGCACAGCGCTCGGTGGTGATTGCCGCCGAGGGTGCCGGCGTGGTCCGCGAGACCATCCAGGGCATGGACCAGATCCGCGACCAGATCCAGGAAACTTCCAAGCGCATCAAGCGCCTGGGTGAGTCGTCGCAGGAGATCGGCTCGATCGTGGAACTGATCAACGACATTTCCGAACAGACCAACATCCTGGCATTGAATGCAGCGGTGCAGGCCGCGTCGGCGGGCGAAGCGGGCCGCGGCTTCGCGGTCGTGGCCGACGAAGTGCAGCGCCTGGCAGAGCGCACATCGGGCGCCACGCGCCGTATCGAGAACCTGGTGCAGGCCATCCAGGCCGACACCAACGAGGCCGTCACCTCGATGGAACAGACCACCGCCGAAGTGGTGTCCGGTGCACGTCTGGCCGAAGACGCCGGTACGGCACTGACCGAGATCGAGCGCGTGTCCAATGCACTGAACACCCTCATCAAGAACATCTCCATCGCGGCCCAGCAGCAGTCCGCAGCCGCGTCGGACATCACCCGCACGATGGGCGTGATCCGCCAGATCACCGGCCAGACCTCACAGGGTGCCGGACAGACCGCGGAGTCGATCGGCCACCTCGCGCAGCTGGCTGCCGACCTGCGTCGTTCGGTCGCCGACTTCAAGCTGCCGGCGTGACGCGGGCAGGGCGAAGAGCAAGGAACCCGTCGATGAAGCATTTCCATTCCCCACGCCAGATCCAGCGCGGCCTTCGCGCGGCGGCGACCGGAGCCTGTCAATGAGCACTCTGCGCGATGCGATGAGCCACGCAGCGCTGGGTTGGGTCAAGCCCGAGCTGGACGAGACCCTGCGCCAGGTGCGCAACGAGGTCGAGTACTACGCCGAGGATCCGTCCGATGCCAGCCGCATGCGTATCTGCGCCGGCCACCTGCACCAGGTGCAGGGCACCCTGCGCATGGTCGAACTGTACGCCCCGGCAATGGTGGCCGAGGAGCTGGAGCAGCTCGCCAATGCGATCGGCAGCGGCCAGGCGTCTGATCGCGACGAGGCCTGCGCCACGCTGATGCGCGGCAGCGTGCTGCTGCCCGACTATCTGGAGCGCCTGCAGAACGGCCACCGCGACATTCCGATCGTGCTGCTGCCGCTGCTCAATGACATCCGCGCCGCGCGCGGTGCGGCCGGCATCAACGAGAGTGTCCTGTTCGCGTTCGCTCCCGACAGCGTCACCGCCACCGAAGCCGAGCTCGACCATGCTCGCGGCAGCCTGAGCGGGCGCAACCGCGAACTGCTCGATACGGTCGGCAGCGCGGTGAAGGAAGAGCTGCTGCGCATCAAGGATGCGCTGGACCTGCATCTGCGCACCGGCGGTGCAGCAGAACAGCTGCAGACGCAGGCCGACGAACTGGGGGCCGTGGCCGATACGCTGGGCATGATGGGCCTGGGCGTGGCCCGCGGCGTGGTCGTGCAGCAGCGCGACGCGCTGCGCGGCGTGGTCGAGGGCCGCCAGCAGATCGACGAGAACCTGTTGCTGGACATCGCCGGCGCGCTGCTCTACGTCGATGCGTCGCTGGATGACCAGGTTGCCCATCTGGGTGCGGATGGCAGCGGCGAGGATGACCCTGCCGCCGTGGAAAACCGCCGTACCGTCGAGGTGCTGGCACACGAGGCCATCGCCAATTTCGCTGCGGCCCGCGAGCACTTTGTCGCGTTCATCGAAACCAGCTGGAACCACGCGGAACTGCAGGACGTGCCGCGCCTGCTCGGCGACGTCGCCGGTGCACTGCGGATGCTCGACCTGGGGACTGCCGCCGACTACCTGCGCGGCGTCCAGCAGTACATCGACGCCGAGCTGATCGGTCGCCGGCGTGTGCCCAGCGGGCGCCAGCTGGATACGCTCGCCGACGCCATGGCCAGCCTGGAGTACTACCTCGAAGCCCTGCGTGATCGTCGTCCGGGCCGTGAGGACATTCTGGAGATCACCCGCAGCAGCCTGGAAGCGCTGCGCTACTGGCCGCTGCCGGAGCGCGCCGCGATCGACGAGGCGCCGCAGGGCGTGCAGGCGGTCGAGCGCGAGGCGGTAGACCTGCAGGTGATGCCATTGCAGCCCGGCCACGTCGACATCGATGTGAGCACGGCCGCGCCCGCCGCCGGCAGTGTGGCTGCCGCCCTGCCGGACTTCGTCTTCGATCCGCCGCTGGCACCGCCAGTGACCGACAACGGGCTGATGTTCGGTGGGTTGTCGGTACCGGTCGCGGTACCCGGGACGACGCCCGATGCCGTTGGCTCGCTGGTGTTCGCCGCGTCCAGCGCACCGGCCCCGGCCGTGCCGCAATGGGACCTGGCCGCTGTGGAGGTCGGTGCCGGGCACGCGGACGATGCACATGCGCCGGCCTTGGCCAGCGACGAAACGATCGATCCGGTACCGGCCGAGGTGCCGCAGTGGACGCTGTCCCAGGTGGACGACATGGCGGATGCACTGTCGGTCTCCGGCGACAACACGGTGGCGTTCGCGTCCGGATCCGGTACACCGGACATCACGTCGGCGCCGGTATTCGATCCGGTGGCCGCCGAGCATGGCGCCGCGGACGTGGCGGCTGATGAGGTCGTATTCCGTTTCGACGCCGGTGCACTGGACAACGCCGACGACGTGCTGTCCTTGCATGCGATGGAAACGCTGGTGCTGGAAGACGACGCAGACCTGCATCCGGTGCTGGACAGCGTTGATGCGGAGCCAACGGATCCGGTCACCCTCGCCGCGGACGCGTCGCCTGCCGCAGATGCAGCACCGGCGGTGGCCCTGATCGAGATCGACACCATCGCACCGATCGATTTCAGCGAGGCCGATGCCCGGTTCTTCGCTGAACTGAGCGCCGCCGCGGAGGACTTCAACCCGCGGGCGATGCCATCGGCCGCCGACGCGCCGGTCGCGATCACGGCTGCGTCCGAAGCGGGCTTCGATGCCGGCTTCGACGATGATGCGGAGAACATCGACGAGGACATCCGCGAGGTGTTCCTGGAAGAGTTCGACGACGAGCGTGCCAACCTCGGAACGCTGCTGCCGGCATGGCACGCGCAGCCGGACAATCTGGACCGGCTGCGGCCGATCCGCCGCATCTTCCACACCCTCAAGGGCAGCGGCCGCTTGGTCGGTGCGCGGACGCTTGGCGAGTTCGCGTGGAAGATCGAAGGCATGCTCAACCGTGTGCTTGACGGCAGCCGTCCGGCCACGCCGGCCGTGCTGGCGATGGTTGATCACGCGCATGCCGCCTTGCCGCAGCTGAGCGACGCACTGCGTCATGGCCAGCGCATCAGTGTCGATCTGCAGGCGATGCAGGCCGTCGCCGATCGCGTGGGTGCCGGCGAAGAGACGTTCTACGTGCCGCTGCCGGCTGCGGCGCCCGCACCGGTGGCGCCGGCGGCGGAAGAGGGCGAGGACGAGATCAGCCGCATTCTCGAAGCGGAAGCGACGACGACAGCCGACGCCGGGAACGCGACCGCGGTCGAGGGGACTCCGGCCAATATCGACAGCGTGCTGCGCGAGATCCTCGAAGCCGAGGTGGAGGTCCACCAGGCAACCCTGCAGGCGTGGCTGCGCTCGGCGCAGCAGGCACCACAGCCGGTGAGCGATGCGCTGCTGCGCGCCGTGCACACCATGAATGGGGCCTTCGCGATGACCGAGGTGCCGGAGATCACGGCGGTCACGGGCGGCGCCGAATCCTATATCAAGCGGGCCCTGGCCGCCGATGTGGTGCCGGGCGACGACGGTGTTGCTGCGCTCGATGCGACCGCGCAGGCCATTACCGCGACCATGGAAGCATTGCAGGCGGAGCAGCCGCGCATTGCGCCTCAGCCTGCGCTGGTACAGCGCCTGCAGGCCCTGGCCGGCGAACTGCCGGAAGCGCGCTGGCCGCTGGTGGGGCTGGATGACGAAGAGGCGCTCGCGACCGATGGAGAGCCTGCGCACGAGGTGGACGCGCAGCTTCCTGCCGATGCGCAGAGCGACATCGACGCCGAAATCAACGCCGGGATCGACAGTGCACCTGCTGACACCGATGGCGTGGCCACAGCCGATCCGGCGAAGGACGGCCTGGACGTGGCCGAGCTCACGGCCAGTGATGACCTTTCGCGCTACTTCGACGCCGGTTGGCCGTCGCTGGGAGCTACCGGGCAGGAGGCGGCGGCCACGCTGCCACCGGTCGCTGCCGCTGCCGATGAATCCGCAGCGGTCGTGTCGCCGGTGGTCGCCGATGCGCTCCCCGCGCTGGCCGAAGACGCTGCGCTGACAGGCGCGGACGACCTGTCGCCGTACCTGGACGCCAGCGCGCTGCCGGTCGACGACCGTGATGCGGATGAGGCGGCGGACGCCGCCGCGTTCACAGAAACGATCGACCTGAATACGTCATGGGATGACGTGGAAGGGTTCGATGCGAGTGATGACGCTGCTGCACTGCCACTCGACAGCACGCTGTCGAGCCTGCAGGATGACATGGCTGCGCCGGGTTTTGCGGAACCGGTCACATTGGAAGCTGCGCTCGAAGCCGGCCTGCATGTGATCGACGAAGAGCAGACTCCGGCCGACGACGGGCAGTGGTCCGTGCTCGGCCTGCAGGCCAGCGAACTCGCGCCGGGCGAGGCAGAGGCCTTCGCCGAGGATGCGGACGTCGGCGGGGAGACGGCGGTCGGTGAAGGAGAGAGCGCCGACCCGCCGTCCCCGGCGACGGTGAATGCCGGGGAATCCCTTGCAGAGCCTGCGGTCGATCCGCAGCCGGCAGCCGCGCCGCCGTCACCGTTCTTCGAGATGGAAGACGCGCCGGGCCAGGGCAGCGGCGCTGCCGGACCGGACGGTTCCACGCCGGTCGATGGTCCGGTTGCCGAAGATGACGTGCCGGCGCACCAGCCGATCGAGCCGATGCCGGAACCGGAACCGGAAGGCAGGGTGGGCGAGGAGCCTGCCGATCTGCTTGACTTCACCGTGTATGACCGCGAGCTGGTCGACATCTTCGTCGAAGAAGGCAAGGACCTGCTTGATCACTGCGATGGCCTGATCAGCGAGCTGCGCGATGCGCCGCAGGACCGCGAAGTGCTTGCCGGCCTGCAGCGTGACCTGCATACGCTGAAGGGCGGCGCACGCATGGCCGGCATCAACGCCATCGGCGACCTCGGCCACAGCATCGAATCGCTGCTGGAGGTGGTCGCGGCGGGGCGCACCGAGATCGAGCGCCGCGACGTCCAGCTGCTCGAGCGCGGTTTCGATCGCCTGCACCAGTTGCTGACCCGTACCGGCGAGCATCGTGTGGTGGAACCGGCGCAGGACCTGGTCGATGCTTTCGAGGCACGTACCGCCACCGATCCGGCAGCGGCTGCCGCCGTCGGCACGGCTGGCCCGGTGGAGACTGAAACCACCATCGTACCCGCGACCGTTGCCCTGGTCGATGCACCGCTGTCCGCGCCGTTGCCGGTCGAAAGCACGGTCGAGGACGATCCGCTGGCACGTCCCCAGCAGGAGCAGGTGCGCGTCCGCGCAGATCTGCTCGACCGGCTGGTCAATCACGCAGGTGAGGTGGCGATCTACCGGTCGCGCCTGGAGCAGCAGCTCGGTGCCTTCCGCGGCGCGATGGGCGAGCTCGAACGTACCAACGCGCGTCTGCGCGACCAGCTGCGTCGCCTCGACCTGGAGACCGAAGCGCAGATCGTTGCCCGCTACCAGCGTGAGCAGGACCAGGCCGATCAGAAGTTCGATCCGCTGGAACTGGACCGCTTCTCCACCCTGCAGCAGCTCAGCCGTGCGCTGAACGAGTCCGCCGCCGACCTGGGCGGCCTGCAGGGCGTGCTGGACGATCTCTCGCGGCAGTACGATGCCCTGCTGCAGCAGCAGTCGCGCGTCAGTTCGGAACTGCAGGATGGCCTGATGCGTGCACGGATGGTGCCGTTCGACGGCCTGGTGCCGCGTCTGCGCCGCGTGGTGCGCCAAGCCGGCATCGACACCGGCAAGCAGGTCCACCTGACCCTGGAAGGCACCCATGGCGAACTGGACCGCAACGTCCTCGACCGCATGGTCGCGCCGCTGGAACACATGCTGCGCAACTCGGTGGCCCATGGCCTGGAGGCGCCGGAGCAGCGCCGTGCCGCCGGCAAGCCGGAAGAGGGCGAGATTGCCATCCGCCTGCATCGCGAAGGCTCGGAAATCGTGCTGGACGTGGCCGATGACGGCGCCGGCCTGGATCGGGAGGCGATCCGTCGCCGCGCGATCGACCGTGGCCTGCTGGCCGCCGACGCGCAGCCTGCCGATCACGAACTGGACAACCTGATCTTCGCATCGGGCTTCTCCACCGCCGACCAGGTCAGCCAGCTGGCAGGCCGCGGCGTGGGCATGGACGTGGTGCGCAATGAAGTGCGCCAGCTGGGTGGTTCGGTCGATATCCAGTCGGTGCGTGGCCAGGGCGTGCGTTTCACCCTGCGCCTGCCGCAGACGCTGGCCGTTACCCAGGCCGTGTTCGTGCAGATCGGCGAAACCACCTTTGCCGTGCCGGTGGCTTCGGTCAGCGGTATCGGCCGCCTCTCGCGCGAGCGCTTCGAGGCCGCCGACAGCAGCTATCGCTACAGCGGCGAAGACTATCCGCTGTACGACCTGGGCAGCCTGGTCGGCCAGGCACCGGCACGTGCCGAGGGCCAGGCGCAGGTGCCGCTGCTGCTGGTCCGCGCCGGCGACCTGCGAGCTGCCGTGGCGATCGACCAGGTGCTGGGCAACCGCGAAATCGTGGTCAAGCCGGTCGGCCTGCAGATCGCGTCGGTACCGGGCATCTACGGTGCCACCATCACCGGCGATGGCCGTGTGGTGGTGATCCTGGACGTGGCGCCGCTGGTGCGTCGTTACCTGGCCAACCCGACGCCGCCGGTGCTGGTCAACGCGCCGCGTCAGGAACGGCAGGTGCCGCTGGTGATGGTGGTCGACGACTCGCTGACCATGCGCAAGGTCACCGGCCGCATCCTGGAGCGCCACAACTTCGAGGTCAGCGTCGCCCGCGATGGCGTGGAAGCGCTGGAGCGGCTGGAGGAGCGTGTTCCCGACCTGATGCTGCTGGATATCGAGATGCCGCGCATGGACGGCTACGAGCTGGCCACCGCGATGCGCGCCGACCCGCGTTACCGGGACGTTCCGATCGTGATGATCACCTCGCGCAGCGGCGACAAGCACCGGCAGCGCGCTTTCGAGATCGGCGTCCAGCGCTACCTGGGCAAGCCTTATCAGGAGCTGGACCTGATGCGTAACGTGTACGACCTGCTGGGGATCGCCCGTGTCCGAGAGTGAAGCCAACCCGGCCGTCGCCCTGCTGGCCCGGCCTGGCGCGGCGCGTGAGCGCCTGCGCGAAGCACTGGCGCACGCCGACGTGCAGATCGTGCTGGAAGACGACCCGAATGGCCTTGAACCGCAGGCGCTGCATGACGCGCGGCCGCAGTTCGTGGTGATCGCACTGGAAGCGGCGATCGAGGACGCACTGGAACGCCTGGAGCCCGTGCTGTCGGCCCCCGGCCTGACCCTGGTGTTCGACGAAGCCGAGCTGGCCGCGCGCCGGAACGGCTGGGAGGCGCAG
Source organism: Stenotrophomonas sp. 112478_Sma (assembly GCF_056479905.1). Taxonomy (NCBI): domain Bacteria; kingdom Pseudomonadati; phylum Pseudomonadota; class Gammaproteobacteria; order Lysobacterales; family Lysobacteraceae; genus Stenotrophomonas; species Stenotrophomonas sp. 112478_Sma. The sequence continues at coordinate 3,269,771 of NZ_CM151072.1, read as the reverse complement.
CGCTGGGGGCGTCACCTGGCCGCCAAGCTGCATGGACACCAGCAGGTGCTGCCGCCGGGCGCCGAGGACGAACCGGCCCTGCAGCTGGAGCCCGGTCGTCCTGCGCCGCCGCCTGCACCGCAGGAGGCAGCGCTGCAGACGCACCTGCAACAGGCACACCACTGGGCCGACGACGTGCCAGCCGATGGCCTGTACGCACCGCCGGCGCAGCTGCATGAACCGGTCGCGTTCGAACACGCTCTGGCCGCGCTGCAGCCGATCGTGCCCGAACCGCCGGAAGCGCCGGTCGCACGGACAGAACCCCCCGCGGCACCGTCGGTGACGTTCGATCACACCGCGTGGTCGCTGGTGGACGAGTCGGCCGATGCCGCCACCCCGGCGTACGCCGCAGCGGAGGTCGAGGCGCGCTCATCGTCGTTCGATACCGACCACCTGAGCCTGGTCGACCTGGATGCGGCCGCCCCGCCCGGAGCACGCGCGGGCGCGCTGCTGGTGCTGGCCGGGATCGGTGGCCCTGATGCGTTGCGTCGCCTGCTGGGCGCGCTGCCTTCGGCATTGGCGGTGCCGGTGCTGGTGCACATGCGCCTGGATGGGGGCCGCTACGGCAATCTCGTCAAGCAGATGGCGCGTGTCTCGCCGCTGCCGGTGCAGCTGGCCGAAGCCGGCCAGCGCGCCACCCCCGGGCAGGTGCATGTGCTGGCCGATGACATCGGCGTCCGCGCGGCCAGCGACGGTCTGCATTTCCTGACCGACGCGCAGGGCATCTCGATTGCCGCGTTGCCGGCCCAGTACACCGCACTGGTACTGCTCAGCGGTGCCGATCTGGGCCATGTCGGGCCGGCGCTGGACCTGGCTGCCGCCGGCGCGTGGGTGGCCGGACAGGTGGGGGAGGGATGCTACGACCCGGCCGCCGCCACCGCCGTGGTGGCCGCCGGCATGGCCGCTGGCGAACCGCAGGAACTGGCGCAGATCATCGCCGCGCGCTGGGGCGAGGGTGACCACAACGGAGAGGCTCCATGAGTTACGCCAGCAACGATGAAATCCGTGGTGTCCTGATCCAGGCCGGCAACGAACGCGTGCTGCTGCCCAATGCCACGGTGGCTGAAATGATGTCGCGGGTGCCGGTGCAGTCGGTGGCCGACGCCCCCCGCTGGCTGGTCGGCGAGATCGCCTGGCATGGCTGGCAGGTGCCGCTGGTGTCATTCGCACGGCTTTCGGGGCTGGGGGACGAGGCAGCCGGTGTCCACAACAAGGTGGTGGTACTGAAGGCGCTCAGCGGCGATCAGCAGCGGCCGTATTACGCGTTGCTGACCCAGAACTTCCCGCAGTTGATCTCGGTGCCGCGCGATGGCCTGCTGGCCGATGCGTCGGAGGAGACCCTGCCGCAGATCGTGCACATGCGCGTACTGCTGGGTGAGCAGAGCGCGCTGCTGCCGAATCTGGACGCACTGGAAAGCGCGCTGGCTTCACTGGCGGCCTGAGGCCGCCCCCCGGACACAGGCCGCCGGGCATGGCCCGGCGCTGCCGTTGGCGTGCAGGTTGTCGGTGGACCTAACCGAGATCACCCAGCCGCGCCTGCAACGCGGCGATCGCGGCCAGCCCGGCGGTTTCCGTGCGCAGGATGCGCGGGCCCAGCTGCAGGCCCTGGAAGCCGGCGGCAGCCAGCTGCTCGCGGTCGCGTGGCGACCAGCCGCCCTCCGGGCCAATCGCGATCACGATGCCGCCCGCGGGCGCCGCTGCCAATGTCGACAGCCGGTGCGAACCCATCGGGTCCAGGGTCAACCGCAGCGTATCGGCGGGCAGCGAAGCGGTTGCCTGCGCCAGCGACAGCGGCGCACCCACCCGTGGAATGCGCGCGCGCCCGGACTGGCCACAGGCCGACTGCACGACGTTGTTCCAGTGCGCCACGCGCTTTTCGGCGCGGGCCGCGTCCAGCTTCACCTCGGTGCGTTCCGCGTTCACCGGCAGGATGCTGCTGACGCCGAGTTCGGTGGCCTTCTGCAGGATCAGGTCCATCTTTTCGCCGCGCGCGATGCCCTGCATCAGGGTGATGGCCAGCGGCGATTCGATGTCGATGGCCTGCACGCTGTCGATGCGTGCCTGCACTTCGCGCTTGCCGACCACGGTCAGCGTCGCAGCGTAGTCATGGCCATCGCCGTTGAACAGGACGCAGCCATCGCCTTCGCGCAGGCGCATCACCCGCACCAGGTGGTTGGCGGTCTCCTCGGGCAGGGTCACGGTCTGGCCGCTGTGCAGCGGCAGGTCGATGGGACAGCGGGTCACGCGCATGCAATCGCCTCGTCGATGGCAGCCAGCGTGGTATGCGCCAGCAGATCCAGTTGTTCGTCGTCCACGCAGTACGGTGGCATCCAGTACAGCACATCGCCCAGCGGGCGAAGGACCACGCCGCGCTTCAGTGCTGCCTTGTACGCGTGCAGGCCGAGCCGCAGTCCGGGGTCGAAGGGCGTGCGCTTGTCGCCGCCGCGCGACAGTTCGAATGCCACCACCATGCCGGCCTGGCGCACATCGGCCACATGCGGGTGGTCGGCAAACGGTGCCGCGAGGGTGCCCATCACCGATGCGGTGCCGCGGTTGCGCGCGATAACATCGTCGCTGCCGAAGATGTCCAGCGTCGCCAGCGCCGCAGCGCACGCCAGCGGATTGCCGGTATAGCTGTGCGAGTGCAGGAACGCACGCTCGCGGGAGTCGTCGAGAAAGGCGTCGTACAGGGCCTGCGTGGCCAGGACCGCGGCCAGCGGCAGGAACCCGCCGGTCAGGCCCTTGGACAGGCACATCAGGTCCGGCATCACCCCGGCCTGTTCGCAGGCGAACATCGTGCCGGTGCGACCGAAGCCGGTGGCGATCTCGTCGGCGATCATGAACGCACCGTGCGCGTCGCACAGCTCACGCACGCGCTGCAGGTACACCGGATCATGCATGCGCATGCCCCCGGCGCACTGCAGGCGGGGTTCCAGGATCACCGCGCATACTTCACCGGGGTGCTGGTCGAACAGCGTCGCCAGGCCATCGGCGGCCTGGCGCGCACGCTCGGCGGCGCTCTGCCCTGGCTCGGCCAGGTAGGCGTCGGGCGAGGGTGCGAACAGCCCTTCGGCCAGCAACGGCGCGTACACCCGCCGGTACAGTGGGATGTCGCCCAGCGCCAGCGCACCGAGCGTTTCACCGTGGTAGCCGTTTTCCAGCGCGATGAAACGCGTACGCCGGGTCTCGCCGCGGTTATGGAAGTAATGGAAGGCCATTTTCAATGCCACTTCCACCCCGGCCGAGCCGTTGTCGGCGTAGAACACCTTGGCCAGCGGATCGCGCCCGGCCTGCCGCGGGGCCAGTGCCAGCAGGCGTTCGGCCAGGGTGATCGCCGGCTCATGGCTGAAGCCGGCCAGCATCACCTGTTCCAGCTGGCCGGCCTGGGCCGCGATGGCGCCGCCGATGCGGGGCTCGGCGTGGCCGAACAGATTCGTCCACCAGCTGCTGACGGCATCCAGATAGCGGTTGCCGTCATGGTCGATCAGCCACGCACCCTCGCCGCGCGCGATCGGCACCAGCGGCAGGGTGTCGGGATGCTCGCGCATCTGTGTGCACGGATGCCACAGCACCTGCAGGTCGCGTTGCCGCCAGTGCAGGGCCAGCGGGGAGGGGGTTGGGTCTGCTAGCATTTCGGGCTCATGAACATGTTGCTGCCTGCACATTCTATCGGCCCCGGCGCCCGCGTCGGCCGCCGCGGAGATTCCGCATGAACGATGACCGTGCCAGCCGTCGCCTGCCGATCATCCATCGGATCACCGATGAAGAGAACGGTCCCTTCCAGCGCCAGCATCTGGATCTGGAATTCTCCAATGGTGAACGCCGCCGCTTCGAGCGTCTGGTCAGTCGTGGCCACGGTGCGGTGGTGGTGGTGCCCATGCTCGACGACGAGACGGTGCTGCTGGTGCGTGAATACGCCGCCGGGGTACATCGCTACGAGCTTGGCCTGGTCAAGGGCCGGATCGATGCCGGCGAGACCCCCGAGCAGGCCGCCGATCGCGAACTGAAGGAAGAGGCCGGCTATGGCGCGCATCGGGTCGATGTGCTGCGCGCCATGACGCTGGCGCCGACGTACATGAGCCACCAGTCGTGGCTGGTGGTGGCGCGCGACCTGTATCCGGAAAAGCTGATCGGGGACGAGCCCGAGGAGCTGGAGGTGGTGCCCTGGAAGCTGTCCGAGCTGGACCGGTTGATGCTGCGCGAGGACTTTTCCGAGGGCCGTTCGCTGGCGGCGTTGTTCATCGCCCGCCAGTGGCTGCAGGGAGCCCGATGATCAAGCTGACCACGGATCTGCGCGAGACCGCGATCGCCATCGCGCAGGAAGCCGGCCAGGCCATCATGCAGGTCTACGCCGAAGGATTCGACGTGCGGATCAAGGACGACAACAGTCCGGTGACCGCCGCTGACCTGGCCGCCAACCAGGTCATCGAGCAGGGTCTGCGGCAACTGACCCCGGATCTGCCCATCCTGTCTGAAGAGTCGGCCCAGGTGCCCTGGGAACTGCGCCGCCATTGGGGCGCCTACTGGCTGGTCGATCCGCTTGACGGTACCCGCGAGTTCGTCAAGCGCAACGGCGAATTCAGCGTCAACATCGCCCTGATCTACCAGGGTGCCCCGGCGTTTGGCGTCGTGCTGGCGCCGGTCACCGGCATTCTGTGGCACGCCATGCGCGGCGAACTGGCGTACCGCCGGCAGGGACTGCACGACACCGTGCTGCGCACGCGCAGCCCGGCGACCGCTCCGCTGCGGGTGGCGGCAAGCCGCTCCCACCGCTCGCCGGAAACCGAAGCGCTGCTGGCGCGCATGGGCCGCATCGAGACCATCGCCCAGGGCTCGTCGCTGAAGTTCTGCCGCATTGCCGAGGCGGGCCTGGATGTGTACCCGCGGCTCGGCCCGACCTCCGAATGGGATACCGCCGCCGGCCAGTGCGTGCTGCACGCGGCGGGCGGCGCGGTCCTCTCGGCGGCGACCGGCAAGCCCTTCCGCTACAACCGCCGCGAGACGCTGTTGAACGGCGATTTCATCGCCCTTGGCGATACCAGCCTGCCGTGGCGCGACTGGTTGTCCGACTGACCTGGAGGCCGCATGAGCGCGCACGACACCCCCACCGCCGGCAGTGCCGCCAGCACCGAACTGGAACGCCTGCTGGCGATCATGGCCCGCCTGCGTGATCCGCAGGGCGGCTGCCCATGGGACCTGGAGCAGGACTTTGCGACCATTGCCCCGTACACCATCGAGGAAGCCTACGAAGTCGCCGATGCGATCGATCGTGGCGACCTCGATGATCTCTGCGACGAGCTCGGCGACCTGCTGCTGCAGGTGGTATTCCATGCTCGCATGGCCGAAGAGCAGGGGGCGTTCGCTTTCGCAGAGGTTGCCCGCGCGATCAGCGACAAGATGCAGCGCCGCCATCCGCATGTCTTCGCCGATGTCAGCGTCGATGATGCCGATGGGGTCATGCGCAACTGGGATGCGATCAAGCGCGCGGAGCGGGCAGCCAAGGGCGAACAGGACCATTCCGCCCTGGCTGGAATCTCGCGGGGCCTGCCGGAGTGGCAACGCGCGGTGAAGCTGCAGTCGCGCGCGGCCAAGGTGGGCTTCGACTGGCCGGGCCCGCTGCCGGTCCTGGACAAGGCAGCCGAGGAACTGCAGGAACTGCGCGAGGAGTTCGAGCGCGGCGACATCGCCGGCAACAAGGCGCGGCTGCAGGAGGAACTGGGCGACCTGTTGTTCGTCTGCGCCAACCTGGCGCGCCACGCCGACATCGACCTGGGCGCCGCGCTGCGCGGTGCCAACCACAAGTTCGAGCGTCGCTTCCGGGCGATGGAGGCACAGGCCGAGGCACAGGGCACATCCCTCGCCTCGCTGGACCTGGACGCGCAGGAAGCGCTCTGGCAGCACGCCAAGGCCGCCGAGAAGGAATGAAGACACTCGGCCTGTTCCTGCTGACCGCGCTGGCCGAGATCGTCGGCTGCTACCTGCCGTGGCTGTGGCTGCGCAAAGGAGGCAGCGTCTGGCTGCTGCTGCCGGCGGCGGCCAGTCTGGCCCTGTTCGCCTGGCTGCTGACCCTGCATCCGACCGCCAGTGGCCGCGTCTATGCCGCCTACGGTGGCGTGTACATCGGCACCGCGCTGTTCTGGCTGTGGCTGGTCGATGGCGTCCGGCCCAGCCGCTGGGATCTGCTGGGTGCTGCACTGTGCCTGGCGGGCATGGCGGTGATCATGTTCGGGCCGCGCCAGCCGGGCTGACCGCCGGCAGTGCCAGGCCCGCCGGAAAGGGGCATGATGGGGCGGATCGTGGCGTTGGGAGTGCGCACATGTCCCGTTTCTCCAGCTTCCGTGACTTCTATCCGTTCTATCTCAGCGAGCACCGCCATCCGGTGTCGCGGCGCCTGCACTTCATCGGCAGCTGCGGCGTACTGCTGCTGGTCGCTGCGGCGATCCTGCGCGGCCAGCCGCTGCTGCTGTTGACGGCATTGGCCTGTGGGTACGGGTTCGCGTGGGTGGGGCACTTCTTCTTCGAGAAGAACCGCCCGGCCACGTTCCGCCACCCGCTGTACTCGTTCCTGGGCGACTGGGTGATGTTCATCGACATCCTGCGCGGGCGGGTGCGGTGGTGAGAACGTGTGCACGCCGCATTCACACGCTATGCTCGGGGTTGGACGTCTACCGATAAGGAAAGCCTGATGTTCCCGACCATGTTCTTTACCGTGGTACTGGCCTTCGTGGCCGTGGTCATCCTGTTCAAGGCCGTGCGCATGGTGCCGCAGGGATATGAATGGACTGTCGAGCGGTTCGGCCGCTACACCCACACCATGACCCCCGGCCTGCACTTCCTGATCCCCATCGTGTACGGCGTGGGGCGCAAGGTGAACATGATGGAGCAAGTGCTGGATGTACCCAGCCAGGAAGTGATCACCAAGGACAACGCCGCCGTGCGCGTCGACGGGGTGGTGTTCTTCCAGGTGCTGGACGCCGCCAAGGCCGCCTATGAGGTGGCCAACCTGGAAGTGGCCATGATCGCTCTGGTCCAGACCAACATCCGTACCGTGATCGGCTCGATGGACCTGGACGAATCGCTGAGCCAGCGCGAGGTGATCAATGCCCAGCTGCTCAGCGTGGTCGACCATGCCACCAACCCGTGGGGCGTGAAGGTGAACCGCATCGAGATCCGCGACATCCAGCCGCCCCGCGATCTGCTCGACGCGATGGCGCGGCAGATGAAGGCCGAGCGCGAGAAGCGTGCGCAGATCCTGGAGGCGGAAGGCTCGCGGCAGTCGGAGATCCTGCGCGCCGATGGCGAGAAGCAGGCCACCGTGCTGGAGGCGGAAGGGCGGCGCGAGGCAGCGTTCCGCGATGCGGAGGCACGCGAGCGCCTGGCGGAAGCCGAAGCGATGGCGACCAAGGTGGTGTCGGCGGCGATCGCCGAGGGCGATGTGCAGGCGATCAACTACTTCGTCGCCCAGAAGTACGTGGAAGCGTTCAAGGAACTGGCCAGCTCGCCGAACCAGAAGCTGGTGCTGATGCCGATGGAGGCCAGTGGGGTGATCGGCTCCATCGCCGGCGTGGCCGAGCTGGCCAAGCAGGCACTGGCCAGCCAGGACAACAAGGCGGCCGGCAAGCGACCGCCGCCGATCGGAGGCTGACATGCGCTGGGACGTCGTCGCCTGGGGGGCGCTGGCCCTGCTCCTGTTCGCTGCGGAGGCTCTGCTGCCCGGCGCGTTCATGCTGTGGATCGGCATCGGCGCTGCAGCGGTGTTCGTGCTGGTGGCGATCTTTGCCGGCATCCCGCTGCTGTGGCAGGTGGTCGCCTTCGTCGTGCTGAGCGTGCTTTCGATCCAGTGCTACCGGCGCTGGGGCAGGCCGCGGGCACGCGCCAGCGACAAGCCGTTGCTGAACCGCCGCGCCGAGCAGCTGATCGGTCGGGTGGTGCCATTGCAGCAGGGCATCACGGACGGGCAGGGTCGGGTCAGCATCGACGATGCGTACTGGCAGGTCAGCGGTCCGGAACTGCCGGCCGGGGCACGGGTGCGGGTGGTCGCGGTGCAGGGCAGCACGCTGGTGGTTGAAGCGGCCAGCTGAGCCTGCGGGCGGTACGTGCGCGAACCGCTGCGGTGCGGCACGCCCGTGGGCGATCGATCTGGGATAATGGGGGTTCTTGTTTCCTCTGCTGCCGGAACGGTCATGACCCAGAAGACGCTGCTCAACGATACCCACCGCGCCCTCGGCGCCAAGATGGTCGATTTCGGGGGTTGGGACATGCCCATCCACTACGGCTCGCAGCTGGACGAGCACCATCTGGTGCGTCGCGAGGCCGGCGTGTTCGACGTCAGCCACATGACCGTGGTGGACCTGCGCGGCGAGCAGGTCAAGCCGTTCCTGCGCCGCCTGCTGGCCAATTCCATCGACAAGCTGAAGGTGCCGGGCAAGGCGCTGTACTCGTGCATGCTCAATGCCGAAGGCGGCGTCATCGATGACCTCATCGTCTATTACCTGGGCGAGGACTTCTTCCGCATGGTGGTCAACGCCTCCACCCGCGAGAAGGATCTGGCCTGGCTGCGTACGCAGGCCGCTCCGTTCAACGTGTCCGTTGAACAGCGCCCTGACCTGGCCATCCTCGCCGTGCAGGGGCCGCAGGCGCGCGAGCTCGTCATTGGTCTGGTCGGCGCCGCCGACCGCGAGGCGCTGGGCAAGCTCGGCCGCTTCGCCGCGCTGCAGGTGCGGTCCGATGAGGGCGTCGAACTGTTCGTTGCCCGTACCGGTTACACCGGTGAGGACGGTTTCGAGATCCTGCTGCCGCAGGAGGCCGTGGTCGGGTTCTGGAACCGCCTGCTGTCTGCAGGCGTGAAGCCGGCTGGCCTCGGTGCCCGCGACACCCTGCGCCTGGAGGCCGGCATGAATCTGTACGGCCAGGACATGGACGAAGCCATCAGCCCGTACGAAGCCGCACTGGCCTGGACGGTGTCGCTGGACGAAGGCCGTGACTTCATCGGTCGCGACGTGCTGGAAGCGCAGAAGGCCGCCGGCAATGCGCGGCAGATGATCGGCCTGGTGATGGACGAGAAGGGTGTCCTGCGCCACGGCCAGGTAGTCACCACGGCCGGCGGCCAGGGCGAAATCCTGTCCGGCACCTTCTCGCCGACGCTGGCCAAGGGCATCGCCTTTGCCCGAGTGCCGGCAGGTGACCTCGGCCAGGTCACGGTCGATATCCGTGGCCGGCAGGTGCCGGTGCGCGTGGTCAAGTTCCCCTTCGTGCGCGAAGGCCAGGCCCAGCCCGGCGTGCTCGCCGACGCCTGATCCGAACGTGCCGGACGTCACTGACAGCAGTGGCGGCCGGTTGGTTACACTAGCCCCGTTTTTTCCACCCCCTGCAAATCCTGGAGCAGTCCCATGAGCGAGATCCCCGGCGACCTCAAGTTCCTCAAGTCCCACGAGTGGGCCCGTGTCGAAGGCAATGGCCGCGTTACCGTCGGTATTTCCGACCACGCCCAGGGCCTGCTGGGTGACCTGGTCTACGTCGAACTGCCGGAGGTCGGCGCCGACGCCAAGGCCGGCGAGCAGATCGCTGTCGTCGAGTCGGTGAAGGCGGCCTCGGACGTCTACAGCCCGATCAGCGGCAAGGTCGTCGAGGTCAACTCGGCGCTGTCCGACAAGCCGGAAACCATCAACGAAGATGCCTACGGCGAGGGCTGGATGTTCGTGGTCGAACTGTCCAACGCCGAAGAGATCAACGAGCTGCTGGACCCGGACGCTTACGCCGAAGTCCTGGAGAACGACGACCACTGAGTCGTTGTTTCCTGGTTTGAGAACGGCCACCTTCGGGTGGCCGTTTTCGTTCCGGCGACCGCGCCGGACTCATGACGCCCGGTTCGCTGCACACCCACGACGCGGCATCAGACGCTTCGGAAGGGTGTCTTCGGACGCGCGCAGTTTTGCGCAAATCCGCGTTTCCACCCCGCGCCGGCGCGTTCAAATGTGAAAACTTTTCCTGCCTCGTTGCGGCCCCGTTGTGGTGGCGCGGCAGGCCGCTGCGATACGTAGCCCGGGTGCGCGCGCGAGGTGGCGCAGGAATGGCACGCATCTACGCAGAGTGCTTATTTCAAGTGTTTTTTCTTGAGCGCGCGCGCACGCAGTGGCGCGCGTGGCGGTCGTGTTGTGCACGCCAGCGGTGTCTGCGGAAGCGAAACGAGGACGCTGGAGGCGGTGTCCGGGACGGCGCCAATGTGAAAATTTTTCGCGGGGGTTGTTGACAGTAAAAAAAAGCGTGATTAGGTTTCGCCTCAGCAGACCTTGCCTGCCCAACCGAGTGCGCAGAATCAATCGTCCGATGCGAAGCAGCCCCTCGAAAGCCACCGCGATCCCCAAGACGGTGGACATGGCCCCGCTTCCCCCGGAGAAATGCAAGGAAACTCCCGTTCCGATGCCTGCTCCGCCGATCGAGGCAGGCATTGCCGCATCCGTAACGGCGCGCCTGACGCGCCGGCGGTCCCCGCACGCAGCATCCGCGGGTTTGATCCACCTGGGCGTTTCAACTCCCTATCACTGACGAGGAGCCATCCCATGGCAACCAAGAAAGCTGCGAAGAAAAAGCCCGCCGCCAAGAAGGCGGTGAAGAAGGTCGCTAAGAAGGCCGCTGCCAAGAAGGCAGTGAAGAAGGTCGCAAAGAAGGCGACCGCCAAGAAGGCGGTGAAGAAGGCTGCGAAGAAGGTCGCCAAGAAGACCACTGCGAAGAAGGCAGTGAAGAAGGCGGCAAAGAAGGTAGCCAAGAAGCCGGCGAAGAAGACCGCGAAGAAGGCAGTGAAGAAGGTCGCCAAGAAGGCAGCGAAGAAGACTGCAAAGAAGGCCGCCAAGAAGACCACTGCCCGCAAGCCGGCCAAGAAGGTCGCCAAGAAGGCGACCAAGAAGGCCGTAAAGAAGGTTGCGAAGAAGGCGGCCAAGAAGGCGACCAAGAAGGCTGCCCCGAAGAAGGCAGCGAAGAAGGTCGCCAAGCGCAAGCCGGCCGCCCGCAAGAAGAAGGCCGCTCCGGTCGCTCTGCCGGCAACCCCGGCGCCGCTGATCTAAGTACTTCCCGATAGCCGTACCCTGAAACCCCTTCCTCGGCTGCCCAGCGAGGAGGGGGTTTTTTTATCCCCTGCCTGCAGCCCGCAAGAAAAAAGGGCGACCGATGGGCCGCCCTTCCGGTGATGCCAGGGAGTGCCGGTTCAGCGCGGCGAGGCGACCGCGCGGTTGCTGGATGCACCCTTGCCCTTGCGCTTGTCCTGCTGCGCCGGGCTTGCGCCCTCGGCCATCAGGTTGTCGCTGCCGAAGTCGGTATCCACGTCCAGCCAACGTTGCGAGGGAAGGCCAAGCGCGGAGTCGAGCACGGTCGGCAGCAGGCCGCTGGGCAGGCCGCTTTCGCCGTTCCACATGATCGCGATGCCGAGATCACGCTCCGGGACCAGAGCGACAAGGCCACGGTAGCCCTGCACGGCGCCGGCGTGGAACACCACGTCATGACCGGCGTAATCGAAGGTGCGCCAGCCGAGCGCGTAGCCGGCCGAATGCAGACGCTCGCGGCGCCAGCCCGACCGCATTTCGCCCGGCGTGTTGATCAGGCTCGAATGCAGGGTGGCCAGCAGCGGTGCCGGCAGCACGTCGGGGCGATGACCGGTGTGGGCCAGCAGCCACTGTGCCATGTCGCTGGCACTGGCGTTGACGCCGGCCGCCGGCGCGACCCGGTAGTAGGTCGGTTTCGGCGTCAGCGACACCCAGCCATTACGGCTGCGCACATGCGGACGTGCCCACCGCGAACTGGCCTGGATGCCGGCCAGGCCGAGGCTGGCATCGTTCATGCCCAGCGGCTTGAAGATGCGGCGCTCGACCGCCTGCTCGTAGAAGCTGCCGGAGGCGGCGTAGACGACGTCGCCGATCAGGCTGAAGGCCACGTTCTGGTAGGCGTAGCAGTCGCCTGGCAGGCACTTGAGGCTGGTGTTGGCCAGCTTCTGGGTCAGTGCGTAGTACTCGGCGTTGCCTTCGATGTCACGGTCGTAGGCGTTGTAGGGCAGGCCGACGCGGTGGCTGAGCACGTCGGCGACGGTCAGACGCTCGGTGGCTTCCGGCGAGTTGAGGCGGAAGCCGGGCACATAGTCGGTGACCTTGCTGTCCCAGCGCAGCGTGCCGTCATTGACCAGCAGGCCGGCCATGGTGCCCGCGAAGGCCTTGGACAGCGAGGCCAGCCGGAACACGGTATGGGCATCGACCGGCAGCGGATTGTTGACGTCGGTGACGCCGTAACCGCGCGCACTCAGCACGCGTCCGCCCTGCACGATCGCCACCGCCATGCCCGGCACGCGCTCGCCATAGGTGAGCTGCTGCGCCATCGATTCGATGTTGGCAACGTTGAAGCCGGGGGCGGGTGCCTGCACCTGCGGCATCAGGCCGGTACGGTAAGCGGCCGGCTGGGTATGAGCGACGGCCGGCGCGGCCGCGGTCTCGATGTTGGCCGGCATCGGCGGCAAGGCCGGCGGGGTCTGCGCGGTGGTGGACAAGGCAACGGGCATCAGCATGCCCAGCAAACCGGTGGCCGCCGAACGGATCGGACGACGCAGGCTGTTCTTTTTCATCGGTTGGACCCGTGCGCGACTGCTGATGGCGATTCTAGCGCCGCTTTTCGCCTGTGCACAAACAAAGCGAAGATGAATGCGCATCTCGTTGAAAAAGTTGGAATTTTGACGCTGCCGGATTGTGAATCCGAACGTATCGGCGGTTGCCCGTGCGAGTCCCCTGCGGTGCCACCTGCGTGCCGCGCTGGCGATGTTGCAGTGCATTGGCTAACGTACGCGCTTTGCCGCCCCCCCGGAGCCTGCCATGCCGCTGTCCAACCGCTGCCTGCTGGCGTGGGGCGCCGCATGAGTTCGGTGCAGGACGGGAGGCCGTTGCGCGGGCTGCTGGCAGCGCTGCGCGAGTCCCCGGCACTGTGGTGGTCGTTCCTCTACTTCTTCTGCCTGCTGAGCGGCTACTACGTGCTGCGACCGGTACGCGAGGCGATGGCGGCCTCGGCCGACCTGGAGACGGTGTTCCCGCCAATGCTGATCGCCTGGTTCGCCAGCCACGGCATCGCACTGAAGGATTTCGTCCTGCAGTTCCTGTTTTCCTGCGTGTTCGTGATCATGCTGGTGCTGCAGCCGGTCTATGGCTGGCTGGTCAGCCGCTTTCCGCGGCGGGTATTCCTGCCGGCCGTGTATGGCTTCTTCATCGCGACCCTGCTGGGCTTCTACGCACTGTTCGACAGTGGCGTGCCGGGGCGGGGCATGGCCTTCTTCTTCTGGGTCATGGTGTTCAACCTGTTCGCCGTCGCCGTGTTCTGGAGCTTCATGGCGGATGTGTTCTCCAACGTGCAGGCCCGTGCGTACTACGGCTACATCGGCGCGGCCGGCACGCTCGGCGCGTTCCTCGGCCCGATCATCACCAGTGCGCTGGTGCAGCGGGTGGGTATCGCCAACCTGATGCTGGTCTCGGCCGGCTTCCTGATCGTGTGCCTGCTGTGCATCTGGCGCTTGCGGCACTGGGCGGTGCTGCGTGAACGCGAGCAGCAACTGGTCTCCGGCGAGCAGCCGATGGGCGGCAGCGTGCTTGATGGCCTGAAGCTGATCGCGCGCGAGCCCCTGCTGCGCTGGCTGGCCATCATGGTGGTGTTCGGCGTCGGCGTGGGAACGCTGCTGTACAACCAGCAGGCCAGCATCGTGCGCGCGTCGTTCACCGACCCTGCGGCGAGCACCGCATTTTTCTCGCGCATCGATCTGGCGGTGAACGCGCTGGCCCTGCTGATGCAGCTGGGCCTGACCCGCTGGCTGCTGTCGCGCCACGGCATCGCTCCGGCGCTGTTGATTCCCGGCTTCGCGATCCTGATCGGCTTCTCGGTGCTGGCGGCGTCGCCGATGCCGCTGATGGTGGCGGTGGTGCAGGTGATGACCCGGGCCAGCGAGTTCGCCCTGGCCAAGCCGGCACGCGAGACGATCTATACCCGTGTCGACCGGCAATGGCGCTACAAGGCCGGTGCGGCCATCGACACGGTGGTCTATCGTGGTGCCGACCTGAGCTTCACCTGGGTGCACAAGGGACTGGCATTGTTCGGTTCGCACGTGGTGTTCATCGGAGGCGTTGCGGTGGCCGCGTTCATGACGCTGGCCGCGTTCGGCGTGCTGCGCGAAGAGAAGAAGCTGCCCCGCGACCGCTGATTTTCCGGGGTCGGATCCTTTTCCGGCAGGAAAGGGATCTGACCCCATTCTCCATCCCTGTTCAAGGAACCGCCCATGTACTGGATCGCACTCGCCCTGACTCTGCTGGTCGCCCTGCTGCACGTCTACTTCCTGGTGCTGGAGATGTTCCTGTGGACGCGGCCACTGGGGCTGAAAACGTTCCGCAACACGCCGGAGAAGGCGCAGACCACACAGGTGCTGGCGGCCAACCAGGGGCTGTACAACGGCTTCCTGGCGGCCGGCATCGTGGCGGGGCTGGTGATGGCACAGCCGGTGCTGGTGACGTTCTCGCTGGCCTGCGTGGTCGTGGCGGGGTGCTATGGCGCGTACAGCGTGAGCCGCCGGATCTTCATGATCCAGGCGCTGCCGGCGATCCTGGCGCTGGTGCTGCGCGCGCTGGTGTGAGTTCCGGCCAACGGCGCAGCCCCTCGTGGGTTGGCCGCGTAGAGCGTGTCATGGGTTTGGCCAGGCAGGTTGGGTTCGCGGGGGACGCCGCAAGTACGTCCCTGTAGGCTTGGCCGCGGCATCCATGCCGCGGACACCCCCGCGAACCCAACCCGCCCGGCTCCTGACAGTTTCCGCGGGCGTCCAGCCCACGGAGAAGAAAAAAAAAGAGCAAACAGCAACACCAACAGCAAAAGCGGCCGATGGGCTGCTTTTGCTTCTGCTCTTCTTTTTTCTTCTGCGTGGGTTGGACGCCGCACAGATCTGTCAGAGGCCGGATGGGTCGGGCCGGGCGGGGTATCCGCGCCATGGTTGGCGCGGCTAAGCCCCCAGGGATGGGTTCACGGCGTCCCCGCCTGGCTCGACCCATCCGGCCCAACCGATAACCGCATGCCGCGACCAACCCACGAGGGGCTGCGCCGTTGGCCGGAACCTCACTTGGCCGGCGACATCCACATGTCGATGACGGCGCTGAACACTTCGGTCCCTGCACGGTCGCGCACGCTCACCGTCACCGGCAGCGCATAGCCCTGGGCCGCGACCACGATCGGCTGCGCCGGCAGTGCCACCGCCTGCAGCGTGCCGCGTGCCTTGGCCAGGTACTGCACCTGCATGCCCTTGGGGATCCAGCGCATGCCCTTCGGCAGTGATGCATCAACCATCAGCCCGGCCGTCAGTTCGGCCAGATTGCACATCGCGATCGCGTGCACCGTGCCGATGTGGTTGCGCACCCTGCGTCGGTCCGCCAGCGTACCTTCGCAGCGGCCGTTTTCCAGGCGGGTGATGCGCGGCGCGATGCTGGCGAAGTAGGGCGCCTTGAAGCACACCGCGCGCGAGAACAGCCAGGTGCCGGCAGGCCAGCGCTGCAGGCGGTTGTAGAGCGAGAGCAGGGGCGTGGACATGGTGGGATTCCGTTGGGCGGATAAAGCGACGGCGGGCCGAGGCCCGCCGTCGAGGCAACGCGTGTCGCGGGCGATCAGGCGGCCTGCGAGTGCGGGTCCTTGTGCTGGCGGTCGTAGTAGCTGGCCGCGCGCAGTTCGTGGGTGTCGAAGTCGTCCACGGTGATGGTGTCCAGGGTCAGCGTGCGCAGCTCTTCCAGCAGCGTGCGCTCGTCCTGGGTGATCACACCTTCGGCCACGGCTTCGTCCAGCTGGCTCTGGAAGTCCAGCGCCTCGATGCCCTTGCTCTTCAGCGCCTTCAGGAACTTGCGCTCCACCGGCTCGGCCATGATGGCCTTGGCCAGATAGCTGTTGATGCGGCCGCCCGGGTTGTTCTCGCACGGGGTCAGGAACACACCCTGTGCCAGGCGGTCGCGCGCTTCGTTCGGCGCCATCAGCAGAGCGGCGACGCGACGGCTCAGGCGATCACCCGGTGCTTCGGCGCGGCGGCCCAGCGGGAAGATCAGTGCCCACATCAGCCAGCCGATCGGACGGATCGGGAAGTTGCGCAGGGCGGCCGACAGCGATTCTTCGATCTTGTGCACGCTGTCATGGAAGGCCCACGCCAGCAGCGGCTGGTCGGCCTGCGGTGCGCCCTCATCGTGGTAGCGCTTGAGCATGGCGCTGGTCATGTAGATGTGGCTCAGCACATCGCCCAGGCGGCCGGAGAGCGATTCCTTGAACTTCAGCTTGCCGCCGAGCGTCATCATCGAGATGTCGGCCATCAGCGCCAGATTGGCCGAATAGCGGTCCAGCTTGCGGAAGTAACGGCGGGTGTAGGCATCGCCCGGGGCGGCACCGAAGCGGGCGCCGGTCAGGCCGAACCAGAACGAGCGCACGGCGTTGGAAATGCCGTAGCGGATGTGGCCGAACAGGCTGCGGTCGAATTCCTGCAGGCCGGCACGGGTATCCGGATCCTGTGCAGCCTTCATCTCCTTCAGCACCCACGGGTGGCAGAGAATCGCACCCTGGCCGAAGATCAGCAGGCTGCGGGTCATGATGTTGGCGCCTTCCACAGTGATCGCGATCGGCGCAGCCTGCCAGCTGCGGCCGGCGAAGTTGCGCGGGCCGAGGATGATGCCCTTGCCGCCGATGACATCCATCACGTCCGAGATCACCTCGCGGCTCATGCTGGTGCAGTGGTACTTGGCGATCGCCGACGGTACCGATGGCACGTCGCCGCGGTCGACGGCGGCAGCCGTGGCCTGCGACAGCGCGCTGATCTTGTAGGCCTTGCCGCCGATACGGGCCAGTGCTTCCTCCACGCCTTCAAAGCGGCCGACCGACAGGCCGAACTGCTTGCGGATGCGCGCGTAGGCGCCGGTCACCGCAGCGCCGGCCTTGGCGCCACCGCTGGCGGTGGACGGCAGCGTGATCGAACGGCCCACAGCCAGGCATTCGTTGAGCATGTTCCAGCCCTTGCCGGCCATGGCAGCGCCGCCGATGAGCTGGGTCAGCGGGATGAACACGTCCTTGCCGCGAATCGGGCCGTTCTGGAAGGTCGAGTTCAGCGGGAAGTGGCGGCGGCCGATTTCGACGCCGGCGGTATCGCGCGGCAGCAGGCCCAGAGTGATGCCGATGTCGCGGGTCTCGCCGATCAGGCCATCCGGGTCGTACATGCGGAAGGCCAGACCGATCAGCGATGCGACCGGAGCCAGGGTGATGTAACGCTTGTCGAACGTCAGCCTGACGCCCAGCACCTGCTCGCCATTCCATTCGCCCCGGCAGACGATGCCGTAGTCGGGAATCGAGGTGGCATCGGAGCCGGCAAACGGGCCGGTCAGGCCGAAGCAGGGCACTTCACGACCGTCGGCCAGACGCGGCAGGTACTGGTCCTTCTGCTCCTGGGTGCCGTAATGCACCAGCAGTTCGCCCGGACCCAGCGAGTTCGGCACGCCGACGGTCGAGCTGACCACCGAGGATACCGAGGCCAGCTTCTGGATCACCTTGTGGTGGGCCAGCGCGGAGAAGCCCAGGCCGCCGTATTCCTTCGGGATGATCATGCCGAAGAACTTGTTCTTCTTGATGAAGGCCCACAGCTCCGGCGGCAGGTCGGCGTGGACGTGGGTGATCTCCCAGTCGTTGACCATCCGGCACAGCTCTTCCACCGGGCCGTCGAGGAAGGCCTGCTCCTCGGCGGTCAACTGCGGCTTGGGATAGTTGAGCAGGATGTTCCAGTCCGGATCGCCGGTAAACAGCTCGCCCTCGAAACCGACCGAGCCGGTTTCCAGTGCGATGCGCTCGGTCTGCGACAGCGGCGGCAGCACCTTGCGGAACACCTTCATCATCGGACCGGTCAGCAGCGGCTTGCGGATGAACGGCAGCAGCAGCGGTACGGCGATCACGGCCAGCACGGCGGCGGCGACGATCGTGGCGGTCTGGTTGACGTAGGGGATGAACCAGCAGGCGACCAGCAGCGCGGCGCTGATCAGCGTCCAGGTGACCAGCCGCATGCGGTGGTAGGCGGCGAATGCACCTGCCAGCAGCAGGGCAAGGAAGGGAAGAACGATGCTCATGAGCGTGCTCCGGTGACGTGCTCGTTTGTGACGGACGAAGCTGCGGCGTCCACCGCAGGCAACACGTCCAGATAGTCCAACACAGTAGCGGTAAAGGCGTCGTTGTCGTCGCCGGCGACCATGTGCGTGGCCTGCGGCAACTGCACGTGGCGCGCGTGCGGGGCCAGCGCCAGGAATTCGGCCACGGTCTGCGGCGTGACCAGGTCACTGCGACCTCCACTGACCAGCAGCATCGGGCACTTCACCTGCCGCGCGGCATCAGCCAGCGCATCCTGGTGCTGCTCGCTGTCGCGGGCCAGCTCGGCGACCAGGCGCGGATCCCAGTGCCAGCGCCAGCGGCCGTGACCATCCTCGCGCAGCAGCGCGCGCAGCGACTGCTCGGATTTGCGAGGCCGGTGCGGCATGTAGGCGGAAATCACGTCGGCGGCCTGGGCCAGCGAGGCGAAGCCATCGGGATGGGCGGTCATGAAGGCGAGGATGCGCTCCACGCCCGCGGTATCCCAGCGCGGGGTGATGTCCACCAGCACCATCGCCGAGAACAGGCCCGGCCAGCGCGATTCGGCCAGCAGGCCGAACAGGCCGCCCATCGAGGCGGCGACCAGCACCGGCGGGCGCGACTGTTCGCCGGCCAGCACGATCAGGTCGTCGGCAAACTGCTCGCCGTGATAGGGCAGGTCGGCGGCATTCCAGTCCGAATCGCCGTGACCGCGGGCGTCGTAGGCCAGCGTCTGCAGGCCGGCAGCAGACAGCGCGCGGGCCGTGGCGTTCCAGGCATGGCGGGTCTGCCCGAAACCGTGGGCGAACAGCACCCGGCCGCGGCGGCCGTGATCGCTGGCCGTGGCGGCCAGCCGTGTGCCGTGCGCGGCTTCCAGACGCAGGTCGTGGAACGCAACGGGAGTGGGGGAAGTAACCATACTTGCTAGTATGGATCGGTTGCAGGGGATGTCAATACTGCATGGTATGGTGCGGCGCGTCAGGTGGCTGGTCTGCACAGCGGAGCCCTTCGGCTGCATCCGCGTACTGCAACGAACCCCGCCGTATGGTTAAATCACTCCATGAATCAACCTGACGCTTCTGCCGGCGAACCGCGCGCCGGCCGCAACAGCCGCCTGAGCGCCGAAGACTGGGCCCAGGCGGCCCTCGATCTGATTGCTGAACAAGGCGTGGGTGCCGTCGCGGTGGAACCGCTGGCGCGGCGCCTCGGCGTCACCAAGGGCAGCTTCTACTGGCATTTCCCCTCGCGCGACGCCCTGCTGCAGGCGGCGTTGGAGCGGTGGGAGCTGTTCGAGCAGGAGCAGGTGTTCGGCAGCCTGGAAGACGTGCCGGATCCGCGCGCGCGCCTGCGTCAGCTGTTCCAGATGGTGGCGCACGAAGTGCAGCCGCACATCATCTACAGCGAACTGCTGAAGGCGCTGGACCATCCGATGGTGCGGCCGGTGATCGACCGCGTTTCGCAGCGTCGCCTCGATTACCTCATCGCCTCGTTCCGCCAGGCAGGCCTGAGCTCCACCGACGCACGCCATCGTGCGCGCCTGGCCTATGCGGCCTATGTGGGCTTCCTGCAGCTGTCGCTGCAGCTGCAGCAGCCGAAGCAGGCGCGGGAGGATTTCGAGGCCTATGTCGAACACCTGATCGAGACGCTCATTCCGAACGGCTGACGGTTTCCGTTGCCCACGAAAAAGCCGCGACCTGATCGCGGCTTTTTTGTTGCCGGTGCAGGGTGGTACGCGCCGGCAGTGCAGAAAGAACAACGGCCCCTTGCGGGGCCGTTGCTGCAGTCATCGATCGATCAACCGATCAGAACTTCTGCTTGTACTGCATGTACATGTAGCGGCCCGGCAGGTCGTACTGCGGGTCGAACATGTTGTAGGACACCGTGTACGAGACCGGCGGATCCTTGTCCCACGCGTTGTTCAGGCCCAGCATGATGGTGCCCTTCCACGGGGTGTTGTAGCGCACCTGGATGTCGTGGTACGTGGTGGCACCAATGTGGTTCTTGCGACCTTCCGGATCCGAGCAGTAGGCACGGGTGGATGCGCCCAGCAGGCAGTCTTCGGTCATGCCCGACTTGTAGCGCAGGCCGTAGTTGACACCGAAGTCACCGTAGGACCAGTCGACGTACAGGTTGGAACGGACGCGCCAGTACGGATCCTGGTCCAGATAGCGGCCCTGACGGCCATCAACCGGAGCATCTTCGGTCGACTTGGTCTCCCACTTGCTCAGGTAGGTGCCGTCCAGGCTGACGGTGAACTGGCCGAACGAGGTTTCCGGCAGCTTGTACAGCACGCCCAGATCCCAGCCCTCCACCTTGTACGACGCCAGGTTCATCAGCGGCATGTCGACGTTGGTGATGGTGTAGCGCTCGTTGATGGTGCCGTAGTTCGGGTCACGCGTGATCAGACCGCAGTAGGCTGCCTGCTGCTGCGCGGTACCACCGTAGCAACGATCCATGATGTCGCCGATCGCCGGACGGGTGATGGCGTCTTCGATCTTGATCTGCCACCAGTCCAGGGTCACGTTCAGGCCGGAGACGAAGCTCGGGCTCCACACCAGGCCCAGCGTCTTGCTGGTCGAGGTTTCCGGCTTCAGATCCGGGTTCGACTTCCAGGTGAACGGCTCGACGGTCTGCAGTGGGCCAGACTCGCCATCGGTGTTCGGCTGGACGAAGTTCGCCGGAACGCCCTGGGCGATACACTGCGCCAGCACTGCGCCGGTCGGGTTGTTGGCCCGGGCACACGGGTCGGCGTAGGTCTCGAACGAATCGGTGTCGCCGCGGTACAGGTTGTTGATGCTCGGAGCGCGGAAGCCTTCGGAATAGTTACCACGCACCATCAGGTCTTCGATCGGCTTCCAGCGGAAACCGAACTTGTTGTTGGTGGTGTTACCGAAGTTGCTGTAGTCCGAGTAACGGGTCGCCACGCTGAAGTCCAGCAGCTGGGCGCCCGGCAGATCGGCCAGGACCGGGATCGACAGTTCCAGGTAGAACTCGTCCAGGTCGTAAGCACCCTTGGTCGGCGCAGCGCCGTTGCCGGTGCTCAGGCCCGCTGCGATGAAGGCGTCGGGGTCGAACTGGCCGCTTTCCCTGCGGTTCTCATAACCGGCAGCGAAGCCCAGCGCACCGGCCGGCAGCTGCACGATCTCACCGGAGATGTTGGCGTAGTAGCTCTTCGACACCAGGCTGGCCGAATCGTGCGCGGTGAACGAGGTGTAGTCGAGTGCCGCCTGCGAGATCGAACCTTCGCCACCCAGCGGATTGATCGGTGCGCAGCCCGGAATGACGGCTCCGCCTGCGGTCAGACAGACAGCCTGGCCATCGCGGAGCGCCGACGGACCATACGCCTCATCCAGACGCTGGATGTTGAACAGGCCGTAGGTCAGGTCGTTCTGGTCGGTCTTGTCGTAGCGGTAGCCGACATCCCAGTCGAAGTTGCGGTCGGCGAACTCGAAGAAGCCTTCAAAGCCACCGTAGAAGTGCCAGTTCTTGACGTTCTGGTTGAACGAACGGCCGCCGGTTTCATTGAAACGACGGTTCACGCCGGTCAGGTCCTGGCCGTACGGGTTGTACATGCTGTCCGCGCTGAGCGTCATGCCCGTCACCGGCATGGCCGCCAGCAGCTGCTCGGACTTGCGCTCGTTGTACATCGCCTCGGTGCGGAAGGAGATGTTGTCCGTGATGTTGTACGAACCCACAGCGAACAGCGAGGTGCGCTCGTTCGGGGTCAGCAGGTAGTTGTCCGGCGCGGTGTTGTAGCCGTGCACGTTGCTGACGAACGGGGTTTCCACGCCATTGATGATGACGTAGCGCTGATCATTGCGGACGTAGGAGCCCGGGATGCCGGTGCCGCTCTGGCCGCTGAAGAACGGCGGGCCGCCAGCGGAGATCTTGCGATTGCCGGCCATGACCTCCTTCTCGTTCACGTAGGACGCACCCAGCACCAGCGACGCACGGTCGGTGGTGGTGCCGATGGTGAAGTCATAGGCTTCACGATCGCCGTCGCCCTGGCTGTACTGGCCCTTGTAGAAGTTTGCCTCGGCGCCGTCGAAGTTCTGCTTGGTGATGATGTTCACCACGCCGGCGATGGCATCCGAACCGTAGATGGTCGAAGCGCCGTCCTTCAGGACGTCGATGCGCTCGATCATCGCGGTCGGGATGGTGTTCAGGTCGACGCTGCCGTCCAGACCGGTGGTCCAGCGACGGCCGTTGACCAGCACCAGGGTGCGCTCGGCGCCGAGGTTGCGCAGGCTGACGCCGGCCGAACCGTCACCACCGTTGTTGAAGGTGCGGTTCAGTGCGGCACCGTTGGCGGCGACGCGCTGCAGGATATCGGCAACCGAGGTCACACCCTGCTTTTCGATATCGGCGCGGGTCAGGCTCAGGACCGGCTGCGAGGTTTCGATGTCGGTGCTCTTGATGCGCGAACCGGTCACCGAAATGCGATCCAGGTTGGTCGCTTCCTGCGCCTGGGCGGTTACGGACGTGGCCGCACCCGCGATCAGCGCGACGACAACAGCGTCACGCAGCTTGTTGGACTGGAAATTCATTGGCTCTCTCTCTCCAAGAAATCTTGGCTGGGGTTATGCCCGGCGGGGAAGCGAAAGTGCGCTTCCAAATCGCGAGGCTGAGCCGATAGTAGCGGGCGCCTGCAAAGAATTAAAGCTGTGTTAATCAAAGCTGTGATTTGTGTAAATTCATGGAATGTCAATACTTTTCAACGGCTTGCAGTAGGGTTTGTGGCATGGTGCCTCGTTTGTTAAAAAAAAATGATGAAAAAAGTTTCCATTGATATGTATCGAAACATGTCGCGGCGGCGAGAAACGCACACATTGCGACAGCGCCGGAGGGGGCGCAAAAGGAAGGCGGTGCACGCAAACGCAACGGGCGCCTTCCGGCGCCCGCGATGTCACTGCATGAGGGAGGTGTGAGCGGTCAGAGATCCTGCTCGTAACGCACATACGGCACGGTGCCGTCGTCGTTGCTCTCGTTGCGTGGAGAGAAGGGGTTCTTGCCGCGGCTGATCACGTTCTCGGCGCCGACGGTGAGCTGGCCGGACCACGGCGTCCGCCAGGTCAGGCCGATGCCCAGACCTTCCCACTTGCCAGGGCGGCCGGGCACGTCGACCACGCGACCGATGATGCTGCCGGTGAAGTTGCCGTAACCGGCGCCGAGGCTGAGGCTCTTGCTGTCCCAGCGATCGACCAGGGCCGGCGAGGCATCGGCCAGCGGCACCAGGCGTGCCTTGGCGTAGGTGCCGGCAATGGACACGAATCCTTCGCGACCGATGTTCTTCTGCGCGAACACGGTCAGGTCGTTCTGCTCGGCACGCAGCGACGGCGTCTTGTTCGGGCCGGCCAGCCAGGCCGGCAGTGTTTCGCGACCGGTACCGGCGGTGATGCCCAGGCGGCCGCTGCCCCGGTTCAGGGCAGCCGTGCCGGTGAAGCGGCGGCTGCTGAGGTCATCGTCGTCGCCCAGACTGGCCAGCATGCAATGGCTGGCCAGACCGCTGATGCTGGTACTGCTGCTGTTGCTGCAGAGCAGGCCCAGCGAGTCGCCCGACGACAGGCCAAAGGCCGCATCCAGCGAATTGCGGCCGAAATGCCAGCGGGCGCCGGCGGCCTGCTCACCGGTGGGTTCCAGGTAGAGCAGGGCTTCGACCTTGCCGCTGCCCTTGTTCCACACCGGCAGCACCGTGCGGGTGTCCTTGCTCTGCGCATGCGCGCCCGCGACCGCGCCAAGGGCGATCAGCAGGGCCAGCGGTAGACGCAGATAGGTACGCATCGGACCAGTTCAGACAGGGACAGACAACGGAAGTTCCCGCAGGGGCGGGGACTCGATCCTAGGGTGTTTATGATTTCTTAACAAGCCTTGATCCTCCCCAGGTGCAAGACCGGCCGCTTACTGAAGGCGTTCAGGTGCCGGAACAGTCCCCTCGGCACCGTGGAACAGTATGCCGAACTCCGTCAACGGGAAGTGATACTCCCGTCCGCAGAATTCGCAACGGACTTCGACCTGGCCGGTCGCTTCGGCCGCCGCCCGCGCCTCTTCCTCGCCCAGCGACTGCAGCATCGAGGCAACCCGCTCGCGCGAGCAGGAGCAGGCAAAGGACAGTGGCTTGCTGCCCATCAGCTCCGCCTTCTCCTCATGGAACAAGCGGTGCAGCAGCTGCTCGGCGGGAGTAGCGAGCAGTTCGGCCCTGCCCAGGGTCTCGAACAGGGCGCTGGCGCGTGACCAGCCATCTTCGTCGCCCTCGTCGCCGGGCAGTTTCTGCAGCAGAAGGCCGCTGGCCCCCGTGCGGTCGGCGGCCAGCAGCAGTCGCGTCGGCAGCTGCTCGGACTGCCGGAAGTAATCCTCAAAGGCCTCGTCCAGTTCCGCGGCGCTGAGCCCGACCAGGCTCTGGTAGCGCTGCGGTTCGCGCGGGTCCAGCCCGGGGTTCTCGATGGTGATGGCGAGGAGGGCGTCATCGCCCAGGCTGGACAGGTCGCGCGGCGCGTCGGCGCCCTCGCTGAGCTGGGCGATGCCGCGCAGGGTGCCGGCGGCGGTGCATTCGGCGAACAGCGTGCGCAGCGTGGTGCTGCTGCGCAGCTGGATGGACAGGCGGCCGTCGACCTTGGTGTGGCCGGTGAACAGCGCCGAGGCCACGCAGGCTTCGCCGAGCAGCTCGGCTGCGGCGTCCGGGTAATGGGCATGGGACAGGATTTCCTGCCAGGTG
This sequence comes from Stenotrophomonas sp. 112478_Sma, assembly GCF_056479905.1. Lineage (NCBI taxonomy): Bacteria > Pseudomonadati > Pseudomonadota > Gammaproteobacteria > Lysobacterales > Lysobacteraceae > Stenotrophomonas > Stenotrophomonas sp. 112478_Sma. The sequence continues at coordinate 3,244,891 of NZ_CM151072.1, read as the reverse complement.
GCCTGCAGGCGCACGTGTACGCCGCGGACACCCGCGTCGGGAAGCAGGAAGCGGATCAGGGAATCAGGTTGGGCGGTCATCGGCTCACATCGCGCGGAAACAGGGGTGGTTGCCGGATAATGTGCCGACAGCCAGGCAGAAGAAGGATGCACCACTAATGGGGGCAGGGGGAGAGCAGGACAAGGTGAAGGTGGCCGGGGACGTTCCGCGCCGCCGGCGTTGGCACTGGAAGCGGCTGCTGTGGCTGCCGGTGCTGTTCGTGGCCTTCAGCTGCCTGCAGGTGCTGGTGCTGCGCTTCGTGGATCCGCCCATTTCCAGCGTGATGCTGTGGCGCTACGGGGAGGCGCTGGGTGCGGGCGACTGGGCCTACCGGCTGCACTACCAGTGGCGGGATCTGGACCAGATGGCGCCGAGCCTGCCGATTTCGCTGGTGGCGGCCGAGGACCAGCGTTTCCCCGAACACAGTGGGTTCGATCTGCAGGCCATCGAGAAGGCGCGTGACCACAACGCGCGGGGCGGCCGGCTGCGCGGGGCCAGCACCATCAGCCAGCAGGTGGCCAAGAATCTGTTCCTCTGGCAGGGCCGCAGCTGGATCCGCAAGGGCCTGGAGGTCTGGTACACGGTGCTGATCGAAACGTTGTGGCCCAAGCAGCGGATCCTGGAGATGTACGCGAACATCGCCGAGTTCGGTGACGGCGTGTACGGTGCGCAGGCGGCGGCGAAGACCTTCTGGGGCAAGGACGCCGCGCGCCTCAGCCCGGCCGAGAGCGCACGGTTGGCGGCCGTGTTGCCGGCACCGCGGCGCTACAGCGCGGCCTCGCCCGGTCCCTACGTACAGCGTCGCGCCGCGTGGATCCAGCGCCAGGCCCGGCAGCTGGGCGGCGCTGCGTACCTGGCCGAGGACTGAGGCGGGCGTCTGCGCCGCTCCGCACTGGCGACGTACAATCCGGGCATGATCCGTGAACGCCTCACCGTCGTCATTGCCGCCTGCAACGAAGCTCTGGCGCTGCCGGTACTGCACCCGCGCCTGTGCGCGGTACTGGATGCGATGCCGGACATCGATGGCCACATCCTTTACGTTGACGACGGCAGCCAGGACGGAACCTGGGAGGTGATCGCCGCGCTGGCGCAGTCCGAGCCACGCGTGTCGGCGCTGAAGCTGTCGCGCAATTTCGGCAAGGAGGCCGCGCTGACCGCCGGGCTGGATCTCGTCCGCGAGGGTGCGGCGATGATTCTCGATGCCGACGGCCAGGATCCACCGGAGCTGCTGCCGCAGTTCGTGGCGCGGTGGCGCGAGGGTTATGACAACGTCTATGGCACGCGCCGGGCGCGCGCGGGCGAGAGCTGGGTCAAGCGTGCGACCGCGGCGATGTTCTACCGGGTGATCGGCCGCCTGTCGCGCACGCCGATTCCCGCCGATACCGGCGACTTCCGCCTGCTGTCGCCACGCGCGCTGAGCGCGTTGCGTGAAATGCGTGAGCGTCACCGTTTCATGAAGGGGCTTTTCAGCTGGGTTGGCTTCCGCCGGGTGGCGGTGCCGTACCAGCGCCACCCGCGGGTGGCCGGCAGCAGCAAGTTCAGCCTGTGGCGGCTGTGGAACTTCGCGCTGGAAGGCATCACCGGTTTCTCCACCGTGCCGCTGCGCGCGGCCACCTATCTGGGCCTGGCCACTGCGGCGGTGGCCTTCGTGTTCGGTGTCTGGGTGATCGTGAAGGCCGCGATGTACGGCGACCGCGTGGCGGGCTGGCCGACGATGATGGCGGTGATCCTGTTCCTGGGCGGTGTGCAGCTGATCGCGCTGGGCCTGATCGGCGAGTACCTGGGGCGCCTGTATGAGGAGTCCAAGCAGCGTCCCCTGTACCTGGTTGACGCCTGGCTAGCATCGTCCGTGGCAGACTCCGTCGTGCAACCCACCCTGGGAGGGCAGGCAGATGACGTCGGTACGGCAACTGTTGGACGGCAAGTCCCCTGAAGTGCATGCGGTCGCGCCCGGCGCGGCGGTGATCGATGCGATCCGGCTGATGGCCGAAAAGGGCATCGGTGCGGTGCTGGTGATGGAAGGGCCGAGACTGGTCGGCATCCTGTCCGAGCGTGATTACGCCCGCAAGATCGTGCTGCGCGATCGTTCCTCACGCGATACGGCGGTGGCCGAGATCATGACTGCGAAGGTGGTGACGGTGGCGCCCGGCGAACAGGTCGAACATTGCCTGCAGCTGGTCACCGATTACCGTATCCGCCATCTGCCGGTGGTGGAGGGGGGACAGGTGCTGGGCGTGATCTCCATCGGCGATCTGGTGAAGTCGGTGATCGATGCACAGCGTCGGGAGCTGGACCAGCTGCAGCAGTACATCGTGGCGGGATGAGTTTTCGCTGGCGGGCCTGCGGCCCGCCGGCCCGCTGTTCGGAGCCGAAGCCGAAGCCAAAGCCAAAGCCAAAGCCAAAGCCAAAGCCAAAGCGGCGCCTTGCTGATGCGCCGGAAGGCGGAGGGCATGGCCGTGCAGGACACGCCGTAAACCCATCCATGGGGGCTCGATGGCGCCATCCATGGCGCCAACGGTCCTGCACGGCCATGCCCTCCGCTTCTGGATACATTGCGGCGAGCGCGGTGGGTAGCGGCCAATCTGGGTTGGCAACACTTTGTCGTTCCGCGCCCCTCAATTCGCGATCCAACAAACGTGCCTACTTCGCGTACTGCCCGCCGCAGTCGGCGTCCTTGCCGGGGCCCAGTTCGATCGTGGCCAGCAGTGCGGCCGGTGGCGCGATGCTTCCCAGCGCCAGGGCGACCGCACCGCGGACGCCGAGCGCCTTGAAGTCCGGGCGGAACGAAGGATCCTTGAACGTTCCCGCGATGTGCAGCGGCGAGCGCAGCACGAGGATGCTGCGGTCCTTCGGCCGTGGCTTCAGCAGCAGGTCCAGCGACTCATCGCGCAGGCTGACGGTGCCTTCGCCAAGAATCAGCGTGTCGGTGGTATCGACGGCGAACGTGCGGCTGGTCATCAGCCCCTCACGTACGCCGAAGTCGGCGAAGGCGCAGCGCAGCGGAATCTGCTTGTCGCCGGTCACCAGGAACTTGACTGCCTCGGTGATGTCCAGCCCGGCCAGTTCCATCACCAGATTGCCGACGTGGCCACGTCCCATTGCCAGGCCCACATCGCCATTGCTGCTGCCCAGCATGGCGGCGATCGAATTGCCGCGGCCGCTGAGGTCGATTTCGCCGCCGATGCCGCCCTTGGCCTGCTCGGCCAGCTTCGCATCCGGGAACAGTTGGCCCAGCTGCACGCCGCGCACGCTGGCCTTGAGCGCGGTGGCGATCTGCGGCTGCCGCGCATCCATGCGGATCGTGCTGCGGATGTCACCACCGGCCACACCGAAGTTCAGCGGGTCCAGCCGCAGCACGCCATCGTCCAGCAGCAGATGCGCATCCATATCGTCAAGCGGCAGCGATGGTGCGTTGATGCGATGTGCCTTCCAGCGCACATCGGCATCCATCGCGCGCAGCTTGCCCAGGTTGTACGGCGTGTCAGGCAGCACCCTGCTACTCGCGGCCACACGTGCGGCCTCGGCCTTCTGCTCGGCGTTGGCGGTCTCGCCGCCACCGGTTCTGGGCGGGGCGCCGACAAAGCCGGCCAGGTCGTCGAAGTCCAGCCGGCGGGACTCCAGCGTGGCCGTCAGGCGCGGGCGCGCACCACCTGTTTCGAACTTCACATTGCCGCCGAGATCGCTGTCGCCGACCTTGCCGGTGAACTGCTCGTAGCGCCACACGTTATGGTCGCGCTTCAGGCGCCCCTCCAGGGCATAGGGCGGCGAAGGCGGAATGGCGATGCCCAGCAGGGGATACAGGTCGGCCAGATCCTGGCCACTGAGCGCGAAAGCGAGGTCGAGCACCTGCAGCTGGAAGGGATTGGTCAGGGTGCCACGGGCGACGGCATGGGTGGCACCTGCACGCCCATCAAGATGGATGCGGAAGGGATGATCGCTGTCGGTCAGTTCCAGCGGAGATTCGGTGCCGCCGCGAAGGGTGAAAGGATTGCCCTGCCAACGGCCCTTGCCCTGCACCAGCAGGGGCGGCGCGGCATCCGCCTGCCTGGGCCGGCCACTACGCACATTGACATGGATGTCGGTGCGACCCGCCGCGTCGATGAACTGCAGGCGGCCGTCATCGATACGCAGCCGCTTGAGCTGGGGCGTGGCGCCGCCGCGGCTGTCACCCAGGAAATCCCAGTTGCCCGGCTCGCCCTTGCGTGGGGCGGTTTCCAGCAGCACGTCGGGACGGGTCAGGCGGATCTCGGGGAGCTGCACGCTGCCCCGCAGCAGGGGCCACACCCGCAGGTCGATTTCGACCCGGTCGGCACTGGCCATGTTCGGCTGCTTCGCCCATGACGCATTGGCGAACGTGACGGTGTCGGCGCGGATCGTGCTGGTACGGCCGAGGTCGACATCCAGGTGGCCGATCTGCAGCACGCGGCCGGTCCGCGCCTGTACCGCCCGCTCGACCGGCCCCTTGAACCAGTTCCAGTCCCAGAGCGCGATCAATACCAGGATGGCCGCCAGCAGGAACACCAGCACCGCCAGCCAGCGCTGGCCTCGCGGGCCAGGGCGGCGGAAGCGCCAGCGCGACGGACGCGGCGGAGCAGGGGAGGCAGTCGCATTCACGCTGCCATGGTTGCCCTGCGCGGGTGGACGCAGCGCGAAGCGTTCATGTGCGCGGTGTGCACATGAACGCGTGTGGCACGGATATCTACAGCACCTGCATGGTCACCGCGACGAAGTGGCAGACACTGCCGCCGATCACGAACAGGTGCCAGATCGCATGCGAATAGGGGATCGATTCGCGGTGATAGAAGTAGGTTCCCAGCGTGTAGGAGATACCTCCGGCCAGCAGCCAGCCCAGCGTCCAGCCATCGATGGAGGCCAGCATGGGCTTGACCGCGACGATCACCAGCCAGCCCATGGCCACGTAGATGGCGGTGGACAGGCGCTTGAAGCGGCCGGTATAGAACAGCTTGAACACCACGCCGGCCAGGGCCAGCGTCCAGATCGCGGCGAACAGACCCCAGCCCCACGGGCCACGCAGGCCGATCAGCGTGAACGGCGTATAGGTACCGGCGATCAGTACATAGATCGCGCAGTGGTCGAAGACCTTCAGCCTGCCCTTGGCAACCGGATGCTGGATGGCGTGGTAGAGGGTGGAGGCGGTGTACAGCAGCAGCAGCGCGATGCCGAACACGATCGCACCTGCCAGTTGCCAGCCATCGCCGTAGATGGCGGCCAGGGTGATCAGCACGGCACCCGCACCGAGCGCCAGTACGGCGCCGAGACCGTGGGTCAGCGCACTGGCGATTTCTTCGCGGATCGAAGCAACGGAAGTCGAGGACATGGCGTAGGCATCATTCGCGGGGAGGGGGACCCGCGCCCCCCTATCATCGCCGCGATGGCGGGCGCATGCACGCCCGCCTCCACACGGAAGTCCGATGTCCTGACTGGCCGGATTCAGCCAGCGGTTAGGGTGTGCGCGGCCTCGCGGGTGGCGGCAAAGCGCACGTCGGGCGCGCGCTCCTGTGCCAGCTGCAGGTTGACCCGGGTCGGCGCGAGATAGACCAGATGGCCGGCGGCGTCCAGCGCCAGGTTCAGTGCGTTCTTCTCGCGGAACTCTTCCAGCTTCTTCTCGTTGCTGCAGTGGATCCAGCGCGCCGTGGTGACGCTGACCGGCTCGAAGGTGGCTTCCACGCCGTACTCGTCCTTCAGGCGGTAAGCGGCCACGTCGAACTGCAGCACGCCCACCGCACCCAGGATCAGATCGTTGCTGGTCAGCGGCCTGAAGAACTGGGTCGCGCCCTCTTCGGAGAGCTGGGCCAGGCCCTTCTGCAGCTGCTTGAGCTTGAGCGGATCGCGCAGGCGCGCACGGCGGAACAGCTCCGGGGCGAAGTTGGGGATGCCGGTGAAGGTGACAGCCTCGCCTTCGGTGAAGGTATCGCCGATGGAAATGGTGCCGTGGTTGTGGATGCCGATCACATCGCCCGGCCAGGCCTCGGCGGCGATTTCACGGTCGCTGGCCATGAAGGTCAGGGCGTTGGCCAGCTTCATCTCCTTGCCGGTGCGCACGTGGAAGGTCTTCATGCCCGCGCTGAAGCGGCCCGAGCACACCCGCATGAAGGCGACGCGGTCGCGGTGCTGCGGGTCCATGTTGGCCTGGATCTTGAACACGAAGCCGGTCAGCTTGCTCTCTTCCGGGGCGATCTCGCGGCCGGTGGTGGCGCGTGCCTGCGGCGATGGCGCGTGCTCGACGAAGAAGTCCAGCAGGGGCTGCACGCCGAAGTTGTTCACGCCCGAACCGAAGAACACCGGCGTCTGCTTGCCCTCGCGATAGGCCTGCAGGTCGAACGGATGGCTGGCGCCCTGCACCAGCTCCAGTTCATCGCGCAGGTCGGCCAGCATCTGTGCGCCGATCTTCTCGGCCAGGCCGGGAGCGTCGATCGACGGGAAGATGGTCGAATCCTGGCGGGTGAAGTTGCGACCTGGTTCGTACAGGTGCACCTCGCCGGTCAGCAGGTGGACCACGCCCTTCAGGCGCTGGCCCATGCCGATCGGCCAGGTGACGGGCGCGCACTGGATGCCCAGCACGGTTTCCACTTCATCCAGCAGTTCGATCGGATCCTTGCCCTCGCGGTCCAGCTTGTTGATGAAGGTCATGATCGGGGTGTCGCGCAGGCGGCACACTTCCATCAGCTTGATGGTGCGCTCTTCCACGCCCTTGGCCACGTCGATCACCATCAGTGCCGAGTCCACCGCGGTCAGCACGCGGTAGGTGTCCTCGCCGAAGTCGGCGTGGCCGGGGGTGTCGAGCAGGTTGACGATCTTGCCTTCGTACGGGAACTGCATCACCGAGGAGGTGACGGAGATGCCGCGTTCCTTCTCCAGCGCCATCCAGTCGGAGGTGGCATGGCGGGCCGCCTTGCGGCCCTTGACCGAACCGGCCATCTGGATCGCGCCTCCGAACAGCAGCAGCTTTTCGGTCAGCGTGGTCTTGCCGGCGTCAGGATGGGAGATGATGGCGAAGGTGCGGCGACGCGACGCTTCGGTGGCGACTTCGGACATGGCAGTGGCGCCCGCCCGGGGCGCTTTTCAAAGAGATAAGCGCCTGATTATACCGGCCGTGGCCGGTCAGCGCCCGGCCGCGCCCTCGGCATCACCCTGGCGGGCGAACTGCAGCTGTCCCTGGGAGGCGAAGATGCGCACGGGTACCGAGCGCAGCGCCATGCCGCGGTTGACCTGCACCACGAAATGCAGGTGCGGGGCGCTGCTGTAGCCGCTGTTGCCGGACAGGCCGATCGGCTGTCCGGCCTGCACGGCCTGGCCACGACGCACGCGCATGCCGCCTGCCTGCAGATGGCCGTACAGCGCCATGCTGCCGTCGCTGTGCAGGACACGGATGAAATTCGCCCTGCCGCCGTCGCGCTCGCGGTCCTGGCCGTTGCCGCGGAAGCCGTCCTGGATCTGCATCACGGTTCCCTCGCGCGCGGCCAGCACCAGCGTCGCCTCGGGCAGGGCGAAGTCCACGGCGTCGCGGTTCTCCTCGTCATCGTGGCTGAACCGGCCCTGCGGCGCCTGGTCCACGCGCAGGCGTGCCGCGTCGAACGGCAGGCGGTAGGCCACGTCTTCGGCGCGGGCGTCGGGACGACCCGGTACCGACTGCAGACGTACGTCGAGCGTGCTGCCGCCCACGGGCGAGGGCAGGTGACCGACCACGAAGCTGCTGTCGCCCTGCACCAGCGACCGTACCGGCAGGCCCTCGATGGGGCGCCCGGGTCCAGCGCGCAGTTCAACCTGTAATGGGCCGGCCAGGGTGTTGTCGATCCGGGCCTGCCAGTATTCGCCCACCTGCTGCAGCCGCAGCTGCGCCATGGGGACCGCCTGGCCAATGCCCTTCGTGCCGGGGGCGGGGGCCGGTGAGGGCACCAGGCCCCAGCCCTGCCGCCAGTCGGCAGCTCCGGCGGTGGTGCTGACCAGCAGCGGCAGCAGCAGGCAGGACAAGGGCAGGCGCGGCATCGGGCGTTCCGGACAGGGGGACCGCCGCGACTGTACCTGATCCGCGAAAGGTGGGCCGCAGCGATCGCTCCGGGCATTCATCGCTTTATCCGCATGAAGGGATTGACATGGGCGGAAAGCGATGGCATCGTGGCTCCACCATCGAGACCGGCAGAGGGACAGGCCCTTTGAAGCCGGGGCAGCCCGCAGGCGCGCAAGTGCCGGCGTAGGTGCCAAATCCTGCGGGGACCGTGGCGTCCACCGGAAGATGGTTCGAACCATGCACCGCAGGTGCATCTCGAACGCGAGCCCCGCGAAGGCTCGATGGCCGATTCCCCTAACGGATCCCGCCATGAGCTTCGCCCCCAGCACCACGCTTCGCCCCGAACCCTTTGTCCCCGTCAGCGTGCCGGTCGAAGACCGCGTGCACGCCGAGCGCGGCGAGTTCGCCGCGGTGCTGTCGATGCGCCACGCCGGCGCGTGCCCGGTACGCGTTCGCTACGAATGGGTGGGACCGGTCGATGCACCGGTGGTGGTACTGGCTGGCGGCATCTCCGCCCATCGCCATGTGGCGTCCAACGCGCAGTTCGCCGAGAAGGGCTGGGCCGAGGAACTGGTCGGCAGTGGCCGTACGCTCGATCCGCAGCAGCTGCGCGTTCTGGCGTTCGACTTCATCGGTGCGGATGGCGCGCTGGACGTGCCGATCGACACGGCCGACCAGGCCGACGCGCTGGCCCTGCTGCTGGATCACCTGGGCATCCGCACACTGAAGGCGTTTGTCGGCTACTCCTATGGCGCCCTGGTCGGGCAGCAGTTCGCTGTCCGCCATCGCGCCCGCGTGCGCCAGCTGGTGCTGGCCAGTGGTGCGCACCGTCCGCACCCCTATGCCGCGGCGTGGCGTGCGTTGCAGCGCCGGGCGGTCGCCCTGGGACAGCTGCAATGCGGTGAAGACCATGGCCTGGCACTGGCCAGGCAGTTCGCGATGCTCAGCTACCGCACGCCGGAAGAGTTCGGCGAGCGCTTCGACGCTCCGCCCGAGGTGGTCAACGGCCGCGTCCGTGTGGCCGCCGAGGACTACCTCGACGCGGCGGGCGCGCAGTACGTCGCGCGCACCCCGGTGACCGCCTACCTGCGCCTGTCCGAATCGATCGACCTGCATCGCGTGGATCCCACCGCCATCCTGCCGCCAACCGTGGTGGTGGCCGTGGAAGGCGATCGGCTGGTGCCGTTGGCCGACCTGGTCGGCCTGGTCGAGGGGCTGGGTCCGCGCGGCAGCCTGCGCGTGCTGCGCTCCCCATACGGCCACGACGCCTTCCTCAAAGAAACCGATCGCATCGACGCGATCCTCGCTACCGCCTTCCGCACTTCTGGAGAGTCCGCATGAGCCTGCACGCCGCCGAGCCGTCCTGTTGTCGCACCACTGCCGCCGTCCGCGCCGGCATCGATCGTGACACCGCCCATGGCGCGGTCACTCCACCGATCGTGCTGTCGTCGAACTTCAGCTTCGAAGGCTTCGGCAACAAGCGCCAGTACGACTACACGCGCAGTGGCAACCCGACGCGCGACCTGCTGGGCGAAGCACTGGCCGAACTGGAAGGCGGAGCCGGTGGCGTGGTCACCGCTACCGGCATGGGCGCCATCAACCTGGTGCTGAATGCCCTGCTGCAGCCGGGCGACACGCTGGTGGTACCGCACGATGCCTACGGCGGCAGCTGGCGCCTGTTCAACGCGTTGGCGAAGAAGGGGCATTTCGAACTGGTCACCGCCGACCTCACCGACCCGCGCACGCTGGCGCAGGCCCTGGCCACCCAGCCACGGCTGGTGCTGGTGGAAACCCCGTCCAACCCGCTGCTGCGCATCACCGACCTGCGCTTCGTCATCGAGGCGGCGCACAAGGCCGGGGCGCTGGTGGCGGTCGACAATACGTTCCTGTCGCCGGCGCTGCAGCAGCCGCTCTCCTTCGGTGCCGACCTGGTGCTGCATTCGACCACCAAGTACATCAACGGCCACAGCGATGTCGTCGGCGGTGCGGTGATCGCACGTGATCCCGCGCTGCACGAACAGCTGGTGTGGTGGGGCAACGCACTCGGGCTGACCGGCTCTCCCTTCGATGCTTTCCTGACTCTGCGCGGCCTGCGCACGCTGGATGCACGCCTGCGTGTGCACCAGGAGAACACGGCCTCGATCGTCGCGCTGCTGGACGCGCACCCCGCCGTGGCCCGGGTGTATTACCCCGGCCTGGCCGACCATCCCGGTCATGCCATCGCCGCACGCCAGCAGAGCGGCTTCGGCGCGATGCTGTCGTTCGAGCTGGCCGACTGCGCCGGCGAGGATCCGCACGCTGCCGTGCGCGCGTTTGTCGATGGACTGCGCTGCTTCACCCTGGCCGAATCGCTGGGCGGCGTGGAAAGCCTGGTCGCGCATCCGGCGACCATGACCCACGCAGCGATGAGCGTTGAGGCGCGTGCTGCCGCTGGCATCAGCGAAGGGCTGCTGCGCCTGTCGGTCGGCATCGAGGCCGAGCGCGACCTGCTGGCCGATCTGGGTGCGGCGCTGGCCCGCGCCGAAGCGGTGATCGACGCTGCCGCACGTCGCAAACAGGTGGTGGACGCATGAGCGCGCTGGCTGCCGAGATTCCGGCGCTGGGCGGCGGTCGCCTGGCACTGCTGGGCACCGGGACGGTGGGCTCTGCGTTCGTGCAGCGCTACCAGGCCCTGCAGGCGCGCGGCCTGGAACTGCCCAGCGTGCAGTGGCTGGCCAACTCGCGTACTGCGCTGGCCATTGACCGCGATCTGGCCCTGCCGCTCGAACTGGCGCGGCGCGCACCGCGTGGCGGCCAGAGCGTGCCACCGTGGGCCGGTGCCGAAGGGCTGGAGCGTGGCGATGTGGTGGTTGATGCCACCGCCAGCGAAGACGTGGCCGCCCGCCATGCGCAGTGGCTGGCGCGCGGGGTGCATGTAGTGACGGCCAACAAGCTGGGCCGGGGCGGGCAGCTGTCACGCGCGAAGGCCATCGCCGAGAGCTGCGCCGACAGCGGCGCCCGGTACGGCGACAGTGCCACCGTGGGAGCGGGACTGCCGCTGTTGAGCAGCCTGCGCGCGCTGGTGGCCGGGGGGGATCGCATCCACGCGATCGAGGGGGTATTGTCCGGTTCCCTGGCCTGGTTGTTCCATCGCTATGACGGCCGTTCGCCGTTCTCGGCTGCAGTGCGCGAGGCGCTGGCCGCGGGTTACACCGAACCGGATCCGCGCCTGGATCTGTCCGGCGAGGATGTGCGGCGCAAGCTGCTGATTCTGGCGCGCAGCAGCGGACTGGCGCTGGATGCCGCACAGGTGCACGTGGATTCACTGGTGCCTTCGGCGTTGGCTGCGCTGCCGCTGGACGACGCATTGGCCGAACTGGAGCAGCTGGACGCACCGCTGCAGGCGCGCTGGCAGCAGGCGACGGACAGCGGCCGTGTTCTGCGCTTCGTCGGCCGGGTCGACGCTGACGGCGCACAGGTGGGGCTGCGTGAACTGCCGGCCGATCATCCACTGGCGCAGGGGGCGGGCACCGACAACCGCGTCGCGATCCACAGCGACCGCTATCGCACCCAGCCGTTGCTGATCCAGGGACCGGGAGCGGGCGCGGAAGTCACTGCTGCCGCATTGCTGGATGACGTGCTGCGCATCGTGGGATGAGCAGCGTCCCGCTGCGCCCGCCGGGCATGGCCCGGCGTTATCCGCACCGCTGCGCTCGCCGGGCATGGCCCGGCGCTACCTGCAATGTCGTGTTCGTCCCGGTAGCGCCGGGCCATGCCCGGCGGATCCGCAGTTTCAGCGCCCTTTCAACACCTTCAGCAGCGCGGCATTGAACTGCCTGGGGTCCTGTACCTGCGGCGAATGGCCCAGTTCGGCGAATTCGACCAGCGTCGCGCCGGCAATCGCCGCAGCGGCCGATTTGCCCAGCGCCGGATAGTTGCCCAACCGTGCCTTCACTTCTGCCGGTGCCAGGTCACGACCGATCGCGGTGCGGTCCTTCTGGCCGATGAACAGCGCGGTCGGCACCTTCAGATTCTTCAGCTCGTACACCACCGGCTGGTTGAACACCATGTCCGAGGCAAGTGCCTGGCTCCAGGCCACCGCCTGCCTGCCGTCGCCCTCGTACATGCCCGCTTGCATGCGTGCCCAGGTTTCATAGGCAGGCTTCCAGGTGCCGTCGTAGTACACGTCCAGCTGGTAGCGGCGGATGCTCTCGTAACTGGTTTTCAGCTCGCCGGCATACCAGGCATCGACGCTTCGCCACGGCACGCCCAGCGCCTTCCAGTCCTCCAGGCCGATCGGATTGACCAGCGACAGGCTGCGCAGGTCCTGCGGATAGGTCAGTGCATAGCGCACCGCCAGCATGCCCCCCATCGAATGGCCGACCAGGTGCACGGGCAGGCCGCCGAGCTGCAGCTGCTGCAGCAGTGCATGGGTGTTGGCGGCGAGCTGGCCGAATGAATACTGGTAGCGCTCGGGCTTGCTGGATTTGCAGAAGCCGACCTGGTCAGGTGCGATCACGCGGTAACCGGCGGCGAGCAGGGGAGGGATGGTTTCCTTCCAGGTCGCCGCGCAGAAATTCTTGCCATGCAGAAGCACCACTACGCCGATCGGCGCGGTCGTCGGCGCGATGTCCAGATAGGCCATCTGCAGCGGTTGCTGCTGCGATTCCAGGGTGAAGGTCTGTACCGGATAGCCGTAATCGAAGCCCTCCAGCCGCGGCCCATAGGCGGGAGCGGCAGCGGCGGTGAGGGGCAGGCAGGCCAGCAGTGCGGCGGCGATCACGCGCATGGGACATTCCGTGACAGGGGATGCCCGAGCCTAACCGCAATGCGGTGACGGTGTCGTCCGGAAGATGACCGTCATCAGCACTCGATGACATTCACCGCGAGGCCGCCGCGGCTGGTTTCCTTGTACTTGTCCTGCATGTCGCGGCCGGTGTCGCGCATGGTCTTGATGACCTTGTCCAGCGACACCTTGTGCTTGCCATCGCCGCGCATCGCCATGCGCGAGGCATTGATCGCCTTCACCGCGCCCATCGCGTTGCGCTCGATGCAGGGAATCTGCACCAGCCCACCGATCGGGTCGCAGGTCAGGCCGAGGTTGTGTTCCATGCCGATTTCCGCGGCATTCTCGATCTGGCTTGGATTGCCACCCAGCGCCGCAACCAGGCCGCCGGCCGCCATCGAGCAGGCCACGCCCACTTCGCCCTGGCAGCCTACTTCGGCACCGGAAATCGAAGCATTCTCCTTGTAGAGAATGCCGATCGCCGCCGAGGTCAGCAGGAAGTCGAACACGCGCTGCTCGTTCGCGCCCGGGCAGAACCGGTCGAAGTAATGCAGCACCGCGGGCAGCACGCCGGCCGCACCGTTGGTCGGCGCGGTCACCACGCGGCCACCTGCGGCGTTTTCCTCGTTCACGGCCAGCGCGTACAGATTGACCCAGTCCAGCGTGGTCAGCGGATCGCGCATCGCCGCTTCCGGCTTCGACGACAGCTCGCGGTACAGCGCCGGCGCGCGACGGCCGACCTTCAGGCCGCCCGGCAGCACGCCTTCCTCGCGGATGCCGCGCGTCACGCATGACTGCATCGCGCTCCAGATCTCGCGCAGCTGGGCGCGGATCTCGTCCTCGCTGCGCCAGCACTTCTCGTTCTCGAACATCAGCTGCGCGATGCTCAGGCCGCTGCGCGCGGTCTGCGCGAGCAGCTCGTCGCCGCTCTTGAACGGATAGGGCAGCGGGGTTTCGTCGGGCACGATGCGGTCATCGGCCGCGTCGTCCTGGTTGACCACGAAGCCACCGCCAACGGAGTAATAGTCGCGCGTGGCGATCACTTCATCGTCGGCGTTGTACGCGGTGAAGCGCATGCCGTTGGTGTGGTACGGCAGCTTCTGCCGCTTGTTCATGCCGAGGTCGCGCTTCTCGTCGAAGGCGATCTCATGCTGGCCCATCAGCTGGATGCGCTTGCTGCTGCGGATGCGATCCAGCGTGGACGGAATGATGTCCGGATCGATCAGGTTGGGGCGCTGGCCTTCCAGGCCAAGCAGGATCGCCTTGTCGGTGCCATGGCCGCGACCGGTCAGCGCCAGCGAACCGTAGACGTCGGCGCGGATGCGTGCGACCTCGTGCAGGCGGCCGGGGTCGAGCAGCCAGCGATGGATGAACCGCTCGGCGGCCTTCATCGGTCCGACGGTGTGGGAAGAGCTCGGGCCAATGCCGATCTTGAAGACGTCGAACGTGCTGACAGCCATGGATGCCAAACTGCGGGTACCGGACAAGCGGCTATTCTAGCGGCTTGCCGGGCCCTCCGATGGCTGCGGCGCAGCATTTCCGCCAAGCGAGGCAAGCCGGTGTTGACCCTGTTCCAGCGTGACGACTGCCACCTGTGCGATATGGCCCTGGCCGAACTGGCCAAGGCACGCGCGCCCGAGTTCGAATCGGTGTTCCTGGATGACCATCCAGCGCTGGAGGCGCACTACGGCGCGCGGGTACCGGTGCTGCGCGACGAGGCGGGCGGCCGCGAACTGGACTGGCCCTTCGATGCGGCGCGGGTGCGGGCCTGGCTGGCTGCGGGGTGAAGCCGCCGGGCATGGCCCGGCGCCACCCTGTATCACCGTTCCAAGGTGGAGCCGGGCATGGCCCGTGGCTTACTTCGCGTCGAACTTCACGATCGTGCTGATCGCGGTTTCGTCGGGGATGGTCTTGGTGTCGGCCCAATCGCCGGCGCCGACGCTGAAGTCCAGGCGCTTGACGGTGGCCTTGCCGGTCAGCACCGGCTGCGTGCCCGGCTTCCAGGTGAAGGTGAGCGTCACCGGCTTGCTGACACCACGCAGCTCGAGCGTGCCATCGGCGGCGAACTGGTCATTGCCGATGGCGCGGAAGCCCTTCGCGGTGTAACGCGCGGTGGCGAACTTGCCGACATTGAAGAAGTCCGCGCTCTGCAGCGTCGAGTCACGATCGCTGTTGCCGCTCCTGGCGCCGGCCAGCGGAATCACGACGTCGAGTGAGCCGGCCGCCGGATTGGCGGGATCGAAGCTGAGCTTGGTGGCGAAGCCCGGGAAGCTGCCGGTGAACACTTCGCCGTCGTACTTGCTGGCAAATACCAGGATCGAGCCCGCGCCGGGAGCCTGTGCATAGTCCGCGGCCAACGCCGGGGCAGTGGCCAGCATGCCGGCCAGGGCAGCGGCCACGGCCGCCGGGGTGGTCAGTTTCAGATTCATCGGTCAGTCCTTCTGGGGAGAGGCAAGCCAGCCACGCGGCAGCATGCGGCTCAACGTCGCGTCGCGCTGGAACAGGTGGTGGTAAAGGGCAGCGCCGGCATGGGCCAGCACCACAGCGATCAGCAGCCAGAAGCCGTACTCATGGATCGCATGCGACACGGCGACGACCTGCGGATCCGGTCCGCTGAGCTTGGGCACATCGACCAGGCCGAACCAGCGGAAGGGCCGCAGCCCGCTGGCAGAGTCGTACAGCCAGCCCGAAAGCGGAATGGCGAACATCAGCACGTACAGCAGCACGTGGGTGGCGCTGGCGATGCGCTCCTGCCAGCTGGGCACACCCGGCACCGGCTTGGGCGCACCGGCGTAGAGGCGCCAGACCAGGCGCAGCAGCACCAGGGCCAGCACGGTGATGCCGATCGACTTGTGCGCGGTGTAGACCCAGAAGTATTTGGGCGTCCTGGGCAGTTCGCCCATGGTCAGGCCGATCACACCCAGGGCGAGGATCAGTAGTGCGATCAACCAGTGCAGCGTCTGGCTGACACTGCCCCAGGCGGCAGGGGAGTTCTTGGCGGTCATGCGGGGTCCTTGGGGGCCGTCTTGCTGTCGGAGTGGGGAACCGGGGCAGGAGTTCCCGGCCTGTCGCTGCGGTCGAGGAAGGCCTCGGCCTCGATCCGTACCTGTACCGCGTCGCCGATCACCCCGGGCCAGGCGGTGATGCCGAACGCGCGGCGGCTCAACGTGGTGCTGGCGGAAAAACCGGCGGTGCGGCGGAACGGCGGCAACGGATAGCGTTTGATGGCATTGAGGGTCACATCCAGCGCGACCTCCTGGCTGACCCCGCGCAGGGTCAGCGTGCCGAACACACGGGCGTGGTTGGCATCGATCGGTTCGACCCGCGACGATACGAACCGGGCGCTGGGAAACCGCTCGCCATCAAGCAGGCTGCGGGCCAGCGTGGCCTGGTTCCATTTGGCATCTCCCAGATCCAGCCGGGCGACCGGCACATCGACCTGCAGGGTTGCCTCGCGCCAGTTGTCGGGATCGAACTGAAGGTGGCCCTCACTGCCCGATACCGTCCCCATGGCCTGCGAGTAGCCGGCATGATCGATCGTGAACAGCACCCGCGTGTGCACCGGATCCAGCCGGTAGGTATCGAGCTGTGCCCAGGCGGGCGCAGCGGCGAGCAGCAACGGCAGCAGGAGCAGGCGGGGTCGCATCGATGGCGGGCTCCGGGAGGGGACGCTGCGATCATACGCACAGCCCCCTGACAACGCTGCGTGCATGGCTGCAACAGTTCGTGGTGGTGATGCCACTGGAAACGGGCTGTTGCAGTCGTGAAGCCTGGGCTGTGTGACAATCGCGGCTGGATCGGGGGTTCAGGATGACGAGTGGCTGGCGTCTGTGGTGCCGAGGCATCGCAGTAACGGGTCTGCTGCTGCTGGCAAGCGCCACGGTGGCCGCGACTCTGGACATGGCTGGGGAGACACCACGGCTGCGCCGCTTCGGCGCCGCCGACGGCTTGCCGTCGCGCATGGTCGTGGCCCTGGCCGAGGACCGCCAGGGGTACATCTGGGCGGCCACCGATGGTGGGCTGGCCCGCTACGACGGCACGACGCTGCGGGTCTGGCAGCATGAACCGGAGCGGCCGGGTTCGCTGCCGGGCAACGAGATCGAGACCCTGCTGGTGGATCCGCTGGACCGGGTGTGGGTCGGCATCAACGGCAAGGGCATCGCCCGGCTGGACGCGGATCGCGAGCGTTTCTCCAGCTTCGCCGCGGTGAACAATGAATGCCAGAGCCAGTTCTGGACACTGGCCTATGCGGACGATGCGCTGTGGATCGGCACCAGCGGCCATGGCGTGTGCCGCTTCGGCGAGGATGGCAGCCTGCGCTTCTTCCAGCATGATCCGCAGCGCCCCGGCGGCTTGCCCAGCAACACCATCTTCAGCAGCCTGGTCGACGCGCAGGGCCGCCTGTGGGTCGGTACCGAGGCCGGTGTCGCCCGCTGGAACGGCAACAGCTTCGAGGCCATCGCGCCGCGCGAGCTGGGCAGGGTCAGCGTGCTGCGTCTCAGCCGCGACCCCGATGGATCGATCTGGGTCGGCAGCCAGAACGAAGGCCTGTTCCGCATCGATGCCCAGGACCGCGTCAGCCGTCCACGCTGGTCCGGCAGTGATCGCTTTCGCTCGGCACTGGTGCTGGCGGATCGGCAGGGAGGCTACTGGGCAGGTACCTCGGATGGGCTGCTGCGCGGTGATGCGCAGACACTGCGGCGCCTGGAGGGCGATCGCGGCAGCGGCTTCCTGACCGCGCACAGTGGCGTGCTCGATCTGCTGCAGGACCACGAAGGCGGGGTCTGGGTGGCCCTGCTGAGCCAGGGGTTGGCCTATCTGCCGCCGGACTGGCGCCGCTTCTCCACCTGGAACCAGCTCGACGGCAAACCGCTGGACAGCCAGTACCTGCTCAGCGCGGCCACCGATGGCCGGAATTACTACGTGAGTTCGGCACACGGCGTGTACCGGATCGATGCGCAGGGCGTGCTGAGTCTGCTTGCCAGTGATCGCGAGCTGGGCAGTGGCGCGGTCTGGTCGGTATTGCCGCGGCCGGACGGCCGCCTCTGGCTGGGCCGCGCCGGGCGCATCACCGTCTATGACCCGGCCACCCGCGCAACCCGGGAGTGGCGCATCGACGGCGGCTCCGATCTGCGCCAGCGCATCGACCTGATGCGGCAGGCGCCGGATGGCACCGCCTGGGTGTCGGTGATGAACGTCGGCGTGCAGCAGCGTCTGGACGATGGCCGGGTGCTGCGCAGCTTCCCCGTCGAGGGATTCCGCGGCCTGGGCGATGCGCCGATCGAGCAGATTCGATTCGATCCGCGCGGGCAGGCCTGGGTGATGGGGGACATGGGCCTCTGGCGCCAGCAGGGTGAGCGCTTCGAGGCGGTTCCTGGCGTCTCGCGGGGATCGATCTACGACCTGGTGTGGATCGATCCGCAGCAGCTGTGGCTCGCCCGCCAGGGCGCCTTCGAGCGCTACCAGTGGGACGGCATGAGCCTGCGCCTGGTGCAGCGCGTCGATGCTGCCGCCGGCGTGCCACCCCTGAGCATGGGTGGGCTGGCCTTGGCCGACGATGGCCGCCTGTGGGCCACCACGCCGCGCGGTCTGCTGCGCTGGGATCCGAAAACGAAGCGGCTGAGGCAGTTCACCGAGCGCGACGGACTGCCCGATGCCGAATTCACCGGCCGGCCGCCTGCGGTGAACGCCGATGGCCGCGTGCTCGCGGTGACCCAGACCGGCGCGGTCGGTTTCGACGTCAATGCCGCCGACACCCCACTGCCATCCTCCGCGCTGGTGATCGCGCAGGTGCGCGTACGTCGCGACGATGCGCGCGGCTGGCAACCCCTGCCGACCACCGGGGTGCTGCTGCTGGGTCCGGATGACCGTGATCTGCAGATCGACGCGCGGCTGCTCTCGTACGGCAACCCGCAGGGCAACCGCTATCGGTTCCGGGTGCAGGGCTATGACCAGAACTGGGTGGAGCAGGGTGGCGACGGCCAGCGCACGCTGTCGCGCCTCGCGCCCGGTGCCTACGTGATCGAAGTACAGGCGGCCACCGACAGTGGTCCGTGGACGCCGTCGCAGCAACTGCAGGTGAAGGTATTGCCGCCCTGGTGGCGCAGCGGCATGGCGATCTTCGGCTACCTGCTGCTGGGCTCGTTGCTGCTGCTGGTGCTGGCATGGGCGATCCGCAGCCGTCTGAGAAGGCGCCAGCAGTGGCAGCTGACCGTGCACAAGCAGCAGCTCGCCGAGCAGGCCTCGCAGGCCAAGAGCCACTTCCTGGCCACGCTGGGTCATGAGGTGCGCACGCCGATGACCGGCGTACTGGGCATGAGCGAACTGCTGCTGGCCACATCACTGGATCCGGTACAGCGCAGCTATGCCGGATCGATCCAGCAGGCGGGCAGCCATCTGCTGCGTCTGGTCAACGATGCCCTGGACCTGGCCCGGATCGAAGCCGGGCGATTGGAGCTGGACCTGCGTCCGTTCGATCTTGCCGCGCTGCTGGACCAGGTGCAGATGCTGATGCGGCCGATGGCGCAGCAGCGCCAGCTCGATTTCGTACGCGAGGATGCCTTGCCCGGCCCGATCAGCGTCAGTGGCGATGAAATGCGCATCCGCCAGATCCTGCTGAACCTGCTCGGCAATGCCATCAAGTTCACCGAGCGCGGCCAGGTCGGCCTGGGCGTGCGGCTGCAGGAGGATGGCGGCGGGGTGTGCTTCGAGGTGTTCGATACCGGCCCCGGCATCAATGCCGAACAGCAGCAGCGTCTGTTCCATCGCTTCGAGCAGGCCGATGGCCCGCGGACAGCATCGCGCTATGGCGGCAGCGGTCTGGGCCTGGCGATCTGCCAGGAACTGGCCGTGGCGATGGGTGGGCGCATCGATGTCGACAGCCAGCCGGGCAGGGGCGCACGGTTCCGCGTGCAGCTGCCGCTGCCGTGGACCCGCCAGGCTGCCCACAGTGGTTCCGACAGGGCGTCGCCACCGCCGCTGCCGCCGCTGCGCATCCTGCTGGTCGAAGATGACGCCACGGTAGCGGACGTCATCGCCGGCCTGCTGCGCGGTCGTGGCCACGACGTAGTGCACGTGCTGCACGGCCTGGGGGCCTTGTCGGAGATCGCGACCGAGGGGTTCGATGTCGGTCTGCTCGACCTGGATCTGCCGGCCCTGGACGGAACGGCGATCGCCCGTCAGCTGCGCGCCATGGGCTATGAGCTGCCACTGGTGGCGGTGACCGCGCGGTCCGATGCCTATGCGGAGGCGCAGGTGCTGGCCGCCGGTTTCGACGGCTTCCTGCGCAAGCCGGTCACGGGCGACATGCTGGTGGCGGCCATCGTGCAGGCTCGCAGCAAGCGCCAGGGTGAGGGCTGATTGCGCCGGCGCCGGGCGTGAACGGCGCGACTTTCGGTTTACCATGCCGACGCCCGCACGACGGGCACCATCTGGGAACGCGTGAGGAGGCGATCAGTGGCGTATCTGCGGGCGGCGATGCTGCTGATGCTTCTGCTGTGCTGCCTGGCGCCCGCTGCCGCACAGCCGGTACCGCCCACGCCCCGGCAGGTGACGGTGTTCGATGGCCTGCCGTCCAACACCGTCAACCGCATGGCGGAGGACCGCTACGGCTACCTGTGGATCGCCACCAATGACGGGCTGGCACGATACGACGGCCGCAACTACCGGGTCTGGCGCTCCGAGGATGGCCTGCGCGACAACCGAATCTGGACCGTGCTGGTCGATACCCGCAACCGCTTGTGGATCGGCACCGAGAATGCCGGCCTGGTAAGGATGTCGGCCGACCGCCGGCAGCTGCGGTTCTTCGACCGCAGCAGCCAGCCGCTGATGAGCACCAATACGATCTGGAGCCTGGCCGCCACCCCCGATGGCTCGATCTGGTTCGGTACCCACGAAGGCGGGCTGTACCGGGTGGATGGCAATGATCGGGTGCAGCGCTTCCTGCCCGAGGCGAACAATCCGCGCAGCCTGCCGGCCGCTGCGGTGCCCTATCTGGCCACGCTGCCCGACGGCAGCCTGTGGGTGGGCACCAAGCATGGCGTGGCGCGTTGGACCGGCAGCGATTTCGAGCGGGTCGGCGACGAGCAGGTGCCCGGCCAGCTGATCAACGGTCTGACCGCCGAACCTGACGGCAGCCTGTGGATCAGCACGCTGGCCGGCGCATTCGTGCGCCGGCCGGATGGTCGCTTCGAGCGGCAACCCTGGTCGGTGCCAGCCGGCGACGAGGTGCTGGGCATGATGCTGCGCGATGAGCAGGGGGGCTACTGGCTGGACACCCGCAGCGGACTCGGTCGCGCGGTCGATGGCCAGTACCAGACGGTGCCGCTGTACAGCGCGATCGCGCGCGGCCAGGTGCGGCCGAACTGGACCGGCGCCTACGAGGATCGCGAGGGCGGCATCTGGCTGGCCAGCACCAATGCCGGTCTCTGGCATTTGTTGCCACGGTGGTGGCAGTTCTCGGTGTTCTCGCGTCTGGAGGACGATGCATCGTCACTGCGCAACGCCTACGTACTCGGCACCAGTGCGTCCAGCAACGGAGGTGTCTGGACGGTCGGCAGCCACGGCGCGCTGGATCGCTTCAATCCCCGTACCGGCCGGATCGAGCAGTTCCGGCGCGGCGTCAATGGCATCCACTGGCTGACCTCGGTTCGCGAGGACCGCCATGGCCGGGTCTGGATCGGTTCGTCCGGAGCGCTGCTGCGCTATGACCCGGCACGCGACGAGCTGCGCCGCTGGGGACGCGACGCGCCTGCCGATGCCGCGATGGAGGGCGATGTCGACGCACTGATGATCTGCGACAGCAACAGCCTGTGGTTGATGATGCCCGCCGGCCTGCAGCAGCGCGATCTGGAAGGTCGGCTGCTGCTCGAACTGGACAATGGCCAGAACGGACTGCAGACCGGCCAGCTGAACCAGGATCTGGTATGCGGTCCGCAGAACCAGCTGTGGCTGGCCAGCAGCCGCGGGCTGCTGCAGTGGCAGCCTGAGCAGCAGCGCTTCCAGCCGGTGCCCGGCGCGCCGGCAACGGCACTGTACGCGGCGTATACCGGCAGCGACGGCCAGGTGTGGCTGTCCGAGGACGGCCGGTTGTCGCGCTATCGATGGAGCCAGGGGCGTCTGGAGCGGCAGGGGGTCATTGGTGCCGAACAGGGATATCCGGCGGTTTCCGCCACCGGTCTGGTGGTCGATGCGCAGGGTGTGGCCTGGGCCACCAGCGCACGCGGCCTGGTGCGGGTCGGCGCGGACGGCCAGAGCGTGCGCCTGTATGGCGTGCACGATGGCCTGCCCAGCCAGGAGTTCCGCGCGCATACCTTGATCGCGACGTCTTCGGGACGGCTGGTGGCAGGCACGCCGGCCGGCGTGGTGGTGTTCGATCCGGAACAGGTGCGGCCTTCGGTGCGCCGCGCACCGCTGGTGATCGAGCGGGTGGAGGTGCGCCGCAACGAGCAGGTGCTGGACCTGACCCACGACGCACCGTTGCTGATCGCCGACGGCGACCGCGATCTGCGCATCGTGGCGCGCCTGCTGTCCTTCGCCGATTCGGCCTCCAATTCGTATCGCTACCGCCTGGCCGGCTATGACCCGGACTGGGTCGAGGTCGGGCCCGCCGGTGAACGCCTGTTCTCGCGGCTGCCGCCGGGCAGCTATCGGCTGGAAGTGCAGGCGCGCTCGGCCGACCACGTCTGGTCGCGGGTGCAGACCCTGGAGTTCCGCGTGCAGCCGCCGTGGTGGCGCAGCCTGTCGGGCCTGCTGGTGCTGACGTCGATCGCGTTGCTGCTGACCAGTTGGTTTGCATGGCTGTACCGTCGCCGCCTGCAGCGTCGCCACGCCTACCAGCTGGCGTTGCACAAGCAGGAACTTGCCGAGCAGGCCTCGGCGGCCAAGACACGCTTCCTGGCCAATCTGGGCCATGAGATCCGCACGCCGATGACCGGTGTGATGGGCATGAGCGAGCTGCTGTTGTCCTCGCCGCTGGATCCTCAGCAGCGCGGCTACACCCAGTCCATCCGCCAGGCGGGCGAGCATCTGCTGCATCTGGTCAACGATGCGCTGGACCTGGCGCGGATCGAATCCGGACGCCTTGAACTGCAGTCCCGGCCGTTCGCGCTCCATTGCCTGCTGCAGGACCTGGCCGCGCTGATGGGGCCGCTGGCCGCGCAGAAGGGACTGCGTTTCGTCCTGGACAATCGCTTGCCGCCCGGCCTGCAGGCCACCGGCGATGCGATCCGGGTGCGGCAGATCCTGCTGAACCTGCTGTCCAACGCGGTGAAGTTCACCAGCCGTGGCACCATCACCCTGCATGCCCGGTGCGATGAGGCGATGCGTGCACTCCAGTTCGAAGTGCGTGACACCGGGCCGGGCATCAGCCAGGAACAGCAGCTGCGCCTGTTCCGCCGGTTCGAGCAGGCTGACGGTGCACGTACCGCGGCGCAGTATGGTGGCAGTGG
The DNA here is from genome assembly GCF_056479905.1 of Stenotrophomonas sp. 112478_Sma. Taxonomy (NCBI): domain Bacteria; kingdom Pseudomonadati; phylum Pseudomonadota; class Gammaproteobacteria; order Lysobacterales; family Lysobacteraceae; genus Stenotrophomonas; species Stenotrophomonas sp. 112478_Sma. The sequence continues at coordinate 3,221,610 of NZ_CM151072.1, read as the reverse complement.
CCTGGGGCTGGCGATCTGCCGCGAGCTGGCGCAGGCGATGCAGGGCCGGATCCAGGTCGAAAGCCAGTTGGGGCGCGGAACCTGCTTTGGAGTGATGCTGCCCCTGCCGCTGGAAGTGGACGCCGACGCCGATGCGGACAGCGCCGCGCGGAGCGAGGATGCAGTAGCGAACATGCCCCCCCTGCGCGTGCTGCTGGTGGAGGATGACGCGACGGTTGCCGATGTCGTGCAGGGTCTTCTGAGTGCGCGCGGCCATGAGGTGGTGCATGCCGGGCATGCGTTGGCGGCGCTGCGCGAGATCAGCGGGAGTGATTTCGATGTGGCCCTGCTTGACCTGGACCTGCCGGGCCTCAGCGGCTTCGAGCTGGCCGAGCATCTGCGCAACCAGGGGTACACGCTGCCGTTGCTGGCGGTGACCGCGCGCACGGACCCGGACCTGCAGAAGCAGGTGGAAGCGGCCGGGATCGGCGGTTTCCTGCGCAAGCCGGTCACGGGCGAGCTGCTGGTGGAGGCCATCGCCAAGGTGTTGGGGCGCTGAGGCCGGGCACAGTCCGGCAGGCTACTCCGCGACGTGTTCGACCTGGCGGGGTTCGGGCTTGGTGTCCGGCAACTGCCAGAAGATCATCGTCGAAGTCAGTGTGATCGCGCCCACGCACAGGAACGTGGCGTGCAACGCCGCCGTCGCGCCGTGGCCCTCCAGGTGCGTGCCGAAGGCGGCCAGCAGGCTGCCCGCCGCCGCCGCGCCGAAGCCGGCAGCCAGCATCATCACCATCGACAGCAGACTGTTGCCCGAACTGGCGAACTCCCGATCCAGATCGCGCAGGGTCACGGTGTTCATCACGGTGAACTGCAGCGAATTGACCGCACCGAAGAAGGCCAGCTGCAGCAGGCGCCAGCCCAGGTGCTGGCCCGGCGTCATCAGGATGAAGCTGGCCATGGCCAGGCCCACCAGCACGGTGTTGGTCATCAGCACGCGCCGATAGCCGTAGCGTTCGACCAGCTTCACCGCCAGCCGCTTGGAGACCATGCCGGCCGCGGCCACCGGTACCATCATCAGTCCGGCGTTCATCGGTCCCAGGCCAAGGCCCACCTGCAGCAGCAGCGGAATCAGCATCGGCATGGCGCTGCTGCCGATGCGTGAGAACAGGTTGCCGAGGATGCCGATGCGATAGCTGGGCACACGGAACAGCGCCAGCGAGAACAACGGCGCGGTCGAGTTGGCCGCGTGCAGCCAATAGCCCACCAGTGCGGCCAGCCCCGCCACGGTCATCAGCATCACCAGCGCGTGCGGCGTACCCAGCCCGGAGATGCCGTCCAGCGCCAGCGACAGCACCACCATCGCAAAGGCCAGCATGATGTAGCCGCGCAGGTCGAAGCGGGTGCGGTGGCTGGCGTAATGGTCCGGCATGATCTTCATCGCAGCGATGAAGCCGATCACGCCGATCGGAAGGTTGATCAGGAACACCCAGTGCCAGGAGGCGATCTCGACCAGCCAGCCGCCCAGCGTCGGGCCGATCAAGGGGCCGATCAGGGCGGGGATGGCGATGAAGCTCATCGCACGCAGGAAGTCCTCGCGCGGCACCGAACGCATCACCGCCAGGCGGCCGACCGGCAGCAGCATCGCACCGCCGATGCCCTGCAGCACGCGGGCACCCACCAGCTGATGCAGGTGCTGGGCCAGCGCGCAGGCCAGCGAGCCGAGGGTGAACAGGATGATCGCCACCAGGAAGGTGCGCCGGGTGCCGTAGCGGTCAGCGATCCAGCCGGAGGCGGGAATGAACGTGGCGACCGCCAGTGCATAGCTGAACACCACCGACTGCATCTGCAGCGGACTCTCGCCCAGGCTGGCCGCCATCGCCGGCAGCGCCGTGTTGACGATGGTCGAGTCCAGCATCTGCATGAAGATCGCCAGGGACACCAGCCACAGCAGGGGGCGCTGGCGGTTGTAGGTCGATGGCGATGTGGACATGGGTTGTGGCCGGTGCAACGTGGGGGCGCCATGATCGCGCACTGCGGGTCACGGCGCGATCAACACCGCGCCGCAACCGCATGCGCACTGCTCAGCGCTGGCTGTGCGCGTGCACCGCGTCGACCAGTACCTGCACGTGGGCCGGGTCCATGTCCGGTGACATGCCATGGCCAAGGTTGAACACGTGGCCCTCGCGCGACCCGCCATTGCCGGCGGCGTAGGTATCGAGCACGCGCGCGGCAGCGGTGGCGATCGCATCGGGCGAAGCGTACAGCGTGGTGGGGTCGAGGTTGCCCTGCAGGGCAACGCGACCACCGGTGCGGCGCAGCGCTTCGTCCAGGTCCAGCGTCCAGTCCAGGCCCAGTGCATCCGCACCGGTCTGCGACAGTGCTTCCAGGTGCAGGCCGGTGCCCTTGCCGAACAGGATCAGCGGCGTACGCTCGCTGCCTTCGCCACGGTCCAGGCCCTGGGCAATCCGCTGCAGGTAGCGCAGCGAGAATTCGCGGTACATCGCCGGCGACAGCACGCCGCCCCAAGTATCGAAAACCTGCAGGGCCTGTGCGCCCGCTGCGCGTTGCGCGCCCAGGTAGGCGATGACCGCGTCGGTGGTGACCTCCAGCAGGCGGTGCAGCGCCTGCGGGTGGTTCAGCGCCATGGCCTTGATGCGCGAGAAATCCTTGCTGCCGCCGCCTTCCACCATGTAGCAGGCCAGTGTCCATGGGCTGCCGGAGAAACCGATCAGCGGCACCTGGCCATCCAGCTCGCGGCGGATCAGGCGCACCGCATCCATCACGTAGCCCAGGTCCTGCTCCATGTCCGGCACCGCCAGCCTGGCGATGGCGGCTTCGTCACGTACCGGGTGGCGGAACTTGGGGCCTTCGCCTTCGACGAAGTACAGCTCCAGCCCCATCGCGTCGGGGATGGTGAGGATGTCCGAGAACAGGATGGCGGCATCCAACGGGAAACGCCGCAGCGGCTGCAGGGTGACTTCGCAGGCGATCTCCGGGTTCTTGGCCATCGCCAGGAAGCTGCCGGCCTTGGCCCGGGTCGCGCGGTACTCCGGCAGGTAGCGGCCGGCCTGGCGCATCAGCCAGACGGGCGTGCAATCCACCGGTTCGCGGCGCAGAGCGCGTAGCAGGCGATCGTTGCGGAGAGGGCTGGTCACGTTGAACGTTCCTTGGATCGAAGGTGGGCAGCGGCGTCAGTCGCCGTGCGAAAGGATCTGGAAGCCACGATGCAGTTCGGCATCGCGCGCCTTCTCGAAGGCGTGGCGGGCTTCGTCGGCCTGCAGGAACAGCTCGCGGCGCAGCTGCGAGCGGCCACCGACGCGGCCGCTTTCGCGCAGCAGCTCCCAGCCGCCGAAAAGATCCGGCTGCAGGCTCAGGCGCAGGAACCGCGGTGCCTGCGCACCGGCCTCGGGATGTTGCAGGTAGACATGCATGGCCCGATTGTAGCGGGGCCAGGGTGACCCCGGCCGCAACGCGGTAGCGCCGGGCCATGCCCGGCGGACGCTCAGGAAACCCGGGTAGCGCCGGGCCATGCCCGGCGAACGCGGAAGCGATCAACCCTGGCCCAGCACCTTCAATACCGCTGCTTCATCCACGTCCGGCACCACCTCGGCCCGACCCATGCCGCGCCAGAGCACCAGGCGCAGTCGACCGGCCACGTTCTTCTTGTCCAACCGCATGCGGCCGAGCAGGGCCTGCGGATCCAGGCCGGCCGGGATCGCGACCGGCAGCCCGAGCCTTTCCAGCAGCGCCTGCAGGCGCGCGCGGTCGGCATCGTCGGCCAGGCCGAGATCGGTGGACAGCCTGGCCGCCAGCACCATGCCCACTGCCACCGCCTCGCCATGGTTCAGCGCATCGCGGCCCGGCGCCGAATAGCCCTGTTCGGTTTCGATGGCATGGCCGAAGGTGTGGCCGAGGTTCAGCAGGGCACGCTCCCCCTTCTCGAACGGATCGCGCTCGACGATGGCGGCCTTGTGCCTGCAGCTGCGGGCGATGGCTTCGGCCAGCACCGCGTCCTCGCCAGCGGACAGCGCGTCGGCGTGGTGCTGCAGCCAGTCGAAGAAATCCGCATCGCCCAGTGCGCCGTACTTCACCACCTCGGCCAGCCCCGCGCGCAGCTCGCGCGGCGGCAGGGTGGCCAGCACCGCGGTATCGGCCACCACCGCGCGCGGCGGATGGAAGGCGCCGACCAGATTCTTGCCGGCAGGAATGTCTACGGCAGTCTTGCCGCCCACCGACGAATCGACCATCGCCAGCAGCGTGGTCGGCAGCTGCACGCAGTCGATGCCCCGCATCCAGCAGGCTGCGGCGAAGCCGGCCAGGTCGCCGACGACCCCCCCACCGAGCGCGAACACACAGGCATCGCGGGTGGCGCCCAGGGCTGCCAGCGCTTCGATGGCGCGGCCGAATTCGGCCAGGGTCTTGGAGGCTTCGCCGGCAGCCAGCACGTGTTCGCCGACGACCAGGTCCGAACGCGCGGCCAGCAGGGTCTGCTTCAGCCGCGCCAGGTACAGCGGGGCGACGTCACTGTCGCTGAGCAGCAGGACGTGGCGCCCCCGCACGTGGCGGGCGAGGGCAGGGCCATTGCTCTGGACGCCGGCGCCGATGGAGATGGTGTAAGGGCGGTCACCGCCAACGGCGACCTGCAGCGGAGTGGGGGAAGTCATGCGATCAGGTCCTGGCGCTGCCATTGCGCGGCGAGCTTGACGACCAGCTGGGCGGTGGCGTCGGCAGCGGTGTACGGGTCGGTATCAAGGGTGAGGTCGGCCAGTTCGCGGTACAGCGGATCGCGATGGGCGGCCAGGTCATGCAGCACCTGCTCGCGGTCGGGGCGCTGCAGCAACGGCCGGGCCTTGTCGCGGGCCAGCCGTTCCAGTTGCGCGGTCACGCTGACGCGCAGGTAGACCACGAAGCCACGGCGGGCGATCAATGCCCGGTTGTCCGGGTCCAGTACCGCTCCGCCGCCGGTCGAGACCAGTTGGCCGTGGCCCTGCAGGAGGCGGGCCAGCGCGTCGCGCTCGAGGCTGCGGAAGCCGGTTTCGCCGGAGTGCTCGAAGATCGTGGGAATGCTGGCTCCGGCGGCGTCGACGATGGACTGGTCGACATCGACGAAGTCCAGCGTGAAGCGCTCGGCGAGGCGGCGGCCGATGCAGGTTTTGCCGGCGCCCATCGGGCCGATCAGGATCAGGTTCGGAGCAGGATTCATGCGCCCTGATGCTAACACCTCCGTGCCCCGGCCTTTACGTCCTTCACGTCAGGGTGGGACTTCCTGCGGGGATTCCCGCGTTCAACGGAGTACAGGCCATGTCGGTTGCCAAGGTCATCGAAATCACCGCCTCTTCGCCCACGAGCGTGGAGGATGCCGTGCGCAGCGGCCTGAAGAAGGTCTCCGGAACCGTGAAGGGCATCCAGGGGGCCTGGATCAACGAGACCAAGGTGGTCACCAATGGCAGCGGTGAGATCACCGAATGGCGGGTCAATCTGCGGGTGACCTTCCTGGTGGAATGAGGGGCCTCAGCGCAGTGCCTGTATCTGGCGCTGCGCATCCAGCACCACCACCCGGTCGGCGAGGGCCGGCAGTGCATGCAGCGCCTGCCGGCTGACCCGCTCGAAGTACTGCACGAAGCGCTCCAGCTGCGGCCGGGTCATGCCATGCCGGCCGGGCTGGGCCGCCTGCAGGTTCTGCTCCTGCTGCCAGCGCCAGCGCGGTACTACCGAGAAGTCCGGCGGCTGCAGGAACCACAGGCGGTCACAGCGTTGCCACAATGCCGGGTAGTCGCGGCCCAGGGCCTGGTTGCACCAGTGGCGCCAGCGGCCATCGCTGTCGGCATCACGTTCAAGGGCGTTCAACGGCTGAGCCAGTTCGGATTCCTCCTGCGCCGGTGTGCCCAGGAACCAGCCTTCGAACACCAGCAGGTCCAGCGGCTTTTCCAGCCGTGGCCACTGCGCCTGTGGCAGGCGCTCGTCGGCCAGCTTGTCGAAGCGCGGCAGCGCCAGTGGTTCGCGCGCGGCGGCGGCATCGAGCAGCGCGTGGACCAGCGGCAGGTCGTGGGTGCCCGGCGGCCCCCGGGTGATCAACAGCGGATGGACCTGGCGTGCCAGCCGCTGCCGTTGCGCGCGGGTCAGGTAGACATCATCGATGGACAGCGTCGCGGCGTTCAGGCCCCGGTTCCGGGCGCGCGCCACCACCTGCTCGGCCAGCGTCGATTTGCCGCTCCCCTGCAGCCCGCTGATCGCCAATACTGGAACCGCCGCGCCGCTGCCCAGCGCATCATCCAGTGCCTGCTCGGCCAATGTTTCGGGAAATCCTTTCACCTGGGGCATATACGCAGCAGCGACCATGCCGCCACAATAGATCAATCCGTGTGAGAAGAACGCAATCATGAGCGACCTGTACGCCGAAGCCCTGTCCACGTTTGCGGCCCTGTTCGACGAGGCCAAACAGAGCCGCGAGGTCGAGCCCAACGCGATGACCGTGGCCAGTGCCGACCTGCACGGTCGTCCATCGGCGCGCACCGTGCTGCTGAAGGCCTTCGATGAGCGTGGCTTCGTGTTCTATACCCACCTGGACAGCCACAAGGGCCAGGAGCTGCGGGCCAATCCGCAGGCGGCCCTGCTGTTCCTGTGGCGCAGCCTGCGCGAGGCCGGCATCCAGGTGCGCATCGAAGGCCGTGTCGAACAGGTGGCCGATGCGGAAGCAGACGCCTATTTCGCCAGCCGTCCGCGCATGAGCCAGATCGGCGCGTGGGCTTCGCAGCAGTCGAAGACGCTTGCAACGCGCGAAGAGTTCGATGCGCGCGTGGCCGAGGTCGAGGCACGTTTCGAGGGCAAGGACGTGCCGCGTCCGGACGGCTGGAGTGGCCTGCGCGTGGTGCCCGACCGCATCGAGTTCTGGTACGGCGCGCAGTTCCGCCTGCACGAGCGGTGGTGCTACGAAGCCGGCGCCGAGGGGCACTGGAGCAAGCGCCTGTTGTATCCGTGAGCGGCTGCGCTGCCACGATCCGCCAGGCCACACCGGCCGATGCCGCTGCATGGTCGCAGCTGCGCGTGGGCCTGTGGCCCGACGCCGATGATCCACTGGAGGAGCTGGCGCAGTCGCTGGCCGATCCGGAAGGTGCGGTGTTCCTGGCGTGCGCGGCTGATGGTGAGGCGGTCGGTTTCGCCGAGGTGCGCCTGCGCCACGACTATGTGAACGGCACCGGTTCCTCGCCGGTCGGGTTCCTGGAAGGCTGGTATGTAACGCCGCAGTGGCAGGGCCGCGCTGTCGGCCGTGCCCTGCTGGCGGAAGTGCAGGCGTGGACGCGGGACGCGGGCTGCAGCGAGCTGGCCTCGGACAGCCGCCTGGAGGACGTAGAGGCGCACGCGGCACACCGCGCCTGTGGCTTTGAAGAGACCGAGCGGGTGGTCTATTTCCGCATGCCGCTGGACGCGGCCACGCGGGGGTAGTGCCAACCTTGGCTGGCGGCGCGCCGCGCGGTCCGCGCTGCGCCTGCCTACAGTCCTTCCGCGCGCAGCCAGCGCCACAAGGTGGTGCGTGACACGCCGAGCACCTGGGCCATGCCTTCGCGGTCATTGCGGTGTTCCCGCAGCAGCGCCTGCAGCTGGGCCCGTGCCGGGCGCCTGCCATTGCTTTCCAGCCGCAGGGACGGGGTGCTTTCGCGCGCCAGTTCCGGCGCCAGCTGCAGCAGGCGCCCAGCGTCGATCATCCCGTCTGCCGGCTGCCAGTGGATGCGCAGGCGGTCGACCAGATTGCGCAGTTCTCTCACATTGCCCGGCCAGTCGGCGGCACCCAGCACTGCCATCGCGTCCTGGTCCAGGGGGGCGTCGATACCGCGCAGCTGGCGGAAGAAGTGCCGGGTCAGCAGCGGGATGTCAGCGCGCCGGGCACGCAGCGGGGGCAGTGCGATGCGCAGTGCCGCCAGCCGGTAGTAGAGGTCGCGCCTGAAGCTGCCGGCAGCTGCGCGATGCTCCAGCGACTGCAGCGTCGCGGCCACCACCCGCAGGTCCACGGGTGTTGGTTCGGTGGCGCCGACGCGCAGCACTTCACGTTCTTCCAGCACGCGCAGCAGGCGGGTCTGCAGCGGCAAGGGCAGCTCGCCGATCTCGTCAAGGAACAGTGTGCCGCCATCGGCCGCTTCGACCAGGCCGACCCGGCCGCCACGACGTGCGCCCGTGAAGGCGCCATCGCTGTAGCCGAACAGTTCGGCTTCCAGCAGCGATTCGCTGATCGCGCCGCAGTTCAGCGCGACGAAACGACCGCGCCGGCCGCTGGCGGCGTGCAGTTGCCGTGCCACCAGTTCCTTGCCGGTACCGGTCTCGCCGGTGACCAGCACGGTGCTGTCGTGCGGTGCATAGAGCGCGATCTGTGCGCGCACCTGCGCCATCGCCTCGCTGTCGCCGAGCAGCGCGTATGCATCGCCGCGCGGGGCGGCACTGCGCCGCGTGGTGGGGCGTGGACCCACCGAGCGTGCCAGGGTCTGGGTCAGTTCCAGCGCATGCTCGAAGGCCTGCCGTACCGAGTCGGCCGAATACAGCAGCACGCCCGGCAGCCCGGCCTGCTCGGCATGGTCGATGGCCATCCCGGTGCCGACGATCACTTCGATGCCGTTGGCACGCAGATCGGCGATGCAGTCGCGCGCATCTTCGCGGGTGACGAAGCGGCGGTGCTCGATATCCAGGCCGAAGCTCTGCTGGAAGCCGCTGAACACCGGCACGTCGCTGGCATGGGTGACCAGGCCGATACGTGCGGCGATGCGGCGCGCGCGCGCCAGAGCCTCCATCAGGTCGAAGCCGTTGGCCTGGATCGGCACCAGCGGCAGGTCGAGCCGACTGCGCAGCCAGGCCGCGTTCGAGCCACCGGCAATCACCACGTCGCAGTGCTCGCGGCGCAGGCGTTGGCCGATCACCTCCACTGCCTCTTCGAAGCCGAGGTTGATCTGCTCGATGCGCGCGCGGCGGTCGAACTCGGGAATGACGTCACCCAGCAGGCCGGTCAGCCGCGAAACGCTGACCGTCCAGATCACCGGGCGGCCGGGGTCGGCATCGGCATGGCGCAGGGGCGAGCGGGGCAGGTACATGGGGCGGACACCGGCACGGGAGTGTTTCATGATACATCTGTTTCAATGTTTCATATGTTTCATCGCTGTCAGCCGGTCATGCCTTTGAAATCAATCGCTTGCAGCTTGGCATGGTGCTTGCGCCTGCCACCTGTTCCTCAACATGGATTGCCGCATGACCGCTTCCGCCCCTTCTTCCGCCGGTGCCCGCTTCCGCGAGGCCCTGGCCGCCGAATCGCCGCTGCAGGTGATCGGCGCGATCAACGCCAACCACGCACTGCTGGCCAAGCGCGCCGGCTTCCGCGCCATCTACCTGTCCGGCGGTGGTGTTGCCGCAGGCTCGCTGGGCCTGCCGGATCTGGGCATCAACACCCTGGAAGACGTGCTGGTGGACGTGCGCCGCATCACCGACGTCTGCGACCTGCCGCTGATGGTGGACATCGATACCGGCTTCGGACCCAGCGCGTTCAACATCGCGCGCACCGTGAAGTCGCTGATCAAGGCCGGCGCGGCCGCCTGCCACATCGAGGACCAGGTCGGCGCCAAGCGCTGTGGTCACCGTCCCGGCAAGGAGATCGTTTCGCAGGGTGAGATGGTCGACCGCGTGAAGGCCGCCGCTGATGCAAAGACCGATCCGGATTTCTTCCTGATCGCACGCACCGATGCCATCCAGGTGGATGGCGTGGACAAGGCCATCGAGCGCGCCATCGCCTGTGTCGAAGCGGGCGCCGATGGCATCTTCGCCGAGGCCGCCTACGATCTGGACACCTACCGCCGCTTCGTCGATGCAGTGAAGGTGCCGGTGCTGGCCAACATCACCGAATTCGGTGCGACGCCGCTGTTCAGCCGCGACGAGCTGGCCTCGGCCGGGGTCGCCATCCAGCTGTTCCCGCTGTCGGCGTTCCGCGCGGCGAACAAGGCGGCGGAGAACGTCTACCAGGCGGTGCGCCGCGACGGTCACCAGCGCAGCGTGGTCGACACCATGCAGACCCGCGAAGAACTGTACGACCGCATCGGCTACCACGCGTTTGAGCAGCAGCTCGACGCACTGTTCGCCGCCAAGAAATAAGCAGTACCCTGCACCATCAAGTTTTCGGAGGGAAACATGAACGATACGACCGCAACCCCGACCTTCAAGCCGAAGAAGTCCGTCGCCCTGTCCGGCACTGCCGCCGGCAACACCGCGCTGTGCAGCGTCGGTCGCAGCGGGAATGACCTGCACTACCGTGGCTACGACATCCTGGATCTGGCCAACACCAGCGAATTCGAGGAAATCGCGTACCTGCTGGTGCACGGCAAGCTGCCGACCCGCGCCGAGCTGGTTTCGTACAAGGCCAAGCTGAAGTCGCTGCGTGGCATCCCGGCCGCGGTGAAAGCCGCGCTGGAAGAACTGCCGCCGTCGGCACACCCGATGGATGTGATGCGCACCGGCGTGTCGGTGCTCGGCTGCGTGGCGCCGGAAAAGGATGACCACAACCATCCGGGTGCACGCGACATCGCCGACAAGCTGATGGCCTGCCTCGGCTCGATGCTGCTGTACTGGTACCACTGGAGCCACAACGGCCGCGCCATCGACGTGGAAACCGATGACGATTCCATCGGTGGCCACTTCCTGCACCTGCTGCACGGCGAGAAGCCACAGGATTCGTGGGTGAAGGCGATGCACACCTCGCTGATCCTGTACGCAGAGCACGAGTTCAATGCGTCCACCTTCACCTGCCGTGTCATCGCCGGTACCGGCAGCGACATGTACAGTGCGATCTGCGGTGGCATCGGCGCGCTGCGCGGCCCCAAGCATGGCGGCGCCAACGAAGTGGCCTTCGAGGTGCAGAAGCGCTACGACAGCCCGGATGAGGCCGAAGAGGACATCAAGGCCCGCGTCGAGCGCAAGGAAGTGGTGATCGGCTTCGGCCACCCGGTGTACACCGTGTCCGACCCGCGCAACAAGGTGATCAAGGACGTCGCCCGTGAGCTGTCCGAAGAGCAGTCGAGCATGAAGATGTACGACATCGCCGAGCGCCTGGAGACGGTGATGTGGGACATCAAGAAAATGTTCCCGAACCTGGACTGGTTCAGCGCCGTCAGCTACCACATGATGGGCGTGCCGACCGCGATGTTCACCCCGCTGTTCGTCATCGCCCGCACCGCCGGCTGGAGCGCGCACATCGTCGAGCAGCGCATCGACGGCAAGATCATCCGTCCGAGCGCGAACTACATCGGCCCGGAAGATCGCGAGTTCGTGGCCATCGACAAGCGCGCCTGACCGCCGCGTGATCCATCCATCCGGTCGGCCAGGTGCCGGCCGGATGCCTTCATTGCCGCTCGCCGGCATCCGGCCCGCCCCAAGCATTCCGCCAGCCCATGAATACCGATTACCGCAAGACCCTCCCCGGCACCCCGCTGGACTACTTCGATGCGCGCGCTGCGGTCGATGCGATCCAGCCCGGCGCCTACGCCACGCTGCCGTATGTCTCGCGCGTGCTGGCCGAGAACCTGGTACGGCGTTGCGATCCGGCGCTGCTCACCGCCTCGCTGACGCAGCTGATCGAACGTCGCCGCGACCTGGATTTTCCCTGGTTCCCGGCGCGCGTGGTGTGCCATGACATTCTCGGTCAGACCGCGCTGGTGGATCTCGCCGGCCTGCGCGATGCGATCGCCGACAAGGGCGGCGATCCGGCCAAGGTCAACCCGGTGGTGCCGGTACAGCTGATCGTTGATCACTCGCTGGCGGTGGAGTGCGGTGGTTTCGATCCGCAGGCATTCGAGAAGAACCGCGCCATCGAGGATCGCCGCAACGAGGATCGCTTCCATTTCATCGACTGGACCAAGCGGGCGTTCCAGAACGTGGATGTGATTCCGCCGGGCAACGGCATCATGCACCAGATCAACCTGGAGAAGATGTCGCCGGTGATCTACGTGCAGGACGGCGTGGCCTTCCCGGATACCTGCGTGGGCACCGACAGCCATACGCCGCACGTCGATGCGCTGGGCGTGATCGCCATCGGTGTCGGCGGCCTGGAGGCCGAGAACGTGATGCTCGGCCGCGCGTCGTGGATGCGCCTGCCCGACATCATCGGCGTGGAACTGACCGGTCGGCCACAGCCAGGGATCACCGCCACCGACGTGGTGCTGGCCCTGACCGAGTTCCTGCGCAAGGAACGCGTGGTGGGCGCCTGGCTTGAATTCTTCGGCGAGGGTGCGGCCGCGCTGACCATCGGTGACCGTGCCACCATTTCCAACATGTGCCCGGAATACGGCGCGACCGCGGCGATGTTCTACATCGACGGGCAGACCATCGATTACCTGCGCCTGACCGGTCGCGAGGAATCGCAGGTGGCGCTGGTGGAGAACTACGCACGCAGCACCGGTCTGTGGGCCGATGCGCTGGCCACGGCGCAGTACGAGCGCGTGCTGCGCTTCGACCTGTCCAGCGTGGTCCGCAACATGGCGGGCCCGAGCAATCCGCATCGCCGCCTGCCGGTGGCCGAGCTGGCCGAGCGCGGCATCGCCGACGCAGCCAAGCTCGATGCCGGCAAGGCCGAGCAGCTGCGGGGCCTGATGCCTGATGGCGCGGTGATCATCGCCGCCATTACCAGCTGCACCAACACCTCCAACCCGCGCAACGTGATCGCCGCCGGCCTGCTGGCGCGCAAGGCCAACGAGCGCGGCCTGCTGCGCAAGCCGTGGGTCAAGTCGTCGCTGGCCCCGGGTTCAAAAGCGGTGCAGCTGTATCTGGAAGAGGCCGGCCTGCTGCCGGAGCTGGAAAAGCTCGGCTTCGGCATCGTCGCGTTCGCCTGCACCACGTGCAACGGCATGAGCGGTGCGCTGGATCCGGCGATCCAGCAGGAAATCATCGACCGCGACCTGTATGCCACCGCCGTGCTGTCGGGCAACCGCAACTTCGATGGCCGCATCCATCCTTACGCAAAGCAGGCCTTCCTGGCATCGCCGCCACTGGTGATCGCCTATGCCATTGCCGGCACCATGCGCTTCGACATCGAGAAGGACGTGCTTGGCGTGGACGCCGACGGCAACGAGGTGCGCCTGAAGGACATCTGGCCGAGCGATGCCGAGATCGATGCAGTGGTGAAGGCGGCGGTGAAGCCCGAGCAGTTCCGCAGCGTCTACAACCCGATGTTCAACGTGCGCGTGGAGCAGGGTGCGGCGGTCAGTCCGCTGTACGACTGGCGCCCGCAGAGCACCTACATCCGCCGCCCGCCGTACTGGGAGGGGGCGCTGGCCGGTGAACGCACGCTGGCGGGCATGCGCGCGCTGGCGGTGCTGCCGGACAACATCACCACCGACCACCTGTCGCCGTCCAACGCAATCCTGGCCTCCAGTGCCGCCGGCGAATACCTGGCGAAGATGGGCCTGCCGGAAGAGGACTTCAATTCCTACGCAACCCACCGCGGCGACCACCTGACCGCGCAGCGCGCCACCTTCGCCAACCCGAAACTGTTCAACGAGATGGTGCGCAACGACGACGGCAGCGTGAAGCAGGGCTCGCTGGCGCGGGTGGAGCCGGAGGGCAAGGTGATGCGCATGTGGGAGGCGATCGAGACCTACATGGAGCGCAAGCAGCCGCTGATCATCATCGCCGGTGCCGACTACGGCCAGGGCAGCTCGCGTGACTGGGCGGCGAAGGGCGTGCGGCTGGCCGGCGTGGAAGCGATCGCGGCGGAAGGCTTCGAGCGCATCCACCGCACCAACCTGATCGGCATGGGCGTGCTGCCGCTGGAGTTCAAGCCGGGTACCACGCGGCTGACCCTGGGCATCGACGGTACCGAGACCTTCGACGTGGTGGGCGAGCGCACGCCGCGCGCCGACCTGACCCTGGTCATCCACCGCCGCGATGGGCAGGACATCATCGTGCCGGTCACCTGTCGCCTGGACAGCGACGAGGAAGTTGCGATCTACGAAGCGGGCGGTGTACTGCAGCGCTTCGCCCAGGATTTCCTCGAAGGTGCCCGGGTGGCATGAGACAACCGACGGCCCGGCAACGGGCCGTCTTTCATTGCAAGGAACCGTTCCATGAGCTTTCTTCCGCAACTCCGCATTGCCGCCACCTACATGCGCGGTGGCACCAGCAAGGGCGTGTTCTTCCGCCTGCAGGACCTGCCCGCAGCCGCACAGGTGCCGGGCCCGGCACGTGATGCGCTGCTGATGCGCGTGATCGGGTCGCCCGATCCCTATGGCAAGCACACCGATGGCATGGGCGGGGCCACGTCCAGCACCAGCAAGTGCGTGATCATCTCCAGTGCGTCCGTGCCCGATCACGATGTGGACTATCTCTACGGCCAGGTTTCGATCGACACCGCGTTCGTCGACTGGAGCGGCAACTGTGGCAACCTCAGCACTGCGGTGGGTCCGTTCGCCATCGCCAACGGCCTGATCGATCCGGCCCGGGTGCCGCGCGACGGCCTGTGCACCGTGCGCATCTGGCAAGCCAACATCGGCAAGACCATCATCGCCCACGTGCCGATGCGCAATGGCGAGGTGCAGGAGATCGGTGATTTCGAGCTGGATGGCGTGACCTTCCCGGCCGCCGAGATCCAGCTTGAGTTCATAGATCCCTCCGATGATGGCGACGCGGGCGCGATGTTCCCGACCGGCAACCTGGTCGATACCCTGGATGTGCCGGGCGTGGGCAGTTTCGAGGTGACGATGATCACCGCCGGCATCCCGACCATCTTCCTCAATGCGGCCGATCTGGGCTACAGCGGTACCGAGCTGCAGCCGGCGATCAACGACGACAAGGCTGCCCTGCAGAAGTTCGAGAGCATCCGTGCACACGGTGCGCTGCGCATGGGCCTGATCTCGACGCTGGAAGAGGCGGCGACCCGCCAGCACACGCCGAAAGTGGCGTTCGTGGCACCGGCACAGGACTATGTATCGTCCAGCGGCAAGGCAATCCCGGCATCGGCCATCGATCTGCATGCGCGTGCGCTGTCGATGGGCAAGCTGCACCACGCGATGATGGGCACTGCCGCTGTGGCGATCGGTACCGCTGCTGCGATTCCGGGCACGCTGGTCAACCGTGCCGCCGGCGGTGGCCAGCGCGAGGCGGTGACCTTCGGGCATCCGTCCGGCACGCTGCGCGTGGGCGCCCAGGCCGGTCTCGTTGACGGCCAGTGGACAGTGACCAAGGCCATCATGAGCCGCAGCGCCCGTGTATTGATGGAAGGCAGCGTGCGGGTACCGGCCGACACCTTGTAACGCGGGACCATGGCGGTAGCGCCGGGCCATGCCCGGCGAGCGCGGCAGGGCCCGCCCATGAACCGCCGGGCGTGGTCCGGCGTTAGCGGAGAACAGACGATGTCCGACAGCCACGCCCCGTCCAACGAACGTGCCGCGTGGGATGCGCTGCTGGAGGACATCGTCGATTACGTGCGCGACGTGCGCATCGACTCGCCACTGGCATTCCAGACCGCGCATTACTGCCTGCTGGATACCCTCGGTTGCGGCCTGGAAGCGCTGTCCTTCCCGGCCTGCAGCAAGCTGCTCGGGCCCCTGGTGCCGGGCATCAGCGTGACCAACGGCGCGCGCGTGCCGGGAACGCACTACGTGCTGGATCCGGTGCAGGCGGCGTTCAATATCGGCGCGATGGTGCGCTGGCTCGACTTCAACGACACCTGGCTGGCCGCCGAGTGGGGTCATCCGTCGGATAATCTCGGCGGCATCCTGGCCGTCTGCGATTGGCTGGGACGCAATGCCGCGGCCCTGCGTCGTCCACCGCCGACCGTGCACGATGTGCTGGTGGCGATGATCAAGGCGCACGAGATCCAGGGCGTGCTGGCCCTGGAGAATTCCTTCAACCGGGTCGGGCTGGACCACGTGGTGCTGGTGAAGGTCGCCACCACCGCCGTGGTCGCCCGCCTGCTTGGCCTGGATCGCGAGCGCATGCTCAATGCGCTGTCGCTGGCCTGGGTCGATGGCCAGGCGCTGCGGACCTACCGGCATGCGCCCAACACCGGTTCGCGCAAGAGCTGGGCCGCCGGCGATGCCACCAGTCGCGGCGTGCGCCTGGCGCTGATGGCGGCCAGCGGCGAGATGGGGTATCCCAGCGTGTTGAGCGCTCCCACCTGGGGCTTCGAAGCGGTCTCCATGCATGGTCAGGCGGTGACGCTGGGGCGGCCGCTGGGCAGCTACGTGATGGAGAACGTGCTGTTCAAGATCAGTTTTCCCGCCGAGTTCCACGGCCAGACCGCAGTGGAGGCCGCGGTCGCGCTGCACGCGCAGCTGCGGGCAGGCGGGCGCAGCGTCGATGACATCGCGCATATCGCCATCCGCACGCAGGAGGCCTGCATCCGCATCATCGACAAGCGCGGCCCGCTGCACAATCCGGCCGACCGCGACCACTGCGTGCAGTACATGGTCGCCATCGCGCTGCTGCATGGGCGGCTGGTGGCTGAGGACTACGAGGACGATGTTGCTGCTGACCCCCGCATCGATGCGCTGCGCGCGCGAATGACCTGCCACGAAGACCCGCAGCTCAGCGCGGATTACCTGGATCCGGACAAGCGCAGCATCGCCAACGGCCTGACCGTCCGCTTCAACGACGGCAGCGAACTGCCGGAGGTCCTGGTCGAGTACCCGCTCGGCCACGCCCGGCGACGCGACGAGGGCATGCCCCTGTTGATGGACAAGTTCCGGCGGCATCTGGCCCATCGGTTCCCCACCACCCAGCAGCAGCGCATCCTGGCGGCCTCGCTGGACCCGGTGGCGCTGGCGGCCATGCCGGTGACCGACTACGTGGATCTGTACCAGCCGGGGTAGGGCGCGCCTTGGTAGGTGCAAACCTTGGTTGGCACGGGCCCAACGCCAACCAAGGTCGGCCGCTACCGGGACCGCCGGGCATGGCCCGGCGCTACCGTTCCGATGTATTCCTGCCGGATCCGCGCCAACACCTTGACGCGGCGAGCCTATAATGGCCGCCTCGATCAAGGAGTGACGACATGAGCGGTCCGGCACGGCGCAAGCGGTGGGGATGGGCGGCGGCGGTACTGGCAGGAGGCCTGTTGCTGGGTCTGGCCGGTTGCCGCAACGACAGCGGGCAGCTGCCCAAGGCCAGTGGCGAGGCCATTGCCACCCAGGCCGAGCAGGTGAAGGATTTCACCCTGCTGCGCGCCTACCCGGACCAGAAGAATGACGGCCTGTCGCTGGCGCTGGAGTTCTCGCGCCCGCTGGTCGGCACGCAGGATTTCGACACGCTGGTGCGCTTCGAGGAGAAGGTCGGCACCGACGACAGCAGCTGGACCCTGTCCGATGACGGACTGACCCTGCGCTATCCGTTCGTCGAAGCCGGCAAGGAGTTCAGCCTGGTGGTATCGCCGGACCTGCTGGCCGCCGATGGCAGCCGGCTGGGCAAGGAGCTGAAGCAGAAGGTGTTCAGTGGCGAATTGAAGCCGGTGGCCGGCTTCGCCTCGCAGGGCAGCGTGCTGCCGGCCAAGGACAGCCGCGGCCTGCCGGTTGTCTCCGTGAATGTTCCCGAGGTCGACGTCGAATTCCTGCGCGTGCGCGAGAAGGATCTGCCGACCTTCTTCAGCCAGTACCAGCGCGGCGGCCGTCGTGGCAGCTGGGAACTGAGCAGCGACTACGAGCGCAGCCCGATCAATGCGTTGGCCGAGCCGGTCTACGTCAACCGCTTCATCCTCGGCGGCAAGCAGAACGAGCGGGTGCTGACCTACCTGCCAACCCAGGACATCAAGGAGCTGCAGGAGCCGGGCCTGTACTTCGCACTGCTCAAGCGCACGGGCGATTACGAGGGCGAGTTCGACACCGCGTTCTTCTCGGTCAGCGACATCGGCCTGCACACGCGCGCCTACAAGGACAAGCTGTTCGTCCACACCGCCGGACTGAAGGACGGAGCACCGCTGAAGAACGTCGAGCTGCGCGTGCTCGACGGCAAAGGCGAGGTGGTGCTCAAGGGCAGTACCGATGGCAACGGCAATGCGCTGCTGAACTACACGCTCGACGCCACCCACGTGCTGGTGGCCAGCAGTGGTCGCGACACCAGCTTCCTGCCCTTCAACCAGCCGGCCCTGGACCTGAGCGAGTTTGCCGTTGCCGGTCGTGACAATGCCTGGTTCGATGTCTACGCATGGTCCGGCCGCGACCTCTATCGGCCGGGCGAGACCGTGCGCCTGTCCGCGCTGCTGCGCGACAATGATGGCAAGCCGGTCAAGTCGCAGCCGGTGTTCCTGCGCCTGAAGCAGCCCGACGGCAAGACCTTCCGCGAGACCCGCCTGCAGCCGGGCGAGCAGGGCTACATCGCCTTCGAGCAGGTCATCCCGGCCGAGGCGCCGACAGGACGCTGGCAGGTGGAGTTCCGTACCGATCCGGCCAGCAAGGAAGCGATCCAGGGCATGACCCTGCGCATCGAAGAGTTCCTGCCCGAACGGATGAAGCTGGACCTGGACAGCCCGCAGAAGACGCTCAAGCCGGGCGAAGATCTTCGTCTGCAGGCCGATGGCGCGTATCTGTACGGCGCGCCGGCTGACGGCAACCGCTTCACCGCGCGCCTGGCCGTGGCAGCCGAACAGCAGCCGGTCGAGGGATTGCCGGGCTACTTCTTCGGCGACCCGACCCTGCAGCTTCCGCGCGAGGCCAAGGACGTGATCGACACGACGCTGCCGGCCAACGGCCAGCTGCGCGAGGACGTGACGCTGCCGGAAGAAGCGGCCAAGGCCAAGGCGCCGATCGCGGTGGTGCTGTCCGGCAGCCTGTACGAGACCGGTGGGCGGACCGTGACCCGCACCCTGAAGCGGGTGATGTGGCCGGCCAATGCGCTGGTCGGCGTGCGTCCGCTGTTCAACCCCGACGATGGTGCCGACTCCAACAGCAACGCACGCTTCGAACTGGTGCGCGTGGACGCGGCCGGCCGGCCGCAGCCGGCCAAGGGCCTGAAGATCACCCTGGTGCGCGAGCTGCGTGACTATCACTGGACCTTCAACGACAACCGTTGGGACTACGATTTCACCCGTCGGTTCGAGAACAGGGAAACCCGCACGGTCGATGCCGGCAGCAGCGCGGTGGCGTTCGATGTCCCGGTCGAGTGGGGCGAGTACCGGGTGGACGTGTTCGATCCGGGCACCGGCCTGACCAGCCGCTATCCGTTCCGTGCCGGCTGGAGCTGGGGCGATGACAATCGCGGTCTCGATGCGCGCCCGGACAAGGTCAAGCTGGGCCTGGACAAGACCGGCTACAAGGCGGGCGACACCCTGCAGGTGACGGTGACGCCGCCGCATGCCGGCAAGGGCATCCTGATGGTCGAGACCGATCGCATGCTGTACGTGCAGGACATCGACGCCAAACCCGGTGCCACCTTCAACATCCCGGTCACCGCTGACTGGGAGCGCCACGATGTCTACATCACCGCGCTGGTGTTCCGGGGCGGCAGTGCGCCGAGCAAGATCACCCCGGCGCGCGCTGTCGGCGTGGTGCACGTACCGATGGACCGCAGGGGCCGCACCGTGGCCGTCGGCCTGGTGGCGCCGAAGCAGATGCGCCCGGAACAGGATCTGCCGGTGACGGTCAGCGCACCGCAGCTGGCCGGCAAGGCCGCGCACGTCACCGTGTCGGCGGTGGATGTGGGCATCCTCAACATCACCCGTTTCCCCGTGCCCGATGCCGGCGCGCACTTCTTCGCCCAGCGCCGCCTCGGCATCGATGCCTATGACATCTACAGCCGGGTGATCGAGAGCTTCGACGGCGGCGCCGGCAAGCTGAAGTTCGGCGGTGACATGGCGCTGCAGTCCCTGCCTCAGGCCAAGCGGCCGACCGCGCGCGTGCAGACCGTGGATCTGTTCTCCGGCCCGGTACAGCTTGATGCCAAGGGCAATGCCCGCATCCGCCTCAAAGTGCCGGACTTCAACGGCACGCTGCGCGTGTCGGCGCTGGTGTACAGCGATGACCAGTACGGCAAGCGCGACGTGGAAACGGTGGTGCGCGCACCGATCCTGGCCGAGGCCAGCATGCCGCGCGTGCTCGCCCCGGGCGACCGCAGCACCGTGACGCTGGACGTGCAGAACTTCACCGGCAAGCCCGGCCAGTTCAACGTGCGCGTGGACAGCGAGGGACCGCTGGCCCTGGGCGAGGGCAGCCGCAGCGTGCAGCTCAACGCCGATGCGAAGACCACGCTGAGCTTCCCGCTGTCGGCACGCGAAGGCCACAGCGTGGCCAAGGTGCGGGTGCGTGTGGAAGGCAATGGCTTCAAGGCCGACCGCCGCTACGACCTGCCGGTGCGTGCGGCATGGCCGCAGGTGCTGCGCTCGCAGGTACGCACGCTCGACCCGCTGGCGGCGGTCAGCCTCGACAGCAGTCTGGCCGATGGCCTGATGTCCGAGTCGGTCAATGCGCGCCTGCTGGTCAGCCCGCTGCCCCCGATTCCGTTTGCCAGTGCTCTGCAGGGCGCGCTGAATTACCCGTATGGCTGCGCCGAGCAGACCACCAGCAAGGGCTACGCTGCGCTGATCCTGGACCAGGCCACGTCGTCGATGCTCGGCGCAGACGGCCTGGATGCCAAGACCCGCCGCGAACGCATGGAGGGCGCGTTCGGCCGCCTGGCGTCGATGCAGGTGGCCAACGGCAACTTCTCGATGTGGGGCGACGATGGTTATGTGAACCCGTGGCTGACCCCGTACATCGCCGAGTTCCTGCTCGATGCCCGGGATGCCGGCTTCGCCGTACCGGACAACGTGCTGCAGAAGGCACTGAACCGTCTCAGCGAGGATCTGCTGTCCGGCGGCAACCCGTTCTACGGGCAGGACGAGCGCGAGAAACTGAAGTTCGCCAACCAGGCGTATTCCGGCTACGTGCTGGCCCGGGTCAACCGTGCGCCGCTGGGTACGCTGCGCACGCTGTACGACAACGAGCGCAGCAAGGCGGTCGGCGGCCTGTCGCTGGTCCACCTGGGCGTGGCGCTGTCGCTGCAGGGCGACGCCAAGCGTGGCCAGGCCGCGTTGGAAGCTGCCTTCGCCAAGTCCAGCAGCGAGCGCCCGTCGTACTTCGGCGACTACGGCAGCGCGATCCGTGATGATGCGCTGATGATCGCGCTGACCCACGAGAACAAGCTGGCGAAGCCGGCATGGGATGCGCGTGCGGTCGATCTCGGCCGCGGCCTGGATGCGCGCCGCAACGCCGGCTGGATGTGGCTGAGCACGCAGGAGCAGGTCGCCATCGCCCGCCTCGGCAAGGCGCTGGCGGCCAACCAGAAGGCACTGGTGGCCGGCGAGCTGGTGATCGGTGGCAACAGTGAATCGATCAGCGAGCGCAAGCTGTTCGGCCGCACCTTCAGCGCCAGCGAACTGGCCAGCGGAGTGCGCTTCACTCCGCAGGGCCAGCCGCCGATGTTCGCCAGCATCGATGTGGCGGGCATCCCGCGCAGTGCGCCCGCGCCGGACAACAGTGTGATCGGTGTCGAGCGCAGCTACTTCGGTATCGACGGCAAGCCGTGGTCGCCGCGCCCGCTGAAGGAAGGCGAAGCGCTGATCGTGCGGGTCACCGTCAGTGCCGACACCACCATGCCGGATGCGCTGCTGACCGACCTGCTGCCGGCCGGCCTGGAGATCGAGAACTTCAACCTGGGCGATGCCAAGCAGTGGGCGGACGTGGTCGTCGATGGCATCACCATCAGCGACCGCGGTGACGCGGCCGATACCAAGCATGAGGAGTTCCGCGACGACCGCTACGTGGCAGCGCTCAAGCTCTCGCGCGGCGGAAAGGCCAATGTGTTCTACCTGGTGCGTGCGGTGACCCCGGGCACCTACTCGGTGCCGCCGCCGCTGGTGGAAGACATGTACCGGCCGCAGCTGCGTGGCGTCGGCCGCAGCAACCCGACCACGATCACGGTGGTGCAGCCGTGACCGCGCGGACGGGCCGCGACGGCGCGGCCCGTCCTGCTGGCAACCTGCAATGAAGAACGCGATGACGACCCGGCGGGCGGACCTGCGCCGCCGGCTGCGGCCGCTGTGGCCGTGGCTGCGCTGGGGAACAGCGGGTCTGCTGACGCTGCTGCTGGTACTGGACGTCGTTTTCCCGCCGCCACTGCCGAAGCAGCGCGACACCAGCACCCTGGTGGTGGCTGCCGACGGCACGCCACTGCGTGCGTTCGCCGATGCCGAGGGCGTGTGGCGCTATCCGGCCTCGATCGACAGCGTCTCGCCGTTGTACCTGCAGGCGTTGTTGACCTACGAGGACCGCTGGTTCTGGCGCCATCCGGGCATCAACCCGCTGGCGATCCTGCGTGCCAGCGGCCAGCTGCTGCGCGGCGGCCGCATCGTTTCCGGTGGCTCGACCCTGACCATGCAGGTGGCACGCATCCTCGACCCGCATTCGCGTACCCCGTGGGGCAAGCTCAAGCAGGTGCTGCGGGCCCTGCAGCTGGAAGTGCATCTTTCCAAGCGGGAGATCCTGGCCCTGTATCTGGAGCGTGCGCCCTACGGCGGCACCATCGAGGGCGTGGAGGCTGCCAGCTGGGCCTACCTGGGCAAGCCGGCCGCGCAGCTGTCACATGCCGAGGCCGCGTTGCTGGCGGTGCTGCCACAGGCACCCAGCCGCCTGCGCCCGGACCGCCATCCGGACGCGGCGCAGAAGGCACGTGACAAGGTGCTGGCACGCATGGCCGAACGGGGGGCGTGGACACCGGATGAGGTGGAGGATGCACGCATCGAGAACGTGGTGGCGCGGTCGCTGCGACCGCCACTGCATGCGGCATTGCTGGCGCAGCGGCTGCATGCGGCACACCCCGGCCAGGCGCGCATCCGGAGCAGCATCGACATCGGCCTGCAGCGCACACTGGAAGAGCGCGTGGCCAGCTATTTCTCGAGCCTGCCGGAGCGGACGTCGGCGGCATTGCTGGTGGTCGACAACCAGACCCTGCAGGCGCGCGCCTACGTGGGAACGCTGTCCTTCGGCGACCGCCAGCGCCTGGGCCACGTCGACATGGTTCAGGCCTGGCGCTCGCCGGGTTCGACCCTCAAGCCGTTCCTCTACGCGATGGCGCTGGATGACGGCCTGATCCACTCGGAGAGCCTGCTGGTGGACGCGCCGCAGAGCTTCGGCAGCTACCGTCCGGGCAACTTCGACATGGCGTTCAATGGCCCGATCGGCGCCTCCAGTGCGTTGCGTCTGTCGCTCAACGTACCCTCGGTGGACCTGCTGCAGCGGGTCGGCGCCGCGCGCTTTGCCGCGCGCCTGTCACACGCCGGCATCCAGCTGCGTTTTCCCGCGGGCAGCCCCCCCAATCTCTCGCTGATACTCGGTGGCACCGGCGCGAGGCTGGAAGATCTGGTCGGGGCATTCGCCGCACTGAACCGCAACGGTATCGCCGGCCGCGTGCGCTACACCGATGACGAGCCGATGATCGAGCGGCGGTTGGCGTCGCCGGGGGCGAGCTGGATCGTACGCGAGATGCTGGAGTCGAACCCGCGTCCGGGGTATGGCGTGGGCACCTTCGATGTGGGAGGGCGCCCCCGCGTTGCCTGGAAGACCGGGACCAGTTACGGCTACCGCGATGCCTGGGCCATCGGCAGCACGCGGCATTACACCGTGGGCGTATGGGTGGGGCGGCCCGACGGCACGCCCCTGCCGGGCCAGTACGGCGCGGTCACCGCGCTGCCGCTGATGTTCGAGGTGGTCGACAGTCTGCCGCGCCAGCGTGGCGATTCGGCGGCGGCACCTATGCCGGCCAGCGTCAGCCAGGGCGACATCTGCTGGCCGACCGGTGAACGCGCCGAAGGATTGCCGCCGGCCGTGTGCCAGCGGCGGATGCCGGCGTACCTGCTCGACGGCGCCGTACCGCTCACGTTCCCCGAGCGCGAAGCCCGGCGTTGGCAACCGGGCCGTCAGCGCTACCTGGCAGATGCACGCACCGGTCTACGCGTCTCGGCCAATTGTCGTCTGCCTCATGAGGAGGTGGCGCGCGAAATCGCCCGTTGGCCGGCGCTGCTGTCGCCGTGGCTGCCGAAGGCGACCCGGGAGCTGTCGCAGCTGCCGGCGCTGTCACCGGACTGCCGCGACGATGGCCGTGAGGCCAGCGTGGCGCTGCACGTGGACGGTCTGAATGACGGGGCCACGCTGGCGCGCGCGCCCAATGCCGAACACGGCGTGCGCCTGCAGCTGCGCGCGCTGGGCAGCGAGCAGGCAGTGGACTGGCTGCTGGATGGCCGCTGGATCGCACAGACCCGGGGATCTCAGCTGATGCAGCGCGAGTTCGCCGAGCCGGGCGCCCATACGCTGACCGCGCTGGCCGCCGATGGCGCGTGGACGCAGGTGCGTTTCAACGTCCTCCGGTAGGTGCCGGCCCACGGCCGGCACGCGGTATCCGATACGCGCAGCGCTATTCCCCGATCCACCCGTCCAGCAGGTCGGCGAACTCATCGGCGTGCTCTTCTTCCTGCGCCAGGATCTCCTCGAGGATGCGCTTGGTGGTCGTGTCGCGATCACCGATGAAGTCGATCATCTCGCGGTAGCTGTCGATGGCGATGCGTTCGGCGACCAGATTCTCGCGGACCATGTCACGCAGGTCGCTGCCCTCCTTGTACTCGGCATGCGAACGCGCGCTCAGCGTGTCCGGATTGAGGTCCGGCTCGCCGCCGAGCTGGACGATGCGTTCGGCCAGCTTGCCAGCATGCGCCTGTTCCTGCTGCGCATGCTCAAGGAACTCGGCCTTGACCGCATCGGCCAGCATCCCCTTGGCGGTGAAGTAATGCCGGTAGTAGCGCAGCACACAGACATACTCGGTGGCGAGGGCGTCGTTGAGCAGCTTGATCACGGCCTTGCGGTCGGCACTGTAGCTTTCGGTGATCGCGCCATCTTCAAGATTGCGCCGCGCGCGTTCGCGCAGGACCTTGCGGTCGCTGATGCCGGGAAGCGGGTGGGCAGACGTGTTGGCGTTGGCTGGCGTATTGGACATGGCTGGCCGTTTCCTCTTGCGGTGGAAGATCAGGTGGGCAGGTGCTCCAGCACGTACTCGGCCGAGGACACTTCGAACTGCCCGGGCTGCTCGATCCAGGCCGCGCGGACGACGCCGTCGTCCACGTACAGGGCAAACCGGCGCGAGCGGATGCCCATGCCCGAAGCACTGGCATCCAGTTCCAGGCCCAGCGCGCGGGTCAGTTCGGCATTGCCGTCGGACAGCATCAGCAGGCCCTCGGGTACGTGCTGGTCAGCGGCCCAGGCCTTCATCACGAACGGATCGTTGACCGCCATGCAGTAGACCTCGATGCCGCGCTGGCGGAACGCCTCGAACTTCTCGACGAAGCCGGGCAGGTGGCGGGCCGAGCAAGTGGGGGTGAAGGCGCCGGGCACGGCGAACAGCACCACTTTGCGGGCGTCGAACAGCGAGTGCGTATCGAGCGTCTCGATGCCCTCGCGGATGCGCTTGAGGGTCACTTCCGGAATGCGGTCGCCGACATGGATGGTCATGATGGACTCCTTGCTGGGGCAGGCTAGTGGGCGGGATGGGACAGGGGCGTCAAGACATTGGAAACCCCGCGTGCAGGCCCCATCTTCAGGGGGCACGCGCCAGGGTTCCAGCCACAGCGTGGCGCAGGCCGATGGCAGGCGCATTGCGCAGGATCAGTCGGCCTCACCGGGGCCGCACGAGGGGCGGCGTAGCATCGCCGGCGCGTAGAATGAACCCGGGGCGGCGCCACCGGCGCGGCCGAAGCGAATCGAGGTAGCTGGATGGAATTCAAGGATTACTACGCCACCCTGGGGGTGGAACCGAGTGCGGGTGATGCGGAGATCAAGACCGCATACCGCCGGCTGGCACGCAAGTACCACCCGGACGTCAGCAAGGAGGCCGGGGCCGAAGACAGGTTCAAGGCGGTCAATGAAGCCTATGAGGCGCTGCGCGATCCGGAAAAGCGCGCGGCCTATGACCAGCTGCGCGCGCAGGGCTACCGGCCGGGCGAGGAATTCAATGTGCCGCCGAACTACGGTGGTGGTGGCTTCAATTTCGAGGAAGTGTTCGGCGGTGGTGGCCCCAATGGCGGCTTCAGCGACTTCTTCGAGAGCCTGTTCGCCCGCCAGCGCGGTGGCCAGGGACCGGGCCCGGGATTCAGCAGCCAGGGGCATGCACCCAACCGCGATACCCGCGCCAAGCTGTCGGTGCCGCTGGAGGCTGCCTACAACGGCGACAGCCTGCGCATCACCGTCAACGGCAGGCAACTGGATGTGCGCGTGCCCAAGGGCATCCGTCCCGGCCAGGTGATCCGTCTGGCGGGGCAGGGCAACCACGGTGGCAACCTGCTGCTGGAGGTGGAGTACGCAGCACACCCGCAGTTCGAGGTCGATGGCCGCAACATCCTGTATTCGCTGCAGGTCACGCCCTGGCAGGCAGCGCTGGGCACCAGCATCAGCGTGCCCACGCTGGGCGGCGCGGTGGAGCTGAAGATTCCGGCCGATTCCGAAGCCGGTCGCAAGCTTCGCCTGCGCGGCCGCGGCCTGCCGGGCAATCCCGATGGCGATCAGATCGTCGAGCTGGAGATCATTGCCCCGGCCGCCACCGACGAAGCGCAGAAGAAGGCATACCGCAACCTGGCCAAGGCCTTCGGCGAATCAATCTGACGTCCTGTGCAGCGCCCTCGGTGAATCAACCCAGGGGTAGCGCCGGGCCATGCCCGGCGGCTCCTGACCCGCTGCGCTCGCCGGGCATGGCCCGGGGCTACCCGCGCATGCTGCGGCTTCAGCCCTGCCCGGCGAACACCCGCTCCAGCACCTCGGACAGCTCATCTTCCGAGAACGGTTTGGTGATGTAGGCCTTGGCGCCCTGGCGCATGCCCCACATACGGTCGGTGTCCTGGTCCTTGGTGGTCACCAGGATCACAGGGATGTGCCGGGTCGCCTCGTCGCGGGCGAGGGTGCGGGTCGCCTGGAAACCGTTGAGGTTGGGCATGACCACGTCCATCAGCACCAGATCGGGCAGCTCGGCACGGGCGGCTTCCACCCCGGCGGCGCCATCGGTGGCGGTCAGGATCTGGTGCCCGAGCTTCTCGACGATGCGCTGTATCCCCAACAGCTGCGACGGTGAGTCGTCGACGATCAGAATGCGTGCCATGTTGTTCCCCAGGTAATGCCCGCAGTGTAGTGCGGGCGGATTACCGGCGGGAGGGCGGCGCCTGCCGTCCGTCGCCTGCCTGCAACGTTCAGTCGATCCGTACCACCGTGCGTCCCAGCGAGCCGCCGGCCAGCATGCGCTCGAACACCTCCGGCAGCGCCTCCAGGCCGACTTCCGCCGTACAGATCTGCTGCAGATGCTGCGGCTTCCAGTCGTCGCCCAACCGCGCCCAGACGGTTTCGCGCAGGGCGCGTGGCGCGTTGGCCGAAGAAACGCCCAACAGCGATACGCCACGCAGGATGAAGGGCATCACCGTCATGTCCAGCTTCGGGCTGGCGGCGAGGCCCGCGCTGACCACGCTGCCGTAGGGCACGGTCTGCGCCAGCAGGCTGGCCAGCATGTCGCCGCCGGCATTGTCCAGGCCCCCGCCGAAGCGCCCGGTCTGCAACGGGCCGGTATCGGCCAACGCCTCGCGTGGCAGAACCTCGCTGGCGCCGATGTCGCGCAGGAAGCGGGCCTGCTCCGGCTTGCCGCTGATGGCGTGCACGGTATAGCCGGCGCGGCTGAAGATCGACAGCGCCAGGGCACCCACGCCACCGCTGGCGCCGGTCACCGCCAGCGGGCCCAGATCCGGGGTCTGCCGATTGTCCTGCAGGCGCAGCAGCGCCAACGCGGCGGTGAAACCGGCCGTGCCCAGCACCATCGCCTCGCGCGGGCTGAGCCCGGGCGGCTGCGCGATCACCGCACTCGACTCCAGCCGCACGTACTGGCTGTAGCCGCCGTCGCGGGTTTCGCTCAGGCCGCAGCCGGTGGCCAGCACGGCGTCGCCCTCGCGCCAGGCGGGGTCGGTGGAGGCCACGACCGTGCCGGCCACATCGATGCCGCCCACCAGCGGGAAGCGGCGCAGGATCCGGCCCTTGCCGGTGCCGGCCAGGGCGTCCTTGTAATTGACCGAGGACCACCGGGCGCGGATCAGCACCTGCCCGGGGTTGAGGTCGTCGACCCCCAGCCGGGTCAGTCCGCTGCGGTAGCCGGCGTCGTCGCTTTCGATGCGGAAGGCGGTGAACGGGGTGGTGGGGACCATCGGCGTGCCTGACTTCGAGGAAAACGCCACCTTACCCCGTTCGCCCCCTTTCGATCCTGCCGATCCGCCCCATCTTGTATGATCGGTGATGGTTCACGGCTGGCGCCGCGGGAAGGGCCCGCGCCGCAGCCCATATCTTGATGGAGCGTGCATGGCCTGGAATACACCCGGCGGCAACAAGGGCGGACAAGGCCCCGAGGACAATCGACGCGGGCCGTTCGGGTCGCGCGGCGGTGGCAATGGTGGTGGCTGGGGCGGGCTGCCCGGGCCGTTGAAGGATCTGTTCGATGGCGGCATCGTCCGCTGGGTGGTGGCAGCCCTGGTGCTGCTGGTGCTGTTCTCCAGCTTCCAGCTGATCGGCGAGCAGCAGCGTGGCGTGGTGCTGCGCTTCGGCCAGTTCTCGCGCATCCTGCAGCCCGGACCGAACTTCAAGCTGCCGTGGCCGATCGAGTCGGTCACCAAGGTCAACGCGACCGAGATCAAGACCTTCTCGATCCAGGTTCCGGTGCTGACCCGCGATGAGAACATCGTCAACGTGTCGTTGAACGTCCAGTACCGCATCGATGATCCGCAGCAGTACCTGTTCGGCACGGTCGATGCCAACCAGGTGCTGGAACAGTCGGCCCAGAGTGCCGTGCGCGAGGAAGTCGGCCGTGCCGATCTCAACGCCGTGCTGAACAACCGTGGCCCGCTGGCCGCGGCTGCCGAGGAGCGCCTGCAGGCGCTGCTGCGCGCGTTCAAGACCGGCCTGACCGTCACTGGCCTGACCCTGCAGGACGCCCGTCCGCCGGAGGAAGTGAAGCCGGCCTTCGACGAGGTCAACGGTGCGCAGCAGGTCAAGGAACGCCTTATCAACGAAGCCCAGGCCTACGCCGCCAAGGTCGTGCCGGAAGCACGAGGCCAGGCCTCGCGCGCCCGTACCACCGCCGAAGGCTACAAGCAGGCCGTCGTGTCCAAGGCCGAGGGTGATGCGCAGCGCTTCAGCCTGCTGCAGGCCCAGTACAAGGATGCGCCGGACGTGACCCGCAAGCGCCTGTGGCTGGAAACGGTGCAGCAGGTGCTGAGCGAGAACCGCAAGGTGATCGGTGGCGATGGCCGCCAGCTGATCTACGTGCCGATGACCGGCGATACCCGTCCTGCGACGTCGGCCGCCGGCGTGCCGAATCCGGACGTGGTGATGCCTTCGTTGCCGGGTACCACGGCAGCGGAACCTTCCCGTGACCCGGGCCGGCCCACGGGCCGCCCGACCGGGCGACCGAGCGGCCGTGAGGAGGGCAGCCGATGAAGAGTCCAATCTGGATCGCCGTGATCGTGGCGGTGGTGCTGGGCCTGCTGGGCTCGGTGTACGTGGTCCGCGAGGACCAGACCGCCATGGTCCTGAACCTGGGCAAGGTAGTGCGCTCGGACATCAAGCCGGGCCTGCACTTCAAGCTGCCGATCGTGGAAACGGTGAAGGTCTTCGACCGCCGCTTCCAGGTGCTTGATACCGCCCCTGCGCGTTACTTCACCGCCGAGCAGAAGGACGTCAGCGTCGACTTCTTCGCGATCGGCCGCATCTCCAACGTGGGTGACTACTTCCGCGCCACCGGCGGCGATCCGCGCATCGCCAATGCCCGCCTGGCACCGATCATCACCGACTCGCTGCGCAACCAGATCAACTCGCGCACCCTGCAGCAGCTGGTGTCCGGCGACCGCACCGAGCTGATCAACGAGCAACGCAAGAACATCAACGAGGCGGTGGCGGGGCTGGGCATGCAGATCATCGATCTGCGCATCAAGCAGGTCGATCTGCCGACCGACAGCCAGGTCATCAACGACGTGTATGAGCGCATGCGCGCCCAGCGCAAGCAGGAGGCCGCCAAGCTGCGCGCCGAAGGCGAGGAACAGTCGCTGACGATCCGCGCCCAGGCCGACCGCGACAGCACCGTGCTGATCGCCGAAGCCGAGCGTGATGCCCAGCGCCTGCGCGGTGAAGGTGATGCCGATGCCGCGCGCATCTATGGCAAGGCCGGTTCTGCCGATCCGGCGTTCTACGCCTTCTACCGCAGCCTGGAGGCCTACCGTGGCTCCATGACCGACGGCAACGGCGTGATCGTGCTCGACAAGAACGACCCGTTCCTGCAGTACCTCAAGAGCGATCGCTGAGGTCGCACGCACTACCCACGGGGCCCGGCCAGATGCCGGGCCCCGTGCCATTTCTGGAGTTCCCGATGAAAGACCTGTTCGCGGCCGTGTGCCTGGTCGCGGTGCTGGAAGGCCTGTTCCTGTTCGCGGCCCCGCTGGCCTGGAAGCGCATGGCCGAGCGCCTGCTGGACCTGCCTGGACCGGCCCTGCGCAGCTTTGGCGGCCTGATCCTGCTGGCCGGCCTGAGCCTGCTGTGGTGGGCACGGCATTAGCAGCGGGTCATATTCCTTTCCGCAGGAAAGGGATCTGACCCCGTTTCGGGCCCCTGACCGCTGGGTGAAGCCGTCCGTCGGAAAGGTGGCACCCGACCCCGGAAACCCGGATAATGCACAAAAGCCGGACGGGCCTCCCCCGTTCGGCTTTTTCCGTGTCTGGGCCATCCATCGCCGGCCGCTCCCCGTTTGGAGCCGCCATGACCGCGCTGGCCACCCCCGCCACGGTTTACCCGTCCGCGGCCCCGATGGCCGCAACAAATCGAGGAGCCCGTCATGGGTCAGTCTGTCGTAGTGTTGGGTGCCCAGTGGGGCGATGAAGGCAAGGGCAAGATCGTCGATCTGCTCACTGAGGAAATCGGCGCGGTCGTGCGCTTCCAGGGCGGCCACAATGCCGGCCACACGCTGGTCATCAACGGCAAGAAGACCGTCCTGCACCTGATCCCGTCCGGCATCCTGCGCGACGACGCACTGTGCCTGATCGGCAACGGCGTGGTGATCTCGCCGGCCGCGCTGCAGAAGGAAATCGCCGAGCTGGAAACCTCCGGCGTGGAAGTGCGTTCGCGCCTGAAGATCTCCCCGGCCGCGCCGCTGATCATGCCGTACCACATCGCCCTGGACCAGGCGCGCGAACGCGCTGCCGGCGGCAAGGCGATCGGCACCACCGGGCGTGGCATCGGCCCGGCCTACGAAGACAAGGTGGCACGTCGCGGCATCCGCATTGCCGACCTGCATTACCCCAAGCAGCTGGAAGAACTCCTGCGCACCGCGCTGGATTACCACAACTTCGTGCTGACCAAGTACCTCAACACCGACGCGATCGACTTCCAGAAGACCTACGACGAGGCACTTGCCTTCGGCGAGTACGTCGAGCCGATGAAGTCCGACGTCGCCGGCATCCTGCACGACCTGCGCAAGCAGGGTAAGCGCGTGCTGTTCGAAGGCGCGCAGGGCGCGCTGCTGGACATCGACCACGGCACCTATCCGTACGTCACCAGCTCCAACACCACCGTCGGCGGCGCACTGGCCGGTGCCGGCGTGGGTGCCGATGCGATCGACTACGTGCTGGGCATCGCCAAGGCCTATGCCACCCGCGTCGGCGGCGGTCCGTTCCCGACCGAACTGGACGATGAGATCGGCCAGGGCATCCGCGACCGCGGCGCCGAGTACGGCGCCTCGACCGGCCGCCCGCGTCGCTGCGGCTGGATGGACATCGTCGCGCTCAAGCGCGCCGTGGCCATCAACGGCATCAGCGGCCTGTGCATCACCAAGCTGGACGTGCTGGACGGCATGGAGAAGCTGAAGGTCTGCATCGCCTACGAATACCGCGGCAAGCGTACCGAGTACGCGCCGCTGGACGCGCAGGGCTGGGAAGAGTGCACCCCGGTGTACCTGGAGTTCCCGGGCTGGAGCGAGAACACCCACGGCATCACCCAGTGGGATGACCTGCCGCCGGCCGCGCGCGCCTACCTGCGTTCGCTGGAGGAGCTGGCGGGCTGCCCGATCAGCATCGTCTCGACCGGCCCCGATCGCGACCACACCATGGTCCTGCAGGATCCGTTCGCCTGAGGTAGCGCCGGGCCATGTCCGGCGTGGTGGTGACGCTGTTCAATTGAAAAAAGAGCGCCGCGACTCCCGGTGGGGTCGCGGCGCTTCAGTTTGGGCCGGTTTCATCTGTCGGCGGTGGCGCTGTCAAGTGCAGCCACGGAAGCCGACACC
The DNA here is from genome assembly GCF_056479905.1 of Stenotrophomonas sp. 112478_Sma. Taxonomy (NCBI): domain Bacteria; kingdom Pseudomonadati; phylum Pseudomonadota; class Gammaproteobacteria; order Lysobacterales; family Lysobacteraceae; genus Stenotrophomonas; species Stenotrophomonas sp. 112478_Sma. Next base: position 3,189,318 of record NZ_CM151072.1, on the reverse strand, counting down.
ATGACCGCTCGCAAGACCCCGCCGTTCCATGTTGTTGAGCCCATCAACGACGACGCCAATCCCGCCGACGATCTCAGCACGTTCCAGGGCTGCCTCACCCGCATCCGTGATGGCGAGGGCTCCGATGGCATGTTGTGGCCGGAGGAGAACCTGTCCGACGGACGACGTCAGTCCTTGGCGCGGATCGACCGTGCGGCCGTGGGCATCCTCACCGCGGTGGAGATGCTGCATGCGGCCAACCGTTGCGCCACCATGGCGACGCCGCGCAGGCACCTGGACGAAGGTGGGGTGGAAGGGCTGTTCTTCGCCTGCCGCGAACTTGCCGAGCCGGTCTGCAGAGAAGTCAGGCCGGCCTGACCCCCTTCCGCATGTGCGATGCCTGGCCTCGCCATCTGGCGAGGTATCGGGTGGGTTCACGCGCTTCAGACTGACTTCCGCGCTGGCGCGCGTTCGGGCGTGCCGGGCTCCGGCATCACCCGCGCGCTGGAATCGGTTGAGTCCGCTGGAATTGCCGCCTCGTACTTCGGCTATGGGCGTGGCGACGCACGTCCGCGCGGGCGTTCCTGGCTGTGGCTGACCGTGCTGGAGGTCTGTGGCCGTTCTTCTTCTGGCAGCCCCTGGCACTGCTGTTACTGATTGCCGGTGGCGGGCTGGCGACCGCCAGCATCGCGCTGCGGCGGTGGCGACGCCGGTAGCGCCGGGCCATGCCCGGCGGGGTACTTGTCAGATACCCAATACGGGTAGGATCGTGCCCAAATCGGGCATCACTGCGACTGGCTCTGCCACGCGGCAGACGCGCTACCCTCCCGCCTGCAACAGCGGGTACGGATTGATCGATTCCCCCTTCCACCACTGCTTCTCCGGCCCCAGCACGTGCACTTCGAAATGCAGGTGCGGGGCCTCGGCGCTGGCGTTGCCGGTGCTGCCTACGTAGCCAATCACCTCGCCACGCTTGATCACCTGCTTTTCGGCCAGGCCATCGGCATAGCGTTGCAGGTGGGCGTAGTAGTAGCACCAGTGCCCGCTCGGCTCGAACTGGTAGATCGTCAGCCCCCCACGCTTGCTGTCGAACAGCTTTTCCACCGTCCCATCGGCCACTGCCAGCACCGGAGTTCCTGCGTCGGCCATGATGTCGATTGCATCATGCACGCGCCCTTCGCTGCGGGCATCGGTGAAGGTATCGCGCAGCTGCGAAGGCAGTACGCCCTGCACCGGCAGCAGCAGGCCGCTTGCCGCATCGGTGGCGCTGGACGGCGGCACCGCCGTGGGAGCCGCAGCGCCCACACGCGGCGTCGCAGCCGCAACCTCCGGCGCCGCAGCCACCGCAGGTGGTGCTGCAGGCCGGGCAACCGCTACTGGCTCACCCGCATCGCGGCGCAGCCACCAGCCCATTCCCACACCCACCAGCACGCCCAGCACGATCAACTGCGAAAGTCGCATCGGCTCACTCCTGCATCACCACGGGAACGGAGGTATCGACCGCATCGGCCACGCGCAGTGCATCCCAGTTGGTCATGCGCACGCAGCCATGCGATTCGGTCTTGCCGACATGCCCGGGTACCGGCGTTCCGTGCAGGCCATAGTGGGGTTTGGACAGATCGATCCAGACCCGGCCGACCGGATTGTTCGGACCGGGCGGCAGCGTGGCCTTCTTCTCGCCTTTGCGCGCATCCCAGAACAGCTTGGGGTTGTAGTGGAACGGCGGGTCGCGATGGACGCCGAGAATCTTCCATTCACCGATCGGCAGCGGATCGTGCTGGCTGCCGGACGAAACCGGCACCTGTGCGATCACCTTGCCCTGCGCATCCAGCAACTGAAGAGTGGAATCGGACTTGTCGACCACGATCTTCGCCGCCTTCGGCAATGCCGCGGGGGCGATGTTGGGCACCTGGATACGGCTGCCGGCCTTGGCCAGATCGACGCCGGGGTTGAGCAACTTCAGAAGGGCAGGGGACGCGTGGAAGCGTTCACCGAGCGCTTCCTCGACGCTGCTGTAACCCAGCGACTTCAGCTTTGCCTGTGCGGCGGGTTTCTTGGGAATGGACTGGAACGGACCGGCAACATCCTCGGCCGTCAGCGTGTAGTTGGCCAGCGGCGCGATCGTCTCGGCCTGGAGAGCCTCCCAGGTGCTGTCGTCCAGCTCTCCGCTCACCGTCAGGCCGTGTGCCGCCTGGAAGCCGGCCACGGCCCGATGCTGGTTGCTGCCGACTTCACCGTCGATCTCGCCCGGGGAGAAATTGGCGCGATCCAGCAACACTTGGGCGTGCAGCGGCGAGCGGGCTGCTGTATGGGGTCCGGCCTGCTCGGCAATGGGCTCCGGCAGCTGGGCCGGCGGCGGTACCTGCGCGAAGGCGGGCGACACCAGCAAGGACAGGGCGAGCAGGGCGGGGCGGTACACGGGCATGAAGATCTCCGGCAGATGGCAGCTCCACCCTGCCCGCAGAGGCTGCGCAGCCTCCGTGAAAGCAACCTGATGCCGGCATGAGCAGGGCAGCCCCGGCGTGGCTCAGGCCCTTGTCGCAGAAGTACGGGGCGGGGCCTCACCAAGGTGAACGGCTGCCGACGCCCGTGCTTGTTGCCGATCAAGATTGCCGGTGGCGCGGCCGATACGGGCGCATCCCCCCGTTTTGGATGTACCCATGGATTACTTGAGGAATGTCAGGGTTGCCTGGCGTCTTGGGCTGGGCTTTGGCCTGTTGCTGCTGCTGGTCGCGGCCGTGGTGGCCACCGGCGCCACCGCCAGTGTCGTGCAGAAGCGCGCGATGCAGCAGGTAGTCGACGTCAGTGTGGCCAAGGTACGCCTGCTGTCGCAGATGCTCGATGCCAACAACCAGATGATGGTAGTGCGCCGCGAAATGCTGATCCGCCAGGGCGAAGACCGCGGCAGCGACGAGAAGCGCATTGCCGACCTGGTCAAGCGCTACGAGGCGGATTGGTCCGCCTATCAGGCACTGCCGAGCGATGCCGAGGGCAAGGCCATCGCTGAAACCATCGCGGCCAAGCGCGCCCTTGCGCGCCCGCTCAACAAGCAGACCAGCGAACTGATGGAGCAGGGCGACTACCCCGCTGCCGTGGCACTGACCCTGGGGCCGGTGCAGTACGCGGCCAACGGCTGGAACAAGGCATTGTCCGAGGGAGTCGACTTCGAAGAGAAGGAAAGCCGCGAGGCCGCCGCCGAGGCGATCCGCCTGGGTGAACGCAGTCTGCTGCAGTTGCTGGTGCTGGGAGGCGTGGCCCTGCTGGTCGGCATTGCCGCCTCGGTGATGATCGGTCGCAGCCTGACCGGTCCGCTGGCACGCGCGGTGAACCTGGCCGAGCGCCTGTCCAAGGGCCAGCTGGACCAGGAATTCCGCCTCGGCGGCGGTGACGAGCTGACCCGGCTGGGCGAGGCGATGGCCAGCGTGCGGCAGAGCGTGCAGGCCGCCATCGGGGCGCAGATGCACATGGCCGAGCAGCACGAGGCGGGTGCGATCCGCTACCGCATGGACGCCAGCGCGTTTCCGGGCGATTTCGGGCGCATGGTGCAGGCCACCAACAGCCTGGTGGAATCACACGTGCAGGTGGAACTGCTGATGGCCGAGGTCATGCAGCGCTATGCCATCGGCGACCTCAGCCGCGACCTTCCGGACTATCCCGGCGAGAAGGGTACGCTGACCCGCACCCTGGCCGCAGTGAAACAGAGCCTGCTGGCAGTCAACACCCAGATTGACGACCTGGTCCGCGCGGCGCGCGCCGGAGATTTCAGCGTGCGTGGGGATGCCAGTGCGTTCCAGTATCAGTTCAGGGCGATGGTCGAGCAGCTCAACGGCATGATGGCCAGTTCGCAGGCCAGCATCGCCGACGTCTCCGATGTGCTGCGCGCGATCTCCGGGGGCGACCTCACTGCGCGCATGTACGGTCACTACGACGGCGTGTTCGCCCGCATGCGCGACGATGCCAACACCACCACGGCCCAGCTGACCGGCATCGTGCGCGGCATCCAGGACGCTGCCGACAGCATCAACACTGCCGCGCAGGAGCTCGCCGCCGGCAACAGCGACCTGTCGCGCCGTACCGAACAGCAGGCCGCCAACCTGGAAGAAGCGGCGGCATCGATGGAAGAACTGACCTCGACCGTCCGCCAGAATGCCGAGCTGGCCCGCCAGGCCGACAGCGAGGCACACGCTGCCGGCGCGGCGGTGCGGGCCACCGAACAGGCAATGGCACAGATGGCATCTGTGATGGGAGAGATCGATCAGTCCTCGGCGCGCATCTCGGAAATCTCCACGGTCATCGATGGCATCGCCTTCCAGACCAACATCCTGGCCTTGAACGCTGCGGTGGAAGCTGCCCGCGCGGGTGAGCAGGGCCGCGGCTTTGCCGTGGTCGCCAGTGAAGTGCGCACGCTGGCGCAGCGTGCGGGCATCGCCGCCAAGGAGATCAAGGAACTCATCGAAGAGGCGGCAGGCAAGGTGCAGAGCGGTCTGGCGGTCACGGTCGAGTCGGAAGCGGCCATTGCACGCTTGGCACAGGCCAGCGCACGCACCAACCAGCTGATGAGTGACATCGCTGCGGCGAGCAAGGAACAGGCGGCCGGCATCGAACAGGTCAATCAGGTGGTGGTGCAGATGGATCAGGTGACCCAGCAGAATGCCGCACTGGTGGAAGAAGCCACTGCCGCCAGCCGCGCGCTGGAAGAGCAGGCCAATGCGCTGACCGCGTCGGTCGCGGTGTTCCATATCGAGCAGAGCGGTGCAGTCCGCACGGTGGCAGCACGCGCGGCCTGACCGTCGGCAGCCGCCTGCAGGCCCGGGCCGCCACGTGTTCGCGCGTGGTGGCCGGTCAGTCCTGCATGCGGCGGATGCGGCCGTCCTCGATCTTCCAGATCACGTCCTTACCCGTGGAGACGTACAGCGGCGAGCGGGCCCACAGGCTCCAGAACACATGGATCTCGGTCGGTGTCGGGTCCTGCAGATGGGTGATGAACATCGCCGCACCGGGTGGCGCACGCTTCAGCTGGATGCAGCTGTGGGTGAAGGCGCGGCGGGAGACGATCCGACCGTGGGCGATGTCGAGACGATGCGTGCCGCCCAGCGGAACTACGGCAGGATCGGTGGTGGCGGGCAGCAGGTAGACCGTCCACGCATCGGCGGCCGTACCGGGCGCCGGAAGAACCACGCTGTTGTAGGTCTGCGCGCAGGCGTCGAAGGCGCTGTTCAACGCCAGCGCCCGTGCGGCGGCAGCGCCGGCCTGGTAGGTCGTTGGCGCCGCTGGAACATCCAGAGTCTCGGTTGCGCCGGTCATCCTTCCCTGCGCGTCGGTGGCGGCCCGATACAGGACCATTGCGCCGTCGCCGATCATGCTGACTTCGTAGTGGCTGCCGCGCTGTTCGGTTATCCAGCCCCTTACCCGGGTGTCACCGCGCATGCCCTGTTCGAGCAGGGCGTCGGTTGCGCGCTCGGCCGCCAGGTCGTGCTCGAACATCTGCCGGCCACGCGCTTCAGCCTGTGCGACGGCCTGCGCGGTACCCACATCGTCCGCTGGCGCGGCGGGAGCCCGCGCATTGCCGGAAACGGCCGGTGACGCGGCGCAGAGCCACGCCAGCAGCCCCAACATGCCAGTCCATCGTTTCATGGCCCTTTCCTCCGCTCTGCGCCCTGCGGCACCGTGGAGTATGCCGCAGGCCGGTGGTCTACCGCGCGCCACCTTTTTCGGCGATGCTCGCTGAAAAGGGGAGCGGGCATGGACAACAGGGAACCGGAAGGGACCTATGGCGATGTGCCGCGGGTGCAGGGCATCGAGGTGGCTGCGGCGCCACCGGAGCCGGAAGCAGCGACCGACTGGTCGATGCTGCCGCTGACCCGTGGTGATGATGACTCGGCGGTGATGCAGGCGCTGTCCCGCATGCGCCGTGAGCCGGCGTTGCTGTTCACCACTGCCTATCTGCTGGTGTCGCTGCTGGGGCTGTGGTGCAGCTTCTGGTTCTACCGGGGATTCGAGCTGTCGATTCTGGATTACCTGCAGCCCAGCGATTTCCTGGTGGCCGGCATCCGTGACCCGGCCTATGCACTGCTGCTGGCTGCGGGCGTGCTGCTGGTGCTGCTGGTGAGCTGGCCGGACACGCTACGGATGCGCAATGCGGCCAAGCTCGAGCAACTGCGCGCACGCAACTGGGCATGGCGGGCGGTGCTCATGCGCTCGGTACTGACCAGCTGGGAGGGCGTAGGTCTGCGGCCGCTGACGGCGATGACCCTGGCCGTGGCCGCTTTCATGGCCATCGGCGCGGCCAACTACGTGCAGGTGCGGGGGCAGCAGATCCGCAACGAGGGACGTGGGGAAGTGATCCGCCTGCAGTTGAACGGCGACGCGGCGCCCTTGCCTGGCACCGCGCGCCTGCTGGGCTCCAGCAGCGCATTCCTGTTCGTCTGGTGGCCGCAGCAGCGACGGGCCGAAGCGATTCCGATAGCTGCGGTGCGCAAGCTGCAGGCGGTGGCCGTGGCGGCACCCGCGCCCAAGGGCCGGGCCGGCGATTGACTGAGCCGTGGCGCCGCCGGGTGCTCATGCTGCCCGGCGTGCGCCACGTCACCGTGCAGGGCCGCAGGCATCGTGTGCCCGCTGCGCTGCCGGGTGCATCTCAACCGCCTGCGCGGGTCCGCGCGGCCTTCTTCGCGGCGGTCGAGCGTGCCGCCTTCTTTGCCGCCCGGGTTGCCGCTGCCTTCTTCGCGGCCGCACTGCGCGTGCTGGCGGTGGACTTCTTCGCGGGCGCTTTCTTCGCGGCAGTCTTCTTTGCGGCCTTCTTCGCCGGTGCTTTTCCCGCAGTGCTCTTCGTTGCGGCCTTCTTTGCCGGTGCTTTCTTCGCCGCCTTCTTCACAGTCTTCTTCGCCGCCTTCTTCGCAGTCTTCTTGGCGCCCTTGCGGGCACTGCCACTGCGCTTGCCTCCGCCATCCTGCTTGTTCACGGTGGCCCACGCGATGCGCTCGGCGGTGCTCTCACTGGCACCACGCTCGCGCTCGCTTTCCTCGATGTGTTCGGCCTGGCGCTTTTGCTTGTCGGTATAGGCGGATTTGTCTCCACGGGGCATGACACGTCTCCTTGCAGGCGATGGGGGTGAGGCGGTCAGGCCAGTTGCCGCAGCTTCGGTTCGCGGGCCCACTGGCGGGTGGCGGCGACGGCGAGGAAAGCGCCGGCATCGCCCGCGTCGACGATGCCTGCATCCTTGCCCACGCGCGCCGCCTTGAGCAGCACCCGGCCTCCTTCATCGCTGCCGATGGCCTTCAGGTGTGCCCACGCGGTGCTGGCAAATTCCAGCCCCGCGCTGTCGCTGGACAGCCGCTTGCCGGCCTCCTCGCTGAGCACGATCGCGACCGCATCGAACACCGCCGATGGAGTCCCCGCCAGTTGCCCGTCGGCCGCTTGCAGCTTGCCGTTGCTCAGGGTGGCGCCGCCCACCTTGGGAGCCACCAGCTTCACCGCGGCACCGGCCTTCTCTGCGGCCTTGCGCAGGCTGCTGATGACACCGGCATCGGAGCCTTCATCAAACAGGATGCCGATGCAGCGCCCTTGCAGGGTGGGTTTGTTGCGGCCAATCACGCGGACTTCCGGTGCGGGGGGCATGTCCTGTGCAGGCGTAGCAGTGGGCGCCGGGTCGGGCAGGGCGGGCAGCGCCAGTCCTTCCGCCACCCGCTGCGCGAGGGTTTCGTCGATGTTGCGCAGGTGGCTGACGGTACGCACCCGCACTTTCAGCGTTTCCACCTTGGACAGCTCGAACACCAGCGCCGAGGCCAGATGGGCCTGCTCGGGTGCTTCCAGGCTGCGGAAGAACATCCGTGCCTGGCTGTAATGGTCGGCGAAGCTCTCGGCACGCGTGCGCCCCTTGCGGCCGTCATCCGCGCTGGCATGGCTGCGGAATCCGGCCGGTGTCTCGCGCGGGCTGTCGTCCTCCAGCGAACTGGGGTCGTAGGCCACGCGGCCCTTGGGCACCTGCATCTGCATATGCCCATCGCGCTGGTGGTTGGCAAACGGGCACTTTGGCGCATTCACCGGGATCTGGTGGAAGTTGGGTCCGCCCAGGCGGATCAGCTGGGTATCCAGGTAGGAGAACAGCCGGCCCTGCAGCAGCGGGTCGTTGCTGAAGTCGATGCCGGGCGGCACGTTGGCCGGGCAGAAGGCCACCTGCTCGGTTTCGGCGAAGAAGTTGTCCGGCCAGCGATCCAGCACCATGCGCCCGATCACCTTCAGCGGCACCAGCGATTCGGGAATGATCTTGGTCGGGTCCAGGTGATCGAACGGAAATGCGTCGGCCTCCTCTTCCGTGAACAGCTGCACGGCCAGTTCCCATTCGGGGAAGTCGCCACGCTCGATCGCCTCGAACAGGTCGCGCCGATGGAAATCGTTGTCCGCGGCCTGCAGCTTCAACGCCTCGTCCCACACCGTGGACTGGATGCCCAGCTTCGGCCGCCAGTGGAATTTGACGAAGGTGGAGTCGCCGGCCTCGTTCAACAGGCGGAAGCTGTGCACGCCGAAGCCTTCGATCATGCGCAGCGAGCGTGGAATGGCGCGGTCGCTCATCGCCCACATGATCATGTGCATCGATTCGGGCATCAACGAAATGAAGTCCCAGAACGTGTCGTGCGCGCTCGCTGCCTGCGGGAACGCGCGGTCCGGTTCCATCTTCACCGCATGCACCAGGTCGGGAAACTTCATTGCGTCCTGGATGAAGAACACCGGGATGTTGTTGCCCACCAGGTCCCAGTTGCCTTCAGGTGTGTAGAACTTCACCGCGAAACCCCGCACGTCGCGGGGGGTGTCGACCGACCCGGCACCGCCGGCCACGGTGGAAAAGCGGGTGAACACCGGAGTCTTCTTTCCGACTTCGCCAAGGATGCGCGCACGGGTGTACTTGGCCAGCGAGTGAGTGAGTTCGAAATAGCCGTGGGCGGCGCTGCCGCGGGCATGCACGATGCGCTCCGGGATGCGCTCATGGTCGAAGTGGGTGATCTTCTCGCGGAGGATGAAGTCCTCCAGCAGGGTGGGGCCTCGTGGGCCCTGGCGCAGCGAGTTCTGGTTGTCGGCGACGGGGATGCCCTGGGCCGTGGTCATCGGGGGGTGCGTGCCGCCGGCGTGCAGGTGCAGTTCGTCGCCGTCGCCACGGCGATGGTCGGGGGAGGGGGCGGGTGCGCGCTTGCCGGAGGGCTTGCTGGCGGCCATGGGTTCAGGTCCTGTAGCGGGGAAGTCAACCTCTACCCTCGCGCGCCAGACGTTAAGCCCCGGTCCCGCGCAGGTGATCGCGCGGACAAGGGCGCCTCGGCTATGCTTGGCGCATGCGAGTCGAGCCCGCCGACATCGAAGCCCTGTTCGACGCCATCCCGGACGTGCTGTTCTTCATAAAGGACCGCCAGGGCCGTTACACCCACGTCAACCAGACCATGCTGCGGCGGCTGGGCCTGCGCGCGCGCAAGGACGTGATCGGGCGTACCGCGGCCGAGATCTACCCGACCGGCCTCAGTGCGGACTATGTCGACCAGGACGCACGCGTGCTGTCCGGCGAGGTGATCGAGAACCTGATGGAGCTGCACCTGTTCGCCAACCGCGAGCCGGGCTGGTGCCTGACCTGCAAGCGGCCGCTGGTGGTCGACGGCAGCATCGAGGGCCTGATCGGCATCTCGCGCGACCTGGGCCAGAAAGACAGCCTGGGAACCCAGTACGAGCAGCTGCGGCTGGCCCTGGCCCATCTCAACGCGCATTACGCCGAGAACGTGCGCATGCAGACATTGCTGGACATCACCGGGTTCTCGCTGTCCAAGCTGGAGCGCAGCTTCCGCAAGGTGTTCCAGATGACCCCGCAGCAGGTGCTGACGCGGCTGCGGATCCAGATGGCCATGCATCTGCTGCATGGCGACGACAGCATCGCCTGCATCGGCCAGGCCTGCGGGTTCAGTGACCAGAGCGCGTTCACCCGCAAGTTCAAGGCCGAAACCGGTTTCTCGCCGCGCGCCTACCGCGCCCGCATCGGCGAGCCGGCGCTGGCCTGAGCGGCCTGCTGCACTGTGCCTATCCCCACAGGCGCGGGACAGGGTAAGGTGACGCCCCTGTAGCCGCCGCCCACTCCTGCCGATGCCCGCCAGCCCCGTTACGCCTGCCTCGCCCTCCCGCCTGGGCCATTCGCTCAAGCCACGCCAGCTGATCATGATGGGGTTGGGCAGCGCCATCGGCGCGGGCCTGTTCCTGGGGTCCGGTGTGGGCGTACAGGCGGCCGGCCCGGCGGTGCTGGTGTCGTACCTGGTGGCCGGCGCACTGGTGATCATCGTGATGAACGCACTGGGCGAAATGGCGGCGGCCAAGCCGACCAGCGGCGCGTTCTCGGTCTATGCCGCCGACGCCATGGGCGCCACGGCAGGGGCGACTGTCGGCTGGCTCTGGTGGGTACAGCTGGTGATCGTGATCGCCGCCGAGGCCGTGGGAGCGGCGGGCCTGCTGGCCACGGTCTGGCCGGCCATTCCGGTGCCGATGGCCGCCCTGGCGTTCATGCTGTTCTTCACCGCGATCAACCTGCTGGGGGTCAGGAATTTCGGTGAGTTCGAGTTCTGGTTCGCCATTCTCAAGGTGGTGGCGATCCTGGCGTTCATCGCCATCGGTTTCGCGCTGCTGATGGGCTGGCTACCGCAGGTGACCTCTCCGGGACTGAGCAACTTCACCGCACACGGCGGTTTTGCACCGCAGGGCCTGGCCGGTATCGGCGCAGCCCTGCTGGTGGTGGTGTTCGCCTTCGGCGGCACCGAGATCGTGGCCGTTGCCGCGGCCGAGACCGAGGATCCCGAGCGCAGCATCGCCCGCGCCATCCGCACCGTGGCCTGGCGCATCCTGGTGTTCTACATCGGCTCGCTGAGCGTGATCATCGCCGTGGTGCCGTGGACCAGCGAAGCGCTGAAGTCGCCGTTCGCCGCGGTGCTGGATGCGGCCCGCATTCCGGGGGCGGGCACGGCCATCACGCTGATCGCAGTGATCGCCCTGCTGTCGGCCCTCAACGCCAACCTCTACGGCGCGTCGCGGATGATGTATTCGCTGGCGCAGCGCCGCGAGGCACCGGCCGTGCTGGGCTGGACCGACCCGCGGCAGGTGCCGGTGATCGCCGTTCTGGCCAGCGTGCTGTTCGGGTTTGCCGCGACGGTGATGGAACTGCTGTTCCCGGACAAGGTGCTGCCGGTGCTGCTGAACATCGTCGGCTCGACCTGCCTGCTGGTGTGGACGCTGTCGCTGCTTTCTCAACTGGTGCTGCGCCGCCGTGCGGACCGCCTCGGCTCGCGCCTGCCGTTCCGCATGGCCGGTTTCCCGTGGCTGACCTGCTGCGCCCTGGCGATCCTGGCACTGATCTTCGGCCTGCTGCTGAGCGAGGCGCATACGCGCCTGCAGTTCCTGTCGATGGTGGCCCTGACCGCCACGATCGCGGCCGGCAGTGCCATCGCGCGCCGCATGCGCGAGGCCTGATCCGTACAGCCGAGCGTGGGCTCGGCTCTACAGCGGGCATACATCCCGCGTGCCATCCTGTTCGCGGGGCCGTCATCGGCCCGCTGAACTGGAGCACCCCATGCTGCGCAGTCGTCCGTTCCTGATGTTCACCGGCCAGGCCGAGGCGGCCCTGGCCCTGTACGCCGAGGCGTTCGCCGATTTCCGGCTGCTTGCCCTGCAACGCCATCCCGACGGCGCAGGGGCGGGAGTGCCCGGCCAGGTGCGGCAGGCGACCTTCATGCTCGGCGGCACCAACTATCTGTGCTTCGACAGCCTGGATGTGCACGACTTCACCTTCAGTCCGTCGATCTCGCTGTTCGTCGAGTGCGGTGGCGCCGAACAGTTCGAGCGCGCGGCGCGCGTGCTGGGCGAGGGCGGGCACTGGCTGATGCCGGTGGGCGACTACGATTTCAGCAACCGCTACGGCTGGGTGCAGGACCGGTTCGGTGTGTCCTGGCAGTTGAGCCTGGGGCAGATGCCGGATCCGTGATCGGTTCAGCCGCTGCGCTCGCCGGGCATGGCCCGGCGCTACCGTAAACGAAAACGGCCCGCTTGCGCGGGCCGTTCCGTCAATCACGCTTCGACTTCATCGTCCTTGTAGGCGTCGACCGGGATGCAGGCGCACATCACGTTCTTGTCGCCGTAGACGTTGTCGACGCGGGCCACCGGCGGCCAGTACTTCTGCAGCTTCAGGCTGGGCAGCGGGAAGGCGGCCAGCTCGCGCGGGTAGGCGTGGGTCCACTCGCTGGCCGTCACCGCGGTGGCGGTGTGCGGCGCGTTCTTCAGCGGATTGTCCTCGCGGTCCAGGCGGCCATCCTCGATCGCACGGATTTCCTCGCGGATCTGGATCATGGCGTCGATGAAGCGGTCCAGCTCATGCAGCGACTCGCTTTCGGTGGGCTCGACCATCAGCGTGCCGGCCACCGGGAAGCTCAGCGTCGGCGCGTGGAAGCCGAAGTCGATCAGGCGCTTGGCCACGTCCTCGGCGCCGATGCCGCTGCTCTTCTCCAGCGGGCGCACATCGAGGATGCACTCATGCGCCACCAGGCCATTGCGGCCGGTGTACAGCGTCCTGAAGTGCGGCGCCAGGCGCTTGGCGATGTAGTTGGCATTGAGCTGCGCGACCTGGGTCGCCTTGCGCAGGCCCTCGCGGCCCATCATCGCGATGTACATCCAGCTGATCGGCAGGATCGAGGCGCTGCCGAAGCTGGCGGCGCTGACCATGCCGACCGGGCCGTTGTCACCCAGCTTGCCCGGCAGGAACGGGGCCAGGTGCGCCTTGACCGCGCACGGGCCGACGCCCGGGCCGCCGCCGCCGTGCGGGATGCAGAAGGTCTTGTGCAGGTTCAGGTGGGAAACGTCCGAACCCCACTTGCCCGGCTTGGCCACGCCGACCAGGGCGTTCATGTTGGCACCGTCGGTGTACACCTGGCCGCCGTGCTTGTGGATGATCTCGCAGATCTCGACCACCTCCTCCTCGAACACGCCGTGCGTGGACGGGTAGGTCATCATGATCGCGGCCAGGCGGTCGCTGTACTTCTCGGCGTTGAGGCGGATGTCCTCGACATCGACGTTGCCGTTGGCATCGGTCTTGGTGACCACCACCTTCATGCCGCACATCTGTGCCGAGGCCGGGTTGGTACCGTGGGCCGAATCCGGAATCAGGCAGATGTCGCGATGCTCCTCACCACGCGAGCGGTGGTAGGCGCGGATCGCCAGCAGGCCGGCGTACTCGCCCTGTGCACCCGAGTTCGGCTGCAGGCTGACCGCATCGTAGCCGGTGCATTCGACCAGCATCGCTTCCAGCGACTCGATCAGTTCCTTGTAGCCCAGCGCCTGGTCGGCCGGCACCAGCGGATGGATCTGCGAGAACTCCGGCCAGGTCACCGGGATCATCTCGGCGGTGGCGTTGAGCTTCATGGTGCACGAGCCCAGCGGGATCATCGTGCGGTCCATCGCCAGGTCCTTGTCGGCCAGTGAACGCAGGTAGCGCAGCAGTTCGTGCTCGCTGTGGTGCGTGTTGAACACCGGATGGGTCAGGAACGCGGACTGGCGCAGCAGCCCGGCCGGCAGCGCGTCGGCGGTGCTGGCATCCAGCGCATCCACATCGGCTTGGGCACCGAAGACGGCGGCCAGCGCAACCACATCGGCGCGGGTGGCGGTCTCGTCCAGGCTGATGCCGACCGAGTCGCTGTCGATCGCGCGCAGGTTGTAGCCGGCGGCGCGCGCCTTGGCGTGGATCTCATCGGCGTGCACGCCGGTGACGTGCAGGGTGTCGAAGAAGTCGCCAGCAACCTGCACGCCGGCCTTGCGCAGTGCGGCGGCCAGGATCGCGGCCAGGCGGTGGGTGCGGCGGGCGATGCGGGTCAGGCCTTCCGGACCGTGGTAGACGGCGTACATCGAGGCCATCACCGCCAGCAGGACCTGTGCGGTACAGATGTTGGAGGTGGCCTTCTCGCGGCGGATATGCTGCTCGCGGGTCTGCAGGGTCAGGCGGTAGGCCGGGTTGCCCTGCGCATCGATCGAGACGCCGATCAGGCGGCCGGGCATCGAGCGCTTGTAGGCGTCACGGCAGGCCATGAACGCCGCGTGCGGGCCACCAAAGCCGAACGGCACGCCGAAACGCTGGCTGTTGCCGACCACGATGTCCGCGCCCCATTCGCCCGGTGCGGCGAGCAGGGTCAGCGCCAGCAGATCGGTGGCCACGGCGACCAGGCCGCCGCGTGCATGCACGGCCTCGACCAGTGCCCGGTAGTCGGCCACCTGGCCGAACGTATCCGGGTACTGCAGCAGCACGCCGAAGCTGTCCGCTTCCAGCGCTTCGGCCGGGGTGCCGACGCGCAGCACGATGCCCATGGGCTCGGCGCGGGTGCGCAGCAGCTCCAGGGTCTGCGGGTGCACGGCATCGTGCACGAAGAAGGTGTCCGACTTCGACTTGGCCGAACGCTTGGCCAGGGTCATCGCTTCGGCCGCTGCGGTGGCTTCGTCCAGCAGCGAGGCGTTGGCGATCTCCATGCCGGTCAGGTCGGCGCACAGGGTCTGGAAGTTGATCAGCGCTTCCATGCGGCCCTGCGAGATCTCTGCCTGGTACGGGGTGTAGGCGGTGTACCAGGCCGGGTTTTCCAGGATGTTGCGCAGGATCACGTTCGGCGTGTGGGTGCCGTAATACCCCTGGCCGATGAAGCTGCGCAGCACGGTGTTCTTGTCGGCGATCGCGCGGATCTTCGCCAGCGCCTCCACTTCGGTGATCGACTCCGGCAGCGCCAGCGCTGCCGGCGACTTGATCTTGGCCGGCACGATGGCATCGGTCATCGCATCCAGCGACGCGTGGCCGACGACGTCGAGCATCTGCGCGATCTCGGCGTCGTTGGGGCCGATATGACGCTCGACGAACGCACTGTGGTGCTCGAGCTCACGCAGGGAAGGGGTGTTCTGGGACATGGCGAAGGATCCGTCAGGAAAGGGCACACGCACGGGCACAGGCCGCCGGATGGCGGGCTGCGGGGCGCCCCTCTGTCCTTTTGCCTGAGAGTTTGGAAGCGCGGCTGGCCGCAGCTTCGTGCCCCTTCGGCGCCGGATCGAACCGGTCTCTCCAGAGTTGTGTTGCGGGTGGTATCGGGCCTGAGCGATTACGGGCGTTGCGCCTTCGGCAGCGGTGTTCCGCTTCTCCCACCGTGTTGCCCGCCGATTATAGCCGGTTATGGCCTGCTGCCGGGGCCGCCCGGGCAGGGTCGGCGCCTGAATGGCCGATGGCCCGGGGCGTGCGTTTTGTGCGGTGCTGCATGGCATCGGGCGCATTCCCCGCCTATGATGGGCGGATACCCGAATTCATCTGGCGCCGTCCCTGCTGCAGCGGGACCGGCGCCCGCCGTGCGTGCCGCGCATGGCCTTGCCGGACACCGTTCACATGACCGCCGCTGTTGCTCCGTCCACCCGTCGCATGGCCCTGCTGCTCGCGGGCCTGGCCATGTTCGGCCCGTTCTCCATCGACACCATTTTCCCGGCCTTCCCGCAGCTGGCCCAGCGCTTGGCGGTGGATGAGGTGGCCGTCCAGCAGACCATCAGCGTCTACCTGCTGTTCTATGGCCTGATGAGCCTGGCGCACGGGCCGCTGTCGGATGCCTGGGGCCGCAAGCGGGTGATTCTCGGCGGCCTGGTGGTATTTGCCGGGGCCTCGGTCGGCTGCGCGCTGTCCACCGATCTGCCGACCCTGCTGGCGTTCCGCGCGCTGCAGGGCCTGTCGGCGGGCGTGGGCATGATCGTCGGCCGCGCGGTGATCCGTGACCTGTACCACGGCCATGACGCCCAGCGGTTGATGAGCCAGGTCTCGATGCTGTTCGGCATCGCGCCGGCCATCGCCCCGATCATCGGTGGCTGGATTCTGCTCAGCGGTGCCGGCTGGCCGCTGATCTTCTGGTTCCTCGTGGTGTTCTCGCTGCTGCTGCTGGTGGCCACCGCGCGCTTCCTGCCGGAAACGCATCCGCCGGAGGCGCGGGTACCGCTGTCGCCGCGCGCACTGCTGCGTGACTATGTGCGCATCGGCTTCAACCCGCGTTTCCTGCGCCTGGCACTGGCCGGCAGCATCGGCTTCGGCGGCATTTTCCTGTACATCGCGTCCGCGCCGGTGTTCGTGATGCAGCACCTGCATCTGGGCGAAGGCGACTTCGCCTGGCTGTTCATTCCCACCATCGGTGGCATGACGGCCGGCGCGTTCCTGTCCGGGCGCATGGCCGGGCACACCACGCCGACCCGGCAGGTGACCATCGGCTTCTCCCTGTGCGCGCTGTCGACACTGCTCAACGTCGGCTACGTGGTGCTGGCGCCGCAGTTCGCGCTGCCGTGGGCGGTACTGCCCATTTTCCTGGGCGGCATGGGCATGGCGCTGATCTTCCCGATCCTGGCGCTGGCCGTGCTCGACATGTATCCGCACCAGCGCGGCCTGGCCTCGTCGCTGCAGGCCTTCGCGCAGCTGATGGTCAGCACCGTGGTGGCCGGCGTCGTGTCGCCCCTGCTCAGTGCCAGCCCGCTGCATCTGGCGCTGGGCCAGGCCGGCTTCTTCGCCGCCGGGTTTGTGTTCTGGTACTGGGAACACCGCCGTGAGCGCGCAGTGCAGGCCGTGGTCACGGACCTCTGACCGGCCGCAGGGGCGGTGGCGGGCGACCCGTGAAGCGGCGCCACGGCCGGGGTGCGCTATCCTTGCGCCCCCCCGTAGCGATGCCGCCCCCATGTCCACCACCTCCAAGACCCGTCGCGACCAGCGCCGCCGCCAGGAAGAGAAGGCTGCCAACAAGGCCGCTGCCCAGACTTCGCCGGTGGAGCCGCATGCCGAACTGCGCGATGCGCAGCGCACGCTGCTGGCAGGTGTCGTGCGCCGCGATGGCGAGTGGGTGCTGGGCATGGATGGCCGTATCGCCGGGCATAGCGAGAGCGCCGCGCAGGTGCTGGCGTTGATCATGCAGGCCGGTGAACTGCACGAGCGCAACGGTACGCCGGTGCGTCTGATGTATTCCGACGCGCTGCGTGATGCCGCGCAGGCCGAGGCCAGGGAGAAGGGCCAGACCTTCGAGGAATACAAGGCCGAGCTGGCCGCCGCGATGGCGGCGAAGAAGAACAGCTGACCCGTGTGGGTAGCGCCGGGCCATGCCCGGCGAGCGCAGCGGTGCGATCAAGGACGCCGGGCATGGCCCGGCGCTACCGGAACGAAAGGGGCGGATCCTCGCGGATCCGCCCCTTTTCTCATTTCGCCACCGGGGCCGCAGCGCTGGCCTGCCAGCCGCACATCTGGCCTTCGTTCTGCTGCTTGAGCCACTCATTGACCGGGCTGAAGTACTCGATCATCGGGCCGGCATCCAGCTTGTCGGTGCCGGTCAGCTCCTTCAGCGTGGCCTGCCACGGCTGGCTGGCGCCCTTGCTGAGCATCGCCCAGTACTTCTGGCCGGCTTCCTTGTTGCCGTAGAACGTGCACTCGTGCAGCGGGCCCTTGTAACCCGATGCATCGCACAGGCCCTTGTAGAACTGGAACTGCAGGATGCGGGCGAGGAAGTAGCGGGTGTACGGCGTATTGCCCGGCACGTGGTACTTCGCGCCCGGATCGAAGAACTCCTCGCTGCGGGTGCTGGCCGGGGCAACGCCCTGGTATTTGGCCTTCAGGTCCCACCATGCCTTGTTGTAGTTGTCGGCGGTGATCGACCCATCGAACACGCCCCAGCGCCAGCGGTCGATCATCAGGCCGAAGGGCAGGAATGAAACGCCCGACAGTGCCATGCGCATCTGCGCGTTGATCACGGCCTCGCGGCTTTCCTGCGGTGCGTCAACCAGGCCGATCGAGTTCAGGTACTTGGGCGTCATCGCCAGCACGATCGTGTCGCCGATTGCTTCGTGGAAGCCATCGTTGGCGCCGCCCTGGAACAGGGGCGGCAACGGGTTGTAGGCCAGGTCGTAGTAGATGTGGCCCAGCTCGTGATAGATGGTGGTGAAGTTCTCTTCGTTCGGCTTGATGCACATCTTGGTGCGCACATCGCCTTCCATGTTCATGTCCCAGGCGCTGGCGTGGCAGACCACGTCACGGTCGTCAGGCTTGATGAACTGGGTCTTGTCCCAGTACGACTGCGGCAGCGAGGGCATGCCCAGCGACACGTAGAAATCCTGTGCGCGCTCGGTCATCTGTTTCGCGGTACGCAGTTCGGCCTCGCGCTGGGCCCTGTACTGGCCCGCGACGCTGGCATCCCTGCCAGCCTTGGCCAGCGCAGCACTCAGGTTGGTCTGGTACTGCTTTTCCAGTGCGGCGGTGATGTCCAGGCTTCCGGCACCGGGATAGGGCTCCAGCTGGTCCCACAGGTTGGACCAGTCCTGCTGCCACATGTTGCCCAGCAGGTGCGCGGCGATCAGGCCATTACCCACCTCGGCCTTGTCCTTGCCGTAGGTCTTGTCCAGCTTGCCGCGCGCGTAGCAGTGCAGCTGCTCGTACATCGGCTTGACCTGCTCCCACAGGCGGTCGGTTTCCGGCCCGATCTGCTCCGGCGGCATGTCATAGCCGCTGCGCCACATCTGCCCGGCATCGGTGAAGCCCATGCCCTTGGCACCTTCGTTCACCAGGCTGACGAACTTCTGGTAGTCGCCACGCATGTTCCGCGTGGTGCTGTGCCAGCCCTGCCAGGCATCAAGCTGCGCGTCGTAGTCGCGGCTGCGTGCCAGCACCTGTTCCAGTTCCCCCAGCTGGCGGCAGGAGGCCGGGTCGTTGGCATCGGTGCAGTACTTGCCAGCACCGTAGCTGCCCTCCATGCGGGTGGCGATCTGGGTCAGCTCGGCCAGCTTGGCCGGGTCGCGCGGTGCCGGCATCGAGGACATCAGCTTCAGCAGGTGGATGGCACGCTTGCTGTCTGCGCTCATCGGCTGGCCCTCGAACTTCGCGGCCTGCTCGATCCAGCTGTTGAGCTGGGTCAGTGAACGCTCGTTGGCCTTGGCCGCGATGCGCTCCGAATCGCTGTTGATGTAGGTGGAAGACAGCCACTGCGCCGAGGTCATCTCCGGATAGGCAGCCTTGTATTCGGCATTGATGCGGGCAACGAACTGGTCGGCGGTCTCGCCGGCCGGTGCGCTGCTGCCGGCGGTCTCGGCGCCGGGGGACGCTTCCTTCTTGCAGGCAGCCAGGGCCAGCGTGGCGGCGGCGACAGCAGCGGCCAGCAGGAGATGACGGTGTTTCACGGGCGGTCCTTGGGTGGTGAACGACGGCCGAAGGCTAGTGGGCGCGCGTGCCCACCGCAAGTGTGGAAGGTTGGTGGGGTTCGGCAGGGCTTGCAGCCCTGCACCCGCAGAAGCCAAGGCACGTCAACGGCAGAAGCAACAGCAACAGCGGGCTATCCGTGGGATGGCGGGGCGGTGTGGGCTTGCAGGACACGCCGTAAACCCATCCATGGGGGCTCGATGGCGCCATCCATGGCGCCAACGGTCCTGCAAGCCCACACCGCCCCACCTCTGACAGATCGCGGCGGCCGTTGGTGGGTGTCGACCTTGGTCGACACATCTGTCAGGTATCGACAATCAAATTGGGGTCGGATCCGTTTTCCTCCGGAAAACGGATCCGACCCCATCGGCATGTCCAACAGATTGCGGAAAACTGTCGAAGGCGGGCTGGGTCCGGTTGCGGGGGCGTGAGCGCCATGGATGGCGCGACCGAGCCTACAAGGACGTATTTACGGCGTCCCCCGCCACCGGACCCACCCCGCCTACCCACGGATTGCACGCTGTTGCTGCTGCTGTTGCCTCTGCAGGTGCAGGGCTGCAAGCCCTGCCGAACACCCCTCAGCTCTCGCAGCCGGCGAACACGTCGCGATCGCGCTCGTACAGCGCCGTCCTCACCTGCATCAGGCCCAGCACCGACGGGAACAGGTTGTCGTGGTCGGTATACGCTGCCGAACGCTTGCGCACGCATTGCAGGTCCAGCCCGCGACTGCTGGCGAAGCCCGGCGAGAACCACATCGTCATCGGTACGCGGGTCTGCTCGGCCGGGGCGATCGCATAGGGCACGCCGTGCAGGTACAGGCCCTTCTCACCCAGCGATTCGCCATGGTCGGACAGGTAGATCATCGCCGTGTCGTAGTCCTGCATGCCCTGCAGCGTGCCGATGGTCTTGCTCAGGAAATGATCGGTGTACAGCACGGCATTGTCATAGCTGTTGGTGATCTCTTCGCGTGAGCACCGGCCGATGTCACGGGTGTCGCAGGTTGGCTTGAAGCGGGCAAAGGCGGCCGGATAGCGCTCGAAATACGCCGGGCCATGGTTGCCCAGCTGGTGCAGCACGACCACGCGGTCGCCGGGCCTGGCACGCACCTGGGTGGCCAGGTCCTGCAGCAGGATCTCGTCCATGCAGCGGCCGTCGGCGCACAGGCCCGGGGTGGTCGCATCGGACAGCGACTGGAAGTCCAGTCCTTCGCACACGCCTTTGCAGCCGGACTGGTTGTCACGCCACAGCGGTGCGATGCCGGCACGGTTCAGTACGTGCAGCAGCGACTGGTGCGCGCGGATCTTCTTCTCGTCGTAGTCGTGGCGTCCCCATGGCGAGAACAGGCAGGGCAGCGAAACTTCGGTGCTGGTGCCGCAGGAGTGCATGTCGGGGAAGTTGATCACCGGTGCCTGGGCCAGTTCCGGCGTGGTATTGCGGCCGCCGTTGAGGCCCCAGTTCTGTGCACGCACGGTCTCGCCCATCACGATTACCAGCAGCCGCGGTTTGCTCGCCGGAGCGCGTGGGGTGGCCTTGGCGTCGGTGCCGATCGGCAGTTTCGGCGCGCGCTGCACCGGGTTGTCGCCGCGCAGTGCACGTGGAAGACCCAGCAGCACGTTGGCCGGGGTGGCGAGGTAACGCACTTCACGCTGGTTGCGCATCAGTGCGGAGACGTCCTGGAACGAGATCAGTGCACCGCCAACAGCGGTCACCGCAGCCACCGCCAGGAAGCCCAGGCGCCACAGCAGGCTGCGCCCCCAGCTGCGCCGCTGCAGCTGCACCCGCCACACCAGCACCATCGGCAGTGCCGCCAGCAGCAGTACCGGCCACAGCAGCGAGACCGTCATCAGTTCGCGGCTTTCCTTCGGATCGGTCGCCAGCACGTTGCGCAGCATGTCCGCATCCAGATAGATGTGGTAACGGCTCATGTAGTGGGCGGCGAAGGCCGTTACCAGCAGCAGCGCGCTGATCACCACCTTGGCGTTCCAGCGCCAGACCAGCAGGCCCAGCAGCAGGCCATGCGTGCCGAGCAGCAACAGCAGCAGCGACACCGCGTAGCGCAGGCTCTCCGGGTGGCTGGCCATCGCGCTGCGCCAGAACAGGCCGTTGCCGGCCAGGGCGAAGAACAGGCTGGTCAGCGCGATCAACGCCTCGGTGGACAGCTGTGGCCGCCAGCTGCGCAGTCCGGCCAGCGATGGCACACGGAGCGAGCGTTGAACCGAAGCATTCATGCGTTCGCCTCCAGGCGGTTGGTGCGGTCCAGGTGATGGCGGACCAGAACGTACAGCCCCAGTGACAGCAGCCAGCACAGCAGGGCTGTGGCAAGGTCATGCGACAGAAAATGTGCACCCCGCAGCTGCTGGCTGATGCCGAACAGCAGCCCGCTGCCCAGGCCCAGTGCCAGGCCGGTCCAGCGCCAGGCAGGACGCCACAGCAGGGCGAAAAAGTACAGGCTCAGCCAGGCATAGCCGGCACTGGCATGGCCGGCGGGAAAGCACGCGGTCACCGGCATGTCGGCCGGACGATGGCTGAAAAGCCCGATATAAGGCTGGTGGCCGCCGTAGCGCAGCAGATCCCACGGGCAGTCCATCGGCACCAGCGACTTCAGCAGAGACACGCCGCCGGTTCCCAGCGCCAGGGCAATTACGACATAAAGCAGCGCCCATCGCAGGGTGCGATCACGTCCGCGGCGCCAGTGGTGAAAGCTCAGCAGTATCACCACCAGCGCCGCGGCGGTGCTGAACCACTTGCCGCCCCGGTGCACCAGCGAGCGGGTGAACCACGCGTCCTGCAGTGCCCAGCGGCCGCCCTCCAACCGGAACAGGTGGTCAGCCAGCCATTGATCGGCTCCCCCCTCCATGAACACGGCGAACAGGGGCAGCACGATGAGCAGTGGAAGCCACAGGTGGGTCACGGCGAACCGCGATGCCAGCGTGGAGTAGGCCGAAGCAACCCCGGAGACGGGAGGACGGACGGACATGCAGGAAAACACCGTGACGATGAACCGGCGCCATGCTCGTCAGGTTGATGTCGGAGAAGGGTCGGACCTGCGTTCGGGCCGGGTTAACCGCCGGCCCGCGTGGGGGATGATTCAGTCTTCTTCTTCGTTGGCGCCGGCCCGCTCGGCGTGGCAGCCGGCATCCCAGGCAGTGCCGGGCACCAGTTGCCAGCGGTTGCGGTTGGCGACGCCGATGTCGATCACTTGGGCGGCATCCACGCAGGGACTCATGGCCTTGTCGAGCACCAGCAGCCAGCGCCGGTCGGGTGCTTCGGCCAGCCAGGGGCCGGCGTCGTGCCACTGTTCAGGCCAGGGCCGCTTGAAGCCGAACTCGCGCACGGCGCGGTCGGCCTGCAGCAGGTTCTGCTCGCGCCAGGCCACCAGTGCCAGTTCGGCATCGGGGCCGATCCTCGCGCCGACCCGGCGCATCAGCGCCGACGACGAGGCGTAGGGGTCGAGCGCCGGAATCAGCACCAGGCCGTACAGCATCCACAGCAGGCCGTGGGTGAGCAGTACCAGGGTGGCGGCGCGCCGCACGCGCAACCACACGGCCAGGGTAGCCACGGCGATCGCGAACGTCAGCAGGCCGTCGCCCAGCACCGGCAGCAGGGTGTCGGGCATCGCACGCCGCTGCAGCTGCGCCTGCGCCCAGTGACTTTCGGTGAGCAGCATCACGCCCAGCACGGCGGTTGCCAGCATCAGCACCAGGCTGTAACCGAACAGATACCGGCGCACGCACAGCCTGCGCAGCAGGCCGGGCAGCAGGGGCGCGGCGGCAAGGGCCACGGCAGGCAGCATCGGCAGCAGGTAGACCTCGCGCTTGCCGGGGCTGGCGCTGAAGAACACCAGCACCAGCAGCGCCCACCCCAGCAGCAGCCACTGCCGGCGGTCGCCACGGCGCAGGCGCCGCCACCACGGGCGGGCCAGCACCGGCAGCAACAGGGCACCCGGCAGCCACAGTGTCAGGATCACCTGCAGGTAGTACCAGACCGGCTGCCGGTGGTGCCAGGCGTTGGCATAGCGGGTGCCGGTCTGCTTGAACAGCAGTTCATGCGCATAGGACTGCAGCGAGGCACTGGGTTCGTGCAGCAGGGCCCAGCCCAGCGGGGCCAGCCAGACGGCCACGCCGAGCAGGAATGCAGGGATCAGCCACAGCAGGGTCGCCGGGTGCGGACCCTCGATCCGACGGCCGCGGCGATGCTGGTACAGCCACCAGCCGAACCAGGGCAGCACCATCAGCAGCGGCAGGAAACCTACGCCTTTGGTCACCGTGCCCAGGCCGGCGGCAAAGCCGGCCAGCCACAGCGCCGGCACATTGCGTCGCTCGCACAGATGCCGCAGCAGGCCCCACAGGGCCAGCGTGGTCATCCCGACCAGCACCATATCGATCTGCGCACGCTTGGCCATCAGGCCGAACTGCAGGGTGCAGAACAGGGCGCCGATGGCATAGAGGGAGTGGCGCGGCGACCACAGTCGGCGTGCCAGATCCGACACCAACCACAGACTGAGCAGGGCCCCCAGCAGCGAAGGCAGCAGGAACGACCACTGCCAGCTGCCCACCACTTCGTAGGCCGCCGCCTGCAGCCACATGAACACCGGCGGCTTCTCCGCATACAGCTCGCTGCCACGGTGCGGCAGCAGCCACTCCCCGCTTTCCACCATGGTCCTGGCGGCCAGTACGAAGCGGGGTTCGTCCGGTGGCTGCGGTTGGCGCATGCCGATGCCGGCAGCCAGTGCCGCGATGATCAACAGCCAGAGCAGGGGCAGGCGCCAACGGCGGGGCAGGGCTACGGGCACGGCAGGCTCCGGGAGCAAAACGGCCATTTTGAGGCGGCGGGGGTGGGAAAAGCGTCGGAGTATCGCCGGGGCGACCTCATTCCGACATGCGTGGCGCTACCATGGTACGAACTTCCGTGGAACTTTCATGCATGCGCCTGTTGGTGATCGAGGACAACCGGCAGCTGGTGGCCAATCTGTTCGACTACTTCGAGTCGCGCGGTCATGTGCTGGATGTGGCTCCCGATGGCATCACCGGCCTGCATCTGGCGGGCAGCCATCCCTATGACGCGGTGATCCTGGACTGGATGCTGCCCCGGATGGAGGGGCCGGAAGTGTTGCGCCGCCTGCGTGCCGAGCATGGCTCGGAGGTGCCGGTGATCATGCTGACCGCACGCGACGAACTGCCGGACAAGATTGCCGGCTTCCGTGCCGGCGCTGATGACTACCTGACCAAGCCGTTCGCGTTGCCGGAGCTGGAAGTGCGGCTGGAGGCCCTGCTGCTGCGGGCACAGGGACGCAACCCCCGCAAGCGGCTGCAGGTGGGTGATCTGGTGCTGGACCTGGCGACCCTGGAGGCGCAGCGCGCCGGACAGGTCCTGCATCTGTATCCGGCCTGCCGCAAGCTGCTGGAAGTGCTGATGCGCGCCAGCCCCGGCGCGGTCACCCGCCAGCAGCTCGAATTCGCCCTGTGGGGCGACGAGCCACCGGACGGCGACCTGCTGCGCTCGCATGTCTACGAACTGCGCCGCAGCGTGGATGGACCGTTCGTGGACAAGCTGATCCACACGCTGCCGCGGGTCGGCTACCGGTTGGCCCTGCCCACCGCCGCCGAGGCCGGCAGGAATGACGATGAAGGTGCGTAGACCCGGCCCGCTGTACCGCCGCGTGCTGTGGTGGCTGCTGGGCTACCTGGCACTGCTTTCGCTGGCGGTGTTCAGCGTGGGCAACTATGTGCACGAGCACGCCGAACACGCCGCCTGGCGCGCGCTGCTCAACTCCGAACTGGACAGCATCGTCGAGCATGTCGAGCACGAGCCACACTATCGATGGCAGGACTCGGACACGCTCAGCCTGTACCGTTTCGACGCGGTGAACCTGCCTGACAGCCTGCGCACCCTGCATCCCGGCCTGCATGACGGGGTGATGGTGAAGGACCGCGAAACGGCGGTCATGGTGCGTGATACGGACTCGATGGGGCGCGTTGCGCTGGTGCTGGACATCTCCGACTTCCACGACCTTGAGCAGTTCGCCACGCGGTGGGTGATGCTGGCCGGGGTGATCATGATCTTCGTCACCGTGCTGATGGCGTCCTTCGGCATGGAGCGCATGGTGCGTCCGCTCAGCCTGCTGGCGCAGCGCATCGGCGCGTTGCGGCCGGGCGCGCAGGGCCAGCGCATCGATGTCGACCCGCGTGGCAGTTCCGAGCTGCACACCATCGCCGATGCGTTGAATGACTACCTCGAACGCAACGAGCAGTTCGTTGAACGCGAGCGGGTGTTCATCAGCACTGCCAGCCATGAGCTGCGCACCCCGATTGCGGTGATGACCGGCGCCGCCGAGCTGGCCCTGGAGCAGCCGGGCCTGCCGGACCGTGCCCGGCAGCAGATCCAGCGCGTGCTGCGCACCGCGCAGGGCGTGGAGCAGCTGATCGAACTGCTGCTGGTGCTTGCGCGCGATCCGGCGCGGCTGGCGGCGCGTGCCGAGCGCATCGCACTGGACCAGCTGCTGCCGGACATCGTCGAGCATCATCGCCATCTGCTGGGCGACAAGGACCTGAGCATCGGTATCCAGGCCGCGCCGGTGGACATCGTTGCCCCGCTGGCGGTGGTGCAGGCGGCGATCGGCAACCTGTTGCGCAACGCGATCGAGAACAGCGGCCGCGGGCACATCGAACTGCGCCTGAGCGCTTCGGCGGTGCTGACCCTGCAGGACCCGGGGCATGGCATGAGCCCGGAGGAGATCGCTGCGATCCACGCACGCATGGCCCGGGGAGAGCGTGTCGATCGTGGCGGGATCGGCCTGGACCTGATCGCGCGCCTGTGCGAGCACCTTGGCTGGACCCTGCAGCTGCAGCCCTGCGAGCCGCGCGGGACGCAGGCCACGCTGGATTTCGGTGCTTCGCGCCCAGGCGGATGATCGCAGTCGCGGGGTCAGACCTTCGGCCGCGGCACATGCTGGTCGACCAGGATCACGTTGCCGTCCGGATCCATCAGTTGCAGGAAGGCGGGGCCTTCACTGTCGGGATCGGCCCGGACCTGCAGCGCGATACCCTGCGCATCCAGCGCTGCCTGCAGTTCGCGGACGTCCTGGAAACGCGGCAGTTCCTGCTTGTGCTGGTCCCAGCCCGGGTTGAAGGTCAGCAGGTTGCCTTCAAACATGCCCTGGAACAGGCCGATGACGACACCGTTGTTGCGCAGTACCAGCCAGTTCTGCGTCGCATCGCCGCCGGTGACCGAGAAGCCCAGCGCCTCATAGAACGCGCGGGAGGCGGCCAGGTCCTTGACCGAAAGGCTGACCGAGAAGGCACCCAGTTGCATGGACACGCTCCGTTTCGGGAAAGGCGAGGCCGGCACTGCAGCATGACCCGCCGTGAAGAGGGTGTTAATCTCGACCCGCGCCGCCTTATGCGGCGCTTTTTTTTCCGCTCTTTCGATCGACAGAGGATCCCATGCCGACCGAACCCGCTACTGCCCTGATCAGCAACGACATCGTTGGCCTGGGCCTGATTGCCTCCACCCTGGCCCTGATCTTCTGGGCCGCCAGTGGTCCCACCCCGCTGCTGAAGAAGATCTTCGCCTGGGTGCCGGCCCTGCTGCTGTGTTACTTCGTTCCTGCCATCTACAACACCACCGGCCTGATCGATGGCCACAACACCTCGCTGTACAACCCGGTGGCGCGCGATGTGCTGCTGCCGGCGGCGCTGGTGCTGCTGACCCTGTCGATCGACCTCAAGGGCATCACCAAGCTGGGCCCCAAGCTGCTGCTGGTGTTCTGTGCCGGTACCGCCGGCATCATGCTGGGAGCCATCGTCTCGTTCCAGGTGATGAAGCTGATCCACCCGGAAACCGTGGCCGGTGACACCTGGGCTGGCATGGCGGCGCTGGCCGGCAGCTGGATCGGCGGTGGCGCCAACATGGTCGCCATGCGCGAGATCTTCGGTACCGATGCCACGACCTTCGGGCAGTTCGCCGTGGTCGATGTGGCCTGCGCCAGCCTGTGGATGGCGATCCTGCTGTTCCTGGCCAACCGCGCGCAGCAGATCGACACGCGCAACGGTGCCGACACCCGTGCCATCGACGAGATGAAGGCGCGCATCAGCGCCTATGAAGCGCAGAACGCACGTATTCCCAGCATGACCGACCTGATGGTGATCGTCGGCGTTGCCCTGGGCGGTGTCGGCCTGGCGCACGCGATCGCCGCGCCGCTGTCGGGCTGGTTCAAGGCCAACGTCAGCTGGGCCAGCCAGTTCAGCCTGGACAGCCAGTTCGTCTGGGTGATCCTGCTGTCCACCGCGATGGGCCTGGGCCTGAGCTTCACCCGTGCACGTCGTCTGGAAGCGGCGGGTGCCTCGCGCCTGGGCACGGTGTTCCTGTACTTCCTGATCGCCTGCATCGGCATGCAGATGAACCTGCTGTCGCTGCTGGATCGGCCGTGGCTGTTCCTGCTCGGCGCGATCTGGATGGCGACCCACGTGCTGGTGCTGTGGGCCGTGGCCAAGCTGGTCCGTGCACCGCTGTTCTTCTTCGCCATCGGTTCGCAGGGCAACATCGGTGCGGCGGCATCGGCGCCGGTGGTGGCTGCGGCCTTCCATCCGACACTGGCACCGGTCGGCGTGCTGCTCGGCACGGTGGGCTATGCCACCGGCACCGGGCTGGCCTATGTCACCGGCCTGATCCTGAAGTGGATGGCCAACGGCTGAGCGCGGGTCGCGCTCTGCGTCTCCCTGCAACGGGCGCCGGGTTTCATGCCCGGCGCCCGCGTCATGCCTTTCAGCAGCAGCGTCCGCCGTTGCGTCCGCCGTACCGCGCTTCCTGACGTTCACGGAAGAACGTCTTGTAGTCCATCGGCTCCTGGTCCGGATGCTTCTCCAGCATGTGCCGGACGTAGTTGTCGTAATCAGGAATGCCACAGCACAGGCGTGCCGTCTGCACCAGGCGTCGCCACACGCGGCGGTGCGCCTGGTACTGGCCTACGGGAACCAGTTGCGTGCTCATTACAGATCCACCATTTCATGTGGCTTCAGCGCCACGTACGGGGTCTCGCGGTCGCTGCGCTGCGGATTGCGGCGTGCGGCCAGGATCGTGCGGATCGAATAGGTCAGCACCGCCCCCACCACCAGCAGGAACAGCGCGGTCAGGCCGGTGTTGACGTAGGCATTGACCACGATCTGCTGCATCTGCGCCACCGACTTGGCCGGTGCGGTGATCGTATCGCTGGCGATGGCGGCCTGGAACTTGTGCGCCTGCGCCAGGAAGCCCTGCGCCGGGTTGCTGTCGAAGATCTTGATGAAGCCGGCGTAGGTGGTGCAGATCAGCAGCCAGGTGGCCGGTACCGCGGTCACCCACGCGTAGCGGTCACGCTTCATCTTGAACAGCACCACCGTCCCCAGCATCAGCGCGATACCGGCCAGCATCTGGTTGGAGATGCCGAACAGCGGCCACAGGGTCTGGATGCCGCCGAACGGATCGACCACGCCGGTGTAGAGCAAGTAGCCCCACAGCGCCACGCAGCCGGCCGTGCCGATGATGTTGGCCGTCCACGACTCGGTCTTCTTCAGCGCCGGAATGAAGTTGCCCAGCAGATCCTGCAGCATGAAGCGGCCTGCGCGGGTGCCCGCATCCACGGCGGTCAGGATGAACAACGCTTCGAACAGGATGGCGAAGTGGTACCAGAACGCCATCATCGCGTCGCTGCCGCTGGGAATGGCTTCATGCAGGATCATTGCGATGCCCACCGCCAGCGTCGGCGCACCACCGGCGCGGTGCAGGATCGTCGGCTCGCCGATCGCGGCGGCCGTGGCGGTCAGCTGTTCCGGCGTGATGGTGAAGCCCCAGGTGTTGGTGATGTAGTGCGCGGCAGACGCCGCATCGGCACCGATCACCGCCGCCGGGCTGTTCATCGCGAAGTAGATGCCCGGATCGATGATCGACGCAGCCACCAGCGCCATCACCGCCACGAACGATTCCATCAGCATGCCGCCATAGCCGATGTAGCGCATGTGCGATTCATTGGCCAGCAGCTTCGGCGTGGTGCCCGAGGAAATCAGCGCGTGGAAACCGGATACCGCGCCGCAGGCAATGGTGATGAACAGGAATGGGAACATGCCGCCCTTCCACACCGGGCCATCGCCACTGGCGGCGAACTGGGTCAGTGCGGGCATTTTCAGCTCGGGCATCACGATCAGGATGCCGATGGCCAGAGCGACGATGGTGCCGATCTTGAGGAAGGTCGACAGGTAGTCGCGCGGTGCCAGCAACAGCCACACGGGCAGCACCGAAGCGACGAAGCCGTAGCCGATCAGCATCCAGGTGATCTGCGTGCCGGTGAAGGTGAAGGCCGGGCCCCACACCGGATCTGCAGCAACCTTGCCGCCGTACCAGATCGCGGCCAGCAGCAGCACCAGGCCCACCACCGAGATCTCGCCGATCTTGCCCGGTCGGATGTAGCGCATGTAGATGCCCATCAGGATCGCGATGGGCATCGTGGCTATCACCGTGAACATGCCCCACGGGCTTTCCGCCAGCGCCTTGACCACCACCATCGCCAGCACCGCCAGGATGATGATCATGATCAGGAACGCGCCGAACAGCGCGATGGTGCCGGGCACCTGTCCCATTTCCTCGCGGACCAGATCGCCCAGTGAGCGGCCGTTGCGCCGGCTGGACAGGAACAGGACCATGAAGTCCTGTACCGCACCGGCCAGCACCACGCCCACCACCAGCCACAGCAGTCCGGGCAGGTAGCCCATCTGCGCCGCGAGCACCGGGCCCACCAGTGGACCGGCGCCGGCGATGGCCGCGAAGTGGTGGCCGAACAGCACGTGCTTGTTGGTCGGCACGTAGTCCAGGCCATCGTTGTTGATCACCGCCGGCGTAGCCCGGGTCGGATCCACCTGCATCACCTTGTTGGCGATGAACAGGCTGTAGAAGCGATAGGCGATCAGGTAGATCGAAACAGCGGCGACGACGATCCACAGCGCGTTGATATGTTCGCCGCGGCGCAAGGCCACGGTGCCCAGACAGAACGCGCCGAGCAGGGCGAGTGCCGCCCAACCCAGTTTGGCAAACCCTTTCATGAGGTGCTCTCTCCCGGAAAGACATTCAAAGAGTCCCGCGTGCCCTTTTCAGGGTCAATGCGTGCGGGGCCCATCGGCGGTAGTACTTTGGTCGTACGAAGGTGGTGACCGCGTGTGCGGCATGGGCTGCGGGCAGACATCCGTGTCGCGGAACCGCCGGCATGACGCCCGGCGAACACCAGGGATGGAACAATCGGTTGCGGCGTCATCCATTGGCGGACGGCGCCGCGGCGTCCATCTTCAGTGGCATCCATCCAACAGGAGTCGCCATGAGCCTTCCCGAACCGGTCCGCGTCCTGCGCACCATCCGTGGCATGCCCACGTCCGACGGCGCCGGCGTGCGCCTGACCCGTGTCATCGGCGGCCCGACGCTGCCGGATCTGGATCCGTTCCTGCTGCTGGATGAATTCGGTACGGACCGCGCCGAAGACTACATCGCCGGTTTCCCGGAGCATCCGCACCGCGGTTTCGAGACGGTCACCTACATGCTGGACGGACGCATGCGCCACCGCGACAACCACGGCAACGAGGGCCTGCTGACCCCGGGCAGCGTGCAGTGGATGACTGCAGGCCGGGGCCTGGTGCATTCGGAGATGCCGGAACAGGAAAGCGGGCAGATGCGCGGTTTCCAGCTGTGGGTGAACCTGCCCGCGCGCGAGAAGATGACGGACCCGAAGTACCAGGAGTTCGCGCCGGAACGCATCCCGGTGGTGCAGCCGGAGCCGGGTGTGGAGGTGAAGGTGATCGCCGGTACTGTCGATGGCACCACCGGCCCGATCGTGCAGCCGGCCACCGATCCGTTGTATCTGGACGTCCGCCTCGAGGCCGATCGTGCCTGGACCTACACGCTTCCGGAAGGCCACAACGCGTTTGCCTATGTCTTCGAGGGCGCGATCACGGTCGGCGAGCAGGATGCCGCACGTGATGTGGCGCGCCAGGAACTGGCGGTGCTCGGTGGCGGTGAACAGCTGCACGTTTCGGCTGGCAGCGAAGGGGCGCGGCTGATTCTGGTGGCCGGCCGGCCACTGCGGGAGCCGGTGATGCGGCATGGCCCGTTCGTGATGAACACGCGCCAGGAACTGATGCAGGCCTTCGTCGATTTCCAGGAAGGCAGGTTCTGAGGGCCGACGCCGCCCCCCAGGAGGAAGCCGGTAGCGCCGGGCCATGCCCGGCGGAAGATGTCGGTAGCGCCGGGCCATGCCCGGCGGCTCTCCGGCACAGCACGCGTAAAGGACATCCATCAGGCCATGCCCGGTGTTGCCGCCAACGCGTCGGATCCGGCGGGGATGCTGCCAGGCAGTCATCCCCGTCACCTTCAACGTCCGGCGGCCACGGCTGAAGGCGTCAGGCTCATGCCCTGCGCCAGCTGCTGCAGCGACCCCAGTTCCTGCGTGCTGCCCGGGTACAGGGCAATCTGCGCATAGCGGCCCTTGTCCAGCTTGATCACGCTGATGCGTCGTTCGGCGTATCCCGGCGGCTGCTGTCCACCCAGATCGGGCTGGTACCAGTACAGTGACTCGCCGGCGAAACTGCCTTTTTCCTGGCGCAGCGAGCGGCTGAGCGGAATCGCCGGATCGCGTGCGCTCAGCATCAGGCTCAGTACTTCCCGTCCATCCTCGGTGCTGGCGCGGCAGAGCAGGAAGTCCGACTGCACCTGCTGCTGCCATTTCAGGCCGCTGCTCGCCGGCAGCGAAGGACATTCGGCGGGTGCCTGCGCGGCGGCCTGGGCCGCAGCAAACAACAGGCTCGACAGGACAACAGGCGCGAACTTCATGCATCCCCCAAGGTGGCGTGTCGTGTGACGCCGCCATGGTGCTGGCGGCCGTGGCATCCCATCCCCGGATGCCATCCCCGCCCGGCATGTGCACGGGCGGTCAAACAGACCTTAACGGAACGTGAGTGCCCGCACAAATTGCGGTTGCAACCGTAACCATTGCGGCCGACTGTCGGCCGCAATGGTCCGGGCAGCACTCAACGGTCGTTACCGACCCACTTGTAGATGATGCCGCCGATCATGCCGCCCAGCAGGGGGGCGACCCAGAACAGCCAGAGCTGGCCGACCGCGCCGCTGCCGGCGAAGAACGCCACCGCGGTGGACCGAGCCGGGTTCACCGACGTGTTGGTGACCGGGATGCTGATCAGATGGATCAGGGTCAATGCCAGACCGATCGCCAGCGGAGCGAACCCTGCCGGTGCCTTGCCATGGGTGGCGCCCATGATCACGACCAGAAATACCGCAGTCAGCACCACTTCGCACAGGAAGGCGGCCGCCACGCTGTACCCGCCGGGCGACAGCGCACCGTAGCCGTTGCTGGCGAAGGCCCCGGCCTGGCTGCCGTCGATGGCGAAGCCGCTGGCGCCGGAAGCGATCTGCAGCAGGATGAAGCCGGCCAGCAGGCCGCCCGCGACCTGGGCGATGATGTACGGCACCAGGTCGCGGGCCGGGAAGCGGCCGCCGGCCCACAGGCCCACGCTGACTGCCGGATTGAAGTGCGCGCCGGACACGTGACCGAACGCGTAGGCGCCGGTGACCACGGTCAAGCCGAACGCGAGTGCCACGCCCAGGAAGCCGATGCCCAGCGGATTGCCGTCGCCGCCGAACTTGGCAGCCAGTACCGCACTGCCACAGCCACCCAGAACCAGCCAGAAAGTGCCGAGGAACTCGGCGGCCAAGCGTTTACCCATGCTCATGAACTGCACTCCTTTGATGAACTAAAATGTGAAACAGGTCACATTTCAGTGACCGGCGAGTGACGATAGCGTCAAAGGCCGGTGCAGGGATACACCTCAGGGTGTGTGCAGCGCGCGATGCTCAGTACTGCGGCAGCGGGATGAACTCCTTGTCGTCGCCGGGAATGCTGCCGAACCGGCCGGCTTCCCAGTCCTGTTTCGCCTGTTCGATGCGCTCCTTGGAGCTGGAAACGAAGTTCCACCACAGGTGACGCGGGCCATCCAGCGGTTCGCCGCCGAACAGCATGGCCTTGAGCGGGGTCTTCGCGCGCAGCCGGCCGCGCGCGCCGGCCTCGGGAATCACCAGGTGCTGCGCCGGGATGTCCACGCCATCCAGCTGCGCCTGGCCTTCGAGGATGTACAGCGCCCGCTCGCGGTGGCCGTCATCGATGTCGATCTCCGCGTCGGGATCGAGGTCGATGGCTACATTGAGCGTGTCGGCGAAGACCTTCACCGGCGACTCCTCGCCATAGGCGCGGCCTGCGATCACGCGCAGCCAGGCACCGTTGCGGCGCTGCTCCGGGAGGGTCGCGGCGGCGTGGTGATAGAACGCCGGCTCCACTTCCTCGTGCGACTTCGGCAATGCCACCCAGGTCTGCATCCCGTGGATCGGATGGTCGTGACCGCGCTCCGGCGGGGGCGTGCGTTCGGAGTGCGCGATGCCGCGGCCGGCGGTCATCCAGTTGACGTCGCCGGGACGGATCACCTGGTCCGAGCCGAGCGTGTCGCGGTGGCCGATGGCGCCGGACCAGAGGAAGGTGACGGTGGCCAGGCCGATATGCGGATGGGGACGCACGTCGATGCCGGTACCTGCGGTAAGGACGGCCGGGCCCATCTGGTCGACGAATACGAACGAACCGATGCTGCGGGCCTGCAGGGTGGGGACGGCGCGGCGGACTTCCAGGCCGCCGATGTCGTGTACGCGCGGGGCGATGATGGTGGTCATGCGGGCGTCTCGCTGGCAGGGATCAAGAGTGCCAGCATGGCATGCGGCCGTGACGGGCACATGCCCCATGCGGGTAACAGGGTGTTCCAGCCAACGGCGCAGCCCCTCGTGGCTGGCTGCTTGGCCGAGTAAAGCAACAGCCGCGCTTGGCCGGGCGGGGTGGGTTCGCGGGGGGCGCCGTGAACCCGTCCTTGGGGGCTTGGCCGCGGCATCCATGCCGCGGACACCCCCGCGAACCCACCCCGCCCGGCCCCTGACAGTTTCCGTGTGCGTCCAGCCACGGAGAAGAAAAAAGAAAATCAACATCAAACGCCGGTCGCTTCGCTCCTGGTGGCGACCAAGGTCGACACCCACCAGTTCGTAGTGATCCACACCGGAATCGAGATTCACCACCGTCACCGGGAAACTGTCGGGGGTGGGGCGGTGTCGGGTTGCGGGGTGTCCGCGGCATGGATGCCGCGGCCAAGCCCCCAGGGACGGGTTTACGGCGTCCCCGCAACCCGACACCGCCCCGCCCGACAAACAGAAAAGCCAGAGCCGCTTTGGCTCTGGCTTCTGCTGTGGAACTTGACGTTGCCTCTGCGGGTGCCGGGCCGCAGGCCCGGCCGATCACATCACACCACCGGTTCGCGCAGGGCAGGGTTGTCCCAGCCCGGGCGCGGGGCAAAGCGGTCACCGTGACGCTGCTGCAGCGCCTTCAGGCGCTCGACGATCACATCGGCACCCACCGCGCGGATGTGCTGGATCGGACCCCCGCGGAACGGCGCGAATCCGGTGCCGAAAATCACACCCGCATCCAGCAGGTCCGCATCGGCCACCACGCCTTCGTGCAGGCAGGCCACGGCCTCGTTGAGCAGCGGCAGGATCAGGCGATCTTCCAGGTCCGCAGGGGCCTGGTAGTCGCTGGCGACATCCGGCTTCTTCGGCTTGCCGTTCTCCCAGGTGTAGATGCCCTGGCCATCCTTCTTGCCGCGCTTGTCGGCTTCCACCGTCTGCAGTGCCGCCGGAATCTGCAGGCCGAGGAACGGCGCCAGCTCGCGGCCCACGCCGGCGGCGACATCCAGGCCGACCGTGTCGATCAACTCGATGGGGCCCATCGGCATGCCGAACTTCACCGCTGCCTTGTCGATCACCGGGCCCGGGATACCTTCGGCATAGGCGGTGGCCGCCTCCAGCATGTACGGGAACAGCACGCGGTTGACCAGGAAGCCCGGGCTGCCCGCCACCGGTACCGGGAACTTGCCCAGCGCCTTGCAGAACGCTGCCAGACGGCGCTCGGTCTCCGGCGCCATGCCGTCGTGATGGATGATTTCCACCAGCGGCATCTGTGCCACCGGATTGAAGTAGTGCAGGCCGGCGAACTGCGCCGGGCGCTGGATGTGGTCGCGCAGTTCCACCAGCGGAATCGACGAGGTATTGGTGGTCAGCAGCGCATCGGCCTTCATGCCCGGCTCCAGCGTCTGGTACAGCGCGCGCTTGGCCTCCGGGTTCTCGATGATCGCCTCGATCACCAGATCGGCGTCGGCCACGCCTTTGCCCTCCAGGTCCGCCCGCAGCCGCGCCGCCACCGCTGGACGCTTGCTCTCGTCCTTCACCTTCCTGGCGAACAGTGCCTGCGCGCGTTCCATCGCCGGATCGATGAAGCGCTGCTCGCGATCCTGCAGGGTGACCTCGAAGCCCTTGTAGGCCGCCCACGCGGCGATGTCACCGCCCATCACGCCGGCGCCGACCACGTGCACGTGGCGAATGCCGGAATCGCCGCCGCCCAGACCCTTCAGGCGCTCGGTCAGGAAGAAGATGCGGATCAGATTGCGCGCGGTCGGCGTGCTGGCCAGTTTGACCACCGCGCGGCGTTCGGCATCCAGGCGGGCCTGCACCGGCTTGCCGGCGCTGCGCTGCCAGGTGCTGATCAGTGCATAGGGCGCCGGGTACTGGTCCTTCTTCGCCTTGCGCGCGACCTGCTTGATCATCTGCGGTGCCAGTACCTTGCGCGCCAGCCAGGTGTTGCTGGCCCATGCCAGCGCACGCTGCTTGAACGGCCGCGTGGTGCCGGCCAGCGCCAGTGCCACGGCGGTGTCGAGCACCACCGCCGGTGCCACCACCTTGTCGACCAGACCGATGCCACGCGCGGCCGAGGCCGAGAGGGTGCGGCCGGTCAGCATCATGTCCATCGCCGCCGGGGCGCCGACCAGCTGCGGCAGGCGCGCGCTGCCACCCCAGCCGGGGAAGATGCCCAACTGGGTTTCCGGCAGCCCGATGCGGGTGCTGCTGTCGTTGGAGGCCACGCGGTAACGGCAGGCCAGGGCCAGCTCGGTGCCGCCACCCAGGCAGTGGCCATGGATGGCTGCAACGGTCGGGCAGGGCAGCTCTGCCAGCTTCTGGTAGGTGGATTGGCCGCGACGGATGGCATCGTTGACGGTGCCGCGCCGGTCGAACTCCTGGAATTCCTTCAGATCGGCGCCGGCGATGAAGCCGGCCTTCTTCAGGGACTGGATCACCACGCCCTTCGGCGGATCCAGCGCGATGCGTTCGAGCAGATCGCCCAGCTCCAGCAGCACGTCCTGCGACATCGCGTTGACACTGCTGTCCTGACGATCCAGGGACAGGACCACCACGCCGTCGTCGCGGATCTCGGGGTGCCAGTGGCTGAAGCGGAGACCATCGAAGCCTGAGAGCATGGACGTTCCATCCGGTTGTGTATGGAGAAGCGGCTATGATCCAGAGGTTGTTTCCCCCGCGTCAAATCCCTATAGCAGGGGAGTGGCGGTTCCGGATCCATGGCCGTGGAACAGAACGCTAACGGAACAGTGGTTAAAAGCTGGTGCGGCGCCGGGTGATCGGCGACTGAACTTTTCCCGGGATTGGCAGTCTCATTGCCCGACGTCGGTTGGGCTGACAGGAGTGCGGCCCCCCATGGCCGAGGTTGAAACACCACAGGAGCTGGATCTGGAACTGGTCCGGCGCGTGCAGCGCGGCGAGAGCGCGGCTTTCGATGTACTGGTGCGCAAGTATCAGCATCGGGTCGTGGCCCTGGTCGGTCGCTACATCGCCGACTGGAGTGAATGTCAGGACGTCGCCCAGGACACTTTCATACGCGCCTACCGCGCGATCGGAAGCTTCCGTGGCGATGCCCAGTTCTCAACCTGGTTGCATCGGATCGCCGTGAACACCGCCAAAAACTACCTGGCTTCACACAATCGACGTCCGCCGACCGATGACATCGACATCGGCGATGCCGAACAGTTCGACAGCGGCACGCGCCTGCGCGACACCGACACGCCCGAACGCGAGTTGATGCGCCAGGAGCTGGAACAGACAGTGATGAAGGCCGTCAACGCGCTGCCGGAAGAACTCCGGTCGGCGATCACCCTGCGCGAGGTGGAAGGCCTGAGCTACGAGGAAATCGCGCAGAAGATGGGGTGCCCGATCGGCACCGTGCGCTCTCGGATCTTCCGGGCGCGCGAGGCGATCGACACCGAACTCCGGCCGCTGCTGGACATCGGCAGCGCCACCCGCGAGAAGAGCCGCGTATGACCAGTCATCCATTCAACGAATCGCAGAATCATCAATCGCCGGCCGGGCTGCGGCTTGACCAGCGCCATCGGGAACAGCTGTCGGCCCTGGTCGATGGCGAGCTGGGGGCCGACGAGGCCCGCTTCCTGCTGCGCCGCATCGAGCATGACCCGGAACTGGCCGGCTGCCAGGAGCGCTGGCAGCTGCTGGGCGACGTGATGCGCGGGCAGGCGTCGGTGCTTGCGCCCGCCGGCTTCAGCGCCGCGGTTGCCTCTGCCATCGCCGCCGAACCCACGCCCCGGTCCGGGCCTCAGGACCGGCAGGTGCGCCGCAGTGGCTGGCGTACCTGGGGGGGCGGTGCCGCATTGGCTGCCTCGGTCGCTGCGGTGGCCCTGTTGATCGGCGGCGAGAAGCTGAAGGAGACCCCTCCCGGAGAGCCGCTGGCACCCCAGGTGGTCGCCAGCCAGGCCGAGCTGCCGCCGGCACCGGTATCGCCCGCGACGGTGACCGAAGCCTCGGTCGATCCGGCGGTGGTGGCGGTGGCCAGTGTTCCGGCGGCCGCATTGGCCGCCAGCCGTCGCCAGGACGCACGCCGCGTCAGCGCCAGTGCCACCCGCGGCCAGCAGGCTGCGCGGGTGGCACAGCGTGACGACGGGGCGCAGCGGGCTGTGGCCGCCGCCCAGACGCCCTTGGTGCCGACCGTGCCGGCCGGTGCCAGCCGCAACCTGCCGTTCGGCGAGGTGGCCGGCCTGCAGGCCCGGCCGTGGCCGCGCTCCAGCCTGGCTCCGGCCGCGGGGGGCGCGCTCAACGCCAGCTTCCCGGCGCATGCCGACAGCGCCACGTTCTACCCCTTCGAGCCGCGCCTGCAGGACGACGACCTGCCGCCGCCGCCCCGCCCGCGCGACTGAGCCGGGTGCCGCCACGCCCCGCCGATCGCGGGGCCCTTCTTCTCCCTTCCATCCGATCCGGAGGTTGCCGTCCGATGACTCCCCGATTCCGCACGCAGGCCATCGGCCTGCTGGCCCTGACCCTGCCGCTGGTGGCCTGTGCCCAGGCGCCGTCCCCGGCTGCCCAGACCGCGCCGGCCGCGGCCGCTGCCGCGCCGCGCGCTCCGGCGCAGCCGCTGGTCACCGGCCTGCCCGATTTCACCAACCTCGTCGAGCAGGTCGGCCCGGGCGTGGTCAACGTCGACACCACCATCGTCCGCAGCAACCGCCAGGCGCGTGGGCCGATGGGGGACGACGACATGCCGGAGTTCTTCCGTCGCTTCTTCGGCCCGGACTTCCCGATGCCGGGGCAGGGGCCGGGCGGCCCCGACGGCGGTCCCAGCATCAAGGGCCGCGGCATGGGGTCGGGCTTCATCATTTCGCCCGACGGCTACGTGCTGACCAACTACCACGTGGTTGCCGACGCCAGCGAGGTGAAGGTCAAGCTGGGCGATCGCCGTGAGTTCACCGCCAAGGTGGTGGGCAGCGACCAGCAGTACGACGTCGCCCTGCTGAAGATCGAAGGCAGGAACCTGCCGACCGTCCGTGTCGGCGATTCCAACAGCCTGAAGCCGGGCCAGTGGGTTGTCGCGATCGGCTCGCCGTTCGGCCTCGACCACTCGGTCACCGCCGGCGTGGTCAGCGCCCTCGGCCGCAGCACCGGCGGCCCGGACCAGCGCTACGTGCCGTTCATCCAGACCGACGTGGCGATCAACCAGGGCAACTCCGGCGGCCCGCTGCTGAACACCCGGGGCGAAGTGGTCGGCATCAATTCGCAGATCTTCTCTGCGTCCGGTGGCTACATGGGCATCAGCTTCGCGATTCCGATCGACCTGGCGATGAGCGCGGTCGAACAGATCAAGAAGACCGGCCGGGTCACCCGCGGCCAGCTGGGCGCGGTGGTGCAGGAGATCGACGGCCTGAAGGCGCAGGCCATGGGCCTGCCGGACAGCCGGGGTGCACTGGTCAACCAGATCGTGCCGGATTCGGCGGCCGCCCGCGCCGGTGTGAAGGTGGGGGATGTGATCCGCACCGTGAACGGCGCACCGGTCAACAGCTGGTCCGATCTGCCGCCGCTGATCGGCGCCATGGCCCCGGGCAGCCGGGTCACCCTGGGCGTGATCCGTGACGGCAAGCCGCGCGACCTGAGCGCCACCCTGACCGCGCTGGCCGAGGATGACCAGGCCAGCGCCCGCAGCCCCGCCACCGCCAGGGCCGATGCCGCTCCGCAGAGTGGTGCCAATGCCCTGCTGGGCCTGGACGTCAGCGATCTGACCGCGCCGCAGCGCAAGCAGCTGGGCCTGGAATCGGGCGAGGGCGTGCGCATCACCGGCGTCAAGGGGCAGGGCGCCCGGGATGCCGGCCTGTCCCCGGGCATGGTGATCCTGCAGGTGGCCAGCACCCAGGTGAGCGGCGTGGAGTCGCTGAACCGCGCGCTGTCCAGCTACAAGAAGGGCGATGTGGTGATGCTGCTGGTCCGCACCGGCAACGGCAACAGCGCCTTCGTGGCGGTCAAGGCCGGCGAGTAAGGACCGGGGCTGCTCCGGCAGCCGCTGCCCCCCGAAGCCCCGCTCAGGCGGGGCTTCGGTCGTTCCGGCCCTGGCCCGGCGAGGCGCCTTTCGCGGGCGGGCCCCGGGCGTGCGATAATCCACCGTTACCCTGACGACGCCGCGCGCCGCCGCCACCTATGTCATCTGATTCGATGCGGAACATCCGCAACTTCTCCATCATCGCCCACGTCGACCACGGCAAGTCCACGCTGGCCGACCGCATCATCCAGCTTTGTGGTGGCCTGCAGGCCCGCGAGATGGAAGCGCAGGTACTCGACTCCAACCCGATCGAGCGCGAGCGTGGCATCACCATCAAGGCGCAGTCGGTATCGCTGCCGTACCTGGCCAAGGACGGGCAGACCTATCATCTGAACTTCATCGACACCCCGGGCCACGTCGATTTCTCGTATGAAGTCAGCCGCTCGCTGGCCGCCTGTGAAGGTGCGCTGCTGGTGGTCGATGCTGCCCAGGGCGTGGAAGCGCAGTCGGTGGCGAACTGCTACACCGCGGTGGAGCAGGGTCTGGAAGTGGTGCCGGTGATCAACAAGATCGACCTGCCTACGGCCGACATCGAGCGCGCCAAGGCCGAGATCGAGGCCGTGATCGGCATCGACGCCAGCGACGCCGTGCCGGTCAGCGCCAAGACCGGCCTGAACGTGCAGGACGTGCTGGAGGCCATCGTCCACCGCATTCCGCCGCCGCAGCCGCGCGATACCGACAAGCTGCAGGCGCTGATCATCGACTCCTGGTTCGACAACTACCTCGGCGTGGTCTCGCTGGTGCGCGTCATGCAGGGCGAGATCAAGGCCGGCGACAAGCTGCAGGTGATGTCCACCGGCCGCAACCACCAGGTCGACAACGTCGGCGTGTTCACCCCCAAGCGCAAGGTGTTGCCGGCGCTGCGCGCGGGTGAGGTGGGTTGGGTCACGGCCAGCATCAAGGACGTGCATGGTGCGCCGGTGGGCGACACCCTGACCCTGGCCGGTGATCCGGCACCGAAGCCGCTGCCGGGCTTCCAGGAAATGCAGCCGCGCGTGTTCGCCGGCCTGTTCCCGGTCGACGCCGAGGACTATCCGGACCTGCGCGAGGCGCTGGACAAGCTGCGCCTGAACGATGCCGCGCTGCGCTTCGAGCCGGAAAGCTCGGAGGCGATGGGCTTCGGTTTCCGCTGCGGCTTCCTCGGCATGCTGCACATGGAGATCGTGCAGGAACGGCTGGAGCGCGAATACAACCTGGACCTGATCAGCACCGCGCCGACGGTGGTGTACGAGGTCCTGAAGACCGATGGCTCGATCATCAACATGGACAACCCGGCCAAGCTGCCGGCGGTGAACCAGGTCCAGGAGATCCGCGAGCCGATCATCCGTGCCAACGTACTCACCCCCGAGGAGTACATCGGCAACATCATCAAGCTGTGCGAGGAAAAGCGCGGCAGCCAGATCGGCATCAACTACCTGGGCAGCCAGGTGCAGATCAGCTACGAGCTGCCGATGGCCGAAGTGGTGCTGGACTTCTTCGACAAGCTGAAGTCGGTCAGCCGCGGCTACGCGTCGCTGGACTATCACTTCGTGCGCTTCGATGCCGGCCCGTTCGTGCGCGTGGACGTGCTGATCAATGGCGACAAGGTCGATGCGCTGTCGCTGATCGTCCACCGCAGCCATGCCGACCGCCGCGGCCGCGAGCTGTGCGAGAAGATGAAGGACCTGATCCCGCGGCAGATGTTCGACGTGGCGATCCAGGCGGCTGTCGGCTCGCAGATCATCGCCCGTACCACGGTCAAGGCCATGCGCAAGAACGTGCTGGCCAAGTGCTATGGTGGCGACGTTTCGCGCAAGAAGAAGCTTCTGGAAAAGCAGAAGGAAGGCAAGAAGCGCATGAAGCAGGTCGGCCGCGTGGAAATCCCGCAGGAAGCGTTCCTGGCCGTGCTGCAGATGGACAACAAGTAAGCGCGCACCGGCCCTCCGGGGCCGGTCGTCCGGTGACGTTGCAAAGGACCCTGAATGAAACTGTTTGAGATCCTCCTGGTCGTGCTGACCCTGGCCTCGGGCCTGATCCTGCTTGCGGACAAGCTGTACTTCGCCAGGCGCCGCGCCCAGCGTGCAGGCCTGCTCGACACCGAGCCGGTGCTGGTGGATTACTCGCGTGCATTCTTCCCGGTGCTGGCGATCGTGCTGGTCGTGCGCAGCTTCATCGCCGAGCCGTACAAGATCCCGTCCAGCTCGATGATGCCGAACCTGCTGATCGGTGATTTCATCCTGGTCAACAAGTTTGCCTATGGCCTGCGCCTGCCGATCACCAATACCCGCTTCGTGCCGGTGGGTGATCCCGCGCGCGGCGATGTGGTGGTGTTCCACTTCCCGGGCCACGGCGACAACGACCCGGCCAAGGGCGAGAACTTCATCAAGCGCGTGATCGGCGTGCCGGGTGACACCGTGGTGTTCGAGGGCGACAGCCTGGTGCTGAACGGCGAGCCGGTGAAGTACGACAACAAGGGCATCTACGCCGGCCACAAGGGCCAGGGCGAGGGCGCCAACCTGCTGGTCGAGCATCTCCCGGGCCGCACCCATACCGTGCTGGAGACCGACTATCCGCGTGGCCAGGGCCAGTGGACGGTGCCGGCCGGCAAGTACCTGGTGATGGGCGACAACCGTGACAACAGCGATGATGGACGCTTCTGGGGGCTGCTGCCGGAAGAGAACCTGCGGGGCAAGGCATTCCTGATCTGGCTGAACTGCCAGGGCTGGTTCTGCAAGGACGGTTTCGAGCCGTCGCGGATCGGCTCGGGCATCAACTGAGTATTTTCACATCCAACGCGTATCTGGGGAGAACGCAATGAAGACGATGAACACGCAGCGCGGCATCACCCTGACCTCGTTTCTGGTGGTCCTGGTCGTGGTTGGCTTCTTCATCTACATCGGCATGAAGCTGTTCCCGATGTACCAGGAGTATTACGCGGTACGCTCGGCGATGAAGAGCCTGGCCAGCCAGCCGGGCGTGGCCAGCATGGAGCCGGCACGGATCCAGGATCTGTTCTTCAAGCGGCTGTACATCAACTACTCGGACAACGTGAAGCCGGGCAACGTCAAGTTCGATCGCCGCGACAATGGCTGGACCCTCAAGGTCAACTACGAAGTGCGTCGCCCGTTGATCGGCAACCTCGATGTGGTTGGCAAATTCGATTCTTCCCAGGACCTGACCCGAAGCGGTGCCCAGTAAATTCATCCAACGTGGCGACCTGATCGGCCATGCCTTCCGCGACCCGGCGCTG
This sequence comes from Stenotrophomonas sp. 112478_Sma, assembly GCF_056479905.1. Classification (NCBI taxonomy): domain Bacteria; kingdom Pseudomonadati; phylum Pseudomonadota; class Gammaproteobacteria; order Lysobacterales; family Lysobacteraceae; genus Stenotrophomonas; species Stenotrophomonas sp. 112478_Sma. Next base: position 3,146,049 of record NZ_CM151072.1, on the reverse strand, counting down.
CTCAAGCAGGCGCTGACCCATCGCAGTGCCGGCGTGCCGCATAACGAGCGCCTGGAATTCCTCGGCGACAGCATCGTCAACATGATGGTCGCCGAGGCGCTGTACCAGCGCTGGCCCAAGGCCGACGAGGGCGCACTGACCCGCGCCCGCGCCGAGCTGGTGCGTGAAGGGGCGCTGGCAGTGATCGCCCGTACCCTGCAGCTGGGCGAACGGCTGATCCTGGGCGCGGGCGAGATGAAGTCGGGCGGGCACCGCCGCGACTCGATCCTGGCCGATGCACTGGAGGCGGTGGTGGCCGCGATCTACCTGGACGCCGGTTTTGACGCGTGCCGGGAGACCGTGCTGCCCTGGTTCACGGCCTCGATGGAGGCGCTGCCGGCCACCGGCCGCCCCGAGAAGGATCCCAAGACCCGCCTGCAGGAATGGCTGCAGGCCCGGCAGAAGGCGTTGCCCCAGTACGAACTGGTGTCAGAATCCGGTGACGACCACGCCAAACATTTCCGGGTACGCTGCAACGTGGCCGACCCGGCCGCCAGCACCGAGGGCGAAGGCGCCTCGCGGCGGCTTGCCGAACAACAGGCGGCTGCAGCCGTCCTAGAACAACTGGATTCCAAGTGAGCGAACAAACTTCCCATCATTGCGGCAGCGTGGCCGTCATCGGCCGCCCGAACGTCGGCAAGTCGACCCTGACCAATGCCCTGGTCGGGGCCAAGGTCAGCATCGTCTCCAACCGGCCGCAGACCACCCGCCACCGCCTGCTCGGCATCGCCACCTATCCGGAAGGCCAGCTGGTGCTGGTCGATACCCCGGGCCTGCACAAGGTGCAGAAGCGGGCGATGAACCGGGTGATGAACCGCGCCGCGCGCGGCTCGCTGGAAGGCGTGGATGCAGGCCTGCTGGTGATCGAGGCCGGGCGCTGGGATGACGAAGACAGCCTGGCCTTCAACGTGCTGCGCGATGCCGGCATCCCGGTGGTGCTGGTGGTCAACAAGATCGATCGCCTGAAGGACAAGGGCGCGCTGCTGCCGTTCCTGCAGGAGGTGACCGCCGGCCGTGATTTCGCCGCCGTGCATCCGATCTCGGCGCAGAAGCGCAACGGCCTGGACGCCCTGGTGCGTGACGTGCTGGAGCTGCTGCCGGAAGCCCCGCCGATGTTCGGCGAGGACGAGATCACCGACCGCAGCCAACGTTTCCTTGCCGGTGAACTGGTACGTGAGCAGCTGATGCGCCAGCTTGGCGAGGAGCTGCCCTATGCCACCACCGTGGAGATCGAGCGCTTCACCGAGGATGGCAATCTTCTGCGCATCGGCGCGGTGATCTGGGTCGAGCGGGAAGGCCAGAAGGCCATCGTGATCGGCAAGGGGGGCGCGCGCCTGAAGGAGATCGGGGCCAAGTCGCGCCTGCAGATGGAGCGTCTGTTCGGTGCCAAGGTGTTCCTGGAAACCTGGGTGCGCGTACGTGAAGGCTGGTCCGATGACGAGGCCGCGCTGAAGGCCTTCGGTTACGAGTAAGCCACGGCGATCGCTTCGGTGATCATCGAGGACGACACGGGGTTCGTGCTGCATGCACGGGCCTATCGCGAAACCAGCCTGCTGGTGGAGGTGCTGAGCGCGGAGCATGGCCGGATCGGCCTGCTTGCGCGCGGCGTGTCCACGGCCAAGGGCCAGGTGTTGCGCGCGGCCCTGCAGCCGCTGCAGTGGATCCGCTTCAGCGCACAGCAGCGCGGCGAACTGGCGCAGCTGCGTGCCGCCGAAGCGCTGGACGCGGCGCCGCGGCTGGTCGGCCAGGCCATGCTGGCCGGCTTCTACCTGAGTGAACTGACGCTGCGGCTGGCGCCACGCCAGGATCCGTTGCCGGAGGTGTATCTGGCGTACGGCGAGGCACGCGCGCGGCTGGCAGTGGGCGCCGGACTGGCCTGGACGCTGCGCCGCTTCGAGCGCGAGCTGCTTGCCGCACTGGGGCTCGGTTTCGATCTGGAAAGCGCCAGCGATGGTCAGCCGATCGATCCGGCAGCGCGTTATGCGCTGGATCCGCAGGAAGGGCCGCAACGGCTGCTCAGCGAGCGCGGTGGAGAGCGCAGTGCGGCGGCCACCGGTTCGGCGCTGTTGGCGCTGGCGGCCGACGAGGAGCCGGGGCCTGCCGATCTGGCGAGCCTGCGGCTGCCCATGCGGCGGGTGCTGGCGCACCACCTGGGGCCACGGGGGCTGAAGTCCTGGGAGCTGCTGGAGCAGTTGGCCCCCCGGCGGTAGGCGGGCGGGGGGCAGATCCGTCTTCCGCAGGGAAAGGGATCTGACCCCGGATTGATTTCGATATCCGACGGGGCAGGGCGCATCCGTGCCGGGCAACCCTCAGTGCAGCAGTGCCGCTACCGCGGCGCGGAAGCCCGCTTGTGCCAGGTCCGACTCCGGCATGTGGTGCAGCTGGCGCACCGCGCGGCCCAGCCGTGCGGCACCGACGAAGCCGCAGCTTGCCTGCAGCCGGTGCAGCTGGCTGCGAAGCTGGCGTTCGTCATGCTGGTCCACGGCCTGCTCCACCGCATCGCGGACGCCCGGCAGTTCCGCGAGGAACAGCTCGCGCAGGGCGATCAGGTGGTTGCGCTGGCCATTGAGAGCGGCCAGAGCGGCGGTCTCGTCCCAGTCCTGCCCGTTCAGCTCGATCGCAGCGGGGGCCGGAGCGACGGCGATGCCGGCCGGCGAGTTGACCAGGGCGCGGCGGACCGCCTTCAGCAACTGGTCGCGGCCGAGCGGTTTGACCAGGGTGTCGCTGAAACCGGCCTCACGCAGGCGCGCATGGATGGACGTGTCGCCGTCGGCGGTATGCGCCAGGGCAGGCGTGTCCGGATGCGAACGGCGCAGTTCGCGCAGCAGCTGCGCGCCATTGCCGTCGGGCAGGTTGACGTCGATCAGCCACAGGTCGTGAGCCCCGGGCTCGGCGCTTGCCAGGGCACTGGCAAGGGAGTCCGCGGTATCGACGTCCGCCGGCAGGGTTTCCAACGCCGCCTTGAAAAACCCGCGGCTGATGATGTCGTCCTCGACAAGCAGGAAGCGGGGCCGACCGGCCCGCGGGGTCATCTGCATCAGGGGCTGCCTCCATGTCAGCTGGTTGACATCATCAAGCACGGCGGCGGCTGGCGCAAGCGGCGGCAGGCCCCGCCGGTCAGGATCTGCGACAATACGCGCCCATTTTCGCCCGCAGCCTGTTGCCACGTGGCCCGATCCCGCTCCCGCATCGACCGTACCCCGTTCCAGACCGAGATCCTCGACCTCAGCCATGATGGTCGCGGCGTCGCCCGCCGTGAAGGCGAAGGTGGCAAGGTCACCTTCATCAGCGGCGCTCTGCCGGGCGAGGTGGTCATGGCTGAACAGACCGCCCGCAGCCGCCATTTCGACGAAGCACGCACCGTGGAAGTGCTGCAGGCCTCGCCACAGCGGGTGACGCCGAAGTGCCCGCATTTCGGCACCTGCGCCGGCTGCGTGCTGCAGCACCTGGATGAAGACCAGCAGATCGTTGCCAAGCAGCGCGTGCTGATGGACAACCTGGAACGCATCGGTCACGTGAAGCCGGGCCGCGTGCTGCCACCGCTGGTCGGCGACAGCTGGGGATACCGCCGCAAGGGGCGTTTCTCGGTGCGCCGCGTCGAGAAGAAGGACAAGACCCTGGTCGGCTTCCGTGAACAGGACCCGCGCTTCGTCGCCGATCTCAGCCAGTGCCTGACCGTGATCCCCGAAGTGGGCACCAAGGTGCAGGCGCTGTCGACCTTCATCGAGTCGCTCGACGGCAAGCGCGACATCCCGCAGATCGAGTTCATCGGCGGTGACCAGGCCATCGCGCTGACCGTGCGTCATCTGCAGCCGCTCAGTGATGCCGACCGCGCCGCATGGGCCAGCTTCGGCCAGCAGCACGGATTCGCCATCTACCTGCAACCCGGTGGCGTGGACACCGTCCATCCGCTGGACGGGCAGGGCGTGCCGCTGTCGTTCCGGCTGGCGCCGTGGGATGTCGAACTGGCATTCCGGCCACTGGATTTCATCCAGGTCAATGCCAAGCTCAACGAGAAGATGATCGCTCACACCCTGGATCTGCTGGAGCCGGGTGAGGACGAGCGCGTGCTGGACCTGTTCTGCGGGCTGGGCAACTTCACCCTGCCGCTGGCGCGCCGAGTGCGCGAGGTGGTGGGCGTGGAAGGCGACGCGGGCCTCGTTGCCCGCGCACGTGAGAACGCCGAGCGCAACGGGCTGGGCAACGCCCAGTTCTACAGCGCCGACCTGACCCAGGACCAGCGCGCCACGCCGTGGATGCGCCAGGGCTTCGACAAGCTGTTGCTGGACCCGCCGCGCTCGGGCGCGATCGAGGTGCTGCAGCAGCTGCCGTTGAAGCAGTTCAAGCGCATCGTGTACGTCAGCTGCCATCCGGGATCGCTGGCCCGGGACGCGGGTTATCTGGTGAACGAGCAGGGCTTCAGCCTGGTCAGTGCCGGCGCCATGGACATGTTCCCGCACACCGCGCACGTGGAAAGCATCGCGGTGTTCGAAAAGCGCTGACCCGCTGTCATGCCCATCGCGCATAATGGCGCGATGGGCATCGAGATCGAACGCAAATTCCTCGTCAGCAGCGACGGCTGGCGTGCGGCCGCACACCGGGTGATTCCGATGGCGCAGGGCTACATCAACGATCTGGGCGCGCTCGACAGCGGCCGCCAGAACGCGTCCGTGCGGGTGCGCATCGAAGGTGAGCACGCCGCGCTGAACCTGAAGTCGCGCACGATCGGCCATACCCGCCAGGAGTTTGATTACCCGATTCCGGTGGAGGATGCGCGCGCGCTGCTGGCGCTGTGCGTGGGGGGCCTGATCGACAAGCGTCGCCACCTGGTCGAGCATGCCGGCCTGACCTGGGAAGTGGATGAGTTCCTGGGTGACAACGCCGGCCTGGTGGTGGCCGAAGTCGAGCTGGAAAGCGCCGGGCAGGCCATCGTCCTGCCGGACTGGGCCGGCGCGGAGGTCACCGACGACCCGCGCTACTACAACGTCGCACTGGCCAGTCATCCCTATTCACGCTGGTGAAAGGGGCGTTCCCCCTTTTTTCGGGGCGCCCGGACCCCATGTCGGTGGGATGAGAATCGACATCTACTCCGACGTGGTCTGTCCCTGGTGCTGGATCGGCAAGCACCGTTTCCAGCAGGGGGTGCAGTTGCTGGGGGCCGATGCCCCAGTACTCGACATCCACTGGCAGCCGTTCCAGCTGGACCCGGATGCGGGCACCACGCCGGTGCCGCTGCGCGAGGCGTATGCGCGCAAGTTCGGCGGTGTCGAGCGCACAGAGCAGATTCTCGGCCAGACCCAGGCCACCGCCCGTGGCGAAGGCCTGCCCATGGACTTCAGCCAGGGCCAGGTGCGGGTGACCACCCTGCCAGCGCACCGGCTGCTGTGGCTGGCCGGCCAGCACGGTGTGCAGGACGCGGTCGGAGAGGCGCTGTTCCGCGCCCATTTCGAGCACGGCCAGAATCTGGCGGACACAGAGGTGCTGACCCGGGCCGGTGTGGCAGGCGGACTGGATGCGGCAGAGATCGCCCAGATGCTGGCCTCTTCACGCGGCCTGGCCGAGGTCGAAGCGGGACTGGACCAGGCCCGTGCGCTGGGTGTTTCCTCGGTGCCGACCTTCGTGATCGACGGCCGCTGGGCGATCTCCGGCGCCCAGCCTCCGGAAGCCTTCGCCCAGGCGCTGCGGCAGATCGCGGCGGAGCAGGGCACGGCAACCGGGCGCAGTGGCGACGACGCCTGTGGCGCGGACGGCTGCAGGGTCTGATCCTTCGAGGGGGCGCGCGATGGACGCCCCCACCTGCGTCCAACGGCCGGTTCTGCGACAATGCGGCACTGCGCCATGCGGGCGCCCGTTGTGGAGAACGACCATGCTGCTGATCGGCGTTGCCGGCACTGAACTGACCCCCCAGGAACGCGACTGGCTGCAGCACGATGCCGTTGCCGGGGTGGTGCTGTTCACGCGCAACTTCGCCTCCCGCCAGCAGGTGAGCGAGCTCAGCGCCGCGATCCGCGAGGCCGCGCCGCGCCCGCAGCTGATCTGCGTCGACCAGGAAGGCGGTCGCGTGCAGCGTTTCCGCAAGGGCTACAGCGATCTGCCGCCGCTGCAGGAGATCGGTGCCGGCTATGCGAAGGATCCCGGCGCCGCGTTGGCGCTGGCCGAGCAGCACGCCTGGCTGATGGCCAGCGAAGTGCGCGCCAGTGGCGTGGACCTGAGCTTTGCCCCGGTGGTCGACCTGGGCCGTGGCAACCTTGCGATCGGCAACCGCGCTTTCAGTGAAGACCCGCAGGTCGTGGCTGCGTTCACCGAGGCCTACGTACGCGGCATGCACGCGGCCGGCATGGCGGCCACCCTCAAGCATTTTCCCGGCCATGGCACCGTGCTGGAAGACACCCATGTCGATACCGCGGTCGATCCGCGGACGCTGGACGAACTGCGCGCGCAGGACCTGGTGCCGTTCCGGGCCGGTGTTGCCGCCGGTGCCGACGCCGTGATGATGGCGCACGTGATCTACCCGCAGGTGGCGCCGGAACCGGCCGGCTATTCGCCGCGCTGGATCCAGGAGGTGCTGCGTGGCGAGCTGGCCTTCCGCGGCGTGGTGTTCTCCGACGACATCGGCATGGCCGCTTCGCACCATGCCGGTGGCGTTGCGGCACGCGTGCACGCGCACCTGGATGCGGGCTGCGACGTCGTGCTGGTCTGCCATCCGGAGCTGGTCGATGAAGCCCTGCACGCGGTGCAGGGACGCTCCCTCAATACCGCTGCGCTGCTTGGCCTGCTCGGCCGCGGCGCGCTTGGCTGGGATGGCCTGCTGGCCGATGCCCGCCATGGCGACACTCAATCCCGTCTGCTTGAAACCCTTGGAAGAACCGTCTGATGCCGAACCTCACCATTTCCCAGGCCCTGGCCCAGGCCGACCTGCTGGTTGACCGCCCCACCATCGACAAGGCCATCGCCGGTATCGCCGACGCCATCGCGCGCGATTACAAGGGCGAGGTGCCACTGTTCCTGTCGATCATGCACGGTGCGCTGCCGTTCGCCGGCCAGCTGGCGCTGGAGCTGGGTGCGCGCGGCCAGGACGTGCAGTTCGATTACCTGCACGCCACCCGCTATCGCGGTGAAACCACCGGCGGCGACCTGGTGTGGAAGCACAAGCCGGCCACCGCGCTGTTCGGCCGCCGTGTGCTGCTGGTCGATGACATCCTCGATGAGGGCTACACCCTGCAGGGCGTGCGCACCTGGTGCCTGGAACAGGGCGCGACCGACGTGCGCATCGCAGCGATGACGGTGAAGAAGCACGATCGCGGGCTGCCGGATGTGACGGCTGACTACGCCGGCATCGAACTGCCCGACCGCTACGTGTTCGGTTTCGGCATGGACGTCAACGAGACCCTGCGCTGCGTGCCGGCCATCTACGCGATGAAGGAATAACAGGCACGGCCGTCCGCGGCCGTCCTTTGCCGCCGCCGGCATCCTCGGGTGCCGGCGTTCGTCTTTCTCTGGAGTGCTTTCGATGCAACAGATCGCCCTGGCCGTGATCGGCGGTACCGGTGTCTACAACCTGGCCAAGCTCGACGATGTGCAGACCCACGAGGTCGAGACCCGCTTCGGCCGTCCCTCCGGCCCGGTGCGCGTGGGCACGCTGCTGGGCAACCGCGTGGCGTTCCTTGCGCGCCATGGCGAGGGCCACTCGCTGCCGCCGCACAAGATCAACTACCGCGCCAATCTGGCTGCGCTGCAGCAGATCGGCGCCCAGCGCGTGCTGGCGCTGAACACCGTCGGGGGCATCACCGAGCAGGTCGGGCCGCGCGTGCTGGCCTGCCCGGACCAGATCATCGACTACACCTGGGGCCGGATCAGCACGATCTGTGAAGAAGAGGGTACCGAAGTGCTGCATGTGGACTTCGGCCACCCGTACACGCCGATGCTGCGGAGCAAGATTCTGGCCGCGGCCAAAGTGACGGGTGTCACGGTCCATGACGGTGGCTGCTACGGTGCGACGCAGGGGCCGAGGCTGGAAACCATCGCGGAAATCGCCCGCATGCGGCGCGATGGCTGCGATCTGGTGGGCATGACCGGAATGCCCGAAGCCGCGCTGGCGCGGGAGTTGGGACTGGATTACGCGTGCCTGGCGATCGTGGCGAACTGGGCCGCGGGCTGTGGTGATGGCGAGGAGATCACGATGGCCGAAGTGCTGGCCAATGTGCAGGCGGCGAGCAATGGACTTCCGGAACTGATCGGCGAATTGGCACGGGGGTGATTGTCTTCGCCGAGCAAGCTTTGCATACTCAGCCGGTACGCGGGTTCAGCGTACACCACCCATTCATTGCATAAGGTCTCGCATCACCATGCCGAACGGTACCGTCAAGTGGTTCAACGACGCCAAGGGATTTGGCTTCATCTCGCCGGAGGATGGCAGCGCCGACGTGTTCGCGCACTTCTCCGCCATCAACTCCAAGGGCTTCCGCAGCCTGCAGGAAGGCCAGCGTGTCACCTATGACGTGACCCAGGGCCCGAAGGGTGCCCAGGCTTCGAACATCACGCCGGCCGAGTGATCCACTCGACAGTGCGTTGAGAACCCCGCTCCGGCGGGGTTTTTTTTTGCGCCCATCGCATGGGACCGAACCCAAGCCGCGCGCGGGCGGGCCGCCCTGCCGGCGAATGTCCCCCGGCGCCGGCCTTCGACCGTCGCCTCCTCGTTTACTTCGCCGGCAGGGCGGCCCGCCCGCGCGCGGCTTGGAGAACGATCCGGATCCGGCTGGGGCACAATGTGCGGATGACGGAACGACTTCGCATTGCCGTGATTGGATACGGCACCGCTGGCCAGGCGATGGCCATCCTGCTGACCCGCGACGGGCACGACGTTGAGATCTTCGAGCGCGTGCCGACCCCTGGGCCGGTCGGCGCCGGTTTCCTGTTGCAGCCCAGCGGCCTGCAGGTGCTGTGGCAGATGGGACTGCTGGAGGCCGTGCGCGCGCATGCCGCGCCGGTGCATCGGCTTTATGGCGACACGCCGTGCGGACGTGCGGTGATGGACATGGGCTATGGCGGCCTCGATGTCCGCCTGCACGGTCTGGGCATGCAGCGCGGCGCCCTGTTCTCGCTGCTGGACCAGGCCCGCGATGGCGCCGGCCAACTGCATGCGGGGACCACCATCGACGCGGTCGATACCGCGCGGGGGCAACTGCGCGACAACGAAGGCCGCACCCATGGCCCGTTTGACCTGGTGGTGGCGGCCGACGGCGCAGCGTCGTCCCTGCGCGCGACCATTGCCGGCGGCGCTGGCCTCGACCGCGTCTATCCGTGGGGCGCATTGTGGTGCCTGCTGCCGGCCGGAGAGTGGCCGCACGTGCAGCAGCTGCGCCAACGCTACGTCGCCGCGCGCAAGATGATCGGCCTGTTGCCGGTGGGCACGCGTCCGGGTGATGACACCCCGCGCCTGAGTTTTTTCTGGAGCCTGCCACGCGCCGACTTCGCGCGTTGGGAAGATGAAGGCATGCAACCGTGGCTGCAGGAACTGCATGCGCTCTGGCCCGAGGCCAGCGCACGCTTCGATCACCTGCACGATGCCGGACAGCTGTCCCGGGCGGTTTACCGCGATGCGGTGATGACCCGTTGGCATCAGGGGCGCATGGTCCTGGTCGGCGATGCAGCGCACGCGATGAGCCCGCAGCTGGGGCAGGGGGTGAACATGGCGCTGCTCGATGCGCTGGCGCTGCGAGACGCGCTGCGTGTGCATGGCGCTGGTGAGACGGCACTGCAGGCTTACCAGGCGCAGCGACGTGCGCATGTGGCGGTGTACCAGCGCTGGAGCCGCTGGCTGACGCCGCTGTTCCAGTCCGATCGCGATGCGTGGGCCAAGGCGCGCGACGCACTGCTTGGCCCGATGGGGCGGCTGCCGGGGGGACGCGGGCACATGCTGCGGGTGCTCAGTGGAACCCAGCACGGCTGGTTCGGTTCGCTTGCTCTGGATCCAGCCTTCCTCGAAGCCCTGGCCCGGCCGCCCGTTGCGCTTGCCACGCAGGCTGCCACGGCGGCTGCGTGAATCGCATCATCACGTGAATTAACGGTTACCTCACCGCGTCTGTGCGACAAGAGTGAAGCACGCCACAGCTGCGTCGCCCGTTTTCCTCTCCGTGATTCGAACATCGCGTGGCCCGGGTGGCGCCGCCGTCGCGGCCTGCTGCGGCCCGGATGTGCTGCGAGTTCACGAGGAGGACGCCATGTTGTTCGCGGTCGAAGAGCTGGAATCGGAAATCTGCAAGCTGCGGGGATTGCTGCAGATGCTGCACGAGGACCAGCCCGACGTTCTGGAGGATGTGTTCGAGTTCCATGTGGGCAGCCTGATCAGTCATGCGCTGCCGGAACACCACACGCACATCCGCGCCTGCGCGCAGGAAATGCTGTCGGCCGTCCAGGCACTGCCGCGCCGGCAGAGCAACGACACGCCCGATTTCCATCTGATGCCGGCGCTGGCGGGCGTCCGGCCGGCCTGACCGTCGCGCCCGCTGGCCTTACCGGCCAGGCATCGCCACCAGACCCTGTTCGACACAGGCGATGCGCCGTTCACCCTGCGCCGGTGCGATGACCCAGCCGCCGGTGAAGGCGGAGAATGCCGGCAGCACCGTCAATCCTTCGCGGAGCCAGAATGCCGGAAAGCGGCGGCGCAGCGCCGGCAGTGCGATCTGCGGATGGATATGGCCGGCAATGACGTGCGCCGCGGGCATGTGCCGTGGTTCATGGCACAGCAGGAACGCGCCCAGCTGCACCTCCTCATGCAGCTCCACCTGCAGCGCCGCGTGCGGCAGGTGCCGATCATGATTGCCGCGTATCACATGCACCGCCAGCGCGGAGTGCTGCTCTCGCCATCCCAGCCATTGCCGGTACCACGCCGCACGATGCGCCGGCCCATGCAGCACATCGCCCAGTATCCACAGCTCGCGGCAAGCCCTTGCCTGCACCAGCCTCTGCAGGCGCTGCAGGTCGTCGCGGGTGCCGCCGGACGGCAGCGCGATGCCGGCGCGGCGGAACAGGTCGGCCTTGCCCAGGTGCAGGTCGGCGATCAGCAAGGCCTGCCGGGCCGGCCACCACAGTGCGCGCGCACCGAGCAGCAGCATGGGTTCACCGCCCAGCGTCACGGCCAGCTCATCGGCCATGGCGTCTCTCCAGCTGCTGTGCGGCACGCAGCACGCGGGTGCGCCAGTCTTCATTGCTGAACTGTCCTCGCAGGCGCTCGGCCCACAGCGGGAAGCCCAGCGGTGTCAGCGAGGCGGGATGCTGCAGTGACAGTGACTGCGTGCCGATGCGTTCGAGCACCTGCTGCAGGCCCGGCAGATCCAGGCTGTCCTGCAGCACTTCATGCTCGGCCAATGCCAGCAGCAGATGCTCGGGGTCGTGCTCGCGCAGCACGTCGTACAGCAGTCCGGCCGAGGCCTGCAGCTGGCGCAGCGAGCGCGGCGCGCCACCGGGCAGGCTGGGTACCAGCAGGCCAGCGACGCGTGCGATTCCGCGGAACTGGCGTCGCGCGAGCTCGCCCAGATTGACGGCGGCACGCAGGTCCTCAAGCAGCTGATCGGCCGCGAACAGTTCCTTCCATTGCTCCGCCTGCAGCTCGATCGGCTGCGTCGGTGCCAGCACCAGCCCGTGGTCATTGACGGCATAGCCGATGCTGTTGCGCTGCCGGCGCGTGCAGCGCAGCGCCAGCAACGCCGCCAGTGCCTCGTGGATGTGGCGTCCGGCAAAGGGATAGACGAACACGAACTGGCCTTCGCGGCGGCGCACGTCTTCCAGCAGCAGGTGCGCAGGCGATGGCCGGGCAGACAGGCGCGACTGCAGTGCCATCAGAGGGGCCAGCCAGCGCGACTCGGCGCTGTCGTCCGCGCCGGACAGCACCGCTTCCAGCTCGCGCCCGAGCGGCATCGACAGGGGCAGCTGGCCGCCCTGCCAGCGCGGGACGGTGCCTTCACCGCCCTTGCGGGCCAGGCGCACATAGGCGGTCATGTCGCGCAGCTGCACCAGCTCCAGCATGCGCCCGGCGAACTGGAATCGATCGCCTCTGCGCAGGCGGCTGGCGAACTGTTCTTCCACCGAGCCGAGGCCACCGCCGCGCAGGAACTGCACACGCACGGCGCCATCGCTGCTGATGGTGCCGATTGACAAGCGATGGCGCAGGGCCTGGCGGCGGTCGTGCACGCGATGGTAGCCGTCCGCGTCGAGCACGACCTTGTGGAAGTCCGGGTACTGCGCCAGTGCCCGTCCACCCTGCACGATGAAGTCCAGGACAGCCTGCCATTGCGCGTCGCCCAGCTGCGCGAATGCGTGCGTGCGCCTCACCTGCGCCAGCAGCGAGCGGCTGGTGAATCCCCCCGCCAACGCGCGGCTGACCGCATGCTGGGCGAGCACGTCCAGCGACAGGGTTGGCGGTCGCCTGGCTTCAACCACGCCGTCGCGCAGCGCGCGGCGTACGGCGGCGTACTCGGCCAGTTCCAGCGCATGGCTGGGCACGCACAGGATTCTGCCGCTGGCGCCGGGGCGATGCCTGGCACGGCCGGCGCGCTGGCGCAGCCGCGCCACGCCCTTCGGACTGCCAAGCTGCAGTACCTGGTCCACTTCGGGAAAATCGACGCCCAGATCCAGGCTGGAGGTGGCAACCACGCAGCGCATCGCACCGGCGCGCAGGCCGTCTTCTACCTGCTGACGCAGTGCGGGGTCCAGCGAACCGTGGTGCAACGCCAGCGTGGCGGCATCCTCCGGCCACACCGCCGCCAGCGCCTGGTGCCACAGTTCGGCCTGCGCCCGCGTGTTGGTGAACAGCAGGCTGCTGCGCGCGGCCATCAGCGCTTCCAGCACGCGCGGAAGCTGCGCCAGGCCAAGATGTCCGGCCCAGGGAAAGCGCTCGCCCGGTGCCGGCAGCAGGCTGCTGACGGTGACCGGACGCTGGCGCGCGCCTTCGACGATGGGTGCATCCGGTCTGTCCGGCAGCAGCACGTCGCGCGCCTGCGGCAGATTGCCCAGCGTGGCCGACAATCCCCACAGCTGCAACGCAGGCGTGGTGTCGCGCAGCAGTGCAAGATTCAGCTGCAGCAGCACGCCGCGCTTGTTGCCCAGCAGTTCATGCCATTCGTCGACCACCACGCAGCGCAGCTGATGCATGCGTGGCAGGGTATCGGGGTAGGTGAGCAGCAGTGCCAGTGATTCGGGCGTGGTCACCAGCACGTCGATGCGCCCTTCGCGCGCCAGGCGCCGCTCGCGCTGGCTGGCGTCGCCGCTGCGCAGGCCTACGCGCCACCCCAGGCCCAGGCCATCGACGACCGATTGCAGTGCGCGTGCGGTGTCGCTGGCCAGGGCACGCAGCGGGGTCACCCACAGCACCTGCAATGGGCGCACCGCGCTGGGGCGGGCGGGTGCGGGCGCGGGCGCGATCATCGCCTGCAGCAGCGGTCCGCCGAACATCGCCAGCGTCTTGCCGCTGCCGGTGGGGGTATGCAGCAGGCCCGATTCGCCTGCCAGGTAGTGACGCCACATGGCGCGCTGGAAGGGCAGGGGTTTCCAGCCGCGGCTGGCAAACCAGCCGTTCAGCCGCTGCAGGGCCTCGCTCCGCATCATCGTGCCAGGGCCTGCAGCGTCGCCAGCTGATCGGCCTCGCTGGCCGGCTTGTCGTGGCGCCAGCGCAGGATGCGCGGAAAACGCACGGCGATTCCTGATTTGTGCCGTGCACTGCGGTTGACCGCCTCGAAGCCGAGTTCGAACACCTGCTCGGCGCGGACGCTGCGTACCGGCCCGAAGCGCTCGCGGGTGTTGGCGCGGATCCAGCGATCGAGGGCGAGGATTTCCTGATCGTCCAGGCCCGAGTAGGCCTTGGCCACCGGAACCAGCGCATCGCCGTCCCATACGCCGAAGGTGTAATCGGTGTACAGCGTGCTGCGCCGGCCATGGCCGGCCTGTGCGTACAGCAGCACGGCATCGATGGTGAGTGGATCGACCTTCCACTTCCACCAGTCACCACGGCGCCGGCCGGACTGATACGCCGAGTTGCGGCGCTTCAGCATCAGGCCCTCCACGCCGCGCTCGCGCGCCGCGTCGCGCAGCGCGGCCGCCCGTGCCCAGTCCGCAGCGGGCACCTCCGGCGACAGCTGGATGCACGCATCGCCGAGCGTGCCGAGCAGCTCCGCCAGCTGCACGCGCCTCTGCTGAAGCGGCAATGCGCGCAGGTCGTTGCCGTCGCGTTCGAGCAGGTCGTAGGCCAGCATCCGCACCGGTGTCGTACGCAGCGTGGTGGCGCCCGGCTTGCGGCGCTGGATGCGGGTCTGCAGGGCGGTGAAGGCTTTCGGAAGATCGGCCGGCTCATCCCAGGCCAGCAGTTCGCCATCCAGCACCGATCCCTCCGGCAGCAGTGCGGCGGCCTGCTCGATCTCGGGGAACCGGCCGTCCAGGCGCTCTTCGCCACGCGACCACAGCGCCACCTCGCCGCGACGACGCAGCAGCTGCAGGCGGATGCCGTCCCATTTCCATTCCAGCAGCCAGTCGTCGATGCTGCCCAGGCGATCACCGGGCTCACCTTCCAGCGGCGAAGCGAGGAAGAACGGATACGGCTGCTGACGGTCCAGCGGCAGTTCTTCCGGCGACAGCAACTGTGCGAGCAGGGTGGGCGAGGGCACCCAGGTGCCCAGCATGCGCTGCGCGATGCGCGCGATGTCCAGTCCGGACAGTTCGGCCAGCGCCTGCTGGACCAGGCGCTGCGACACGCCGACGCGCAGTGCACCGGTCAGCAGCTTGTTGAACACCAGGCGCTCGTTCGCGGGCAGCTGGCGCCAGCCCTCGACCACGGCTGCACGTCGCTCGGGCTCGGGCTGATTGGCCACGGCCAGCAGATGCTGTTCGATCCAGTCGGCCAGAGGGCGGTCCGGCGCCACTGCCGTTGGGTCGTCCAGCAGCAGGGTCAGTGTCTCCGCCAGATCGCCGACCTGCGCATAGCTGTCCTCGACCAGCCACGCAGGCAGTCCGGCTTCCTCGCCGATCCAGCGGCGCAGCTCGCCGCTGGCAGCGATCTTCCGGCGCGCACCCCCGACCTTGCCACCACTGAGCAGGAACAGGGCCCAGGCCGCATCGTGCGGTCGCGCGTGACGGAAGTAATCGACCAGCGCCGCGCGCTTGTCCAGCGTGGCGGTGCTGCGATCGAGGCGTTGGTACAGCGCGGCGAAGGCCTTCATTCCTCGCTCCCGAAATCGGTGCGGAAAGCCTCCGCGGCGACACCGCGTTCGCGCAGGAACGGAATCAGCGCATCGGTGTTGCCATGCGTCGCGATGACGCGGCGTGCGCCGGTCTGCTCGATGGTACGCAGCAACGCGGGCCAGTCGGCGTGGTCGGAAATCACGAAGCCACGATCGACGTTGCGGCGCCGGCGGTTTCCGCGCAGCTGCATCCAACCGGAGGCGAAACCCAGCTGGTGGCGCCCGAAGCGGCGCAGCCAGGGCGTGCCGGCGGCCGAGGGCGGGGCGAGGATCAGCCGTCCGGCCGCATCGGCCTGGCGCCCCTGTTCGGCGACGGCGATCGTGTCCAGCATCGGGATGCCCGCAGCGCGATAGACGGCCACGCCATTGGCGATGGCACCGTGCAGCCATGCAGGCGGTTCGCCCAGTGCCAGCAGCTCGGCCAGCACGCGCTG
This sequence comes from Stenotrophomonas sp. 112478_Sma, assembly GCF_056479905.1. Classification (NCBI taxonomy): domain Bacteria; kingdom Pseudomonadati; phylum Pseudomonadota; class Gammaproteobacteria; order Lysobacterales; family Lysobacteraceae; genus Stenotrophomonas; species Stenotrophomonas sp. 112478_Sma. The sequence continues at coordinate 3,130,349 of NZ_CM151072.1, read as the reverse complement.
GGCCTTGCCCAACGCGTAGCAGAGCAGGACGGCGGCTTCACCGCGCTGCGCGCATTCCTCGCGCCAGGACGCGATCTCGGCAGCCACGGCTGCGGTGTCCGGCCAGCGGTAGATGGGCAGGGCGAAGGTCGCCTCGGTGATGAAGGTATCGCAGGGCACCACTTCGAACGGCGTACAGGTGGGGTCGGGCTGGCGCTTGTAGTCACCGGAGGCGACCCACACCTGCCGGCCATCATCGATGCGCACCTGCGAGGAGCCGAGCACATGACCGGCCGGATGCAGTGACACCTGCACCCGACCCAGCGTAAAGGATGCGCCCTCGGCATGCGCGTGCAGCGGTACGTCGCCCAGCCGCCAGCGCAGGATCGGCGCGCTGCCCGTGCTGCAGTGGTATTCGCCCATGCCCGGGCGCGCGTGGTCACCATGGCCATGGGTGATGACCGCGCGCGGCACCGGCCGCCAGGGATCGATGTGGAAATCGCCAGCAGCGCAGTACAGCCCTTCCGGGCGCAGCACCACAAGATCGTCGTTGCCTGCCATGGCTGCACTGTGGCGCGCGGCTCGTGCACGGGGTGAGAACCGGCCTGAACGCGGGCTTGGCGCAGCATGCGGCACAATCGGATCGCATACCTCTTGCCGCCGGATGGATCGCATGAGTGAACCGGGTTTCAGCAGCACTGCCCCCTTCGAGACCCATGTGGTGCTCAATCAGCCGCCATCGTTCGCCGGGCGCCAGCTGTGGACCGATGACGCAGCGTTGATGGAGGCGGTGCATCGCGAAGGCGCCGCAGCCTTCGTCCCGCGCCTGGCGCAGTACGGTGCGCTGGCCGGTGACGAGCTGTACCGGCTCGGATTCGATGCCAACCGCGACCGCCCGCGCCTGCGCACCCACGACGCGCAGGGGCATCGCATCGATACGGTGGAGTTCCATCCGGCCTACCACCAGCTGATGACCGCCGCGAAGGCGCATGGCGTGGCCGGCCTGTCCTGGCATGAGCCGCAGCCGGGTGCGCATGTTGCACGCGCGGCGCTGAGCTATCTGCACCACCAGGCCGAGGCCGGTACCAGTTGCCCGTTGACGATGACCCATGCGGCGGTAGCGGTGCTGCGGTCGCAGCCGAACCTGGCCGAATGGGCGCGCAAGGCCGCCGCACCGGTGTACGACCCGCGCGACGTACCGGTGGCCGACAAGGCCGGCATCACCTTGGGCATGGGCATGACCGAGAAGCAGGGGGGCTCGGATGTGCGCGCCAACACCACGCGAGCAGAGCCCATCGACGGCGAGCGCTATCGGCTGGTCGGCCACAAGTGGTTCTTCTCGGCACCCATGTGCGATGGCTTCCTCGTGCTGGCGCAGGCACCGGGCGGACTGACCTGTCTGCTGATGCCGCGCCGGCTTGCCGATGGCGACCGCAATGCATTCCGCCTGGTGCGGCTGAAGGACAAACTGGGCGATTGGGCCAACGCGTCCAGCGAGGTCGAGTTCTGCGGCGCGCAGGCGTGGCGGGTGGGCGAAGAGGGGCGTGGCGTGGCCACCATCATCGGCATGGTGATGATGACCCGCCTGGACTGCATGCTGGGTGCCGCAGCGGAAATGCGCATGGCGCTGGCGCAGGCGCTGCACCATGCCCGCTACCGCCGCACCTTCGGCCGGTTGCTGGTGGAGCATCCGTTGATGGCCAACGTGCTGGCCGACCTCGCACTGGAATCAGAAGCGGCGACGGTGCTGTCGATGCGCATCGCGCGTGCGGTGGAACGTGCGTCCTTCGATGCCGGCGAGGCGGCGCTGGCCAGGCTGGGCACGGCGCTGGGCAAATACTGGGTGTGCAAGCGGGCGGCGGCCTTCGTCAACGAGGCGCAGGAATGCCTGGGCGGCGCGGGCTATGTGGAGGAATCAATGCTGCCGCGCCTGTACCGGCAGGCGCCGCTGAACTCGATCTGGGAAGGCAGCGGCAACATCCAGTGCCTGGATGTGCTGCGGGCACTGGCCCGCGAACCGGAGACGCTGGCCGCACTGCAGGGCGAGCTGTCGGCGGTGGCTGATCGCGATGCGCGCTATGCCGCTGCGCTGCAGCGCTGGGTAACGGCCCCGGCACCGGAAGAGTCGCAGGCGCGGATGTTCTGCGAGCGCACCGCATTGCTGCTGCAGGCGGCACTGCTGCTGCGTGCACGCAGTCCGGTGGCGGATGCGTTCATCCGCAGCCGGCTCGGCGGTGAACATGGATGGGTGTTCGGCACCCTGCCGGCCGGGTTGGACCTGTCGGAAATCCTGGCGCGCGCGCTGCCGTAGCGTGGAATTCTGTAGAGCGCCGCAGCGTGGCTGCGGCGCTCTGCAGTACCGGACGCGGCTCAGTGCTTGGCTTCTTCCTTGGCCGCGTTCGCCTTCGCGTCATTTGCGACATCACGCGCCTTGTCGGCGACCTTCTGTGCGGCGTCCGCGGTCGCATCGCTGGCGTGTGCAGCGGCGTCGGTGGCGGCGACCTTGGCCTGGTCAGCAGCATTGGCGGTAGCGTCGGCCGCCTTGTCCAGCGCCTGCTGGGTATCGGCCGCCGCCTGCTCGGATGCAGCTGCCGTCTTGTCGGCGGCCTCGCGGGTAGCTGCGGCGGCCTGGTCGACTGCGTCACGGGCGGCGGCGCCTGCGCTGTCGGCAGCCTGCCGCGCATCCTGGCGGGCCTGTTCGGCTTCCGGGCCCTTGCAGGCGGCCAGGCCGATCAGCAGCGAAGCGGCCAGCAGGGACAGGGTCAGCGAGCGGATCTTCATGGCGGTCTCCGGTAGTGCACTGCGGCAATGGATGGGGACGCCAGCCTATTCACGCCCTTGTGAAGGCGGGGTCGCGGAACGCGATGCAAAGAAAAAGCCGCTGGCGAACCAGCGGCTTTTCCAGAACAGCGTGAAGAAAGAAGTTATTACTTCTTGGCTTCTTCAGCAGCGTCCTTGGCCTGCTCGGCGGTGCCTTCGGCAGCCTTGGCAGCGTCCTTGGCCTGTTCAGCAGCAGCGTCGGTAGCGGCGCCAGCAGCCTGGGCAGCGGCGTCAGCCGAAGCGTCAGCAGCGGTGGCGGCGGTGTCGGCGGCCTGCTGGGCAGCGTCGGCGGTCTGGGCGCCAGCAGCGGCGGCCTGATCGGCAGCAGCCTGGGCTTCGGTGGCGGCTTCGTTGGCCGAAGCAGCGGCGTCCTGGGCAGCTTCCTGCTTCGAGCAGGCGGCCAGGGCCAGAGCCAGGGACATCGCGACCAGCAGCTTGTTGATGCTCATTGTGTGAATCCTCGTCGTTAGATTAGGCAACGCGCAACTGCGCGCCGACAACATGATGACAAGCCACGTTTGGCTGTCAAGCGATCCCGCATTCATTTTTGCGAAATCGCAGTTAAACCTTTTTAAATCAATTCGATGGCAATTGCGGTCGCCTCGCCACCACCGATGCACAGGGTGGCAATGCCGCGCTTGCCACCGCGCGTGCGCAGGGCGTTGACCAGGGTCACCACCAGGCGTGCCCCGGATGCGCCGATCGGATGGCCCAATGCGCAGGCCCCACCATTCACGTTGAGCTTGTCGTGGGGAATGCCCAGTTCGCGCATCGGGGCCATCGCCACCACGGCGAAGGCTTCGTTGATTTCGAACAGATCCACCTGGTCCAGCGACCAGCCGGTCTTCTGCAGCAATGCGTGGATGGCGCCGATCGGTGCGGTGGTGAACCACTCCGGCTCCTGCGAATGCGTGGCGTGGCCGACGATGCGTGCCAGCGGGGTGATGCCGCGGGCCTTGGCGTCTTCCTCGGTCAGCAGCACCACGGCGGCGGCGCCGTCGGAAATGCTGGACGAGCTGGCAGCGGTCACGCTGCCGTCCTTCTTGAACGCCGGGCGCAGGGTCGGAATCTTGGCGATGTCCGAGCGGCCGGGCTGTTCATCGGTGTCGACCTCGACCTCACCCTTGCGGGTGGCCACCTTCACCGCGACGATCTCGTCGGCGAACGCACCGTTGGCCTGCGCCGCCTGCGCGCGCTTGACCGATTCGATGGCGTAGGCGTCCTGCTCCTCGCGGCTGAACTGGTACTTGTCCACGGCGCACTCGGCGAATTCACCCATGGCCTTGCCGTCGTAGGCGTTGACCAGGCCATCGTGGGCCATGTGGTCCACTGCCTGGAAGTTGCCGAAGCGGTTGCCGGTGCGCGAGTTGGGCAGCAGGTGCGGCGCGTTGGACATCGACTCCATGCCGCCGGCAACCACGACCTTGGCCGAACCGGCCTTGATCAGGTCATGCCCGAGCATGATGGTCTTCATGCCCGAGCCGCACACCTTGTTGAGGGTGCTGGCACCGACGGACAGCGGGATGCCGGCGGCGATCGCGGCCTGGCGGGCGGGCGCCTGGCCAAGGTTGGCCGGCAGCACGCAGCCCATCAGGACTTCGGAAACGTCGCTGGCCGGGACACCGGACTGCTCCAGCGCTGCGGCGATGGCGGCCGCGCCGAGGGTCGGGGTCGGCACACCGTTGAACTGGCCGAGGAAGGAGCCGATGGCGGTGCGTTTGGCGGCGGCGATGACGATGTTGGACATGGCAATCTCGTTGATGCGTAAGCAATGTTCGGAAAGGAGACCGGGGGCGTTGGATGCGCTCCGGTTTCCCGGCAGACTGCGTGGGGGTCGGCCCAAGTATAGAGGGTCGGGGATGGCTGCCGCTGGATGGCGCCGCATGCCCGCCGGGATGAAGGCGGGCCAACGTTCATGGGATGGAATCGATGGAACGCACGACGATGGCACGGTCGGTCCTGGCAGCGGCGCTGGCGATGGCGCTGACGGCGTGTGGGGGCGGAGGTGGCGGTGGCAACGTGCGCGTTGACCCGCCGCCCACCACGCCGCCGCCTGCACCGCCGCCGCCGACCACGCCGCCCCCGCCCAAACCGCTGGAGCCGGCCTTCGATGCGCACCTGTCGGTCACCCATGCGGGTGCCGCGCAGGCCACCGGTGCCACCGGCAGGGGCGTGCGCATCGGCATCGTCGATTCGGGCGTGCAGCGCGCGGCCGCCGCGCTGAACGGGCGGGTAGTGGCCAACCTCACCTACATCGACCCTGCCCGCAACAATCTGGGGGTGGACGATGTGGTCGGCCATGGCACTGCCGTCGCCAGCCTGGCGGCGGGCGCAGCGGTGGGGCGCTGGCCCGGCGGCATCGCGCCCGGTGCGCAGATCGTGTCGGCGCGGATCATCTCCGACAAGCCGCCGGCAGACGACGGCAGCGGCCAGGGCAATTCGTTCAGCGGCACCCTCGGTGTGGCCCAGGTGCACCGCGACCTGATCAGCTACAACGTCAAGGTGATGAACAATTCCTGGGGCGGGCTGTACTGGACCGACCTGCCCACCACCGCCCAGGTCGCCGGCGAGTACCGGCCTTTCGTCATCAATCACGGCGGGCTGGTGGTGTTCGCCGCGGGCAACGACGCGCGCAGCGAGCCCAGCAGCCTGGCGGCATTGCCGGGCCAGGCGGGCGTTGCAGGCTCGCGGCCGGCTGCGGATCTGGAGCGCGGCTGGCTGGTGGCCACGGCCGTCGATCCCTACGCGCCGGACACGCTGGCCGGTTACGCCAATGCCTGCGGCCAGGCGGCGCGCTACTGTCTGGCGGCGCCGGGCAGCGCGGTCTATCCGGATGACGCGGGCACCAGCTACTTCTGGAACTACGGCACGTCCTTCGCCGCACCTCTGGTGTCGGGCGCGGCCGCGCTGGTGTGGGAGCGGTATCCGTACTTCGACAACAACCTGGTACGGCAGACCCTGCTCGGCACGGCCAAGGACATCGGCGCCGCCGGCGTGGACCCGGTGTTCGGCTACGGCCTGCTCGACATCGGCAGGGCCATCAACGGGCCGGGACGTTTCGACTGGGGCAACGTGATTGCCAATGTCGACGCAGCATCCACCGGTTCGGTCTGGAGCAACGACATCGTCGGCAGTGGCGGCCTGGTCAAGCAGGGCGCCGGCGTGCTGGCGTTGACCGGCAACAGCAGCTACAGCGGTGCCACCCGCATCGAAGGCGGTGTGCTGTCGCTGCGCGACGGCGGCGTGATCCGTTCCAGCGTGAGCATCCTGCCGCAGGCCGATCCATCATCCAGCGGCCTGCAGTTCAATGGCGGCACGCCCCGCGTGGTCGGCAACGTGACCAACGGCAGCAGCGTGTTCCTGACCACTGCCAACACCACGGCGACCATCGAAGGCAACTACGTGCAGCAGGCCGGCGCACAGCTGATGATCGCGCTGGGGGCCAACGCGCTGCAGGTCACCGGCAGCGCCCGTCTGGACGGTGGCGTGCACGTCCACGGATTCGTCGATGGCTACGTGCCGCAGGACGGTACCCGGCAGGATCTGATCCATGCCGCAGCCGGCCTGACCGGCACCTTCAGCACCGCGGCCACATCCAGTGGCCTGCAGGGGCTGGCCCTGCTGCAGACCAGCTATGGCTATGACAGCAACAACGCATGGTTGAACCTGACCCGGATCAGTGTCACCGCCGCTGCGCGTGGGCTCGATGCCGGTGTGCAGACAACTGCGGCGCGGCTGGAAGGCGCGTTCGTCGAACTGGACGGCAACCACGCGTTGCAGGATTCGCCATTCGGTGGCGCAGCGGCCGGCCTGCAGCGCAGCACGGGCCTGGCGGCCACGCTGGAGAGCCTGTCCGGCAAGGCCCACACGCGTGCCGAGGCGGCGACCTTCGACAGCATCGACATGTCGCGACGCGCGGTGGCCGCCCGTTTCGATCGCGTGCAGGCTCTGCCTGCGCTGCGCGGTGCCTGGCAGAGCACGTTGGGTGAGGCAGGGCAGGGCAGTTTCGCCGGCAGCGCCACCGACAGCCGGGGCTGGATGGCCGGTCAGGACGTGCCGCTGGGCAGCCATGGCCTGCTGGGTATGGCGTTCGGTGAAACACGCAGCAACGGTGGCAGTGCCTTCAACGGTGACCGCGGGCAGGACCGCCAGGCGCAGGCGCAGCTGTATGCCGGCTGGAGCGTTGGGCACGGTTATGCATTGGCACAGTTCGGCACAGGGCGGTTCACCCGCGAACTGGACCGGCAGCTGCTGCTGGGTGCAGGTGCCTACGGCGTTTCCGCGCGCTACGGCGGTCGATTCAGCAGCGCCAGTGTCGAAAGCGGCTATCGCTTCGGCACCGTCGGCGCGTCGTTGACACCGTATGTCGGTGCCAGTGCCACGCGGGTGGATACCGCGGCGTTCAACGAGCGCGGCGGCTTTGGTTTCGGCCTGCGTGGTGAAGCCAATCGTGCGCAGCGCAGTCAACTGCTGGCGGGGCTGCGCGGCGAGCGCGGCTGGGGACGCTGGACGCTGCGCGGGCACGCCGAATGGCAGCAGCGCCTTCAGGGCGGCGCCGGGGAGTGGCAGGCCAGCTTCGTCGGTGTCGACGCGTGGGCACCGCTGCCAGGTGCCGACTCACCGCGTGGCAGCGCCCTGCTCGGGCTTGCGCTGGAGTCGTGGTGGGGGCGGAGTGGCCGTCTGAGCCTGGGCATCGATCAGCGTGTCGGCGGTGATGACGCACGGCAAGCGGCGCTGCGTTACAGCGCCGGGTTCTGATCCATCATGGGGTTGCCGGCGCCCGGAGGGGCGCCGTGCCGAGGCCCGGCAGGGGCGGTCAACCGCCGCGCAGATTGCCCAGGCGCGGGGTGCTGCGGCCCAGCGGCATCTTCAGCTTGCCGATCGACAGGATGCGGCTCTCGGCGATTCGGTCGGCCGCACGTTGCGGCGCGATGTTCTCGCGCTGCGACAGTTCAAAGATGCGTGTCAGGTTGTGGTAGATGCTGCGGATCAGGCGCATCGCGCGCTCGCGGTTGTAGCCATCGATCTCCAGCGACACGTTCATCACGCCACCGGCATTGACCGCGTAATCGGGTGCGTACAGGATGCCGCGCGCGTGCAGTTCATCGCCGATTTCCAGGCTGGACAGCTGGTTGTTGGCGGTGCCACAGATGATCTTGGCCTTGATCCGCGGCAGGGTGTCGGCATTGATCGAGCCTTCCAGCGCGCACGGCGCGAAGACGTCGGCATTCACTTCGTGGATCTCGTCCGGCTTCACTGCTTCGGCGCCGAAATCGCTGACTGCGCGATCGACCAAGGCCGCGTCCAGGTCGGTGACATACAGCTTCGCGCCGCGGTCGCGCAGCAGCTTGACCAGTTCCATGCCGATGTGGCCCAGGCCCTGCACCGCGATGCTGGTCTTGCCCACTTCCTCGTGGCCGAACTTGAAACGCATCGACGCCATCAACGCCTGCAGCGCGCCGTAGGCAGTGAACGGTGCGGGATCTCCGGAGCCGCCATGCACCTGGTGGACGCCGGTCACGAACTGGCTTTCCAGGTAGATGTTCTCCATGTCGTTGACGTCGGTACCGACGTCTTCGGCGGTGATGTAGCGGCCACCCAGCGAATCGACATAGCGACCGAAGGCGCGGAACAGGACTTCGGTCTTGTCCGCTTTCGGATCGCCGATGATCACCGCCTTGCCGCCACCGACATTGAGGCCGGCCAGCGCATTCTTGTAGGTCATCGTCCGGCTCAGCCGCAGCACGTCGGCCAGCGCTTCGTCGGTGCTGGCATAGGGACGCATGCGCACGCCGCCCAGGGCCGGGCCCAGGGTGGTGTTGTGGATGGCGATGATCGCCTTCAGGCCGGCGTCATGGCTGTGGCAGAACACCACCTGTTCGTGGCCGGTGGTGGCGAGGGTTTCGAATAGCATGGCGTCTCCGATGGTGCGAACGGCGGCGAACTGCAGCGAACGACCAGTGAACGGTAGGGTCCCAAAACAAAAAAAGCGACGTCGTCGGTGCAGGGGGACGGGTCGCGCGGCGCCATTCTAGTCCATTCCCCGAGTGTCTGCCGTCGACGTCGATGGGCACTGCGGGTTAAAGAAGATGAAAGCGCGGCCGATGCTGCGTCGATGGCCAGTGGCCGGATCGTGTGAAGAGACAGAGACGGGCCATGGCGAGCGCAGTACGACATCGACAGGATCACGGCCGGTGACGCTGGCCTGGGCACGCAGGGTACGCGGCTGGCTTGCGTCGCTGACCGGCGCGGCGCCGTCGCGTCTGTCGGCGGGGCCGCGTCAGGCGGTGGCCGCTGCGGCTGCCCGCCTGCAGGGAGACCCAGTGCCCCCGGGAGAGATCGCCGCGCAGCTGCAGCGTGGCCTGCACGCGCTGGCGCTGTACCCGCGACTGGCGGGCGAGCCCGGCCCTGTCGATGCCGCCAGCGCCGGACTGGCACAGGCGGTCGCGGACGCGCTGCAGGATCGCGACTGGGCGACGCGGCAGCTGCCGCGCCGGCCGCAGCTGCTGCCGCAGCTGATCCAGACCGTCAACGATGATGCCGCCTCGGCACGGGTGATGGCGGCGATCATCGGCCAGGATCCGGTACTCACGGGCAACCTGCTGCGTATCGCCAACAGTCCCGCGTACAAGGTGCACGAACGCCCGGTCGAGAGCCTGCAGCGGGCGGTGACCCTGGTCGGCACGGAAGGCGTGCGGCAGATCATCAGTGCGGTGCTGGTGCAGCCGGTGATGCAGGTTCAGTGCGAGCGGTTCCCGCAGTTCAGCACGATCACCTGGGAGCACGCCCTGCTGGCATCGCGTGCTGCTGCCGACCACGCACGCAGCGTGAACTCCGGCGATGCCTTCGCTGCGCAGTGGCTGGGCCTGGTGCAGGGACTCGGTGCGGCGCTGGTGATGCGCCAGCTGCTGCAGGAAGCCCAGGCGCGCGGCGAGGACGTGCAGCCGGCCCTGGCCCTGCAGCTGCTGCAGCAGTGGTCGTTGCCGCTGGCACAGCGGGTGGCCGCCGCCTGGGAGCTGCCCGATCCGGTACACCAGACCCTGGCGGCCGACGCCTCGGGCCCTCTGTCCGACAGCCTGCGGCTGGGCAGCGCAGCGGCGGCGGCGAGCCTGCTGTGCCGGCATGGCCACGCCACCCAGGGCCGCATGCTGGCCCTGCTGGAGCAGCTGCCGTCGGCTCCGCCCCATGCGCTTCGCTGGATCTGGCGGCGCCTGCATGGTCGCAGCGTGGAAACACTGGACGACGCCCCGCATGAAGGCGAGGCCAGGGCACACTGAGCGCTACAGCTGCGATTCCACCGGCAGCCAGCTGATGATCCGCGACAGCCAGCGCTGGCGCCGCGTAGCACCTGGCTCGTCCTCCACCCAGCGCGGCGGAGGCTCACGCTCCAGCCAGCGCAGCCGATCGCGGTTGTCCACTGCCAGCCACCAGCTGTGCCTGGCGTCGGCCAGGCGCAGGTACTCGTCGCGCAGCTGCGCGCCCAGCACGGGGTCGTCGAACAGCACCCCCATTTCGGTGTTGAGATAGGCCGAGCGCGGGTCGAGGTTGAAGGAACCGACAAAGCCACGGCGGTCGTCCACCAGGAAGGCCTTGGTGTGCAGGCTGGCCCCGCTGCTGCCGAACAGGCCTGCATCGCCCGCCTGGCCCTGTGCCTTCAGCTCATACAGGTGCACGCCGGCGTTCAGCAGGGGCACGCGGTAGCCCATGTAGCCGCCGTGCACGGCCGCAACGTCGTTGGCGGCAAGGGAGTTGGTCACTATGCCCAGGTGCACGCCGCGCGACGCCATTGCCGAGAGCCCGTCCAGGCCCTCGTTGCCCGGCACGAAGTAGGGCGAAATCAACAAGGCCTTGCTGCGCGCGGACTCCAGTTCACCGATCAGCCCGGTAACGAGCCAGCTGCCGCGGTCGTCGTTGCGGTGTTTCATCGGCGGATCCGAGACGATGCGCACGGTGCTGCTCCAGTGCAGCGGCTCGGGGCTGGGACGCTGCCGATGGCGTGATTCGGCCACGCGCGCAAGATAGGGCCGGGCAGCATCGCGCTGCGCTTCATGGTCGGACTCACGCACCAGAAGGCGAAGCTGCGCGTCGGTATGGAAGGCCAGCGCGGAGACCGGAATCGCCGCCGGGCTGTTCCAGTAGTCGTCGAATATCCGGTTCGCCTGTGCAACGGCAGGGCCGGCGACCAGCAGGTCCAGGTCCTGGAAGTTCACATCCGTGCGCGCGCTGAAATACTCCTCGCCGATGTTGCGGCCACCGACGATGGCGACACGGCCATCGGCGATCCAGCTCTTGTTGTGCATGCGGTGGTTCACGCTGAAGAAGCGCTGCACCATCTCCACCATGCGCAGGATGCCGCTGCGGTTGCGGAACGGATTGTAGAGCCGGATCTCGATGTTCGGATGCCGGTCCAGCGCCATCATCAGCGCGTCCTTGTCCTTGGCATTCATGTCGTCGAGCAGGATGCGCACGCGCACCCCGCGCTCGGCGGCGTCATGCAGCGCTCTGGCCATCAGGTGACCGATCAGGTCGTCGTGCCAGATGTAGTACTGCAGGTCCAGACTGCGCCCGGCCTGCGCGGTGATCATCGCGCGCGCCGCGAATGCATCCATGCCATCGCCGAGGAAGGCCACGCCGGATTGCCCGGGGTGCGCCTCCTGCAGCGGCACGACCTGCTGGTCGATGCGGGTCTGCGCCGGTTGCAGCGGCAGTACGTGCGACGGCTCACCGTGCGCCTGTGGCGTCAGGTGGTCGGCCAGCAGCAGTCCGGACAGGACCAGCAGCAGAAGGATGGCGAAGATGATCGCAACGACGCGCAACAGGCGTCGCCACACAGGCGCAGGCGGGCTCATGGCCCCATGCTAGTGGATCGGCGTGCCGCGCGGCGGCGGGCGTCAGAACCGTTCGTCGCTGCCCACGTAGCGCCACTGTCCCGGCGGCAGCGGGCCCAGTGCCACCCGGCCGATGCGCAGGCGGCGCAGGGCGGTGACCTGCAGGCCGGCGGCAGCCACCGCGGTCTTCAGGCCCTTGGCCGTCAGCCCCTTGCCGGCGAAGCGCAGCCGCTGCTCGCTCTGCCAGCTCACCTTGGCCCCGCCCGACTCCTGCTGCAGCCGGGCCAGCAGCCAGGGGCCCCGTTCCGGCCCGCCTTCTGCCACTTCGACCAGATACTCCTGTTCGGTGCGGCCGAGATTGCGCTGCAGGTGGGCCAGCGTGGCCGGGTCCTGGCTGACCACGACCAGGCCGCTGTCTGCCGCGGGCAGGGACGCAGCCAGCTGCAACCCGTGGAAATGGCGCTGCAGTGGCCGGATGCCGCTGGCGTCCAGAGCGCTGTGGCTGTTGCTGCTGACCAGCGCACACAGGGTTTCGGCGGCAGCACCAGCCGGCTTGTGCAGCAGCATGCCCACGCGCTCGGCCTTGCTGTCATTGGCCTGTTCATCGACCACGATCACCGCCGTGTCATCGACCGGGCGCTGTGGCTGTTCGACCACCTCGCCATCGACCGTGACCCAGCCACCTTCAATGTAGCGCCGCGCTTCGCCGCGCGGGATGCCGAGCAGGGCGGACAAGCGTTTGTCGAGGCGTATCGGTTCCATGGGCGGGCAGGTCGGGCGGGGGCCGCGCAGTGTAGCCCCTGCGCGCGGTCAGCGCTGGCTGCGGTTGGCCAGCTCGGTCAGGTACAGGCGGGTGTCGAATTCCAGCTGCAGGTAATCGGGCTCCATGTGCTGGCAGAGCTGGTAGAAGGCCTTGTTGTGGTCGGCTTCCTTCAGGTGCGCCAGCTCGTGCACCACGATCATGCGCAGGAAGGCGGCCGGCGCCTGCCGGAACACCGTGGCGATGCGGATCTCACGGCTGGCCTTGAGGCGGCTGCCATGCACGCGGGAAATGGCGGTATGCGTGCCCAATGCATGCTTGATCACTTCCAGCGTGCTGTCGTAGCAGACCTTGTTGAGCGGTACCGACTTGCGCAGGTAGCGGTCTTTCAGCTCCTGGGTGTAGTCGTAGAGCTGGCGGTCGCTGCGCACCTCATGGGGCTCGGGATAGCGCTGCTGCAGCCACGGGCCGAGCCGGCCCTGCGCCAGCAGTTCGCTGACCTGGGCGACCAGGGGTTCGGGATAACCGGTGAGGTACTTCAGGACTGCCATGCAGGGGCGGCGGGGCGTCGGTAGAATGGGGGCATCCAAGATTACACGCGGTACGCACCGACCATGGCAAAGCCCAACGCGCTGCAGGAACAATTGCTCAAGGCCGGCCTGGCCAAGAAGTCGCAGGCCAGCGCCGCCGCACGCGAACAGGCCAAGGCGCGCCAGGGCAAGGCTGAATCGACGTCGGCCGAGGTCCAGCGTGAGGCTGAACGCGCCCGCGCCGAGAAGATCGAGCGTGATCGTGCCCTGGCCGCCGAGCGCAACGCACAGGCCAGGCTGGCCGAGCAGAAGGCGCAGGCAAAGCAGATCATCGCTGCCCATGCCGTGCCGCATAAGGGCGAGGACGAGTATCGCTTCAGCGATGGCAGCACGATCCGTACCCTGCTGATCGACCCCAAGCTGCGCAAGGCGCTGTCGGTGGGCGTGCTGGTCATAGTCGCCCAGGGCGAGGGTTACGCGTTGCTGCCCCGTGCTGCGGCGGAAAAGGTGCGCGAGCGTGCGCCGGAAGCCATCGTGGTCGACCACGGGCAGCCGGGCTCGACGGAGGAGATCTCCACCGGCAACGCCGAAGATGATGCCTATTACGCGCAGTTCCAGATTCCTGACGATCTGGTCTGGTAAGCCGCTGCCGCAGGCGTCCCCACGGGCAGACAGGTAGCTGAAGCACGGGCCGGGCGGGGCACTGCCCGGCCTTTTCCGTGGGTGTATCGTCCCCATATCAGGCCACACACCTGCGGAGGACGGACATGGCTACCGGTTGGGCGGGAGATGGCGCGGTCCAGGACCAGATCGACGCGACGGTAGACGATGCGATTGCCCGCGCGCGGCGCCAGCTGCGCCAGGGCCCGGGTCTGGAGCACTGCGAGGAATGCGACGCACCGATTCCGTTGGCGCGGCGCAACGCCGTGCCCGGCGTACGGCTGTGCGTGGCCTGCCAGCAGGCGCACGATGAGGAAGAGCAGGCGCACAGCAGCTACAACCGTCGCGGCAGCAAAGACAGCCAGCTGCGTTGATGTGGGCGGCTCAGCCGTCGCCCTGGATGCCGCCCGGCGCCTGTGCCGGATCGCGCCAGCGGCGTACGGTGCGCTGGAAGAACAGGTTGTTCGGCAGCTGCAGCACCGTGCCTTCGTGGCCTTCGCCGGTCTCCTGCAACGTGGTGTAGATCAGGTTCACATCGATCACCCGGCCCTTCAGTCCAGGCTTCTCGCCGTTCTCCAGCACCTCGATGTAGTCATGCAGGCGGAACGGGCGGGTAGTGAAGATCAGCAGCGTGCAGAAGATGTTGGAGAGCACGCTCCAGGCCGCGAAGAAGGCCACCGCACCGACGGCTGCAAAGCCCGTGAATGCCGTCCACAGCACTGCCGGTGAGGCCCCCAGCAGGCTCAGGATGTACAGCAGTGCACTGAAATAGACCACGAAACTGGTGATGCGGCGCGCGCCCATCACCATTTCCGGCGGCAGGGTGTAGTGGTCGGCGAATCGGCGGATCAGGCGGCGCGCCAGCAGCCGCAGCAGCCAGGCGGCCAGCAGGACGAGCGCGATCTGCAGGGCGATGCCCATGTTGTGCAGCCAGGGATGGGTCCAGGCCGGCAGGTGATCCTTCAGCGACAACATCATGGGGCGACAGCAGGTAGCGGTGGTGGTCGCCGATGTTACCCGGCACGTGCCGGCGATTCGACCATCGGCCTCCACGCCAGGCACACCAGCTCCTGGCGCTGCTGCTGCAGGCAGGCCCGGCCGCGCTCGGGGTGGAGCTGCAGCGACAGGCCAAGCACCTGCAGCGCGACGCAGGCAGCGACGGCCAGCAGGGCGGCACACGATGGGCTGGACATGGCGGGCTCCCGGACGGTATTTCACGAAGGACCCTCCATGGATGCAGCGGCCGCCGAAAAGGTTGCATCGTGCCTGGCAGGAATCGGATCTAAACCTTCTGCGGGACTGGCGCATCCAAGGACTATGCTCGACACCACCATGCCCGCACCGCCTGCTGCCTCCGACTCCGTTGACGAACCTGCCCTGGTACGGGCGGCAGCCGGTGGCGATACAGCGGCCTACGAACTGCTGTATCGACGCCATGCGCCACGGGTGTTCGCCGTGCTGTGGAGGCTGTGTGGCGGCCAGCAGGCACGTGCGGAGGATGCGCTGCAGGAAGCGTTCCTGCAGGCGTGGAAGGCACTGCCCGGGTTCCGCTTCGAAAGCAGCCTGTCGACCTGGCTGCATCGTCTCGGGGTCAATGCCGCGCTGATGGAACTGCGCGGCCGGGCGGGAGGACACGATCACGACAGCCTGGATGACGTGGACGGTGGTGTACCGGAGCTGGCCGTGCATGACCGCTGCGCCGGCACGGAGCGCGACCTGGAACGTGCGCTGGCGACGCTGCCCCCGCGGGCGCGGGCGGTGCTGGTGCTGCACGACATCGAAGGCTGGAAACACCAGGAAATCGCCGAGCAGCTGCAGATGGCTGTCGGCAGTTCCAAGGCACAGTTGCATCGTGCGCGTGGCTTGCTGCGTGCACGGCTGGGAGACATGACATGACGATGAACGACCCCGACTACGACCACGACCTGCTCGCGCGCCTGCGCGCCTTGCCCCGCGAGCGCAGCGTTCCGGAGGACGGCTGGGCGCGGCTGTCGGCCAGCCTGCCACCGCGCGGGTCCGCCCCCGGACCGCTCCCGGCAGCAGGCACGGTGGTGGCGATGACGCCGCGTCCGCGACGGCGCTGGTGGCTGCCGGTGGGCGCGGCGCTGGCCGCCAGCCTGGCGGTCTACGCGGTGGCACCGTGGTGGCAGCCGCCGCAGGCCACGCCGGCGCCTTCCGGGCTGCAGCTGCAGGCCGCAGCGATGACCGAGCAGTACCAGCAGGCGGTGGCCTCCCTGCCGCAGGGTGGGGCAGCGGAGTGGCAACCGGCCCTGCACGAACTCGACCGCAGCGCGGAGCAGATCCGCGCGGCGATGGCGCAGGATCCACGTGCGCCGCACCTGCTTGGACAGCTCAAGCGCACCTATGCGCTGCGGCTGGAACTGACCCGGCAGGCGGCGCAGGCCGCCGCCGGACTGACAACCTGAGGAGACCCATGATGCGACCCCTTCTTTTCTGCTGCGCCGCGCTGCTGCTGGTACCGGCTGTGGCACTGGCCGACACGCGCGTCGACGAACGCCATGCACTCGCCACCGGTGGCCGGATTGAACTGAGCAACGTGGCCGGCAAGGTCACCGTGCGCGGCTGGGACCGCAACGAGGTCCAGCTCACCGGCAGCCTCAGCGACGGCCTGCAGCTGCGTCAGGAGAAGAGTGCCAACCGCGTGCGGTGGGAGGTGGAATATCCACGCCGCAGCAACAATGGCGGGGCCACCCTGGTGTTGAACGTGCCGCGCTCGGCGGAACTGCTGCTCAGCACCGTCAGTGCGAGCCAGGACATCAGTGGCATCGATGTGCGTCGGCTGCAGGCCGATACGGTCAGCGGCAGCCTGTCCGCGGCAGGCCGCAGCGGCGACACCAAGCTCAACACGGTCAGCGGCAGCGTCACTGCCCGCCTGCAGACGCCGCGGCTGGACGTGAACACCGTCAGCGGCCGCATTGACGCGGGGGGAGGCGTGTCCGGCGACATCGGTGCGCAGACCGTGTCCGGACGCGTGGATGTCGATGCGGGGCGCATCCAGCGCCTGGCGGTGGAGACGGTGTCAGGCAGCATCGAACTGGCCGCTGCCGGTCTGGCGCCGGGGGGCCGCATCAACGTCGAATCGGTGAGCGCATCGGTCAATCTGCGGTTGCCGCGGACCGTATCGGCGCAGCTGTCGGTGAACAGCTTCAGCGGCTCGATCAACAGTGATGCCGGCACGGTGGAGCGGCCGCGTTATGGGCCGGGCAGCAATCTCGACACGCGGCTGGGGGGCGGTGACGGCGATATCCGCATCCAGTCGCATTCGGGCAGCGTGCGGGTCCGACTGGACCGCTGAGCATCGACCGGCAGGCCGCGGCGGCAGCGCCGCCGCGGTCAGGGAGGGTCAGCTGGCTTTCTTCAGCGCCCAGGTCGTACCCAGCACTTCGATCTTGCCACCGGCCTTGCGGAACGCGGCCAGGTCAGACGCGATCGAGTCGCTGCTGACCACAGTACTGGCGGCTGCACCCTTGCGTTCGCTACGGATGCTGTTGTTAGCCTTCGCGGGGGTCTTTGCCTTGCGGGGCATGGTTGCTCCTGTCAGGTGGAAGGGGAGGAAAGCGCACAGGCATCGGCCTGGCGCAGGTAATCCTGCCGCTCGCGGCGGCAGTCATCGCCGCCCATCGAAAACTGGCGGCAGATCGCCGGGCGCTGCGAATAGATCGTGCAGCGCAGGTGATAGGGATCGATCGCCGCGCACCAGCCTTCCTCGTTGCGCGCCATCACGGCCCGGCCGTGGGCGTCGCGCGCGAGGAACTGGCCGGGCACGTGGTCGCCGGGCTGCAGCAGTACCGGCAGCCGGCAACAGACCGCGTCACAACGGCGGCAGTCGATGGGTGCAGGTGCGGCGTCAGGTTGTAAGGCCACAGGGGCCTGGCGGGTGCCCAAAGCGGGTCTCGATGGCGGCTCGGGTGATGCGCGGCCATGAACGAGCCAGGAAGGCACGGCCGCAAGACCCGCGTGGCGGGCCGCGCTGCACCCGGAACACACACCGGCAGGGCCGATGGAAGGTACAGCTGTGGATCAAGCCTACCGAGGGTAGCAAACCCTGCGTAACGTTTTGTTAATCCCGGCTGGCTGCGGCCAGCGCCAGGCCTTGTACCACCCCGAGTGAAGGCTCCCCGTGGACCATCCGGGCACCCGGAAACGCCTCCGCCACGGCCTGGCGCAGGTAACCCGCACGGGACATGCCACCGGTCAGGAACACCGCGTCCGGGTCGCCGCCGATGTCGCTGCGCACCTGGGCGAGCAGCGTGCGGATCTGTTCCAGGTAGCCATGGGCCGCACTGGCCAGGCCCTCGGCACTGCTGTCGGCGTGCAGGTCGCGGCCGATGTAGTCCAGCGTGCTGCGGTGCGTGGCAGAACTGCTCAGGGCGATCTTGGCGCGCTCGACATCACGGTACAGGCGCGCGGTGTTGCCGGTGTCCTGCAGTGCCTGCAGGCGCGGGCCCCAGGGTGCGTCGACCGCATCGTAGTTGTGCTGGCGGAAGTCGCGCTGGCGGGTCATGTCCTGCACGGTGGCGGCTTCCACGTAGTGGTGGGCGGGCACGCGGGTGATGCCACGACCGAACAGCGGCATGTAGCTGGACAGGCTCAGGGCCAGGTCGATGTCGGTGCCGCCACGGGCGATGCCCCAGGCACGGTGGATATGCGGGGGTACTGGTCCCCCCACTTCGGCATGGGCGATGTCGGTCGTGCCACCGCCGATGTCGACGATCACGGCCTGGTGCCGTGTCGCGCTTCCGGCGTGATAGTGCATCGCCGCTGCGGCAGGTTCTTCCAGGAAATCGATGCGGTCGAAGCCGGCCTGCGCCGCCGCCTCGCGCAGGATGTCCAGCGCCTGCGCGTTGCCGGCCTCGCCGATCGAGCTGCGGAACTGCACGGGGCGGCCGAGCAGGGCGGTGCGCAGCGGCTGGCCGAGCTGCGCGCTGGCGGTCAGGCGGATGTGCTCAAGGATATGCGCGGCAATGCCGGTGATGGTCTGCTTCGCGCGCGGGTGCAGGTTGTAGCCGAGCATCGACTTGGGGCTCTGCACGAGGTTGCCTTCATGCTCCTCGAAATAGGCTTCCAGCGCGTCATCGCCGTAGATCGCGTTCTGCAGAAGGTCGCTGGCGCTGCGCGCTTCGCGGGCACGGGCTTCCATCCATTCGCGGCGCAGTGCGCGCAATGCTTCGCGGCGCAGTGCCTGCGGCGGGCGCTCCTGGCCGGCAGCGCGGGCGGCACGCGCCGCGCTGTCGATCATCTGCTCCAGCGCATGCTGTTGGCTGGCATCGGGCTGGAAGTCGTCCGGATCGGGTACTACGCCTGGGAAATAGACGCTGGTGCGGAACTGTTCGGCATCGCCGAAGCGGATCGGCAACAGGCGGCCCTCGTGCACGATGGCGGCGGCAGAATTGCTGGTACCGAAGTCGATGCCGAGGCGCATGCGGAATTCCAGGGACGGACAAGGGCCGCGCACTCTGCTGCAGTTTGCGGTCCGCTGCAAGCGCCTGCCGGCCATCTCGGGCGGGCAGGGGGAGCGGCCGCGGGAGAACGGGTGAAAAGAGCGGGCGGTTACAATGGCGGCCGTTGATTCATTTTGAGGTACTTGCAATGTCGTCCGTTCCCGCCTGTCCGCAGTGCACCCTGGAAAACACCTATGCCGATGGCGCGCTGTGGATCTGCGCCGATTGCGGCTTCGAATGGACCGCCGAGGAGAGCGCGGGGCAGGCGCTGGTCGTGCGTGACAGCAACGGCAACACCCTGCAGGCCGGCGACACCGTTACCGTGATCAAGGACCTGAAGGTCAAGGGCTCCTCGATTCCGCTCAAGCAGGGCACGGTGATCCGCAACATCCGGCTGGTCGAGGACGATGCGGAGCACATCGAAGGCAACTCGGACAAGATCAAGGGGCTGGTGCTGAAAACCTGCTTCCTCAAGAAGGCCTGACGGGCCCTCAGCGCCTGGCCTGCTGCTGCGCCCGCCAGCGGGCCAGGCTGTCCAGCTTGGCCTGGTAGCGGGCCTGCTGCGGCGCCCCGCCGAGTTCCTGGGCCCGTGTCAGTTCCTTGTCGGCGCGGGCCAGCTGGCCGGCGAGGAAGTACACCCTCGCCAGGCCGAAATGGAACTGGTGTGCGGCATCGTACAGGCGCACCGCCCGGCGGTAGCAGCGGATGGCCTCCGCCAGGTCGCCCGCGCGTTCGGCGCGGGCCCCGAGCATGTACTGGGCAAACGGATCCTCGCGCTGTACGGCGCGCAGGCGGCGCTCCAGCTGCTGCGCTGCTGCCACCAGGCCCAACCGCCGGTAAAGCGCACTGGCGTTGTTCAGTGCCGCATCCTGACGGCCGTCCAGGCGCAGTGCCATTTCCAGCGCACGACGTGCGCCGGCGGTGTCTCCCTTCCGGTTGTCCAGCACGCCCAGGTTGTTCCAGGCCGGTGCGAATCGCGCGTCCTGCGCGACCGCTGCATCGAAGAACACCCGGGCACCATCCAGATCGTCGCTGGCCATGCGTTCGGCGCCACGATTGTTGTAGAAGTGCGCCAACGCACGGGCACGGTCGATCGGCTGCGGGCCGTGGCGGTCGTACAGCACGTTGCGGTCCAGATCGACCGTGCCGAAGCGGCCGCCGACGTCGACCCCGGCATTGACGTGGCCGACGCTGTAGACCACGCCCTGGTCCTGCTCCTGATACCAGGACACCACGCTGCCGACTTCCTGCACCCGGGCCTGGATGCCGGCCTCGCGTGCCAGCGACACGAACAGCAGCGTGAATGCCAGGCAGTTGGCGCGGCGGTACTGCCAGACTTCGCCGACGGTATAGGTCGCGTCGGCGTCGTACTGCAGATCCAGTCCCTGCCGATCGAAGATCATCTCCACCAGGGCCTGCAGGCGCTGGTCGCGCGAGTGGCTGCGCGCGATCACCTGTCGGGTCAGCATCGCGCGCAGCGCCGGCGGAATCGCCAGCACTTCGTCTGCGGTCGGCACGCTCGCTGGGGCGGGGCGGTACTGAGCGGCCGGTGCGGCGGCAGGACCGTCCAGGGCAACGGCGGCCGGCGCCGCCAGCGCGAGCAGGGCGAGCAGCAGGAATCGGGTGGCAGGACGTTGCATGGCAATTCCCGGCAGCGGCGGGCGCATCCGCCTGCCGCCGAGTGTAGTCCTGCCCGTGCGCCGGTGCATCGACCGCCGGTCGGCGGCGCGGTCATCCACAGGCGATGTGGACCAGCGCTCGGCAAAGCTGTGGACAACTGTGCTCCGCCCTTGCCGGACGGCGGCTGTGAGTGCGTGGTGAATTATTGTCCAGCTTGCTGGCCGGGGCGTCTGGCAGGATCATGCCGGCATGGACTTCGCCCCGATCCCGCTCGATCCGGCGCAGTGGCAGGCGTTGCAGGACCGATATGCCACGCCGCCACGCGCGTACCATCACTTCGGCCACGTGCGCGCGGTGCTGCAGCACTGCCAGGACGTCGCCGATGGACCGGGTTGGCGGCAGCCCGCCGAGGTCTTTCTGGCCGCGCTTTACCACGATGCGGTCTACGAGGCGGGGCGCAAGGACAACGAGGCACGCTCGGCGGCACTGGCCCTGCAGGCCATCGCGCAGGAGCCTGCGCTGGCGGGCATCGACGCCGCCCGCGTCGAGCAGCTGATCCTGCTGACTGCCCGTCATGGCGAACTCGGTCCTGCGGATGTCGACGCCGAAGCGGCGCTGTTCCTGGATTGCGACATGGCGATCCTGGGCGCGCCTGCACCGGTGTTCGATGCCTACGATCGTGGTGTGGCCGAGGAGTACCAGGGGGTGGTCCCGGGTTTCCTGTACCGCGCCGGCCGCCGCCGCTTCCTGCAGGGGCTGCTGCGCGCACCGCGGATCTTCCTCAGCGACTTCTTCCACCAGCGCCTGGATGCCGCGGCACGCGCGAACCTGCGCCGCCGGCTGGACACCTGAGCGGGGCAGTTACACTGGCGGCCTGCATCTGCAAGGTAGCGCCGCCCACCGTGTCCGTTCCCGATCCTGATCCCCGGCCAACCGCACCGGAAGAACCTGGTCCCAACGAGTGCTGCGGCAGCGGCTGCCCGCTGTGCGTACTCGATCTGTATGCCGAAGAGCTGCAGCGTTACCGCAAGGCGTTGGCCGAATGGAAGGCGCGGCACCCGGAGGCCACGCCATGACCGGAGCGCGTCCGGCTGCGCTGCTGGCCCTGGTGGCGCTCCTGTTGTTCGTGGCGACGGCCCTGTGGACGCAGTTCGCGCGCGCTGATCTGGATTGGATGCGCGCGACCCTGAGCCTGTACCTGCACGGTCCCTGGGGTCTGGCGCTGCGCGCCGCCTACTGCCTGCTGGCGGTGGCGATCGCCGCGCTCGGCATCGCGCTCTATCGTCACAGCGTGGGGCCCCGCCGCAGCGCGGCCGCGCCGCTGCTGTTCACCGTGTCCGCCCTGGGCCTGGCGACGGTCGCCATCGGCGACAGCTGGCTGCCGCAGGCGACGCCGCTGCTGGCGCCGCTGGTGCATGGCGTGGCTGCCAACACGGCCTTCCTGTGTGCCAGCGTCGGCATGCTGCTGCAGGCGTGGTACCTGCGTCGCGAGCCGGGCTGGCAGCGCAGTGCTGCCCTGCTGTGGGGCTGGGCCTGGCTGGCCTTCGCGTTGCTGTGGCTGCATGTGCTCTGGCGTGACGGGCCGCCGCGCGGGCTGGGGCAGAAGCTGGTGATCGCCGTGATCGTCGGTTGGCTGCTCTGGCTGGCCGTCACCCTGTACCGGCGCGGTCTGGCGCGCACACGCGCCTGAACCCTGGCCGCGGGCCCGGCGAACGGCCGTGACCGGTACGTGTCGTGCACGCGGTGGCGGCGTATCGTGTGCGCATTCCACTGGGGTTGCGACATGACGCGTGCAGGGTTGGGCAGGGCGATGGGACTGGTGATGGCACTGGCGGCGTTGCCGGCGGTGGCCGCGGCATCCGTGCAGCAGGTCAGCCATGGCCGATTCGAGCAGGTGCCGGTGCATCTGCCGGCGGGAGTGCCGCAGCGGGTGGTGATCTGGTTCCACGAAGGTCCCTATGGCGCTGCCAGCCTGGCGCCGATCGAAGCACTGCGTGCCGACGGTGCGCTGGTGGCGGCGGTGGATGTGGCGCACCTGCGGGGCGTGCTTGAACGCGAAGGCGACAGCACCTGTTCGTTCGGTGCTGGCGACGTCGAGAATTTCTCGCGCTGGGTGCAGGCGTTCCTGCACCTGCCGGGATATCACCTGCCGCTGGTCGGCGGCGATGGTGAGGGTGCCGAGCTGGCCTACAGCCTGGCCGCACAGGCCGACACCCAGGTGTTCGCCGGCCTGCTGACCTCCGGCTTCTGTCCCGACCATGCCCACGAACGCATGGTCTGCGGAGACGGCGTCAAGGAGGGGCGGCTGCAACCGGCCGAACTGAACTTTCCCTGGTTGAATGCCATCGGCGATATGGGCTGCAGGGGCCAGGGAGCGGGTCCGTTCGTGCAGCAGGTCGCGATGGCGCGCGGATTCAAGCGCAGCGCCCGCGGCGATGCCACGCCGGGACTGGTGGCTGCCGCGCGGGTGATCGGTGCGCAGGCCGGCATCAGCCTGGCACCGCCGCCGGCGGCGTTGAAGGGCCTGCCCGTGGTGGAAGTCCCCGCGCACGGTGACGGCGATACGCTGGCGATCTTCGTCTCCGGTGATGGCGGCTGGGCGGGACTGGACAAGGACGTGGCCTCGTCGCTGGCCGAACACGGCGTGGCCGTGGTGGGCATCGATTCGCTGCGTTATTTCTGGAGCGAACGCACGCCGGAGGGGTTTGCCGCTGACCTGCAGAAGATCATCGACCACTACCGCCAGCAATGGCGGCGCGACAAGGTGATGCTGATCGGCTTCTCGCAGGGCGCCGACGTGCTGCCGGCCACCATCAACCGGCTCGATGCCGGCAGCCGCGAAGCACTCGAGCGCATCGTGCTGCTCTCCGTGGGGCGGAAGGCCGATTTCGAGTTCCATGTCAGCAACTGGCTGGGCGGTGGCGGCGATGGCCTGCCGATCGCGCCGGAAGTGGCCAGGCTGCCGGCGGCCAAGACCCTGTGCGTCTATGGCGACAAGGATGAGGACGCGCTGTGTCCGGACCTGCCTGCGAACGAGGGCGTGCGCAGGATCCGGTTGCCTGGCGACCACCATTTCGGTGGCGACTACGATCGTCTGGCCGAGGTCATCCTCAAGGGCGGCGCGTAATCAGCACACGCCTGCAGGAGCAGCGCCGGGCCATGCCCGGCGGTCGGGTGGCTCAGCCGCGGCGTGGATCCAGCGAAATCAGGCGGGTGGCGTCCAGCAGGGCTGCCGGCAGGTGCATGCCACCGGGCGCCGCCAGGTAGCGCGGGCGCCACTGCGGATCGAACTTCGACTTGAAGCGGCGCAGGCCACTGAAGCCATAGAAGCGCTCACCATGCCGTGCCAGCAGGCCGGCAAGACGATTCCAGCGGCCTGCCAGGCGATGCTGGGCCAGTCCGGACAGGGGCGCCATGCCCAGCGAGAAACGCGCATGGCCCTGGGCCCGTCCCCACAGGAACAGTTCGATGAACAGGAAATCCATCGTGCCTTTCGGCGCGTCGCTGACGTGCCGCATCAGGTCCACCGACAGCTCGGCACCGGCTGGCGCCTGCCACAGGTTGGCGAAGGCGACGATCCGACCTTCGGCCTCGACCAGCGCGACCGGGAACCGCACCAGGTAATCGGGATCGAAGCTGCCCAGCGAGAATCCTTTCTCGTCACCGGACTTGTCTTCCAGCCAGGCATTGGAGATCGCATGCAGGCGCGGCAGCAGGCTGGGGACCTCTTCCACCGGCGCCACCCGGAACGACAGGCCACTGCGCTTGCCCCGGTTCCATGCCTGGCGCAGGTCGGCGCGTTCGCGGCCTTCCAGACCGAAGTCGTGCAGCGGCACGATCGCTTCCTCGCCCAGCTTGACCAGGCCCAGGCCGAGATCCAGATAGGTCTGCCAGTAGGCTTCGCCCACCTGGTAGAACACCGGGCGCAGGCCGAGGCGGTCGGCTTCCTCACGGAAACGCCAGATCAACGCACGTGCGACCTCCGGCGGGCCGACCGGATCACCCATCGCGATCAACGAGCCGCCGTAGCGCTGCATCATCACGAAGCCCTGCCGGGCATCGTCGCGCAGCACTGCCTTGTCGGCGGTCAGCACCAGGCAGGCCTGGGTGTCGGTGGCGCTGGCCAGCACCGGTGCCAACGCCTGCAGCGTGGCTTCGTCAGCGGCCGGCAGCGGGCTGCGCGTGCTGTGCAGCAGGCGGGCGAGGCCGAACATCACCAGGGCGATGGCTACCACCAGCAGCGCACGCAGCGCACGCGGTGCGTTGCCGGACAGTGCGAACTGCCACCAGAGTTCGTTCTGGTACTCGACATGGCTGTACGTGAAGAACAGCAGCCAGGTGACCGCGACCAGGACCAGCCCCAGGTTGCGCAACCATGGCCACGACCATGCCTCATCCAGCAGCGCACCCTGGCGGTAGAACTCACGGCGTGCGGCCCACAGTGCCATCGCGACCAGTACGGCCGATACCGCGATCAACGGTTGACCGCCGCGCAGCCACAGCGGCAGCGGCGTGATCACGCAGACCGCCATCGCCAGCATCCAAGCGGCGTGGCTGCGCCGGGCCAGGCCCTGGCCGATCAGCAGCAGGGCGACACCGCCAAGACTGCCGATCAGGTGCGATGTTTCCAGGATCGGCAGCGATGCATTGAGCAGATGGCGACGCGGGGTCGGCAAGGTGCCATCGATGACCAGGGCGGCGCCGATGCTGAAAGCCGCCAGCGCGATGATCTGCGGCAGCCAGGGGCGCAGCGCGTTCCAGCCGGCGCGGGTGGCGCCGGCGCTGGCCCGCAGCGGTCGCCGCAGTGCAGGCGCAAGCGCGAGCACGGTGGCCAGCAGCAGCGGCAGGACGTAGTAGGTGACGCGGTAGATCAGCGCGGCCGCCAGCACCGCCGCCGGTGCCACCTGCGGCAGCAGCTTGAGCAGGCTCCACTCGAACACGCCCAGGCCGGCCGGAACGGTCGAGACCAGGCCTGCCAGCACCGCCACCAGGTACAGGCCGACGAAGCCGGGAAGCCCGGTGGGCGTGGAGTCCGGAAGCAGCACGTAAAACGCTGCGCTGGCCAGCACCAGTTCGATCACGCTGAGCGCGGTGACGCCGAGCATGGTCAGCCGGTCGGGCAGCCACAGGGCGTGGCCGAACACACGGAACTGGCGTCCGCTGCGGCCGACCAGCAGCACCGTGGCCAGATAGGCGAGCAGGGCGGCAATGCCGACCGCGCGCACGGCGCCGGAATCCAACGGCAGCGCCAGCGCCGCCGCTGAGGGTTCCAGGCATAACGCCAGGCCGATCAACAGCCATGCACCGAACATGAAACCGAGCGTGCTCATCAGCACGACCTGGCCGATCTGGGCCAGATCCAGCCCGGCACCGCGATAGCCCCGCAGGCGCACCGCGCCGCCGGTCAAGGCCGCAAAGCCGACGGTCTGGCCCAGGGTGTGGGCGAGAAACGCGGTGATGCCGATGCGCGCGGGATGCACGCGGATGCCGCTGCGTCGCAGGCCGATGGCATCGAAGCCGATCAGGCAGGCATAACTGGCCAGGCCCAGCGTCACGGTCAGTGCGATCTGCGTTGCGCTGAGTGCATGGAACGCCTGGCGGATGGCGCGGTAGCCATGTTCGTCGAACTCGCCGGCCAGGCCATGCAGGGCCAGGGCCAGGATCAGCAGGGGAACGAAGATGGTAAGCAGCCGCTTCCAGACCGGGATGGACGGAGCGGTTGCGGGATCGGAAGGGACGGTCATCGGCGCAAGGGTGCGGCAGGGAGGGCGAGGGCGGTGTCAACGCGGGCGTGGCGCATCGTGCGCCTCTCGAAGGCATTTGAACAGCGGTGGTGCAGGAGCCCCACCCGCCGCCGGTTTGGAGGACAATGCAGGCCTGATCACCCGCAGGAGCCACGCCCATGATGGAGCGTTACGACGTCGGACCGCGCATGTCCGAAATGACCGTGTACAACAAGGTTGCCTACCTCTCCGGCCAGATTCCGGAGGACACCAGCCAGGACATCACCGGACAGACCCGGCAGGTGCTGGCCGAGATCGACAAGCTGCTGGCACTGGTGGCCAGTGATCGCCAGCATGTGCTGCGCGCGGAAGTGTTCCTGGCCGACATGGCCGACTTCGACGGCATGAACAAGGCATGGGACGAATGGGTGGTCGAGGGTGCGACCCCGGCCCGTGCCACGGTCGAAGCCAAGCTGGCACACGCCGAGTGGAAGGTCGAGATCGTGGTGACGGCGGCCGTGCCGTAACGGCGGGCGGGTGTCAGCTCCCTTTCCTGCCGGAAGGGAGCTGGCACCGCTACCGTTCCCGCAGCACGATGCAGTCCACCGGACACGGTGGAATGCACAACTCGCAGCCCGTGCACAGGTCGGCGATCACGGTATGCATGTACTTCGCGCCGCCGACGATCGCGTCCACCGGGCAGGCCTGGATGCACTTGGTGCAGCCGATGCAGTCGGCCTCGACGATCACCGCAACCTGCGGCGCCTTGTGTTCGCCGCGCGTACGATCAAACGGCAGTGCCGGCACACCCAGTACCTGGGCCAGTGCACGCGCGCCCGCATCGCCGCCCGGTGGGCAGCGGTCCACGCCCGCCTCGCCGCGCGCCATCGCCTGCGCATAGGGGCGGCAACCGTCATAGCCGCATTGCCCGCATTGCGTCTGCGGCAACAGTCGGTCCAGGCGTTCGGTCAGCGGCGGAATCAGGCTCATGCGTGGTGAAGGCTGCGCGTATGGATCATTTCAGGGGTTTGCCACGGAACCAGCGTTCGTGGGCGAGGGCCAGCATCGGCCGGTCCTCTGCGCTGTCGCCATAAGCGTGGATGCGCGTGTAACGCGACAGATCGAAACGGCGGCGGATCTGCTCGACCTTGCGAGGACCGCAATCGCCGCCGTGGTAACGGCCGGTCAGGCGTCCGTCCCGGCTTTCAAGGCGGTTGCAGATCAGTTCAAGACCCAACGTTTCGCACCAGGGACGCAGGTACAGATCCAGCGAACCGGACACGACCACCACGGTGTGCTGCTGTTCCTTGTGCCAGCGGATCTGTTCCAGCATTTCCGGGCGCACCACCTCGGGCAGGAACTCGCGCGAGAAGCCGGTGGCCAGCGCTGCGATGTCGTCGGCGTGGCGCTCGCTGAAGGTGAGGCGGGTGACGCGGGCGCGGATGCGTTCGGCCGAGATCAGTTTCAGCCGGTACGCCGCCAGCCACGGACCCACCTTCCACCACGCCTGCGCAAGCTGCTCGGCGGTGGCCACGCGGCGCAGGAAGCGGCCATAGGTATCGCAGGTGGTGACGGTATGGTCGAAGTCGAACAGCGCCAGTTCCATTCCGATGCCTCCCGTGGTGCGTCCCGTCGTTGCCGTGACCGGCGGGAGCGGCCGTGGCCGCACCCGCGCAGTGCATCAGCGGACCGGCATACCCGGCTGCGCGCCGCTGTCGGCGTCCAGCAGCGCCAGCGCGCCACCATCGAAACCTGCCGACAGGATCATGCCTTCACTCAGGCCGAAGCGCATCTTGCGCGGGGCCAGGTTGGCGATGAACACGACGCTGCGGCCGACCAGCGCTTCCGGCTCGCCGTAGCTGGCACGGATGCCGGAGAAGATCTGCCGTTTGCCCAGTTCGCCGGCATCCAGCTCGAAGCGCAGCAGCTTGTCCGAACCCTCCACGAACTCGCACACCAGCACCTTGCCGATGCGCAGGTCGAGCTTGGCGAAGTCGTCGATGCCGATGTAGGCCGGTGCCTCGGCGCTGGCCGTTGCGGCACTGGCCGGCACGGCAGCCGCCGGCTTGGCAGCGTCGGCCTTGGCGGCGGGGGCAGCGGCGGTCGGCTGCAGGGTGTCCTTGGAGGCGTCGATCATGGCGTCAATCTTCTTCGGGTCGATACGGGTGAACAGTGGGGTGTAGTCAGCGATTCGATGGGCCAGCAGCGGCTGCGCCAGGTCGGTCCAGTCGGCCACTGGCGCGGCCAGGAACGCCTCGGCCTGGGCGGCGGTGGAAGGCAGTACCGGCTTCAGTGCGGTGACCAGTACACGGAACAGGTTCAGGCCCTGGCTGCACACGGCCTGCAGCTGCGCGTCGGCGCCTTCCTGCTTGGCGATCACCCACGGCTTGACGTCGTCGATGTAGCGGTTGGCTTCGTCGGCCAGGGTCATGGTCAGGCGGATCGCCGCCGCCGGATCGTTGCGCTCGTAGGCTTCGCGGATCGGCGCCAGGCTGTCGATGAAGCGCTGGTACTGGGCGGCATCGGGCAGCTGCGCGGCGAGCAGGCCATCGAAACGCTTGCTGATGAAGCCGGCGCAGCGGCTGGCCAGGTTGACGAACTTGCCGACCAGATCAGCGTTGACGCGGGCAACGAAGTCACCCAGGTTCAGGTCGAGGTCGTCGACGCCACCGCCGGACTTGGCCGCGTAGTAGTAGCGCAGCGCTTCCGGTTCCAGTCCTGCATCGAGGAAGGTGCGCGCCATCACGAAGGTGCCGCGCGACTTGCTCATCTTGGCGCCGTCAACGGTCAGATAGCCGTTGACGTGCAGGCGGGTCGGCGCGCGGTGGCCGGTGCCGTGCAGCACCGCCGGCCAGAACAGGCCATGGAAATTGACGATGTCCTTGCCGATGAAGTGGTGCAGCTCGGTGGCGGTGCCGGCGCGCAGGTGGGCTTGGAAATCCTCGCCGAGCGTGCCGCACAGGGTCTGGAAGCTGGACAGGTAGCCGATCGGCGCGTCCAGCCAGACGTAGAAGTACTTGCCCGGATGGCCCGGGATCTGGAAGCCGAAGTACGGCGCGTCACGCGAGATGTCCCACGCGCGCAGGCCGCCCTCCGCGTCCAGCCACTCCATCAGCTTGGCTTTCACCCCGGGCAGCGCGACGTCGCCGGCCAGCCATTCGCGCAGGAAGCCCTCGAAGCGGCCGACCTCGAAGAAGAAGTGCTCCGAATCCCGGATCTCGGGCGTAGCGCCGGAGATCACCGATTTCGGCTCCTTCAGATCGGTGGGGCTGTAGGTCGCGCCACAGACTTCGCAGTTGTCGCCGTACTGGTCGGCGCTGCCGCAGTTCGGGCAGATGCCCTTGATGTAGCGGTCCGGCAGGAACATGCCCTTGGCCGGGTCGTAGAACTGGGCCACCGAACGGCGGCTGATGTGGCCGGCCGCTTCCAGCTTCAGGTAGAACGCCTCGGTCAGCGCCTGGTTGGCTGCCGAATTGGTCGAATCGTAGTGATCGAAGGCCACGCCGAATTCGGCGAAATCACGTTCATGGCTGGCCTGGATGCTGGCGATGAAGGCCTCCGGGGTTACCCCGGCCTTCTCGGCTGCGAGCATGATCGGCGTGCCATGGGTGTCATCGGCGCAGACGAACCAGGTCCTGCCGCCGCTCATTCGCCGTGCACGCACCCAGATGTCGGCCTGGATGTAGCCGACCAGATGGCCCAGATGCAGCGGGCCGTTGGCGTAGGGCAGGGCGGTGGTGACGAGCGCGGTACGGGTCATGGTCGCGGGGTGAAGCCGAGGGGAACCGCAGATTATCGCATGCCCGCAACGAGGTGACCCGGCCGGGGCCGGGTCACGGGAATGCACGGACGGGCCGGTGGCTTACTCGCGTACCCAGGTCTGCGCCCGGCAGATGAAGGCGATGCAGCCGGAGACGTCCAGCTTGTTGCCACCCGGCTGCAGTTCCATCTTCGACTTGTAGGTCTTGCCGTTGGCGGGGTCGAGGATGGTGCCGCCGGACCACTTGCTGGCGCCGTCGGCCTTCAGGTTCCAGAGGATGGTCATGCCCTTCACCGGTTTGTTCCTGTTGGCACCCTCACAGCCATCGCAGACCGGGTTCGGACCCTTGTCCGAGTGCAGGATGTCCACCACCTTGCCGGACAGCGTGCCGTTGGCGGCCTGGCTGATCTCGACGATGGACTTCACCTGGCCGGTCTTGTCGTCGATGGTCTTCCAGCGGCCGGCCGCGCCATCGGCGGCCTGCGCCGAGAGCGCCGCCAGGCACAGCGGCAGCGCCAGCAGCAGGGTCTTGAAGGTCTTGCGCATGGTCCCCTCCCAGGGTTCATTCCGGCACGGTGCCGGTACACGCCGACTGTATACCCATTCGGCGGGGTATGGGGAAGGGGGTGCCGGGTCGAGCAGGTGAGTGGGGCCAGATCCTTTCCCGATGGAAAAGGGATCTGACCCCGAGCCATCAGCCGACTTCGTAGAGTTCCAGCGGCAGGCCGTCCGGGTCGGCGAAGAAGGTGAAGCGGCGGCCGGTGTATTCGTCCACGCGGACCGGTTCGCAGTCCACGCCGCAGCTGGCCAGGCGCTGGATGAATGGCTCCAGCGCGGCCACGCGGAAGGCCAGGTGACGCAGGCCCTGTGCCTCCGGGCGGCTGGGCCGGGGCGGTGGTGACGGGAACGAGAACAGTTCCAGCTGGCCGCCATCCGGCAGTGCCAGGTCCAGCTTCCACGAATCGCGCGCGGCACGGTGGTTCTCGGCCAGTACGCGCAGGCCGAGGATGCGCACGTAGAAATCCTTCGAGCGCGCATAGTCGCTGCAGATCAGCGCGGCATGATGGATGCCCAGCAGGGCGGTCGGATCGTCGGT
Organism: Stenotrophomonas sp. 112478_Sma; assembly: GCF_056479905.1. Lineage (NCBI taxonomy): Bacteria > Pseudomonadati > Pseudomonadota > Gammaproteobacteria > Lysobacterales > Lysobacteraceae > Stenotrophomonas > Stenotrophomonas sp. 112478_Sma. The sequence goes on along the minus strand of NZ_CM151072.1, from coordinate 3,099,111 downwards.
CATTGCAGGATGTCCAGCCAGCGCTGGGCGATCTTCAGCGCCAGCGGATAGGGTTCGGGGTCGTTGCGGTTGCTCAGCACGATCACTGTCAGATGCCGGTCCGGATAGCGCAGGATGACGTTGCGGAAGCCGATGCTTTCGCCGCTGTGCCACTGCATGCGGCCGTTGAGGCGCCAGCCGAAGCCGTAATGCGGTACGTCCGGTTCGGTGGTTGCGGTGGCCGGGCTGAACATGGCCCGCCGCGATGCGGCTGACAGCAGGCGGTCGTCGTACAGTGCGGCATCCCAGCGGGCGAGGTCGTCCAGCGAGGAATAGATGCCACCATCACCCAGCACGGCACTGGTGGTGCTCTGGTCGGTGCGCTGCCAGCGACCGTCGAGCCAGCTGTAGCCGTAGGCCCGCGCAGTGACCGTATCGACGCCGTCCTGGTGGGCGACGGTGTGGGTCATGTGCAGCGGGCCGAAGATCCGCTGCTGCAGGAAGGTGGCGAAATCCTGGCCCGACGCGCGCCCGACGATCAGCGCCAGCAGCGCATAACCGCTGTTGCTGTAGTGGTACGCAGTGCCCGGTGTGAAATCCAGCCGGTCCTCGCGCGCGAGCAGCGCCAGCACGTCCGCGTCGTGCACCTGGCGGCTGTCGGCAGGGTCCATCAGGTCCTCATAATCGGGCAGACCGCTGGTATGCGACAGCAGGTGACGGAGGGTGACGGAGGAGGCCGCAGGCGGCAGTTCCGGCAGCCAGCGTCGCACTGGCTGGTCCAGGCCCAGGCGGCCCTCTTCCACCAGCAGCAGCACGGCGGCGGCGGTGAACTGCTTGCTCACCGAGGCCAGCCGGAAATTGCTGGCTGCGGTCACCGCAGTGCCATCTTCCACCACCGCCAGGCCGTACCCGCGGCGGAACACCGCCTGCCCATCGTGCAGCACCAGTACCGCTGCTCCCGGCACCTGGCCATCATAGGCCTGCATCAGGCCATCGATGCCCGCATCCGGTGGCATCACCGCCGGTGCGGCAGGCGCGGCCTGCGGCAGCAGGGCCAGTACGGCAGCGAACACGACGGTGGCGGGACGCATGAGGGCTCCGTGGCGATCAGGGGGTGGGCGCGGACCCCGGCGGCTGTGACAGCCATCGTTCCATCTTCCGCTCCAGCACGTCCAGCGGCATCGAGCCGTCCTTCAGCAGTTCGGCATGGAAACGGCGCAGGTCGAATGCCGCACCCTGGCGTGCCTTGGCCTTGTCGCGCAGTGCCAGCAGGGTCGTCAGGCCGGCCACATTGGACAGCGCCTGCGCGGGTTGGGCCATGATCCGCTCCACTTCGGCATTGGCATCATCGCTGCTCATGTCCACGGTCTTCTGCAGGTAGGCGACGGCCTGCTGCTTGCTCCAGCCCTGGGCATGCACGCCGGTGTCGGCGACCACGCGCTGCGCGCAGCAGGCGCGAGGAGAGATAGCCGATGCGGTCGTAGGGATCGGTGTAGACGCCCAGCGTTTCCCCCAGCGTTTCCGAGTACAGGCCCCAGCCTTCGATGAAGGCCAGGTCGCCGCCGGCACGCCGGAAGCGCGGCTGCTTGGCCAGCTCCTGCTGCAGACCCAACTGCACGTGGTGGCCGGGAATGCCTTCATGCAGGTACTGCACCGGCACGTTCCAGCGCTTGCGGCTGGGCAGGTCGCGGGTGTTCACATACAGCACCCCGGCCTCGCCGGGCTGTGTCGGCTGGTAGGAGGCCGCGGCCGCGGTGAGCGCACGCTCGGGCTCCACTGCACGGATGTCCAGGGCAGCCTTCGGCAGCGTGTCGAGCACCTGCGGCAGGCGCGTGGCGACCTGCTGCTGCACCTGGCGGTAGCGGCCGAGCAGCGCGTTGGCGTCGCCATACTGGAACTGGCGATCACTGCGCATGCTGCGCAGAAGCTTGGTCGGCGTGCCGCGCAGCTTCGCATCCTTCATCACTGCGGCGATCTGCGCCTGCAGCTCCTGCACGCGCTGTTCGCCGAGCGCATGCCATTGCGCGGGTGTCTGTTCGCTGGCCGTGGTCTGCACGATCAGGTTGGCGTACCACGCCTGGCCATTGGGCAGGGCCCCCAGACCGCTGCTGGTCCGCGTGGCCGGCAGGTACTCGGTGGCGATGAAGCCGCGCAGGGCGCGGTAGGACGGCATGATGCGCAGTTCGATCATGCGCTTGTACTCGGCACTGATGCGCGCCTTGTCCTCGGCGGAAATCGACTCCGGCATGGTCCGGATCGGCGACCAGAAGATGCTTTCCTCGGCGGTCGGCTTGATCACCGCATCCAGCTGCGGCAGCACTTTTTCCATCAGGTCGCGCGGCTGCACCACCCCGGCCTTCATGCCCTGGCGCATGTTGTCGATGGCCTGGTCGAACAGCGCCGGAATGCCCAGCGAGCGGCGCGACCAGGTGTCGTAGTCCTGCACGGTATTGAACGGCTGCGCACCCGCGCCGGCACCGAGAATGGCCATGATGCTGCCGACGTTGTAGTACTGGCTGATCGGCATCATCCAGCTGGGATACGGCTCGGCGGCCAAGGTCGCGCGCGCGTCGCGCACGAAGATCTCGTAGCTCAGCAGGTCCTGGCCCTGCAGGCCGTCGCTGCCGATCTTCTCGACCTTGCCCAGCCACTCCACGGTGAAGTCATGCGACTGCTGGCGCCACGCCGCGGACAGGATGTTCGGCAGCTGGTCGTTGTAGCGGGTTTCGCCCTGGAAGGTCGCCTGCAGCGGGTTCAACCGCATCGACGCATCCCAGTATTCGTCATAGAGGCGCTCCAGCTGGACCGTTTTGGGCACAGTGCGGGCGGCGGCGACCGGGCGCGCGGGGGAGCGGGTGGCGCTGCGTGCCGGTGCGGTGGCGCGCGTGCTGGGCCGCGCCTTGGGCTTGGCCGCCGGACGGCTCTGCGTCGCAGCGGGCCGGCTGGCCTTCTTCTTCGCAGCTTCGGCCGACGGAACGGCGCTGAACAGGAACAACGCGGCAATGGCGGCGGCCAGGGCGCGGGTGGAATACGGCATCAGGAGCTTCCGTGGAACACAGACCGTGGAGCTTGCACGATCCGGCCGCGTACGGCCAGCGCGGGGGCGCAGTCAGCTGGCGCCCGCTGGGCCTTCAGTCAGCCGCGGCCGCAGCGCGAAGCGCGGCCGCGCGCTCGACACCCAGGTATCGGGTGATCGCACGGCGCATCAGGTACAGCAGGGGAATCAGGGCGATCGCAAAGCCCATCTTGTAGACGTAGTTGACGCTGCTCACCGCCAGGAACAGCGATGTCGGCCACTGCTGCGGGCCGAGCACGAAAGCGATCCAGATCACCACGAAGCTGTCCACCAGCTGCGAGACCGCGGTGGAACCGGTAGCGCGCAACCAGACGTGGCGCTCGCCGGTGGCCTGCCGGATCCTGTGGAACACGGCCACGTCGATCAGCTGGCCGAGCAGGAAGGCCACCAGCGAACCAGCAATGGTCCACATGCCCTGGCCGAACACCGCGGCGAACGCGGCCTGGTAGTCGGGCACGCCATGGGCGTTCATCGAGGTGACCCACCAGCTGGCCGGCGCCAGCGAGATCGCCGCGAAGGCGAACAGGAAGCCGTAGGCGATCAGCACCACCGCCAACCACGAGATGAAACGCACCCCGCGCTTGCCGAAGAACTCGTTGATGGTGTCGGTCATGATGAACACCACCGGCCACAGCAGTGTGCCGGCGGTGAAGCTCAACGATCCGGTCTGGCCGAACAGATTCCAGTTCAGCGGGTCGATGCCGAGCGTGTCTTCCAGCGCGAAGATCTTCACTCCGATCAGCTCGGCCAGCACGGCATTGCCGCAGAAGAACGCGGCCAGCACGATGAACAGCAGGACCGCGCGGTCCTGCAGCGGGCGCTCGACCGGCGTCGTGCTCATTCGGTGCGTTCGCCCGCGCGGGTGAACGGCACGCTGGCTGGCGCCACAGCACCACCGGAAATGATGAAGCTCATCGCCTGGTCCACGGTCCAGTCGGTGGGTGTGAGCAGTTCCACCGGCACGATTTCAAGATAGCCGGACGTCGGGTTCGGCGTGGTCGGCACGTACACCGCTGCCAGTTCGCGGTCCGTACCGTGTTCCTTGATCACCCGCGTGACCAGGCCGACCGACTTCATGTCGCGGTGCGGGAAGTCGATCAGCACGACGCGCTGCGTGCTGCCGGGTTCGGTCTGCAGCATGTCCAGCAGCTTCTTGGCGCTGTCGTAGATGATGCTGGCCAGCGGGATCCGCTTGATCACCGCGCCGATCCAGCGCAGCAGGCGCTGGCCGAGCACGCGGCGGCTGGCCACGCCCACGGCCAGGATCACCAGCAGCGTCGCCAGCAGCGCGATGGTGTTCTGGATCCACTCCGCGCGCACCCAGCCCAGGTAATGCGGGAAGCTGGTCGCGATCTGCTCCGACAGGGGCACCACCAGCGGGCTGGAGATGCCCGACAGCAGCACGAACACGAATTTGACCACGACCCAGGTGAGCCAGATCGGCAGCAGGGTCAGCAGGCCGGTCAGGAACAGGCGCTGCAGGGAGGGGCGGGGGACCAGGGAGGGGGCTTCGAGCGACATGGGCGCATTGTAGCGGCCAGCGCTTGCCGATGATGCGGGGGAATGCGGCCGGGATCAGCGTGCGTGCGGCTTCAGCCGCAGGTAGACCTGCTTGCGCACCTGGGCGACCACCTCGCCGCTTTCGTCGACCACCTCGTTGCTGAACCAGCGCAGCACTTTGCCGCCGCCGGCAGCGTCGGCGCGCAGTTCGTCCAGCAGCGCATCGTCGATGCGGAACGACGTGCGCACGGTGCCGCGCCCCGGCTTGAGGAAGTCGATCGCGCCGGCGCGGTCCCACACGTAGTAGTCGCGGCCGAGAATATGCAGCAGGCCCAGCATCCAGAAAGGGTCGGTCATCGCAAACAGGCTGCCACCGAAGTGGGTGCCCACGTAGTTGCGGTTCCAGGGGCGCTGGCGCAGCTCGACGTCGATCTGCCGGTAGTCCGGGCTGACCCGGGTGACGTGGATGCCGGTGAACAGGAAGGGCGGCCACAGGTTGATGCCGAAACGGAACAGGCGGGCGTTCATGTGCATCGCGAGGGCGGAGGGGCGGGCCCCAAGTCTAACCATTCGCATGCGTATGTTGTAGCTGTGCGCGGCGCGGCGCGTGTCACCCTGCGGCGTCGATCACGTAGCCGTCGCGACCATTGGCCTTGGCCTGGTACAGCGCCGCGTCGGCACCTTCCACGAAATGGTGGGGTTGCAGCTCGCCATTGGGGATGCGGGTATAGACGCCGATGGTCAGGGTGATGCCGCCGCCATGGCCTTCACCCGGTGCGGGCAGGGCGCGGATGCTCTGGATGAGGTCTTCGATCACCTGCCGCGCGCCCTCGGCCGGCGTATCCGGCAGCACCAGCGCGAACTCGTCACCGCCGTAGCGTGCCGCCTTGTCGCGCGGGCGACGCGCGTGCGTGGCGATCTGCCGCGCCACTTCGCGCAGTACGCGATCGCCGACCTGGTGACCGTGACGGTCGTTGTGGTGCTTGAAGTGATCGACGTCGATCAGCGCGAGCGTGAGTGGCTTGCCGCTGCGCCGTGCGGCATCGCATTCCTGCTGCAGCGACTGTTCGAAACGCAGCCGGTTGCCCAGGCCGGTCAGCGCGTCACGGTTGGCCAGCCGGTGCCAGGCCGCGATCCGCCATATCGCCCAGGCCAGCAGCACCAGCACGATGCCCAGCATCGCGCTGGCCGGTGCCCACCACAGGTTGCCGGCGCGCAGCAGCGCCCAGCTCAGCAGCGGGGCCAGCGGCAGCGAACAGAGCGCCGTCAGCCAGGGCAGGCGCAGGCCGAGGAGGATCACGCACAGCGCCACCAGCAGGCCACCGATGGCGTCCTGGCAGAGCCGTGGCAGGACGTGGATCTGCCTGCCCTGCAGCAGCATCGAGGCGATGTTGGCCTGGTACTCGCTGCCGCTCATCCAGTACTCGCGCGTGGTCGGCGTGAGCAGGCGCGGGGCGATGCCGCTGGCGGTCATTCCGACCACGATGCGTCGCCCATGCAGCATCGCCATGTCCACGTGGCCCTCGAGCACGTCGGCATAGGACACCTGCGGCAATCGTTCCGGCGGGCCGGCGTAGCGCACCCGCACGTAATCGTCGCGGCGCCACTGATAGGGGGAATCGACCTCCGGCTCGGGATCCGGCAGGCCGTCGATCGCGCTGGCGGGCAGTCCGGCCAGGGCCAGGCCCAGCGCAGGCCAATGCGGCTGGCCGATGCCAGCGCGCAGGTACACCCCACGGGCGACGCCATCGCCATCCACTTCGACATCGCTGTGGCCGATCGCCGCAGCGCTGGCCGCGATCAGTGGAATGGGCAGCAGTTCCTCGGCCATGCGGTCGCCGGCTGCCGGCGCCGCCAGCACGGGTAGTACGACGTGGCCATTGCGCCGGATCGCGGTGGCCAGGATTTCGTCCTGGCGGCTGTCGCGGCGGTCGGGTTCTGACAGCATCAGGTCCAGTGCGATGCGTTCAGCGCCGGCGTCGGTGAGGCGATCAAGCAGGCGCGCATGTACCGAGCGCGGCCATGGCCATTGGCCGATGCGCTGCAGGCTGCCTTCGTCGATGGCGATGATCAGCACGCTGGGGTCGGGTCGATAGTCCCAGCCGCCGACCATCGCGTCGTAGGCCGCTTCATCCTGGCGCCACAGCCACTGGCCATGGCTGGCCACGGCGGTCAGCACACCGGCCAGCACGGCCAGTGCGATCCGTCGGGACCATGGAAGCGGCGAACGCCTCATAACAACAGCCAGAGCAGCAGCGCACCGCCGCCGCCGGCGCCGTAGCACAGACGGCAGGGCAGCTTGACCTGCTGCGCGGGCGAGAAATCGCCTGCGTGCCCGTCGTCGTCGATGTACTGCACGCGCACGTGCAGGGTGCCGCTCCATGGCCGCTTGAAGCTGACCTGGGGCTGCTCGACGGTTTCATCGAGCATCGGGCTGGCGAAGTCGCCACGACGATCCACCTGCACGCGGTAGCGCTGGCCTTCGCTGCCGGCCTGCCAGCGCAGGGTCAGTTGGCCATGCGCCGCCTCGGGCGGCTGCAGGGCAGGGTCCACCGGTTCGTTGGTCAGCTGCAGTGGCAGCGCTTGTCCATAGCGCCCCTGGTGGCCGTTGTCATCGCGCGAGGCAACGCGCCAGTAGTACTGGCCCGGCGGCAGGGGCTGCGCCAGGCGCAGGTCGGTACCGGTGCTGGCCTGCTCCTGCAGCGGCTGCGTGAACGTCGGTTCTGCAGCGACCTGCAGCACGCTGCTGCTCGCGCCCGGGGCCTGGGTCCAGCGGAACCGGGGGCGATCGCTGTTGACGGTCTGGCCGTGCAGCGGAGAGACGGTCAACGGCGGCGGCGGTTGGTCGCTGAGTTCGAAGTCGGCACTGGCGTCCAGGCCCTCCACGCCCTGTGCGTCGACCGCACGCAGCAGCACACGCAGCTCGCCGGGCGGCAGATCGCCGATCGCCAGTCGCGTGTCGGCGGTGGTGGCGGCGAACAGCAGGATTTCCGGCGTGGCCGCCTGCACCACCTCCACCCGGTAGTGGTCGGCTCCGGCGACCGGGTCCCAGGCCAGCAGGCTCGGCAGCGGTGCCAGTTTCAGCTCATCCTGACGCAGCGTCGGCGCCGGCAGCAGCGCGGCCACGGCGGCGGGCGCCTTGTCGGCGCTGGCGTTGCGGCTGGCCTGACCCGGACGGACAAGGCGCTGGCCGTGGGTGTTGGCGACCTGCACCCGTCCTTCCAGCACTTCGGTGGCACCGATCCGGCCGGCATCGCCATCGCCGGCGCTGACGCGGAAGACCGTGCCGCGCACGCTGCTGGTCGCCGTCGGTGCATCGATGATGTAGCGCGATGCCGGGCCGCGTGCCGGGGTGACCCGGTTGCTGGCGCGGCCCTGCTGCAGGCGCAGGCGGGTATCGACCATGCCGGTGCGGCCGTAGCGGCTGAGCTGGTCCAGGCGCAGGCGCGAATACTCGCGCAGCTGCAACCGCGAGGCATCGGCGAATTCGAGGGTGATGCTGGAGTCGCCTTCGGTTTCCACGGTGTCGCCGATGCGCAGCTGCTCTCCGGCCCGCACCGCGCGGGTGGCGCTGCCATCGCCGCCCACCAGCCCGACCTTCCCGCGCACGGACAGGACCCGTGCCGGCGCAGGCTCGGTGCGCAGCCAGCTGATCGGGAAGCGCAGCAGCTGGCCCGGCGGCAGCTGGTAGGGATTGGCGATGCGGTTGTGCTGCTGCAGCTGCTGCCAGGGCACGGAAGGCTTCAGGTACAGGCCACCCAGGTCCCAGAGGGTGTCACCGGGACGGACCCGGTAGTTCCAGTCCTGTGCGGCGGCGATGGCCGGCAGCAGCAGGAGGGCACACAGCAGGACACGTTGGAGGCGCGTAATGAAAGGCGAAGTGCGGACGAAGGTCACAGTTTGCAGTCCCGGCAATGCGGAGGCGCAGCAGCAAGACCCAATGGCCCCGACCCTCATCCCCCCGAATGGATCGCGGCGGCCGAACGGCCGCCATCGATCACATTATCGCCCGCGTTCAGTGCAGGGATTCTGAACGGGACAGGCTTCCGTTCAGAACAGCAGCGAGGCCATCTTCCTGCGGTACTGCCCGACCAGGTCCTCGTCGGAGATCACATTGAAGGCGTCGATCAGGGTCCTGCGCGGCAATCCGTCCTCGAAACCGCGGTCGATCTGCAGCATTTCCAGGAACTGGGCCAGGGCCGCCTCGTCCTGGCCCTCCAGCAGCAGCTGCACGCCCCGCAGATGGCGCGCCTTGAGGTCGCTGCCATCGGCGGCGATGCGTGATTCGAGCACCTCGGCGGCCGGGGCGTCCTTGAGTGCGGACGCGAAGGCCAGGCGTGCACGGGCGCGCACGGCGCGGTCGTCGGTGGCCAGGTTGGCCGGCAGGCGGTCGATCAGCGTACCGGCTTCATCCACGCCGCCGATCTGCAGCAGGGCCAGGGCCAGGTCGAGCTTCAGCTCGTCCTTGTCCGGTTCGGCGGCGATCTGCGCGCGCAGCACGTCCACCTGTGCCTGTGGGTCCAGCGGTGCTTCCTCCTCGCTGACCGTATCGCCGACATCAGCGGGGACGATGCCGTGCTGGGCCAGGAACTCGCGCAGCTGGCCCTCCGGGATGGCGCCGGGGAAGCCGTCCACCAGCTGCCCGTCCTTGACCAGGAACACGGTCGGCACCGAGCGGATCTGGAAGGCGGCAGCGATCTGCTGTTCCTTGTCGACATCGACCTTGGCCAGCTCAAAGGCGCCGTTGTACTCGCCGGCCAGCTTTTCCAGCATCGGTCCCAGCGTCTTGCACGGACCGCACCAGGTGGCCCAGAAATCGACCAGCACCGGCGTCTGCAGCGACTTCTGCAGGACTTCGGCCTCGAAGGTCGCAGTGGTGGCGTCGAATACGTAGGTCGTCTCGGTCATGGAGGAGGCATCGCTTGGTATCTGGAGAGGGATTCTATGGTGGCGGAACCTGTCCGTCTCAACCCGGGCCGCTGCAAATGGCCGACAATGCGGCCTTCCTGTTGCCGCTGTCGTGGAGCCTGCATGTCGTCGCCGTCCCCCTTGCTGCGCCTGTCGGGCGTGATCGCCGCACTCGTCTTCGTGGCTGCGGTCATCGGCTTCGGTGCCGGCCTCGACGGCTATGCGCAGGCCCGCCATCCGGTGGCGTTGCTGGGCGCGCAGGGGATGCCGCATGCCCTGGGCTTCAATCTGCTGGGCTTCATGCTGCCGGGCCTGCTGGCGGTGGTGGTGGCCGAATGCCTGCGCCGGCAGCTGCCTGCCACCGCGGGCTGGGCCCCGCGTGTGGGCAGCCAGATGCTGCTGCTGGCCGGCCTGGCGTTCGCCGCCATGGGCGTGCTGCCGCTGGATGTGGATGACCTGCACGGGCTGGCCAGCCAGCTGCATGCCAGCGCCTGGATGGTATGGGTGCTGGGCTTCGTTGCCGGCGCCCTGCTGCTGGGCACGGCGCGCCTGCGCGACACACAGGGCCGGGCATTGGGCGGGGTGGCGCTGGCCTGTGGTGTGGTTGCCGCGTTGGCAGCCTTCGCCCTGCAGGGCGTGCTGCCGGCGCCTCTGTCGCAGCGGCTGGCCTTCGCCTGCTGGGCGGTCTGGCTGGCGTTGGCGCTGCCGCTGTCGCGGGCCCGTTGAGACGGTCGCGGGGCCGCCACCGGGCCCACAGCCGTCGGACAGGATTGGAGACGTTTGCCGCACTGCGGTACGCTGTACCGCTTTGCCGCCGCATCCGCGTGTTCCATGACCAGCGCTGAACCCAACGCCTACGACCCGCAGCAGGTTGAATCCGCCGCCCAGCAGTACTGGGACGCCACCCGCGCGTTCGAGGTCGACGAGACTTCCGACAAGCCGAAGTACTACTGCCTGTCGATGCTTCCGTACCCGTCCGGTGCGCTGCACATGGGGCACGTGCGCAATTACACGATCGGTGACGTGATCAGCCGCTACAAGCGCATGACCGGCCACAACGTGCTGCAGCCGATGGGCTGGGACGCGTTCGGCCTGCCGGCGGAAAACGCGGCGATCAAGAACAAAACCGCGCCGGCGGCGTGGACCTACAAGAACATCGACCACATGCGCAGCCAGCTGAAGTCGCTGGGCTATGCCATCGACTGGTCGCGCGAGTTCGCCACCTGCCGCCCGGACTATTACGTCCACGAGCAGCGCATGTTCACCCGTCTGATGCGCAAGGGCCTGGCCTACCGTCGCAACGCGGTGGTGAACTGGGACCCGGTCGACCAGACCGTGCTGGCCAACGAGCAGGTCATCGACGGCCGTGGCTGGCGTTCCGGTGCGCTGGTCGAGAAGCGTGAGATTCCGCAGTGGTTCCTGCGCATCACCGATTACGCCCAGGAGCTGCTGGACGGCCTGGACGAGCTGGACGGCTGGCCGGAATCGGTCAAGACCATGCAGCGCAACTGGATCGGTCGTTCCGAGGGCCTGGAGATCCAGTTCGACGTGCGCGACGTCGATGGCAGCGCGCTGGATCCGCTGCGGGTGTTCACCACCCGCCCGGACACCGTGATGGGCGTGACCTTCGTCTCGATCGCCGCCGAGCACCCGCTGGCGCTGCACGCAGCGAAGAACAATCCGGAACTGGCCGCGCTGCTGTCGGAAATGAAGCAGGGCGGCGTGTCCGAGGCCGAGCTGGAAACCCAGGAAAAGCGCGGCATGGATACCGGCCTGCGCGCCATCCATCCGGTCACCGGCGAGAAGGTGCCGGTGTGGGTCGCCAACTTCGTGCTGATGGGCTATGGCACCGGTGCGGTGATGGCCGTGCCCGGCCATGACCAGCGCGACAACGAAGTGGCCAACAAGTACGGCCTGCCGATCGTGCAGGTCATCGCGCTGAAGGATCCGCGCAATGACGACGAGCGCAATTGGGATGGCGCGCGCTGGCAGGACTGGTACAGCGACAAGAACCGTGCCTTCGAACTGATCAATTCGGCCGAGTTCGACGGGCTGGATTTCCAGGGCGCCTTTGAAGCCCTGGCCGAGCGTTTCGAGCGCAAGGCGCAGGGGCAGCGCCGCGTCAACTACCGCCTGCGCGACTGGGGCGTGAGCCGCCAGCGCTACTGGGGCTGCCCGATTCCGGTGATCTACTGCGCCAAGTGCGGCGCGGTACCGGTGCCGGAAGAGCAGCTGCCGGTGGTGCTGCCGGAGGACGTCGCGTTCTCCGGCACCGGTTCGCCGATCAAGACCGACCCGGAGTGGCGCAAGACCACCTGCCCGGAGTGCGGCGGTGCAGCCGAGCGCGAGACCGATACCTTCGACACCTTCATGGAGTCGAGCTGGTACTACGCGCGCTACACCTCGCCGGGCGCGCGTGATGCCGTGGACAAGCGCGGCAACTACTGGCTGCCGGTGGACCAGTACATCGGTGGCATCGAGCACGCGATCCTGCATCTGATGTACTTCCGCTTCTACCACAAGCTGCTGCGTGACGCGCGGATGGTGGACAGCAACGAACCGGCCCGCAATCTGCTGTGCCAGGGCATGGTGATCGCCGAGACCTATTACCGTCCGAACCCGGACGGTTCCAAGGACTGGATCAATCCCGCCGACGTGGAAGTGCAGCGTGACGAGCGCGGCCGCATCACCGGCGCGACCCTGATCGCCGACGGTCAGCCGGTGGTGGTCGGTGGCACCGAGAAGATGTCCAAGTCGAAGAACAACGGCGTGGACCCGCAGGCGATGGTCGGCAAGTATGGCGCCGACACCGTGCGCCTGTTCTCGATGTTCGCCGCACCGCCGGAACAGTCGCTGGAGTGGAACGAGGCCGGCGTGGACGGCATGGCCCGCTTCCTGCGCCGCCTGTGGGCCCAGGTGCAGAAGCATGCCGCCGAGGGTGCCGCCCCCGCGCTGGACGTGGCCGCGCTGGACGGTGGCCAGAAGGCGCTGCGCCGCAAGACCCACGAGACCATCGGCAAGGTCGGCGACGACTATGGCCGCCGCCACAGCTTCAACACCGCGATCGCTGCGGTGATGGAACTGATGAACGCGCTGGCCAAGTTCGAGGACGGCAGCGAACAGGGCCGCGCGGTGCGTCAGGAAGCACTGCAGGCCATCGTGCTGCTGCTGAATCCGATCACCCCGCATGCCAGCCACGCCCTGTGGCAGGTGCTTGGCCATGGCGAGACGCTGCTGGAGGACCAGCCGTTCCCGCAGGCCGACGCCAGCGCGCTGGTGCGCGACGCGCTGACCCTGGCCGTGCAGGTCAACGGCAAGCTGCGCGGCACCATCGAAGTGGCCGCCGATGCCGCTCGCGAGCAGGTCGAGGCGCTGGCCCTGGCCGAGCCGAATGCAGCGAAGTTCATGGAAGGCCTGACGGTGCGCAAGATCATCATCGTCCCGGGCAAGATCGTGAACATCGTCGCCGCCTGATGTACCCCGCACCGGCCGCCCTCCCGGCGGCCGGTGTTCCAGCAACGCGGGGGGGCATGCGGTTGATGGCCCTGCGTTCACGCGGTCTCGGGCACGCTGTCTGTTGCCGTGATCGCCCGGCTCCGCCAGACTGTTCTCCATGACCCGACTCCTGCTTGCCCTCGTTCTTGTCCTCGGCCTTGCCGGCTGTGGCTTCCATCTGCGCAACAAGCTGATGTTGCCGACCGACACCGCGCCGGTGAAGGTGGTCTCCACGGCCCCGTACAGTGAACTGGTCAAGCTGCTCAACCGCAGTCTGCAGGCGTCCGGCGCCAAGCTGGCAAGCGAGGATGGCAACGAACCCAGCACCCAGCTGCAGGTGTTGTCCGAACGCTGGGGCGACCTGCCGATCGCGATCGACTCGCAGGGTCGTGCGCAGGAATACAGCCTGCGCTATGCGGTGATCTTCATCTTCCGTCGCGAGGATGGCAGCGAACTGGTGCCGCAGCAGGTGATCGAACTGTCGCGCGACTACGTGTCGCCGCCCACCGACGCGACCGGTACCACCACCGAGCGCGAGATCCTGGCCGATGAACTGCGCCGGGAAATGTCGGCCTCGATCATCCGCCGCATCGACAGCGTGGTCCGTGCCGAAGTCGCGAAGGGGGGCAGCCTGTCCGCGCCGAAGCCGGTCGATCCTGCGGTTCCGGCCGAGCCGACACCGGCACCGGCCATCAAGCCCTGACCGGGACCGGCATGGAACTGCGTCCGGAGCAACTGGCCAGCCAGGGCGCTGATACCCCGCTGTCGCCGGTGTACCTGATCGCCGGTCCTGAGACGCTGCGCGTGCTGGAAGCCGCCGACGCGGTCCGTGCGCGGGCGCGCGCCGCCGGCATCGGTGAGCGCGAGGTGTTCGACGCCGATGGTCGCGACTTCGACTGGGGCCAGCTCGACGCCAGCTTCAACGCGCCGAGCCTGTTCAGTGCCCGTCGCCTGGTGGAAGTGCGGTTGCCCAGTGGCAAGCCGGGCAAAGACGGCGCCGAGGTGATCAGCCGGTTCTGCGCCGATCCGGCACCTGACGTCGTGCTGATGATCACCGCCAACGAATGGAGCAAGGCGCACCAGGGCAAGTGGGCTGAAGCGGTGGGCCGGGTCGGCGTGCTGTCGGTGGCCTGGGCGATCAAGCCGCATGAACTGCCCGACTGGATCGAGCGTCGCCTGCGCAGCAAAGGCCTGCGCGCGGATCCGGCCGCAGTGCAGCGCCTGGCCGAGCGCGTGGAAGGCAATCTGCTTGCCGCGGCGCAGGAGATCGACAAGCTGGCGCTGCTGGCCGATGGGCACGCGCTGGACGTGGAACGGATGGAATCGCTGGTGGCCGATGCCGCCCGCTACGACGTATTCCGGCTGGTGGAAGCCACGTTCTCCGGGCAACCGGCGGCGGTGCTGCGCATGCTTGCCGGCCTGCGCGGCGAAGGCGAGGCGGTGGCCGCGCTGATGCCGATCGTGATCCGGGAACTGCTGGCAGGTGCCGGGCTGGCACGGGTGCAGGCGCGCGGTGGCAACCTTGCCGCCGAGATGAAATCGCGCGGCATCTGGGAGTCGCGGCAGGCACCGTACAAGCGTGCGCTGCAGCGGCATCCGGAAGGCAAGCGCTGGGAACGTTTCGTGGCCGAGGCCGGGCTGGTCGACCGCATCGCCAAGGGGCGCGCCGACGGCGACGCCTGGCTGGCGCTGGAGCGCCTGCTGGTGGCCGTGGCCGAGCCGCGCGCCGTGCGGCTGCTGGCCCGGGCCTGATCGATGAGCCTGCGGGTCTATTACGGGGGCACCTTCGATCCGGTGCACCTGGGGCACTTGGCGATCGCGCGCGCCGCGCGCGATGAGCTGCAGGTCGCGGTGCGGATGCTGCCGGCGGCCGATCCACCGCACCGCCCGGTTCCCGGCGCGACCGCCGAACAGCGCTGCACGATGCTGTCGCTGGCCATCGGCGACGAGCCGGGGCTGCTGCTGGACCGACACGAACTGGATCGGGCCGCGCGCTTTCCCGGTCGCCCGTCCTACACCGTCGATACCCTGCGCGAACTGCGCGGCGAGCTCGGTCCCAGCCGGCCCCTGGCCTGGCTGGTCGGCGCCGACAGCCTGCTGGGCCTGCCCGGCTGGCATGAGTGGGAGGCGCTGTTCGGCCTGGCCCACTTCGTGGTGGCGGAGCGGCCGGGCAGTCCACTGCAGGCCTCGGTCGACGGCGAGCTCGGCCGTGTCCTGGAAGGGCGGTGGGCCGACAGCGAACAGGACCTGTTTGCCAGTCCGGCCGGCCGCATCCTGCGCCTGCACCATCCGCTGCGCGGGGAATCGGCCAGCGCCGTGCGCGCGCAGATCGCCGCGGCAGGGCCCTGGCGTGCCCTGCTGCCGCCGGCGGTGGCCGACTACGTGGCCGCGCAGCGGCTGTACCATCCGGCAACACCGTGAATGCCGCGACCGCGCCATCCCCGTATAATCGCCCCCACGTTTATCGAGTCGATCCACTTTGAGCAACCAGACCCAGCCCCAGACCATCAAGGTCGATCTGCCCAGCCCGCCGCCGTCCGTGCCGGAACTGCTGGCCAGTGTCCGTCAAGCCACCGAAGACCTGAAGGCCAAGGACCTGGTCGAGATCGACGTGCGCGGCCGGTCCAGCGTTGCCGATTACCTGGTGATCGTCTCGGGTACTTCGACCCGCCACGTCAAGTCGATCGCCGACGAGGTCGTGCGCTTCGCCAAGAAGATCGACGTGATGCCGCTCGGGGTTGAGGGCGAGCGCGAAGCCGAGTGGGTACTGGTCGATCTGGGCGACGTGATCGTCCACGTGATGCTGCCGCGCGTGCGTGAGTTCTACGCCCTCGAGCGCCTGTGGACGGTCGGTGATCAGCCGCCGTCCAGCGACGACGAAGTGGCCTGAGCCGCACGTTGATGCATCCCTTCGACGGCGCCGATGGCGCCGTCGACGTTTTCGAGGAGCGCTGATGAAAGCCCGCCTGATCGCCACCGGTGAACGCGCACCCAGTTGGGTCGCGCAGGGGTTCGCCGAGTACCAGAAGCGGCTCTCGCACTGGCTGCCGTTCGAGCTGGTCGAGATCGAGCCCGGCCTGCGCGGCAAAGGCCGCGATCCACGCCGTGCCACCGAGGACGAGGGCCGGCGGGTGATCGCCGCGCTGCCGAAGAATGCCTACGTCGTGGCGCTGGATGTGCCCGGCCGCCAGCTCAGTTCCGAACAGCTGGCGCAGCGCCTGGAGCATTGGCGGGGACAGGGCAGGGACCTGGCGTTCCTGATCGGCGGTCCCGAGGGGCATTCGCCCGAAGTTTCGGCATTGGCCGACGAGAAGTGGTCGATTGGTCCGCTCACGCTGCCGCACATGCTGGTGCGGTTGGTCGTGGCGGAACAGCTGTACCGGGCCGCCGCAATGATTGCAAATCACCCCTACCATCGCGCGTGAAGAGCCGTTATACTGTTCGTCTGCCCGAATAGCTCAGCCGGTTAGAGCACTTGACTGTTAATCAGGGGGTCGTTGGTTCGAGTCCAACTTCGGGCGCCACTTTCAGAAACCTGCATCGCGAGATGCAGGTTTTTTTTGCTCTACAGAGTCAGCGCTCCTCGCCAGAACGCCACCAGTGTGGCGATCGCAACGGCCAGGATGGCGCCGAACAGCACCCACTCCCAAGGCGTGAACACCTGTTCGCCACGCTGGCGACGGGTCAGCGCGAACAGCGCTACGCCCGGTACATACAACAGCACCGACAGCAGCAGGTTGTGCAGGCCACCGGCATAAACAAGCCACAGCGCGTATGCGCTCGCCAGCAGCGCGACGCTGAAGTCGCGCCAGCGGATTCCTGCTTCGCCGCCCGCATAGGCCTGACCACGCCAGGCCAGCTGCACGCCGAATGCCGTGGACAGGAAATAGGGCACCAGGCTCATCGATGCAGCCAGCAGTACCAGGCCGGTATAGCTGCCGGAATTCACCAGCACCAGCAGCAGGAACAACTGGATCAGGCCGTTGCTCAGCCAGAGCGCATTGGCCGGCACGCCGCGCGCATTCTCGCGGCCAAGGAACGCGGGCATGGTGCCGTCGCCGGCAGCCGCATACAGCACCTCGGCGCACAGCAGTACCCAGGCCAGCAGGGCGCCAAGCACCGAGATGATCGAACCGATGATGATCACGGTCGCGCCCCATTCGCCGACGATGGCGCGCAGCACGTAGGCCATCGATGGATTGGGCAGGGCAGCCAGCTCGGCCTGCGACAGCACGCCCATCGACAACAGGCTCACCAGGACCAGCAGCAGCCATACGCCGAGAAAGCCGATCACGGTCGCGCGCCCTACATCGGCACGACGCGCAGCGCGCCGGGAATAGATGCTGGCGCCTTCGATGCCGATGAACACCCATACGGTCACCAGCATCATGCCGCGCAGCTGCTGGCCGAGATCGCCGAGTGCGGGCGTACCCAGGAAATCGGCGCCGAACACGTCCATGCGGAACGCGCCGGCGGCCAGGATGAGGAACAACGCAATGGGCAGCAGCTTGGCCACCGTGACCAGGCCGTTGACGATGGCGGCAGTGCGCAGGCCGCGCAGCACCAGCAGGTGCACGGTCCATAGCAACAGCGACGAGGCGGCCACCGCTGCCGGCGTATTGCCTTCACCGAACACCGGCATGAAGTGGCCGAGGCCACTGAAGATCAGCACGAAGAAGCTGGCGTTGCCGAGTACCGAGGCAACCCAGTAGCCCCATGCCGCGGAGAAGCCGATGTAGTTGCCGAAGCCTTCCCGCGCATACGCGTAGATGCCGGTATCGAGGTCCGGCCGGCGGTTGGCCAGGGCCTGGAACACGAAGGCGAGCATCAGCATGCCGGCGCCACTCACCGCCCAGCCGATGATCGCGGCGGCCGGACCGGCGCTGCGCGCCACGTTCTGTGGCAGGGAAAAGATGCCGGCGCCGACCATCGAGCCGACCACCAGAGCGGTCAGTGCAGCCAGGCCCAGCCGTTGTGAGGTCGCAGCCATGAATCTCCCCTGCGGCAGCGCGGCCGCAGGGGCACAGTAGCGGCAGTGCCGTGAAGCCGCATGCAACATCTGCAACGACGGAGGCCCGGGCATGTGCCCGGGCCTCCGAAGGTGATGCTGCAGCGACGATCAGTTGAAGGTGTACTTGGCACCGACCGTGAAGTAGCGGCCGATGGCTCCGCTGAAGTGCAGCGGGTTGTAGTTCACGCCGCCATAGGTGGTCGGATCGAGCGGTGCGATGCGATCAAACACGTTCTGCACCGATGCGTTCAGTTCAAAGGCTTCGGTGATGTTCCAACGGCCGGACAGGTCGAAGGTGGTGAACGAGGAGATCTTCTCGACCGGCGAGCCATCCTCGTAGAACGCCAGGTAGTCGCCGCCACGGCGGTCCTTGTTCTCCAGCTTGCTGATGTAGTTGGCGACGCCGCTGACACTCCACGGGCCCTGCCTCCAGGTGGTGCCGAAGTTGATGCGGTCCTTCGGCGTGCCGATGCAGTTGGTGACGTCGCAGTTGCCGTGGGTGCCGGCGTAGTCGACCGTCACATCGGCATCGGTGCGCTCGAACTTCAGCACATGGCTCCACTGCAGATCCATTTCCAGCTGGCCCGGACCGATATCGAAGGTCTGGCGGATATCGGTGTCGATACCGCGCACGCGGGTGGAAGCGGCGTTGATGTACTGCGTGTTGACCGCCAGGATGCTGCCGGTGCCGGCAATGCCGTTGAGCAGGTTGGTGTCGCGCAGGACGTTGCCGGCGGCAATGGCGTCGGCGGTGCTGCCCTGGGCGATTTCGTTGGTGCGCTTGATCTGCCACGCATCCACCGTCATCGAGGTGGAGGAGGTCGGCTGCAGCACGATACCCACCGAATAGCTCTTGGATTCCTCCGGCTTCAGGTCGCTGTTGGGGCGGGTGATGATCGCCACCGAGCGTGCGGTGCATTCGGCTTCACTGATGGCGCAGCGCACCGGGTCGCGGGCGTTGGAGAAGGCGGCCAGGCCACCGTCGCCGTTCTCGGCCGGGTTCGGCGCGCGGAAACCTTCGGCGTAGCTGGCGCGCAGCGCGATCCAGTCGGCCGGGGTCCACTTCACGCCCAGCTTCGGCGTCGCCTTGCCTTCACCGCTCTCGTACTTGTCGTAGCGCAGTGCACCGGACAGCTCCAGCTGTTCCAGCACCGGCGCGGACAGTTCGACGTATCCGGCATACACGTTCTGGGTACCGTCATAGGCCGAGTAGCCCAGGCCGATGATGTCGCCGGTGTCGGTGAACGTCTGCGGGGTCAGGCTGTTGCTGGTCTTGCGCCACTCGGTGCCCATCGCCAGGCCGAGCGGGCCACCCTTGAGGTCCATCAGGCTGCGCGACACGGTGAAGTCGAACATGTCCAGGCTGGACTTGGCGCGTGCACTGATCTCCGGCGAGATGAAATCGTACAGCGCCTGCGAGTTGAGGTTGGCGTTGTCGCCGATGCGCCATACGCCACCGGCACAGTTCGGGTTGGCCAGTGCACAGCGGACGTTGTCGTAGTGCAGGAAGCCGGTACGACGGTTGATCAGGTCGGTGCCGGAGTGCAGGTAGGCGGTGTCATAGTTCCAGTCGCCCCAGTTGCCCTTGACGCCCACCAGGAAGCGGTTGAACTCGTTGGTGTTGTTGGTCACGCGCGGACCAACGTCCCAGGCCGAATAGCGCAGGCGCGAGGCCTGGCCGGGAATCGGGTTGTCCGGATGATCCGGGCCGAGCACGGTGGCACCGGAACCGCTGTTGGCGTTGACCGGTCCTTCCGGGTAGCCCCAGCCGCCGGACACGCCCGAGGGCGTGTTGCTGAAGGTGGTTTCCTTCTTCGAGTAGCCGATCTCGGTGTAGATCTCGCCGCCTTCGCCGAAGGCGAAGCTGGCACGTCCGAACACGTTGATGTACTTCTCTTCCGGGCTCAGGTCACGGAACTTCTGCGCCGGATCCCACAGGCAGCCCTGCTGCTGTGCGGTCGCATCGGTCTGGCCGGGAATGCTGGTCAGATTGGCACAGCCCGGCAGAGCCACCAGGAACGCGGGATTGTCGTCGTCGACATTGCGGTCGTCGAACACCGAGCCGTTCGGGCCCACGCCACCGGCAGTACCACCGGACAGGTAGGCACCGCCCAGGAACTGCGCGTCGGCGGCGGAATAGCCCCAGCGACGGATGTCACCGGTGCCGATCCACTTGCGGTTCTTGCGATCGCCGATCTTGATCGCGTCGGTCTTGCCGACGTCCAGGCTGAAGAATGCGTTCCAGCCATCGGTGGCCAGGTCGCCGGTGCCTGCGGTCAGCGTCGCCTTCTTGGCATCGCCGTCGCCGTCGCCGGAGACGCCGTAGGAACCGCGCAGGATCGCGCCCTGGAAATCGCTGCGCAGGATGATGTTGACCACGCCGGCGATGGCGTCGGAGCCATAGATCGCCGATGCGCCGTCCTTCAGAACTTCCACGCGCTCCACCGCATCCAGCGGAATGGTGCTCAGATCGGTGAAGACCTTCTGGCCATCGTCAGCCAGGCCGTAGGTGGCCATGCGGCGGCCATTCAACAGCACCAGCGTCGAGCCGGCGCCGAGGCCACGCAGGGAGATGCCGGCGCCGCCGCCGGCAAAGCCGTTGCCGAAGGTCTTGGGAATCGAGCCGGAACCGTCGGCGGTCAGGGTCTGCAGGTATTCGGCGACCGTGGTCTTGCCGGTGCGGTCGATCTCCTGGCGGGTCACCACCTGCACCGGGGACGGTGTCTCGGTATTGGTGCGCGGGATGTTCGAGCCGGTGACCGTGATGCGGTCGAGATTGGTGGCCTGCTCCTGGGCGAAGGCGGAGGAGGAAACCACGGCGCCGGCCAGCAGCAGGGCGCTGCCGGTAAGGATGTGAGTGATGGACGATGCCAGGGTGTCACGGCGGCTGGCGGGCCGATGGATCGGGTGTTTCACAGCTTCTCTCCTAACTGGAAAACCTTGCGTTGAGGGCTGTCGCCGGATCAGGTCCGGGACGGGCCAATCTAGGTTTCCGGCAGGTGACGGAGTCGTGAAATTTTGCTTAATCGGCAACGCGCGGACGGGCGGTGTGCGGATTCGCAAACCCGGTCGCGGATTCCGGCCCGGCCTGAGGCCGGGCCGGTGCAGCGGTCAGTCGGGCAGCGAGAACTGCACCGGCACCATGCCGATGGCAGGCACCGCCACGCCGTCACGCTGGGCGGGCTCAAACCGCCAGTGGCGCAGCACCTGCTGGCGTGCGGCCTGGTCCAGGCTGCGCGAGCCGCTGCTGCGTTCGATGCTGACCGCAACAGGCTGGCCGTTGCTGTCCACTTCCACGCGCAGCAGGACCGTGCCCTGTTCGCGGTTGCGCAGCGCGGGGATGGGATAGGCCGGGGGCGGCGCACTGCGGTACTGCAGCTGGGCTCCCGCCAGCGGCGTAGCTGCCGTCGGCGTCGGCGGCGCCATCACGGCGGTCGGTTCGGCGGCCGGCAGGACGATGCCTGGCGCGTCTTCGACCGTTGCGGTGGGGGCTGGCAGCGCCGGTGCGGTCGGCACTGCCTGGGAGCGGGGGGCGACCTTCACCTGTTCGGGTTCGGTGGGCAGGATCGGCGGAGGTTCCGGTGTCTCGACCTTTTCGATCCAGCGGACCGTGGTCGTGTCACGCGGGGCCTGTACCGCCTGGTAGGTGGCGGGGATGAGCAGCAGCAGCAACGCCAGCAGATGCAGTGCGATGGCCGCGCTCCAGGCGGCGATGCGGGCGGGGTCGAAGTGCGCGGATGCAACGGGATACGTACGAACCATGGTCCACCTCCGTGCCAGTGTCGAAAGACGTCAACGCACCAGGGCCGCCATCGGGGTTTGCCGCACGCGGCTGGCAGCCAAGCATTAGCGCGTCGTGGCCGCCATTGCCTAGAGGCATGTCAGGCGATGTTGAACTGGCCTTCATCTACGCAACGGGGCCGGAGACCTTTCCGCTGGAAAGGCATCCGGCCCCGTGGGCAGCAGATCAGGGCAGGGCGCTGTCCGGCGGACAGTGCCCCCGCCGTGCCGGGTCGTCAGCGACCCAGCTCGAACACCACGTCCAGGTTGACCGAAACGGTGGATTCGCCCGGCGCGACCGGCGTGGCCTTGTCCATGGCGGCCGAGGCCATCTGTGCCCGCATCATCGGCACCGGGCGGAAGCCGCCGTTGCTGTTTTCAGAGATGCTGACGATGCGGCGCACCTGCAGGCCCAGCGACTTGGCATAGGTCTGGGCGCGCGCCTGTGCCTTCTTCAGCGCGGCCAGGCGGGCTTCGTCATAGACCGGCTCCGGCTGGTCGATCTCGAAGCTGGGGCCGTTGATCTGGTTGGCGCCCTGGGCGGCCAGCGCATCGAGCACCCGGCCCAGCTTGGCGATGTCGCGGACCTTCAGGCTGACGGTGTTGCTGGCCTGGTAGCCGGTGATCTTCGGCGCTTCGTTGTCGGCATAGCGGTACTGCGGGTTGAGGCTGACGCCGCTGGTCTGCACATCGCGCTCGGCGATGCCGGCCGCCTTGATCGCGGCCAGCACCTTGTCCATCTGCTGCGCATTCTGGCGCATGGCGCTGTTGCCGTCGGCGGCCTGGGTGACCACGCCGGCCGACAGGGTGGCCACATCCGGCACACGGGTCGCTTCGGCGTTGGCCGAAATGTTCAGCAGGGTGCCCTCGGCCGGGGCGGCGATCGGCGGCGGCGGGGCGGCATGGGCGGACATCGAGGCTCCAAGGGCGAGGGACAGGGCAAGCAGCAGCGGGGAGGCGGTCAGGCGCATGGGATCTCCTTGTTGTGGCGTGAGGGTGGTGTCGTAGCGATGAACGCGCTGTGAGTCCGTTCGGGGTTGAAGGCACGCGGGAGCAGGTTGCCGACGATTCAGGCGGCGGCCTCAGGTTATGCTGTGCCGATGCTCTATCTTGCTTCCCGCTCCCCCCGACGCAACCAGCTGCTGGCCCGACTCGGACGCCCCTTCCAGGCGCTTGACCTGGAGGTTGTCGAGCAGCGCGCGCCCAGTGAAAGCGCCGAGCAGTACGTCTGCCGGGTTGCGGCCGACAAGGCGCGCGCCGGGTTGGCCCGGGTGCTGGCCGACGACCCGGACGCACGGGTGCTGGGCTCGGACACCGAGGTCGTGCTTGATGGCGAGGTGTTCGGCAAGCCGGTCGATGCCGCCGATGCCCGGGCAATGCTGGCGCGCCTGGCCGGACGCACGCACCAGGTGATGACGGCCGTGGTGGTGGTCGGCGCGGCCGGGCTGGACAGCGAACTGGTGGTGTCCGAGGTCACGTTCGCTGCGATCGGCACCGCCGACATCGCCGCCTATGTGGCCACCGGTGAGCCGCTGGACAAGGCCGGGGCCTACGCCATCCAGGGTGGGGCCGAGCGCTGGATCGAACACCTGTCCGGCAGCTACTCCGGTGTGATGGGGCTGCCGCTGCTGCACACCGATCGTCTGCTGGCGCGCTGCGGCGTGCCGGCTCCCATTGCCAACGCCGCCAGGGAGGCTGCAGATGTCTGAGGAAATCCTGGTCAATGTGACCCCACGCGAGACCCGGGTCGCGGTGATCGAGAATGGCATGCTGCAGGAACTGCACATCGAGCGCGGCTGGCGCCGGGGTGTGGTCGGCAACATCTACAAGGGCAAGGTGCAGCGGGTGATGCCGGGCATGCAGGCCGCCTTCGTCGAGGTCGGCCTTGAGCGCGCTGCGTTCCTGCATGCCAACGACGTGGTGCGGCCAGCGCCGGTGGCCAGTGCCGACACCGAGAACACCACGCTGCCACCACCGGCCAGCGTGCCGATCGTCGAGCTGCTGCGCGACGGCCAGGACATCGTGGTGCAGGTGGTGAAGGATCCCATCGGTACCAAGGGCGCGCGGCTGACCACGCAGATCAGCATCCCGTCGCGCTACATGGTGCTGCTGCCGCAATCGAAAGTGGTGGGCGTGTCCGCGCGCATCGAGGACGAGGCCGAGCGCGCGCGCCTGAAGGCGCTGGTGACCGAGTTGTCGGCACAGCACGGCGGCTACGGCTACATCGTGCGCACCAACGCCGAAGGGCAGCCGGCCGAAGCCATCGCCGAGGACATCGCCTATCTGTCGCGGGTCTGGAACGTGGTGGAGCGCCGCGGCCGCGACGCCACCCCCTGCAGCGTGATCTATGAAGACCTGAGCCTGCCGCTGCGTTCGGTACGCGACCTGATCCGCAAGGACGTGGACAAGGTGAAGGTCGATTCCAAGGAAACGTTCGCGCAGCTGCAGGCTTTCGTGGCCAAGTACATGCCGGTGCTGGCCGAGAAGCTGGAGCTGTACTCCGGCGATCGCCCGATCTTCGACATGTTCGGCGTGGAGGACGAGATCGGCCGCGCGCTGGACAAGCAGGTGCCGCTGAAGTCCGGTGGCTACCTGGTGATCGACCAGACCGAAGCGATGACCACCATCGACGTCAACACCGGGTCGTTCCTCGGCCAGCGCAACCTGGAGGAGACGGTGTTCCGCACCAACCTGGAGGCGGCGCAGGCCGTGGCCAGGCAGCTGCGGCTGCGCAATCTCGGCGGCATCATCATCATCGACTTCATCGACATGGACGATGCCGAGCACCGCCGCCAGGTGCTGCGAACCCTGGAAAAGGCGCTGGCGCGGGACCATGCCAAGACCACGGTCTACGACTTCTCGCCGCTGGGCCTGGTGGAGATGACCCGCAAGCGCACGGTCGAAAGCCTGGAGCGCCAGCTGTCGGAGACCTGCCCGCAGTGCAGCGGTCGCGGCACAATCAAGACCACCGAAACGGTCACCTACGAGATCTTCCGCGAGATCACCCGCGCGGTGCGCCAGTTCGATGCCGCGCGCCTGCTGGTGATCGCGTCGACCAAGGTGGTGGCGCGCATCACCGATGAGGAATCCGCGGCGGTGGCCGAGCTGGAAGAGTTCCTCGGCAAGAGCATCCGCTTCCAGGCGGATGAGCAGTACCTGCAGGAGCAGTTCGATGTTGTGCTGCTCTGATCCACGCCGGCCGAAGGTCGGCGGCGGCCGATGAGCGCGCCGCCGCGCCTGCGACTGCGAAGGATCCGCCGTCATCTCATTGCTGCCTGTGCGGTGGCCCTGGTCGGGCTGGCGCTGCTGGTGGGCACCTTCAGCCAGCTGCTGCCGCTGGCCGAGCGACACCCCGACAGGATCGCCGCCTGGTTGAGCGAGCGTGCAGGCCAGCCGGTCCGTTTCGACCAGCTGGACACGGCGTGGACCCGTCGTGGCCCGCTGCTGCAGCTGAAGGGCCTGCGCATCGGCGCCGGGCAGGGCCTGGCGGTCGGCGAGGCTGAAATCCTGGTGTCGATGTACAGCGGCCTGCTGCCGGGCCGTTCGTTGACCGAGCTGCGTCTGCGCGGCCTGGCCCTGGATCTGCAGCAGAGCGAGGACGGTCGCTGGTCGGTGCGTGGCCTGCCGCAGCCCAGCAGCGGTGGTGACCCGCTGGAGGCGCTGCGCCGGCTGGGCGAGCTGCAGGTGATCGGCGGCCGGCTGGGCGTGCAGGCTCCGGCACTCGGCATCGACACCGTATTGCCGCGCGTCGATCTGCGCCTGCGCGTCAACGGCGACCGCCTGCGGGTAGGCGTGCGGGCCTGGGCCCAGACCGACGCACTTCCGCTGACCGCCGTGCTGGATGTGGACCGTGTGCGTGGCGACGGCGAGGCATGGCTGGGCGCCGATCCCATCGATTTCCGCGCTTGGTCGCCGTTGCTGGCGGCCGGGGGCGTGCGCCTGCGTGAAGGACGCGGCGAACTCAATGTGTGGCTGACCCTGCGCGATTTCGTCCCCGTGGCGCTGACCACCGATTCGGATCTGCGGGATCTGCGCATCGACGGCGCACCGATGCCGGGGCTGGCAGTGCCGCGGCTGCAGTTGCAGCGCATGCAGGCGCTGCTGCGCTGGCAGCGGCAGGCGGACGGATGGGCGATGCAGGTACCGCGCCTGCGGCTGGTGGACGACACCGGCGCGCAGCAGCTTGATGGACTGCAACTGCAGGTCGGCACGCAACTGGGCATCCGCAGCGGGGCGGTGCAGGCCGGCACCGCGCTGCGTGCGCTGGCGCTGAGTGACCGCCTGGACCCTGGCCTGCGGCGCTGGCTGTTCCTGTCAAAGCCGCAGCTGGATCTGCGGGAACTGCAGCTGGCCGGCAAGCGCAACGGTCCGCTGTGGGCCCAGGGCGAGCTGCAGTCGCTGGGTTTTGCCAGCGTCGGTGACGCACCTGGCTTGCGTGGGCTGGGCGGCCATTTCGAAGGCGACGCCGATGGCTTCCGCCTGCAGCTGCAGCCGCAGCGCGAGCTCCAGTTCGATTGGCCGACCGGCTTCGGCGTGCGCCATGACCTGCACCTGGCAGGCCAAGTGGTGGGGTGGCGCGACGAAGGCGGCGGCTGGCGCATCGGCACGGCCGCCCTGCGCGTGGAAGGCACGGATTACGCAGCCGATCTGCGCGGCGATGTCTGGTTCCAGGGCAATGGCACGCGTCCGTGGCTGCAGCTGGCGGCCAAGCTGGACGATGTACCGATGACGGCCGCCAAGCGCTTCTGGATCCATTCCAGGATGAGCAAGGGTGCCACCGACTGGCTGGACATGGCGCTGGCCGGCGGCCAGGTGCGTGATGGTATCGGCCTGGTCACCGGTGACCTCGACGACTGGCCCTTCGACAACAACGACGGGCGGTTCGAGGCCACCGGTCATATCACCCGCGGCGACATCCGCTTCCAGCGCGACTGGCCGCTGATGAGCCAGGTTGACGCCGACATCGCCTTCATCGGTCCTGGCTTCCACATGCAGGGGCGCGGTGACCTGGCAGGCGTGCCGGTGCAGCACTTCGAGGCCGGCATCAAGGATTTCGGCCAGCAGCCGCTGTACGTGCGTGCCGATACCCGCAGCGAAGCCGGAAAGCTGCTGGCGCTGCTGCGGCAGAGCCCGTTGCACCAGGAATACGGCGAGACGCTGGACAACCTGACCGCCACCGGGCCGGCGCAGGTGACCTTCGACCTGCTGCAGCCGCTGCATGCCGACGAAGGGGGGGGGCACCTGCAGGGCACGGTCGATCTGGCCGGCGTGAAGCTGGTGGAGAAGCGCTTCGCGCTGGAATTCGACAACATGCGTGGGTTGGCCCGCTACGGCAACGGTGGTTTTGCCGCCGAGCAACTGGCGGTGCGCCATCTGGGCCAGGACGGCCAACTGAGCCTGCGCGCGGGTGGGTTCGTGCGTGACCCGAAGCTGGCCTTCGAGTCGGAGCTTTCGGCGCGCCTTGATGCAGGCGTGCTGATTGACCGCGCGCCGGAAATGGCCTGGCTCAAGCCCTACATCACCGGTACCTCGCCCTGGACCATCGCCGTCAACCTGCCGAAGGTCGCGCCAGGCGCGCCCGCTCCTCCCAGCGAACTGCGCCTGCGCTCGGATCTGGCAGGCACGCGCCTGGATCTTCCCGCCCCGCTGGACAAGCCCGCCGACGAGCCACTGGCCACCACCGTGACTGCGCAGCTGCCGATGGGGGATGGCCGTATCGACGTGGCGTTTGGCCAGCGCCTGGCCCTGGCCGCGCGCAGCCATAACAATCAGACCGGCGTGCAGGTGACCCTCGGCAGCGGCCAGGTCGACCGCGAGCCGCCTTCCAGCGGGCTGGCGGTCAACGGTCACAGCCCGACCCTGGACGCGTTGGAGTGGATCGGCCTGGCCCGCGGCGGAGACGGCGACGGCGATCCGATGCCGTTGCGGGCGATCGACGTGCAGGTCGGCCGCTTGATGCTGATCGGAGGGGTGTTCGAGCAGACCCGCCTGCAACTGCGCCCGGGCGCGCAGGCGCTGGATGTGCGCCTGGACGGCCCTTCGCTGGCTGGCCGCCTGAGCGTGCCCAATGCCGAGGGCGGCACCATCAGCGGCCAGCTCGACCGGGTGTATTGGCAGTCACTGCCGGCCGCACCCGATGCGCCAGCGGCACCGGCCCGGGTGCAGGCCGGTGCCAACGACATGGATCCGGCCAAACTGCCGCCGTTCGCGCTGGACATCGCCGACCTGAAGTTCGGCAAGGTGGCGCTCGGCCAGGCCGTGCTGCGCACCCGCCCGCGGGGCAACGGCCTGGAGGTGCAGACCCTGCGCTTCCGCGCGCCCGACCAGGAGATCGACATCACCGGCCGCTGGCTGGGCAGCAGCAGCGGCGCCCGCACCGAGCTGAACGCGCAGGTGCGCAGCGAGGATCTCGGCGCGCTGATGCAGAATCTCGACTACGGTGGCCAGCTGCGTGGCGGCGCCGGCCAGGCGCAGCTGCAGGCGTCGTGGAATGGCGGGCCGTCGGACTTCCAGCTGGGCAATCTGCAGGGCCAGCTGGATATCCATGCGCGCAACGGTCAGCTGCTGGAACTGGACCCCGGTGCCGGTCGCGTGCTGGGTCTGCTCAGCGTGGCCCAGCTGCCGCGGCGGCTGATGTTCGACTTCCGTGATTTCTTCTCCAAGGGCTTCGCGTTCAATCAGATCGAGGGCAGCCTGCAGTTCGGCCAGGGCGTGGCCCGCACCGACAAGGTGCTGATCGAAGGGCCTGCGGCGAACATCACCATCCGCGGCCAGGCCGACCTGCGCCAGCAGCATTTCGACCAGACCATCGACGTCAATCCGCGTGCCGGCAATCTGCTGACCGTGGTCGGCGCAGTGGCCGGTGGCCCGGTCGGGGCTGCGCTGGGGGCGGCGACCAATGCGGTGCTGTCCAAGCCGCTAGGTGAGATCGGCGCCCGTACCTACAAGGTGACCGGTCCCTGGAAGGAGCCGAAGGTGGAGGTGATCGAACGCAGCCGCGAACGGACCCCGCCGGCTCCCGCACCTGCGCCGACCCTTCCACCGGCCGTGACCGACCTGCCGCGGTCGCGCTGAGCGCGGCCTCCCATTCCCCGGGGCTTGCCTGAGTGCCCCTGCATCCCCAGATCGAGAGCCATGACTGATATCGCCCTGACGCTTGCCCAAGACCGCCTGCTGCGCCCCGGCGGCCTGGATACCGCTGGACTGGAGCGCACCTTCGGCCAGCTGCTCGGCCCCGGTGTCGATTTCGGCGACCTCTATTTCCAGCACGCCCGGCGTGAGAGCTGGAGCGTGGAAGACGGCATCGTCAAGGACGGTGCCCATTCCATCGAGCAGGGGGTCGGCGTGCGTGCCATTGCCGGCGAGAAAACCGGCTTCGCCTATTCCGATGACATCCATGCCGATGCGCTGCTGGCGGCGGCGCAGTCGGCACGCGCGATTTCGCGCGAGGGCGGTGCCCAGGCGGGCCGCTCGCTGCTGCGCGGCAATGCACGCGCGCTGTATCCGGCGCTGGATCCGATCGATGGGCTCGGCAACGAGGCCAAGGTTGAAGTGCTCAAGCGCCTGGATGGCTATCTGCGTGCCGCCGATCCGCGGGTGAAGCAGGTGATGGTCAGCCTGTCCGGTGGCGTTGACACCGTGCTCATCGCGCGCAGCGACGGCGTTCTGGGTGCCGACGTCCGCCCCCTGGTGCGCTTGAACGTGCAGGTGATCGTCGAGCAGAACGGTCGCCGCGAGTCCGGCTATGCCGGCGGTGGTGGCCGTTATGGCTACGAAGAACTGTTCGCCGATGGCCGGCCGGAAGCGTTCGCCCGCGAGGCGCTGCGCCAGGCGCTGGTGAACCTGGACGCGGTGCCGGCGCCGGCCGGTGTGATGCCGGTGGTGCTCGGCCCGGGCTGGCCTGGCGTGCTGCTGCATGAAGCGGTCGGCCATGGGCTGGAGGGCGACTTCAACCGCAAGGGCACCAGCGTCTACGCCGGTCGCATCGGCGAGCGCGTGGCGGCCCCGGGGGTGACCATCGTCGATGACGGCACCCTGGACGGCCGTCGCGGCTCGCTGAACGTCGATGATGAAGGCCATCCGACCCAGTGCACGACCTTGATCGAGGACGGCATCCTGGTCGGCTACATGCAGGACAGCCTCAATGCACGGTTGATGGGCATGGCACCGACCGGCAACGCGCGCCGCGAGTCGTTCGCGCACCTGACCATGCCGCGGATGACCAATACCTACATGCGCGCCGGCCAGCACGATCCGCAGGAGATGATCCGCTCGGTGAAGAAGGGGCTGTACGCGGTCAACTTCGGCGGTGGCCAGGTCGACATCACCAGTGGCAAGTATGTGTTCTCGGCCACCGAGGCCTATCTGATCGAGGATGGCCGCATCACCACGCCGGTGAAGGGCGCGACCCTGATCGGCAACGGCCCGGAAACCATGCAGAAGGTGCGCATGGTCGGCAACGACCTGGCCCTGGACGAGGGCGTGGGCATCTGCGGCAAGGACGGGCAGAGCGTGCCGGTGGGTGTCGGCCAGCCCTCGCTGCTGATCGAGGGCCTGACCGTCGGCGGCACCCAGGCCTGAACATGGCAACGGCCCCGGCCAGCGCCCCGGCCGGCGGGGACTCAGTCCTCGTCGGTCGCGTCGTCCAGATCGGCGCCGGTGTCGTCGTCGGTGGCGACCTTCAGGCCAAGCGCGGCCGGCAGCATCAGCCCGCGCAGCACCTGGTAGATCTCGCGGTAGGCGCGCGGCGGCTTGTTCTTCGCCTTCTCGGCCTGGGCGTTGCGCACCAGCGTGCGCAGCTGCTGGCGATCCGCCTGCGGATACTCGTCCAGCAGCGCGGCCAGCGCCTTGTCGCCGTCGTCCAGCAGGCGCTCGCGCCAGTCTTCCACGCGGTGCATCATCGCCACTTCGCGGCGCGAGGTTTCGCTGTTGGCGTCCAGCGCATCGCGGATCGCCTCCAGGGTTTCGTCTTCCTCGCGGCGCATGTGCTTGGCCAGGAACGCCAGCTGCCGCTTGTGGGCGATGTGGGCCGTGATGCGCTTGCACTCGGCGATATGCGGCAGCAGATCCTCCGGAATCGGCAGGCGCGCCAGCTGGGCCGGGGTCAGCGACACCAGCTTCTCACCCAGGGCCAGGACTTCCAGGGCTTCGCCGCGCTTCTGCTTGCGGCTCTTGTCAAGGAATTCACCGGTTTCTTCGTCGCGTCCGCGCATCGTCCACACCTGCTTTCAAAAAAGTCGCCCGGCGTGATGCCGGGCCCAACCTGTACAGGATAAAGCATTGAACGTGATCGCCCCTGAAGTGGTTGTCGGCGACGACAGCCCGGCCCGCCTGGAACGGCTGGCCGACCTTTCCCAGCAGCTGCTCGAGCGTGCCCGTGCGCTGGGGGCCAGCCAAGCCGAGGTCAGCTGCAGCGAGGACCGCGGCCTGGAGGTCAATGTGCGCCTGGGCGAAGTGGAAACCGTACAGTCCACCCGCGACCGCGGCATTGCCGTGACCGTGTACTTCGGCCAGCGCAAGGGCAGCGCCAGCACCGGCGACCTGAACGAGGCCAGCCTGTCGGCCACCGTGGAGCAGGCCTGCGCGATCGCCCGCCACACCGAGGATGATCCGGCCGCCGGACTGGCCGATGCCGGCCTGATGGCCAAGGACTTTCCCGACCTGGACGGCTGGCATCCCTGGGCCCTGCAGGCTGACGAGGCGGTGGACCTGGCGCTGGCCTGCGAGGCCGCCGGGCGCGAGGCCGACGCGCAGATCCGCAACTCCGATGGCGCGGCGGTGTCCACCTCGCAGAGCCTGTCGGTGTACGCCAATTCACACGGCTTCATTGGCCGTGAGCGCGGCACCCACCATTCGATCGGTTGTGCGCTGATTGCCGGCCAGGGCGATGGCATGCAGCGCGACGGCTGGTACACCAGTGCGCTGGCCAGGCAGGACCTGGAAGATCCGGCCCAGGTCGGCCGCCAGGCCGCCGCGCGTACCGTCGCCCGCCTGCAGCCGCGCTCGCTGGCTACGGGCAGCATGCCGGTGCTGTTCGCCCCGGAAGTGGCGCGCAGTCTGGTGGGCCATCTGCTGTCGGCCGTGTCCGGTGGCGCGCTTTACCGCCAGGCCAGCTTCCTGCTGGACAGCGCCGGGCAGCGACTGTTCCCGGACTGGATGCAGATCGACGAGCTGCCGCACCTGCGCCGCGGCCTGCGCTCGGCCGCCTTCGACGGCGATGGCGTGGCGACCCGCGCGTCGGCACTGGTCCGCGATGGCGTGCTGCAGCGCTACGTACTGGGCAGTTACTCGGCCCGCAAGCTGGGCCTGCAGACCACGGCCAATGCCGGCGGCGTGCACAACCTGCAGCTGGCGGCCAACGCCGGGCCGCTGGAAGACATCGCCCGGCAGATGGGCAGCGGCCTGCTGGTGACCGAGCTGATGGGGCAGGGTGTCAATGGTGTGACCGGTGACTACTCGCGGGGGGCCGGTGGCTTCCGTGTCGAGAACGGGGAGATCCAGTACCCGGTGGACGGCATCACCATTGCCGGCAACCTGCGCGAGATGTTCATGGCGATCGAAGCGGTGGGCAGCGATGTCGATCCGCGCTCGCACATCCGGACCGGTTCGATCCTGGTGGGGCGGATGACCATCGCCGGTAATGATTGATGGCGTCGATGGCGTAAGCTATGGCCGCCTGACGCAACCGGCCTGATGCCGGTGGGTCAAGACCACCCAATGAAAAGGAGTTTTGTCGTGAGTGAATTCGATAACGTCCCGCCGCCGCCGCCGGTCACCGCCGATGTCCCGGCAGACCAGCGCACCATGGCCCTGGCCGCGCACCTGCTGGGCATCTTCACCGGCTTCATCGGCGCGCTGATCATCTGGCTGATCAACAAGGACGACGCCGGCAAGTCCTTCGTCACCGACCAGGCCAAGGAAGCGCTGAACTTCCAGATCACCGTGGCCATCGCGATGGTGGTCTGCATCATCCTGACCATCGTGGTCATCGGCGCGATCCTGATGCCGATCGTCGGACTGGTCAGCCTGGTGTTCTGCATCATTGCCGCGGTCAAGGCCAACAACGGCGAAGCCTATCGCTACCCGTTCGCATTGCGCCTGATCAAGTAAGACCGGCTGCATGCGGACATGAAAACGCCCGGCATTGCCGGGCGTTTTCGTTGCGCACCACGTCAGTGATCGCGCTCCACCGCAAGCCTGGCCAGCGCGCGCAGCGCATCGGCCTCTTCGTGGTAGCCCGCCAGAGCAGCCTGCATGCGGGCCGCCAGCTCGCGCAGCTGCGCCTTCGCTCCCTCCATGCCGAGCAGGGCGGGGAAGGTACTCTTGTCCTGCGCCTGGTCCTTGCCTGCCGTCTTGCCCAGCTGCTCGGAGCTGGCTTCGACATCGAGGATGTCATCGCGGACCTGGAACGCCAGGCCGAGTGCATCGGCGAATGCGTCCAGCTGCACCCGCTGCGGCTCCGGCGCATCGCCGCACAATGCGCCCATGCGTACCGCGGCACGGATCAGCGCGCCGGTCTTGAGCGCATGCATCCGGGTCAGCGCGGCCAGCGACTGCTGCTGTCCGGTGGCATCGATATCCAGCGCCTGGCCGCCGCACATGCCGGCGGCACCGGAGGCGTGTGCCAGCGCCTGCAGGCAGTCCACGCGCAGTGTTGCCGGCAGTGGTGCCTCGGCCAGCAGGCTGAAGGCGCGGGTCTGCAGGGCGTCGCCGGCCAGGATCGCGGTGGCTTCGTCGAAGGCGATGTGGGTGGTGGGTTTGCCACGGCGCAGTGCATCGTCGTCCATTGCCGGCAGGTCGTCGTGCACCAGCGAATAGGCATGGATCAGTTCCACCGCCATCGCGGCCGCGTCGAGCCTTTCCGGTTGAGCGCCGAACAACTGGCCAGTGGCATAGACCAGCAGCGGACGCATGCGCTTGCCACCGCCGAGGACGGAATGGCGCATGGCCTGGTGCAGCCGCTGCGGTGCATCGGCCGGCGAGGGCAGGGCGGCATCGAGCAGGCTTTCGATCCGGTCGCGCCAGCGCGCGAACGCCGCCTCAGCCGTCATGGCTGGGCGGATCGAAGGGTTCTGCCGTATCGGGCTGTGCCGGATCGCTGAGCAGCCGGACGCGCAGTTCGGCCTGCTCCAGCGCCTGCTGGCACTGGCGGTACAGGCCCACGCCACGTTCGTAAGCACTGAGCGACGCTTCCAGGCTCAGCTCGCCGGTTTCCATCTGCTCCACCAGCTGCTCCAGCGATTCGAGCGACTGCTCGAACTGGGCAACAGGGGAGGCGTTTTCGGGGGACTTCTTGGCCATGCGGCAAGTGTGGACGGCACGCGCGCAGGGGTCAATTCACCAGCCACCCGGCTGCCACCGCAGCTGGGCGTCGTGAGCGTGCAGCCAGGCCTGCAGCGGTGCGGCGATCACCACATCGGCGGCGGCCAGCAGGTTGCCGTCAGCAAACAGCAGCGGCAGCTGCGCGCGCCGCCAGGGGGCCAGATGTTCACGCTGCAGGCAGTCCTTCAAGGCATGTGCGTGGCTGCGTCCCGGCAGCACGATGCGCTCGCCGCCACGCCGTGCACGCACCTGCATCGGCTGCTGGAACATCGCGGCGCCCAGCAGGCGCAGCTGGCCGCCATCTGGCAAGGCCAGAGGCACCCGGCCGTCCCACTCCTCCTGCCAGTCCAGGGGCAGGGCAGGCAGCTCGGCCGGCAGCAGATAGGCATGCTCGCGCCATTGCTGGATGACGTGATCCTGCCAGCGCACCTGCGCCTGCCGGTCGCAAGCGGAGGGCAGCATTTCCTCGAGCATCTGCTGCAGCACCCGCCCCGGCAGCGGTGCCGCGCCATGGCTGGCCACCCAGGTGCGCAGGACGCGTGCGGCGCGTTCCGGCGATACCTGCCGCAGCAGCTGCAAGGACAGCACGCGCGGGGCTGCCTCCAGGTGTGCGAGCAGTTCAGTGTCCTCCTCCTGCAGAAGGCCGCGGGTGCGTGCGCAATGATCGGCACTGCCGGCCAGGGCCGCTGCGGCGTGCGGCCAGCGCTGGCGCAGCAGCGGCAGCACCTGCAGGCGCAGGAAATTGCGGTCGGCATACGCGTCGTCGTTGCTGGGGTCTTCGATCCAGTGCAGATCGTGGGCCCGCGCATAGTCATGCAGAGCGTCGCGCGGGACCTGCAGCAGCGGCCGCCACAGCCGGTGGCCGGCGAGCATGCTGTCCCCGCTCATTGCAGCCAGGCCATCGACACCGGAACCGCGCAACGCGCGCAGCAGGAAAGTTTCAGCCTGATCGTCCTGATGCTGGGCCAGGGCCAGCGTCTCTCCGTCGCGCAGAGAGGCGACGAAAGCAGCGCGACGCGCCTGCCGGGCTGCACCCTCCAGGCCCAGACCGGTGCCGGTCTCGACCTGCACGCGGTGTACGACCAGTTCGATTCCCAGGGCCGCGCACTGCTGCTGGCAATGGTGGACCCAGGCATCGGCGTCGGGCTGCAGCCCGTGATGTACGTGTACAGCGCGCAGTCCCACGCCGGCCGCCTGCGTGCAGCGCCGTAGCCAGTGCAGCAGGACGGTCGAATCCAGGCCGCCGCTGTAGCCGACCAGCAGCGGTGCATCGAGGGAAACCAGGGCGGGGAAGGCAGTCACGGGTGAAGTGTAGGGTGATCGGCGGGGTCGCGCCGCGCCTTCGACTCACGGGCGGGATGCAGCCGGGCATGGCCCGGCTGCACACTGCGTCCGCCGTGCCGTTACTTTCCGTCGACGCTGCGTTCGAAGGCCTTGGGCGCCGGCAGCTGCACCGGTACGCCCTTGTCATCGCAGGTGCCCGCCTGGCACAGGCGATCGCGCAGCGCCGGCGTTGCCTGCACGATCATGTGATAGATCGTGTTCTGCTCCAGCGTGCCGCGGATCGCCTTGCTGCCGGGACCGCGCGCCCAGATGCCGACGTCCTCGCCACCATGCGATTCAGACTTCATCGGCACCAGCGCTTCCTGCATGTAGTCCGGATGCTCGGTGTCGACATCATGCAGGTCCGGACGCCCCTTGGCCGGCTCGAAGCTGCTCGGGTTGTGCGGGTAGCGCTTGCTGCCCGCCGGCTGCTGGTTGGTGCTGCCGGTGTGGCCCGGTCCATTGGCGTAGCTCAAGGTGGTGTAAGGCTGGCCGTTGCCGTCCAGCGCGTAGTCCAGCTTGCCGGCGCCGTCCTCACCGCCCTTGTCCTTCACCTTGCCCAGGATCGGGTTGCCGCGTGCGGGGTAGCCGACGAAGTTCAGGGTGTGCGAGTGGTCGGCGGTGACGATGATCAGCGTGTCGTCGGCCGACGTCATTTCCGACGCCACCCGCACCGCATCGGACATCGCCACGGTTTCGGTCAGTGCGCGATAGGCATTGCCGCTGTGGTTGGCATGGTCGATGCGAGCGCCTTCGATCATCAGCACGTAACCTTCCTGATGGCGCGACAGATTGGTGATCGCGGCAGCGGTCAGCTCGGCCAGGCTCGGCTCACCGGCCGGATCCTGTGGGCGCTCGTACTCGTAGCGCATGTGGTCCGGCTCGAACAGGCCGAGGATGGCCGGCGCATTTGCGGCGGCGGCCAGCTGCCTGCTGTTCCACACGTAGGCACCCTGCGGATGCGCCTGCTGCCATTCCTGTACCAGGCTGCGGCCATCCAGGCGCTGGCCGACCTTGTCGTCGTATTCCGGATCGCGCTCTTCCACGGTGGTGAATTCACCGCGACCACCGCCGAGCGCGACCAGCGGGCCGCGGCCATAGCGCGACGTGGACAGCAGCTGCTGGGCGATGTCCTTGCAGCCGGCGGCCTTGGCCGCTTCGGTCAGATCGGTGTCATTCTCCCAGTTGCGCTCCGGCGAGTGCGCGTAGGTGGCCGCCGGGGTGGCGTGGGTCAGGCGCGCGGTGGACACGATGCCGGTCGCCAGGCCGGCGCTGTCGGCCAGCTGCAGCCAGGTGAGCAGGCCCTTGGACAGGCTGTCG
This sequence comes from Stenotrophomonas sp. 112478_Sma, assembly GCF_056479905.1. NCBI lineage: Bacteria > Pseudomonadati > Pseudomonadota > Gammaproteobacteria > Lysobacterales > Lysobacteraceae > Stenotrophomonas > Stenotrophomonas sp. 112478_Sma. The sequence goes on along the minus strand of NZ_CM151072.1, from coordinate 3,062,398 downwards.
GCACAATCGGTGCGGGCGCCTGCGCTGACACCGATCGCGCCCATGTGGGTCTTCACGCCGGTGGTGATGGCGGTCATGGTGCCCGCCGAATCAGGGGTCTGCGAGTCGGTGTTGTAGGTCTTGCTGAACGCGGTGGCGGGGAAGCGTTCCCAGGACAGCAGGTTCTCTTCACCCGATCCGCCCTTCTTCTGGCCTTCGTAGATGCGCGCAGCGGCCACGGTGGTCAGGCTCATGCCGTCGCCGAGGAACAGGATGACATTCCGGGCCTTGCCGGCCATCGCGCCATTGGCGGCGGCCTGGGCGGCGCCGCTGCGGTACCACCATTGCGGCGTCTCGCCGGCCGGGTGTGCAACCGGCTCGACGGCGACCTTCAGGCCTGCCGGCGCGGAAGCGGGGGTGGTGCTGGCGCAGGCGCCGAGCAGCAGGGTGGTGGCACACGTGGCCAACAGGGAGACGGAACGGCGCATGGACGCTGGGATCTCACAAACTGTAACGGGACGTTCATTATGCCCGCCCTCGCAAGGCACGCCGATGACACACTGATTTGCCGGGCGGACGGTCGTTCTGCGGGCCGCCTTGGGCTATCGTGCCAGCATCCCTTCCTTCCCCCCTCTGGATTGCCTATGACGCTGGTCTCTGCCTGGCTGCGGATTCCATTCTGGCAGCGCGTGGTCGGCGGCTTCGTGCTTGGTGCGCTGGCCGGCTGGGCGCTCGGCCCCGCTGCGGAAACGTGGTTCGGTCCGCTCGGTGAGCTGTATGTCACCCTGATCAAGATGATCGCGGTGCCGCTGGTGTTCTTCGCGGTCATCAACGCGATCTCGTCACTGCATGGCCAGAAGTCGGTTGCAGCGCTCAGTGGCCGCACCTTCCTGTGGTTCGTGATTACCGCGGCGTTGGCGGTGTGCGTGGGCCTGGGCGTGGGCACCGTGCTGCAGCCCGGTGCTGGTGGCCTGCAGCTGTCCATGGCCAGCAACTATGTACCGCGCGAGGTTCCCAGCGTGGTACAGGTGCTGCTGGATGTGGTGCCGGCCAACGTCTTCTATGCACTGTCCGGCATCGGCACCCGGGTCAATGCCGCCGGCGAGACCGTGCTGGCCGCTGGCAGGGGCTCGATCCTGCCGGTGATCTTCTTCGCCGGCCTGGTGGGCTTTGCCATCGTCAAGCTGGGCGAGAAGGTGACCGAGGCGCGGAAGCTGGTCGGCCAGATGAGCGACATCATGATCCAGGTGACCCGCTTCGTGCTGGAAGTCACCCCGATCGGTACCTTCGGCCTGATTGCCGGCCTGGTGGGCAGTTACGGTTTCGAAAAGCTGCTGCCGCTGGGGCATTTCGTGCTGGCCCTGTACGTGGCCTGTGCGTTGCACATCGTGGTCGTCTACAGCGCGCTGCTGCTGGCGCACGGGCTGAATCCGCTGAAGTTCTTCCGCGGCGCGGCGCCAGGCATGCAGGTCGCCTTCGTCAGCTCCTCCAGCTTCGCCGCGATGCCGGTGGCGCTGCGTTCGATCACCCACAACCTGGGCGTCAACAAGGACTACGGTGCATTCGCGGTGCCACTGGGTGCGAGCATCAAGATGGACGGCTGCGGCGCGATCTACCCCGCGTTGTGCGCGGTCTTCATCGCCCAGTACAGCGGCGTGCCTTTGACGCCGGAGCAGTACGTGGTGGTGCTGATCGCCTCGGTGCTGGGCAGCTTCGGTACTGCCGGTGTGCCGGGTACGGCCGTGATCATGGCCACCGTGGTGCTCAGTGCCGCCAATCTGCCGCTGGAGACCATCGGTTACCTGTATGCCATCGACCGTATCCTGGACATGATGCGCACCATGACCAACGTGACCGGTCAGATGCTGGTGCCGGTGCTGGTGGCCAAGGAGACCGGCCTGCTCGACCAGTCGGTGTACGACAATCCCTCCAGCAACGTGGGCGTGGATGACCCGGACCCTACGCCGCCACGCAGCTGAGACGCCGCGCAGCGGCCTGTCATGCGAGAGATGAAGGCCCGCCGGACTGGCGGGCCTTTTCGTTGGGGGCGTGCCCGCCGGGCCAGGGAAGGGAAGACGCATCCCAGGCATTCCGCGGGCAACGAAAAAGCCGCTGCAGGGCAGCGGCTTTCAGCTATCAGGCGGTGCCTGGAAAGGCGGCGTCAGAGCTCGACGCGGCGCGCCTGCATGAACTTGTTGCCCCAGTAGCCGCTGAGCAGGGTGTCCACCCGGACATCCTTGCCTGCGCTCGGGGCATGCAGGAAGCGGCCGTCACCCACATAGATGCCGACGTGGTCGACCCGGCCCTTGCGACCGAAGAACACCAGGTCACCCGCGGCCAGGGCGGCACGGTCGTTGATCAGCTCGGCGTTGTTGTCGTGTGCCATCTCGCGGGAGACGCGCGGAAGTTCGATGCCCAGCGCCGAACGGAAGACGTAGCCGACCAGGCCGCTGCAGTCGAAGCCGCTGTCCGGATTGCTGCCACCCCAGCGATAGGGGGTGCCGAGCAGGGTCATCGCCCGCCGCAGCAGCGACTGCACCTTGCCATTGTCGGCGGCGCTGCCGACTACGCTGCCATTGGCAGCGTTGCTGGTGTCGTAGTTGGCGAGCAGGCGGCTCAGATCGCCGGCGACCATGGCCGAGCGGTCCATCAGCGGAATGGTGTCGTTGGCGGCCAAGTGCGGCAGCAGGGCGGCCAGCGTGGCACTGGCGGCTGCATCGGTGCGGCTGCGCTGGGGGGCCGCGGCGTCGGTCTTGCCCGTCACACGTACGCCATTGTCGGTCGCCGGGACCGGAGCAGCGTCGGCGCGTGAGGGAACGGTCTGCGACCAGGCGGGGAGGCTGGTCAGGCACAGTGCCAAGCCCAGAAGAACAGGGCGGACACTACGCGGAGAAGCGGCGGTCTGGCCTTTGCACGTCAGGTCGTCAGTCGTCACGCGTCGGTCACAGAAAAAAAACGATGGGGCATCATGCCCTGTAAAAGCACTGATAAGTTAAAAATTCCGTTATAAAACCGTTATTTCCACTGTGACGTAATTCTCAATTTTGAACATGTCGCCTGTTCATTTTAGCGAAGGACGCGTTTGGCCCCTGTGTAGTGGTCCTTCCAGTAGGGCCCGCTGAGCGAGTCCAGGCGCACCGTGCCGCCGGTGCTGGGGGCGTGCACGAAGCGCCCCTCGCCGACATAGATGCCGACATGGGTGACGTTGCCGCGGCTGCCGAAGAACACCAGGTCACCCGTGGCCAGACGCTTCGGATCGATCCTCGGGCCCTGTACGGCGGCCAGGTCGCGCGAGGTGCGCGGCAGCTTCAGATCCAGCATCTCGCGGTAGACATAGGCGACCAGGCCGCTGCAGTCGAAGCCCGATTCGGGGGTGTTGCCGCCGTAACGGTAGGGCGTGCCGACCAGGCTGATGGCACGTATCAGTACTGAATTGGCGGCCTCGGGATTGTCCGGGGTGGTCGCCGGCCAGTGCGCCGACGGCGGGGGCGCCGCCGTCCGGGTGGCCTTGCCGCCGCCGCAGGCGGTCAGCAGCAGGGGCAGGACCAGCAGCAGGGCGGGCACGGACAGCCGGCGCGGGCCGGACGAAACTGGCGTGATGTGCATGTTCTCCGGATAATGCGCCACCTTGGATTGGCCGTCATGATGGCGGCGTCCCCGCCGGGCGACAACCCGCCCCAACCCGTCTGCCTCCGGCAGAACCAGACAGAGTCGCGCATGAAGATCGAAAAAGACCGCGTTGTCCGCTTCCACTACACCGTTTCCGAAGTCGGCCAGGAGCCGATCGAATCGTCCAAGGACCGCGGCGAGCCGCTGGCGATCCTGATCGGTCACGGCAACATCATCCCGGGCCTGGAAAACGCCATGATGGACAAGGAAGCCGGCGCCACCTTCAGTGTCGACGTCACGGCGGCCGACGCCTATGGCGAGCGCCGCGAAGGCCTGTCCCAGCGCGTGCCGAAGAAGCACTTCGGCAATACCAAGCTGGCGCCGGGCCAGCAGGTCGTGCTGCAGACCAACTTCGGCCCGCGTGCGGTGACCGTGCAGAAGGTCGGCATGAGCGTGGTCGACGTCGATCTCAACCATCCGATGGCCGGCAAGGACCTGCACTTCGACGTGGAAATCGTCGACGTGCGCGAAGCCGGCAAGGAAGAGATCGAGCACGGCCACGTTCACGGCGACGGCGGTCACGCGCACTGATCGCCCTGCGATCGTGACGGCAGCAACGGCCCGCTTCGGCGGGCCGTTGCATGTCTGGAACACCGCGCGCTCGTCCACGGCGCGCAGGCGGGCTGCATAATGAAGGACCTGCCCGCCGGATGTCCTGTGAACAGCGCTTCGTCTTCCCTGCAGCCGGTCGCCTCCGGCGACCGCATCGCCGTGCTGGACATACTGCGCGGGGCCGCGTTGCTGGGCATCCTGCTGATGAACATGGAGGCCTTCAGCGGACCGCTGGACCTGGCATTCACTGGTATCGACGTGCGTTGGCAGGGGATCGATTACTGGGCCGACGCCTTCGTCTATGTGTTCGTGCAGGGCAAGTTCTTCACCCTGTTCTCGCTGCTGTTCGGCGCCGGATTCGCAGTGATGGTACAGCGCGCCGAGACCGCCGGCCGCGAGTTCACTCCGTTCTATCTGCGCCGCAGCGCCGGGCTCATGCTGATCGGCCTGTGCCACGCGCTGCTGGTCTGGTCCGGCGACATCCTGGTGCTCTACGCGCTGGCGTCGCTGCCCCTGCTGGCGTGCCGCGAGGCACCGCGCAGCTGGCTGCCGTGGATGGGCGTCATCGTCTACCTCGGTGGCGCGGCGATGATGATGCTGCTCGGTGCCATGGTTTCACTGGCGACGCCGCAGGACGCGCAGCAGATGCTGGTCGACGCGCAGCAGAGCATCGCCCGGGAGCGCATGGTCTACGGACACGGCAACTGGATCCAGGCCTGCATCCAGCGCCTGCATGAGTTTGGTTCGTCGATGGGGGCGCTGCTGATCACCGGCCCGGCGGTACTGGGCATGTTCCTGATCGGCAGTGGACTGGCCGGCAGTGGCGCGCTGGCCGCGCCGGAACGCCATCCGCGCCTGTTCGCGGCGCTGCGCTGGGTCGCCTTGCCGCTGGGCCTGCTGGTCACCGTGCTGGGTGTGGCCTGGAAACCCTACCTGGCACCCGGTGCCTACGACCTTGGTGTGACCTCGGCGATGGCGCTGGTGATGATCGGCGCGCTGCCGATGTGCCTGGGCTACCTCGCCTGGATCGTGCAGTGGCGCGCGCGGCTGGGCTGGCTGGCGCCGGTCGGCCGGATGGCGCTGACCCACTACCTGGGGCAGTCGCTGTTGTGCACCTGGGTGTTCTACCACCATGGCCTGGGCTATTTCGACGTGATGCCGCGCAGCGTGCAGCTGCTCTTCGCTGTGCTGCTGTTCGCCGCGCAGGTCGCCCTTTCCCATGCCTGGCTGCGCCGCTTCCGCTTCGGACCGATGGAGTGGCTGTGGCGGGCGATGACCTATCGCCAGTGGCCGCCGATGCGCCGCGAGGCTGGAAGGGGCTGAGCGATGCAGGGGGCGCGCGATGACGTGATCGTGATCGGTGCCGGTGCCATCGGCCTGGCGACTGCGCTGGCGTTGTGCGGACAGGGACGGCAGGTACGGGTGATCGATCGTGGCCGCGTGGGCGCAGCGACGTCGTACGGCAACTGCGGCACCGTCACGCCCAGTCATGCACCGCCCCTGGCCGCGCCGGGTGTGCCGCTGCGTGCGTTGCGCTGGATGCTCGACCCACGCGCGCCACTGTATGTGCGCAGCCGCCTCGATCCCGCGCTGTGGCGCTGGCTGCTGCAGTTCAGCGCGCGCTGCAATGCGCGGCATTGGCTGCAGGCCACGCGCGCGCGCGCTGCGCTGTTGAATGATTCCCGTGTGCGCCTGGCCGAATGGGTGGGAACCCATGGGCTGGACTGTGAATTCGAGACGCGCGGCCTGGATTACGTGTTCGGTGATGCACGCAGCTTCGATCAGCACATCGCCCAGTGCGAAGCGCTGGATGCGCACGGCATTGCGACCCGCTGCATCGATGGCGGCCACTACGCACGCGACAATCCGGCGTTCCATGATCGGCTTGCCGGTGCGATCCATTTCCCCGGCGACGCGCAGCTGCGCCCGGACCGTTTCACTGCGGAGCTGGCGCGGGTACTGCGTGCGCAGGGCGTCGAGATCGACGAGCAGGTCGAGATGCAGGGCTTCAGCGGCGACGTACACGGGGTCCGGGTACAGGCCGGCGGACGCACGCTGCGCGCGCGCGAACTGGTGCTGGCCACCGGCCCGTGGTCGCCGCGATGGGCACGGCTGCTCGACCTGCGGGTGCCGATCCAGCCCGGCAAGGGGTACTCGCTGACCTGGTCACGCCCGCCGCTGGTGCCGGCCCGTCCGGCGGTGCTGAAAGATCACTCCGTGTTCGTGATCGCCTGGCGCGACGCGCTGCGACTGGGGGACACGATGGAATTCGCCGGTGCCGACCCGCAGCTGCGTGCGCAGCGCCTGCAGGCGTTGCAGCTGGCCGCTGATCGCCACCTGCGCATGCCTCGTGGCGCGCAGCTGCAGGAGCAGTGGTGCGGCTGGCGTCCGATGAGCGTGGACGATGTACCGTTGATCGGCCGCGCGCCTGCCCATCCTCACGTCTGGCTTGCGGCAGGGCATGGCATGCTCGGCATCAGCATGAGCGCCGGCACCGGCCAGCTGATCGCCGATCTCGTCTGTGGCCGCACGCCAGCGATCGATCCTGCCCCTTACCGACCCGAGCGATTCCGATGAACACGGCTTCCCATGATTACGACCTGATCGTCCTTGGCGGCGGCTCTGCCGGCCTGGCCGGCGCCATCCGCGCCGCGCAGTACGGCAAGCGCGTAGCGCTGCTGGAACCCGGTGAACTGGGCGGGACCTGCGTCAATGTTGGCTGCGTACCGAAGAAGGCGATGTGGCTGGCCGCCGATCTGCACGAGCGTATCGGCCTGGCAAGCGCGATGGGCTTCGATGTGCCGCCACGACCGGCACTGTCGTGGAAGGAACTGGTGATCCATCGCCAGGCCTATATCAGCAACATCCATACCAGCTACCACAAGCGTCTGGATGAAACCGGCGTCGTCCGCATCCCGGCGCGCGGCCACCTGCTCGACGCGCACACGGTGGCCTGCAGCGACGGGGTGCGCTACACCGCCGACCACATCCTGATCGCCACCGGAGCGCACCCGCAGCGTCCGGACATCCCCGGCGCGGAGCTGGGCCTGGTATCCGACGACTTCTTCGAGCTGCGTGCGGCCCCGGCCGAAGTCGCGATCATCGGCGGCGGCTACATCGCGGTGGAGCTGGCCGGGCTGCTGCAGGCGCTGGGCAGCCGGGTGAGCCTGCTGGTACGCGGCAAGCGCCTGCTGGAACGCTTCGACTACGAGCTGACCGATCAGCTGGCGGAAAACCTCCGCCAGCAGGGCGTGCGCATCTACTTTGATTACCGCCTGCGCGAACTGCAGCGCGACGGTGAGCGCGTCCGCGCCTTCGGCCATGATGGCCCCATGGACAGCGTGTTCGACGCGGTGTTCTTCGCCACCGGCCGCCGTGGCAACAGCCGGGGCCTGGGCCTGGAGGCGCTGGGCATCGACATCGGCGAGCACGAGCAGGTGCAGGTGGATGAATGGCAGACCACGGCGGTACCCAGCATCCATGCCGTGGGGGATATCGCGGGCAAGGTGGGCCTGACCCCGGTGGCGGTGGCTGCATCGCGTCGGTTGATGGACCGTCTGTTCGGTGGCCGCCCACAGTCGAAGATGGACTATGAGAATGTGGCCAGCGTGGTGTTTTCGCATCCGCCGCTGGGGGCGGTGGGCATGGGTGAGGAGGAGGCGCGTGCCTGCTTCAAGCAGGTGACGGTCTATCACAGCCGTTTCCGGCCGATGCTGCAGGCACTTGCCAACGGTACCCAGCGCAGCCTGTTCAAGATGGTCTGCGCCGGGCCGGAAGAGCGCGTGGTGGGGGTGCACCTGCTGGGCGAGGCCGCGGACGAGATCCTGCAGGGCTTCGCGGTGGCGGTGAAGATGGGAGCGACCAAGGCCCAGTTCGATGACACGGTGGCGATCCACCCGACCTCCGCAGAGGAAGTGGTGCTGATGCGCTGACGCTGCGGTTGCCGCGTCGGGCCATGCGACAATGGGCGTCCACACGCACCCCCGGGCCGCCCTGCGCGGCCCGCCGCTGTTCCCATGTCAAGCTCCTCCCCGCGCATCGCCACCGCATCCCCACGCATCGCCCTGGGGGGAATCGGCCTGGCGGCGATCGGCGCCGTTGCCGCATCCGGCAAGGCGGTGATCGTCAAGCTCGGCCTGCGCCACGGTGTCGATGCGACCACGCTGCTGGCGCTGCGCATGCTGATGGCACTGCCCCTGTTCGCACTGATGGCGGTGTGGGCTTCGCGCCGTGTCGAGCCGCTGTCGTGGGCAGACCGGGCGCGCGTGCTGTGGCTGGGGTTCACCGGCTACTACCTGTCCAGCCTGCTGGATTTCCAGGGTCTGCAGTACATCAGCGTCACGCTGGAACGATTGATCCTCTACCTCAACCCGACGCTGGTGCTGCTGATCAACGTGCTGCTGGCGCGACAGCGGCCAGGGCGCTGGCAGGTCGCCGCGCTGGTGCTGAGCTACCTGGGGGTGCTGCTGGCGTTCGGCCACGATCTGCAGCGGGAGGGCGGGCAGATCATCGTCGGCAGCCTGCTGGTGCTGGGCAGCGCGCTCAGCTATGCGCTGTACCTGTTCGGCAGCGGCCAGGTGGTGGCACGGATCGGCGCGGTGCGCCTGACCGCCTATGCCAGCTGCGTGGCCAGCGGTCTGGTGCTGCTGCATTTCGCCATCACCCATCCGCTGCCACTGCTGTGGCAGGCACCTGCACCGGTGCAGTGGCTGTCGCTGGTCAACGCCACGGTCTGCACCGTGCTGCCGGTGCTGGCGATCATGCTGGCGGTGCAGCGCGTGGGTTCCTCGCTGGCAGCGCAGGTCGGTATGCTGGGCCCTGTTTCCACCATCGTGATGAGCCTATGGCTGCTCGACGAACCGATGGGGCCGGCGCAGATCGCCGGCACCGTGCTGGTCCTGCTCGGCGTGCTGCTGGTGACGCGTCTGCGCCGCTGACGCCGGACCACGCGCGCGCGCGCATCCTGGCGGTGATCCACGCGATCCCGCCGGGACAGGTGATGGGCTATGGACAGGTGGCGATGCGCGCGGGCCTGCCGGGGCGGGCACGCTTGACGGCACGCATTCTCGGCCAGAACGATGACCCGACACTGCCCTGGCACCGCGTGCTGCGTTCTGACGGGCGCATCGCCATGGCGGAGGGGTCGGCGGGCTGGCGGGAACAGTCGCAGCGGCTGCGCGCGGAAGGCGTGGTGGTGGAGAACGGCCGGGTGCGGATGCCGGCGTCCGACCCGGCGGCGGCGCTGGATGCCGCCGTGTGGGGACCGGGCTGAGCGCGACCGGGGTCTGAACGGGCCGCACGCGGCAGTCGCCGACACGACACGACGGTGCGGCTATGATGGAGACCGTTCCATGCCGGTGTCCCCATGTTCCCGCGACTGCCAACCGTCACCAAGGCCCTGCTGATCGCCAACGCGATTCTGTTCCTGTTGCAGCAGCCGTTCCTGCTCGGCAACCAGACCTTCGAGCCGTTCATGCTGCAGCCGCTGCAGCAGGGCTTCGATGCGTTCTCCCCGGGTGGCAACTTCCAGCCGTGGCAGCTGCTGACCTACGGCTTCCTGCACGGCAGCTTCGGCCACCTGTTCTTCAACATGCTGGCCGTTTTCATGTTCGGTGCGCCGCTGGAACAGACCTGGGGCGAGAAGCGCTTCCTGCTCTACTACCTGGTGTGCGTGGCCGGCGCCGGCGTCTGCCAGCTGCTGGTGGGGACGCTGCTGGAGAATCCGGCCACGGTGCTGGGCGCGTCCGGTGGTGTGTTCGGCCTGCTGCTGGCGTACGGCATGTTGTTCCCGAACCAGCGGGTGATGCTGCTGTTCCCACCGATTCCGATGAAGGCGCGCACGTTCGTGATCCTGTTCGGTGTCGGTGAACTGGTGCTGGGCATGACCGGCTGGCAGCCGGGCGTGGCGCACTTCGCGCACCTGGGTGGCATGTTGTTCGGCTGGCTGCTGATCCGCTACTGGCGCGGCCAGCCACCGTTCAACAAGCGCCGTCCCCCCGGCCCGCCGAACCGTCCGAATCATCTGCGCAGCGTCAAATGATCCGCAGGGTCATTTGATGCAGCAGGTGCCAACCGTGGTTGGCACACCCCTACAGATCCTGCAGGATCACCTGCGCGGCATTGTGGCCCGGCGCGCCGGTCACGCCGCCGCCGGGATGCGTGCCTGAACCACACAGGTAAAGCCCGGGCAGGGCACCGCGGTAGCCGGCCTGGCCGATCATCGGCCGCGCCGAGAACAGCTGGTTGGGACTGAGCGCACCGTGGAAGATATCGCCGCCCACCAGGCCGAACGTCCGCTCCAGATCCAGCGGTGACAGCACTTGCCGACCGAGCACGCTGTCGGCGAAGCCGGGCGCATACCGATCGACGGTGGCGATCATCAGGTCGGCGACGGTATCGCGATGTGCGTCCCAATGCCTACCACCGGGCAGGACCGGTGCCACATGCTGGCAGAACAGGCTGGCGACGTGCTGGCCCGGCGGCGCCAGCGAATCGTCCAGCGTGCTGGGAATCAGCATCTCCACGATCGGCTCGCGCGACCAGCCGTCGCGCCGTGCATCCAGCCACGCGCGGTCCATGTAGTCGAGGCTGGGCGCCATGATGATGCCGGCACTGAGGTGCTCACCGGCGCCGGGCAGGGCGTGGAAGTCCGGCAGCCGCGACAGCGCCACGTTCATCCGGAAGGTGCCCGAACCGCAGCGCCACTGCGCCATGCGTTCGCGCGTCGCCGCGGGCACCTGCTCCGGTTCCAGCAACTGCTCGTAGAGCAGTTTTGGATTGACGTTGGCCACCACCACGCGCGCGCGCAGTACGTCCCCGCCGGCCAGCTCAACGCCCACCGCGCGTCCGTGCTCGACCAGCAGCCGCTTTACGCCGGCATCCACGCGCAGTTCTGCGCCGGCCGCGCGCGCCGATGCAGCGATGGCCTGGCTGATCGCGCCCATGCCACCGATCGCATGGCCCCAGGCGCCCTTCACTCCGTTGCATTGGCCGAACACGTGGTGCAGCAGGACGTAGGCACTGCCGGGCGTGTACGGACTGGCGTAGTTGCCGACGATGCCATCGAATCCGAACAAGGCCTTGATCGGCTCGCTTTCAAACCAGCGGTCCAGATAGTCGGCGGCCGACAGGGTGAACAGATCAAGCAGCTCCTGGCGCAGGGCAGGGGACAGTGCCGCCAGTTCCCGGCCGAGCCGGCCCATCCGCCACAGTGCCGGCAATGCGCGCCAGCCGCCTGCGACGCCGAGGTCCGGCGGCGCGCGCAGGGCCCAGGCGCGCAGCACGTCGGCGAAGACCTCCAGCCTCGCCTCATAGGCTGGCAGGCGCTGCGCATCCCGTTCGGAGAACTTCGCCACCTCGGCCTGGGTACGGCCGGGTGCCGACAGCAGATAGCGGCCGTCAGGCAACGGCAGGAAATTGTTGGCCGGGCGGGCGACGACGCGCAGGCCATGCGCGTGCAGCTGCAGCTCGTCGATCACCTTAGGCTGCAGCAGCGAGACGGTGTACGAGGCGACCGAGTTGCGGAAGCCCGGATGGAATTCCTCGGTGACCGCTGCGCCGCCGAGCACGCCACGGCGTTCGAGCACCAGTACTTTCCTGCCGGCACGGGCAAGATAGGCCGCGCAGACCAGGCCATTGTGGCCGCCGCCGACGATGACCGCATCCCACGCGGTCATGCGGTGCGGATCGCCGCTTCGATGGTGGCGATGTCGATCTTCTTCATCGGCATCATCGCGTTGAAGGCGCGCTTGGCCAAGGCCTTGTCCGGGCTGGTCACCGCTTCAATCAGCATGCGCGGACTGATCTGCCATGAGATGCCCCAGCGGTCCTTGCACCAGCCGCACTGGCTCTCCTGTCCGCCGTTGCCGACGATCGCGTTCCACAGGCGGTCGGTCTCGGACTGGTCCTCGGTCTGGATCTGGAACGAGAACGCTTCGCTGTGCCTGAACGCGGTGCCGCCGTTGAGCCCGACGCAGGGAATGCCGCAGACGGTGAACTCGACCGTCAGCACGTTGCCCTCCTTGCCGTCCGGATAGTCACCCGGTGCGTGATGCACGGCCGTTACCGCGCTGTCGGGCAGGATCCCGGCGTAGAACGTGGCGGCCTCGAGTGCTTCGCTGTCGTACCAGATGCAGATCGTGTTCTTGTGGGCCATGGTCGGGTTCCGCTGCAGGACGAAGGCGCAGCGATAGCATGCCGCGTGTTAATGGCGGATCGTGCTGCATGCGCAAAAAAAAGGGCGCCCGAGGGCGCCCTTCGTGTCACGGCCGGCTGGCTCAGCGCCAGACCTTGATCTGCTCGGCATCGCTGCGCTGCATCGGCTGGCCGGCCTTGCAGCTGAAGGTGGCGCCAAACGCCGGGAGGTTGGCCAGCGTGCCGTTGGTGCGCCACATGCCCGGCGCGCGGATGTCGGCGGTCAGGCGGCGTGCGGCTTCGTTGGGCGACAGCTGCTGCGCCCACAACGCGGCCCAGGCACGGAAGAAGCCCTGCTGCTGGGCCGGCTTGGCGTTCGGCTCCTGTGCGGTGTAGGCCGCCCAGGCCAGTTCCAGGCCTGCGATGTCGGCCAGGTTCTCCTCCTGGGTCAACGTGCCGTTGACCTTGGCGCCCTTCACACCCGGGAACTCATAGGCGCCGTACTGGGCGGCCACGCGGCTGCCGAGCAGGGTCCAGGCGGTCTTGTCGGCCGGCGTCCACCAGCTGCGCAGTTCGCCCTTGGCATCGACCAGCGCGCCCTTGGCATCGATGGCACGGGTCAGCTCGTGGCCGACCAGGCCGCCGAAGCTGCCGAACTTGTCGGCGCTGTCGGCCTTGGCGTTGAACACCGGGCCCTGCAGGATGGCCGCGGTGACGATCAGGCGGTTCTGCGCCAGGTCATAGGCCAGCGACGGCTGTTGCGGCAGCACGTCCCAGCGACGGTCGGCATTGCCCTTGCCGATGCGCTTCATCTCCTCGCGATGGCGCCAGGTCGAGGCGATCAGCATGTTGCCACCGAACGAGCCGCGGCCCATCGGCTGCACGGTGTAGTCGAGGTCGCGCAGCGGGGTGCCGATCTCGATCTTCAGCGCCGCCAGCTTGGCCTGTGCTTCAGCCTTGGCTTCGGCACTCATCCACGTGCTGTTCCTGACGGCCTCGATCTGCACCTCGCGGACCTTGTCGACGATCCATGCCGCCTGCCGGCGGTCTTCGGCCGAGAGATGGCGGGCAGCGTACTCGCGGCCGACCATCGGACCGGCCGCCACATTGATGGCATCGAGCACCGCTTCCCAGCGCTGCGGCGGCAGCGTCTGCCCGCGCAGTACGCGGCCGCGGAACTCAAACTCGGCGTCCCGGTAGGCCTTGGACAGGTACGGCGCCATCGAGTCGCCCACGCGCCAGCGCAGGTAGGCCTTCCACTGGTCCGGCTTGAGCTTGGTGACCATGCCATCCAGCTGCTGGAACAGGCCCGGGTCGGCCAGCGACACCAGATCGTCGTTCACACCCTGTACTTTCAGGAACGCCTCCAGCTGCAGGTTGCGGTAGCGGCTGTTGAGTTCCTTGGTGGAGATCGGCGCGTAGTTGTTGAACGGGTTGTTGATGCCGGCCAGCGACTGTGCATTGCGCGCCAGCTCGGTTTCCAGCGCGATCACCGCCTGCGACTCCGCATCGAGCTTGGCTGCCGGAGTACCGGTCAGTGCCAGGATCTGCTTGACGTAGGTGCGGTAGCGGCCCATCAGCGCCACGGTATCGGCATCGGTGCGGGTATAGAACGCCGGATCCGGCAGGCCCATGCCGCCCTGCATGAAGTAGCCGATATGACGGTCCAGTGCCTTCAGGTCGACGTCCGGACCGAAGTTGAAGGCGACCGGGATGCCGACCTGATGGAGTGCAGCGATCGACGCCGGCACATCCTTGGATTTCTTGATCGCATTGATGCGGGTCAGCAGCGGCGCGATCGGATTGGAGCCATCGGCTTCCACCGCCGCCTCGTCCAGGCCGCTGGCCCAGAAGTCGCCCAGCAGCTTCTGCACGTTGCCCTGCGGCGACGTCATGGCCGCATCGAGCAGTTCGCGCTGTTGCTGCCTGCTGCGCTCGACCAGCTGGCCCAGCGCGGTGGTGGCTCCGGTCTGCGGTACCGGGTTGGCCTTCAGCCAGCCAGCGTTGGTGGCGCCGTAGAAGTCGCTGCACTGGGCACTGACGGCCGGGGCGCGGGCGGCCTTTTTCTTTGCGGCGAACGCATCATGGCTCGGGACCAGGGTCGCCAGGCTGATGCCCAGGGCGATGGCAAGCGGACGGAAATTGGGCATGTAGAACGAATCCATGATGGATTGAGGGCGGGCGCACTATAGCAAGCCGCGCATGGGCGCAGCATGCACGTATCACGGTATGCCTGGCGGCCGTGGCGGGTCGCGCAAAAACAAGGGCCCGGGAGATCCCGGGCCCTTGCAGGTCTGCCTTGGCGTCAGCCGTGGCCTACCAGATCACCACCTGCTGCTCGCCGCTGCGCGCCATCGGTGCACCGGCCTTGCACTGGAACGCGGCCGCGAAGGTCGGCAGGTTCGAGGGCGCGCCCATCGCGCGGAACTGCGCCGGGGCGTGCGGATCGGTGGCCAGGCGGACCTTGGCGTTTTCCGGGGTGTACTTGGTACGCCACACGGTGGCCCAGTTGAAGAAGAAGCGCTGATCGCGGGTGAAGCCGTCGACCTTCGGATCTTCCTTGCCGGCCGAGGCCTTCTGCAGCGCATCGTAGGCCGTGGCCAGGCCACCCAGGTCGGCGATGTTCTCGCCCAGGGTCAGGTGGCCGTTCACGGCCTGGCCGTCAACCTTGTACTGGTCGAACTGCTTGACCAGCTTGCCGGTCAGGCCTTCGAAGTTCTTCTTGTCGGCCGGCGTCCACCAGTCTTCCATGTTGCCGGTCGGCCCGAAGCGCGCGCCCTGATCGTCGTAGCCATGGGTCATCTCATGGCCGATCACCGCACCGATGCCACCGTAGTTCAGCGCATCGTCTGCCTTCGGATCGAAGAACGGCGGCTGCAGGATGGCGGCCGGGAACACGATCTCGTTCTGCAGCGGGTTGTAGTAGGCGTTGACCGTCTGCGGGGTCATGCCCCACTCGGTCTTGTCCACCGGCTTGCCGATCTTGGACAGATTGAATTTGTAGTTGAACTCGTTGGCCGCACGCACGTTGGCCAGGTAGCTGTCGCGCTGGGTCTGCAGGCCCGACCAGTCACGCCACTTGTCCGGGTAGCCGATCTTCGGAGTGAAGGTTTCCCACTTCGCGATGGCCTTGGCCTTGGTTTCCTCGCTCATCCAGCTCAGGCCCTGGATGCGTTCCTTCAGCGAGGCAGCCAGGTTCTTCACCAGTTCTTCCATCTTTGCCTTGGCTTCCGGCGAGAAGGCAACCTTCACGTACAGCTGGCCGAACGCTTCGCCGGCATCGTTCTCGATGGTGCCCAGCACGCGCTTCCAACGCGGCTTCTGTTCCTTCTGGCCGTTGAGGGTCTTGCCGTAGAACGCGTAGTTCTCCTGGACGAAGGCATCGGCCAGGTACGGCGAGGCGCCATCGACGGTGTGGAAGCGCAGGTAGGCGCGCCAGACCGACGGGTCGGTGTCGCCCAGCGCCTTGCTCACTTCCTCATGGAAGGCCGGCATCGCCAGCGAGAACTTCTCCGGCGCAGCAACGCCCTGCGACTTGAAGAACTCGGTCCAGCTGAAGTTCGGGGTCAGCTTGTCGGCGTCAGCCAGGGTGACCGGGTTGTAGTACAGCTCCACATTGCGCGACAGTTCGACGCGCGACTTGGATGCCTTGGCCAGGCGGGTCTCGAACTTGACCACGTCCTCAGCCTGCTTGGCGGCGTCGGCTGCCGGGACGCCGGACAGTTCCAGCACCTTGGCGACGTGCGCCTGGTAGGCCTTGAGCTTGTCGGCGTTCTTGGCGTCGGTGTAGTACGTGCTGTCAGGCAGGCCCAGGCCGCCCTGGCTGGCATAGGCCAGGTTCATGGTCGAGTTCTTGAAGTCGGCCTCGGCGCCGAAGCCGAACAGCACGTTCTCGCCCTTGGCTGCGCTGGTGCGCAGGTAGTCGGCGATGGCGGCCTTGTCCTGCAGGCCGTCGATGGCGGCCAGGTCTGCCTTCAGCGGCTCGATGCCCTGGGCGTTGATCTTGGCCTCATCCATGCCGGTGGCCCACAGGTCGCCGACGATCTTCTCGATGTGGCTCGGGTTCTTGACCTGCGCGACCTGCTCGGCCAGCTGGTGCTGCACTGCCACCGAACGCTCGTCGAGGATGGTGAACGCGCCCCAACTGGTGCGGTCGCCGGGAATCTCGTTGGCGGCCAGCCACTTGCTGTTGACGTAGTCGCCGAATGCGGTGCAGGCGTCCAGGTTGGTGTCCAGATCGCTGGGCTGGAAGGCGTTATAGGCCGGCAGCTTGCTCTCATCCAGGGTGTAGGTGGTGGCTTCGGCGGCGGCCGGGGCAGGCGCGGCGGCCTCCTTGGCCGGGGTTTCGTTCTTGCCACAGCCGGCCAGCACGGCCGACACGGCCAGGCTGAGCAGCACGATCTTGGGAGTACGCGTGATCACTATGTTTGGCCTCCAGGCCGAGTGAGTCAGGGAAGAGCCGCGGGGACGGCCGTGGGCCGAACGATACGCCGCCAGCCTACCCCGCAAGGGTGTCGAAGGTCATGGGCGGGTGCAAGGGCCAGAACGGGCAAGGGCGCCCGTGGGCGCCCTTGCCTGGCAGCGACGGGGCTTACAGGCCGCCGCCGCCGCAGCCTTTGGTCAGGTAGTCGTCGATCAACTTGAGCTGGTCGCCCATGATCGCTCGGGTCCACGCGGGGCCATGCGCGTAGTCGGCGATGGCGTGGAATTCGATCGGCTGTCCTGAATTCTTGGCCTTGTTAACGAACCACTCCGACTGCTCGATCGGCACCGTACGGTCGCGGTCACCGTGGTAGACCATCAGCGGGATCTTCATCTCGCCGGCCTTGTCCAGTGGATTCAGGCCGTCAACGGTCTTGGACTGCGCCTGGCGGAAGAACGGGTTGGTATAGAAGCGTGCCCAGATCTTCTTGATGTCCGAGACGCCAGCACCGGCGATGGCACATTTGTACAACCCATTGGGGCGGACCGAGGCGGCGAACGCGGAATAACCACCGTAGGAGAAGCCGAACATGGCGATGTGGCCAGGCTGGGCGATCTTCTGCTCGATCATCCACTTGGCGCCGTCGTCCTTGTCATCCTGCATCTTCTGGCCCCACTCGGCGTCACCGGCCATCCACAGCTTGCGGCTCCAGTCGGCCGAACCGCGGAACTGCGGGCGCAGGACCGCCATGCAGCGTGAGGCCATCAGCGGTACCCACATCGAACCGTCGAAGTCCATGCCATCGCGCGCCCACGGCCCACCATGGGGATGCACCACCGCCTTCCACGGGCCGGCACCGCATAGTTCGGTGTTCGGTGTGGTCAGGAACGCCGGAATATCCAGACCATCGCGGGCCTTGTAATAGACCAGCCTGGTATCGCCCAGCGCAGCCGGATCGATCTTCGGATAGGACTTGGCCAGCAGGGTCAGCTTGCCGTTGCGCAACAGGTGGTATTCCGGCGGGTTCGCCGGCCCGGAGACGGCCAGCACAAAGGTCTTCAGGTCCTTGCTGTAGTCGATCACGCGCACCGCGCGGCCGGTGTCGGCCTGGGTGGTCGCGCGCTGGCCCGTTGCGGGATCGACAAGGGTGACGTCGCTGGACTGGATGCCCAGGGCCTGTCGGACGCCCTGGTTGAGGCCCTTGAACACCGGATGGGTCCATTCAACCTCGTTCTCGCGCGGACCACTGTAGGTCACGCCGAGCAGTGCGCCGAACGGCACGCCCTCGACGTCCTTGTAACGGTTCACATGAACGGTGCCTGCATTGAAGAATTTGTGCTCGAACAGTACTTCCCTCTGTTTGCGGGCCGTAATGTCGTACTCATAGATGATGGTCTTGTCGCGTCCGACGTTGCTCTGGATGAAGGCGATGTTCGGGTCATCGGCGAAACCGACGACCTGGGTGATATCGCGGTCCTTCACGTGCGAGCGGAAATGTTCTTCCCACGCGTTGGTGGCAGGGTTGCGGAACTCGGTGGCGACGTAGGCGCCGGTACCGTCCACGTCCTGGCGCAGGCGTGCGCGCAGTTCGCTGTTCAGATCGGTGAGGTAGCCAGCGACACGTTCTTCGGTCTTCTGGATGCGCTGGGACGTGAAGCTGCGCAGGTTGACCTTGTAGACGTCACCGGAATTGCTGCCCGAGCCGTTGACCACCAGGATGTGGTCGGGGTCATTGGGCAGCGTGTCCAGCACCGTGGCATTGGACAGCGCCTGTTCCAGTTCTTCGTTGCGGCTGGTGGCGCGCGGAACGCTGATCGGTTCCTTCCACTGCTTGCCTTCGGTATCGGTGATGAAGAACTTGCTGATGAAGGTCTTGTTGACCCGGTCGGTGCGCAGGTCGAAGGGCTGCCACAGCGTGACTGCCAGCAGCCCGTTCTTGATGAAGCCCACGCTCTGGAACTTCATGCGGCCCGCACCGATCGTGGTCGGTGCTGCGCTGAGATCATCGGTCTTCCAGACCAGGATCACGCGCTCTTCGCCGCGGGCCTGCAGACCGGCGATCTGCGTGCCGTCAGGCGACACGGAAAGGCTTGAAATATCCGGGAAGGCGGCCAGTTGTTCGATCGTGGGGACCGCGGGTTTGGCGTTGAGATGCAGCGGCGCGGCGACGGCCAGCGCGGCCAGCAGCAGGTAGTGCTTCATGCGACGTCTCACTGTGTCCGTGCAATGGGAAGGCGGGCATTGCACCCACCCCAAAAGCAGCCGCCGCCCTTGCGGGCGGCGGCTGTTGACGCATGGCTCAGAACTTCTTGCTGAGGTTCACGAAGAACGTACGGCCGAAGTAGTCGTAGCCACTGTACAGCGGGGCGTTGCCGACGGTGTTGTAGATGCCGGCGCCCGGGCTGATGGTCGGCGGTTCCTTGTCGGCGAAGTTGCGCACGCCGGCAGTGGCCTGCCACTTGTCGGCGGTGTACTGCACCGAGAAGTCCTGGGTGATGTAGTTCGGCACGGCCAGCTTGTACGCCGAGGTTGCGGGATCTTCCTCGTAGTACGCGTAGCTGGACATGTTGTCCACCCAGTTCAGGCCATAGCGCACGCGCCATTCCTTGACACGATAGGTCAGGTCGAGCTGGCCGGTGAACTTCGGGTTGTTGATCAGGCCGTTGGAGTCAACCAGCGGATCGTCCTCGAACACCTTGCCGGACTGCTCCAGGAACCGCGAGACCTGCACATTGGCGCGGAACTCGCCCGGACCGATGTCGCGCACGTAGCGGGTCGTGAAGTCGAGGCCGCGCACCTTGTCGGTGGCCAGGTTGGCATAGCCGTTCTGGACCGTCAGCGTGTTGTTGGGCGAACGGCTGATCAGACGGCACAGACCGTTGTTGGCGGCGAAGTCGCCGGTGGTGCCGTTGTAGCAGGTGCTCAGGATGTAGGTGGCACCCATCTGGGCAACGCCGTTCTCCACTTCGATGTCGTAATAATCGACGGCGAAGGACAGATCACCGAAGCCGCTGCCGAACTCCGGCTGGAACACCAGGCCAACGGTGAACGCGTCGGAGGTTTCAGCCTTCAGGTTGGCACCGACCAGGCCGCCACCGATGGAGTCCACGCGTACCGAGTTGGTCGCGGTGAAGCTGGTGGGCAGGCCCTCAGAAGCGCAATTGATGTAGCGTGGGCTGGTCGGATTGCGCGAGCCGTAGTTGTTGCAGGGATCGCTGGAGGCGTTCAGGAAGCCGCTGGTGGCACCCAGGAACTGTTCGAACAGCGCCGGAGCACGATACGAGGTGCCGTAGGACGCACGCAGCGACAGCCACTTGACCGGCGTCCACAGGCCACCCAGCTTCCAGGTGGTGTCCGATCCGTAGGACTGGTAGTCGGTGTAGCGGGCCGAGGCGTTGAAGGTCAGCTCTTCGGCAGCGGTGACGCCGGACAGCAGCGGCAGTTCGATTTCGCCGTAGGCTTCCCACACCGAGTCGCTGCCGCGGGTCGGGTCGGAGCTGGTCAGGTTGTACAGGTTGCGGTTGATCGAGTGGATGCTCGGGGTATCGTCGATCTTGGCCTTGCGGTACTCGACACCAAAGGCGCCTGCGGCGGTACCGCCCGGCAGATCGAACAGCGGACCATTGACGTTCAGGTTCGCGGTCGATTCCTGGTAGCTGGTGTTGCCGGTGACCGGGGTATAGACGAAGTTCTTCCACTCGTACGGCAGATTGCCGGCCAGGGTCTGTGCGTTGAGCATCGGTGCGGCAACGCAGCCATTGGCCGGGTTCACGCAGTTGAAGCCGCCTGCGCCGTCGGACACAACATCCAGGCTCTGTGCCAGGCGGTCGGTCAGGAACGAGTTGAAGGTGTAATCGGCATCCGAGTCGGCGTGGCTGACCATGAAGTCATAGTTCCACTCCGAACCGAGCCTGCCGCGCACGCCAGCGGTGGCGCGGAAGAAGTCCACCGACTGCTTGCTGCGGTCGTTGCCGAAGCCGATGAAGGTGCGGGCCGCTACGTTCTTGCCATTGGACGTTTCCGTCGGCAGGGCGAAGGCCGGCAGGTTGGACAGGTTACCGAGCAGCGGATTGCCGACCGAGTAGTCATACGACAGCTGGCGGTAGCCGGTCTGGGTGGAGTCGCGCTTGTTGCCGAGGAACTCGTAGTAGAACTCGGCGTCGCCCATCACGCCCAGATCCACGCCACCCTGGAAGAACAGGGTGTGGGTTTCGGCCGGGGACACCAGCGATTCCTTCAGCAGGCCCGGATCGTAGGTGTCGCGGTCGTAGTAGCCGACGGACTCATAGCCCGGCAGGCGGCCGGTGGTGACGGCCGGATTCGGACGCCAGCGGTTGAACCCGCCAAAGGTGGCGGTGCCCAGGGTGTTGATGGTCACGCCGCCGGAATCGAGGGTGAAGCACTTCGGCTTACCGGTGGTCGGATCGATGTAGTCGCCGCTGCCGAAGTAGTTGCCCACGTCCATGTCGCGCAGGTTATCGGTCGGGCAGCTGGCCCAGCTGCGATCGCCAATGGTCATCTCATTGCGACGGTAGTTCTCGTACGAACCAGAGAAGTGCGAGCGCTCACCGGTGCTGCCGAACACGATCGAGTACCGGGTTTCGTCGCCGCCGCCGCCCTCGGTGGCGTTGTGCTGGAACTCGGCTTCAACACCGTCCACGTTCTTGCGGGTGATGATGTTGACCACGCCGGCCACGGCGTCGGAACCATAGATGGACGAAGCACCGTCCTTCAGGATTTCCACGCGGTCGACCATCGCGCTGGGCAGCACGTTCAGGTCGGCCGAGCCGACCGAGCCGCGCGAGCCCGCCGGTGCAACGCGGCGGCCGTTGAGCAGGATCAGGGTGCGGGTAGCGCCCAGGCCACGCAGCGACAGGGTGTTGGCACCCGGGCCGCCATTGGTGACGTATCCGCCGAAGGAGTTGTTGATCTGTGCGCTGCCGGCAGTGACGCTGTTGCTCTGCAGCGCGGCGGCCGTCGAGTTGAAGCCCGCCAGGGTGGTCTCCTCACGGGTCACGACCTGCACCGGCGAAACCGAGTTGAACACGTCGCGACTGATGCGCGAACCGGTGACGGTCACTGTGTCCAGATTGGTCGCCTTGGACTTCGGCGCTTCCTGCGGCGTGTCCTGTGTCGTCTGCGTCGAGCCCGACGCATCCTGGGCAATCGCCGGGGCGGCTGCGGCGAGCAGCACGGCAGAGGCGAGGGCGAAGCTCAGCGGGTTCCTGCCGAGCGACTTGCGATTGATCATCTGAAATCCCCTTGAATCGAATGATTGCGTCGTACACCGGGGACATGACCTTGCGGGCGTCTCCGTGTGCCCCTACCCCGGTATCGGCAGCGTGCCGCCGCCCGGTTCTGGTACCGGCTTCACAAGCCAGTGACTCGAGATTAACACGCCATTAACCAAGCGTGTCAAACGTTCACAACGCAGTCATCTTTCTGTGGTCGATTTCCTGTCGGAACGTATCAAGGCGTGTCGAAAACCGCGCAGTGTATTGATTCAACTGGTTTTTCTGTTCCTTCGCAAATCGTGTCTGCTTCCTTAACGGGGGGGCTGGGGTGAACAGGGAGCGAAAATTCTCCGCGGCGCCCACATCTTCGACCAACGCGATCCTGCGCGCCGGTCCTTGAGGCTCCGGCGGTATGATGTCGGGTTCTCCTTCCTGACTTTCCGCCGGAGCCCGCAGTGAACAGTCCGACCCGTCGTCCCCATGCAAGCCAGGTGCAGAAGGGGCTGGCACCGCACGCGCGCATCCGCAACGTGATCGCGGTGGGCTCGGGCAAGGGCGGTGTCGGCAAGTCCACCACGGCCGTTAACCTGGCGGTGGCGCTGCAGCAGCTGGGCGCGCGGGTGGGCGTGCTCGATGCGGACATCTATGGCCCCAGCGTTCCCGCCATGCTGGGCCTGTCCGGCCGCCCGGAAAGCCCGGACAACAAGAGCATCGAACCGCTGCGTGCCTTCGGCGTGGACACCATGTCGATCGGTTACCTGATCGAGGAAGACACGCCGATGATCTGGCGTGGGCCGATGGCGACCTCGGCAATGACCCAGCTGTTCAACGACACCCTGTGGGACGACCTCGACTTCCTGTTGATCGACCTGCCGCCCGGCACCGGTGACATCCAGCTGACGCTGACCCAGAAGATTCCGCTGGCCGGTGCGGTGATCGTCACCACGCCGCAGGACATCGCCACGCTGGATGCGAAGAAGGCACTGAAGATGTTCGAGAAGGTCGAAGTGCCGGTGCTGGGCATCGTCGAGAACATGGCGGTACATACCTGCAGCCAGTGCGGCCACGTCGAGCACCTGTTCGGCGAGGGGGGCGGGGAGCGCATGGCGGCGCAGTACGGCGTGCCGCTGCTGGGATCGCTGCCGTTGCAGATCGGCATCCGTGAGCAGGGTGACGCAGGCACACCGATCACCGCCGCGCAGCCGGATTCCCTGCCGGCCCAGGCCTATCGCCACGCTGCGCAGCGGCTCATCGAGGAAGTGGGCAAGCGCCCGCGTGCCTCGATCCCGATCCTGTCGTCGCTGCTGTAGGGACCGGCCGGGGAGGGCGGTGGCGCCCGGCCCCCTGCTAGAATCCTCGCGCCCCCTCGCACCCAGGACAGAGCATGAGCATCAAGAGTGACCGTTGGATCCGCCGCATGTCCGAACAGCACGGCATGATCGAGCCGTTCGAGGCCGGGCAGGTGAAGCAGGTCAACGGCCAGCGCATCGTCAGCTACGGTACCTCCAGCTACGGCTACGACGTGCGTTGCTCGCGCGAGTTCAAGGTGTTCACCAACATCAACTCGACCATCGTCGACCCGAAGCACTTCGATTCGGGCAGCTTCGTCGACATCACCGCCGACGAATGCATCATCCCGCCCAACAGCTTCGCGCTGGCGCGTACCGTGGAGTATTTCCGCATTCCGCGCGACACCCTCGTGGTGTGCCTGGGCAAGAGCACCTACGCGCGTTGCGGCATCATCGTCAACGTCACTCCGCTCGAGCCGGAGTGGGAAGGCCATGTGACCCTGGAGTTCAGCAACACCACGCCGCTGCCGGCGCGCATCTACGCCAACGAAGGCGTGGCCCAGATGCTGTTCTTCCAGGCGGCGGCCGATGATATCTGCGAAACGTCCTACAAGGACCGTGGCGGCAAATACCAGGGCCAGACCGGCGTCACCCTGCCGCGTACCTGACGGACCAGTAGCGCCGGGCCATGCCCGGCGTCGCACGATCGAAGGCGGCGCTTGCGCCGCCTTCGCTTATTTGCCGCGGCCGAACAGCATGGCGATGCCGACGCCGACCAGGGCCACCGGCCACCAGGTCAGCAGCAGCTTGGACAGGTTCAGGTGCGTCCAGCCCAGGTTGCTGGCAAGCATGAACAGCCCGATCAGGATCAGCAGGATGGCGGCGACGAGGTTGAATCGCATCGTGTCGGCACGGTCTCAGGAGTGGGCCGGATATCCTAGCCGTTCCTTCCAGTAGGCGACATGCTGCTGCAGGGCGTCCGGTTCGTAGCGGTGCGCAGGACCGCTGCCCCACACCGGTCCCGGCCACGCCGGATCGCCGTCGTGGCGGCCGATCACGTGGAAATGCAGCTGGCGCACGATGTTGCCCAATGCGCCGATGTTGATCTTCTCCACCCCGTCGGAGCCCTTCAGGGCCTTGCAGGCGCGGTTGAGTTCGGTGCGCAGCTTGTCCTGCTGGTCGCCGTCCAGTTCGATCCACTCCGTTACCCCGGCCAGACGCGGCACCAGGATCAGCCAGGGAAACCGTTCGTCGTTCATCAACCGCACTTGCGACAGCGGGCCTTGCGCCACCAGAACGCTGTCGGTGGCCAGGCGGGAATCAAGTTCGAAATCGCTCATCCAAGATGCTCCGTGAAGAAGTCCAGGGTGCGTTGCAGCGCCAGGGTGGCGCTGTCTGGATCATACGCATGTCCGACCTCGCGGTTGAAGGCATGGTCGGCCGGGTAGACATAGGTCGCCATCTGCGGCAGCTTCTGGCGATGCGCCTCCACGGCCTCAGGTGGGATGCTGCGGTCCTGCGCGCCGAAGTGGAAGATCACCGGCGCCTTCGGTGTCTCGTCCAGATACTGCACGTTGCGTGCGCCGTAATAGCTCACCGAGGGCAGGCCGAGGCGCAGCGCGGACAGCATCGCCACCGTTCCGCCCCAGCAGTAGCCGACCGTGCCGACCTTGCCGAAGGGGGCAAGCCGGGTTGCTGCGGCGCGCACCACTTCCAGTGCCCGTTCAATGCCCAGCGCACTTACCCGTTCCAGGCCCTGTTTCACCCCTTCAGGGTCATAGGGCAGGGCGTCGGGGTCGGCGTCCGGGCCATCGACCAGGTCGAAGAACGACGGCGCCAGCACGGCATAGCCTTCGGCGGCGAAGCGCTCGGCCACGCCACGGATGTGCGGATTGGCGCCGAATATCTCCTGCACGACCACCAGGCCGCCACGCGGCGTGCCCGCCGGCAGGGCCTGCCAGGCCCGGACCGGGCCATGATGCGTATCCAGGGTGATCCATTCGGACATCGTCGGGTTCCTCGTAGCAGTGGACAGGCCTGCATTGTCGGCGCTGGGCGGGTTAGCGCGGCGTCTGCGGCTGTGCGTGATCGGGCGGCTGGGCCGTTCAGAGCGCGGCCCTCAACCCCGGTATACTGGCGCCCTTTCAGGCCCCGGCCCCCAGGAACCCCTGCCACTCCGGCAGGGGCCCAGGCCCCCAGAGTCCCGCGATTCCATGTCCCAGCTGAACCCCAAAGTCGGCTTCGTCAGCCTTGGCTGCCCGAAGGCCCTTGTCGATTCCGAGCGCATCCTGACCCAACTGCGGTCGGAGGGATACGACATCGTCCCGTCCTATGACTCGGCCGACGTGGTGGTGGTCAACACCTGTGGCTTCATCGATTCGGCGGTGACGGAGTCGCTGGACGCCATCGGCGAGGCGATGAACCAGAACGGCAAGGTCATCGTCACCGGCTGCCTGGGCAAGCGCCCCGAACAGATCCGTGAGGCGTACCCGAACGTGCTGGCGGTGTCCGGCCCGCAGGACTACCAGAGCGTGATGGAGGCGGTGCATGAGGCGCTACCGCCCCGGCATGATCCGTTCGTGGACCTGGTGCCCGACTACGGCATCAAGCTGACCCCGCGCCACTACGCCTATCTGAAGATTTCCGAAGGCTGCAACCACGCGTGCAGTTTCTGCATCATTCCGTCGATGCGCGGCAAGCTGGTCTCGCGCCCGGTCGATGAAGTGCTGCGCGAAGCCGAGCGCCTGGTCCGGGGCGGTGTGCGTGAGCTGCTGGTGGTATCGCAGGACACCTCCGCCTACGGCGTGGACGTGAAGTACGCCGAGAAGATGTGGCGCGACAAGGCCTACCAGACCCGCCTGAAGGCGCTGTGCGAGGGCCTGTCCGAACTGGACGCGTGGGTGCGCATGCACTACGTGTACCCGTACCCGCACGTGGATGACGTGGTGCCGTTGATGGCCGAGAACCGCATCCTGCCGTACCTGGACATTCCGTTCCAGCACGCCAGCCCGCGTATCCTGCGACTGATGAAGCGCCCCGGTGCGGTGGAGAAGACGCTGGAGCGCGTGCAGAACTGGCGTCGCATCGCGCCGGACATCACCGTGCGTTCGACCTTCATCGTCGGTTTCCCGGGCGAGACCGAAGCGGAGTTCGAGGAGCTGCTGTCGTTCCTCGATGAGGCGCAGCTGGACCGCGTGGGTGCGTTCGCGTATTCGCCGGTCGAGGGTGCTACCGCCAACGCTCTTCCGGACCCTGTCCCGGAAGAGGTGAAGCAGGAGCGCCTGGCGCGCTTCATGGAAAAGCAGGCACAGATCTCGGCCGCACGTCTGGAGGCCAAGATCGGCACGGTCCAGCAGTGCCTGGTCGATGCCATCGAAGGTGACATCGCCGTGGCCCGTTCCAGGGCCGATGCACCGGAAATCGATGGACTGGTGCATATCCAGAATGCCGACCAGGTGCCGCTGCGCGTAGGCGAATTCATCAACGTGGAAATCACCGAGAGCGACGAGCACGATCTGTATGGCGACGCGCTGCCGCCGACCACGCGCCCGGCCTTCGACCTGAAGGTGCTCTGATCATGGCCGAGGGTGCTGCTGGCCACGCTGGCAGCCCTCGGCGATTCGTGCCGCCGCCGCGCGCGGCGGTGGACCCGGCGGTGTTCGATCATCCGCTGTTTGCCCGGGTGCGTGCCTTCCGCGATCTTCTGTCCGGCGACCGCTGGCCGACCGTTGCCGAGCTGGATGCGCGGCTGGCGTTGCGCGGGCGGCGACTGGTCGAGCAGGATGCAGCGTTGCTGGCCGATGGCCTGCACTACGAAACGCGCATCGCGCAGGGGCGTATCGCCACCCGTGCGGCGAGCTGGCACGATCTGTTCAATGCACTGGTATGGGCGTGTCACCCGCAGCTGAAGCACGTGCTCAACAGGCGGCAATGCCTGCATGTCGCCACGATGCCAACCGGTCAACGCAATCGCGCGCAGGCGGCGCTGACCCAGTTCGACGAGACCGGCGTGATCGTGTGCGTCCAGGACGATGCGCTGATCGCTGCGTGGGACGCCCACGACTGGCCGATGCTGTTCGCGCCGCCGCACTGGCAGGCCGGTCGCATCACCATCGCCGCGGTGTTCGGCCATGCACTGATGGAACAGGCGTTGCTGCCGGGGCGCCTGCTGGTCGGCAAGTGCGTGGTGGTGCGCGGCGATGAAGAGGGTGCCTGCATCGAGACCGTGGCCCGGGCGATCGAGCAGGGCGCGACGGTGACCGATCCGCTGCAGCTGCGCCCGCTGCCACTGGCCGGAATCCCCGGCTGGCACCCGCAGCAGGACGCCGCCTTCCATGGCAACGCCGACTACTTCCGCCCGCTGCGGCAGGGCCGCCTGTACCCGCCGCCGCTCTTGCCCCGGTAGCGCCGGGCCATGCCCGGCGCTGGATTGACAGCAACGCCGGGAGGGCTCGGTGTTACGAAGACGGGTACTCGACGCTGATCACCGCGAAGGTGAACCGGCCGCCCGGCAGTTCCACCGAGAATTCATCGTCCAGGCGCTTCTTCAGCACGGCCCGCGCCAGCGGCGAGTCGATGCTGATCCAGCCCAGGCCGGCGTCGGTTTCATCCGGCCCAACGATGCGGTAACGGCTGGTCTCACCACTGTCGATGTTCTCCAGTTCGATCCATGCACCGAAGAACACCGCTTGTGGATCGGTCGGCGTGGTATCGACCACACGCAGCGATTCGAGCCGCTTGGTCAGGTAGCGCACGCGGCGGTCGATTTCACCCAACTGCTTCTTGCGGTAGGTGTACTCGGCGTTCTCCGAGCGGTCGCCCTCGGCGGCGGCAGCGGCCAGCGCCTTCACCACCTCGGGCCGGCGTACCCGCCACAGGTCGTCCAGCTCGGCTTTCAGTCGGGCGTGGCCGGCGGCGGTGATCAGGGCGGTGCTTTTCTCTGCGGGCGGACGCCAACGGGACATGTAATACAGCTTCTTCTCAGGAATACGAAAGGGCCTCAGCGCTTGCCGCCGAAGATGCCGCCCAGGATGCCGCGCACGATCTGGTTGCCCAGCTTGGTCCCGACCGTGCGCGTGGTCTGCTTGGCCATGGTTTCAATCATGCCCTGGCGACGCTTGGTGCCGAAGATCGCATCCTTGATCGCCTGGCCGAATCCACCTTCCTGTGCCTCGTCCTGCTCGCGGCTGCGCGCGGCCGGGGTCTGGGCCTGCTCCACGCTCTTCTGCGCCCGCTGGGCCAGCAGCTCGGCGGCCGATTCACGGTTGACCGCCGTGTCGTAGCGGCTGCCGACCGGGCTGCCGGCACGCACCTGTGCGCGCTCGGCCTCGGTGACCGGCCCCATCCGGCAGCGGGGCGGCGCGATCATCGTCTGCTGGACCGGCATCGGCACGCCCTTGTCCTGCAACGTGGAAACCAGTGCTTCACCGGTGCCGAGCTGGCTCAGCACCTTGGCGACATCCAGCTTCGGGTTCGGCACGAAGGTTTCGGCGGCGGTCCTGACCGCCTTCTGGTCGCGCGGCGTGAAGGCCCGCAGCGCGTGCTGCACGCGGTTGCCGAGCTGGCCCAGGATGTTGGAGGGCACGTCGTCGGGGAACTGCGAGCAGAAGTACACGCCCACGCCCTTGGAGCGGATCAGCCGCACCACCTGCTCGATGCGCTGCACCAGCGAGGAAGGCGCATCGTCGAACAGCAGGTGGGCCTCGTCGAAGATGAACACCAGCTTGGGCTTGTCGAGGTCGCCCACTTCCGGCAGTTGTTCGAACAGTTCCGACAGCAGCCAGAGCAGGAAGGTCGAGTACAGCTTGGGCTTGAGCACCAGCTGGTCGGCGGCGAGGATGCCGATCACACCGCGGCCGTCGTGATTGACCCGCATGATGTCGGCCAGTTCCAGTGCCGGCTCGCCGAAGAAGTTCTCACCGCCGTCCTGCGCCAGCCGCAGCACGGCACGCTGGATCGCTGCGATCGACTGCGCGCTGACCAGTCCGTACTCGGTGGAAATGTCCTTGCGCTCTTCGGCGACCAGGCCGAGCAGGGCCCGCAGATCATCCATGTCCAGCAACAGCAGGCCGCGGTCGTCGGCCAGCTTGAACACGATGTCCAGCACGCCGGCCTGGGTGTCATTCAATTCGAGGATGCGCGCGAGCAGGGTCGGCCCCATCTCGCTGACGGTGGTGCGCACCGGGTGGCCGAGTTTTCCGTACAGGTCCCAGAAGATGGCCGGGCTGCCCGCCGGCGCATAGTCGGCCACGCCGATGTCCGCGGCGCGCTTCAGCAGCGCTTCGCTGCCCGTGCCGGGCACGGCCAGGCCGGACACATCGCCCTTCACGTCAGCGAGGAACACCGGAACCCCGAGCCGCGAGAATCCTTCGGCCAGGGTCATCAGGGTCACGGTCTTGCCGGTGCCGGTGGCGCCCGCCACCAGCCCGTGGCGGTTGCCGAGTTTCGGCAGCAGGGTAACGGCCACATCGTCGGTGATGCCTTTGCCGAGCAGAATCGGATCCATGGTCCAGCCCTTGTGGTGAATGCGCCCAATGTTAACCGGCAGCGATGACGGCCCGAAGGTCGGCTTGCCCCGACCTTGGCGGCGCCGCTACTCTGCCTGCCTGTTTCGCACACAGTGCCAAAAATGCCCGTTCCTGTCCTGATTTCCCGCACCTGGCCGTTGCTGGCCCTGGCTGGCCTGGTTTCCCTGGCCCCCGATGCCCACGCCCAGCGGGTTTCCGCCCGGGACAAAGTGAAGGTAGATGCCCTGCAGCAGCGCATGACGGCTGCCGAGAAGCGTTACAGCGATGCGCTGCTGCTGGTGGCCAACGCCGACCCCAAGGGCAGCAACGAGGCCGACGCGGCGCTGGAGGACATGGAGGATGTCATCAGTGAGTGCGTGAAGCAGAAGGGTTGTCAGATGAGCAACATGCTGGCCACCTACAAGCGCCTGCTCAAGCGCGATGCCGATGCGGCCGCGGAAGACGAGGGCGGTGAACTGCCCGCCGAGCGGCTGGAAGCCGACCCCGACCATATCGGTCCGTTGACCGCCGACGTGCCGGAAGCCGCACGCGCAGCGGCACTGCTCAACGACAAGCGGCACGCCTTCGACAACATGGTCGAGTACAACCCGGCCGTCCAGGCCGGCATCCGCCGCTGGCTGACCGACATGCGTCCGGCGCTGCTGACCAGCTACGAGAACTACCAGAACCTGCGTGCCGTGATGTGGCCGGAGTGGGAGAAGCGCGGCCTGCCCGAAGCGCTCCTGTTCGGCATCATGGCCAAGGAATCCAATGGGCGCGTGCATGCGTCCTCGCGCGCTGGCGCCGCCGGCCTGATGCAGTTCATGCCGGCCACCGGGCGGCGTTTCGGCCTCGGTCCGGACGGCACCGGGTTCGATACCCGCTTTGATGCCCACAGCGCTGCTGAAGCCAGTGCGACCTATCTCAACGAGCGCATGCGCGAGCTCAACAACAACATCGAGTTGTCGCTGGCCGGGTACAACGGGGGTGAAGGGCGCGCCCTGCGTGTGGCGCGCGAGAATCCGGGGCAGAGCTTCTGGGTCGACCGTGTCTACAACCAGTTCCCCGGTGAAACCAAGGATTACGTGCCGATGGTGATCGCTGCGGCGTGGATCTTCCTGCACCCCCAGCAGTACGGCGTGGAGTTCCCGAAGATCAGCGCGCAGCCGGCCACCCTGCGCCTGGCGCGCTCGACCACCATCTACGAGCTGACCATCTGCCTGGGCAGCCACGGCACCCGTGATGGCTACATGCGTGCGCTGCGCAACCTCAATCCGCGTTATGAGGCCGATGGCTGGATTCCGGCCGGCACCCTGATCAACGCAACCACCCGCATCGCGAGCCTGTATCAGCGCAACTGCGTGAGCGGACCGCGTGCCGACCTGGCGCGCACCCTGATTACGGCCGACCTCAACGCCGCCATCGTGCGGCCAAGCGCTGCCAGCTACACCGGCAGCGTGGCGGTGGGCGGCGTGGTGCCGGTGGCCGATGCAGCCAGTTCGACCAGCGTACCGACGGCACCGGTGGCGGCAGTGGCCGCGCCTCGGCCGGCACCGGCCGCGCGACCGAAGCCGGCACGCAGCTACAAGGTCGGCCGCGGCGAGACGCTGGGCCGCATCGCGGCCAAGTTCCAGTGCGACGTGCCGACGCTGGCACGCGCCAACGGTCTGAAGGCACCGGCCTACAGCCTGCGCCACGGCCAGGTGCTGAAGCTGCAGGGCTGCGAAAAGTAATCTCCACGACCTCTGGAACTGCCATGGACCTTGAAGCAACCCGCAACCTGTTCGCCAATCTGCGCGAAAACACCGACTGGGACATCAGCGGCCCGCTGCTGTGGGGCTATTTCTTCGTGCATTCCACTGCCGAGCCGCTGCAGGCACTGGCCGCGCATCTGCAGGCGCAGGGCTACACCCTGGTGGAGGTGTTCGAGCAGGAGCCGGACGAGGGGGACGCGCCGTTCCACGTGCTGCATGTGGAGCGCGTGGAGGTCCACGACGAAGCGTCGCTGGATCGCCGCAACCAGGAGCTGGCAGCGCTGGCAGCGCAGATGGGTGTGGAAGACTACGACGGCATGGACGTCGGCCCGGCCCCCACCCTGCAGTAGGGGCCTGTGCGTAGTGCCGGGCGCGTGCCCGGCGCTGCGCAGCAACCCGGTGGCGGGATTGTCAGCGCAGCGTGGCCAGGGCCTGGCCCAGCTGCACCGGTGACTCCGCAGCCAGGTGTGGAGCGAACTCCGCCACGCCCGGCGGCAGCAGCACGACCACGGTCGAGCCATAGTTGAAGCGTGCCATCTCCGCGAAGCGCTCCAGGCGGATGCCCTGGCCGCGATAGTCCTTGCGGGTGATGCGGTCACCGTACTGAGGGATCTCCTCGCCGCTCCACACTGTCTCCACGCCGGAGACCAGCAGCGCGCCGACCATCACGCTCACCATCGGGCCGAAGCTGGTATCGAAATGGCAGACCAGGCGCTCGTTGCGTGCGAACAGGCGTGGCACGCCTGCCACGGCGGCCGGACCCACGCTGAAAAGGCGGCCTGGCACATGCACGGTCTCGCGCAGGGTGCCGGTCCAGGGCATGTGCACACGGTGGTAGTCGCGCGGGGACAGGTAGACGGTCGCGTACAGGCCGTCGTTGAACGGCTTGGCGTCCTCGGCGCTGCCCAGCAGCTCGGCGGCGGTGAACGACTGGCCCTTGGCCTGGAAGATGCGGCCGGCCTCGATGTTGCCGAGCTGGCTGACACGGCCGTCGGCCGGCATCACCAGGGTGCGCGGATCGGCATCGGCCACGCGTGCACCCGGTTTCAGCGCACGGGTGAAGAACTGGTTGAAGGTGGCGTAACTGCGCGGGTCGGGGTTGGCGGCTTCGTCCAGATTGACGTTGAACCTGCGGCTGACGGTGTCGATCAGCCAGCGCGACACGCGCGGGTTGTCCGAGTACGCCAGCGAGCGCGCCATCGAGGACAACAGGCGATGGGGCAGGGCGTATGTCAGGGCGGTGGTGAGGCTCATGGGGCGGTTTTCTCGGTCAGCTTCTGCAGGTCGCGGGCGATCGCCGGCGCGTTGAACGGGGGGCGCACCAGGCCGGCGAGCCGGCCCTGCGGATCGAGCACGGCCAGGCTGGCCGAGTGCTCGACGGTGTAATCCTCGGGATTCTCATCGAAATGCTTGCCCGGCACCTTCTGGAACACGAAGCCCAGTGCGGTGGCGAAGCGTTCCAGCGAAGGGACGTCGGCGGTGGCCGCCAGGGTGTCCCTGTGGAAGCCGTGCGCGTACTCGCCAAGGCGGGTGGCGCTGTCGCGCTCGGGATCGACGGAGACGAACAGCACCCGCGGACGCAGCCCGTCGGGCAGTGCTTCCCACTGCTGCTGCGCACCGGCCAGTTCGGCCAGGGTGGTCGGGCACACGTCGGGGCAGAAGGTGAACCCCAGGAACACCAGGGTCCAATGGCCCTTCAGCTCGCCCGGAATGAGCCGCGTGCCATCGGACTGGGCCAGGTTGAAGTCGGGCAGCTCGCGCGGCTGCGGGTACAGGGTGATCGCTTCGGTGGCCGGCTGGCCGGCCGGGGGCTTCGGAGCAAAGACCTGCTGCGCGGCGAGCAGGCCCAGGCCCGCCGCCAGGGCGATCAGCAGGATGATGCCGACGTTGCGATTGAACATGGGAGCCCCCGCGCGAAGTGGTCCCCATCATACCGGCTGCGGCCTGATCGTTTCCGTCGCAACGGATGCCGGCGCAGGCGCCAGCCCCTATAATCGGGGGCCACTTTGCCCGCAGTACCGCCATGACCGCTGAAACGGCCGCCGAACTCCACACGATCATCGACCTGATCCGCTACGGCACCAGCCGTTTCAACGCCGCCGGGCTGACCTTCGGGCACAGCTACGACAACGCCCTGGACGAGGCGACCCAACTGGTGCTGCACAGCCTGCACCTGCCGCATGACCTGGGCCCGGCGTATGGCCAGGCGCGGTTGCTGCAGGAGGAGAAGGTGCGGGTGCTGGAGCTGTTCCAGCGCCGCATCGACGAACGTATCCCGGCCGCCTACCTGACCGGCGAGGCGTGGTTCGCCGGCCTGAGCTTCAAGAGCGACGCGCGCGCCCTGGTGCCGCGTTCGCCGATCGCCGAGCTGATCGAGTGTGGTTTCGAACCATGGCTGGCCGGCCGCGACGTCAGCCGCGCGCTGGATCTGTGCACGGGTTCGGGCTGCATCGCCATCGCAATGGGCCACTATTACCCGAACTGGGAGGTGGACGGCGTGGACCTGAGCGACGACGCACTGTCGCTGGCCGAAGAGAACAAGGAGCGCCTGCAGGCGCACAACGTCACGCTGATCAAGTCCGACCTGTTCAGTGGCCTGACCGGCCGCCATTACGACCTGATCGTCACCAACCCGCCGTACGTCACCAACGACGAGACCGATGCCCTGCCGCAGGAATATTCCTACGAGCCGGAAATGGGCCTGCGTGCCGGCGATGACGGCCTGGATCTGGTGCTGAAGATCCTGCGCGATGCGCCGCTGCACCTGAGCGAGGACGGCCTGCTGATCTGCGAAGTGGGCGAGTCCGAGCAGCACCTGGTCAAGCTGCTGCCGGAAGTGGACTTCGCCTGGATCGAGTTCAAGGTCGGGCAGATGGGCATTTTCGCGGTCGAATGCCGCGAGCTGATCGCCCACAGCGCCCGCATCACCGAACTGGCGGCGCAACGACCGTGAGCTCCAATTCGTTCGGCAAGCTGTTCACCGTCACCACGTTCGGCGAGTCGCACGGGCCGGCCATCGGCTGCGTGATCGATGGCTGTCCGCCCGGGCTGGCGCTGGATGCGGCCGAATTTGCCCACGATCTGCAGCGCCGTGCCACCGGCAAGAGCCGGCACACGTCGGCGCGGCGCGAGGCCGATGAGGTCGAGATCCTGTCCGGCGTGTACGAGGGCCTGACCACCGGAACGCCGATCGCGCTGCTGATCCGCAACACCGATCAGCGCAGCAAGGACTACGCGAACATCGGCCAGCAGTTCCGGCCGGGCCATGCCGACTACAGCTACTGGCACAAGTACGGCATCCGCGATCCGCGGGGCGGTGGCCGTTCCTCGGCGCGCGAGACCACCATGCGCGTGGCCGCGGGCGTGGTCGCCAAGAAGTGGCTGGCCGAGCGCTTCGGCGTCACCGTGCGCGGGTATCTGTCGCAGCTGGGCGGTATCACTCCTGCAGGTTTCGACTGGTCGGCGGTGGAAGACAATCCGTTCTTCTGGCCGCACGCCGCGCAGGTGCCGGAGCTGGAGGCGTACATGGATGCGCTGCGCAAGTCCGGCGATTCGGTCGGCGCGCGCGTGGACGTGGTTGCCGACAACGTGCCCCCGGGCTGGGGCGAGCCGATCTACGGCAAGCTCGATGGCGAGCTTGCGGCGGCGCTGATGAGCATCAACGCGGTCAAGGGCGTGGAGATCGGCGACGGGTTCGCCAGCGCGGCCCAGAAGGGCACCGAACACCGTGACCTGCTGACCCCGCAGGGTTTCGCCAGCAATCACGCGGGCGGCATCCTGGGCGGCATTTCCACCGGCCAGCCGGTGGTTGCGTCGATGGTGTTGAAGCCGACCTCCAGCCTGCGCCTGCCGGGCCCATCGCTGGACACCGCCGGCAACGTGGTCGAAGTGGTCACCACTGGCCGCCATGATCCCTGCGTCGGCATCCGCGCCACGCCGATCGCCGAAGCGATGGTGGCGCTGGTGCTGATGGACCAGGCATTGCGTCACCGCGCGCAATGCGGCGATGTCGGCACCATCACGCCCCGCATTCCCGGGCAGGTCGATGGCTGAAACGCGGCCGACGGTGTGGGTGAGCCAGCCGCTGATCGAGGCGGCCATCGCGCCGCTGCGTGATCGCGTGCAGCTGCGCACCACCGACGCCGTCACCGTGTGGTCGCCTGAGCAGATCGCCGCACAATTGGCCAGCGCCGATGGCGCGATCATCACCCTCAACGAGCGTATCGGCGCGGCCGAGCTGGCCAATGCCTCGCGGCTGCAGGTCGTTGCCAACGTCGGCGTGGGCTACAACAACCTGGATGTGACCGCGCTCAGCGCGGCGGGCATCCTGGCCAGCAATACCCCCGACGTGCTTACCGAGACCACCGCCGATCTGGGCTTCGCACTGCTGATGGCCGCCGCGCGCCGGATCACCGAATCCGAGCGCTGGCTGCGTGAAGGGCACTGGCAGCAATGGTCGTTCCAGACCATGCTCGGTGCCGACATCCACGGCAGCACCCTGGGCATTCTCGGCATGGGGCGGATCGGCCAGGGCATCGCCCGTCGTGGCGCGCATGGTTTCGGCATGAAGGTGCTGTACCACAACCGCTCGCGACTGCCAGCAGATGCCGAAGCAGCAGTCGGTGCCGCTTATGTCGATCTGGATACGCTGCTGGCGCAGTCCGACCATCTGGTGCTCGTGCTGCCTTACACCCCGGCCTCGCACCACCTGATCGACGCCGCTGCGCTGGCGAAGATGAAACCGACGGCCACGCTGGTGAACATCGCGCGCGGAGGCCTGGTCGACGAAACAGCGCTGGCCGATGCACTGGCCCATGGGCGCCTGGCCGCTGCCGGGCTGGACGTCTACGAAGGCGAGCCGGCCGTACGCCCGGAACTGCTGGCGCTGCGCAACGTCGTGCTGACCCCGCACATCGGCAGCGCTTCGCTGGCCACGCGTACGGCGATGGTGCAGCGGGCCGTGGACAACCTGCTGGCCGCGCTCGGCCTGGGCGGCGGGCCGGCGCACATGCCGAGCGCGATCAATGCCGACGCGGCGCTGGCCGCACGTGCCGCCCTGGGCAAAAAAAACGGGAAACGATAGGGAGCCTCCGCGCGTTCCGTCCGAGGAGGTTCCCCGAACCCAGCTGTCGTGCGTGAATTTTTCCCATCCGTTTTCTTGAGAGTTCCCCCATGAGCAATGCACAACGCCGCTTCCATGTCGCCATCGTCGGTGCCACCGGCGCCGTCGGCGAGACCATGCTGGCCATCCTGGCCGAGCGCGGTTTCCCGGTCGGAACCCTGAGCCTGCTTGCCTCCGAGCGTTCGGCCGGTGGTGAGGTCGAGTTCAACGGCGAGAAGGTCAGGATCCAGGACCTGGCGAGCTTCGATCCGAAGGGTGTGGAGATCGCCCTGTTCTCCGCAGGTGGCAGCGTCTCCAAGGAGTACGCACCGAAGTTCGCCGCCGCCGGTGCGGTGGTGATCGACAACTCCTCGGCCTTCCGTTACGACGATGACGTGCCGCTGGTGGTATCGGAGGTCAATCCGGACCAGATCGGCAATCGTCCGCGCGGCATCATCGCCAACCCCAACTGCTCGACCATGCAGATGCTGGTCGCGCTGGCGCCGCTGCATCGTCGCTATGGCATCGAGCGCATCAACGTCTCCACCTATCAGTCGGTGTCCGGCGGTGGACGCTCCGCACTGGAGGAGCTGGGCAAGCAGACCGGCCAGCTGCTGAGTTTCCAGGAGATCGATCCGCAGCGTTTCCCGGTGCAGATCGCCTTCAACCTGATCCCGCACATCGACGACTTCCAGGACAACGGCTTCACCAAGGAAGAAATGAAGCTGGTGTGGGAAACCCGCAAGATCCTGGGCGACGACAGCATCCTGGTGAACCCGACCGCGGTGCGCGTGCCGGTGTTCTACGGCCATTCCGAGTCGGTGGCGATCGAGACCCGCGACAAGGTCACCGTGGCCGAGGCCCGTACGCTGCTTGAACAGTCGCCCGGCATCGAGGTGGTCGACCGCCATGAAGCCGGCGGCTATCCGACGCCGGTCACCCACGCATCGGGCACCGATGCGGTGTACGTCGGCCGCATCCGCGAGGATCTGTCGCATCCGCGTGGCCTCAATCTGTGGATCGTGTCGGACAACGTGCGCAAGGGCGCAGCCCTGAACGCGGTGCAGCTGGCAGAGCTGGTCGCTGCCGAGCAGCGTTGATCGACAGCCCGGGCTCCCTGGGCTGCTCTGTGCGTGCGGACCCCGGTCCGCACGCTTTATAGTGTCGCCCATGAATAAACGGGCCAAGGGCGCATCGCGCCCGCTCACCTATCTGTCTGCCGCACTGCTGGCTCTGGCCAGCAGTCCGGTGTTCGCGCTGGGGCTGGGCGACATCCGCGTCCTGTCCAGACCCGGTCAGCCGCTGCTGGCGGAGATTCCGGTGGTGTCCGCCGATCCTTCGGAGCTGGAGAATCTGCGCGTGGCGCTGGCATCGCCAGCCACGTTCGAACGTGTCGGCCTGCAACAGCCGACCGGCCTGGTGGGCGAGCTCCAGTTCGAGCTGACCCGCAATGCGCAGGGGCGGGCCGTGGTGCGGGTCACCTCGCAGATGCCGGTGGAGACGCCGTCGCTGAGCTTCCTGGTCGAGGCCGACTGGGGGCAGGGACGGTTGGTGCGCGAGTATTCGGCCCTGATCGATGCGCCCTCCAGCGCGCTGGCCGTGGCGGAACCGGAAATCGTCGCACCGGCGGGCACGCTCTCCAATACCATCGCCCGCGATCCGCCCGCTGAGGCGGCGGTACCGGCGCCTGCACAGGGCGGGACGCCGGCCAGTGCGACCACGGCGGCTGCACCGGTGCGTCCGCGCGCTGCCGCTGCACCGTCGTTGCCGCCGGCTGCCGATGGCAGCATTACCGTGCAGCGCGGGCAGACCTTGTCGCAGATCGCCAGCGCGGTCGCCCGCGGCAACCAGGTCAGCCGCGACCGGGCGATGATTGCGCTGCTGCGTGCCAATCCCGAGGCCTTCATCCGGGGCAACATCAACCTGCTCAAACAGGGTGCGGTACTGCGCATGCCCGGCAGTGACGCGCTGGCGGCGGTGGATGCGGCCGAAGCCGGTGCCCTGGTCCGCGAACACGCCGCGCAGTGGCGGCAGGCGCGTACCGTGCCGCAGCCGGCAGGCGTTCCTGCACCTGCGGTCGCTGCGCGGGCCACTTCTCCGGCCGCCGCGGCCGGGGCACGACTCGAGATCGCCCCGGCGCTGGCGTCCGACGCCGCGCACGCGGGCACAACCACCGGCACCGGAGCCGGCAGCGAGGGTGACATGCTGGGCAACGAACAACTTCGCCAGGCGCGCGAGGACATCGCCACCCGCGATGCCGAGATCGGCGAGCTGAAACAGCGTGTGGCCGAACTGGAAACGCTGAAGGCACAGCAGCAGTCGCTGATCGCGATGAAGGACAACGACCTGGCGGCGGCCCAGCAACGGCTGGCACAGGCGCCGGGCGCGCGTGACGCCGGAACGCCGTGGTACTGGCTGGGACTGCCGGTGCTGCTGGTGCTGGCAGGCGCCGCATGGTTGCTGCGCCGTCGCAAGCCATCGCCGCTGCCGCCGCTGCGCGAGGAGGACGATGCTGCAGCTCTGGCGGCGGCCGTGCCGGCCGGTGCCGCGCTCGATACGCTGGCCGAGCAGTCTGCGTGGTCTACCGCCGATGCCGACAGCGGGCGCCAGGAGCCGGCGATGCCGGCCTGGGCGACGATCGCCGACGCCCGATCCGAAGACGGATCGGGCGGCACGGACAAGCAGCCGTCGGGCGATGGCAAGGACGAGGCACCGTTGCCGGAACCCGTGACCGACCTGCCGCGCTGGGACGAACCGGTGGACGAGAGGGGTGTTGGCCGGCCGACGGCCCAGGAAGCCGATTCCGGGGTTTCGGTCCCGGACTACGCGCTGCATGCCGAGCAGCAGCCGCAGTTCCGCGGCGTGTTCGACCTGCCCGCCGATCTGCAGGACAACGACGCCCCGTCGGTGGAGGATGCCGGCGACACTTGGTCGCCCCGCGCCGGGCAGGAACGCCTGGAGCTGGCGATCGCCTACCTGGATCTGGGCGACGCACAGACCGCGCGTACCCTGCTGCTGGAGGTTGCCGAAGGGGGCGACCCGGACTGCCAGGCGCAGGCGCGCGAGCTGCTGGCCCGGCTGCCGTGACCGATACCTTCGACAAGGACCCTGCCATGACCCGCGAGCGTCGCATCGACTATGTTGAGTTCGCGTCCCGCGACCCGGCCGCCAGCCGTGCCTTCTTCGAGAAGGTGTTCGGCTGGTCGTTCGTCGATTACGGCAGCGACTACACCGCCTTCGACGATGGTCGCCTGCAGGGGGGCTTCTTCCGCGGCCAGCCGCAACGCGCCACCGAAGGCGCCCCGCTGCTGGTGCTGTACGCCGATCAGCTGGCCCCGGTCGAAATGGCCGTGCGCCAGGCGGGTGGTGAGGTGGTGCGGCCGGTGTTCTCCTTCCCGGGCGGCAGCCGCTTCCAGTTCGTCGAACCCGGTGGCAATGAACTGGCGGTCTGGTCGGAACGCGATCCGGCCTGAGCGTCGTCCACTCCGCAACATCGAGGTAGCACATGCGTTATGCGCTTGGCGTCGAGTACGACGGCAGCGATTTCAGAGGCTGGCAGAACCTGGGAGAGGGCGGTCCCAGCGTCCAGGCCAGTCTTGAGCAGGCCCTGTCTTCGGTGGCCGACGCGCCGCTGCAGGTGGTCTGCGCTGGCCGAACCGACGCCGGCGTGCATGGCCAGTGCCAGGTCGTGCATTTCGATACCGACGTAGTGCGCGACCCGCGCGCCTGGATGCTGGGTACCACCACCCGCCTGCCGCGCTCGATCGCGGTGCGCTGGTGCGTACCGGTGGCGGAGGATTTCCATGCGCGGTTCTCAGCGCGGGCGCGCCGCTACCGTTACCGGCTGCTCAATCGCGAAGTACGGCCGGCGCTGGACCGGCAGACGCTGAGCTGGGAGCGTCGCGCACTGGACGCAACGCTGATGCACACGGCCGGGCAGGCGCTGCTGGGTGAGAACGACTTCAGCGCGTTCCGCTCGGTCCAGTGCCAGGCCCTGCATGCGCGGCGCGAGCTGCAGTCACTGCAGGTCAGCCGCCACGGCGAGGTGATCGAGGTGGCGGTACAGGGCAATGCATTCCTTCATCACATGGTTCGCAATATCGTCGGTTCGCTGATCCTGGTCGGCAGCGGCGAGAAACCGGTGGAGTGGATCGCCGAGCTGCTGGCCGGAAGGGATCGCACCGTAGCCGGTCCCACTGCACCGCCGCAGGGCCTGGTGTTTCTTGGACCGCTGTACCCCGACAACTGGCATCTGCCCGCCGAGGTCACGCTATGAGCCGCTCCTACTACCGTACACGCATCAAGTTCTGTGGAATGACCCGTGCCGGCGACGTGCGCCTGGCCGGCGAGCTCGGCGTGGATGCGGTGGGTTTCATCTTCGCCCGCGAGAGCAGCCGCCGGGTTGCGCCCGCCGAAGCGCGCGCGATGCGCCAGGCGATCGCGCCGATGGTCGACGTGGTGGCGCTGTTCCGCAACAACAGCAAGGAAGAGGTGCGCGAAGTGCTGCGCACCGTGCGGCCCACCCTGCTGCAGTTCCATGGCGAGGAGGACGAGAGCTTCTGCCGCAGCTTCAACATGCCTTACCTGAAGGCGGTCGCGATGGGGGGACGTGAGGAAGTCAACGCGCGTACCCTGCAACTGCGCTATCCGAGCGCGGCCGGCTTCCTGTTCGACAGCCATGCACCGGGGGGCGGTGGCGGTACCGGTGTTGCATTCGACTGGACCCGCATTCCGACCGGGTTGCATCGGCCATTCCTGCTGGCCGGCGGTCTGACCCCGGACAATGTGTACGACGCGGTGCTGGCGACCCTTCCGTGGGGCGTCGACGTCTCCAGCGGCATTGAACTGGAGCCGGGCATCAAGGACGGCTACAGGATGCGCACCTTCGTCGAGGAAGTGCGCCGCGCCGACTGCACCGTGCTGGAGTAGGACCGGGAGGCTGCGGCGTCACGTTACCTCAGCTGGGCCGCGACCCAGTCCGCCAGGGCGTCGACGCGTGCGTCGGCCTGGCCCTCCGGCCGCGCCAGGACCCAGAAGCCGCCCGTGGCGGCGAAACCCCATGGGGCCAGCAGCCGGCCTGCCGCGAGATCCTCAGCGACCAGCGGCTCCGGCGCGATCGCTGGACCCAGCCCGGCCACCGCCGCTTCCAGCAGGTAGTAAAGGTGTTCGAAACCCGTGCCCAGCCGCAGCCGGGCGGGGTCGAGATCGTGCGCCTGCGCCCACGTCGGCCACGCCTGTGGCCGTGAGCTGGTGTGCAGCAGCGTCTCCTGCAGCAGTGCCGAGGGCGGCACATGGCGCAGGCGCTGCGCCGCCGGATGTGACGGTGCCACCACCACGCCAACCCGCTCGGGCGCCAGCTCGCGCACCTGCCAGCCCCGTGGCCACGGCCCCTGCGCCAGCAGCAGGACCGCATCCAGTGCCGCCTGCGCCTCGGTGAAGCTGCCGTCCAGTGCCGACCACTGCAG
This sequence comes from Stenotrophomonas sp. 112478_Sma, assembly GCF_056479905.1. Lineage (NCBI taxonomy): Bacteria > Pseudomonadati > Pseudomonadota > Gammaproteobacteria > Lysobacterales > Lysobacteraceae > Stenotrophomonas > Stenotrophomonas sp. 112478_Sma. The sequence continues at coordinate 3,020,293 of NZ_CM151072.1, read as the reverse complement.
GCGCACACCGGGCAGTGCGGCCTGCAGGGCGGGGAGGCGCGGAATCATCCAGCGCGCCAGCACGCTGCCGCTGCAGCCCAGTACCAGCGCTGGCGACGCCGCGGGCCGCCGCAGCTCGCGCACGCAGTCTTCGATGCCGGCGAAGGCTTCGCTGCAGGCCGCCTGCAACAGTGTTCCCGATGCGGTCAGGCGCAGGCCACGCCCGGCGCGCTGGAACAGGGCCAGGCCCAGATGATCCTCCAGCAGCTTCAGCTGCCGGCTGACTGCACCGTGGGTGACATGCAGGTCCTGCGCGGCACGGCCCACACCGCCGAGACGGGCGGTGGCCTCGAACGCGCGCAGCGCATTGAGTGGCGGCAGCAGGGATCGGCTCATGTGAGATTTCCTGACGATAGGTGCCAGATAATATCCATTTTCCGGTCATGACCCGTGCGCTAGAGTATCCACCTGTCTGAATCACCGGTCCCTGCCATGTCTGCCTCCCCCATTGCCGACTACCACGCCTTCCCGGATGCCCAAGGCCACTTCGGCCGCTATGGCGGCAGCTTTGTCGCCGAAACCCTGGTCGGTCCGTTGCAGGAGCTGGCCCTGGCCTATGACCAGGCCCGCCAGGACCCCGCGTTCCAGGCGGCCTACGACCGCGATCTGGCTCATTACGTGGGCCGGCCGAGCCCGATCTATCACGCCCAGCGCCTGAGCGACCACGTCGGCGGCGCACAGATCCTGCTCAAGCGCGAGGACCTGAACCACACCGGTGCGCACAAGATCAACAACACCATCGGCCAGGCGCTGCTGGCGGCGCGGATGGGCAAGACGCGCATCATCGCCGAGACCGGCGCCGGCCAGCATGGCGTCGCCAGCGCCACCGTTGCCGCACGCCTGGGCCTGGAGTGCGTGGTGTACATGGGCGCCACCGACATCGAGCGGCAGAAGATCAATGTCTACCGGATGAAGCTGCTCGGCGCGACGGTGGTGCCGGTCACCTCCGGTTCGGCGACCCTGAAGGATGCGCTCAATGAAGCGATGCGCGACTGGGTGACCAACGTGCAGGACACCTTCTACATCATCGGTACCGTGGCCGGCCCGGACCCGTATCCGCGCATGGTGCGCGATTTCAATGCCATCGTCGGCCGCGAAGCACGCGAACAGATGCTGGCCGAGTATGGCCGGCTGCCGGATGCGATCACGGCATGCGTGGGGGGCGGCAGCAACGCGATCGGCCTGTTCCATGCCTTCCTCAACGACCGCCAGGTCGAGATCGTCGGCGCCGAAGCGGCCGGTGACGGTATCAACACAGGCCGCCATGCCGCCTCGATCGCAGCAGGGCGTCCCGGCGTGCTGCATGGCAACCGCACCTACGTGCTGTGCGACGACGACGGCCAGATCATCGAGACCCACTCGGTGTCGGCCGGCCTGGACTATCCGGGGGTCGGCCCGGAGCACGCGTTCCTGGCCGACAGCGGGCGCGCGCGCTATCTCGGCATCACCGACGAAGAAGCGCTGCAGGCTTTCCATCTGCTGGCACACACCGAGGGCATCCTGCCGGCGCTGGAGTCCAGCCACGCGCTGGCGCAGGCGATCAAGCTGGCGCGCGAGCGTCCGCGCGACCAGATCGTGCTGTGCAATCTGTCCGGGCGTGGCGACAAGGACGTGCATACCATCGCCGCACGCGAAGGGCTGGTGCTGTGAGTCCCATGCTGCGCCATGGTGGCGCGCTGGTACTGGCAGTGGGGCTGGGCGGCTGCACGCCGCCCGATCCGCCGGTGCTGGCGCCCGCGGCGACGTCTCCGGCGGCCATCGCCCCGGCCCGCCAGGTGGCCAGCAACGACGACGATGCCGCCCATCACCCGATCGAGGATGCACCGTTGCCTGCAGCAGGGGAGGTCACGGATGACGGGCCCGCGCCGACGGTGGCTTCGGTCGCGCTGGACCATGCCGGCGAGGTGCTGATCGGCCAGCCTTTCAGCGAACTGCAGGCCGAGGCGCAGTGGCACTCGGCTGGCCTCGCCGAGGCGACGGCCGGGCGCTGCGACTATTACGAGCGCGGCACGCTGCCCGAGGGCGTGGCGATGCTGGTGCAGGACGGCAACGTGGTGCGTTTCGACCTGGCTCCGATCGACGATTCGGGCCTGGTGGTGACCCAGCCCGGGCCGTTCGGACTGCGCCTGGACATGCCGCGTGCGCAGGTGCTGCAGCAGATGCCGCGGGGCGTCATCGCAGCTGCGCTGGGCGTTGATGCCGACGCCGGCGAATCCCTGCTCTGGCAGGACCCCGGTTCCGATCTGGCGATCCGCGTGGAGATCGTGGATGGCACCGTATCCAGAATGCATTGGGGCGCCAGCGGCGCCGTTGACCTGATCGAAGGATGTATCTGACATGCCCGTATCCCGACTCGACGCCTGTTTCCAGCGCCTGCGCGAACAGCAGCGCAAGGCACTGATTCCCTTCGTCACCGCTGGCGATCCTCTGCTGGAAGCAACCGTGCCGGTCATGCATGCACTGGTTGAGGCGGGCGCCGATGTGATCGAACTGGGGGTGCCGTTCTCCGATCCGATGGCCGACGGCCCGACCATCCAGCGCAGTTCCGAACGTGCGCTGGCGCGCGGTGCAGGCAGCCGTTACGTCCTGCAGGCGGTAGCGCAGTTCCGCCAGCGCGATGCGCAGACGCCGGTGGTGCTGATGGGCTATCTCAATCCTGTGGAGATCCATGGCTACGCGGCATTCGCCAAGGCCGCGGTGAGCGCCGGCGTGGATGGCGTGCTGCTGGTCGACCTGCCGCCGGAGGAAGCCGGCGAAGCCCAGCAGGCCTTTGATGCGGAAGGCCTGGCCCTGGTCCTGCTTGCCTCCCCGACCACCAGCCCGGCACGCGCGGACAAGCTGCTCGCGCTGGCGCGGGGCTACCTGTACTACGTCAGTTTTGCCGGTGTCACCGGTGCGTCCGACCGCCTCGACAGCGAGGCCGCCAGCGTACGCCTGCAGGCGCTGCGTGAACGGGCCACGGTCCCGGTGGTGGCCGGCTTCGGCATCCGCGATGCCGCCAGTGCGGCGGCCATGGCGCGCGAGGCAGACGGTGTGGTGGTGGGCAGCGCCCTGGTCGCGGCACTGGCCGAAGCGACCTCGGCCGAAGAGGCGGCCCAGCGGGCGCACGCATTCCTGGCGCCCCTGCGCCAGGCCCTGGACGCCTGACGGCAGCGCCCGGCCATGCCCGACGGTGCGCTACGGCGTATCCGCCGGGCGTGGCCCGGCGCTGCCTGCGCTAAACGTACGTCCCAGCATGGTTTTTCCGCCGCCGCCCACAGGCCGGCAAGGGGTGCACGGGCGGGGAAAGCGGAGCTAGACTGTCCGCCTTTGCGGCCCCCGGGCCGCCCTGAACGGAAGTGTCCTCCCGCATGAGTTGGCTCAGCAAGTTGATGCCGTCCGGCATCCGCACCGACAACACCCCCAGCAAGAAGCGCAGCGTCCCCGAGGGCCTGTGGGAAAAGTGCAGCAACTGCGGCAGCGCGCTGTACCGGCCGGAACTGGAAGAGAACCTGGAGGTCTGCCCGAAGTGCGGTCACCACATGGCGATCCGCGCGCGCGCGCGCCTGGCCGCGCTGTTCGATGCGGACAGCACCACCGAGATCGGCGCGCGCCTGGGGCCGACCGACCTGCTGAAGTTCAAGGACCAGAAGAAGTACAGCGAGCGCATCAAGATCGCGCAGAAGAACACCGGCGAGTACGACGCGCTGATCGCCATGCGCGGCCTGCTCAAGGGCCGTCCGCTGGTCGCATCCTCGTTCGATTTCGCCTTCATGGGCGGTTCGATGGGTTCGGTGGTCGGCGAGCGCTTCTCGCTGGCGGCCGAGGCTGCCGTGGAGATCGGCGCGCCTTACGTCTGCTTCTCCGCCAGTGGCGGCGCGCGCATGCAGGAAGGCCTGTTCTCGCTGATGCAGATGGCCAAGACCTCGGCTGCGCTGGGCAAGCTGCGTGAAGCCGGCCTGCCGTACATCTCGGTGCTGACCCATCCCACCACCGGTGGCGTGTCGGCCTCGTTCGCGATGCTGGGTGACATCAACATCGCCGAGCCGCAGGCGCTGATCGGATTCGCCGGGCCGCGCGTGATCGAACAGACCGTGCGCGAGAAACTGCCGGAAGGTTTCCAGCGTTCGGAATTCCTGCTGGAGCATGGTGCCATCGACCAGATCTGCGACCGCCGCGAAATGCGTGACCGCCTGTCCGACCTGCTGGCGATGCTGGGCCGCCAGCCGGCGCCGGAGGTGGCTTGATGGGAGGCCGCAAGTACTTCGGTACTGATGGCATCCGCGGACGTGTCGGTGAGGGAGCGATCTCGGCCGACTTCGTGCTGCGCCTGGGCAATGCGCTGGGCCGCGTGCTGGTGGCCCGGCACGGCCAGGACGGGCGCCGCCCGATCGTGGTGATCGGCAAGGACACCCGCATTTCCGGCTACATGTTCGAGGCGGCGCTGGAGGCGGGCCTGGTCGCCGCCGGCACAGATGTGCAGCTGCTGGGCCCGATGCCCACCCCGGCGGTGGCGTTCCTGACCCGCACCTTGGGCGTTGATGCAGGCATCGTCATCAGTGCTTCGCACAATCCGCATTACGACAACGGCATCAAGTTCTTCTCCGCACAGGGCGAGAAACTGGACGACGCCACCGAACTGGCGCTGGAAGCCGCACTGGACGTGCCGTTCACCACGGCCGAATCGGAGCGGCTGGGCAAGGCGTCGCGCGCGCGCGAGGCGGTAGGCCGCTACATCGAGTTCTGCAAGGCCAGCGTGCCGCGTGCGTTCGATCTGCGTGGCGTACGTCTGGTGCTGGACTGCGCGCATGGTGCCACCTACCAGATCGCCCCGCTGCTGTTCCGCGAGCTGGGTGCCGAGGTCATCGGCATCGGTGCCGAGCCGAACGGGGTGAACATCAATGCCGGCGTCGGTTCGACCCATATCGACAACCTCGCCGCCAAGGTCCGCGAGACCCGTGCCGATCTCGGCATCGCCTTCGACGGTGACGGCGATCGCGTGCTGATGGCTGACGACCAGGGCAATCCTGTCGACGGCGATGACCTGCTGTACATCCTGGCACGCACCTGGCAGGCGGAAGGTCGCCTGCGTGGGCCGGTGGTCGGCACGCTGATGAGCAACTATGGACTGGAGAAGGCGCTGGCCGACCTGCAGATTCCGTTCCAGCGCAGCAACGTGGGCGACCGCTACGTGCACCAGGCACTGATCGAAGGTGACGGCGTGCTCGGTGGCGAAGCGTCGGGCCATCTGCTGTGCCTGGACCGGGCCACGACCGGTGACGGCATCGTCAGTGCGCTGCAGGTGCTGCTTGCGCTGCGCAGCAGCGGACAGACGCTGCGGCAGGCGTTGCAGCCGCTGGTGAAGGTCCCGCAGAAGACGGTGAACGTGCGCTTGGGCAATGTCTCGGCCAAGACCACCGTGCAGGCCGAAAGCGTGCAGTCGGCACTGCTGGAGGCGCAGCAGGCCGTGGCCGGCCGTGGGCGCGCATTCCTGCGCCCGTCCGGCACCGAGCCGGTGGTGCGGGTGACGGTCGAGGCCGATGACGCAACACTGATGCAGGACACGCTGGATCGCCTGTCGGCCGCAGTGAAGGCCGCCGCCGCGGCCTGAGCCCGCAGGTGGTTCCGCAACGGACAACGCCCCGGACGACCGGGGCGTTTTCTGTTCAGAGGGCCGCTGCTGGGCCGAGGCGGACTCAGGGGCCCGGCACCATCTTCTTCTGGCGGGCCTTGAAGCCGTTGAACAGCGGCGCGATCAACGGGTTGTAGCTCTGCGCGATGCGCTTGCGCAACCAGCTGGCCGGCCGGTTGCGGATCGCGAAGCGGTAGATGCGTTCGGGATCGCCGCCGATCACGTTGCGGCCGAACGGGTGGGTGGTATGCAGGTAACGGAACCCCTGCTCGCGCGCGACTTCGACATGGTCATCGTCGAAGTCACCGTACGGCCAGCACAATGTGTCCGAAACTTCGCCCAGCTTGTCCTGCAGGACCTGGCGCGAGAGTGCCAGGTCGTTGCTGATGCCGGCCCGGCGCTGCGCGCGGTCCAGGTCTTCGCGGCGCAACCAGCGTGTATGGGTGTGGGTATGGCAATGCACCTCGAAGGTGCCCGCGTCGATCGCCGCGCGCGCTTCGCTCCAGCGCATCATCACATCGTCGCTGCGCCCCTGCTCGTAGATGGCGGCCTCGCAGCCGCGATGGTCCGGCGTTGCCGGCAGTACCGCGCCGGGCAGGCCTGCATGCGGCCGCACCGGGCCTTCGCCCATCCATCCGGTGACCACGAACACCACCGCGTGCATGCCGTACTTCTGCAGGATCGGATGCGCGTAGACCCAGTTGTCCAGGTAGCCATCGTCGAAGGTGATGACGATCGACCGGCGCGGCACCGGCCTGCCGGCCAGGAACCCGGCGTACTGCTCCAGTGTCAGTGAGGTCCAGCCACTGTTGGCCAGCCAGGCAATCTGGCTTTCGAAATTCTCCGGCGACACCGTGATCATGCCGGGCGACGGACTGACGTGATGGTGCATCAGCACCGGTACGGTTCGGGCATCAGCCATGTCCCAGCTCCTTCAGCCACTGGCGGTAGTAGTGTTCGGTGGTCTCGCCGTGGCCGGTGGGTGTGAAGCGGTGCGCAGCGCGCATCCATTCCCAGCCGGCACGGCCCATCTGCCGGCGCCGTTCCGGATCGTCCACCAGCAGGCGCAGAGCGCCCGTCAGGGCAGCATTGTCGCCCAGCCGGGTGAGGATCGCATTGCTGCCGTCCACGACCATCTCCGGCACGCCACCAACCCGCGTCGCCACGATCGGCACGCCGACGTACGCCGCTTCCAGAAACACGGTGCCGGCGGCTTCCTTGTGCGAGGCGAGGGCGAAGATATCGAAGCCGGCCATCAGCCGGCAGGCGCCGTCGCGGTAGCCGAGCAGGTGGACCTGCGACTGCAGGCCGTGCTCGGCGCACATCGCCTGCAGGCGCTCCATCACCGGCTGCCCGTCGCCGATCACCACCAGGTGCAGGTTCGGATTGGCCTTGCACAGCGGCACCATTGCCTGCAGCAGATCGGCATGGCCCTTGGGCTCGCGCAGCACCGCCACGCAGCCGACCACGATGTCCTGTTCGCCGAAGCCGAGCTCGGCACGGACTTCGGCACGCACGTCCTGCAGGCACTGCCACGGATCTTCCTTGCGGATATCGGTCCAGCGCGGTGGAACCGCGATCGGCGGCACGATGCCGATGCGCTCAGCGGGAATGCCACGGTCGGCCAGCAGCTGCTTGACGAAGCTGCTGACGGTCAGCACCCGGTGCGGCAGGCCGGTATAGGTCAGCAGCGAGTTGACCGGACTCATCAGGTGGCGCGAGCGCACCACCAGCGGCGCACCGCCGAGGCGGGCGCCGGCGGCGGCAATCAAGGCGTCGCGACGGCTGGTGGTGTTCACCACGTCATAGCGTTCGCGGCGCACCAGGCGCGAAACCGACCAGATGCCGCGCAGCAGGCGCGCCAGCCCTCCCATGCGCAGCGTATGCACGGTGAAGCCGTCATCGCGCGCCAGCTGCGCCAGCCGTGCCTCGGGCTGGCACAGCAGCGAGACGTCGTGGCCGCGCGCGCGCATGGCCTGCATGTGGCGGAAGATGTAGATCTCCTGCCCGCCCATTCCCTTGGCGGCTTCGGTGTGCAGGATGCGCAGCGAACGTTTCATGCGGACTCGATCCTTGATATCAACGATTGCGGAAGCGCGTCAGCGCTTCCCAGGCGGAACGGATCGCGGCTGCGTCCGGCGCCTGTTGTGGCAGTGGGCGATAGTGCCGATCCAGCGCGGTGGCATTGCCGAACTTGTCGAACACGTAGAGGGCATCGCCGTGGCGGACGGCGCGCTGCGACCAGCTCTCCACCACCAGGGCACGGAGCCCTTCCGGGGCCGCCAGCAGATCCTGGCCGGTGCTGTAGTCGGCCAGCGGGTTCTCGCAGCCCAGGGCGTGCCGCATCAGCGTGGGCACCCAGTCCTCATGCGAGCTGGTGCGCGCATCACGGCCGCTTGCCTCGCCCGGCCAGTGCAGCACGAACGGCACCTGCAACTGGTAGTCGGAGAAGTTGCCGTTGTGGCCCCAGTAGTTCAGCGCGAGGTCGTTGAACTCCTCTGCGTGATCGCCAGTGACCAGCACGATGGTGTCCTGCTCCAGGCCCTGCGCACGCAGGGTATCGAGCAGCGATCCGACCAGGCTGTCGGCGTAGTGGACGGAGGTGTGATAGCGGTTCAGTTCCGGCGTCGGATCGTGGTCCGGCCCGAACTTGAGGAAGTCGATGTCCGCGGCCATCGGCGTGGCCAGGGGCGGATAGTCGGCCGGCAGGTGGTAGGGCGCGTGGGTGGAGTCGAGGAACACGAAACCGAACCACGGGCGCTGCGCGGCCTGGCTGTTACGGATGTCCTGCTGCAGCGACGCGACGATGGCACGGTCGCGGCCATCGGGCTTCAGTGCCGACGGCCCCTGGTGCAGCTGGTCACGGACATCGGCGAACACGGTGCGGTCGAATTCCGGGCTATACATCGGCGCGCTGCCGTACAGGTGCAGGTCATAGCCCTGCTGTCCCAGGACCTGGAACAGCTGCGAGCCACGCTGCTCGTCAAGCATGCTTGCCCAGTAGCCACCGGGAAGGCCGTAGAGCAGGCCGAACAGGCCGTAGCGGGTGGCGTTGCCGGTGCTGAAGTGATGCTCGTAAACGCGGGAGGACTGCGCCAATGCCGTGGTGTTCGGCATGATCTGTGGCGTCAGCACATCGTGGCGGAGTGATTCGAGTACCACCATCAGCACGTTCGGCCGCTGGTGGCTCTGGCAGCGCAGCGGATGCAGCGGGTAGTGCAGCTGGGCATGGCGGGGGTCGGGCAGGCCCGCCTGCTGCTGGCTGACCACGCCCAGGCGACGCATGAAGCTCTTGGCGGTGATCGGCTGCGCCCAGGGCAGGTAGTTCCACTGGCTGATCACGTCACGCTCGCCGCGTGCATCGTAATAGGCGGTCGCCACCTGGCCACCTGCCATCAGCAGGATGACCAGTGTCCATCCCTGCAGGACGTGGCGCCGTCGGGGCAGGGCGGGCAGCAGCTTCCAGCAGGCCCACGCCAGCAGGGCTTCGGCGGCGAAGATGGCCGATACCAGGGCGATCGCCTGCAGCCAGGTCTTCCACGACAGTGCGACCTGATCGTGCAGCGCGCCGCCGAACACCATGTTCGCCACCATGGCATTGAGGTGGAAGCGGTACAGCGCGAACACCTTGGCATCGACCAGCAGCAGGCACAGCCACAGGCCCTGCAGCACCACCGCGCCGATGCTCAGAGGACGCGCGCTGCGGGCCCACAGTCCGAGCAGCAGCGGCAGCAGGCCGGCCAGCGCGCCGAACGCCAGCAGGTGGCCGGGCAGGGCAACGGCCAGATACGCCAGGCCGACGGGGCCGCCGGGGTTGTCCCGCAGCGGCACGTTGCCCAGGGTGATGACGGCTGCCAGTACGGCGTTCGCCGCCACGAACAAGGACCACCAGGCCAGCCGGCGCCAGTGCTGGGTACAACCGGGTCGGGAAGCTGGATCGGCGGCGGGTGGAGCGGAGGGCATCGTCGGTACGTGTTCAGCAGGAGCGGGACAAGGGGGCGGCGCCGCCGCGGCCGGCGGATCCGCGCGCGGGTCGCGCATTGTATCGGTTTGTTTCAACGTATCGGTGTCGACCTGCGGGCGATCTGTCACAATGTTCAGGTGGGCCCTGAATGCGGCGGCCCTCCAGACCCAATGACAAGCCAGGAACCGCTGTGAGCCAGATCCCGACCCTCGACATCACCCGTTTTGACAGCGACCGCGAGGCCTTCGTGGCCGAGCTGGGGGCGGCCTATCGCCAATGGGGATTCGCGGGCATCCGCAACCACGGCATTCCGCAGGCCGACATCGACGCGGCCTACGATGTCTTCAAGGCCTTCTTCGCCCTGCCGGAGGAGATCAAGCGGAAGTACCACGTGGCCGGCGGGGGCGGTGCACGTGGCTATACCCCGTTCGGCGTGGAAACCGCGAAGGGGTCCAAGCACTTCGATCTGAAGGAGTTCTGGCACATCGGCCGGGAGATCGGCGACGACTCCAGGTACCGCGACGTGATGCCGCCGAACCTGTGGCCGACCGAGGTCGAGGGCTTCCGTGAGCGGGGCTACGGCCTGTACCAGGCGCTGGACAACCTCGGGTCGCGCGTGCTGTCGGCGCTGGCGCTGCACATCGGCCTGCCGGAGGATTTCTTCGCCGACAAGACCAATTTCGGCAACTCGATCCTGCGCCCGATCCATTACCCGCCGATCACCACCGACGACATTCCCAACGTGCGTGCCGGTGCGCATGGCGACATCAACTTCATCACCCTGCTGGTCGGTGCCAGTGCGGCGGGCCTGGAGGTGCAGTCGCACGATGGCAAGTGGGTGCCTTTCACCTCGGATGCGGACACCATCGTGGTCAACATCGGCGACATGCTGCAGCGCCTGACCAATCACGTGTATCCCTCCACCATCCATCGCGTGGTCAATCCCCCGGGCGAGCTGGCCCGCCAGCCGCGCTACTCGGTGCCGTTCTTCCTGCACCCGAACCCGGACTTCCTGATCGACGTGCTGCCGTCCTGCATCACCCCGGAGAACCCGAGCCGGTATCCGGAGCCGATCACCGCCCACGGCTTCCTCGAGGAACGCCTGCGCGAGATCAAGCTGAAGTAATGAAAAGGCCGCCGCGAGGCGGCCTTTCCATTACGGGTAGCGCCGGGCCGTGCCCGGCGAGCCAAAGCCAAAGCGGCTCTGGGATGTTCCTTGGGGAGGCGGGGAGGCGTCGGATGGCGGGGACGCCGTAAACCCATCCCTGGGGGCTTGGCCGCGGCATCCATGCCGCGGACACCCCGCCATCCGACACCTCCCCGCCTTCGACAGTTTCCCGGTGACGGATGGATGAGATCTGTCGCACCGGGGTGGGGCAGGGGTCAGATCCGGATCTGACCCCGGTAGTCACCTGCAACGCCGCTTTTGCCTTTGATCTTCTTTTCTCTTTCCGTGGCGGGCGGAACCGCCGGAATGTGTCAGAAGCCGGGCGGGTGGGGCTGCGCAGGGGCGTGAGCCGCATGGATGCGGCGATCGAGCTTACAGGGACGTACTTGCAGCGTCCCCTGCGCAGTCCCGCCCGCCCGGCCAGGCCGATCAACTACCCGGGGCTCCCCGCGACCAACCCCACCCCGCCACGAGGGGCCGCGCCGTTGGCTGGAAATCCATGTAACCGCTTACACGGAAACGGATTTTTGCCGTAACGGGTATCATGACCGGCTGACTTCACACAGGAGCCACCCGCTCATGCGCCGCAAGATCGTCGCCGGAAACTGGAAGCTGCATGGCAGCCGTCAATTCGCCAATGAACTGCTGGGGCAGGTGGCTGCGGGGCTGCCGCTGGACGGGGTCGATGTCGTCATCCTGCCGCCGCTGCCGTACCTGGGCGAGCTGGTCGAGGAGTTCGGCGCGACCGGCATGACCTTCGGTGCCCAGGACGTGAGCAGCAACGAGAAGGGGGCCTATACCGGCGAAGTGTGCGCGGCCATGCTGCACGAGGTCGGTGCCCGTTACGGCCTGGTTGGACATTCCGAGCGTCGCCAGTACCACCACGAGAGCAGCGAACTGGTTGCCCGCAAGTTCGCCGCTGCCCTGCATGCCGGCCTGGTGCCGGTACTGTGCGTGGGTGAGACCCTGGAGCAGCGCGAGGCCGGACAGACCGAATCGGTCATCGCCAGCCAGCTGGCGCCGGTGCTGGATCTCGTCGGTGCCGACGGCTTCGCCAGCGCCGTGGTCGCCTACGAGCCGGTCTGGGCGATCGGCACCGGCCGCACCGCGAGCAAGGAGCAGGCGCAGCAGGTGCACGCGTTCATCCGTGGCGAAGTCGCGCGCATCGATGCTAGAATTGCTGATTCACTGCCCATTCTTTACGGCGGCAGCGTGAAGCCCGACAATGCCGGGGAACTGTTCGCGCAGCCGGATGTCGATGGTGGGCTGGTCGGTGGCGCCTCCCTGGTGGCCGCGGACTTCCTGGCCATCGCGAAGGCGGCGGCCGCGAACTAAATCCTAGAAGTATTGTCCGAGGGCGGATTTCCAATGCTGATGTTGATCCTCAATGTCGTCTACGTGCTGGTTGCCGTAGCCATGATCGCGCTGATCCTGATGCAGCGTGGCTCGGGCGCAGCGGCTGGTTCGGGCTTTGGTGCCGGTGCCTCGGGAACGGTGTTCGGTGCGCGTGGCGCCTCGAACTTCCTGTCCAAGTCGACCAAGTGGCTGGCCGTGGTGTTCTTCGGCATCAGTCTCTTCATGGCCTGGTATGCCGGCCACGGCAGCCGTCCTGCCGCCGAGCAGGACCTGGGTCTGATGTCCGCCCCGGCGGCCAGCGCTCCGGCCGCCCCTGCAGGCGAACTGCCGGCCGTTCCGAAGGCCGATGAGGTCCCGGCAGCCCCGGTTCCGGCGGCGACTGTGCCGGCTCAGGCGGAATCTTCGGTTTCTGGTGAAGAAAAGCCGTCGGAAGGCTCCCAGAAAGACTGAAGCCGGTTACAATACGCGGCGCATCGGGAAGATAGTCTGATGTGATCGTTTGCCCAGGTGGCGGAATTGGTAGACGCACTACCTTGAGGTGGTAGCGACGCAAGTCGTAGGGGTTCGAGTCCCCTCTTGGGCACCATTTGTAAGTAAAGCGGGTTCACCTGGCGCGCAATGCGCCAGGGCGATTCCCGTCCACTCCCCCATGCCAAAGCGCCTGCAGGCGCAGCGGCAGAGGCAAGAGAGAATCGCTGTGCTGGCCGAATATTTGCCGTCTCTGCTGTTTCTGATCGTTGCCACCGGTATCGGCGTCGTGCTGATGCTGGTCGGCCGACTCCTCGGTCCCCGCCGCCCTGATCTGGAAAAGCTCTCGCCGTACGAGTGCGGCTTCGAGGCGTTCGAAGACGCGCGCATGAAGTTCGATGTGCGCTATTACCTGATCGCGATCCAGTTCATCGTCTTCGACCTGGAAATCATCTTCATCGTGCCGTGGACCCAGGTCTTCATGGAGCTGGGTGCCCGTTCGCTGGTCACCATGGGCCTGTTCGTCGGCATGCTGTTCCTCGGTTTCATTTACGTCTGGAAGAAGGGAGCGCTGGAATGGGAGTGATTCAGACGCTCGATGGCCTGATGAACAATCCGACCCCGGAAGGGCGGGTTGATGACATCCTGCGGCCGGAAGGCGACAATCCCCTGCTGGAAAAAGGCTTCGTCACCACCAGCGTCGACGCCCTGCTGAACTGGGCGCGTACCGGCTCGATGTGGCCGATGACCTTCGGCCTGGCCTGCTGTGCCGTGGAGATGATGCACGCCGGCGCCGCGCGCCTGGACCTGGACCGTTACGGCGTGGTGTTCCGCCCGTCGCCGCGCCAGTCCGACGTGATGATCGTCGCCGGTACGCTGGTCAACAAGATGGCCCCGGCACTGCGCAAGGTCTACGACCAGATGCCCGACCCCAAGTGGGTGATCTCCATGGGCAGCTGTGCCAATGGCGGTGGTTATTACCACTATTCCTATTCTGTCGTGCGCGGCTGTGATCGCGTGGTGCCGGTGGACGTCTACGTCCCGGGCTGCCCGCCGACCGCCGAGGCGCTGGTGTACGGGATCCTGCAGCTGCAGAAGAAGATCTGGCGTACACAGACCATCGCCCGCTGACCCCTTCACCTGACAAGAGCGCGCCAAGCCCCCATGGCAGAGCAAGCATCCTTCATCGACCGACTCTCCGCACGTTTCGCTGGTGCGAAGGTCATCGTGGTCGAACCCCGCGGCGAAGTGACGCTGGAAGTGCCTGCCGCCGAGTGGCACGCCACCGCCCTGGCGCTGCGTGACGAGTTTGGTTTCGAGCAGGCCGTGGACCTCTGCGGCGTGGACTACCTGGGCTATGGCTCCGACGAATGGGACACCGCCGACGTGTCCTCGCACGGCTTCAGCCGCGGCGTCGAGGGCAAGGCGCAGGGCCGCTTCGCGTGGGGCGAGTTCCCCAGCGAAGAGAGTGCCGAAGGCGCTCGCCCGCAGCACATGCCGACCCAGCGCTTTGCCGTGGTGGCGCAGCTGCGCTCGTACCAGCACAACCTGATGATGCACCTGCGCTGCTTCGCACCTGACGAAGCACTGCCGGTGGTGTCCTCGCTGACCGGCATCTGGCCGGGCCTGAACTGGTTCGAGCGTGAAGCGTTCGATCTGTATGGCGTGATCTTCGAAGGCCACCCGGACCTGCGCCGGATCCTGACCGACTACGGTTTCGTCGGCCATCCGTTCCGCAAGGACTTCCCGCTGATCGGCAATGTCGAAGTGCGCTACGACGAAGAAAAGAAGCGCGTGATCTACGAACCGGTCACCTCGGTTGAGCCGCGTGTCGGCGTGCCGCGCGTGATCCGCGACGACGCCCGTCTGCAGACCGCAGCCGGCGAGCGCGCGCAGGAGGCAGTGAAGTGAGCCACGTACACCAGGCCGGCGAAGCGTTCGCCAGCAATGCCGCCGAAAGCCGGCAGGAAATCCGCAACTACACCATGAACTTCGGCCCGCAGCATCCGGCCGCGCATGGCGTGCTGCGCCTGATTCTGGAGATGGACGGCGAGACCATCATGCGCGCCGACCCGCACGTCGGCCTGCTGCATCGTGGTACCGAGAAGCTGGCCGAGTCCAAGCCGTTCAACCAGTCGATCGGCTACATGGATCGCCTGGATTACGTGTCGATGATGTGCAACGAGCACGCCTACGTGCGCGCGATCGAGACCCTGATGGGGATCGAGGCGCCGGAGCGTGCGCAGTACATCCGTACCATGTACGACGAGATCACCCGCATCCTCAACCACCTGATGTGGCTGGGTTCCAACGCGCTCGACCTGGGCGCGATGGCGGTGATGCTGTATGCCTTCCGCGAGCGCGAAGAGCTGATGGACTGCTACGAAGCGGTTTCCGGCGCGCGCATGCACGCGGCGTACTACCGTCCGGGCGGTGTCTACCGCGACCTGCCGGACCACATGCCGAAGTACAAGGAATCCCGTTGGCACAAGGGCAAGGCGCTGAAGCAGCTCAATGCTTCGCGCGAGGGCTCGCTGCTGGATTTCCTGGAGAACTTCACCAATGAGTTCCCGGGTCGCGTCGACGAGTACGAAACCCTGCTGACCGACAACCGCATCTGGAAGCAGCGCACCGTCGGCATCGGCGTGGTCACCCCGGAACTGGCGCACCAGTGGGGCATGACCGGCGTCATGCTGCGCGGCTCGGGCATCGCCTGGGATCTGCGCAAGAAGCGTCCGTATGCCAAGTACGATGCCGTTGATTTCGACATTCCGCTGGGCAAGGAAGGCGACTGCTACGACCGTTATCTGGTCCGCGTCGCCGAGATGCGTGAGTCCAACCGCATCATCAAGCAGTGCGTGGCATGGCTGAAGGCCAACCCCGGCCCGGTCATGGTCAAGAACTTCAAGGTCGCTCCGCCCAGCCGCGAGGACATGAAGGACGACATGGAAGCGCTGATCCACCACTTCAAGCTGTTCAGCGAAGGCTACTGCGTGCCGGCCGGCGAGACCTACTCGGCGGTGGAGGCCCCGAAGGGCGAGTTCGGCTGCTACCTGGTTTCCGACGGCGCCAACAAGCCCTTCCGCGTGCACCTGCGTGCGCCGGGCTTCGCCCACCTGTCCTCGATCGACTCGATCGTGCGCGGCCACATGCTGGCCGACGTGGTGGCGATGATCGGTACCTACGATCTGGTGTTCGGCGAGGTTGACCGGTAATGCCGTCTGCCACGCCAACGCCTGCTGCAGGCAGCCGGCGCAAGCCGGCGCCGCAGTTCCTGGAATTTCACGTTATGCATTTCGCTGAGGTCGGCCGATGAAGGCGACAGGTAATTTCGAGGCGGCGCGCGACGTCGACCCGATGGTGGTGCTGAGCGACAAGACCCGCGCTCACATCGATCACTGGCTGTCCAAGTTCCCGCCGGACCGCAAGCGCTCTGCCGTGCTGCAGGGCCTGCATGCGGCCCAGGAGCAGAATGAGGGCTGGCTGACCGACGAGCTGATCGCCGGCGTGGCCAAGTACCTGGACCTGCCGCCGGTGTGGGCCTACGAGGTCGCCAGCTTCTACTCGATGTTCGAGACCGAGAAGGTGGGCCGCAACAACGTGGCCATCTGCACCAACATCAGCTGCTGGCTCAATGGCGCCGAGGACATCGTGCGCCACTGCGAGAAGAAGCTGGGCATCAAGCACGGCGAATCGACCCCGGACGGCCGCGTCTACCTCAAGCGCGAGGAAGAGTGCCTGGCCGGCTGCGGCGGTGCGCCGATGATGGTCATCAACGGTCACTACCATGAGCGTCTGACCCTGGAAAAGGTCGACGAGCTGCTGGACGGGCTGGAGTAAGGGCATGGCACATCACCACGAATCCAAGGGCCCGGTCGGTCCCGCGCCGCTGCCGCACCAGGTGGTCTACACCACCCTGCATTACGACACTCCGTGGTCGTACGAAAGCTACCTCAAGACCGGTGGCTACGCTGCCCTGCGCAAGATCCTCGAAGAGAAGATCCCGCCGGAGCAGGTCATCGAGATGGTCAAGGCCTCTGGCCTGCGCGGCCGCGGTGGCGCAGGCTTCCCGACCGGCCTGAAGTGGTCCTTCATGCCCAAGGGCAACATGCAGAAGTACATCCTCTGCAATTCGGATGAATCCGAGCCGGGCACCTGCAAGGATCGCGACATCCTGCGTTACAACCCGCATTCGGTGGTGGAAGGCATGGCGATCGCCTGCTACGCCACCGGTTCGACCGTGGGCTACAACTACCTGCGCGGCGAGTTCCACCACGAGCCCTTCGAGCACTTCGAGCAGGCCCTGGCCGACGCCTACGCGAACGGCTGGCTGGGCAAGAACGTGCTGGGCTCAGGCGTGGACATCGACATCTACGGTGCTCTCGGTGCCGGTGCCTACATCTGCGGCGAAGAAACCGCGCTGATGGAATCGCTGGAAGGCAAGAAGGGACAGCCGCGCTACAAGCCGCCGTTCCCGGCCAACTTCGGCCTGTACGGCAAGCCGTCGACGATCAACAACACCGAGACCTACGGCTCGGTGCCGGCGATCATCCGCAACGGTCCGGAGTGGTTCAAGGGCCTGAGCCGGACCGCCAATGGCGGCCCGAAGTGCTTCTCGGTCTCCGGCTGCGTGCAGAACGGCGGCAACTTTGAAGTGCCGCTCGGCACCACCTTCGACGAGCTGCTGGAAATGGCCGGTGGCCTGCGCCCGGGCCGTACCCTGAAGGGTGCGATTCCGGGCGGCGTCTCCATGCCGGTGCTCACCGCGGCGGAGCTGAAGGGCCTGCCGATGGACTACGACACCATCCGTGCGCTGGGCTCCGGCCTGGGTTCCGGGGCGGTCGTGGTGCTGGATGACAGCGTGTGCTGCGTCAAGTTCGCCTGCCGCATCAGCCAGTTCTTCCACAAGGAATCCTGCGGCCAGTGCACGCCGTGCCGTGAAGGCACCGGCTGGATGCACCGCGTGCTCGAGCGCATCGTCGCCGGCAAGGCCACGATGGAAGACCTGCACCAGCTGAAGGCGGTGGCCGGCCAGATCGAAGGCCACACCATCTGTGCGTTCGGCGAAGCGGCGGCATGGCCCATCCAGGGCTTCCTGCGCCAGTTCTGGGACGAATTCGAGTACTACATCGTCAACGGTCATTCGATGGTTGACGGCAAGAAGGTGGAGGCAGCCGCCGCATGAGCGCGCAACCCGTAAACCCGAACGTGCCACCGGATCATGTGACCATCGAGATCGATGGCAAGTCCCTGGTCGTGCCCAAGGGTTCGATGATCATCCAGGCCGCCGACAAGGCCGGCATTCCGATTCCGCGCTTCTGCTACCACGAGAAGCTGCCGATCGCCGCCAACTGCCGCATGTGCCTGGTGGACGTGGAGAAGTCGCCGAAGCCGGCGCCCGCCTGCGCCACGCCGGTGATGGACGGCATGAAGGTCGCCACCCGCAGCGAGAAGGCGCTGAAGTTCCAGCGCTCGGTGATGGAGTTCCTGCTCATCAACCATCCGCTGGACTGCCCGATCTGCGATCAGGGCGGCGAGTGCGAGCTGCAGGACGTGTCGCTGGGCTATGGCCGTTCGGTCAGCCGCTTCAACGAGCGCAAGCGCGTGGTCCCGGACGAGGACATGGGTCCGCTGGTCGCCACCGAGATGACCCGCTGCATCCAGTGCACCCGCTGCGTCCGTTTCACCGCCGAAGTGGCGGGCACCTATGAACTGGGTGGCATGTACCGCGGCGAGAACCTGCAGATCGGTACCTACGACGGCAAGCCCCTGACCACCGAACTGTCCGGCAACGTCGTCGACGTCTGCCCGGTCGGCGCGCTGACCAACAAGGTGTTCCAGTTCCGTGCCCGTCCGTGGGAGCTGACCGCGCGCGAGTCGCTGGGTTACCACGACGCGATGGGTTCGAACCTGTTCCTGCATGTGCGCCGCGGTGAAGTGCTGCGTTCGGTGCCGCGCGACAACGAAGCGGTCAACGAATGCTGGCTGTCCGACCGCGACCGCTACTCGCACCAGGGCCTGTACAGCGAAGACCGTGCGGTCAAGCCGCTGCGCAAGGTCAACGGCGAGTGGAAGGAAGTGAGCTGGGCCGAAGGCCTGGCCGCTGCCGCCGACATCCTCAAGGCGAACCAGGGCGACACCCTGGGCGTGCTGGTGCACCCGTCGACCTCCAACGAGGAGGGCGCTCTGCTGGCGCGCCTGGCCAAGGGTCTGGGTTCGGGCAACATCGATCACCGCATCAACAACCGCGATTTCTCCGACGCCGCCACCGCCGAAGTGTTCGGCCTGCCGCTGGCGGAGATCGAAGGCGCTGACCGCATCGTGGTTCTGGGCAGCAACATCCGCCATGAACTGCCGCTGCTGCATGCCCGCCTGCGCAAGGCGCAGACCCAGAACGGCGCGAAGATCCACGTCGTCAACCCGGTCGACTTCGACTTCGCCTTCAGCATCGCCGGCAAGCAGATCGTCGCGCCTTCGCAGTTCGTCGATGCCCTGGCCAATGCCGAGCTGCGTTCGGCGGTGCAGGGTGGCAACAACACCGTGCTGATCGTCGGCGCCATCGCCGAGAACCACCCGCAGGCTGCCGCGATCCGCGCCGCCGCGCGTGATTTCGCCACCGCCACCGGTGCCCGCCTGTGCCGCATTCCGCAGGGCGCCAACGCCGTCGGCCTGACCCGTGCGGGCGTGCTGCCGGCCGGCAGGGACGTCGCCGCGATGCTGGCGCAGCCGCGCCAGGCCTACGTGGTGTACGGCCTGGAGCCGGGCCTGGACTTTGCCGATGCGCCCGCCGCGCGCAAGGCACTGGCCGGTGCCCAAGTCGTGGCGTTCAGCCACTTCGCCTGCGCCTCGACCCGCGACGTCGCCGATGTGATCCTGCCGATCGGTGCGCTGCCGGAAATCGACGCCACCCTGACCAACCTCGATGGCCGCGAACAGTCGGCCCGTGCCGGTGGCAAGCTGCCGGGCGAGGCCCGTGAAGGCTGGCGCGTCCTGCGTGCGCTGGGCGGTGAGCTGGCGGTGGCCGGTTTCGACTTCATCGATCTGGCGGGCCTGCGTGCCAGCCTGGCACCGGTATCGGTCACCGTGGCTGCGTCGGCCCAGCCGGCCGTTGCAGGCGAAGGCCTGGAAGTGGCCTCGACGGCGGCGATCTACCGCACCGATGCCGTGGTCCGCCGCGCTCCGGCGCTGCAGTCGCATCCGCTGAACAACGCCCCGCGCATCGTCCTCAACACGGAAGATGCCGCACGCCTGCAGCTGCAGGAAGGGCAGATGGCCAAGGTCGGCACCGATGCCGGTCGCGCCACCCTGCCGGTGGTGGTCGACGCCCGCGTCGCTGCGGGTTCGGTCTGGATTGAATCGGGCCACGGCGCGACCGCGCCGCTGGGTGCCGCTCGCGTAACGGTGGTGGCTGCATGAACGAATTGCTGTTGAACGCGGTCGATCCGCTGCACCAGTGGCTGCTCGGCCTCGGTGACATCGGCGCGCTGCTCTGGATCATCCTGAAGATCCTGGTGATCACCGTACCGGTGATCGTCTCGGTGGCCTTCTACGTGGTCTGGGAACGCAAGCTGATCGGCTGGATGCACGTCCGCCATGGCCCGATGTACGTGGGCATGGGCATCTTCCAAGCCTTCGCCGACGTCTTCAAGCTGCTGTTCAAGGAAGTGGTCCAGCCGAGCAACGCCAACAAGGCGATCTACCTGCTGGCACCGCTGATCACCCTGGCCCCGGCGTTCGCGGCCTGGGCGGTGATTCCGTTCGATTCGCAGATCGTGCTGTCCAACGCCAATGCCGGCCTGCTGTACCTGCTGGCGATGACCTCGCTGGGCATCTACGGCATCATCCTGGCCGGCTGGGCGTCCAACTCGAAGTATGCGTTCCTGGGTGCGATGCGTGCCTCGGCGCAGATGATCAGCTACGAAATCGCGATGGGCTTCGCCCTGGTCGGCGTCATGATCGCTTCGGGCAGCCTGAACCTGAGCAACATCGTGATGGCCCAGGCCGGCAGTTCCGGCTTCTTCGACTGGTTCCTGATTCCGCTGTTCCCGCTGTTCGTCGTGTACTGGGTGTCCGGCGTGGCCGAGACCAACCGTGCGCCGTTCGACGTGGTGGAAGGCGAGTCGGAAATCGTCGCTGGCCACATGGTCGAGTACTCGGGCGGCGCGTTCGCGCTGTTCTTCCTGGCCGAGTACGCGAACATGATCCTGATCAGTTTCCTGATCTCGATCTTCTTCCTCGGTGGCTGGCTGAGCCCGATCCAGGGCTGGGTCGATCCGGGCACTGTGTCGCCGCTGGTCGACTGGATCTGGAAGGGTGGCGCGCCGTGGCTGTTCGTCAAGGTGTTCTTCTTCGCCAGTGCCTACATCTGGTTCCGTGCCAGCTTCCCGCGCTTCCGCTACGACCAGATCATGCGCCTGGGCTGGAAGGTCTTCATTCCGCTGACCATTTTCTGGATCGCGGTCACCGCCGTCATGGTGTTCTTCGGCGTGATTCAAAAGGGCGTCTAAAGTGATGAACAGGATTACCCATTACTTCAAGAGCCTGCTGCTGCTCGAACTGCTGGCCGGCCTTTGGCTGACGCTGAAGTACAGCGTCAGGCCGAAGTACACGATGATGTACCCGATGGAGAAGTTCCCGCAGTCGCCGCGCTTCCGTGGCCTGCATGCGCTGCGCCGCTATCCCAACGGTGAAGAGCGCTGCATCGCCTGCAAGCTGTGCGAGGCGGTCTGCCCGGCGCTGGCCATCACCATCGATTCGGCCAAGCGCGAGGACGGCACCCGCCGCACCACCCGCTACGACATCGACCTGTTCAAGTGCATCTTCTGCGGCTTCTGTGAGGAAAGCTGCCCGGTGGACTCGATCGTCGAAACCCACATCCTCGAGTACCACTTCGAGAATCGTGGCGAAAACATCGTTACCAAGCCGCAGCTGCTGGCCCTGGGCGACCGTCTCGAGTCCGAGATCGCCGAGCGTCGCGCCGCCGATGCCGCTTACCGCTGAGGTCGAGAGATGGATTGGGTAAATATCGCTTTCTGGGTCTTCGCCATCGTGGCCGGCATCTCCGCCGCGGCGGTGATCAGCGTGCGCAACCCCGTGCACGCCGTTCTGTGCCTGGTGCTGACCTTCTTCTCCGTTGCCTGCGTGTGGCTGCTGGTGGGCGCCGAGTTCCTCGGTGTGGCGCTGGTGCTGGTCTACGTCGGCGCGGTGATGGTGCTGTTCCTGTTCGTGGTGATGATGCTTGACATCGATCCGTCGAACCTGCGTGAGGGCTGGGTGCGTTACCTGCCGGTGGGCCTGGTCGTGGCCGTGGCGATGCTGGTGCAGATGCTGATGCTGATCGGCGTCAAGGGCAGGGCGGTCAACCCGTTCCCGGCCGACAATGCCGCCGCTCTGGCCGCTGACACGTCCAACGTCACCTGGCTGGCCCGCAGCCTGTTCACCGAGTACCTGCTGCCGTTCGAGTTTGCCGCCGTCATCCTGACCGTGGCCGTGGTGGCCGCGGTGATGCTGACCCTGCGTCGCCGCGAAGGCCTGAAGACCCAGAACCCGACGCAGCAGACCATGGTCAAGGCGCACGATCGCCTGCGCGTGGTCAAGATGAGTGCCGAGCAGCCGGTGGTGCACAGCAACAGCACGCCTGCGGCGGGCGAAGAGGAGACCAAGGCATGATCACTCTGGGCCATATCCTGGCGCTGGGCGCGGTGCTGTTCTGCATCAGCCTTGCCGGCATCTTCCTCAACCGCAAGAACATCATCGTGCTGCTGATGTCCATCGAGTTGATGCTGCTGTCGGTGAACATCAACTTCGTCGGATTCTCGCGCCAGCTGGGCGATCCATCCGGCCAGCTGTTCGTGTTCTTCATCCTGACCGTCGCCGCTGCCGAGGCCGCCATCGGCCTGGCGATCCTGGTGACCCTGTTCCGTACCCGCCGCACGATCAATGTCGGCGAAGTCGATTCGCTGAAGGGCTGATCCACAGATGGAAATCACTCTCTCCAAGAGTCTGTTGATCGCAGTGGTGCTTGCACCGCTGTTCGGCAGCATCATCGCCGGCCTGTTCGGTCGCCAGGTCAAGCGCTTCGGCGCGCAGACCATCACCATCCTCGGCGTTGCGGTTGCGTGCGGCCTGTCGATGTACACGCTCTACCAGCTGCTGTGGGGCGGGGCGCAGCCGTTCAACCAGAACGTCTACACCTTCTTCGAAGTCGGCCAGTACTCGGCCCACGTCGGTTTCATGGTCGACAAGCTGACCGCGATGATGATGGTGGTGGTGACCTTCGTGTCGCTGCTGGTCCACATCTACACGATCGGCTACATGCAGGACGATCCGGGCTACCAGCGCTTCTTCAGCTACATCTCGCTGTTCACCTTCTCGATGCTCACCCTGGTGATGAGCAACAACTTCCTGCAGCTGTTCTTCGGCTGGGAAGCGGTGGGCCTGGTGTCGTACCTGCTGATCGGCTTCTGGTTCAAGCGCCCGACCGCGATCTTCGCCAACATGAAGGCGTTCCTGGTCAACCGCGTCGGTGACTTCGGCTTCCTGCTGGGTATCGCCGGCGTGCTGTGGGTGTTCGGCACCCTGGACTACTCCGAGGTGTTCTCGCAGGCCAGCATGCTGGCCGACCCGCGCGCCCAGCTGCAGATCTGGGACGGCACCCTGTTCGGGATGCAGCTGCTGAACGAGCCGGTGATCTGGTCGATCGCCACCCTGATCTGCATCTGCCTGTTCATCGGCGCCATGGGCAAGTCGGCCCAGGTCCCGCTGCACGTGTGGCTGCCGGATTCGATGGAAGGCCCGACGCCGATCTCGGCGCTGATCCACGCCGCGACCATGGTGACCGCCGGTATCTTCATGGTCACCCGCATGTCGCCGCTGTTCGAGCTGTCGCAGACCGCGCTGGACTTCATCCTGTTCATCGGTGCCACCACGGCCTTCTTCACCGGCCTGATCGGTATCGTGCAGAACGACATCAAGCGCGTGGTCGCGTACTCGACGCTGTCGCAGCTGGGCTACATGACCGTGGCGCTGGGTGTTTCGGCCTATTCGGCTGCCGTGTTCCACCTGATGACCCACGCCTTCTTCAAGGCGCTGCTGTTCCTCGGCGCCGGTTCGGTCATCATCGCCATGCACCACGAGCAGGACATGCGCAAGATGGGCGGCCTGCGCAGGTACATGCCGATCACCTTCATCACCATGTGGATCGGTACCCTGGCCCTGGTCGGTACGCCGTTCTTCTCCGGTTTCTACTCGAAGGACACCATCATCGAGGCCGCCGAGATCCATGCCCATATCCAGGGCAGCTGGGTGGCCACCTATGGCTACTGGGCGGTGCTGGGCGGCGTCCTGGTGACCAGCTTCTACAGCTTCCGCCTGCTGTTCATGACCTTCCATGGCAAGGAGCGCTTCCGCGACGCGCATGACGATCATGGCCACGGCCATGACGATCACCATGCCGCTGATGCGCACCATGCCGACGCCCACCATGACGACCACGGTCATGGGCACGGCGCGCACGAGCCGCACGAGACCCCGTGGGTGGTGACCCTGCCGCTGATCCTGCTGGCCATCCCGTCGATCGCCATCGGCTTCTTCAGCATCGGTCCGATGCTGCACGGCACCGACTGGGCCGGCCACCACGCCCATGAGGCGATCAAGGGCCAGGCGACCACGTTCTTCACCGGCATCGTCGACTTCTACGATCCGGCCAAGAACACCGTGGCGTTCCTCGGCGAGGAGTTCCATGGCCCGGTGGCGTTCGCGCTGCACGGCATGATGCTGCCGCCGTTCTGGCTGACCCTGGCGGGCTTCCTGCTGGCCGCGTTGTTCTACCTGTGGAAGCCGGACCTGTCGGGCAAGGCACGCAAGGCCTTCGCCCCGCTGGTGTCGGTGCTGGAAAACAAGTACGGCTTCGACAAGCTGTGGATCGATGGCTTTGCCGGTGGCAGCGTCAAGCTCGGCAGGGTCTCGCGCTGGATCGACAGCAACATCGTCGACGGCGTGGTCAATCTCTCGGCACGTGTTGTGGACGTCGCAGCCGGCGTGCTGCGTCGTACCCAATCCGGTTTCCTCTATCACTACGCCTTCGCGATGATCATCGGCCTGATTGCCCTGCTGGGCGTGCTGATGCATTACCTGCGTTGATGACCTGTACGGAATAAGAAGACGTGTCGAACTGGCCTCTACTCAGTGTCCTCATCTGGCTGCCGATCATCGGTGGTGCCCTGATCCTTGCGATCCGTGATGCGCAGACCGCCCGCTGGGCGTCGCTGGGCGTGGCGGTGCTGACCTTCGTGGCGAGCCTCTCGCTGCTGGGCGGCTACAACCCGGGCATCGATGGCCTGCAGTTCGTCGAGACCCATGCGTGGATCCCGGCGTACAAGATCGGCTACAACCTGGGCGTGGACGGCATCGCCGTGGCGCTGATCCTGCTGACCACCCTGGTCAGCGTGCTTGCCCTGATCGGTGCCTGGAGCGCGATCGACAAGCGCGTCAACCAGTACGTGGCGGCCTTCCTGATCCTGGAAGGCGTCACCGTCGGCATCTTCGCCGCGACGGACGCGATGCTGTTCTACGTGTTCTTCGAAGCGATGCTGATCCCGATGTTCCTCATCATCGGTGTCTGGGGTGGCCCGCGTCGCATCTACGCCGCACTGAAGTTCTTCCTCTACACCTTCCTCGGCTCCGTGTTGATGCTGGTGGCGCTGATCTACCTGTACATGAAGGGCGGCAGCTTCCAGCTGGCCGATCTGTACGCGCTGCCGCTGACGGCCAAGGAGCAGACCTGGATCTTCTTCGCCTTCCTGATCGCCTTCGCGGTCAAGGTGCCGATGTTCCCGGTGCACACCTGGCTGCCGGATGCGCACGTGGAAGCGCCGACCGCCGGTTCGGTGATCCTGGCCGCCATCGCGCTGAAGATCGGTGGTTACGGCTTCCTGCGCTTCAACCTGCCGATCGTGCCGGATGCTTCGCTGGAGTGGGCCTGGCTGGTGATCGCGCTGTCGCTGATCGCGGTGATCTACGTTGGCCTGGTCGCCCTGGTCCAGGACGACATGAAGAAGCTGATCGCGTACTCGTCGATCGCGCACATGGGTTTCGTCACCCTGGGTACCTTCATTGCCCTGTGGCTGGTGCGTGAAGCCGGCAACGTCGATGCGGCCCGCCTGGGCCTGCAGGGCGCGATGGTGCAGATGATCTCGCACGGCTTCGTGTCGGGTGCGATGTTCTCCTGCGTCGGCGTGCTGTACGACCGCATGCACAGCCGCCGCATCGCCGATTACGGCGGCGTGGTCAATGTGATGCCCTGGTTCGCCACCTTCGCCATGCTGTTCTTCATGGCCAATGCGGGCCTGCCGGGCACCAGCGGTTTCGTCGGCGAGTTCATGGTCATCCTGTCCGCCTTCCAGCGTAACCCGTGGATCGCCCTGGGCGCGGCCACCACCCTGATCATCGGTGCGGCCTATACCCTGTGGCTGTACAAGCGCATCTTCTTCGGCGAAGTGGCCAACAGCCATGTCGCCGAACTGAAGGACATCAACGGCCGCGAATGGCTGGTGCTGGGCGTGTTCGCCATCGGCGTGCTTGCCCTGGGCATCTACCCCAAGCCGCTGACCGACCTGATGGAGCCCTCGATCGCGAAGCTGGCGATGCAGATCGCATCCAGCAAGCTGCTGTAATTCCAGGATTTGATGATGACCACCTCGCCGCTGCTGCCATTGACCGCTGCTGACCTGCCTCCGCTCGCCCCCGAGCTGGTGCTGATCGGCAGCGCCTTCGCCCTGATGATCCTCGACCTGTTCGTCAGCGAGCGGAACAAGATCGTCACCCACCTGTTCTCGGTTGCTGCACTGGCCGTCGTGCTGTTCATGCTGGCGACCGGCGTGGGCGGGCAGGGAGAGGTCTTCCATGGCATGTTCGTGCGCGATACCGCCGCGGACGTGATGAAGACCGGGATCGTGCTGCTCAGCGGCCTGACCCTTGTGTACGGCTGGCGCTACCTGCGCGACCGCAACCTGTTCCAGGGCGAGATCCCGGTGCTGATCCTGTTCGGCACGGCCGGCATGATGATCCTGGTCTCGGCCGGCAGCCTGCTGATGGTCTACCTGGGCCTGGAACTGCTGGCGCTGTGCTCGTATGCGCTGGTGGCCAGCAACCGCGACAGCGGCCTGGCCTCGGAAGCGGCGATGAAGTACATCGTGCTCGGTTCGCTTGCCTCCGGCCTGCTGCTGTATGGCATGTCGCTGATCTACGGCGCCACCGGCAGCCTGCACCTGGACGTGATCCGCGATGCCATCCCGCATTCCGAAGAGCGCGTGCTGCTGATCACCGGCGCGGTGTTCATGATCGCGGGCGTGGCCTTCAAGCTGGGCGCGGCACCGTTCCACATGTGGCTGCCGGACGTCTACCAGGGTGCGCCGGCGCCGATCGCGCTGTTCATCAGCTCGGCACCGAAGCTGGCTGCGTTCGGCATGGCCTATCGCCTGCTGGAAATGGGCGTGGGTCCGCTGTCGACCGAGCTGCAGCTGCTGATCGCCGGCCTGGCCGCCGTATCGCTGGTGATCGGCAACCTGATGGCGATTGCGCAGAGCAATCTCAAGCGCATGCTGGCGTTCTCCACCGTCTCGCACATCGGCTTCCTGCTGATGGGCATCGCCGGTGGTGGCTCGCAGGGCTACGCTGCCGCGCTGTTCTATGCGCTGGCCTACGCCATCATGTCCACCGCTGCCTTCGGCGCGATCATCGCGCTGTCGCGTGCCGGCTTCGAGGCCGAGAACATCGAGGACTTCAAGGGCCTGAACGCCCGCAACCCGTGGATGGCCGGCCTGGTGCTGTGCATCATGGCGTCGCTGGCGGGCATTCCGCCGTTCCTCGGCTTCTGGACCAAGCTGGCGGTGCTGGGTGCGGCCGTCAACGGCGGCCTGCTGTGGCTGGCGATCCTCGGCGTGCTGTGCGCAGTGGTCGGCTGCTTCTACTACCTGCGGGTCATCAAGGTCATGTACTTCGATGAGCCGGTGGGCGAGGCCATTCCGCGCGGCAACGATCGCGTGCTGGGCCTGGTGCTGGGCGTGAACGCGCTGGCGCTGCTGGCCCTGGGCCTGGCCTGGAACCCGATCATGGTCTGGTGCCAGCAGGCTTTTGCGCATCTTGCATAAAAGTTGACACAAAGCTGCGCGATTCGTGTAATATGCGCAGCCTGAGTTGTCACTGCAGCGGTTCAGCCAGAACATCGTTGCGACATCCCCCTCGTCAGGGTGGGGCAGCAGCTCAAACACTTCCGGTGCGGGGTGGAGCAGTCTGGCAGCTCGTCGGGCTCATAACCCGAAGGTCGCAGGTTCAAATCCTGCCCCCGCTACCAACATCAGGCCGGCGCCATCCGGCTTGATGAATGAGGGAAAGCTTGCATTTATTGCAGCTATGCCTCATGATTCCGCTTCTGATGCGGGGTGGAGCAGTCTGGCAGCTCGTCGGGCTCATAACCCGAAGGTCGCAGGTTCAAATCCTGCCCCCGCTACCAAGTAAAGAGATCGCCTTCGAAGTCCTGCTTCGAAGGCGTTTTTCTTTGAGGTCTGTGTGCTTTCCATGTGTTCGGGGTCAGATCCCTTTTTCCGTGGAAGAGGGATCTGACCCGGGTCCCTGCCTTGCACCAGCGCGGTGCAGCCGCTATCATCATCGGCCTAAGCAGTACCCCTGAAGGCGGCGCTCCCCTGGGGAGACCTCACCCGGAAGGAGGGCTCGCAACATGCCTTCGCGGCGTGCTGCAACCGGAATCCAGTCACCGGAGTCTTTCCGGAAAAAGGGGCCCTGCGGGCCCTTTGTCGTTTCCGGGGCGTCATGTTCATGCCGGCCATGGCCGGCACCCAACCAAGAGATCAAGGCAGGCTGTGAGCGACAAGGCAACCGACATCGCGAATCTGCTCGCCCCGACCGTTGTGTCGCTGGGCCTGGAGCTGCTGGGCGTTGAGTATCTGCCGGCCCCCGGCGGTGCGACCCTGCGCCTTTACATCGACGTGCCGCTGGCTGAACAGCCCGAGCGCATCATCAATGTCGACGACTGCGAGCGGGTCAGCCGCGAAGTGTCGGCGCAGCTGGACGTCGAAGACCCGATCAGCGGCAACTACACGCTGGAAGTGTCCTCGCCGGGCGTCGATCGTCCGCTGTTCAACCTGGAGCAGTTCACTCGCCACCTGGGGGAGTCGGCCAAGGTCACCCTGAAGCTGCCGCAGGACAACCGACGTCGCCTGCAGGGCCGTATCGAAGCGACCGACGAGGCTGCGGGCACCATCACCTTGATCGTCGATAAGGCCGAAGTGGTCGTGTCGGCGGACAACATCGACAAGGCAAGGATCCTGCCCGACTGGGTGGCGCTGGGGCTGGCCCCGAGCAAGCCGACCGGTCCGGCACCGAAGCGTCCGAAGCCGAACAAGAATTCTTCTTCCAACGAGCCGGCGGCAAAGAAGCCGCGCGCGGAGTGAGCCAATGAGCAAGGAACTGTTGCTGGTAGTCGACGCGGTCGCCAACGAGAAGGGCGTGCCGCGTGAAGTGATCTTCGATGCCATCGAGGCCGCCCTGGCCTCGGCAGCGAAGAAGCGCTATCCCGACGAGGAAGTGCTGACCCGCGTGGTCATCGACCACAAGGATGGCAGCTACGAAACCTTCCGTCGCTGGGAAGTGGTGGCTGATGACGTGGTCATGGAGTCGCCCGACCGCCAGATCCGCCTGATGGACGCCATCGATGAAGCCGAGGGCGTGGACGTCGGCGATTACATCGAAGAGCAGATCGAGAACCCGGACTTCGGCCGCATCGCCGCCCAGGCCGCCAAGCAGGTGATCGTGCAGCGCGTTCGCGAAGCCGAGCGCCAGCAGGTCGTGGACGCATGGAAGGACCGCGTCGGCGAGCTGATCACCGGTGTGGTCAAGCGTGCCGAGCGTGGCAACATCTACGTCGACCTCGGCGGCAACGCCGAAGGCTTCATCCCGAAGGACAAGGGCATTCCGCGCGACGTGCTGCGCGCCGGTGACCGCGTCCGCGGCTACCTGGCCGAAGTGCGCTCGGAGCCGCGTGGCCCGCAGCTGTTCATCAGCCGCGCCGCGCCGGAGTTCATGATCGAGCTGTTCAAGCTGGAAGTGCCGGAAGTCGGTCAGGGCCTGGTGGAAATCAAGGCCTGTGCCCGCGATCCGGGCGACCGCGCCAAGATCGCCGTGCTGGCCCACGACCAGCGCACCGATCCGATCGGTGCCTGCATCGGCATGCGCGGTTCGCGCGTGCAGGCGGTGTCCAACGAGCTCAATGGCGAGCGCGTGGATATCGTGCTGTGGAACGACAACCCGGCCAACTTCGTCATCAATGCGATGGCGCCGGCCGAGGTGCAGTCGATCATCGTCGATGAGGACAAGCACTCGATGGATCTGGCCGTTGCCGAGGACCGCCTGGCCCAGGCGATCGGCAAGGGTGGCCAGAACGTGCGCCTGGCCAGCCGCCTGACCGGCTGGCAGCTCAACGTGATGACCCAGGACCAGGTCACCGCCAAGTCGGAGGCCGAGCAGGCTTCGGCCCGCCAGCTGTTCATGGACAAGCTGGAAGTGGACGAGGAGATCGCCGGCATCCTGGTCAGCGAAGGCTTCGGCACCGTCGAGGAAATCGCTTATGTCCCGGTCGGCGAACTGCTGGCCGTGGAAGGTTTCGACGAGGATATCGTCGAAGAGCTGCGCGCTCGTGCCCGCGATGCGCTGCTCAATGAGGCCCTGGCAGTCGAGGAAGGCCTTGAAGACGGCCAGCCGGCGCAGGACCTGCTGTCCCTGAAGGGCATGGACGAAGCCACCGCGTATGCGCTGGCCGGCCACGGCGTGCGCACCAGCGAGGATCTCTCCGACCTGGCCGCCGACGAGGTCGTGGACTTCGGCATCGAAGGGCTGGACCAGGAGCGCGCCGCCGCGCTGATCCTGGCCGCGCGTGCCGAGGAGATCGCCCGACTGGAACGCGGCGAATGAGCCGGCAATGAACAGGGCCCTGAGCCGCTCAGGGCGTAGAATCCGCGCCACCTCCAGATGCGGGGGGGCGCCCACAAGATCATAGGATCCGAATGTCGCAGCAAACCACCATCCGCAAGCTTGCCGAACTGGTCAACACACCGGTCGAAAAACTGCTTGAACAGCTGGCCGGTGCCGGCATGAAGTTCAGCGGTCCCGACCAGGTGGTGACCAGCACCGAGAAGGTGAAGCTCCTGGGCTTCCTTCGTCGTTCGCACGGCAAGCCCGAGCAGGCGCCGGAAGAGACCGATCAGTCTGCAAAGAAGATCACCCTCAACCGCCGTAAACAGCAGGAAGTGACGGTCAATTCCGGTCGCAGCAAGACGACCGTGAATGTCGAGGTGCGCCAGAAGCGTACCTACGTCAAGTCCGATGGTGGTCGTGCGATGACTCCGGACGAAGAGCGCGCCGACATCCTGCGCAAGCTGGAAGAGTCGCGCGCCCGCAACCTCGCCGAACAGCAGGCATTGGCCGAGAAGGACCGTCTGCGCGACGAGGCCATCGTCCGTGCACGCGAGGAAGAGATTGCCGCCAAGGAGCGTGCCGAAGCCGAGAAGAAGGCTGCAGAGGAAGCAGCGGTTGCCGCCAAGGCCGCCGAGGCGCTGGCCGCCAGCCAGCCGAAGACGCGCGCTCCGATCGACGAAACCGCACCGCGTCCGCCGCGTACCCCGGCCGCAGCCCCGGCTGCCCCGCGTGGCGCTCCGCCACGCAGCGAGGACCGCAACAACCGCAGCGCGCCGCGCAACGAGCGTGGCCCGGGCGATCGTTTCTCCGGCCAGATGCACCTGTCGGCCGCCGACCGTGCACGTCGTGGCAACAGCAACAGCACGACCCGTGGTCGTCCGGGCGGCCGGAACCAGGCCGGCGGCCGTCGCGACATGTCGCGCGGTGGCAGCAACGCCGGTCCGCATGCCTTCGAACGTCCGACCGCACCGGTCGTGCGTGAAGTGGCGATCGGCGACACGATCACCGTGGCCGACCTGGCGCAGAAGCTCGCGCTGAAGGGCGGCGAGGTGGTCAAGGCGCTGTTCAAGATGGGCGTGATGGCCACCATCACCCAGTCCATCGACCACGACACGGCGGCGCTGGTGACCGAGGAACTCGGCCACAAGGCGATCCGTGCCAACGACAACGACGCCGAAGACGCACTGCTGGCATCGACCGGTGAAAACCAGGGCGAAGCCGTGCAGCGCCCGCCGGTGGTCACCATCATGGGCCACGTCGACCACGGCAAGACCTCGCTGCTGGATTACATCCGCCGCACCAAGGTCGCCACCGGCGAAGCCGGCGGCATCACCCAGCACATCGGTGCGTACCACGTGGATACGCCGAAGGGCGTGATCAGCTTCCTGGATACCCCGGGCCACGCAGCCTTCACTTCGATGCGTGCCCGCGGTGCCAAGCTGACCGATATCGTGGTGCTGGTGGTCGCTGCCGATGACGGCGTGATGCCGCAGACCAAGGAAGCGATCCAGCATGCCCGTTCCGCCGGCGTGCCGCTGATCGTGGCAATCAACAAGATCGACAAGTCCGACGCCGATCCGATGCGGGTCAAGAACGAACTGCTGACCGAGCAGGTCGTGGCCGAAGACTTCGGTGGCGACACCCAGATGGTGGAGATCTCGGCCAAGACCGGCCTGGGCATCGACGACCTGCTGGACGCCATCTCGATCCAGGCCGAACTGCTGGAGCTGAAGGCTGTCGATGAAGGCCGCGCGTCCGGCGTGGTGATTGAATCGTCGCTGGACAAGGGCCGCGGCCCGGTCGCCACCGTGCTCGTGCAGCAGGGCCGCCTGAAGAAGGGCGATTACCTGGTGTGCGGCATCCAGTACGGCCGCGTGCGAGCGCTGTTCGACGAAACCGGCAAGCAGCCGGAGTTCGCCGGCCCGTCCATCCCGGTGCAGGTCCTGGGCCTGTCCGGCGTGCCGGAAGCCGGTGACGACTTCGTGGTGGTCGAGGACGAGCGTCTGGCCAAGGACGTTGCCCAGCAGCGTGAGACCAAGCGCCGCGAGTCGCGCCTGGTCGCCACGGCGGGCAGCCGGATGGAAGACATCATGGCAACCCTGGGCAAGGGTGAGGGCCAGCAGGTCCTCAACCTGGTCATCAAGGCCGACGTGCAGGGTTCGGTGCAGGCGCTGAGCCAGGCCCTGGTCGCGCTGTCCAACGACGACATCCGCATCAACGTGATCCACTCCGGCGTGGGCGGCATCACCGAGTCGGACGCCAATTCGGCTGCCGCCTCCAAGGCGACCGTCATCGGCTTCAACGTGCGTGCGGATGCTTCGGCCCGTCGCATCATCGAATCCAACGGCGTGGACCTGCGTTACTTCTCGATCATCTATGACGTGATCGATCAGGTGAAGCAGGTGGCCTCCGGTCTGCTGGGCGTGGAGATCCGCGAAGAGATCATCGGTATCGCCGAGGTCCGCGATGTCTTCCGCAGCTCCAAGCTGGGCGCCGTCGCCGGCTGCATGGTCATCGAAGGCGTGGTCAAGCGCAGCAAGCCGATCCGCGTCCTGCGCGACAGCGTGGTGGTGTTCGAAGGCGAGCTGGAATCGCTGCGTCGCTTCAAGGAAAACGTCGAGGAAGTCCGCAACGGTACCGAATGCGGTATCGGCGTGAAGGCTTACAACGACGTCAAGCCGGGCGACCAGATCGAGTGCTTCGAGCGCATCGAAGTACCGCGTACCCTGTAATGCTGCAACGGACCGGCCCTCGCGGGCGGGTCCACCCCTGGTGGCGCCCGACCCCGGTCGGGCCGTCTCTCCCGGTAGGGCCCGACCTTGGTCGGGTCACATTCAATTCAAGAGCCCGACCGCGTGCCCAAGACTTTCCATCGAACCGACCGTGTCTCCGCCCAGCTGCGCCGTGAACTCGGCACCCTGGTGCACAACGCCGTGCGCGAGCACGGGTTGCCCTCGGTGAGCGTGTCCGACGTGGAAATCACCCGCGACATGGCCCATGCCAAGGTCTTCGTCACCGCGCTGATGCCGGAACGTTCGGCCGAAGCGGTGGCCGGCCTGAAGGAACTGGGCTATCGCCTGCGCATGGACCTGGCCCGGGCGATGAAGCTGCGTCACGTGCCGGAGCTGCATTTCCATTACGACGACTCGGTTGATCGGGGCGAGCACATCGACAACATCCTGCGCGATCTGCCCGACACCGTGGCTGCCGAGAAGCGCCGCGAGAGCGACGAAGAATAACCGCGCGACGCCGGGCATGCCCGGCGTTGCTGCATTCCGGCTGCGCGATGTCTGATGCAGGCCGCGCCGCGCGCTTGCCGGGCATGGTCCGGCGCTACACCCGTATCTGTCATGACCCGAATTCAGTTCCGCCGCCTGGACGGCATCCTGCTGCTCGACAAGTCGACCGGCATGAGCTCCAACGCTGCCCTGCAGGTGGCGCGCCGCCTGTTCCGTGCCGAGAAGGGCGGGCATACCGGCAGTCTCGACCCGCTGGCCACCGGCCTGCTGCCGTTGTGCTTCGGCGAGGCGACCAAGATCGCCGGCCTGCTGCTGGGCTCGGCCAAGGCCTATGACGCCGAGATCGTGCTCGGCCAGACCACCGACACCGATGACGCCGAAGGCGAGGTGCTGCTGCAGCGCCCGGTGCCGCAGATCACTGCTGACGTCCTGCAGGCCGCGCTGGCACCGCTGACCGGCAGCATCCGCCAGCGGGCCCCGATCTATTCAGCGCTGAAGCAGGGAGGCGAGCCGCTGTACGTGAAGGCCCGCCGCGGCGACGCCATCGAGGCGCCGGAGCGGCAGGTCCAGGTGCATGCCATCGAGGTCCTGGAACAGCAGCCCGAGCGGCTGCGCCTGCGCGTCACCTGTGGCTCGGGTACCTACATCCGCAGCCTGGCGCGTGATCTCGGCGAGGCGCTGGGCTGTGGTGCGCACATCAGCGCCCTGCGCCGGCTGTGGGTGGAGCCGTTCCGCGAGCCGGCGATGGTCACCCTGGACCAGCTGCGGGCCATGGTCGAAACGGGCGACCTGGCGGCCATGGATGCGCTGCTGCTGCCGCTGGCCGACGGTCTGGCCGGGTATCCGCGGGTCGAGCTGGACGCCGGCCAGACGCAACGGTTCTGCATGGGGCAGCGGTTGCGCGATGCCGGCTGGCCGCGCGGTCTGGTGGCGGTGTTCGGTCCGGACGCCGCTGTCCAGGGCCTCGGTCAGGTCGATGATAGTGGCCTGCTGGCCCCGCAGCGCCGCTTCAACCTCTGAGCAGGGCGGGGCGGTTCAGCCTCGGTCCTTGTCCCCGGAGCCCCTGGCCGTTACAATTTCGCGGCCATTTTCTGGCAGCCTGCCCCGCGTAGGTTTCATCCCTGTAGTCCACGGCGAGCCTGGCGGTGCGCGAAGCGCGTTCCTGCCGGCCACGCATCACTGAGAAAAAGACATGTCGATCGACACCCAGAAGGTCATTGAAGACAACAAGCGCAGCGCCGCCGACACCGGCTCCCCGGAAGTCCAGGTGGCCCTGCTGACCGCCCGCATCGAACTGCTGACCGGCCACTTCAAGACCCACAAGAAGGATCACCACAGCCGCCGCGGCCTGCTGCAGATGGTCAACCGCCGTCGCAGCCTGCTCGACTACCTGAAGAAGAAGGACGTCGAGCGTTACAAGGCCCTGATCGAGAAGCTTGGCCTGCGTCGCTAAGCAACGAATCCCCCGCGGCGCAGCGATGCGCCGCGGTTTTGTTTTGTAGTACCGCAATCCCCGATTCAGGCCGGAACGATCCGGTCACCCGCTGGCGGCAAGGGTCGCCGACGGTCCAAATTCGCAGACAGCATCCCCAAGGACACCCTCCGTGGCAAAAATCACCAAAACCTTCCAGTACGGCAAGCACACCGTCACGCTTGAGACCGGCGAAGTCGCCCGTCAGGCCAGCGGCGCCGTCATCGTCAAGATGGACGACACCGTACTGCTGGTCACCGCCGTCGCCGCCAAGAGCGCGCGCGAAGGCCAGGACTTCTTCCCGCTGACCGTCGACTATCAGGAGAAGTTCTACGCCGGCGGCCGTATTCCGGGTGGTTTCTTCAAGCGCGAAGGCCGTGCGACCGAGAAGGAAACCCTGATCTCGCGTCTGATCGACCGTCCGATCCGTCCGCTGTTCCCGGAAGATTACAAGAACGAAGTGCAGATCATCGCCACGGTGATGTCGCTGAACCCGGACGTGGACGGTGACATTCCGGCCCTGATCGGTGCTTCGGCGGCCCTGGCTCTGGCCGGCACTCCGTTCATGGGTCCGATCGGCGCTGCCAAGGTCGGTTACAAGAACGGCGAGTACATCCTGAACCCGACCGTCAGTGAACTGGCTGACTCGCAGCTGGAACTGGTCGTTGCCGGTACCTCCAACGCCGTGCTGATGGTCGAATCCGAAGCCGCGCTGCTGTCGGAAGAAGTGATGCTGGGCGCCGTGACCTTCGGTCACCGCGAAATGCAGAAGGTCATCAACGCGATCAACGAGCTGACCGTCGAAGCCGGCACCAAGCCGTCGACCTGGGAAGCCCCGGCCAAGAACGAAGCGCTGATCGCCGCCCTGAAGGAAGCCATCGGCCCGCGCCTGGGCGAAGCCTTCCAGGTGCGTGACAAGCTGCAGCGTCGCG
Source organism: Stenotrophomonas sp. 112478_Sma (assembly GCF_056479905.1). Lineage (NCBI taxonomy): Bacteria > Pseudomonadati > Pseudomonadota > Gammaproteobacteria > Lysobacterales > Lysobacteraceae > Stenotrophomonas > Stenotrophomonas sp. 112478_Sma. Next base: position 2,984,057 of record NZ_CM151072.1, on the reverse strand, counting down.
ATGCCATCTCGGCGATCAAGAAGGACGTGGTCGAAGCCCTGGCCGGCCGCGTGGCTGCCGAAGGCTGGAACCCGGCCGAGCTGTCGAAGGAATTCGGCGAACTGGAATACCGCACCATGCGCGACTCGGTGCTGGACACCAAGGTCCGCATCGACGGCCGTGCGCTGGATACCGTCCGCCCGATCTCCGTGAAGACCGGCGTGCTGCCGCGTACCCACGGCTCCTCGCTGTTCACCCGCGGCGAAACCCAGGCCATCGTGACCATCACCCTGGGCACCGCCCGCGACGGTCAGGTCATCGATGCCGTTGCCGGTGAGTACAAGGAAAACTTCCTGTTCCACTACAACTTCCCTCCGTTCTCGGTGGGTGAGTGCGGCCGCATGATGGGTCCGAAGCGCCGCGAGATCGGCCACGGTCGCCTGGCCAAGCGCGGCGTGCTGGCTGTCATGCCGTCGCTGGAAGCCTTCCCGTACACCATCCGCGTCGTCTCGGAAATCACCGAGTCGAACGGTTCCTCGTCGATGGCCTCGGTCTGCGGTTCGTCGCTGGCCCTGATGGACGCCGGCGTGCCGGTGAAGGCCCCGGTGGCGGGTATCGCCATGGGTCTGGTCAAGGAAGGCGACCGCTTCGTCGTCCTGTCCGACATCCTGGGTGACGAAGATCACCTGGGCGACATGGACTTCAAGGTGGCCGGTACCGCTGAGGGCATCTCTGCCCTGCAGATGGACATCAAGATCGAAGGCATCACCGAAGAGATCATGAAGCAGGCGCTGCAGCAGGCCAAGGCTGGCCGTCTGCACATCCTGGGCGAAATGGCCCACGGCCTGACCGCTCCGCGTTCGGAACTGTCCGACTACGCGCCGCGCCTGCTGACCATCAAGATCCACCCGGACAAGATCCGCGAAGTGATCGGCAAGGGTGGCTCGACCATCCAGGCCATCACCAAGGAAACCGGCACCCAGATCGACATCCAGGATGACGGCACCATCGTCATTGCGTCGGTCAACGCGATCGCTGCCCAGGCCGCCAAGGCCCGCATCGAGCAGATCACCTCGGACGTCGAGCCGGGCCGCATCTACGAAGGCAAGGTCGCCAAGATCATGGACTTCGGTGCGTTCGTCACCATCCTGCCGGGCAAGGACGGCCTGGTCCACGTCTCGCAGATCTCCAGCGAGCGCGTCGAGAAGGTCGGCGACAAGCTGAAGGAAGGCGATGTGGTCAAGGTCAAGGTGCTGGAAGTCGACAAGCAGGGCCGTATCCGCCTGTCGATGAAGGCCGTGGAAGAAGGCGAGGGCGCCAGCGCCGAATGATCGACCCACGGTCGATCACGGCAGGTGTCAACCCGGGTTGAGCACCGACGCTGACATCGCTGGAATGAGAAAGCGGGCTTCGGCCCGCTTTTTCTTTGTCCGGCATCCTGAGCGGGCTTGCCGCTATGCTGTTGTCATGGACCTCCTGCGCCTGCTCGACCTGGACATCGACCGCCCGGCGCAGCGCGTGAGCCGGGCCGGTGAGGCCCTGCCCATCAGTGGCCTGAGCTGGACCCTGTTCGACGTGCTGCTTGCACACGGCACCCGTGTGGTGGATTTCGACACGTTGGCGGCCCAGGTCTGGGCACCTGCGGTGGTTGGTGAGGATGCGGTCAGTCAGCGGGTGAAACTGCTGCGGCAGGCACTCGGCGATGACAGCCGTCGGCCGCGCTACATCCGTTCGGTGCGCGGGCGCGGCTATCAGCTGTGCGCCGCACCGATACCGATGGCACCGCCGCCGGTGATCCGATCGTCACGAGGGCGCTGGTGGTGGGCTGCAGCGCTGGTGGCGGTGGGCGGGTTGGCGGTGGCGGTGCTGGCGTGGCCGGACCAGGCTCCGCCCGCCGCAGCCACGTCCCTGCTGCAGCGCGCGGACTATTACGCCGGCATCGGCCAGGCGAGCAACAACGAACGCGCGATCGCCCTCTACCGCCAGGCACTCCAGGTCGATCCAGAATCCAGCGCGGCCCGGCGTGGGCTGGCACGTGCATTGTCGGCGCAGGGATGCCTGTTCAACGGTTCTCCGCAGCAGATGCACGAAGCGCTGGCGCTGGCCAACTCCGAACGTGCACGGGCGCCGCATGACGGTGCCACGTACGCCCTGCGCGGGTATGCGCATGATTGCCTTGGGCGGATGGACGATGCGGTAGCCGACTACGTGCGCGCGATCCAGCTCGATCCTGCGGACGAGCGCACCCGCGCATCGCTGGCCTACCTGCAGCAGGAGCAGGGCCACCTGTCGCTGGCGCTGCGCGCCAACCTCGCACTCAAGGCACCCGAACGCATCCGCTTCCGTGATGTGCAGGTGGCGCGCGAAATGGAACTGCTCGGTTTCACCCAGGCGGCAGCGCAGCGCCATGCGCGCAACTTCCAGCTTTACCCGGACAACGTGTTCGCCAACATCGCGTGGCCGCGCAGCCTGTACGTTGCCGGGGCCGCCGGGCGCGCCCGGGAGGAGCTGGCCATCGCATTGACGCGTGGCACACCACACCCCCAGCTGCTGCGCCTACAGGGAGAACTGGCATTGCTGGCCGGTGACACCGCGGCGGCGGCCGAGGCGTTCGCGACGGCGCACCGGCTGCGGCCGCAGCAATCGTTGGGAGAGACGCTGGCGGGCCTGTACGGATCGACGGCCATCGATCCGGCATGGGCACGTGCGCGATTGCAGCGCCTGCCGGCGGGGAGTGGTGATGGTTGGGCCGATGCTGCGCTCGAGCGGGCTCTGCTGTTGCAGTCGGTGGGTGATGCGAAGGCCGCCGTGGCCGCGCTGCACCAGGCGGTGGACGATGGCTTCCGCGATGCGGCATGGCTGCGTGCCACGCCGCTGTATGCTCCGCTGCGCAGCGCGCCGGAGTGGGGGCCGCTGCTGGCGCGTATCGATGCGGATGTCGCCAGGCAGCGCGCGCAGGTCCTCGCCGCCGCATGGCGACCCTCCGATCTGTCCGGTCTCAGCGCAGTGCCGGAAGCAGGAACTCAGTGAGAATCCGCCGCGACTGCGGATGGGCGAAGCTGCGGTTGTAGGCTTGGCTGGTGACTACGGCCACGGCATTCCTGTCAGGAATCAGGAAGACATAATTGCCACCGTTGCCGGACATCGCCCACACGGTCCGCTGCCTGCCCTGCACCGTCAGCTGCAGGCCCCACCATTGGTAGCCGTACTCGCTGCCATCGCCAGTGCGGGCCTGTGGCTGGATCATTGCAGCGATGAAATCACGGGGAACCAGTTGCCGGCCATTGCCGCGCCCCTGATCCAGCACCAGCTGCCCCAGCCGCGCCAGGTCGCGGCTGCGGTAGCGCGTGCCGCCGCCTCCCATTCCGATGCCCTCCGGTGAACGGTTCCAGTGGCTCTCGGTGATGCCCAGCGGACGCTCCAGTGCCCGGGCGGCATAGTCCGACAGTGGCATGCCGGTGGCCCTCTCGAGCACGGCGCCGAGCACGAACGAGTCGGCCGTACAGTACGCGAAGGAACGGCCATGAGGGCTGTCCTCCGGTCGCTGCATCCAGGGCGCGAAGCCCTTCACCGGCAGGGACAGGGCGAAGTCCAGCCAGCGCTCGCTCACGTACATGCGCTCTTCGTGGCCGCTCGAGAACGGGTTCTCGTCGTCGCATTCCCACAGGCTGCTCATGGTCAGCAGATCCTGCAGGGTGATGGCGCGCAGGCGCGGGTCGACGACGTGGCGCGCGGTGAATCCGGGGAAGTAGTCGTAGACCCGGGCCTGCACGCCCGGCAACGCCCCCTCGCCGATGGCGGCGCCGATCAGCAGTGCGGTCACGCTTTTGCTGGCCGAGCGCACATCGTGCAGGATGCCCGCGTCCGCGCCGTTGAAGTAGCCCTCGTAGACGACGTTGCCGTCGACCTGCAGCAGCACGCTGCGGATCTGCTTGAGGTCATCGCGGGCGATGGCCTGCTCCAAGGCGGGCAGGCGGACGGAGGCAGGCGTTGCGGCGCCGGTGGTGTGGGGTATGAATGCCAGCAGCAGCAGAAGGAGGAAGGACATCAACGGACGCATGGTCGGGCTCCATCGGAAAGGAGACTGGATTGAGCCCGGTCCTTCGCTGAAGTGCTGGAAGCGTGTCTGAAGAATTCTGAAGGGTCAGTACCGGCGACGGCAGCGCGCTGTCCTGCCGTGGGGCGTCAGGGACATGCCGATGTCATCCTGCGGGCGTCCGTGCCTGTCCAGTGGACGACATTCGATGAAGCCGCGCCGGGGCGTGATCGGTTTGCTACCGTGGCTGCGCCTTCGAACCGGGAGATCCCATGTTCCGCCAGACCCTGGCCGTCCTTGCCGTACTCGTCACCGCTGCCGTGCCCGGCGCAGTGCACGCTGCGCCGGCGCAGTCGCCGATCTTCGGCGCCTACTACCCCGGTGGCTCGGCCGGGCGCTATCCGGTTTCGAGCATTCCAGCCGAGCGCCTGACGCATCTGTTCTACGCGTTCTCCACCATCGAAGACGGCCGATGCGTGATCGGTGCGGACGCATCGAAGAACGTTGCCGAGCTGGCTGACCTGAAAAAAGCGCATCCGCATCTGCGCACGCTGATCTCGATCGGCGGCTGGGGCGCCGGTGGGTTCTCCGATGCCGCGCTGACCGAAGCCAGCCGCAGGCGCCTGGTCGACTCCTGCATGGCGCTGTTCTTCGAGCGGCACGCAGGCAGCTTCGATGGCGTGGACATCGACTGGGAGTTTCCGGTCAGTGGCGGCCCGAAGGAACTGGCGCATCGTCCGCAGGACCGGGCCAACATGACGCGCCTGGCGCAGGCGTTCCGTACCGCGCTCGATACGTACGGGCGCAGGGCAGGGCAGCCGATGCTGCTGACCGCCGCGCTGGCCGCTGGCCGGCTGCAGACCGATGGCCCCTATGATCCCGCCGCCAGCTACGACCTGCCGGCGCTGGCCCGGATACTCGATTTCATCAACCTGATGAGCTACGACATGGGTACCGGTTTTTCGGCCGTGTCGACCTTCAACGCGCCATTGCATGAAGTGCCGGCCGACCCGCTGGCGCCGGAACTGCGGCGCTGGAACAACGTGGCCGGTGCGGTGCAGTACTACCGCGAACATGGCGTGCCGGCGGACAAACTGGTGCTGGGCGTGCCGTTCTACGGGCGCGGCTTCAAGGTGACCGGGGAGACTGCCGACGGCCTGTACCAGGCTTACAGTGCGCCGGCCGATGCCGGCGACTGGCGGGTGATCAAGGCGCGTTACCTCGATCAGCCGGGCTGGACCAGGCACTGGCACCCGCAGGCGCAGAGCCCGTGGTTGTACAACCCGCGGGAGAACGTCTTCATCAGCTATGAAGACCCGCGTTCGATCGGCCTGCGGGCGCAGTTCGCCCGCGAACAGGGGCTGGCCGGTGTCTTCATGTGGGAGCTGACCGGCGACGATGAACAGGCCAGCCTGCTCAACGCGATGCTGGCGCCCTGGCACAAGGCCCGCGTGGGCGATTGAAGGCGCCGCGCTCCGCCGGCATGGCCCGGCGGGGCGGTCAGTCGGCCCAGACGCTGTTGGGGTCGCCGTTGCGCGCCCGGCGTTGGCTGGCCAGCGCCAGGCGCGCAAAGCCGAAGGCCATCGCCAGGGCGACGGCGTCGATCCAGAACAGCGGCCAGTGCCCGGCAGCGGCGGCACGCCACAGCCAGTCACCGTTCAATGCACCATGCACGACCGGCACCAGCGCGGTCGCGGCCGCAGCGGCCCACAGCAGTTCCCGGGCAGCCTGTGCGGGCCTGCGCAGGAATGCCCACAGCGCGCACGCGGCCCAGCTGCTGAAACAGGCCCAACGGATGCCCGGGTCGACCGCCGCGGGTGCTGCGCGTTCGAGCACCAGCGCTACCACGAACGCCAACGAGATCGCCACGCACAGGCCGATGCAGACACCGACGGTGGCACGCGCCATGTTGACGGCCGCACGCGATTGCTCGGGCTGGCGTCGCTTGCGTCGCGATTCGATCCACAGCAGGTTGCCGGAATAGAACAGGAAGGCGCCGCCGAGCCCCATCAGGAAGTACAACCAGACCACCACGCCGTTGCCGAACTCACCGAAATGAAGCGCATAGGCGGCGCTCAGCGTAGCGTGATTGGCATCGCGCTGGCCCGGCAGCTGCGTGGCCAGCACGTCGCCGGTGGCCACGTCCAGGGCGACCGCGCCCAGCGGGCCCAGCGTGCCGGTGGATTCGCCGGTGATCTCGATGGTGGCCTTGGCGTCGCCACCATTGGCCAGTTTCAGATAGGCCGGTTCGAAGTTGGCCACGCCCTGGGCGCGGGCCACTTCCAGGGCGCGCGCATGCAGGACCTGCAGGCTGCCCGGCGGTGCCGGAACGCCGCTGGCCTCGCGCACCGGAGCGGTATCCATCGCGGTCGGCACGGCCTGCAGCAGTTTGCCATCGAAGATCAGCGGATTGAGCAGTGCCATCTGTACGAACGCCAGGCAGAGCAGGGCGCCGGTAACGGCGAACATCAGATGGAAGGGCAGACTGAGCACGCCGATCACATTGTGCGCGTCCTGCCACTGCTGCTTGAGGTTGCGGCCCGGGCGCAACGCGAACAGGTCACCCAGCAGTTTCGGCAGGTGGATCACCAGGCCGCTGAGCAGGGCCATGCCGTACAGCAGGCTGACGATGCCCATCACATACACGCCGGCCACTGGCAGGCCCAGGCTGTAATGCAGCTCGTTGACCAGTTCGGCCAGACCGGTCTGCGGCGGCGTCGGGCTGCCGTCGGTGTGTCCCGGCCACGCATAGCGCCAGCTGCCGTCATCGGTCTGCCAGTAGGCCAGCGGCTGCGGATGGTCGGTGCCGGGGAAGGTCATGCCGACATGGCGGCGTGCCTCCGCGTGGGCTGCCAGCACGTCCTCGAGCAGGTGCTGTGCGTCATCCAGGTCCGCGGGCAATGCCGTCGCCGCGCCCGGCGTCTGCCACAACGGCAGGTCATGGTGGAAGAGGGTCAGGGCGCCTGCATAGAAGGCCACGAACAGGCCAAAGCCGGCGACCAGGCCGACCCAGGTGTGCAGGGTGGTGAACGTTCGCAGCGTCTGCGAGGAGAACTTCATGGGGACGGTCTCATTGCACCGCACCGGCCAGGCGCAGCAGGCCGAGCACGGCGAAGCCGGCGCCAGCACTGCCGGCCAGGGCCAGCCAGGCGTGCGCGGCGCGGCGGAAGCTGAACGCCCAGAGGGCGGCCAGCATCCACAGCGGGATGAAGGCGATCAGGGCCGGTACCAGTGCGTGCTGCCATGGGCCGGGCGGCAGCCAGGCCACCAGTCCGGTGGCAGCCGCGGCCAGCAGGAAGCCGGCGAAGATGCCGGCGAGGGCGCGGGCCCACATCAGCGCGGCTCCGCGCCGGGGCGGTGCCAGGCGGCGATGGCCGGCAGCAGCATCGCCGCCAGCATCCAGGTGCACAGCATCGCCACCAGCCCCGCGGCGAAGCCCAGTTCGGCCATCCACAGCCATAGTGCGGCCGCAGCGGCAACCAGGCCGATCTGTCGGCCAAGCCGGCCAGCCCGGCGCAGGCGCGGCCAGCGGCAATGCGGCGAGGCGGCATAGAAGGCCGTCGCCGAGAACATCGCAGACAGCACGCCCAGGCTGCAGAAGCCGAGCGTGGAAAGGCCGACAGTGATCATTGCCGGCAGCCTGCGCGGCGCGAGGGCGGCGAACGCGGGACACGGGCGGGGCCGGCGTAGGCCGGTCGGAGCGGGTGGCGCATCACGAGGTCCTGGGGGAAAGCGGGCAGGCTGGCACGGGGCGGGCTGCCTGGATATGGTAATCATTGCGATTTCAGGCTGCCAGCGACGGCCATTCAGGGGCGCGACGGGGAGTGCTTGGGCTTTCCCGCGCACTGGTCTAAAATCGCAGTCATTATCCTGACTGGAACAAGGTGGCCCGCGCCCAGCGCCGGCCGAGCGTGCGACATGAGCACTACCACCGCCCACGGTTGACCTGCCCCCGAAGGCCCTGCGTTCCAGGCGCCCTCGCGGCGCTTTTTTATTGCCCGGGCGCCTGCCCGGAGCCGCTTTCCAGCCCGCAGCGCGGGCCCCCGCACGAAGCCACTGCGATGATCAACATTACCCTTCCCGACGGCAGCCGCCGCGAGTTCGAAAACCCCGTCAGCGTCATGGACGTCGCCCAGTCGATCGGTGCCGGCCTGGCCAAGGCGACCATCGCCGGCTCGGTCGATGGCGTGCTGGTCGATGCCAGCGACGTCATCGATCACGATGCCAGCCTGCGCATCATCACCGCCAAGGACGAGGAGGGCGTGGAGATCATCCGCCACTCCTGCGCCCACCTGGTCGGCCATGCCGTCAAGCAGCTGTACCCGGACGTGAAGATGGTCATCGGCCCGGTGATCGCCGAGGGCTTCTACTACGACATCTACTCCGAGCGCCCGTTCACCCCGGACGACATGGCCGCGATCGAGAAGCGCATGGGTGAACTGATCGCCCAGGACTACGACGTCATCAAGAAGATGACGCCGCGCGCGGAAGTGATCGAGATCTTCAAGGCGCGTGGCGAGGACTACAAGCTGCGCCTGATCGAGGACATGTCCGACGACATCCAGGCCATGGGCATGTACTACCACCAGGAGTATGTGGACATGTGCCGTGGCCCGCACGTGCCGAACACGCGCTTCCTGAAGGCCTTCAAGCTGACCCGCATTTCCGGTGCGTACTGGCGCGGTGACGCGCAGAACGAGCAGCTGCAGCGCATCTACGGCACCGCCTGGGCCGACAAGAAGCAGCTCGATGCCTACATCAAGCGCATCGAGGAAGCCGAAATGCGCGACCACCGCCGCATCGGCAAGCAGCAGGACCTGTTCCACCTGCAGGAAGAGGCGCCGGGCCTGGTGTTCTGGCACCCCAAGGGCTGGGCGCTGTGGCAGGTGGTCGAGCAGTACATGCGCAAGGTCTATCGCAACAGCGGCTATGGCGAAGTGCGCTGCCCCCAGATCCTGGACGTGAGCCTGTGGAAGAAGTCCGGTCACTGGGACAACTACCAGGACAACATGTTCTTCACCGAGTCGGAGAAGCGCACCTACGCGGTCAAGCCGATGAACTGCCCGGGCCACGTCCAGGTGTTCAACCAGGGCCTGCACAGCTACCGCGACCTGCCGATCCGCTACGGTGAGTTCGGTTCCTGCCACCGCAACGAGCCCTCCGGCGCACTGCACGGCATCCTTCGCGTGCGCGGCTTCACCCAGGACGACGGCCATGTGTTCTGCACCGAGGCGCAGATCGAATCCGAGGTGACCGCCTTCCACCAGCAGGCGCTGGCGGTCTACCGGCACTTCGGCTTCGAGGAGATCCAGATCAAGATCGCGCTGCGGCCGGAATCGCGGCTGGGCGATGACGCCACCTGGGACAAGGCCGAGGGCGCACTGCGCTCGGCGCTGGCCAGCTGCGGCGTGGAGTGGCAGGAACTGCCGGGCGAGGGCGCCTTCTACGGCCCGAAGATCGAGTACCACCTGAAGGACGCCATCGGCCGTACCTGGCAGCTGGGCACGATGCAGGTCGACTTCATGATGCCCGGCCGCCTGGGCGCCGAGTACGTGGACGAGAACAGCCAGAAGAAGCACCCGGTCATGCTGCACCGGGCGATCGTCGGCTCCATGGAGCGTTTCATCGGCATCCTGATCGAGCACCATGCCGGCCAGTTCCCGGCCTGGCTGGCGCCGACCCAGGTGGTGGTGGCCAACATTACCGACGCCCAGGCCGACTACGTCTCGGGCGTGACCAAAACCCTTGCGGAGCAAGGCTTCCGCGTCAGCTCGGATTTGCGTAACGAGAAGATCGGCTATAAAATCCGCGAGCATACGTTGCAGCGCGTGCCCTACCTGCTGGTCATTGGTGACCGCGAGAAGGAAAATGGGGCTGTGGCGGTGCGTACGCGTTCTGGCGAAGACCTGGGCAGCATGAGCCTGCAGGCCTTCATCGAGCGGCTCCAGGCCGAGGGCGCGTAAGCAAAGGTCCGGTCCGGGGGCACAGGCACCCGGACCGGTTCGATACCCTTGGGAGAACGTAATATCAGCACCCCTGACAACAAACAGAACCGCAAGAATCAGGAAATCCGTGTGCCGCGCGTCCGCGTGATCGGCAGTGACGGAGAAATGATCGGCGTGTTGTCGCGCGACGAAGCGCTGTCCATGGCCGAAGATGAAGGCCTGGACCTGGTCGAAATCCAGCCGCAGGCCGATCCGCCGGTCTGCAAGATCATGGACTTCGGCAAGTTCAAGTTCGAAGCGCAGAAGAAGGCCAGCGAGGCCAAGAAGAAGACCAAGCAGGTCGAGATCAAGGAAGTGAAGTTCCGTCCGGTCACGGACGAGGGCGACTACCAGATCAAGCTGCGCAAGATGCGCGGGTTCCTTGAAGAAGGCGACAAGATCAAGGTCAACATCCGTTTCCGTGGCCGTGAAATGAGCCACCAGGAACTGGGTCGCGAAATGGCCAACCGGATCGAGACCGATCTGGGCGAGGACATCGTCATTGAATCCCGTCCGCGCCTGGAAGGGCGTCAGATGGTCATGATGATCGCGCCGAAGAAGAAGACCTGAGGCCTGACGGGCCGCCTTCCGGGGCGCCTGGCTGAATGGTTCAGGGTAAAGGGACGCCACTGGCGTCCCTTTGCTTTTGCAGGATGCCGGTGAAATGCCGGCGCAAGGGGGGGGTGGGGCTGGTGGCAGGGCGGTTTTGCCTGTATCATGCCCGGCTCGACCCACCCAGGACGGGTCGTACGCCGATCATGGCAGGACGGAAAGAGCGGCCCAGGCCGCCGCCAGATCAGTCAGAAACCAGGGTCAAATCCCATCAAGGACATTGCAATGCCCAAGATCAAGACCAACCGGGCAGCGGCCAAGCGTTTCCGCAAGACCGCCTCGGGCAAGTACAAGTGCGGCCACGCCAACCGTAGCCACATCCTCACGAAGAAAGCGACCAAGCGTAAGCGTAATCTGCGTCAGACGGGCCATGTCCGTGCAGAAGACGCAGGCCGTCTGGACCGCATGCTCCCTTACCTCTGAGGAACTGAAAAATGGCACGAGTTAAGCGTGGCGTACAGGCGCGTCGCCGCCACAAGAAGATTCTGGATCTCGCCAAGGGCTATTACAACGCCCGCCGCAAGGTCTTCCGCGTCGCCAAGCAGGCGGTCATCAAGGCACAGCAGTACGCCTACATCGGCCGTAAGCAGAAGAAGCGCAACTTCCGTTCGCTGTGGATCACCCGCATCAATGCGGCTGCCCGCATCAATGGTCTGAGCTACAGCCGCTTCATGAACGGCCTGCTGAAGGCCGGCATCACCCTGGACCGTAAGGTCCTGGCTGACATCGCCGTGCACGACGCAGCCGGCTTTGCCGCGCTGGCCGAAAAGGCCAAGGGCGCGCTGGCGGCATAAGTCCTTCCCGATGCCGTTGCCGTTCATCCGGAACGGTGTCAGGTCAAGGCAATGCATGGGGAAGGGCGCAAGTCCTTCCCCATTCTTTTTTGGGTCCCGGCGTGGCCACGGCGACGCGGGGACGGCGGTGGCGACAGGGGTCGGCCCTTCGCCTGCCGCGATGGCAGATCGACTGGAGTTCCGGCCCCCCATGAGCGACATCCAATCCCTCACCACCCAGGCGCTGGCCGAGGTGGCTGCTGCACAGAGCCCCGACGTGCTGGAGCAACTGCGCGTGGCCCTGCTCGGCAAGAGCGGCAGCATCACTGCGCAGCTCAAGCAGCTCGGCGCCCTGCCGGCCGACGAGCGCAAGGCCGCCGGTGAAGCGATCAACCAGGCCCGCGACGCACTGACCCGCGCGCTGGGCGAGCGCAAGGCGCTGCTGGAGGATGCGGCACTGGATGCGCGCCTGGCCGCCGAAGCCATCGACATCACCCTGCCGGGCCGCAATGGCGAACGCGCCGGCCTGCACCCGATCACCCGTACCCTGGAGCGCATCACCGGCATCTTCGGCCGACTGGGCTACGAGTTGTCGGAAGGGCCGGAGATCGAGGATGACTGGCACAACTTCGAGGCGCTGAATTTCCCGCCGCACCACCCGGCGCGCGCCATGCATGACACCTTCTACTTCGGTGACGGCCGCCTGCTGCGCACTCATACCTCCGGTGTGCAGGTGCGCTACATGGGCGACCATGCGCCGCCGTTGCGCATGATCGCCGCCGGCAAGGTGTACCGCAGCGACAGCGACCAGACCCATTCGCCGATGTTCCATCAGGTGGAAGGCCTGCTGGTGGACGAGCACTCGACCTTCGCCGACCTGAAGGGCACGCTTGCCGAATTCGTCCGTGCCTTCTTCGAGCGCGACTTCGAGATGCGCTTCCGTCCCAGCTACTTCCCGTTCGTCGAGCCCGGTGCGGAAGTGGACATCGCCTGGCAGCAGCCCGATGGCAGCACCCGCTGGCTGGAAGTGCTCGGCTGCGGCATGGTCCATCCGAACGTGCTGCGCAGCGTCGGCATCGATCCTGAGCGCTACACCGGTTTCGCCTTCGGCATGGGCGTGGAGCGTTTCGCGATGCTGCGCTACGGCGTCAACGATCTGCGCGCGTTCTTCGAGAACGATGTGCGCTTCCTGAAGCAGTTCGCGTAACGCATTCGGCAACGCCGGGCCCAGCCTGGCGGACTCAAACATTCGACGGCCCAGGCGCCTGCGCCGGGTCCACCAGGGTGACAACATGAAATTCTCCGAAAACTGGCTGCGCAGCCACGTCCCCACCCGCGCGTCGCGCGATGAGCTGAGTGCGGTGCTGACCGCGATCGGCCTGGAAGTGGAAGACGTGACCGCGTTGGGCGAGGGCCTGCAGCACGTGGTGGTGGCGCGCATCGTCGAGGCCGTGCGCCATCCCGAAGCGGACCGCCTGCAGGTCTGCCGGGTCGATGCCGGGCAGGACGAGCTGCTGCAGATCGTCTGCGGCGCACCGAACGCGCGTCCGGGCCTGGTCGCGCCGCTGGCGATGGTCGGTGCGCAGATCGGCGAACTGAAGATCAAGCCGGCCAAGCTGCGGGGTGTCGAGTCCAACGGCATGCTGTGCTCGGCGAAGGAGCTGGGCCTGGACAACGATGCTTCCGGCCTGCTGGAACTGCCCGCGGATGCCCCGGTCGGCCAGACCCTGGTCGACTACCTGGGCCTGCCCGATGCCAGCATCGAGATCAAGCTGACCCCGAACCGTGCCGACTGTTTCAGCGTGCGCGGCATCGCCTACGACGTAGCGGCCGCCACCCGCAGCCAGGTGCTGGACTTCGCTGCAGCACCGGTCGCCGCCGTCGGCAGCCGCGAGCTGTCGATCCGGCTCGACGCCGGCGCCGAGGCGCCGCGTTACCTGGGGCGCGTCATCGAGGGCCTGAACCCTGCGGCGAAGACCCCGCTGTGGATGGCCGAGCGCCTGCGCCGCAGTGGCGTGCGTCCGGTGTCGCTGCTGGTCGACATCACCCAGTACGTGATGCTGGAACTGGGTCAGCCGATGCATGCCTATGACCTGGGCACCCTGCAGGGCAGCATCGCCGTGCGACGCGCACGCGCAGGCGAGAACCTGAAGCTGCTCGATGGCCGCGATGCCGTGCTGGACGACAGTTTCCTGGTCGTGACCGATGCTGATCGAGCGGTGGGCCTGGCGGGTCTGATGGGGGGCTTCGATTCCCGTGTGACCGACGCGACCACCAGCGTGTTCCTGGAGGCTGCGCACTTCGCACCGGCAGCGATCATGGGCCGTGGCCGCAAGCTGGGCCTGCACACCGATGCCGGCCACCGCTTCGAGCGCGGCGTCGATCCGGCGCTGCCGCGCATCGCCATCGAGTACGCCACCCGCCTGGTGCTGGACCTGGCCGGCGGCGCCCCGGCACCGGTCACCGAGGCCGTGCGCGAGGCTGACCTGCCCCAGCCGGCCACCATCGCGCTGCGCCGCGCGCGCATTACCCGCGTACTCGGCATCACCATCGAGGATGCCGAAGTGGAGCGCATCCTGCGCGCGCTGGGCATGGAGGTGGTGGCCACGGCCGACGGCTGGCAGGTCACCGCACCGAGCCGCCGTTTCGATATCGCCATCGAAGAGGACCTGATCGAAGAGCTGGCCCGCATCCATGGCTACGAGCAGATTCCCACCACCCTGCCGGGCGGGGCCGCGCGCGTGGCGATGCCGAGCGAGACCCAGCTCGACACCCTCAGCGTGCGTCGCCAGCTGATCGCGCGCGACCTGCAGGAAACCCTCAATTTCGCCTTCGTCGACGATGCGCTGCTGACCCAGTGGCAGCTGCGCGACGATCTGGTGCCGCTGGCCAATCCACTGTCGGCCGAACTGGCGGTGATGCGCCCGTCGCTGCTGCCGGGCCTGGTGGCCACGCTGGGCCGCAACGCCGCGCGCCAGCTGGGCCGGGTGCGCCTGTTCGAGATCGGCCGCGTGTTCGCCCGCCAGGCCGGGGAGGGCCAGCCGGCGCCGCTGGAAACTCCGCGTGTTGCTGCCGCGGTGTGCGGCGATGCGCAGGCGGTGCAGTGGGGTCTGCCTTCCCGCAAGGTCGATTTCCATGACCTGAAGGGTGATCTGGAGTCCCTGGCTGCTGCCAGTGGTGCCTCGCTGGAGTTCCGCCCGTCGAGCCGTGCGCATGGCCACCCGGCGCGCTCGGCCGAGGTGTTCCGCGACGGCGTTGCGATCGGCTGGATCGGCCAGATCCACCCGCGCCTGGCCAAGGCGATGGACATCGAGGCCGACGTCTACGCCTTCGAGCTGGACCTGGAGCCGCTGTCGGCGCGCCGCCTGCCGCGTGCCGGCGAGCTGTCGCGCTTCCCGGCGGTGCGCCGCGACCTGGCGTTCCTGGTGCCGGAGCAGGTGGCCTGGAGCGATCTGGCCGCCACGGTCCGCCAGGCTGCCGGCCCGCTCCTGCGCGAGCTGAACCTGTTCGACCGCTATGTGGGCCAGGGGGTCGAGCCGGGATTCAAGAGTCTCGCTATGGGCTTGATTTTGCAGGACAAGTCGCGCACTCTGACGGACCGCGACGTGGATGCGGTGGTGGCCGAGGCGGTCACCGCCATCGAGCGTGAACACCACGCCCGGATCCGCGGCTGAGCGGGCAGCACTCGGGGGTAGCAGGCAATGGCATTGACCAAGGCGGAGATGGCGGAAAAGCTGTTCGACGAAGTCGGTCTGAACAAGCGTGAAGCCAAGGAATTCGTCGACGCGTTTTTCGATGTGCTGCGTGAAGCATTGGAACAGGGACGTCAGGTGAAGCTGTCGGGCTTCGGCAATTTCGACCTGCGGCGCAAGAACCAGCGTCCGGGCCGCAATCCGAAGACCGGCGAGGAAATTCCGATTTCCGCCCGTACGGTGGTCACCTTCCGTCCGGGCCAGAAGCTCAAGGAAAGGGTGGAAGCTTATGCTGGATCCGGGCAGTAACCGCGAACTACCGCCGATCCCGGCCAAGCGCTACTTCACCATCGGTGAGGTGAGCGAGCTGTGCGACGTCAAGCCGCACGTGCTGCGCTACTGGGAAACCGAGTTTCCCAGCCTTGAGCCGGCCAAGCGCCGCGGCAACCGCCGCTACTACCAGCGCCATGACGTGCTGATGGTGCGGCAGATCCGCAGCCTGCTGTACGAACAGGGCTACACGATCGGCGGTGCCCGCCTGCGTCTGGAGGGCCCCGATGCCCGCGAGGAATCGGCGCTGAGCAACCAGATCATCAAGCAGGTGCGGATGGAGCTGGAAGAAGTGCTGCAATTGCTTCGCCGGTGACCCAAATCCCGCGTGATCCGCTATACTTCACGCCCCGCCGCACTGGCGGGAACATCGCAGCATCAGTCGGGGCGTAGCGCAGCCTGGTAGCGCATCTGCCTGGGGGGCAGAGGGTCGTCGGTTCGAATCCGGCCGTCCCGACCACTGTGATGGAACAGAAGGCCCGCGCAGCGATGCGTGGGCTTTTTTGTGGGTGAACCGATGGGCGATGCGGCCGCGTACGCCGGCCCATGCGTGACCGACATCCCGTATCATCGCTGCACATCCGATCGCATCGGTTTCTCCTTCCGTCTCTCTTCCGCGTCCGCTGGCGCAGCATGTGGCTGCGGTCATGGGCGTGCAGCGGGTCCGTGGAGGTGGATGCGCGGACCACGACGACCACAGGGGGTTGCGTTGATCAGCAGTACCGTCATTCATCGCTCGGCTGAGGCAGGTGCCGCCGAGGTGCAGGTCCTGGACACCACGTTCAAGGGCAAGCACGTCTTTGTCAGCTGGGGCCTGCGTGGGCCCGAGTTGACCCGCAGTGCCGACCCGGCCGCAACGGTGGCCGCGCGCCGCGCATTGCAGACCGTTTCCCGGCACAACGAGGGGCCGCGCAGCCCCGAGGTGTTCATCGCCAACCAGTCGGCGGTGGCGATCACGGTCTATCGCTTGTTGACCGAGGCCCGGTCCGGCGATGCGATCTTCTTTCTGTGCGACTCGCAGGCGGTGGTGGATTGGCTGGTCACGGCGCTGGAAGTGCAGGGGGCGGAGTGATCGCGTCCATGCCGGCCGTCTATCCCGCCAGCGCGGCGTCAACCGCTGCCTGGGCGTGCAGGCTGGTGGTGTCGAACAGCGGCACCGCACTGTCCTGCGGACGTACCAGCAGCATGATTTCGGTACAGCCGAGAATGATCGCTTCGGCACCACGCGCCACCAGCCGCGCGATCACGTCTGCGTAGACCTGTCGCGAGCGCTCGCTGACCACGCCGGCGATCAGCTCCTGGTAGATGATGTCGTGGACCTGCTGGCGATCTTCGGCCTCGGGTACCAGCACTTCCAGCCCGAAGCGACCGGCAAGGCGTCCCCGGTAGAAGTCCTGCTCCATGGTGAAGGCCGTACCGAGCAGGCCCACCCTGCGCCAACCGGCCGCCACGATGGCGGTGGCAGTCGGGTCGGCGATGTGCAGCAGCGGCAACGGGCAGGCTGCTTCGATCTGCGTGGTCAGCGCGTGCATCGTATTGGTGCAGATCAGCAGTACATCGGCGCCACCCGCCTGCAACCGCTCTGCCGCATCCACCATGTGCCGCGCAAGCGCGTCCCAGTCGCCGTCGTGCTGCAACTGCTTGATCGGAGCGAAATCCACCGACCACATCAGCAGCTGCGCCGAGTGCGCGGCCCCCAGGCGACGGCGCACCTCTTCGTTGATGAGGCGGTAGTACTGCGCCGAACTCTCCCAGCTCATGCCGCCGATCAGGCCCAGGGTCTTCATGTGCCGCTCCAGATGGGGAGGCGCCATTGCAGCACAGGCGGGCGGCGATGTCGCCGCGACCGCTGACAGGCGCGATAATGCGGCCATCGATGATCGAGGGCAGGGTGATGGGCGAATGCTGTGGCTGCGGCAGGACGATGGACCTGGCGGCGATGCAGGCGCGTCACCGCCGCGTGCTGCGGATCGTGCTGCTGGTCAACCTTGCCACGTTCGCGATGATGGTGCTGGCTGCCTGGTACAGCCATTCTTCGTCACTGCTGTCCGGTGCGCTGGATAATCTGGGCGACGCGGCCACCTATGCGCTCAGCCTCGCGGTGGTGGGTGCGGGCATCGTCGCCAAGGCACGTGTGGCGCTGTTCAAGGGGCTGCTGATCCTTGCCGCAGCGGTGGCCGTGGCGGTGCAGATCGGTTGGCGCCTGCTGCATCCGGAGTTGCCGCTGTTCGCCAGCATGGGCTTGGCCGCCCTGCTCAATCTGGCAGCCAATGCACTGTGCCTGTGGCTGCTCACACCCTATCGCAACGATGACGTCAACCTGGCGTCCGCCTGGGAGTGCTCGCGCAACGATCTGTACGAGGGCTCGGCGGTGCTGCTGGCTGCAGGGCTGGTGGCGCTGTTCGGTGCGGGCTGGCCCGATCTGCTGGTGGCGGCCGCACTGCTGGTGCTGTTTCTGCGGTCGGCGATGCGTGTGCTGGGTACGGCGTGGTCGGAGCTGCGCGCGGCACGGCAGGTTCATGCGTGAGTGGCCGCCTGTAACCGTCGCATCGGCATCGCGCTGTATGTGACGTCGCGGTGAGCCACCGCCTATGCTGGGACGGTTCTCTTTCGTGGATGGCCGAATGTCCCTGCAGACCTGGTGGTGGTTCCTGGCTACGGTGTTCGTGCTGTGTGGCACCCCTGGACCGAACATGCTGCATATCCTCGGACGCAGCGTCGGCCTGGGATTCCGCGCCAGCCTCCCGGCCATGGCCGGCTGCCTTCTGGCCATGCTGGCGGTACTGGCGGCCTCCGCCGCCGGGTTGAGCGCACTGCTGCACTCCTCACCCATGCTGTTTGAAGTGCTGCGCTATCTGGGCGTGGCCTACCTGGCCTGGCTGGGCCTGAAAGCGTGGCGCGACAGCAGCCGGCCGGCAGCGCCGGTGGACGTTGAGGCCCCGGCGACGGTGCTGCCAGCGGACGGAGCCTGGGCGGTATTCCGCGGCGGCCTGCTGGTGGGCCTGAGCAATCCCAAGCTGCTGCTGTTCGCCACGGCGTTCCTGCCGCAGTTCGTCGATCCCGCGCGGGGGCAGGCCGTGCAGTACAGCGTACTGGTGGCAACCTTCGCCAGCTGCGAGCTGTTCTGGTACGTGATGTATGCCGCCGGTGGCCATGGCCTGCGCCGTTGGCTCGGCCGGCCGTTCGCCCGGCGCTGGTTCGAGCGGCTGGTGGGCAGCGTGTTCCTGGCGTTCGCGGTGGCCCTGCTGCGCTTCCGGCCCCGTTGATCCGTATGCGGCTTCACGCCGCACGCGCGGCTCCCTCACGAGGCTGGCATCGGCTGCAGCCTAGGCTGATCGCACTGCTTTCAGTCCCTGTGGGGAAAGGATCGACATGATCAAGTGGGCCATCATCTTCGCCATCATCGGTGTGATCGCCGGCGTGCTCGGCTTCGGCGGCATCGCGGGTGCCGCGGTGGGTATCGCCAAGTTCCTGTTCTGGGCCGGCATCATCATTGCCGTGGTGCTGTTCCTGCTGGGCATGACCGTCGCGAAGAAGGTCAGCTAGCGGCTGCCTGCGTGGCAGCGCGCGCAGGCGTGCGCTGCCACGCGACACGCGCAGTCTCACGCGACACGCGCAGTCTTCAGTCTTCGATACGTGCGAAACGAGGCTGTGGGCCAAGTGCGCCCGGTACCTGTTCTACGAACATGGCGTACGGTCGCACCCACAATCCGCCTTCGCCATACAGTGCGCGGTACAGCACCATCGGCTGCAGGGTCTCGCTGCTGCGCACGATGTCGATCACTTCATACTCGCCGCCCTTGAAATGGCGATAGCGGCCGCGCGCAAGCGTGGGCAGGGGACTGAGCGCCGTCATGGGTGCGGCACTCATCTGCGCGCCGGCTGTGCCGGCATCGCGCAGTAGGCGTCGATCGCCTCGGCGGTGTTGGCCAGGCCCTGCGCCTGGGCCAGTTCCCAGGGGCGCTCGCAGCGCTGGCTGCGCTCGCACCACTGGTAGCCAGCCGAGCCGATGCAGCCATGGGCATCGCGATCACCGCCGACTACGGGGGCGGAAGTGGCTGCCGCTTCGCGCACGGGCGTCTGTTGCGGTGCCGCGCAGGCGGCCAGGGCCAGCAGCATCGGCGCCAGCATGAGGGCTTTCATCGAGGACACTCCGTGGCCTAAACCATCAGTGTGCGGCGGGCCAGCAGCAGCGGCAAGCGCTCAACTCATCGACGCGCGGATCAGTTCCTCGATCAGGACCAGGTAGCAGGCTGCGAAGTAGAACTTCAGCAGCGTCGAGCGCTGCGGCGGTTGGAAGGTGCGCATGTGGAAGGGGCCCCTGTTGGTGACGATAGTGTGAAGCCAAGCTGACTTCGTGACAAGAATCACGAAAGTCATGGGGTGAACGGGCTCAGGGATGTGACGAAGCGCGAATTCCGATCCGCCGGCGGGGATTTTTCGGACAAATCTGATAGGCCCTGCCTGAAGCGCTCGCTAGCCTGAACAGGTATCGGCGCTCTCACCTCCCGGCGCCGCGTCCATTCCCTCCGTTGGAGTCGATCATGGTGTTTACCGTCCACTGCAATGCCCAGCACTGGTTCGTGCTGGACCCCGAGGCGCGCACCACCGCCTCGTTCGCCCGCGGCGCCGATGCGTTCGATGTCGCCACCGAACTGGCCCAGGAACATCACCGCCGCACGGGCCAGCACTGCATCGTGCGTGTGGAGGCACTGGGGGGGGCAGTGGATGTACTGCGGGTCGGTGCCTAGCGGCCGACCCTGCGGCGCAGTCAGCCGCGGTTGAGCTGTTTGAATGGGGAAAGAACCGACGGTGCGTTGCCCTCTGTGCGCCGCGCCGCGAATCCCGGATGCTTGCCGCCACGCATTCATCTGGAGATCTCGATGGGCAACGCACTCACCTGGCGCACCCTGGCCTGCGCACTGCTGCCGATGCTGGCCGCCGCCGGGGGCGCGCAGGCGCAGAACTATGGTTATGACGACGATCGCCATGGCGGCCGCGACGGAGGCGGCATCGTGCGATGCGAATCGGTCAAGAACCGCAGCAATGAGTGCCGCCTGGAAGGACGGCCCCGGCTGATCCGCCAGCTGTCCGGCTCGCCGTGCGTGGAGGGCGAGACCTGGGGCCAGTCGCGCTCCGGCGTGTGGGTGACCCGGGGCTGCCGGGCCGAGTTCGTCGGCGAGTCGCGTCGTGGCGGCGGCTGGGGTGGTGGATGGGGCAACGGCAATGGCCGCGGTGGCGAAGTCATCGCCTGTCATTCCAATGGCCATCGACAGGAATACTGTGACACCCGCGTCCGCCGCAGCGTACGCCTGATCCGGCAGGACTCCCGCAGTGCCTGTATCGAGGGCCGGACCTGGGGCTGGGACCGCCGCGGCATCTGGGTCAGCGATGGGTGCCGCGCCCAGTTCCAGGTGAACTGATCCTTCTGGCCATCTGCGTCAAAATCAGAAAAATCTGATATTGCTCACAGTTTGAACGCCGTATCGTCTGCAATCAGGGCACGGGTGCCCTGATCGCATCGGCAGTCCGTGCCGGCACCGATGCACGCCTTCCGCCATCATCGATACGCTGCCTCAAGGAGTGAGCTGCATGTTGATCCGCCTTCAGTGCGAACAGCGCCAATGGCGCGTTCTGCACCCGGATAGACCGGAGCCGATCGAGTTCCGCGACGGCGCCCGGGCCTTCGATTTCGCCCAGGCCCTGGCCAGGCTGCACTTCGTGGACACCGGGCAGCGCGCCGCCGTGCGCGTGGAAGCCAGCGGCGCGTTCGTGGAAGCGATCAGCTACGGTTGAACAGGGACCGCGCGTCGTTCCGCAGCAGGCGTGGGAAACCGGGCGCCTGCCCGGTTCCACCCGGGGCGGTCAGCCCGCCGCGCTCAGCGGCGGAGTGGTGGCAGCCAGCTGCGGCCAGCGCTTGAGCACGGCCGCGCGGATCCCGGCGGCATCGATGCCGGCTTCAGCCAGCAGGTCCTCGCGGCTGGCATGATGCTGGTAGGCGTCGGGCAGGCCGAGATGCAGGATCGGTCGCAGCACCGCTTCGGCGTTGAGCAGCTCGGCCACGCCGGAACCGGCGCCACCGGCCACCACGTTGTCTTCGATGGTCACCAGGCCTTCGTGCTGGGCGGCCATTGCCAGCACCAGGTCGCGGTCCAGCGGCTTGATGAAGCGCATGTTGACCACGCTCAGGCCCAACTCGCGGCCCACCTGTTCGGCGGCGGCAACGGTGCTGCCGAACGCCAGCAGGGCGATGTGGCTGCCCTGCACGCGCAGCTCGCCCTTGCCGATCGGCAGCGTGGACAGGTCGCTGCCGGCGGCGACGCCGGTACCGCTGCCACGCGGGTAACGCACCGCAGCCGGACCAGCGTACTGCAGACCGGTGCTGAGCATCTGCCTGCACTCTGCCTCGTTCGACGGGGCCATCACCACCATGTTCGGCACGCAGCGCAGGAAGCTCAGGTCGAGGTTGCCGGCATGGGTCGCCCCATCCGGTCCGACCACGCCGGCGCGATCAATCGCGAACAGCACGTCGAGGTCCTGGATGGCCACGTCATGCACCAGCTGGTCGTACGCGCGCTGCAGGAAGGTGGAATAGATCGCCACCACCGGCTTGCCGCCCTGGGTGGCCATGCCGGCGGCCAGGGTGACCGCGTGCTGCTCGGCGATCGCCACGTCGAAGTAGCGCTGCGGGTATTCCTTGCTGAAGCGCACCAGGCCGGAGCCTTCGCGCATCGCCGGGGTGATGCCGTACAGGCGTGGCTCCGCGGCGGCAGCGTCGCACAGCCAGTCGCCGAACACGTCGGTGTAGGTCGGCTTCTTGGCGCCGGTCTTGGCCACCAGGCCCTTGTCGGGATCGAACGGGCCCACTGCGTGATAACCGATCTGGTCGCCTTCGGCAGGCTCGTAGCCCTTGCCCTTGGTGGTCATCACGTGCAGCAGCTTGGGGCCCTTGGAGGCGCGCAGCGTCTTCAGCGTGGACAGCAGGGCGGGCAGGTCATGGCCGTCGATCGGGCCGGTGTAGTGGAAGCCCATCTCCTCGAACATCGTGGAGGGCACGAACATGCCTTTCCAGTGCTCTTCCCAGCGCTTCACGAAGCGCGCCGGATTGTTCTTCTTGTCGCCCAGGATCTTCTTGCCGCCTTCGCGCAGTGCATTGAGCGTGCGGCTGCCGGTGGCGCGGCCGAGCATCTTGGTCAGCCCGCCGACGGCCTCGGAGATCGACATGTTGTTGTCGTTGAGGATCACCAGCAGATTCGGCTCCGGCTCCATGCCGCCCGCGTGCATCAGCGCCTCGAAGGCCATGCCGGCGGTCATCGCGCCGTCACCGATCACTGCCACGATCTTGCGGTCGTCGCCCTGTGACTGGCGGGCGATGGCCATGCCCAGTGCGGCGGAGATCGAGGTCGAGGAGTGACCGACCCCAAAGGTGTCGAACTCGCTTTCCTCGCGCTTGGGGAACGGCGCCACGCCGTCCTTCTGCTTGACGGTGTGGATCTCGTCACGGCGGCCGGTGAGGATCTTGTGCGGGTAGGTCTGATGGCCCACATCCCAGACCAGCTGGTCATGCGGGGTCTGGTACAGGTAGTGAAGGGCGACGGTGAGTTCGATCACGCCCAGGCCGGCGGCGAAATGTCCGCCGCTCTTGCCCACCGATTCGATGAGGTAGGCGCGCAGTTCGTCGGCGACCGCCCTCAGCTCGGATTCGTCGAACGTGCGCAGGTCATCCGGCGTCTGGATGTGCGCGAGGCGGGGATAGCGGGCAGAGTCGATCATCATGTTCGCACGTGTTCTGAACGACCATTTTCGCCCTCAAACGGGGGTGGGGCAAGCAAACGCCGCCGTCCGTGACAGGACGGTGAGGGTTGCCGGCCGGCAGGTTCAGGTGCTGAGCTTGGAACGCTTGGGCAGCTGCGCTTTCAGGAACGCCATCTGGTCGGCCAGGATGTTGCGGTTGGACAGGATCAGGTGCTCGATCCAGCTGGGCCGGTAGGGCACCGCCAGCAGCGGCATGCCGGCCTGCTGGGGGGTACGGTCACTCTTGCGCGAGTTGCAGTGGAAGCATGCGGTGACCACGTTTTCCCAGCAGTCCAGCCCGCCCTTGGACAGCGGCATGACGTGGTCGCGGGTCAGCGAGGGACGGTTGAACTGCTGGCCGCAATACAGGCACAGGTGCGAATCGCGGGCGAACAGGGCCGGGTTGGTCAGGTTCGGGGTAGGGTCGATGGCACGGGATCGCGCGTGGCCGCGCGCGGCGATGATCGGATGCAGGTCCAGGCCACTCTGCAGGCCGCTGAACCGGTTGGTTCCGCCGTGGATGTGCAGGCAGGGGTCGCCAAGGGTCCAGGCGACGGCCTCGCGGGCGTAGAGGCAAGCGGCATCCTGCCAGGTGATCCAGTCCAGTACGCGTCCGTGGGCGTCGAGCGAGAGCAGCCGGACCGAACCGGGGCGGTGCAACGTCGTGACGTTGGGCGATGCTTCGACGCCCGGAGCAGAAAGCGGGGCTCCGGCTTCGATCAGACCCAAGCGTGTAGTGTCTGTCTCCATCGGGAGAACAGCTTATACCTGAATGTTGACGATTTGTGTATCGCCCGTCGGCGATACGCAAATCGCAAGATTCAGGTCCGCGCATTCCTCCTGTCTCCCGCGCCGTTGGCGCGCCCCCCTTAACAAAGGGGGGCTTTTCTCCAGAAGGATGATCGAGGGCGGTCAGGCCGGGGTCGGATCCCTTTCCGAGGGAAAGGACTCTGACCCCTCATCCACGCATGGCGTGGATCTACCGGCGGGATGGGCTCAGGCGCCGAAGCGCTCGTCGTCCATCGCCATCAGCGGCGCGGCACCGGCCTGGATCGCGGCAGCATGGCTGAGCGTACGCGGCAGCACACGGGCGAAGTAGAAGCGCGCGGTTTCGCGCTTGCCCTGCGCGAATGCCGCGCCGTGCGCACTGGCGTCGGCGGCGGCGACACTGCGTGCCCACCAGTACGCCAGCACCACGTAGCCGGAATAGAACAGGTAGTCGTAGCTGGCCGCACCCAGCTCGTCCGGGTTGCCGGCGGCGCGCTGCAGCACGTCCATGGTCAGCTTGCCCCATTCGGCGGCCTTGGCGCGCAGCGGACCGATGAACTCGGCCAGCGCTTCGTTGCCCTCGTGTTCCCTGGCGAAGGCCTCGATCTCGGCCAGCATCAGCTTGAGGCCGGCCCCCTGGCTGGAGGCGGTCTTGCGGCCGATCAGGTCCAGCGCCTGGATGCCGGTGGTGCCTTCATACAGCGTGGTGATGCGTGCATCGCGCGCCAGCTGCTCCATGCCGTGTTCGCGGATGTAGCCGTGGCCACCGAAGCACTGCAGGGCGTTGTAGGTGTTCTCGATGCCCCATTCGGTCTGGCAGGCCTTGGAGATCGGGGTCAGGAAGCTCACCAGGGTGTCGGCGCGCTCGCGCTCGGCGGCGTCGTCGGCGCGGTGGGCGATGTCGATCAGGGTGGCCGCGTGCAGGGCCAGCAGGCGGCTGCCTTCCACCAGTGACTTCACCGTCAGCAGCATGCGGCGCACGTCCGGATGGACCAGGATCGGGTCGGCCGGCCTGTCCGGGAACTTCGCGCCGCTCAGGGCGCGCGACTGCAGACGCTCACGGCTGTACTTGAGCGCGTTCTGATAGGCGCGTTCGGACAGGCCGATGCCCTGCAGGCCGACGCCCAGGCGCGCAGTGTTCATCATGGTGAACATTGCCTGCAGGCCCTTGTGCGGCTGGCCGACCAGATAGCCCTGCGCGCCGTCGAAGTTCATCACGCAGGTGACCGAGCCCTTGATGCCCATCTTGTGCTCGATGGAGCCGCAGCGCAGCGCGTTGCGCTCGCCGACGTTGCCCTCGCGGTCGACCTTGAACTTCGGGGTGACGAACAGCGAGATTCCCTTTGCACCCGGAGGCGCGTCGGGCAGCTTGGCCAGCACCAGGTGCACGATGTTGCCGGTCAGGTCGTGCTCGCCGGCAGTGATGAAGATCTTGGTGCCGGTGATCGCGTAGCTGCCATCGGCGTTCGGCTCGGCCTTGGTCTTGAGCAGGCCCAGGTCGGTACCGCAGTGCGGTTCGGTCAGGCACATGGTGCCGGTCCAGCGGCCTTCGATCAGGGGCTTAAGGAAGGCGTCGTGCTGCCACGCTTCGCCGTGCTGCTTGAGCGCTTCAATGGCGCCGTGCGAGAGCAGCGGGAAATTGCCCCACGCCAGATTGGCAGCGTTGATCATTTCATTCAGCGGCACGCCCAGGGTGTGCGGCAGTCCCTGGCCGCCCAGCTCGGGTGCGGCGGTCAGGCCGGTCCAGCCGCCGTCGACGAACTGGTCATAGGCCTGCTTGAAGCCAGGCGGGGTGGTGACTTCGCCGGTGGCCTGGTCGAGCACGCAGCCGATTTCATCGCCCACGCTGTTGAGCGGGGCCAGCACGCTCGCGCTGAAACGGCCGGCTTCCTCCAGCACGGCATCGACCACGTCGGCGGTGGCGTCGGTGAAGCCCAGGCGGGCGAACAGCGGTTCGACCTTGAGCACGTCGTGCAGGGCG
This sequence comes from Stenotrophomonas sp. 112478_Sma, assembly GCF_056479905.1. Lineage (NCBI taxonomy): Bacteria > Pseudomonadati > Pseudomonadota > Gammaproteobacteria > Lysobacterales > Lysobacteraceae > Stenotrophomonas > Stenotrophomonas sp. 112478_Sma. Next base: position 2,958,108 of record NZ_CM151072.1, on the reverse strand, counting down.
AAACGGAGGTCGGAAAGCGGGGCGGTGTAGCTGCTCATCGGATACGTCTCGATCAGGGACAGGGAGAACGGCGCGGTGCGCCGCGATGGAAAGCGGTGTTCAGCGCAGCACGCCCGGCAGGCCCGGCGCCTGGTTCAACGTGCTGCGGCTGCTGACGTCGAAGCTGCGCTGCTTCTTTTCCTGCGGCGTGGCTGTCACCGAACCTTTCAGGCCATAGGCCAGGGTGCGGTTGCCGGCCAGCGCATCGGCCACCACCAGGCGTGCGGCCGAGCTGGGCACCAGGTCGACCGTGATGACGTCGGCGGAGGTGCCGCCGATGGAGATGCCGGGACGGGCCTGCAGGGTGCCGGCTTCGCTGTCGCCGACGCTCAGCGCCAGGGACACATCGTCGAAGGTCATCGGCATCGAGCTGTAGTTCTGCAGGCGCAGCGCCACGGTCCAGTTGCCGTCGGCGCGGACGGTCAGCTGCTGCAGGCTGGCGGCCGGTTCCGAGACGCGCTTGACGATGCCGTCGCTGCAGGCGGCGAGGGCGAGGGTGCACAGGACGATCAAGACGGTACGGAAACGGTGCAACATGGGCGCAAGTCCTCTGAAGGGGGTGCGTTGGCGTAAGCATACTACGGCGTATGGTTCAGTGGATCGCCTGTGGCGACCCGCCGCAGAGGGTAGCGCGTGAAGATGGCGGCCGGGCACGCACAGCGCCGGAGCGGGCGCGTTGCGCGCAGCTGGAGGGCGGCTCAGTCGGCCGGTGCGTCGCGTATCGGCGCCATCAGGCGCAGCGGCGCCAGGTCGTAGCCCATCGCCTCGGCCTTGGCCTTCAGCTGTTCGAATCGTGCGCGGTCCATCTCCGGCAGGCGCGACAGGATCCACAGATACTTGCGGTCAGGGCCGCCGACCATCGCCCACTGGTAGTCCGGATCCAGCGCCAGCACCCAGTAGTCGGCCCAGACCAGCGGCACCCAGCTCAGCCAGTCGGGGACAAAGCGCACCTGCAACTGGCCGGGATGTCCGGCCACGGGCCGGGCCACGCCTTCAGCCACCACGCGTTCGCCGTCGCCATTGCGGCAGGCATTGGTGACGCTGATGCGGCCATCGCGGCGCAATGCATAGTGTGCGGTGATGTCGCCGACGCAGCGCTTCTGGAACGACACGGGCAGGTGGGCGATCTCGTGCCACTGGCCGGCATAGCGGTCGATGTCCAGTGCATCGACGGCACGCACGGGTTCGCTGGCGGTCGCGGACAGCGAAGCCAGCAGCAGGCAGGCGAACAGGGCAGGGCGCAGATGCATCGGCAGACTCCGGCAGGACACTGGAGCGTAGGGGGCGTGCTGTGTGCCGGTGTGAATGTTTCGTCAACCGCCTGCATGGCGCGCCGGAAACAAAAAAAGACCCGCATTTCTGCAGGTCTTCAAGCATGGTGGCCGAGGACGGAATCGAACCGCCGACACGGGGATTTTCAATCCCCTGCTCTACCAACTGAGCTACTCGGCCAGATTGTGCGGCAGACCGCGATCGACAGCGGTGGCCGGAAAAAAAAGACCTGCATTTCTGCAGGCCTTCGAACGTGGTGGCCGAGGACGGAATCGAACCGCCGACACGGGGATTTTCAATCCCCTGCTCTACCAACTGAGCTACTCGGCCACGTGTTTCGTTGCAGCGACGTCGCTGCCAAGGACGCGCATATTACGGAGGTCGGCTGTCTTCGGCAAGCATTTTGGAAAAAAACCTTCACATTGCCGTCTGCGCGGGCGCAAGTGGTTGATCCTGCGTCGTGCCGAGGTGGCGGCGCAGGTCGATGGCGGACGAGACGGGTGGTCGCGGCGGCTGCGAGGATCGTCGCCTGCAGCGGAAATCAGCGGGCCGCCCGCATCGGCAAACACGCAGGGGCAAGGCATGCGGCCGCGGTTGCATCAGGCAGGCGATGGAACGCTGTTTTCGCCGCCGCACGCGCCGATCGTCGCGGCGTATTGTCGCCCCTCCTGTCCAATGCTGTCCGCAGCAGAGTCCATCCCATGGCTGATCAACCGACCACCACCCGCATCGTGCTCGCCTCGCGGCCGCAGGGTGCGCCGATCGCTGCCAATTTCCGCCTGGAGCAGTCGCCGCTGCCGGCGCCGGCAGCAGGACAGGTGCTGCTGCGCAACCGCTATCTGTCGCTGGATCCGTATATGCGCGGGCGCATGGACGAGGGACCTTCCTATGCGCCTCCCGTTGCCGTGGGTGCGGTGATGGAAGGGCAGACCGTCGCCGAAGTGCTGCAGTCGAATGCGGCGGGAATCGCGGTGGGCGAGCTGTTCCTGGCGCCGGGTGGATGGCAGACCCATGCGGTGCTGGATGCGCAGGTGCTGGGGCGTCGGCTGGACCCGGCGGGCCTGCCGCTGAGCACGGCACTCGGCGTGTATGGCATGCCGGGATTCACCGCGTATTCCAGCCTGCATGAAATCGCCCGGCTGCAGCCGGGCGAGACGCTGGTGGTCGCCGCTGCGACCGGGCCGGTGGGGGCAACCGTCGCCCAGCTGGCCAAACTGCAGGGCGCCCGCGTGGTCGCCATTGCCGGCGGCGATGGCAAGCGTGCCTACCTGCAATCGCTTGGCGTGGATGTGGCGCTGGACCATCGCGCGGCTGATTTCGCCGCGCAGCTGCGCGCCGCCGTGCCGGACGGCATCGACGTCTACTTCGAGAATGTCGGCGGCCACGTACTCGACGCGGTGCTGCCACTGCTCAATGATTTCGCCCGCATTCCGGTCTGCGGCACCATCGCCACCTACAACGCGCGCGGCGTCGAGCATCCCGGGCCCGATCGCCTGCCGGCATTGTTCAGCCAGATCCTGCGGCAGCGGCTGACGATGCGCGGCTTCATCGTGCACGACTTCAGCCACCTGTGGCCGCAGTTCGAGCGCGAGATGGCGCACTGGCTTCGGGAAGGGCGCATCCAGTACCGCGAGGACGTGGTCGAAGGGCTGCAGAACGCACCGGATGCCTTCTTCGGGCTGCTGCAGGGGCGCAACTTCGGCAAGCTGGTGGTGAAGCTGGACTGAGCCCTCGCCGGTGTCCGCAGGGCATGGCCCGGCGCTGCCACGGCGCGAGAGCCGGCCACGGTCGGCATCCACCGGTCCTGATGGGGCGGCATCAGCCGTTGGCGGCGTTCTCCCGGCGCAGCAGTTCGCGCTTGCGGGCCACACCCCAGGCATAGCCGGACAGATCGCCATCGCGGCGCACCACGCGATGGCATGGCACTGCCACCGCCAGTGGATTGCTGGCGCAGGCACGCGCGACCGCGCGGCTGGAGCGCGGTGCGCCGATGCGCGCGGCAATGTCGGCATACGATGCGGTCTGCCCTTGGGGAATCTGCTGCAGCGCCTGCCAGACGCGCTGCTGGAAGGCGGTACCGCGGATGTCCAGTGGCAGTGTCGCGCCACGTGCCGGATCCTCGACCAGGCCGATCACCTGCGCCACCAGCTGCTCGTAGCCGCTGTCGGCGCCGACCAGCTCAGCCTGGCGGAAGCGTTGCTGCAACGACTGCAGCAGCGCTTCCGGATCGTCGCCGAGCAGGATCGCCACCACGCCGATGCTGCTGCTGGCCACCAGTACGCTGCCCAGCGAGCTTTCGGCGATGGCGAAATGGATCACCTCACCGCGTCCACCGCTGCGCCATTGCCGGGGCGTCATTCCCAGCAGGCGCGGCGCGTTCTCGTAGAAGCGGCCGCTGGAGCCGAAGCCGGCGTCGTGGAAGGCATCGGTGATGCGCGCCTGCTGTTGCAGTCCTGTGCGCAGCCGATCGGCACGCAGGGCCGCCGCATACTGCTTCGGGGTCAGTCCGGTGGCCTGCTTGAACAGGCGATGCAGCCGGGTCGGGCTGCAGCCCGCCAGTTCGGCAAGCTCCTGCAGCGAGGGTTCGTCGAGACGGGCCTGCAGGTGGCGGCAGACGCGTTCGACGCGGGCATCGGTAGTTGCGATGGCAGTGTCCATGCGTCGATTCTGGCACGTGCCCCGCTGGCGGAAACTCCGTTTCCTGCACGCGCCGGCAGGGCCCGGAAACGGAGTGTCAACGGGGCAGGGGCGCGACATCGTAGGGTCCACTTCACTGCCTGGACCCCGAACATGCGCCTGCACGACAAGATCGCCCTCATCACCGGTGCCAGCGCCGGCATCGGCCGCGCCTGCGCGCTGCGTTTCGCCGCCGAGGGCGCAAGGCTGGTGCTCAACGCGCGGCAGCCGGAGCCGTTGCAGGCGCTGGCCGATCAGATCCGTGCTGCCGGCGGCGAGGCGGTGGTGCATGCCGCCGATGTCGCCGGGCCGGACACTGCACAGGTGCTGGTCGACCTGGCGAAGCGGGCCTTCGGAGGCCTGGACATCGCGATCAACAATGCCGGGATGCTGGGGCCGGGCGTGCCCGCTGCGGAGTTTCCGGTGGACGCCTGGAGGCAGGTGATGGCCACCAACCTCGATGCAGCCTTCCACGCCGCGCGTGCGCAGTTGCCAGCCCTGCTGGCGCGGGGCGGCGGCTCGCTGGTGTTCGTCGGCACCATCGTCGGCCATACCGTCGGCTTGCCCGGCATGGCCGCCTACGCCTCGAGCAAGGCCGGGCTGATCGGCCTGAGCCAGGTGATCGCCGCCGAGTACGGCGTACGGGGCGTGCGTTGCAACGTGCTGCTGCCCGGCGGCACCGACACCGAGATGGGCCGGCAGGCTGCGCCAGACGAGGATGCGCTGGACTTCGTACGGTCGCTGCATGCGCTCAAGCGCCTGGCCGGGCCGGAAGAGATCGCCAACGCTGCGCTGTTCCTGGCCAGCGATGAAGGCAGCTTCGTGACCGGTAGTGCGATGCGCGTGGACGGCGGGATATCCATCAATCGCACCTGAGGGGACGGCCGGCGGCTGCACATGGCGTTCGCGCCGGACTGACCCGTCCGTTACCCGGCGACCTCTAGCGTGGCACCAGCGCCGGCCTCCGCCGGCGGCGGAGCCACGCATGAGCAGACACGAAAAGGACACGCCCGATCCACGCCAGGGGGTGCAGGAAAGCCGCCAGGGCCGGAAGCAGGACGACGTCGCCAAGCAGCGTCCGGGACAGCGCGACCAGCAGGTACGTGACACCCACTCGCGCAGTCCACGGCGCAAGGATGGTGGGCAGGAGCCTGCCTGACGCGTCATTGCTGCAAGCGCCCTCGGCCCGAGCCAGCGGCTGCCCGATGCTGGGTTTGTCGCCACCGGGCTCGGTCATGCGCAGGTCGCGCGTCTCATCGGCCCGTTAGCCCGGGGCGCGCAACGAAAAAGGCCGGACCCTGGGTGTCAGGAGTTCCGGCCTTTTTCATGCCCTGGTGGGCATGTGGATGGTGGAGCCAAGGAGGATCGAACTCCTGACCTCGTCATTGCGAACGACGCGCTCTCCCAGCTGAGCTATGGCCCCGTAGTGCGCTGTCATTGTATCGCTGGCGGTCGGCCTTGCCAAGCGACGCGCCCGGCCGTGGCCATAGGCAACTGTGCCGAGTCCGCCGGCTTTCGTGCGATTCCGTTGCGCGAAACGAAATCGTAACAATTTGGAGGATAATCCCCAGTCTGCGCAGCAGTTCCCCTTCTCGCCGCCCGGCCCGCGCAGGCCGCCCGGACGTCTCCTCAGAGCTTTCGATGCCTTCCCATACCGATTCCCGCCGTCTGTCGGGCATGTCGTCTTCCCTCGTTTCCTTCCGTCGCCATCCGCTCGCGCTGGCCTGCGCAGGCCTGGCGCTGGTCGGCAGCTTCGGCGCCGCGGCGCAGGACAGTGCGCCGACCCCCACCGGGCTGGATACCATCACCGTGACCGCCGAACACCGTGAGCAGAACCTGCAGGAGGTGCCGGTGTCGGTGGGCGTCGTGCAGGGCGAGCGCATGCGCGACTTCACCGCCGGCGGCGACGACACCCTGCTGGCGCTGTCCGGCCGCGTGCCGAGCCTGTATGCGGAAACCACCACCGGTCGTATCTTCCCGCGCTTCTACATCCGCGGGCTGGGCAACATCGATTTCTATCTGGGTGCTTCCCAGCCGGTGTCGATCATCCAGGATGACGTGGTGCTGGAGCACGTGGTGCTCAAGTCCAATCCGGTCTACGACGTGGACCAGGTGGAAGTGCTGCGCGGCCCGCAGGGTTCGCTGTTCGGCCGCAACACCACGGCCGGCATCGTCAAGTTCGACACGCTCAAGCCGACGCAGGACTACACCGGCCGCGTCAGCGCCAGCTACGCCAGTTACAACAGCGTGTCGATCGATGGCGGCTTTGGCGGTCCGATCAACGATATCGCCTCGTTCCGCGTGTCGGCCCTGTACCAGCATCGCGACGACTATGTCGACAACACCTACAGCGGCCCGAGTGCGGATGGCACCGTCAGCCCGAAGAAGAACGCCATGGGCGGTTTCGATGACCGCAACGTCCGCGCCCAGCTGCTGCTGACGCCGAGCGAGCAGTTCTCGATCCTGGCCTCGGCACACGCGCGCGATTACGAAGGCACCTCGACCCTGTTCCTGCGCGGTGCGCTGACCAAGGGTTCCAACCGCACCGACGTGCCGCGCGACCAGGTCGCCTACGACGAAGCCGACAACAACCCGCAGGCCTACAAGACCTACGGTGGCTCGGTGAAGGCGCGCTATGATTTCGGCGTGATCGACTTCACTTCGATCACCGCGTATGAAACCACCTCCGGTTACAGCCGTGGCGATACCGATGGCGGTGCTGCGGTGAACTATCCGGTCAACGGCGTGCCCAACGGCTACGGCCAGTCGATGGGCCGGATCCGCGACCTGGACCAGTGGACCCAGGAATTCCGTCTGGCCAGCCATGACGACAGCGCGTTGCAGTGGCAGGCCGGCGCGTTCTATTTCAACGGCAGCGACACCACCGACTTCTACCAGCGTGCCTGGTTCCTGCAGGGCGCTGCGCGCAATCCGAACAACTGGGTACGCCTGCGCAACAAGAACACCTCCTGGGCCGGTTTCGGCCAGCTCAGCTACGCCTTCACCGACAGGTTCACGGTGACCGCCGGCCTGCGCCAGACCCGCGACGAGAAGCACACCCGGCTGCTGAAGACCGCCGACACCGCTGCCGGGGTGGTGACCTACAAGGGCCGCACCGACGTCAGGATGTCCGATACCACGCCCAGCTGGGACCTGAGTGCGATGTACCAGATCACGCCGGACGTCAGCGTCTATGCGAAGGTGGCGCGCGGTTTCCGCGGGCCGACCATCCAGGGCCGTTCGGCCGTGTTCAATGCCGACTTCACCACCGCCGACTCGGAGACCATCCTGTCCTGGGAGGCCGGCGTGAAGAGCAGCCTGTGGGACAACCGCCTGCGCCTGAACGCCACCGCGTTCACCTACACCGTCAACGATATCCAGCTCAACGGCAACGATTCGGACGGCAACGGCGTGCTGTTCAACGCAGACAAGGCCAAGGCGTATGGTTTCGAAGCGGACATGGAACTGCGTCCGGTTCCCAACCTGACCCTGAGCGCCGGTGTCAGCCTGCTGCACAGCGAAATCAAGGACAAGCGCGTGTACGCGCAGGTCTGCGGCCTGAATGGCCAGGTGGTGTGCACGGTGGATGATCCGACCATCAAGGTGGGTGCGAACACCTTCGCGCAGATCGACGGCAACCCGTTGCCGAACGCACCGAAGTACAACGTCAACCTGGCCGCACGCTACGATTTCCCGGTCAGCGACGCGGCCACGATGTTCGTGTCCACCGACTGGAACAAGCAGGGCTATACCAGCTTCGTGCTGTATGACAGCAAGGAGTTCAACTCCAAGGGGGACTTCGAGGGCGGCCTGAAGATCGGTTACTCCGGCAACTACGGTGCCTATGAAGTCGCGCTGTTCGCACGCAACATCACCAACGAGAAGAATCTCAAGGGCGTGATCGAGAACTACATGGCCGCGGTGTACAACGAGCCGCGTACCGTGGGCGTGTCGCTGAACATGAACTGGTAATCGAACGGTTGCGGGAAGGGGCGGCCCGGTGATCCTGGCCGCCCCTTTCCGTTGCTGCAGCGGGTTGTCAGCGCACCGGCAACAATGGCTGCAGGCGCGATTCCAGCGCCTGCTGGCGCCATCCGGCCAGCGCCGACGGCCACTGGCGGTGCTCCAGGTAGCTTTCCAGGTGCTTGCGCGAGGCCAGTACGCCGTCCGCCAGGCCCAGCTCGCGGCTGCATTCGGCCACGGCGTCCTGCATTTTCTTCAGCGTCTTCTTGCTGCTGTCGGTGGGCTGGGTTGCCAGCGGCGCGTCCTGCTCATCGGCCAGCGGAGTGTCCAGGGCCTGCCACACGGCGGCTGTCAGCTTGCGCGGCGCCTTCGGGAACGGCTCGAACAGCTTGGCGAGCGCGTCGACATCGGCCGGTGGCGAGCGCGCCAGCAGGGCGGCAAGTTCGTTGTCCAGGATCCAGCTGCGCGGCCGGTCGCTCTGGCGTGCCTGCACATCGCGCCAGCGCAGCAGGCGCAGCAGGCGTCGCTGTGCCTCGGCATCGAGGAACTGGGCCGAGCGCATGGACAGGTGCGGCCAGCGGTCCTCATCGTTGGCGACGCTGGCCAACAGGCGTTCAGCGTCGTCGTGCAGCCACTGCTGGCGTCCCATCGCCTGCAGTCTCGCGTCGATCGCGTCATGCAGCGCGAACAGGTGCTCGACGTCATCGGCGGCATACTGCAGCTGCGACTCGGAGAGCGGGCGGCGCATCCAGTCCGAGCGGGTCTCGCCCTTGGCCAGGGTCACGCCGGTGATCTCCTGCACCAGCTTCTGGTAGCCCATCCCGGCACCGATGCCGGCCAGCGCCGCGCCGATCTGGGTATCGAACAGCGGTCGTGGCAGCACGCCGCAGGTCCATTTGAAGGCCACCAGATCCTCGCTGGCGCTGTGCATCACCTTGATGATCGACGTATCGGTCAGCCAGGGGGCCAGTGCTTCGGGCATGCCGGGAATCAGCGGATCGATCAGCAGGATGTCCTCGCCGACCGCCATCTGCACCAGCGCCAGTTGCGGCCAGAAGGTGCGTTCACGGATGAATTCGGTGTCCAGACCGATGCGGGTGGGACGCTGCTGGTAGTACGCATCCAGCTCGGCGGGGGTGGTGATCCAGATTGCCACGGGTCAGGGCCTGCTACTCGGGTTTGCTCAGGCAGGGGAGAATAGCCTAACGTCGGTCCGCGTCCGTGCCGAAGGAGGCTCTGCTTGCGTTTTCCGCTGTCGTCCGCGCTGTGCGCCAGCCTGGCCCTGGCTCTGGTCGCCTGCACCCCGTCACCGCCGACACCGGCAGGCAAGGCCGGCGAGGGTTCCGGCCAGGCGGCATCGCCGCCGGCGCCAGAGGATCGGCCGGCGGTGCAGGGCAGCGTGACCATCGCCGGTCAGGATGCCGCCGAAGACGTGCAGCAGTGGACGCCGCCCCGTGTCGATCGGGAGGGGCGCAGCCTGGCGCAGCTGCGCAGGGCCGCCGAGCAGGCGTTTGCCCAGGATCGGCTGTACGAGGATGGCGATGCCGCCATCCCGCTGTGGCTGGCGGTGCAGGAGGAGGTGCCTGACGACCGCCAGGCCCGTGCTGGTCTGCAGCGTGCCCGCCAGCGCCTGCTGCAGCAGACCGATGCCTTGCTGGTGCGGCCGCTGCAGCAGCGCGAGGCGCTGGCCGAAGCGGGACGCCAGGCGCTGGTGTTGCTGACCCTGGCCCCTGACGATGAAAAGGTGCGTGCCCTGCAGGCGCGGGTGGAGACCGCGCAACGCGTGGTGGCCTACAACCGGGCCGGCGAGGAGGACCTGCGCGCGGACCGGATCGGCGAGGACGGTGACGGCGCGATCGGCAGTTTCCGCGAGGCGTTGGCGCTTGACGAGGGCAACCGCCGCGCACGCCAGGGCCTTGCTGCGGCGGAGAGCGGCCTGATCCGGCGTGCCGAGGAGGCCGCCCGCCGCCGTGACTTCGCCAGTGCCGGCACCTGGCTGGCCGAAGCCAGCAAGGTCCGTGATTCCTCTCCGACCATCGCCGACGCCTTCGAGCGCATCGAGCAGATCCGGGCCAACACCCTGGCGCAGCTGCGCGACGAGGGCCTGCGCGACCTGGCGACGCCGCAGGGCCTGAAACCTGCACGCGAGAAGCTGGCCGAAGCACTGCGCATCGCGCTGCCCGGCGACGCGGTCGTGGCGCAGCTGCGCGAGCGCATCGATCTGGCAACCCATTACGGCAGCTTCCGTCCCGGCCAGGTGTTCAGCGACGCGATGCGCGATGGCGGGCGTGGCCCGCAGATGGTGGTGGTGCCGCATGGCGGCTTCCAGATGGGCGCAGGGGATGCCGAGCCCGGCGCCACCGATGCCGAGCGCCCTTCGCATTACGTGCGGTTTGACCGCGGTTTCGCGATGGCCATCACCGAGGTGACTGTCAGCGATTTCGAGCGCTACGTCAAAGCCACCAATGCCCGCCCACGCGCGACCCGTCGCGGTCATTCGGTGGTCTATGACGAGCGCAGCGGCAACTTCATCCGCCGCAGCGGTGTCGACTGGCGCTCGGATTACGACGGCGCGCGCGCGCTGGGCAATGCGCCAGTGATGCATGTGAGCGTGCGCGACGCGGAAAACTATGCCGCGTGGCTGTCCGAGCAGACCGGCTACAGCTACCGGCTGCCCAGCGAGGCCGAGTTCGAGTATGCGCTGCGCGCCGGCAGCAGCGGCCGTTATCCCTGGGGGGATACAGGCACGCCCCCGCCGGGCAGCGGCAACTTCACCGGCAGCAAGGATGTCTCGCCGTCTGGCCGGCATTGGCACAACGCGTTCATCGGCTATGGCGATGGCTGGTGGGGCCCGGCGCCGGTGGCGAACTTCCGGGCCAACGCGTTCGGCCTGCACGACATGGCCGGCAATCTCAGCGAATGGGTGGCCGACTGCTGGCATTCCAGCTACCGGCGTGCGCCCTCCGACGGCGTGGCCTGGTTCAACCCGGGTTGCCGGGCGCGGGTGATCCGCGGAGGCAACTGGGCGAACTCTCCCGAGCAGACCCGGGCGGCCTGGCGGCAGTCGCAGGACTCGGACACCACCAACGCCCGCATCGGGTTCCGCCTGGTACGCGGCATCTGAGCGGCCGGCTTCACCCGGCGCGGGCTCCGGCACACTAAGATTGCGCCGTGCCCGCCGGCCGGCGGGGCCAGCCGGAAGACCACTGCATGCGCAACGACCCATTTTCCCGCTCGCCGCAGGGCCCGCAGCGGCGTGGCCTGTTCGGCAACATCCGCTGGTGGGTACTGCTGCTGGCGGCGGGTTACGCGGCCTTTTACTGGTTTTCGAACCGGACGGTCGATCCCTATACCGGCGAGAAGGTCATGATCGACAGCAGCCTGGATGCCCAGCAGGAAACCGCGCTGGGCCTGCAGGCCTACCAGCAGATCCTGGCGCAGGAGCGGCCACTGGACCCGAACGCGCAGATCTCGCGTGACGTGCGTGCGATTGCCGAGCGGTTGATCGCCAAGGTCGATGTGGTGGAGACCGCATTGGCGCGGGAGCATGGCGTGGAGCCGGCCCATTTCGCGCGCAGCTTCCAGTGGGAGGTGAACGTGATCCCCTCCGAGCAGGCCAACGCCTTCTGCCTGCCGGGCGGGAAGATGGCGGTCTATACCGGTCTGGTGCCGGTGGCGCGGACCAAGGATGCGATGGCGGTGGTGATGGGGCATGAGATCGCCCATGCGCTGCTGCGCCATGGAGCGCAGCGCATGGCACAGCAGAAGCTGACCCAGATCGGGCAGATGGCCGGGGCTGCCAGTGGCATGGATGCGCAGCAGCAGCAGATGGTGATGTCGGCGATGGGTTATGGCTATCTGCTGCCCTACGCACGCAGCCACGAGACCCAGGCCGATGAGGTGGGGCTGATGCTGGCTGCGGCTGCCTGTTTCGATCCGCGCGAAGCGGTGCCGCTGTGGCAGCGGATGGGCCAGGCCAGTGGTGGTCAGTCGCCGCCGGAGTTTGCCTCCACCCATCCCAACCCGGGAACCCGGATCCAGAATCTGCAGGCCCTGATGCCGAAGGCGCTGGAGTACCGGAAGCAGTTCTGCGAGGCGGCCAGGTAGGAAGGCGCACGCCGGGCTGCGCCTTGGCCCCCGCTTACCTGACCGAGGTGACCTGCACGTCGATGACGCCGTCGCCCACGCGTGCCTGCAGTGCGTCGCCGGGCTGGACCTGTTCAACCTGTCGTACCAGTGCACCATCATCGGCACGGGTCACGATGCTGTAACCGCGTGCCACCGTGGCCAATGGGCTGACCGCCTCCAGGGACCGGGCCAGGCCGCGCAGGCGCAGCGCATCGCGTTGCAGCAGCCGCTGCATCGCTGCATGGGGGCGTCCGCGCAGGGCCGACAGGCGACGCTGCATCGCGTCCAGCTGGCGCTGCGGATGATGGCCGCGTAGCACCGCGGCGGCGTGGCGCAGGCGCGCGGCACGGCGCTCCTGCTGCTGGTTGAAGGCCGCGTGCAGCCGCCGGCCCAGCTCCAGCTGGCGGCGCCGCAACAGGTCCAGCCGGGCCTGCGGACTCTGCGCATTCAATCGCAACAGCGCACGGTCGGCGCGCTGCATGGCCTGTCCTACCGCGTGGCGCTGCAGCTGTGCCAGCCGCGCGGCATTGCGGCGCAGGCGCAGGGCCAGGTCACGCTGGTCGGGGACCAGCAGCTCGGCCGCCACCGACGGTGTCGGCGCGCGCAGGTCGGCGGCAAAATCACTCAGGCTGAAGTCGGTCTCGTGGCCGACGGCCGACACGACCGGCGTATCGCTGGCGGCGATCGCGCGCGCCAGCGCTTCGTCGTTGAACGCCCATAGATCTTCCAGTGAACCGCCGCCGCGGGTCAGCAGGATCACGTCGTAGCGACCACTGGCATCGGCTGCCTGCAGCAGGCGGGTGATCTGCGCGGCGGCGCTGGAGCCCTGCACCAGGGTCGGCAGCAGGTCCACCTCCAGCAGCGGGAAACGACGGCCCAGTACGCTCAGCACATCGCGCACGGCGGCGCCGGTCGGCGAGGTGATCACCGCCAGCCGCCGCACATGCGCGGGCAGCGCCCGCTTGCGTGCAGGATCGAACAGGCCTTCGGCGTCCAAGCGCGCCTTCAGCTCCTCGAACGCCCGCCGCAGCGCGCCTTCACCGGCTTCCTCCATGTGGTCGAGCACCATCTGGTACTCGCCGCGTGCGTCGTACAGGGTCACCCGGCCACGCACCAGCACGCGCATGCCCTCGCGCGGTACGAACTTCAGGTACTGCGCCTTCATCCGGAACATCGCCGCACGCAGCTGTGCCCGTGCGTCCTTCAGGGTGAAGTACAGGTGCCCGGACGCAGGGCGGGCCACGCTGCCCAGTTCGGCTTCGACCCAGATCGCCGGGAAGCTGCCTTCCAGCAGGTCGCGTGCCAGCGTGTTGAGCTGGCTGGGAGTGAGAATGTCGTTGTTACGTGGCTGCATGGGTACGGCGCGCTGCGGGTGGAGCGGGCACTCAGGATCGCACGTTGGCGCGCGCCGGGCACGCCCGGCTCAGGTCGTGCGGTGCTGTGCCAGTGCCCACTGCACGTGCTCGCGCACCAGCGGCGAGGGATCATCGATGCGGGTCTGCAGTGCGGCCAGGGTCTGCGGCGCTGTCGGCGCGTTGCCCAGTGCCACGGCGATGTTGCGCAGCCAGCGCTCATGGCCGCTGCGACGGATCGGGCTGCCCTCGGTGCGGCGCAGGAATTCCGCCTCGTCCCAGGCGAACAGCTGATCCAGGCGCGCGGTGTCCAGGTTGTTGCGTGCGCGGAAATCGGCTTCATCGGTGCGCTTGGCAAACTTGTTCCACGGGCAGACCAGCTGGCAGTCGTCGCAGCCGTAGATGCGATTGCCGATCAGTGGCCGCATGTCCTCGGGGATCGCGCCGTCATGCTCGATGGTCAGATAGGAAATGCAGCGGCGCGCATCCAGCCGGTGCGGGCCGGTGATGGCGCGCGTGGGGCAGATGTCGATGCAGCGCGTGCAGGTGCCGCAGTGCGCAGTGGCGGGCGCGTCGACCGGCAACGGCAGGTCGATGTAGATCTCGCCGATGAAGAACCATGAGCCCCCCTGGCGATCGATCAGGCAGGTGTGCTTGCCGATCCAGCCGAGCCCGGCGTTGCGGGCCAGGGCCCGTTCCAGCACCGGTGCCGAATCGACGAAAACGCGGTAGCCCAGTGGCGCGACTTCATCGTTGATCCGCGCAGCGAGCTTCTGCAGGCGGTTGCGCATCAGCTTGTGGTAGTCGCGCCCCAGCGCGTAGCGCGCTACGTAGGCGCGGCCGGGATCGGCCAGGGTCGCCCAGGCTTCGGTATCGTCGCGGTGGCTGTAGTCCATGCCCACGGAAATGACCCGCACCGTGCCCGGCAGCAGTTCGGCCGGGCGTGCGCGCAGCGTGCCGTGGCGTGCCATCCAGTCCATGGTCCCGTACAGGCCCTGGCCCAGCCAGTCGGCCAGGTGTGCCTCGTCCTCGCCCAGCTCGATGCCGGCAATGCCGCAGCGCTGGAAACCGTGTGCACGGGCCAGTTCGCGGATGCGCTGCACGGCCTGGACCGGGTCGGCTGGGGCAGGGGCGGGGACGGAGGACATGTGCACCAGTATAAAATCCCGGCATGCCCGATCTCTCTCTTCTGTTCGACACCGCTGCTGCGCGCGCGCTGGACGCCCGCGCGTCGGCGCTTGCCGGTGATGGTGGCTGGAGCCTGATGGCGCAGGCTGGCCTGGCGGGCTGGCAGTGCCTGCTGCAGCAATGGCCGGATGCCCGCAGTCTGTATGTGGTGGCTGGCGCCGGTAACAACGGCGGCGATGGCTACGTACTGGCGACCCATGCGCTGCAGGCGGGCCGCCAGGTGCAGGTGATCACCCTGCCGGGCAGGCTGCCCGCCACGCCGCTGGCGCAGCAGGCAGCGGCGGAATTCGCTGCCGCCGGCGGCAGCAGCATCGAATTCGACGGCCAGCTGCCGGTCGCCGACGTCGGCGTGGATGCGCTGTTCGGTCTCGGCCTGGATCGGGCCCCGGCCGGCATGGCGCAGGCGCTGATCGAAGCACTCAACGCCTCTCCGGCGCCGGTGCTGGCACTGGATGTACCCAGCGGTGTCGATGCCGATCAGGGCGGCGTGCCCGGCGTTGCGGTGCGCGCGGCGGTCACCCTGCAGTTCATTGTCTGCCACCGGGGCCTGTACACCGGCGACGCGCTGGATCATGTCGGCCAGCGTCGGCTGGCGCCGTTGGACCTGCCGCAGGCGGCGCGTGAAGGCATCGCGGCCAGCGCGGAACGCTGGGTCGGCGACCGTCTGCGGGCGCTGCTGCCGCCGCGCCGGGCCAATACCCACAAGGGCGAGTCCGGGCATGTGCTGTGTGTGGGCGGCAACCACGGCAGTGGCGGCGCAGCGGTGATGGCGGCCGAGGCCGCACTGCGTGCCGGTGCCGGACTGCTCAGTGTCGGCACCCGTCGTGAGCATGTGGGGGCGATGCTTGCGCGCCTGCCCGAGGCGATGGCGCATGCGCTGGAAGATGGCGCGGCGTTGCCTGCGCTGCTGGACCGCGCACGGGTCGTTGCGATCGGGCCGGGCCTTGGCCAGGACGACTGGGCGCGTGCGCTGCATGCCAGCGTGCTCGCCTGCGGGCGTCCGCTGGTGATAGACGCCGATGCCCTGAATCTGCTGGCGCAGAACCCGCACGCGGTGCCTGATGCCATCCTGACGCCGCATCCGGGAGAGGCTGCACGCCTGCTGGGCTGCAGTACCGCCGAGGTACAGGCCGATCGCTTCGGCAGCGCGCAGGCGCTGGCCGAGCGCTATCACGCCACGGTGGTGCTGAAGGGTGCCGGCAGTGTAGTCGCGGCACCTGCGCGGCTGCCGCGGCTGATCGCGGCCGGCAATCCGGGCATGGCGGTCGGCGGCATGGGAGATCTGCTGACCGGCGTCATTGCTGGACTGCGCGCGCAGGGATTGGACGCATTCGATGCCGCAGCAGGCGGCGCCCTGTTGCACGCGCTTGCCGGCGACGCCGCTGCCATCGACGGCGCGCGTGGTCTGCTTCCCACCGACCTGCTGGCGCCCCTGCGGCGGCTGGCCAATCCGGAACGCTCCCCATGAACGAATACTTCCTTGCCGACAGCGATGCCACCGAACGTCTCGGGCAGTGGCTGGCGGCCACGCGTCCGCCGCAGGCGTTGATCGAGCTGCGCGGCGACCTCGGCGCCGGCAAATCCACCACCGCGCGTGCGCTGCTGCGTGCGCTGGGCGTGCAGGGTGCGATCCGCAGCCCGACCTACACCCTGGTCGAGCGCTATCCGCTGGCCAGTGGTGGCGAGGCGTGGCATCTGGACCTGTACCGCATCGGCCAGGCCGGGGAACTGGATTTCCTGGGCCTGGACGAGGGCAGTGCGGTGCTGTGGCTGGTCGAGTGGCCGGAACGGGGGGCGGGCGCATTGCCGCCGACGGACCTGGTCGTGGCGCTGGAGATCGAGGGCCAGGGGCGCCGGGCGCGTCTCAGTGGGCTCAGCGACGCTGGCCGGGAATGGCTGCAGCGGCTGGCCGAAGGTGGGGACTTGCGGCCTGTTTCTGTCGCCTGACGAGAACAAAGATCGGCAGGTTACGGATTATTAAGGAAAAAGGTATTGCATTCCGTTCAGCGCGGTGATTGAATCCTGAGCCATGCGCCTGGGGAACCGTCTCATCGCCATCTGTGCCGCCGTCGGACTGGGTCTGGCGAGCCTCAGTGCGTGGGCGGGTGAAGTCCGTCAGGTACAGCTGAATACAGGCTCCACCGGCACCCGCGCGGAAATCTCGCTGGTCGGCAGTGGCGGCTACAAGACGCTGTCACTGGCCAACCCGAACCGGCTGGTGGTCGATTTCCCGGATTCCACTGCCGTGCGCAACCTGAAGATGCCGGCTGCGCAGGGCGTGGTGACGGCAGTGCGCACCGGACAACCGGTTCCGGGCACCTTCCGTGTTGTTTTCGATCTTGCGGAATCCGTGGCGCCGTTCCGCCCGCAGATGCAGCGCGAAGGAGAGGCGTCAAAGCTGGTGATCGAATGGCCGGGTGACAGCCCGGGCGTGGCCGCTGCGGCGCCGGCGCCGGCTCCGGTTGCCACGACCACGCAGACGACGGCACCCAGCATGCAGACGCGCAGCGACGCCGCCCGCGCTACCGCGTTGTTGACCGCGCAGGTGCAGCAGCAGGCCAGTGCCACGGCTGCCGCCCCGGCCGCGCCCACGCCGGCGCCGTCCACCGCGCCCGTGCAGGTGGCCGCTGCGGGCACCAGCGCCAGCAGCACCCCGCCGGCATCGTCGCCCGCGGCGATCCTGGCCGGCCAGCGCACCGCTGCGGTGGTGAGCAATCCGCCAGCGCCGGTACCGGCATCGCCGCCGCCCGAACCGCCGCGTCCGGCGATGCCCAGCGACGCTTCGCGCATCCGCATGCAGCCTGGCATGCGGCACCTGGTGGTGGCGATCGATCCCGGCCACGGCGGACAGGATCCGGGCGCGATCGGGCCCACCGGCAAGCGCGAGAAAGACGTCACCCTGGCGGTGGCGCGTGAGCTGGCCCGTCAGGTCAATGCCACGCCGGGCCTGAAAGCCTATCTGACCCGCGACAGCGACGTGTTCATCCCGCTGCCGATGCGCGCACAGAAGGCCCGCGCGAACAAGGCTGACATCTTCATCTCGATTCATGCGGACGCCGCCGAGAACCGCTCGGCGACCGGTTCATCGGTGTACGTGCTGTCCACCAAGGGTGCCTCGTCGCAGCGTGCGCGCTGGCTGGCGGACAAGGAAAACGCCGCCGATCTGGTCGGTGGTGTGCGCCTGCAGCAGACTGAAGGCACGCTGGCCAACGTTCTGCTCGATCTGGCGCAGAGCGGTTACATGAAAGCGTCCGAAGATGCGGCCGGTCATGTGCTGGGTGGACTGAAGCGGATCGGCAACAACCACAAGCCAAACATCGAGCGCGCCAACTTCGCGGTGCTGCGCACCTCGGACATGCCGGCGATGCTGGTGGAAACCGCCTTCATCTCCAATCCGGACGAGGAGCGCCGCCTGATCGACCCGGGCTACCAGCGCAAGATCGCCGGTGCGGTGCTCGATGGCGTGCACACGTTCTTCAGCCGGCAGCCGCCGCCGGGGACGCTCTACGCGGCCCGCGCACAGGCCGAGATCGACGCGGCTGCCACCATGGCCGGCGGCAGCAAGTAGGCCGCACCCTGTTGGACCGGCCATGCCTGGGGCGTGGCGCATCATCGGCATCGCACAGGTGATCCGGCTCGACTCTCCACGCGGTACCTCCGCTATCATCGGCGCATGAAGTCTGCTGCCTACCTTGCCCCATGAGCGCGCCCGGCCCGCGCCCGATCCGGCCTTTGCCGGACATCCTGATCAACCAGATCGCCGCCGGCGAGGTGGTCGAGCGCCCCGCGTCAGTGGTCAAGGAACTGGTCGAGAATGCGATCGATGCCGGCGCCAGCCGTGTCGACATCGACCTGGAAGAAGGCGGCGTGCGCCTGATCCGCATCCGCGACAACGGCAGTGGCATCGCAGCGGAGCAGCTGCCATTGGCCGTCTCGCGGCATGCCACCAGCAAGATCGCCAACCTGGACGATCTGGAGTCGGTGGCCACGCTCGGGTTCCGCGGCGAAGCGCTGCCATCGATCGCGTCGGTCAGTCGTTTCACCCTGGCGTCGCGCCGCGCAGATGACGAGCACGGTTCCGCGCTGCAGATCGATGGCGGCAAGATCGGCGAGGTCACGCCGCGCGCGCACGCACCGGGTACCACGGTGGAAGTGCGCGAGCTGTTCTACAACGTGCCCGCGCGACGCAAGTTCCTGCGCGCCGAGCGCACCGAACTGGGGCACATCGAAGAATGGCTGCGCTCGCTGGCGCTGGCGCGGCCGGACGTCGAGCTGCGGGTCTCGCACAATGGCAAGGCATCACGCCGCTACAAGCCGGGTGACCTGTATTCGGACGCGCGGCTGTCCGAGACACTGGGCGATGATTTCGCGCTGCAGGCGGTGCGCGTGGACCACAGCGGCGCGGGCCTGCGCCTGCACGGCTGGATCGCGCAGCCGCATTATTCGCGGGCCAGTACCGACCAGCAGTACCTGTACGTCAACGGCCGTTCGGTGCGCGACCGCAGCGTTGCCCACGCGGTGAAGATGGCCTACGGCGATGTGCTGTTCCATGGCCGGCAGCCGGCCTACGTGCTGTTCCTGGAACTCGACCCCACGCGCGTTGACGTCAACGTGCATCCGGCCAAGCACGAAGTGCGTTTCCGTGATGCGCGGCTGGTCCATGATTTCGTCTACCGCACGCTGAAGGACGCGCTGGCCGATACCCGAGCCGGCGTGTCGGCGCAGGAGATCGGTGCAGGTGCCGGGCAGGCAGCGGACGCCGGGGCAGCAGCGGCGGCATCGACCGTGGGCGCGTCCGGATTCGGTCTGGTCCGTGGTCCTGCTTCGGGGGCGGGCGGCGGTGGCGGATATCAGGGATGGCGCCCGCAGCAGCCGCTGGGCCTGCAGGTTGCCGATGCGCCGGCCGCCTACGCTGCGCTCTATGCCACGCCTGCTGCAGGCGAAGGCGGCACCGCGCAGCCTGCGATGCCGAGCGGAAACGGCCTGCCGGACACCCGTGCAGACGCGGGCGTGCCGCCCCTGGGGTATGCGATCGCGCAGCTGCATGGCATCTACATCCTGGCCGAGAATGCCGAAGGCCTGATCGTGGTCGACATGCACGCGGCGCACGAACGCATCGGCTACGAGCGGCTGAAGAACGCGCACGATGGTATCGGCCTGCAGTCGCAGCCGTTGCTCGTGCCGATCACGCTGGCGGTGGGCGAACGCGAAGCGGATACCGCAGAGAGCGAGGCCGCGACGCTGGCCTCGCTTGGTTTCGAGGTGACGCGGGCCGGCCCGGGCTCGCTGCATGTGCGCAGCATTCCCGCGCTGCTGGCCCACGCCGAGCCGGAGGGGCTGCTGCGCGATGTGCTGACCGACCTGCGTGAGCACGGCCAGAGCCGCCGCGTAGCGAGCGCGCGCGATGAACTGCTGTCGACCATGGCCTGCCATGGCGCTGTGCGAGCCAATCGCCGGCTGACGGTGCCGGAAATGAACGCCCTGCTGCGCGACATGGAGATCACCGAGCGATCCGGCCAGTGCAACCACGGCCGGCCGACCTGGGCCCGTTTTTCGCTGGCGGAGATCGACCGCTGGTTCCTGCGCGGACGTTGAGGGGAGCATCGATGGCGTATCGGGGAATGGGCGGCCTGCTGGCTGTCTTGTTGCTGGCAGCCTGCAGCCCGGCGCCGCCGCCGGCGCCTGCGATGGTGGAAGACCCGGCATACGCCGCCGCGCAGCAGCAATGGCGCGTGGCGCGTTATCAGGATCTGACGCGGCCTGATGGCTGGACGGCGCTGGTCGGGCTGCACTGGCTGCAGAACAGTTCGCACTTCGTTGGCAGCGGTGCAACCAATGGCATCCGCCTGGCAGTGGGGCCGGACAAGCTCGGCCTGCTGCGGCGCGAGGGCCGGCAATGGTGGTTCACGCCGGAAGCCGGGGCGGAGCTCACCCACAACGGCCAGCCGGTAAGGGGGCGCATCCGCATGGATACCGACAAGGATCCGCAGCCTACCCTGCTTGCCTTCGACGGTGGCAAGGGCCAGCTCAGCCTGATCCGGCGTGGTCCGCGCGATGCGCTGAGGGTCAAGCATGCCGACGCGCCTGCACGCCGGGACTTCGCCGGCCTGCAGTACTGGCCGGGAGGGCCCGACTGGCAGGTGCAGGCGCGCTTCGTTGCGCACGCACCGGGCAAGACCTTGCCGATCGTCGACATCACCGGACTGACCACCGACATGCCCAATGCCGGTGCGGTCGAGTTTGAGCGTGATGGCCGGACCTGGCGGCTGGAGGCGATCGGTGCCCCCGGCGAGCCCCTGTTCCTGATTTTCGCGGACCGCACCAGCGGCCGCGGCAGTTATCCCGCTGGCCGCTATCTGGATACCGGCACCCCCGGCGCCGATGGCCGCGTGCTCATCGATTTCAACCACGCCTACAACCCGCCCTGCGCGTTCACGCCCTACGCGACCTGCCCGTTGGCGCCGCCGGAGAACCGGCTGGACCTTCGCGTGGACGCGGGTGAAAAGGCCTACCACCTGCCTGAAGGAGAAGGCTGACATGATGATCAGACACCTGTTACACGCCGCCCTGTTGCTGCTGGCCTGCGCGGTGGCGCCACTGGCGCAGGCCCGCAATGCCCCGGCCGCTGAAGGTGCGTCGGTCAAGCCGCCGGTACCGCTGCTGTGGAAGGTCACCGGCCCCGGCGATTCACGGCTGTATCTGCTGGGCTCGTTCCATCTGTTGAAGCCGCAGGACTATCCGCTGTCGGCCGACGTGGAGCAGGCCTTCGGGGCCTCGCAGCGCGTGTTGTTCGAACTCTCGCCGGAAGACATGCAGTCGCCGCAGCTGGCCAGCCGCATGGTGCAGGCCGCCGTTCGCACCGACGGCAGCGAACTGAAGCGTGATCTCGATGCAGCGACCTGGCAGAAGCTGCAGGCCTTCGCCGCCGTGAACAAGCTGCCGCTGGCGCAGATGCAGGGCATGAAGCCCTGGTTTGTCGGCCTGAGCATTTCGGTGGGGCAGATGCAGAAGATGGGCCTGGACCCGGCGCTCGGTCTGGACCGTCACTTCATGGAGCGCGCACAGGCGACCGGGCGCAGCACCGGTGGTCTGGAGGACATCGATACGCAGATCGGCATGCTTGATGGGATGTCGGTGCAGGAGCAGCGGCAGATGCTGTCCGAAGCCCTCGATCAGGCCGACAAGGGTGATGAACAGGCGCGCATGCTGCACGACGCATGGCGCCGCGGTGACGAGCGCCTGCTGTGGACGAAAATGGCTGCCGAGATGCGCCAGCAGTATCCGCAGCTGTATCAGCGCATCAATACCGGCCGCAATGATGCCTGGGTGCCGAAGCTGGTGCCCTATCTGCAGGCGGGGCAGGGTGGCACGCTGGTGGTGGTTGGCACGCTGCATCTGCTCGGCAGCGATGGCGTGGTCGAGAAGCTCAGGGCGAAGGGCTACAAGGTCGAGCGCGTCTGCACGGCGTGCAAGGCGAAGCGCTGACGTCTGCCTGCGGATGACCCGCAGACGAAAACGGCGCGCCACTGGCGCGCCGTTTTCATGTCAGTCCCTGCCGTAGCTCAGCGGCGGGTCTTGCCGCCGGTGCCGGTGCCCGGTTCGTTCGGCTTGCTGCCGGTTCCGGTTCCCGGGCCGGTTCCGCCGGGGCGGGGGCCGCCGAAGCCGGTGCCCATGCTGCGCTGGAATTCCTGCCACAGCTCCAGGTTGCGTTCGGTCAGCTGGTTCATCATCGCCCACGGCGTCTGGCCCAGCAGGTTGCCCATCTGCTGGCGGAACTGCTGCTGCTGGTCCAGGAACACCTGCATGCTGCGTTCCAGGTAGTTGCCCATGAATCCCTGCAGGGAGTCGCCGTAGAAGCGGATCAGCTGGCTCAGCAACTGGGTGGAGAGCATCGGCTCGCCGTCCTGCTCCTGGTCGGCGATGATCTGCAGCAGGACCGAACGGGTAAGGTCGTCACCGCTCTTGGCGTCGCGGACCTCGAAGTCTTCACCGTCCAGTATCAGCTGGCGGACGTCCTCGATGGTGATGTAGCTGGAAATCTCGGTGTCGTAGAGACGGCGGTTCGGATACTTCTTGATGATGCGGGTCGCAGCCATGAAGCGGTCACTCGTCACAGTAGACGCGCAGCATGGCGCAGTGCAGCAGCCGTTGCAACCGCCCCAGCCCCCGCCAGGCTTGGCTTTCACGGCGGATCATGTTGCGCAACAAGGGTTTGCGTGTTGCGCAGCATGACCGCAGGCAGGTGCGGTCCGGCACGTGACCGGCCGCGCCCGCGCGGATCACCAGCCCATGTGGTGGCCGCCGTTGATGTCCAGGTTGCTGCCGGTGATCCACGAGGCCTCTTCGGCCACCAGGAAGGACACGCCGTAGGCGATCTCCTCCGGCTTGCCCAGGCGCCCGGTCGGAATGTCGGCGATGATCTTGGCCCGCACTTCCTCCGGCACGGCCATGACCATGTCCGTGGCGACGTAGCCCGGCGAAATGGTGTTGACGGTGATGCCGAAGCCCGCGTTCTCGCGCGCCAGTGAGATGGTGAAACCGTGCATGCCGGCCTTGGCGGCGGCGTAGTTGGCCTGGCCGTACTGGCCCTTCAGACCGTTGATCGAGCTGATCTGGATGACCCGGCCCCAGCCGCGGCGACGCATGCCTTCGATGACCGGGCGGGTGACGTTGAACACCGAGTTGAGGTTGGTGTTGATCACGTCATGCCACTGGTCCGCACGCATCCGGTGGAAGGTCGTATCGCGGGTGATGCCGGCGTTGTTGACCAGGATCTCGACCGGGCCCAGTTCGTTTTCGACGGCGCGCACCAGCGCTTCGGCACTGTCCGGATCGGACACGTCGCCGGCGAAGATGGACACGTTGAAGCCGCGTTCGGTCATCGCCTGCTGCCAGGCGCGGGCCTTGGTTTCATCGCGATAGTTGGTGGCGACCCGGTGGCCCTGGTCGGCCAGGCGTTGGCAGATGGCGGTACCGATGCCGCCGGTTCCGCCGGTGACCAGTGCGACGCGAGATGTCATGGAATGCAGTCCGGGTTTCAGGTGGGGGAAGGGGGATTCTGCAACATCGGCGCGGAAAGTGCGCCCGTCGGCAACAGGATGTCCGTGCGTGGCAGGCGGGCCGGATCGAATGCCTGCCGGGCCGCCGCGAGCAGGTCGTGCAGATCGTCGTGACCCTCGAGTGCGGCGGGCGACTGGCCGAGCAGGCCCCACAACTGACGCAGCACCGGCACCGGGCGGGCGCTGTCGACCGGCAGCGCGGCCAGCGACTTGGACAGCTTGTGCCCGGGCGCGTCCAGCAGCAGGGGCAGGTGCCAGTATCGCGGCACTGCCAGTCCGAGTGCCTGCTGCAGCAGGATCTGCCGCGCGGTGGAGTCGAGCAGGTCGGCGCCGCGCACCACGTCGGTGACGCCCTGCGCGGCATCGTCGACCACCACCGCCAGCTGGTAGGCCCAGCACCCGTCGGCGCGGCGCAGCACGAAATCACCCACCTCGGCGTGGACGTCCTGCACCTGACGGCCGCGCAGGCCATCGTCGAACTGCACCACGCTGCCGGCCGGTACGCGGAAGCGGACGGCAGGGTCCGGTCGGGGCTGCCGCGCGACGCAGCGATGGTGGATGCCCCCCCGGGCTGCCAGTTCGCTGCGGCTGCAGTGGCAGATGAAGGCCAGCCCGCTGGCCAGCAGCCTGTCCAGAGCCTGCTGGTAAGCATCGCCACGTTCGCTCTGCCACAGCACCGGACCATCGTGGGCCAGGCCGAATGCCGCCAGTGCCTGCAACTGCGCGTGCGCAGCCCCGGGCACGGTGCGTGGGGGATCGATGTCCTCGATGCGCAGCCGCCACAGGCCATGGTGATGGCGCGCGAGCAGCCAGCTGCCGAATGCAGCCAGCAGGGAGCCGGGGTGTAGCAGGCCGGTAGGCGAGGGCGCGAAGCGGCCGCAGGAAAGGGGGAGGTCATGCTGGCTGAATCGTCGGTCAGGTTGGTGCTTGAATTCAAGCTGACCGCACCGCAAATTGGCGGATATCGACCCCTTCCGAGCCGGAATTTCCCATGTTTACCCGCATCGCACTCTTTCTAGCCACCAACTTTGCAGTGCTGATCCTGGCCGGCATCGTGATGTCGCTGCTGGGGGTCAATCCGAACCAGATGAGCGGCCTGCTGGTGATGGCTGCGATTTTCGGCTTCGGCGGTTCCCTCATCTCGCTGCTGTTGTCCAAGTGGATGGCCAAGCGCTCCACCGGCGCGGTGGTGATCACCGAGCCACGCAACCAGACCGAGCGCTGGCTGCTGGCTACCGTCGAGCGCCAGGCCAAGGCGGCCGGCATCGGCATGCCCGAAGTGGCGGTCTACGATGGCCCGGAGATCAACGCATTCGCCACCGGCGCCAACCGCAACAACGCGCTGGTGGCGGTGTCCACCGGTCTGCTGCAGAACATGAGCGAAGATGAGGCCGAAGCCGTACTGGGCCACGAGATCGCCCACGTGGCGAATGGTGACATGATCACCATGGCGCTGCTGCAGGGTGTGCTGAATACCTTCGTGATCGTGCTGGCGCGCGTGGTCGGCGGCGTCATCGACAGCGCGCTGTCGGGCAACCGCGAAGGCGGCGGCCGCGGGTTCGCCTACTACATCATCGTGTTCGTGCTGGAGATGGTGTTCGGCCTGTTCGCGACCATGATCTCGATGTGGTTCTCGCGCCATCGCGAGTTCCGCGCCGATGCCGGTGGTGCCTCGCTGGCGGGTCGCCATAAGATGATCGCCGCGCTGGAGCGCCTGCAGCTCAACCACGGCCAGAGCACGCTGCCGACCCAGATCGCCGCCTTCGGCATCGCCGGTTCGACCGCGAAGAAGCTGTTCATGAGCCACCCGCCGCTGGAAGAGCGCATCGCCGCGCTGCGGGCCTCGACGGTGGTGTAAGCCTCCGGTTGCAACGCACTGCTACAGGAACGCCCGGCCCCGTGCCGGGCGTTTCTGTTTGCGCGTCGGCAGCATCGACGCGCGCCCGCAGGATCGTTTCCGCGACTGCGGAGGGGTGTCACTTTCAAGGTCGAAGGCGAAGCGGCCGCTTCGCTCGCCGGGCATGGCCCGGCGCTACCCGTCATCGTCGTGCAGCTGTGGTTCTTGACCTTGGGTCCGCCTTGAGCGAGCCGAGCACCGCAGGTCCGGCGAGGGCGAAGAGGTGCGGGTGTCTGAGCGCAGCGAGTTCCCGCACCGTCCCTCGACGGACCGAGGAGCGCAGGGAACCGGCGTGCACAGCACGTCGGCTCGCGTCCTGGCGGCGTGTTTCTTTGGTTACTTTCTTTGCACGAGCAAAGAAAGTGACAAGCACGATCACTGCGGATACGAAAACGGCACCTTCACAGGTGCCGTCTCCATGAACCGCTTTACAGGGAAGCTCAGAACTTCGCGTCGAACTCGGCCGCATAGCCCGTGTTGACCAGCACCTTCTGCAGCGACTCGGCCACCTTCAGGTTGCCCGCCACCACCTGCTGGGTTTCCGGACCGCGGTTGTCCATGCGTGCAAGCGGCGCTCCCTTGAAATCGCACACCTTGCCACCGGCCTCACGCACCAGCAGCACGCCGGCCGCGATGTCCCAGGCCTTCACCCCGGCCTCGAAGTAGGCGTCGGCGCGACCGCAGGCGACATAGGCCAGGTCCAGCGCAGCGGAACCGGTACGGCGGATGTCCTCGGCCTGCACCAGCAGGGCATCGACCGCCTTCAACTGGGCGCCGGCACGGGCGCGCTCGCGCGGAGCGAAGCCGGTCTGGATCATGGTGCCGCCCAGGTCCTTGCGATCCGCCACGCGGATGCGACGGTCGTTCAGCACGGCGCCCGCGCCACGGCTGGCGGTGAACAGCTCGTTGCGCAGCGGATCGAAGATGACCGCGTCGGTCGGCTCGCCGTTCTCGACCAGGGCGATCGATACACAGTAGTGGGGGACGCCGCGCAGGTAGTTGCTGGTGCCGTCCAGCGGATCGATGACCCACATGTGGCGATGTTCGCCCTGCACGCCGCCTTCCTCGCCAAACACGCCGTACTCGGGATACGCGCGCTTGAGCTCCTTGACGATGACCTTTTCCGCGTCCGCATCGACTTCGCTGGCGTAGTCCATCCGCCCCTTCTGCACCACGTTCAGTGCCTCGAGCTTGTTGATGTTGCGCAACAGGACGTTGCCGGCGAGGCGGGCGGCCTTGACCATGACGGTGACGGCGGGTTTCTGCATGGCGTGGGCTCCCGGAAAGGCAGAAGGGTAGGACTGGCGGGGGAAAAGAGCGGGTCCGGCGCAGTGGCCGGCCGCACAGTTTACCATTGGTCATCGTCCAGCTCGACCTTTTCCCTGTTCATGTCCCAGTTCCCCGCCGCCACCCGCCTCCGATTCGTCCTGGTCGGAACCCAGCATCCCGGCAACATGGGCGCCGCCGCCCGCGCCCTGAAGACCATGGGCCTGGCCCGCCTGGTACTGGTGGCCCCGGAAAAACCGCTGGACGAGGAGGCATTCCGCCGCTCGGCCGGCGCCGAGGACGTGCTCGGCGATGCGCCCGTGGTGGCCACCCTGGCCGAGGCCGTCGCCGACTGCCGTCTGGTGCTGGGGTGTACGGCCCGCGCACGCCGGGTCCAGCTGGAGGAGTACCTGCCCGCCGACGCAGCGGCCCGTGCGGTCGCCAAGGCCGGTGAGGGTGCCGAGGTGGCGCTGGTGTTTGGCCGGGAACGGACCGGCCTGACCAACGAGGAGCTGCAGCTGTGCCACGCGGCGGTGCACATTCCGTCCGATCCGGCGTTCAGTTCGCTCAACCTCGCCGCCGCCGTGCAGGTGTTGGCCTACGAGGTGCGCATGCAGCTGCTCGGCGCCCAGCCTGCCGTTGGCGCCGAACCGGGCTTTCGTGAGCAGGTGGCCAGCCACGAACAGATGGAGAGCTTCTTCGCCCAGCTTGGCGACACCCTGGACGAGATCGATTTCCACAAGGGCCGTGCGCCGGAGTCGGCGATGCGCAAGCTGCGCCGCCTGTTCCTGCGCAGCGAGCCGAGCGAGCAGGAAGTGCGGTTGCTGCGCGGCATCCTGGCTGATGCCCAGCGCATGGCGCGTCTGGCCAAGCCGGGCAGTCACAACGGCTGACGACGTTCTCATTTTTTCGGGTAGTCTGTCCGGATACCCAGGGGGGGATGAAACCGGTGTCGGGTCTGCGAACGGCAATGCAGGGGGCGCTGCTGAGCCTGGCCATGGTCCTGCTGGCCGGAACGGTGCGCGCTGCGCCGGATCCGGTGCTGGTGCTGGGCCGGATCAGCGACGATCCCAAGGCCCATTACCAGCAGCTGCAGCCGCTGCTGGACTACGTGGTGGCACGCATGCACGACGTCGGCATCCAGGAGGGGAGGATACTGATGGCGCGTGATCCGCAGCAGATGGCCAGCTATCTGCGGCGGGGGCAGGTCGACTGGGTCACGGAAACCGCCGGAACCGCAGTGGCGCTGGGTCAGCGCAGCGGTGCGCGGCCGTTGCTGCTGACCGAGCGCAATGGCGTGCGTGAGTACCAGACCGTATTCTTCGTGCGCCGCGACAGCCCGTTCCAGCGGCTGGAGGACCTGCGGGGCCACCGCCTTGCGCTGCAGAACACCGCATCCACCAGCGCCTACCTGGTGCCGGTGATGACGTTGCTGGGCCACGGGTTGTCCCCACAGATCCTCGCGGGTACGTGGGACGCTCCGGGCACGGACAGCGTCGGCTATGTGTTCGCCCGCAGCGAGCTGAACATCGCCACCTACGTGCACAAGGGCGTGGCCGATGGGGGTGCGGTGAGCAGCGTGGACTGGAACGATGAACGGCGCATGCCGCGGGCGTTCCGGCGCGACTTCCGCGAACTGTTGCGCACGGAGCCCTATCCTCGCTCCGTGGAGGTGGTGCGCGCCGACCTGGATGCACGCGTCCGTGACCGCCTGCAGGAGGTCCTGCTGCAGGCGGCCAGTGATCCACAGGCACAGGCGGCGCTTCACCGTTTTTTTGGTACTTCCGGTTTCCACCGCGTCGACGCGCATGCGCAGCAGCGGCTGGATGAATTGAAACAAGGATTGACGCGCGTGCGGATGGAAGTGGAATGAAGTGGCTCGGCTCGGGAATGCAGGCGCGGTTCCTGCTCGCGATGGGCGGGGCGATGCTTGTGGTGGTGGCGATCCTGGCGGTGCTGCTGGGGCGGCAGGCGGCGATGCAGAGCGAGGTGCGCAACCTCAGCGGCGGCGTCATCCATGAACTGTTCGACCGCAGCGTGCGCAGCCGCGGCGAAGCGATCGCCCGTGAGCTTTCCGATGCGCTGGCCAACCCGCTGTACTACCACGATCTGGACCAGGTCGGCGCACTGGTGCGCAGCACGTCGCGGCAGCCCGTGGTGCGCTATGTGCTGGTGTTCGACGAACGTGGCCGGCTGGTGCACGACGGTTCGGTGGAGGTCGCCGCCTTCGGTCAGCCGATGGGAGACCCCCTTGCACCGGGCGCGATCGCCGCGCGGACGCTGGTGGTGCAGCAGTCGCCAAAGGTGCTCGACAACACGATGCCGATCATGGTCGGCAACCAGCGCATCGGCGGCGTCCGCGTCGGCATGGCGCTGGACGAAGTTCAGCAGCGCGAGCAGGCCGCCAACGCAACGCTGGGCGAGCGCCTGCAGCAGGTCGGCAGCCGTCATCTGGGCTGGCTGCTGCTGATGCTCGGCCTGCTGGTGGTGATCGGCGTGGCGGTGATCTTCTACGTGCAGCGCACCCTGGTCGCGCCGATCCGCGACCTGGCGGTGGCGGCTCGTCGCATCGAAGCCGGCGACTACCAGGCGCCACTGCTGGAGAATACCCGCGACGACGAGGTCGGCGAGCTGGTGCGGGGGTTCGCCCGCATGCGTGATGCCATCGCCCGCCACGACCGCGAGGTGCGGCATATGGCCTACACCGACGCACTGACCGGCCTGACCAACCGGTTGGCGTTCCGCGAAGCCCTGGACCACCGGCTGATGGCCGCGCGTGCGTCCAAGCAGCGGTTGGGCCTGTTGTTTGCGGACATCGACGATTTCAAGCGGGTCAACGATACCCTCGGGCATGAAGCGGGCGACGAAGCACTGCTGCAGTTTGCCCAGCGGATCGGCCGCGCCGTCGCCGAGGCCGGGGGCGATGAGGCGCTGCTGGCCCGTTTTGGCGGCGACGAGTTCGTGATCCTGGTCGGCGACGGCGATGTCGCTGCCAATGCGCGGCTGCTGGCCGAGGTGCTGGTGCGCGAACTGGGCAAGCCGTTGGTGGTGCAGGGCAGGGAGCTGTTCCTGGGCACCTCCATCGGCGTGACCCTGTTCCCGGACGATGCCGCAGACGCGACCACACTGCTGAAGAACGGCGACATCGCCATGTACCAGGCGAAGATGGCCGGCAAGAATTGCTACCGGTATTACAGCCGGGCGATGGACCATGCTGTCGAGCGCCGCGTGCACATGGAACAGGAACTGCGCGGCGCCTGGGAGCGCGGCGAGCTGCGCCTGGCCTACCAGCCGATCTTCCGCACCCGCGACCGGCGGATGGTCGGCGTCGAGGTGCTGCTGCGCTGGCAGCACCCCACTCTGGGCACGATCCCGCCGTCGGTGTTCATCGAAGTGGCCGAGCAGAGCGGGCTGATCGAGGTGATCGGGCCGAAGGTGCTGCGCGCGGCCTGCATGGAAGCGTCGCAGTGGCCGCGCAGTGCGGGCGGCGATGATCTGTTCGTGTCGGTGAACGTGTCGCCCCGGCAGCTGCGTGGCGGCGAGCTGCCGTCACTGGTCGCACAGTGCCTGCATGAGTCGGGGCTGCCGGCTTCGCGCCTGCATCTGGAACTGACCGAGACCGCCGTGATCGGTGATGAGATGGTGGCCGCGCAGTTGCTGGACAAGCTGCATCGCACCGGCGTCAAGGTGTGGCTGGACGACTTCGGCACCGGCTTCTCGGGCTTGAGCCACCTGCGCCAGGTGCCCGTGGACGGCGTGAAGATCGACAAGAGTTTCATTGCCGACATGCAGCGTGATCCGGACGACCTGGCGCTGACCACGGCGATCATCGCCATGGCCCACGCGCTGGGCATCACGGTGGTTGCCGAGGGCATCGAGCAGCAGGCGCAATTCGAGCTGCTGGCCCAGCGCGGCTGCGATCTTGGCCAGGGCTACTGGCTGAGCCACCCGGTCACCGCGACCGAAGTGGTGCGGATGATCGAGTCCGGCGTCTGAATCCTGGTTCAGGGGTCAGATCCCTTTCTGCAGGAAACGGCTCTGACCCCGGCGGGATCGCTACAGCGGGCGCTTGCTCGGGTCGCCGGGGAGTTCCCGCACCAGCTTGGGAACCAGGTAGCCGGACAGGCGCGCGGTCAGGCCGGCGATCAGCTCCCTGGCGCGGGTGTCATCCACCTCGAAGTGGGCCACGCCCTCGACCCGGTCCAGCTGGTGCAGGTAATAGGGCAGCACGCCGGCGGCAAAGCTGCGTTCGCTCAGCTCCTGCAGCGCCTGCACGCTGTCGTTGACGCCACGCAGCAGCACTGCCTGGTTCAGAAGCTGTGCGCCGGTCCCACGCAGGCGCGCCATTGCCGCGTCCACGCTGGCATCGAACTCGTTGCGATGGTTGGCATGGACCACGATCGCCAGCGGCCACGGCAGGCTGCCCAGCCAGGCCAGCAGCTCGTCGTCGACCCGTTCCGGCAGCACGATCGGCAGCCGGGTGTGGATGCGCAGGCGACGGATGTGCGGAATCCGCCGCAGCGCGTCGGTCAGTTCGACCAGCTTGTGGGTGGCCAGCGACAGCGGATCCCCCCCGGACAGGATCACTTCGTCGATATCCGGATCGGCGGCGATGGCGTCCACCGCTTCCCACCAGCCGCCCTTGGCGGCATTCTCAGCGGCGTAGTCGAAGTGCCGGCGGAAACAGTAGCGGCAATTGATTGCACAGCTGCCGGTGGCGATCAGCAGCGCCCGGCCCCGGTACTTCTGGATGACCCCGGTCGCCTTCCTGGCCGCACCATCGCCCACCGCGTCGAAGCTGAACCCGGGAACGACCTGCATCTCGTCATCGACCGGCAGTACCTGGCGCAGCAGCGGGTCGGTCGCATCGCCCTTGCGCATGCGGGCCACGAATCCCTCCGGTACGCGCAGCGCGAACTGGGCCATGGCCGCCTCGGACACGCCCAGTGCGACCGGATCCAGCTCCAGCCGCGCCAGCAGTGCGTGCGGGTCGCGCAGCGCCTGGCGCCAGAGTTCCTGCCAGCGTGCGGGTGCACCCGGCGACGACGGGCGGGGAAAGGCGGAAAGCTGCATGGAGAGGGGGCCTGCGGTTATCATGGGGGCAGAAAAACAGTCGCCCACCGGCATCCGGTGGGCTTTCCATTCTACCGGCTCGCCGCACCCGCGGCGGTTTTGCCATTTGAGGAGCTTGAGCATGGCCACTGTGGGCATGAATGACGTCAAGAACGGGATGAAGATCCTGGTCAACAATGAACCGGCGGTCATCACCGATACCGAATACGTCAAGCCGGGCAAGGGCCAGGCGTTCACCCGCGTCAAGTACCGCTTCATCCGTTCGGGCCGCGTGGTCGAACTGACCATGAAGGCGACCGACGACCTGGAAGTGGCCGACGTGGTCGACACCGACATGAACTACATGTACAGCGATGGCGAGTATTGGCACTTCATGGATCCGGAGACCTTCGAGCAGGTCCAGGCCGACAAGGCCGGCATGGGCGGCGCCGAAAAGTGGCTGAAGGGCGAGGAAGCCTGCATCGTGACCCTGTTCAACGGTGCGCCGATCTTCGTGCAGCCGCCGAACTTCGTCGAGCTGAAGATCACCGAAACCGATCCGGGCGTCCGCGGTGACACCTCCGGCGGTGGCGGCAAGCCGGCCACGCTGGAAACCGGTGCCGTGGTCCGCGTGCCGCTGTTCGTCAACCAGGATGAAGTCATCCGGGTCGACACCCGTTCGGGCGAGTACTCCTCGCGCGTGAAGTAATCCGGCGCAGCCGGATGACCTGTGAGCCGGGCCCAGGCCCGGCTTTCCGGGCATCGCCCGGAACCCGTTGCCGGCGTCCACGGCGCCGCAACGGACAGCCGCCGGGCGTGGCCCGGCGCTACCGCCTCCCGTGAGGTTCTCCCCCCAGCCAAGTGAGCCTGCATGAGCGACAGCCCGCACCTCCCCGAAGCCTGCGACCTGCTCATCGAAGCCGGCTACGTCGTTCCGATCGAACCGCATGCCGTGGTGCTGGAAGACCATGCCGTAGCCGTGCGTGGCGGCGAGATCGTGGCCGTGCTGCCGCGTGCCGAAGCGCGGGCGCGCTTCCGTGCCGCGCAGGTGGTCAGCCGTCCGGACGCCGCGCTGATGCCGGGCCTGGTCAACGCGCACACGCACAACCCGATGACCCTGCTGCGCGGCGTTGCGGATGACCTGCCGCTGATGACCTGGCTGCAGGAGCACATCTGGCCGGTGGAAGCGGCGGTGATCGGCCCCGAGTTCGTCGCCGACGGCACCACGCTGGCGATTGCCGAGATGCTGCGCGGCGGCACCACCTGCGCCAACGAGAACTACTTCTTCGGCGACGTGCAGGCGGCGGTCTACAAGAAGCATGGTTTCCGCGCGCTGGTGGGGGCGGTCATCATCGATTTCCCGACCGCTTGGGCGAAGAGCGACGACGAGTACTTCGCCAAGGCCGGGGAACTGCACGACCAGTGGCGCAACGACAGTCTGATCGGCGTCGCGTTCGCACCACATGCGCCCTACACGGTCAGCGATGCCAATTTCGAGCGGGTGCGGATGCTGTCCGACCAGCTCGACATGCAGGTGCACCTGCATACCCATGAGACCGCGCAGGAAGTCAGCGACTCGATCAGGCTGCATGGCCAGCGTCCGCTGGCGCGACTCGATCGCCTCGGCCTGGTCAATGACCGGTTGATCGCGGTGCACATGACCCAGCTGACCGACGCGGAGATCCACCTGTGCGCCGAGCGTGGCGTCAGCGTGGTGCACTGCCCGGAATCGAACCTGAAACTGGCCTCCGGCTTCTGCCCCGCCTGCGCCCTGCAGCGCGCAGGCGTGAACCTGGCCATCGGTACCGATGGCTGTGCCAGCAACAACGACCTGGACATGTTCAGCGAGAACCGCACCGCGGCGATCCTGGCCAAGGCTGTCGCCAACGACGCCACTGCGCTGGACGCGGCCACCACGTTGCGCGCTTCCACGCTCGGTGGTGCCCGTGCGCTGGGCTTCGGCGAGCGGATCGGCTCGATCGAGGTGGGCAAGCAGGCCGATCTGGTCTGCGTGGACCTGTCCGCGCTGGAAACCCAGCCGCTGCACAACGTGCTTTCGCAACTGGTGTACGCCACCGGCCGGCAGCAGGTGAGCGACGTCTGGATTGCCGGCAAGCCCAAGCTGGTGCAGCGCGAGCTGGTCGGCATGGACCTGCCGGGCATCATCGCCAACGCGCGCCAGTGGCGCGAGCGCATCCGCCATATCCGCGCCTGAACCCCGGCGCTGCAAGGATTCCCCATGACTGCCCCGCATGCTTCCTCCAATTTCGATCAGGCCGAGCTGGACAAGTTCGCCGCACTGGCCAACCGCTGGTGGGACGCCGATGGTCCGCAGAAGCCGCTGCATGCACTGAACCCGGTGCGCCTGAAGTACGTGGCCGACCGCGTGCCGCTGCGCGGCGCACGCGTGCTCGACATCGGCTGCGGTGGCGGCCTGCTGAGCGAAGCACTGGCCCAGGCCGGCGCCGATGTCACCGCCATCGATCTGGCCCCGGAGCTGGTCAAGGTCGCGCGGCTGCACGCACTGGAAAGTGGTGCCAAGGTCGACTACCGGGTGCAGGCCGCCGAGGACCTGGCCGCTGAACAGCCGGGCAGCTTCGATGTGGTGACCTGCATGGAGATGCTCGAGCACGTGCCGGACCCCGGCGCGATCATCGAGGCCTGCAGGCGGCTGCTGAAGCCGGGGGGGCACCTGTTCCTGTCGACCATCAACCGCACGGCCGCCGCATTCGCGGTGGCCATTGTCGGTGCCGAATACGTGGCGCGCCTGTTGCCGAAGGGCACCCACCACTACCAGGAATTCATCAGGCCGGCCGAACTGGCACGCTGGTTGCGCGAGGCTGATCTGCAGCTGGCCGATGTCAGCGGCATGGCATACGAGCCGTGGCGCAACCGTGCCCGCCTCAGCACCCGCACCGACATCAACTACCTGGCCTACGCGGTCAAGCCGGCATGACCGCCACGCACTTCCCGCGCGCGGTGCTGTTCGACCTGGACGGCACCCTGCTGGACAGTGCGCCGGACTTCGTTGCCACCTGCGACGCCATGCTGGCCGAGCGTGGACGCGCGCCGATCGATCCGGCGCAGCTGCGCCCGGTGGTGTCCAAGGGCTCGCGGGCGATGATCGCGGCGGCCTTCCCGGACCTGGATGCGCATGCGCGCGACGCGCTGATCCCGGAGTTCCTGCAGCGCTATGAAGCGTTGATCGGCCAGCACGCGGTGCTGTTCGATGGCGTCGCCGGCATGCTCGCCGCGCTCGATGCTGCTGGAACGGTATGGGGCATCGTTACCAACAAGCCCGAGTACCTGGCGCGGTTGATCCTGCCGCAGCACGGTTGGCAGCAGCGCTGCGCCGTGCTGGTCGGCGGCGACAGCCTGGCCGAGCGCAAGCCGCACCCGCTGCCGCTGCTGCACGCTGCGCAGGCGATCGGTGTCGCGGCAAGCGACTGCGTGTATGTCGGCGACGACGAGCGCGACATCATCGCGGCGCGCGCCGCGGCCATGCCATCGGTGGCAGCGCTGTGGGGCTACCGCCTGCACAGCGACGACCCGTTGGCCTGGCAGGCCGATGTACTGGTCGAGAACGCCGCACTTCTGCAACTGGCCAGCCTGTGGCCAACCCGGCCGGCACGCCCGGCCCACCCGTAAGGACGATCGTAGTGAGCAGCACCGCGCTGGAAAGCTTCCTCGACAAATGGCGCAGCCGTTGGCCGGAATGGTCGGTGGCCGCGCCGTTCGTGGCCGAATCGCACCGTGAGTTGGCCGTAGCGTGGTTCGCGCTGCTGCAGGAATTCGACGACATGCTCAATACCAGCGGCGATCCGTTGCCGGCCGATGCCAAGCTGGCATGGTGGGGCGAGGAGCTGCGCAGCTGGGAAGGACAGCGTTCGCGCCATCCGTTGGGTCGTGTGCTGGAACCGGTGCGTGCGCCGTGGGCGCGGTTGGCGGAAACGCTGCCGGATCTGGTGGAGGCACGCACCGTCGCGCCGGATGCGGCCAGTGCCGAAGCCGCGCTGGCCCGCTACGCTGAAGCGGTCGCGGCCGTGGA
Source organism: Stenotrophomonas sp. 112478_Sma (assembly GCF_056479905.1). Taxonomy (NCBI): domain Bacteria; kingdom Pseudomonadati; phylum Pseudomonadota; class Gammaproteobacteria; order Lysobacterales; family Lysobacteraceae; genus Stenotrophomonas; species Stenotrophomonas sp. 112478_Sma. The sequence goes on along the minus strand of NZ_CM151072.1, from coordinate 2,922,168 downwards.
AGTGGTGTTGTTCGATGACAGGCCGCGGACCGGTGCGGGCCGGGCCGTGCAGTTGCAGACGCTGGCCCAGCGCCTGCAGGACGCAGGCGTGGCCGGCGTGCCGCGCAGCCTGCTGGACGAGGACACCCGCTCCGCCGCGCAGCGCTGGGCGCAGCAACTGTTGAAGGGGTGGGGCACGCGCGTGCCCGGGCCGCGCCCGCGCCGCGTGTGGTCCAGCCTGGCCCGTGCACGCCTGACGGCCCAGGCGGCCGGCAAGCCGATCGAGGCGACCCCGCTGCGCACCCTGCTGCGGGTGTGGTGGGCCGCACGCGGCTGATTCCGTTGCCGCTGCGCTCGCCGGGCATGGCCCGGCGCTACCGGGTTGCAGGTTGTTGATTCCGTTGCCGCTGCGCCGCCGGGCATGGCCCGGCGCCACCGGGTCGCGTGTCGCTGATTCCGTTGCCGCTGCGCTCGCCGGGCATGGCCCGGCGCTACCGGGTTGCGCGTCGCTGATTCCGTTGCCGCTGCGCTCGCCGGGCATGGCCCGGCGCTACCGGGTTGCGCGTCGCTGATTCCGTCGCCGCTGCGCTCGCCGGGCATGGCCCGGCGCTACCGGGTTGCCGGTTGTTGATTCCGTTGCCGCTGCGCTCGCCGGGCATGGCCCGGCGCTACCGGGTTGCAGGTTGTTGATTCCGTTGCCGCTGCGCTCGCCGGGCATGGCCCGGCGCTACCGTTTGGTGGCTCTGGTAGCGCCGGGCCATGCCCGGCGAGGGGCGCGCGCGGGTTACTTCCGCTCCAGCACCAGCAGAGGATCGATGCGGGTGTCGAACCAGTTCATGCCCCAGTGCAGGTGTGGGCCGGTGGCACGGCCGGTGGCGCCGACTGCGGCGATCACCTGGCCTTGTTCCACACGGTCGCCAACTTTTACGTCGATGCGCGACAGATGCAGGAAGTTCGAGCTGACGCCGTAGCCATGGTCGATCAGCAGCGTGCCACCGGTCAGGTACAGGTCGGGGCCGGCAAAGGTGACCACCCCGGCGGCGGGTGCCTTCACCGGGGTGCCGGTGGGTACCGCGATGTCCATGCCGGAATGGCCGGCACCGGGCTGGCCGTTGTAGACGCGGGCATTGCCGAAGCGGCCGCTGATGCGGCCCTGCACCGGCCAGATGAAGGTCTGGGTGAAGTCGGTGCGGTCATCGTCGCGGGCACGCGCAGCGGTTACCTGTGCCTGCTCGCGCTTGATCCGTTCGGCAATGGCGGGCGGAGGATTGACCGTCTTCGGCGGTACACCGTTGACCCGTTCGGTCGGCCAGTCACGCGGCGTCACCGAGATGGTGGCCGTTTCGCTGCCGCCGTCCGGGCGCTGCACCTGCACGCGCAGCGGTCCCTTTTCATCACGGCCGATACCGAATACCACGCTGCCGTAACCGCTCACGCGCAGCGAGCGGCCGGCATACTGCACCCGGCTGCCGGCGGGAACCTTGCCGATCACCAGCGCGCCTTGCGACGCACTGGCAGGAAACACCACGCGGCTGTCGATCAGGCTGCCGATGCCATCCTGGGCCTGTGCCGCAGATACGGCCCAGAGGGGGGCGGCAACCAGCACCCCCAACATGAGGAACCCACGCATCAGCGGTCGTAGGTCAAGCGCTGGCCGGCCGGCTCGCCCACCAGCGTGCTGCCGTCCCACACCCGCTGGCCGTTGACCCAGGTGGAGGCGATGCGCGACCGGAAGGTCGTGCCTTCAAACGGCGACCAGCCGCACTTGGAGAGCACGTCCTCGCGCTTGACCGTGAACGGCACGTCTTCCACCAGCACGAGATCGGCGAAGTAGCCTTCGCGCAGGAAGCCGCGCTGCTCCACGTCGAACAGCTGGGCCGGGGCATGCGCGAATTTCTGCACCACCTGCTCACGGGTCAGTTTGCCCTCGTGCACGCGCTCCAGTGCGGCCACCAGCGCGTACTGCACCAGCGGCAGGCCGGACGGCGCCTGCGCATAGGGCTTCTGCTTCTCCTCCCAGGTGTGCGGGGCATGGTCGGTGGCCAGCACGTCCAGCACGTCGTCGGCCAGCGCGGCGGTGATCGCCTCGCGGTCGGCCACGTCCTTGAGGGCCGGATTGCACTTGATCAGGTTGCCCTTGGTGGCGTAATCCGGGCGGGCGAAGTGCAGGAAGTGCACGCAGGTTTCGGCGGTGATCTGCTTGCGGCTGCCATCGGCCCGGATCAGCGGGCCCTTCTCGAACAGTGCCAGTTCGTCGGCGGTGGAGATATGCAGGACGTGCAGGCGGGTGCCGTGCTTGCGTGCCAGCGACAGCGCCAGCCGCGTCGACTTGATGCAGGCTTCGCGCGAACGGATGTCCGGGTGCATGTCCGGGGTCAGCGCGTCGCCGTATTTTTCCTGGAAGGCTTTCAGGTTGGCATCGATCATCGGCGTGTCTTCACAGTGCGTGATGATCGGGGTCGGACACTCGCGGAAGATCGCGTCCAGTGTTTCCGGGTTGTCCACCAGCATGTTGCCGGTGGACGCGCCCATGAACACTTTCACGCCCGGCGCCTTCTTCGGATCGAGCTGGCGGATGGCCTCAAGATTGTCGTTGCTGGCCCCGTGGTAGAAGCCGTAGTTGGCCCAGGCGCGGCCACGCGCCAGTTCGTACTTGGCTTCCAGGATGGTGGAGTCCAGCGTCGGCGGATTGGTGTTGGGCATGTCCATGAAGCTGGTCAGGCCACCGGCCACGGCCGCTGCCGATTCACTGGCGATATCGCCCTTGTGGGTCAGGCCCGGCTCGCGGAAGTGCACCTGGTCGTCGATCATGCCGGGCAACAGCCAGCGGCCGGCGGCGTCCACCACCTGCTCGCCCTCGCGCGGCGCCAGCCCGGTGCCGATCTGCGCGATGCGACCGTTCTCGATGCGCAGGTCGCCGTCGAAGGTGCGGCCTTCATTGACCATGCGGGCATTGGTGATGAGCGTGGAGGACATGTCAGTGTTTTCCTGTGCAACGGCATGAAGGGGTGTCGGTGCGTTCGGGCACGAGGTCGACACCGCCGGGGTGGAAGGGGTGGCAGCGGCCGAGCCGGCGCGCGGCCAGCCAGCTGCCGCGTAGCGGGCCATGCAGGGAGATGGCTTCCATCGCGTATTCAGAACAGCTGGGCACGAAACGGCAGCGTGGCCCCAGCAGGGGGCTGATGAAGCGCTTGTAGAAGCGCAGCAGGGCAATGAGCAGGCGCGAGATCACCCAGTCATCTTATGCCAGTTGGCATGAAGGCCGCATTTGTGCAGGATGGGCCGTTGGTCGCATGTCGCCGATGGCCTGCGACCGGTACCGGCACCTTCGGGTGCCGGCCAGGTTCCGTACCGCGCGAGGCGGTCCGTGTTCGTCGGACTGCCCCTTGGGGGCCTTGACTCCAGGACTGAATGGAGTGGGGCTGTCGAGGTTGCTGCTGCGGGTCGGGTAGGCTATAAAGGCCCGCTTTCCCGGGCCCCGGGGAATCCAAGGAAGAGCGTTTCGTGGCTGCTAAAAAAACTGCAAAGAAGGCCGCAAAGGCCGCCAAGAAAACCGCCAAGCCTGTTGTGAAGAAGTTGGCGGCAAAGCCCGTTGTCAAGAAGCCGGCGGCCAAGCCGGCGACCAAGGCAGCGTCCTCGCAACCGGCGGCCAGGAAGGCCACCGCGAAAAAAACGCCGGCCAAGGCAAGCAAAGCGGCCGTCAAGAAGGCCGCTGCGCCGGTCAAGGCCAAACCTGCTGCTGCCAGCAAGAAGGCGCCGGCAGTGAAAAAGGCCGCCAGCAAGGCGGTGCCGGTGAAGAAGGCTGCTGCCAAACCGGCTGCGAAGAAGCCGGCAGCCAAGCCGGCGCCGAAGGCGGCGGTGAAAAAGCCGGTTGCATCGCCAGCGGCAAAGAAGGCCGCGGCGCTCAAGCCGGCGGCCAAGCCTGCCGCTGTAAAGAAGGTCACCAAGAATATCGCCACGCCGGCTGCCAAGCCGGCACCGGCCCCCGTAGTGAAGTCCGCACCGAAGCCTGCCGCAACGCAGGCTCCGGCCAAGCCTGTCCCGGCCAAGACCGCGGCAGGTGCTGCAGCCAAACCGGCATCCAAGCCGGCCTCGGCCGCTGCACCTTCCGCGTCGACCGCCCCGCAATCCAAGAATCCCGTGCCCGTTTCGAAATCGCCTGCCAAAACCGCCGTGAAATCCGATCCCGCTCCGAAGACCGTGTCGCGCCCTGTCGGCAAGGTCGCCGTGGCCGTCGCCGCCCGCTCGGCCGCCCCGGCCCCGCGCAGCAAGTACAAGGTCGTCGAGTACAAGACCGACGAGGCCACCGGCCGCCCGATCCTGCCGGCCGGTTACAAGCCGTCGTCGGAAGAGGAATACATGAGCCCGCTGCAGCAGGAGTACTTCCGCCAGCGCCTGCAGAACTGGCGCGCGGACCTGGTGGAGGAGTCCAAGCAGACCATCGAGAATCTGCGCGAGGAAGTGCGTGACATCGGCGACGAGGCCGAGCGTGCGACCCGTGAGACCGAGAACTCGCTGGAGCTGCGCACCCGCGACCGCTACCGCAAGCTGATCGGCAAGATCGACAGCACGCTCAAGCGCCTGGAAGCCGGTGATTACGGCTACTGTGTGGACACGGGTGAAGAGATCGGTCTGGAGCGCCTGGAAGCCCGTCTCACGGCCGAGCGCACCATCGACGCCCAGGAGCGTTGGGAGCACCTGCAGAAGCAGCAGGGCGACTGATTCCCGGTCGTTGTCTGGTCATGCAGAAAACCCGGCCTTGGCCGGGTTTTTTGTTGGGTTCACGTTGGCTGTGTAGAGCAGCGCCTTCCGGGTATCAGGTGGAGCCCGCGGGTGTAAGCTCGGCCGCGGTATCCATGCCGCGGACGGTCCTGCCCGGCCCCACCGACAGGCTCTCGACGCATCCCTGCGTGCGCGGCCGATGTAGAGCCGAGCCCACGCTCGGCTCAGGCCGAAGCCGGAGGGCAAGGAATAGCAAAAGCAAAAGCAAAAGCAGCCAAGCATGGCTTGGCTCTACCAGGAGCGGTCATGCGTGCGCTCGCGGCTGTTGGGTCCGCCTTGTAGCGAGCCGAGCACCGCAGGGCACTGGCGCGCAGCGCCGGCTCGCGGATGGCGGCGTGTTTCTTTGGTGACTTTCTTTGCACGAGCAAAGAAAGTTACACCCCGCCGCGGTCGCGGAAGAAGCCCGCCGGGCGCGGCCCGGCGCAACCGCTGCTTGGGCGCACGGAAATGCGCAGCCGAGCATGGGCTCGGCTCTACAGGTTCACTGCAGGTCGCGAAGATTCAACTTCCGCAGCGTCGGGTTCTTCCATGCCGTGATGCCGGCCACGCTCAGCACCGCGAAGCCCCCCAGCACCACTGCCGGTACCAGGCCCAGCAGTCGTGCCATCGTGCCGGCATAGAAGGCGCCCAGTTCGTTGGACGAACTGATGAAGATGCCGTTGATCGACGATACCCGCCCACGCATTTCCTCGGGCGTCGCCAGCTGCAGGATGGTCGAGCGGACCACCACCGACACGCCATCGAAGGCGCCGTAGAACAGCAGGATCAGCGCTGACAGCCAGAAGTGCTGCGACAGCCCGAAACCGATCACGCACAGCCCGAAGCCCGCGACCGCAGACAACAGCACCCAGCCGGCGTTGCGGTGCAGGGGGTGCCGGGCAAGCCACAGGCCCACGCCGATCGAGCCCAGAGCGGGCGCAGCGCGCAGGATGCCCAGCCCTTCGGGTCCATGGTGCAGGATCTCATGCAGGAAGGCGGGCAGCATTGCCACCACACCGCCCAGCAGCACCGAGAACATGTCCAGCGCCATCGCGCCGACCATGATGCGGTTGCCGACCACGAAGCGCGCACCTTCAGCGATGCTCTGGAAGATCGGTGCTGCGGGGCCGCTGTGCACCGGTTCCTCCACCTTCAGCGTGGCCAGGCAGGCCACTGCCACCAGCGCGAAGGCCGTCGCCACGCCATAGGACAGCCCCTTGCCTCCCAGGCCGACCAGTACGCCGCCCAGCGCCGGACCCACCACCATGCCGGCCTGGAACACCACGGCGCCCAGTCCCGCACCGCGTGCGAACTGCTCGCGCGCCAGCACGCGGGCGAACAATGCATTGTAGATCGGCGAAAGAAAGGCACGGACCATGCCGGTCAGTGCGATCGCCGCATAGATCGGCCATACGCCGTGGAACGGCAGCCAGCCCTTGGCCACGCTGGTCAGTACCAGTGCGGTGGCGATCAGGCCGGAGCAGGCGACCATTCCCAGCTTGCGCCGTGGTAGATGGTCGACCAGATAGCCGGCGAACGGGGCCACGCAGAAGAACGGCAGCACTTCGGCCAGACCGATCAGGCCCAGCGAGAACGGATTGCGGGTAACTTCGTAGATGTGCCAGCCGACGGTGACGGCCACCACCTGGTAGGACAACATGGCGAAGATGCGGTAGGCCAGCAGCTTGGCGAAGCCCGGCCGGGCCAGCAGGCCCAGCGCCGTGTCTTCGGCCGGGGCGGTCCCGCTCACGGGTGTCCGCGCTGCAGCTGGGCCTGCGCCGTCTCGCGGATGAAGGCCAGCATCGCTGCGACGCCGTTGCTGCGGGTCGGCGAAAGATGGCGGGCCAGGCCGATGTCCTGGATGTAGCTCGGCTGCGTGTCCAGGATTTCCTGTGCCGAGCGCCCGGAATAGACACGCAGGGCCAGGAAGATCAGGCCGGAGACGATCGCCGAATCACTGATGGCGTGGAAGCGCAGCGACTGCGCATTGCCTTCCGGAACGATCCAGACCATCGACTGGCAGCCGAGCAGGCGGTGTTCTTCGGTCTTCCACTCTTCGGGGAAGGCCGGCAGCTTGCGGCCGAGGTCGATCAGGTACTGGTAGCGCTCGGACCAGTCGCCGAAGAAGCCGAATTCCTCGGCGATGGCGGCCTGGGCCTCGGCGGTGGTGGGTTCAAGCGGAAACGGGGAGTCGATCACTGCAATCTCTTCGGTGGGGGCGTGGCGGGCGCGGATCAGCCGCGCTTGCGCGACCAGCGCACGCCCTGCGGGGTGTCTTCCAGCACGATGCCTTCGGCGGCCAGCTGGTCGCGGATGGCGTCGGAGCGGGCGAAGTCACGCGCCTTCTTGGCGGCGGCGCGTTCATCGATGAGGCCCTGGATGCGCGCATCCTCGCCATCATCGTGGGCAACGGTGCCGAACCACTGCGCCGGGTCGGCCTGCAGCAGGCCCAGCGCCAGACCCGCACCGAGCAGCTCGCCTTTCAGGCGCGCCTGTTCGGCCGGCTCGATGGCGCGGCGTGCTTCGGCGGCGATGCGCGCCAGTTCGGCCAGTGCCTGCGGCGTGTTGAGGTCGTCATCCAGGGTTGCCTCGATCGTGGCCGGGATCACCGCCACGGCCGGAACCGCGGCGAGCTCGCGCAGGGTGCCGTAGAGGCGGTCCAGCGTGCGCACCGACTGTTCGATCAGCGCGTCGGACCAGTCCAGCGGCTGCCGGTAGTGGGCCGACAGCAGGGCCAGGCGCAGCGCTTCCGGCGGGTGCTGGCGCACCAGGTCGTGCACGCGTTCGATGTTGCCCAGCGACTTGCTCATCTTGGCACCGCCGAAATTGAGCATGCCGTTGTGCAGCCAGAAGCGGGCGAAGATCTTTCCGCCATGGGCGCATTCGCTCTGCGCGATTTCGTTCTCGTGGTGCGGGAACTGCAGGTCGACACCACCGGCATGGATGTCGATGGTCTCGCCCAGATGGGCGGCAGCCATCGCCGAGCATTCGATGTGCCAGCCGGGGCGGCCACGGCCCCACGGCGACGCCCAGCCCGGCAGGTCGTCGGTGGACGGCTTCCACAGCACGAAATCGCCTGGATCGCGCTTGTACGGCGCGACATCGACGCGGGCGCCGGCCAGCATTTCTTCCGGGTCGCGGCGGGAGAGCTTGCCGTAGCCATCGAAGCTGGCAACGGCGAACAGCACGTGGCCCTCGGCGGCATAGGCATGACCGTTGGCGATGAGCTGCTCGATCATGGTGATGATCTGCGGCATGTGCGCGGTCACTTCCGGTTCGATGTCCGGCGGCACCACGCCCAGCGCGGCCATGTCCTCGCGGTAGGCGGCGGCGAAACGGTCGGTGATGGTGCTGATCGGCACCCCCTGTTCGCGCGCGGCCGTGTTGATCTTGTCATCCACGTCGGTGATGTTGCGGGCGTAGCGCAGGGCGCCGAAACGCCGCCGCAGCAGGTCGGCCAGCACGCCGAACACCACCGGACCACGAGCGTTGCCGATGTGCACGTAGTTGTAGACCGTCGGGCCGCACACATACAGGGTCGGACAGGCCGGGTCGAGCGGAATGAACGGTTCGAGCTGGCGTGTCAGGTTGTTGTGCAGGCGCAGGGTCATGGGGGTGTGGCTGGGGGACAAGCCTGCGATTTTAGAACGTGTCGGCCCCCTTTGGGGCGACCGCCTGCCACCGGTGGACCCAGGGGCCACCCAGGTGGGGTGGGCAGGAGCGGCGCGGACGGGTAATGTTCAGCCCCTTGCGCTCGTCACTGCCTACACTATTGCCGTGTCCTTGCTCCCGTCGCCAATGAAATCCACCGCGTTGCTGACCCTGGCCTGGCTGTCGGCGTTGCCGGCCGTGGCTCTGGCCCAGGAGGGGGAGCCCCGCAACCGGGTGGTGATCGTGGAGAACGTGAAGTTCGACTACGCCCAGGTGCTGAACGTCGAGCCGGTGTTCCAGACCCTGCGCGCGACCCGGACCGAGGAGCACTGCGAGCCGGTGTCGACCCGGACCCTGGCCCCGGTGAATGTCACCGGCGAGGAGCCGACGGAGGACAAGGGCCGGATCAGCCGCTTCTGGGACTCGGTGCGCTCGATGTTCAAGCGCAGCGACGAGGAGGCGGTGGACGAGACCGCAGCCGAGACGCCGGCCGCGCCCACCGGTCCCACCAACAACGGGCCGATGCTGACCCGCGACTGCCGGATCGTTCCCGTCGGGCGCGAGTTCCGTCGGCCCATCGCCTACGACGTGGATTACGTCTACAGGGGCACCAAGTACCGCTCGCGCCTGCCGGAAGACCCTGGCAACCGGCTCAAGGTCCGGGTCTCGATCACGCCCTGGGTCGGCCCGGAGCAGGGCACCGCCAGCAATCCCTGATTCTGGGACCCCGGCCCCTTGCGCCGGCGCCGGCCGCGTGCAAAGATGCCCGGCCATGAAGCTCACCGACTTCCAGCACGACAGCAGCGCAGCCCGACAGGCGTCGGGCATGACCTCGCGTGCCCGTCGACCGGAACCCCACATTCTCGCTGGGTAACCGGAGCTTTTTGCTGTTCGTCCGATAGAAACCCAGCCCGCCGGCTGGGTTTTTTCGTTTCCGCTTCCTGAAAGCTTCAACTGCAACGATTTCACCCCACCTTTGGTCTCCGCATTTCCCTTCCACCGCGTCGAACCTGACGCCGCCACGCAAGGAAAGATGATGTCCCCCAAGCACTTCCTGAACACCCAGGACTGGAGCCGCAGCGAGCTTGATGCGCTGCTGACCCAGGCAGCGCTGTTCAAGCGCAACAAGCTCGGCGACCAGCTCAAGGGCAAGTCGATCGCGCTGGTGTTCTTCAATCCGTCGATGCGCACCCGCACCAGCTTCGAGCTGGGCGCGTTCCAGCTGGGTGCGCACGCGGTGGTGCTGCAACCGGGCAAGGATGCGTGGCCGATCGAGTTCAACCTCGGTACGGTGATGGACGGCGATACCGAAGAACATATCGCCGAAGTGGCCAAGGTGCTGGGCCGCTACTGCGACATCATCGCCGTGCGCGCGTTCCCGAAGTTCGTGGACTGGGCCTATGACCGCCAGGACATCGTGCTCAACAGCTTCGCCAGGTATTCGCCGGTGCCGGTGATCAACATGGAGACCATCACCCACCCGTGCCAGGAACTGGCTCACGTGATGGCGCTGCAGGAGCACTTCGGCACCCAGGACCTGCGCGGCAAGAAGTACGTGCTGACCTGGACCTATCATCCCAAGCCGCTGAATACCGCCGTGGCCAACTCGGCGCTGACCATCGCCACCCGCATGGGCATGGACGTGACCCTGCTGTGCCCGACCGCCGACTACATTCTCGACGACCGCTACATGGGCTGGGCCGAGCAGAACGTGGCCGAGAGCGGCGGTTCGCTGAAGATCAGCCATGACATCGACAGCGCCTACGCCGGTGCCGATGTGGTCTACGCCAAGAGCTGGGGCGCGCTGCCGTTCTTCGGCAACTGGGAGCCGGAAAAGCCGATCCGCGACCAGTTCAAGCACTTCATCGTCGACGAACGCAAGATGGCACTGACCAACAACGGTGTCTTCAGCCACTGCCTGCCGCTGCGTCGCAACGTGAAGGCGACCGACGCGGTGATGGACTCGCCGCAGTGCATCGCCATCAACGAGGCCGAGAACCGCCTGCACGTACAGAAGGCGATCATGGCGGCGGTTGCCGGGCGCTGATTCTTCCCCAATTCAAAAACCCCGCCGGGCATGGCCCGGCGCTACCAGGACATTACCCCCATGAGCAACAAAGACGTCGTCCTCGCCTTCTCCGGTGGCCTCGATACCAGCTTCTGCGTGCCGTACCTGCAGGAGCGCGGCTACAACGTGCATACCGTGTTCGCCGACACCGGCGGCGTGGATGATGAAGAGCGTGATTTCATCGAGAAGCGTGCCGCCGAGCTGGGCGTGACCAGCCATGTCACCGTCAACGGTGGCCCGGCCATCTGGGAGGGCTTCGTCAAGCCGTTCGTGTGGGCGGGCGAGGGCTACCAGGGCCAGTACCCGCTGCTGGTCTCGGACCGCTACCTGATCGTCGATGCCGCGCTGAAGCGCGCCGCCGAGCTGGGCACCAACATCATCGCCCACGGCTGCACCGGCATGGGCAACGACCAGGTCCGCTTCGATCTGGCGGTGAAGGCGCTGGGCGACTACCAGATCATCGCGCCGATCCGCGAGATCCAGAAGGAGCACACCCAGACCCGCGCCTACGAACAGAAGTACCTGGAAGAGCGTGGTTTCGGCGTGCGCGCCAAGCAGCAGGCCTACACCATCAATGAGAACCTGCTGGGCGTGACCATGTCCGGTGGCGAGATCGACCGCTGGGAAGCTCCGGGCGAGGGTGCACGTGGCTGGTGCTCGCCGCGCAGTGAATGGCCGGAACAGGCGCTGACCGTCACCCTGAAGTTCGTCGAAGGCGAAGCGGTCGAGCTCGACGGCAAGGCATTGCCGGGCGACCAGATCCTGGCCCAGCTCAACAAGCTGTTCGCTCCCTACGGCGTGGGCCGTGGCGTGTACACCGGCGACACCGTGATCGGCCTGAAGGGCCGCATCGTGTTCGAGGCCCCCGGCCTGGTTTCGCTGCTGGCCGCCCACCGCGCGCTGGAAGACGCGGTGTTGACCAAGCAGCAGAACCGCTTCAAGCCGGACGTGGCGCGCAAGTGGGTGGAGCTGGTCTACGAAGGCTTCTATCACGACCCGCTGAAGACCGACATCGAAGCGTTCCTGAAGTCCTCGCAGGCCAAGGTCAACGGCGAAGTGGTACTGGAGACCCGTGGCGGGCGCGTGGACGCGGTGGCGGTGAAGTCGCCGCATCTGCTCAACACCAAGGGCGCCACCTATGCGCAGTCGGCCGACTGGGGCGTGGAAGAGGCGGAAGGCTTCATCAAGCTGTTCGGCATGAGCTCCACGCTGTACGCGCAGGTCAATCGCGGTTGACCGCGATTGCGCTGGGGCGCTCCAGCAGAGGCGATACGGTAGCGCCGGGCCATGCCCGGCGGAATTTCACAGGAACTGTTGATTCATGCTTGAACAGACACTCGATCACCTGCAGGCCCTGGTGTCCTTCGACACCCGCAACCCGCCGCGCGCGATCAGCACCGCGGGCATCTTCGATTACCTGCGCGCCAACCTGCCGGGTTTCACCGTTGAAGTGATCGATCACGGGGCCGGTGCGGTCAGCCTGTATGCCGTGCGCGGCACACCGAAGTACCTGTTCAACGTGCATCTGGACACGGTGCCGGATTCGCCACACTGGACTGCCGACCCGCACGTGATGCGCCGCCTGGACGATCGTGTGGTCGGCCTGGGCGTGTGTGACATCAAGGGCGCTGCGGCGGCGCTGATGGCTGCGGCCAATGCCAGTGACGGCGACGCCGCGTTCCTGTTCTCCAGCGACGAGGAAGCCAACGATCCACGCTGCATCGCCGCGTTCCTGGCCCGTGGCATTGCCTATGACGCGGTGCTGGTGGCCGAGCCGACCATGAGCGAGGCCGTGCTCGCGCACCGTGGCATCAGCTCGGTGCTGATGCAGTTCGCCGGCCGTGCGGGCCATGCGTCCGGCAGGCAGGATGCCGCCGCCAGTGCGCTGCACCAGGCGATGCGCTGGGGCAATCGGGCCCTGGATCATGTGGATTCCCTTGCATCTGCACGCTTCGGTGGCCTGACCGGCCTGCGTTTCAACATCGGGCGCGTCGAAGGCGGGATCAAGGCCAACATGATCGCACCGGCAGCCGAAGTGCGTTTCGGCTTCCGCCCCCTGCCCTCGATGGACATCGATGCGCTGCTGGCGACCTTCGCGGGTCTTGCCGAACCGGAAGCCGCGCTGTTCACCGAAACCTTCCGTGGCCCCAGCCTCCCGGCCGGTGACATCGCCGAAGCCGAGAACCGCCGTCTGCTGGCGCGTGACGTGGCCGATGCGCTGGAGCTGCCGATCGGCAACGCGGTGGACTTCTGGACCGAGGCCTCGCTGTTCTCCGCGGCAGGCTATACCACGCTGGTGTTCGGCCCCGGCGACATTGCCCAGGCCCACACGGCCGATGAGTTCGTGACGCTGGAGCAGCTGCAACGCTATACCGACGCCGTGCACCGCATCATCGGCGCCGGCGCCTGATCAACCCCACAACGCCGCCACGCCCCGGCATGGTGGAACTGCAACGCGGCGACCGCCGCCCGTGACGAAACCGAAATGTCTCCTGCCCTCCAGCCCCACCGCCAGACCCGCCAGACCATCGTGCGCCTGCTGTCCAGCATGGCCAGCGCGAAGGAGATCAGCCAGTACCTCAAGCGCTTCTCGCAGCTGGACGCCAAGCGCTTCGCCGTGGTCAAGGTCGGTGGCGCCGTGCTGCGCGACGATCTTGAAGCGCTGACTTCCTCGCTGTCCTTCCTGCAGGAAGTCGGGCTGACCCCGATCGTGCTGCACGGTGCCGGCCCTCAGCTGGACGCCGAGCTGTCTGCCGCCGGCATCGAGAAGCAGACCGTCAACGGCCTGCGCGTGACCTCGCCGGAAGCACTGGCGATCGTGCGCCGGGTGTTCCAGCAATCCAACCTGCGCCTGGTCGAAGCCCTGCAGCAGAATGGAGCGCGTGCCACCTCGATCACCGGTGGCGTGTTCGAGGCCGAGTACCTGGACGTGGACACCTACGGCCTGGTCGGTGAAGTGAAGAAGGTCAACCTGGCGCCGATCGAAGCCAGCCTGCGCGCCGGATCGATCCCGGTCATCACCAGCCTGGGTGAGACCGCCGGCGGACAGATCCTGAACGTCAATGCCGACTTTGCCGCCAACGAACTGGTGCAGGAACTGCAGCCGTACAAGATCATCTTCCTGACCGGTACCGGTGGCCTGCTGGACGAGGCGGGCAACGTCATCGATTCGATCAACCTGTCCACCGAGTACGACCACCTGATCGCACAGCCGTGGATCCACGGCGGCATGAAGGTCAAGATCGAACAGATCAAGGATCTGCTCGATCGCTTGCCGCTGGAATCGTCGGTGTCGATCACCCGCCCGGCCGATCTGGCCAAGGAACTGTTCACCCACAAGGGCTCAGGCACGCTGGTGCGCAAGGGCGAGAAGGTGCTGCGTGCGGCCACGTGGGACGAGTTGGATCTGCCACGCCTGAAGGGCCTGATCGAATCCAGCTTCGGCCGCACCCTGGTGCCGGACTACTTCCAGAAGACCAGGCTGCTGCGCGCGTACGTCAGCGAGAACTATCGGACGGCCGTCATCCTGACCAACGAGGCCGAAGGTGTCTATCTGGACAAGTTCGCCGTGCTCGATGATGCGCAGGGCGAGGGCCTGGGGCGTGCGGTCTGGAACGTGATGCTGGAGGAAACGCCTCAGCTGTTCTGGCGCTCGCGTCACGGCAATCCGATCAACCACTTCTACTACGCCGAATCCGACGGCTGCTACAAGCAGGATCAGTGGAAGGTGTTCTGGTTCGGTGCCGATGGCATCGACCGCATCCGCACCTATGTCGATCACTGCGCTGCACGCGCACCGAGCCTGCAGGGCTGAACGATGACCGTCACCGACACCTGGGCGACGGTGCCGACCCTGCGCGGCCAGCATGTGACGCTGCAGCCCTTGCAGCAGGGACACGTGGACGGCCTGCGTGCCGCGCTGGAAGGCAGCGGACTGGACCGGCTCTGGTACACCCAGGTGCCGGCGCCGGCACAGGCAGGCGCCTACGTACAGGCCGCACTGCAGGCGCAGGCGGAGGGCAGGGTGCTGCCCTTCGTCATCCGTGATGCCGCTGGCGACATCGTCGGCAGCACCCGCTTCTATGACCTCGATGCCGCCGTGCCCAGGCTCAGTCTCGGCTATACCTGGTATGCACCGCGCGCGCAGCGTACCGGTGCCAATACCGAGGCCAAGCTGTTGCTGCTGCAGCATGCCTTCGAGGTCATGGGCTGCATCAGCGTGGTGCTGGAAACCAGCTGGTTCAACACCACCTCGCGCACCGCCATCGCCCGCCTGGGGGCCAAGCAGGATGGCGTGCTGCGCAACCACAAGCGGCATGCCGACGGCACGCCGCGCGACACCGTCATCTTTTCCATCATCGATGCGGAATGGCAGGGCGTGAAGCGCCACCTGCAGTACCGTCTGGACAGCCACGCATGAACGATTCGATTTTCTCCCTGGGCATCATCGGTGCCCGCGGCCATACCGGTGCCGAACTGATCAAGCTCGTTGCCGCGCATCCGCGCCTGCGCCTGGCGTTCGTATCGTCGCGCGAACGTGCAGGGCAGCGCCTGTCTGACCATCACCCGGAAGTGCAGGGTGACCTGCGCTACGAGAACCTCGACGCCGAGGCGGTGGCGGCCAAGGGCGTGGACGCGGTGATCCTGGCGCTGCCCAATGGCCTGGCCGCACCGTTCGTGGCCGCGCTTGAAAGCGCCCGGCCCGATACGGTGATCGTGGACCTGTCGGCCGATTACCGCTTCGACCACAGCTGGTACTACGGTCTGCCGGAGCTGACCCGGGGTCGCTACACCGGGCAGAAGCACATCAGCAATCCTGGCTGCTACGCCACCGCGATGCAGCTGGCGATCCATCCGCTGCTGGACCTGCTGGCCGGGCCGCCGCAGTGCTTCGGCGTGTCCGGCTACTCCGGTGCGGGCACCACGCCCTCCGACAAGAACAACGTCGAGCTGCTGGCCGACAACCTGATGCCGTACGCGCTGACCAACCACGTGCACGAGCGCGAGGTGTCGGTGCAGCTGGGGGTGGCAGTGGAGTTCATGCCGCATGTGGCGCCCCATTTCCGCGGCATCACCCTGACCGCCAATCTGTGGTTGAACCGCGCACAGACGCGCGAGCAGATCGTCGAGCGTTTCCAGCAGGCCTATGCCGGCGAAGCACTCATCGAGGTGGTGGATGACGCGCCGTGGGTCAGCCGCATCGCCGGCCGCCACGGTGCCCAGATCGGTGGCTTCACCCTGGCCCCGGGTGGCAAGCGGGTAGTGGTGGTGGCGACCCTGGACAACCTGCTGAAGGGCGCGGCCACCCAGGCCATGCAGAATCTCAACCTTGCGCTGGGCATCGACGAACTGACGTCGATCCCGCACTGAACCCGCATCCGGAGCCCCCATGGCAGACCTTCTTTGGCAGAAACCCGGCGTCGCTGTCGACGCCCAGATCCAGACCTTCCTCGCCGGCGATGACGTGATCCTCGACCGTGAGTTCTTCCTGCATGACATCGCGGCCAGCGCCGCGCATGCACAGGGCCTGCAGCACATCGGCATCCTCGCCGCCAGCGAGCTGGAGGGCCTGCTGCGCGAGCTGGAGGTGCTGGCAGACGACTTCCGCGCAGGCCGTTTCGTGCTGGATACGCGCTATGAAGACGGTCACTCGGCGATCGAAGCGCGCCTGACCGAGCGGTTGGGTGATGCCGGCCGCAAGATCCACACCGGTCGCAGCCGCAATGACCAGATCCTGGTCGCCACGCGCCTGTGGCTGAAGGAAAAGCTGCAGCGCGTCGCCCAGCTCAGCGCCGAGGTGGCCAAGGTCGCGCTCGACCGCGCTCAGGCGGAAAAGGACCTGCCGGTGCCGGGCTATACGCACATCCAGCGAGCCGTCGTGTCCTCGGCGGGCATGTGGTGGGCCGGCTGGGCGGAAGCCTTCATCGACAATGCCATCCGTGCACGTGACACCCATGCGCTGGTCGATGCCAACCCGCTGGGTACCGCCGCCGGGTATGGCGTGAACCTGCCGCTGGACCGTGAACACACCACGGCTGCGCTCGGTTTCGCGCGCATGCAGGTATCACCGATCTATGCACAGCTGTCGCGCGGCAAGTTCGAGCTGGCCGCCCTGGAGGCGCTGGGTGGCGCTACCCTGGACCTGCGTCGCATCGCCTGGGACCTGTCGCTGTTCACCAGCGCCGAATTCGGCTTCGTCGCACTGCCGGCGCAGTACACCACCGGCAGCTCGATCATGCCGAACAAGCGCAACCCCGATGTGATCGAACTGATGCGTGCCACCCACGCCAGCGTTGCTGCGGCGCGCACCGAAATCGAACAGCTGCTGTCGCTGCCGTCCGGCTACCATCGTGATCTGCAGTCGTCCAAGGGGGCCATCTTCCACGGCTTCGGTCGCGGCCTGGCCGCGCTGGAACTGCTGCCGGCGCTGCTGGCCAATCTGGAATGGCGCGAGGACAGGCTGCGCGCGGCGATCGACTCCGGCATGTATGCCACCGACGTCGCGGTCGAGGCCGCCGTGGCCGGCGTGCCGTTCCGCGACGCCTACAAGGCCGCCGCGGCAGGTGCCGACAGCGCAGGGCAGGGACGCACGCCGGAGGGCAGCCTGGCCGCGCGTGTCTCGCCGGGTTCGGCATCGGACCTGCGCCTGGATGAGCTGCGCGCGCGCTGGCAGGCGCTGTCCTGATGGCGGGCACCGTCTATCTGGTCCTGGCCATGCGCCGGCCCGGCTTCAGTGCCGCCGCTGTGCAGCCGCATCTGGATTTCCTCGATGGACTGCGTGCGCAGGGCCAACTGCAGCTCACCGGTGGTTTCGCCGACGGCAGCGGCGGTGCCTACGTGCTGTGCAACGTGGAGAGCCTCGCACAGGCGCAGGCCATCGTCGCCACGGATCCGCTGGTGACGATGCAGGCCTCCGAGCTGACCGTGCACGAATGGAATACGCGCTGAGAGCCCGGCCATGACCCCGCACGCCGCCCCCGTCGCTTCGCCGTTTCCCGAACAGGCGCTGCCGCCATGGCGACGTGCCGTACTGAAGGTGGGCAGCAGCCTGCTCGCTGCCGATGGAGGCGGCCTGTCGCCACGCCACGCGCTTGGCCTGGCCCAGTTCGTCTCGGCCAATGTGCTGGCTGGCCGCGAAGTGGTGATCGTCTCGTCGGGCGCGGTCGCCGCCGGCCGCGCGATCCTGCCGCGTGCCGATGCGCCGGGCGCTGCGATGGCCGCGCGGCAGGCACTGGCTGCGCTTGGCCAGGCGCAGCTGATCGGCCTGTGGCAGCGCTTCTTCGAGCGCCCGGTCGCGCAGGTGCTGCTGACCCACGACGACCTGCGCAACCGCCGCCGCTACCTCAACGCCCGCGCCACCCTCACCGAACTGCTGCGGCTGGGTGCGCTGCCGGTGGTGAACGAGAACGACACCGTCTCGGTGGATGAACTCAAGCTCGGCGACAACGACAACCTGGCCGCGACCGTGGCGGCGCTGGTCGATGCCGACGCATTGTTCATCGCCACCGACATCGATGGCCTGTACAGCGCCGATCCGCGCACCGTGGCCGACGCACGGCCGCTGCACGATGTGCCGGAACTGGGCCCGGACGTGCTGGCGATGGCCGGCGGCGCCGGCTCGCGCGCGGGCACCGGGGGCATGCGTACCAAGCTGGAGGCCGCAGCCAAGGCCGGCCGGCTGGGTATCGAAACCTATCTGTTCAACGGCCGCAGCGGCGAGGTGGTGCGCGCGCTGGCGCAGGATCGCCTGTTCGGCACCCGGATCCATGCCGCACGCAGCCGTGAAGCGGCGCGCAAGCACTGGCTGCGCCATGCCCCCCTGGCCGATGGCGCGATCGTGATCGACGCCGGCGCGGCGCAGGCGATGCGTGAGAAGGGCGCCTCGCTGCTGCCCGGTGGCATCACCGGTGCCGACGGTGATTTCCGCCGGGGCGACATGGTGCAGGTGTGCTGGAACACCGCCGAAGGGCGGGTCTGCGTTGCCCGTGGTGTCAGCCAGTACGCGGCTGACGACGTGCGCCGCATCGCTGGCCGCCATTCGCGCGACATCCAGGCCGTACTGGGCTACAACTATGGGGGCAGCGTCGTCCATCGTGACGATCTGGTGCTGCCATGACCGGACCGCAGGACACCTCGATGAGTGACATCCAAGCACAGGCACGCGCCTGCCGTGACGCGGCCCAGGCGGTTGCAGGCCTCGACAGCGAAGCGCGGCGCGCGCTGCTGCAGGCCATGGCACAGGCACTGGAAGTGAATGCCGGCCAGATCCTGGCCGGCAATGCGCGCGACCTGGCCGCCGCGCGCGACAAGGGCGTCGGCAGTGCCATGCTGGACCGGCTGGCACTGGACCCGCCGCGTCTGCTGGCGATGGCCGACGCGGTGCGTGAGGTTGCCGCGTTGCCCGATCCAGTCGGGCAGGTGACCCGCGACGACGTCCGCCCCAATGGCATCCGCGTGCAGAAAGTGCGGGTGCCGCTGGGCGTGATCGCGATGATCTACGAGGCGCGCCCGAACGTGACCGCCGAAGCGGCCGCACTGTGCCTGAAGGCAGGCAACGGCGTGATCCTGCGTGGTGGCTCCGAGGCGATCCATTCCAATACCGCCATTGCCCAGGCATTGGCCTGTGCGTTGCAGGCCAACGGTGTTCCCCCCGCAGCGGTGACTGTACTGACCGACCTGCGGCGTGAGGCGATGCTGGAGCTGCTGCAGCTGCACGAGCTGATCGACCTGGCGATTCCGCGGGGCGGCGAAGGCCTGATCCGCTTTGTCGCCGAACACGCGCGCGTGCCGGTGATCAAGCACTACAAGGGCGTCTGCCATCTGTTCGTGGACGCCAGCGCCGATCTCGACCAGGCCGTCGGCCTGCTGGTCGATGGCAAGTGCAGCCGGCCGGCCGCATGCAATTCACTGGAGACGCTGCTGGTGCATCGGCGCGTGGCGGCGGAGTTCCTGCCGCGCGTGGCGCAGTCGCTTGGCGAACGGGGCGTACAACTGCGTGCGGATGCCCACGCGCGTCCGTTGCTGCCGGGCAGCACCGAGGCGACCGACGAGGACTACGCAGCCGAATTCCTCGATCTGGTGTTGGCCGTGCGCGTCGTCGATGATCTCGATGCGGCAATCGCGCATATCCGCCGCTACACCTCCGATCACACCGAAGTGATCGCGACCACCGATGCCGTCAATGCCGAGCGGTTCGTCAATGCGCTGCGCTCGGCGGTGGTGATGGTCAACGCGTCCTCGCGCTTTTCGGACGGCGGCCAGCTTGGGCTGGGCAGCGAGATCGGCATCTCCACCACGCGCCTGCATGCCTATGGTCCGATGGGGCTGGAGGCACTGACGGTCGAGCGCTTCGTGGTCCGCGGCGAGGGTCAGACGCGGGTCTGACCCGGCAGCCGCCAGGCCTGCGCCGGCGGCGAGCCGTTTTACCAGAGGTCTTCCAGCTTTCGCGGCTTGCAGGCCACCCACGATGCGCACAGCATCAGCGTGGCGCAGCCGAACAGGAAGCCGAACGGCAGCGTCCAGCCGTTGCTGACGGTATGCAGCCAACCGACCAGGAACGGACCCAGGCAGCTGAAGCTGTAACCCACGCCCTGCATGAAGCCGGACAGCGCGGCGGAACCGGTCGGGGTACGCGTGCGCAGGTTGATCAGGGTCAGCGCCAGCGGGAAGGTCGAGGGGCCCACGCCGAGCAGGCAGGCCCACAGCAGCGGCGCCTTCATGGGGGCCAGCAGCAGGCCGGCAAAGGCGATCACGAATGACGAATAGCCGATCAGGACCAGCGGGAACGGATTCTGCAGGCGCACCGCCATCGACGGAATGACCAGCGACGGCAACAGGCCCAGCGCCGAGAACACCGCCACCATCACCCCACCGAACGCAGGTGTGGCGCCGGCTTCGACCACGATGCGCGGCAGCCAGGTGAACATCGAATAGGTCATCAACGATGTCATGCCGAACATCAGCGTCATGCTCCAGCCCAACGAGGTGCGCCAGACCTTGCCGTGAGGCTGCGCGGTGGGATCGGCAGCGTCGGCCTGCGGCTTCGGCGCGCGCCTGGCCAGTACCAGCCACGGCAGCGCGGCGGCCAATGCCAGCAATGCCCACATGCCCAGCGATACGCGCCAGCCGGCCGCGCTGGCCACCGGCACCGCCAGCAGTGCCGGCAGCATGGTGCCCAGCTGCAGCACGCTGATGTAGAGCGTGCTCATGGTGCCGACCTTGTTGGCGAAATAGCGCTTCACCAGCGGCGGCACCACCACGTTGCCGATGCCCATTCCAGCCAGCGCGACGACCGCGCCCAGCAGCAGGGTGCCGACGTTGCCGGCGCTGGAGCGCAGCAGCAGGCCTGCCGTGGCCAGGATCATCGCCAGCAGGGTGGTGCGCTCCAGGCCCAGGCGCCGGGCCACGGCCGGCGTGGCCACGCCGAACAGCGCGAACGAGGCGGTCGGCAGCATGCCCAGTACGCCGGTCATGGTGGTGCCGAATCCGAACTGCTGGCCCAGTACGTCCAGCAGCGGGGTGATCGAGGTGACGGCAGTGCGCAGGTTGACCGCCGCCAGCAGGATGGCGGCGAATGCCAGAACGCGGCCGTGCAGCAGCGACGGCGATTCGGATGAGGAGGAGCTCATGGTGGTCCTTGCAGGTGTCGCACGCCGCCACAGTGGCGTGCAGCGCCGGCATCGGTCTACGCCGACGCGGCAGGTGGGGGAGTGGACATCATTGTACGTGGCTGGCGAGGCGAGGTCCCGTCGGCGCAATCTGTCGCTATCGGCACCTTCCGGCGCGCTGCGGCGCGCCTCTCCGGCGTTGCGTCCGGCGGGTCGCTGGACGGCAGACACAAAAAAACCCGGAGGACGATGGCGTCTTCCAGGCTTCTTGGTGACCACCGGAGTGGTCGGGGAGACAGGATTCGAACCTGCGACCTCTACGTCCCGAACGTAGCGCTCTACCAGACTGAGCTACACCCCGAAGGGAGCCGCCTATTCTAGCCGTTCACCCCGATGGCGGCAAGGGGTGAACGCCGTTTCCTTCACGCTGCCGGGGGCAGCGGCTCTTCAGGGAACAAAAAAGCCTGGACGACTTCACCAGGCTTCAATGCGACCACCGAAGTGGTCGGGGAGACAGGATTCGAACCTGCGACCTCTACGTCCCGAACGTAGCGCTCTACCAGACTGAGCTACACCCCGAAGGAGCCGCCTAAGATACCGTGTGAAGGCCTGGGCGGCAAGGTTTTTTTACATTTCAGCGACGATTCTCTGTGTCGATGCGGTTCTGTTCGCGGGCTTCGAACCACATGCCGTTGAGGATGGCGACCGTCGAGGCGAGGCCGGCGCCGAGGATCCAGGCGAAATACCACATGTTCGGTTCTCCTTGGGAGGCAGGGGATCAGTAGGCGTTGGGGTTGCTGCCCATTTCATCGCTGGTGGTCTTGCCCTTGAGCACGCGGTACACCCAGGTGGTGTAAGCGAGGATGATCGGCAGGAACACCACCGTGGCCAGCAGCATGATCCACAGGGTCAGATGGCTGGACGAGGCATCCCACACGGTCAGGCTGGAGGTGGGCTGGCTGGAGGACGGCAGCAGGAACGGGAAGATCGCGAAGCCGACGGTCAGGATGATGCCGGCGATGGCTGCGCCGGAGGCGATGAAGGCCAGGCCGCCGCGACGGGCACGCAGCAGCACCGCGCTGGCGAGCAGGCCAAGCAGGCCGACCAGCGGCGCCAGCAGGGTCGCCGGCATGGTGCTGTAGTTGCGCATCCAGCCGCCGGCCGCGCCCAGCTCGGCGCTCTTCAGCAGCGGGTTGGTGGCGCCGTCGGTGATCACCTGCGAGGTGATCTGGTAGCCCGGCAGGCCGAAGGCCACCCAGGCTCCCCCCACCGCGAACAGTGCGAAGGCGATCAGCGCGGCAATGCTGCCAAAGCGTGCCGAGCGTTCAGCCACCGGGCCATCGGTCTTGATCACCAGCATCGCGGCACCGTGGGCCACCAGCATGGAAACGCTGAGCAGGCCGGCCAGCAGCGCGAACGGCATCAGCAGCCCGAAGAACGAGCCGGTGTAGAAGATGCGCATGCTGTCATCGAAGTGGAACGGCACGCCCAGCAGGACGTTGCCCACCGCCACGCCCATGATCAGCGCAGGGATGAAGCCGCCGATGAACAGCGCCCAGTCCCAGGTGTTGCGCCAGCGCTCGCCCGGCATCTTGCTGCGGAACTTGAAGCCGACCGGGCGCAGGATCAGGGCAAACAGGATGACGAACATCGCCAGGTAGAAGCCTGAGAAGCTGACCGCGTACAGCGGCGGCCAGGCGGCGAAGATCGCACCACCACCCAGGATCAGCCACACCTGGTTGCCTTCCCATACCGGGCCGATGGTGTTGATCACCAGCCGGCGCTCGGCGTCGGTGCGGGCCACGAAAGGCAGCAGCGTGCCCACTCCCAGGTCGAAACCATCCATCACCGCGAAGCCGATCAGCAGGATGCCGAGCAGCAGCCACCAGATCACGCGCAGCGTGGTGTAGTCCAGAAGAATGAAATCCATCTTGGTTTTCTCCTGCCTCAGGCCTGGCCGGCGGCCGGCGCTGCGGCATTGTGGGAAGCATGCGGGCGGGGCGACTGCAGCGACGGCAGCACCTCGTCCGGACCCTTGCGGATCGCCTTGAGCATCAGCTTGATCTCGACCACGATCAGTGCGGTGTAGATCGCGGTGAAGCCGGCCAGGGTCAGCACGATCTGGTGCAGGGCCAGGCCCGATGCCGCGTAGAACGTCGGCAGCACGCCATCAACCGCCCAGGGCTGACGGCCGTACTCGGCCACGAACCAGCCGCATTCGATCGCGATCCACGGTGCCGGCAGCGTCCACAGGGCCAGCGTGAGGAACCAGCGCTTGTCCTGGAAGTTGTTGCGGCACGAGTAGTAGAAGGCCAATGCGAAGAAGGCGATCAGATAGAAGCCCAGGCCCGCCATCACGCGGAAGGTCCAGAACAGCGGCATCACGCGCGGCACGGTATCCATTGCCGCCTGCGAGATCTGTTCGGGGGTGGCGTTGAGGATGTCCTCGCGGTAGCGCTTGAGCAGCAGCCCATGGCCCAGATCCTGCCAGTGGCGGTCGAACATCTCACGGGCTTCGACGTCGTTCTTGTTGGCGCGCAGGCGCTCCAGCGCACCGTAGGCGAGCTGGCCGCCGCGTACGCGGTGCTCGGCGCGCTCCACCAGTTCCAGGATGCCCGGGATCGGCTGGTCCAGCGAACGGGTGGCGATCAGGCCCATCAGGTATGGGATCTTCACCGCATAGTCGTTCTGGTGCGTCTGCTGGTTGGGAATGCCGAAGGCGGTGAAGTCCGCCGGGGCACGCTCGGTCTCCCACATCGCCTCGATCGCGGCCAGCTTCATCTTCTGGTGCTCGCTGGCGGCGTAGCCACTCTCATCGCCCAGCACCACCACCGACAGCGATGACAGCAGGCCGAACGCAGCGGCCACCGCGAACGAACGGCGGGCCAGGTCCTTGTGCTTGTTGCGCAGCAGGAACAGGGCACTGATCGACATCACGAACACCGCGCCGGTCACGTAGCCGGCGCTGACGGTATGCACGAACTTGGCCTGCGCCACCGGGTTGAACACCACGGCCATGAAATCGACCACTTCCATGCGCATGGTTTCCGGGTT
Source organism: Stenotrophomonas sp. 112478_Sma (assembly GCF_056479905.1). Taxonomy (NCBI): domain Bacteria; kingdom Pseudomonadati; phylum Pseudomonadota; class Gammaproteobacteria; order Lysobacterales; family Lysobacteraceae; genus Stenotrophomonas; species Stenotrophomonas sp. 112478_Sma. The sequence goes on along the minus strand of NZ_CM151072.1, from coordinate 2,898,048 downwards.
GAACACCGCGCCGGTGGGGTTCTGCATCCAGCCGTTGGCGATCAGGATCCACACCGCCGACAGGTTGGTGCCCAGCGCCATCAGCCAGGTGACCGTCAGGTGCTTGACCTTGCTCAGGCGGTTCCAGCCGAAGAAGAACAGGCCGACGAAGGTGGCTTCCAGGAAGAAGGCCATCAGCCCTTCGATCGCCAGCGGCGCACCGAAGATGTCACCCACATAATGGCTGTAGTACGACCAGTTCATGCCGAACTGGAATTCCATGACGATGCCGGTGGCCACGCCCATGGCGAAGTTGATGCCGAAAAGCACGCCCCAGAACAGGGTCATCCGGCGCCAGATCTCCTTGCCGGTCATCACGTAGACACTCTCCATGATGGCGACCATGAACGACAGGCCCAGGGTGAGTGGTACGAATAGGAAGTGGTACATCGCGGTCAGCGCGAATTGCAGCCGCGACAGTTCTACGACTGTCTGATCAATCATGGCCTGGCTACCTCGTTGGATAGTGCCGTTGCAGGTGGCGGGAAGGGTGGTCTACGACGTGAATGATGTGACCGACTACTTCAGACAGCCTTGATCCAGATCAATGTATGAACAGGTACGCGAAGAGATCGTATGCGGGCCCTGTGAAAACTGCGACCCCTGGCCGCAGGGGGAGGCTGTTGCCTGTGCCTACAATGCCATCCATCCTCCACTCCCTGTGAAGACCCTTTGAGCGCTGCCGAACCGACCGTCCTTTCGCCGGAAGCCGAGACGAACCGGCAGCGGCGTGCCCGCACCGCGTGGCTGGCCGACCTTGCGCGGGGGGCACGGGGCCGCCAGCGCCTGGCGGCCGTATGCATCAGCCTGTCCGGCGCGCTGCTGATCGGCCAGGCCGCCGCCATCGCCTGGCTGGTGCAGCAGGTTCTGGTGGAGCAGGCGCCGCTGTCCTCGGGCCTGCCGGTGCTGGCCGCACTGGCGCTGATCCTGTTGCTGCGCACGGCATTGGGCAGCGCGACCCAGGCTGCCGCCGGCGATGTTGCCGACACTGCCCGCCTGGCCCTGCGCGAGCGCGTGTTCGCGCGCCTGCTCGGCCACGGGCCGCTGTGGCTGCGGCAGCGCCGCACCGGCGAGCTGGGCGAGCTGCTGCTGCATCATGGTGATGCGATCGAGAATTATTACAGCGGTTTCCTGCCGGTGCGCACTGAAGTGGTGGTGGTGCCCGTGCTGATCCTGGCCGCGGTGGCCTGGGTGGATTGGGTGGTGGCGCTGATCCTGCTGTTCACGGCGCCGCTGGTGCCGTTCTTCATGATGCTGGTGGGGTGGGGCGCCGAAGCGGCAGGTCGCGCGCAGCTGGGTGAGCTGGCGCGCATGAGCGGCCATTTCGCCGACCGCATCAAGGGCCTGGGCCTGCTGCGCGTGTACGGACGGGGCGAGGCCGAGCTGGCGGGCATAGAAGCCGCTGCCGAGGGCGTGCGGCTGCGCACGATGAAAGTGCTGCGGATCGCGTTCCTGTCGTCCACGGTGCTGGAGTTCTTCGCTTCCGTCAGCGTGGCGATGGTCGCGCTGTACCTGGGCTTGAGCTATCTGGGCATGATGTCGCTGCATGCGGCCGTGCCGACGTTGGGCGCCGGCCTGTTCTGCCTGCTGCTGGCACCGGAATTCTATGCACCGCTGCGACGACTGGCCGCCCATTATCACGATCGTGCCAACGCGCTGGCCGCGGCAGCCGAAGTGGAGCGCCTGCTGCAGTCGTTGCCGGATGAGCAGGGACTGATCGAGAACGAGGTCGTGCCGCTGGCAGTGGAGCCGGCCGAGGCCGCACTGCCGCCGCTGCAGGCGCAGGGCCTGGTGCTGCGCCCGCTGGGCGCGTCGCAGGATGTGCTGCAGGGCGTGGATGTGCTGCTGGAGCCAGGCCAGCGGCTGGCACTGGTGGGTGCCAGCGGCAGCGGCAAGAGCACGCTGCTGGAGGCACTGGCCGGCTGGCTGCCGCCGCGCGAGGGCAGGCTGATGCTGCGCCCCGGCGTGCAGGTGGCCTATGCCAGCCAGCGCCCCTATCTGTTCCACGGCAGCATCGCCGACAACCTGCGGCTGGCCGATCCTGGCGCCAGTGATGCACGATTGCGCGCGGTGGCCGAGGCAGCGCAGGTGCTCACGTTCGCGCAGGGGCTGCCGCAGGGGCTGGATACGATCATCGGTGAACGCGGCTTCGGCCTGTCCGGAGGAGAGGCACGACGCATCGGCCTGGCCCGCCTGCTGCTGCGCGACCCGCAGGTGCTGTTGCTGGATGAGCCGACCGCCTTCCTCGATGCAGATACCGAGGCCGCGCTGCTGCGCAGTCTTGCCGCCTACGCGCGTGGTCGCAGCGTGGTGGTTGCCACCCACAGCCCGGCCGTGATCGCCTGGGCTGATCGCTGCCTGCTGCTGCCGGAAGGACGTCTGGTCGAGCCGGCACAGGCGGTGCACGCATGAGCCGCTCGCCCGATACGCTGCGTGCGGTGTTCCTGCAGCAGCGGCCGCGTCTGCTGCTGACCATGCTGCTGCTGTGGACCACGATGCTGGCAGGTACCGCCCTGCTTGGCCTGTCCGGTGGCTTCCTCACCGCAGCGGCGCTGGCCGGTGCCGCCGGTCTCGGCCAGGGCTTCAACTTCTTTTCGCCTTCGGCCGGCATCCGTGGCCTGACCATGGCACGCATCGTTTCCCGTTATTTCGAGAAGCTGGTTGGCCACGATGCCACGTTGCGCATCGCCCGTGACCTGCGGGTGTGGTTCTTCCGGCGCGCCCTGCCACTGGCGCCCGCGCGGCTGGGTGCCACCCGCACCGGCGAGCTGCTCGCGCGCCTGCTCGGTGATATCGGTGAAGTGGACGGCCTGCTGGTCCGCGCGCTGGGCCCGCTGGTCGCGCTGGGTGCCCTGTCGACGGTGGCCGTGCTGTCGGCGGCGATGATCCTGCCGTCCGCAGCGGTGCTGCTGGCGGTGCTGGCCGCGCTGATTGCCTTCGGTGTGCCGTGGCTGGGCGTGCGTGGCCGCGATGGCGAGGAAGCGGATCGCGCCGCGCATCGAGCCGCGCTGCGCACTGCCGCGTTTGAAGGACTGGAAGGCGCGGGTGATCTGGCGGCGCTGCATGCCGATGCGGCGTGGCAGCTGAAGGTGCGGGTGGCCGCCAAGCAGTTGGCCGCGCGTGATCGCCGTCGCCGCTGGCGCCTGATCGCCGCGTCGACACTGCACGGCAGCGTGGCCGGACTTGGCCTGGTGGCCATGCTGGCACTGGCCCTGCATGCGGCCGAGCAGCAGCGCATCGCCGCTGAAATGGCAGCCGGACTGGTGTTCCTGACGGTGGCGCTGATCGAGCTGTGGGCGGGGATGGGCCTGGCATGGCAGTCGTTGCAGTCCGGTCGCATCTCGGCCGATCGCCTGCAGTCCATCGTCGAGCAGCCGCCGGCCGTGGACGAACCGCTGGCACCGCAGCCGGTTCCGGTGCACGCACGCGTGCACTGGGATGACGTCCACTTCCAGTGGCCGGGGGCGGTACGCCCGGTGCTGCGCGGGCTGCAGCTGACGTTGGCGCCCGGCGAGCGCATCGCGATCCGTGGCGACAGTGGCTGCGGCAAGACCACGTTGTCCAGCCTGCTGCTGCGCCTGTGGGATCCGCAGCAGGGCCGGCTGACCTATGGCGGGCGGGACCTGCGTGATTTCGCCCAGGCCGATTGGCATCGGCAGCTGGCCTGGCTGCCGCAGAACGCCCCGGTGTTCGCCGGCAGCGTGGCGGAGAACCTGCGCCTGGGGGATCATGATGCCGACGATGCTGCACTGTGGGCCGTGTTGCACAGGGTGCGGCTGGGCGAGTGGGCCGAGCGCAATGGTGGCCTGCTGGCCTGGGTTGGCGAGAACGGTGCGACGATGTCCGCGGGTCAGGCGAGACGCCTGGCGCTGGCCCGCGCGCTGTTGCGCAACGCGCCGATCCTGTTGCTGGACGAACCGACCGAAGGCCTGGACGTGGACACGGCCCATGCGCTGCTGCAGGATCTGGCCGGTCTGCTGGACGGTCGCAGCCTGTTGATGATCACCCATGACGACCTGCCCGATGGCGTGGTCGACGCGCAGTACCGGTTGCGCGATGGCGTGCTGATCCGCGAGGCGTGAGCGGCGCGCCTCATCAGGAAAATTCGCGCAGCATCACGGCGATCGAGGCCACATTGGCCAGCACGCACAACCCGAACACCCACTGGAACGCGGCTTTGCGATGCTTGTGGCGGAACGTCGCCTGGCCCAGCAATGCGCCGGGCCAGCCGCCGGCGAAGGCCAGCAGCTGGAGTGTCCGTTCCGGAATGCGCCGCTGGTTGCGTTGCGCGGCGCGCTTGTCATGGCCATACAGGCCAAACGACACGGCACTGGCCAGCAGGCACCAGCCGCCCAGCCACAGGGGCAGAACGCCGCTGATCGTCAGTGCGATCAGCGCGCCGAAGGCGGCCAGCGCGAGATGACGCCGCCATCCCACTAGAGCGTGTCGAGGAAGCTGCGAACAGCCGGGCCGAACCGATCGAAATCGACCAGGAAGGCATCATGGCCCTGCGGCGAGTCCAGTCCGATGAAGCGTGCATCGGCGCCGCCGGCGCGCAGGCCGTCGGCCACCTGCTGCTGCTGCTGCACCGGGAACAGGATGTCGGTGTTGGCACCGATGGCCAGCGCCTTGTCCACACGGATCCTGGCCAGTCCAGCCATGACATCGCCATCGGCATACTCGGCCAGGTCGAACCAGTCCATCGAGCGGCTCAGGTACAGATAGCAGTTCGGATCGAAGAAGCGCACGAAGCGGCGCGCGTGGCCTTCGAGATAACTTTCGACCTGGAACTCCAGGCCGAACGGATCGTCGTCGGCCTGGTCCGAATCCAGGCGCACGCGACCGAAGCGGCCGTCCCATTCCAGCGCCGAGCGGTAGGTGATCACCCCCAGCTTGCGCGCCATGCGCATGCCGGATTCAGGGTACTGGGTGTCGTCGTAGCGGCCACTGTTCCAGCGTGGATCGAGACGGATCGCTTCCCGCTGCAGCGATCGGATGGCGATGGAGAACGGCAGCGCCTGCGCACTGCCGGAAATGTTGATGTGGCTGCGCGCGATTCCCGGATGCAGCATCAGCACCGCCAGCGCGGTCATGCCGCCCATCGAGTTGCCGATCACGCATGCCAGCCGTTCGATACCCAGCGCACGCACCACCTCGACGGCGGCGCGTGCGCCGTCTTCGATCGACAGTTCGGGAAAGTCGAGTCGGTACGGTTCGCCGGTCGCCGGATTGATCGATGCCGGTCCTGTCGAGCCCTTGCAGCTGCCCAGCGAGTTCACGCAGACCACGAACCAGTGGTCGGTATCGATCGGCTTGCCCGGCCCGAGCATCGCCTCCCACCAGCCCGGTGCGGGATTGCCTGCGTTGCCGGCGGCATGTGCGTCCGGCGACAGGCCGGTGACGATCAGGATCGCGTTGCCCCCATCGGCAGCCAGCGTGCCCCAGGTCTCGTAGGCCACGCGCGCACCGTGCAGGGCGCCGCCGCGCTTGAACGGGAAGGGCGAAGGCAGGGCATGGAAGCGGGTGCCGGGCGGAATGAATTCGGTCATGCGGGCATTCTAGCGGGGCCACATGTGGAGCTGGCGACACGCTGGTTTCCATCAGCGGGCGAATGTCGCACGCCAACCCTCTGTCGGGCAGGGCCCGGCGCTACCGATGGCAAGCGCACAGGTAGCGCCGGGCCGTGCCCGGCGAGCGCAGCGGTGCGGTGTTACGGAAACCGCAGTTCCACCACGTCCTCATGCGGCAGGGTCACCTTTACCGGCAGGCTCTGCAGGTCACCGTCGCCGCGATTGGCACTGCCACTGCGCGAGATCCGCGCCAGCACTTCCACCTCGCGATGCGCTGACAGGGGGGCGGTGGGCATTGGACTGTCGCCGTCGCCAAGTCCGACCGTGCCGGGAAAACCAGCCAGAGGCAGCTTGCGCACCGCGACCGGCATCGGCGGGCCGCCGACCGCACGTGCCAGCACGAAGATCTGCGCGCCCGCGGGCCATTGCGCATGCTGCACGGAGGTGGGCAGCTGCACACGCACCTGCAGCAGTGCAGGCCAGGTCGCCGGGGCCGGATCATGCGCCTGTGCGGCCGCTTCGCGGGCAATGGCGATCTGTGCCTGCAGCGCCTGCGCGGCACCCGGTTCCAGGTGCGGCAGCAGGCCGCTCCAGACATCGGCGGCTTCGTTGTTGCGGCCGCGCTGGCGCAGGGCGATGCCGAGCAGCCAGCTGGCCCGTTCGGCTTCGGGCGCCAGCGTGCGCGCCTGCTGCAGCCACGATACAGCGGTGTCGTCGAACTGCTTTCCGGCATCGGCCTGGGCGCGCGCCTGTGCCGCTTCCACCAGCACGCCCGGGTCGTCCGGTGCCAGTGCCACCGCGCGTGCGAAGGCTTCGGCGGCTGCGGCGGCGTTGCCCAGTTCGCTCTGCGAGCGGCCGAGCAGGGCCCAGCCGTCGGCACGTTGTGGATCGCGCTGCAGCGCGCCCTGCAGGGCCTGCACGCCCTCGCGCAGGGTCGCCACCGATGGCGCCGGCTGCACCCGTGCCGCCTGCGGGTTCCCCACCAGCTGGTACAGGCAGGCGCCGGCGATGCCCACGGCAACCACGGCGACGACGAAGCCGGTGCGGCCTTGCCGCCGCAGCGGCCACAACACCAGCAGCGCAGTGAGCGCAGCGCTGGCGGCAGCCGCGAAAAGCAGCCAATCGTTCACCAGTCCTCTCCCACGTCGGCCGATGTCGGCGGTGCGGCGGCCACGGTGCGGGCACGACGGCGGACGATGCCCACCACCACCAGCGCGCCGGCGCCCAGTACCAGCAGCGGACCACCCCACAGCAACCAGGTGCCCGGCTGCAGTGGGGGCTGGTAAAGCACGAAGTCGCCATAGCGGGCAACGAGGAAGCGCTTGATCTGCGTATCGTCATGGCCCTGCTGCATCAGCTGCAGTACCTCCCGGCGCAGGTCCTGGGCGATCTGGGCGTTGGAATCGGCCAGCGACTGGTTCTGGCACTGCACGCAGCGCAGCTGCGCGGCGAGGTCGTGGAAACGACGCTCCTCCGCTGCATCACGGAACTGCAGCGGCTTTGGGTCATGCAGTGGTTGCTGCGCCAGGCCGGGCAACGACCCGGCCAGCAGCAGTACCAGCAGCCCGCGCAGGCCGCTACGGAGCAACGCGCTGCGAACCGGCCGCATCGTACTGAGCCTTCTCGATCTTCTCCAGCGCCGGGATCAGCTTCTCGTCGACCACCTTCTGCGTCATCGCTCCGCTGTACTTCCAGCGCACGATGCCGCTGCCGTCGACGAGGAAGGTCTCCGGCGCGGCCGTTACGCCCCAGTCGATCGCGGTACGGCCTTCGATGTCGCTGAGCACGACCATGAACGGATTGCCCAGCTGTTCCAGCCAGTGCAGGGCATCGGTGGGGTCGTCTTTCCAGTTGTAGCCGATCACGCGCACGCGCTTGCTCTCGGCGAAACGGGTCAGTACCGGGTGTTCCTCGCGGCAGGCCGCGCACCAGCTGCCCCAGACGTTCAGCAGATAGGGCGCACCGCGCAGTTCTTCGCTGCGCACGATCATCTGCGGATCGTGCAGCACCGGCAGCGCGAAGGCGGGGGCGGGCTTGTCGATGAGGGCCGAAGGCAGCACGTCGCGCTGCGGGTCGCCCGACTTCATCACGCCGTAGATCATCAACCCGAGCAGGCCGAAGAAGAACAGCACGCCGATAACGATGGCGACCGGCGGCAGCGGGCGGGAGGGGCGCGGGGCGGGGGACTCGGACATGGAAACTCCTACGGACGACGGAAGCGGCGGTCAGCGGCGGTGATGAATCCACCCAGGGCCATCAGCAGCGCGCCCAGCCAGATCCAGCGCACGAACGGTTTGATGTGGACGCGGACCGCCCATGCATTGTTGCCCAGCGGCTCACCCAATGCCACGTAGACATCACCGCCGATGCGCGCATCGATGCCGGCCTCGGTCATCACCTGGCCACCGCTGGCGTACTGCCGCTTCTCCGGATGCAGCAGGGCCAGTTCGCGGTCGTCGCGGAACACCCGCAGATGACCGCGGTCGGCAATGAAGTTGGGGCCCTCGCGGTGATCCACGCCTTCGAAGCGCACTTCGTGACCGCCGACCACGATCTGCTGGCCCGGTGCCAGCGCCACTTCGCGCTGCACGTTCAGCGCTTCCACCAGCAACGCGCCCGCCAGAAACACGGCGACGCCGGCATGGGCAACGATCATGCCGAGCATTTCGGCAGTAAAGCGGCCATTGCCACGCAACCGCTGCCAGACGAAGCGGGCGGTGCCCAGCGCGACCCAGGCCGCCGCGGCGACGCCGATGCCGGCTTTCCATCCGTTCTGCGGCGCCTGCCACCAGGCCAGCGCACCGAGCAGTACCGCCAGACCGAACCAGGGGGCGAGCAGGGCCATGGCGCGCGAAGGCTGGTCGCGCTGCCATTTCACCAGCGGGCCGAAGGGCAGCAGCAGCACCAACGGCGCCATCAACAGCAGGAACAGGCTGCCGAAGTAGGGTGGGCCGACCGAAATCTTGCCCAGCGCCAGCGCATCGGCCAGCAGCGGGTACAGCGTGCCGAGCAGGACCATCGCGCAGGCGGTGGCCAGCAGCAGGTTGTTGGCCAGCAGCAGCGTTTCGCGCGAGGTTGCGGTGAAGCCGCGGCGGGCATCATCGGCGTCGATGCTCAGCTGGCCCGCGCGCAGCGCGTACAGCAGCAGGCTTCCACCCACCAGCAGTGACAGGAACACGAGGATGAACAGGCCCCGCGAAGGATCGGCGGCGAACGAGTGCACGCTGGTCAGCACGCCGGAGCGCACCAGGAACGTGCCCAGCAGCGACAGCGCGAATGCGGCGATCGCCAGCAGCAGGGTCCAGCTGCCGAAGGTGCCGCGCTTCTCGGTGACCGCTTGGGAGTGGATCAGTGCGGCGCCGACCAGCCATGGCATGAAGCTGGCGTTCTCGACCGGATCCCAGAACCACCAGCCGCCCCAGCCCAGTTCGTAGTAGGCCCACCAGCTGCCCAGGGCGATGCCCAGGGTCAGGAACGCCCAGGCGACATTGGTCCATGGCCGCGTCCAGCGCAGCCAGCGTGCGTCCACGCGTCCCTCCAGCAGCGCGGCCACGGCGAAGGCGAACGGCACCGCGAAACCCACGTAGCCCAGGTACAGCATCGGCGGGTGGATGATCAGCCCCGGATCCTGCAGCAGCGGATTGAGGTCACGGCCCTCCAGCGGGGCCGGGTTCAAGCGCAGGAACGGGTTGGAGGTGAAGATCAGGAAGGCGAGGAAGCCCACGCTGACGATGCCCATCACCGCCAGCACGCGCGCCTGCACGTGCCGGGGCAGGTGCCGTGAGAACAGCGCGACCGCTCCAGTCCACAGCGCCAGCACCAGCGCCCACATCAGCAGCGAGCCTTCGTGCGCGCCCCACACCGCCGAGTAGCGGTAGATGAGTGGCAGCAGCGAGTTGGAGTTCTCGGCCACGTAGCGCACCGAGAAGTCCTGCTGCACGAAGGTGGCGGTCAGCACCGCGAATGCACCGGCCACCAGCAGCAGCTGCGCGTAAGCGGCCGGCCGTGCCACCGCCATCCACGCCGCGTTGCCGCGATGGGCGCCGGCCAGCGGCAGGCCGGCCAGCAGCAGCGACGCCAGCAGTGCGCACAGCAGCAGGATCTGACCCAGTTCGGGCAGCACTCAGCGGACCTCGGGTGCCGTCACCGGCACGTCGTGCTTGAGATGGGCCTGGCCCATCTTGTCGGCCACTTCCTTCGGCACGTACTGCTCGTCATGCTTGGCCAGCACTTCGTCGGCGATGAACACGGCATTCTGCAGCGCGCCATCCTGCAGGCGGCCGCTGGCGACCACGGCCGTGCCTTCGGCGAACATGTCCGGCAGGATGCGCGAGGTCGTCACCGCCAGCTGGGCATCGCCATCGGTGACCAGGAAGTGGGCTTCCAGCGAGCCGGGCGGGCGGTTGAAGGAACCCTTCACCACCATGCCGCCGAGGCGGAACCGAGATTGCGGCTCGACGTCGCCACGCAGCACTTCGGAGGGCGTGTACAGGTAAGCAATGTTGCGCTCCAGTGCCATCGCCACCAGCGCGGTGGCCAGGCCGGAAGCGAGCAGGGCCAGCAGGACCCAGGCCAGGCGGCGGCGTTGGACCGGTGTCATCGTTCCAGCTCCGTGGACAGCGACGGTGGGACATCCTGGGCGCTGGCACGTGCCTGCTGCCGCTGCTGCCGGGCCTGTGCCATGCGCCGGGCGGCGCGCAGGCGCAGCCAGGAACCGAGCGCGTCGGCGCAGAGCACCAGCACGAACACCGCGTACGCACCGATCACGTAGGGCAGGTGGCTCATTGCGGGTTCTCCGCAGCAGCCTGCGCGGCGTCGATGCGGCCACCGACCCAGGCCTTGCCGGCCTCGCGGTCGAGATTGTCGGCGCGCGCCTTGGCCAGCACCGAACCGGCGAACCAGAACTTGGTACCGATCACCATCCACCACAGCGGGGCGATCATCGCACTGTCGATGGCCGATTCACCGAACACGTTGATCGACTGGCGCTGGTGCAACCCACCCCACCAGTCCACGGAATAGCGGATCACCGGCAGCAGGCTGACGCCGACGATGGCCAGCAGGCCGGCCGCACGGGCGGCACTGCGGCGGTCCTCGATGGCGTGGTACAGGCCGATCACGCCCAGATACAGGAACAGCAGCACCAGTTCGCTGGTCATTCGCGGGTCCCAGTCCCACCAGGTCCCCCACGTGCCCTTGCCCCAGATGCTGCCGGTGAGCAGGGTGATCAGCGTGAACCCCGCGCCCATCGGCGCGCACGCCATGGCCAGGATCTCGCAGACCTTGATCCGCCAGATCAGGGCAATGGCGGCGTACAGCGCCATCAGCGCGAATACGAACAGGCTCATCCAGGCGCTGGGCACATGGATGTAGAGGATGCGGAAACTGTCCAGCTGCCGGGCTTCCGGCGGCACCACCAGCAATGCCTGCCAGATTCCGACAAGCAGGACCGGCACGGCCGCGAGGTAGAACACCCGCGACCAGCGGGCGGCGAAACGATCGAACGTGGGCGGAGAACCGAGTTGGTGGAACCAGCGGACAATCGGATTCATGCGTGACGGCTATCCAGCAGGGGTGGATTGGCTCTCAGCTCGATCAACTCAGAGAAATACGAATCGCAGCGGCAGTCGCCAGCGGTGCCAGCACCAGTGCCACCAGCAGGCCTGCACCCAGCATCAGCAGCGCGCCGACCGGATCCTGTCCACGGCTGGCTGCAGCCAGGCTGCCTGCACCGAAGACCAGCACCGGTACGTACAACGGCAACGACAGCAACGCCACGAGAATACCAGAGCGCCGGATGCCCACGGTCAGTGCAGCGACCACACCACCGATCAGGCTCAGCAACGGTGTTCCCAGCAGCAACGATGCCAGCAACATCGGCAGCTGGTCATGCGGCAGATGCAGCATTTCCGCCAGCAGCGGGCTCAGTACGATCAGTGGCAGGGCCGTGGTGGCCCAGTGCAGCAGCACCCGCACCAGCACCAGCCACGCCAGTGGCACCGGTGCCAGCAGCCATTGCTCCAGCGAGCCATCCTCCGCGTCGGAGCGGAACAGCGAATCCAGCGCAAGCTGCCCGGCCAGCAGCACCGCCAGCCACAGCACCGCACCAGCGGTCGCCGCCAGCGGCTGTGGATCGCGTCCCTGTGCCAGTGCGAACAGCACCACTACCAGCAGGGCGAACAGCAGCGGCTGCAACGCATCGCCGCGGCGGCGCCAGAGCAGGCGCAGGTCACGCCTGACCAGGGCGCGCGCGGTCTGCCACAGGCCCGGTTCGGTACCCGGGGCGATCATGCCGCACCGCCGAGGTCGAGCTGGCGGGTACGCACCGGTGGTGCGGCGTAGGCCCCATGGGTGGTGACCAGGGCGGCGCCACCTGCACGCAGGTGTGCCGAAATCATCCGGTTGACCAGGGTGATGCCCTCCAGGTCGAGGTTGGCGTAGGGCTCGTCGAGCAGCCACAGCGGGGCGGGCGAGAGCCAGATGCGGGCCAGCGCCAGCCGCCGCTTCTGTCCGGCCGACAGGTGCCTCACCAGGGTGTCCTCATACCCGGCCAGGCCGACGATGGCCAGCGCATTGCCCGGCATCTGCCGCGCCCGGCGCCCGTGCAGGCCGCACAGGAAGTGCAGGTTCTCCAGTGTGTCCAGGTCCGGCTTCAGCGCGGGAAGATGGCTGAGATAGGCGACGTAGCGCGCCCGTTCGGCGTTGCTGGCGGGCCTGCCGTCGATCCGCACCTGGCCGGCGCCGGGTCGCGCAAGGCCGGCGAGCACGCGCAGCAGGGTGGTCTTGCCGGCACCGTTGCCGCCCTGCACGAGCAGCGCCTCGCCAGCATCCACGTGGAAGTCCAGCGGGCCGAACACGGGCGCGTCATTGCGCGAGAAGCTCAGGCCGCTGGCGGCCAGCAATGCAGGGGTGTCCAAGGGGCAGGGATCTTCATGCCGGAGTGCGGCGGCAATTGTAGCGATGAAATCCGCCCGGTAGCGCCGGGCCACGCCCGGCGAGCGTCAAGCGCGGTATCCCGCTGAAAGGGCATGTGCAAACAGCCGCCCGGCATGACCCGTCACGACCGGCCCGCGCCGCAGGCCGGGTCCAGATTTCGTACACTTCCAGCCCTTGTTCCCATTAGCCCAGGCCGATGCAACCCACCACCAAGCTGCCCAAGGTCGGTACCACCATCTTCACCGTCATGTCCCAGCTCGCTGCCGAGCACGGTGCAGTCAATCTGGGCCAGGGGTTTCCGGATTTTTCCGCGCCGCAGCGCCTGATCGACGAAACCGCCAGGGCGATGGCGGCCGGCCTGAACCAGTATCCGCCGATGACCGGTGTGGCGCCGCTGCGCCAGGCCATCGCGCAGAAGTCACTGGACCTGTATGGCGCCCAGGTCGACCCGGACACCGAAATCACCGTCACCAGCGGCGCGACCGAGGCCATCTTCAACGCCATCCACGCCGTGGTGCGTGCCGGCGAGGAGGTGATCGTGCTGGACCCCGCATATGACTGCTACGAGCCGGCCATCGAGCTGGCCGGCGCAACCGCCGTGCACGTGCCGCTGGACCCGCAGACGTTCGCCGTGGACTGGGACCGCGTGCGTGCGGCCATCACGCCGCGCACCCGCATGCTGATGGTCAACACCCCGCACAACCCCTCCGGTGCGATGCTGGACGAGGCCGACATGCAGGCGCTGGCCGACGTGCTGCGTGGCACGCAGATCTACCTGATTTCCGATGAGGTGTACGAGCACATCATCTACGATGGCCGCCGCCACGAATCGGTGCTGCGCTACCCGGAACTGCGCGAGCGGACCTTCGTCATCTCCAGCTTCGGCAAGACCTACCACTGCACCGGCTGGAAGATCGGTTATGCGGTGGCGCCGCCGCTGCTGACCGCGGAATTCCGCAAGGTGCACCAGTACAACACCTTCACCAGCTTCGGCCCGGCCCAGTATGGCTTTGCCGCGATGATCCGCGACGAACCGGAGCACCACCTGGAACTGGGCGCGTTCTACCAGGCCAAGCGTGACCGCTTCCGCGAGCAGCTGGCCGGTACGCGGCTGAGGCCGCTGCCGGTGCCGGGCGGCTACTTCCAGCTGGTCGATTACTCGGCCATCAGCGATCTGCCCGACCATGAGTTCGTGAAGTGGCTGACCATCGAGAAGGGCGTCACCGCCATCCCGCTGTCGCCGTTCTACGAAACCGCACCGACCGGCCAGCGCCTGGTACGGCTGTGCTTCGCCAAGAACGAGGCGACCCTGGACGCGGCGATCGAACGCCTGCGCCTGCTGTGAGCGGAGTGACGACCATGCAGGATCTGCGCATTTCCCTCGTCCAGGGCGACACCCGCTGGCATGACCCGGCCGGCAACCGCGCCTACTATGGCGCGCTGCTGGCGCCGCTCGCCGGCACCACCGATCTGGTGATCCTGCCGGAGACCTTCACCAGTGGCTTCTCCAACGAGGCCATTGCCCAGGCTGAAGGCATGGATGGACCCACCGTCGCCTGGGTGCGTGAACAGGCCAGGGCCTTGAACGCGGCGGTGGTCGGCAGCGTGCAGCTGCGCGACGGCGCGGGCGTGTACAACCGGCTGCTGTTCGCGACCCCTGATGGTGGACTGCAGTACTACGACAAGCGCCACCTGTTCCGCTATGGCGGCGAGCACGAGCGCTATGCCGCCGGCCGCGACCGCCTCTGCGTGGAGTGGAAGGGCTGGCGCATCAATCCGCAGGTCTGCTACGACCTGCGGTTCCCGGTGTTCTGCCGCAACCGCTACAACGTGGAACGGCCCGAACAGCTGGATTTCGATCTGCAGATCTTCGTTGCCAACTGGCCCTCGGCGCGTGCCTACGCGTGGAAGACACTGCTGCGCGCACGCGCCATCGAGAACCTGTGCTTCGTCGCTGCGGTCAACCGTGTCGGCGTGGACGGCAACCAGCTGCACTATGCCGGCGACAGCGCCGTGCTGGATTTTCTCGGCCAGCCGCAGGTGGAGATCCGCGAGCGCGAGCAGGTGGTGACCACCACCATTTCGGCCGACGCGCTGGCGCTGCACCGTGCGCGCTTCCCGGCGATGCTCGATGCCGACGCCTTCCATCTGGACGTGCAGGCCTGAGCGAAGGGCTGAACGCTGCCCGCATCACCGCGCGCGCCTGCATTCACCCTGCACGCGCGCGCTGCTAGATTCGCCGGCAGTCCGAACGCTGTGGAAGTCCTGCCGATGAACAAGTCCCTTGCCCTGCTGCTGGCGCTGGCCGCCACCTCCCTGGCTCCGGCCGCGCATGCCGGTGGCAACCTCGACTGCCACCTGCGCTACAACCTGTCCGGCTGGTCGCTGATCTACAAGACGGCCTCGGGCAGCGGCACCGTCAGCTGCAGCAACGGTGCCAGTCTGCCGGTGCGCATCCAGATGAAGGGCGGTGGCCTGACCGTTGGCAAATCGAAGATCACCGACGGGCGCGGCAGCTTCACCGGCGCCGTCAGCGTGGATGAACTGCTCGGTACCTACGCGTCGGTGGGGGCTCATGCCGGTGCGGTGAAATCCAGCAATGCGCAGGTGATGACCAAGGGCGACATCTCGCTGGCGCTGTCCGGTACCGGCAAGGGCTGGGACCTGGGTGTGGACGGCACGGCCTTCACCATCAGCCGGCGTTGACCGGTTCCCGTCGCGGCGGCACCCGATAACGAAAAACCCCGGCCAATGCCGGGGTTTTTCATGTCAGGCGTGCTGCCGATCAGCCGCCGCGCGGGCCGCCGCGACGGGGGCCACCCGGGCCACGATTGCCGCCGGGGCCGCCCGCACCGCGGTTGCCCCCCGGACCGCCGGGGCCGCGATTGCCACCGGGGCCACCCGGGCCACGGTTGCCGCCGCCGGGACCGCGGCTGCCCGGACGAGCACCCTGCGCCGGCTTCGGGCTGCCATACGGATTGAAGCCCGGGTTGGCGTGGTCGGACGGGAAGCTCGGGGCGTTGCCCGGATGCCCGTACGGATGCTTGTTGCCCTGCGCGCCCTGGCTGCGGTTGCCCGCGCCGGGACGGCCCTGGCCACCGGCGCCACCGCGACCCTGGCCGCCTGCGGCGCCCGGACCCTTCGGCTTGCCATAAGGACGGCCCTGGCCGCCGCCCGGACCACGTGCGCCCGGACCGGCGTTGCGGTGGCCGCTCGGGCCGGTGCTGACGCCATCGGGCACGTACCAGGTGCGGAACGCAGCCGGATTGCCTTCCGGCAGCGAACGGTCATTCTTCGGCTTGCGCTGCTTGAACGGCTTCTGCGACTGCTTGGCCGCGGCCTCGCCGCTGACCGTGAGGCCGCCCTTGAAGCCGCCCCCCTTGCCGTTGCGTCCACGGCCACGGTCTTCGCGCAGGGTGTCGAAACGGCGCAGTTCGCGCCCTTCGTCGGCCGTGCTGTGGCCATTGACATAGGCGTTGCCACGGCCACCTTCACGCACGCGCACGGTGGTCTTGGCGGCGCGGCGCTGGCCGATCACCGGCTGCAGGGTGAGGGCCGACGGAGCGCCTTCTTCCAGCTTCAGTTCAGCACGCAGCGCTTCGACCTGGGCGCTCGGCAGCTCGACCGACTGGCCACGGGCCAGTTCGCGCGGCAGGCTGACCCGGCCGTAGCGGGTGCGCTTGAGGCGACTGACCTGGCAGCCCTGCGATTCCCACAGGCGGCGCACTTCGCGGTTGCGGCCTTCCTTGACCACGACGCGGAACCAGTCGTGCGAATCGGTACCGCCGATGCGTTCGATCTCGTCGAACTTGGCCGGGCCGTCTTCCAGCGCGACGCCACGGGCAAGGCGGTCGACGATGGCATCGGCCACCTTTTCCTGGCCTTCCGGTGCACGCACGCGGACCACGTACTCGCGCTCGACCTCGAAGGACGGGTGCATCATCGCGTTGGCCAGTTCACCGTCGGTGGTCGCCAGCAGCAGGCCGGTGGTGTTGATGTCGAGGCGACCGATCGCGATCCAGCGCGCGCCCTTCAGCGGCGGCAGCGATTCGAACACGGTCGGACGGCCTTCGGGGTCTTCGCGGGTGGTCACTTCGCCTTCCGGCTTGTTGTAGACCAGCACGCGCGAGGGTTCGGACAGCGCCGTGGCGACGAAGCCGCGGCCGTCCAGTTCGATCTTGTCGCCGCTCTTGACCGACATGCCGGTCTGCGCAACTTCACCGTTGACCTTGACCAGGCCTTCGGCGATGCGCTGTTCCAGCGCGCGGCGCGAGCCAAGGCCAGCCTGGGCCAGGACCTTGTGCAGGCGTTCTTCCAACTTGAACTGTTCGGAGGTGGCTTCGCGCTTGAGCGAGAGCTTGTTCAACGACAGCTTGCGAGGGGTGTCACTCATCAGTTTTGCTCCGGCCGACGGTTTCGAGGTCGGCCTCTGGTTCGGAATCGGCTTGGTCAACAGCCACGGTCGTCGTCGCGACGGCGTTGTCTTCGCGTTCGTTCACTGGCACCGCGCGCTCGCCCGGCGCGGAATCGGGGTGCCCATCATCGAGGGGCGAAGGTGCTTGCTCATCGGTGGCCGCCGCAGGGACTGCGTCGGCGGAATACGGGGTGTTGCCACCGGCCAGGCCGGCATCATCATTGGCGGCCCCGTCCGGCTCGGCCGAAACGTCGGGGCCGTCGGCGCTGGCGGCGGCCGGTGCATCGCGGTCCAGGGCCAGCTGTGGTTCCAGCTCGCCCAGGTCCTTCAACTCCGACAGCGGCGGCAGCTCATCCAGGCGCTTGAGGCCGAAGTAATCCAGGAAGCCCTTGGTGGTGCCGAACAGTGCCGGCTTGCCGGGCACGTCGCGGTGGCCGACGACGCGGATCCATTCGCGTTCTTCCAGTGCCTGGATGATGTTGCTGCTGACAGCGACGCCGCGCACCTGCTCGATCTCGCCGCGGGTGATCGGTTGCCGGTAGGCGATCAGCGCCAGCGTTTCCAGGGTGGCACGGGTGTAGCGGGTCTTGCGTTCGGTCCACAGCCGGCTGATCCAGCCATGCACCTCGCCGGTGACCTGGTAGCGGAAGCCGGAGGCGACCTCGACCAGTTCCACGCCGCGGCCTTCGCAGCCTTCGCGCAGGTGCTCCAGCGCACGTTCGATGCTGCCCGGCGGTGCTGGTTCCTCCTCCGGGAACAGGTCCTTCAGCTGGGCCAGGGTCAGCGGCTGGCTGGAGGCCAGCAGGGCACCTTCGACAATGCGGTTGATCAGCGGTTGATCCATCGGCAGGCAGCGCTCACTCGTTCTCGTTGGCGGCGTCGTTGTCGTCGAACTCGCTGCTGAACTGCAGCGGGGCATTGGTGTTGCCGGCCGCCAGCGACTTCACGTAGATCGCCGCCAGCGGTTCCTCCTGGACGATGTCCAGCAGTTGCTCCTTGGCCAGTTCCAGCACGGCCAGGAAGGTGACCAGCACGCCCAGCTTGCCTTCTTCAGCAGTGAACAGGCTTTCAAAACGGTAGAACCTGCCGTCTTCCATGCGGCCGAGCACTTCGCCCATCCGCTGCCTCACGCTCAGCGCCTCGCGCTTGATCGCGTGGCCGCTGAACAGCTCGGCGCGCTTGAGCACATCGTGCAGTGCCAGCAGCATCTCCTTCAGGTCCACCGGCGGCGGCAGTTTCACCGTGGCGCGTTCGGGCATGAAGGCATGGGCCACCGTGGTGTCCCGGTCCTGGCGGGGCAGGGCATCGATGTCCTCCGCCGCCTGCTTGAAACGTTCGTACTCCTGCAGCCGGCGCACCAGTTCGGCGCGCGGATCGGCTTCATCGCCTTCGTCGCTGACCGGGCGCGGCAGCAGCATGCGCGACTTCACCTCGGCCAGGATCGCTGCCATCACCAGATACTCGGCCGCCAGTTCGAAGCGCAGCTCGCGCATCACGGTGATGTACTCCACGTACTGCCGGGTGATCTCGGCCACGGGGATGTCCAGCACGTCCAGGTTCTGCCGGCGGATCAGGTACAGCAGCAGGTCCAGCGGACCTTCGAAGGCATCCAGGATGACTTCCAGTGCGTCCGGCGGGATGTACAGGTCCTGCGGGATCTGCAGGACCGGTTGCCCATGCACGACGGCCAGCGGCATTTCCTGCTGCTGGGGGGCGGGCGGCCGGGTTGGCGGGTTCGCGTCGAGCGCGAGTTCGGAAGTCATCTAATGGACATCAGGATTGCAACGGACCAGTCGCGGCACCCGGCGCCGCGCGTGCACCGCGGGCCCCAAGGCACCAGGCGCGCCTGTCTCGGCGCGATTCCACACATATCAAACAGCAGGACGCGCCGCAGGAGACGGCAGCGACGGGACTACGGGGAGGTCGTCTACGTGGCCTGCCCGGAAGCGGCAGGTCGGTCGTCGGGGGCTGCGTTGGCCGCAAAAACCGACGGGTTGCTGCATCCAGCCACGTGCAATGGACTCTAGGGTAAGCCTTTGCCGCGCCAGTGTCCAGCTGCGGCCAGGGCGAGGGGGCTTTGGCTAGAATCGGCGGACCCGACAACGCGAGCGAGGAAATGCCGGTGTGGTATGTGATTGAAGGCTATGACGGCCAGGACGTGCTGACGCAACGGCTGCAGGCCCGGCCGGAACACCTGGCGCGGCTGCACGCGCTGCGTGATGAGGGGAGACTGCTGCTGGCCGGCCCTTGTCCGGCGATCGACAGCGAAGATCCAGGCCCGGCGGGGTTCAGTGGTTCGGTGGTGATCGCCCGCTTCGGGTCGCTGCCGGAGGCGCAGGCCTGGGCCAATGCGGACCCCTATGTGGCCGCAGGTGTCTACGTAAGGCTGCAGGTGCGGCCCTTCCGCCAGGTGCTGCCGTGAACGCGGACCGGATCGAGCGAATCCGTGATGCGCTGCAGCAGGCGCTGGCCCCGAGCGTGCTCGAGATCGAGGACGACAGTCATCGTCATGCCGGCCACGCTGGCGCGCGCGATGGCCGTGGCCATTTCAACGTGCATGTGGTCAGCGAGCGCTTTACCGGCCTCGGCCCGCTGGCCCGCCACCGCGCGGTATACGCGGCGTTGGGCGCGATGATGGAGACCGACATCCACGCGCTGTCCATCCGCGCGCTGGCACCGTCAGAACAGGGCTGAGCCCTTGTCCCGCACTGTCATTGCCGGTCCGTGCGTGGACCGTCAGGGACAGATTTCCATGTCCATTTCAGGACATTCGTCTAACGGACAGTTTACAAGCCCAGATGGAAACGCTTACATTCCGCGCCAATGCTGGTAGGTCCAAGCCGTGGAGGGCGGCTTCGTGAACAAGGCAGCCATTACAATCAAGGATGTCGCACGTGAAGCCCGGGTCTCCGTGGCCACGGTTTCCCGCGCGCTCAACGGGCATGAAAATGTCGCCGAACCGGTCCGCCAGCTTGTGCTGGAGGTGGCCGCACGGCTGCGTTACACCCCGCACGCCGCCGCCCGCAGCCTGAGCAGCCGCCGCACCAACACGGTCGGCGTGGTGCTGCCGGACCTGTACGGCGAGTTCTTCTCCGAGCTGATGCGCGGCATCGACGGCGTTGCCCGCAGTCGCCGCCAGCATCTGCTGGTGTCCAGCTACCACGGCGACCAGGAGCAGCAGGGTGCTGCCCTGCGCGCCATGCGCGGGCGTGTCGATGGCCTGCTGGTGCTCTCGCCCTATGCGGAGAGCCCCGGCTTCCTGACCGACAACTTGCCGCAGTCGCTGCCCACCGTACTGATCAACACCTACCTGCCTGGGCAGGATCATCCGGTGTTGAGCATCGACGACCACGCGGGCGCAATGGCGATGACCCGTCATCTGCTCGATGCCGGTCACCGGCGCATCGCGTTCATTTCTGGCCCGGACCTCAACTTCGACGCGCGCGAGCGCCTGCGCGGCTTCCGTGACGCGCTGGCGGCTGCCGGCGGCAGCGCCGAAGGCATCGAGCTGCCCGGTGATTTCGACGAAGCTTCCGGCCATCGCGCCGGTCAGGAGTTGTTGGCAGCCGGCACGCTGCCCGATGCCGTGTTCGCCGCCAACGACATGATGGCACTTGGCTGCCTGTACGCCTTCGCGCAGGCAGGCGTCCATGTTCCGTCCGATGTCGCCCTGGCGGGTTTTGATGACATTCCGCTGGCACGTTTCGTTCACCCGTCGCTGACCACCATGCAGGTCAGCATCGCCGAGCTCGGCGATCGGGCGATGACGCGCCTGATGCAGTTGATGGACGGCACCTCCACGGAAGGGGCCGGGGACAAGCAGACCCTGGTACCCCGTCTCGTTGTTCGCGATTCCACCACTCCGCCATCCGGCCGTTGAAGCCGGAGGCGTTCCTTCTTTTTTGATTGATCGCAGGGGACCGCACACGCGGTCGCCACCACCCGGAGATTGAGTTGATGATGCATTCTACTATCCGCACGCCGGCGCGCCGGCTGCTGAGCACCGCACTGGTCAGCTGCCTGATGCTGGCCGCCGCCCCGAACGCCCTGGCGCAGTCGGCCAACGCCAGCCTGCGCGGCCAGGTTGCCGGCGCACAGGCCGGTTCGGAGGTCACCGCCACCAACGTTGCGACCGGCACCGTGCGCCGCGGCACCGTCCGCGCCGACGGCAGCTACTCGCTGATGGGCCTGGACCCGGGCACCTACGACGTGGTGGCCAACGGCCAGACCCAGAAGGTCACCGTGACCGTGGCCTCCACCGCCACCCTGAACTTCGCTGGCGCTGCCAGCAGTACCCCGGGTTCAACCGCGGCCACCAACCTGGACACCGTCAACGTCGTCGCGCCGACCCTGCTGCAGGAAGTGCGCACGTCCGAAGTCGGCAAGACCGTCAGCCTGCAGCAGATCCAGACCACTCCGCAGGTGTCGCGCAACTTCCTGGAGTTCGCCGATGCGGTGCCGGGCCTGATCTTCACCCGTGATGCGAAGGGCAACACCTCGCTGCGCGGCGGCGCCACCAATGCCGATGGCACCAACGTGTACATCGATGGCGTGGGCCAGAAGAGCTACGTCAAGGGCGGCGGTGTGGCCGGCCAGTCCGGCAGCGCCGGCAACCCCTTCCCGCAGCTGGCCATTGGCGAATACAAGGTCATCAGCGGCAACTACAAGGCCGAGTACGGCCAGGTCTCGAGCGCTGCGGTGACCGCCGCGACCAAGTCCGGCACCAACGAATTCAAGGGTGAGGCGTTCTATCGCTACACCGACGAGGACATGCGTGCCAAGACCCCGGCCGAACGCCAGGGCGGCAAGGACAAGCAGGTGTCGGCCGAGAAGGAATACGGCTTCGCGCTGGGCGGCCCGATCATCCAGGACAAGGCCCACTTCTTCGTGACCTACGAAGCCAAGCGCTTCGACCTGCCGGTCACCATCGCACCGGACGGTGCGGTCACCGGTGCCGCCGGTCTGCTGCCGCCCGCCGGCGCCGCCGGTCTCGGCCCGGCCAGCCAGCCGTTCCAGCAGGACCTGATCTTCGGCAAGATCGACTTCGAGCCGACCGACAACGATCGCATCGAGCTGACCTTCCAGGACCGCGACGAAACGCAGTCGCAGTTCAGTGGCCAGACCTCGCCGGAAGCCGGCCGTGAAGTGGTCAATACCGACCGTCGTTACGCGCTGCGCTGGAACCACAGCGGCGAGCGCTACTACAACGAATTGATGGTCACCCACGAAGATTCGTTCAACAACCCGACCCCGCTGACCCTGGCCAACGGCATCACCTACACCGCGCCGGACGGTCCTGAAGACCGCACGATCGTGAAGATCGGTGGCGCCTCGGCACTGGACTCGCAGGTGAAGGGCCAGAAGGGCTGGTCGATCGAAGACAACCTGACCCTGGATGGCATCCAGTGGGCTGGCGACCACACCATCAAGATGGGCGTGAAGTACAAGCAGATCGACCTGTACGCTTCCGATGCGGCGCAGATCAACCCAACCTTCACCTACACCCTGGGTGATCCGGACTTCCCGGATTCCATTCCGTACAAGGCGCAGTTCGTCAAGCCGGTGACCGGCGTGTCGGGCGTGTCCGGCGAAGTACGCTCCAAGTCCAAGCAGTACGGCGTGTTCATCCAGGACGACTGGCAGGTCAATGACCACCTGCAGCTGAACATCGGCCTGCGCTGGGACTACGAGAAGACCCCGTCCTACCTGGACTTCGTGACCCCGCAGCAGGTGGTCGATGCCATCTATTCGCAGGATCCGCGCGCACCCGCCGGCCAGACCTACGCCGATTCGCTGGCGCTGGGCGGCCTGGACATCAGCGACTACATCAGCAACGGTCACAACCGCAAGGCATTCAAGGATGCCTGGCAGCCGCGTCTGGGCTTCTCGTATGACATCAACGCCGACGAGCAGCATGTGATCCACGGTGGTGCCGGCCGTTCCTACGACCGCGACCTGTTCGACAACCTGCAGCTGGAGACCACCAAGCTGGCCCTGCCGCAGCCGACGATCTACTTCCGCAACCCGGCCACCGGGACCTGCATCAACGGTCAGGCCGCCTGCTACGACTGGAATCCGAACCTGCTCAACGGCATCGGCAACCTGCAGGCGCTGGTGGGATCGACCAGCAACGCCGGCCTGGAGGTCGACCTGCTGAACAACAAGCTGAAGGCGCCGTACTCGGATCAGTTCAGCCTGGGCATGAGCAACCAGATCGGTGACTGGCTGACCGATGCCACCATCGCCCGCACCCTGAGCTACGACGGCTTCGCCTTCACCCTGGGCAACCGTTACCCGACCGGCCAGTTCTTCGA
The DNA here is from genome assembly GCF_056479905.1 of Stenotrophomonas sp. 112478_Sma. Lineage (NCBI taxonomy): Bacteria > Pseudomonadati > Pseudomonadota > Gammaproteobacteria > Lysobacterales > Lysobacteraceae > Stenotrophomonas > Stenotrophomonas sp. 112478_Sma. Next base: position 2,874,775 of record NZ_CM151072.1, on the reverse strand, counting down.
TGATCCGCGCCTGTGCGGCGGTACCGAGCCGGGCCTGAGCCAGGCCTGGAGCTGCAACGTGCCGGGCTTCGGCAGCCTGATCATCGGCCAGCAGGGCATCAAGACCCGTGCCACGCAGGTGCTGCTGTCGGCGCAGAAGCCGTTCACCAAGGAAAGCGGCTGGGGCACCTCGATCGCCTACACCTGGACCACCGCCCGCCACAACCGCGACATCAACGAGAAGTACGCCTTCGACCGTGGCCTGATCGGCGATTACCCGACCATCCGTTCCAACGGCGCTCCCCGTCACCGCCTGGTGGTGACCGGTTCGTACGCGGGCTTCTGGGGCATCACCTTCGGCGGCAAGATCACCCTGGCAACGCCGACGGCCGTCAACGACTGGTACCCCGTGCCGCAGGCCAGCGGCTACACCCTGCCGACCCCGCAGGCGGCCGTGCCCAACGCCAACGGCAAGTTCCTGGTGGGTGGCAAGATCTTCGGCTACCGCTCGGTCGACCTGCAGGCGACGAAGACGTTCAAGATGCCGGGTGATACCGAGCTGTACGCCCGCCTGGACATCATCAACGTGTTCGATTTCGACAACTTCTCCACCTACAACTACGTCAAGACCAACGGCAAGCTGCAGGCCAGCTACAACGAGACCGGTGACATCATCGGTACGCCCCGCCAGATCAAGGCGGAAGTGGGCTTCCGCTTCTAAGCGGGTACGCCTGCTGCAGGAGTCGATGCCGCCGGTTCGCCGGCGGCATCGGCAACTGCGATGATCGCGCTGTCAGGCCACGTTCCCGTGGCTTTTTTAAATGTGTGGTTTGTAAACGATTTCAGATCATTGGACGTTATGCTTTCCCATCGATCAGTCCACCGGAGGAACCGCGCCATGCAGGCACGCCACCTGTTGTCCGCCGCAGCGATGACCCTGGCCATCGCCGCCTGCAAGCCGGCCCAGCAGGAGCCCGCCAAACCCCGGCCGCCGGTGATCCTGATCGAGGCCGATGCACCGCCGCGGCCGATGAAGCCGGAACTGCCGCCGCTGTTCGATGACATTGAACGCCGCACCTTCCAGTTCTTCTGGGACACCACCAATGAAGTGAACGGCCTGACACCGGACCGCTATCCGTCACGCCCGTTCGCCAGCATCGCCTCGGTCGGCTTCGCGCTCACCGCCTATCCGATCGGCATCGAGAATGGCTGGGTCAGCCGCAACCAGGCGATCGACCGCACGCTGACGACGCTGAAATTCTTCCGTGACGTGCCCATGGGCCCGCAGCGCACCGGCAAGGCCGGCTACAAGGGCTTCTACTATCACTTCCTGGACATGCAGGAAGGCCGCCGTTACGACAGCTGGGTCGAACTGTCGTCGGTGGATACCGCGCTGCTGATGATGGGCGTGCTGTTCGCGCAGTCCTATTACGACGGCGATGATCCGCGCGAGAAGGAAATCCGGCAGATTGCCGATACCCTGTACAGGAAGATCGACTGGCCGTGGCTGCAGCAGCGCGCGCCGCTGATCTCGATGGGCTGGTTCCCCGAAAGCGGCTTCATCGACCACGACTGGATGGGCTACAACGAGGCGATGATGGTGTACATCCTTGCCCTCGGCTCGCCCACCCATCCGGTCAGCCCCGACGCATGGACGGTGTGGACCCGGACCTACGACAACGATTGGGGCGTCTACCAGGGCCAGGAATACCTGTCCTTCGGGCCACTGTTCGGCCACCAGTACAGCCATGTCTGGATCGATTTCCGCGATATCCAGGATGCCTACATGCGCGAGCGCGGCAGCACCTACTTCCTCAACAGCCGCTCGGCCGCGTTGGCCCAGCGCGAGTACGCCATCGCCAACCCGATGCAGTGGAAGGAGTACGGTGAGAACGTGTGGGGACTGACCGCCAGCGATGGTCCGCAGAACACCACCCAGGAATATCGCGGCGAGCAGCGCCAGTTCCGCCACTACTCCTCGCGCGGCGCCGGCCTGCGCGAGAACTTCGACGACGGCACCATCGCGCCGACCGCGGCGGTGGCCTCGATCGTGTTCGCCCCGGAGCAGGTCATTCCGGCCACGCTGGAGATGCACAAGCGCTTCGGCGATTACATCTATTCCAGCTACGGCTTCCTGGATTCGTTCAATCCCAGCTTCAGCTACGACATTCCGATCAAGACCGGGCGCCTGGTGCCGGATCGTGGCTGGGTCGCCAGCGACTACATCGCCATCGACCAGGGCCCGATCCTGACCATGATCGCCAATTACCGCAGCGACTTCGTGTGGGAAGTCATGAAGAAGAACCCCTACATCCGCAAGGGGCTGGAGCGCGCCGGATTCAGCGGCGGCTGGCTGGCCCCCGAGGGCTCGTTCCAGCCGCTGGAACTGCAGAAGGACGAGAAGGCTGCATCGGCGCGCGCGGTCGGCATCGCCGAGTCACGCGCGGCCGCCGCACAGGAACAGAAGAACAATGCCAACCGCACCACAGGCCAGGGAAAGTAACGCTGTGCAGAACTGGCTCCATCGCATGCGCCGCTGGGCGCTGCCGGCCCTGGCCGCGCTGGTCGTGGCGGGCTGCGCCCGTACCGAACCGGGCACCACCACCGTGCGCTTCTGGGCGATGGGGCGCGAAGCGGAAGTGGTCAGCGAACTGATCCACGAGTTCGAGGCCGAGAATCCCGGCATCAAGGTGGATGTGCAGAACATCCCATGGACCGCGGCGCACGAGAAGCTGCTCACCGCGTTCGCCGCCGATGGCCTGCCCGATGTCTGCCAGCTGGGCAACACCTGGGTTCCCGAATTCGCCGAGCTCGATGCGCTGACGCCGCTGCAACCGTTCGTGCAGCGCTCGGCGGTGGTCGACCCGAAGGATTACTTCCAGGGCATCTGGGATACCAACGTGATCCATGGCGAGCTGGTGGGCGTGCCGTGGTACGTCGATACCCGCCTGATCTATTACCGCAAGGACCTGCTGGCCAAGGCCGGTTACGACCACCCGCCGCGGACCTGGCAGGAGTGGAACGAACAGATGGCGGCGATCAAGCGCATGCAGGGGCCGAACCGCTATGCCGTGCTGATGCCGATCAACGAGTTCGAGCAGCAGCTGTCACTGGCGCTGCAGCAACCCGATCCGCTGCTGCGCGACGACGATACCCGTGGCAACTTCTCCAGCCCGGGCTTCCGCCGCACGCTGGCTTTCTACGCCAACATGTTCGAGCAGGGCTGGGCGCCGAAGATGTCCGAGACGCAGATCTCCAATGTCTGGGATGAATTCTTCCGCGGCTTCAACGTGTTCTACATCTCCGGCCCCTGGAACATCCGCGAGTTCAAGAAGCTGCAGCCGAAGGCGCTGGAAGGGCAGTGGGGCACCGCCGCGTTGCCGGGCCCGGATGGCCCCGGTGCGGGCATCGCCGGCGGTACCAGCCTGGTGATCTTCCGCAAATCGCAGCAGAAGCAAGCCTCCTGGAAGCTGATCGAGTTCCTGTCGCGCCCGGAAATCCAGGCCCGTTTCCATTCGATCATCGGTGATCTGCCGCCGCGTCGCAGTGCCTGGGATGCACCGTCCCTGGCCGGTGATCCGCTGGCGGCGGCGTTCCGCGACCAACTGGAGCGGGTCAGGCCGACGCCGAAGGTGCTTGAGTGGGAGCGCATCGTGCAGGAAATGCGCATCGTCACCGAAAAGGTGGTGCGCGGCGGGATGCCCCAGGACGACGCCGTGGCCGAGCTGGACCAGCGCGTGGACAAGGTGCTGGCCAAGCGTCGCTGGATGCATGAACAACAACGCCTGCAGGAGCGCGCGCCTTCGCCGACGCGCTCAAGCAGCACCCTGGCCGATGGGAGCGCGCAATGAAACGAACTTCGCTGGCCGGATGGATCTTCGCAGGCCCATCGCTGATCGTGCTGGGGGTGTTCTTCGGCCTGCCGGTCGCCTCGGCGCTGGCGCTCAGCGTCACCGACTTCGACCTGTACGCATTGGCCGACAGCAGCAACCTGCGTTTCGTCGGCCTCGGCAACTACATCGACCTGCTGCAGACGCCGATGTTCTGGAAGTCGCTGTGGAACACCAGCTACTTCGTGCTGATCGGTGTGCCGCTGTCGATCGGTGTGTCACTGGGCGCGGCGATGCTGCTGAACGCGCCTGCCGCGCGTTTCAAGGCGCTGTTCCGCACCGCGCTGTTCGCGCCGGTGGTGACCACGCTGGTGGCGGTGGCGGTGATCTGGCGCTACCTGTTCCATACCAGCTACGGCCTGGTCAACTACGGCCTGGGCCATCTGGGCATCAGCCCGATCGACTGGCTGGGCGATCCGAACTGGGCGATGCCCACCATCATGCTGTTCGCGGTGTGGAAGAACTTCGGCTACAACATGGTGATCTTCCTGGCCGGCCTGCAGGCGATCCCGCATGATCTGTACGAAGCGGCGCGGATCGACGGTGCCTCGCGCTGGAAGCAGTTCCTGCACATCACCCTGCCCATGCTCGGCCCGGTGCTGCTCGTGGTCGGAGTGATCACCGTCTCCGGCTACTTCCAGCTGTTCGCCGAGCCTTACGTGATGACGCGTGGCGACCCGCTGCAGAGCACGGTCAGCGTGCTGTATTTCATGTTCGAGGAAGGCTTCAAGTGGTGGAACCTGGGACGCGCCTCCGCGGTGGCATTCCTGCTGTTCCTGATCATCCTGGCGGTGACCACCGTGATGCTGCGCTTTGGCCGCAGGAGGCAGTTGGTATGAGTCGTGAAATCGGCCAGTCGCGCTGGCATCCGTGGTGGATCAACGGCGCGTTGCTGGTGCTGGCCCTGGTCAGCCTGGCGCCGCTGCTATGGATGGTCTCGGTCTCGTTCATGCCGCAGGGCGAGGCCAGCCATTTCCCGCCTCCGCTGTTGCCCTCGCAGGTGACCACCCACAACTACCACGAGCTGTTCGCGCGTACCGGCATGGGCGGCAATTTCGCCAACAGCCTGCTGGTGTCGCTGGCGATCACGCTGGGTTCGCTGCTGCTCAATACGATGGCCGGCTATGCGTTCGCCAAGCTGAATTTCGTTGGCCGTGAGCGCCTGTTCCAGATGTTGATGGCGGCGCTGGTCATTCCCGCCCAGGTGGCGATGCTGCCGCTGTTCCTGCTGATGAAGCAGCTGGGGCTGGTCAACAGCTTCGGTGGCGTGATCGTGCCGGCGCTGGCGAGCGTGTTCGGCATCTTCCTGGTGCGGCAGTACGCGCGGTCGATCCCGGACGAACTGCTGGAGGCCGCGCGCATCGACGGGGCAGGGGAGCTGCGCATCTTCTTCCAGATCGTGCTGCCGATGCTCAAGCCGGTGCTGGTGACCCTGGCGATCTTCACCTTCATGGGCGCATGGAACGATTTCATGTGGCCGCTGATCGTGTTGACCGATCAGGAGCACTACACTTTGCCGGTGGCCCTGGCCACCCTCTCGCGCGAACACATCATGGACGTGGAAATGATGATGGCCGGCGCGGTGGTTACCGTGGTTCCGGTGCTGGCACTGTTCCTGGTGCTGCAGCGGTACTACATCCAAGGATTGTTGCTGGGGAGCGTGAAGGGATGAAGGGTGCGATCGCCGTTGGACTGGGCCTGTTGTGGACCTCCCTGGCGATCGCCGCCCCTCCGGCGCTGCCGGCGCCGAAGGTGCTGGACGACTTCGACGATGTCAGTGCCTGGAAGCTGGTGCTGTCCGACCAGGTCAGCGGCTCGCTGCGCCCGGTCAGCGGCGCGGGTGGCGGCCGCGCGCTGTGCCTGGATTACGACTTCCACAACGTATCGGGCTACGTCGGCATCCGTCGCGCGCTGACGGTCGAGTATCCGGTCAACTACCGCTTCGGCTTCCAGCTGCGCGGTGATTCACCGGCCAATGATCTGCAGTTCAAGCTGATCGACGCCAGCGGTGACAACGTGTGGTGGGTCAACCGCGCCGGTTACAGTTTTCCCAGGTCGTGGACGCCGGTCGAGTACCGGCGTCGGCAGATCGACAAGGCGTGGGGGCCGTCGCCGGAGAAGGAAATGGCGCGCAGCGCCGCAGTCGAGTTCACGATCTACAGCAAGGTCGGCGGACGCGGCACGGTGTGCTTCGACAGACTGACCCTGCAGGGCCTTCCCGCGCGGGACGAATCGCCGCTGCGGCCGGAGGTGATTGCCGACACCGCCACGGCGCTGCAGGACCGGATGGTGGACGGCAAGAGCGATACCTTCTGGATCAGCGGTGGGGTGAAGCAGCAGACCATCAGCCTGGACCTGCACAAGAGCCGCGAGATCGGCGGCGCGGTGATCGACTGGCTGCCGGACCTGCAGGCGACCCGCTACACCGTGCGCACGTCCGTGGACGGACGCGACTGGCGCACGGCACGCGAAGTGACCGCCGGTGGGGGTGGCCGTGACTGGCTGGCGCTGCCGGATACCGATGCACGCTATGTGCGCTTCGACCTGCAGGCAGGTCCGAACTGGCGCTATGGCATCCGTGACATCACGCTCAAGCCGCTGGACTTCGCAGCCACGCCCAATGCATTCCTGTCGTCGGTTGCGGCTGACCTCCCACGCGGTGCGGTACCGCGCGCGTTCGTGGGCGAACAGCCGTACTGGACCCTGCTGGGTCTGGATGGCGGCCAGCAACAGGCGCTGATCAGCGAAGACGGTGCGCTGGAGCCTGCCAAGGGCAGCTTCAGCATCGAGCCGTTCGTCCGCCTGGATGGCAAGCTGATCGCCTGGAGTGATGTGGCCATCACCCAGTCGCTGCAGGATCGCTACCTGCCCATCGCCAATGTCGACTGGGTGCATGAGAAGGTGGGGCTGGCGGTCACCGGATTCGTGCAGGGCACGCCCGAGCGTGCGCAGCTGATCGGTCGCTACCGCCTGAGCAATCCGGACAAGGTGGCCCACGAGTACACGCTGGCGTTGGCCATCCGCCCCTGGCAGGTCAATCCGCCAACCCAGTTCCTCAACACCACCGGCGGCTTCAGCCGCATCGACAGCCTCGACGTCGGCGAGCAGCTGGTCCGCATCAATGGCGAGCCACGCATCTACCCGCTGCAGGTACCTGATGCGCGTTTTGCCACCTCTTTCGACGGCAAGCTCGATGCCATGCACCTCGCCTCGGGCAAGCTGCCGGCGACGACCACGGTGAAGGACAGCACTGGCATGGCGTCGGGCGCGCTGCTGTACACGATCACCCTGGAACCCGGGCAAAGCCGCGAAGTGGCGGTGGTACTGCCGCAGACCGGTGGCTGGGCGCCGCAGGCCGTGGACGTGGCAAAGGCGCAGCAGCAGGTTGCCGACATGTGGCGTGCCAAGCTCGGCGTGGTGTCGCTGCAGGTTCCGAAGGCGGGCCAGCCGATGGTCGACACGCTGCGCACCGCGGTAGCGCACATGCTGATCTCGCGCGTCGGGCCAAGCCTGCAGCCGGGCACGCGCTCGTATGCGCGCAGCTGGATCCGCGACGGCGCGATGATCTCCGAAGGGTTGCTGCGCATGGGCCGCAGCGACGCGGTGCGTGACTACCTCAACTGGTATGCGCCGTTCCAGTTCGAGAATGGCAAGGTGCCGTGCTGCGTCGACGCACGTGGCAGCGACCCGGTGCCGGAGAACGACAGCCATGGTGAGTTGATCTACAACATCGCCGAGTATGGCCGCTACACCGGCGACAGCACGTTCATGGAACTGATGTGGCCGCATGTGCAGGGGGCCTACCAGTACATGGAGCAGCTGCGTGCCAGCGAGCGCACCGAGGAGAACCGTGCACGCAACCCGGCCTTCTACGGGATGATGCCGGCCTCGATCAGCCACGAAGGTTACTCGGCCAAGCCGATGCATTCGTACTGGGACAACTTCTGGGCGCTGCGTGGCTACAAGGACGCTGCGCTGCTGGCGACGCAACTGGGAAAGGTGGAGGCGATGCATATCGCCGAGTCACGCGACCAGTTCCGCGACGACCTGCAGGCATCGCTGCTGTCGGCCATGCAGCAGCACAACATCGATTACCTGCCGGGCTCGGCGGAGCTGGGCGATTTCGACGCGACATCGACGACCATCGCACTGGCGCCCGGGGGCGAGCAGGGCCGGCTGCCGCAGCAGGCCCTGGAAGCAACCTTCGAGCGTTACTGGAAGGAATTCGTCGCGCGTCGCGATGGCAAGCGCGAATGGAAGGACTACACGCCGTATGAGTGGCGCAACGTCGCCGCCTTCGTGCGCCTGGGCTGGCGCGACCGCGCCTGGCAGGCGACCGAGTTCTTCTTCAAGGACCGTGCCCCGCAGGCATGGAACCAATGGGCGGAAGTGGTCTCGCGGACACCGCGCAAGCCGTTCTTCGTCGGCGACCTGCCGCATGCATGGGTCGCGTCGGATTTCGTGCGCTCGGCGCTGGACATGTTCGCCTATAGCCGCGACATGGATGAGTCACTGGTGCTGGCCGGCGGCGTTCCAACAGCCTGGCTGCAGGGTGACGGCATTGCGGTGCAGGGCCTGCGTACGCCGCAGGGGCAGTTGAACTATCGGCTGCGGCGCAGTGACAAGCTGCTGGTGCTGGAGGTGCAGCCCGGCCTGGTGCCACCGGCTGGAGGCGTCGTGCTTCCGTGGCCCTATGCGGGCGAACCGGGTGACGCCACCATCAATGGCGCGCCGGGTGAATGGATCGACCGCGAACTGCATGTGCACGAACTGCCGGCCCGCGTCGAGATCGAAGTGCCGGCGGCGGTGCGTCGCTCCGAGCGCAAGGGACAGTAAGCATGGGTAGGAAGGCATGGCGTGCGCGCGCGGCAGCGTGCGCACTAAGCATGGCGATCGCGCTGGCGCTGCCTGCCGCGGCGGTGGCGGACGTGCCACGGGCGGACGATGGGGACGCAGCCGCCCGCTCGCCTGGCATGGGCATGGTCACCTTCAACCTGCACCACGACCGCGAGGACTGGCCCAGCCGGCGTCGTACCATCCTGGCAGAACTCCAAGCGCCTGCAACCTGATGCGATCGCGCTGCAGGAAGTGATCCAGCGGCGCAACGTGCGCAACCAGGCGCAATGGCTCGCCAGCCAGCTGGGTTACCGATATGTGTTCGTGTCCACCGATCCGGTCGGCGCGCCCAAGCGCTACGGCAACGCACTGTTGACGCGACAGCCGATCCTCGCCCAGGGCGAGCACCTGCTGCTGCCGCTGGACGACTACCGCACCGTGGCGCACCTGCGCATCGAGGTGGAGGGCCGGCCAGTCAACCTCTATGCAACCCATCTCAATGAGCGCAGCGATGAAAGCGGCAAGCGCATCCGGCGGACGCAGGTGGAAGATCTGCTGCGCTTCATCGCCGCAACGTCGGATGGCGCGCCGGTGGTGATCGCAGGCGACTTCAACGCACTGGTCGATGCGGGTGACCTGAGCGAGCTGCGCAGCCACTATGGCGACAGCTATGGCAGCGTGCATGTGAACACCGACCTGGCGGCTGTCAGCACCCTCAACCGGCATTACTACCAGGCGCCCTCGCGGATCGATCACATCTTCTTCCAGCAGGATCAGCTGGTTGCACGGGAGGCCAGGCTTCTGTTCGACCAGCCGGATGACAGCGGGCGCTGGGCTTCGGATCATTACGGCGTCTGGACGCGATTGCAGTTCGCGCCGAAACCCTGAACAACGACCAAGCGGCCTATCCCCGGTCGGCACGATACAGCCCGATGCACAAACAGAAACGGCGGGGATCATCGATCCCCGCCGTTCTGCTGTCACCCGATCAACGAGCGGTCAGTTGGCCGGCGGCGTGCGCTTGGCGGCCTCGTCGTCCTCTTCGTCAGCCTTGGCTTCGGCCGCCTGGGCGGCAGCATCGGCATGGCCATCCGCGACCGGGTCGAGGGTCGGCGTCACGACGGCATCGGCGACCGGCGCAGGGGCGTCCACCGGCGGGGCTTCCACGGCTACTGGTGCGACCGGGGCTTCGGCAACCACGACAGGTTCGACGACCGGCTTCACTTCAACCACCGGGGCAGCCTCAACGGCCACCGGCGCGGTATCAGGCACGGGCGTTGCCTCAACAGCCGCCGGCTTCGATTCCACGACGGGTGCAGGCTCGACCACGACCGGCTTCACGTCCACCACAGGGGCCGCTTCGGCCACTACCGGCGTTGCTTCGATCACCGGTGCGGCGTCCGCCGACGGGGTTGCCGCCGCCACGGGCTGTGCGGGTGTCGCGGCGTCGATGGCGTCGAGCATGCTGGTCTGCACCGGCGAGGGCGCCGGTTCTGCCTTGGCAGCGGTCTCGACCGGTGCCGGAGGCGCGGCGGTCACCGGCGCGGCTTCAACCACGGCACTGCTGACCACGGCGGCCGGTGCGGCGGCGACAGCGGCCGCAACGCGGGCCGGCTTCTCGCCTTCGACGATGGACGGCTCGGCGTCGTCATCGAAGTCGAACTCCGGCTGCGAGCGGGCGGGCTGCGTGGCTGCAACCGGTGCTGACCCGGCAGCGTGGTCGACACGCGGCTCGGCGCTGTCGGTGCTGTCGGCGTCATCGCCTTCGTCACCGTCATCCTGGTCTTCGCCCAGCGGATCGGTGCCGGCCGCATTCTCGGCGCCACCACGGCGGCGGCGGCGGCCACCACGACGACCACGACGACGGCGGGTCGCGCCTTCGCCGGCCTGCTCGCCCGTGGTGTCGGCAGGTGCCTCTTCGCCCGTCACGGCAGTGGCGTCACCTTCAACGGCGGTGACAGGCGCGACTTCGGCCGGCGCCGCGGCTTCGACCGGCGGCTGTGCGACCACCGGCGCGACCGGCGCCGTAGCTTCCCGCGCGGTCACCGCAGCAGCGGTGATGGCACTTGCCGCCACCGCAGCGGATGCCGTCGCCGTGTCGGTCTGGGCTTCTGCGGCACCACGCTGCGGCTTCTCGGCCGGCTTGTCGCCGTCCTGCTGCGGACGCGGCTGCTTCGGCTGCTTGAGTTTCGGCTGCTGCTGCGGGTTCTGGCCCTGCTGCTCGTTGCGCGGCTTGTTCTGCTGCTGCGGCTGCTGGCCGTCCTTCTGCTTGCCCTGCGGCTGGCCGTTGCCGTTCGTGTTGCCATTGCCACCCTGACGGCCGTCCTTGCGCTGTTCGCCGCGATCCTTGCGGTTGCCGCCCTCCTTCTGCTGCTGCGCATTGCCGTTGCCGCGATTGTCGTCGCGACGGTCCTTGCGGTCCTTGTTGCGATCCTTGTTGCGCTCCCTGCGGCCACCGTCCTGCTGCGGCTGGCGGGCGGCCGGCGGCGCCGGGGCGGGTGCCGGCTCACCACCGAACACGCGCTTGATCCAACCGATCACGCCACCGCCGGTCGACGGGGCGGCGGGCGCAGCCACCACCGGCGCGGGTGCCGCGGCAGCCGGCTCCACTTCCTCACGCACCGGGGCGGGGGAGGTGTGCTTGACCTGGGTCACCACCGGCGGCGGGATGTTCAGCTGGCCCTTGGTGAGGGCGTGCACAGGCAGCTTGCGCGGAGTGCCACGCTGGTAGCTCGGACGGCTGCTTTCCTCGCCCAGTTCGTTCTCACGCAGGCGGGTGACCGTGTAGTGCGGGGTGTGCAGCTGCTCGTCGGCGACGATCACGATCGGCGCTTCATGGCGCTGTTCGATTTCGCGCAGCGCGCTGCGCTTCTCGTTCAGCAGGTAATTGGCGATCTCCACCGGCGCCTGCACCAGCACCTGCCCGGTGTTCTCCTTCATCGCGTGCTCTTCGGCCACGCGGATGATCGACAGCGACAGCGACTCGACGCTGCGCATGCGGCCGTGGCCATCACAGCGCGGGCAGACGATCTGGCTCGATTCGCCCAAGCTCGGGCGCAGGCGCTGGCGGCTCATTTCCAGCAGGCCGAAGCGCGAGATGCGGCCGACCTGAACGCGTGCGCGGTCGTACTTCAGCGCGTTGGCCAGGCGGTTCTCGACCTCGCGCTGATGCTTGTTGGAGGACATGTCGATGAAGTCGATCACCACCAGGCCGCCCAGATCGCGCAGGCGCAGCTGGCGGGCCACTTCCTCGGCCGCTTCCAGATTGGTCTGGAAGGCGGTGTCCTCGATGTCGCTGCCCTTGGTCGCGCGCGAGGAGTTCACGTCGACGGCGGTCAGTGCTTCGGTCTGGTCGACCACGATCGAGCCGCCCGACGGCAGGCGCACGTTGCGCTCGTAGGCGCCTTCGATCTGCGATTCGATCTGGAAGCGGTTGAACAGCGGGATGTCGTCCTTGTAATGCTTGAGCTTGCGCAGGGTCTGCGGCATCACCTGCTGCATGAACTCCTTGGCGTGCTCGTACATCTCCTCGGTGTCCACCAGGATCTCGCCGATGTCGGCGCGCAGGTAGTCACGCAGGGCGCGCACGATCAGGCGCGATTCCTGGTAGATCAGGAACGGGGCCGGCTTGCTCAGCGCCGCCTCGGCGATCGCCCGCCAGACGCTGAGCAGGTAGTCCAGATCCCACTGCAGCTCTTCCGCATCGCGGCCGACGCCGGCGGTACGGATGATCACGCCCATGTCGTCGGGAATGTTCAGCTTGTCCAGTGCGTCCTTCAGGGCAGCCCGGTCTTCGCCCTCGATGCGGCGGGAGACGCCGCCGGCACTTGGCGAGTTCGGCATCAGCACCATGTAGCGGCCGGCCAGGGAGATGAACGTGGTCAGGGCGGCGCCCTTGTTGCCACGCTCTTCCTTGTCGACCTGGACCACCACTTCCTGGCCTTCCTTGAGCAGCTCGCGGATGCCGGCCTTGTTGTGGTCGACACCGGCCTGGAAGTAGTCGCGGGAGATTTCCTTCAGCGGCAGGAAGCCATGGCGGCCACCGCCATATTCGACGAAGGCGGCTTCCAGCGAGGGCTCGATGCGGAAGATCCGGCCCTTGTAGATGTTGGACTTCTTCTGTTCCTTCGACGGCTGCTCGATGTCGATGTCATACAACGACTGGCCATCCACGATGGCAACACGCAGCTCTTCAGCCTGCGTGGCGTTGATCAGCATTCGCTTCATTGTTGCGTTCCTCGCAAGCGGCTACCGCGCGGAACGCCATGGGGTTTCGCCTCTGGATACGGCTCGCCCCCCATTCGCGCAAGCGCGGGGAGGGGGGCTTGGGTTTCCAGCGCTACGACACCACGGCAGGCCGCGGGAGCGCTTCACTCATATGGTTTTTGGGGTGTTGCAGGGCCGCAGGCAGCTGTCAGCCAGGCTGGAGCGCCACGCGGGACATGTTCAGCACGGTTGCGTGTCAGGCATCCGGCGATGGCCGGGAAGGCCGGTGAGCCGCTAACATGGCCGCCCCGCGGGCGGTGGTCGCGCACTGTGCCGGATTCGTCGGAAGCTGGGCTTCTGGCCCTGAGTAACTTCCAACGAAATCAATCCCTTATCTCGCCCCCCGAGTGTAACAGAATAAACAGCCTGATGACCGCCCAAGACCCCACCAAGCCAGCTGGCGACAAGCCATCCGTGCGCATGATCACCGTTCCCGCCGACCGCGCCGGCCAGCGCCTGGATAATTTCCTGCTCGGCCAGCTGAAAGGGGCCCCGCGCAGCCTGGTCTACAAGCTGGTGCGCAGCGGGCAGGTGCGGGTCAATGGCGGCCGCGCCAAGGCCGAGCGCAAGCTGGAGGCGGGCGACGAGGTGCGGGTGCCGCCGGTCCGTCTCACCGAGGAGGGAGACAAGGCTGGTCCTCCCGAGTCGTTCATGCGCCGTCTGGAACAGGCCATCGTCTTCGAGGACGCACGGCTGCTGGCGCTGAACAAACCCTCGGGCGTGGCCAGTCATGGCGGCAGCGGGATCAGCTTCGGCGCCATCGAGACCCTGCGCGCCCTGCGCCCGGGCCAGACGCTGGAACTGGTCCACCGTCTCGACCGCGATACGTCGGGCCTGCTGGTGGTGGCCAAGAAGCGCTCGGCGCTGAGCGAGCTGCAGGCGCTGCTGCGTGAAGACCATGGCGCCGGCATCCGCAAGCGTTACCTGACCCTGCTGACCGGACGCATGCCCGACGGGGTGATGACGGTGGACGCGCCGCTGCACGTGGGCCTGCGCCAGGGCGGTGAGCGACATGTCCAGGTCAATGCGATCGGCAAGGAATCGATCAGTCATTTCCGCGTGCTGGAGCGGCGTGGGGGCCATTCCTATTGCGAGGTGCGCATCGAGACCGGCCGGACCCATCAGATCCGGGTGCACGCCCAGCATCTGGGGCATGCGGTGGCCGGTGACGACAAGTACGGCGATCCTGCGGTGAACAAGCGGCTTCGTGAGCAGATCGGCCTGAAGCGGTTGTTCCTGCACGCGGCCTCGCTGGAGTTCGCGCTGGACGACGGCAAGACCCCCTACGTGCTGAACGCTCCGCTGGCGGATGAGTTGGTCGAGGCGCTGGACCGCCTGCGCTGACGGCGGTTCGGCGGCGCCGGGCGCTTGGTCGGCACCGTCGCTTCCCTGCGATGAGTGGGCTTGTCACTTTCTTTGCTCGTGCAAAGAAAGTAGCCAAAGAAACACGCCGCCATCCGCGCCGGCGCTGCGCGCCGGTGCCCTGCGCTCCTCGGCTCGCTACAAGGCGGACCTGACAGCCGCAGCGTAGACCCATACCCGCACGCAGCCCTTGTACAGTCGAGCCACGCTCGACTGACGCGCGCAGCGCGGGCTTCGCTTTTTCATTCTTTCATCGCGCGGCTGGCGCGCGCCTATAGCCTGTCAGAGCCTGGTCCAACCCCGGGATCTCGCTCCGCCAGCCGCGAGGGGGCTCAGCCCGTTGGTCGCAACCCGCTCACCACTTGAACAGCACCAGGCTGACCGCCAGCGTTCCCATGCCTGCAACCAGGCCGTACACCGTTTCGTGACCCTTGGCGTAGCGCTTGGCCGCCGGCAGCAGTTCATCCAGGGCCAGGAACACCATCACGCCGGCGATCAGGCCGAACACCCAGCCGAACGTGGCGTGCGACAGCGATCCGGACAGCAGCCAGTAGCCCAGCATGGCCCCCACCGGCTCGGCCAGGCCTGACAGCAGGCTGGCGCCGAACGCATAGAACTTGTTCTGGGTGGCGAAGTACACCGGGACCGCGATTGCGATGCCCTCGGGAATGTTGTGGATGGCGATGGCGAAGGCCAGCGGCATGCCCACCGACGGGCTTTCCAGCGTAGCGAAGAAGGTCGCCAGCCCTTCCGGGAAATTGTGTGCGGTGATCGCCACCGAGGTCAGCAGCGCGACCCGCTTCAGGTACTCGCGGCTGTTCTCGCGGAACGCAGGGTCCTGCTTGTCCAGGCTGTCGTGCGGATTGGGAATGAAGTGATCGATCAGCACGATCACGATCACACCGGCCAGGAACGCCAGCGTGCCGTAGGTGAAGCCGGTGCGCTCGCCATAGGCCAGGGCGAACGACGCGATGGACTTGTTGAGGATCTCCGACAGCGACACGTAGACCATCGCGCCGCCGGCGAAGGCCAGGCCGAACGCCAGCAGGCGCGGGTTGGGGCGGCGCGAGAACAGCACCAGCAGGCTGCCGATGGCGGTCGCCAGGCCGGCCGCGAGGGTGACCGCCAGCGCGATCCAGATGTTTTCGGGGGGGATCTGCAGCATGTACCGACGCGGTCCTGGTCAACAGACAACCGCCCCGGGCACTGCCGGGGCGGCAAGGGCGAGGCGGGCGTCGGCTGGCCTCGTCATGGTGTGCGGTCAGCCGCCGCGGCGCAGGCGCTCTTCCACCGCGAAACACTGGTCCGGCTTCGGCTGCGGCGGGTTGAAGCTGACCGGCACCTGGATGGTGGCGGGCACGGCCTGGCCATTGCGGGTGGCGGCCTTGAACTGCCAGCCCTGCACGGCATTCCTGGCCAGCTCATCCAGCTGCGGGTTGCCCGCGCCGCTCAGCAGGGTCACTTCGCTGGGCTTGCCGTCGGTGCCGATGGTCACCTTGAAGGTGCTGGTGCCGCCTGTACCGGTACAGGCCAGCTCGAGCGGGTACTGCGGTGGCGGCGTCTTCACCGCAGCCACCTCGGTCGGCGGCGGCACGGGCGGCGACGGCTCGGAGGCGCCACAGCCGGCGAGGCCGGTCACAGCGATCAGGGACAGGCTCAGCACTCGCACATTCATGGCAGTTGCTCCGTGAGGGCCGATGTCTTGGCCGCGCAGATGAAGTCGTTCTCGCTCAGGCCGCCGACGTCGTGGGTCGAATAGCGCACCACGGCGCGGTCGTAGTGCACGCCCAGGTCCGGGTGGTGATCCTCGTGGTGGGCGATCCAGGCCAGTGCATTCACAAAGGCCATGGTGGCGTAGTAGTCCTTGAAGCGGAAGGTGCGCAGCAGCGCCTGGCCGCCTTCGGTCAGTTCCCAGCCGGGAATCTGCGGCAGCAGCTCGGCCAGGCGGGCCTCGCCCAGCTTGTGGTCGCTGCCTTTGCGCGGCACGCAACGGGCCTGGGCCAGTGGAATCAGGTCGGCCATGGGAATCTCCACCTCGTGTTGACTGAACAATGCGCCGGACGGTGTATAAACCGAATGAGCGGTTGACACTTACTTGGCTAGAATAGCCTGATGATCCAGATCTCCGACACTGCCCAGACCCATTTCCGCAAGCTGATCGAACGCGAGGGCGCGCCCGGCATGGGCGTACGCCTGAGCGCGGTTGATCCCGGCACTCCGCGTGCCGATGCGCGGCTGGAATTCGCCGAACCCTCGGACCTGCACGGCGACGAGTGGGCCGTGGACTGCGACGGGTTCACCCTGTATGTCGACGCCGGCAGCGTCGGCTGGCTCGATGGCGCGGAGATCGACATCGTGGCTGGCGCGGCAGGTGCCCAGCAGTTGACCATCAAGGCGCCGCGCATCAAGGGCGAAGCGCCCGGGGAGGCCGCTTCGCTGGTCGAGCGTGTGCACTGGGTGGTGGAGAATGAAATCAATCCACAGCTCGCCTCCCATGGCGGCAAGGTCGCAGTGCAGGAAGTCTCGGCCGAGGGCGTGGTGCTGCTGCGTTTCGGTGGTGGCTGCCAGGGCTGTGGCATGGCCGATGTGACCCTCAAGCAGGGCATCGAAAAGACCTTGATGGGCCGGGTGCCCGGCGTGACCGCAGTGCGCGACGCGACCGACCACGACAGCGGCCACGCGCCGTACATCCCGCGCGGCAACGCCGCCTGATCGCCGACGCGTGCCTCTGCCCAGAGCCGAGCAACTCATCGACCTGCTGCTGGCGCGCCAGCAGCAACCGATCATCCTGGAGAAGAACACGCGCCTGCCTTATGGCTGGGCGCTGTGGCTGCGCTCGCTGAGCCCGTTGCCACGCCCGTTCCATGCGCGCGAGGTGATCGCGGTGCTGCTGCCCAGGCCTCTGCCGGGACGCCCCGGGACGCTGCCGGCGCTGCCCCGCTGGCAGGCGCTGCGGCGCCTGTTGTGGCAGGACTGGGAGCCGGCGCCGCGTGACCAGCGCTGGATGCGCTGGACGTCGGCCGTCGCCAGTGCATTGCTGCACCTGCTGTTCTTCCTGCTGCTGCTGTGGGTGGCGGTGATCCGCACCTCGGTGCCCGCCGAGCAGGGATCCGACGGTGAGCGCGTGCAGATCGAGTTTGTCGGCCGCGCCAGCCAGGAGGGCGGAGGCGACCAGCCCGGCGCCGAATCGGCTGCAGCAGCTGCAGCCGGCCGCACGGCTGCAGGAGACGCGGCAGGATCGGCAACTGCGCCGCAGCCGCGACCGGTCGCGGCGCGCCCGCAGCCACCCCCTGCTGCGGCCCCCACTGCCGCCAGTACGCCTCCGCAAGCCATGCCGACCGAGCCGGCCCCACCGGCCACGCCGCCGCCTTCGCCGGTCCAGGCGACCGACGTGGCGCAGGCCACGACCGATTTCGTGGTGCCGCCGGTCAGCGTGCCGCGCACCGAAGTGAGCATCGTGCCGCGCGACACAACGCCCAGCGTACGCGAGCGCAGCGTGCAGCCGCTGGAGGCGCCGCCCACACCGCAAGCGCTGCGCACACCGGATGTGCAGGTGAGGGTGCCGCAGATCCGCCAGCCGCAGGTGCAGGAACGTGAGGTGGCCATCGTGGAGACACCCGTTGTGGCTCCGGCGGTGCGCGCAGCGGAAGTACCGATCCGCGTTCCGCAGCAGGATGTGCAGGTGCGCGAACGCGAAGTGCAGGCGGTTGTCGATCCGCAGGTGCGGATGGCGCCGATCGCAGGCCGTGAGCCTGCAGTACGGGCGCCCGCGGGCCGCGACGTGCAGGTGCGCGAACGTGAGGTGGCGTCTGCACCGGTCGCTTCGCCTGCGCCTTCCGGTGGCAGTGCCGCAACCTCCGCCCCCGCAGCCCAGGGCAGCGCGGCTGCGGTGAGCAGTCCCGCGGCGCGCCCATCAGCCGTCGCCACGACACCGGCACAGGCCGGTGCCCGCCCGACGCCGACCCCGGGCAACTGGGCTACGCCGGCCCGGGGCGACGACTGGGGGGCCTCGGATCGCACTCGTGATGGCGCCCGCAGCGGTGCCGCGCAGGCGAGCAGCGCGGGCCGGGGCAACGGCCTGTTCAACGCCGACGGCAGCGTGCGTGTACCGGGGCAGGACGGCCCCGGCAATGCGGAGCGCGGCGCTCCCGGGGGGGACAACGACGGCTGGAGCAAGGAACGCATCGCCCAGTCGGGGACATGGCTGAAGCGACCGCCCTACGACTACACGCCCACCTCGTTCGACAAATACTGGGTGCCGCAGGAGTCGCTGCTGGCCGAGTGGGTGCGCAAGGGCGTCAAGGCGATGGAGATTCCGCTTCCCGGCACCAGCACCCGGATTTCCTGCGTCATCTCCATTCTGCAGGCGGGTGGCGGCTGCGGCCTGACCGACCCGAACATGCAGGACCAGCCGGCCGTGGCCCGGCCGCCGCCGGATATCCCGTTCAAGAAGGAACTGCAGGAAGACAATGGGAGCCGCTAGCGGCTCCCATTGTCCACGCATGTTTCCTTATCTCCGCGCCGTTGGCGCGCCCCCTTTGAACAACAAGGGGGCTCTTCGCCGGAACCATTGCGGGCGGCCGGCCTTGGTCGGCGTCGCCCCTTTACTCGCTCTGTGACAGGAACACCCAGAACGGCACGTCGCGGCCGACCCAATCCCGGCTGGCTTCGTCCAGCACGTCGAGCAGGGTGTCGAAATCCTTGGCTGCGCCAGCGCGCAGCGCGTCGACATCCGCCAGGAACAGCGCATAACCGCTGGCCGGCAGCCACTGCAGGTCGCGAAGATTGTCCGACAGGGCATCCCAGTTGCCGCCGAAGCCGGCCGGGAAGTCCAGCTGCGCGGACAGCCGCGCCAGCAGGGTGCGCTTGTCGGTCACGCCCTCCAGATCGATGCGGATCACCCTCAGGCCGGCATCGCGCATGGCCGCGGCAAGCGCGCCGATGTCCGCGCTGTCGATGGCATACACGCCGGCGTTGTTGATGTCGTGCAGGCCGAGGCCGAAATCATCGTGGCTCATCGAGCGTCTCCGGGGGATGGAACGGTGAAGCTGCGGAATGAGCCGTAATGGTCATCGGTGTAGTACCACGCCTCTGCCGGATCGCCGCCCGTGACGATGCGGCGTGCCCCCCGGTTGCCCGCACCGGGGGTGTCGACCGTGTACTCGCGGTAGTAGCCACGCGGCCGCTGCGGCAGGCGCTGCTCGCGGTTACCGAAGGTGCTGCCATCCTGGCGGTGCGGGAAGGGCCCGCCCCGCTGGATCAGGGTGATGGTCTGGCGTGCTTCGGCGGGAAGGAAGGCGGGCAGGCCGCTGCGTGCGCCATCGCCGTGTGCCGGGGTCGGGGCACTCCGGGCCGGGGCGCCCTGCAGGTCCGGCGCGAACTGCGGTGCCGGCGGCCGCTGCATGACGTGGTTGACGACCAGGCCGAGCAGCAGCAGGGCGATGGCAGTGATCAGCAGCCGGGGGTTGCGCATGGGCACGAACGGGTGAGGGTGGTGCATGCACTGTAGCGCCTGTGCGCTGCACGCTGCATGAGGAACCGCCGCGTCACCGCTGCGTAACAATTGCCGGCATGCTCACCGGCAGGACGCAATTTCCTTTACATCCCCCTTGGTAATCTAGTGGTCTGTCCCCATCATTCACCGCGCTACACCCGACACCGTCGGGTGCCCTCGCAATCAGGAGATGCATCATGGCCTATACCCTGCCCAAGCTGTCCTACGCCTACGACGCGCTGGAGCCGCATATCGACGCGGCGACGATGGAGATCCATCACACCAAGCATCACCAGACCTACATCAACAACGTCAACGCGGCGCTGGAAGGCACCGAGTACGCTGACCTGCCGGTGGAAGAGCTGGTGAAGAAGCTGAAGTCGCTGCCGGAGAACCTGCAGGGCCCGGTGCGCAACAACGGCGGTGGCCATGCCAACCACTCGCTGTTCTGGACGGTGATGGCGCCGAACGCGGGCGGCAACCCGGTGGGCGACGTGGCCAAGGCCATCGACAAGGACCTGGGCGGTTTCGACAAGTTCAAGGACGCCTTCACCAAGGCGGCGCTGACCCGCTTCGGCAGCGGCTGGGCATGGTTGAGCGTCACCCCCGACAAGAAGGTCGTGGTGGAAAGCACCGGCAACCAGGACAGCCCGCTGATGGAAGGCAACACGCCCATCCTCGGTCTGGACGTGTGGGAGCACGCGTACTACCTGAAGTACCAGAACCGTCGTCCGGAATACATCGGCGCGTTCTTCAACGTCATCGACTGGAACGAAGTCGAGCGCCGTTACCAGGACGCGATCGCCTGAAGGCGGTGACGGGATGACATGAGAAGGCCGGGGGAGACCCCGGCCTTTTTGTTTGCCAGCTTCTGGACGTCGGGCGGGACCTGGTGGGTGCCGAGGGCGGGCCTATTCCGCGGTGGCCGTATCGCCCTGCAGGCGCAGGGTGGCCATCATCCCCAGGCGCAGTCCAGGCAGCTCGCCGTCGGCCGGCAGCAGGATGGGCTGCTGGCGGATGCCGCCGAAATGCTTGACCTGGAACAGCACATCCAGACCGTGACCGCTGGCGCCGCCGGCACCGGAGGCTGACGCTTCCGCCCGGCCGCCCGGGCTGCGCCGGGCCGGCTGGAAGCCCGGCGTAGCGCGCACCAGTTCCACCGTGCCGGCGGAAAAATCGCCTGCGATCACACTGGGCAGGCCTTCGGCGGTCGCGCTGATCCAGGCCATGAGATCGCTGGTCTGGTGCTGGCGGGCCGCCGCTTCATCCGGCTCCGGGCGCAGGCGTGTCACGTAGACATTGACCAGGGCCTCGCCCAGCCGCAGCCGCATCATGCCCGCCGCGCTGAACGTACCGGGCGGGTGCAGCAGGGTCACGCCATCCTCGCTGACCGGCAGCCGCGTCAGCATCGCATTGCCGTGCCGCAGCGGCTGGCTGGGCGGGTCGGCCGTGACGAAGTCGCAGCTGTAGCGCAGCCGGTTGGCCAGCCAGCAGGCCGGGTTGCGCCCCTGCTGCTGCCGTACCTGCTGCACCGAGATGACGTCCGGCTGCAGCTCGGTCAACAGCTGCGCCACCTGTTCGCGGCGTTGCTTCCACTGCGCATCGTCCCGCCCGGGCAGTTCCAGGGCCGCCACGGTCAGCTGCCGGGCCTGCGCGTCGAGGGTCGCGGTGTCCGCGGCCTGCTGCGGCCGCGCCGGTGCCGGCAATGCAAGCAGCAACAGGCAGCAGCCGAGCAGGGGGCGGACGAGGACGAGGGCGCGCATAACGATAAGTTTACGCTTTTGTCGTGCAGGTGCCGTGACTTCCGGCAGGGCACCGGTACCGCCTGCCATGGATCGGCGGCGCTGTCATGCAGCCCCGCAGCGTGCTTCCAGCCCGCAGGTTCCGGTAACCTTGCGGCTTTCGCTTTGCAGGAATGCCTTACAGGATGAGCCACGACGCAGTCGCCCCCATCGCCGGCCAGGGAAAGATGCCGCGCCAGATCCCGTACATCATCGGCAATGAGGCCTGCGAACGGTTCAGCTTCTACGGGATGCGCAACATCCTGGTGCAGTTCCTGATCACCTCGCTGCTGCTGCAGGAAATCACTGCGGAAGGCCGTGCCGGTGAAGCCAAGGACATCATGCACAGCTTCATGATCGGCGTGTACTTCTTCCCGCTGCTGGGCGGCTGGCTGGCCGACAGGTTCTTCGGCAAGTACCACACGATCCTCTGGTTCAGCCTGGTCTACTGCGCCGGCCACCTGTGCCTGGCGCTGTTCGAGAACAGCCGCCAGGGCTTCTTCCTCGGCCTGGGCCTGATCGCGCTGGGTGCCGGTGGCATCAAGCCGCTGGTGGCCTCGTTCATGGGTGACCAGTTCGACCAGAGCAACAAGCACCTGGCCAAGCTGGTGTTCGATGCCTTCTACTGGATCATCAACTTCGGCTCGCTGTTTGCGTCGCTGCTGATTCCGCTGGTGCTGAAGAACTGGGGCCCGCAGTGGGCGTTCGGCATTCCGGGCATCCTGATGTTCGTGGCGACCTTCGTGTTCTGGCTTGGCCGCAAGCGCTACGTACTGGTGCCGCTGCCGCCGAAGGACCCGCATTCGTTCGCCAACGTGGCGCGCACGGCGCTGACCGCGCGGGTGGCGGGCCAGGGCCGTCCGGGCCTGGCGATCGCCGTGGCCGGCCTGGTGCTGGCGGTGGCATCGTTCGGTCTGGTCGGCTCGTTGGGCATCGTGATCTGCCTGTGCCTTGCGCTGGTGGCGATCCTGGCTGGTGTCGGTGGCGGCACCTGGCTGCAGCTGGACCGCGCCCGCGCGCACCATCCGGCCGAAGCCGTGGAGGGCGTGCGTTCGGTGCTGCGCGTGCTGGTGATCTTCGCGTTGACCACGCCGTTCTTCTCGCTGTTCGACCAGAAGGCCTCGACCTGGGTGCTGCAGGGACAGCAGATGCAGATGCCGAGCTGGTTCACCGCCTCGCAGATGCAGGCGCTGAACCCGCTGCTGGTGATGATCCTCATCCCGTTCAACAACCTGGTGCTGTACCCGGCCCTGCGCCGCTTCGGCTTCGAGCCGACCGCGCTGCGCCGGATGACCGCCGGCATCGCCTTCAGCGGCCTGGCCTGGATCGTCGTCGGCAGCATCCAGGTGGTGATGGATGGCGGCAATGCCATGTCGATCTTCTGGCAGATCCTGCCGTACGCGCTGCTGACCTTCGGTGAGGTCCTGGTGTCCGCGACCGGCCTGGAGTTCGCCTACAGCCAGGCGCCCCAGGCGATGAAGGGGGTGGTGATGAGCTTCTGGAACCTGACCACCACCATCGGCAACCTGTGGGTGCTGCTGTCCAATGCGGCCGTACGCAACGAAACGGTGACCCACCAGATCGCCGGCACCGGCTTGAGCGAGGCGGCCTTCCTGATGTTCTTCTTCGCCGGCTTCGCCTTCATCGCGGCGTTGGCCTTCGGTTGGTACGCGAAACGCTATCGTATGGTCGACAACTACCGCGCTGCCTGAGCCTGACATGACCCCCGTCAATCTGCTGTTGATCGCCATCACCGCCATCCTGTCATGGAGGGCGTTCAACCACCGCGCGCTGGCCGACCGCCTGATCCTGTGGCCACCGGCCATCGACCGCCACCGCCAGTACGACCGGCTGGTGACCTATGGATTCATCCACGCGGACTGGTCGCACCTGATCTTCAACATGATCACCCTGTTCTTCTTCGGGGGATTCATCGAGAGCGTGATGGTGCAGCTGACCGGCAGCTACCTGACCTATCCGGCGTTCTACATCGGCGCGCTGGTGGTCTCGATCCTGCCGAGCTACCTGAAGAACCAGAAGAATCCGAACTACCTCAGCCTGGGGGCTTCGGGTGCGGTGTCGGCGGTGCTGTTCGCCTTCATCCTGATCAAGCCGTGGTCGATCATCCTGGTGTTCTTCATCCCCGCACCAGCCATCGTGTACGCCGCGTTCTATGTCGGCTACAGCATCTGGATGGACAAGCGCGGCGGCGACCGCATCAACCACAGCGCGCACCTGGCCGGCGCGGCATTCGGCGTGATCTTCATGCTGGCCATGCAGCCGAGCATCTTCACCCACTTCCTGCGCGAACTGTCCAACCCGACCTTCCGCTTGGGCGGCGGTTGAGGGCCTGGGGTCGGATCCGCTGGATCCGACCCCGGGGCAGGGCCCCCGCTCGTGGTCAGGCCCGGGTCTGCTGGCCGTAGGTGTCCAGCAGGCGGGCGAAGACTTCCTCGCCGATACGCTGGAAGGCCTGCTCGCCGGTCTGGCCTTCCACGGCGAGCTGGAGCAGGCCCTCCAGCAGGGCGCGGTCGGTATCGGAATGGGAATCGCTGGGGTGCATCGGGGGCCTCCACGGCAGTCGCACGGTCTACGGTCGCAAGGGCCGTGCCAGCGTGGCCGGACCCCTCCGCAGGCGATAGCGGCCGCGGGCGCTCCAGCTTTAGGGTCGCAAACTGACGTGGAGGGCCTGGACTTGCCCCTGTTCAGGCTTCACGCGATCATGGCGCCCGGCTGCGCACCATCCACGCAGTCGCCGCAGGAGACAGTCCCATGGCTTCGGTCACGCCCCCCGGTCTGGCCTACGAGGTCGATCACGACCAGGCCAACCATCGCTTCACTGCCCGTGTGCGTGGACAGGTGGCGGTGCTCGATTACCAGATCAAGCGCAGACGCATGGTCATCACCCACACCGAGGTGCCCGAGCCGATCGCCGGCCGGGGCATCGCCGGCGAGTTGACCCGCGTGGCGCTGCGGTTCGCGCGGGAGCAGAAGTACAAGGTCGTGCCGGCGTGTGCCTACGCCGAGGCATTCCTGCAGCGGCATGAGGAGTATCACGACCTTCTGGCGGGATGACGCCAGCGGGCTACGCTTAAGCCAGGGCGGGCGATGATGGATGAACATGAACAGGGGATCCCGATGAAGATTGGAAACAACCGGCTGCTGCGCGGAAGCGTGCTGGCCGGTGTGGCAGGCGTGCTGTTGCTGGCGGGCTGCCAGCGTGAAGCCGAAACCCCGGCACCGGTGGCCGACGCGGCGCCGGCCGCCGATGCCTCCGCCACGGGCGAGGCGCCCGCTGCGGAAGCACCGCTCGACCTGCGCGACGTGATCGAGAACAACGAACGCGAGGTGGTGGGCATCAGCTATCCGGCAGGCATCGACCGCTATCCGGGCCTGGCGCGTGCGCTCCAGGACTACGCCACCACGGCCCGCAGCGAGCTGCAGCAGGCGCTCGATGGGCTGGGCAACGACAAGCCGACCATGCCCTACGAACTCTCGCTGAGCTTCGAGAAGGTGCTGGAGACGCCGCAGCTGGTGGTGGTGAGTGCCGATGGCAGCCGTTACACCGGCGGCGCCCACGGCGAACCCCTGGTGGCACGTTTCGTCTGGCTGCCGGAGCAACAGCAGATGCTCAGCGCCGACAAGCTGGTGACCGACAGCAAGGGCTGGAAGGCGATCAGCGATTTCGTCGCGGACCAGCTGCGCGAGCGCGTGGCGACACGCCTCAGCGGCGAGGACATGGAGCCGGCCGAGCTGCAGGAGTCGCTGCGCAATGCATCGCGCATGATCGCCGATGGCACCGGCCCGCAGCCCGACAATTTCAGCCAGTTCCAGCCGCTGACCGACGACAAGGGGCAGATCACCGCGCTGCGCTTTGTTTTCCCGCCCTACCAGGTGGGTCCATACTCGGATGGAACGCAGACCGCCGATGTGCCGGCGGCGGTGCTGTTGCCGCACGTGGCCAAGGATTACGTGGAGCTGTTCGCACGCGGTTGAGCGCAGACGAGGAGGGGGCGTGGATACAGGGTTGCAGGAGCGGGTCAGCGGCCTGCTCCACGAAGCCGGGGTCCGCATTGGCGGCTCCCGGCCACAGGACATCCAGGTACATGATCCGAGGTTCTTCGCACGGGTCATGGCGCACGGTTCGCTCGGCCTGGGCGAGAGCTACATGGATGGTTGGTGGGACGCCAACGTCCTGGACGAATTCCTGGTCCACCTCATGCAGGCGCATCTGGACGAACGGGTGCACGGCTGGCGGGAAGTGGCCGACGCGCTGAAGGCGCGCCTGTTCAACCTGCAGGCCGGGCAGGGAAGCTACGAAGTCGGCCGTCGCCACTACGATCTGGGCAACGATCTGTACCAGGCGATGCTGGGCCGGCGCCTGGTGTACAGCTGTGGCTACTGGCGGCAGGCCGATGACCTGGACGCTGCACAGGAAGCCAAGCTGGACCTGGTCTGCCGCAAGCTGGGATTGCGCCCGGGCCAGCGGGTGCTGGATATCGGCTGCGGTTGGGGTGAGGCCCTGAAGTTCGCTGCCGAACGCTATGGAGTCAGCGGGGTCGGTGTAACGATCTCGCAGGAGCAGGCGGAATTCGCGCGCGAGCTGTGCGCCGGTCTGCCGATCGAGATCCGCCTGCAGGACTACCGCGCGCTGGACGAACCCTTCGATGCGATCTTCTCGATCGGCATGTTCGAGCACGTCGGTGACAAGAACTACCGCAGTTTCTTCGAGGTGGCGCGGCGCTGCCTGTCGCCACGTGGCCTGCTGCTGCTGCACAGCATCGGGACCAACGTGTCGCGGCATCGTACCGATCCGTGGATCGCGCGCTACATCTTTCCCAACTCGATGCTGCCCTCGGCGGCGCAGATCAGCAGGGCGTTCGAGGGGCGGTTCGTGTTGGAGGACTGGCACAATTTCGGCACCGACTACGACCTGACCCTGCAGGCGTGGCGGCGCAACGTGGAAGCGGCGTGGCCCCGGCTGGATGCGCGCTATGACGAGCATTTCCGGCGGATGTGGCGCTTCTATCTGGCCGGTTCGATGGCGACCTTCCGTTGCCGGCACGCGCAGTTGTGGCAGCTGGTACTTTCGCCGGAAGGTGTGCCGGGAGGCTATGTGGCGCCGCGATGAAGCCAGAGCGGGGGCAGATCCCTTTCGCAGAATAGGGCTCTGAC
Organism: Stenotrophomonas sp. 112478_Sma; assembly: GCF_056479905.1. Lineage (NCBI taxonomy): Bacteria > Pseudomonadati > Pseudomonadota > Gammaproteobacteria > Lysobacterales > Lysobacteraceae > Stenotrophomonas > Stenotrophomonas sp. 112478_Sma. The sequence goes on along the minus strand of NZ_CM151072.1, from coordinate 2,847,992 downwards.
CCCAACCACAACGAAAAAACCGCCCGGTTTCCCGGGCGGTTCTGTTTTCAGCTCAGCGTACCGGCGATCAGTTGCCGGTGCCGGTCAGGCCACGCTTCTCCAGCAGCGGTTCGATCTGCGGCTCGTGGCCGGCGAAATCGCGGAACAGCTGCATCGCGTCGACGCTGCCGCCACGCGACAGCAGGGTAGCGCGGAAGTGGTCGCCGTTCTTGCGGCTCAGGCCACCGTTCTCGCGGAACCACTTCTGGGTGTTGGCGTCCAGCACTTCCGACCAGATGTAGGCGTAGTAGCCGGCCGAGTAGCCGCCCATGATGTGGCTGAAGTACGGGGTCTTGTAACGCGGCGGAACCGGTGCGTAGTAGATGCCGTCCTTCTCCAGCGCGGCGCGCTCGAAGGCCATCACGTCCTTGGCGGCCGGCACCTGGTCCGGGCCGATCTGGTGCCAGCGCTGGTCCAGCATGGCCGCACCCAGGTACTCGGTGGTGGCGAAGCCCTGGTTGAACTTGGCCGCGGCGATCACCTTGTCCAGCAGTGCCTGCGGCATCGCCGTGCCGTTCTGGTAGTGCTTGGCGTAGTTCTTCAGGATGGCGCTGTCATCGGCCCACATCTCGTTGACCTGCGAGGGGAACTCGACGAAGTCACGCGGCACCGAGGTGCCCGAGAAGTACGGGTACTTCACGTTCGAGAACATGCCGTGCAGGGCGTGGCCGAATTCGTGGAAGGTGGTCGTCACCTCATCCCAGGTCAGCAGGGTCGGCTGGCCGGCCGGCGGCTTGGGGATGTTGAGGTGGTTGGCCACCACCGGCTTGAAGCCGGTCAGCTTCGACTGCGAGACATACGAGTTCATCCATGCCCCGCCGCGCTTGGAGGCACGGGCGTACGGGTCGAACAGGAAAATCGCCAGCTGGCTGCCGTCGGCGTCGAACACGTCGTAGACGGTGACATCATCGTGATAGACCGGCAGGTCGGTGCGCTGCTTGAAGGTGAGGCCGAATTCCTGGTCGGCGGCGAAGAACACGCCGTTCTCCAGCACGTTCTTCAGTTCGAAGTACGGCTTCAGCTGCGACTCGTCGAAGTTGTACTTGGCCTGGCGCACCTTCTCGCTGTAGAAGGCCCAGTCCCACGGCTCCAGCGCGAACGTCGGCTTGCCCGCGGCCTTCTGCTCCTGGTCGATCATTGCCTGCAGGTCGGCCGCTTCGCGCTTGGCGTTGGCCACTGCGGCCGGGGCCAGCTTGCCCAGCATCGCGTTGACCGCCTCTGGGGTCTTGGCGGTCTGGTTGGTCAGGTTGTACGCGGCGAAGTTGGCAAAGCCCATCAGCTTGGCCTTGTCGGCACGCAGCTGCATGATGCGCGAGACAATGGCGGTGTTGTCGAACTCGCCGCCGCGGCTGCCACGGCTGACCGACGCTTCGTAGATCTTCTGGCGCAGGGCGCGGTTGGCCAGGTTGGTCAGGGGCGGCTGGCCGGTGGTGTTGAGCAGGGTGATCACATACTTGCCATCCAGGCCACGGGCCTTGGCGGCTTCGGCGGCGGCGGCGATCTGCTCCCTGGACAGACCATCCAGTTCCTTCACGTCATCAACGGTGATCGCCGAAGCGTTCACTTCCGACTGCACGTTCTGGCTGAAGCGGGTACCGAGGTTGGCCAGCTCGGCGTTCATTTCCTTCAGCTTCGCCTTGTCCGCGTCAGACAGCTTGGCGCCGGCGCGCACGTAGTTGTCATAGTACTTCTCGACCAGGCGCACGCCTTCGGCGTCCAGACCCAGCTGCGTGCGGGTGTCATACAGCGCCTGGATGCGCGCGAACAGCTTGCTGTTCAGGGCGATCGCATCGCTGTGCGCGGCGAACCTGGCCGAGTAGTCGGCCTGCAGCTTCTTGCGGGTGTCGTTGGTGTCCGCGCCGACCAGGGCGAAGAACACGGTGGTCGCGCGGTCAAGGATGTCACCGCTCTTTTCCAGGGCGATGATGGTGTTGTCGAAGGTCGGCTTGGCCCTGTTGTTGGCGATGGCCTCGATTTCCTTCAGCTGCTGCGCCATGCCGGCGTCGAAGGCCGGAGCGAAGTCGCTGTCCTTGATCTTGTCGAACTGCGGATAGTGCAGTGCCAGCGGGCTTTCGGCGAAGAACGGGTTGGCCTGCTGTGCGGTGGTGCTGGCAGCCGGGGTGGCGGCGCCGGCGGAATAGGCGGGCAGGGCAAGGCCGAGGGTCATGGCCACGGCAAGGGCAAGGCGGGTGGTCAAGGCGGTACTCCGGTAAGGCAGACAAGTGCCCGAGGTTAACCCGGGGTAATGGGATCGGGCTTGTGTCGAAAGGCATGGGCGGGGATACCATCGGAAGCCCCCATTGCGGAGATCTGCCATGACCACTGCGTTCGATTTCGGTTTCACCGACCTGGACGGCCAGCCGCAGGCCCTGGAGCAGTACCGCGGCAAGGCGCTGCTGCTGGTCAACGTGGCCAGCAAGTGCGGTTTCACCCCGCAGTACGAGGGACTGGAGGCGCTGTGGCGCGAGTACGGCCCGAAGGGCCTGGTGGTGATCGGCTTCCCCTGCGACCAGTTCGGCCACCAGGAACCGGGCAATGCCGAGGAGATCCGCAGCTTCTGTGCGCTGACCTATGCAGTGGACTTCCCGCTGTCGGAGAAGATCCAGGTCAACGGCGACGGTGCACACCCGCTGTGGAAGTGGCTGAAGTCCGAGAAGACCGGCCTGCTGGGGCTGAGCGCGATCAAATGGAACTTCAGCAAGTTCCTGGTCGGACGCGACGGGCAGGTGCTGAAACGCTACGCTCCGACCGACAAGCCGGAAAGCCTTCGCGGGGACATCGAGAAAGCGTTGCAGTCCCGGCAGTAAGGGCTGCCGCTTCCCGCAGCAGCGCCGGACGCAGGCCCGGCGCTACGGGTTACTTCTCGACGAAGGCGCGCTCGAACACGTAGTGACCCGGCTGGCCGATGCGCGGGGAGACCTGGAAGCCACGGGCGTCGAGCACCGTGCGCAGGTCGGCCAGCATCTGCGGGCTGCCGCAGATCATCGCGCGGTCATTCTCCGGGCTCAGTTCCGGCAGGCCCAGGGTGCGCTGCATTTCCCCGCTTTCCATCAGCGAGGTCAGGCGCCCCTGGTTGGCGAACGGTTCGCGGGTGACGGCCGGGTAGTACAACAGCTTGTCGCCGATCATCTCGCCGAGGAACTCGTGCTCACGCAGGTCCTTCTCGAAATAGTCGCGGTACGCCAGGTCCTTCTCGTAGCGCACGCCGTGGCACAGGATCACCTTCTCGAAACGCTCGTAGGTCTCCGGGTCCTTGATGATCGACAGCCAGGGCGCCAGGCCGGTGCCCGTGCCCAGCAGGTACAGGTTCCTGCCGGGATGCAGATCGCTGATCAGCAGGGTGCCGGTGGGCTTCTTGCCTACCAGAACCTTGTCGCCGGGCTTGATGTGCTGCAGGCGCGAGGTCAGGGGGCCGTCCTGCACCTTGATGCTGAAGAACTCCAGCTGCTCTTCCCAGTTCGCGCTGGCGATGGAGTAGGCGCGCAGCAGCGGCCGGGCGTCGGTTTCCAGGCCGATCATCACGAACTGGCCGTTCTCGAAGCGGAAACCGCTGTCGCGGGTGAGGGTGAAGCTGAAGTAGGCATCGGTCCAGTGGCGGACCTCAAGCACCGTTTCGGCGCCGAAAGCGGAAGACATGGGCGTATCTGTTGGAAGTCGTCGGGGTAATTCTATCTCAAATGAGACAGGTTCTCATTAGGCGGAACGAGAGGCGTTCTCAGCGGTAGCCGGCGGCCTGCAGCTCGAACAGCTCGGCGTAGCGGCCGCCCTGGGCCATCAGCTGCTCGTGGGTGCCGCTGGCCTCGATCCGGCCATCGGCCAGCACCAGGATGCGGTCGGCCATGCGCACCGACGAGAAGCGATGGGAGATGAGTACGGCAGTGCGATTGTCCGCCAGTTCCCTGAACCGCTGGAATACCTCGAACTCGCTGCGCGCATCCAGCGCTGCGGTCGGCTCGTCCAGGATCATCACCTGCGCATTGCGCATCCACGCGCGGGCGATGGCGATCTTCTGCCACTGCCCGCCGGAGAGGTCCACGCCCTCCTTGAAGCGACGCCCGATCAGCTGGTCGTAGCCGCGTGGCAGCGACTCGATCACTTCCTGGGCCATGCCCCGGCGCGCGGCATCGGCAACCCGTTCCCGGTCCGCCATCGCCTCGACCTGGCCAACGCCGATGTTCTCGCCGGCGCTCAGGTTGTAGCGCACGAAGTCCTGGAAGATCACCCCGAGATTGGCGCGCAGGTCATCCAGGTCATAGTCGCGCAGGTCCCGGCCGTCGAGCAGGATGCGCCCCTCGTCGGGCTCGTACAGCCGTGCCAGCAGTTTGACCAGCGTGGTCTTGCCGGCACCGTTCTCGCCGACCAGTGCCAGCACTTCGCCGGCATGCAGCTGGAAATCGAGGTGGCGGACGGCCCATTGCTCGGCATCGGGATAGCGGAAGCCGACGTTCTCGAACACGAAGCCCTGGCGGATGGGCTGCGGCACGGCTGCGGCGCCCTCGCGCGAATGGATCTCCGGCTGGATCTGGAAAAACGAGAACAGATCGTCCAGGTACAGGGCCTGGCTGGCCACCTGCGAGAAGCCGATCAGCAGGCCCTCCAGCAGCTGGCGCAGGCGCAGGAAGCTGCCGGCGAGGAAGGTCAGGTCGCCGATCGAGAAATCGCCGCGCACCGTGCGCCAGGCGATGTAGGCGTAGGCGGTGTAATAACCCAGCGTGCCCAGCGCGGCCAGCAGGGTGCCCCACAAGGCACGGCGCCGGGCCAACGCCCGGTTGGCCTTGAACAGCGCCACCGACAGGCTCCTGTAACGCTCCACCAGGAAGCGGTGCAGGTTGTAGATCTTCACTTCCTTGGCCGTCTCCACGCTGGCGCCGAGCTGGCGCAGGTAGTCGAGCTGGCGGCGCTCGGGCGTCCATTGGAAATTCAGGCTGTAGCCGGCGGCGTTGAAGTGCGATTCGCCGATGAAGGCAGGCACCAGGGCCAGCGCCAGCAGCAGGATCAGCCACGGCGCGTAGACCAGCAGGCCCACCGCCAGGCTGACCACCGTGATGGCGTCCTGCACCTGGCCGAACAGCTGGCTCATCAGGTTCATCCGGCCCATCGTCTGGCGTCGTGCGCGGTCCAGCTTGTCCTGCAGGTCCGGATCCTCGAAGTCCTCCAGATCCAGCGTTGCGGCGTGCTCCATCAGCCGGATGCTGGTGGCGTTGGCGAACAGCTCCGACAGCAGGGCATCGGCGTAGGCCACCATCCGGCCCAGCAGGTCGGAGACGATGGCCAGGCCCAGTTCCAGGGCCAGCAACCCGAGCAGCGGGTTGAGCAGGCCGCTGGCCAGGGCCTCGCCCAGCGGCGGAAAGCCGGCGTCGTGCCGGCTCAGCTGCAGCGCGCTGTCGATGATCAGCTTGCCCACATACAGCATGGCGACCGGCAGCAGGGCACGGATCAGGCGCAGCCCCAGGCTGACCAGGGTCAGTGCGGGGCTGGTCTTCCACACCAGCCGCAGGAACGGTGGCACGTTGCGCATCGCATTGAAGCGCTGGCGCAGGCTGGGTTTCTTTTCGGCTGAAGGCATGTCGCCATTGTGCGCGCCGGAGCCGTGGCGAAGGCATGAATGCGACGCCCGCAGGGAGCGTGCGCGTCAGCGCGCCACCGGTGCGGAGCCGCGCCGGGCGAGGCCCCGCATTCTTGTGGATCAGGGCAGCGGCGGCAGCAGGCCGGCGCCGAGGCGGTTCCAGGCGTTGATCACCGCGATGCCCATGCTCAGGTCGCTGATGCCCTTCTCATCGAAGTGCGGTGCCAGCGCATCGAACGCTGCCTGCGATGGCGCGGCGTCGGTGAGCCGGGTCAGGGCCTCGGCCCAGCCCAGCGCAGCGCGCTCACGCGCATCGAAGAAGCGGCTTTCGTGCCAGGCGGGCAGGGTGTCCAGCTTGCGCGGCTCGATGCCACTCTTGCGCAGCGCCGTCCCGTGCATGTCCATGCAGTAGCCGCAGCCGTTGAGCTGCGACACGCGCAGGAACACCAGTTCCATCAGGGTCGGATCGATCGAACTGTCATGCACTGCCTGGCTGGTATCGAGCAGGCCCTTGAAAGCCTTGGCGGCCAAGCGGGTATAGGGAACGCGGGGTGAGGCGGGGTTGGACATCGTGGGCTCCACGGCGGCCCCGATGGCCGCCTTCCCTTACCAGGACGCCGCCGCGTCTGCGTGCGTGACAACCGCGGGCAGTTTTTCCGGATTGAGCACGCTGTACAGGCGCGCGATGCGGCCATCGATCACCTCGATGGTGGTGACCGAATGCAGGCGATCGCCGTCGAAGCCCAGGATCGCCGGCTCGCCGTTGACGTAGCCCAGCCGGGCCGGGTGCGTGCCGCCGCGGCGGGCAATGGCCCAGAACAGGCGGCCGATGCGTTCGGCACCCCGCAGCGGGCGCACCGCTGCGGTGACCACGCCGCCTCCATCGGAGACCATCAGCGCGTTGGCATGCAGCAGGGCCTGGATCGCCTCGCTGTCGCCACGCTGCGACGCATCCATGAAGCGTGCCAGCAACTGCCGGTGCTGGCCGGCGTCGGCATTGAAGCGCGGCCGGCCGGCCTGCAGCCGCTGCCGGGCCCGGTGCACCAGTTGCCGGCAGTTGGCCTCGCTATGGCCGATCAGGTCGGCGATCTCGCGATAGTCGTGGTCGAACGCTTCCTTCAGCAGGAACGCGGCGCGCTCCTCCGGGCCGAGCTGTTCAAGCAGGGTCAGGAAGGCCACCGATACATCATCGGCCAGGGCATGCAACTGGGCCGGGCCGGGCGCCGGGTCGGGCTCCAGGGTGACCGCCATCGGTTCAGCCAGCCACGGGCCCACGTAATGCGCGCGCTCGCGCTTGGCCGCACGCAGACGGTCCAGTCCCAGGCGCGTGGTGGTGGTGACCAGCCATGCCTCGGCATCGCGGACGCTGGCCGGGTCGGCGCCGGACCAGCGCAGCCAGGCGTCCTGGACGACGTCCTCGGCGTCGGCGCGGCTGCCCAGCAGGCGGTAGGCGAGGGCCATCAGGCGCGGACGGTGGGTCTGGAAGGCGGTTTCGGCGTTCATGCGGGCAAGGACGCCGCAGCGGGCAGGGGCGTGACAAGGGCTTGGGGTCAGAACCCTTTCCCCGGGAAAGGGTTCTGACCCCATAGACTCTACCCGCAGCCGGGGAGGGGGTAAAATGGGCGGATTACCCCCGCCAGCCTCGAGCAAGCGAGCAAGCCGTGACATCGATCAAGCAGGAAGACCTCATCCAGTCCATCGCCGACGCGCTGCAGTACATCTCGTACTACCACCCGGTCGACTACATCAAGAATCTCGCCGCTGCCTACGAGCGCGAGGAGTCGCCGGCCGCGAAGGAGGCGATGGCCCAGATCCTGATCAATTCGCGGATGTGCGCCGAAGGCCATCGTCCGATCTGCCAGGACACCGGCATCGTCACCGTGTTCCTGGAAATCGGCATGGATGTGCGCTGGGACGACGCCACCATGGGCGTGGAAGACATGGCCAATGAAGGCGTGCGCCGCGCCTATCTGCATCCGGACAACAAGCTGCGTGCTTCCGTGCTGGCGGATCCGGCCGGCAAGCGCATCAACACGAAGGACAACACCCCGGGCGTGGTCAACGTCAAGGTCGTGCCGGGCAACAAGGTGGATGTGATCGTGGCCGCAAAGGGTGGCGGTTCGGAAGCCAAGACCAAGTTCGCCATGCTCAATCCGTCCGACTCCATCGTCGACTGGGTGCTCAAGACCGTGCCGACCATGGGGGCCGGCTGGTGCCCGCCGGGCATGCTGGGCATCGGCATCGGCGGCACCGCGGAGAAGGCCATGCTGCTGGCCAAGGAAGCGCTGATGGAGCCGATCGACATCACCGAGCTGCAGGCCCGTGGAGCGTCCAACCGGATCGAAGAGCTGCGCCTGGAGCTGTACGAGAAGGTCAATGCGCTGGGCATCGGCGCGCAGGGCCTGGGTGGCCTGACCACGGTGCTGGACATCAAGATCAACGATTACCCGACCCACGCGGCCAACCTGCCGGTGGCGATGATCCCGAACTGCGCCGCGACCCGCCACGCGCACTTCACCCTGGATGGCAGCGGTCCGGTGATGCTGGATCCGCCGTCGCTGGAGGACTGGCCGAAGCTGACCTACGACGCCTCCAAGGGCACCCGGGTGGACCTGGATACGATCACCCCGGAGGAGGTGGCCAGCTGGAAGCCGGGCCAGACGCTTCTGCTCAACGGCAAGCTGCTGACCGGCCGCGACGCCGCGCACAAGCGCATGGTTGACATGCTCAACAAGGGCGAGCAACTGCCGGTCGATCTGAAGGGACGCTTCATCTACTACGTCGGCCCGGTCGATCCGGTGCGCGATGAAGTGGTCGGTCCGGCCGGGCCGACCACGGCAACGCGCATGGACAAGTTCACCCGCCAGGTGCTGGAACAGACCGGTCTGCTGGGCATGGTCGGCAAGGCCGAGCGCGGCCCGGCTGCGATCGAGGCGATCCGTGACAACAAGTCGGCGTACCTGATGGCGGTCGGTGGCTCGGCCTACCTGGTGTCCAAGGCGATCAAGGCGGCCAAGGTGGTCGGGTTCGCCGATCTCGGCATGGAAGCGATCTACGAGTTCACCGTGCAGGACATGCCGGTGACGGTGGCGGTCGACTCCACCGGTGAATCGGTGCACAAGACCGGCCCGCGCGAATGGCAGGCCCGCATCGGCAAGATTCCGGTGGTGGTGGAGTAAGCGCGGCACACGCTTGGTGGCAAACGGCGCCTGTTGGCGCCGTTTGTCGTTTAACGAGCCGGCACGGAACATCTGCTAGTTTCCATGCGACTCGAACCGGGAACGTTCATGCCGCTGTTACGGAACTTCGCGCTTGCCGGGCTGTTCGCACTGGTCGGCTGCAGCAGCACCTCCTCCTCGTATGAAGGAGCGGATTTCAGCGCATCGGCGCAATGCCGCATGCAGTGCCAGGCCAGCCATCGCAGCTGCATGGCGCAGGCGGACAGCCTGGGCAGTCGGCAGAGCAGCTGCGAACAGCAGATGGCTCCGGCTGCCGACAAGCGCTGCAAGGACATCGCCAATGCCGATCTGCGCCGCTCGTGCGAACTGAAGGCGCATGACTGCACGCTGCGGCAGCCGATGATGAGCTGCGGCGAACGTCGCGACACCTGCATGAGCAGCTGCGGTTGAGCAGTGGCCGCCGGGCGGGCGCATAATCGCTGGCTCCACCCGCAACGGATCCCGCGCATGAGCACCACCCTGTATGGTTCGTCGAGTACCGCTTCGCTGGTCGTGCACTGGCTGCTGATCGAACTGGGCATCGAGCACGAACTGGTGCTGCTGGATTTCGACAGGCGCGAGCACAAGGCGGCGGACTACCTGGCGTTGAATCCGGCCGGGAGGGTGCCGACCCTGAGGATCGATGGCCTGCTGTTGACCGAGGCAGCGGCCATCGCGCTGTACCTGGCCGACCGCCATCCCGAAGCGGGGTTGCTGCCGGCCGTGGGCACGCCCGCGCGGGGCGAGGCCTATCGCTGGATGTTCTGGTGCGCCAACACCCTGCAGCCTGCCTATCGTGCATGGTTCTATCCGCACGAAGCGGCGGGCGAGGCCTGCGTGGAGGCAACGCGTGCGATGGCCCGGCAGCAGCTGGAGGCGGCCTGGCAGCATGTGGCGGCGCACCTGCAGGCGCACGGGCCTTACCTGCTGGGCGACGCGCCCAGCGTGGTCGATTTCATGCTGGTGATGCTGATGCGCTGGTCGCGCAACATGCCCCGGCCCACTGACACCTGGCCGGTGCTGAAGGCGCACGCAACCGCGCTGAAGGCGCGCCCCGCCTTCGCGGAAGTCTATCGACGCGAAGGCATCAGCGACTGGCGGTGATCGCCGGCGTTGAGCCGAGCGCGTGCCGCCGGGCATGGCCCGGCGCTGCCGGGTGGTGCGTCCGGGCTACAGGATCTCCAGCACCGTTTCCGGCGGGCGGCACAGGCGCGTGCCCTTGGCCGTGCGCACCACGGGCCGGTTGATCAGGCGCGGGTGCGTCGCCATCGCCGCCAGCAGGGTCGCCTCATCGGCCCCGGCCAGCGCCAGACCGGCAAACTCCGGTTCCTTGCTGCGCACCAGGTCGGCGGCGGCCAGCCCGGATTCGGCAAGCAGCTGGCGCAGGGTCGCCACGTCGGGCGGTGCCTGCAGGTACTCGATCACCTCCGGCTCGATGCCGGCGTCGCGGATGAGCTTCAGTGCGCCGCGCGAATTGCTGCACGCCGAGTTGTGCCAGATCGTCACGCCCATCAGAACCATTCCAGCAGCGACACGCCCACGCCCACGTAGGTGGCCTTGTGGTTGTAGTCGATCAGGCTTTCGCCGTATCCGTCGAAGACCTGGATGTGGCCGCGCAGCAGGTTGCTGATCGGGAAACCGTAGTCGAGCTGCAGGGCGCCATGCGAACGGTCGCCGGTACGCAGCGAATGGCGCGCCATCAGGGACACTTCGTGGCCATTGCGGTTCCAGATCAGGGTCGCGTCGCCGCGGCCCATGTAATCCTCGATGTCCGGGTTGTTGTCATCGCTGCGCGTTTCGGGAATGCGGTACCAGGGCCGCAGCACCAGCGCCCAGTTCTCGCGGTCCAGCCCGACGTTGAGCATCACCCGGTTCCAGCTGCGCGAAAGGGGATCGGCGCGGCCGTTGGACTGATGGTTGAGGCTGATGCCGGTCATGCGTCCGCGCCAGCCACCAATGGAGTAGCCGTTGCGGAACACCATCATCACTTCCGGCTCGTAATTGGTCTCGCGGAACGGGCGCGAATTCTCGGCGTTGTAGGCCTGCCAGCGCGAGCTCTGGGTATAGCCGGCCCAGATGTCGCCGTTGTCGCCGAACAGGTTCTCGGCGATCTTGGTCTTGAAGCTGATCTGGAACTTCAGCTCGGCACTGTCCAGCGCCTGCGGCTCGGTCACGCTGTTGGCCGGATTCGGCGACTGCGGCATCTGGTTCTTGTCGCTGGTCCAGAACGCCGGCAGCAGGTACACCGGCTTGTAGGCCCGCAGCTGGAACGGTCCCAGCTTCGAGTCTTCCGCCAGTTCCCAGCGGCTGTCCAGCAGGGAACCGCGGCCTGCATTGGCCAGGGCGCTGTCGTCGGGGGCGGGGCGCAGCACATCGCCGACCCGCGCCCGCAGGTTCTCTTCGCCCTGGCTCAGGCGGGCGGCGCGACGCTGTTCGCGCAGCGCCTGCGCGGCCTGCTGCGCGGCGGCATCGGCCTCGGCGGTGGCCGGTGCGGTACGGCCGAACAGGCGGTCGTAGCACGACAGTCGGGCGGCGTCGGTTTCAATGGCCGCGCAACCGGCCGGCGTGGTGGTCGTGGCAGGCGCGATTTCCTGCGCGGCCAGCGGCGCGCTGGCCAGGGCAAGCGCCAACGGCGCCAGACGGGGGAGCAACGGCGGGAGGGTCATTGCAGCAGGCCCTTCGGGATGACTACGGGAAGACGCACAGTGTGGCGGCTGCCCGCAGCAACGGCCAGCCCTACGGAGTCTTATGCCCGGCGCAGGTGTGCGCGCGGCGTGAAGACCGTGCGGTATGTGTTACAGGAACCAGGCAAATGCGAACAGCCCCAGCATCGCGATGACCATCGCCAGTTTCAGCGCCAGGCCCAGCAGGATGCCCAGCCAGGTGGCGAGGCCAACCTTGGTCGAGCGGCCCAGTTCGCGCGTGTGCCAGTACTCGCCCAGCAGAGCACCGACCAGCGGGCCGGCGAACAGGCCGATGGGCATGAAGAACAGTCCGGCGATGCTGCCGATGAAGGTGCCCCACAGCGCTTTGCGACTGGCCCCTACGCGCTGGGCCCCGACCACCGTGGCCAGTACATCGGCCAGCAGCGAAAGCAGGGTCAGCACGCCCAGTACCAGCAGGGTTGGCCAGCCGACATGGGTGAAGCCGTCGGCCCACGCTGCCAGCAGCAGGCCGACGAACACCAGAGGGACGCCTGGAAGTGCCGGCAGGACGATGCCGGCAATACCAACGAGGACAAAAATGACCGCTAGCAGATACAAGATGAATGAGAGGCCCATGCTGTCCCGTATGGTTGTCTTTTTGGGGTTGACAGTGAAAGATTTTGCCAGTTGCTTTTTCGTTTTGGCCGGGTTAAGTTGCAGTCGCTGAGCTTGGCAAGGTCACCGTGGATCGTGGCCTGATGAAGCAAGATCTTCCCGATCCGCTGCATCGATGCACCTCGCTTCCCCCTTGCTTGTCAGCCGCCCACAAGGCGTTTCCAACAACAAGAGAGAGTCATCAGGGAGTTAGTGAGATGTCCGAACGCGAGAACGGTACTGTCAAGTGGTTCAACGATGCAAAGGGCTTTGGCTTCATCAGCCGTGAAAACGGCGAAGACGTGTTCGTGCACTTCCGCGCCATCCAGACCCAGGGCTTCAAGAGCCTGAAGGAAGGCCAGAAGGTCACCTTCACCGTCGTGCAGGGCCAGAAGGGCCTGCAGGCCGACGCCGTGCAGCCGATCTGACCGGTCTGCAGCCGTCACATGAAAAAGGCCCGCGCAAGCGGGCCTTTTTCTTTGTCCGGGGCCGGCAGCGGATCAGCGCAGGATCACCCGGCCGTTGACCACGCGAACGTAGGTGTTTTCGCGGATGCCGCCCAGATCACGCTGGTTGACGACGATGGTGCGTCCGTCATCCATGCGCACGCTGATGTCATACGTATCGCTGGTCACGTTCTTCTGGATCTGGTTGCCGGCCAGCGCGCCACCCACGGCACCCGCCGCTGCGGCGATGTTCTTGTTGCCGCGGCTGCCGCCGGTGTGGTCGGAGATCTCATGGCCGGCAACCGCACCCACGATGCCGCCGAGGATCGCGCCGGTCGCGCTGGGCGCAGTGCGGCCGGACTGCACGGTGTTGATGCGGGTGACGATGCCGCAGTCGGCGCAACGGCCCTGGTTGTAGCCGGAGTTGTTGCCGTAGCCGCCGTTGTTGTACCCATTGTTGTAGCCGCCGCCGCCGTAACCCGGCGAGGTGGCGCAGCCGGCCAGGGCGAGGGTGGCGATGGCACTGGCGGCGATGAGCTGGATCTTCATGGGGCGTCTCCTGGCCGTGAAGGCGGATGTGTTGGGTGGTACTGCGTCATGCAGCAGGGTGCGCGAATCGTCTCCTTTCCAACGTGAACAAGACGCCAATCAACGCCGCCATGACCGGCTGCGGGATGAACGCTGTTCAACGGAAATCCTGATGGCAGGCGCGGCAGTCCGCCTGCAGCGTCTGCACCACCTGGGCCAGCGCGGTGCAGTCTGCCGGTGGCGTCGCCAGGGCGGCATTGAGGCCGGCCCGGTACTGGCTGGCATGCTGCTGGAACTGCGCGCTGTCCTTCAGGCCGGGGAAGGCCAGGTCCAGGTCGTTGGAGAGCAGGCGCAGCGTCTGCAGGCGCGGCACGCTGTCGGCCAGGCTGCAGCGGTTCTGCTGTTGAGCCTGCTGCAGCAACTGGGATTGCCGCTGCATCACCTGCATCAGGCTGTCCGGGAAGGGGTCACGGCGGGCCTGCAGGGCGCGGCCGACCATCACCGTGGCGATCAGGCCGATCAGCAGACCCAGCGCGAGCACGAACAGGTAGCGATAGGCGGTAGACGGCGGGCGAGGGGGGCTGGCGTTCATGGCGGGCTCTCCGGGTGTGCAACGGTAGGTTCGACCCGGCGTGCTGTGGACGCCGGCCGCTGCACGTTAAAATAGACCGATGAACGAACAGGTCAAACAACGCTTCGCCGGCATCGAACGGCTGTATGGCGTGGGTGCGCTCGAGCGCCTGCAGGGCAGCCGCGTAGCGGTGGTCGGCATGGGCGGGGTCGGCTCGTGGGTGGTCGAGGCGCTCGCGCGCTCGGCGGTCGGCCATCTCACCCTGATCGATGCGGACGACATCTGCGTGTCCAACACCAACCGGCAGCTGCCGGCGCTGGAGGGCAATTACGGGCGCAACAAGGCCGACGCCATGGCCGAGCGCTGCCGGGCGATCAACCCGGAACTCGATGTCGACGCGGTGCAGGCGTTCCTGACCACCGCCAACATGGCGGAACTGCTTGATCGTCGCTTCGATCTGGTGATCGATGCCTGCGACAGCTTCCGGGTCAAGGTGGAGACCATCGCCTGGTGCCGCCGCCGCAAGCTGCCACTGCTGACGGTCGGCGCCGCGGGTGGCCGCACCGATCCGACCCTGGTACGCATCCGCGATGTCTCGCGCACCGAGCACGACGCGATGCTGGCGCTGATCCGCAAGAAGCTGCGCAGCGAGTTCAACTTCCCCAAGAACGCCAAGCGTTACTTCGGCGTGCCGGCGGTGTACTCGCTGGAGAACGTGAAGTATCCGCAGGCCGATGGCAGTGTCTGTGGCCTCCGTCCCAACCTGGGGGCGGACGCTGCGCTCAAGCTTGATTGCGGCGCAGGGCTGGGGGCAGCCACCCATATCACCGGTGCCTTCGCCTTTGCCGCCGTCGGCAAGGCGCTGGAAATGCTGCTGGAGCCGAAGAGGGTCAAGTCCGAATCCGTTGAGGCTTGACCGGTAGCGCCGGGCCATGCCCGGCGAAACGGCGATCAGGCGGCCGGCAGCGCGAACAGCCGCCGCGCGTTGTCGGTCGTGGTCCTCGCTACCGTCTCCAGGTCGGTCTGCCGCAACGCCGCGACGTGGCGCGCGATGATCGAGAGGCGTGCCGGCTCATTGCGCTGCCCACGGATGGCCGCGTCGGGCTGATCGGGCGCGTCCGTTTCCAGCAGCAGCTGCTCCAGCGGCATCTCCCGGACCAGCCGTTGCAGGCGCTGTGCCCGTTCGTAGGTCAGGGGGCCGCCCAGACCCAGCAGGAAGCCCTGCCGATGCAGCTGTGCCGCCTGCTCCGGGCTGCCGGAGAAACTGTGCACCACGCCGCGCAGGCCACCGATGCGGCGGATCGCTGCGATCACCGCATCTACGGCCCGACGCGCATGCACGATCACCGGCAGGTCGAAGTCGCGCGCCAAGCGCAGCTGGCCGGTGAAATAGGTCTGCTGCGCCTCCGCATCCAGGCCTTCCACGAAATAATCCAGGCCGCATTCGCCGATCGCCCGCGGACGCTCACGCTCGATCCATTCCCGCAGCAGCGGAAGGTGCCCGGCACGATGCTCGGCAAGAAACATCGGATGCAGCCCGTACGCGGGGTACAGGCCGGGTGCCTGCTGGCAGACCTCGCGCAGCTTCGGCCAGCTGGCGGCGGTGACGGCCGGCACGACCTGGAACTGCACCCCGGCCGCGCGCGCGCGCTCGATCACGGCGGCACGGTCGGGGTCGAACTCGCCTGCATCGAGATGGCAATGGCTGTCGACCAGCACGCTCAGCGCTGCTCCAGCGGTGGCGGCGTGCGGGTGCCGCGGCTCTTCCAGTTGGCCAGCAGCAGTGTGGCCAGGCCCAGCACCAGCTCATCGACGAAGGGAAGCGGATCGGGAATGAACAGGGTCAGCGCGAACAGCCCTGCCGTGAGCTTGAACAGCGTGGGGTAGCGCAGCCGGCGCGCCCATTGCAGTACCGGCAGCAGCATCGGGTTGGCCATGGCGGGATCCTCCTGGTGAATATGCAAACGCTACCACGGGCCCAGCATTTCCCGATGCTGAATGGGTTACGGCGACGAGCAGGAAATGTGGAGATTCCGTTCAGGGAGGCCGTGCTGCAATCTGTGCCGAGAACGTTGCGGACGGTCCGCAAGGAGCAGGTCATGAAAAGCACAACTACAACTGTCCTGGTCGCAGCGGGCGCGCTGCTGGTGGGTGGTATCGCCACGGCCGCCTTCATGAAGAGCGGCAACCCGTCGCCGGATTCCATCAGCGCCGGCGCCCCCAACGGCGAATCGCGCCTGGCCGATGGCAGCGGCACCGACGATGGTGCGCGTGGCAACCAGCTCGATGCCACCGCGCCGCGCGGCCTGGAGTATGCCGATGTGCTGAAGGTCGACCCGATCACCGAAAAGCAGAAGGCGTACGCCACCGTCATCGGCACCGACGCGGTGCGCGAGACCTCCACCACCCAGACGCCGCACGAGGTCTGCCAGGATGTGGTCGTGCAGGAACGCCTGCCCGAGCGTGATGGCAACGTCGGTGGCACCGTCGCCGGCGCGGTGATCGGTGGCCTGCTGGGTAATCAGGTTGGCGGCGGCAATGGCAGGAAGGCGGCGACCGCAGCCGGTGCCGTGGCCGGCGGCCTGATCGGCAACCAGGTGGACAAGCGCCACGTCGGTGGCCGTGTGGTCAACCGCACCGAGCGCCAGTGCCACACCGAGACCGCCACCTCCGAGTCGAGCCGTGTCACCGGCTACAACGTCACCTATCGCAACGAGGACGGCACCACCGGCACCATGCGCATGGCCAGCAAGCCCGGCAACCGCATCGCCATGGGCACCAACGACGTGGTCAAGGGTTACAACGTGACCTACCGCTATGATGGTGCCGAGAAGACCGTGCGCATGGACAACAAGCCAGCCAGCGATCGCCTGCCGGTGGTCGATGGCCAGCTGGTCACGCAGACAGCGGCAGCCGGCGCCACGGCACCGACCCGCCAGTAATCCCGCCGCTGCAGCGGACAGGCGACAGGCCGGCTTCTGCCGGCCTGTCTGTTTTTGTGGCCGGGTGACATTTGCGATGATGGCGCTCCGTCATCGCCCTGGAGTCGGCATGAGCATCTTCGACCTGCGCCTGGAAACCGAGCGCCTGATCCTGCGCCCACCGCATCGCGAGGATTTCGAGCCCTATCTGGCGTTCTGCGCGGATGAAGAGGTGATGCGCACGCTGGGCGGAGTACAGCCACCGTCAGTGGCATGGCGTGGATTCTGCAGCCTGGCTGGCGCGTGGCAGTTGTTCGGCTTTTCGATGTTCAGCGTGATCGAGAAATCCAGTGGTGAGTGGGTCGGTCGCATGGGGCCCTGGCAGCCACAGGACTGGCCGGGCACCGAGGTCGGCTGGAGCATCCGGCGTGCCAGCTGGGGCAAGGGCTACGCGCCGGAGGCGGCGACCGCTGCGATCGACTGGGCATTCAACGCACTCGGGTGGGAGGAGGTGATCCATACCATTGCCGAGGACAACGAGAATTCCCGTGTCGTGGCCCGCAAGCTGGGCAGTACGCTGCTGCGCATGGGCGAGCTGCCGCCGCCGTACCAGGGCAAACCGATGCAGATCTGGGGGCAGTCGCGCCAGCAGTGGCAGCAGCGCGTGCGCTGAGGGGCCCGACGGGCTGCATCCAGCGGCGGGCTGCGCGGTGGGCATGCTGCACCCGCGCTTGGCATCGGCGGGCGCGCTTGCCAGACTGCGCGCAACCGGTCGTCGGCCGGGTCTCCTGGAGCAGGCAATGGTGGAAGAACGCGTTCCGTTGACGGTGCATGGCATGTCCGTTTCAGGCAATTGCCACAAGGTGCGCATGCTGCTGGAACACCTCGGCAGCCGCTATCGCTGGGTGGAGGTGGACAGCGCCCATGGCCAGACCCACACGCCGGAGTTCCTGGCATTGAATCCCAATGCGAAGGTGCCGTTGATCGTGCGCGAGGACGGCCGCGTGTTGACCGAATCGAACGCGATCCTGTTCTGGCTGGCCGAGGGCACGCCCTACCTGCCCGGCGATGGCTGGGAGCGGGCGCAGGCGTTGAGCTGGATGTTCTTCGAGCAGTACACGCATGAACCCTGCGTGGCGGTGGCCCGTTTCATCCGTGGCTGGACGCCGGCCGACTCCCCGCGGCGCGCCGAACTGCCGCGCCTGCAGGAGCGCGCCAGCACCGCACTGGCGGTAATGGAACAGCACCTGCGGCAGTCGCCCTGGTTCACCGGCCGCAGTTATGGCATCGCCGATATCGCGCTGTTTGCCTACACCGACGTTGCCAGCGATGGTGGCATCCGCCTTGATCCGTTCCCGCAGGTGCAGGCCTGGCTACAGCGGGTCCGGGCGCAGCCGCGGTTCGTGCCGATGCCGGCCGTGGGCGCGGAGGTGCTGGCGCGATTCAACGCGGTGGCCTGATTCCAAGGGGAGCGTCGGGCAGGCCGACTGCGGGGGAAGCCGGGCGGGCCCGCGCCACGCTACGCAACAACGACACGGAGGGTGTTCGATGTTCGCTGTGGTTCCAGATCCCATTCCCGCGCGCATGCGCGGGCTCAACCGCGCCGAAGTGTGCGACGTCAATTTCCTGGAGGCGGTGCGCGGCTGGCGGGGCACGCCACGGCCACGGCCCGCGCCGCACGCGCCGATCCTGCCAGGCAGCACGCTCAGCGCGGCGGCCTTTGCCGACCTGTTCGATTCGCAGCTGGCCAGCCGCCAGCTGGACCTGATGGCACGCGTGCTGCGCGTGCAGAACAAGGTCTTCTACACCATCGGCTCGTCCGGACACGAGGGCAATGCGCTGTTGGCGCGGGCCTGCCGGCACACCGATCCTGCGTTCCTGCACTACCGCTCCGGCGCCTTCATGGCCGAGCGCGCGCGGCAGGTGCCGGGCATGGATCCAGTGCGCGACGCGGCACTGTCGTTCGCCGCCAGCGCCGACGATCCTGCCAGCGGAGGCCGGCACAAGGTGTGGGGCAGCCGGCCGCTGTGGGTGTTGCCACAGACCTCGACGATCGCCTCGCACCTGCCCAAGGCGCTGGGCACTGCGTTGGCCATCGAGAGCGGCAAGCGCCTGGGCCAGCCGTTGCCGATTCCGGCCGACAGCATCGTGGTCTGTTCCTTCGGCGACGCCTCGGCCAATCACGCCACCGCACAGACGGCGTTCAACACCGCCATGTGGTCGGCCTACCAGAAACTGCCGGCGCCCATCCTGTTCGTCTGCGAGGACAATGGCCTGGGCATTTCGGTGAAAACACCGGAGGGATGGATCGCCGAGCGCTTTGGCGGCCAGCCGGGACTGGACTACTTCTTCGCTGACGGGCTGGATCTGGCCAGCGGCCATGCGCAGGTGCAGGCCGCGGTCGAGCATTGCCGGGCAACCCGCAGGCCGACCTTCCTGCACCTGCGTACCACGCGGCTGATGGGGCATGCCGGTACCGATTTCGAGGTGGAGTGGCGCGCGTTGCCGGAGCTGTGTGCGGCGGAGGCGCAGGATCCGCTGCTGCGCTCGGCGCAGATCGCGATGGAGTCGGGCTGGATGGATGCCGCGGCCGTCGAGGCGGCCTATGAAGCGATGCGTGTGCGCTGCATGGCGGCCGCCGCCGACGCCGAGCGCCAGCCGAAGCTGCAGTCCCTTGAGCAGGTGATGGCACCGCTGGCGCCCTATACACCTGCAGCGGTGCACGCCGAGGCCCGGCGCGCGGTCGCGGACGAGGCGCGACTGTCGCTGTATGGCGGCGCCGACGCATTGCCGGAGCGACAACCGCCGCGTCATCTGGCCATCCAGATCAATCACGGACTGCAGGAACTGCTGTGCAAGTATCCGCAAAGCCTGTTGTTCGGCGAGGATGTGGCGCAGAAGGGAGGCGTGTACACCTTGACCCGCGACCTGCTGCGTCGTTTCGGCCCGCGTCGGGTGTTCAACACGCTGCTGGACGAGACCATGATCCTGGGCATGGCGCAGGGGCTGGCCAACATGGGCATGCTGCCGATCCCCGAGATCCAGTACCTGGCCTACCTGCACAATGCCATCGACCAGATACGTGGCGAGGCGTGTTCGCTGCAGTTCTTCTCCAATGACCAGTTCCGCAACCCGATGCTGGTGCGGGTGGCAGGGCTGGGCTACCAGAAGGGATTCGGTGGCCATTTCCACAACGACAATTCGATCACCGCCCTGCGCGACATTCCCGGCCTGGTGGTGGGCTGTCCCTCGCGTGGCGACGACGCCGTGATGATGCTGCGCACGTTGGCGGCGCTGGCCCGGGTGGATGGCCGCGTGGCGGTGTTCCTGGAGCCGATCGCGCTGTACATGAGCAAGGACCTGCACGAGCCGGGTGACGGCCAGTGGCTGTTCGACTACCCGCAACAGGGCCAGGCGCTGCTGCCGGGGGAGGGCCGGGTGTATGCCCCCGAGGCGCAGGATCTGGTGATCTACACCTATGGCAATGGCGTGCCGATGGCGCTGCGTGCCGCGCGGGTGATCGACCAGCAGCTCGGGTGGCAGGTGAGGGTGGTTGACCTGCGCTGGCTGGTGCCGCTGGACGGCGGATTCATTGCCACCCAGGCGGCCACGGCGCGGCGCGTGCTGGTGCTGGACGAGGGGCGTCACAGCGGTGGCGTGGGCGAGGGGGTGGTCACGGCCCTGGTCGAGGCCGGCTTCGGTCACCTGCCGCTGCGTCGGGTCTGCGGCGCCGATACCTATACGCCGCTGGCGGGGGCAGCAATGTTCGGGCTTCCAAGCGACAATGCGGTGATTGGCGCCGCCCTCGACCTGGCGCAGGAACCCTGATGCATGTGTGGATTGGCGGGAATGCTGTTGCCGGCACCGATGGTGCCGGCCGAGGAACTGCAGGCACAGGCCCTGGCCATGGGCCAGGCGCTGCACCATCGCGGGCCGGATGATGGTGGCACCTGGGTCGATGCCGCTGCCGGGATCGCACTGGCGCACCGCCGGCTGAGCATCCTCGATCTGTCCCCGCTGGGCCACCAGCCGATGGCATCGTCCGACGGCCGCTATGTGATGGCCTACAACGGCGAGGTCTACAACTTCGCGGCCCTGCGCGCCGAACTGGAGCCGCTGGGCCATGCGTTCCGTGGCCACTCCGATACCGAGGTGCTGCTGGCTGCGATCCTGCAGTGGGGCCTGGAAGACACCCTGCAGCGCTGCAACGGCATGTTCGCCATCGCTCTGTGGGACCGCAGCGAGCAGTGCCTCTGGCTGGCCCGCGACCGGGTCGGCAAGAAGCCGCTGTACTACGGCTGGGCCGGTGACGCGCTGGTGTTCGGTTCCGAGCTGAAGGCACTGTGGCAGCATCCAGCGTTCGACAACGATATCGATCGGGATGCGTTGACGCTGCTGTTGCGGCTGGATTACATCCCGGCGCCGCACAGCATCCATCAGCGCTGCTACAAGCTGATGCCCGGCCGGGTGCTGCGGGTGGATGCGCCGATGGTTGCCGCCGGAGCCGGCGCGCACCGGCCGGAGCAGGCGCAGCGTCCGTACTGGGACGCGCGTGCGCGCATGCAGGCCGCACTGGCTGCACCCTTCCAGGGCCGCATCGAGGAGGCCGAGGAGCAGCTTGATGCCCTGCTGCGCGACGCCGTGGCGTTGCGCATGGTCGCGGACGTGCCCGTCGGCGTGTTCCTGTCCGGGGGGACCGATTCGTCGCTGGTGGCGGCGCTGATGCAGGCGCAGAGCAGGCAGCCGGTGCACAGCTTCAGCATCGGTTTCCAGGATTCAAGCCACGATGAGGCACCGCTGGCCAGGGAACTGGCCGCGCATCTGGGCTGCGACCACACCGAACTCTACGTCAGCGGGGCCGACGCACTGGCGGTGGTGCCGCAGTTGCCGACGATGTTCGACGAGCCTTTTGCCGATGCCTCGCAGGTGCCGACCGCGCTGGTGGCCCGGCTGGCAAGGCAGGGGGTGACCGTGGCCTTGTCCGGCGATGGTGGCGATGAGCTGTTCTTCGGCTACACCCGCTACGTGCGCGCGCTGCGCAACTGGCAGATGCTGGGTCGCGTGCCGGGCCCGCTGCGGCGCTGGATGGGGGCCCGCGCGCAGCAGCAGGGCGAGGCGTCGCGCACGGGAGGTCTGGCGGCGCTGCTGGCCGAAACCGGCGCCCGCGGCATCGGCGATGTGTACCGCAACCGCATTTCGCGCTGGCGTGACCCGGCGGCGGTGGTGCCCGGTGCGCAGCCGGCTGGCAGCTTCTATGACCTGGCCGATCCGCTGCACGGTGCGGGCACGCCGGCAGACGCGATGATGCTGGCCGATTTCGTGACCTACCTGCCTGATGACCTGCTGTGCAAGGTCGACCGCACTTCGATGGCGGTCAGCCTGGAGGCGCGTGCGCCGTTGCTGGACTGGCGGGTGGCCGAGTTCGCCTGGTCGCTGCCGCTGGGCTTCAAGCGCAGTGAAACGACCAGCAAGGTCCTGCTCAAGCGCGTGCTGGGCCGATACGTCCCGCACGCGATGGTGCACCGGCCCAAGCGTGGTTTCGGTGCGCCTGTCAGCGACTGGCTGAAGGGCGACCTGCGGCCGTGGGCCGACGATCTGCTGCAGCCTTCGCGGCTGGAACGCGAAGGCGTGCTGTCGGCGGCCGCGGTGCAGCCGCTGTGGCAGCAGTTCCTTGGCGGCCAGCGCAAGTGGCACACGCATCTGTGGAACGTGCTGATGTTCCAGGCATGGCAGGCCCACTGGCGCCAGGTCCGGGCCAGCATCAGCGGCTGACCTTCACTGCCTGGAAAGGGGACGGTGAATAGGATGGGTTTCCCGCACCATGAGGAGTCCGTCCGATGTCCGTTCCCACCATCGCCGTGTTCGTCGGAAGCCTGCGCCGGGAGTCATGCAACCGCCGGCTGGCCCATGCACTTGAAAAGCTTGCCGGCGACCGGGCCCGGTTCCAGTACGTGCAGATCCGCGACCTTCCCCTGTATGACCAGGATTTCGACGCCGATTACCCGCCATCGTGTGTCCGCCTGAAGGAGCAGGTGCGTGCCGCCGACGCCGTGCTGTTCGTGACACCCGAATACAACCGTTCGGTGCCGGGCGTGCTGAAGAACGCCATCGACATCGGCTCGCGCCCCTATGGCGACAGCGCATTCGCAGGCAAGCCGGCTGCGGTGATCGGTGCGTCCATCGGCCAGATCGGCACCGCGGTGGCCCAGCAGCACCTGCGCAACAGCCTGGCCTTCCTCGACATGCATGTGCTCGGCCAGCCGGAAGCGTTCATCCATTTCAAGGACGGCCTGATCGAGGCCGACGGCACGATCAACAACGACGCCACGCGGGAATTCCTGCAGGGGTATGTGGACCGGTTCCTGGCGCTGATCGCGGTGCACGTGAAGGGCGATTGAGACGTATGGGGTCAGAGCCCTCTGCGTTGCAGAGGGATCCGACCCCAGCCACATCCGGGGTCGGATCCCGGCGCGCAGCGGCGGGCTCTGACCCCACTTGCAGCTGAGCGGGCCAGAGCCCGTACGCTGCACGGAATCCGACCCTGGCCGGCTGATCTGCGATAATGACGCACTCGGGCGTCGCACGGGCGCCCGTCGCAGGCAGTGCGACGCCTCCGCGCCATTCTGGCCAGGCTCCGGCGGATATCCCCCGTTCTTCCACGGCTTATCCACAGGCTTGTCCATGGCCGCCAGGGTCGGCGCATGCCTACACTCGTCTGGCCCCACTTTTGCAGGAAACACCGCCGCATGTCCGCCCGTCCCGGCTTCCGTTCCAACCGCAGAGACCGCGGTGATGGCTTCGAACGCGATGATTCGCGCATCGACCAGCTGCGGGTGCCACCGCATTCGGTGGAGGCCGAGCAGGCGGTGCTGGGTGGCCTGATGCTGGCACCCGAAGCGTTCGACCGGGTCAACGACCAGCTGACCGAGACCGACTTCTATCGCCGCGATCATCAGATGATCTACCGCGCGATCCGAGAGCTGTCCGAGCGTGACCGACCCTTCGATGCGGTGACGCTGGGCGAATGGTTCGAATCGCAGGGCAAGCTGGAGCTGGTAGGGGATGGCGCTTATCTGATCGAACTGGCCAGCACCACGCCTTCGGCGGCGAACATCGCGGCCTACGCCGAGATCGTACGTGACAAGGCGGTGCTGCGGCAGCTGATCCAGGTCGGTACCGACATCGTCAACGATGGTTTCCAGCCGGAAGGCCGCGACAGCAGCGAGCTGCTGGCGTCGGCGGAAAAGAGCGTGTTCGCCATTGCCGAGCAGGGCGCACGCGGGCGTACGGATTTCGTCGCCATGCCCGGCGCGCTGAAGGATGCCTTCGAGGAACTGCGCAACCGCTTCGAGAACGGCGGCAACATCACCGGCCTGCCAACCGGCTACAACGATTTCGACGCGATGACGGCCGGCCTGCAGCCGACCGACCTGATCATCCTGGCCGCGCGCCCGGCGATGGGCAAGACCACCTTCGCGCTGAACATCGCCGAGTATGCGGCGATCAAGTCGAAGAAGGGCGTGGCGGTGTTCTCGATGGAAATGTCCGCATCACAGCTGGCGATGCGACTGATCTCCTCCAATGGCCGGATCAACGCGCAGCGCCTGCGTACCGGCCAGCTGGAAGACGAGGACTGGAGCCGCGTCACCAGCGCGATCAAGATGCTGAAGGAAACCAAGATCTTCATCGACGACACGCCGGGCGTATCGCCGGAAGTGCTGCGCTCCAAGTGCCGCCGCCTCAAGCGCGAGCACGACCTGGGCCTGATCGTGATCGATTACCTGCAGCTGATGAGCGTGCCCGGCAACAGCGAGAACCGCGCGACAGAAATCTCGGAGATCTCGCGTTCGCTGAAGGGCTTGGCCAAGGAGCTGAACGTGCCGGTGATCGCACTTTCCCAGCTCAACCGCTCGCTGGAAACGCGTACCGACAAGCGCCCGGTGATGGCTGACCTGCGCGAATCGGGCGCCATCGAGCAGGACGCGGACATGATCGTGTTCATCTACCGCGACGACTACTACAACAAGGAAAACTCACCGGACAAGGGCCTGGCCGAAATCATCATCGGCAAGCACCGTGGCGGCCCGACCGGTTCGTGCAAACTGAAGTTCTTCGGCGAGTACACGCGTTTCGACAATCTGGCCCACGATTCGGTCGGTTCGTTCGAGTAGGGCTGCCGGCCGCGGGCCGGCGATCTCCTTCTGTTCTGCAAGAGTCGGGCGCGTGCCCGGCTCTTTGCGTTGGTGCGAGCGCAAGGCGCGTACCTTGCCGGGCGATGGTCACATGACGTGTAACTGACATGTAACTGGGCCTTCCTACCATGCCGCCGCTGTCCTCCCACTTCCGACGCCCGTCGCTGGCGTCCAGCGCGTCCAAGGAATCCGCCTCCCATGCCGTCCCACGCTCCGCTCCGCCGCAATCTGCTGGCTCTGCTGGTCTGTGCCTCGCTGCCGTCGCTGGCGGCCGCTGAAACCGCCCCCACCTCCGATGCACAGTCGGCGACCACCCTCGATTCGATCTCGGTGATCGGCCGCGGCGAAGCGCGCCAGGTGCAGCGTGTCACCGCCGAGGACATGAAGGTGCTGCCGCCGGGCGCGAATCCGCTCAAGCTGCTGGCCAGCAAGCCGGGCGTGCATTTCGAGTCGGGTGACGCCACCGGTGCCTACGAGTGGTCGACCAGCATCAGCCTGCGCGGCTTCAACCAGAACCGGCTTGGCTACACGCTGGACGGCATTCCGCTGGGCAACATGAGCTACGGCAACAGCAACGGCCTTCATGTCAGCCGCGCGGTCATCAGCGAGAACCTGGGCGGTGCGGAAGTCTCCACCGGCATCGGCGCGCTGGGGACGCCGTCCACCAGCAACCTGGGGGGCGTGTTCCAGTTCTATTCGATCGATCCTTCCACCGAGTACGGCGTGGTGCTGGCGCAGGGCTTCGGCAGCGACAACGCGCGGCGCAGCTATGCCCGCCTGGAGACCGGCGAGCACCAGGGGTTTGCCGCGTACCTGTCCGGCGTGTACTCCGAAGGCGACAAGTGGAAGGGAAAGGGCTCGCAGGAGCTCAAGCAGTTCAACGGCAAGGCCGTTTACAACTTCGGCGTGGACAGCAGGATCACCGCGCTGTTCAACGCATCACGCCGGGTCGAGGCGGACTACCAGGATCTGTCGCTGGAGATGATCGACCGCCTCGGCTGGACCTGGGACAACTACGCGCCGGACTGGGACCGCGCGCTGGCCGCGGCACGCGGGCAGTTCAGTGGCGGCGTCAACAGCCCCTGGGATGCGTACTACTCCGGTCATGGCCTGCGCAACGACGATATCTCCAGCGTCGCCGGCGACTTCGGCCTCAACGAAGCGATGCGCCTGAAGGTCAATGTCTACAATCACAGCAACCGCGGGCAGGGCCACTGGTTCAGTCCGTCCAATCCCTCCAATCCGGGCACCGCGCGCGAGATCCCGATCTCGATCCGCACCACCGAGTACGCGATCGACCGTACCGGCGTGACCTCCGCGTTCACCTGGAACGTCGGCGGGCACGAGCTGGAAGCCGGCCTGTGGTACGAGGACAACGGCCACAGCGTGCAGCGCAACTTCTACTACATCGATGGCCCGATCACCGATGACTTCTTCCTGCGCAATCCGGACCAGCGCGTGTGGCGCCAGCTCTACACCACCATCACCCGCCAGTTCTATGTGCAGGACCGCTTCCGTCTGTTCGACGACCGCCTGACGGTGGACATCGGCGCGAAGTCGCCGCACACCCGCACCCGCGTCCGCACGCCGCTGGGCAGCTATGCCAACAACAGCAGCCTGACCTCCAGCAAGGGACTGCTGCCGCAGGCCGGCTTCAATTTCAAGCTCAACGAAGGCAATGAAATCTTCGGTTCGTTCGCCAGGAACATCGCCGCCTATGCGCTGGGCGTGGGCAGTCCGTTCAACGTGCCGCAGCAGGCCTTCGACGCCAGTGCACGCAACCTCAAGCCGGAGCAGTCGCGCACGATCGAACTGGGCTGGCGCGGCTACGGGCAGGGGTATGAGGCGTCGGTCGCGGTGTACGACGTGAAGTTCGACAACCGCCTGCTTGCCATCGCCCAGTGCGTGGGCATCCTCGGCTGCCCTGCGTTGTTCTCCAACGTCGGTTCGGTGACCAGCCGCGGTGCCGAGGCGACCCTGCAGCTGAAGCCGGTGCAGGACGTCACCTGGTCCAACGCGCTGTCGTGGAACGACAGCACCTACGACGACGACTACGTCAACAACGGGGTGGTACCGACCCGCGGCAGGAAGACCGTGGATACGCCGGAATGGATGTTCGCCAGCACCCTGGCCTGGACGCCGGGCCCGTGGGACATGCGCCTGTCCGCCAACCATGTCGGCAAGCGTTACGTGACCTATACCAATGACCTGTCGGTTCCCGGTTACTGGCTGGTCAACGCCTCGGTGGCTTACGATTTCGGCTCCCTGGGGCCCGCGCAGAACCTGACAGTGGCAGTGAACCTGACCAACCTGGCGGACAAGCGTTACCTGTCTTCGATCAACACCAACGGCACCTATGCCGCAGATCCCACGCGCAGCCTGGCGACCATGCAGGTGGGTGCGCCGCGGCAGGTGATGGCGACGGCGACCGTGCGCTTCTGATGCAGCGGCCCATGGATCCGGAGCACCGTCGTCGCCTGCTGCGCATGGCGTGGCAGGGTACGGGGGCGGCGATCGCACTGGCGGCGATGCCGGGGCTGGCCACGGCAGGCCCACGGCCACGTCTGGGCCGCGATCCGTTCACCCTCGGCGTCGCCGCCGGCGATCCGGATCCGCAGGGGGCGGTGCTGTGGACACGGCTCGCCCCCGATCCGCTCAACGGTGGTGGCATGCCGCCGCGGGCGGTGCCGGTGCGCTGGTTCGTGGCCGAAGATCCCGGCATGCGCCGTCCGGTGCAGCGTGGCGTCGCCGCAGCGGTGCCCGAGCTGGCGCATTCGGTGCACGTGGAGATCAATGGCCTTCGTCCCGGCCGTGACTATTACTACCGTTTTGCCTGCGACGCTGATGAGGAAAGCACGGTCGGCCACTTCCGCACCGCGCCGCTGCCGGACGCGCAGCTGCAGCAGCTGCGCCTGGCCCTGTGCACCTGCCAGGCCTGGAACAGCGGCTACTACCCGGTACTGCGTGATATCGCGCGGAGCGATGTCGACCTGGTGCTGCATGCCGGCGACTATCTGTACGAGTACAGTCCACTGCAGAACGCACGCGGCCGCACACTGGATGCGGAGCGATTCAGCGGCGAGACCGTCAGTCTGCAGCGTTATCGCGACCAGTACGCGCTGTACAAGCTCGATCCGGACCTTCAGGCAGCGCACGCCGCGCACGCCTTTGCGGTGATCTGGGATGACCATGAGGTGCAGAACGACTATTCCGGCGTCCATCCTGAAAAGGACAGCGTGCCGGTGGAGGACTTCATCGTCCGGCGGGCCGCTGCCTATCGTGCCTTCTACGAGCACCTGCCCATGCGCAGCGCTCCGGCCGGCAATGATGGCCTGCGGGTGCACCGGCGCCTGCGCTACGGCGACCTCGCGCAGCTGAGCCTGCTCGATTGCCGCCAGTTCCGTCCGGCCAACCCCTGCGGCGTGGGCGAGTCACCGCGCTGCGAGGCGGCACTGGACCCGCGCATGAGCATGCTCGGGTCCGGCCAGGAGGCGTGGTTCGCACAGTCGATGGCGGCCGCGCGGGGCACGCGCTGGAATGTGGTGGTGCAGCAGCTGCTGATGGCGCAGCTGCGGCTGGACGGCGGCACCCCGCGCGAGCGGTTCTGGAACGATGCCTGGGATGGGTATCCTGCCGCGCGCAACCGGTTGCTGCAGGCGCTGCAGGCGGGCGGGCAGGGCAATGCGATCGTGCTGGGAGGCGACTGGCATTCCACCTTCGTCAACGATCTGAAGCTGGACTTCGATGCGGCTGATGCTCCCGTGGTGGCCACCGAGTTCATCGCCCCCGCCATCAGCAGTGGCGGAGACGACACACCGTATGGCCCTTACTACGGACCGTCGATTCCCCTGAATCCGCACATCCGCTATTTCGACGGCGATCGCCGTGGCTGGTGGAAGCTGCAGCTCAACCGGCAGGCCGTGGATGCGGAACTGCGCTTGGCCGACAGCGTGCTGCGTACCGATGCCGCGGTGCGGACCGCCGCGCGTTTCCAGGTCGCCCACGGCCGCCCGGGGGCGGTGCAGGTATAGCGGCTGCGTTCCGGGTTTCATCGCGCCCTGCCGGGTTTCGTCGCAAACCGTTTGCTCCCTCCGGGGCAGGGCGGCACTGTGGTCGCAGGCGGCAAGGGGCCGCTGCAAGGAGACCGTGATGAAGACCCTGTTCGCGCTGGGCGTGTGGTGCCTGCTGTTCGTGCTGTGCTGGCCGTTGGCGATCCTTGCCCTGATCGCCTGGCCGTTCGTGTGGCTGCTGAGCCTGCCGTTCCGCCTGGTCGGCATCACGTTCTCGGCGCTGTTCGCGTTCCTGCGCGCGCTGTTCATGCTGCCGGCACGCCTGCTGGGTGGCGGCCGCGGTCCGGTGGCTGCGTGATGACGCCGGCCATCGCGGTACTGGCATTGGCGCTCGCGGCGCCGGCCCCTGCCACGCCCGCGACACCGCCATCAGCCTGGCTGGAACGCCAGCAGACCGCCGCTGCCGACGAAGCGGATGCTGCGGCGGCCAAGCTCGCCAAGCCTGACAGGCTCAAGGAACGCTGCAGGGTGGTGAAGGAATGGAAGGTGGGTGAAACCGTGGTGCAGCATCGCATCTGTGACGATGCACCGGAGCCGCCTGCTGGAAAGGTGTAGCGCCGGGCCCATGCTCGGCTCCACATCAGAAGGCCAAACAAAAAAACCCCGCCGAGGCGGGGTTTTCCTGTCATGCCACCGGGCCGATCAATTGGCCTTGTGGATGGCGCGCTTGCTGACCGCCATCGCCGCGTCGTGGACCACTTCCGACAGCGACGGGTGGGCGTGGCAGATACGGGCCAGATCATCGGCCGAACCGCTGAACTCCATGGTCAGCACGCCTTCGTGCACCAGCTCGGACACGTTGGCGCCGACCAGGTGCATGCCGAGGATGCGATCAGTCTCGGCATGCGCCAGGATCTTCACGAAACCTGCCGGCTCGATCATTGCCACGGCACGGCCGTTGGCGGCGAACGGGAAGCTGCCGGCCTTGTACGGGATGCCTTCGGCCTTCAGCTGTGCTTCGGTCTTGCCCACCCAGGCCAGTTCCGGCTCGGTGTAGATGACCCACGGAATCGTGTCGAAGTTGACGTGACCCGGCAGGCCGGCGATCAGTTCGGCCACGGCGATGCCTTCCTCGAAGCCCTTGTGCGCCAGCATCGGGCCGCGCACGCAGTCGCCCACCGCCCAGACGCCATCGACGCCGGTGTGGCAATGCGCATCGACTTCGATCTGGCCACGCTCGTTGACCTTCACGCCGGTGCCTTCAGCCAGCAGGCCCTTGGTGGCAGCGCGACGGCCGACGGCCACCAGCAGCTTGTCCACGGTCAGGGTCTTCTCGCCTTCGCTGTCGGTGTAGGTGACAACGACTTCCTTCTTCTTGCCCTTGCCAGTGATCTCGGTCTTGGAGACCTTGGCGCCCAGGCGGATGTCCAGGCCCTGCTTCTTGAATTCCTTGGCCGCGGTCTTGGCGACTTCGGCGTCGGCGACGGCCAGGAACTCCGGCAGCGCCTCGAGGATGGTGACTTCAGCGCCCAGGCGCTTCCACACGCTGCCCAGCTCCAGACCGATCACGCCGGCGCCGATCACCGCCAGGCGGTTCGGCACTTCGGTGAAGTCCAGGCCGCCGACGTTGTCGACGATGGTCTCGCCGTCGAACTTGGCGAACGGCAGTTCGATCGAATCCGAACCGGCGGCGATGATGACGTTGGTGCCCTTCAGCTCGACTTCCGAGCCGTCGTGCTGCTTCACCTTGACCACGTTGCCCGGCTGCAGTTCGCCGAAGCCGTAGTAGGTGGCGACCTTGTTGGCCTTGAACAGCATGGCGATGCCGCCGGTGAACTGCTTGACGATCTTGTCCTTGCGGCCAACCATCGCCTCGACGTCCATCTTGGCGTCCTTGAAGCTGATGCCGTGGTCGCCAAAGATGTGGCTCATGTTCCAGAACTGGCGCGAGGAATCCAGCAGCGCCTTGGACGGGATGCAGCCCACGCGCAGGCAAGTGCCGCCCAGCGCCGGCTTGCCATCCTTGCCCAGCGCTGCGTCGATGCAGGCGGTCTTCAGGCCCAGCTGGGCCGCGCGGATGGCAGCGTGGTAACCGGCCGGGCCCGCACCGATGACGACGACGTCGAATTGTTCAGCCATTGAATTAGTCCTTGATGCTTTACCGGAACCCCCTTCCGCGCGGGCGCGGAAGAGGGCGGGAGGTCTTACAGGCCGAACAGCATGCGGCCCGGGTTTTCCAGCTGGTTCTTGATGTCCACCAGGAACTGCACCGAGTCCTTGCCGTCGATGATGCGGTGGTCGTAGGACAGCGCCAGGTACATCATCGGCGCGATCACGACCTGGCCGTTCTGGGCGATCGGACGCTCCTTGATGGCGTGCATGCCCAGGATGGCGCTCTGCGGCGGGTTGATGATCGGCGTGGACAGCAGCGAGCCGAAGGTGCCGCCGTTGGTCACGGTGAAGGTGCCGCCCTGCAGTTCTTCCAGGCTCAGCTTGCCGTCACGGGCCTTCTTGGCGTAGTCGGCGATGGTCTTCTCGATGTCGGCGAACGACATGCGCTCGACGTTGCGCAGCACCGGGGTCACCAGGCCCTTCTCGGTCGACACGGCGATGGAGATGTCCGAGTAGCCGTGGTAGATGATGTCGTCACCATCGATCGACGCGTTGACCAGCGGGAAGCGCTGCAGCGCGTTGGCGGCGGCCTTCACGAAGAAGCTCATGAAGCCCAGCTTGATGCCGTGGGCCTTGACGAACTCGTCCTGCAGTTCCTTGCGCGCGGCCGACACCTTGGACAGGTCGACTTCGTTGAAGGTGGTCAGCATGGCGGTGGAGTTCTTGGACTCCATCAGGCGTTCGGCGATGCGCTTGCGGATGCGGGTCATCGGCACGCGTTCTTCCGGACGTGCGCCACCGGCCTTGCCGGCGCCGCCGTTGCGGGCGAAGTTGACGATGTCTTCCTTGGTCACCGCGCCGCGACGGCCGGTGCCGTCCACGTCGGCCGGGTTCACGCCCTCGGTGATGGCGGTGAAGCGGGCACCCGGCGGCAGCGCATCGGCAGCCGACTTGGCTGCCGGGGCCGGAGCCGCGGCGGGAGCCGGAGCAGCGGCTGCGGCCGGAGCCGGGGCATCGGCCTTCTTCTCTTCAGCGGCCGGAGCCGGGGCAGCCGCCACGGCGCCTTCCTCGATGATCGCCACGACCTGGCTGGAGGTCACGGTGGCGCCCACGTCGAACTTGATCTCCTTCAGCACGCCATCGACCGGCGACGGCACTTCCAGGACGACCTTGTCGGTTTCCAGGTCAAGCAGGTTTTCGTCGCGCTTGACGGCGTCGCCCACCTTCTTGTGCCAGGTGGCGATGGTGCCGTCGGCGACGGATTCGGGCAGTACCGGGGCTTTGACTTCGGTGGCCATGCGGGAGCTTCCTGGTTTGTCTTCTAAATAAGGGGGAGGAGAGTTATTCAGCGACCTGGTCGTTGAACGGGTTGACCAGTGCGTCGGCAATCAGCTGCTGCTGCTCGCGGACATGGTCAGCCATGTGACCGGCAGCCGGCGACGCCGAACGTGCGCGACCGGCGTAATGCAGGTTCTGGCCCTCGGCCAGGCAGAACTGCAGGTGGTGGCGGATCTGGTACCACGCGCCCTGGTTCTGCGGTTCTTCCTGCGTCCACACCACGTCGGTGGCTTTGCCATACTTCTTCAGTTCGGCAGCCAGCAGGGCACGCGGGAACGGATACAGCTGCTCCACGCGGATGATCGCCACGTCGTCCTGGCCACGCTTGGTCTGGTCTTCCAGCAGGTCGTAGTAGACCTTGCCCGAGCACAGCACCACGCGCTTGACCTTCTTGGCGTCGGCATTGGCATCGCCGATCAGGTGCTGGAACTCGCCGTTGGCCAGCTCGTCCA
The DNA here is from genome assembly GCF_056479905.1 of Stenotrophomonas sp. 112478_Sma. Lineage (NCBI taxonomy): Bacteria > Pseudomonadati > Pseudomonadota > Gammaproteobacteria > Lysobacterales > Lysobacteraceae > Stenotrophomonas > Stenotrophomonas sp. 112478_Sma. The sequence goes on along the minus strand of NZ_CM151072.1, from coordinate 2,815,300 downwards.
GGGTCGACACCGCCAGCTTGTGGCGCAGCAGCGACTTCGGCGACATCACCACCAGCGGCTTGCGGGTGGTCATGTGCAGCTGGCGACGCAGCATGTGGAAGGCCTGGGCCGGGGTCGACGGCACGACCACCAGCATGTTCTCCAGCGCGCACAGCTGCAGGAAGCGCTCCAGGCGCGCCGAGCTGTGTTCCGGGCCTTGCCCTTCATAGCCATGCGGCAGCAGCAGGGTCAGGCCGGAAATGCGGCCCCACTTGGCTTCACCGGCGGCGATGAACTGATCGATCACCACCTGGGCGCCGTTGGCGAAGTCGCCGAACTGGCCTTCCCAGATGCACAGCGTGTTCGGATCGGTGGTGGAGAAGCCGTACTCGTAGGCCATCACCGCTTCTTCGCTCAGCAGCGAATCGATGACGGTGGCCTTCTCCGGCGAATCCACCAGCTGCCGCAGCGGCATGTAGTAGTTGTCGGTCTTCTGGTCGTGCAGGATCGCGTGGCGGTGCGTGAACGTACCGCGGCCGACGTCCTGGCCGACCAGGCGCAGTGCATGGCCTTCGTCCAGCAGGGTGGCGTAGGCCAGGTTCTCGGCAAAGCCCCAGTCGCCCGGAATCTCGCCAGCGGCCATCTTGCGGCGGTCGTCGTAGACCTTGGCCACGCGCGAGTGCAGCTGCACTTCGTCCGGGATGGTGTTGATCAGCTTGGCCAGCTCGACCAGCTTGTTCTTCTCGAACTTGGTCGAGACCGGGTCGGACAGCTTGCCTTCCAGCAGCTTCGGCCAATCAACGAACAGCGGGCTGCTCGGCGGAGTCTTCTCGACCTTGGCCAGTTCGGTGGTCACTTCGCCGGCGTCCAGCTTCTCGCGGTAGGCATCGACCATCGCCTTGCCGGCGCCGGCGGCGATCACGCCCGCCTTTTCCAGCTGCTCGGCATACATCTCGCGGGTGGTCGGGTGCTTGCGGATCACCTGGTACATCAGCGGCTGGGTGATCGCCGGCTCGTCGGCCTCGTTGTGGCCCCAACGGCGGTAGCACATCAGGTCGATGACCACGTCCTTGGCAAACTTCTGGCGGAACTCGAACGCCAGCTGCGCGGCGAACACCACCGCTTCCGGGTCATCTCCGTTCACGTGCAGCACCGGTGCGGCAATCATCTTCGCCACGTCGGTGGCATAGCGCGTGGAGCGCGTATCCAGCGGATTGGAGGTGGTGAAGCCGACCTGGTTGTTGACCACGATGTGCACGGTGCCGCCGACGGCGAAGCCGCGGGCCTGCGACATCTGGAACAGTTCCATGACCACGCCCTGGCCGGAGAAGGCCGCGTCGCCGTGGATCAGGATCGGCATGACCTGCTTGCGGGCGGTGTCCTTGCGGCGCTCCTGGCGCGAACGCACGGAACCGGCCACGACCGGGTCGGCGATTTCAAGGTGCGACGGGTTGAACGCCAGCGCCAGGTGGACCGGGCCACCCTCGGTGGCCACGTCGGCGGAGAAGCCCATGTGGTACTTCACGTCGCCGGCCGAGGCGTGCTCGTCGTGCTCGAACTTGCCTTCGAACTCGTCGAACAGCTTGCGCGGGTTCTTGCCCAGGGTGTTGACCAGCACGTTCAGGCGGCCGCGGTGGGCCATGCCGATCACCACGTCCTTGACGCCGTCCTTGCCGGCGCTGCGGATGATGGTGTCCATCATCGGGATCAGCGCATCGCCGCCTTCCAGCGAGAAGCGCTTCTGGCCGACGTACTTGGTGTGCAGGTAGCGCTCCAGGCCTTCGGCCGCGGTCAGGCGCTCCAGGGTGCGGCGCTGGGTGTCAGCGTCCAGCTGGTAGTTGCCGCCGGCCAGTTCCAGCTTCTTGTAGATCCACTGGCGCTGCTCGACCTCGGCGATGTGCATGAACTCCGCACCGATCGAACCGGTGTAGGTCGCCTTAAGGCGCGCCAGCAGATCGCGCAGCTTCATGCGCGGCTGGCCGCCGACGCCACCGGTGCTGAACTCGCTGTTGAGGTCGGCATCGGACAGGCTGTGGAACGGCAGGCCCAGGTCCGGCGTATTGACCGGCGCAGCCAGGCCCAGCGGGTCCAGGCGGGCGTCCAGGTGGCCGCGCGAGCGGTAGGCGGTGATCAGACGACCGACATTGCGCTCACGCTCGTCGCCCGCACCTGCGCCGGTGCCGGCCTTCAGCGCATCCTTGGCCGCGTCCGCGATGTGGGAAATGACGGCCGAGTGCGGAATGTCACCTGCTTCGCGGCCCTTGAAGCCGTCGAAGTAGGTCTTCCATTTGGGATCGACACTGTCCGGGGAGACGAGGTACTGCTCGTACAGATCCTCGACATAGGAGGCGTTGCCGCCGGCGAGTTGCGAAGATTGCGCAAACTGCTTCAGTAGATTGTCCACGATGGAGGGTGTTGATTCGCTTTGTGGGGTATGGCTTAAGAAGGACCCGGCAGGAAGATGAATAGCCCTGCGCAGGCGCGTTCAAACAGCCAAATTGTACCTCCATCCGGACACGAAGGGGCATCGCGGAGGCCATCGTGCGTCCCCCGGTGCCGCTTCCAGACAGGTTGAACCCGACCGTCGCGCTCAGAGGCCGAGCGCGCGGAGTTCGCTGCAATCGCGCGAACGGTCCCAGACGCGCTGCAATTGCTGCTCGAACTGCCGCGAACGTGCCGGCAGCGCGGTGCCGGCCTCGCCGTCGAGGCGATGGCCGATCAGACGAAAGTAGAAGTCGCCCCTGTCATTGATCAGGCAGGCGGACGCCAGTGCCCGGTCGATCGGATCGGCCACCTCGCGGAACAGGATCACGCTGGGCAGCCGCTGTGCCATCGCCAGCAGCGGCGCGCCGGCACGGCCAATGGCTGCCGCGTCATGCACGATCACCCGCAGCTGCTTGTCGTGGCGGGCACTGGCGAAGCGGCGCAGGGCGGCCTGTACCGGGCCGGCATCGAGCAGGCCCGGGTCCAGCAGGTGGCTGTGCAGCCACACCTGGCGACGGGCACGGTGGAGGATGGCGGTGGTGGCGGCCACGGCCTCGGCGCGGCTGTTGATCGCGCTGGCCGCATCCAGCCGGCGGCGCATCTGCTGGTGCCCCAGGCCGGCCTCCTTGAAGACCTCGCCCTCAGGCAGGAAGCCCTGCCGCGCGTAGAAGTCGCGGGCGGGCAGCTGTGCGTGCAGATGCAGCTCGGCCAGGCCGAGGCCATGGCCGGCCTCGACCAGGGCCTCAAGCAGGGCTTCACCGATGCCCTGGCTGCGGTGGCTCGCCAGCACCGCCATGCGGCCGACGCGACCATCAGGTGTGAGCCGACCCGTGCCGACCGGCGTGCCGTCGGCATCCAGCGCCAGTACATGGGCGCTGACCGGGTCCATCGCGTCGCGCTCCAGTTCGCTGGCAATGCCCTGTTCCTGCACGAACACCTGCTGGCGCACAGCGTGGATGGCGCCATGCGCATCGGCATGACCGACCTGATGGACGCGGATCGAGGGCATGACTCAGGCGCGACCGGCGTCGCTGTCGTCTTCTTCGTCGTCTTCGAAGTTGACGATGACCTCGATGCCATCGTCATGCACGGTCACCACGTGGACATCGTCGGACACGGCGTCGTCATCGATCACCTCCACCTGGTCGCGGCCTTCGACCACCTCACCGAGGACGCCTTCATCCTCGCTCTCGTCGTCGGCGCCATACAGCTCGCTGGGGTCGATCAGCTGGAACACGCCGCCGACCAGCAGCTGCTGGACCACCGCGCGGCCCTTGTCCGACAGTCCGCGATAGGCGGCCGCGTCGAGCTGCTCGGCACCGGCCAGGCGCTGCGCATCCTTCACCGGCAGCGCGAAGTCCTGGCCGCTGACGTACAGGCTGGCGCCCCGCTTGGCCCGCCGCCAGGCCAGGCGGGCCCAGGGGTGGCGTTGCAGCAGAAGGCCGGACTGCAGGGCGGCGACCACCTCTTCCTGTTCCGGCGCGGCCTGGTGGGCCATCACTTCGCCGGCGGCGCGGTAGGTGGTGATGAAGCGGCCGAACCAGTCGCCCAGCTTGTCCGGGTCGTTCATGCGGATGGCGTTGAGGGCGGTGATCACCCGTGCCATCGCCACCGTGTCGATCTCGTTCGGATCGGCCGGCAGCTTCAGGTCGGGGTCCTGATAGCGGATGTTCTCGTCGGCATCGGCGATCAGGGTGTCCAGGTAGTCACTGATGAGTTCGGCCGAGGACGGCGCGCGCATGCCGAAGGAGAACGTCAGGCAGGGGTCTTCGGCGACGCCGTGGTGTGGCACGTTCGGCGGCAGATAGAGCATGTCGCCGGGCGCCAGCACCCAGTCGTGGGTGGGCTTGAACACCTCCAGCAGCTTCAGTTCCACGTCCGGACGGAACCCCAGCGGCGGGCGCCGGCCCTTGATCGACTCGCTGGCGTCGATCTGCCAGCGACGATGGCCCTGGGCCTGCAGCAGGAACACGTCGTACTGGTCGACGTGGGCACCGACCGAGCCGCCGGTGGCGGCGAAGCTGATCATGACGTCGTCCATGCGCCAGCGCGGGAGGAAGCGGAAGTGCTCGATCAGCGCGCGCACGTCCGGGTCCCACTTGTCCACGTCCTGCACCAGCAGGGTCCAGTCGTGGTCGGGCAGGGCGGGGAATACGTCTTCCTGGAACGGGCCGGTACGTACGCGCCAGCCGTCCTGGCGCTTGTCGTGCTCGATCAGGCGTGCCAGCACGCCTTCTTCGCAGGCCAGCCCGGCCAGGTCTTCCGGCTGCACCGGAGACTGGAAATCAGCGAAGGCGTTGCGGGTCAGCAGCGGACGCTTCTGCCAGAAATCGCGCAGGAACACGGCCGGGGACATGCCCAGCGGCTGGCCGGGACGGGCGGTGACTTCGATGAGCGGGGCGGAGGACTTGCGGGCGGCCATGGGGGAATCCTTGCAGCGGAAAGCGGGAGGGCGGCGCGGCGTGCCGCCAAGGCGTCCATTGTCCGACGTTCGTTGGGATTGCGCACGTGCGGTGGTTTGTCGCGGGGTGTCCTGCCAACGGCGGAGCCCCTCGTGGCGGGTGCTTGGTCGCGTGAAGGCAAAAAAGCCGTGCCTGGCCGGGCGGGTGGGCTGCGCGGGGGACGCTGCAAGTACGTCCCTGTAAGCTTGGCCGCCGCATCCATGCGGCGGACACCCCCGCGCAGCCCACCCGCCCGGCCCCTGACAGTTTCCTGCGGGGTCCGCCACGGAATGGAAGAAGAAAATCAAAGGCAACAGCGGGTCACACGCTGCGCTTGCTCGGCTCTGCAGAATCCCAAAAACAAGGAGGGACGCGGCAAAGCCGCGTCCCTCCTTCACATTCCGTCCCGACAACAAATGCTCTTCGATCCGTCACCGGGACGCTGTCAGAGGTGGGGCGGGTTGGGTTCGCGGGGGTGTCCGCGGCATGGATGCCGCGGCCAAGCCCCCAGGGATGGGTTCACGGCGTCCCCCGCGAACCCAATCCGCCCCGCCAAACACGGCAGAAACCCAGAGCCGCCTTTGACGTTGCCGTTGCTGTTGCCGTTGCCTGCCGCAGGCAGCGCCCGCGGCCGCCGCCGCAAAGGAAACCCCTTAAATCTTCTTCGCCAGCGCCTCGGCCAGACCGGTATAGCTGCCCGGGGTCATCTCCAGCAGCCGCTGCTTCGCATCCGCCGGCAGCTCCAGCCCCTGTACGAACGCCCGCATCGACTCGGCGGTGATGCCCTGGCCGCGGGTCAGTGCCTTCAGCTGCTCGTACGGGTTCGGCAGGCCGTGGCGGCGCATCACCGTCTGCACCGCTTCGGCCAGCACTTCCCACGCCGCATCCAGGTCGGCATCCAGGCGCTGCGGATTCACCTCCAGCTTGCCCAGTCCCTTGGCCAGCGAGTCCAGCGCCACCTGGCTGTGGCCGAAGGCGGTACCCAGCGCCCGCAGCACGGTGGAGTCGGTCAGGTCGCGCTGCCAGCGGCTGATCGGCAGCTTCGCGCTGAAATGCTCGAACAGCGCGTTGGCGATGCCGAAGTTGCCTTCGGCATTTTCGAAATCGATCGGGTTGACCTTGTGCGGCATGGTCGACGAGCCGACTTCGCCTTCCTTCAGGCGCTGCTTGAAGTAGCCCAGCGAGATGTAGCCCCAGATGTCGCGGGCCAGGTCGATCAGGATGATGTTGGCGCGGCGGGCGGCATCGCCGATTTCGGCGACGTTGTCGTGCGGCTCGATCTGCGTGGTGTACGGGTTGAACACCAGGCCCAGCCCGGTCACGAAGCGTTCGGCGAAGGCCGGCCAGTCCACGTCCGGGTAGCTGGCGACGTGCGCGTTGTAGTTGCCGACCGCACCGTTGATCTTGCCGGTCAGCTCGACCGCGGCGATCTGGCGGCGCTGACGCTCCAGGCGCGCCACCACGTTCGCCAGCTCCTTGCCCAGGGTGGTCGGCGAAGCGGTCTGGCCGTGCGTGCGCGACAGCATCGGCCGCGCGGCCTGGGCGTGGGCCAGGCCACGCAGGGTGGCGGCGATGCCGTCGAGCGTCGGCAGCAGCACCTCGCGGCGCGCCTGCTCGAGCATCAGGCCGTAGCTGAGGTTGTTGATGTCCTCGCTGGTGCAGGCGAAATGCACGAACTCCAGTGCCGGCGCCAGCTCGGCGTCGTCCTTCAGCTGCTCCTTGATGAAGTACTCCACCGCCTTGACGTCATGGTTGGTGGTGCGCTCGATCTCCTTCACCCGGGCGGCATGGGCGGGGCTGAAACCGCTGGCCAGTGCGCGCAGACGGGCGGTGGCGGCTTCGGAGAACGCTGCAAGCTCGACGATGCCCGGCTCGGCGGCCAGCGCCAGCAGCCACTCCACCTCGACCGTGACGCGGGCCTTGATCAGGCCGTACTCGGAGAAGATCGGGCGCAGGGCATCGACCTTGCCGGCGTAGCGGCCATCGAGCGGGGACAGGGCGAGCAGGGCGGAATCGGACATGTCGGCAGGGCGGGAGCGAGCGGCGGGGCCGATATTCTACGACGCGTGGCCTTCGCATGCTTGGCAGCACCGGGCCACGCCGGGCGCAGGGAGGCTGCGCGCTGTCCTCGCCCGGCCGGGCCCGCCGCTCCCGATGGGCAACGGTGCCGCAGATGAAACGATCCGGCCCGCTTCCGTCATGCCATGCAACGGGCAAGAGAGTATCGTGATTACCGCCGCCAGCCCGGGAAGCGACACCCTGCCAGCCGCCGCTTCCCTTTCCCCAACTGAAGTAGTGCGGAGTCGATGCAATGAGCAAAGCTGCAAGCAAGGGTGCCTCCCGGGCGTTCCGGATCGAACACGACAGCATGGGCGAGCTGCAGGTGCCTGCCGACGCCCTGTGGGGCGCGCAGACCCAGCGCGCCGTGCAGAATTTCCCGGTGTCCGGCCAGCGCATGCCGCGCGGGTTCATCCGTGCGCTGGGTCTGGTCAAGGGCGCCGCTGCCGGCGTCAACGCCGAACTGGGCCACCTGCCCAGGAACGTGGCCAAGGCGATCCAGGCCGCCGCCGCGGAAGTGGCGGCGGGCGACTGGGACGCGCATTTCCCCATCGATGTCTACCAGACCGGTTCGGGTACGTCCTCGAACATGAATGCCAACGAGGTCATCGCGACCCTGGCCAACCGCGCCGGCAAGGCCGGCAAGACCACGGTCCATCCCAACGACCACGTCAACCAGGGGCAGAGCTCCAATGACGTGATCCCGACCGCGCTGCGCGTCTCGGCGGTGCTGGCGGCGCACGAACAGCTGCTGCCCGCGCTGGCGCATCTGCGCAGGACCATCGACAGGAAGGGCCGCAGCCTGCGCAAGGTGGTCAAGACCGGCCGTACCCACCTGATGGACGCCATGCCGCTGACCTTCGAGCAGGAGTTCGGTGCCTGGTCGGCACAGCTGGCATCGGCACAGGCGCGCATCGAGGACAGCCTCAAGCGCGTCCGCCGGCTGCCGCTGGGCGGCACCGCCATCGGTACCGGCATCAATGCCGATCCGCGTTTCGGCGCTCAGGTGGCCAAGGCCCTCAAGCAGCACTCGGGTTTCAAGTTCGACAGTGCCGACAACAAGTTTGAAGGCCTGGCCGCGCAGGACGATGCGGTGGAGCTGTCCGGCCAGCTCAATGCGCTGGCGGTGGCGCTGATCAAGATCGCCAACGATCTGCGCTGGATGAATGCCGGGCCGCTGGCGGGGCTGGGCGAGATCGAACTGCCGGCCCTGCAGCCGGGCAGCTCGATCATGCCGGGCAAGGTCAATCCGGTGATTCCGGAGGCGACGGTGATGGCCTGCGCGCAGGTGATCGGTCACCACACGGCGATCACGGTGGCCGGGCAGACCGGCAATTTCCAGCTCAATGTGACCCTGCCGCTGATCGCGGTGAACCTGCTCGAAGGCATCGGCCTGCTGGCCAACGTGTCGACGCTGCTGGCCGACAGCGCCATCGCAGGCCTGAAGGTGCGCGAGGATCGCGTGGCGGAGGCGCTGGCGCGCAACCCGATCCTGGTCACTGCGCTGAACCCGATCATCGGCTATGAGAAGGCCGCGGCAATCGCCAAGCGCGCCTACAAGGAACAGCGGCCGGTGCTGGAGGTGGCGCTGGAGGACAGCGGCCTGGGCGAAGCGGAACTGCGGCGACTGCTGGATCCGACGGCGCTGACCGCTGGCGGCATCCATGCGGGAGGCGGTGGCGGCGGTTGATCTGCCGAGCAGGCTTGCCGGGCCAATGAGAAACGCCGCCCTCGGGCGGCGTTTGCGTTCAGCGACGGTCGGCGACGATGTTGTCGAAGGTCTCGGTGTAGTCCTTGAACTCGGGGATGCGCTGGATCAGGTCGCCTGGAATGACGTCCATGCCCTCCGGCGGCTGGATCTTCACCGGCTGCATGTTCGGATCGGCCGGGGCGGCCACCAGCGTGTTCTGGCGCAGTACCTGCAGCTTGCCGAACATCGTCTGCAGCATCTGTTTCTGCGCATCGTCCAGCGGAATCTGGATCTCGTCCATCTTCATCGTGCCGTCGGCCAGGATGATGATGTTCGGTGCCGGTGGACGGCGCACGGTCACCATGCCTTCGCTGACGGAGATCTTGGGCTTGCCACGCTCTGCGCGGTGGTTGCGGTAATCCTGGTCGCAGCCGGCCAGGCCCAGGCAGAACAGGGCAGCCAGCAGCAGAAACAGCTTCTTCATGACGATTTGATCGGGGGCGTCCGGGGTGCCCATTGTAAGCCCGGTGCCGGCAGCGGGGGCCCGCTGCCGGCCGGCTGCGCTGAAGTGTCTCAGTTGGAGAAGGTGACCGAGCTGTCCTTCCCGCAGTCGTCGACGTCGCTCTGGTCCATGCTGGCGTAGGGCTTGAAGGCCGGCAGTTCGCGGGCAAGCGCCTGCTGGCTGGCCAGCATCGCCGGCAGGCGGTCGCAGATGCGCTTGGCCTGCGCTTCGATCTTGGCGGCCTCGGCGTTGATCCGCTTCTCCACGCCTTCGCTGTCACCGCTGAAGATACCCTTGAGCGCTTCACCGGCAGCGCTGGCACCGAGCTTGGCACCGGCCAGGCCGACATTCATCCCGTCCGTCGCGATGGCGACCACGTGACCGCGGTACTCCAGCAGCTGGCGGCGCTGCGCGTCGTTGGTCGGCACATCCTTGCCGCCGATCAGCAGCTGTCCGTCCGGCGTGATCTCCGCGCGCGGCTGATTGTCGGCGGAGATCTTGATGTTGCCCTCAGTGATCTCCCTGCGGGCCTCATCCATGGCTTCCTGGACTTTTCTGCCAACGCCGCTGGAGGTTTCGGCGACGCTCTTGCCGACACTGGTGTCGGGCGCGGAAGACGTGCCACCGCAGGCGATCAGCGGCAGGCACAGCAGGGTGGCAGGCAGCAGGCGCATCAGGTTCATGGCATTCCCCTCGAATCGGTGGGTTGGGATTTACTTGTTGCGGGGCAGGGTGACCCTGCCGCTGACGTTGCGGTGCACGACGTCGCCGCTGCCGCTGTGATCGACGGTCAGGTTGCCGCGCACGCCATCGACCTCGACGTCGCCGGAGCCATGGCTGCGCACGTGCACATCGCCGCCGATGTCACCCAGGTCGATGCCCCCCGAGCCCACCACGCCGATCTGCACGCTGCCCTGCACGCGCTTGAAGTCGACGTCGCCCGATCCGACCGTGTCCAGACGTGCGTTGCCACGCACGTCGCTGATCGTGAGGTCGCCGGATCCGACCGTGCCGATGATCGCGTCGCCCCCGATGTTGCGCGCCTTGACGTCACCCGAGCCGAGCGACAGCAGGTTCAGTGCGCTGCCACCGTCGATCTCAAGGTCGCCGGAGCCGACGGAGGCATGGATGGTGCCGCGGGTGCCGCGCGCAACGGCGTCGCCGGAGCCGACATCCACGCTCAGTGACTGCGCGTTGTCGATGCTGGCGTCGCCGGAGCCGACCTTGAACTGCAACGGCAGGTTGTCCGGCACGCTGCCGCGGATGTCCAGCCAGGCGTAGAAGTTGCCCAGGTTCAGGCCGGCACGGCTTGCGCGGCGCAGGCTGACCACCAGCTTGTCGCCTTCCCGGCGCTGGTCCAGCACCAGCTGGTCCAGCAGATCCTGGCTGGACGCGCAGGCACGGCCGTCGAGCTGACCGCCTCCACTGCGGGCGGTCACCTTCAGATCGAACTGGTTCACCTCGAACACCACCGCCTTGGCACCGGCCGCGTCCAGCTTCAACGTGCGTGCAGCGGTGAACTTGCAGTTGGGTGCATCGGCGGCCAGGGCCGACAGCGGCATCAGCAACAACGCGGTACAGGCGAGCAGGGAACGCATGGGTGGTGGCTCCGGTAAGGGGTCAGATTTCGCCGGCGCGGCGGCGCAGGCGGATGGCAAGGAAGATGAAAAGCGCGCCGAACGCAGCGCCGATCCACAGTCCCGGCATCGCCAGCGACTTCAGCTGCGCGACCGGGCCCATCAGCGCGGTGACCGATTCCAGGTCCGCACGCGAATCCTGCAGGCCGGTGCGGTAGATCAGGTCCATGCCGGGTACGCCACTGAGCAGCAGGCGACCGACGACGTTCTGCCAGAACCAGCCGCTGGTGAGCCCGAACAGGGTCATGACCTTGGTAGTGGAGACGATGATCCCGGCGAACAGCGGCAGCATCACTGCCCACAGGAACGGCTTGGACTTGGCCCAGGCCGAGCACAGCAGCAGCCAGCCGGCGGTCGGCAGCGCCCACAGGACATAGACCGGAATCCAGGACAGGTGGCCGGCGGCCAGGGTCAGCGGGCTGGCCGGTCCCCAGATCAGGTTCATCGGGCTGCCACCGTGCAGCGCGGCCACCAGGCTGATGATGGCGAGGAAGCCGAACATGGTCAGGATGCCCGCGACCACTGCGATCAGCGGGGCGATCACCAACGCGCTGATCACCTTGGAAAGCACGGTCTGGGTATCGGACAGTGGCAGCGATTTCCAGAACAGGATGCTGCGATCGCGGCGATCGTCATACAGCGCGCCAAGGCAGTAGAAGAACATCACGAACGCCAGCACCAGGAATGGCCAGGCCGAACTGAGCACCAGGGTCAGGTCGAGGCCGTTGCCCAGGTCGGCCATGTCCTTGGCACTGATGTTGCGGGTCAGCAGCGCCAGGTCCAGGCCGTTGATGTTCACGTCCTCGCCATCGATGTGCAGATTGCCGTCGCGCGCAGCCCGATGCAGGGCGAACAGGCCGAAGGCGATGCCCACACCGCTCATCAGCAGCGACACCACGCCGGCAATCAGCGGCGCATAGAGGAACCCGCCACGGTTCTCCCAGTACTCACGCTTGAGCAGCCAGCGCAGCGTGCCGGCGGGGCCGACGGGATGATTGACGGCGTTCATGCGTAGGTCCCCTTCATGACAGCGACGAACAGATCAGCCAGGCCCGGGCTGCGGGTCTCGCCGAGGGAGGTGAGCTGGTCACGCGGCACGCCGTCATACAGCAGCACGGTCTTGCCGAAGGCCAGGGCGCGCTCGTCGATCGGCTTGAGCGCACGCGCGGTATCGAGCTGCTCGGCGTTGACCAGCAGCTCGGTGTAGCGTTGGCCGACATCGTCCATCTCTGCGTCGAGCACGATGCGGCCGTCGCGGATGAACATGACGTCGCTGAGGATATGCTCGATCTCTTCGACCTGGTGGGTGGTGACGATGATCGTCTTCTGCTCGTCGAAGTAGTCCTCCAGCAGGCGCTGGTAGAACTCCTTGCGGTACAGGATGTCCAGGCCCAGGGTCGGCTCGTCGAGCACCAGCACGCGGGCGTCGATGGCCATCACCAGGGCCAGGTGCAGCTGCACGATCATGCCTTTGGACAGTTCGCGCACGCGCTGCTTCGGCTGCAGCTTGGTGTTGGCCAGGAAGCGCTCGCAGCGGGCGCGATCGAAGCGTGGATGCACGCCGGCGACGAAGTCGATGGCCTCGCGCACCTTCAGCCAGCGGGGCAGCACCGCGACGTCGGCGATGAAGCAGATGTCCTTCATCAGCTCATCCCGATGCAGGCGCGGGTCGCGGCCGAGCACGCTGAGGTCGCCTTCCACCGTGGTCAGGCCGAGGATGGCCTTCAACGCGGTGGTCTTGCCGGCACCGTTGGGTCCGATCAGGCCGATGATCCGGCCCGCCGGAATGGTGAAGCTGGCATTGTCGAGCGCGACCGTGCTCTTGTAGGCCTTGCGCAGGCCGCGGGCGGTGATGACCGCGTCGCTTGCAGCGGTACTGGTGAGGCTGGCATTCATCAGACTTTCCCCTGGGTCAGCAATTCGTCGAGGCTCAGCCCCAGGCGCTGGATGCGCTCCAGGACGGCCGGCCATTCTTCATTGAGGAAGCGCTCGCGCTCGCTGCTGCGCAGCTGCGTGGCCGCCTGCTCGGTCATGAACATGCCCAGGCCCCGGCGCTTCTCGACCAGGCCTTCGTCAGCCAGTTCCTGGTAGGCGCGCGAAACGGTGATGGGGTTGAGCTGGTAGTCGGCGGCCACCTGGCGCACCGAAGGCAGGGCATCGCCCGGCTTGAGGATTCCGTCGAGCATCATGGCGATCACGCGCTCCTTCAGCTGGCGGTAGATGGGAGCGCCGTCGCTCCACTGGATGTCGCTCATGGTCAGCTCCGTGGGGTCAGCGGCTGTGCGAACGAGAAATACGGCATGGACAGGGAGCTGTGCAGCCGACGCGGGGGGGAGGGTGAAGCTTCCGGCGTCCCGGCCGTGGGAGTGGGCGCGTCCTGCGGGGTATCGGACAAGGAGGGGGCAGTGGGCGCGCGTGGCGAAGCCAGCCACGCCATCACGAGCAGGGTCGAAACGGCGGTGATCGCGGGAGCGGTGACGTTGCGATGCATCCGGGTGTTCATGGCATTCCCCCTGTCTCAGGTGACTGGTGTTGTATGCAACTATAACACCGGCACGCCGACGTGCAACCCCCGACATGACCCAACTGATGGCAGGGGGTGTCATGGCACAGACGAAATCCCGCAATTCATTGATTTTATTGCTAAATGATGCTTGGTGGGTGCGGGGCCATTGCGTCATTTCCATTCAGCTGCGTCGATGCTATGTCAAGCAACGGGCAGCGTCTTGCCCCGTGGGCGTTGTCGCCAATCCGCGCAAAGCGCCGGGGCGGTCGCACGGCCGGGTGCCCCCGGGGCCGGTGCTATAGTTCGGCCGATTCCCGGCCGCTCCCGGCCGGGCCCTGTGAATGGCCACCGCGGACCGCTCCGATGCCCCTGCCGACCGTCTTCCCGCGCCGCCTGCGCGGTCTTTCCCTGCTGACCCTGCTGGCCGGGCTGGCCCTTCCCGGCCTCACCCTGGCCGCCGATCTGCTGGATGTGGACTACCGGCCCCTGGCCGGCAAGCAGCAGGTCAACCTGCAGCAGCGCTATCACGGCCAGGTGCTGCTGGTGGTCAATACCGCCAGCAAGTGCGGGTACACGCCGCAGTACGAAGGCCTGGAAGCGCTGCAGCAGCGCTATGCACGCCGCGGGTTCGCGGTCCTCGGCTTCCCGTCCAACGATTTCAAGGGCCAGGAACCCGGTGACGAAGCGCAGATCCAGGAATTCTGCACGCTGACCTACGGCGTCAAGTTCCCTATGTTCGAGAAGGTCCACGTGGTCGGCGCGCAGGCCACCCCGCTGTACCAGCGCCTGACCGCGGCAACCGGCGTGGCGCCGGGCTGGAACTTCCACAAGTACCTGGTCGGCCGCGACGGCAGGGTCATCGCCCAGTTCGCCAGCAAGGTCACGCCGGATGATCCGCAGTTGATCGCGGCCATCGACAAGGCACTGGCCGCGCCCGCCGCCACGCGTTGATATCCGGCACGGATGCCTCGACATCGACGGTATGCGTGCGACAATGTTTCTTTTCGCGCCGACGTCGGCGCCCAGTCACTTCCAGGAATGCAGCGAATGAAGATGGGAATGCGCGGCGCAGCGGCGTCGGTTCTGATTCTGGCGATGGGCACTTCGGGTGTCGCTCTGTCGCAACAACCGGCGGCCCCCGCAGCCGCCAAGGAGACCGCAACCTTGAATTCCCCCAAGCAGAAGCTCGGTTACGCCATCGGCCTGGATGTCGCCAAGTCGTTCACCCCGATCGCCGATGAAATCGACGTCGCTGCCCTGCGCACGGCCGTGGAGCGTTCGTTCGAAGGCCTGCAGCCGCAGATCACCCAGGAGCAGGCCAAGGCCACCGATGCCGCCCTGCGCCAGGTCGTGATGGCCCGCAGCGGCCAGCAGGTGCCGGGCGTTGCGCCGGGCTCGCAGCCGCCGAAGGTCGATCGGGTGAAGGTCGCACAGATGATCGGTTCCTACTCGGTGGGTCCGTCGCTGGCACAGCTGAAGGACGACATTGACGTTGCGTCGCTGTTTGACGCAATCAGCACTGGTCTGAGCAAGGGCCAGCCGAAGATGACCGAGGCTGACGCCACGGCCACCATCCAGGCGTTCATGGGCACCAAGCAGGCCGAAATGCAGGCCAAGGCCGCCCAGGCTGCACAGACCAACCGTCAGGAAGGCAATGCATTCCTGGCCAAGAACAAGACCCAGCCGGGCGTGGTGACCACGGCCTCGGGGCTGCAGTACCAGGTGATCCGCCCGGGCAGCGGCGAGCGTCCGCTGCCGACCAGCAAGGTGCGCGTGAACTACGAAGGCAAGCTGCTCGACGGCACCGTCTTTGACAGCTCCGCCAGCCGTGGCCCGGCCGAGTTCGGCCTGGACCAGGTGATCAAGGGCTGGACCGAAGGCGTCGCGCTGATGCCGGTCGGCTCCAAGTACCGCTTCTGGATCCCGGGCGAGCTGGCCTACGGTGAGAACGGCACCCCGGGCGGCCCGATCGGTCCGAACGCCACGCTGACCTTCGACGTCGAACTGCTGGGCGTCCTGCCGTAAGCCACCACGGAGCCTGCACGGACATGCGCGTTGCGATTTTCGGTACCGGTTACGTCGGCCTGGTGACGGGCACCTGCCTGGCCGATGTCGGCCACCAGGTGATCTGCGTCGATATCGACCAGAGCAAGGTCGATGGCCTGAACCAGGGCATCATCCCGATCTATGAGCCGGGCCTGGAGCCGATGGTGAAGGCCAACCACGCTGCGGCGCGGCTGGCGTTCACCACTGATGCGGCCGCGGCGATCGCGCATGGCCAGGTGGTGTTCATCGCCGTGGGCACACCGCCGGACGAGGATGGCAGCGCCGACCTGCAGTACGTGCTGGCCGTGGCCCGCACCATCGGCCGGCACATGAGCGTGCCGACCGTGGTGGTCAACAAGTCGACGGTGCCGGTCGGCACCGCCGACAAGGTCCGTGCAGCGATCACCGACGAACTCGCGGCGCGCGGCGCCGACATCGCCTTCGATGTGGTCTCCAACCCGGAGTTCCTGAAGGAAGGCGACGCGGTCGCCGACTGCATGCGACCGGACCGCATCATCATCGGTGCCACCAGCGACGAGTCGGTGGCGGTGATGCGTCGCCTGTATGCACCGTTCAACCGCAACCACGACCGCGTGGTGGAGATGGACGTACGCTCGGCCGAGCTGACCAAGTACGCCGCCAACGCGATGCTGGCGACCAAGATTTCGTTCATGAACGAGATTGCCAACATTGCCGAGCGTGTCGGCGCCGACGTCGAGCAGGTCCGCCAGGGGATCGGCTCGGACCCGCGCATCGGCTGGCATTTCATCTATCCGGGCGCCGGTTACGGTGGCTCGTGTTTCCCCAAGGATGTGCAGGCGCTGGCCCGCACCGCCCAGCAGAGCGGCCTGGAGCCGAAGCTGCTGAACGCGGTGGAAGCGGTCAACGATGCGCAGAAGGGCCACCTGTTCGCCCTGGTCCAGCGCCACTACGACAAGGGCGAGGACGAGGGCGTGCGCGGCAGGACGTTCGCCGTGTGGGGGCTGGCCTTCAAGCCGAATACCGACGACATGCGCGAGGCCTCCAGCCGCCGCCTGCTGGCGCAGCTGTGGGAGGGTGGGGCGACCGTACGTGCGTTCGACCCCGAAGCCATGCACGAAGCCCAGCGCATCTTCGGTGAGCGCGATGATCTGGTGTTCTGTGACAGCGCCGATGACGCGCTGCAGGGCGCCGATGCGTTGATCGTGGTGACCGAATGGAAGCAGTTCCGCAGCCCTGATTTTTCGATGCTGCGCGAACGGCTGAAGGACGCGGTCGTGTTCGACGGCCGCAACCTGTACGACCCCGCCGAGGTCGAAGCGGCGGGCCTGGCGTACTACGGCATCGGCCGGGGGCGTTCACTGCATGTCTGAGCTGCCGACCGAACGCGAGCAGGCGCTGGAAGCGCGCCTGGTCGAGCTGGAGATGCGTGTGTCCTTCCAGGAACACGCGCTGGCCGAACTGAGCGACGCACTGGCCGATGCCCGGATGCAGGGCACCCGCAACGCCGATGTGCTGCGCGTGCTGCTGGAAGACCTGGGCAAGGTCCGCAACGCACTGAATTCCTCCGATCCGGCGAGCGAACCGCCGCCGCCGCACTACTGATCCATACCCTTATCTATGAGCGATACCCTCCGCGACCAGTTGCTGGGCCTGGGCTTCAAGCCCGCGCCCAAGCCCGAGCGCAAGAATGATGGCCCCCGCCGTGATGGCCGCCCGCAGGGCAAGGGCGGCAACGGCAATGGAAAGCCGCAGGGCGCAGGCAAGGGCGAGCACACGCCCGGTGAGCGTCGCGGTCCCGGTGGTGCGCCGGGCAAGCCGGGGCAGCACCGTGGACAGGGCCCGCGCAGGCCGCGCAGTGCCGAGGAGATGGATCTGGCCAAGGCCTATGCCATCCGTGCCCAGAAGGAGAAGGAAGAGCGCATCGAAGCCGAGCGCCTGAAGCAGGAGGAAGCGCGCCAGCGCCGCGAGGCGAAGGCGAAGCTGGAAGAACTGCTGAAGGACAAGGGCCTGAATGACGAGGCGGCCGACATCGCGCGGCACTTCCCGTATGGCGGCAAGATCAAGCGGATCTATGTCACCGCGGCACAGCTGACCGCGCTCAATGCCGGCGAGCTGGGCGTGGTGCAGCTCAATGGCCGCTATCTGCTGGTCACCGCCGAGGTGCTGAACCAGGCCGAAGCCGTGTTCGCGGCCTCGGTGGCGCTGAAGGTCGATCCGGATGCCCCGGCCGAGGACGATCCCTACGCCGATCCGCAGTACCAGGTGCCGGATGACCTGGTCTGGTAAGCCTGCACCGCAGTGATCGGAAACGCCGGGCAATGCCCGGCGTTGCTGTTTCTGCGCGGTCTATTCGGGATCGTAGTCGAGGTTGGATGCAAGCCAGCGCTCGGCCTGGGCGCGATCCACGCCCTTGCGCCGCGCGTAGTCGCCCACCTGTTCGCGGCTGAGGCGGCCGACCACGAAGTACTGGCTCTGTGGATGGCTGAAGTAGTAGCCGGAGACGGCCGCGGTGGGCAGCATCGCGAAGCTCTCGGTCAGCGTCATGCCCGCGTTGGCTTCCGCCTGCAGCAGATCGAACAGGCGGCGCTTCTCGCTGTGCTCCGGGCACGCTGGATAGCCGGGGGCGGGCCGGATGCCGCGATACTTCTCGTCGATCAGCGCATCGTTGTCCAGCGCTTCGGTGCGGTCATAGCCCCAGAACTCGGTGCGCACCCGCTGGTGCAGGCGTTCGGCCAGTGCTTCGGCGAAGCGGTCGGCCAGGGCCTTGAGCAGGATCGCGTTGTAATCGTCGTGCTCGGCTTCAAAGCGCGCGACATGGGCATCGATGCCGATACCGGCGGTGACCGCGAACGCACCGATCCAGTCCTGTCGCCCGCTGTCGGCCGGTGCGATGAAATCGGCCAGGCAGAAGTCGGGGCGCTCGGCCGGCTTGTCGACCTGCTGGCGAAGGAAGTGCAGGGTGGTCTCGCCCTGTGGATGCTGCACGCGGACATCGTCACCGACACTGTTGGCCGGCCACAGGCCGAACACCGCCTTGGCGGTCAGCCACTTCTCCGCGACGATGCACGCCAGCATCGCCCGGGCGTCGCGGTACAGCTCGCTGGCCTGGGTGCCGACGATCTCGTCAGTGAGGATGGCCGGAAACTTGCCAGCCAGTTCCCAGGCCTGGAAGAACGGCGTCCAGTCGATGTAATCGACCAGTTCCGACAGGGGATAGTCTTCGAACACATGCAGGCCGGGCTGGTTCGGAACCGGGGGCACATAACTGTCCCAGCCGCCCTGGAATTTCTGGCCGCGCGCGTGCTCCAGCGAGACCAGCCGCTTGGCATCGCCACGGTTGCGGTGACGGGCGCGGATCTCGGCGTAGTCGGCTTCATTGGCAGCAACGAAGCCCGCGCGCAGGTCGCGCGAGATCAGCGACTGGGCCACGCCCACCGCGCGCGAGGCATCCTTCACCCACACCGTAGGGGCATGGTAGTGCGGGTCGATCTTCAACGCCGTGTGCGCGCGCGAGGTGGTGGCGCCGCCGATCAGCAATGGCAGGTCGAATCCCTGGCGCTGCATCTCGCGGGCGACATGGCTCATTTCCTCCAGTGACGGCGTGATCAGCCCGGACAGGCCGATCAGGTCGGCCTTATGCTCGCGGGCCGCATCGAGAATCTTCTGCGCCGGCACCATCACGCCCAGATCGACCACCTCGAAGTTGTTGCAGGCAAGGACCACGCCGACGATGTTCTTGCCGATGTCGTGCACATCGCCTTTCACGGTGGCCATGATGATGCGGCCGTTGCTCTTGGCGGTGTCACCGCTGCGGGCCTTCTCCGCCTCGATATAGGGCAGCAGGTAGGCCACCGCCTTTTTCATCACGCGGGCCGACTTCACCACCTGCGGCAGGAACATCTTGCCGGCACCGAACAGGTCGCCGACGACGTTCATGCCATCCATCAACGGCCCTTCGATCACGTCCAGTGGACGGCTGGAGGCCTGCCGTGCCAGTTCGGTGTCCTCTTCCACGAACGCATCCAGCCCGTGCACCAGGGCGTGGGCCAGACGCTGCTCGACCGGCTTGGCGCGCCAGGCCATGTCTTCGCTTTTCACCTTGCCCTTGCTGCCCTTGTAGCGTTCGGCAATCTCCAGCAGGCGCTCGGTGGCGTCGGGGCGGCGGTTGAGGATCACGTCCTCCACGCGCTCGCGCAGGTCCGGCTCCAGTTCGTCATAGATCGGCATGGCACCGGCGTTGACGATGCCCATGTCCATGCCGGCGGCGATGGCGTGGTACAGGAAGACCGAATGGATCGCCTGGCGCACCGTTTCGTTGCCACGGAACGAGAACGACACGTTGGAAACGCCGCCGGAGACGTGGCAGTGCGGCAGGGTCTGCTTGATGATGCGCGTGGCTTCGATGAAGTCCACCGCGTAGTTGTCGTGCTCCTCGATGCCGGTGGCGACAGCGAAGATGTTCGGGTCGAAGATGATGTCCTGTGGCGGGAAGCCGATCTCATCGACCAGAATGCGGTAGGCGCGCGTACAGATCTCGACCTTGCGCGCACAGGTGTCGGCCTGGCCGCTTTCGTCGAACGCCATCACCACCGCTGCCGCGCCGTAACGCAGCACCTTGCGCGCGTGTTCGCGGAACAGGGCCTCGCCTTCCTTCAGCGAGATCGAATTGACCACGCTCTTGCCCTGCAGGCATTTCAGGCCGGCTTCGATCACGCTCCATTTGGACGAGTCGACCATCACCGGAATGCGGGCGATGTCGGGCTCGGACATGATCAGGTTGAGGTAGCGGGTCATCGCCGCCTCGGAGTCGATCAGGCCCTCGTCCATGTTGACGTCGAGGATCTGCGCGCCACTGGCCACTTGTTGCCGGGCCACGTCCACGGCCTCCTCGTAGCGGCCTTCCTTGATCAGCTTGCGGAACTGCGCGCTGCCGGTGACGTTGGTGCGCTCGCCGACGTTGACGAACAGCAGGTCCGGGGTGATGACCAGCGGTTCCAGGCCGGACAGGCGGGTGGGGCGGACAGGCGTCATGGCAGGCAGTGGCTCAGCAACGGCAGGGCGGGAAGTGCGGAACGGTGGCGGCGACGTTCATGCCGCCTGGTCCTGGCGGTCCGGCAGGACACGCGGTGGCAGGCCGGCCACCGCCTGGGCGATGGCACGGATGTGGTCGGGGGTGGACCCGCAGCAGCCGCCGACCAGGTTGAGCAGGCCATCGCGGGCGAAACCGCGCAGGGTCGCCGCCATTTCTTCGGGGGTCTCGTCATACTCGCCGAAGGCATTGGGCAGGCCGGCATTGGGATGCGCGCTGACATGGCAGTCGGCAACCTGCGACAGCGTTTCGACATGCGGGCGCATCGCATCGGCACCCAGCGCGCAGTTCAGGCCGATCGACAGGGGCCGCGCGTGTGCCAGCGAGGCGTGGAAGGCTTCGGCGGTCTGGCCGGACAGGGTGCGGCCGGAGGCATCGGTGATCGTGCCGGAGATCATCACCGGCAGGCGCGCACCGCGCGCATCGAAGGCTTCCTCCACCGCATACAGCGCCGCCTTGGCGTTGAGCGTGTCGAAGATGGTTTCGACCATGAGGGTGTCCGCGCCGCCGTCGATCAGGCCATCGATGGCTTCGCGGTAGGTGTCGCGCAGCTCATCGAAACTGGTGTTGCGGAAGCCCGGATCGTTGACGTCGGGACTGATCGATGCGGTGCGGCTGGTGGGGCCAAGCACGCCGATCACGAAGCGCGGCTTGCCGGGCGTGGTGGCTTCAACGGCATCACAGCAGGCGCGGGCCACGGCGGCGCCGGCCTTGTTCAGTTCGTACACCAGATGCTCGAGGTGGTAGTCGGCCTGGCTGACCGAGGTGGCGTTGAAGGTATTGGTTTCCACCAGGTCCGCGCCGGCTTCCAGGTAGGCGGTGTGGATGTCGGCGATGACCTGCGGCCGGGTGAGCAGCAACAGGTCGTTGTTGCCCTTCAGATCGTGGCCCTGCGGCGCGGCGTGGTCGCAGCCCGGCCCGTGCAGGTGATCGTAGCCATCGGCGAAACGCTCACCGCGGTAGTCGCCTTCCTGCAGGCCATGGCGCTGGATCATCGTGCCCATCGCTCCGTCGATGATCAGGATCCGCTCGCGCAGCGCGCCCAGCAGGGCATTGGCACGTTCGGGGTGCAACCAGGGCAGGACGGGCATGATGATTCCGGACTTAGGGCTTGTTGGCGATCAGCGAGATCACTTCGAAGTGCGGCGGCCGCTTCTCGCGGGTGACCGTCTCCAGGCTGGAAACCTGCAGGCCGGCCTTGTCGACGAACTTCTTCAGTTCCTTGTCGCTGAAGCCCAGGTTGACGTGACCATAGGCTTCCACCGCTGCCTTGTGTTCGTGGCGCGCCAGGCTGCACAGCAGCAGGCGGCCGCCCGGGCGCAGCACGCGCGCGGCTTCGGTGACGGCCTGCGCCGGCTTGCTGGCATAGGTCAGTGCGTGCATCAGCACCACCAGGTCGAAGCTGCGGTCCTTGAAGGGCAGGGCATGCATGTCACCCTCGCGCACTTCCACATTGGGCAGGCGGCGCAGGCGTTCACTGGCAGCGGCCACCACGCGCGCGCTGGTGTCGATGCAGATGTAGCGCTTGGCATGCGGTGCCACCAGTTCGGCCAGCACGCCGTCGCCGGACGCGATATCGAGCACGTCGCCGGTTTCCAGCAGGGGCAGGGCGGTACGCGCCAGCGCCTCCCAGGTGCGGCCCGGAGAATAGTGACGTTCCATGTCGCCGGCCACGCTGTCGGCCCAGTTCTGGTCCGCGGCGCGGCTGGCCAGCACGGCGGCGACCCGTTCAGCGTCCTGTCGCAGCAGTGGATCGTCGCTTCCGTTGCTCAAGGCATGCCACAATGCGCGCTGCGCCGGATCCAGCTGCGCTTCGTCGAAGCGGTAGTAGGCCGACACGCCGGCGCGGCGGTCGCGGACCAGGCCCGCTTCCTTCAGGCGCGCCAGGTGAGTGGACACGCGCGGCTGGGCCAGCCGGGTGATCGCCGAAAGCTCGGCCACGGTCAGCTCTTCCTGCTCCAGCAGCGCCAGCAGGCGCACCCGCGTCGCATCGGCGAACACCTTCAGGCGGGTTGACCAGTCTTCCAGATCCATGAATATCTACCTATCGCGATATAGAGATATATTCGCTGGATCGGCCGCCGTGGTCAAGTCGGTGGCGTATGGAAACTCCCCGGGCCCCGGTACAATCGGCACACCTGGGCGCGCGCTGCGCGCCCATAACCTCATGTACCCGGGAGGGTGTTGTGGATTTCAGCTTTACTGAAGAGCAGTTGATGCTGCAGGACGTGGCGCGGCGCATCGCGCAGGAGAAGATCGCCCCGAGCGCGGAGCATCATGACCGTACCGGCGAGTTCCCGCTGGAGAACATCCGCCTGCTGGGCGAGAACGGCCTGATGGGCATCGAGGTACCGACCGAATACGGCGGCGCCGGCATGGATCCGATCGCGTATGTGCTGGCGATGGTGGAGGTCGCCGCTGGCGACGCGGCCCATTCGACCATCATGTCGGTCAACAATTCGCTGTTCTGCAACGGCATCCTGACCCACGGCAGCGAGGAGCAGAAGCAGAAGTACGTGCGCGCCATCGCGGAGGGCGAGGCCATCGGTGCATTCGCCCTGACCGAGCCGCAGTCCGGTTCGGATGCGACCGCCATGCGTTGCCGCGCGGTCAAGCAGGCCGACGGCACCTACGTCATCAACGGCAAGAAGAGCTGGATCACCTCCGGCCCGGTGGCCCGGTACATCGTGTTGTTCGCGATGAGCGAGCCGGACAAGGGCGCGCGTGGCATCACGGCTTTCCTGGTCGACACCGAAAAGGCCGGCTTCGGCCGTGGCAAGACCGAGCCGAAGCTGGGCATCCGTGCCTCGGCGACCTGCGAGATCGAATTCAACGATTACGTCGCCCAGCCGGAAGACGTGCTGGGCCAGGAGGGCGAGGGCTTCAAGATCGCCATGGGCGTGCTCGATGCCGGGCGCATCGGCATCGCATCGCAGGCCATCGGCATCGCCCGTGCCGCTTATGAAGCGACGCTGGAGTATGTGAAGGAGCGCAAGGCGTTTGGCGCGCCGATCGGTACTTTCCAGATGACCCAGGCCAAGATCGCCGACATGAAGTGCAAGCTGGACGCAGCCCTGCTGCTGACGCTGCGCGCGGCATGGGTGAAGGGCCAGGGCAAGCGTTTCAGCAATGAAGCGGCCATCGCCAAGCTGACGGCGTCGGAAGCGGCGATGTGGATCACCCACCAGGCCGTGCAGATCCATGGTGGCATGGGCTACTCCAAGGAAATGCCGCTGGAGCGCTACTTCCGCGATGCCAAGATCACCGAGATCTACGAGGGCACCTCGGAGATCCAGCGCCTGGTGATCGCCCGCAACGAGACCGGGCTGCGCTGAGTCGAAACGGCTGCGCCGCTGCAACAGCGGCGCAGCCGGTAGATCCATGCCCTGCATGCACGGGCCTGTTGGTCGGGCGATGCCGATCTGTTCCAATGCAGGGCCTTTTTTACAGGTTCTGCAGAGATGATCTATCGAGGTTGGGGAATCCTGACACTGGTGACGCCGATCGCAGCGATCCTGCTGCTGGCTTACCTCTTCCCGCACGATGGCCCCCGGGGCAACATCCCGCTGCCCCAGGTGCTGCTGGGGGCAGGCATTGGTGCAACCGTGAACGTGCTGCTGGGCTTGTGGCTCAACCGTACTCCCCGGCAGAAAGGGGAAACTGCGCCCCACCACTTCTTCTTCGTACCCATGCAATGGGCCGCGCTGGTTCTGCTGGCGGTGTGCGTGGCGGTCGCGCTGCTGCGCTGATCTGCTCTGGCATCCCCCCGCGATAAACAAAAAAGGCCCCGGATCGCTCCGGGGCCTTTTCGTTGCAGCGCAGGGTGGATCAGCGATCCGGACGATGCGCTGCTTCACCCTCACGCTGGCGGCTGAGGAATTCCTTCGACGGCTCGTCCAGCTTGTCGCCGAGCATGCGCCGCACGACCACGAAGAACACCGGGATCATCAGCAGGCCGAGCAGGGTGGCGAACAGCATGCCGCCGATCACGCCGGTACCGATGGCGTGACGGGAGTTGGCGCCGGCGCCGCTGGAGATCGCCATCGGGATCACGCCCATGATGAACGCGAAGGACGTCATCAGGATCGGGCGGAAGCGCAGGCGTGCCGCCTCGATGGTGGCATCGCGCAGGTTCTTGCCCGCCGCACGCTGCTCCACCGCGAACTCCACGATCAGGATCGCGTTCTTCGCCGCCAGGCCGATAACGGTGATGAGGCCGATCTTGAAGAACAGGTCGTTCGGCAGGCCACGCATCATCGACAGGCCGATGGCACCGAGCACGCCCAGTGGCACCACCAGCAGCACCGCCACCGGGATCGACCAGCTTTCATACAGCGCCGCCAGGCACAGGAACACCACCACGATGGACAGTACCAGCAGCAGCGTCGCTGCGTTGCCGGCCAGGATTTCCTGGTAGGACATGCCCGACCAGTCGTAGCCGAAGCCGGCCGGCAGGTCGTTGTTGACGATGCTCTCCATGGTCTGCATCGCCTCACCCGAGCTGGTGCCCGGCGCCTGCGAGCCGACGATGTTGATCGCCGAATAGCCGTTGTAGCGGCTCAGTGACGGCGATGCGGACACCCATTCGGACTTGACCACGGTGCTCAGCGGGATCATCGCGTTGGTGCCGTCGGCGTTGGTGGTCAGGCTGGAGGGGCTGTAGAAGCTCTTCAGCGACTCCTGGCCGGTGCGGTACGGGCCATCGGCCTGCATGGTCACGCGCTTGATGCGGCCTTCGTAGAAGAAGTCGTTGACGTACACCGGCGCCAGCATCAGCTGGATGGTGCTGTACACGTCCGACACCGACATGCCCATCGACTGCGCCTGCACGCGATCCACGTGCAGCTGCAGCTGCGGAGCGTTCTCCAGGCCGTTCGGACGCACGCCAACCAGTGCTTCAGGCTTCTGCGCCGCCTGGCCAAGCAGGATGTTGCGGGCCTGCGTCAGCTGCTCGTAGCCGGCACCACTACGGTCCTGCAGCCACATGTCGAAGCCACCGAACTGGCCCAGGCCCTGCACTGTCGGCAGGTTGACCACGAAGATCTGCGCTTCCTTGATGCCGTAGAACGCGCCGTTCATGTTCTGGATGAACTCCGGCGCGGTGAACTCGCGTTCTTCCCACGGCTTCAGGCGGATGAAGCCCATGCCCACGTTCTCGCCGGAACCGACGAAGCTGAAGCCGGCCACCTGCAGCATGCCTTCAAAGCCATCCTGCTTTTCCAGAATGCCGCGCATCTGCGCGAACACCTCGTTGGTCTGGCCCTTGGTCGAGCCCGGGGGCAGCTGCACGATTGCCAGCGCATAGCCCTGGTCTTCTTCCGGCAGGAAGCTGCCCGGCATGCGCGTGAACAGGAAGCCGCACAGCGCGGTCAGTACCACGAACAGGATCATCCAGCGCGGGGCATGGCGCACCGCCGAGGTGATGTGGCCCACGTAGGTGTGGCTGATCTTGTCGTAGTACTTGTTGAAGGTGCGGTAGACGATGTTCGGGTTGTCGTTGTGCGTCGGCTTCAGGAAGGTCGCGCACAGCGCCGGGGTGAAGCCCAGCGCCAGGAAGGCCGAGAACGCCATCGAGATGGCGATGGTCAGCGCGAACTGCTTGTAGATTTCGCCGGCGGCACCGCCCTGCAGTGCGGACGGGATGAACACCGCTGCCAGCACGACGGTGATCGCCACCACTGCGCCGGTGATCTGGGTCATCGCCTTCTGCGTGGCCGGCTTCGGTGCCAGGCCTTCCTCGCTCATGATGCGTTCGACGTTCTCGATCACCACGATGGCGTCGTCGACCACGATGCCGATCGCCAGCACCATCGCGAACAGGGTCAGCTGGTTGATCGTGAATCCGATCATCCACATGCCCAGGAAGGTACCCAGCAGGGCGACCGGGATGACCAGGGTCGGGATCAGGGTGGCGCGGAAGTTCTGCAGGAAGATCAGCATCACCAGGAACACCAGCAGCACCGCTTCGAACAGCGTCTTGACCACTTCCTGGATCGAGATCTTGACGAAGGTCGTGCTGTCGTACGGCGAGAACCAGGTCACGCCGGCCGGGAAGCTGGGCTGCAGTTCGTCCATCTTGGCGCGCACCGCATCGGCCACGTTCAGGGCGTTGGCGCCCGGCAGCAGCTGGATGGCGAAGGCACCGGTCGGCTTGCCGTTGTACTGGGTGTCGAAGCCGTAGTTGTTGGCACCGAAGGCGACGCGGGCGATGTCCTTGAGCAGCACGCGCGAGCCATCGGCATTGGCGCGCAGGATGATGTTCTCGAACTCCTGCGGCGAGCTGAAACGTCCCTCAGCCGACACGGTGGCGGTGAAGTGCTGGCCTTCCGGCGACGGGTCCGAGCCCAGCGCACCGGCGGCGAACTGCACGTTCTGCGCACGCACGGCAGCCAGGACCTGGCTGGCCGAGAGACCATAACCCTGCATCTTCTCCGGGTTCAGCCAGATGTTCATGGCGTACTCGGAACCGAACTGCTGGGTGCTGCCGACGCCGGGAATGCGCGAGACCTGGTCGAGCACGCGCGAACCGACGATGTCGTTCAGCGCGTCACGGTTGATCGCCGCCGTATCCGACTGCAGGGCCACGACCATCAGGAAGCCGGCATTGGCCTTGGCCACCACCACGCCCTGCTGGGTCACCTCCGACGGCAGTCGTGGCGTCGCCAGCGACACCTTGTTCTGCACCTGCACCTGGGCGATGTCCGGATCGGTACCGGTCTCGAAGGTGAGGGTGATCTGCGCGCGGCCATTGGACGAGGACGAAGAGCTGAAGTACAGCAGGTGATCGATACCGGTCAGCTGCTGCTCGATCACCTGGGTGACCGATTTTTCGGTGGTGTCCGCGCTGGCGCCCGGATAGGTGGCCGAGACGGTCACCTGTGGCGGAGCGATGTTGGGATAGGACTCCACGCCCAGGTTGAGGATCGCGATCACGCCGCTGAGCGAGATCAGGATCGCTACCACCCAGGCGAAGACTGGATGTTCGATGAAAAATTTAGGCATGACGGAAGGTTCCCGTTACTGCTTGTTCGAGTCGGTGGCGGCCGGCGCGGCCTTGTCGGCTGCGTCGGTCTGGGCCGGAGCCTTGTCGGCGGCAGCGGCGGGTGCGGCCGGGCCGGCACCGCCGGCCGCGGGCTTGCCGGCGGCGTCCTGCCCCGGGGTCCAGGGCTTGGCGACGGCCGGGCTGCCTTCCTTGACCTTCTGCACGCCGGCCACGATCACCTTGTCGCCGGCGGCCAGGCCATCGCTGACCAGCCAGTTGCCGCCCTGTGCGCCTTCGGTCTTGACGTTCTTGCGCGCCACCTTGCCATCGGCACCGACCACCATCACGTAGCCGCCCGTGGTGTCGCGCAGCAGCGCCTGCTGCGGCACCAGGTAGGCATTGTTGCGCTCGCCGAGGTTGGCCTGGAAGCTGACGAAGGCTCCCGGCAGCAGGATCTGCTGCGGATTGGGCAGCAGCGCACGCAGCGACACCGCGCCGGTGGCCGGGTCGACCGTAGTCGAGGAGAAGTCGAGGGTTCCCGGCTCGCTGTAGGTGCTGCCATCGGCCAGCTTCACGTTGACGGTGGCCTTGCCGTCGCCGGCCAGGGCCAGGGCGCCCTTGGCCTGCTGCGCGCGCAGCTGGGTCAGCTCGTCCACGCTGAGCGAGAAGTTGACGTACAGCGGATCGAGCTGGTCAACGGTGGTCAGCAGGGTCACGTCGCCCTGGCCGACCAGTGCGCCCTCGGTCACCTGCTGCTTGTTGGCCACGCCGCTGATCGGCGCGGTCACTTCGGCGTAGCCCAGGTTGATCCGCGAGGAGGTCACCGCCGCTTCGGCCTGCTTGACCGCGGCCAGCGCAGTGCGCTCGGCCGATTCGGCGTTGTCCAGGTCGGACTTGGAGACGAACTGCTGCGGTGCCAGCGAGCGGGCACGATCGGCCGCCACCTTGGCGTTGGCGTAGGTGGCGCGCGCCGACGCCAGCTGGGCCTCGGACGCGTTCAGCGAGGCGCGCAGCGGTGCCGGGTCGATCAGGAACAGGGTCTGCCCCTGCTTGACCTGGGAGCCTTCCTGGTAGACGCGCTTGAGCAGCACGCCCGGCACGCGTGCGCGGACATCGGCACTGCGGAACGGCGACAGGCGGCCGACCAGCTCGCGCTGCAGCGGCAGGGTCTGCGGCTTCGCATCGATCACGCCCACCTCCGGCGGCGGGGGTGTCTGCTGTTCCGGTTTCTTGCAGGCAGCCAGCGCGACAGCAACGGCGCACGTCAAGGCAAGGGTGCGGAGTGGGGCGGTCATCAGGAGGAACTCCGGGGTTGGTTTGTAGACGGGGCCGGCGACGGTTGCGGCGCAAACGCGCGCAGGAAGCTGTCGACGGAGAACTCTGCCCAGCGCCGACGCAGGAGCGCGTCATCACGATGGGGGGTATGGAAGCGCTGTTTGTCGAAATCCTGACCGGCGATCATGCTCAGCAGCAGTTCGGCCATGAAGTGCGGGTCGTCATGCCGGAGCAGGCCACGCCTGCAAACGGTTTCAATCCATTCAGAAAGATGAAGTGTCAGCGCGCCAGCACCATGCCGGTACAGCGCCCGGGCCTCTTCGGGGAACTGGGCGGCATCTGCAGCGATCAGCCGGCAGGCCTGGCCGACATGCGGTTGGTTGAAATGCTCCAGGAAGTCGATGGCGAACTGCAACAGGCTGGCACGCAGGTCGTCACTGCGGAGTGCACGCAGCATTGCCCCCGTCGCGTGTCCCACATGCCGCTGCATCACCCGCCGCAGCAGTTCCTGCTTGCTGCCATAGCGCGAGTACAGGGTCTGCTTGGAGCAGCCGGCCTGCTGGGCCACCGCATCCATGCTCATCTGCATGCCCTGCCGGGCCAGCAGTTCGCGCACGGCATCGAACACGCGCTCATCGCGCGCATCGAGGGCAACGGGGAAGTAGGCCGGGTTCACGCGGTGGACTATACCGTCCAGTTCAGGATTGTGGAATCGAAACGACGTTCCCGCGTGTGTCTTCCGGTAACACGCTTTGCCGATCCTGTCGGCAAGGCGGCCGCCCCCCGCTCGCTCCGTACCTGGGCGAACTGAATAGGCGTCTAAACCGCAGCAAACCCGAATCTGCTTATTCCGTCCTGCAGCAAGGCCTTTTCGCGCGGGAGGGCTACAATTTCATTTTCCCAACTGAGCAAGCGCATCGCTCTGCCATGAAACCGCAAAAAACCGCAGCCAAGACCGTGAAAAACAAGACCAAACCAGCTGAGTCGGAGGTCGCAGTGACCGCTGGTTTCTCCCTGGAGCCGGTATACACGGCCTTGCGCAAGCGTTACCCGGCGGCCGCCCAGGCCGAAGCAGTGGCGTTTGCCGCTGACTTCTACAAGCGCATGGAGGCGGACGAGTTCCCGCACCACAGCGCTGAAGAGTGGGCCGCGCTCGCGGCCGAGACGCTGGAGTTCGCCCGTGCCCGCAAGGCCGGCAAGGCCAACGTGCGCGTGTTCAATCCGACGGTGAAGGCGAACGGTTGGGAATCGCCGCACACCGTGCTGCAGATCATCAACGACGACATGCCGTTCCTGGTCGATACCGTGACCATGTCACTGGCCGAACAGGGCGTGGGCGTGCACGTGCTCGGCCACCCGGTGCTGCGCTTCACCCGCGACAAGGCCGGCAAGCTGGTCAAGGTCGGCGAGGGCGAGGCCGAATCGGTGATGCTGCTGGAGATCGACCGCCAGCCGGCCGATGCCATGGCCGCCATCGAGCAGGCCATCGGCAAGGCGCTGGACGAAGTGCGGGCGATCGTGCGCGATTGGCAGCCGATGAAGGACAAGGCACTGGCACTGGCCGACGATCTGGGCAGCCGTGCGCTGCCGGTCGACGATGCCTCGCGCAGGGAAGCGCAGGAGTTCCTGCGCTGGGCCGCCGACAACCACTTCACCTTCTTCGGCTACCGCGAGTACCGCGTCGAGAAGCAGGGCAAGGAAGACGTGCTGGCGCCGCTGAACGAGACCGGCCTGGGCCTGATGCGCGGCAAGGACAAGTCCGCCGCACGCCCGGTCAAGACGCTCGCCGCCCAGGGCCTCAACGCCACGTCGGGGCTGAAGGACGCGCTGATCCTGACCAAGACCAATGCGCGCTCCCGCGTGCACCGCGCCGGCTACATGGACTACATCGGCGTGCTGGAATTCGACGCCAAGGGCAGGATCATCGGCGAGCAGCGCTTCCTCGGCCTGTTCACCTCCAGTGCCTACAACCGCCGTCCGTGGGAAATCCCGCTGGTGCGCCAGCGCCACGAATACGTGATGAAGCAGTCCGGCCTGGCCGCGTCCAGCCACAGCGGCAAGGCCCTGCGCCACATCCTGGAAACCCTGCCGCGCGAAGAACTGTTCCAGTCCAGCGAGGACGAACTGTTCCGCACCGCGATGGGCGTTCTGGGCCTGCAGGAGCGCGTGCGCAGCCGCCTGTTCCTGCGCCGTGACAAGTACAGCCGCTTCATCTCCGCGCTGGTCTACCTGCCGCGCGAGCGCTTCAACACCGACGTGCGCCTGCGCATCGAGGCGATGCTGAAGGAAGCGCTGCATGGCGAGTACGTCGACAGCTCGGTGGTGCTGGGTGAATCGCCGCTGGCGCAGGTGCATCTGATCGTGCGCCCGAAGCCCGGCGAGATGCTTGACGTGGATACCGCCGAACTGGAGCGCAAGCTCGCCCAGGTGCTGCGCAACTGGCAGGACGACCTGCGCGAAGCGCTGGTGGCCCGTCATGGCGAAAGCGAAGGCCTGCGCATCGCGGCCCGCATCGGCAAGGCACTGCCGGCCGGCTACATCGAAGACAACAGCACCGCAGTTGCCGCCAACGACGTCAGCCAGCTCGACGCGCTGACCGGTCCGGACGATCTGCGCCTGAGCCTGCAGGCGGTGCCGCGCGAAAGCGGCGATGGCCTGCGCCTGAAGCTGTACCGCCAGCTGGACGACATTCCGCTGTCCGACGCGCTGCCGATGATGGAGAACATGGGCCTGCGCGTGATCGCCGAGCGCCCGTACCGCCTGTCGGTCGACAACGCTCCGGTATACGTGCAGGACTTCGAGGTCGAATCGACGGCCGGTGCGATCGATGCCGCCAGCGTCGACGAAGCATTCGGCGAAACCTTTGCCCGCGTCTGGCACGGTGATGCCGAGAACGATGGCTTCAACCGCCTGGTGCTGGCCGCCGGCCTGCACTGGCGCCAGGTCGCCATGCTGCGCGGCTACTGCAAGTATCTGCTGCAGACCGGCGTGCCGTTCTCGCAGGCGTACGTGGAAGGCACGTTCGCCCGCTATCCGCTGCTGGCGCGCCTGCTGGTCGAACTGTTCGAAGCGCGCTTCGATCCGGCCACCGGCCACGAGAGCAAGGACGACATCGCGGCCGGCCAGGCCCAGCTGAAGGCCCACTTCGATGTGCTGGCCGCCGGCGACGAGGCCACCCTGAAGGTGCTCAAGACTGTGGTCGATGCCCGCAAGGGTGACCGCGACGCGCAGATGCAGGCCGCGCGCGATGCGCTGCTGAAGCTGATGGACCGCGTGTCGAGCCTGGACGAAGACCGCATCCTGCGTTCGTTCATGGGCGTGATCGATGCCACCCTGCGTACCAGCTACTACCAGACCGACGCCAATGGCCAGCACGGCCATGTGATCAGCTTCAAGTTCGACTCGGCGCTGGTGCCGGACCTGCCGAAGCCGCGTCCGTACCGCGAGATCTTCGTCTACGGTCCGCGCGTGGAAGGTACCCACCTGCGCTTCGGCGCGGTGGCCCGTGGCGGCCTGCGCTGGTCGGACCGTCGCGAAGACTTCCGTACCGAAGTGCTGGGTCTGGTCAAGGCGCAGATGGTCAAGAACACCGTCATCGTGCCGGTCGGTGCGAAGGGCGGCTTCTTCGCCAAGACCCCGCCGGTGAACGGCGACCGCGACGCGATCTTCGCCAACGGCGTGGCCTGCTACAAGCTGTTCATCCAGGGCCTGCTGGACATCACCGACAACATCGTCAACAACAAGATCGTGCCGCCGGTGGATGTCGTGCGGCACGACATGGACGATCCGTACCTGGTGGTGGCCGCCGACAAGGGCACGGCGACCTTCTCCGATATCGCCAACGGCCTGGCCATCGCGCACGGCTTCTGGATGGGCGATGCGTTCGCCTCCGGTGGTTCGGTGGGGTACGACCACAAGGGCATGGGCATCACCGCGCGCGGTGCATGGGAGTCGGTCAAGCGCCACTTCCGTGCGCTCGGCCGTGACAGCCAGAGCCAGGACTTCACCGCGGTCGGCGTCGGCGACATGTCCGGCGATGTGTTCGGCAACGGCATGCTGCTGTCGCGCCACATCCGTCTCGTCGCGGCATTCGACCACCGCCATATCTTCCTTGACCCGAACCCGGACGCGGCGACCTCGTTCGTCGAGCGCGAGCGCATGTTCACCGTGCCGCGTTCGAGCTGGGCAGACTACGACGCCAAGCTGATCAGCAAGGGCGGCGGCGTGTACCCGCGCAGCCTGAAGTCGATCGAGATCACCCCCCAGGTGCGTGAAGCGCTGGGCCTGGACGAGAACGTCAAGGCGCTGTCGCCGAACGACCTGATGAGCGCGATCCTGAAGGCACCGGTGGACCTGCTGTGGAACGGCGGCATCGGCACCTACGTGAAGGCCGCCAGCGAGCAGCACAGCGATGTCGGCGACCGTGCCAACAACGCACTGCGCGTGAACGGTGGCGAGCTGCGCTGCAAGGTGGTGGGCGAGGGCGGCAACCTCGGCATGACCCAGCTGGGCCGTATCGAGGCCGCGCAGGCCGGCGTGCTGCTCAACACGGACTTCATCGACAACTCGGCCGGCGTGGATACGTCGGACCATGAAGTCAACATCAAGATCCTGCTCAATGATGTGGTGCGGGCGAAGAAGCTGACGGTCGACCAGCGCAACAAGCTGCTGGCCTCGATGACCGATGAAGTCGCGGACCTGGTGCTCAACGACAACTATCGCCAGAACCAGGCGCTGAGCCTCATGGAGCGGATGGCGGTCAAGCGCCTGGGTTCCAAGCAGCACTTCATCCGCACCCTGGAACAGCAGGGGCTGCTGGATCGGCAGATCGAGTTCCTGCCGTCCGATGCCGAGCTGTCCCAGCGCAAGGCGCGCGGCCAGGGCCTGACCCGTCCGGAGCTGTCGGTGCTGCTGTCCTACTCCAAGCTGGTGGCGTTCAACCAGCTGCTGGAGTCGGATATTCCGGAAGATCCGTACCTCTCCAAGGAGCTGCTGCGCTACTTCCCCACACCGCTGCAGAAGAAGTACGCCGATGCGATGGAGCGTCACCGCCTGAAGCGCGAGATCATCGCCACGGCGGTGACCAACCAGACCATCAACCGCATGGGCGCAACGTTCCTGATGCGCATGCAGGAAGACACCGGCCGCTCCATCGCCGAGGTCGCCAAGGCCTACACCATCAGCCGCGAGACGCTGGATGCGCGCGCGCTGTGGGCGCAGATCGACGCCCTCGACGGCAAGGTGCCGGAGTCGGTGCAGATCGACGCGCTGGAGGTGATCTGGAAGCTGCAGCGTTCGTTCGTGCGCTGGCTGCTGTCGCGTCCGGGTGCGATGCCGGGCATCACTGAAGCGGTCAACCGCTATCAGGGCCCGTTCAACGACATCCGTGTCGCGTCGGGTGTGCTGCCGGACTCGCAGCGTCCGACCTACGAGGCGCTGGTGGCCGAGTGGAAGGAGAAGGGCCTGCCGTCCGCGCTGGCACAGCAGCTGTCCGAGCTGCACTTCCTGGAACCGGCGTTCGACATCATCGAACTGGCCCGTACCCGCAAGCTGAAGCCGGTGGACGTGTCCAAGGTGCACTTCCGCCTGGGCGATGCCCTGCAGCTGCCGTGGCTGTTCGAGCAGGTCGATGCACTGGAAGTCAACGGCCGTTGGCATGCGGTGGCACGCGGCGTGCTGCGCGACGAGCTGGCCGCCAACCATCGCAACCTGGCCGGTCAGGTGCTCGCCACCAAGGGCGGCAGTGCCGAGGCCAAGGTGGCTGCATGGATGGGCCGCGATGACAACAGCCTGCGCTTCACCCTGGCAATGCTGGCGGAACTGGCCGAGCAGAAGACCCTGGACTACCCGACCGTCTCGGTCGCGGTCCAGCGCCTGGGCCAGCTGGCCGCACACGGTGCGTGACTGATGTAGTGCCGGGCCACGCCCGGCCTGCGTGAAACGGAGCGGCCCCGCGAAAGCGGGGCCGTTCTGTTTCTGGCCATTGGCGATTCGCCGGGCATGGCCCGGCGCTACCGGGGGCGCGGAACTGGGTAGCGCCGGGCCATGCCCGGCGAGCGTAGCGGCGCTCGGTTATGCTCTCCCTCACGCCTTCCCCCCGGATCCACCGATGAGCGACACCCCCCGCATCGCTTTCCTGGCAAGCACCACCGAAGCTGCGCAGATGGCCCGCGCGGCCATGGTCGCGCGCTTTGGCGACCATGCCCCCGAGCAGGCCGACGTGCTCTGCCCGCTGGGCGGTGATGGCTTCATGCTGCAGACGCTGCATCGTCATGGCCACCTGGGAAAACCGGTGTTCGGCATGAAGCTGGGCACCGTAGGTTTCCTCATGAACCAGTACCGGGGCGACGACGACGTCAATGCACGCATCGCCCGCGCGGAACCGGCCAACCTGCGTCCGCTGGAGATGGTGGCGCTGACCGAATCGGGCACCAGCACCGGTTCGCTGGCGTACAACGACGTGTCCCTGCTGCGGCAGACCCGCCAAGCTGCGCACATCGGCATCGACCTCAATGGGCAGGAGCGGGTGGCCGAACTGATCGGCGACGGCGTGCTGGTTGCCACGCCCGCAGGCAGCACCGCCTACAACTATTCGGCCCACGGACCCGTGCTGCCCTTGGGCTCGCACACCATCGCGCTGACGCCATTGGCACCGTATCGCCCGCGACGCTGGCGTGGTGCCATTCTCAAGGCGGATACGGAGGTGCGCTTCCGCGTGCTGGACCCCTACAAGCGACCGGTCAGCGTGACCGCCGATTCGCACGAGACGCGCGACGTGGTCGAGGTGACCATCCGCGAGTCGCGCGACCGCCGGGTGACATTGCTGTTCGACCCGGAACACAATCTGGAAGACCGGATCCTGAGCGAACAGTTCGTTTTTTGAGGACAATAGGTTGCCGGTCGCGTCGACCGCCAGAAGGACCCCACCGATGGGTGACAACTCCCCCCGTTTGCTGACCGTCGCGGTGACCTCGCGCGCCCTGTTCGATCTCGAGGAAAGCCACGCGCTGTTCGAGACCGATGGCGTGGCGGCCTATGCGGAGTACCAGCGCCAGCACGAGGACGACATCCTCGGTCCCGGCGTGGCCTTCCCGGTGGTGCGCAAACTGTTGGCGCTGAACCAGGGCGCCAGCCCGGAGAACCCGCGCGTCGAGGTGATCCTGCTGTCGCGCAATTCGGCCGATACCGGCCTGCGCATCTTCAATTCGATCCAGCACTACGGCCTGGGCATCATCCGTGCCACCTTCACCGCCGGTGAGCCGACCTGGCCCTACGTGAAACCGTTCGGCACCGATCTGTTCCTGTCGGCCAATCCGGAGTCGGTCCGCAGTGCGCTGCGCCACGGAATCGCCGCTGCGACGATCCTGCCCAAGCCACCCGGCGAGACCGCTGCGGCCGCCGCGGACCAGATCGACACCGGCCGACCGTCCGGCCAGCTGCGCATTGCCTTTGACGGTGATGCGGTGATCTTCGGTGATGAAAGCGAGCGCATCTCGCGTGAACAGGGGGTCGAGGCATTCGGCCGCCACGAGCGCGAACGTGCGCGCGAACCGCTCAGCGGTGGCCCGTTCCGCGGCTTCCTGTCCGCGCTGCACACGCTGCAGGAGGTGTTCCCGGCCGGTGACAGTGCGCCGATCCGCACGGCGCTGGTCACCGCCCGCTCTGCGCCCGCGCACGAGCGGGTGATCCGCACGCTGCGCGAATGGGGCGTGCGCCTGGACGAGGCGCTGTTCCTGGGCGGCCGCCACAAGGGGCCGTTCCTGCAGGCCTTCGGTGCCGACATCTTCTTCGATGATTCGCAGCACAACATCGACAGTGCCCGCGAACACGTTGCCGCGGGCCATGTGCCGCACGGTGTCGCCAACGAGGGATGACGCGGTAGCGCCGGGCCACGCCCGGCGAGCGTAGCGGCACCTGTAGGAACGCCGGGCCACGCCCGGCGTTCTGCATCATGGGGTGCCGGCCATTCCCAACTGCACGTCAACCACTTTCCAGCGCAGCCCTTGCGGTTCCAGCACGACCTTCAACGGTGGTTGGCCCGGGCCGCGATCAACGTCGACGACGAAGCGGTCGAACGCTTCGAAACGGTGGCGGGCGTTCTTCAAAGGCCGTGCCGGTTCGGTCGCCGCGAAGGCATCTCCGCCCTGCAGCTCGTTGCGCCCACGCTTCCACAGCACATGGCCCTGCAGCATCGCACCGATGCCGGTCGGGGTCATCAGGGTGTCCACCGCTGCGCCCCCAAGCTGGTCGCCCAGGCCGTAGAGCAGGGCGCCGAACGGACTGCTGGCCACATCGGGGCCGGCCTGGCGCACGAGGTAATCATTGAGTTGCGCACGCAGGCTGACGCGCACGCGCGGAAAGTCGACGTAGCGTTCCAGTGCGGCGGTATCGCGCTGTTCGATGGCCTTGGACAGACCGTGTATGGTCAGGTAGGGGCCGCCGAACCACACGCCGGCCAGGGCAATCACCAACAGGACCACGATCGCAGTGAGCTTCTTCATGCCGCCAGACTGCCGCAAGTGCGGCCGGGCGGGGTGAAGACTCAATGACTGGGCGAACCGCTGCCGTCGCCATAGGCCGCGACCAGGCGTTGCCGGTCGGCGGGGCGCAGTGCTTCGGGTCGCGTGGCCAGCACCTCCTCCAGACTGCCGACGCGGGTAGTGCCCAGGATGCCGGCGGCCACGCCGGGGTGGCCCAGAACGTAGGCAAACGCAGTCTGGGCCGGACGCTGGCTGTCGATCGCCGCAATGGCCCGGCGCATCGCACGTGCGCTGCGCATCAGACGGCGGCTGCTGGGCTTGAGCCACGCGCGCGCCAGGTACCAGGCATCGGCCAATCTCGGCCGGCGAGGCTGGCTGGGCAGCAGGTGGCCCTGTGCGAGCACGGTGCCTGCCAGTACGCCGATTCCGGCCGCATGCAGCTGGTCGATCAGCGGCGCACGATCCTGCTGCAGCGCGTTGTAGTCCAGCAGGACCACGTCGAATGCCTGTGGATGCGCAAGCATCCAGTGCAGCGTCGAGGCTGAGTGGGTGTTGATGCCGGTGGCGCGGATCAGGCCACGTTCGCGCAGGCGCTGCAGCGCATCGAGCAGATCGTCGTTGATGTCGTGCGCGGTGGCGCCATGCAGCTGGTAGATGTCCAGGTAATCCAGGCCAAGGTTGCGCAGCGAGGCTTCGCAGCTGGCGGTGATGGCCGCAGGCGAGAAATCGCGCTGTTCTGCGCCACTGATGCCGGCCTGTCCGGTCAGTGTGCCGCCCTTGCTGGAGATGACCAGTGACTCACGCGGGTAGCGGGCCAGCAGCGGTCGCAGGATGCGGCCCAGGCGCGGTTCGGCATGGAAGCCGGAGTAGTTGTGGCCGGTGTCGAACAGGTTCACGCCCTGGGCCAGCGCGTGCTCGACGATCGCTGCGGCGGCATGCTCGGCAAAGCGGCGATGGCCCCAGAAGCCCGAGCAGCCCAGCCCGACCGGCGATACGGACAGGCCGGTGCGGCCGAGCGGGCGGCGTTGCCGGGCCAGTGGCATCAGAACTCCAGATCCAGTGCTGCGCACAGATAGTCGACGAAGGGGCCGAGCGCGGCCAGGTCCTTGCCGAGCGTGGACAGCAGGCGCGGCCCGGTCATCGTCTCATCGTCCAGCGAGCGCCACATCACCCAGTTGCGATGCTTGAGATCGTCGATGAACTCGAAATCGGCGGGGAAGCCACGCGGCGGCCTGACCAGCTTCTCGCTCTGCTCGAAATCGAAACGCCGGCGCAGGGCGGGTGCATGCGCTGCGGCCTTCCAGCTGCCGGGGTTGTCCAGGATGAAATGGCGCACGCGGCGCTGGGTGTCCGGTTCGGGGTGCCACAGGCCGGCACCGACGAAGCTCTCGCCCGGCTGCAGATGCACGTAGAACGACGGAGCGGCCACTTCGCGGCGGCGTTCATGGAACAGGCGTGCGCCCTGCCAGGTCTTGTACGGCGATTTGTCGTTTGAAAAGCGCGCATCGCGATGGATGCGGAACAGCGAACCACCGACGCCACGGGTATCGGCACGGAAATGCGCGCTGACCTCGGCCAGCGCGGGCTGCAGGTCGCCCAGCAGGCGCAGGAACGGCTGCCGTACATGGTCTTCGTACTGCTGGCGATGGTCGTTGAACCAGGCCTTTTCATTGTGCCGCGCAAGGCTGCGCAGGAACCTGAAACTGGCGTCGCTGAAATAGGTGCTCACAAGCTCTCCTGCAGATGCTGGCCCCAGTCGCGCAGCGATTGCAGCAGGGCCAGGCGGCGATCGTCGTCCGGCGCCTCGGCGGCCAGTGCATCGAGCTGCTGCTGGTACTGGGGCAGGTTGAGTTCGCCCAGGCGGCCGTCACCGAGCAGGCGCTGGCGGCGGTAGTCCTGCCAGCGCTGGCGCTCGGCCGGTGCCAGGGTGTCGGGATGGTTGCGGGCGCGATAGCGGAACAGCAGTTCGGGCAGGCGCGGATCGCGGAAGCGGCCTTCCAGCGCAGCCAGCTCTGCGGGCGGCGTGGTCCGCGCCAGGGCCAGCAGTGGCTTGTCGCCATTGCCGAGGAAGCCGTCGTACAGCGAAGCATCGACGTCGGCCACGACGGCGTCCCGTGGTTGGTTGTACACCTGCCGTGCCTTCTCGGCCAGTTGCGGCGCGAATGCACGCAGCCGCTCGACCTTGGCTTCGATGGCGGCGACATCCAGGCCCAGGCGGGCGTGATCGTCGGGCCGCAGGTGGTTCCAGGCGACCAGCGCCGGGACCTTGTTCAGATGTACTTCCTTCAGCGGCACCCGGGCGACGCCTTCGGGCAGTTCGCTGGCGCGCAGGTAGAGCCGCTCGGCGATCGTCTCGGCTGGCAGCTGCAGCAGGTCGTCGATGTCACCTTCCAGATCGAACACGATCACCCGGTTGTTGATCGTCGGGTGCACCGCCAGCGGCAGCACCGGAGCCGCGCACAGCCGGCTGGCCGGGTATCGCATGGAAATGTGCAGCACCGGCTTCAGTGCGCCGACGTCCAGCAGGCTGCCGACGAAACGCTTGTCGCGCAGTTTCAACGCGTACTCCCACAACCGCGGCTGCGACTGCTTGAACAGGCGTGCCATGCCGATCGTGGCGCGCACGTCCGACAGCGCCTCGTGCGCATCGCCATCGCGCACATTGTTGGCTTCGGCCAGGTGCTCGAGCTTGAACGACGTGGCGCCGTCCTCGCGCAGTGGCCAGTGGATGCCTTCGGGACGCAGGGCGCGCATCAGCCGCAGCATGTCCAGCAGGTCCCAGCGCGAGTTGCCGTTGCGCCACTCGCGCTCGTAGGGGTCATGGAAGTTGCGGAACAGACCGTAGCGGATGAATTCGTCGTCGAAGCGCAGGGTGTTGTAGCCCAGGGCACAGGTACCCGGGCGCGACAGCTGTTCGTTGATGCGGTCGAACGCTTCGGCTTCGCTGATGCCTTCAGCCAGTGCCCGCTGCGGCGTGATGCCGGTGACCAGGGTGGCCATCGGCGAGGGCAGCAGATCGTCGGCGGGACGCACGAAGAAACTCACCGGCGTGTCGATCTCGTTCAGATCGGCATCGGTGCGGATCGCCGCGAACTGGGAGATGCGCGTTCGCCGTGGGTCCTGGCCGAAGGTTTCCAGGTCGTAGAACAGGAAGCTGTCAGCCATCAGTGTGCGCCCTCCAGAACCGGCAGCCGGGCATGGATCTGTGCCTCCAGAGCCGCCCAGTCGATGTTCTCCAGCGACGTATGGCCGATCGTGGCGGCCACCAGCATGTCGCGCTGGATGTCGGTCCGGCGCAGTGCCTCCGCGTAGGGCGTGTGCAGGAACGTGACCATGGTGTAGTGCGGTACGAAGCGGGTCGGCCAGCGACGCTGAAGCGCCTGCTCCAGCTCGCGCTGCAGCAGGAAGGCCGGGTCGGCGACGCGATCACGCATCTCCAGGTAGTTCTCCAGGGCCATCTGCTGGATCGCATGCGCGTTCGGCTTGCGTTCTTCCTCGAAGGCCGCGAACGCGCTCTGCAGGTCGTCGGCTTCCATCAGATGGCGGGCCAGTGCCACGCAGTCCTCGAACGCGCAGTTCATGCCCTGCCCGTGGAAGGGCACCATCGCATGCGCGGCATCACCGATCAGCACGGCCTGGCCCTGCTGGTGCCAGCGCTCCAGCGTCAGCGTGCCGAGCAGGCCGGGCGGATGCTGCTCCCAGTCCGTGCGCAGGTCGGGGATCAGCGGCAACGCATCGGCGAACTCGCGCGCGAACAGGGCTTCGGCCTGGGCGCCGGTATTGACGGTGGCGAAGCTGGGCTCGCCCTGGTTGGGCAGGAACAGGGTGACCGTGAACGTGCCTTCGTGATTGGGCAGGGCGATGCACATGAAGTGGCCCCGTGGCCAGATGTGCAATGCGTTGCGTTCGATGCGGAAGCCACCATCACGGTCCGGTGGAATCTCCAGTTCCTTGTAGGAGTGATCGAGGAAGGCGATGTCCTCGCCCAGCGGCGCGCGCCGGTTCATCGCCGCGCGCAGCGCCGAGCCGGCGCCGTCAGCGCCGATCAGGCTGTCGAAGTGGATATCGTGCGGGCTGTCGTCGCGATCGTCGATGAAGCGCGCATGGCCGGCATCGAAATCGACGGTATGCAGCCGGCGGTGGAAATTTACGGTGGCACCTGCCTGCTCGGCCAGTGTCAGCAGCGTGGTGTTCAGGTCCCTGCGATGGATCGACCAGATCACTTCGCTGTCGTCGCGGCCATAGCGCTGCAGCTGCGCGGCGCCTTCGCGCGGATGCACCATGCGTCCACGCATCATCACCGCGCGGGCCATCACCTCGTCCTCCACGCCGGCCTGCCGCAGCGCGTTGCGCCCGCGCTCGGCCAGCGCCAGGTTGATCGAGCGGCCGCTTTCGTAGTCGGCCACGCGTGGGTCACCACGGCGTTCGTACAGCGTGATCCGCCAGCCCTGCCGCGACAGCAGGATGGCGAGCAGGGATCCGGCCAGGCCGGCACCAATGATGCTCAACGAGCGGGAGGCATGTGCGATCAACGAACTGTCCAGCAGGAGGGGAGGTGCCGGCTCAGAGGCCGGCCCAGGCTTCCACTTCCTCGACGAAATGGTGGACGTCCAGGTAGCGGTTGTAGAGCGGGGTGGGGGAGATGCGGATCACATCCGGCTCGCGCCAGTCGCCGAGCACGCCGACCGAGCGCAGGTGCTCGAACAGGGCGCGGCCACGCTCGCGGCCGGCGATCACCCGCAGCGAGAGCTGGCAGCCGCGCCGGTCCGGCTCGGCCGGGGTGACGATGTCGAGCACGTTGGCCAGGCGCGCGCGCACCAGGGCTTCGAGCATGCCGGTCAGTGCCAGCGACTTGCTGCGCAGGGCGTCCATGCCGGCCCGTTCGAACAGGTCCAGTGAAGCGCGCAGCGGCGCCAGGCCGAGGATCGGCGGATTGCTCAGCTGCCAGCCTTCGGCGCCGGTGGCGGGCGTGAACTGCGGGGACATCTGGAAGCGGGTGGCTTCGTCATGGCCCCACCAGCCGGCGAAGCGTGGCAGGGTGCTGTCACGGTGGTGACGCTCGTGCACGAACGCCCCGGCGACGGCCCCCGGGCCGCTGTTGAGGTACTTGTAATGGCACCACACGGCAAAGTCCGGCGCCACATCGTGCAGGCGCAGGGGCAGGTTGCCGACCGAATGCGCCAGGTCGAAGCCGATGCGCGCGCCCTGCAGGCGTGCGGCGCGGGTGATCGCATCGAGGTCGAAGGCCTGGCCGGTGCGGTACTGCACGCCTGGCCACAGCACCAGAGCCAGGCGAGGGCCATGCGTGGCGATCGCGCGTTCGATCGCGGTCATCGAGATCGTGCCGCTGGCTTCGTCC
This sequence comes from Stenotrophomonas sp. 112478_Sma, assembly GCF_056479905.1. Lineage (NCBI taxonomy): Bacteria > Pseudomonadati > Pseudomonadota > Gammaproteobacteria > Lysobacterales > Lysobacteraceae > Stenotrophomonas > Stenotrophomonas sp. 112478_Sma. The sequence continues at coordinate 2,772,790 of NZ_CM151072.1, read as the reverse complement.
GGCTGCACCTCCACCAGGCAGTCGGCCGGGTCGAAGCCATGGAAACGGATCTGCGCTTCCACCGCGTGACGGTCCGTCGGGAAGGCGCCGGCTTCCATCAGGATCACCGGTCGTTCCCGGGTCGGCCGGTAGAAGCTGACCATCATCAGGTGCAGGTTCACGCTCAGCGTGTTCATCGCCACCACTTCGCTGGGCAGCGCACCGACCACCCGCGCCAGCTGCGTGCTGACCAGGCGGTGGTAGGACAGCCATTGGGTGGGGCCGGTGAAGTGGCCTTCCACTGCCAGTTCAGCCCACTGCTTCATCACTTCCTGCACCGCCGCCTGTGCGCCGCGCGGCTGCAGTCCCAGCGAGTTGCCCACGAAGTAGGTCTGCTCGCCACCGCCGTGGCGCGGAATCAGGAATTCACTGCGCAGCGGACGCAACGGATCTGCGGCGTCGAGAGCGATGGCATGGGTGCGGTTCAGCAGGTCGGACATGGTCGGGCAACAGGCTGCAACGGGGCTGCCAGTGTAGCGCCTGGGGCCTGCGTGATGCCGCGCAGTACGCTCGCCGGGCATGGCCCGGCGCTACCCGGAGATCACGCGCATCGGCCATGGCCGGGCCATGCCCGGCGGATGCATCAGCAATCGCCATACCCGGCGATCGATCAGTCCGCCGCCGGTGCCGGCAACGGGTCGATGTGGCCGCATTTGCTGCAGGTACGCAGTTCCAGGCTGGCGTGGTAACGCGCGAAGACCTTGGGCAGGTCGGTTTCGATGTTCTGCAGCGCGAAGAACTCCTCATGCAGCTTGTGGTTGCAGCGCTCGCAATGCCAGATCACACCGTCCACCTCGTGCGGCAGCCGCCTGCGCTCCACGACCAGCCCGACGCCGCCCGGTGGCCGGCGCGGCGAGTGCGGCACCTTCGCCGGCAGCAGGAAGATCTCGCCGGCACGGATCGGGATGTCGCGGACCGCGCCATCCTCCTGGACCTTCAGCACCATCTCGCCTTCGAGCTGGTAGAACCACTCGGGCCCTTCGTCGTAGTGATAATCGGTGCGCGAGTTCGGCCCGCCGACCACCATGACGATGAAGTCGCCGTTGTCGATCATCTTGTTGCCCACCGGCGGTTTCAGCAGGTGACGATGTTCTTCGATCCAGGCGTGCAGGTTGATCGGCGAGGCGAGCATGGTCGGGCTCCGTGGGGGATCAGTCGCGCTTGCCCTTGCGGGGGACATAGGAAAGCGCTTTCTCGTAAGCCGGCTGCAGATCTTCCGGCGAGCCCACATCGATGCCCATTTCGCGCACGCGGCCATCCTTCAGGCTGTAGACCCAGCCATGCACCATCAGCTTCTGGCCGCGTGCCCAGGCGTCCTGCACGATGGTCGAGCGGCACAGGTTGGCGACCTGCTCGATGACATTCAGCTCGCACAGGCGGGCATGACGCAGCTCGTCGGTCTCCAGCGCATCGATGATCGCCGCGTGCTTCTGCATCACGTCGCCGACGTGGCGCAGCCAGTTGTCCGCCAGGCCGACGCGGGTGTTGTGCAGGCAGGCATGCACGCCGCCGCAACCGTAGTGGCCCACGATGAGGATGTGCTTCACCTTCAGCTGGTCCACCGCGTACTGCACCACGCTCAGGCAGTTCAGGTCGGTGTGGGCGACCACGTTGGCGACGTTGCGATGCACGAACACTTCGCCCGGTGCCATGCCGATGATCTGGTTGGCCGGCACGCGCGAATCGGAGCAGCCGATCCACAGGTATTCCGGGTGCTGCTGCTTGGCCAGCTGATGGAAGAACTCGGGATCTTCCTTCTCGATGCGGTCGGCCCAGTCGCGGTTGTTCTGCAGCAGCTTGTGGATGTCTTTCATGTTCGGGTCCCTGACCTCGGTGGGGGCAAGTCGCGGCTGTCCGGCCGCGTCGTCGCGGGAGTCGGTGCGTTCAGCCGCCGGCGGCGGCCTCATCGCGGAACCAGCGCATCCACTGCGCCAGTTCGGTGGAAGGAGGGGTGTGCAGGCGATCCAACGCGTCGATCACCGCCTGCTGGTTGGCATCAGGATGGTTCTGGCTGAGCTTCAGTTTCAGCTGTACCTGTTCGACGTGGAAGTGGAACCCGACGATGGCGCGCAGCTCCGGGCCGTGTTCGGGACGGTCAGCCTCGAACCGCCACTGCTGGCCGACGCTGGCCTCAAAGCGGTCGCTAATGTCGCCGACCAGCTGGGCCAGCGCATCGGTGCCGTCGAACGGCTGCAGCTGTCCGCGCAGCTCGGCAGCGGCATAGTTCCAGGTCGGAACGCGTGCCGCCGGTTCCTTGTCCGGATACCAGCTGGCCGAGACGTAGCCATGCGGGCCATCGACCAGCACCTTGGCGGTGCCTTCGCGACGCGACTGCGGGTTGGCCCGCGCCCAGTGGCCGCGCAGTTCGATGCGCTGGCCATCACGCCGGTACAGCACCGGCACGCGGGTCAGCTCGGGCAGGCCGTCGTCACCGGTGGTGAGCACGGTGACGAACGGATCGCGCGCCAGCAGGCGGTCCAGCCAGATCAGATCGGTCTCGGCGAAGGCGCGCGGAGTGAACATCGGCCTGGGCTCAGGCGCGCCCGCCCAGCGATTGCACCATGCGGCCACGCAGGCCCTCGTCGCTGTCGGCGTGCGGTGGCTGCACCTCATGCAGGCTGAAGCCGCGCACCAGCGCGTCTTCTTCGTCCAGGCCGTCGAATTCGACGAAATCGGCGTCGAACAGCTGCGCGCGGGCAGTGTCCTCGCTGTCGTAGCTGAGGGTGTTGCCATCACTGTCGAGCACTTCGGCCGTGCCGGCCGGGCGCACGCGCAGGCGGGCCCAGATCAGGGTGTTGCCGAGGCTGGCCAGCCACCAGCTGTCGTGCGGGGCGGAGAGATCGTTCATGTATGCGTTACCAGAGCGAAGCCAGCCAGAGCAGGGCGGCCATGCCCAGTCCGGCCAGCAGGGTCAGCAGCGAAACCCAGGCGGGCGTGGCCAACCCGGACAGCGAGCGATCCGGCTGCTGCCGGTAGTCGCGGCGCAGCAGCCAGGCCAGGGCATCGGGCTTGAGGAAGGCGCCGCTGCCGAAGCGCTGTGCCAGCGCCGGATGGCGGTCACGCACGTGCACCAGGGTCAGCGGCCAGAAGATCACGAAGGCACTGAACCCGGCCACTGCGACGCCGACAAAGCAGAGGGCGAAGAACAGGGTCATGGGGGCAGTACCTCCGTGGTCGGTGGTGGGGCTTAGAAGTCCGCGCTGCCGGGAGCGCGCGGGTAAGGAATCGCATCGCGGATGTTGGACAGGCCGCAGACATACACCACCAGGCGCTCGAAGCCCAGGCCGAAGCCGGCGTGCGGCACCGAGCCGTAGCGACGGAAATCGCGGTACCAGCTGTAATGCTCACGGTCCAGGCCGAACTGGGCCATGCGCGCGTCCAGCACGTCCAGGCGCTCTTCGCGCTGGCTGCCACCGATGATCTCGCCGATGCCCGGCGCCAGCACGTCCATCGCGGCGACCGTCTTGCCGTCGTCGTTCAGGCGCATGTAGAACGCCTTGATGTGCTCGGGGTAGTTGGTCACCACCACCGGGCGGCCGACGTGTTCCTCGGTCAGCCAGCGCTCGTGTTCGGTCTGCAGGTCCAGGCCCCATTCGACCGGGAAGTCGAACTTCCGGCCAGACTTCTGCAGCAGGCTGACCGCATCGGTGTAGTCGATGCGCTCGAACGGCGCGTTGATGAAGTCTTCCAGCTTGGTGATCGCGTTCTTGTCCACGCGTTCGGCGATGAAGGCCAGATCATCGCTGCGCTCGTTCAGCACCGCGCGGAACAGGTACTTGAGGAACTCCTCGGCCAGGCGCGCATCTTCGGCCAGGTCGGCGAAGGCGATCTCCGGCTCGATCATCCAGAACTCCGCCAGATGGCGGGTGGTGTGGCTGTTCTCGGCGCGGAAGGTCGGGCCGAAGGTATACACCTTGCTCAGGGCCAGGCAGTAGGCCTCGACGTTCAGCTGGCCGGACACGGTCAGGAACGTCTCCTTGCCGAAGAAGTCGCGGCTGAAATCGATCGCGCCCTTCTCATCGCGCGGCAGGTTCACCATGTCCAGCGTGGACACACGGAACATCTGGCCGGCGCCTTCGGCGTCGGAGGTGGTGATGATCGGGGTGCTGATCCAGTTGAAACCGTTCTCGTGGAAGAAGCGGTGCACGGCCTGGGCCAGGCAGTTGCGGATGCGGGTGACCGCGCCGAACAGGTTGGTGCGCGGGCGCAGGTGCGCCACTTCACGCAGGAACTCCGGCGTCATCGGCTTGGGCTGGATCGGGTAGGTGAGCGGGTCTTCGACCCAGCCGACCACTTCGACCGCACTGGCCTGGATCTCGAACGACTGGCCCTTGCCCTGCGATTTCACCAGGATGCCGGTGGCCACCAGCGAGCAGCCGGTGGTGAGGCGCTTGATCTCGTCGAAGTTGACCAGGGTGTCGTTGGCTACGACCTGGATCGGGGCGAAGCAGGAGCCGTCGGTCACATTCACGAAGGCCAGATTCGCTGAACCGCGCACCGTGCGCACCCATCCGCGTACCGTGACTTCGCCGCCTTCCGGGATCTTCCCGGCAAGCGCATGTTCAACGCTGACCACCGTCATGACTTGAATCCTCTGCTGATCGACTCGATCTGTGAACACGGGAGTTTACCGGTTGCAGCGTTCTGCTTGCGAGGCATTTCTGCGGCCCAACCTCCCTATAATGTCCCTGTTCCTCTGGAGTAGTCCCATGGCTGTCAGCCTGACCCCCATTGCCTTCGAGCGCGTGCAGCGCTTCGTCGCCCAGACCCCGGGCGCGCTGGGCCTGCGCTTCGGCGTGACCAAGACCGGCTGCTCCGGCTGGGGCCACGTGACCGACCTGGCCCGTGACGAGCGCGAGGGCGATACGGTCTTCGACCAGGACGGCGTGAAGATCTACGTCGATGCACAGAGCCTGGCCCTGGTCGACGGCACCGTGATCGACTTCGGCAAGCACGGCCTGAGCGAGACCTTCACGTTCAGCAACCCGAACGCGACCGCCGAGTGCGGCTGCGGCGAGAGCTTCACCACCGACGCCGACAAGGCCTGAGGGCCGCTTCCCCGGGGGCCTGCCGGCCGGTCCTCGGGCAGGTCCCGGTGCTGCCGGGTTCAGGTTCGGCCACGGTTGCCCGGCCGCCCCATCTGCGCCATAATGCGCGGCTTCCTGCCTTCCTGGCGGGAACCCTTGCCCCACCGCGGTCTCAACGGCGGGGGGCTGTCCGGCCGCAAGGCCACATCCGAAAGGTAGAAAAAACATGAGTCGTCATTACGAAATCGTGTTCATGGTCCACCCGGACCAGAGCGAGCAGGTCCCGGCCATGATCGAGCGCTACAAGTCGCTGGTCGAGAACGGCAACGGCACCATCCACCGTCTGGAAGACTGGGGCCGCCGCCAGCTGGCATACCCGATCCAGAACCTGGTGAAGGCGCACTACGTGCTGCTGAACATCGAAGCCGACCAGGCCGTGCTGAACGAGCTGACCGAAAGCTTCCGCTTCAACGACGCCGTGCTGCGCAACCTGGTCATCAAGCGTGACGAGGCTGACACCGAGCAGTCGCTGATCATGAAGAGCAAGGACGAGAAGGGTGACAAGCCGGAGCGCGGTGAGCGCCGTCGTCGTGACGACGAAGAAGGCGAGTCCACCACCACCGCTGACAACGAAGCCGGCGAAGACGCCGCTTCCGCCGCCTAAGGAGCCTTCCCATGTCCAAGTTCTTCCGTCGCCGCAAGTTCTGCAAGTTCACGGCTGAAGGTGTCAAGGAGATCGACTACAAGGATCTCAACACCCTGCGCCAGTACCTGACCGAGAACGGCAAGATCGTGCCGAGCCGCGTCACCGGTACCAAGTCGAAGTACCAGCGTCAGCTGGCGACCGCCGTCAAGCGCGCTCGCTTCCTGGCCCTGATTCCGTACACCGACAACCACGACGTCTGATGCCCGGCGGGGTGGCCCCGTGCCGCCCCGTTGTGCCAGCTATTCGGACAGCCTTTGTTGCGGGGCATCGCCTCGCTAACGAATAACTTATCTGGAGTAAAACCATGCAGCTGATCCTCCTGCAGAAGGTCACCAACCTCGGCAACCTGGGTGACCTGGTCACCGTCAAGCCGGGCTACGGCCGCAACTTCCTCGTGCCGCAGGGCAAGGCCGTGCCGGCCACCGAGAGCAACAAGGCAGAGTTCGAAGCCAAGCGCGCCGAGTACGAAGCCAAGGCCCAGTCCATCCACGCCGAGGCTGAAGCCCGCAAGGCGAAGCTGGAAGGCGCGAGCGTCACCATCGCCGCCAATGCTTCGACCGAAGGCAAGCTGTACGGCTCGGTCGGCCCGCGCGACATCGCCGAGGCCTTCACCGCCGCCGGCCTGCCGCTGGAAAAGAGCGAAGTCATCCTGGGCGAAGGCGCGTTCCGCAACATCGGCGAGTACGACGTGCTGATCCACCTGCACGCCGACGTCGAGACCACCGTCAAGGTCGTCGTCGAAGCCGAAGCCTGATCCCACGCCGCAAGGCCTGGCATCACCGCAGAACGGGCGCCCGCGAGGGTGCCCGTTTTGTTTTGTCGGCCCGCCCGGCAGGCGCGCGGGCCCCGATGTTCCACGCCCATTCGTAGAACACGGCCACATCGGTATACTCAGGGCGTCACACCCGTTCCACGGTCGGCGATCCCAGCAGGATCAATGACTTGGAGGGTAAACGCAGGCCGCTTGCCGGCCCCAGTCCGGAACCCCTATGCGTCTTTCCACGATCAAGCTGTCCGGCTTCAAGTCTTTCGTCGATCCGACCACCCTGCATCTGCCGACCAACATGACCGGCGTGGTGGGGCCCAATGGCTGCGGCAAGTCGAACATCATCGACGCCGTGCGCTGGGTCATGGGCGAGAGTTCGGCCAGCCGCCTGCGCGGCGACTCGCTGACCGACGTGATCTTCTCCGGTTCCAACGCCCGCAAGCCCGTCTCGCAGGCCACGGTCGAGCTGATCTTCGACAACTCCGACCACACCATCTCCGGCGAGTACGCCTCGTTCAACGAGATCTCGGTCAAGCGCACGGTCAGCCGCGACGGCACCAGCAACTACTACCTCAACGGCACCAAGTGCCGCCGCCGCGACATCACCGATCTTTTCCTGGGGACCGGCCTGGGCCCGCGCAGCTACTCGATCATCGAACAGGGCATGATCAGCCAGATCATCGAGGCGCGTCCCGAGGATCTGCGCGTCTACCTGGAAGAGGCGGCCGGAATCTCCAAGTACAAGGAGCGGCGCAAGGAAACCGAAACCCGCATCCGCCACACCCGCGAGAACCTTGATCGCCTGGGCGACCTGCGTGAGGAGATCAGCAAGCAGCTCGAGCACCTCAAGCGCCAGGCCCGGCAGGCGGAGCAGTACCAGGCGTTGCAGGAAGAGCGCAGGGTCAAGGATGCCGAGTGGAAGGCGCTGGAGTTCCGAGGCCTCGATGGGCGCCTGTCGAAGCTTCGCGAGGGCCTGTCGCAGGAAGAAACCCGGCTTCAGCAGCTGATCGCGGACCAGCGCGACGCCGAGGCCCGCATCGAGACCTCGCGCATGCGCCGCGAGGAAGCGGCCGACGCACTCAATACCGCGCAGGCCGCGGTCTACCAGGTCGGTAGTACCTTGGCCCGACTGGAGCAGCAGATCCAGCACCAGCGCGAGCTGTCGCAGCGCCTGCACAAGGCCCGCGACGAGACGCGGCAGGCATTGGCCGAGCTGGGCCAGCACATCAGTGGCGACGAGGCCAAGCTGATGGTGCTGCGCGAGGCGGTGGACGCCGCGACCCCGCAGCTGGAGGCGCTGCAGGAAGAGAACGAGATCAAGCAGGAAAGCCTGCGCGAGGCCGAAGCCCGCCTGGCCGACTGGCAGCACCGCTGGGAACAGCACACATCACAGAGTTCCGAAGCCTCGCGCGCCGGCGATGTCGAGCGCACCCGCGTGGACTACCTGGACCAGCAGATCCTCGATGCCGACCGGCGTCGCGAGGCGCTGGCCGCCGAGCGTGCCGGGCTGGACGTGGACGCGCTGGAAGAAGCCTTCGAGCAGCTGCACCTGCAGCACGACACGCAGAAGACCGCACTGGACGAGCTGAGCGAACAGGTCGAGCAGCGCAAGCAGGGCGTGGCCACCGTGCAGGAACAGCAGCGCAACGGTCAGAACGAACTGGCCGAACTGCGCAAGCAGGTCAATGGCCTGCGCGGTCGCCTGGCATCGCTGGAAACCCTGCAGCAGGCCGCACTCGGCCAGGAGCAGGGCGCCGCGGTTGCCTGGTTGAAGGCGCGCGGGCTGGATTCGGCCGCGCGCGTGGGCGAGCGCCTGGATGTCGATGCCGGTTGGGAAAATGCAGTGGAAAGCGCCCTCGGCCAGCTGATCGAAGGCGTGCTGGTGGACGACCCGGCAGGCCTGGTCGATGCGCTGGGCGAACTGGGCGAAGGCCGCATCGCACTGGTGTCTGACGATGCCAGTGATCTGGACGTCGCCGCGACATCGCTGGCCGCGCGCGTGCGCGGACCGACGGCGATCCGACGCCTGCTGGCGCATCTGCATGGCGCGCGGGATCTGGACGAGGCCCGTGCCCTGCAGGCCCGGCTGCCCGCCGGTGATTCGATCATCACCCAGCGCGGCGAGCGTCTCGGCCAGGGCTGGGTGCGCGTGTCGCGCTCCGGTGCGGCCAAGCAGGGTGCGCTGCTGCGCGAGCGCGAGATCAATGAGCTGCGCGAGCAGATCGAACAGCTGCAGAACCGCGAGGTCGAGCTGGAAGATCAGCTGTCCGGCTTCCGCGAGCAGCTGCTGGCCGCCGAACAGCAACGCGAAGATGCGCAACGGGCGCTGTACCTCGCGCATCGTGCGGTATCCGAGCTGGCGGGTCAGCTTCAGGGCCAGCAGGGAAAGGTGGAGGCCGCACGCACGCGCATCGATCGCATCGAAGGAGAGCTGAGCCAACTGCTGGAGACCCTCGAGGTCAACCGTGAGCAGGCGCGCGAGGCACGTTCGCGGCTGGAGAGTGCCGTCAGCAGCATGGGCGACCTGGAATCGACCCGGCAGGCCCTGGAAAGCGAACGCCGGCAGCTGGCCGAAGCACGCGACCTCGCCCGCGAAGCCGCACGGGCGGTGCGCGAACGCTCGCATTCGCTGGCACTGACCCTGGAATCGCAGCGCGCACAGGTGGCATCGCTGAGCCAGGCGCTGGAGCGCATGAGCACCCAGCGCGGGCAGCTGGATTCGCGCCTGGGCGAACTGCATTCGCAGCTGGACGAGGGTGATTCGCCGGTCGAATCGCTGCAGGCCGAGCACCAGAATGCGCTGGAAGAGCGCGTGCGTGCCGACCGTGTGCTGGCCGAAGCGCGTACTCTGCTTGATGGCATCGACGCCGAGCTGCGCAATTTCGAACAGACGCGCCACCAGCGTGATGAGCAGGCGCTGGCGCAGCGCGAGCGTATTTCCCAGCGGAAGCTGGACCAGCAGGCCCTGGTGCTCAGTGCTGACACCCTGCAGGCTGCGGTGGAGAAGGCCGGCTTCGTGATGGCGGACCTGCTCAACGCATTGCCCGAGGACGCCCGCCTGGGAGACTGGGAGCAGGCCGTGCACCAGATCGACGGTCGCATGCGCCGGCTGGAGCCGGTCAACCTGGCGGCGATCCACGAGTATGGCGAGGCATCGCAGCGGTCGGAGTATCTCGATTCGCAGCATGTGGACCTGACCACGGCGCTGGAGACCCTGGAAGACGCCATCCGCAAGATCGACCGCGAAACCCGCGGCCGATTCAAGGATACGTTCGACCGGGTCAACGCCGGTGTGCAGGCCCTCTATCCGCGCCTGTTCGGCGGTGGCCATGCCTATCTGGAACTGACCGGTGAAGATCTGCTCGACACCGGCGTGACCATCATGGCGCGTCCGCCGGGCAAGCGCGTATCCAGCATCTCGCTGCTGTCCGGCGGCGAGAAGGCGATGACCGCGGTGGCGCTGGTGTTCGCGATCTTCCAGCTCAATCCGGCGCCGTTCTGCCTGCTGGACGAAGTGGACGCACCGCTGGACGAGGCCAACGTGGGCCGCCTGGCCAACATGGTCAAGGAAATGAGCGAGAAGGTGCAGTTCCTGTTCGTCAGCCACAACAAGGCGACGATGGAAGCCGCGCAGCAGCTGTCGGGCGTGACCATGCGCGAGCCGGGCGTCAGCCGCCTGGTCAGCGTGGACCTGGAAGAGGCCGCGCGATTGGCGGGCGCGGCCTGACGTGCCATCCTAGTTACCTGAATGAACTAGCCGGAGAACCTATCGAATGTCCGACACGGCACTGTTGCGCATCGGCATCCTGGCCGCCGGCCTGCTGTTGATCGCCGCGATCTTCCTGTTTGGCCGTCCGAAGAAGAAGCCCCAGGGCCGCCGCGTGGAAGGCACCGAACCGACCAGCAGCGAGCGCCGCGAACCGGTCCTGGGCGAGGACGGCGTACCGTTGGCTGATACCCGCCTCGATCCGGCACTGGGCGAAGAGGGTCAACAGGCCGAACTGGGCCTGGCCGACACCGAAGCCGGCGCGGCCAGCGACCTGGGCAAGCGCGCCACCCAGGATTTCGACAAGATCGTCTCGCTGTTCGTGGCCGCACGGGCCGGCGAGCAGCTGCGGGGCGAGGACATCGTCGTGGCGGCCGAGAAAACCGGTCTGGTGTTCGGCCACATGAACGTGTTCCATCGTCTGGTGGAGGGCCATCCGGAACGGGGGCCGATCTTCTCGATGGCCAGCATCATGAAGCCGGGCAGTTTCGACATGGCCAACATCCGTGCCATGGAGACACCGGCCATCGCCTTCTTCCTGACCCTGCCGGCGCCGCTGACCGCGCTCGATGCCTGGGAGAAGATGCTGCCGACCGTGCAGCGCATGGCCGAGCTGCTGGATGGCGTGGTGCTGGACGACAGCCGCAACGCGCTCGGCCGCCAGCGCATCGCCCACATCCGTGACGAGCTGCGTGCCTATGACCGCCAGCACCAGGCGCCGCCCCTGACCAAGACCCCGCGCTGGTAAGCGCGGTCATCCCGGGTATGCCGACCCACGGTCGGCACCCACCACGACAGCAGATCCATCGCCTGCGTGGATGAGGTCAGGAAGGCACCCCGGCGACCTGGGCGAACGCAGCGCGGAACGCTGCCATCTCCTCCTCGGTGCCAACGGTCACACGGACACGCTGTGGCCAGATCGGCCAGCTGCGGCCGATCACCACGCCCTGCGCGGCCATCGCCCTGGCAAAGGCGGCACCGTCGCGCTGGACGTCCACCACGAAACAGTTCGCTTCCGACGGCAGGCAGCTGAAGCCACGCTTGCCCAGCCAGGCGATGGTCGCCTGCCGGATCTTCGCGTTCTGCAGACGGCGCTGCGGAACCAGCTGCGGATCGTGCAGGCTGGCCAGAGCGGCCGCCAGCGCCGGCACCGGCAACGGGTTGTCGCCGAGGCTGCCCAGCTCGCGCAGGCGATCGGGATGGGCCGCTGCCGCGCCCAGGCGCAGTCCGGCCATGCCATACAGCTTGGAGAAGGTGCGCAGCACGATCAGGTCATCGCGCTCGGCCACCTGCGCGATCAGGCTCGGCTGGTCGCTGTACTGCAGGTACGCTTCGTCCACCAGCACCCGGGTTCCGGCGGGCTTGCTGGCCAGCAGCCAGGCGAGCTCGGCGGGCGGGCTGATCGAACCCGTGGGGTTGTTGGGGTTGCACACATACATCAGCCCGGTCGGGCGCGCGTGCGCGGCAGCCACCATCGCGCGCACATCGTGCGCGCCGTCGCTGCGCAGAGGCACTCGGCTGACGTGTGCGCCCCGCGCGGCGGCCACGTCGCCAATCGCCTCGAAGGTCGGATCAGCCACGACCAGGCCCTGCTGCGGGCCGGTCCAGATTGCGGCGGCGCGGTTCAGGGGCTCGCTGGAGCCCGGGTACAGGCGCAGGTGATCGGCACTGACGCCGCTGTGTTCGACGAATGCATCACGGACCTGTGCCGCCAGCTCGAAGCGGTAGCGGCCGCAGCGCGCGATGCTGTCGCGAGCGGCCGATTGCGCAGCGGCGGAAGGCCCATACGGGCATTCATTGAAGTTCAGCAGCACCGGCCCATCGGCGCGCGGCGACGCGGGAGCCGCAGCCGGGGCGGTTTGCGCGTATCCCAGGCCCGGCAGGCCACTGCCGGCGACGGCGAGGCCGGCACCGGCCAGCTGCAGGAAGCGACGACGGGAGGCAGGCAGGGTCATGGGCAGGTTTCCGGAGGGCGGCCGATGCACGCTAGCGCTGCCGGTGGAGGGCGGCAAGCCCGTCTTTCGCGGAGTGGGGCCCGGCACTGCCGGGGCGGGGACGTTACAGGGCATGATGGCCGGGCGCGGTAGAATCCCCAGCCGCCCCAGAATCACCGATCACGATGAGCCCCAGCCCCGCCGAACGCGTCGATGAAGCTCCGCCGGCAGATCGCCCAGGCCAACCGCGCTTATCACGAGCTGGATGCGCCGGAAATCCCCGACGTCGATTACGACCGGCTGGTGCGCGAGCTGGAAGCACTGGAACGTGCGCACCCCGAACTGGCCCGCGCGGACAGCCCGACCCAGCAGGTCGGCGCGCGTCCCTCCGGGCGTTTCGCTGAAGTCCGCCACGCGGTGCCGATGCTGTCGTTGTCCAATGCCTTCAGCGATGAGGAGGTGACCGACTTCGTGCGCCGCATCGACGAACGCCTGCGACGCGGTGCCGCGCGCTTTTCGGCGGAGCCGAAGATGGACGGGCTGGCGATCAGCCTGCGCTACGAGGATGGACATTTCGTTCTGGGTGCGACCCGCGGCGATGGCACGACCGGCGAAGACGTCACGGCCAACCTGCGCGAGATCGGCGACATCCCCCGGCGTCTGCACGGCAAGGGCTGGCCGGACGTGCTGGAAGTGCGCGGTGAGGTCTACATGGCCCGTGCCGACTTTGAAGCCTACAACGATCGCGCGCGGCTGCATGGCGGCAAGGTACTGGCCAACCCGCGCAATGCGGCGGCCGGGTCGCTGCGGCAGCTCGACCCGAAGATCAGCGCACAGCGCAAGCTCAGCTTCTTCGCCTACGGCACCGGAGAAGTGCAGGGCGGCGAACTGCCCGATACCCATTCGGGCACGCTCGCGCAGCTGGGTGCCTGGGGCTTCCCGGTCAGCGATCTGTGCAGGGTGGTGGAAGGCGCCGATGGGTTGCTGGCCTACTACCGCGATATCGGCGCACGCCGCGATGGCCTGCCCTTCGACATCGATGGCGTGGTCTACAAGCTGGACGACCGCGCTGGCCAGCAGGCGATGGGTTTCGTCTCGCGCGCACCGCGCTGGGCCATCGCGCACAAGTTCCCGGCGCAGGAACAGAGCACCACGCTGGAAGCGATCGAGATCCAGATCGGCCGCACCGGCGCTGCCACTCCGGTCGCGCGCCTGGCGCCGGTCGCCGTGGCCGGCGTGATCGTCTCCAACGCAACCCTGCACAATGCGGACCAGATCGAGCGCCTGGACGTGCGGGTGGGTGACAGCGTGATCGTGCGCCGTGCCGGCGACGTGATTCCCGAAGTGGTCAGCGTCATCCTCGACCGCCGGCCGCCGGGCACCACACCGTGGCAGATGCCCACGCGCTGCCCGGTCTGTGGCTCGGAGATCGTGCGCGAAGAGGGCGCGGCCGCGTGGCGCTGCTCCGGTGAGTTGTCGTGCCCGGCGCAGCGCAAGGAGGCCATCGCCCATTTCGCTTCACGTCGCGCGATGGATATCGATGGCCTGGGTGACAAGTACATCGAAACCCTGGTGGATGCCGGCATCGTCAAGGGCGTGGCGGACCTGTACCGGCTCACCCGCGACCAGCTGCTGCACCTGAAGCTGGTGCTCGACGCGGAAGATCCGTCCGCGCTGGCCGCCAGCCTGGCGCCGCACCTGCCGGCCGAAGGCAGCGGCACCGTGCTCAATGCCGTGCTTAGGCTCGATGGCAACGATGTAGCCTGGCGCGCGAAGGCACTGGCGCAGCCGGCCAGCTTCGAGTGGAACACGAAGAAGATCGCGACCCGCTGGGCCGACAACCTGATCGCCGCGATCGACACCAGTCGTGCCACCACGCTGGAACGGCTGTTGTTCGCGCTGGGCATCGAACATGTCGGCGAAAGCACGGCCAAGGCGTTGGCGCAGTGGTTCGGTGATCTGGCCTTGATCCGACGGCTGCCCTGGCCGCTGTTCAAGCGCGTGCCGGACATCGGTGGCGAAGTGGCACGTTCGCTCGGTCACTTCTTCGAGCAGCAGGGCAACCAGCAGGCCATCGACGATCTGCTGCAGGTCGGCCAGGTGCGCATCAGCGACGTGCATCCGCCCAGTGCGAAGCTGCGTGAGGGGCTGGATCTGGCTCAGCTGCTGGTGGAATCGGAGATCCCCGGCATCACCCGGCTGCGCGCGGAAAAGCTGGTGGCGGTGCTGCCCAGCGCGCAGGCCGTGCTCGATGCCGAGCATGGCCAGTTCGTCAATGCCGGATTGCCCGAGGACACCGCGCGCGGCCTTGCCCAGTGGCTGGAAGCGGACAGCCATGGCGTGATGCTGCTGGCTGCCGAGGAGGCGATGCAGCAGATCCTGGCCAAGGCGCCCGCGCTGACCGAAATCGTCGCCGGTCCGCTCGACGGGCAGACCGTGGTCCTGACCGGCACCCTGGCCCAGCTCACCCGCGATGTGGCCAAGGAGCGACTGGAGGCGCTGGGAGCCAAGGTGTCCGGCAGCGTGTCGAAGAAGACCCACTTCGTGGTGGCGGGTACCGAAGCCGGCTCCAAGCTGGACAAGGCGCTGGCCCTGGGAGTGCCGGTGTGGGACGAAGCGCGTCTGCTGGCCTTCCTCGCCGACCACGAATGATGACCCCGCCGGGCGTGACATGCGCCCGGCCCGAAACAGCAAAGGATTCCCGATGCAGACTGCCCCGCTGGACTTCCGCCTGGCCACCCGCGCCGACGAGGAACTGCTGATCTCGCTGATGCGCGCGTTCTACGCCGAGGACAGGATCGAGTTCGACGACGTGCGCGTGCGCCGCGGTGTCGATGCACTGCTGGCCGATCCGCGCAACGGCGAAGTACTGCTGTGGCTGGACGAAGCCGGTCAGGTGGTCGGCTATGCGGTGATCGCGATGGGCTTCAGCCTGGAGCAGGGCGGACATTTCATGCTGCTTGACGAGCTCTATCTGGGGCCGCGGGCACGCGGCCGTGGCCGGGGCAAGCAGGCGCTGGCCATCTGCGAACAGCGTGCGCGCGGACGCGGGGTCAGCCGCCTGCGCCTGGAGGTGAACCACCACAACGAACTGGCGCGTCGGCTGTACCTGGCCAGTGGCTACATCGATGACACCCGCGACCTGCTGACCCTGCCGCTGGATCACCCGCGCCCGGAGGGCATCCTGTGAGCGACGCCCTGCGGCGCAAACTGCAGCAGCGTGCCGCGCTGAACGCGCTGGTGCGCCGCTTCTTCGCAGAGCGTGACGTGCTGGAGGTGGAGACACCGATCCTGTCGGTGGCCGGTAATACCGAGCCCAACATCGACAGCTTCCATACCGACTTCAGCGGCCATGTCGACGCCGGCGGCCGCCGTCGCTGGCTGCGCACCTCGCCGGAGTACCCGCTCAAGCGGCTGCTCGCTGCCGGTGTCGGCGACTGCTACGAACTGGGGCGGGTGTTCCGCAACGGCGAGGCCGGCGGGCGCCATAACCCGGAGTTCACCCTGCTGGAGTGGTACCGGGTTGGCTGGGACCATCACCGGCTGGTGCAGGAAACCGCGGAGCTGGTCCGCCTGGCTCTGGGCCTGGTCGGACGCAGCGCCAGCCTGCGTGTGCTGAGCTACCGCGAGCTGTTCCAGCAGCAGGTGGGCGTGGATCCGTTCCAGACCGATGAGGCCGGGCTGCGCGCTGCGCTGGGTGACGTGCATATCGACCCGGTCGGGCTGACCCGCGACGACTGGCTGGATCTGCTGATGACCCATCGCATCCAACCGCATTTCGATGACGCAGTCATGACCGTTGTCCACGACTGGCCGGCGAGCCAGGCAGCACTGGCCCGCGTCCGCCCTGGTACGCCGCCGCTGGCCGAGCGGTTCGAGCTGTACCTGGGGGCCGTGGAGCTGGCCAACGGCTATCACGAACTGAACGATGCCGACGAACAACGGGCGCGTTTCCAGCACGACCTGCAGCGCCGCCATGCGCGCGGGCAGGTGCAGCCGGCGCTGGACGAGGCACTGCTGGCGGCGCTGCCCACGATGCCCGCGTGTGCGGGTGTCGCGGTCGGCATCGATCGCCTGTTGATGGCGATGAACCGCACGCCCCGCATCGCCGACGTGCTGGCCTTTGATTTCGCCGACGCCTGAGCACACGCGGCTTTCTGAACCAGACAGACTGAACGGATTGCCGCGTCCGCGTGCTTGATTCAGCAAGCACGATGATGCTCTCATCACTCCAGATGCCAGACACTGGCATGGCAGTTCGTCCAGTCCTATGGGGAAGGCTTTGGTCAAGTGGTTTGCGGTTGTGGCGGCACCGGTCTACTCCATCGCGATGTGGGGAGTGCTGACGCCGTTGCCGGCATCGGCGCAGCAGGCCGGCTACGACGGCGAAGTCGTCACCTGCGAGTCACGCGACATGGCCTGGGTGCACTGCGATATCGATGTCCGCAACGGCGTCGATCTGGTCCGCCAGTTGTCCAGCAACAGCTGTATCCGTGGCAGCGAATGGGGCACCGACCGCAGCGGCGTGTGGGTCACGCTCGGCTGCCGTGCCGAGTTCCGGGCGCGCCCGGCGCAGGGAGGGGCTGCGGCCGAGCCAGGCAGCAAGCGCAAGGTGCGCCGCGTGGTCCGCTGTGAATCCAATGGCCGTCCGCAGAGTTGTCCGGTGCGTCTGGACGGCGCACCGGTGCGCCTGCTGCGGCAGCTGTCGGTGCTGCCCTGCCGGGAAGGGCAGGGCTGGGGTTACAAGCGCAACGAGGTGTGGACCAGCCGTGGCTGCCAGGGCGATTTCGAGGTGGCCGATGAGGATGGCCGTTTCGTCGACGTGCCGCGCCGGCTGACCTGCGAATCAAAATCGAAGAAGCGCCGATTCTGCGGCGCCAGCATCTCCGTCGGTGCCGCGGTGCGACAGCAGCTGTCCAGCACCGAGTGCGTGGAGGGCAGCACCTGGGGCTGGAGCCGCAACGGCATCTGGGTGGACGGCGGTTGCCGCGCCGAATTCTCGGTGAATTGAATCCGGCCGGGTGCCTGCGCGAGGGGGCGTGGCCCTACAATGGGCCCATGAACACTGCCACCGACCTCGATTACGCCCGCTACGACCACATCCGCCCGATCCTGTGGACCGGCGATGCCCTGCAACTGCTGGACCAGCGCAAGCTGCCGTTCGTGGTCGAGCATGTGGTATGCCGGGACAGCGATGAAGTCGCCGCGGCCATCCACGCCCTGACCGTACGTGGCGCCCCGGCCATCGGCATCGCGGCTGCCTGGGGCGTGGTGCTGGCGGCGCGTGAGGTGCAGGCTGCCGATGGCCCGCTCGCCCTGCAGCAGCTTGAGCCGGCGCTGCAGCGGCTGAACGCCTCACGCCCGACCGCCGTCAACCTGGCCTGGGCACTGGCGCGGATGCGTCGTTGCCTGGGCAGCGCCGGTGCGGACTGGAAGACGCTGCTTGAAGCGGAAGCGCGGGCCATCGCCGAGGAAGACCTGGCCGCCAACCGCCACATGGGGGCGCTCGGCGCCGGCCTGATCGATGCCGGCAGCGGCGTGCTGACCCACTGCAATACCGGCTCGCTGGCCACCGCCGGCTTCGGCACCGCGCTGGGCGTGATCCGCGCCGGCATGGCCCAGCACCGGATCGCCCGCGTGTTCGCCGGCGAGACCCGTCCGTGGCTGCAGGGCGCGCGCCTGACCGTCTGGGAACTGCAGCAGGATGGCATCGACGCCACCCTGATCGCCGATTCGGCCGCCTCGCACCTGATGAAGACCGGGGCCGTGCAGTGGGTGATCGTCGGCGCCGACCGCATCTGCGCCAATGGCGATACCGCCAACAAGATCGGCACCTACCAGCTGGCCATCGCCGCGCGCCACCATGGCGTGAAATTCATGGTCGTGGCGCCGTCCTCAACGGTCGACATGGAGACCGTCGACGGCAGCCAGATCGAGATCGAACAGCGCGATCCGGGCGAGCTGTACGGCGTGGGCGGGACGCGCACGGTGGCCGAAGGCATCGCCGCCTGGAACCCGGTGTTCGACGTCACCCCGGGCGAGCTGATCGACGCCATCGTGACCGAGCGCGGCGTGATCCTGAACCCGACCGTGGAGAACATGCGCGCCGCCTTCGGCGGTTGAGACGCACAGGCGGTCTGCGCCGCGGGAGCCGGGCGCATCTTCCGGGTTCGCCGCGGCCAGCCCCGGGCGTGGCCCGATGGGCCCCGTCCTGCCCCTAAGTTCCTGATTTGTGCCGGTAAAACCCCTGTAAACACAGGCGGGGAATGGTCCGATGTGGTAGTATCCACAGGTTGAATCGAGGTTCCGGCATGGTCACCCCCGCAGGTGTCCGCGCCGGACTGGACCGCTACCAGACAACGGAACCCGAATGGCAGAAACCGCCAAGGAAATCATCCAGGTCAACCTGGAAGACGAGATGCGCAAGAGCTACCTCGATTACGCCATGAGCGTGATCGTGGGCCGCGCGCTCCCGGATGCGCGCGATGGCCTCAAGCCGGTGCATCGCCGCGTGCTGTACGCGATGAACGAGCTCAACGCGCACAGCAACAAGCCCTACTTCAAGTCGGCGCGTATCGTCGGTGACGTCATCGGTAAGTACCATCCGCATGGCGATCAGTCGGTGTACGACACGCTGGTGCGCCTGGCCCAGCCGTTCTCGCTGCGTTACATGCTGGTCGATGGCCAGGGTAACTTCGGTTCGATCGACGGTGACTCCGCCGCGGCGATGCGATACACCGAAGCGCGCATGTCGCGCCTCGCGCATGAGCTGATGGCCGACATCGACAAGGAAACCGTCGATTTCCAGCCCAACTACGACGAGAAGGAACTGGAGCCGACGGTCATGCCGACCCGGTTCCCGAACCTGCTGGTCAACGGTTCGGCCGGTATCGCGGTGGGCATGGCGACCAACATCCCGCCGCACAACCTGAGCGAATCGATCAATGCCTGCATCGCGCTGATCGACAACCCGGAAATCGACGTCGACGGCCTGATGGAGTACATCCCGGGCCCGGATTTCCCGACTGCGGGCATCATCAACGGCACCGCCGGCATCGTCGCCGGCTACCGTACCGGCCGTGGCCGCGTGCGCATCCGCGCCAAGGCGGATATCGAAGTGGCCGACAACGGCCGCGAATCGATCATCGTCACTGAAATTCCTTACCAGGTGAACAAGGCGCGTCTGATCGAGAAGATCGCCGAGCTGGTCAAGGAAAAGAAGATCGAAGGCATCAGCGAGCTGCGCGATGAGTCCGACAAGGACGGCATGCGCATCTACATCGAGATCAAGCGCGGTGAATCTGCCGAGGTTGTGCTGAACAACCTGTACCAGCAGACTCAGATGGAATCGGTGTTCGGCATCAACATGGTGGCGCTGGTCGACGGCCGCCCGCAGTTGATGAACCTCAAGCAGATGCTGGAGGCATTCGTCCGCCACCGTCGCGAGGTGGTCACCCGCCGCACCGTGTTCGAGCTGCGCAAGGCGCGTGCCCGTGCCCACGTGCTGGAAGGCCTGACCGTCGCGCTGGCCAACATCGACGAGATGATCGAGCTGATCAAGACCTCGCCCAATCCCAACGAGGCGCGCGAACGCATGCTCGCCCGCCTGTGGGAGCCGGGCCTGGTCGGGGCCATGCTGGGCGCCGCCGGTGCCGAGGCCTCGCGTCCGGAAGACCTGCCCAAGGGCGTGGGCCTGATCGAGGGCGGCTACCAGCTGACCGAGATCCAGGCCACCCAGATCCTGGAAATGCGCCTGCACCGCCTGACCGGGCTGGAGCAGGACCGCCTGACCGACGAGTACAAGCAGCTGCTGGAAGTGATCGCCGGTCTGATCCACATCCTGGAAGATCCCGATCGCCTGCTGCAGGTGATCCGCGAGGAGCTGGTCAGCGTCAAGGCCGAGTTCGGCGACGAGCGTCGCACCGAGATCCGCCACAGCGAAGAAGACCTGGACATCCTCGACCTGATCGCCCCGGAAGACGTGGTGGTCACCCTGTCGCACGCCGGCTACGTCAAGCGCCAGCCGGTCAGCGCCTACCGTGCCCAGCGTCGCGGCGGCCGTGGCCGCAGCGCGGCAGCGACCAAGGAAGAGGATTTCATTGAACAGCTGTGGCTGGTCAACACGCACGACACCCTGTTGACCTTCACCAGTTCAGGCAAGGTGTTCTGGCTGCCGGTGTACCAGCTGCCCGAAGCGGGCTCCAACGCACGCGGCCGGCCGATCATCAACTGGATTCCGCTGGAACCGGGTGAGCGCGTACAGGCCGTGTTGCCGGTGCGCGAATACGCCGATGGCCAGTTCGTGTTCTTCGCCACGAAGAACGGCACGGTCAAGAAGACCCCGCTGGGCGAATTCGCCTTCCGTCTGGCCCGCGGCAAGATCGCGATCAACCTTGATGAGGGCGATGCGCTGGTTGGCGTCGGCCTGACCGATGGCGAGCGTGACATCCTGCTGTTCGCCTCCAACGGCAAGACCGTGCGTTTCGGCGAGGACAAGGTCCGCTCGATGGGCCGTACCGCCACCGGCGTGCGCGGCATCAGGATGCCGCCCGGCGAGGAAGTAGTCAGCCTGATCGTGGCCGAGAGTGCCGGTGGTGCCGAGGACGAGAACGAGGACGACAACGGTATCGAGGAAGCGGTCGCCAATGGCGATGCGGTGATCGACGGTGCCGACGACGCCAACCTGCAGTACATCCTCACCGCCACCGAGAATGGTTACGGCAAGCGCACCCCGCTGCCGGACTATCCGCGCAAGGGGCGTGGTACCCAGGGCGTGATCGGCATCCAGACCACCGAGCGCAACGGCAAGCTGGTCGCCGCGGTGCTGATGGGCTCCAGCGATGAAGTGCTGCTGATCTCCGATGGCGGCACGCTGGTGCGCACGCGCGGTTCGGAAATCAGCCGCGTGGGCCGCAACACCCAGGGCGTCACCCTGATCCGCCTGTCCAAGGACGAGAAGCTGCAGGCGGTGGAGCGCATGGATGCCTCGATCGACGAGGACGAGGACGAGGTGGCCGCGGTCGCCCCGGCCACGGCCGAAGGCGCCCCGGCTGCCACCGGCAGCGAGGATGCCGCGCAGGAGTGATCCGGTCGCGCTGACGAGGTACCCGACGACGCCGGCCCCGTGCCGGCGTCGTCGTATGCGGGAGCATGGAATACGCACGCGCTTCACGGCGGCGGTGGGATAAGGGCAGCATGCTGCTCCCGGAGATCGCCGATGTCCGCCACGCCGCAGTCCGCGCCGGCGCCTGTGCGCCGCCACCCCCTGGTCACGGTCCTGTCGCTGCTGCTGGTCATCCTGGGCCTGGTGATCGGCGGGCTGGGTGCATGGCTGTTCCAGCTGGGTGGCTCGGCCTATTACCTCATCGCCGGCTGTGGCCTGCTGGCCAGCGGCATTCTGCTGTGGCTCAACCGTCGCAGCGGTGCGCTGCTGTACGCGCTGGTGTTCGTCGGCACGCTGCTGTGGACGGGGTGGGAATCGGGCAGCGATTACTGGCGCTGGGTGCCACGGCTGGGGCTGGTCACCGCGCTGGGCATCGTTCTGGCGCTGCTGACGCCGACGTTGCGCGCGCCGCTGTCCAAACGGCTGTCGCGCAGCATCGCCGCCGTGTTGCTGCTGGTGTTCGTCGGCGCATTTGCCCTGGCGTTCAGTCCGCACGGCAGCGTGGACGGCCATGCGCCGTTCCCGGAAGCAGCGTTCAGCGCAGGGCTGGAGCCGACCCGCGACACCACCGGCCTGCAGCCGGCCGACCAGCCCGCCGAGGGTGACTGGCCCGCCTGGGGCCGCAGCAACGCCGCCACCCGCTTCTCGCCGCTGCAGCAGATCACGCCCGCCAACGTGGCTACCCTGCAACTGGCCTGGCAGTTCCGCACCGGCGACCTGCCGAAGAGGCGCTGGGGGGCCGAGACCACGCCGTTGAAGATCGGCGAGCGGCTGTACCTGTGCACGGCACGCAACCGCCTGATCGCCCTCGAGGCCAGCACCGGCAAGGCGCTGTGGCAGTTCGATCCAAAGGTGAAAGACGCCTCCATTCCGTACACCGCCGCCTGCCGTGGGGTGTCCTACTACGAGCAGCCCGCCGTGCCGGTGTTCGCCGATGCGGCATTGGCGGATGTGGCTGCCGATCTCGCCTTGCCCCTGCCACCTCCCAGCGTTCGACCGGGCGCGGCGGCGGGCGCGCGGCCTGCCTGCTGGGCGCGCGTCATCGAAGGCACGCTGGACGGACGCATCATCGCAGTGGATGCCGACAGCGGTCGGCCGTGCGTCAATTTCGGCAACAACGGCCAGATCGACATCACCCTCGACATGGGCGAGGTGCCGCCGGGCTATGTCTCGATCACCTCGCCGCCGGCCATCGTGCGCGGCGTGATCGTCACCGGCCACCAGGTGCTGGACGGGCAGCGCCGTGACGCGCCTTCCGGCGTGATCCAGGCCTATGACGCGATCACCGGCAAGCTGCGCTGGGCGTGGGACATGGAGCGGCCCGAGCGCACCGGTCCGCCCCCCGCGAGCAGGTCTATACCCGGGGTACGCCGAACATGTGGACCACCGCCACCGGCGATGAACAACTGGGCCTGGTCTACCTGCCGTTGGGCAATGCCGCCGGCGACTACTGGAGCGGCTCGCGCAGCGAGCAACAGAACCGCTATGCCACCTCGCTGGTGGCACTCGACGTGGCCACCGGCAAGCCGGTCTGGCATTTCCAGGCCGTACGCAAGGATGTCTGGGACTACGACCTCGGTTCGCAGGCCAGCCTGATCGATTTTCCGACCGCGGCAGGCAAGGTGCCCGCGATCCTGCTGCCGACCAAGCAGGGTGACCTGTACATCCTCGACCGGCGCAACGGCCGGCTGCTGACACCCGCGGAAGAGCGCAGGGTTCCGCAGGGCGGCGTGGAACCGGAGCAGCGCTCGCCAACGCAGCTGTTCTCGCTCTATCACACCCTGCGGCGCGAGCAGCCGCTGACCGAGCGTGACATGTGGGGCATCACGCCGATCGATCAGCTGGTCTGCCGCATCCAGTTCCGCAGGGCGCACTACCAGGGCTTCTACACGCCGCCCACCAGTGATCGCCATTCCATCGAGTATCCCGGTTACAACGGTGGCTCGGACTGGGGTGGCGTGGCCATCGATACCCGCCGGGGCGTGATCGTGGCCAACTACAACGACATGCCCAACTACAATCGGCTGGTACCGCGTGCCGAGGCCGACCGGCGGGGATGGCTGCCGCGTGAGCAGATCCGCGCCGACCGCGGCGCTGGCGAAGGGGCAGGCGACCCGCAGGTGGGTACGCCGTATGCCATCGACGTCAATGCAGGATGGCGGCTGCCATTGACCGGCCTGTCGTGCAAACAGCCGCCGTATGGCGGCATCCGCGCGATCGATCTGCGCACGGGCACGCTGCTGTGGGACCGGCCGTTCGGAAGCGCGCGCGGCAACGGCCCATTCGGCATCCGCTCCGGCCTGCCGATCGAGATCGGAACGCCCAACAATGGCGGTGCGGTGATCACTGCCAGCGGCCTGGTGTTCATCGCCGCCGCGACCGACGATCTGCTGCGCGCCATCGATCTGAAGACGGGCCGGGAACTGTGGCATGCCAGGCTGCCTGCCGGGGGCCAGGCCACCCCGATGATCTACGAGCAGGGGGGACGCCAGTACGTGGTGATCGTCGCGGCAGGCCATCACTTCATGGAGACCCGTCCCGGCGATTACGTGATGGCGTTTGCCCTGCCCGAACATTGAGCATCGTTCGCGGCGGGGCCTGTCCGCCGATTCCCGGAAGCGGCCATTTCCCACCCGATGACGTGGTGTCCACCGATGCAGTAGCGGTGTGCCGGCGGGCACGCTGTTGCGTATGACCAGCCTGTCGAACCCTGTCAGCCGCGAGCCCATCATGGGCAATGTCCATCTGCTCACCTTGACCTGCTGCAATCGGCAGCGCCTGTTCGAGAACGCGGCGCATGCGGATGTCGCGATGCAGCTGTTGGCTGCGATGGACCGCGAGGGGCTGACCACCTCGCTGGCCTGGCTTGTCATGCCCGACCACGTGCGATGGCTGGCGCAGCTGCGTGGCTATCCACCCGGATACTGCGTACAGCGCTTCAAGGCGCGCAGCAGCTTCCTGATCAACCGCCATCGCGGCCGCAACGGAGCGGTCTGGCAGGCCGGCTATTTCGATCAGGTGATCGACAATGATGCTTCGTTGCCTGTGCGGGCCCGGCAGGTGCTCGCTCACCCGGTCAGTGCGGGGCTGGCCGGGAAGGTGGGCGAGTATCCCCATGGCT
Organism: Stenotrophomonas sp. 112478_Sma; assembly: GCF_056479905.1. Lineage (NCBI taxonomy): Bacteria > Pseudomonadati > Pseudomonadota > Gammaproteobacteria > Lysobacterales > Lysobacteraceae > Stenotrophomonas > Stenotrophomonas sp. 112478_Sma. Next base: position 2,748,268 of record NZ_CM151072.1, on the reverse strand, counting down.
GGTGTCGCTGGCCGCTGCAGGACGCCGCGATTGCGCGGTAGTGGCGGGCTGCCGTGTTACTGCGGCACCCGTACCATCCTCGTCATCAAGTGTTCGACCACACCTGCCGGATTGGCTGTGCGGCCCACATGCGTGCTGGACATCTGCACGATCGAGCTGCGTTTGGCGGTGAGGAAATGGAAGCGTGCGCGTGCCGGAAGCTGCGCGATGGGGCCGGCGGTGGCATCGCCGCGGCAGATGGCCACGATGGCATCCAGCCACGGTTGCAGCGCCTGCTGGTCCAGCGCCGGTGCGAACGCCTGCAGGCGTGCCGGGTCGATCTCGATGGCCGCTTCCAGATGACGCGCACCGGGACAGGACACGATCACCCCGACGTTGATGAATTCCTCGCGCTCCACCCGCGGTACAACGCGGATGACCGCATAGTCATACGTGTGTAGCGTGGGCACGGATGGCCTCCTGCACGAACACCGCACGCACCTTCAGGCGATGCTTGAGATAGTCGATGTAGCCCTGGCGGTAGGCCTGAGGGCTGTCGAACGCCGGCTCGTTGACCAGCCAGCTGTCTGGCACGAGGCCGACGATCCGCTCGATCTCGGCATCGGTCAGGCGAGCCGCCAGCTCGGCATCCACCTCGGCGATGCGGCTGGCGAACGACAGCAGCACGTGGTCGCGGATCAGCACGAACGGCCTTTCGCACGCATCGCCGGCGTTGGCCCAGTCGTGGTGGAAATACATCGCTGCACCGTGGTCGATCAGGTACAGCTGGCGGTGCCACACCATCAGGTTCGGGTTGCGCGTGGTGCGATCGACATTGCTGGTGAATGCATCGAACCAGACGATGCGCGACGCCAGGTCGGCGTCCACCGGCATGGCCGCCGGGTCGTAGTTGATCGCGCCGGGCAGGTAATCCAGGCCCAGATTCAGGCCCTCGCTGGCGCGGATCAGTTCCTGGATCTCCGGATCCGGTTCGGTACGCGCGAACTCGCTGTCCAGTTCGACGAACAGCAGTTCGGGAATCGGCAGGCCCAGGGTACGGGCCATTTCACCTGCGATCAGTTCGGCGATCAGGGCCTTGGGCCCCTGGCCCGCACCCCGGAACTTGAGTACGGCCATGCCGTCGTCGTCGGTCTCGACCACGGCCGGCAGGGAGCCGCCCTCCCGCAGGGGCGTAATGTAACGAAGAGCATTCACGGTGCGCATGCACGCATTCTAGCGTGGCACACGGTGCTGCATCGCATGCGCCGCAGAGCACACGCCGCGCATGCCGACGCAACGCAGGCAATGCTGAATGCACGCTGCGCAATGTGCCGCGCTTCACACGATCCTCCGGACGGCGCGGGCAACATGCTGTCCATGGCGTTCGCGGAAACGCCGCGCGGATCCTGCTCCACGATGTCTCCACCAGATGCGGAGGTACAGGGATGAGCGACCAACTGAATGCGGCACTGCCGCCTCTGGATGATGCCAAGGCCGAAGAAATGATCGGCAAGGTAGTGCTGGTGGGCGTCACCCGTTACGGCGGTGACGGGCAGGTTCAAGGGCTGGAGCAGTATGCCGGCACGGTGCTGCGCATCAGCGCGTTCGAAGGCGTGGTGCTTGCCGACGAAAACGATGGGCACGAGCGCTACCTGCCGCCCATGCTCGACCAGTACCTGCCAGCCCAGCCGGGCGAGTACTGCATGCGCTCCAACGGGATGATCGTGGTGGACCCGGACTATCTGGCCACCTGGGACCTGCACGCCCGGCAGTAGTGACCCGGCCTGCGCTTTGCCTTATCCGGTGACTAGCCCATCCGGCCCATTGAACGCGGGCCGGGCGGTGCTAGATTCGGCGCATGCCCGCTTCGCGGGCAGCCCGACACTACCAGGGGATAAGGATGCTCATCCGTCGTACCTCTCTGGCGGCTGCCATTGCCGTCGTTGCCGTCACGCTGTTGTCTGCAGGCCCGGCATGGGCCGACTATGCCAAGCCGCCGGAGCATCTGCTGAAGGTGCTGAAGGCACCGCCGCCGCCAATGCCGAACGTGGACCCCAGTGGCCAGCGTCTGTTGCTGACCACCGCGCAGACCTATCCGTCGATCAGCCGGGTGGCGCAGCCCTACCTGAAGCTGGCCGGCGTGCGCCTGGAGCCGAAGAACCGCAGCCGTCATGACACGCCCGGAGGCTATGGCATACCGGCCTGCGTGGCCGACTTCACCCTGGTCGAGATCGGCAGCGGCAAGGAGACCAAGGTCAACCTGCCGCAGGGCTGCGCCGGTGGCGCGCTGTGGTCGGCCGACGGCAGCCACTTCGCGTTCCAGAATGCAGTCGAGACCAGCGTGCAGCTGTGGGTGGGCGATGCCGCCACCGGTCAGGTCAAGCAGGTACCGAACGTCCAGCTGAACCCGATTTTCGGCAGCACCGTGCAGTGGCTGGGTGGCACCCAGACACTGCTGGTGAAGCTGGTACCGGCCAACCAGGGGCCGGCACCCTCCAATGGCGGCGTGCCGACCGGACCCGATGCACAGGAGTCGCTCGGCAGCAGTGGCGAGAGCAGCACCTATGAGGCACGCGACACGCTGACCAGCGTGCATGATGAAGCGTTGTTCGCCTACTACGGGGCCTCGCAGCTGGCGGTGGTGGATACCGCGGCGGGCACCGTGCGAACGGTCGGCCAGCCGGCCATCTACAACGATGTCAGTGCGGCGCCAGACGGCGTGCATGTGCTGACCGAGTCGATCAAGCCACCGTTCTCGCATGCGGTTACCTACCAGCGTTTCGCCAACGACGTCGCGGTACTGGATGTCAGCAGTGGGCGCACGACCCCCATCGCCCGCCTGCCGTTGGCCGACCGCGTGCCGGTGCACGGCGTGCCGGAGGGGCCGCGCGGTTTCGACTGGCGCTCCACCGATCCGGCGACGCTGGTGTATGCCGAAGCACTGGACAAGGGCGACTGGAAAGTGAGTGTGCCGCACCGTGACCGCGTGCTCATGCTCAAGGCGCCGTTCACGGGCAAGCCGGTGGAGATCGCGCGTACCGCGCAGCGCTTCGAAGGCATTGCCTGGACGGCGGACCCGGCCGTGTCGTTCCAGTTCGAGAATGACGAGAACCGGCACTGGGTGCAGACCCGCATCGTCGATGTGGACAAGCCCCGGCAGGAGGGCCGCCTGTTGTGGGACATGTCCAGCGACGAGCTGTACGGCGATCCGGGCAACCTGGTGTTCAAGCGCCTGCCCAATGGCGCACCGGTGGTGCGGCAGGAAGGGACGTACGTGTTCCTGCGCGGGCAGGGCGCTTCGCCGCAGGGGGATCGCCCGTTCCTGGACCGTCTGGATCTGGCCACACTGAAGAGTGAGCGCCTGTTCCGCAGCGATGCCGATGCCTACGAGCAGTTCCTGGGCTTCAGCAATACGCCCGGCCGCTACCTGACGTGGCACCAGTCGGTGATGGACCCGCCGAACGCCTTCCTGCGCCAGCAGGGCGATGCTGTGGCGGACGCCAAGCAGGGCGAGGCGCAGTACACCTCCACCGCGACGGCCCTGACGAAGCTGGTCGACCCCACGCCTGAAGTGCGGCAGATCAAGAAGCAGCTGGTGACCTACAAGCGCGCCGACGGCGTGGACCTGTCGTTCACCCTGTACACGCCGCCCGGCTACCGGGAAGGCCAGCGCGTGCCGGCCATCCTCTACGCCTATCCGGCAGACTTCGCCAATGCCGCGCAGGCCGGGCAGGTCTCCGGTTCGCAGCAGACGTTCACCCGCCTGCAGCCGTACCGCCTGATGCTGCTGGCCGGCTACGCGATCATCGACAATGCCTCGTTCCCGATTGTCGGTGATCCCAGGAACGCCTACGACACCTACCTGGAGCAGTTGGAAGCCGATGCCAAGGCGGCCGTGGACAAGGCCGTCGACATGGGCGTGGTGGATCGCAACCGGATCGGCGTCACCGGCCACAGCCACGGCGGCCTGATGACCGCGAACCTGATCGCGCATACCACCCTGTTCAAGGCGGGCGTGGCGACCAGCGGCTCCTACAACAAGACCTTCACTCCGTTCGGATTCCAGAACGAGCGGCGTTCGGTCTGGCAGGCACAGGATGTCTACCTGAAGGCATCGCCGTTCTTCTACGCCGACAAGATCAAGCTGCCGTTGCTGCTGGTGCATGGCGAGGACGATGCCAATCCGGGTACCGAGCCGTTCCAGTCGCGCAAGCTGTACCAGGCGATCCGTGGCAACGGCGGCACCACCCGCCTGGTGATGCTGCCGAACGAGCCGCACTGGTATACGGCGCTGGAGTCGAACGAGCAGCTGGTGGCGGAGATGCTCAACTGGTTCGACACCTACGTGAAGAACGCCAAGTGAGGAATGGAAAGGCCGCCCTTGGGCGGCCTTCCTGCATCCTGTGGAGCCGGGCCATGGTGGCTGCTGTAGTACAGAGTCGGGGAAGTCACATGAAGGCATGGATGTTGGCGCTCGCTCCGCTGTTGGTTTCTCCTGTGGCCACGGCGGTCCAGCGGCCGATGAGCGTGCACGTCACGTACGACTGGTCTGGCTGGGGTTCCGTATCTGAGCGCTGGGTCATCCGGCGCGATGCCTACGGCGTGACCACCCGCGTACAGGTGGTTGACGCGCCCGACGTGCAACCGCGGGTGCCGGAGCTGCTGCCGTTCGGCGCGATGTCAGCGTTCGAGGCTGCGCTGCAGGCAGCGCCGTTGACCCGCGACGCCACGGTGGATCTGATCGCTTCGCGGCTGGACCGGTCCACCATGCTGACGCTGGATCCACAGCTGCGCAGCACGCCGCCGGCCAGATGCTCGTTCGCCCAGCAGCAGGCCTGGGCACGCCGGGCGGTGGCCGGGCAAGGTCTGCGGGAGCGCGTTGCAGCGCATTTCCGCGGCCTCTGGACTGACGACCATCCCAGCATGACCGTGGTCGTAAGCCGTCCGGGCCGCCCGGACACCGTGCTGGTGTCCACTTCCCAGTACGCAATGATGCTGCCATGGAAGCGCGTGTCATCGACGAACTTCGACCAGCACGTTCTGGCAGGCGCGCAGGAGCAGTGGCGTCCGGCGTTGAGCGATGCACTGATGGCGCTGCTGCCTGCGGGGGAACCCAGCCGCGAACGTTTCAGGATCGGCTGGTTGCAGAACAGATTACGAGACGACATTGCCCAGGAGGCGCTGCGTTGTGGGGCGCTGCGCAAGGAAACCGCAGATTGATCATCCACGGATGCTCTGCGATCAACGTTGCAGACTCGACAGCGACAGGTCGATCGCGGTGCGGCCGGACAGGCGCCCCAGCAGGGAAGTTGTCCGTGGAGAGCGCTGCCTGGGCATCCGCGCTCACGCCAGTGGCAGGCGGTCCTGCGCGTGCGAAAGGCGATCATGCAGGTCGCGCACATGCTCGGCCCTGGCATGTACCCGGGTGGTGTCGCCGAAGCTGCGCAGATAGGCGCAGGCAGCGAAGCCGTCACTCTTGCTTTCATACTCCGTAATCCAGGCCAGTCGGTCCGGATTGTCGGCCTGCTCGGCCGACCACGCGGCGGCGGGCGGGCGGATGCGGTACTTCAGGCCGACACGCCATGGTTTGGGTGTCAGCCGGGCCCGGAAGCAGTGCTGCAGCCGGCACATGCGCGCGTACAGCGTGTCGGTGCCCAGTGCGTTGAAGAACGCCTGCAGCGCCTCGTCGCCGGGGGAGAACGTGGCATGCATGGCCAGTATCCGCAGCCCGGCCGGCGTCCGGTACGCGCGCAGATGCCAGTCCGGGTGCTGCCTGCTGAAGTCCGCAACCCGCTGCAGGGCCACGCCCTCGGCGCCACCGGCAGCGGCCAGGCGACGCCTGCGTTGCATCAGCATCGCGGTATTCACCAGAGCCACGGCTGCCACGCCCAGTACCAGCCCCACCAGCCAGTGCCAGAGCAGGGTGCCGATGAGGGCAACGGCAGGCAGCAGGGTTGCCGTGATGACGACGGGCATCACACATCCTGCCGGTGGTTGCGGGTGGTCAATGTCGGCGAACAGGACGTCCGGAGTGTTCAGGCACAGCGCACCGTAGCTGTTGCGGGTGATCACCACGCCGCCATCGCGCTGCACGATCTGCTCGCGGATCGGCACGCCTTCCACGCCGTAGTTGCTGCGGACCTCGCGGCGCGGCAGTGCCTGCCCGGCGAGGATGGCATTGAGCGCTTCGTTGGCCCGGCGCTCGGCGTGTGCCTGAGCGTCGGCAGGGCTTGTGTCGGACCATCCGAAGCGACGCACGACCACCGGCCGGCCGCGGAAACGGGCCTGCAGGCGGGCTTCGGCCCAGTACGCGGGAACGATCATCATCGTGCGGTGCGCCATCATCCATGGCAGATGCCGAGGTGAGTCTGGCACAGGGGCGTAACGGCCGCACCCGCCTGCTGCGGCGAAGGGGGCGCAGTGATAGATTGCCTGCCTGGCATTGTCTCCACCAAGGACGGATCGATGTTCGTTTCCCTGCGTGGCCTGCTTGCCCTGGCGCTGGCCGGGACGGCCGGCGTGGCCCATGGTGCAGCGCCAGGGCCGGAGATCCTGATTTCCGACGCCAGCCGCTTCTATGCCCTTTACGACACAACCGATGGCCAGCCCAGCGTGGCGCAGCTGGCGCAGTACCTGGCCGAAGGGACCCCCAGCCTGGGCGAGTTCGCGAGCCGGCGACGGGTCACCGCCGAGCGCATCGCCGACGCCATGCGTCGCGACCCGGCGATGTACGCCAATGGCCGGACCTGCCTGGATGAACTGCCTGCGGTACGCCAGCGGCTGGTGCAGGTGTTTGCCAATCTGCAGGCGATCTATCCGCAGGCGAGGTTTCCACCGGTCGCGATCATGGTCGGGCGCGGTCGCCCGGTCGGCCTGACCCATCCGGGGGGCGTGCTGATCGGGCTGGAAGCCCTTTGCGCGGCTGACTTCATGAACCCCAATGTGCAGGACCGCTTCGTGCATGTGATCGCGCACGAGTACGTGCACATCCAGCAGACCGGTGCGATCGATTTCGAGCAGGGCGATCCGCGTGCGACGGTGCTGCGCCTGTCACTGGCCGAAGGCGTGGCCGAGTTCATCACCGAACTGGTTTCCGGCAACGTCGGCAACGGACGCCACGCGGCATGGACGCGGGGCAGGGAAGTGCACATCGAAAGTGCATTCGCGCTGGACCTGGACAGTACCGACCTTTCGCCCTGGCTGTACAACTACACGCCCGGTTCCGACGCGCCCTACGATCTGGGCTACTGGGTGGGCTACCGCATCGCCAAGGCGTACTACCTCCAGGCCAGGGACAAGCGCGAAGCGGTGCGCGCGCTGATCGAACAGGACGAGCCGAAGGCGATCCTGGCGGCCAGTGGCTGGACGCCGGGCATGTGGATGCCGGCGAAGGTGACTGGCGTGGCCGCACGCGCTGCGGCACGCTGAGTGCGGAACAGAACGCTACGGGAGATCGGCATGCGCATTCCTGCTTTGACGGCCGGCGCCATCGCGCTGGCATTGGCGATGACCGGCGGCGTGAGCGCGGCCGATGCACCCGCCATCAACCCGCTGCTGACACGGCCAGTGGAGCAGCTGCGGCCGGACGAAGTCCGTTTCATGCAGCAGCGTCTGGCGGATTGGCCACAGCTGCAGCGCTATCGTGACGCCAACGCAGCACTGCCTGCTGCCCGGCCCGGACAGCCACGCGTGGTGTTCTACGGCGACTCGATCACCGAGGGCTGGGGGGCTGAGGGCAGTGCCGCCTTCTTCCCCGGCAAGGGGTATCTCAATCGTGGCATCGGGGGCCAGACCACGGCGCAGATGCTGGTTCGCTTCCCGCAGGATGTGCTTGCGCTGCATCCCCAGGTGGTGGTGATCCTGGCCGGCACCAACGATATCGCCGGCAATACCGGCCAGGCCACGCAGGCGATGATCGAAGACAACGTGCAGGCGATGGTGGCGCTGGCGAAAGCGCAGGGCATCAGCGTGGTGCTGGCCTCGGTGCTGCCGGTCAGCGAGTACCCCTGGATGCCTGGTATCGAGCCCGCCGCGAAGGTGCGCGCATTGAACCGTGCACTGAAACGCCATGCCGACGAACAACAGCTGGTCTACCTGGATTACCACACGCCGTTGGCCAACGCGCAGGGCGGTCTGGATGCCGACCTGGCCGGCGACGGCGTGCATCCCACCACGAAAGGCTACGCGGTGATGGCACCGCTGGCCGAGGCTGCGATCAACCAGGCACTGGCGAGGCGCGCCGCCCGGTGATGGTCGGCAGGACCATGCCGCAGGTCGGGCTGTGCTGGTGGGAACTCAGTCGTCGTCGCGCTTCAGCGCAGCGTCGGCAGCCAGCAGAGCTTCGGCGGCGGCGCTGAGTGCGGGGGAGGGCGGCAGCGGCGAACCGATGGCGTCCATCATCTGCTGCATGCCCACGAATGCACGCGCGCGGCGATCATAGATACCGGTGACCAGCAGGGCGCGCGTGGCGATCTTCTGGCCGTCGCCGACCAGCACGCGCTGCTCCATGATCACGCGCGTGCCGACCCAGCCGGCCAGGCGTGTTTCCAGGGTGAAGCGCTGGAATGGCCGGAGCTCGCGGCGGAACTGGATGGTGCCGGCGCCGACGATCGGCGCCCATTTCTCGCGCAGCGCCACCTTGCCCAGGCCCATGCGCAGGATCAGGTCCAACCGGCCCAGATCGAAGATGTTCCAGTAGCGGCCGTTGGTCATGTGCAGGTTGCTGTCCAGATCGTTGGGCAGCACCCGGAACTGCAGCCGCGACACGCCGAAAGGCGCCTCCAGCCTGGGCCGGAACAGACTGCACAGCAGCAGATGGAGCAGGCGGAACCAGAGATTCATGATTATTACGAGTGTTATAGAATCGACGGTACGCTAGTCTATGGCGACTGTCTTAGCAAGGCGCAGCCATGAGTCCGCGAACGTCCGACGCTCCCCAGCGCGTGATCGATGCCGCCGCGCAGATGCTGGCTCGGGTCGGGCTGAATGCAACCAGCATCCGTGAAGTGACCAAGCTGGCCGACGCGCCGCTGGGTTCCACCTACCATCACTTTCCCGGCGGCAAGCAGGAGCTGCTGGCGCGAGCCACGCTTATGGCCGGCGACAAGGTGGAAGCGCTGCTGGTGGCGCTGCTGAACGGCGGCGCAGTGCAGGGCCTGCAGCAGTTTCTGGCGATGTGGCGCGAGCGCCTGCTGCGCTCCGGGTTCCGCGCGGGTTGCCCGGTGCTGGCCGCTGCCGTTGAGGAGCCGATGGACGCAGTGCCGAGCCAGCCCCGCGCGGCAGCTGCCGAGGTGTTCGTGCGCTGGCACGATCATCTCGCCACGGCGCTCGTCGCCGAAGGACATGCGCCAGCCGCTGCGGGTGAGCTGGCCAGCCTGGTGATTGCCAGCGTGGAAGGCGCGGTGGCGATGTGCCGCGCGCTGCAGGATATCGCTCCGTTTGACCAGGTCGCCGCGCAGCTGCTCAGGGCTGTCGCGCCACCTGCGCGCTAGAATCAACGCGAACGCGCTGCTGCGTGCCCGGCAAGGACGTCCCCATGTTGCACCACCTCTCCCTCGGCGTCCGTGACCTCGATGCCGCAGGCCGCTTTTACGATGCCGCACTCGCCACGCTTGGGTTTCGCCGGGTCTTCGAGGACGAGACCGCGATCGGTTATGGGGTGGTCGATGATGAGGATGCGCTGTGCCTGAAGCTGCGTGATGACGCCGCAGCGCCGGGTCCCGGTTTCCACGTAGCGTTTGCCGCGGACTCGGCAGCGGCCGTGGATGCCTTCCACGCAGCCGCCGTGGCCAACGGGGGCGCTGACAACGGTGCGCCCGGGCCGCGCCCCGATTACGGAGACTTCTACTACGCGGCGTTCGTGGTCGACCCCGATGGCCATCGCATCGAAGCGGTGACCAAGGCGCGGCCGGAGTGACGCAGCCAGGTGTTTCGGCGCCCGCACGCTGACAAGCACAAGCGCACGCAGCAGCTCACGCCAGCGATGGTTCGCGCGGTGGGACGCTGCCGAGTACGTCGTCGAAGTGGCTGAAACGACGACGCCGGATCACACCCGGCGCCGCCCGGGGCGATCAATCGAAACGCCAGCGCACGCCTGCATAGATGCCCCGGCCTTCGCCAGGCGTGGAGCGGGCGACATCCTTGCCGGCGTCGTCGTAGCCCGGCGTGACCGTGGCCGCGTAGTGGCGGTTACCGAGGTTGCGCATCTCCGCCCACGCCTGCCAGCGCCCACCGGGTGCGTCGTAGCCGATGCGGCTGCCGAAGATCACGTGGCTGTCGGCCCAGTAGCTGTTGGCGTAGTCCACCGCGATGCGCGAGGCGTATTCGGTGTTCAGCGCGGCGTACAGGCCGGAGGCATGATCGAAGCGCAGCTCGGCCTGGTAGCTGTGGCGCGGCAGGCCCGGCAGGCGGTTGCTGCCGAAGCGCGCGTCGTGGCGGTAACGGAAATCACTGAAGGTGTACGCTTGGCGCAACGACAGGCGCCCCGGCGCGGCCTGCCACAGCGTGCTGTCCAAACCGGCTTCGATGCCGCGGTGAACGGTGGGGCTGGCGTTGTTTTCTGCGATGAACAGGTTCGGCACCGGTTGCAACTCCACGCTCAGCAGCTCGTGGTTCACGTGCGCGTAGTAGCCGGTCAGTTCCCAGCGACCCAGCGCCGCGTTACCGCGCGCGCCCAGTTCCAGCGTGGTGGCGGTCTGGTTCTGCATCGGCACCGGCGCGCGCTGGCGCCCGCTGGACGGTCCGTTGCCCGGCCCGAAGTATTGGTTCGAGCCCCAGATCATCGACCATGGATGCGGCGCTTCCACCGAGCGGCTGAGGTTGCCGAACCACTGGGTCTGCGCGCTGTGCTGCCAGGTCAAGCCCAGTCGCGGTGCGTAGTCCCAGTCGTGGTCGCGCAGGCGGCCGCCACTGCTCGGCCAGGTCACCTGCACATCGCGGCGGGTGTTGATCAACGCCAGCCCGGTCTGCATGCGCAGGCGGTCATTGAAGGCGAGGGTATTGCTGACGTGCAGTGTGCTGTCGGTGCCGTGGTGGCGGAAGTCACGCGTGCGCGTACCGGCGGCATAGCCGTTGCTGGCAAAGCGCAGCGACTCGCGCACATCGGCGTCCAGATCGTGGGTGACGCGCAGACCGATCGTGGTTTGGCTGTCCAGGCCGAACAGCCGGTGGCGGTGGTGGTAGTCCAGCGTGGCGTTGAGGTTGGCGTAGTCCAGCTGCTGGCGGTACAGGCTCTCGTTCAAGTCCATCGGATACGTGTGATAGACCAGCCCGGCCTGCAGCGAAGAATCCTCGTCGATCTGCAGCGTGGTGACATTACCGACCCAGGTACTGCCCGGCTGCGGGCGGCGCGCATCGATGGCCAGGTTGGCCGCGTTCGCCGCATGCGGATCGTTGCGGATCTGATCGCGGGTCAAGCGACCGGGCGTTTCGTGATTGGTTTCGCGGTAGCGAACGAAGAAACGCGTCTGCAGGTCGGGCGTGATCTGCCAGCCGATGTTGGCCATCGCGCCCTTGCCGTCGCCGCGCGCATGGCGCTGATAACCATCGAACTCGGTATCGGTGTAGGCCAGGAAGTAATCGAGATCTCCGTTGACACCGCCCCAGCTGATGCCGCGTTTCTGGTAGCCACGGCTGCCCGCTTCGTAGTGCAGCTGCACGCCGGCCGAATCACGGCCGCTGCGGCTTACATAGTCGATGGCACCGCCCAGCGCCAGCGCGCCGCGCTCGAAGCCGTTGGCCCCGCGCAGCACCTCTACCCGCGACAGCCACAGCGGTTCCAGCAGTTCGTAGGGCGTGCCGCCGGGGCCGGTCAACGGCAGGCCGTCGAGGGACACGGCAATGCCCGAGGCATGCGCGCCCGGGCCGCGATTGATGCCCGAGCCACGGATCGAGACCTTGGTGCCTTCGTTGCCGGCCGATTGCGCACTGATGCCCGGCTGGAAGGCGAGTACATCGGCACTGCTGGCCAGTCGGCTGTCGGCCTTGGCCACGTCGATGACGTTGCTGGCGCCGGGTACGCGCTTCAGCGCCTCGCGGGCCTGGGCGCTGGCATCGGCCGCAGTGACCTGCACGGCATCAAGGGTAGTGGCCTGCGGGGCCGCGGCGGCGGTGGAGGAAAGGCCGAGGGAAACGGCCAGGAACAACAGCGACGGGATGGGGCGGTACGACGAGAGGGGCATGCGGAAATGCTGTAAACCACGAAAGTGGCGCGCAAGTTAACAGGTCGACGGCGCCACGTCACCCATCACCGGCGTATGGGGCAGGTGCACCTGTAGAGCCGAGCCCATGCTCGGCTGCTTTTTTTTACGGAGCCGACCGAGCATCGGCTCGGCTCTACAAAGACGGTTTCGCCAGCGCCTTCGATTTCGCATACAGCCGCTCTGCGACATCCTTCTCACCCAATGCCGCATGACACTCGGCCAGGCTGTCCCACACATTGGCCGAATCCGGATACAGCTCGGTGTTGAGGGCGAATACCTTCAACGCGCTGCGCGCACCGAAGTTCGCGAAGATGGCGTAGCCATCGGTGTTGATCGCGCGTTCCAGTTCGTTGGCAGCGATGCCGCTGCTGTCGCGCAACCATGTGCGCAGGGCCGGTGCAGCGCCTGCATCATCTTCCAGCGCATAGGCAATCAAGCGTTCGGACAACACCGCATGCGGAAATTCCTTCGGTGCGGCCACCGCCATCGTGCTTTCCACCAGCGTGCTCGACCACACGTTGCGCGCGCTGCCGTTGGTCAGATACACGAACACCCAGTAGCCGCTGGCCAGCGTGCCCTTGTAGGCCAATCGCGCACGTACACGGGTGCCACCATCGTGACCGACCTGGGTGTAGCCGTCGCTGCGGGTGGTATCCCAGCCGGTGGAGAAGAAATTGCTGCGGCCATCGGTCAGCCTCTGCGGCTGCCAGAGCTTTTCCAGTGTTGCCGTACGCAGCAGCTTGCCGGTGGCCAGCGCCTGCAGGAAACGGTTCATGTCGCCCACGCTGGTCTGCAGATCGGCATGGCCCCAGCCGTAGTCCGGCCACGGGTCTTCGTTGGCCGGTTGCAGCTGCCCATCCTTGCCGATGTACGGCACGGCCGCGCGCTGGGCTGGCACGCTGGCGACACCCCACGAGGTGCTGGCCATCTTCAACGGCTGCAGGATGCGTTCGCGGGCGATCGCCGGGTAGGGCCTGCCGTAATGCGTTTGCAGCAATGCGGTCAGCACCAGATAGTTGGCCTGCGTGTACTGCACGCGGCTGCCGGTGGCGAACTGCATCGGTGCCGAACCAGCGACCTTCAGTGCGGCGGCGAGATCGGGTGCGAGACCGTTGTAGCCGTTGCTCACCCAGCGGTTGTTCACCCGCTCGTAGTACTCGCCGATACCGGAGCTGTGGTTGAGGAAATCACGCACACGGATCGCCTGCCATGCTGCGGGCAAGTCCGGCACGTAGCGGCTGGCGGGTGCATCCAGATCCACCTTGCCCTCATCGACCAGCTGCATCACCAGCGTGCTGGTCAGCAGCTTGGCCATCGACTGCGCGGCGAAGATGGTATCGACGGTGGCCGGTGAATGGGTAGCGGGATCACGTTCACCGCTGGCGCCCTGGTACAGCACCTGGCCGTTGTGTGCGACCAGTACCGCCTGGCCGGCGATGCCATAGCGTTCGCGGTTGGCCTGCAACTGCGCATCCATCCGGGCCGGAAGATCGTTGCGAACATCCCCCGCCAGAGCAGGCAGGGCAACGGTCAAGGCACAGAAGAGCGCGGCAAGGGCGCGGTACATCGCGATGATCCGTCAGTGGCGATGGCGCATCTTGGTCAGCGGCGGGGGCGGGGTCAAGCGCATGGCGCCGGGCCATGCCCGGCATCGCAGGTACCGCGCCGGGAGCGCCGGGCCATGCCCGGCGACACCCGGGTCACGATCAGCCCAGAATTCCCGGCAGATCCAGCCGCTTCTCCTTCGCGCACTCGATCGCGATGTCATACCCCGCATCGGCGTGGCGCATCACGCCGGTGGCCGGGTCGTTCCACAGCACACGACCGATGCGCTTGGCGGCCGCCTCGGTGCCATCGCAGACGATGACCATGCCGGCGTGCTGCGAGAAGCCCATGCCCACGCCGCCGCCGTGGTGCAGCGATACCCAGGTCGCACCGCTGGCGGTGTTGAGCAGCGCGTTCAGCAGCGGCCAGTCGGAGACTGCGTCGGAACCGTCGGCCATGGCTTCGGTTTCGCGGTTCGGCGAAGCGACGCTGCCGCTGTCCAGGTGGTCGCGGCCGATCACCACCGGCGCCTTCAGCTCACCGTTGGCGACCATTTCGTTGAAGGCCAGCCCCAGCCGATCACGGTCACCCAGGCCCACCCAGCAGATGCGCGCCGGCAGACCCTGGAACTTGATCTTCTCGGCGGCCATGTCCAGCCAGCGGTGCAGGTGCGGGTTGTCCGGAATCAGCTCCTTCACCTTGGCATCGGTCTTGGCGATGTCTTCCGGATCGCCACTCAGCGCGGCCCAGCGGAACGGGCCGATGCCGCGGCAGAACAGCGGACGGATGTAGGCCGGGACGAAGCCGGGGAAATCGAAGGCATTGGCCACGCCTTCTTCCAGCGCCATCTGCCGCAGGTTATTGCCGTAATCGACGGTCGGCACGCCCAGTGCGTGGAAGCCGAGCATGGCGCGGATGTGGTTGGCCATCGAGGCACGCGCGGCCTTTTCCACTTCCTTCGGCGCGGAAACCCGCTTCTCGTCCCATTGTTCGACGGTCCAGCCCTGCGGCAGGTAGCCGTTCACCGGGTCGTGCGCGGAGGTCTGGTCGGTCAGCAGGTCCGGCTTCACGCCGCGCTTGAGCAGTTCGGCCAGCACATCGGCAACGTTGCCGAGCAGGCCCACCGATTTCGGCGTGCCCGCCTTGCAGGCTTCATCGATCAGGCGCAGGGCTTCGTCCAGGTTGTCGGTCCAGGTGTCCAGGTAGCCGGTGCGCAGGCGCATGTCGATGCTGCTCCTGCGGCACTCGACCGCCAGGCAGGACGCACCCGCCATCACTGCCGCCAGCGGCTGAGCGCCGCCCATGCCGCCCAGGCCGCCGGTGAACAACCACTTGCCGGTGAGATCGCCGCCGAAGTGCTGGCGGCCCATTTCCACGAACGTCTCGTAGGTGCCCTGCACGATGCCCTGGGCGCCGATGTAGATCCAGCTGCCGGCGGTCATCTGGCCGTACATGGCCAGGCCCTTCTTATCCAGCTCGTTGAAGTGGTCCCAGTTGGCCCAGCGCGGCACCAGGTTGGAGTTGGCGATCAGCACGCGCGGCGCATCGGCATGCGTGCGGAACACGCCCACCGGCTTGCCCGACTGCACCAGCAGGGTCTGGTCATCGTCCAGGCGCTTGAGCGTTTCGACGATGGCATCGAAGCTCTCCCAGTCGCGCGCGGCGCGGCCGATGCCGCCGTACACCACCAGTTCCTGCGGCCGTTCGGCCACGTCCGGATGCAGGTTGTTCATCAGCATGCGCAGCGGTGCTTCGGTCAGCCAGCTCTTGGCGTTGAGCGTGGTGCCGGTCGGTGCGGCAAGGGTGCGGGACGGGTCGTTGCGGGTCATGCGGCGCTCCGGTTCGTAGCAAATTCAAGGCAGGCATTGAGCACCTGCGCCAGGGTGTGGCGCAGCGGTGCGGCGTGGTCGGGATCGAGCGGGGTGGGCCAGCTGTGCTCGTCCACCTGGTCCGGCAGGGGTTCGTGCATGTAGCCGCGACAGGCCAGTTCCATCTGCAGGCTGTGCACGCCGCCGGCCACGTTGCTGTAGTGGCGGGTGATCCAGCCGCCCTTGAAGCGGCCGTTGCGCACCTGGCTCATGCCGCTGATCTTCAGCAGGTTCTCCACCACGTCGCTCAGTGCGTTGTCGCAGGAGGTATCCGGTGCGCCGGACGGACCGGCGGTGCCGAGATTGAACTGCGGCAGTTCACCGTCGAACAGGTGTGGAATGTGCGAGCGGATCGAGTGCGCGTCATACACCACCACCGTGCCGTGACGTGCGCGCAGCCGCGCGATCTGCGCGGCCAGCGCGTCGTGGTAAGGCGCGAAATAGGTGTCCCGACGGCGCGCGATCTCCGCTTCGTCCGGCTCGCGCCCGGCGTGGTACAGCGGCTGGTTGTCGAAGGTGGTCAGCGGGCACAGGCCGGTGGTGTTCTGGCCCGGGTACAGCGATACCCCGCTGGGATCGCGGTTGAGATCGATCACCGAACGCGAGATCGCCGACCGCACGGTGGTCGCGCCCATGCCGCGTGCGAAGTCGTACAGTTCGTGCACCCACCAGTCGGCGTCGCGACGCGCCAGCCATGGCGAGTGATAGTCGCCGATCAGATCGTGCGGCAGCTCGCTGCCGGTATGCGGGAAGCTGACGATCAGCGGGGCATCGCCCTCGTGCACCGTCAGCCATTCGGGGTGGGCATTCATGCCTGCGGCTCCACGGTCGGAAGGACAGCTTCCAGGCCCCGTGCCAGCGCGCCGCTGCGCACGAGCGAGGTGGCAACCACCATGTCCGGGTGGAAGTAGCGGTCGTCCTGCAGGGTCGGCACCTGCGCGCGCAGGGTGGCGCGTACGTTCTCCAGTGCAGCGCTGGAGCGCAGCGGCGCATGGAAGTCACAGCCCTGTGCGGCGGCGAGCAGTTCGATGCCGATCACATTGGCCGCGTTCTCGGCCATCTGCATCAGCCGGCGCGCACCGTGCGCGGCCATGGACACGTGGTCTTCCTGGTTGGCCGAGGTCGGGATCGAATCCACACTGGCCGGATAGGCCCGCTGCTTGTTCTCGGACACCAGCGCGGCGGCGGTCACCTGCGGAATCATGAAGCCGGAATTCAGGCCGGGGCGCGGGGTCAGGAAAGCCGGCAGGCCGGACAGTGCCGGATCCACCAGCATGGCCAGGCGGCGTTCGCTGATCGAACCGATCTCGCACACCGCCATCGCCAGCATGTCGGCCGCGAAGGCCACCGGCTCGGCGTGGAAGTTGCCGCCGGACAGCGCCTCGCCGGTGTCGGTGAACACCAGCGGATTGTCGGACACGCCGTTGGCTTCGATTTCCAGCGTGGTGGCGGCCTGGCGCAGGATGTCCAGTGCCGCACCCATCACCTGCGGCTGGCAGCGCAGGCAATACGGATCCTGCACCCGCACGTCGTTGTCGCGATGCGATTCACGGATGCCCGAGTCCTGCATCAGCGTGCGCAGCGTGGCGGCCGTGGCAATCTGTCCGCGCTGGCCACGAATGGCATGGATGCGCGGATCGAACGGTGTATCCGATCCCTTCGCCGCTTCCACCGACAGTGCGCCGGTGACCAGCGCGGCCTGGAACACGGTCTCGATCTCGAACAGGCCGGCCAGTGCATAGGCGGTGGAGAACTGGGTGCCATTGAGCAGGGCCAGGCCTTCCTTCGCGCCCAGTTCAACCGGCTGCAGGCTGGCCCGCGCCAGTGCGTCCCGGGCCGGCAGCCGCTCATCGCCGATGAAGGCTTCGCCCACGCCCAGCATCACGCTGGCCAGGTGCGAAAGCGGTGCGAGGTCACCCGATGCGCCGACCGAGCCCTGCGCCGGCACCACCGGCAACACGCCCTTGACCAGCATCGCCTCCAGCAGCAGCAGCGTCTCCTCGCGCACACCGGAAGCCCCCTGGGCCAGGCTGACCAGCTTCAGCGCCATCATCAGCCGCACCACGCTGGCGGGCATCGGCTCACCCACGCCTGCGGCGTGCGAAAGAACGATGTTCCGCTGCAGCGTGGCCAGGTCCTCGCGCTCGATGCGCACGCTGGCCAGCTTGCCGAAGCCGGTATTGATGCCGTACACCGGCGCACCCTTGGCGACGATGGCAGCCACGGCGGCGGCACTGGCGCGTACCACCGGCAGCGCCGCCGGATCCAGCGCAAGCGGCGCACCGCGATAGACCTGTCGCCACTGGGCGAGGGTGACATGGCCGGGGCGAAGAACCAGGGTGTTGCTCATGTGTTGCTCCAGGAGGCAGGCAGGTCGGGCTGACCGCGCACCACGCGCGCGTGCAGCGGGTTGAATCCAATGCGGTAGACCAGGTCGGCGGGCGCGTCGATGTCCCAGATCGCCAGGTCGCAGTCCATGCCCACGGCCAGGCGCCCGATGCGGTCGCCATGGCCCAGCGCACGCGCTGCTTCGCGGGTGAAGCCGGCGATGCACTCGTCCACCGTCAGGCGGAACAGGGTCGCGCCCATGTTCATCGCCAGCAGCGGGCTGGTCAGCGGCGAGGTGCCCGGGTTGCTGTCGGTGGCCAGTGCCAGCGGCACACCCGCTGCACGCAGCGCGGCAATCGGCGGCGGGGTGGTATCGCGGGTGAAATAGAACGCGCCCGGCAGCAGCACGGCAACGGTGCCGGCCGCCGCCATCGCGGCGATGCCGGCGTCATCCAGATGTTCGATGTGATCGGCCGACAGCGCGCCGAAGCCGGCGGCAAGCTCTGCGCCGTGCTGGTTGCTCAACTGCTCGGCATGGATCTTCACCGCCAGTCCGTTCGCGCGTGCGGCGTCGAACACCTGCCGCGCCTGCGCAGGGGAGAATGCGATGTTCTCGCAGAACACGTCCACGGCTTCGGCCAGGCTCTCGGCCGCGATGGCCGGAATCATCACGTCGCAGACCTCGTCGATGTACTCCTGCGCCTGGCGGCCCGGGGGAACCGCATGGGCGCCCAGGAAGGTCGGCACCACATTCACCCGGCATTCCTCGCCCAGCGCGCGTGCGACCTGCAGCTGCTTGCGCTCGTCGTCCAGGGTCAGGCCGTAGCCGGACTTGATCTCGATCGTGGTCACGCCCTCGGCGCGCATCGCCAGCAGGCGAGGACGGCTCTCGGCGGCAAGCTGGGCTGGCGTTGCGGCGCGGGTGGCGCGCACGGTGGAGACAATGCCGCCGCCCGCGCGGGCGATGTCGGCATAGCTCACACCTTGCAGGCGCTGCTCGAATTCGTTGGCGCGGTTGCCGGCGTAGACCAGGTGGGTGTGGCAGTCGA
Organism: Stenotrophomonas sp. 112478_Sma; assembly: GCF_056479905.1. Taxonomy (NCBI): domain Bacteria; kingdom Pseudomonadati; phylum Pseudomonadota; class Gammaproteobacteria; order Lysobacterales; family Lysobacteraceae; genus Stenotrophomonas; species Stenotrophomonas sp. 112478_Sma. The sequence continues at coordinate 2,729,299 of NZ_CM151072.1, read as the reverse complement.
TCAGGCCGGGCGAGACCCAGCGGCCTTCGCCGTCGATGCGGGTGGTCGGCTGCAGATGGGCATCGCTGCCGGCCGGGCCGACGTGGACGATGCGGCCGCCCGCGCAGGCCAGCACGCCGTCACGGAGGACACCCAGGCCCTCACCGTCGAGGGTGATCAGATGGACGTTGGACCAGAGGATATCGACATGCATGGCATCCACACTGCGGCTGTGCTTATATGTCTATACAATATAGGTGTCCATTTCGGGTTGTCCAGCCATGTCCGATTCGCGTTCCCCGTCCTGTTTCCATGCCGCCCACGCCCTGCTGGCCGATGGCTGGGCCCGCGATGTCCGCCTGCAGGTGCAGGCGGGGCGCATCGCCGCGATCGATGTGGGGCAGCCCGCGCAGGATGGGGATGCCCGGGTCGGCATCCTGGTGCCGGGCCTGCCGAACCTGCACAGCCATGCGTTCCAGCGCGGCATGGCCGGCCTGACCGAGATCGGGGGCGGCGACGGCGACAGTTTCTGGAGCTGGCGCGAACTGATGTACCGCTTCCTTGCCCGCCTGCGCCCGGACGCAGTGCAGGCCATCGCTGCCCAGGCATACATGGAGATGCTGGAAAGCGGCTTCACCCGTGTCGGCGAGTTCCATTACCTGCACCACGATACGGAGGGGCGGCCCTACGCCGACCGGGCCGAGATGAGTGCGCGGATCGCGGCGGCGGCCGACCAGACCGGTATCGGCCTGACCCTGCTGCCGGTGTTCTATGCACATGCCGATTTCGGTGGCGCGCCGCCGAATCCGGCGCAGCGTCGCCTGATCCACGACGTGGACGGTTTCGCGCAGCTGCTGGACGCCGCCAAGCCGGCACTGGCCGCGCTGCCGGACGCGGTGCTCGGCATCGCGCCGCACAGCCTGCGTGCAGTCACCGGCGAGGAATTGAGTGCGTTGCTGCCGCTGACCGACGGCCCGGTGCACATCCACATCGCCGAGCAGGTGCGCGAAGTCGACGCCTGCCTGGCGTGGAGTGGACAGCGTCCCGTGCAGTGGCTGTACGCGCACGCCGAGGTGGACGCGCGCTGGTGCCTGGTGCACGCCACCCACATATCCGATGACGAGCGCGCCTCCATCGTCGCCAGCCGGGCCGTCGCCGGCCTGTGCCCGATCACCGAAGCCAATCTGGGCGATGGCCTGTTCCCGATGCAGGCGTTCGTACGCGAAGGCGGGCGCTTCGGCGTGGGGTCCGATTCCAACGTGCTGATCGATGCGGCCGAGGAACTGCGCCTGCTCGAATACGGCCAACGCCTGGCGCTGCGTGGGCGCAACGTGCTGGCTGCCGATGCCAGCCGCAGCAGCGGCAGATTCCTGTTCGAGGGCGCGCTGCACGGCGGCGCACAGGCATTGGGCGTGGCCGCAGGTCTGCAGGTCGGGGCCAGTGCCGACCTGCTCGAACTGGACGCCGCACACCCCGCGCTGCAGGCGCGACGGGATGACGCATGGCTTGACAGCTGGGTGTTCGCCGCACGTAATGGCGCGCTGCGATCGGTCTGGCGCAATGGCCGCCAATGCGTGGCCGAAGGCCGCCACCTCCAGCGCGAGGCGATCACCACCGCCTTCGCTACCGCCCTGCGCGGCGTGCTGGGCTGATCGCTTCCCGCCATCGAGACCTGTCACGTGAAGGCCAGCAAGTCCGCCACGCTCAACCAGCGCATCCGCAGCGACCTGGAAAGCCGCATTCTCAGCGGAGAGTGGGCGCCGGGTTTCCGCATCCCCTATGAGCACGAACTGATGGAGCAGTACGGCTGCTCGCGGATGACCGTCAACAAGGTGCTGACCGCGCTGGCCGAGAGCGGCATGATCGAGCGTCGCCGCCGGGCCGGTTCGTTCGTCGCCCGGCAGCCACCGCATCTGGAACAGGTGGCGCTGGAGATTCCGGACATCGCGATGGAGGTCGGCTCGCGTGGCCACCAGTACGGGTACCGGCTGCTGCAGCGCGAGCTGCGCCTGGCCGACGCCGGCAATGCCGGTGAAGTGGAGCTGGCCGGCAGTGAAATGCTGCTGGCGATGCGCTGCCTGCATCTTGCCGACGGCCGCCCGCTGGCGCTGGAGCACCGGTTGATCAGCCCGGTGGGTGTACCGGAGGTGCTGGAGGTGGACTTCAGCACCACCGCGCCGGGCAGCTGGCTGTTGCAGAACGTGTCCTGGACCCGGGCGCAGCACCGCATCAGCGCGTGGGGTGCGGACACGGCGTCTGCCCGCCTGCTGGACGTGAAGCCGGGCACCGCCTGCCTGGTGATCGAACGCCTGACCTGGCGGGGCGAACAGCCCATCACCCGCGTGCGCCAGGTGTTCCTCGGCGATGCCTGGGATCTGGTGGCCCGCTTCGCGCCCGGCGCGCGCTAGCGCGCACGCTTCCGCGCGTTCAGATCAATACGTCGCGCACTGCCGCCAGCGCACCGGCTCATCCACGCCGGGGCGGGCATTGAGCTGCACGCGCACCGTGCGCAGCGCGGGGTAGCGCAGGACCTGCGTGCAGACGCGCGGCCATACATCGTCAAGTTCGCCGGTGCGGTTGATCGCCAGGGTCTGCCGGGTCAGCCAGACGCCGCTGGCAATGCCGGGCTGGCCAGCCAGCGCCCGGGCCAGATCCGCCTGGTAACGGTCAAGGGTCGCCATATCCGGGTTGGGATCGCTGTGGCCATCGTCTGCCGGCGTGGAAACGGCAGCAGCAGGCGCCGCCGCTGCCGGTGCGGGCGCCTGGGAGACAGCGGCAGGCGCCGCGGCGGCGATGTCGGCGGAGGCAGGGGCGGTCACCGCCTGCGGCGCCGGTGACGCCAGGTGCAGGCCCTGCAGGCCGAGGCCGACCAGCAGGCCGACGGTTACCGAGGCCAACGCGGCAATGGCGATGCGACGCAGGGCCTCGTGGCGCGCAGTGGCGCGCACGCGCGCATCGATGTCGGCCGGCAGATAGGGCTGCAGCAATGGCCACAGGCGCGGGCCGTCCAGCACCTCCACGGCCTGCAGCTCGGCGGCACTGCGGCCATCGCGCTGGATCCGGCCTTCGGTGATCAGCACGCCGCCCTTGGCCCCGGCCAGCCGCGCTGCCGCGCCCAGTTCGTTCACCGCAGCGGTACCGATGCGATAGGCCAAGCCATGCTTGCAGGACACCCGCCAGGTATTGGGGCCATCGCTGAGCAGGAAATCGCTGCTGGGCTCGCGGGCATCCTCGGCAGGAACCTCCAGTTCGCGCAGGCCGCGCTGCTCGCGCAGCATCCGCTTGACCAGCGCGGAGAACTCCCGCCAGTGCATGCCGGCCAAGGCCTGCAGGCCCAGTTGCATCTCCTTCTGCCGCCGCTTGATCCACCACAGGTGAACGACGGCCAGGGAACAGATAAGCAGGGCCGACAGCAGGGCCAGAATCCAGGGAAGCATGCAGGGAGAGCGCGGAAGGGGCGAAAACGGAAGCAGACAGTGTAAAGCGCGCACTGCCTGGCAGGGTCAGGACGTTCCCCACAGCAAGCGTGATGGAACGCTCAGATCGGCGTTCCTCAGGCACGAAAAACCCGCCAATCCTGAAGCCGTGAGGGGAGGGAACAAACGGCAGGCGAAGCGATTGGCGGGTTGCTCGCGATTGTCAGGCAAATTTTATTGCATTGCAACAATCCATCGTCAGGGCACGCTGCCCGGCGACTGGTGGCTGCCCGGGGCCGGCGCATCGCTGCCCGAGGCCGCCCGCGTCTCCAGCTTGGCCAGGCGCGCATGCAGGGCGTCCAGGCGTGCCTCCAGCGCGGTGAGCTCGTCGGCGGTGGGCACATGCAGGCGCTTGAGCACGCCCTGCACCTGGTCGTCGAAGGCCTTTTCGACCTTGTTCCAGGTGCCCGAGGCCTTCTCGCGCGCCTCATCCAGCGAGGACTCGACGTTGTCACGCCATCCCGGGCCCTGCTCGCTGGCGCGCTCGCGGCGGCGGGCCTCCCAGGCCTCGCCTTCCTTCACCAGCCCATCGAAGAAACGGCTGCCTTCGGCCTGTGCCCGGCCCAGCGCACCCAGTCCGGCCAGCCAGACCTGCTGGGCCGAATCGCTCAGCTTGCGTGAGAAGCGTCCGGCCTGTTCACCAAAGGTGGCGTCGTCGTCGCGGCGGTCGTCGTTTTCGTAGCGGTTCATCGCACTTCCCGTGGGAGTTGGACCTGCCCCGAGAGTAGCGCGCGCCGCCGTTGCAGGGCCGTGACGGCCGCTGTCGTGGTTCAGCCCAGCTTTTCCTTCAGCACGCGCTGGATTTCGCTTTCGACCATGCCTTTCATTGCCGACAGCAGGAAGCCGAGCTTGGCGGTCACCCGCACGGCGCCCGGCTGCAGCTCGATCGCGCCGTCCACGCCGCTGCCGGAGAAATTCAGCACATCGGCGCTCCACGAGGACTTCAGGCCAAAGCGCTCGGCCAGCTTGGCGGCAACCTGTTCGATCGCCTCGCGCGCCTGTGCGTCGGGCAGGGCGTGGGCGTGGCGGACATCGATGGTGGACATGCAGGCTCCTGGCGCAGGGCGGGGTGATCAGAGAGGGCGAGCATTGTGCGCATCGATCGCGTCCGCGCCAAGCGCTCATCCGGGGTTCTTCTTCGATGCCGGCCAACCTGCTAGGCTGCGCCGCGTGCAGAACCTGCTTGTTCACTTCAGTCAACAACAACAGCCCGACCAGCCGCTGCGGCCCGGGGTGCAACGCATCGTGCGCCATGCCAACGGCAGCGTGCGGCTGGGCGAAGCAGGCAACGGCGCGTTGCTGCTGGCGCAGTTCTGCATGGATGATCGCGGCCTCTGGCTCCAGGTCGGCAACGGCATCCGCGGCATCCATGTCAACGGCCGTCCGGTACGGCGCATGGCGCTGCTGCGCGCCGGCGATGCGGTGTATGTCGATGGCGTGGAAATGGTCCTGCGGGGCGAAGCCGAGAGCCTACTGCAGGCGCCGTCACCGGACGGCGAGGATGCCGGCGACGAGCAGCGCCTGCTGCGGGGCGTCGGTGGCCTGCACCATGGCCGCAGTTTCACCTTGTCGCGCGCCCGCGTGATCGGCCGCGGCACCGAGGCCGACATCGCCATCGACGATCCGGCGTTCGCCGAACAGCACGCGCGCGTGGAAGTGCACGGCGATCGCGTCCTGCTGCGTGACCTGGGCAGCGCCGATGGCACCTGCGTCAACGGCGTGGCCGTGCGCCACTGCTGGCTGCAACCGGGCGACCAGGTGGTATTCGATGGCCAGCACCGTTTCGTGCTGGAAGTGCCGCGTGATCCGCGCCGGCGGCCGCTGGCGGCCGAGGATGAGTCCAGCCACGAGGCCGAACGGGCGCCTGCCGAGCCCCTTCCTCCGCGCCGGGTCCGCCGCTGGCCGTGGCTGCTGGTCAGCGCACTGCTGCTGGCTGCGCTGCTCAGCCTGCTGCTCTGGTTCGGCGCGCGCTGAGCCTGTCGTCTCCGTGCTTCGGGCAGGCGCCGGCCCAGGTCGGCGACTACCGGTGCAGTGCCGCGGGCGATGGATTCCGATGAAACCAAATTTCCCTTGCCGCGCAAGGCCGCAAGGCTGGTGCACTGCGGCATACTAGGGATCTTGCCCCACAGGTGTGACATGACGCGCGCGTTCAACTTCAGTGCCGGCCCTGCAACCTTGCCGGAATCGGTCCTGCGCCAGGCGCAGGCGGAAATGCTGGACTGGCACGGTACCGGCGCCTCGATCGTGGAAATGAGCCATCGCGGTGCGGAATTCATGTCCGTCGCCGCCGAGGCCGAGGCGGACCTGCGCCGCCTGCTCGACATTCCCGAGGACTACGCCGTGCTGTTCCTGTCCGGCGGCGCCACCACCCAGCAGGCGTTGATCCCGCTGAATTTCGCAAGCCCCGGCCAGCGTGCCGACTACGTGGTCAGCGGCCACTGGGGCAGGACGGCGGTCAAGCAGGCCGGCCCCTATGTGGACGTCAACATCGCTGGCAGCAGCGAGGACGGGGGCTACCGCGAGCTGCCCGCGCGCAGCAGCTGGCAGCTTTCGCCCGATGCGGCCTATGTGCACATCACCGCCAACGAGACCATCCACGGCGTCGAGTTCCGTGACGTGCCCGATACCGGCGATGTGCCGCTGGTGGCCGATTTCAGTTCGTCCATCGCCAGCGAACCGCTGGATGTGCGCCGCTACGGCGTCATCTACGCGGGCGCACAGAAGAACCTGGGCCCGGTCGGCATCGCGGTGATGATCATCCGTCGCGACCTGCTGGAGCGCAGTGGCCAGCCGCGCGCGGACATCTTCGACTACCGCTCGCACGTGGCGCGCGACTCGATGCTCAACACCCCGCCCACCTGGAACTGGTACCTGGCCGGGCTGGTGTTCAAGTGGATGCTGGCCGAAGGTGGCGTGGCCGAGTTCGCCCGGCGCAATGCGGCCAAGGCCGCGCTGGTGTACGGCGCCATTGATGCGTCCGGCGGCTTCTATCGCAATGAAGTCGCGCACGCGGCGCGCTCGCGGATGAACATCCCGTTCTTCCTGCCCAACGCCGACCTCGATGCGCGTTTCGTCGCCGAGGCCAAGGCCGCCGGGCTGCTGGCGCTGAAGGGTCACAAGGTGGTCGGCGGCATCCGTGCTTCGCTGTACAACGCCATGCCGCTGGCGGGTGCGGAGGCGCTGGTCGCCTTCATGGCCGACTTCCAGCAGCGCTACGGCTGAGCAATGAACGGCGCGCACCGTCGGGTGCGTGCCCACGCAACAGGGAATTCCGATGGCAAGCAAATCCAGCAAGAACGCGCCGAAGCAGGCCGCACCGGCCAAGGACAGCGCTGCGTCCAAGGGCACGTCCAAGGCCAGGGCTGCATCGACGCCGGCCCCCACCCAGGCGCCGCTGGCACTGGCCGACGTGCGTTCGAAGATCGACCAGATCGACCGCGACATCCAGCGCCTGATCGCCGAGCGCGCGCAGTTCGCCCACCAGGTCGGCAAGGCCAAGGGCAAGCTTGCCGCCGCCGTCGATTACTACCGCCCCGAGCGTGAAGCACAGGTGCTGCGCATGGTGGTGGACCGCAATGAAGGCCCGCTCAGCGATGAAGTGCTGGTGCACGTCTATCGCGAGATCATGTCGGCCTGCCTGGCCCAGCAGGAGCCATTGAAGATCGGCTACCTCGGCCCGGAAGGCACCTTCAGCCAGCAGGCCGTGCTCAAGCATTTCGGTCGCTCGGCGCTGGGCCTGCCGTTGGCCAGCATCGAAGAAGTCTTCCAGGAAGTGGAAGCGGGCAACGCCGATTTCGGCGTGGTGCCGGTGGAGAACTCGGGGCAGGGCACCATCCAGATCACCCTGGACATGTTCCTGACCTCCAACCTGAAGATCTGCGGCGAAGTGGAACTGCGCGTGCAGCAGTACCTGATGTCGCGCAGCGGCCGCATCGAGGACATCGAACGCGTCTACGGCCACCCGCAGTCGTTCATGCAGACCTCGGCGTGGATGCGCGCCAACCTGCCCAAGGCCGAGAAGATTCCGGTCTCCAGCAACGCCGAAGGCGCACGCCGCGCGCGCAACGCCGACGATGCGGCGGCCATCGGTGGCGAAAGTGCCGGCCACGTGTACGGCCTGAAGAAGGTGGTGACCAAGCCGATCCAGAACGATGCCGACAACACCACCCGTTTCCTGGTGGTGGGCCGCAACATCTTCCCGACCTCCGGCCATGACCGTACCTCGGTGCTGGTCTTCATCCATGACAAGCCGGGTGCGCTGTTCGACGTGCTCAGTCCGTTCGCGCGGCACGGCATCAGCATGAACCGCATCGAGTCGCGGCCTTCGCACCACGGCAAGTGGGAGTACGGCTTCTTCATCGACCTGGCCGGCCACATCGACGACGCGCCGATGCAGGCCGCGCTGGCCGAACTGGAAGCACACTCGGCGCAGATCAAGGTCCTCGGCTCCTATCCGGTGGCCGTGCCCTGATGCCTGCCGCGGTGGCCGCGGCCACCGCCCCTTGATGCACCGCCGGCCCGCCGGCGTCTACGGAATGATCGAACGATGAGCAACGCGCAACACTGGATCGCCCGCAAGGGCCAGCCGCTGCAGGGCAGCCTCACCATTCCCGGCGACAAGTCGGTTTCGCACCGTTCGGTGATGTTTGCCGCGCTGGCTGACGGCACCTCTCACATCGAGGGTTTCCTGGAAGGCGAAGACACCCGCGCCACCGCGCGCATCTTCAGCCAGCTGGGCGTGCGCATCGAAACCCCCAGCCCGTCGCAGCGCATCGTCCACGGCGTCGGCATCGATGGCCTGCAGGCGCCCAGCGCAGCGCTGGACTGCGGCAACGCCGGCACCGGCATGCGCCTGCTGGCGGGCCTGCTGGCCGGGCAGTCGTTCGACTGCACCCTGATCGGCGACGAATCGCTGTCCGGCCGGCCGATGCGCCGTGTCACCGGCCCGCTGTCGCAGATGGGGGCGAAGATCGATACCCAGGACGATGGCACGCCGCCGCTGCACGTGCACGGTGGCCAGGCACTGCACGGCATCGCGTTCACCTCGCCGGTGGCCAGCGCGCAGATCAAGTCGGCCGTGCTGCTGGCAGGCCTGTACGCACAGGGCGAAACCAGCGTCGTCGAACCGCACCCCACCCGCGACTACACCGAGCGCATGCTGTCCGCGTTCGGCGTGCAGATCGAGTTCTCGCCGGGCAAGGCGCGCCTGCACGGTGGCCAGCGCCTGCGTGCCACCAACATCGCGGTGCCTGCCGATTTTTCCTCGGCAGCGTTCTTCCTGGTGGCCGCCAGCATCATTCCCGGCTCCGAGCTGCGCCTGAAGCAGGTTGGCCTGAACCCGCGTCGCACCGGCCTGCTGCATGCACTGCGGCTGATGGGGGCGGACATCACCGAAGAAAATCCAGCCGAGCAGGGCGGCGAGCCGGTCGCTGACCTGGTGGTGCGCTACGCGCCGCTGAAGGGCGCGCGCATTCCCGAAGCGCTGGTGCCGGACATGATCGATGAATTCCCGGCCCTGTTCGTCGCCGCCGCCGCCGCCGAAGGCCAGACCGTGGTGAGCGGCGCAGCAGAGCTGCGGGTGAAGGAATCGGATCGCCTGGCAGCGATGGCCACCGGCCTGCGCGCGCTGGGCATGCAGGTGGATGAAACCGAAGACGGTGCGACCCTGCATGGCGGCACGCGTCTGGGCAGCGGCACCATCGAAAGCCACGGCGACCATCGCATCGCCATGGCCTTTGCCATTGCCGGCCAGATCAGCGACGGCGAAGTACGGATCAACGACATCGCCAACGTGGCCACCTCGTTTCCCGACTTCGACGGCCTGGCACGCAGCGCCGGATTCAACCTCTCAGATCATCGGTAGTGCCCGGCCAGGCCCGCCGAATCGGTAGCGCCGGGCCATGCCCGGCGAGCAGGCATCAGACGTGCAGATAAAATGACGGAGGCCGAAGCCTCCGTCGAACATCACGAACCCCTCGTCCGCGATCAACGCTGCTCGGTACGGAAATCCACCGGGACCCGCACCACACTGGCCACAGCACGGCCATCCTGCATGGCCGGCTGGAACTTCCAGTTCTGCACCGTGCGCAGGACCGCACGATCCAGGTCACGGCTGCGTTCGCCACTGCGCGACACGATCGCGGCATTGGTGACGTTGCCGCGGGTATCCACATCAAGGCTGGCGATCACGCTGCCCTGCACACCGTTACGAAGCGCAGCTGCCGGATAGTCCGGCTTGCTGTTGCTGGCGAGCGGGCGCGCCTCGCGGTTGCGCACCGCCGGCACTGCCTTGCGCTCGCTCGTGGCCGGCGTGGCCTGTCGTGCGGCAGGCGGTGCCGTTTCGGCAACAGGCGTCTGTTCGGTGGCTGGCAGCATGCGCTCGCCGACCGGTGCAGGCGCCACCTCATCCGGTCCGAAATAGCGCAGCCAGAGCAGCGCGGCCGCGAACATCGCCACGATCAGCGCGACCCACAGCCAAGGCGATGTGGCCCGGCGCGGCGTACCGTCCTGCTGCATCTGCGGCGAATGAAGGTCTTCATGGGTGGTGACAGTCATCGCAAACTCCTTACGTCGGTTGACGACGTGCCGAGTGTTGCCCGAGGCCACGAAGAAAAGTGTCAGTGTTGCGTCAACGCAACCGGGAGGGTTCAGTTTGCCTTCCGGTATGCGTTCAGTTACTGCGTCTTGAAGTCGAACGGCACTTCAATGGTGCCCGGCACCGCCTGCCCGTTGCTCTGCGCCGGGGTGAAGCGCCAGCGGCGCACCGCGTCGGTCGCTGCGCGGTCCAGGTCACGCGAGCCGCTGCGCTGGATGACGGTGACGTTGTTCGGATAGCCCGTAGCGTCCACCTCTACCCGCACCACCACACTGCCGGTTTCGCCCGCACGCAGTGCGGCGGCTGGATAGGCCGGCGGCGGCGATTGGCCCGCGATCGGCATGGGCTGGCTGCCGCCACCGGCGACCGGCACGGTGCCGGGCGCAGCGGGTGCCGGTTCAGCCATTGCAGGCGGCGGGGGCGGAGCGGTTTCCACCAGCTTCGGGGCGTCTTCCGGTGCCGGCGCCGGCTTGGCGTCGGGCATGTCGCTGGACCCGGCTGCCGCCGGCAGGGGTTCCGGCAGAGGCTCCACCTGGGCGGTTTCCTGCGGCGTCTGTGCCGCAGGGTCGGCGCGGAAGAATTCCTTGTCGCGGCCGGTCAGCCAGACCACCACGAACAGCAGCACCCCCACGCCGAAAGCGATGCCGGCGATCTTCAGGGCGTTGCGCGGAATATGCACAGTGAACGACTTGGCGGACGACGAGCGGGGTGCAGACATGGACCGGACCAGTACGGAATAGCCCGATTCTGCCACGGCCCGAATGAACCGGGCGGCAGAAATCCGCATAACAGGCGATAATCCCGGTCCTGACACCCACCACGACACCTGCCATGCTTGATCCAGCCCTGCTCCGCCACCAGCCCGCCGACCTCGCCGAACGCCTGCGCACCAGCCGCGGCTTCGAGCTCGACGTGTCTGCCCTGGAGTCCCTGGAGGCCGATCGCAAGCGCATCCAGGTGCGGACCCAGGAGCTGCAGAGCCTGCGCAACAGCCGCTCCAAGGCCATCGGCCAGGCCAAGGCCAAGGGCGAGGACGTCTCGGCCATCATGGCCGAGGTCGCCGCCTTCGCCGACGAACTGAAGGCGTCGGAAGTGGCGCTGGACGAGCTGCGCGAGAAGATCGAAGCAATCTCGCTGGGTATTCCGAACATTCCGGCCGACGACGTACCGGCCGGTGCCGACGAGAACGACAACGTCGAGCAGGCGCGCTGGGGTACCCCGCGCCAGTTCGATTTCAAGGTGCTGGACCACGTCGAACTGGGCGCCCGCAACGGCTGGCTGGATGGCGAAACCGCCGCCAAGCTGTCCGGTTCGCGCTTCACCGTGCTGCGCGGCCCGATCGCGCGCCTGCACCGTGCGCTGGCCCAGTTCATGGTCGATCTGCACACGGGCGAACACGGCTACGAGGAAACCAACGTACCGCTGCTGGTCAACGCCGAATCGCTGCGCGGCACCAGCCAGCTGCCGAAGTTCGAGGATGACCTGTTCAAGACGGCCGTCGGCGAGTCCACGCGCTACCTGATCCCCACCTCGGAAGTGCCGCTGACCAACATCGTGCGCGACGAGATCATCGACGCCGAGCGCCTGCCGCTGCGCATGACCGCGCATTCGATGTGCTTCCGTGCCGAGGCCGGCAGCGGCGGCCGCGACGTGCGCGGCATGATCCGCCAGCATCAGTTCGAGAAGGTCGAGCTGGTCTCGATCTGCCAGCCGGAAGACAGCGAGGCCGAGCACCAGCGCATGACCCGCTGTGCGGAAGTCGTGCTGGAAAAGCTGGGTCTGCCGTACCGCAAGGTGCTGCTGTGCACCGGCGACATGGGCTTCGCGGCGGTGAAAACCTACGATCTGGAAGTCTGGCTGCCGTCGCAGGAAACCTACCGCGAGATCTCCTCGTGCTCGAACTGTGGTGACTTCCAGGCCCGCCGCATGCAGGCGCGCTGGCGCAATCCGGCCACCGGCAAGCCCGAGCTGGTGCACACCCTGAACGGCTCGGGCGTAGCGGTCGGCCGCGCGATGATCGCGGTGATGGAGAACTACCAGAACGCCGACGGCAGCATCACCGTGCCGGAAGCGCTGCGCCCGTACATGGGTGGGCTGGAAACCATCGCCTGACAACCGGCTCAGGTGGGTGCCATGCTTGCATGGCACCGAATCCACGCATGGCGTGGATCTGCAATGCGGCTACATCCACGCCTTGCGTGGATGAGCCCCGCGATCACTCCACAACCCGCACCTTCTCCAACGGCACCCATCCCGCTTCGCCCGCCTCGGGCATGCACCACGCCCAACCATTCAGTGTGCGCAGCCCGCGCAGCCTCTGCCCCGGATTCACATCCAGCTCCCGCGCGCAGTAATCCGCGGTGGCAAACGCGTCACCCTGCGTATCGCGACCGATCACCGGTGCCGGCACGAATCCAGGCTGCTGCCCCTCGGCCTGGCACAGGAACCCGTCCTCCCAGCCCTCCGGGCCTTCATAGCGCTCGCCTACCACCAGCGCCTGGCCGCGGAGCAGGGTGATCGGGTGTGGGAATTCGCTGCGGTGCGTGGTCGTCACGATGTAGTTCATGGCCCACTGTACCGTCTCCGCCGGGCATGGCCCGGCGCTATCACACCGTTCGGGTACGGCCCGGCGTCAGCACACCGATCGGGTAGCGCCGGGCCATGCCCGGCGGGCGGGAACCGGGCCACAAAAAAACGGCCCCGCATTGCGGGGCCGCCGGGGTGGGCCGGGAGGGGGGAGGGGAATCCCGGCCCGCGTTCAACGCCCAGACGAGGAGAGAGGGGCGCTGAACGCTGGAACGCGTTACGCCGCTGCCGCTTCCGCCGCCTCATGCGAGGGCAGCGCAGCCAGTGCACCGGCAATGGCATCTTCGCGGTGCTGCGGCGAGTAGGCGATGCCCTCGGCACGCACGAACTCGACCTCATCGATGCCCATGAAGGCGAACACCTGGCGCAGGAACGGCTCCTGGAAGTCGGCCGGCGAATCGGTGTAGATGCCGCCACGGCTGCTGGCGATGATCACCCGCTTGCCACCGGCCAGACCCACCGGGCCATTCTCGGTGTACTTGAAGGTGCGGCCGGCCACGGCCACGCGGTCGATCCAGGCCTTCAGGGTGGACGGGATGCTGAAGTTATACATCGGCGCGCCGATCACCACGACATCGGCATCGAGGAACTGCTGCATCACCTGTTCAGCATCGGTCGCCTCGGCCGCATCGGTCTTGGCCAGCGAGCTGCTGCGCAGATGCGGTACCGGATTGGCGTCAAGATCGCGATAATCGACCTGCAGGCCGTCGATCTGGTCCTTGAACCGGGCCACCACCGCCGCCGACAGCTGGCGGGAGACGGAATTGTCGCCAAGCACGCTGGCGTCGAGATGCAGAAGCTTCATGGCAGTCACCTATGTTCTGGAAGTAGGGGGCGGGGTTTGCCGCCGACGGAGAGAACGATAGGTTGTTGCAAAGGCGGAATAAAGATGGTTGAATGCCACGTATTGTTCTAGATATGGAACTCGGGCATGCATGACCTGAATGATCTGTACTACTTCGCGATGGTGGTCGACCACGGCGGGTTCGCCGCGGCCGAGCGCGCCCTGGGCATCCCCAAGTCGCGCCTGAGCCGCCGCATCAGCCAGCTGGAGACCGACCTGGGCGTGCGCCTGCTGCAGCGCTCCACGCGCCGCTTCGCGGTCACCGACGTCGGCACCAGCGTGCACCGTCACGCCCAGACCATGCTGGCCGAAGCACAGGCCGCACGCGAAGTGGTGGACCGCCTCAGCGCGGAGCCGCGCGGCGTGGTCCGGGCCAGCGTGCCGGTGTCGTTGGCGCAGATGCAGCTGCCCAAGCTGCTGCCCAAGTTCCTGGAGCAGTACCCGAAGGTGCGGCTGCAGCTGAACATCAGCAACCGCCGCGTGGACATCATCAACGAAGGCTACGACGTGGCCCTGCGCGTGCGCTCGCGCCTGGACGACGACGGCAGCCTGGTGATGCGCAGCTTCGGCCAGGTGCAGGAACTGCTGGTGGCCAGCCCGAAGTATCTGGACCGCGCCGGCCGCCCGAAGGAGCCGGAAGAGCTGACCCAGCACGTCACCCTCAGCATCAGCGAGGACGAGGCGCGCCAGCGCTGGGAACTGCATGGCCCGGAAGGCGAAGTGCGCCGGGTGGACCTGCAGCCGCGCGTGGCCGGCTTCGACTTCCCGCTGCTGCAGAGCATGGTGAAGGACGGCTTCGGCATCACCATGCTGCCGGAAACCGTGTGCGCCGATGCCGTGCGCAATGGCGAACTGGAGGTGGTGTTGCCGGACTGGTCGCTGCCGCAGGGCGTGTGCCACGCCGTGTTTGCCTCGCGTCGGGGCCTGCTGCCGGCGGTGCGCGTGTTCATCGATTTCCTGGCCGAGCACCTGCCGCCGCAGCTGGAGGCCTCGCGCCTGCATTGCGATGGCGCCTGCGAGAAGGCCAAGGAGCGCATCAAGGCCAGCGCGCTGGGTGCGCTGGCGGTGGATGCGGGCTGAGCCTGGGGCGGTAACGCCGGGCCAGCCCCGGCCGCGACGACGGTCTTGGGCAAATCGCCCGGCCGTGCGAGAATGCGTGCCCGGCCAGCAGTGCCGGGCCGATACGGAGAGATGGCCGAGCGGTTTAAGGCACCGGTCTTGAAAACCGGCGAAGGGTTAAACCTTCCGTGGGTTCGAATCCCACTCTCTCCGCCAATCGCTCAAAAAAGCCCCTGGAAACAGGGGCTTTTTTTTGCATCCAGCATGCGCGATTTTCTACGAACCCAGCATTGCACCTCGGACTGGATCCATAGAGCGCGGCGACCGATGCGGAAGCGACCGGCCTTGATCTCGCCATAGGTGAAGGTCGTGCTCATGCCGGTCATCTGGCGCACGAGATAGGCAAGCGCAGCTTTTCCCGTTTGCCATCGCGGTTGTGATTCGGCCATCACCGGGGGCGATCCTCTTGCGTCTCAAGATTTGGAGCCGCCGGCCGATAACGGCTCAACCCCGTCTAGAAATGGTGCCTCAGAATGAGGGAAAGCAGCGACGTACTCTGGGTGGCAGGTGCACTAGCTATCCCTTTGGCATTGTTCACCTGGTGGCTGTCGGTCAAGTCCGGTCTGAATTTCGAAGTGATCTTGACGGCGTTGGTGAGAGTGCTCGGAGTGCTGGTGCTCTATGGGTTGGCATCGTGGCTCGCCAGCTCATTGGGGTATAGCAATCCGTGGCAATTCCTTGTCCCGGGGCTGTGGTTTGCATCGTGGCCGGCGTTGATTGCCAAAGGCACCAGCGCTCCGGAATTCTTCGTACTGCGAGGCGCAGACCCTGCGTTGGACTGGTGGGCGACGCCCGCATTCTTGTGGGGGATGCTGGCGGCCCTGGTAGTCGGAGCGAGTTGGCTCTACATCAAGGCCAACCGCTACCGGTAGACCTCCACATGATCACGCGTTGCGGAATCTGGGCGTGATTGAATTGCACCATGTGCCATTCCGCCCAGATCACCGCCGCGTATCCGAGGCTGGACCCGGTGACCGGCGCCACGTCGTCATTGCAGGCGTTTGCCGCGCTCTAACCACTCCGCCGTACCAGCATACGCTGGCGGCGCAGACGCAGTTAAATTATCAGTGGGCAAAATGGACTCGCCTTGTCCGTAGGAGCCTCGCTAATCTTCGCGGACCGTTGGCGGTCCCGCCGAGACCACGGTCGCGCAGTCCGAAATGACGGGTTTCATGCCATTACCGGCCACGTCCACCATATGAAAGCAGGCACTGAACACACGCGCCTGTGCTTCACCCTTCCTGCCCGGCTTGCCGGGTGTGCGCCCCCATATTTCCACGTGGTAGCGCTTGCCCGGCCGCAGCGCGGGGGCGGACGCCGCGCCCTCGCCATAAGTGAGGCACTGGCTGGGGGGCAGCGCGGGTTCGGTTGTCCCTTCGCGCAGAAAATCGTGTTCCCACAGCGGGATGCCACCGGTGCCCACTTCCATCACTGAAACGCCGGTGACAAGGGGAGCGTTGACGCGCGTCTCACGGGTATCGGGTACGCCGAAGCAGGGCACGCCGTCACGGTCCTGTATCGTCGCCTGCTGGTAGCGACCGGCTGGCGATGAGCCGATGGCCATCATGGGCAGCAGCAGGCCCAGCAAGGTCAGCGGCAGTCTCGTCATGGCGTCGTCCACGAAGAGGCATCCGCTACTTGCCGGCTGGCTGCGCAGATCGTAGTGCGGAAGAGGACGCCGTTGCGCAGTCCGAAACGACAGGCTTCACCGCGCCTTTGCCGGCGACGTCCTCAACATGGAAGCAGGCGTTGAAGACGCGCTTCTGCGCCTCGCCCTCCCTGCCTGGTGCGCCGGGTGTGTAACCCGAGAGAACCACCTGGTAATACTTGCCCACCCCCAGTGCCGGGGCGGCTGTCTTGCCTGCGCCATACGTCAAGCACTGGTCTGGAGGCATCGCAGGTTCGGGAGCCCCTTCGCGCAGGAAAATGCGCTGCCATACAGGCTGATTTCCTTTACCCACTTCCGTTACTGTCACGCCGGCGATGAGCGGCGGGGCGTCACGCGTTTCACGCGTGTCGGGCACACCAAAACAGAGTGTGCCTTCTCTCTCCTGGATCGTTGCGCGCTGATAGGTTCCTCGCGGCTGCGAGCAACTGGCCATCATCGGCAGCAGCAGACCCAGCAGACCAAACAGGGCTACCGGCAATCGCACGCGCATCATCGGGTCGTCCTCGGCAGGTTGTCCTTGCTGCTGCGGTCGGCAAGGAACTGGGAGAGGGCGCGTTCCAGCTGCGCGCCGATATCAGCTGTCGCGCGATAACGGACATTGTTCATGCGCCACTGGGAGTCACGGAAGGTGACCAGGAAGTAATCTGCCAGCATATTGCCCTGTGCCTCCATGTTGTACTCATGGAACAGGCGCGTTTCGTCGAGCAGATAGTCGTAGCTCATGTTCGGCCGGGGCGCCCGTACCAGTTTGACGTTGTAGCCGAGCTGATACTGCCAGACGTGGGTCATCTCGTGGATGAAGAACTGCTGGAAATCGATGTCGTCGGCGGAGTAATCCTCCCGATAGATACCCTTCGGGAAATACATCTGCCCGTTGGGCGTCACGGCAGTGTCCTTGTCCTGGAAGCCAAAGAACATCCAGTAGCCGTGGTTATGGACCTTCACGGTGCTGTAGTCGACTGCATCGCCGAACACCAGGCGTGCCATCTCGATCTCGCCGGCGGTCATGGCGCGTTCGTGGCCAGGCGCACTTACCGGTACCACGGAGGTGCCCATGCCCTCGGCGGTGGTCACCACACCGTCCACATCGAACACTTCTGCTTCGTCGGTGCTGGCCGGTGCCGTGCGCGCACAGCAGCCGGTCGGCTGTGTCGGCGGGCGCAGTTCGGCACGCACGATGGCCTGGCTCTGCGCGGTCGATACCCGCGCCGTCTCGCCCTGCGCATTGGTGGTGCCGGAAAGGGTCTGCCCATCGGCCAGATGCAGCGTGTACGGCACCTCGGCCAACGGTGCGCCCTGCACGCCGAGAAAACGGATGGCCTGATCGAACGCGGTGGGCAGTGCGCGCGCCAGCTGTGCGGCCGTGCTGGCGACCGCGGCCGCCTTGCCGGCACCGCCTGCGGCCCCGCCGCCACCACCACCCCCTCCGCCCCCCGTGACATGCACCACGGCCTGTTGGCTGGACAACACCCGGCAGCCGCAGGCCAGCGCGCTGCCGTGCAACGCCACAGGCTGGCCGTCCACCATCAAGGTGGCATCGCCTTCGACAATCGGAAAGACGCCTTTATGCAGGGTAGGGCAGGTCGCCTTGTCGCTGACCCGCGCGACGCCGATGCCGCCGATGTCGGTTTCACTTGAGGCCGTGATGACCCGTCCGCCGCTGGAGGTCGGGTCCCCCATCACAATCCAGTTCCGTCCCATGGTTCGCTTCCATTGCAGACCAGGGCTCCATGATGCGCCGGTTCAGGTCGGGTTGGCTGAATAGGCGGCGAGGCCGATGGCGGGGCCGCTGTGTGTCGCGACCCGCCGTGGTGCTGCGGGTTCTGGATCAACGCAGGCGTGCCTCGGTCAGCGACGTCGAGTGAAAGCGGTCACAAGTTGATGTTTCACTCGCGGCGCTCTGTCGCGTGCTGCGCCAAATGCCGCATCTGCCTCTTTTCCAGAGGCCGCGCAGGGCAAACGATGGCCGCGCCAAGGCACCCGCCCTGGCCGGGATTGGCGTCCCGAACATACGTTGTCCGTCGAGTCGCGGTTGCACCTCCCATTGCAATCACGACAATGCACCGTCTGCCAGTTCATGGCGGACGGTGTGTGGGGATCTTTTGATCCGCCGGCATTGGACAATGTATCCGGCACGCCAACCCGCACCGTCCGCCACCTTGCCTTTGCGGGTGGCCCACCTGTGAGGTTGCCGCCATGCCTGATCTGCGCCCCGACTATCCCCGCCTGCACGCCCTGCTCGGCGATGCGCTGCGTGATCTTCCCAACACCCTTGCTGAAAAGATGGAGGACGCCCTCAGCGATGCCGCCGCGTCCTCGCCACCGTCCGCGTTCTTCACCCATCTGCTGGGCCATGGCAGGAACCTGCGCGCGGATGGCCAGCCCTGGACCGAAACCCGTCTCAGCCCGGGGCGTGCGTTCGATCTGGCCCTGGCGACCCGATGCGCATCCGGCATCACCGCGCTGACGGCGGTGCTGCAGGCGTCCCACGTGGCCCGGGAAAACGATGATCCGGACGGTTATCCCTCGGCGGCGCTGGTCCATGGCATGTTCGATGCCTGCCATGCGCTGTCGCTGCAGATCGAGCGCTGCCTCGTTCCCTGAGCCGCCTGTTGTCCCTCACGCCTCGTTTGCATTTCCGCCGTCCGCCATTGCTAAGGTCGCTGCGCACCCCGAACAGGAACCTGCAATGACCCGGATGTCCTCGCTCACGCTGCTCGCACTCTGCCTCGCCCCCACGCTGGCCTGCGCCCAGTCCGATCGCGAGGTGGCCGAACACATGGTCACCCGCGCTGCCAATGTCTGCCCCGGCCACAGCGCCGAGCGCACCACGCCCACGGTGAAGAAGGTCCCGGTCGGCGCGCTGCGGGTGATGCTCGATCGTGGCCTGGTGATGTGCCCGGACCGGCGCCTGGACGCCAGCGCGCCGGCCGTGTTCCACGGCCGGGTAGGTGTGTTCGGCTGGAACCCGGACGTTCCAGCGGCAGCGACCGTGGTCATCGGCCAGATCGACGCGATGACGCGCAAGGACGAGTACCCGGTGGAAACCCTGGTGTGGGATGCCCAGGGCAGGGCGCTGAGCCAGCAGACCGTGCCGGCCTTCGAGCCGCGCCCTGGCGCCGCGGTGCTGTACAAGGTCCGCTAGGGCGCCATCGGAGGCGCGGTGTCCGGCACCAGCGTGAACCGGTAGCGGTTCTCGTAAAGCTTCACTTCCAGCTGTGTCCGGCCGCGCCGTTCGAGGGTGTACAGCTTGCCGGCCCAGGGGCTGCCCAGGGCCGTGATCGGATTGATGTTGCCCAGCCGGCTGGCGTCCAGATGCACCACGACGCGGTCGTCCAGGTACGCCACCTTCACCGTGCTGAAGAACGTGGCGTACTGGCCGCTGGTCATCGCGGCATAGCCGGACAGCTCCGGGTGCGCCACCAGGAAGGCGAACTGCGTGCTGAAGTCGATACCGGAAAGATCCGGCGCGCGGTACTGCGATTGCCGGGCCCACGCAGCGTCGGTGCTGTCCAGCGCATCGGCGGAGGTGATGGGGAAGAACTGGAGATCCATGTAACCGGGGCCGTTGCCATCGACGCGGGCCTGCCCGCCTTCCACCGAGGCCGACGAGACCAGGTTCGGGTAGGCCAGCGCCGGCAGCCCGCTGACACGGAACTCGCTGTGCGCCTGCACCTCCTGCGGCGGGTTGAAGAACTCGCCGACCTTCTCGCTCTGGCACGCCGAGAGCAGGGCCAGCAGGGCCAGCGGCAACGCGCGTCCGAGCGCGGAACGGGGGTGGATCATGCGATGTGCCTCATCCTTGGGGGGCGACAGTAGACCACGCTCTGCGGCAGCGGTGCCGGTCCGACGCGTTGCGCTGCCTGTTCAGGCATGAATTTACGGGGCTGCGTGCACAAGCCCGACGCCTGGATATGCTAGCGTTGAGACGTTCCACCGTTGGCCTGGATGCCTGATGAACTACGCTGAATGGATTCGCGAACAGCACGCGCGCAGTGTGGCGGCCGAGCAGATCGCCGAGGCCGCGCTGGCAGGGCCGGCACTATGTGCTGGCGACACCGAAAGCCTTGCGCCGCTGCTGCGGGGAGTGAGCCAGCTGCTGGCGGTACCGGTGGCCGATGTGCAGATTGTCGGCTCGGCCCGATTCGGCTTTTCGCTGCGCGATGGCGCGGCATTCGATCCCGCGTTTTCCGATCTGGACCTGGCCATCGTCAACGCCGGGTTGTATCAGCGATGCTCGGCGCCGACGGCGGCGTCGGCCGATGCCGCCCGCTTCCCGGAGCGCGATTTCCCTGCCGACGAGCGCATCGCAGTGCGCAAGGCATTCGATGCGCTTTCACTTTCAGTGGCCGACCGCTTCGCCTACGTCTCGGTCGCGGTGTTCCCGGACCAGGCCGCGCTGGTGCGCGCACAGGCAGGGCGTATCCGTGCCTACCTGGGCGTTGCGGGCCCGGCGCCCGCTGCCCGGTCGGCCGGTGCCGTGCCCGCCAGCGCCGTGGAAACCCCCTTCCAGCACATCGTGGATGCGGGCCTGCCGCAGTACCTGCTGCCCATCGCCGCCAGTACGCCGGGCAATGCCTCGCCCTGGCTGGCCGACCGTGCGGCCTTCGAGCGCGCGTTCGGCGGCAGCAGCCTGCGCCAGGTGCGGCTTGCGGCGCTGGGGCGCGCACTCGCCGATCTGGCGCAGGTGGTACAGGTGCACTGCTGCCTGGTGGGCGGCAGCTTCGTGGACATCTCCAATGCCGTGCCGAACGATCTGGACATCGTGGTGTTCTACAGTGCGCGGCCAGACGTCCGCTTCGAGCCGGGGCGTGCCCTGCAGCGGCTGACCCGCAAATTCCTGCTTGAACACATCGACATGCGTTTCGTGCCGTGCGACGCCGAGCCGTGGCTGATGGTCAAGCTGACCTCGTACTTCACCCAGTTGTATCAGTCGCGCCGGCCGGGCACGGACGCGCGCGAACATGGCCTGGTGCTGTTGCTGCCGGGTAACGGGGCGGGGCAGTGATGACCGCACGCTTGGCCACCACACCCACAGGTGCCCCCGTTGCCACGGAACGGGTACTGATGCCGCTGCCGCCGCCGCAGCCGTCCTTGGCGCTGGAGGGTCGGCTGCAGGCGTGCGACCTCAGGCTGCCCGCGTTGCTGCCCTGCGCGCAGCCCTGCGAAACGCTGTGGTCCCATCGCGGTCATCCGCGGTTGCGGGCGGCGGTGCAGCAGCTGCGCCATCCGCTGTCGGCGCACATGCAGATGCCGGCGTTCGATCTGGCCGCGCTGGCTGCGGCTGAAGCTGCCGAGGCCGACGTCTATCGGCAGTGGCACCGCACCGTGCAGGGGCCGCTGTCGATGGCCGATGTACAGCGCTTCGTCTCGCTCAGCACCGGCGGTGACGGCGCGCTGCGCAGCGGGCCGGTATGGATCCGCGCCCATGATGGGCGCGCGCAGCTGCCGATGGTGCCGGCCCTGCAGGGGGCCGCGCGTTGGGACGAGCTGCTGCGGCAACGGGCCGCGCCCGATCCGGCTGAGGGCCTGCGGTCTGCGGTGCAGCTGCTGGCGCTGGCCAACAATGCGCATGCCTTTGCCGACGGCAATGGCCGGCTGGGGCGCGCGCTGTTCAATTTCTGCCTGCACCGCGCCGGGCTTCCGCAGGCCTGCTTCATCCCGCTGAAGGTGCTGACGGTGCTGTCCCGTGGCGGCTACGAAGTGCGCCTGCGCGAGGCGGAACTGTACGGTCGCTGGGAAGGGCTGTACGCCTGGCACTGCACGGCAATCGAGTTGTATGCATGGCTGGGACAGCAGCCGGCCATGCCCGACCGGAACGAGGATGTCTGATGTTCAACAAGCGCTATTGGCGGGTGCAGTCTGAAGTGAGCGAATGCGGGCTGGCATGCCTGGCGATCTGCTCGTCCATGCTGGGCGCTGATCTGGAAATGAGCGAGCTGCGGCGCAAGTACCACAACTCCCAGCGCGGTGTGGACCTGAACCAGCTGATCGCGCTGGCCAGCGCGCTGGACATGCAGTGCCGGCCGGTGCGCTGCGAGCCCAGCGATCTGCAGCATCTGGGCACGCCGGCCATCCTGCACTGGAAGCTCAATCATTTCGTGGTGCTGGAGAAGGTCTCACGCGGCCGCTACCACATCATCGACCCGGCCCATGGATCGCTGTCCTTCAGCGAAGCGGAGCTGTCCCAGGCCTTCACCGGCATCGCGGTGGAGGTCAGTTCCTCGCCCAGCTTCCGGCCGCGCAAGCAGCGTTCGCCGCTCAACATCTGGTCGATGATCCGCTTCAAGGGCGGCGTCGGCACCGCGCTGTTCCATACGCTGGTCTATACGCTGCTGCTGCAGGGCTTCGTGCTGTTGTCACCGTTCTTCATGCAGCTGGCGGTGGACGAGGGTGTGCTGCGCGGCGACCGCGGCTTCCTGATGGCGCTCGCGCTGGGGTTCGGTGCGGTGGCCGTGTTCAACAGCCTGGCCGAGGCGCTGCGCGGGGTCACGCTGCAGCGGGCGTCGGCGTTGATGGGCTGGGACATGAGCCGGCGCCTGTTCCATCATCTGGTCAGCCTGCCGCTGACCTGGTTCCATCGACGCCGTCTGGCCGATGCGCTGTCGCGGATGGAGTCGATCGACCCGATCCGCCAGCTGATCGCCAACGGGCTCATCGGCGCACTGCTGGACGGTGTGCTGGCGCTGGGCATCATCGTGCTGATGTTCGTCTACTCGCCGCTGATGAGTCTGGTCGCACTGACTGCGTTGGGGCTGTACGTACTGATGCGGGTGGCCGCCATCCCGATGTCGATGAAGATGGGCATGGCCAGTCTGCAGGCGAACATCGCCGAGCGCGGGACGCGCATCGAAACGCTGCGCGCGATGCAGTCGATCAAGACCATGGGCGGCGAGTTCTCGCGCGAATCGATCTGGGCCAACAAGTACGCCGATCTGGTGCGTGCTTCGTTGAACAGCGCCAACCTGCAGATTGGCATCGGCGCGGGGCGCACCCTGCTTGATGGCCTCAGCCTGGTGGCCATCGTCTACATCGGCGCCCAGGCGGTACTGGCCAACACGCTGACAGTAGGCGCGCTGTATGCCTTCGTGGCCTACCGGCAGCAGCTGAGCAACCGGCTGACCACGCTGGTGGACCAGTGCATCGCCTGGCGCCTGACCGAGCTGCATTCGGACCGCATTGCCGATATTGCCCTCAGTCCCAGCGAAGAGGGCTTCAGCAAGGATCCTTCGGCGTCGGACAGCATGGAGGGGCACATCCAGCTGCGTTCGGTATACTTCCAGTACTCGGCACAGGAAGCGCCGGCGCTGAAGGACATCAACCTGGCCATTGCGCCGGGCGAGTTCGTGGCCATCACCGGCCCATCCGGCTGTGGCAAGAGCACGCTGGTGAAAGTGCTGACCGGGCTGTACCCGCCCAGCGCCGGCGAGCTGCTCTATGACGGGCTGAACATCGCCAGCTGGGGGCCGCGCGTGGTCCGTCAGCGGATGGGCGTGGTGATGCAGGATGATGAGCTGTTGACCGGTTCGATCGTGGAGAACGTGACCTTCTTCGCCGAGCGCCCGGACATCGCGCTGGTCTGGCAGTGCCTGGAAATGGCGGCGGTGAAGGAGGATGTGCAGCGCATGCCGATGCAGCTGGAAACGCTGGTGGGCGACATGGGCTCGACCCTCTCCGGTGGCCAGAAGCAGCGCCTGCTGCTGGCCCGCGCGCTGTACCGCAAGCCCAGCATCCTGGTGCTGGATGAGGCCACCGCGAACCTGGACGTGGCGCGCGAGAGCCGCATCTACCAGGCGCTGGCGCAGCTGGATATCACCCGCATCCTGATCACCCACCGACCCGACACCATGCGCCTGGCCGACCGTCTGGTGCGCATCGACCAGGGCAGGGTGGTGGGCGATACCCGCAAGCCCACCGCAGCGGCGCCCACAGCAGCGCCGACCGTCAACCTCATTCCTGCCGTCGTTTCGCCGCCAGCAGTGGCTCCAGCAGCCAGTCCAGCAGCGAACGCTTCTCCAGAACCAGACAGGCTTTGAGGCGTGCTACAGCCAGGAATGAAACCACGCCGATGCGGGCATCCAACCAGAATTACCGGGCGCCCAGCGCCCGACAATCGCCATCCTTCACTGCACGGTGGGGCGCATATCCTAGCGTGCGGCGCGATAGAAGCTGAGCAGGCACTCGTCGCGGGATCCATCGGTAGTGAAGTGCAGGACAGTCCCGTTGGAACGAAGCTCGTAAGCAGATTCCCTGCTCACTCGTTCAGCGGCTGCATTGTGCGGGCTCGGCGGATACATGAACTGCTCAAGCGCGTACTTTTCCTTCAAGGACGCAGCGGGATAGCAATGACCCTGTTCCAGCTTGGCATAGAAGAAACTGATTCCCTGCACCAGGCGCGGATGGATCCGGAACTCGGTATAGGCGATCCGGTAACCATCGCGGGCCTCGATCGGGCTTGACCTGAAAACGACGGGGTCGGTATTGCTGTTGCCCTGCTGCATGAATTCACGTGCGCCCATGCTTTGGAAGAAATCGAAGCCCAGCGGCCAAGGGGCATCGGCAAGCTTCTGAATCACGTCTTCAAGTGAATTCTCGTTGCTGTCCCTTCCTCGGGCGCCGTCTTCAGCAGATGCCTGGAATGCGAGTGACAGGGTCAACGCCAACAGCGGCAGCAGGAAAGGCTTCCGGGAGAGATTGAGGTTCATCGTTCCTGTTCCTGGAGATGGCCGCCAAGTCGCCACATGGAAGCCACCTCATCGTCAGGCCTGCGCGGAGCGTGGGCATTGCAGTTCCGCGACGGCGACCGTCAATCTCATTCCTGCCGTCGTTTGGCCGCCAGCAGCGGTTCCAGCAGCCAGTCCAGCAGCGAACGCTTCTCCAGAACCAGATCGGCTTTGAGGCGCATGCCCGGGGTCAGTGCCAGTGCCTTGCCATAGGCCTGCATCTGCTGGTCGTCCAGCGCGGCCAGCAGGCGGTACTGGCTTTCCACGGCCTGCAGGTCGGCGGGCAGTTCCTCTGGTGATGTCGGTGAGCGCGCGATCTTGACGATCCGGGCGCGGCCGACGCCGAACTTCTGGTAGGGGAAGGCGTCGTACATCAGCCGCACGTCGGTGCCGACATTGACGAAGGCGATGGCCGAGGAGGGCACCCACAGCTCGGCGAACAGCTGCGAGCCTTCCGGCATCATCACCCCGAGCGTGCGCCCGGCGGTGACCGTGGCGCCCGGTTTGGCCTGCAGCCAGGTGACCTGCCCGGCGGACTGCGCCACCAGATTGAACTGCGTGCCCAGCTTGTAGTTGATCGCCTTCTCGCGTGCGCCCAGCAGTTCGGACAGCGCGGTGGCGCGGTTGGCGTCACGCTCGGCCTTGAGGCGGCCCAGCTCGTGCCGCATCTGCTCGTGCTCCTGTTCCAGCTGGGCAATGCGCGTCTGCACTTCGGCCACCGATTGGCGCACGTTCAGTACCCGCACCTCCGCGTCGCGGTACTGCAGTTCGGATACCAGCTTGTCCGCGCGCAGGCGGCCCAGGTCGTGCACGGTCTTCTCGGCGATGGCCTGCTGTTGCTGGTACAGCGTGACGTTGTCACGCAGTACCGAAAGCTGGCGGGTGGTGCCCAGCATGCGCTCGCGGATGCCGGCCTCCTGGCTTTCCAGGGATGCTTCGGTGGCGCGTTCGCGATCGACCGAAGCCTGGGTGAGGCGCTCGGCCATGCCGGACAGGGTGGCGCCGGTGCTTTCGCCGGTGTCGATCACCGAATCCACCGAGACGCTGACGATGGGGTCGCCTTGGCGGACCTTCGCGCCTTCCTCCACATGCACGTTGCTGACGATGCCCGAACGCTGGCTGATGATCGGCAACAGGCCGCGCGAGGGGACCAGCGCACCGGATACGGTTTCCTTGCGCGGGAACGAGGTGGTCACCAGGAACAGTACCGCCAGGCCCAGCAGCGCAACCACGAAGCCTGTGGCCAGCCACATGCCGACACCCGGTGCCTGCACCGGTGAGCCGAAGCGCTGCGTGGCGGCCTCGATCGCTTCGTTGCGGAACAGCGGAATCACATCCGCCGTCTCATCCTTCCTGGCTGGTTCCATGTGGCCTGCGGTGCCGCGTCGTTGCGGAGAGTGGGATGGGTAGGGACATCATCGCGCGGTTCGGGGCGCAAGGCAGCCACGGCCACCGGCCACGTCCACGTAGTAGTCGTAATCGTCGCGCAGGCCGAAGCCCACCCGCCAGGAGATCGGGAACACGTTGGCGGGCTGGTCGGAGACCTGGGTCTGCAGGGTGACCGTGCGGCCATTGAACGTGACCGGTGCGGTGGCCTCGGCGTAGCGGACCGGTTGCAGGCCGTGCATCGTCCAGCGGCGTCGCTGCACCAGGCTGGCCTGTGGGTAGGTGGACAGGTTCACGCCGGAGGCTTCCAGTGCGACATCGGTGCCGGTGTCGAGCAGGACGAGCTCGTCGCGCTTGCCGATGCGCATCGGCAGGCGCAGCGAGTACTGGCCGCCCCACAGTGCAGAGGTGGTTGCCAGGGGTTGCCGGCAGGTATCGGCAGGCAGTGCCTTCAACAGCTCCAGCTCGGTGGGCCGCAGCACCAGCGGACCCAGCCGATACAGCAGGTCCAGGCCGATGATGTTGAACTCGATCTGGTCGGTGACCGTAAAGGCGACGTTGCTGAAGTGCAGATCGCCCAGCTGCACATCGACCGGAGCGGCCAGGCCGATCGCCACGGTCTGCCCGGGCCGCGAATTGTCGGTGGCGAAGTTGTCGGTCACCGCCAGGCCCATCGCCTGTGCGGCCTTGCGGCTGATATGCGAACGGGTGGCGCCGGTGTCGATGATGAAATCGGAGTCGATGTCGCGCTGCTTTCCATCCTGGCCGCCCCGGATCTTGCCGCGGATGACAGGGACACCGGCCTTGGCCGACAGCGGCAGGCGGGTTCCGGCAGGCGGCGGTGCGGCCAGCGTGGCCGATCGCGGCCATTGGCTGAAGGACTCGAACGCGGGGGCGGTGATGCCGCTTACTTCCTCGCCTGCACGCAGCGACGGCGCGACATGCTGTTGATAGAGCGCGCGGACCTTCTGCATGTCCGCGGCCCAGCCGGCGATGTCGCCTTCCAGCAGACGGTTGCCAGCACGCAGGCTCCGGCACAGGTACATGACCCCCTGGCTCTTTTCGGCCACCACGGCAGCGTCGGCGATACAGGTGTCGGCCCAGCGATTGGACTGGGCGATTTCGCCACGCGTGCGGTGGTAGCCGGCACGTGCGGCCAGCCGTGCCGTGGTATTGGATTTGCCGATCCGCTCCAGGGCCGCGCTGTTGCCCTGCATCACCGCTACGGTGATGCCATGGCTGTCTTCAGCGACCACATCGCGGGCCCCGGCGGGGGCGGCCACGCCCAGTGCGATCACTGCGGACATCAGGAATTTCATTGCCTCAGCTCCTCTGTGACACGTATCGGCCGCCCGGTCTCCCGGGCGGCCGATGTTCCGGTGCAGCGTCAGAACCCGCTGATGACCAGGTTGAACTGGCCGGTGAACGAGTTGGTGTTCGGATCGAACGTCAGGCCGATGTTGAACGACACACCGTTACCGAAGTCCTGGTTGAAGCTGGCGTTGTAGTTGCTCACATTGAAGTGATCGGTGGTCAGGCCCAGGGTGTAGGTCTGGCCTGCATACTGGAAGCTGCCGTTACCGGCCAGGCCCCAGTTGCCATTGGTCAGATTCAGGTTCTCGGTCAGGTTGAAGGTCAGGTTGTAGTCCTGCAAGACCCATGTCTGGGTCGCGCTGGCTACACCGTTGCCATCAATGCTGGCGTTGGAACTGAAGGTGGTCTCGCCACCGCCGTCGCCACCACCACCGCCGCCACCACCACCGCCACCGCCGCCATCGCCCGGATCCCACGGATCGGTCCAGTCCGGCGGATCCGGGTTGGGACCCCAGTCGTCCGGCGGGGTCACATCGACCGGCGGCAGATCGGTGGTGTCCACCTGTGCGCCACCGGAGACCAGTGCACGTTCTTCGGGGCAGAGATCACGAATTCCACTTGCAGACATCTCACAACTCCTTGTTTGTCCGATGCTGAGTACGGATGCGTCGTTGCCGCCTTCATGCGGCGCTCCGACATTTATCACACGAAGTGGACAGTGCTCTGTCAGAAAAATCTGATTCGGACAGAAGGGTGATAAACGACAAAAATGAACGCGCCCTGCGCTTGCTTTCGTTAAGCGGCCGCTTGCTGCGACACGCTAGCCCCCACCGCAGGCACTCAGGCAGCGGTCGCGTATTTCCCCGCACTTGATGTCCGGAAGGCGATTCCGGCAGAAATCCACGCTCGCCTGGCATGATCGACGAAGATCCCTGTCCTGGATTTCTTCGCAGTTGCCACCCCATTGGGATGCCGAGCCCAGGCAGCCGCTATTGCTTCCGGCGGAATGACAGCTGGCATAGTGGTCCCGACACTGGTCCATGCATTGGCGTGCAGCCGTGGTTTCACGAGCCCCCTGCGCCAGATAGGCGTCGCCATGGCTGCTGCAGGATGCCATTGCAACGACAGCCACGAATACGAGTAGTTTGCTCTGCACTGCAGCAGACCCTTTCAATTGACCGTATCAGGCTCCTCATCATCAGCCGGCCGATTCCATTTGGCCTGGGTGGCTGTGCTGATGCGGAGATTCAAACAGGATGCGATATCACTGTGCCGACTGGGTGGACCCCGAAGACATCAGGCAGGCCTTGTTTGTGATGAAATCCAGATAGATGGAGACCTTGCGCAGGCTGCCGCCGCCCAGCACATAGCGCGTCTTGCTTGGATGGTTTCCAGTGGATGTGCTGATCTGCAATTCTGCAGAGCCGTCCAAGGTCTGCACAACGGCTTCGCGCGCGACCGATGCTCTTCGCTGCTGTCCTTGTACGCCTTGAACAACACTGTGTTGAACTGAACCTGGTGGCAGAGCCACACCGATTGGCAGGGCTTCCATCAACTCGCCACTGTTACCAGTATCCAGCATTGCTTCCTGGCGCTTGCCGTCAACAGTAATGAACAACCTTGGGACGGTCTGCGTACCGCTCAGGTCTGCCGCCGAGAACATCGGGGCGTCGCAGGCCGGAGCGGCAGATCCCTCCGCGAGCACCTGCAGGCCATCCTTGCCGATCAGGACTCGGCCGAGACGAGATAGAACATCGAGGCCAAGAAGGTTCGCAGGAATGCGTTCGCTGACGGATACCAATGGCTGCGAGATGATCAAGGGACCAAACTGGAGGGTCTGTGGCTGGGCGATCCTGCTGCGCTGTTGTGAGTCGCCCAGCACGCCGGAAAGCGTGAATCCCTCCATGAGCGGGGGCGCAGTTATCGCCGCGGGATGCACTATGGTCAGTGCCGAGCCTGTGTCGACCAAGACCTCAACAGTCTTACCGTCAATCTGCAGTTGCGCCATGTTGGGATAAGCGACACGGCCGCCGTCATGATCCTGGCTGGACGCTACCGTAACCGTTCCTGTGTGCATGGCGATGCGTCCTTTGCCAGATGAATCGACTTTGGGAGCGGGCCGACCGGCCATCGCGGCGTAGTCTGGAATGCGGGTGAATACATCGACGTTTCCCAATGTTTTGCCCCGCTTCTCCGCAGCGGCCCGAACGCGCTCCCGCGCCTGCATCGACAGGCGTGCCCATGCAGGCAGGTCACCCGCTACCACCTCGACGCCAGCTCGCAGTGCTCCGCAGACAGTCAGCCCGGCCAGATGCGTAGTCTGCTGCGCCATCTGGATACATTCATCTGACGCTTCGCGGGCTCCAGGAACGTCCAGCAGAACGCGGCGTTCGGCGGCCCTGGCCATCTTCTTTACGACGGTATTGGTTGCATTGACCTGCAGCTGCCGTAGTGCAGCGACATCACCTTGAGCCAGCGCTTGGCTGACCGGCGTGGGGTCGTTGAATATCTGCGTGACGCGGGTTGTCTCAGCGGCACCAGCACAGGATGAAACGAGCAGCAATGCAAGTAAAAGGGGACGCATGGGACTCCAGATGGATGCCGCGTCCGCGAACGCGGCATCCCAAGAGGGATCAAGGACTCTTGTTGTAGAGGAACTGGGCTTCGCCCTTTATGTCGTTGTCCGCTGAGTTGTAGATCAGGTTGATCTGAAAGCCGAAGCCTGCGCCGATATCCCAGTAGTAACCACCATTGACGGTGGAGGTCCAGGAACCTTCGTTCAGCTGCCACTTGAGAAGACTGCCATCGTTGCCGACGAAATCCAATGTGCCCTTGCCGTCCTTGAAGGTGCCGTCGGTGTTGAACTTCAGCTCGGTGCTGACCGTCCACTGGCCGAATTCATTGGGAATCGGGTAGGTCAACACCGCTTTGTTGAAGCCCGGCTCGCCATTCTCGCCCGGCGTGTAGGTCAGCTTGCTTTCAAAAGGCTTGACATCGATGAAGGTGAAGTCTGGCTGTCCATCGCCGTCACCACCGCCGTCGCCACCACCTCCATCACCGCCGCCACCGCCACCGCCGCCGCCGCCATCTCCCGGATCCCACGGATCGGGCCAGTCCGGCGGATCCGGGTTGGGACCCCAGTCGTCCGGTGGGGTCACATCGACCGGCGGCAGATCGGTGGTGTCCACCTGCGCGCCACCGGAGACCAGTGCACGTTCTTCGGGGGAGAGATCACGAACTCCACTTGCAGACATCTCACAACTCCTTGTTTGTCCGATGCAGATTACGGATGCGTCGTTGCCGCCTTCATGCGGCCCTCGGACATTTATCACACGAAGTGGACAGTGCTCTGTCAGAAAAGTCTGATTTGGACGGAAGGGTGATAGACGACAAAAATGAACGCGCATCGCACTTGCGCCACGACGATTCTTCATCTTGAAGTAATGCGAATGTGCTATTTGACCTTCACGCAGTTGCTGCGCTAAACACCACACCTCACGCTCGAAGCAAGGAGTTGCACGCATGCAGGAAAATGGAATTCGCGAGCTGTCGTTGGAAGAGCTCGCGCTGGTTTCTGGCGGTGCGCAGATGGACACCACCGATCTGCCTCCGGTGGATGCGTTGCCGCCCGATGACGGCGGCTGGCCGGATATCGATCCGCCAGACTGGACCGATCCGTGGGACCCGGGCGATGGCGGCGGTGGTGGCGGCGGTGGCGGTGGCGAAGCGCCGCCGAGCGCGTATGAGCAGGTCGATGGACAGGCTGACACCATCGCGCGTGAGGTGGAGGCACTGATCAAGGCCGATCCGGGTTATCAGAGCCAGGAGCTGGGCACGGTGATCTACCGCGACGCAGTGACCGGTGAAATCAAGACCAGCCCACTGGCGCGCGGTGATGCCAGCAATCCCGGGGCCATCAGCTATCCGCTGCTGGAGTGGGGCATCTCGCCGGGCCAGGTGGTGGGCATCATCCATTCCCATCCAGCCGGGGTCTTCCCGTCGGAGACGCATGAGGTCAACAAGTACCCGTCCGACAACCGCACCGTTGGCGGCGTGGCCTATGAGGGCGGGGACTGGGGTGTGGCCGATCTGCTGCGCGACAACGGCATGAATGCCGAAGAGTTCCGCTACTACATCATCGGGCCCGATGGTGTGACCCGTGAGTATGATTTCAACGACCGCGATGCGGAAACGCTGGGTACGACGCTATGAAGATAGAGGCCGCATGGGCGGTGGCCGTTCTGGCGGTGGGCGCAGCAGCCTGTGCGCCGGTGGCGCGTGCCGATTCGCCAGGGCTGGCGGTGCTGCGCAGCGAAGATGGGCTGCCTGCGAACCGCTACACCTCGCAGCACCAGATGAGTTGTGGCAGCCGCGTGTTCGAGCTCGTGGTGGAATCGCCGGGTCCGGTCAGGTTGACTGGCCTGAAGGTGGATGGCGTCGCGGTTCCTGCCGCGCAGCTGCAGGCCATCAATGCACAGGTACCGGAGCGCTCCTGGTTCCAGGGCATCGCCTCGTCCTGCACGTCGGCCCGCCAGTCGCTGACCCTTCAGCTGTCATCGCCGCAGGGGGCGGTGACCATCCCGCTTTCGTTCAAGGATGGCGTGCTGGTGCCGGCGGCACCCGCCCGGTAACGCAGGTGCTGCAGGCTGCCGGCCCCTGCGCGGGGCCGGCAGCACGACCGCCCGTCAGAAGCGGTAGGCCGCCTGCACGTACACCCGGCGCGGTTCCCCGGGGAAGTGGCCGTTGCGGGCGATGAAGCCGCTGGCCGCATACACCTTGTCGAACAGGTTCTTGACGTTGGCCTGGAACTGCCACTGCTTCCACGTGGTCTTCCAGCTCATGTCGAACACGGTGTAGGCCTTCACGCTCTGTCCGTCCAGGCTGATGCGCTCGCCGACATGGTCGGCACCGAAACCAATGGCCGAATTCAGCGCAGGCAGGTCGTAACGCGTCCACAGGCCGAGCGTGTTGCGCGGTGCATTGGCGAAGCGGTCTCCGGAGGCGTTGGTGATGCCGTTCGGGCCCGCATCCTTCACCCGTGCGTCGTTGTACGCGTAGGTGAGGTTCACCACCCAGCGATCGGTCACATCGGCCAGCAGATCGAGTTCCATGCCGGTGCTGCGCACCAGGCCCAGCGCGGCGAGCTGGTTCACGCCTGCGATCACTTCGCCGGTGGCCTGCACGATGTTGCTGCGGTCGATGCGGTAGGCCGCCATGTTCAGGGTCACACGCTCGGCCAGCAGCGACTTCATGCCTATCTCCCACTGTTTGCTGCGTTCAGCGTCGAACGGGCCGCCGGCAGCACGGTCCTGGTTGGCCGCGCTCTGTGGCACGAATCCGCTGGCCACGTTCGCGTACAGGTTCAGCCCCTCGCGCACAGTGAAAGTGCTGCCCAGCCGCCAGCTGAGGTCGTGCCCATCCACGCTGCTGCCGCCGAGGCGATCTTCGTCCTTGAAGCCATCCCAGCGCAGGCCGGCCAGCACATGCCAGCGCGTGCCCAGCGCAAGTTCGTCCTGCAGGTAGCCGCCGTAGCGTGTGCTGCGCGTGGAGGTGCTGCGCCAGGGCAGGGTAGCCAGAGCGTAGTCGTGCCAGGTGCTGGCGCCATACACTGGATTGAACAGGTCGATGCCACGCACCGGCCCCGCACCGCGCGCGAGGTCGGCACTGTTGGCGGTCTGCGCGGTGAAGTCGGCATCGAGCTGGTACACGTCAGCGCCGAACAGCACTTTATGCTCGATGCGGCCGGTACTGACCCGCCACACGGCATTGCCGTTGACAGTAAACGCCTCGTTGTCGCGGATCTGGTTGCGCAGCTGGCGCGTCATCCACTCGGCCACGCCATCGCGATCGCGGTCGATCAGCCCCATCGGCTCGTGATACATCTGATGCTCGTTGTTGGTGAACCAGCGCGCGGCGAAATCCACATCCAGATTCGAGGCCGGCGCAAAGCGATACTGCGCCAGAGCGACCTTCGCGCGCATGTCGAGGAAGTCGCTGGCCTCGTTGTGGTTCCAGCGGCGATCGGTCAGGAACGTACCTGCGTCATTCACCGGTACACCCCGCAGGCGGTTGCCGCCCAGGTTCTGGGTGATGTCGGTGAACTGCAGGGTCAGCTCGCCGGTATCGCCCACATCGAAGGCCAACGATGCATCGCCGATCACGCTTTCGCTGTCGGTGTTCCAGCGCACACCCTGCTCGGTGTCGCCGTACAGACCGGCGCGGTAGCGCACGCGGCCGGCCGCATCCAGGGGGCCGGTGGCCTCGACCGAGCCGGCGCGGAAATCCTCGTTGCCCAGCTGGACTTCGATGCGGCGCTCAGCCGTGGCCCGGGGTTTGCGGGTCACATAATTGATGACGCCGCCGGCATCACCACCGCCATACAGTGCGCCGGCCGGACCCTTCAGCACCTCCACCCGCTCGATGTTGAACAGCTGGGGCACCGCGAAGCCCGCATACGGGTCGCCGCGCAGACCGTCATAGAGCACGTTTTCCTGGCGGAAGCCACGCAGCGTCACGCCCGCATAGCTGAAGAAACTGATGCCGCTGATGCTGCGGTACAGGTCGGTCACCTGGCGCGCCGCCTGGTCGTCGATCAACTCGCGCGGCACCACCTGCACCGATTGCGGCACCAGCTCCAGCGGAGTATCGGTGCGGGTGCCAACCGCGGCGTCGTCAACCCGGTACAGCGTCTGTGCGCGGCCACGCACTTCGACCTTGTCGAGCTCGGTGGTTGCGGTGGTGGGCGGTGCAGCGGCCTGTGCCAGGGGTGCCAGGGGCAGGGCAAGGGCCGCGCACAGCGCGCGGCGGCGGAGCGGGAATAGGGTCATGGGAGGGGATTGGCAACCGCAAATGAGAAAGATTAGCATTTGCAGTGATGCTGTGCCTATTCCCTGATGGCGCGATGGACATCGGGGCCCGCGCTGAGATCGTTACGCCCGCACCGCCGCTACGTCCCTTTGACCTGCGGCCTCGGTCATCACGACGGCGAGCTGCTTGAGCGAGTAGGGCTTGCGCAGCAGGGTGAAGCCGTGGCCGGGGTCGCGTGCCAGCAGCTCGCTGTAGCCGCTGGTCAGGATGATGGGCAGATCCGGAAAGCGATCGCGCACGTGCCGGGCCAGTTCCAGGCCGTTGGTGCCGGGCATCACCACGTCGCTGAACATCACATGGAACCGCGTGGCGTCCTGTTCCAGTTCGGCAAGAGCCTCATTGGCATTGCGGGCCAGTACCACCTCATAGTCGAGTTCGCGCAGGGCTCCGACCGCGAACTCGGCCACATCCACGTTGTCCTCCACCACCAGCACGCACAGCCCGTGCCCGTGCAGCAGGCCCGGCTGTGCCGCCGGCCGCACCACCGTCTCGCTGGAACGGGTGAGCGGCAGATACAGCGTGAACCGGGTACCGACGCCAGCCTCGCTCTTCACGTCCACCTCGCCTTCGGACTGCTTGACGAAACCGAATACCTGGCTGAGGCCCAGGCCGGTGCCGGCACCAATGCCTTTGGTGGTGAAGAAGGGTTCGAAGATGCGATCCACCACGCCCGGGTCGATGCCAGAGCCGGTATCGGTCACGCTGATGGCGGCGAAGTCACCTTTCAGCGGTGCCGCGAAGCGGACCGAAGGCACCGCCGTAACCTGCTCGACGTCGATGGTGACCGTGCCGTGGCCGTCGATCGCATCGCGCGCATTGACGGCGATGTTGATCAGCGCGGTGTCCAGCTGGGTGCGGTCCAGCAGCACCGGCAGCGGGCGATCAGGCAGGTTGACCGACACCTGGATGCGTGCCCCCAGTACCGTGGTGATGATGTCCGACAGGGCCTGCACGCTCTCGCACAGGTCGAACACCTCCGGTGACAGGCTCTGCCGGCGCGAGAAGGCCAGCAGCTGCGCCGTCAGCCGTGTGGCCCGGTCCGACGCATTGCCGATCGCCTGCACGTAGCGGCGTCGCGGATCTTCCGCCGGCCAGGTATGCAGCAGCATGTCCACCGAGCCGGTGATGACCTGCAGCAGGTTGTTGAAGTCGTGCGCGACGCCTCCGGTGAGCTGGCCGATGGCTTCCAGCTTCTGCGACTGCCTGAGCTGCTCACGGGCCCGCACCAGTTCCAGGTGCGCCTCGCGCGCCTGTTCGGTGATCGCGGCCACCTGGCGGCTGTGCAGGTCGCGCTCGATCACGCGTTCGGTCTGCTCGCTGACCACGCAGATGATCCCGGCGACGGCACCGCTGGCATCGCGCAGAGGCGAATAGGAGAAGGTCCAGAAGGTCTCGCGCAGCGTGCCGTCGCGGTCCATCATCAGCGGCAGGTTCTTGAAGCTGCGGCTGCGGCCCGCGAACGCCGCATCGATGGCATGCTCCACATCGGCCCAGACGTCAGACCACACCACGTCCAGGCGGTTGCCCATGGCGCCGTGCAGCTTGTCACCCAGCATCGGCAGGTAGGCATCGTTGAAGAAGAATGCCTTTTCGCTCAGGCCCCAGGCGATCCACAGAGGTTCCGGAGAGTCGAGGATCATCGCAAGCAGCGTGCGCAGCTCGCAGGGCGCCTGTGCCGCCGCCGGCGAGCGTGCCCAGTCGCTGTCCTGCAGCAGGCGATAGGCAAGCTGGTCGGGTGCGGAGACGGGAAGGGGGAAAGGATGCATGGCCGTCGGCGCGGGAAGGTGCGGCAGCATAGCCGAACCGATGTCAGCAGGGCCTGCACATCGCCAATGGGTCGGGGCAACCGCAGCGGCTAGCCTGGCTCCTGGCCTGGTTGCCCGGCCAGGGCGTGCCGGCCTGCCGGCGTCAGGTCGATGTCCGCATCCTCGGCCTGCACCGCAAAGCCCGCATTCACTGCCCAGGTCGCAGCGTCACCGCGCACCGGCTGCGCGTCGGCGATGTCCTGCAGGATCCTGATCTGCGCTGCGGTCAGCCCCATCGCCTCATACCCCCAGCAGCGACGGGAGCTGCCACTCAGAAACACGCGCATGGCTGATCGGCTGGTGGCAGCCGCAGCGCTCGCAGCGGAACAGTGCACCGCCTGGCAGCTGCAGCAGTGTGTCCTCGCTGGCGGAGGTGGTCTCCGCGCAATGGTGGCAGGTGACGGTGAGCGCGGTGATGCGTTCAACGCCACCGGACAGGTTGAAGACGGCTTCGAAAGCGCGGATGACAGGGTGGGACATAACCGCTCGCGAGTAGTACACGTCCGCATCCTCGCCTGCCACCCGTGACGGTGCAGTCAGCTGCGTGCATCGACCGGATCAAGACGCCCCACCGTCAGAGCTCCTTCCTTCAGAGCTCCTTCTTCTTGCCGCTCAGATCCAGCGGCGTGTCATCGCCCTTGCGCTCGCTGGACCAGACTTCAAGACTCTTGTTGCAGCGGCTTTCGCGTGCGGCGACCTGCGGCGGCAGGTCCTTCAGGTGCGGTGATTCCTGGCAGCCCGAATGCATGGCCGTGTCGTCATAGGTGGCGCAGGCAGCGAGCGAGGCAAGCATGACGGCATAGACCGAGGCGCGGAGCGCGGCGGGGGCGAAGCAGGTAGGCATGGACGGCATCCTGGGAAAGTGGGGGTGCCCTGATTCAATAATGTGACCCCGTGCCGACGCAATCGGTCTGCCTGCACTTGTTATTCAGTAACAAGTGTGGCGATACTCTGCGGTTGTGGCATCTGCGGGCTACGCGACGCAGATCATGAACAGTGCGGACAGCGCCAGCATCAGCATGAAGACCCGCCGGCTCAGGGCCAGGCAGGCCAGGCAGGCGGCCAGGGCCCAGGCCGCCAGCAGGACGCAGGTGAGCAGCCACAGTCCGGTGGTCATCAGTGACCCTGCAGCAATGGCTGACAGGGCGGACGCCTTGAACAGCGCGATACCCAGCACACTGCCCAGCACGCCGGCCTGCAGGGCGACCGCGTCATGGTGGGCAGGGGCACGGCGGGGAGGCATTGCGGTCCGGACGATCGACCAGGGGGTGTTGATCGAAGTCTGCCCGAACGGATATCCACGCCATGTGTAGTACCGTCGGCGGCCGCCGCAGGCCTGCCTGCCGCGTGCGGCGCCGCGGGACGGCCGGAGGACAGCAGTGTCAGTGACTGCGGGCGACCGTGCGTGCGCGGTTCTTTTCCAGCATCACCGCTACGCACCACAGCAGCAGGCCACCGAAGGCCGTGGCTGCGCCGACATAGCCGGTGGTGGCGGGACTGAAGCCGGCGCTGATGGCCATGCCACCCAGCCACGGCCCCAGCGCGTTGGCGGTGTTGAACGCGGCATGGTTGGAGGCCGCAGCCAGCGTCTGCGCTTCTCCCGCCACATCCATCAGGCGGGTCTGCAGCACGGCGGCGAGCGCACCCATGGTGCCCACGGTGATGATCATCGGGCCGATGGTCCACACCGACTGCGCAGCCAGCGGATACAGCAGCAGCATTACGATCGACCACGCCAGTACCAGCGCGGCGGCCTTGAAGTGGAATCTGTCCACCAGCCAGCCGCCGGCGATGTTGCCGATGATGGCGCCGATGCCGAACACACCCACGGCGAGCGGCATCCACGATTCGGCAACCCCGGTCACCTGCACCAGGGTCGGCGCAAGATAGGTGAACACACAGAACATGCCGGCGAATCCGACCGCACCGATGGCCAGTGCCAGCCATACCTGCGTGGTGTTGAAGGCGCGCAGCTCGCGCATCGGCGAGGTGCGCACCTCCTCCGGGTCGGGCAGCAGGAAGCGCGCGATCATCGCAACGGTGGCAATGGCCAGCAGGGTGACCAGCGCAAACGCCGTACGCCAGCTCAGTTGCTGGCCCAGCCAGGTGGTGAGCGGGTTGCCGATCAGGATGGCGATGGACAGGCCGAGCAGCACGCGCGACATCGCCTGGCCGCGCTGGCCGGCCGGGCTGATCGCCGCCGCTACCAGCATCGCCACGCCAAAGTAAGCGCCATGCGGAAGGCCCGCGACGAAGCGCGCGATGAGCATGGTGGCGTAGTTCGGTGCCAGCGCGCTGGCCAGATTGCCGACTGCATAGAAGCCCATCAGCGCCAGCAGCAGGCGACGGCGTGGGAAGCTGGCGCCGACGAACGCCAGGACCGGTGCACCGACCACCACGCCGATGGCGTAGGCGCTGATGAGATGGCCGACCTGTGTTTCGGTGATCGACAGGCCACGACTGATTTCCAGCATCAGGCCCATGCTGGCGAACTCGCTGGTACCGATGGCAAAGCCGCCGAGCGACAGGGCGAGGATGATCAGGGTGCGCTGGCGGGGCGTCAGCTGCGCGGCCAGGGAGGAATTGGGGCTCATGCGGGGGCGCAGGGGGCGGGGGAGCAGGCTATTGTACTGCTGCACCGCAACAGGGGTCATCGCCGGCTGCCAAGAATCAGCGTCCGGCCAGTGGTAGTGCTGCGCACCGCATGTTGACGGAATCTCCATTTCCATGAACATCTCCATAGCGGAGCAGAGCACCGTGCGGGTGCCTGCCCAGGCAGCTGCATCGCTGTCTTCCGCGAGACCTCCGCGGTTGGACAATCGCGGATGCACGGTTGTTACACCCTTCGTTCCCTGTCGCGGCGGTCTCCGGGCCGGTGCGTGGCCTAGCTCAAGGTGCTCCATGACACTTTCCGTCCGTACTGAAACGCCGGCCGACATCGCCGCCATCCATGCCCTGACCACCGCCGCTTTCGCCACGGCCGGACACAGCAGTCACACCGAGCAGTACATCGTTGATGCGCTGCGCGAGCGCGGCGAGCTGAGCATCTCGCTGGTGGCCGACGCGGCCGGAGAAGTCATCGGCCACGTCGCTGTTTCGCCGGTGTCCGTCAGCGACGGCAGCAGCGGCTGGTACGGCCTGGGCCCGATCTCGGTGCTGCCGGAGCGACAGGGGCAGGGCATCGGTGCCGCATTGATGCGCGCGGCCATCGAGGCCCTTCGCCAGCAGCACGCGCGAGGCTGCGTGTTGCTGGGCGAGCCGGCGTACTACGGTCGTTTCGGCTTCCGCGCCGAGCCGGGGCTGGTGCTGCCGGGCGTTCCTGCCGAGTATTTCCAGGCGCTGTGCCTGCAGCCGCCACTGGCGCAGGGAGAGGTGCGCTACTCCCGGGCGTTCGAAGCGACCGCCTGATCGCGGGCGTTCAGCCCGCGTGCCGAAGGTGGATCAGCGGATACGGACGGCCCTGCGAATCCAGCGCTGAGCGGCCGGTCTCGATGAAGCCCATGCGCAGGTAGAACCCCACTGCCTGCGCATTCTGCGCATTGACGTCGGTGCTCAGCTGCGGATGCAGGGCCAGTGCGTGCTGCAGCAGCTGGCGGCCGATGCCGGTGCCGCGCACGTCCGGGTCGATGAACAAGGCTTCCAGATGCGTTCCGTCGATCAACATGAAGCCCAGAGGACGATCATCTGCATCCACGGCCACGGTGGTCGGCGCCTGGGGCAGGAAACCAGCCACTTCAGCATCGATGGCCAGGCGGTCTTCAGGGCTGAGGAAGTCGTGGGTGGCGTCGACGGCGCGGCGCCACAGGTCGACGAGTGCGGCACCGTCATCGGCGCGCGAGGGGCGCAGGGTGGTCATGGGCGGGAACGTGAAGCGGGCAGGCAGCACAGTATGACGTCATTCTGGCATCCGCTGCGCAGCCCGGCGTTACACTGTGCGCCTGAGCTCCGCCGCCTCACGGAAACCGCCATGACCGACGCCCCGGGTGTACCGGTGCACGACGCCGACGAACAGTGGATGCGCCATGCGTTGGCGCTGGCCGAACGCGCGCAGCGCGAGTTCGACGAGATCCCGGTCGGTGCGGTGCTGGTCGGTGCCGACGGCCAGCTGCTGGGTGAGGGCTGGAACCTCAATATCGCTTCGCACGATCCCAGCGCGCATGCCGAGATCGTGGCGATGCGTGCCGGCGGCAAGGCGCTGGCCAACCATCGACTGTTGGGCAGCACGCTGTACGTGACGCTGGAGCCCTGCGCGATGTGCGCGATGGCAATCGTGCATGCGCGCGTGTCGCGGCTGGTCTACGGTGCCAGCGACCCGAAGACCGGTGCCTGTGGCAGCGTGTTCGACCTGCTGGGCGACGCGCGCCACAACCACCGCGTGGAGATCCACGGCGGGGTGCTGGCCAAGGAGGCGAGCACGCGGCTGACCAACTACTTCCGCGCCAAGCGCGGCAAGCCGCCCCTGTTGCTGGAAGGCCCGGCGGACGAGGGATGAGCAGCGAAAGGGTATGATGGGCGCCCCTTTCCTTTCCCGGCGGCCCGCGGGCCAGCCCTGCAGCGAGACGACACGATGGTGGAGAACGGCGCGGCCAACGAGCGATTGATCTGGATCGACCTGGAAATGACCGGGTTGGATACCGACAACGATTCGATCATCGAGATCGCCACCGTAGTGACCGATGCCCAGCTCAACGTGCTGGCCGAAGGACCGGAATTCGCCATCCATCATCCGCTGGAGACGCTGGAGGCGATGGACGAGTGGAACCGCAACCAGCATCGTCGTTCCGGCCTGTGGCAGCGCGTTCTGGACAGCAGCGTGACCCTTGCCCAGGCCGAGGCGCAGACGGTGAATTTCCTGGCGGAGTGGATTCCGGCTGGCCTGTCGCCGATGTGCGGCAATTCGATCTGCCAGGATCGCCGCTTCCTGCACCGGCAGATGCCGCGCCTGGAGAAGTACTTCCACTACCGCAACCTGGATGTGTCCACGGTGAAGGAACTGGCCAGGCGCTGGGCGCCGGGCGTGGCCGCTGGCGTCGGCAAGAACAGCAGCCATACCGCACTCAGCGACGTGCATGATTCGATCAACGAGCTGCGCCACTATCGCCGGTTCATGGGCGCGCTTTCAGGGTTGCCGACTGCCTGAACGACGACGCCGGGCATGGCCCGGCGCTACCCATCGTTCAACCGCGTGGCGCTACTATCGGCCCATGAACGAGCCGATCCTGCTGCCGCGCGA
Organism: Stenotrophomonas sp. 112478_Sma; assembly: GCF_056479905.1. Lineage (NCBI taxonomy): Bacteria > Pseudomonadati > Pseudomonadota > Gammaproteobacteria > Lysobacterales > Lysobacteraceae > Stenotrophomonas > Stenotrophomonas sp. 112478_Sma. The sequence continues at coordinate 2,687,703 of NZ_CM151072.1, read as the reverse complement.
TATCGCCCACGACGCCCGCGACTGGTCCGACCTGCAGCGGGCGGTGGCACTGCTGGAGGCGCCGACCCTGACCGCGCGCATGGCCAACCTGGTCGGCACGCCGCTGGAGTTCGCAGTGAAGGCCCTGCCGACGTCGGTGTCCAGCCGCATCCACGGCGCGGTGCAGGCGGCGCTGTCGAAATCCGCGCAGGCGGCGCTGTGGAGCATGGACAATTCACCCGGCAAGGGCGCATCCACCCGCTGGCACAAGGTGGCTGCCGCAACGTCCGGCGCGGTCGGCGGTGCCTTCGGTTTTGCCGCGTTGTTCATCGAACTGCCGGTGTCGACCACCATCATGATGCGCGCCGTGGCCGATGTGGCGCGCAGCGAAGGCTTCGACCTGTCCGAGTTCAGCACACGCCAGGCCTGTCTGGAAGTGTTCGCGCTGGGCGGCAATTCGCCGCGCGACGACGCCAGCGAGACGGGCTACTACCTGGCCCGCGGCTTCACCACCGATGTGATGCGCCACCTGTCGGCCGAGCTGGCCGGCCGCGTGGTGACCGGCCGCCGCGACCTCACCCTGGGCGTGGCGCCGAAGGAGGCCGGCAAGCTGTTGGCCAAGCTGGTGGAGAAGGTCGCCGCGCGTTTCGGTGTGGTGGTGACCGAGAAGTTCGCCGCGCAGGCGGTCCCCATCGTGGGTGCTGCCGCCGGCGCCACGCTCAACACCATGTTCACCGACTACTACCAGGACATGGCACGCGGGCATTTCATCGTGCGCCGGCTGGAGCGCAAGTACGGTGAGGATGTAGTGCGCACCTGCTATGACCGCGTGGCGCATGGCGGCGCCCTGATCGAGCCGACGCTCTAACCGGTGTCGGGGTCAGATCCCTCTGCCGTGCAAAGGGATCTGACCCCGGGCGAGACCGCGGGCGAGCCTATCATTGCCCCGGCGGAACAACTGTTTTGCCAGTCCGTGCCTGTTGCCCGGCGGGCGCCATCCCCATTCTTTGCGGCACTCCCCCGCAAGAGATGGCCGACATGCTGTTCACTCCCCACCGCCTGGGCGCACTGACCCTGCCCAACCGCATCGTGATGCCGCCGATGACCCGTTCGCGTGCGGCCCACGGTAATGTTGCCACCGCCGAAATGGCGGCGTACTACGCGCAACGTGCCGGCGCCGGCCTGATCATCAGCGAAGGCACCCAGATCAGCCCGCAGGGCCAGGGTTATGCCTGGACCCCGGGCATCCACAGTCCGCAGCAGGTACAGGGCTGGCGCCAGGTCACCGATGCGGTGCACGCGGCCGGCGGACGCATCTATGCGCAGCTGTGGCACGTGGGCCGTGTTTCGCATGTTGCCCTGCAGCCGAACGGTGAGGCTCCGGTGTCGTCGTCGGCATTGCTGGCCGAAGGCGTGAAGGTGTTCGTTGACCCGACCGGTGCCGGTCCGGAGGCCGGCGTCGGCGAGATGATCCAGCACTCGATGCCGCGCGCCCTGCGCGAGGACGAGATTCCAGGCATCGTCGAGGACTATGCACAGGCGGCGCGCAATGCACTGGCGGCGGGCTTTGATGGGGTCGAGCTGCATGGGGCCAATGGCTATCTCATCAACCAGTTCATCGATTCGCAGGCCAACCAGCGCACCGATGGCTACGGTGGCGCGCTGCAGAACCGGCTGCGCTTCCTGCGCGAGGTGACGCGGGCGGTGGTCGAGGTGGCGGGCGGCGACCGGGTGGGGGTGCGCCTGGCGCCGCTGACCACGCTGCAGGGGGCGGTGGACGATACGCCGCAGGCCACCTATCTGGCTGCCGCGCATCTGCTGGGCGGGCTGGGTGTGGGCTACCTGCACATCGCCGAAGCCGACTGGGACGACGCACCACCGATGCCGCTGGCATTCAAGCAGGCGTTGCGCATGGTCTATCCGGGAACACTGATCTACGCCGGCAAGTACACCGCCGAGCGCGCCGAGCAGGCACTGGCCGAAGGCTGGGCTGACCTGATCGGCTTCGGCCGGCCGTTCATCGCCAACCCGGACCTGCCGGAGCGGCTGCGCCAAGGTTCGGAACTGAACCTGCCGGACCGCGCGACGTTCTTCGGAGGCGGGGCGGTGGGCTTCACCGATTACCCGACGCTGGAAAAGAGCGTCGCTGCCTGATTCCGCATCCGCCGGGCATGGCCCGGCGTTACCCGTGCCGACCGGTCGAGCAGGTAACGCCGGGCCATGCCCGGCGAGCGCGCAGCGCGGGATGAGGCGCGGCGGTCAGGGCGTGTCGCGCACCAGCGCGTCGGCCTCGACCACGCCACCGTCCTTGCCGTGCAGGTACAGATGCATGTCCTGCTGCGGGTAAGGAATGTTGATACCAGCCTTGTCGTAGCCCAGCTTGATCTGCTCGAGCAGCGTCACCTTCGTGCCGAACCAGTCGGCCGACTTCACATAGCAGCGGATGCCCAGATTGATCGCGTGCGCGCCCAGCTCGTAGACCACCACGTCCGGCACCGGCGTCTGAAGTACGCGCGGGTCGGCCTTCATCAGCGCGAGGGCGGTATCGCGCGCCAGCTGGATGTCGTCGTCGTAGCCGATGCCGACCACCAACTCGACGCGACGGGTCGGTTCGGCCGTGAGGTTGATGATCGGCGCCGCGGTGATCAGGGTGTTCGGAATGGTGGTGTGCTGGTTGTCAGCGCCGGTGATAACGGTCTGGAAAATGCGCACTTCGCGTACCGTGCCGGTCTGGCCGGCGACCGTCACCACATCGCCCACGCGGAACGGGCGCAGGGTCACCAGCATCACGCCTGAAGCGATGTTGGACAGCGAATCCTTCAGCGCCAGGCCGACGGCCAGGCCTGCGGTACCGAGCACGGCCAGCAGCGGGGTGATCTGCACGCCCAGCGTGCCGATGGCCAGCACCACCACGATCACCAGCGATGCGGCGTAGACCACGTTGCGCAGGAAACTGCCCAGCATCGGGTCCACGCCCATGCGCGCGGTCGCGCGCGGCATCGCGTTGGACAGGCGGCGTGACACCCACAGGCCGACCAGCAGCACCACGATGGCGGCCAGCAGTGGCACGCCATAGGTTTCCAGCAGTCGCTCCCAGTCCAAGGTGTGGAACCAGGATGACGTGGCGGGCGTAGCGGGTGCGGCGGCGATCATGCGGGTGGTCCTCTGCTGCGAAAGGGAGTTGCCCAGGGCAGGGCAGGGCGTGCGCGCACGCCAGAAACAGCAAGCCCCGCAGAGGCGGGGCTTGCATGCAGCAGCAGTATGGGCGGACGTCGATGAAAACGACGTCAGCCTGCAGCCTTCAACGCATCATGCGCTGGCCTTCAGCTTGGCCAGGCGCAGCCAGGTATCGACCACGGTGTCCGGGTTCAGCGACACCGATTCAATGCCTTCCTGCATCAGCCATTCGGCCAGGTCCGGGTGATCGGACGGGCCTTGGCCACAGATGCCGACGTACTTGCCCTTGGCCCGTGCCGACTTGATCGCCATCGACAGCAGCTTCTTCACTGCCGGGTTACGTTCGTCGAACAGATGGGCGACGATCGACGAGTCGCGGTCCAGGCCCAGGGTGAGCTGGGTCAGGTCGTTGGAGCCGATCGAGAAGCCGTCGAAGATCTCCAGGAACTCATCGGCGAGCAGTGCGTTGGACGGCACTTCGCACATCATGATGATCTTCAGGCTGTTCTCGCCCTGCTTCAGGCCGTTCTGGGCGAGGACTTCCACCACCTTGCGGCCTTCTTCCAGCGTGCGCACGAACGGAATCATGACCCAGAGGTTGTCCAGGCCCATTTCGTTGCGCACGCGCAGTACGGCCTTGCACTCCAGCGCGAAGGCAGCCGAGAAGCTCGGATCGACATAACGGCTGGCGCCGCGGAAGCCGATCATCGGGTTCTCTTCGTGCGGCTCGTAGTTGCTGCCGCCGATCAGGTTGGCGTACTCGTTGGACTTGAAGTCCGACAGGCGCACGATCACCGGGTTCGGCGCGACCGACGCGGTGAGGGTGGCGATGCCCTCGGCCAGGCGGTCCACGTAGAAGCTGACCGGGTCGCCATAGCCGGCGATCTTCTCGTCGATCTTCTTCTTCGTTGCCGCGTCCTGGCGGTCGTACTCCAGCAGCGCGTTCGGGTGGATGCCGATGTGGCTGGCGATGATCATTTCCAGGCGCGCCAGGCCGATGCCGGCGTTCGGCAGCTGGCCGAAGTCGAAGGCACGTTCCGGGTTCGCCACGTTCATCATGATCTTCAGCGGAGCCGGCGGCATGTTGCCCAGATCGGTGGTGGTGCGCTCAAAGCCGAGCTTGCCTTCGTAGATGAAGCCGGTATCGCCTTCAGCGCAGCTGACGGTGACCAGCTGGCCGTCTTCGATGACCTTGGTGGCGTTGCCCGAGCCGACCACGGCCGGTACGCCCAGTTCGCGGGCGATGATCGCGGCGTGGCAGGTACGGCCACCGCGGTTGGTGACGATGGCCGAAGCGCGCTTCATCACCGGTTCCCAATCGGGATCGGTCATGTCGGCAATCAGCACGTCGCCCGGCTGCACGCGGTTCATGTCGTCCAGCGTCTTCACCACGCGGGCCACGCCCGAACCGATCTTGGCGCCCACGGCACGGCCTTCAGCCAGCACGTTACCGCCCTTCTCGGTCAGCGCGAAGCGCTCGATCTGGGTGGCGTGGCTGCGCGACTTCACCGTCTCCGGGCGCGCCTGCACGATGAACAGCTTGCCGCTGACACCGTCCTTGGCCCACTCGATATCCATCGGGCGGCCGTAGTGCTTTTCGATCACCAGCGCCTGCTTGGCCAGTTCCTGCACGTCCTCGTCGCTGATCGAGAAGGTGTTGCGCAGTTCGGCCGGAGTGTCCTCGATCCTGACGCGCTCGCCGGGAACGTCCGAATACACCATGCGGATCGCCTTGCTGCCGAGCGAGCGGCGCAGGATCGCCGGCTTGCCGGCCTGCAGGGTGGGCTTGTAGACGTAGTACTCGTCCGGGTTGACCGCGCCCTGCACGACCATTTCGCCCAGGCCGAAGGACGAGGTGACGAACACCACGTCGCGGAAGCCCGATTCGGTATCCAGGGTGAACAGCACGCCGGAGGAACCCACGCCCGAGCGCACCATCAGCTGCACGCCGGCGGACAGGAACACGTCCTCATGCTTGAAGCCGTGGTGTACGCGGTAGGCGATGGCGCGGTCGTTGTACAGCGAAGCGAACACTTCCTTGACCTTGTGCACGACATCGTCGGCACCGGTGACGTTGAGGAAGGTTTCCTGCTGGCCGGCGAACGAGGCGTCGGGCAGATCTTCGGCGGTGGCCGAAGAGCGCACCGCCACGGCCACGTCGCCGCCGCCGTTCTCGGCGCTCAGCTTGGCGTACGCGGTCCGGATGTCCTGGTCCAGCTGCGGCTGCAGCGGAGCGTCGATGACCCAGCCACGGATTTCCTTGCCGGCCGCGGTCAGCGCGGTAACGTCCTCGACGTCCAGCGTGGCCAGCTTGTCGAAGATGCGCTTGGACAGATCGTTGTGCGCGATGAAGTCCTTGAAGGCTTCAGCGGTGGTGGCATAACCGCCTGGCACCGACACGCCCAGACCGGCCAGATTGCCGATCATCTCGCCCAGCGACGAATTCTTGCCGCCTACGCGGGCCAGGTCGGCCAGACGCAGTTCGTGCAACCACAGGATGTTCTCGTTCAAGCGCGATGCTCCGTTTGGCCATCGCCCGAGGCGGGCTGTAATGGCCGCGTCCGTAGGAAGAAGCCGATATGATGCCGGGCAGAGTACCGTCGGCACAAGCTTGTGCTGGCGGCCTTTTTAGGCTTCGTAGGGGGTAAAAGCGCGCATGTCGACCATCCGCCCGGTGTTCTATGTTTCCGATGGAACCGGTATCACCGCTGAAACCATTGGACATAGCCTGCTGACCCAGTTCTCCGGGTTCAGCTTCATTACCGATCGCATGTCGTTCGTCGATGACCCCGAAAAGGCCCGTGAAGCCTGTGCCCGGATCCAGGCGGCGGGGGAGCGCTACCAGGTCCGGCCGATCGTGGTGAACTCCTGCGTGGACCAGAGCCTGAGCCTGATCCTGGCAGACAGCGGGGCGCTGATGCTGGACGTGTTCGCGCCGTTCATCGAGCCGCTGGAGCGGGAACTGTCCAGCCCGCGCTTGGCCCGGGTCGGCCAGGCCCACGGCATGGTCGATTTCGACACCTACCACCGCCGCATCAATGCGATGAACTTCGCCTTGACCCACGACGACGGCATCGCGGTGAACTACGACGATGCCGACGTGATCCTGGTGGCGGTGTCGCGGGCCGGCAAGACCCCGACCTGCATCTACCTGGCCCTGCACTACGGGGTGCGCGCAGCCAACTACCCGCTGACCGATGAAGACCTGGAAAGCGACCGCCTGCCTGCGCGGCTGCGCAACTACCGGCGGAAGCTGTTCGGCCTGACCATCGACCCGGACAGGCTGCAGCAGATCCGCCAGGAGCGCCGGCCGAACTCGCGCTACGCCAATCTGGAAACCTGCCGGCGCGAAGTGGCTGCGGCCGAGACCATGTTCCGCATGGAGAGGATTCCGACCCTGAGCACCACGCACACTTCCATCGAGGAAATTTCCAGCAAGGTGCTGGGCACGCTGGGGCTGCAGCGCGAAATGTACTGATCCTCTCCCGGCGGCGCCGACGATGCCGGGCCACGCTTGATGGCTGCGCTGCGTGCTCGCCGGGCATGCCCCGGCGCTACCCGTCGGCGCGTGGCTGGACAGGGACGATCGCGGCCGGTGGGTTGGCTGCGGCGTGAACCGCCCCCACGTTGAACCACCAACGTGTAGGATCGACCCATGGCCCGAGCCTTGCCCCGAACCGAACGCATTCCCCGCCTGAGCCGGCTGAGCTGGCTCATGGGCCTGTATGCGGAAAACTACCGGCACCTGGTGCGCCTGTTCGCACCGGCCGAGCTGGTTGCGGGCAGCTACATCTCTTCGGTGGGTGATGGTCTGGATGTGCGTCTGGACGTGATCGAGTGCCATCGCTACACCGTCGAACTGCGCCTGACCTACGACCTGGCCGACCCGGTGACCGGCGAGCCGGACCCGTCGGCCTATGTGCGCCTGTACCGCGACGCACGCCAGGCTGAAACCACCCATTGCTACGTCGGCCGCCGCTGGCAGGACACCATGGGGCTGTATCCGCCGCCGGCCGAACTGATCAGCCACCGCATGCGGATGAACACCTTCCTCGGCAAGTGGCTGGAATACCTGGCCGAGCGTGGCCATGGCGTGGCCACCCTGCGTCGCGATCCGGACGGCAGCGCGGCAGCCGATGGCGAGCGTCGCCTGTCGCTGGTGCGCTGATCGGCCATAATCCGGGGCTGACCTGCCGCCGGATGCCGCCATGCCGTATACCCCGATCGTCGCCACCCTGGGCTATGTGCTTTCGCCCGACGGGCGCCAGGTGCTGATGATCCATCGCAATACCCGCCCCGGCGACCACCATCTGGGCAAGTACAACGGCCTGGGGGGCAAGATCGAGCCGAGCGAGGACGTGGCAGCCGGCATGCGCCGCGAAATCGCAGAGGAAGCCGGCATCGCGTGTACCTCGATGCGTCTGCGCGGCACCATCAGCTGGCCGGGTTTCGGCAAGCACGGTGAGGACTGGTTCGGGTTCGTGTTCGTGATCGATGGCTTTGAAGGCAGCCCGCATGGCGGCAACCATGAGGGCACGCTGGAGTGGGTGGACCTGGACAAGCTCGACACGCTGCCGATGTGGGAGGGCGACCGCAATTTCCTGCCGCTGGTGTTCGATGCGGATCCGCGTCCATTCCACGGGGTGATGCCCTACAAGGACGGACGCATGCAGAGCTGGTCGTTCAGCCGGCTGTGAACTGCGTCGAGGCAGTGTGGATTAATACCCGGGTGATATTGACGCCATAAAATTGCCCGGGTAATATTTCCGCATCGCCCCGGTGCCCGTGCCATGTCCAATGCTCCCCTTCCGCCGTTCAGCTGCTTCGACGGTCATCGACTTGTCGCTTCCGGTACGCCGGACGTCGCCGCGCTGGCGCTCAGGCAGCTGCGTGCCGATGCGGCCGCCGGCCCGCTGCTGGTGTTCGACAACGCCACCGGCCTTACCCGGGATTTCGACACGCGTGGCAGCGTCGCGCAGCTGCTGGTGCGTATCGCCCAGGCCTTCCCGGCATCACGCCCGGACGCCGATGTGCAGACGGCGGCCACCGATGAACCGGTGGTGGCGCGCGGGCGCGGGCGACCGAAACTGGGTGTGATCGCGCGCGAGGTCACGCTGCTGCCGCGTCATTGGACCTGGTTGGCCGGACAGCCGGGCGGCGCCTCGGTGGCGCTGCGGCGGCTGGTGGAAGCGGCCAGCCGGGCCGGTGCGGATCTGGACCGGCAGCGCCGCAACGCCGAGCGCGCGTATCACTTCCTGCAGACCATCGGCGGCGATCTGCCCGGCTTCGAGGAAGCCACGCGTGCGCTGTTCGCGCACGACCGCGCGCGCCTGCAGGCTGTGCTGGAAAGCTGGCCTGTCGACGTACGCAGCCACGCTTTGCGTCTGGCCTTCGACGAACCTGCCGGCAGCACCGACGACTGACCTGCCGCCCCGCACATGCAAGCGGCCGCGCTGACCGCGGGCCGTTACTCCTCCCACCTGCGTCTCCTGCTGGCCCCTTGGCCGGGCAGGGCAACGCTTTGCCCATGGAATGCCCATGAATCCCCCATCACTGTCCGCAGCGCCTGTGTCGCCCCCCCTGTGGCGCGCCTATCTCGGGTTGTTGCTGCCGATGCTGTTGACCAACGCTCTGCAGCTGGCCTCCGGGACGCTCGACAACATCTACCTCGGCCACCTGCTCGGTGCACATGCGGTGGCCGCAGCGGCAGCGGTGTTTCCGATGTTCTTCCTGTTGCTGGCCCTGGCAATGGGCCTGGCTACGGGCGCCACGGTGCTGATCGGGCGGGCGTGGGGGTGCGGTGATGTGGTGCGGGTGCGGCGGGTCGCCGGAACGGCGATCGCACTGATGCTGGCGGTGTCGTTGCTGGTGATGGTGGTCGGCAACCTGTTCGCACCGCAGCTGCTGCAGGCGCTCGGCACATCGGCGCCGATCCTGGGTGAGGCCATCGCCTACGCGCGCATCATGCTGAGCGGCGTGCCGGTGATCTTCCTGCTCTGGCTGGCAACGTCGGTCAGCCGCGCGGTGGGCGATGCGATTTCGCCGCTGCACGCGTTGCTGATCGCCACCTTGATCGGCCTGCTGTGTACACCCTTGCTGATCGTCGGTGCTGCAGGCCTGCCGAGGATGGGAGCAGCCAGCGCCGCATTCTCCGCGGTGCTGGCTTCCACGCTGGCGTTGGCCTGGCTGTCGTGGCGCTGGCGCCGACAGGGGCATCCGCTGGCACCCGACCGTAATCTGCTGCGTGCGGTGCGCGTGGATGCGGGCACGGCGCGATCAATGTTGCGGATCGGGGTGCCGTCGTCGCTGCAGATGCTCAGCCTGGCCGTTGCCGAAATCGTACTGCTGGGCTGGATCAACCGGCACGGTTACCTGGCGACCGCCGCCTATGGCGCGGTCAACCAGCTGATGAGCTGGGTGCAGCTGCCGGCGATGTCGCTGGGCATCACCGCCACTGTACTGGCTGCGCACGCGATGGGCGCAGGGCGCGTGGCGCGGCTGCCTGCGATCGCCCGCACCGGTGCGTGGCTGGGGGGCGGGCTGCTGGCTGCGGTGGTGGGGCTGGTGATGCTGTCGGCACCGTGGCTGGTCGGCCTGATCCTGGACGCACCGGACGTACGCGCGCTGGCGACAGGGCAGCTGCGCACGGTGGCCTGGGGCGTGCTGGCAATGGGCGGCGCCTCGGTGCTGGTGGGCGTGATGCGCGGCAGCGGCACGGTCGTGTGGCCGGCGCTGCTCGGAATGGCGGCCATCGTGCTGCTGGAACTGCCGCTGGCGGCCTGGCTGCATGCGCGGCATGGCCTGGCGGGACTGTGGTGGGCCTGGCCGCTGGGACTGGTGATGATGCTGGTGCTGCAGCTGTTCTGCTTCGCCGGTTGGCGGCGCCGGATTGCCGGCTGAGCGCCTGTGCGCCTGGCCGCTGCGCTCGCCGGGCCATCCCCGACGGAAAACGATCACTGCCGGTGCGCCAGCAGCAGATGGAAGTGCTTCTCGCGCTGCTGGCCATCGTTGCCTTCCGCGGTTTCACGGTGTGCCCGCCAGGCCGAAACACGGAAGCCCGAGATCCGCAGCGCGCGTTCCACCGCCTCCAGTTCGTGCAGGTGGAAGGTCGAGGCAAACGGCAGACCGCGCATGAAAGTGGCATCGCCGAACGCCAGGCACAGGCGGCCGCCAGGGCGCAGCACCCGCGCCAGTTCGTCCAGCACCGGCGCCAGGTTCGGCCAGAAGTAGAGGGTGTTTACGCTCAGCGCCGCGTCCACGCAGGCATCGGTGACGGGCAGGGCGTGGGCGTCGCCATGGCGCAGTTCCGCGCGATCACCCAGGCCGGTCGAGGCCAGTCGCTGGTTGCCGGCCGCAACCATGGCGGTGGACAGTTCGATACCGAGGTAGCGGCTGTTGGCCGCTTGCAGCAGCAGGGGCGCGAACGCGCCATTGCCCGGGCCGATTTCCAGCACGCTCTCGCCTGCAGCGGTCGCGAGCAGGCGGATGGCGGCCTGGTTGAGCCCGCCATTGCTGCGGTTCATCGCGTCGGCCACGTCCAGGGCGTGGTCGCCATGGGGCATCCGCAGTTGAGCGGCCAGGGTGGCTGCGTCCAGCATCGGCATCGTCCGGTGAGGGGATCAGGACGTGGCGACGGCGGGTCCGCCGCTGACCATAGCGCCAGAGAGCCGGCTTGGGAAGGGCGGAAACCCCGCCAGAAGTGATGAGCAAATGTCCACCGTCGCAGTCGGTGAGAACGGGTTGTCCACAGGGGGTGTGGATTACGCGTGGGCAACTTTGTGGATAAGCCTCGACAGGCGCCACCCCCCTAGGCTGTCAAGATGGGTGGCGAAAAATTCACCGCTGGTGACGATGCGTGAGCGACCGGTGAAGGGGGAACGCGGGCCGTGCTGTCGCCAGCGGCTGCGCTCGCGGTAACCTGTGGTCCTTGATGCCCCGTGAGACTTCATGAAACGTCACTTCTCGATGCTGCGCGAGTTCCAGCTGGCGGACTGGTTCACCCTGGCCAACGCCTTCTGCGGCACCGGCGCGGTGTTCGCCGCCATGCGCTTCCTGCAGGATGGCGAGCGTGGCTACCTGCTGTTCGGCATGGCGTTGATCCCGCTGGCCTTCATCTTCGACGCGCTGGACGGCCGCATCGCGCGCTGGCGCAAATCCAGTTCGACGCTGGGCCGCGAGCTGGATTCGCTGTCCGACGTGATCTCCTTCGGCGTGGCCCCGGCCGCGCTGGCCTATGCCTGTGGCATGCAGGGCGGGTGGGACTGGCTGGTGCTGAGCTACTTCGTCTGCTGTGGCGTCAGCCGTCTGGCCCGCTACAACGTGACTGCCGAGGCGCTGGCCGGCGACGAGGGCAAGGTGAAGTTTTTCGAGGGCACCCCGATCCCGACCAGCCTGGTGCTGGTGATCGTGCTGGCGATCGCGGCGGGTACCGACGCGATCGGCCCGGACATCTGGCTTGGCCAATGGCAGCTGGGTCCGTGGCAGTTGCATCCGATGGTGCTGCTGTTCGCCCTGTCCGGGTCGCTGATGATCAGCAAGACCCTGCGTATTCCCAAGCCATGACGGCATCCTGCGGAGGCATGCGATGACCAGTTCGGCCCATGACGCCGGCAGCAGCGATTTCGAGACTCTGGCCCGGCAGTATTTCGGGGCTTGGGGCGATGCCCTGCGCCATGCCTCCGCCGCCGGTGCGCCGGGCAGCGGCGATGCCGGCAACTGGCAGCGCCTGTTTGACGGCTGGAGCCAGATGCTGCCCGAGCAGGGGCCGGGAGCGCCGGAGGACGCGGTGCGCCGGTTCCGCGAGCAGGCGGGCAGCTGGTACGGCACGATGCAGGAGGTCGCCAGCCGTTTCGCCGGTCGCGATGCCAGCAGCGAAGAAGTGGCACAGGCCTGGCGTGAGGCAGTGCAGGGCCAGGGGGATGGCCTGCTGCAATGGATGCTGCAGGGCGCGCGCGGCAGCACCCAGGCCGGCGGTTCGTTGCCGGAGTTCGCCAACTGGCTGCAGCAATGGCAGCTGCAGGCGGGCCCGTGGCTGCAGAGCCCCGCCTTCGGTCCCGGCCGTGAACACCAGGCGCGCTGGCAGGCCCTGCTGCGCGCGCAGGAGGATTACCAGCAGCAGTCACGCGCCTATGTCGAACAGATCCGGCAGGCGCTGGACGAGGCCTTCGAGCTGTTCGAGCAGCGGCTGGCCCAGCATGAGCAGCCCGGCAGCCAGTTGACCAGCGCGCGTGCGATGTTCGACCTGTGGATCGAGGCGGCCGAAGAGGCTTACGCCAAGGTGGCCCTGTCCGAGCCGTTCCAGCAGGTCTATGCCGACCTCGGCAACGCACAGATGCGCCTGCGCGCTGGGTTGCAGCGCGAAGTGGAGCAGGTAAGCGAGCGGATCGGCCTGCCGACCCGTTCCGAAATGGATGCCGCGCACCGTCGCATTGCCGAGCTGGAGCGCAGCCTGCGTCGCCTGCAGGCGCAGGTGACGGTGCTGGCGGGTACGGCGACGGTGGATCCGGCCGCACAGCCGGCCCCGGCCAGGGTGAAGCCTGGCACTCGCAGGGCGGCCGCGAAGAAGGCGGCGCCAACGCCGAAGGCGGCAGTCAAGAAGGCTGCAGTCAAGAAGGCTGCTGCAAAGCGTGCGCCAGCCAGGAAGGCGACCTCCCGTACTTCCTCGCGGAAAACATGACCGATGAAGGGACCTCTGGGCTTCAATGCCGATGACCTGATGCAGGAGACCCTGGCCATGCAGCGCAAGCTGATGGAAGGGCTGAAGCTGCTGCCGCAGGTGGAAGATGTCGATTACGGGGTGACCGCCCGCGAGGAAGTCTGGCGTGATGGCAAGGTGGTGCTCTATCGCTTCGTCGGCGAACAGGCACCGACCCGGCGGACGCCGCTGCTGATCGTCTACGCACTGGTCAACCGCCCCTACATGGTTGACCTGCAGGCCGATCGCTCGCTGGTGCAGAAGCTGCTGTCACTGGGGCAGGACGTGTACGTGCTGGACTGGGGCTACCCGGATCGATCCGAGCGGTTCCAGACGCTGGAGGACTACCTGCTGCGCTACATCGAGGGCGCGGTGGATGCCCTGCGCGCGCGCAGCGGCGGCCCGGTGGACCTGCTCGGCATCTGCCAGGGCGGTGTGTTCGCGCTGTGCTATGCGGCGCTGCGCCGGCAGAAGCTGGGCAAGCTGATCACCATGGTGACGCCGGTTGATTTCCACACCGCCGACAACATGCTCTCGCACTGGGCACGGCAGGTGGATGTGGACCTGCTGGTGGACACGCTGGGCAACATCCCGGCCGACCTGATGAATGCCAGTTACCTGATGCTCAAGCCGTTCCGCCTGAACGTGCAGAAGTACGTGGGCCTGCTGGACATCCTCGATGACAAGGCCGCGCTGGAGGATTTCCTGCGCATGGAGAAATGGATCTTCGATTCGCCGGATCTGGCGGGCGAGGCATTCCGCGACTTCATCAAGCAGTTCTACCAGGACAACGCGCTGGTGAACGGTACGGTGCGGATCGGCGAGGAAGCCGTGGATCTGTCGCAGGTGACCCTGCCCGTGCTGAACATCTATGCCGAACAGGACCATCTGGTGCCACCGGATGCGTCGCGCGCGATGCGGGGGCGCCTGGGCACGGAGGACTACACCGAGTCCAGTTTCCGCGGGGGGCATATTGGAATCTACGTGTCCGGACGGGCGCAGCGCGAAGTGCCAGCTACGATTGATGGCTGGTTGAAGGCCCGGGACGGGAAGGGCTAGTCTCAGGCGCTCTGGACGGGCTGGAGCCAAGGATGCTGTCGCACAAATCACTGCTGGTTGCAGCGCTGCTGCTGACCCCTGCATGGGCCCCTGCGGCCCCGGGCCCCGTAGCGCGCGGCGAAATCGCGCAGCTGATCTCCAGCCTGGACGGCTCCCAGTGCCGTTTCCAGCGCAACGGCCGCTGGTACGACGGCAGCAGTGCGCGCGCGCACCTGCAGCGCAAGTACGACTACCTGCTGAAGAAGGACCTGGTGGACAGCGCCGAGCAGTTCATCGAACGCGCCGCTACCCAGAGCAGCATGAGCGGCAAGGCCTACCGCATCCAGTGCCCCGGGCAACCGGAGCAGGCGTCGGCTGCATGGTTCAGCGCACGGCTGCAGGCGCTGCGCCAACGCACGCCGTAGACAGGGGGGCGGTGTAGAGTCGAGCCCTGTTCGACTGCTTTATGCACTGCCAGGAGGATCCGCCATGAGTACCACGCCCCGCACGTTGTCGCGCTCGCTGAACGACCGGATGATCGCCGGGGTGATGGGCGGCATCGCGCATCGCTTCGGCTGGAATTCCACGCTGCTGCGGGTGGTTTTCGTACTGGTGTCGCTGGCATCGGCGGCATTTCCCGGCATCCTGGTCTATCTGATCCTGTGGCTGCTGATTCCCAACGAGGCCGATTGAACCGTCCTGCCATGGTCCGGCCGATCTGGCTGCGTGCCTTGCAGGTGCTGGGGGCAGCCTGGACCGTTCCCAATTCGCTGATCGGCCTGGTCGGAGGCCTGGCCGGGCTGCTGGGCGGTGCGACGGTGCGCTGGAGCGGTCGTGAGTGCGCGCTGGTGTTCGATCGCTGGCCGTGGGGCCCCGGCGGCGCGATCACGCTGGGCAACGTGATCCTGCATACCGGGCATGACCTGGGCATTTCCTGCCGCACCTATGCGCATCAGGCGGGGTGGGGCGTGGAACCGCTGATCCGGCTGGATGATCACGAACGTGCGCACGTGTACCAGTACATGGTGCTGGGGCCGCTGTACCTGCCGGTGTACCTGCTGTGCGGCGGGGTGAGTGCGCGCAACCCGTTCGAGCGGGCTGCGGATCATTACGCCCGGTTCGGGCACGGCTGGTGGCCGTAGTCTGCAGCCAACGGCACAGCCCCTCGTGGGCGGCGAAGTGGGTTGCGGAAAGTCGGTCTACTGTGGGCTGGCCGGGTGGGTGGGACTGGCGGGGACGCCGTGAACCCGTCCTTGGGGGCTTAGCCGCGCCATCCATGGCGCGGATACCCCGCCAGCCCCACCCACCCGGCCGCTGACAGTTTTCTGCTGCGTCTACCGCCCACGGAAAAGAAAAAAGAAGATCAAAAGCAAAAGCAGCCTGGCCGGCTGCTTGATCGTTTCCTGTAGAGCCCGATCATGCTTGGCTCACAAGCACGCGCAGCGGGCGACCCGCTTCTGCTGTTCTTTCTTCTTTTCCGTGGGTGGCGAGGCCACGGCCATCTGACAGAGGGCGGTCGGGTTGGGTTCGCGGGGGTGTCCGCGGCATGGATGCCGCGGCCAAGCCCCCAGGGACGGGTTCACGGCGTCCCCCGCGAACCCAACCCGACCGACCAGCCCGCCGGTTCTGCATTTGGCGACAAAGCGTCGCCGCCCGCGAGGGGCTGCGCCGTTGGCGGGAATTCCCTTGGAATTCGTTAGCTGGAAGTTAAAGATCCGTAAGCATTCTGCTGCGATCCCGCCGTCATCTGCATGCAACCGATCGTCATTAGCCTGCGTGACGTTCCAGTCAGGTACAACGCGGTAAGCTCCTCTCCGATGGGCTCGCAACATCGCTCATCGAGTGCAGTACGCAGTAGCAATTTGGAGGAATACATCACATGGCAATCGTTCTCTATGTCGGTGGTAGCAAGGATGGCGAGAAGGGCGTGGTGCCCTATGGCTTCAGCAAATCGCGCGCCGACACCGCGCTGGGGCCGGAGTTCTACACCGAGCGGTTCATGGAACTGCAGGGTGTCGGCAAGGTCAGGCTGATGGCACTGGAAGGCATGCGTGACGAGATCGTCATGCAGCGCGCCGCCCGCCACTACCGCTGACCCTCGCAACACGCGGCAGGGCGCGCCCACCATCGCGCGCCCGCGCCGGCATCCCAGCCCCGGGCCAGTCCGAGCCCCCCTGCCAGGATGCCGGCGTCCAGACCGGCCACGCCGCTGAACCTCGTCTGCTGTCAATGTCTTGTCCGGCTCCGTCGCGGATTGCCAGAATGGGGTCTTCCCGTAACGCGGCACAGACCTGAAGCAATGCACGACGCCAAGAACGCCCAGAGCGCGCTCGCCCAGCAGATCGCCCAGACCATCGCCGAGGAAATCGGTGCCCAGCCCAGCCAGGTGCGCGCCGCGGTCGGCCTGCTTGACGAAGGTGCCAGCGTTCCGTTCATCGCCCGCTACCGCAAGGAAGTGACCGGTGGCCTGGACGACACCCAACTGCGCAATCTCGAAGTGCGACTCACCTACCTGCGCGAACTGGAAGACCGCCGTGCGGCGGTGCTGGCCAGCATCGACGAGCAGGGCAAGCTCAGCGACGAACTGCGCAACGACATCCTCGCCGCCGATACCAAGAGCCGGCTGGAAGACCTGTACCTGCCGTACAAGCCCAAGCGCCGTACCCGTGCGCAGATTGCCCGCGAGGCCGGCCTGGAGCCGCTGGCCGATGGACTGCTCGCCGATCCGACGCAGGACCCTCAGGCCTTCGCGGCCAGCTTTGTCGATGCTGACAAGGGCGTGGCCGATACCAAGGCGGCGCTGGAGGGCGCGCGGGCGATCCTGATGGAGCGCTGGGGGGAAGATGCCGCGCTGGTGGGCGAACTGCGCACCTGGCTGGGCGAACACGGCGTGATCCGCGCCCGCGTGGCCGAGGGCAAGGAGACCGAGGGCGCCAAGTACCGCGACTATTTCGAGCACGCCGAAGCCTTGGCGAAAATTCCCTCGCATCGCCTGCTGGCGCTGTTCCGCGCGCGTCGCGAGGAGATCCTGTACCTGGAGCTGGACCCGGGCAGCGATGCCGAGGCAGGCCATCAGTACGCAGAGGGGCGCGTGGCCCGCAAGGCCGGCATCGCCGACCAGGGCCGTGCCGCCGACCGCTGGCTGCTCGATGCCTGCCGCCTGACCTGGCGTGCCAAGCTGCACATGCACCTGCTGCTGGATCTGTTCAACCAGGCCCGCGAAAAGGCCGAAGCGGACGCGATCACCGTGTTCGGTGACAACCTGAAGGATCTGCTGCTGGCTGCGCCGGCGGGCCCGAAGACCGTGCTCGGGCTGGATCCAGGCATCCGCACCGGCTGCAAGATCGCAGTGGTCGATGCCACCGGCAAGCTGGTCGCCACCGAGACGATCTATCCGCACGAGCCCCGGCGCCAGTGGGAGCAGTCGCTGCAGACGATCAGGCAGCTGTGTACGCGGCACAACGTGGAACTGATCGCGATCGGCAACGGCACCGCCAGCCGCGAGACCGACAAGCTGGCCGGCGAAGCGATCAAGGCGGTCGGCAACCCGAAGCTGCAGAAGGTGGTGGTCAGTGAGGCCGGTGCTTCGGTGTACTCGGCTTCCGAGCTCGCAGCCAGGGAGTTCCCGGACCTGGACGTGTCGCTGCGCGGCGCGGTGTCGATCGCGCGCCGCCTGCAGGATCCGTTGGCCGAGCTGGTCAAGATCGAACCGAAGGCCATCGGCGTGGGCCAGTATCAGCATGACGTCGATCAGTACCGCCTGGCGCGCGCGCTGGACGCACGCGTGGAGGACTGCGTGAACGCGGTCGGGGTGTACGTGAACACCGCCTCGGCCGCGCTGTTGTCGCGCGTGTCCGGCCTGTCGGCGACGGTGGCCGAGAACATCGTGCGCCATCGCGATGACAATGGTCCGTTCAAGCGCCGCAAGGACCTGCTGAAAGTCGCCCGGCTGGGTGAGAAGACCTTCGAGCAGTGTGCCGGCTTCCTGCGCATTGCCGACGGCGACGAGCCGCTGGACGCGTCCGCCGTGCATCCGGAAGCCTATCCGGTGGTCGAACGCATCGTCGCCAGTACCCAGCGCCCGATCAAGGCGTTGATCGGCGATGGCAGCTTCCTGCGTGGGCTGAAGGCCGAGCAGTTCACCGATGCGACCTTCGGCGTGCCGACGGTGCGCGACATCCTCAGGGAGCTGGAAAAGCCCGGCCGTGACCCGCGCCCGGAGTTCAAGGCCGCACATTTCGCCGAGGGCGTGGAAGACATCAAGGACCTGCGCGAGGGCATGGTGCTGGAAGGCGTGGTCAGCAACGTCGCCGCGTTTGGCGCCTTTGTCGATATCGGCGTGCACCAGGACGGCCTGATCCACATTTCGGCGCTCTCCGACACCTTCGTGAAGGACCCGCGCGACGTGGTCAAGGCTGGCGATATCGTCAAGGTGAAGGTGCTTGAGGTGGATGTGCCGCGCAAGCGCATCGCGCTGACCCGGCGCCTGGACGATACCCCCGGCCAGGCCACCAGCCGCCCCGGCAGCCGTGACGAGCGTGGTCAGGGACGAGGGCCGCGGCGTGACGCAGGCGGGCCGGGCCGGAGCCCGGGGCGGGGCCAGGGCAACGGCGGTCGGCCCGCCCCCTCGGCAGCCCCGGCCAACAACGCACTGGCTGAAGCCTTCGCCCGCGCCAAGCGCAGTTGAGGAGCGTGTTCCCCGTCACGGTTGAACCGGGACGGGGGACTTGTCGATTTTCCCCGTGATTGCGCACACTTGCGCATCTGGGGAGGCGCGTGGCCGACCCGCTGTCGCTGGGGAGGACCATGACGCCAGCACGCCCCGTCCGATTCCGTGACAGCTGCAGCGGATTGCTGCGGCCCGTGCACGCCTGCGCGGGACGGAGAAGGGCTTGATGGCGGGTCAGGGCAACAACAGCAACGATCTGCTCGAACGCCGTCTGCATGCGCTGGCCGAAGAGCGTCGGCGGCTTGCGATGATCATCGAAGGCACCGCTGCCGGCACCTGGGAGTGGAACGTGCAGACCGGCGAAATGCGGGTCAACGCGCGCTGGGCCGAAATCGTCGGCTACCGGCTGGAAGAGCTGGAGCCGATCTGCCAGAAGACCTTCGCGGCACTGGTGCATCCGGACGACATCGCGCTGTCGGACACCGCGCTGCAGGAGCATTTCGATGGGCGCAGCGACAACTACGCCTGCCTGGTGCGTATGCGCCACAAGAACGGCCAGTGGATCTGGGTCCATGACCGCGGTCGCGTGTTCGAATGGGACGGTCAGGGGCGGCCGCTGTGGATGGCGGGTGCCCACGCCGACGTCACCGAGCTGCAGCAGGCACGACAGGACGCGGCCGAGAGCCGCCAGCGCCTGCAGTCGGTGGTGGACGCCTCCGACGACGTCGCGGTGATCGCGACCGATACCGATGGCACCATCACCCTGTTCAACACGGGGGCGCAGCGCCTGCTGGGTTACAGCGCCGCCGAGGTGGTCGGCCTGCGGCGGCTGGATGCCTTCCATGAGCCGGATGAGCTGAAGGCCTGGCTGCAACCGCTGGCCGACCCGCAGGGTCACCTGCCGGATGTGTTCGAGGCCCTCAGTGCGCATGCCGAAGGGCAGACCTATTCGCGGCGATGGACGCTGCTGCGCAAGGATGGACGGCAACGCCAGGTGCGGCTTTCGATCAGCCGCATGGACGGCGCCGATGGCACGCGCATCGGCTATGTCGGCATGGCCATCGATATCACCGAGATCCTGCAGGCACGTGCGGAAGCACGCATGGCGGCGGAGAAGTTCGCAGGCGCCTTCACCTCGGCTGCGCTCGGCATGGCGCTGGTTTCGCTGGAAGGGCGCTGGCTGGATGTCAATGACGCGCTGTGCCGCATCCTGGGCTATGCGCGCGAGGAGCTGCTGCAGGTCGATTTCCAGCGGCTGACCCATCCGGACGATCTGCAGGCCGATCTGGCCCTGGTGCAGGACCTGCTGGCAGGCCGGTGCAGCCATTACCACCTGGAGAAGCGCTTTCTCGATCGCAACGGCAGGGTGATCTGGACGCGGCTGTCGGTATCGCTGGTGCGCAACGAACGCGGTGAGCCGGTGCATTTCGTCTCGCAGATCCAGGACATCAGCGCACAACGCAGCAGTGAACAGCGCCTGTTTGAAAGCGAGCAGCGCAGCCGCATCACCCTCGACGCCGTCGCCGACCTGGTGCTGAGCGTCAGCCTGGAGGGCCGCATCGAATATGCCAATGCCGCTGCCGTGCGCATGCTGGCCGGCGACGGCGCACAGGCGCTGGCCGGCTACAGGGTGCAGGACGTGCTGGAACTGACCACCGAGTACGCCCCCGGCTCGATGCTGGACGTGGCAGTACTGCTGGACCCGGAAAGCAACGCGGTCGACCTGCATGCCGACCTGCTGCTGCGGCTGGGCACGGCGACGGTGCCGGTGGACCTGACCCGCGCCTGGCTGCGCGACGATGAGGGCCATGTGCGCGGTGCGGTGTGGGTGCTGCGCGACGATACCCAGCAGCGTGCACGGCAGCGCGAAGCGCGCCAGCTGGCGGAGATCGATCCGCTGACCGAACTGAGCAACCGGCGGGGGTTCGAAGTCCATCTGCAGCAGGCCATCACCCGGGTCGAGCGGACAGGCCAGGCGGCATCGCTGATGTACATCGACCTGGACCGCTTCAAGCCGGTCAACGACACCTGGGGCCACCTGGCCGGCGATGCGGTGCTGTGGGCGGTGGCCAGCGTGCTGCGCCACGGCGTGCGCGATTCGGACGTGGTGGCCCGGCTGGGCGGGGACGAGTTCGCGGTGATCCTGTCCGGCTGCACGCCGCGCCGCGCGGCGCGGATCGGCGGCGAACTGCTGCAGACCCTGGCCAGCCTCTCCATTCCCTGGGACCAGCACCGCCTGCGGGTGGGCGCCAGCATCGGTATCGCACCGCTGCTGGGCGGCATGGGGGTGGACCAGGCCGTGGCTGCGGCCGATGCGCAGTGCTACAGGGCCAAGGCAATGGGACGCAACAACGTGCAGGTGCAGGGGGAAGCCGGCGAATGGCCGGCTGAGGGCGTGGACAGCGACGCCGGTGGCGGCTGATCTCAGTCTGTGAGAGGACGGCCGCGAACACTGCGCGCACACCCACCCCGTTGGAGAACGACATGCGTTTCTGGACCCCGGATGCCCTGCGTGCCTTCGCGCCGGCAATGGTCGGCTGGTGGCTGGCGGTAGCCGCCTGCCTGCGTTTGGAGCAACTGCACGGCGATGCCCGGGCGCAGGCGCTGCTGCCCACCCTGCAGGGCGGCGTGGTGGTGCTGCTGATGCTGACCCTGGGTGCCATCGTGGCCGCCTGCGTGCTGCTGTGGCGGTCGCGGCGCGGGGATGCGCCGGCACGCTGCTAGCCCTGGCGCTCAGTCCAGCACGCTGTTGGCATCAACCAGCAGCACGTCGTGCATCTGGTTGAGGTAGGCCTCGTAGTAGCCCTTGTGCGAGGCGCCGACGAGGGTCAGCATGCGGGTGCCCGGGTGCTGGCCCAGCACCTCGCGCATGTTGGCGACCATGCGCAGGTTGCGGGTTTCCCAGTAGCCGACGTAGTTGCGGCCGAAGCCTTCTGGCGATGGTTCGACCAGGGCCGCGCCGAAATCGCTGTTGTAGACCTGGGCGATGGTGTCGGGCGCGTTGTAGTTCCGATAGAGCGCCAGCAGGCCATCCGTGCTGCCGAGTTCGGCGTGCAGGGCCGTATCGGCGGCCCGTCGTGCCTTGCTGGCGGGATTGTTCCAGGCGTTCATGATGGCTTCGCCAGCTGCCTTCTCCAGTGCCGCAGGGGTGGGCGAATCAGCGGTGTGGTCATCGACTGCCCACAGGCGTTCCAGGCCCAGGCGTGCGGCAAGCTCGGCCGCGATCAGGCTGACTTCGTTGCGTCGCACGGCGCGTTTGTCGAGGAACTGCACCAGTTGCGGTGACAGGCTGTCTGCGGCGCGACGCTCCTGCGGCGGCAGGCGCAGCCACTGCACCAGCGCAGAGCCGTTCTCACCTGCGGCCAGGAACAGTGCGGCCAGCCGGCGACGCTGTGCGTGCGTCGGTGTGGCGGGCCATGCCGCCAGCACGCGATCGACTTCGGCATTGGCCGCTGGAACATCCAGACCGGTGGCGGCCTGGGCAGGTGCAGGATCGACGCAGTAACTTCCCACGCTCTCGGCATAGCGGGCGGGATTGCGGCGCATGAAATCGCATTGCAGTCCGGACAGGTTCTCCACCGCGATCGCCGTCGGCCGCCATGCCTGCAGGCGCTGCAGCAGCGGCTCCAGCATTGCCGGCTGGAAGGTCGGGGGCAGGCCGGACAGGTGCGGTGAGCCCAGCACCAGCACTTCGTTGACGCGGCCGGCGGGCGGGCCCTTGAGCTGTGCGGGGTTGAAACTCGGCCGATAGCCTGCATCGGCGGCCAGCGCGCCGCTGCTGCACAGGCCGAGGGCGAAAAGAGCAGCCAGGCGTGAAAACATGCGATCTCCGTGTCGATGGACGGTCCGTGGTGGGCGCATCCTTGCCTGTCCACCCCCTTGCCGACAGCCCCGATGGTCATGGCAACCTTTTCGTTGCAGGCTGCATCGAGGGCGCCGTCAGGCGCTGCAGGGGGGAGGGGGCTGGACAGGGCCCGCTGCGGAGGGGCCTAAAGCCCGGAACGGAGGTGCCGATAACCTCACTGGATCCCGCTCCCGTCACCCGCTGCAGGACCCCAGGCTGCCCTGTCGGGCGGCCCGCGCAGTGTGTTCCGCCGCTCCCGGATACCGATCGCACCCGCCCCCAGATGTTCTTGCCCGTTGCTCGAGAGGTGCCTGCCGGCACCTGTAGTCCAAGCAATTGATGTTGCCGTCGGGCATCCCGCTTGACGGATCGCAGCCGCTTACCGGACACCGAGGATCAGACAATGCTCATTCCAGGCCTCACGGCGGGCGCGCAGGCGCCGGCCGAGCTGCACACCCGTTGGTCGCCGTTGCGTTCCCTGCTGGGGGCGCTGGCGGGACAGCCTCGGCCCGGCAGGGTCGACACCGACCGCGGTCATGCCGAGCTGGCCGCCCAGGTGGCCGCACTGCATCGCGTGCAGGCGGTGATCGAATTCGATCTGGATGGCACCATCCTGCAGGCCAACGACAACTTCCTGCAGGCGGTGGGTTATCGTCTGGACGAAATCCAGGGCAGGCATCATTCGCTGTTCGTCGATCCCGATCAGGCGTCCAGCGCCGAGTATCGGGACTTCTGGGCCCGGCTGGGACGTGGCGAGTTCGACGCCGGACAGTACCGACGGCTGGGCAAGGGCGGGCGCGAAATCTGGATCCAAGCCTCCTACAACCCGGTGCTGGACCCGCAGGGCCGGCCCTTCAAGGTCGTCAAGTTCGCGACCGACATCACCGCGCAGAAGCTGCAGGCCGCCGACTCGGCGGGGCAGCTTGCCGCCATCGACAAGTCGCAGGCGGTGATCGAGTTCAGCCTGGACGGGCACATCCTCTCGGCGAACGCCAACTTCCTCGCCGCCACCGGCTACAGCCTGGAAGAAGTGCGCGGCCAACACCATGCGCTGTTCGTGGAGCCCGAGCTTCGCGGCAGCCTCGAGTACCGCCGGTTCTGGGAAAAGCTCGGGCGCGGCGAGTACGACGCCGGGCAGTACCGGCGGCTCGGCAAGGGCGGCCGCGAGATCTGGATCCAGGCCTCCTACAACCCCATCCTGGATGGCAACGGCAGGCCCTTCAAGGTCGTCAAATACGCTACTGACATCACCGCGCAGGTGCATGAGAACCAGGCCATGCAGCGTGCGGTGGCGCAGACCCGGGAGGTCGTGGCGGCGGCCAAGCAGGGCGATCTGACCCGAACCGTCGCCATTGCCGACAAGAGTGGCCCCATCGCCGAGCTGTGCGATGGCGTCAACGCGCTGGTCGAAGCCATGGCGGGCATCATCGGCCAGATCAAGTTCGCTGCCGATACCATCGCGGTCGGCGCGACCGAAATCGCGCAAGGCAACAGCGACCTGTCGCAGCGCACCGAACAGCAGGCGGCCTCGCTGGAAGAAACCGCCGTGTCCATGAAGGGCCTGGCCGATACGGTGCAGCGCACGGCGGCCAATGCGCGCCAGGCAAGCCAGCTGGCCGGCGGCGCGGCGGAGGTGGCTGCGCGTGGCGGCAGCGTGGTGCACGAGGTGGTGGCGACGATGGCCTTGATCAACGCCTCCTCGCGTCGCATCGTCGACATCATCGGGGTGATTGACGGCATCGCATTCCAGACCAACATCCTGGCGCTGAACGCTGCCGTGGAGGCGGCCCGTGCCGGCGAGCACGGCCGTGGGTTCGCGGTCGTCGCCACCGAGATCCGCGAACTTTCGCAGCGCTCGGCCAGCGCCGCCAAGGAGATCAAGCAGCTGATCGACGCATCGGTGGCCAATGTCGGTGCGGGCACGGCGCAGGTGGAAAGTGCTGGCCGCACGATGGACGAGATCGTGCTCAACGTGCGCAGGGTCAGTGACCTGGTCACCGAGATCAGCAGCGCGTCGCAGCAGCAGAGCGATGACATCCAGCAGATGAACCACGCGGTGGACCTGATCGACCAGGGAACCCAGCAGAACGCGGCGCTGGTCGAGGAAGCGTCTGCCGCGGCGCGCAGCATGGAAGAACAGTCGGCCCACCTGCTGCAGACCGTCGCCGGATTCCGTGTGCAGGGGGCGGCGGGCGGCGCTGCCCTGCAGCATGGCGTGCCGACCCTGCGCGTGGTCTAGGCGCGCAGGGCAGGGGCCGCTGTACGTTCCGGCAAAGCCTCGCCGCGGACGCAGTTGCGGCCCGCGCGCTTGGCCCGGTACAGGGCCTGGTCCGCACGTTCGACCACGCTGTCCGGTTCCTGCCGAGCATCGGCAGCCAACCATGCCACGCCGATGCTGACGGTTACGCTGGACGGGCCGGACGGCAGCGCGGCGTCTTCGACCGCCACGCGGATGCGCTCGCCCATGGCCATCGCATGGGCCACGTCGGAGGAAGGCAGCGCAGCGATGAATTCCTCGCCGCCGTAGCGGGCGAGCAGGTCGTCACCGCGCTGCAGGCAGCCATCGATGATCGTGGCCACCGCCTGCAGGCGGCGATCGCCCTCCGGGTGCCCGTAGGTATCGTTGAGGCGCTTGAAGTGGTCGATGTCGATCATCAGCACCGCCAGGCCCAGGCCCTGGCGCCGCGCGCGCCGTTGGGCACCCGGCAGCGATTCATCGAAACTGCGGCGGTTGCCCAGCCCGGTCAGCGGGTCGCGCCGGGCCAGCGCTGCCAGATCGTCGCGCTGGCGCTGGATGTCCACCTGGCTCAGCACGCTGCGCAGCGCATAGCCCAGCATGGCGCCGATGAAGCCCACCGTTGCCATCGTCTGGTTCGTGCGCGCCATCAGCAATGCGACCAGCATCAGCAGAAGCGGCAGCATCAACGGCACGCTGGCCTCGACGAAACGCCGCAGGTTGCGGGGGACAGGCGGCGCGGTCCTGCGCCGCGGACTGCCGGCGATCACCGCCAGCAGCAGGAACAGGCCGCTGATGAGCAGATCTGCCCATCCGCCGTCCGGGGTCTGCGGCCGATACCGGCTGACGTACTGCTCGATCAGGAAGTAGCCGAGCAGGAACAGGGTGAGGGTGCGGAAGAAGTCGCGGCGATCTGCGTTGTCCTCGGCCAGGTAGCGGATCAGCGCGAAGCTGAACAGCAGGCTGTTCTGCGTGGTGCTGATGGCGTTCAGGCCATGCGTCCACAGCGCGGTATCCAGCTGCGCAGTCGATTGCGCGTGCGTGTAGTACAGCAGCCAGAGCAGGCCGATGATCGACAGGTCGACGCTGCGGACATGGCGGTTCCGGCTGTCGGCGCTGGCGGCCACGTAGGTCAGCGGGATGCGATAGAACACGTAAAGGATCAACGATGTCAGTGCGACCTGCGTCGGCCAGGCATCGGTGATGCCTGGAAACAGCAGTGGGAGCAGTGCGACCGGAAACAGGCTGACGGCGAAAGCGAAGGTCCTCCATTTGCAGGCGGCGTGGCTGTCACGCGCACGGCGCACGCATGCCATGGCCGCCAGCAGCGGCGCGGCGCTTGACATCAGGAACGAACCCACCGGATCTCCAGGGCCTGCCAGGCCGACGACGAATGCATGCGTGACCAGAAAAAACAGTGCAGCCGGCAACGTCATGCATTCCCCCGCCCCCAGGTACGGCCAGTCACGATAGGCAGATGCGCGTGCGCCTTGCAAGAATTCCGCAGCGTTGGCCTGCTGGCAACGTTGTCAGCTGCGGCGCGCACGGTGGCGGCGCTGGGCGGTCGCCGCGCGGGAGGGGCGACGAAGATGACGGGCCGGAAATGCAGAAGGCCAGGTCGTGGACCTGGCCTTTGATGCATGGTGCCGGTGAAAGGACTCGAACCTTCATGGGGTTGCCCCCGGCTGATTTTGAGTCAGCTGCGTATACCATTCCGCCACACCGGCAGGCAGCGGGTGATTTTACCCGAGGTCGAGCGCACTTTCATAGAGGCTGCCCGGCGCGGGACGATTGCGGCCGAATCTGCCGGCATTGCCCCCGTGATCGCTATACTGCGCCGGCGTGATATGCACAGGAGCGGGAATCGATGGCGGCGTTGCAGGACCTGCGGGTACTGGTGGTCGAGAACGACGAGATGAGCGCGGCCCTGCTGCAGATGCAACTGGTGCAGGCCGGTGCACAGGTGGTGGGGCTGGCTGCGAGCGTCGGCGAAGCACTGAGGCTGCTGGAAGAAACCACGCCGGACGTGGCGCTGCTGGACTATCGCCTGGCCCACCAGGAAACCAGTGAGCCGGTCGCGGCGGCGCTGGCCGCCCGCGGCGTGCCCTTCGTGCTCGCGACCGGCATGTCGGCGGAGCAGCTGCCACAGGCCATGCAGTCGGGTGTGCTGCTGGTCAAGCCCTACCTGTCCGCGGAGCTGTCGCAGGCGCTGGCCCGCGCGGTCGGGCATTCCAGCGCCCGCGCCTGATCCAGGCGCGGTGCCCGGACGATCCGGCCGCAGTGCGTGCTCAGGCGGACTCCTCGAAGACGTAACGGATCTCCTCGCGATCGTCGAGGATGCGGTATTGGCTGGCCAGATCGCCAGGTTCCGGATTGAGCCATGCATCGAGGTGCTCGGGCCGGATCGGCACGATGCCGCGATCATGGCCGGCGGCGGAGATATCGGCCGGCGGCGTATCGGTGATGGTCGCAAATGAGAGGAGGCGTCCTTCGGGGCCGTCCCACTCGGACCAGAGGCAGGCTACCAGCAGGTCGCGGGGCGGGTCGGGGCGGAACTCAAGGACCACATCTCCCGTCCTGTCATCAGGGGCCGGTGCGCGTCCGCCAACCGCGTGCCGGGACACATGCTCGTAGAAGGCCTGGATGACGACCACGCCATGACGCTGCCCGAAAGCGCCGCGCCAGTAGCCTTCCAGGCTGTCACGGCGGGCGTTGTAACTGCCCGGATAGAGCACGTCGTTGCGCGCGGGCGCATCCGGCAGACGGCACCGGTAGCGCATCGGCTTGATCACCCGTTGCCCGTTCTCGCTCACCATCACAGGCGCGTAGGTGCCGGGGAAAATGCGGTTGTCGCGAGGCAGCAGCTGCACGCGATGCAGGTCGTCGAGCCGGGTCTGCGCGCGATCGATGCGGTTGCCGGCGATGCGCAGCTCGTTGCGCGCCTTCAGTGTGGGACGGGTGGCCAGGGCTGCGATTGCGATGTCGCGGCGTTCGCGCTGCTGGGCCAGCTCGGCTTCCAGCGTGGCCTGCTCCTGTGCATGCCACCGCTGGATGCGGGCCACGATGTCGCGGCCGAGCTCCGTGCGCGCGCCAGCGAAGCCGTCATCCATGGCCTTGGGCGTCCTGGGTTGCTTCTTGCCGGGGTCGTACGCATACAGCGCGGCGAACTCCTCCAGCGACAGCACGGCACCGAACTCGCGCACCAGTTTGGCGTAGTCGGCCCGGATCAAAGCGGAGTAGCACATGCGATATCTGCCGGGGTGGGTCGCGGCGGCTGCGACGCGGATGCGGCAGGATAGCCTGACACTCAGGGAGATTCCGCATGAACGATCCTGCCCATTGCCATTTCCGTGAAGGCGTGCCCACGGTCGAGGCCTATTGCCAGCTCCGGGCGCTGGCCGGGCTCAGCGCCAAGACCGCCGAAGCGGCTGCACGTGCGCTGCCCAATACCCTGTTCGGTGTCTGCGCCTATCAGGGCAGTGAGCTGGTGGCGATGGGCCGGATCGTCGGCGATGGCGGCTGCCACCTGCAGGTCTGCGATATCGCCGTGCTGCCGCCGTTGCAGGGGCAGGGACTGGGCAAGGAGGTGATGCGGCGTCTGGACGAATGGATGCAGGCCAACCTTCCGCCTTCGGCCTATGTGAGCCTGCTCGCCGATGGCGAGGCACATCGGTTGTATGCGCAGTACGGATTCGCGCCGACGGCGCCAGCCTCGATCGGAATGTATCGACGCTTCTGAAAAGAAAAACCCCGGCCGAAGCCGGGGTTTTCAGAAATTGGCGTCCCCACGGGGATTCGAACCCCGGTCGCCACCGTGAAAGGGTGATGTCCTAGGCCTCTAGACGATGGGGACGCACGAAAACTTCAAGTTGTAGAACCTTCGACGGCCTGATGTCGAAAGTGGTGGAGCCAAGCGGGATCGAACCGCTGACCTCCTGCATGCCATGCAGGCGCTCTCCCAGCTGAGCTATGGCCCCATGAAACCAGGATGCCTGCCGGGAGCAGGGTCCTTTTGAAACTGGCGTCCCCACGGGGATTCGAACCCCGGTCGCCACCGTGAAAGGGTGATGTCCTAGGCCTCTAGACGATGGGGACGCACGAAAAACTTCAAGTTGTAGAACTTTCGACGGCCTAATGTCGAAAGTGGTGGAGCCAAGCGGGATCGAACCGCTGACCTCCTGCATGCCATGCAGGCGCTCTCCCAGCTGAGCTATGGCCCCGTGTTACCGAGCCGCCTATCATACCTGCGTGTTCACGTTTGTGGAAGCCTTTTGAGCTTTTTTCGTTCCGGCGCCCCGCATACGATCCGGGAGACCACCGTGACGCCACAACCTGAATGCCGGTTGGCGGTGAACAAAAAAGACCCGGTTATCGGCCGGGTCCTCGTTGTTCGTGATGAGTGGCGTCCCCACGGGGATTCGAACCCCGGTCGCCACCGTGAAAGGGTGATGTCCTAGGCCTCTAGACGATGGGGACGCAATTCTCATCAATGTTCTTTAGCGACCTTTCGACGGCCTAATGCCGAAAGATTGGTGGAGCCAAGCGGGATCGAACCGCTGACCTCCTGCATGCCATGCAGGCGCTCTCCCAGCTGAGCTATGGCCCCACGTCGCTGAGGAGCGAAATAATAGCGATGCCCCCTGGGGTTGGCAAGCATTTGTTGCACTTTTCTTCACGTCCGCGGCCGGGTGCGCCATCGTTCCGCCGGGTGCCTGGTCACTCGCCGTCTTCGGTCAGCGCCGCCAGGATCGGGCAGTGCACCAGCGCACCGTGGCCAGGGCAGGCCTCGACCAGTTGCGACAGTGCCGCATGCATGCGCTGCAGTTCGTTCATGCGCTGCTCGATGTCGCGCAGGCGCGTCCGTGCGGTGTCACGCACGCTGCCCATGTCGTGCTGGTGCTGGTCGCTCAGTGCGAGCAGTTCAGCGATCTCCTCCAGGCTGAAACCCAGCGCCTTCGCACGGCGGATGAAACGCAGGCGACGCAGGTCCTGCTCGCCGAAGATGCGGTAGCCACCGGCCGAACGTGCCGCGGTGGGCAACAGCTGCTGGCGCTCGTAGTAGCGGACCGTATCGATCGGGACGCCGGCCCGGCGCGCCAGCTGACCAATGTTCATGGCGGAATTCCTCGGGTTTCCGGTCGCCATTCTGAACCCTTGAGTCTGGTCCAGGGTCAATGCGATGTGTGAGTTACGCATCCAGTGCACTTTGCAACTTTCTTCATAGCCTCGCCGATGGAGCACTTTCTACCCTGCACCTGAACCGGTCATTCGCTGGCCAGAACCGAGGAGGTGCACCGTGGAGGGAATCAGGAGCGAGGGGTTCGTTGAAGTGGGGGTGGTCGAGTACCCCGGTGGCGACCCGTCGGCAGCATCGGTACTGGCTGAAATGGCACATGTGGCCAACCGCGTGGCGCAGCAGCAGCGGCGCCCGTTCAAGCGGGTGCTGGTGACCCGCTGGATCGTGCCGGCCAGCCGCAGCGGGGTACATCGCATCGCGGGCGCGGACATGCTGGACGCGGCCATTCCCGCGGTGATCGCGGTTCCGGGCCAGGTCAGTTCGACGGCCTCTCTTCGTACCGATGAAATCCTGCTCGACTGGCTCCGTGCGCACTACGACGGCGGCAGTCTGCTGGCGGCCGCGGCGGATGGGGTGAGCGTATTGGCCCGGGCCGGCCTGCTGGCGGGCCGGACCGTGTCGGGTCCGGATCTCAGCCGCCATCCCGGACTGGTGGCGCAGGCTGTCAGCTGGGTACCCAGCGAACGCGCACTGGTGGACGATGGTGATCTGCTGACCGTCGCAGGTGTGCAGGCATGGCGCTTTCTCGGCCTGCGACTGCTGCACCGGCTGTTCGGTCAGGGCGTGGCCAGCGCGGTGGCCACGCAGCTCGCGATCACCGTTCCGGAACCGATCCAGCAGGATCTGGAGCGCTTCAGCGCCAACTTCGCCCATGGGGACCGCGACGTGCTGAAGGCCCAGCGCTGGCTGCACACCACGGCGGCGCGCGGCGCCACGCTTGCTTCGATCTGCGAAGTGGCCGGGCTGGAGCCGCGCACTCTGCAGCGCCGCTTCCTCAGAGCGACCGGGTTGCGTCCGATCGAATACTGCCAGCGACTGCGGGTGGCCAAGGCGCAGACATTGCTGCAGCAGGGGGCGGGTATCGATGAGGTGGCCTGGGGGGTCGGCTATGCCGATCAGAGTGCGTTCCGGCGTCTGTTCCTGCGCATCGTCGGCATGACGCCGGCGAACTATCGACGTCACGTCAGCAACAAGCGCCGCGAACGCCCGCTGCTGCCCTCCGTGGCAGGGAGCCTGCGCGGATTGGCGCCGGCGCCGACGCCGGGCATTCAGATGGGGCGCAGCGCGGCTTGACGATTGACGGTCGGTCGTCGCGCTTGCATCGCAGGCGCGACGCTTCGACCATGCGGTCAGTCGATCGTTGAGTGGGTGGAATGATGTCCAGCGTTGGGCCGGTGCCGATGCCGGTCGTTCTGATTCTGATCTGTGTACTGATTGCGATGACGATCGCCCGGCTCTGGCCCGGTCGCCGTGCGCAGGGACCGCAGCCTTCGGCGGCCGGCATGGTGCTGGATATGCTGCTGGTGGGGCTGCTGTGTGGCCGCATCAGCTTCGTCGCCGTCAATGCGGCGCTGTATCGCGACTCGCCATGGAGCGTTCTGCAGATCACCGATGGTGGATACCACCTGGTCGTCGTGCTGATGGCTGCGTTGGCGTGGGGATTGTGGCGGCTGCGTGGACATCCCGCGCTGCGCCGGCCGGTATTGGCAGCAGCGCTGGCAGGTACGCTGCTGTGGGGCGCAGCCACTCACGGCGTGTCCGGGTGGCAGGCGCGGCATATGCCGCTGCCCAGGCTGGAGGTGATGGAACTGCAGGGCCGTGTCATCGATCTGCAGCAGTTCCGCGGGAAACCCGTGGTCGTGAATCTATGGGCAACGTGGTGTGGTCCGTGCCGACGTGAAATGCCCGTGCTGGCAGCCGCGCAGGACGCACATGACGATGTGCGGTTCGTGTTCCTCAATCAGGGAGAAAGTCTGGACGAGGTCCAGGGTTTCATTGCCGGCGAACGCCTGCAGCTGCGCAACGTGCTGCTGGATGACGATGCTGCCGCATCTGCGGCGCTCGGGGTGCAGGCGTATCCTTCTACCCTGTTCTTCGATGCTGACGGACGCCTGCAGGAGCTGCATCTGGGTGAACTGACCATGGCAGGGCTTGAACACAAACTGCGCCGGCTGCGGTAGCCTGCGCTGGCATCCCACTATGGAGTTCCCATGTCGTTGATTTCCCTGCGCACCGTTCCTGCGGTGCTGTTGCTGCCGGCCCTGCTGGCCTTGGCCGCCTGCAGCCAGGCGCAGACGCCACCGGGCAAGGCAGGAGCTGCGCCGGCAACCGGTGCGCCGGCCTCCGCTGCCAAGGGGGATCGCCCGGCGGTCCTGAAGGGCATCGAGAAGCATGGTTTCGAGGTCGTCGCCGAGTTCGACGCACCGGGTGGGCTGCGCGGCTTTGCCGGCGTGGTCGGTGGCCAGCAGCCTGCCGCCGCTTACGTGACCGCGGACGGCAAGCACGTGGTGGTAGGCAGTCTGTTCGATGCCGAGGGTAACGATGTCGCCGCTGATGCAGTGGAAAAGCTGGTGGCCGCGCCGATGTCGGCCAAGATGTGGAGCAAGCTGGACGCCAGTGCATGGGTGCGGGATGGCAAGGCCGACGCACCGCGCGTGGTCTACACATTCAGTGATGCCAACTGCCCGTACTGCCACAAGTTCTGGGAGGCGGCACGCCCATGGGTGGATGCCGGCAAGGTGCAGCTGCGTCATGTGATGGTCGGTGTGATCCGCGAGGACAGCCCGGCCAAGGCGGCCGCGATTCTGGCCGCACGCGACCCCAGCGCGGCGCTGCTGGAGAACGAGCGCCAGTTCGACCGCGGTGGCATCAAGCCGCTGCCGAACATCAGCCGCGAGATCGCGGGGAAGCTGGATGCCAACCAGGTCCTGATGATCGAGATGGGCTTCCAGGGTACGCCGGGGATCCTGTTCCAGGATGCGCAGGGCCAGGTGCAGCGTCGCTCCGGTCTTCCACAGGGTGCCGATCTGCAGACGGTGCTGGGTCCACGCTGAAAAGCGATCCTGCATGCAGGGTGTCATCGACAGGCCCGTACGGAAACGTGCGGGCCTGCTGCGTTCGTACGGCCATAACGGTGTGAACGGCTGCGCAGTGCTTGCTCGCCGTCACGTCTGAATCGTGACTGAGATCAAGCATCGTGCCTTGATTCCAATCAAGGCCAAAAACGACGTGCGCACTAGCCTGTGACGCATGAAATACAGCGATATCGCTTCTGCACTGCTGCACACGCAGGGCTCTCCCCAGAGCATGCCTGCATCGCAATTCACGACACTCTCACTCTGCGCTTGCTACCCAGACTGCTCCGGTCGCTGCCTCATCGGCGGTGCGAACCTGCCGGCGACCGTCTGTCTTAATCGCAGTATCCGTATTTCCAGCAACGGCGGAGCGAAGCCAGGACGGCGCACGCGTGCGGTCCGGCATCGCGTGGCGAGTGTTCGTGCACGGGGGATGCAATGCGCATGGCAGTACTGAGTCTTGCCTGCCTGGCCGCGCTGGCCGCTGCGCCGCTGCAGGCGCAGGCGGTTGCCGACGACGACGCGCAGGCGCTGCGCCGTGAGATTGCGGCGATGCGACAGGCCCTGGAAGGCATGCAGCAACGCCTGGACCAGCTCGAGCGGCATGATGCGGGCGTCGTGCCTGCTGCTACGGCTACGCCCGTGTCCCCAGCTCCGGCGACGACGGCCGCCACATTGCAGCCCACCCGCGTGCCCGGCGTGGCGCAACCGGTGCTGCCGGCGCGCGAATCAGTGGCGGACCCGTCGACGGCCGCCTCGCGTCCAGACAACGCTGCCAGCCCCACCGACGCGGATCTGAAAGGCTTCTTCGCCATCCCCGGAACCGACACGGTCATCCGCATCGGCGGCTATGCCAAGCTCGATGCCATCGCCGACTCGCGCCGGGCGGGGGACGAGGACCAGTTCATCCCTTCATCGATGCCGGTAGGGGACAGCCATCGCGATGTTTCCAACTTCAACATCCACGCCAAGCAGACGCGGTTCAGCTTCGAGGCGCGCCGGCCGACCACGCATGGCAACCTGCGCTTCTATCTGGAGAATGATTTCTTCGGCAGCAGCGATGGATACCAGTTCCGCCTGCGCCACGCCTATGGGCAGCTTGGCAATACCTATGCCGGTTATGGCTACTCCAGCTTCATGGATGCCGACAGCCTGCCCGATACGCTGGATTTCGCAGGCCCGGGAGGTGCTGGCTACCTGCTGGTGGCCGGCATCCACCACAGTTTCGCGCTGGGCAAGGGAAGCACGCTGACGATCGCCGCCGAAGACCCGGAGACGGAACTGGCCGGGGCCAGCGAGACGCTGGCGGCGGTGAACCGGCTGCCGGATGTCACGGTAACCGCGCGCATGGAGCGCGATTGGGGCCACCTGCAGATGGGTGCGGTGGCCCGCAGTCTGGCCTATGACGGCCAGGACCAGCGCGACCGGCGCATCGCCGGCGGCCTGCAGCTCAGCGGTTCTGCTTCCGTGGGCGCGCGCGACCTGCTGCTGTTCGGCGTGCTGGGCGGCCGCGGCCTGAGCCGCTACACCGCTGATCTGACCGGCTCCGGCCTGGATGCCGTGGTGGATGCGGACGGTCGCCTGGAGGCACTGGATCTGCACGGCGGCTTCGTCGGTTACACCCATTACTGGTCCGATCTGTGGCGCTCGAATCTGATTTTCGGACAGCTCACGCTGGAGCGGAACGCCGCTCTTGCCAGTGACGCGTTCCGGCAAAGCCGTTACGGCGTCTTCAACCTGATCTGGAGCCCCGCGCCCTCGTGGACGATGGGCATGGAGCTGCTTTACGGCCGCCTGCAGCAGCAGGACGGTGCACGCGGCGACACAGTAAGAGTGCAGGGCAGCCTGCAGTACAACTTCATCAAATAGGCGCCAGCGGCAGCACGCCAGCGCAGCCAACCCCCATGCCCGGCGCAACCGGGCTGATGCCGGTACAGGAGATTGTCATGGCAGAAGCAAAGAAGATCGGTGTGGTGGGAGCCACCTTCCTCGTCGCGGGCAACATGATGGGCTCAGGCGTATTCCTGTTGCCCTCCAGCCTGGCCAAGATCGGTACCGCCTCGATCTGGGGCTGGCTGATCACCACGGCGGGTGCGCTGCTGTTGGCGTTCGTGTTCGCCAAACTGGGCAAGCTGGCCCCGAAGGCCGGCGGCCCCTATGCCTATGCGCGCGACTGGTTCGGCCCCTACATGGGTTTCCAGACCAATACCATCTACTGGTTCGCCAACTGGATCGGCAATGTCGCCATCCCGATCGCGGCGGTGGGTTACTTCAGCTACTTCTTCCCGATCCTGTCCGAGCCGCTGGTGCGCTGCATCGCGGTCCTGGTGCTGGTGTGGGCGCTGAGTTTCGCCAATGTGATCGGTCCGGCCTTCGTCAGTCGCGTGCAGACCGTCACCACCAGCTTCGCGCTGGTGCCGATCCTGGGCATCGCCATCTTCGGCTGGTTCTTCTTCGATGCCGACATCTTCAAAGGGGCCTACAACGTCTCCGGTGAATCCAACTTCGGTGCGATCTCCAGTGCAGCCGCACTGACGCTGTGGGCGTTCATCGGCGTGGAGTCAGCGTCGGTGACCGCCGGCGTGGTCGAGAACCCGGAGAAGAATGTCGCGCGCGCTACGCTGGCCGGCGTGTTCCTTGCGGCCATCGCCTACATCGCCAGTTCGTCGGTGATCATGGGCATGGTCCCCAACGGTGAACTGCAGACTTCGGACGCGCCGTTCGCCTTGGCGGCGGCCAAGGCCGTGGGGGGTGGGGCGGTGCGCTGGTCAGCCTGTGCGCGTTCATCGGTGCGGCCGGCTCGCTCGGTGGCTGGATCCTGCTGACCGCACAGAGCGCGAAGGCCGCATCGGATGATGGCCTGTTCCCGAGCATCTTCAGCAAAACCAACAAGGATGACGTGCCGGTCAAGGGCGTGCTGATCGTGGCGGTGCTGATGACGCTGGCCGTGCTGGTCACTTCCACCTCGGAAACGGCATCCGCGCAGTTCGATGTGATCACCTCGGCCGCGGTGGTGCTGACCCTGCTGCCCTACATCTATTCCTGCGTGGCCTGCTACTTCGTGGTCGAACGCTCGCACACCCTGGTGCATACCGGCGCATTCTGGACCTTGACCAGCCTCACCGTCGTGTACTGCCTGTGGGCGATCTATGGCTCGTCGGGAACGATCGTGCAGTACGCCTTCCTGTTCGTCCTGTTCATCACCGTGTTCTATCCCTTCTTCAGCGAGGAGCGCCGCCAGCAGCGGCAGCGTGCCCGCGAGGCGGCGGCGATTTCTGCCGGCGCGCAGCATTCCTGATTCGGACAAGGAGAAACAACGTGTATTTCAAGTCATTGGACTATCCGGTCATAGTCATCGACGGTGATTACGACTCACCACGCATCGGCGGCATCCTGATCCGCGCTCTGGTGGAAGAGCTGCGCAGCAACGACCAGCGCGTGCTGTGCGGGTTGAACCTGGATGATGCCCGTGCAGGAGCACGCACCTATGTTGCGGCGTCGGCCGTGCTGATATCGATCGATGGAAGCGAGGAAGTCGATGGCGAGTTCCAGCGCCTGACCGCGTTCCTGCGCGAGCAGAGTGCGCGCCGCGCGAACCTGCCGGTCTTCCTGTATGGCGAGCGCCGTACCATCGAGAAGGTACCGAGCAAGCTGCTCAAGTACATCCACGGCTTCATCTTCCTGTTCGAGGACACCAAGAACTTCATCTCCCGGCAGGTGATGCGGGCCGCTGAAGACTACATGCAGCACCTGCTGCCGCCGTTCTTCAAGGCACTGATCCATCATGCCGCCGAGTCGAACTACTCCTGGCATACGCCCGGCCACGCCGGTGGCGTGGCCTTCACCAAATCGCCGGTTGGCCGTGCATTCCACCAGTTCTATGGCGAGAACACGCTGCGCAGCGATCTGTCGATCTCGGTGCCGGAGCTGGGATCGCTGCTGGACCACACCGGGCCGATCAAGGACGCCGAGAACGAAGCGGCCCGCAACTTCGGCGCCGACCATACGTTCTTCGTGACCAATGGCACCTCCACGGCCAACAAGATCGTATGGCACGGCACGGTGGCGCGGGGCGATGTGGTGTTCGTCGACCGCAACTGCCACAAGTCGCTCCTGCATGCGCTGATCATGACGGGCGCGGTACCCGTGTACTTCACGCCCAGCCGCAACGCGCACGGCATCATCGGCCCGATCAGCCTGGACCAGTTCACTCCGGAATCGCTGCAGCAGCGCATCGCCGCGAACCCGCTGGCGAGCAAGGCATACACGGCGGGCTCCAAGCCGCGTATCGCCGTGGTCACCAACTCCACCTACGATGGCCTGTGCTACAACGCCGAGAAGATCGCCGACGAGATCGGCAGTGCGGTGGACTTTCTGCACTTCGATGAGGCCTGGTATGCCTACGCCGCATTCCATCCCTTCTACGAGAACCACTACGGCATGGCCAAGGGCAAGCCGCGCGAGCAGGATGCGATCATCTTCACCACGCACTCCACCCATAAGCTGCTTGCCGCGTTCTCGCAGGCCTCGATGATCCATGTGCGCAACTCGGCACAGCGCAATCTGGATGCGGAGCGTTTCAACGAATCATTCATGATGCACACCTCCACCAGCCCGCATTACGGCGTGATCGCTGCCTGTGATGTCGCGTCGAAGATGATGGAGGGCGAGGCCGGTCGCTCGCTGGTGCAGGAGATGCACGACGAGGCGATCGCATTCCGGCGCGCCATGCTGCATGTGCGCGACGATCTCGGCCGTGATGATTGGTGGTTCAGCGTGTGGCAGCCGACCAAGGTCGAGCGCAGCCTTGACAAGGGCGACACGCCGGCGCCGATGGTGGCCAAGCGGGAGGAGTGGTACCTGCAGCCGGATGGGCACTGGCATGGTTTCGAGAATCTGGTGGACGACTATGTACTGATCGATCCCATCAAGGTGACCCTGCTGACCCCCGGCCTGTCGATGGATGGCGGAATGGGCCGGCTGGGCATTCCAGCGGCGGTGCTGAGCAAGTTCCTGTGGGGTCGTGGCATCACTGTGGAGAAGACCAACCTCTACTCGGTGCTGTTCCTGTTCTCGATGGGGATCACCAAGGGCAAGTGGAGCACGCTGGTCACCGAGCTGATGGCGTTCAAGG
Source organism: Stenotrophomonas sp. 112478_Sma (assembly GCF_056479905.1). Classification (NCBI taxonomy): domain Bacteria; kingdom Pseudomonadati; phylum Pseudomonadota; class Gammaproteobacteria; order Lysobacterales; family Lysobacteraceae; genus Stenotrophomonas; species Stenotrophomonas sp. 112478_Sma. The sequence goes on along the minus strand of NZ_CM151072.1, from coordinate 2,649,781 downwards.
AGCTGTATGACCGCAACGCCCCCCTGAGCCAGGCGCTGCCGACGCTGGCGGCGGACTATCCCGTTGCCTACGCCGGCTGGGGACTGCGTGACCTCTGCGATGCGCTGCACGCCTTCAACCAGGAGTTCGCAGTGGCCCGGGTGATGCGCGAGATGTACGTGGACCTGCCGACGCCGGTGATGACCCCGGCCGATGCCTACAACCATCTGGTGAAGGGGGAAATCGAACGGGTGGACATCGAACAGCTCAGTGGCCGCATCGCGGCGACCATGCTGGTGCCGTACCCGCCCGGCATTCCCACCATCATGCCGGGCGAGCGCTTCGGTGCCAGCGATGAGCCCATCATCGAGTCGCTGCGCATCGCACGCGAGCAGAATGCGCGCTTCCCGGGCTTCGAGTCGGACGTGCACGGACTGATCATCGAGCACGACGGCGAGACCGTTTCGTACAAGGTGGAAGTGCTGAAGGCCTGAGCTACTCCGTGGTCCTCCGCACGCGTCGCGGTGCGGAGGACTGCCGGGCGGCGAACCCGGTGCACGGGCACGCCGATTCCGCTGCTGCGTCATGCTGTTGGAGATCGAAGCGTAAGCGTACAGCGCCTAGCGCAGGTAGTACTCCACGGGCACCACCAGTTCCTGCGGCGCCTTCATTTCGTCGGGAATGCGTGGCAGCGGTTGTGCGCGGCGGAAGGTCTGCAGCGCCGCGTCATCGAGCAGGGACTGGCCGCTGGACTGCTCCAGGCGCAGCGCCAGAAGGCGTCCGTCGCGGTCGATGCTGGCGCGGACCCAGCTGGTGCCCTGCTGGCGCCGCGATCTAGCGCTGGAGGGGTAGTAGCGGTATCGCTCCAGTCGTGCCATCAGCCGCGCTTCCCACTGGTCGCTCGCAGCGCCGGCCTGGACGTCCGCGGGTGGAGCGTCTGGAGCAGGCGGCGCGGCCGAGATCGATGCCGGTGCAGGACGGGCATCGGCCGTGGGCGCAGGTGGGGCGACCCGCGTGGGTTGCCGGCCGGCGCCGGCGATCTCGCTGGCGGCCAGTTCGCCTTCACGCGCGTGGGTCGGCGCGGGTGGCGGCGGCGATTTCCGTGGCTGCGCGGCGCGCGCCTGTTGCGCCTGGCTGGGCTGTTCGGCCTGGCGTTCCTCCACAGGCTGTGGCGGTGCAGCCGGCGCAAGCAGGCGCAGGCTGATGCGCACATCCTGCTCTGGCGGCGGCAGCGTAGGCGGGGCTGCCACCCAGTGCACGAGCAGCAGCAGCGGCAGCAGGTGGATACCGACGGTGATCGCCATTGCCTGCCAGTGTTGCCTGCGTTCACTCATCTGCGATCACCCACAGCAGGTCGGCGTCGCTGGCGTCGATGGCTTCTTCCGCCGATGCCAGAGCGACCACCAGCGCAGGCGCGGATGCGGGCAGATAGCCCGGTACGCCGGTGCCGCGCAGCACATGCCAGCGGCCGGCAACCAGCAGCGCGGGTGTCTGTGCGGCCGCCAGTACCTGCGCCATACGCGAATCGCGGGCCTGCTGAACGGCCAGCATGCCTTCCAGCAGCGGTGCGGCGTCGGCGTGCTGGGCCAGCACTACGTTCGACAGGCGGTGGCGTGCGCCAGGCACCGGGAAGCGCGCCGGTGCCGACGAAGCGAGCAGCGCGTCGACCTCCGCACGCGAGAGGTTGCCACCGTGCAGGGCGATGCCTGCAGCGGCGGCATCCTGCACCAGTCCGCCATAGGCCGACCACGGCCAACGGGGGTCCCAGCCCAGCAGTTCCTGCAGGTGTTGCCCGTCGGCACGGTTGCCCTTGTCCAGCCAGCGCTGCACGCGCTGCAGGCGGGGCTGGCGTTCACTGCCGATCATCTCCAGGACCAGCGCACCCTGTGGTCGCTGCTGGTGCAGGGCCTGCAACAGCCAGCGTTCGGCGGCATGGTCGGCGGCGACGTCATGGCGTTCCCCCAGCAGCAGGTGCCGGGCGGCGGCGACGCGCTGCACGAACGCCGCTTCCTGCAACGGCCGGCCGCTGGCCAGGTCGATCACCGTGCCGGGCATCGACTGGGCCTGCCCGGTCGCCAGCACGGCAAGCAGGCACAGCGGCAACCAGCGTCGGCTAGAACGCCACGTTGACGCCCATCGAGACGGTGCGGCCGCGGCCGTTGCCGCGGTCCAGGATCGGGCTGAAGATGCTGTCGATCGAGGCATTGTTGTCATAGGCTTTGTTTTGCAGGTTTTCGATGTTCAGCCATACGGTGGTGCTGGCCTGTGGCTTGAAGCTGGCGTAGAAGTCCAGCAGCACACCCGTGCCGCGGGTCTTGCGGGTCTGGAAGAAGTCGTAGCCTTCCTCGGTGGGGCCGGAGTATTCGGCGCGCACGCCGGCCTGCACGCGCTGCTGCCACCAGCGACCGCCGACGTCCAGCGTCCAGTAGCGGTCGGGAAGCGCGGTGATGTCTTCCAGGTTGACGAACTCGATGGCGGGCGCGCTGGTGTGTGATCGTGTCCAGCTCAGCGTCGCGTGATAGTGCTCGCTGGCGTAGTGGGCCTCCAGCTCGATGCCACGCATGCGCACCACGCCCGGGTCGTTCATCCAGCGGGTGGTGACGCTGAAGTCGTCCACATCCAGCGCATCGGTCCAGGCCGAAAGCTGCGGGTCGCTGTCGATCGGTACCACGACGGGCTCGATTTCCGGTGGATGCACGATCAGCAGGTACTGCGGCTTGATGTAGTCGCGGATGCGGTTGTCGAAGCGGGTTACCCGCAACTGGGCCAGGTCGCCGTCGCGCAGCAGCGAGTCGGTGCTGAGATTGGCGCCGAACTGCAGGTTGCGCGAGCGTTCGCGACGCAGGAATGGATTGGCGCCTACGCCATCGGCATCGCTCATGCCTTCCAGCGGAATCTTCTCGAAGAACATCTCCTGCACGCGTGGCGGCCGCGATGTTCGCGAGGCCTCGGCGTACAGCTGCAGCCAGTCGGTTGCCTGCAACGAAACCGAGAGGCTGGGACTGAGTGCATGTTGGCGGCGGCGGATGTCGATGCCCCCGCCGTTGATCCGGGTGCACTGGCCCGGCACATCCGAACAGGCCGGGATGTGCCCGCGGATGCCGTAGCGATCCTGGCGCAGCCCGGTGGTCAGTGCGTAGATGCCGTACTGCAGTTCGAGCGTACTGAACACGCTGTCCAGCTGGCTGCGCCCCTGCGGGTTGGCGCCGCGCAGGGTGGGCGTATCAGCAACGAAAATGTCCGACTGGTGCTTGAGGCCTGTGTTCCAGCGTGCCTGCAGCGAGCCGATCTCGAAGCGGCTGGTGTTGTCGATGTTCCAGCTGCTCAGGCTGCTGTGGGTACGCCGGCCGACGTAGCTGGACACTTCCACCGGCGGATAGAACAGCCGCGTCTTGTTGGCGGCGAAGCTGGCGCGCAGATCGATCCAGGGTGTGTAGGGCGTGTAGTGATAGCTGGCGCGCTGGTTGCGTGCCGAAATCTGCCACGGGTAGTTGTGATAGAAGTCGTTCTCGTAGCGCATGTGGCTCAGGTCCAGCCGGTGCAGCTCACTGGGTTGCAGGCGGGCCTTGAGCAGCCAGCTTCTGGGGTGCTGGCTGCCCGGGTCGGCGCTGTTCTTCTGCCCGTTAGCGGTCGCGTACTCGCTGCTGCGGCTGCTGCTGGCCGCCGCAAGCAGGCCGAACTGGCGGTCACCGCCTTCCTCGCTGTGGCGCCACGCGCCGGCGAAGGTGCGGCCACTGCCATAGCCGTTGTCGCCGTGCCGGTAGCCGGCGCGCAGGCCCCAGTCGCGGCTCTCACCCAGCAGGTCATCGATATCCAGCGTGCGGAAGTTGGCGGTACCGGCCAGGGTGCCAGCGCCATCGCCGCCAGCGACGGCACCGCGCTGCACATCCACCCCGGCCAGCAGGAATGGATCGACATAGGCGAACGGGCCGCCGGAGCCGTGCCCGGCGTTGTTGCGGAAGGTCTGGGTGACACCGTCGATCATCGTGTTGACGCGGCCGGCGCCGGTCATGCCACGGATGTTGACCTGGAGGCCGGGCTGGCTGCGCGAGTGGAAGCTGTGCGTGCCGGGCATCGAGCGCAGCAGGCTGTTGCCCTCCTGGCGTTCGGCCATCGCCACGCGTTCACTGCCAACGGCTGGCGCGAAGCCATCGCGGGTGGCGGGGACGTACTGGCTGGCGCCGGTGCCGGGCGCATGGCCCTGTGCAGGAGTGCCCTGCACGCGCAACGGACCGGTGCGGCGGCTGCCATCGCTGGACTCGGCAGGCGCCGGCTCGAGGGTGGCACGCCGTGCATCGATGAAGCGGGGCCGCAGGCCGGTGCCGGCCAACAATTGTGACAGCGCCTGCCTGTCGTCGAAGTTGCCGCGCAGGGCGGGCGCCATCTGGCGCTGGGGCAGCGCGCCACCGATCACCAGATCGATGCCGGTGAGCCGGCTGTAGGCATCCAGTGCGCCGGCCAGCGGCTGTGCAGGCAGGTCGTAGTGGCGGGTTGCGGTCTGTGCCTGGGCATGGCCGGACAGGAATGGAACCGGGCTGGCGCAGGCCAGCGACAAGGCCAGGACAAGGGGGCGGTGGGACAGCATCGAGGTCTCCAGGGAGTGACGCAGAGCGTCGTCAGCCTGGGAAGACGCACGGGCAGGGACGATGTCAGGGTGCATGGCCGGCGCCGTGCGTTGATGACAGCCACAGCTGCAGTCCGGGACCGATGCGCAGCACGCGAACCTGCAATTGCCGGGCGAGCTGGTCGCGGGTGCCGGTGGCGCCGGTGGCATTGCCCAGCACGGTGACCCGCTGCTGGCGCAGGTGCGCGCCCATGATCCAGGTGTGCCCACCGTCCCAGCGGTCCAGCCCCCGGGCGACATCCTCCAATGGGGCCGATACCCAGTGCAGGCGCCGCTCGCGCCAGGCGAGCACGCCTGCCGGTGCGGCCGACGGGGTGCCGGGTGTCTGGCCATCGAAGCGCAGTTGTTCGCCCTGGCTTGCCTCTCCGCTGCCGCTGCCGCTGTCCACCCGCACCTGGTGTTCGGTGACGGTCACCACGCTGCTGCCGTTCTGCACGGCGACATCGAATGCGGTGCCCAGCGCGGTGACCCTGCCATGCGGCGTGCGCACCTGGAACGGCCGGTCGGCATCGGCGGCAACCTGGAACCAGGCCTGTCCCTTCTTGAGCTGCAGCTGCCGGCGCTGCCCGTCGATGCGGACGCGCACCTCGCTGCCCGGAGAAAGCACGACGCGCGAACCGTCCTGCAAGGGTGTCTCGCGGATCTCGCCGACGGTGGTGCGCAGCACCAGTTCTGGCGGCGGTGCGTCCTGGCGGAGCGACAGGCCCAGCACGCACAGCAGCAGGGCGCCGATGCCCGCCTCGCGCAGGGCACGCCGGCGGTGACGCTGCTGCTGGCGTTGCAGGCTGGGCAGGCCGGCACCGGCCTGCCACAGCTGCTGCAGGTGCAGGTACTGTGCTGCATGGCGCGGGTCTGCCTGATACCAGTGGGCGAACGCGCGCTCGTCGCGCGTACCGTCATGGCCGTCGAGCCACCAGCGTGCGGCTTCGCGTGCGATCGTGTCCTGACTCATGGGCCGGGCACCTGTTGCAGCGCGACCAGCGCGCGCAGCAGGTGTCCATGCACGGTCTGCCGGCTGATGCCGAGCTGGCGACCGATTTCGGCCAAGGCCATCTGTTCGACCCGGGCCAGCAGGAACACCTGCCGCGAGCGCGGCGGCAGGGCGGCGATGATCGCGTCCAGGTGACGCAGTTGTTCGAGATCGAGCAGGCGTTGTTCCGGCAGGGGCGCCGGATCGGCGAGGGTGGTCAGAGATGCTTCGTCCAGCGGGTCTTCCCGGCGGCGCTGGCGTTGCCGGTAATGGTCGGCGATCAGGTTGTGGGCGACGCGGTACAGGTAGGCGCGGCCATTGCTGAGCAGGCCACTGGCGGCGACCTTGACGACACGCAGCCAGGTCTCCTGGACGACGTCATCGGCATCGCTGCGTTGCGGGAGTTTGCGGCGGACGTGGGCGTGCAGCGGCCGGTAATGGGCGGCGCACAGATGCGCGACATCCGTCGGTTCGACAGGCGTGGACACGGGGCGGGCTACAACTGGGAAAGGGAACAGCCCGCGGCGGCAAGGGCAGCGCCTGCACCTTACAGTAAAAGAGAATCATTTGCATCCATGGTGCCGGCGCATCGAAGGCGAGCGGGCCGGCAGCGCGCTCTGCGTCAGAGGTCGCGGTACTGGATCTGTGCAGCGAGCACACGCAGGCCTTCGGCGCTGCTGGACAGGATGCGTTCTTCGCCAATGCCCTTCTGGCGTTGCAGCTGGAATCCCGCTGCGTTGGGCAGGTGCGCGGCGATGGTCTCCAGGCGTTGCAGCGCATCGGCCCCTTGGCAGTCGAAATGACCCCAGTAGGCGCCGTGACGGTGGACCAGCAGGCGGTAGTTCATCGTGCGTTCTCCGGTAGTTCCTGCAGCCAGTGGTTGAACATCGCAGTCGCGGCTGCGGCCAGCGGGGCGCCATAGCGGCGTGCCTGCGCGCGAAGATCGTTCGGGTCGATGCCCGCCTGGGCCAGCTCGAGCGCGTGGCCGATCAGCCAGCGTTCGAACTGCCGCGCGTCCAGTTCCGGGTGGCACTGCAGGGCCAGTGCATGCTTCCCGATGGAAAAGGCCTGGTGGCGGCAGGCGGGTGTGCTGGCAAGACGGTGCGCACCGTCCGGGAGTTCGAAGGCTTCGCCATGCCAATGCAGCACAGGAATGCCCTGCAATGCCAGCAGGGGAGAACGCTGGCCCTCGTCGGTCAGCAGCAGTGGCGCGAATCCGATTTCCTTGCCTCCGCTGGGCGCCACCTCCGCCCCCAGCGCACGTGCCATCAGCTGCGCACCCAGGCAGATGCCGAGGGTCGGCCGCTGCAGGTGCAGGCGCCGTTGCAGCAGCGCGATGCTGTCAGCCAGGAAGGGGTAGAGCAGGCCATCGTTGACGCTGACCGGGCCTCCCAGTACGACCAGCAGATCAGCCGCTTCGGCCGCGTCAAGCGCATCGATGCCGGCCTGCAGCACGTGCAGCTGCCAGCCCTGGGCCAACAGCAGCGGCTGCAGCGTGCCGAGGTCTTCGAAGGCGATGTGTTGCAGGACGACTGCGTGCTTCATGCGGCCCCTCCACGGGTGGGCCAGTAGGCGCTGTCCGGTGTCGCGCGTGCTCCGAAGATGGCCTGGCCGACGCGGACCACGGTGGCGCCCTCCTCGATGGCGACCTCGAAGTCGCCGGACATGCCCATCGACAGCTGCGACAGGTCGATGCCGGTCGGCGCGCTGCGCTGCAGCTGGTCGCGCAGCGTGCGCAGGCGGACGAAGCAGGCGCGTACGCGTTCCACCTCCGGAGTGAAGATGGCCAGGGTCATCAATCCGCGTACGCGCAGGCGGTCGAACATGGGCAGCTGCTGCACGAAAGCGTCGACGGCACCGGGCTCCAGGCCGTACTTGCTGGGTTCGGCGGAGGTGTTGACCTGCACGAACACGTCCAGAGTGCGGTCCTCAAGCAGCAGGCGCTGCTGCAGCGCTTCGGCCACGCGCAGGCTGTCCAGCGCCTGGAATTCACTGGCGAAGTGCGCCACATGGCGGGCCTTGTTGGTCTGCAGGTGGCCGATCACCGACCAGCGCACGCCAAGGTCGGCCATCGACTCGGCCTTGCGCTGTGCCTCCTGCACCTTGTTCTCACCCAGCTCATGGCAGTCGGCAGCCACGGCCATGCGGATGCGCGCCTCATCCACGGTCTTGCTGACCGGCAGCAGGCGCACGCTCTGCGGGTCGCGGCCCGCGCGGGCACAGGCCCGCGCGATGCGCTGGCGCACCGTGAGCAGGTTGCGGGCGATCTGTTCGACGGACCGGGCGACAGGCCAGTCGGCGGCGGCAAGGGGCATGCGTGCACCTCCAATGCAGGGTGGCCAGGGTGGGATACACTGGCACAGGACAAGATTTATTTTGGCATAGGACAAAATGAAAATCACCGGGCACAGTGCCGAATCGATCTTCGACAGCATCCGCGAGGGCATCGGCGACGGGCGGCTGACCGCCGGCAGCGTGCTGCCGCCGGTACGCGAGCTGGCCGAGCGGCTGGGCGTCAACCGCAACACGGTGGCGGCCGCGTACAAGCGGCTGGACGCGGCGGGCCTGGCCAGTACGGGGGGGCGGCGCGGTACCACGGTGCGTGGCGTGCCGGCCCCCGTCGCGCGCGAAGGCAGTCCGCCGGGGCTGGCGCTGAACGATCTGGCAGGTGGCAATCCGGACCCACGGCTGTTGCCGAGCCTGCGCCTGGCACCGGCGCCACCTCGGCTGTATGGCGTGGGTACGGTCGACCCGCGCATGCAGCGGCTGGCACGTGCGTCGCTGGATGCCGATTGTCCGCAGGGCTACGCCCTGGAGCTGAGCCACGGTGCGGTCGATGGCATCGAACGCCTGCTGGCTGCCTGGCTGCTGCCCGGTGACCGCATCGCTGTGGAGGATCCCTGCTTCCTTGGCAGCCTCAACGTGCTCAATGCCGCTGGCCACACGCCGCTGCCCGTGGCGGTGGACACGCATGGGATGCAGGTGGCGTCGCTGCGGCGGGCGCTGGAGGCTGGCGCACGCGCGGTACTGCTGACGCCGCGCGCACACAATCCTACCGGCGCCAGCCTGGATGCGAAGCGGGCGCGGGCACTGCGCCAGCTGCTGGCCGGCTACCCGCAGGTGGCAGTGCTGATCGACGATCATTACGCGTTGCTCTCGCAGCAGGCCTACCACTCGGTGCTGCCCGTCGATGGCCGGCGCTGGGCACTGCTGCGCTCGCTGTCCAAGCCGTTGGGCCCGGATCTGCGCCTGGCGTGGCTGGCCTGCGATGAGGAAACCGCAGTACGGCTGCGCCTGCGGCTGGCAGCGGGAACCGGCTGGGTCAGCCACCTGCTGCAGGACGCGGCGGTCTCGGTGCTGGAATCAGCCCCGCAGCGGGCGAAGATCGCTTCGGCCGGCGTGCGTTACCAGCAGCGGTTGCAGTCGCTGCAGATGCTGCTGCAGGCGCGGGGCGTGCAGCAGGCCGTGCCGATGGAGGGGTTGAACCTGTGGTTGCCGCTGCAGGATGACAGCCGCCCGCAGGTACTGGCGCTGGCCGCCCGCGGCTGGCATGTGCGTGCCGGCGAAGTGTTCGCGGTTTCCGCCCCCGGTCATGGCCTGCGCATCACCTGTGCGGCGCTGGGAACACCGCAGCAGCGACAGCTGGCCGATGACCTGGCGGCCGTGCTGGGATGATGAACCCGCGTCCTTCAGGGCGCGGCACTGACGCCGGGGCGCACGTAGTAGGACTGTCCGCTGTCATCTACGAACATCAACTCCGGCTTGCCCTGCCAGGAGGTGAGCATCGCGCCGGTGTTGTTCTGGTGTTTGACCATCAGGCTGGCGCCGCGGTCGGGGTTGGCGACCACCTTGAACACTTCGGTGGTGCCGGCTGCATCGTCAAGCGTCAGCAGGGCTTCGCCACCGTGGTCGGTCGTGCCGTAGCCGCCGCGTTCGGAGCCGTCCGGACCCAGCAGAACCAGGCCGGACAGGGCGCTGGCACGTGTTCCCTGCACCTGGCCGCGACTGCGCGGGTCGGGCACCGGGGCGCCCAGGATCACCCGCGCCTGACCGGCGCCATCGTGGATGACCAGGCCCCGGGCTTCGATCACCCGCTGCGGCGATTGGCTGCGATGCAGGCTCCAGGCAGTCCAGCCGGAAACGAGCAGGGCGAGGGTGGAGACCAGCAGCGTGGTCAGCGTGAGTGCACGGGGCATCGGATCGTCCTTCCTTGGATGTGCCGACGATAACGGAAGCGGGCCGCCCATGACCAGTTCGCTGTGTGATGCGGTGTGTCCTCAGTGGAAGTCGCGGCTTCGGCTGCGCAGGCCCTGCAGCAGTTCATCCAGGCAGTGCATGCGTTGCACGATCACATGCTGCACGCCATCGACACGCTCCAGGCGGCCGTCGATCTGCATCAACTGGGTATCGACCAGTACACGGTGCTGCCGGTCGGCCAGGTGCCGCCAGACCACGGCATTGACCATGCCGGTTTCATCTTCCAGGGTAAGGAAGGTGACGCCGCTGGCGGTCTGGGGACGCTGGCGCATGCGTACCAGCCCGGCGATGCGTACGCGGCGGCCATGGCCGTGGCTGGCCAGTTGTGCGGCGTCGAGGCAGCCGCGGCTGCGCAGCTGCGTGCGCAGGAATGACATGGGATGGCGACCCAGGGTAGTGCCGATGCTGCGGTAGTCGGCCTGCATGTCTTCCCACGCACTGGGCAACGGCAATGGCACGCGTGCTTCAGCGGTGGTGCGGGCCTGATCGAACAGCGGCAGGCGGTTTTCCACGCCGGAGACATCCCAGCGCGCACGATGACGATGCCCGCTGAGGCCGCGCAGCGCGCCGGCATCGGCCAGCAGGCCCTGATGGCGCCGGTCCAGGACGGTGCGCTGGCACAGATCGCCGACATCGTCGAATGGCCGTCGCGCGCGTTCGCGCATGATGGCCTGTGCCACCTGTTCGTTGCAGCCATCGACCAGGCGCAGGCCCAGCCGGATCGCCGCGGGACCCCTGCTGAAATCCAGCGTGCAGTCCCAGTCGCTGTGGCGCACGTCCACCGGCAGCACGATGATGCCGTGCCGGCGCGCATCCTGCAGCAGCTGGTCGGGGCTGTAGAACCCCAGTGGCTGGCTGTTGATCAGGCTGGCGGTGAACGCGGCCGGATGATGGCACTTCAGCCAGCAGCTGTTATAGGTCAGCAGGGCGAAGCTGGCGGCGTGGCTTTCCGGGAAGCCGTAATCGCCGAAGCCCTTGATCTGCTCGAACAGGTGCTCGCCGTATTCGCGACTGAAGCCGTTCTCCAGCATGCCGGCCAACAGCTTCTCGCGATGCGGCTCCAGCCCGCCGCGGCGCTTCCAGGCCGCCATCGAACGGCGCAGGGCATCGGCCTCGCCCGGGGTATAACCGGCCGCATCCACCGCCAGCTGCATCACCTGTTCCTGGAACAATGGCACGCCCAGCGTACGTGCGAACACGCGTTCCAGCCGCGGTGGGTAGAGCGGATTGTGTGGATCGTTCAGTGCATCAGGGCCGTGCTCGCGCAGGATCCGCCGCCGCTCCAGATAGGGATGCACCATGTCGCCCTGGATCGGACCGGGTCGCACGATCGCGACTTCGATCACCAGGTCATAGAACGTGCGCGGCTGCATGCGCGGCAGCATCGCCATCTGCGCGCGCGATTCGATCTGGAACACGCCGATGGTGTCGGCGGCGCAGATCATGTCGAAGGTCTTCGCATCCTTGGGCGGGATCGCATCCATGCGTCCTTCGTGCAGGCCATGCTGCTTCAGCATTGCCAGGCATTTGCGGATGGCGGTGAGCATGCCCAGCGCCAGGCAGTCGACCTTCATCAGGCCTGTGGCATCCAGATCGTCCTTGTCCCACTGGATGACGGTGCGGTCGGCCATCGCTGCGTTCTCCACCGGCACCAGCGTCGACAGCGGGTGTTCGGAAATCACGAAACCGCCCGGATGCTGCGACAGGTGGCGCGGGAAGTCGATCAGCTCGGCGGTCAATGACAGCAGTCGCCGCATCAGCGGCGTCTCCGGGTCGAAGCCGCGCTCGCGCAGGGTTTCCGGTAGCGGAATGTTGCCACCCCAATGGTCCATCGCCGCGCCCAGTTCATTGACCTGGTCCATCGGCAGTCCCAGCGCGCGGGCGACATCACGGATCGCACTGCGGCCGCGATAGCTGATCGCCACCGCCGTCAACGCGGCGCGTTCGCGGCCATAGCGCTTGAACACGTACTGCAGGACTTCCTCGCGCCGTTCATGCTCGAAATCGATATCGATATCCGGTGGTTCATTCCGCTCGGCGGAGATGAAGCGCTCGAACAGCAGATTGCTGCGCGCGGGGTCGATCTCGGTCACGCCCAGTACGAAGCACACCGTTGAATTGGCGGCCGAGCCGCGGCCCTGGCAGAGGATGTCCTGGCTGCGGGCGAAGCGCACGATGTCGTGCACGGTGAGGAAGTAGGAGGCATAGTTCTTCTTCTTGATCAATGCCAGCTCGTGCTCGATCTGCCTGCGCTGTGGTTCCTGGATGCCCTCCGGCCAGCGCCAGGGAATCTTTTCTTCCACCAGCTCGCGCAACCAGCTGTCCGGGTCATGACCTTCCGGCACCAGTTCACGCGGGTAGGTGTACTTCAACTGGTCCAGGGTGAAGTGGCAGCGCTCGGCGATGCGCACGGTCTCGGCCAGCAGTGCAGGGGGGTACAACCGGGCCAGCGCGGTGCGCGGGCGCAGATGGCGTTCGCCATTGGGGAACAGGCGCCAGCCGGCTTCGGCCACGCTGCAGCGGTGACGGATCGCGGTCAGCGTGTCCTGCAGCGCGCGGCGGCGGCGCACATGCATGTGCACATCGCCGCTGGCGACCAGCGGCAGGCCGTGGCGTTCGCCGAACGCCTGCAGCTGCTGCAGGCGGCGCGCGTCGTCGTGCTCATGATGCAGTTCCACCGCCAGCCACAGGCGGTCCTTGAAGGCTGCGCGCAGCAGTGGCAGATCGGTGGCGGCGGGCTGCCGGTCCAGCCACAGGCACAACAGGCCGTCGGGCAGGCCGGACAGGTCATCGCGCAGGCAGCGGTACTCGCCCTTGCCGGCCCGCCGCCGGCAGGTGGTGATCAACTGGCACAACCCGGCGTAGGCAGCCTGGTCGGTGCACAGCAGCACCAGCTTCGGGCCCTCTTCGACCTGGAACTCGGCACCGACGATGAGCGCCACGCCCTGTGTCTTCGCTGCCTGCCAGGCGCGCACGATGCCAGCCAGCGAACACTCGTCAGTGATCGCCAGCGCGCGGTAGCCCTGGCCGCGGGCACGTGCGAACAGTTCCTCGGCGGTGGAGGCACCGCGCTGGAAGCTGAAGGCCGACAGGCAGTGCAGTTCGGCATAGCCGGGCAGTTCATCATGCATGGTGGTTCAGCCGAACCAGCCGTGCAGCATCCACGGTGCATGTGGATCATTGCGCTCACGGAAGGCCCAGCCGCGCTGGCCGTGTGCGGTTTCCACCACGTAGTAGTCACGGCGCGCATCGGCGTGGTCCCACCAGCCTGATTCGATCCGCTCCGGCCCGGTGACGATGCGCAGCCGCGGGTCACGCAGCACCTGTGGTGTGTCCAGCAACCAGCCGGGGCGCAGCGGCCAGTACGCCGGTGGCCTGGCGGGTGCCTGGGTGCCACTGGCGCGTTCGGGGCGATGGTCGGCCTGCACGGCAAGGGGCTGCACGGCGTCATCGCCGAGCCGTGCACGCAGGCGCTCGCGCAGCTGGGTCCAGGGCATCGCCTGTGCCGGGCGGGTGTCGAACAGATCGCGTGCGGCGGGCACGAAGGGCGGCAGCTGTTCGGCCTGCAGGCGCAGGGCCCGGCTGCCCGCCGGCAGCGGGAAAGCCTCCAGGCGGTTACGGGCGATCTCGAACAGCAGCGCGGCATCACGCTCGGGTGCGAGCAGGCCAATGGTCAGCACGCTGGCAGGCAGCAGGTCGTGTTCGAAATGCAGGTCGAAACGCTGCACGCCGCCATCGCGCGAGCACAGGAAGGCCGCCAGATCCAGCAGCAGGCGTCGCAGCGGAAACAGCAGGGCCTGGCTGGATTCGATCTCGTACTCGAATTCGATGCGTGCGTCGAAACGGTCTGGTGGCTGGTAGTAGCGCAGGGGTGCGGTGGGCAGGCCACGCAGCGCGTCCAGCTGCTGCAGCACGTCCGGCGCGAAGCGACGCGCCAGGCTTTCGCGCGGCAGGTCGAACACTGCCCCCAGCGTACGCAGCCCGGAGCGGCCAAGCACGGTCACCGCATCGGCCGGCAACCCGCTGCGCGGCAAGGGCAGCTGCGCCAACAGGGCTGGCAACTGTCCTGCATCGATACCGAGGCCATCATGCACGTTGGCCAGCACCCGTGCGGCATGGGGATTGGGCGCCGCGACCAGGCGGTGACGGAATCCAAGTTCATGCAGGCCATCACGCAGGCGCCGTTCGATCGCCAGCCAATCGCCGAACAGGGCACGGCTGGCACCGATCTCCAGGACCAGGGCATGGGGAAAGTCGAGGCTGACCTGCGAACTGAAGCCGTACAGCCAGCTGGCCAGCAACTGGCGGGTGTGCAGCTCGGTGGCCGGATCGTAGTCATGCAGCTGCAGGTCCTGCACCAGTACCTGTGCGGCCGACAACAGCATGCCCGGACGCAGGCCGGCTGCACGCGCAGCAGGGCTGACGGCGCGCAGCACGCGACGCTGCGCCGGCCCCTGCAGCAGCACCAGTGGCCGCTGCGGATCCGCTTGCAGGCGCAGCACGCAATCCAGCGCCAGCTGCGGCAACAACAGGCAGGCCCAGTCCATGCGGCCGCCTCAGTGGGCGATGGCCAGTGGCAGCGGCTGTGCCGGCGGCAATCCGCCACGGCACTTCAGGACCCGGACCTGGCCGTGGTCGAGCTGCAGGCGCAGGCTGGCCGGGGACGGGTTGCGGGCTGCACGCGCCTCGCGGAACACGAAGCCCAGGCACTGGCCACTGTCGGCGGCTACCTGCAGGCGGCGCAGGGCGCGGTCGTCGGCCTGCTGTGGCCAGCACAGCACTGCCGCGCAGGCCGCCGAGCGCAGGCATTGTTCGGTGGCCCACAGCGCCTGCTTCGGCCCGGCCTGGATGATCTGCAGCTGCGCCAGATCCAGCCCGGCCGCGGCCCAGGCCGGCGCATGCGGCCGGTAAGGCGGCGCGACCAGCACGATCGGCCGCTCGCGGCGGCTCAGCTTTGCCAATGCCGGCCAGACCAGCGCCAGTTCGCCTACACCCGGCGCGCCCTGCAGCACCTCGCACAGCCCGCTGGCCGGCCATCCCCCCCGGGCAGGCGTGCATCCAGGGCGGGGTGGCCACTGGCCAGATGGTCGCTGGCCGGGCCGTGCCGCGCCGGACCGCGCCATAGCTGGCGACCGTCCAGGAGACGGTCGAGGGCAATGACCGCACCCATCAGCCCACCGTCCGGAAACGCGTGGGGGCTGGCTGAGAGCGACAATAGTTGTCGGAAACGGCTGGCATGGAGCGAGTATCGACAGGCCGGTATCAAGGGCTGAGACCGGACATGCTACTCGCCTCGTGAGTAGAATTACTAATGAATTCGGGAGCCGCGTTTCAGGTTGCTGAAGAGCGGGCGCGGTTCATCGATCAACGTGCCCCGCACTCACCGCCCCTGCGGATCCGGGCGATGGTGCACGTACTCGACCACGGTGCCATCGGGATGGACTGCATTGAACGCCGCACCGGTCGGGACGATCTGCAGCGGGAAGATGATCTCGGCCCCGGCAGCGATCAGTTTGTCGTGATAGGGCCGGACATCGTCGACCAGCAGGGTGCCCGTGGTCGAGGTGAAGGGTGCCAGTGCGGTCTCGCTGCCTTCGATCAACAGGAAGGCACCGACCATGGCCAGGCGCAGTCCTGCATCGGGAAACGGAAACCCGGCATCGGCGACCACACCCTGCAGCTGCTCGTAGAACGCCACACTGCGCTCCAGTTCGCCGGGAGCGACGAATACGCGGATCAGCACGCGCGGGCTGCGTTGGCTGGAGGTGTCACAGCGGTCGCGCCAGAGATGGTCGAAGTCGCGATGTACGTTCATGGGCGTGATCCGTGGCCAGGGGCTTCCATTATCGGCAGCGCCGCGCACCCCACTGATGACCGCCGGTGATGGACTGATAACCGGCGTGCAGGGGTTGGCCTGTGCCTTAGGTCCTGTTGACAGGCATGAACGCCCTCGCACAATCTTCACAGGTTGGGCCACGTGCGTGGCCCGGGCAGGCAGGTTGTCACGCCGGGAGGAGGGTCCCGCGCGCAGACCGGTCCGCCCTCCGGCCTGAGGTGTTGCCCGGCAACGCCTGTACGGCATGAACGCTGCACCCTTCGGCGGCATTTTCCCTGGACCGATTGCCTTGGCAACGGAATTACGCCCGTCGATGAAAACGTTTACAAAGCCGCTTGCCCTGTCCCTCGCCGTGTCCGCCGCCGTCATCGCGCCGGCGTGGGCCGATCCCGCCGCGTTCACCGTGTTGACCCTGGAGCAGGCGCCGCCGGCCGAAGCGATGCCGGCCCTGGCCACCCAGCTTGGATCCCTGCAGGTGGATGCCGTGAGTGTGCGGCAGGTGCAGCGCAGCATCGACCAGGTCGATCCGCTGCAGCTGCTGGCTGATGGCCTGGGCTACGAATACCGCTTCATCGCCGCCGGGAAGGACGATGGCCGGACCCAGCGCGGTCAGGCCGTGCTGACCCGGTTGCCGATCGCGGCGGAATCCGGCCCGGACCAGCCGGGGCTGAACTACCTGCGCCTGGATGACGGTCGCCACACCGTTGCGGTCTACACCGATGCCGGCGCGGGTGCCCTGCAGTTGCCGGCCCTGGTGTCGCGTTCGCGGCTGGGTGCGCCGGCGGTGCTGCTCGGCGCTGTTGCTGGCGATTCCGCCAAGGCTGCCGGTTTCGATCCGGCGCGGGTGGCCCTGGAAGCCGATGCCAGCTACTTCAGCGATGGCTTCCAGGCCGCCAGCAGTGCGCCGTTCAAGGTTGAGGGCAGCGCCCTGCGCGCGACCCTGCTGACCCTGGCCTATGCCGCCGACAAGGGGGGCGATGCGCCGTGGATGGACACCACCCTCAACGCCGACGCCCGCGCTGCGCTGCTGCTGAAGGCGATGACCGAGGATGAGAAATTCCAGATGTTGCACAGCTACTTCGGGCTGGGCAAGGACGGCGGCCCGCTGCCGGACGGCGCGGTCGGTTCGGCCGGTTTCGTGCCGGGCGTGCCGCGCCTGGGCATTCCCTCGCAGCAGTCGGCCGACGCCGGCGTCGGTGTGACCAACCCCGGCGGCATCCGGCCCGGCGACTTCGCCACCGCCATGCCCTCCGGCCCGTCCACCGCATCGAGCTGGAACCGCGAAGTGGCTTTCGCAGGCGGCGCGACGATGGGCCGCGAGGCCTGGCAGCAGCGTTTCAACATCCTGCTTTCCGGCAGCGTCAACCTGCAGCGCGATCCGCGCAACGGCCGCAACTTCGAGTACGCCGGCGAAGATCCGCTGCTGGCAGGCTCGATGGTCGGCGCGTTGATCCAGGGCGTGCAGAGCCAGCACGTGATCTCCTCGATGAAGCACTTCGCGCTGAACGACATGGAGACCCGCCGCAACTTCCATGACGTACGCATCGGCGAACAGGCCATGCACGAGTCCGACCTGCTGGCCTTCGAGATCGCGCTGGAGACCGGCCGCCCGGGCGTGGCGATGTGCTCGTACAACAAGATCAACGGCACCTACGGCTGCGAGAACGGCTACCTGATGAACCAGGTGCTGAAGCAGGAATGGAAGTTCCCTGGTTTCGTGATGTCCGACTGGGGTGGCGTGCACAGTGGCTCGAAGGCGGCGCTGGCCGGCCTGGACCAGCAGTCGGCCGGTGAAGTGTTCGACGCGGCGGTGTTCTTCGACGAGCCGCTGCGCCTGGCCGTGCACGGCGGCGTGGTGCCGCAGGCGCGCCTGAACGACATGGTGGCGCGCATCCTGCGCACGATGTTCCTGCACGGCAACTTCGACAACCCGCCGCAGCACCAGAAGGTTGATGCCGAGGCCGGCTTTTCCGTGGCACAGCGCACGGTGGAAGAGGGCAGCGTGCTGCTGCGCAATGAAGGCAACCTGTTGCCGCTGGCCGACAGCGTGAAGCGCATCGTCATCATCGGCGGCCATGCCGACAAGGGCGTGATCGGTGGTGGCGGTTCGTCGATGGTGGGCGTGACCGCCAAGGGCACCAACGCGGTGCCGGGCGTGATGCCGACCACCTGGCCGGGCCCGGTGATGTTCCATCCGTCCTCGCCGCTGGAGGCGCTGCGTGCAGCGCGCCCGGACGCCACCATCGCGTATGTGGACGGCAACAATGCCGCGGCTGCAGCCAAGGCCGCCGCACAGGCGGATGTCGCCATCGTGTTCGCCACGCAGTGGGCCGCCGAATCGGTGGATCTGCCGGACATGCAGCTGCCGGACAATCAGGATGCGCTGATTTCGGCGGTGGCCAAGGCCAACCCGAAGACCGTGCTGGTGCTGGAAACCAACGGCCCGGTGCGCACGCCGTGGCTGGCGCAGGTGCCGGCGATGCTGCAGGCCTGGTATCCCGGCATCCGCGGTGGCGAGGGCATCGCCGCACTGCTGACCGGCCAGGCCAATCCGTCCGGCCGCCTGCCGGTGACCTGGGTGACGGACGAGTCGCAGCTGCCGCGCCCGCATATCGATGGCCTGGGCTTCAAGCCGGCCAAACCGTTCGGTGATGTGTTCGATTTCGATATCGAAGGCGCCAACGTCGGCTACAAGTGGATGGCCGCCAAGGGCCTGACTCCGACCTTCGCCTTCGGCCATGGCCTGTCCTACACCTCCTTTGCCTACGACAACCTGAAGGTGAGCGTGGAAGGTTCGCGCCTGGTCGCCAGCGTGGACATCCGCAACACCGGCAAGCGCGCCGGTGCCGATGTGGCCCAGCTGTACCTGAAGCTGCCGGCGGGCAGCAGCACGCCGATCCGGCTGATCGGCTACGACAAGGTGCAGTTGCAGCCGGGTGAGCAGCGCCGCATCCGTATCGAAGCCGAGCCGAAGACCCTGGCCCACTACGATGCGCAGGCCCGCCAGTGGAAGATTGAAGGTGGCACCTACCAGGTGCAGCTGTCGCGCAATGCCGCCGAACCGCTGCAGACGGTGGACGTGCAGCTGGTGGAGCAGGTGCTGCGCTGACACCGCGTGGTACTCACGCTTGCAGACACGGCCCCGCAAGGGGCCGTGTCTGTTTGCGGCCTGCCGCTGCGCTCGCCGGGCATGGCCCGGCGCTACCCCATGACCCGCACGAGCGGTAGCGCCAGGCCATGCCCGGCGGCGCAACGATGGGCAGAGGAATGCGGTAGCACCGGGCCATGCCCGGCGAGCGCAGCGGCAGCATAGGCACATGTGCCATCAGTCCTGCCCGCATCCGCCGCAGAATGCAAAGCCGTCACACCCTTCACAGGGCAGGGCAGGAGTAGGCTTGGAACTTTCCCGCCGGAAGGGGTTGTCCATGCGTGTGCGTGCCGTTGCAATAGCCATCGCCCTTTGCCTGTCCAGCAGCGTGCTGGCTGCCGATACTCCGCCGATGACCCCGGACATCAGCGGCAAGCCTTTCGTTGCCCCGGATGTGGGGCGCGACTACGACAAGCGCGTGGTGATGGTGCCGATGCGTGATGGCACCAGGCTGTATACGGTGATCGTGGTACCCAAGGGCGCCCGTAACGCGCCGATCCTGCTGACCCGCACGCCCTACGATGCTGCCGGCCGCGCCAACCGCAGTGACTCGCCGCGCATGCGCGACCTGCTGCCACAGGGCGACGAGGTGTTCGTCGACAGCGGTTACATCCGCGTATTCCAGGACATCCGTGGCAAGTACGGCTCCGAAGGCGATTACGTGATGACCCGGCCGCTGCGCGGGCCGTTGAACAACACCAAGGTGGATCACTCCACCGACGCCTGGGACACCATCGACTGGCTGGTGAAGCACGTGCCCGAGAGCAACGGCAAGGTCGGCATGCTGGGCTCGTCCTATGAAGGTTTCACCGTGGTGATGGCGTTGACCGATCCGCATCCGGCGTTGAAGGTGGCGGCGCCACAGAGCCCGATGGTCGATGGCTGGATGGGCGACGACTGGCTCAACTACGGTGCCTTCCGCCAGGTCAACTTCAACTACTTCGCGATGCAGACCGAGAAGCGCGGCAAGGGCACGCCGCTGCCGAGCCTGGGCTATGACGACTACAGCACGTTCCTGCGCATCGGTTCGGCTGGCGACTACGCCCGTTTCACCGGCGTGGACCAGCTGACCTGGTGGAAGAAGCTGGTCGAGCACCCGGCGTATGACGCCTTCTGGCAGGGCCAGGCGCTGGATGCGGTGATGGCCAAGACGCCGTTGAAGGTGCCGACCCTGTGGTTGCAGGGCCTGTGGGACCAGGAGGACATGTGGGGTGCCAACCACGCCTACCAGGCGATGGAAGGGCGCGATAGCGGCAACGACCGCAACTATCTGGTGATGGGGCCATGGCGGCACAGCCAGGTGAACTACAGCGCCAGCGAACTGGGCGCGCTGAAGTTCGACGGCGATACCGCGCTGCAGTTCCGCCGCGATGTGCTCAAGCCGTTCTTCGACCAGTACCTGGTGGACGGCGCGCCGAAGGCGGACACACCGCCGGTGCTGATCTACAACACCGGTGAAAACCACTGGGATCGCCTGAAGGGCTGGCCGCGCAGCTGCGACCAGGGGTGCGCCGCCAGCAGCAAACCGCTTTATCTGCGTGCCGGCGGCAAGCTGGCGTTCCAGGCGCCGGCGGCGGGCGAGGGCGACTTCGAGGAATACGTGTCCGACCCGGCCAAGCCGGTGCCGTTCGTACCGCGCCCGGTGCGCTTCGGTGACCGCGACATGTGGACGACCTGGCTGGTCAAGGATCAGCGCTTCGTCGATGGCCGACCTGACGTGCTGACCTTCATCACCGAACCGCTGGCCGCGCCACTGCGCATCGGCGGCGCGCCGGTAGTGCACCTGCAGGCGTCCACCAGCGGCACCGATAGCGACTGGGTGGTGAAGCTGATCGATGTGTATCCGGACCAGGAGGCCTCGGCGCCGGAGATGGGCGGCTATGAGCTGCCGGTGTCACTGGCGATCTTCCGTGGCCGCTACCGCGAAAGCTTCAGCGATCCGAAGCCGC
This sequence comes from Stenotrophomonas sp. 112478_Sma, assembly GCF_056479905.1. NCBI lineage: Bacteria > Pseudomonadati > Pseudomonadota > Gammaproteobacteria > Lysobacterales > Lysobacteraceae > Stenotrophomonas > Stenotrophomonas sp. 112478_Sma. Next base: position 2,629,018 of record NZ_CM151072.1, on the reverse strand, counting down.
TGGCGGCGAACCAGGTGCTGCCCTACCGCTTCGACCTGCCCAACGCCAACCACACCTTCCAGAAGGGGCACCGGGTCATGGTGCAGGTGCAGTCGAGTCTGTTCCCGCTGTATGACCGCAACCCGCAGACCTATGTGCCGAACATCTACCTGGCCAAGCCGGGCGACTACCAGAAGGCCACGCAGCGGGTCTGGCACAGCGCGGCGCAGGCCAGCTACATCGATCTGCCGGTGTACTGAAACGGGGCGGGCAACGCCGGGCCTGGCCCGGCGCCACCTTACATGGGCAACGTCGGGCCATGCCTGGTCGCGGTGGACCGGGCATGCACCTGTCGTCAGGCATCCAGTGCCGGGTAGTCGATGTAGCCGTGTTCGCCACCGCCATACAACGTGGCCGGGTCGAGCTCGGCCAACGGCGCACCGCTGCGCAGTCGCGCGACCAGATCCGGGTTGGCGATGAAGGGCCGACCAAACGCGATCATGTCGGCATAGCCGCTGGCAATGGCCTGTCCGGCACGCTCAACGTCGTATCCGTTGTTGGCGATCCAGGCGCCACGGAAGCGTGCGCGCAGCGCAGGGTAGTCGAACGGGATGTTGTCCCGATCGCCGCCGGTTGCACCTTCGATGACATGGATGAAGGCCAGTCCGTCGATCGTGTCCAGGCGCTCCACTGCACGGTTGAACAGCGGTTGCGGGTTGCTGTCATGGGCATCATTGACCGGGGTGACCGGTGACAGGCGCACGCCGGTGCGGCCGGCGCCGATTGCTTCGGCGACCGCGCTGACCACCTCGAACAGCAGCCGCGTACGGTTCTCGATGCTTCCACCGTAGGCATCGTCCCGATGGTTGCTGCCATCGCGCAGGAACTGGTCGATCAGGTAGCCGTTGGCTGCATGTACCTCGACGCCATCGAAGCCTGCGGCAATGGCATTGCGCGCGGCGACGCGGTAATCCTCGATGAGTTGCGGGATCTCCTCCAGCGCCAATGCGCGCGGCGCGGAGACATCCTCGAATCCATTGGCGGTGAAGGTCTTGCCGTTGGCGCGGAGGGCGCTGGGTGCCACCGGCACTTCGCCTTCCGGCAGCAGGCTGGTGTGGGAGATGCGACCCACATGCCACAGCTGCAGCACGATGCGGCCACCTTCGGCGTGTACCGCGTCGGTGATGGATTTCCACGCAGCGACCTGCTCGGCGCTGTAGATACCCGGCGTATCAAGGTAGCCCTGGCCCAGAGGGCTGATCTGGGTGGCTTCTGCAATGATCAGGCCGGCACTGGCACGTTGGCGGTAATAGGTGATCGCCAGCGGAGAAGGGACGCGGTCGGGCAGGGCGCGGTTGCGCGTCAGCGGTGCCATGGCGATGCGGTTCGCGGCAGCGATGTCACCCAGGTGAGTGGGCGTGAACAGCAGGGCGTCAGCGGGATTCATTGGAGTTTCCACAGCAGGGGAGGGTGAGGTCGAGCATACGGTCGAACGCGTTGCAGCGATGGGAAGGTTCGTTGCAGCGCCTGGAAGTGGCGCGGCCGTAACACGGCGGGGCGTACCGTGGGTCGCGGGTGGACGCGTGTCCACATCGATTCCCGATAGATGGAGAACACAGATGATCGACTATCAGCTCGGCGGCAAGACGGCGATCGTGACCGGTGGCGTTTCCGGCATCGGCCTGGCCGTGGCCGAACTGCTGGCAGCGTCCGGTGCTGCGGTGTCAGTGTGGGACCTGAAGCAGGACGCGGTGGATGCCACCGTGGAAGCGCTGGCCCGGCGTGGCAGCCGCGCCATCGGCATCGCCTTGGATGTCACGGATGAGGCTGCCGTGGAAGCGGCGGTGCAGCGCACAGTGAAGGAGCTGGGCGGGGTGCACGTCGCGGTCAACAACGCCGGCATCAGCGGTCCGGCGGCGAGCAGCGGCGACTATCCCGTCGATGGCTGGAAGCGGGTGGTCGATGTGAATCTGACCAGTGTATTCCTGTGCCAGCGTGCGCAGATCCAGGCCATGCGCGCGGCCGGGAAGGGCGGGAGCATCATCAACATGGCCTCGATCCTGGGCCAGGTGGGCTATGCCGGTTCGACCGCGTACGTGGCAGCCAAGCATGGTGTGGTCGGCCTGACGCAGACTGCAGCGTGGGAGCATGCCGCCGATGGCATCCGTGTCAATGCGGTGGGGCCGGGCTTCATCGCCACGCCGCTGCTGGAGAAGATGGATCCGAAGGTGCGCGCCACGCTGGAAGACCGCCACGCGTTGAAGCGCCTGGGCAAGGCCGAGGAAGTGGCGGCGCTGGTGGCCTGGCTGGCCAGCGATGATGCCTCGTTCGCGACCGGCACCTATTACGCGATCGATGGCGGTTATCTGGCGCAGTGATGCGGTGACCGCAGGGACGGTGGTGCCGGGCATGGCCCGGCGCTACCGGGTGAACGGGCCGTGGTGCGGCCTTCACCGCGATCCGACGGCTGACGCGCAACGCTCCGGGAAACTCCCGGAGACGTCGATGGAACTCAACCAGGATGTATCGATCCTGCTGCGCGTGGCCGCCGCGATGCTGTTCGGTGGCGTGCTCGGTATCGAGCGCGAGATGGGCAAGCATGCGGCGGGCCTGCGCACGCACATGATGATTGCCGGCGCCGCAGCGCTCATCGTGGGGCTCGGCGATTCCGTGGCCGAGCATTTCCAGCAGGAGCGCTACCGCGACCTGCTGCAGGTCGACCCGGTGCGCCTGATCGAAGCGGTGGTGGCCTGCGTCGGCTTCGTTGCCGCAGGCACCATCCTGCGTGGCAGCCGCGAGGACCAGGTCAGCGGGCTGACCACGGCCAGTTCGCTGGTGATGGCCGCCGCCATCGGGATTGCGGTGGGCATCGGCAAGTACGTCATTGCCCTTGGTGTGAGCGTGCTGTGCCTGCTGGTGCTGGCGGTGATGCGACGGTTGGCGGACAGGCTCTAGCGGGGCAGCACCTTCGAGCTTCTGTCATGTGGCGCTTTATTGGTAATACCAATATGTCCGGTAACTCTATGGTCTAATAGGCTCTTCGTCGAAATGGCGGTTCAATCGGCTTCAAGTGGTCCGATGAATCTGATTATTGGTAATACCAATAATCGTGACCACGGCGTCCCATCGCATGCGGTGGGGAAACATTCCGCCCCCCGTCGAGAGCCTCCATGCAGCCCTGGCAACACCTGTACGACCCCGCCGGCAACCTGTGGTTGTCCAGCCTGATCGCGTTGCTGCCGATCGCGTTCTTCTTCGTTGCCCTGGCCGTGCTGCGCATGAAAGGCTGGCTGGCCGGCACGATCACCGTGGCCATCGCACTGGCCGTGGCCCTGCTGTTCTACCGCATGCCGCTGACCCAGGCGTTGGGAGCGGCCGGCTTTGGTTTCGTCTACGGGCTGTGGCCGATCGCCTGGATCATCATCGGCGCGGTGTTCCTGTACAAGGTCTCGGTCAAGACCGGGCAGTTCGACATCATCCGCGCTTCGATCCTGTCGGTGACCGAAGACCAGCGCCTGCAGATGCTGATGGTCGGCTTCGCCTTCGGTGCCTTCCTGGAAGGCGCGGCGGGGTTTGGCGCGCCGGTGGCGATCACCGCAGCGCTGCTGGTCGGGCTGGGCTTCAAGCCGCTGTATGCAGCGGGCCTGTGCCTGATCGTCAATACCGCGCCGGTGGCATTCGGTGCGATGGGCATTCCGATCATCGTGGCCGGACAGGTCACCGGGCTGGAGGCCTTCGAGATCGGCCAGATGGCCGGTCGCCAGCTGCCGTTCCTGACCATCATCGTGCTGTTCTGGATCATGGCAATCATGGATGGCTGGCGTGGCGTCAGGGAAACCTGGCCGGCGGTGCTGGTGGCCGGCGGGTCGTTCGCCATTGCCCAGTACCTGACCTCCAACTTCATCGGGCCGGAGCTTCCGGACATCACGGCGTCGCTGGCGTCGCTGGTGTGCCTGACCCTGTTCCTGCGCCGCTGGAAGCCGGTACGGATCTTCCGCTTCGATACCGAAACCAGCGCCGAGGCGGCCGCCCAGGCGCTGGAAGCGCCGCGCTACAGCGTTGGCCAGATCGCCAAGGCCTGGTCGCCGTTCCTGATCCTTACCGCGATGGTCACGCTGTGGAGCATCAAGCCGTTCAAGTCGCTGTTCGCGGCGGGTGGCCCGCTGGAAAGCTGGGTGCTGAAGATCCCGGTGCCGGGCCTGGACCAGATGGTGCAGAAGATGCCACCGATCGTGCCTGCGCCGTTGAGCTACGAGGCGGTCTATAAATTCGACGCGTTCTCGGCCACCGGCACGTCGATCATCCTCGCCGCAGTGATTGCCATCATCGCCCTGCGCATGCCGGCCAAGGCGGCGCTGCAGACCTTCGGCGAGACCGTGCGCGAGCTGCGCACACCGATCTACTCGATCGGCATGGTGCTGGCCTTCGCCTTCATCGCCAACTATTCGGGCCTGTCGGCCACGCTGGCGCTGGCGCTGGCCCACACCGGCAAGGCATTCACCTTCTTCTCGCCGTTCCTGGGCTGGCTGGGCGTGTTCCTGACCGGCTCGGACACGTCCTCCAACGCGCTGTTTTCGGCCTTGCAGGCCACCACTGCGCAGCAGATCGGCGTGTCCGAGGTGCTGCTGGTGGCGGCCAACACCACCGGCGGTGTCACCGGCAAGATGATCTCGCCGCAGTCGATTGCCATCGCCTGCGCCGCGGTCGGCCTGGCCGGCAAGGAATCGGACCTGTTCCGCTTCACTGTCAAGCACAGTCTGATCTTCACCGTGATGGTCGGCCTGATCACCACCGCGCAGGCGTACTGGCTGACCTGGATGATTCCCTGAGCCATGCAGCCGACGACCTATCCGCGCAGCATGGGCCGCACCTGCCAGGCGCTTCGGGCCACAATGGCGCCATGAGCACGCAACGGATTTCAGACAAGGTGGCCGCGCAGCTGCGTGGTCTGGTGCAGGAGCGGCAGCTGCAGCCGGGTGACCGGCTTCCGGCCGAGCGCGCGCTGGCTGTGCAGCTGGGTGTCTCGCGCACGGCGCTGCGCGAGGCCATCGCGCAGTTGTCCAGCCAGGGCCTGCTGAGCGCACGCGTGGGCGGCGGCACCTACGTGGCGGAGCCGGCCACGCGCGCGCGGCAGGCGCTGGATGAACCCCTGGCTCCGTACCTGCCGTTGTTCCAGGGCGACCCGGAATACCGCTTCGACGTGCTGGAGATCCGTCACGCGCTGGAAGGAGCGACGGCCTGGCATGCAGCGCTGCGTGCCACCGATGAGGATCGGGCGCGCATCGCCCAGGCCTTCCAGACCATGATGGATGCGCATGGCAAGGATGATCCTTCAGGCGAGGCGGAGGCCGATGCGGCCTTCCACCTGTCCATCGCCGAAGCGTCGCACAACCTGGTGCTGCTGCAGGTGATGCGTGGCCTGTTCGATCTGCTGCAGACCAACATCTCGCAGAGCCGCGAGAAACTCTATACCTCGGCGAGGACCTTCTCGCCGTTGTCCGACCAGCACCGCGAGATGATGGATGCGGTGCTGGCCGGTGATCCGGAGCGCGCGCGCGCCGCCGCGCATGCCCACCTCGAGTTCGTGCACACCACGCTGCGCACGCTCGACGACAACGAAGCCCGGCGCGCGCGGGCCTCGCGCCTGCCTTCCCCACACGGTTGACCCCATGATCATCTCCGCCTCCACCGATTACCGCGCCGCAGCCAAACGCCGGCTGCCGCCGTTCCTGTTCCACTACATCGATGGCGGCGCCTATGCCGAGCACACGCTGAAGCGCAACGTTTCGGATCTGTCCGACATCGCACTGCGCCAGCGCATCCTGCGCAACATGTCCGACCTGAGCCTGGAGACCGAGCTGTTCGGCGAGACGCTTGCGATGCCGGTGGCACTGGCGCCGGTCGGCCTCACCGGCATGTATGCACGCCGCGGTGAAGTGCAGGCGGCGCGGGCAGCTGACAGCCGCGGCATTCCGTTCACCCTGTCCACCGTGTCGGTGTGCCCGATCGAGGAAGTGGCCCCGGCGATCCAGCGGTCGATGTGGTTCCAGCTGTACGTGCTGCGCGATCGCGGCTTCATGCGCAACGCCCTGGAGCGCGCCCAGGCGGCGGGCGTTACGACGCTGGTGTTCACCGTGGACATGCCGGTACCGGGTGCGCGCTATCGAGACGCGCACTCCGGCATGAGCGGTCCGAATGCTCCGCTGCGCCGCATCGGCCAGGCCATCACCCATCCGCGCTGGGCCTGGGACGTGGGTCTGTTCGGACGTCCGCACGATCTCGGCAACATCTCCACCTATCGCGGCAACCCCACCGGGCTGGAGGACTATATCGGCTGGCTGGGCAGCAACTTCGATCCATCCATTTCGTGGAAGGACCTGGAGTGGATCCGCGAGTTCTGGAAGGGACCGATGGTGATCAAGGGCATCCTCGACCCGGAAGACGCACGCGACGCGGTTGCATTCGGTGCCGACGGCATCGTGGTCTCCAATCACGGGGGGCGCCAGCTCGATGGTGTGCTGTCCACCGCACGCGCGCTGCCGGCCATCGCTGACGCGGTACAGGGCGACCTGAAGATCCTCGCCGATTCCGGCATCCGCACCGGACTGGACGTGGTGCGCATGCTGGCGCTGGGCGCTGACACCGTGCTGCTGGGGCGGGCCTTCGTCTATGCGCTCGCGGCGCAGGGTGAGGCCGGCGTGGCCAACCTGCTGGACCTGATCGCCAGGGAGATGCGCGTGGCAATGACGCTGACCGGCGCACACCGCATTACCGACATCGGCCGAGATTCACTGGTGCGGCTGCCATGACTGGCCACGGGGCCATGCTGTCGCAGCTGCGTGCTGCTGTCGGCAGCCGCCATGTGCTGACCCGCGACAAGGCGACCCGCCGCTTCCGCCGGGGCTATCGCTTCGGCGACGGCGCGGTGCTGGCCGTGGTGCGTCCGGGCACGTTGCTGGAATTGTGGCGTGTGCTGCAGACGGCTGTGCAGGGTGGGGCAGCGATCATCCTGCAGGCCGCCAATACCGGCCTGACCGGCGGCTCGACCCCGGATGGCAATGATTATGGGCGCCCGGTCGTGCTGGTCAGCACCCTGCGCTTGACCGGCATCCAGTTGTTGAACGAGGGCCGCCAGGTGGTGTGTCTGCCGGGCGCCACCCTGGACCGGCTGGAGCAGACGCTGGCGCCGCTGGGGCGCGAGCCGCATTCGGTGATCGGCTCGTCCTGCATCGGCGCCTCGGTGCTGGGCGGCATCTGCAACAACTCCGGCGGTGCGCTGGTGCGGCGTGGCCCCGCCTATACCGAGCTGGCGCTATATGCGCGGGTTGATGCGCAGGGCCGGTTGCAGCTGGTCAACCACCTGGGCATCGCGCTGGGCGATACGCCCGAGCAGATCCTGCAGCGCTTGCAGGCCGGTGACTACGATGCCGCCGATGTCAGCGACGGCGACGGCCGTTCCGCGTCCGACCCGCGCTACGCCGACGAAGTGCGCAGGGTCGATGCCGATACCCCGGCGCGCTTCAATGCCGATCCCAGTCGTCACTACGAAGCGGCGGGTTCAGCCGGCAAACTGGCGGTGTTCGCGGTGCGCCTGGATACGTTTGAGAAGGAGCCCGCCGAGGTCTTCTACATCGGCAGCAACCGTACCGGGAGTTTCACTGCCATCCGCCGCCAACTGCTGACCGGCTTCGATCGCCTGCCGATCGCCGGTGAGTACATCCACCGAGACGCCTACGATATCGGCGAGCGCTATGGAAAGGACACATTCCTGCTGATCGACCGGCTCGGGACCGCACGGGTGCCCGCGGCATTCGCACTGAAGAGCAGGGTTGACGGCTGGTTCGAGCGGTTGGGCCTGCGCGGCGTGACCGACCGGGTAATGCAGGTGCTGACCGGCCTGTTGCCCTCGCACCTGCCCCAGCGCATGGGCGAGTTCCGGCAGCGTTACGAGCATCATCTGCTGCTGAAGGTCTCCGCACAGGATGCAGCCGAGACCGAGGCCTGGTTGCAGCAATTCTTCGCCGAGCACGAAGGCGGCTATTTCCACTGCACGGCCGAAGAAGGGCGCAAGGCCTTCCTGCATCGTTTTGCCGTGGCCGGTGCTGCCGTGCGCTATCGCGAGGTGCATCGCCAACAGGTGCAGGACATCGTCGCGCTCGACATCGCATTGCGTCGCGACGACGCAGACTGGTTCGAGCAGCTGCCCGCCGCCATCGAAAGTCGCCTGCTGCACAAACTGTACTACGGCCACTTCCTGTGCCACGTGTTCCACCAGGACTACATTGCACGCAAGGGCGAAGATCCGATGGCGATCGAGCACGCGATGTGGGCACTGCTCGACCGGCGCGGGGCCGAGTATCCGGCCGAGCACAACGTCGGTCACCTGTACCCGGCCAAGCCGGCGCTGGCTGGGTTCTACCGACAGTTGGACCCGAGCAACACCTTCAACCCGGGCATCGGGCAGACTTCGAAGGCCAAGGGCTGGGGTGGCTGCGACTGCGATGGGCATCCGTGACGTACCCGCTGAGAATTCGGATTTCTTGCATTCCTCAGTGATCGGGCTGGTACTAGGCTGAAATCCTGGCTGAGACGGATACAGGATCAATGCAGAGCGCAGATCAGATATGGACTTCCATCAAAGCGTCGCTTTTCGAGAAGGGCTGTCTGAATGAAGTACAGCTACGGTCGGGAGCCTCTGAAGGCGAACTGGTTGAATTGGAAGCTCAGCTTGGAGTCCCCCTGCCAGATCTGCTGAGGCAGCTTCTGAAGATTCACGACGGGCAGGATGGGGCCGGGTTTCTGTTTGGGAGTCAGATGCTCTCGGCGACGGAGATTTTGCGGAAATGGCAAGGTTGGCGTGAAATCGAGGCCGACGGCATGAACGAGCACTGTGCCGAATTCATGGCATCGAGCCCTGGTGGGGTGGTGAAGCCAATGTACACCAACGCACGCTGGATACCGTTGACCCACGATGGTGGTGGCAATCATATGGGATTGGATTTCGACCCCGACATCGGCGGTGCTGAAGGCCAAATGATTGCCTTTGGTGCGGATGAAGACACCAAGTACCTTCTTGCTTCCACGTTCGCTGAGTTCGCTGAAAAGGCCGTGGCGTGGATCAGGCACGCCCGCTGGGATGGTGAGAATCTCGAGTCGCCAACTGATGACGGCTTCGCTCCTCCGGCCATTCTCCGGACTGCTGGCGGGGCGTAGTCGGAAGCGCCGTTATGCCGGGCAGTGCGTCGGTTGGGTTCCGGTTGACTGGAGCGACTGGCGAACGTCCCGGTTTCCCTGCGCTACCATCGAGATTCCTCATGCCGGAGCCGCCCTCGATGCCCATTGCCGTTGCTCGCACCTTTCTGTGCGTCGTTTTGTTGGCGACGCCGCTACTGGCACTGGCACATAACGCCATCCTGCCACAGCAGCGCGATGCCGCCGGCAATGTGATGGAGCCGCTGGGGCACGTGCTGATCACCCCGGAGGCAGGCCCGGCAGGACTTTATGAGTGCACCCAGGACGGCAACTGGTGTGTACGCGTGCAACCGGTGGCCGAAGAGGGGAAGCGGCCCACCGTGCTGGAAGTGCTTGAGAAGGTGCCGGGCCAGGGCAAGCCAAATAGCTACCACGTCCGCATTGATGTGCCGCAGGAAAGCGAACTGAAGCTGTGGCCGTGGATCGTACGCCTGGCACCCGGTGTCGGCGCGGATGAGGACGTGATTGACCCGCAGCCGCGTGCCCGCCAGAACGTACTGGTAGGCGCCACGGTCACCTTCAGCATGATGTACTCCGGCGGTGGTGCAGACGCATCGACGCTGCAGCTGGCACGCGTGCGCCACCTGCAGGATGGCATCCAGGTGGACGATGATGTGCTGACCGTGCCGTGGGTGGGCAACGCGATGATCCGTGCCTGCTTCAGCGAGCAGGACATCAGGCAGCGTGCCGGTGCCTGCCACGATGAGTATGGGTTCTCGGCAAAGCTGGGGCTGGATCCGGCAGTGCAGGGCATGCCGGTGCTTCGTTACCAGACGGTGGCGACCCGCTTCCCCGCAGGTGCATCGCGTTTCGAGGATTCGCTGGCGAAGGGGCCGTTGAAGACGAAGGACCTGCGCACCGAGCAGGATCCCGCGTGCAGCTATTCGCGTCTTTTCCGTTTCAGTGAGGGCCGTTTTCACCCCGACCAGCCACTGCCGGATTGTGCCGGTTATACCGAACCTTGAGCCCTGTCACGCTGGTCCATGCCCGACGCGCGTTCTGTGTAGAGCCGAGCCCACGCTCGGCTGCTGTTCAGTGGCAGCCGAGCGTGGGCTCGGCTCTACAGAGAATGCGCGGTGGTTACTCGCAGCGGGCTGCGGTGATGATGTTGTCCTTGTCCATGTAGACGCGCAGGCGATCCGGACGGATATCCTTGGTGGTGATCGTGGTCGGGCCGATCGGGTTGACCAGGCCGGCACCGCTCTCACGCGACAGACGACGCATGTTCTCCTCATTGCCCGGCTGGCCGATTGCCCAGCCAAGCCGGCTGGCGTCGCAGCGGCCGGTGCCCTTCACCTCCGGCCCGGGCGTACTGACACAGGCGGCGAGCAGCATCGGCGTGGCGACTGCGGCCAGGGCAAGGCCGACGGAACGGAAACGGGTCATGAGCGGCGCTCCTGCGAGATGGTGGCGCCACCATAGCACCCTGCCCGTGGCGACGGCATGCGTTGGATCAAAGGAGGGGCTCTGGAGCACAGGCACTGACGAGGTTGGCGCGTCCTGGCCGTGACCCTTCACGCCTGCGGAGCGCATGGAGCGCGTCTGCACGTTGCGAGTCAACCCAGCATTATCCTGGCATTCGGCCTATCGGTTTCGCGTCGCATCTGTCGCTATTCACTGCAGGCCTGGATCAGGTCAATGCCGGCTGGACCGCGATAGCGCATCGTCGCCGGGTCGAACTGCAGCTGGATCTTCCCGGTACGGATGGTGTCATTCTGCCCAGTCGGGCAGTCCCGTGTCGCGTCCAGTGCTGGCCAGGCAGCATGCGGCGCGACAGGGGCCGTCAATGTCGTGAACCTGCCCTCCAACAGGCGGATATAGGTTCCATCCGCACACTGGGCAAGGATCAGTTTATCGGCGACATCGACATCGCCGTAGCTGCTGCCGAAGTAGGTGAGGATCGCGTCCTCGCGCCCGTCGTTGTTGAGATCGGGCGCGTCGTTCAAGAAGGTCTTTCCCTGCTGACCGCTGTATGGGCAGTCCTCGTCATTCCCCGGTGGACATGCACTGACGCGTTTCCCCTCCACCGGTACCAGTTCGATCCTGTCATCGATGGCGGTTGCACACGCGCGTTGCAGCGAGCCGGGCGGCGGAGTGCGCGCGATGGCGACGTCCGCGGCAGCGGAGAGCGCCAGCAGCAGGAGAGCCTGATGCTGGCGCTGGCATCGTGACGACGTCACGGTGAGCTTCCGCGCTTGATCGCCTCCCACACCTTGTCTACGTGCGCGCGAAGCACGGGCGCAGCCGAAGCCAGCGCGGGATCGTCCTGCCGGTCGCCGCCGAAGGGTTCATCGCCTTCCACCTCCACCAGCGATTCACCACGTACTTCGTAATACTGCTCGCCCTGGCGAAGCCCAATGCGCAGCTGCTGCGGATCGACGCCGCCGCCGCAGAAGCTGTGGCTGGCCAGCGTCAACTCGGCGCGGCCATCCTTGTCCAGGTCCGTTGCAGTCACCTGGTCCAGGAAGTAGCCGGCCTCCAGATCCAGACCTTCGCATTGAACCGGATCTTCCACGCTCCACCGCGAGGCCCAAGGAGCCGCTTGTCCGGCGCGCCGGAACAGCTCCGCACGTAACGTGATCTGATCCATCGCCTCTTCATCGCCCTGCGCCGGCACTGTCTGCTCGCTGCGCGAAAGCAGCAGCAGGCCCGGCCCGTCGATGTCATTGAACACCACTTGCTTCAGCAGCGTGCCCGAGTAGAGGTCTTTCAGTTCCGCATCTGCCAGGGCGGGCAACAGCTCCAGTCGACCAGCGGGCACGGCCTCAACCTGCCCGGGAAGTGCGTGTGCATTCGTTGCGGCATCGTCTGCTGCATCTGCAACCGGTGAGGACGGCGCACCGCAGCCGACTGCACCGAGTGCAAGCACGGCCAGCACGGCAAGTCGCAGCTGATCAGCGCGTATTGTCGCCAGCCTTTTTGGCCACGACAATGCCGAGCGCCGCGTTGAGGTCCGTGGCTGCCAGTTCATCGAGTTTGGTTTCCTTGAGTTCCTTCTGCGCGAATGGCAGATAGCTTTTCGGCACGTAGTAACGCAGCGTTGCAGGGTTGAAGCGGACAAAATTGATCTGGTCGCTCTGGTTGCCACCCAGCAACACAGGTCGACCGCGGTCCATGGCGTAGACGAACCCTACGTGCGACGTACCGACCAGGGCGACCGCGCCGAACACCGGTTCGTCGATCTGGCTGAAGCGCGTCGTGTCGGCGGCGAACGAACGCGCACGGTACGGGTGTGGAGATGATATAGCGTATCCGGCCGTGCGAAGGCACCAGTTCACGAACGATGCGCACCAAGCGTTGGAGCTTCCGGCCAGCGTAGTGAACTGCTTCCCGTAGCCGAGTTCGGAATGGAAGTTGATGGTGCGGCTGATCTCAGCCTCTTTCTTGCCCGCCCATTTGCGCGCCTGTGCATAGGCGTGCTCCACCCAAGGTGCGCGCTTCTGCGAAAACGGAATGATTGCGATTGGGTGGCCTTCGCCCTCGCGACTTCGGGTATCCCGTGCCTGTACTGACGCCGGCGGCCGCACAGCAGCAGCAGGTGTTTCCGGCGGAGGCTTCACCAGCGAGGGCCGATCAGACGTTTGCGGATTCCCGCTGTTGCCCGCTCGCCGGGAAGACCCGGCCGCTGACGGGGGCACGGCTTCGACCCCAACAGGCAGCGTGATTTTCTGGCCAGGGTTGATTCGATTGGCATTGCTGATCGACGGATTGGCGGCCATCAGCGCATCGACGCTGGTGTGATGGCGGTCTGCAATTCGGCTCAGCGTGTCGCCGGAGCGAACGCTGTAGCTGGCTTGACGTGACCTTGTTGGAGTCGCCGGGGCGCCGTCGTTGGCTGCGTCAGCCGGCGCCTTTCCGTAGATCCAAACCACATGACCGGGATAGATGCGGTTGCGGTTGCGGATATGGTTGTTGCTCACCAGATCGTCAACTGAGGTCTTGAACCTGCTGGCGATCGAGGCGAGAGTGTCGCCTGGCTGCACCACGTAGCGCAGCGGTGTGCGCTTCTCCTTGCTGGGCTGCGTTGGAGTGTGTGGTTGCGAATTCCCGCCGACCGTCATCATGTTGCGCGCAAATACCAGGGACGCTGAGGCCTGCTGAAGCGCAAACTGGCCGATTCGGCTTCCAATCTTGCCTGATTCCTCAAGGAAGAGCTCTATCACTTCTCCTGGCTGGCGGGTGATGAATGTCGGCAGCGCCCCGTGCTCATTGGTGGTGACCTTCTTCTCGCCCGTATTGCTGCTACGCACGATCACGGGCGTTGCCGGCATCGGTCGGGCGCCGTCAGACAAGGTGACCTGCGTGGCGTGCACGATCCGTTCCTTGCGTGTCTCAGGCTTTGCATTGAAGCCCTCATATTGCTCCATCGCAGCGATCATGCCGTTGAACTGCTCATCGGTCATGTCCTTGATGACCGTCTGGTCGGTGGCACCAGATCGCTTGCGCACGTATGCCAGATAGGCCGCTGTGTCGTTTTCCGATTCCGGCGCATAGGTATGCATGGCGTTGTACAACGTCATGTCGTTGTACTTGCGGCGCAGCAGTGCGCGCTTCTCGGCGCGGCCATCCTCGGCCGTAGGAAAAATGGCGAACTTGCCGCTCTTCGTATCGGCCTGGCCGATCATCTTGGCGTACTTTCCGCCTGGACGCAGGTTGCCGGGGTTGTTGAGCAGCCAAGCCAGCGAGCCGCCACTGCGGATGAGCTTGTCACCGTTGTCGGCGGTGAACTCCACAGTGCGCGTATCCTTGTTGAAAACCGCGCTGATGTAGGTAGGCATTCCGTGTCGTCCTATCGGGGCGTCAGCGTGCTCAGGGCCTGTGCGACATCAACGCCCTGGGGCAGACGGCGGGTGGAATCGAGCACCAGTACCCAGCGCTCCTCGTCGGGCTGCTGCTTGAGAAGGTAGCGTTTCAGCTCGACGGCAGCGTCGTCGTCGTATGGCGTGTCCTTGAAGGACAACTCAGCGATGTAGAGGACCACCTTGCCCGCCTCGACCCGCACACGCGCATCGCGGAGCGGGAAGTCAGCCGTGGCCGTCGCCTTTACGAGGAAATCCACCGGCGGCGCATCGTTGCGTGGGAGCAGCGGAAGCTGGTTCCACACGGCTTCGTTGGCAATCGGACGGTACTGGAAGCTGTAAACATGGAAACTGTGGGCATTGGAATGACTGACATACCCGGAATTCACGCGCAACGTACCTTGAGCGGTCTTGATGTCAGTGCTGCCGGTCGAATACTGCTGCGCATTGGCGGAGGGGCCCATGCACAATGCGAGCAGCAGCAGGAAGTGTCGGATGATCATGTTGATGACGGGGGTTCGTTGAGCAGTTCCAGGATCTGTTCGGACGTCAGGGCGCCGGTCGCATCGGCCGCGTCCAGGTTCCCGAGGAAGGGGTCGCTGCCGTCGCTGTCGGGTGTGTCGCCGTCATTCTCGGGTGGGCGGCCCGGCGCCGACACCAACATTTCCCAGGTGTCATCGCCAACCTCCAAGGTCAGCGGCCGACCCAGGCCATCGGCCATCACGCGGGGCAACCGACCGTCCTCACCGATGGTTCCGCTGGCGACCTGTTCGCCTTCGTTGTTGAGGATGCGGTAGGCCTTGTCCTTCCACCCCATTTCCGTGGCCAGTACATCGGCGCCTTCCAGCGCGAAGCGCAGGCTTTCCTTGAACGAGTACAGCCCACTGGGAAGTACCGGCATGGACGGCGCATCACTTCCCCCCCCATGAACGGATGCTCGCCCGCCTTCACCTTGAACTCGCCCGGGCAGCTGAACGTGATGTTGCCGCCTTCCAGGGTGATCGCGCTGCTGCCCGCCTGCAGCACCACTTTGCTCTGCGCCAGCACATCGATGCGGTCATCGGTGGCGGTGATGGTCAGTGCCTGGTCGCTCAGCAGCTCCAGTTCGCCATCGTTGGCCTGCAGGCTGACCGGGCCCTGGGCGGCGATCACCCGCAGCGGGCCGCTCTGCGCGAACAGTGAGACGTGCTCACCGGACACCGTGGCGATGGTCTCGCCTGCGCTGATGTGCAGATCCTGCTGCACCGTCATCTGCAGGTTCTGCCCGGCGTAGGCCACCGCGCTGGCTGGCGTGGTCCAGGCAATGTGGTGCGGTGCTTCGGCCAGCAGCAGCGGCTTGGCCAGACGCTCCACCGGCTGGTCACCCGGGCTGCGGCCATCGCCGCCCGGCTTCATCGCGCTTTGTCCGTTGACCTCGCCTTCGTAGCGTCCCTGTGCCTGCGGATCGATCTGCTCGCGCAGCTGCTTCGTGCGCTCGAACTCGGTCAGTCCGGGCACCTGCTGCTGGGCCAGGGTCTGCTGCATCTGCTCCAGGCTGCGCTCGGCGCCCTTGAGCTGCGCCACCACGCTGGCGTTGTCCATGACCGTGGAAGCGGCCCGCTCCTGCGCGCTGGCGGACAGCAGCAGGCCTTCGGCCGCATGCACGTTTCCCCAGCCCTGCGTGGCCAGCTCGAAGCCCTCGCCGCGCAGGGCGCCGCGGGCGGTGTTCTGGTGCGCGATCAGGTAGCCCAGCTCCAGCCGGCTGTCGGCCAGCGAGCTGTGCAGGCGCGTACGCAGCTGGCCCGGCGTGTCATCGATCACCCATTGCTGGGTGCCGCTGCCGTCATGGGCCTGGGTATGCAGGCCGCTGAGTACGCCGGGATGGCGCGCGTTCTCATCGATGCCGCCGCCGAAGGGTGGGGCGACCTCACCGTTGTAGAGCTGGCCGGTGATGCGCGGCTGGTCAATGTCACCGTGCAGGAATTCCACCAGCACTTCGCTGCCGATGCGCGGCAGGAAGGCCGTGCCCCAGTTCGGGCCGGCCACCCATTCGGCCACCGACACCCAGCTGCCGCTGGTCTGGTCGCCGGGCGCATGGCCGGTCTGGGCGCTGCCGGTGTCGGTCAGACCGCCCGGATTGGGCTGGCTGCCGCGCTGCCAGCCGAACTGGATGCGCACCTGGTGTTCGCGGTTCGGGCTGACGGCCGCATTGGCCACACCCACCACGCGTGCGGTCTGCGGGCCATGCAGGGTGGGGCGGTCCTGCGGCAGGGCTCGCAGCGGCACACCGGCGCCGGTGGCGAGGAAGGCGTTGCGGTAGGCACCGCGCTCCAGATCGGTGCTGCCGAGCAGCTCGGCGATGCCCTGATCCAGATTGTTGACGGCGACATGCTGCACGGCCAGCAGCTGGAAGCGCTGGCCCTCATGCTGCGGATGCTGGGCCAGGCTGAACGTGCTGCCTGCGGCCAGCTGGCGCTCGCTGCCGCTGCCGCTGTACAGCACCTGGCCAACGCGCAGTGCGTCCAGCCGCGCCTGCGCTTCGGCGTCGGCCCAGGCGGGCTGGGCGAAGCGGCCGGCACGCGGCTGCACATAGACCTCCAGCGCGGGCAGGGTGCCGGCATCGGCGCTGGACTGCGCCGCCACGGCATTGACCTGTTCGCTGTGCCAGCTGGCGACGGTACTGGCGTTGGGCACCAGCTGCTGGCGTTCGGCGAAGGCAGTGATGCCATCGCTGCTCTCGGCCATGTCCGCGCGATGGAAACGCACGCGGCCCACATCGGGCAGTTCGGCGCCGGGCTCGAACACCACCAGGGTGTGGGCGGCGTCGCCGTCCTGCACCTGCTCGATGCGCCAGGCCAGGCCGGCCTCGGACAGCAGGCGGGTGACGAAGGCCCAGTCGGTTTCGCGGTACTGGGTGGTGATCGCGCGGGCCGGCAACTGGGCCTGCACGTCGAAGCGGAAGGCGGCCTGCGGGTAGTCGGCGAAGATCTGCTCGCAGATCGCGCGGGTGTCCTGGTCCTGGAAAATCACTGCGTTGCGGCGAAGGCGCAGCAGGGCGGTCCAGGGTTCGAGGGTGAGCCGGTAGCGGGCCAGCCCGCCGTCGCTTCCCAGCTGCGCCGCCTCGGTGCACAGCCCGTGCCACTGCCGCAGCGCGCCATCGGCCTGGCGCAGCTGCAGGGTCAGCGGCTGCTCCAGCCACGGTTCCAGTTCCAGGAACGCATCGGTGGCCAGGCAGTCGATCTGCAGGCGGTTGTCACCGCACACCGATTCGATGCCTTCAAACCGCTCGACCACAAGGCCCTCGTCGGGGCCCTTGAGCTGGATCAGGCGATCCCGATGCGACAGCGAGGCGAGGGAAGCAAGCAGCGTGGAGCGCGAGATGTCCATATCGTCAGGCTCATGGGAGGGTGATCGTAATGTGGGCGGTGCGCTCGGGCATCTGCACCACGTCATTGTAGGCGGCCAGCTGCTGACGGGTTTCGTGTCCGAGGTAGGCGCGCATGCCGAAGAACGCGACGATGCCGAAGCAGCCGACGACCACGGCCGGCAGCCACAGCGGCACGACCCGGCGCAGGCCATGGCGCACGTTGTCGGGTGGCAGCGCATGGGGGGCGAAGCCGTGGCGCTTGCCCTTCAGGTAGACGATCTCGTCACCCAGCCGCGCGGTCAGATAGCCCAGCTTCTCGGTGCCTTCGATACGGTACTTGCCCTCGAAGCCCATCAGCAGGCAGTAGTGATAGACCTCCAGCGACGGCAGCCGCGCCGCGCCCTGGCGGCGCAGTTCTTCCAGCCGGTCGAAGAAGTGCTCGCCGGCGAGGTGCTCGCCGAACAGGCGCAACTGCAGCGGATTGCGTTCCCAGGTTTCGTGCAGCGGCGACGGCTGCGACAGGATCGCCTCATCCACCGCGGCGCAGAACGCGTACTTGGCGGCGTAGACATCTTCGGACGCCACGCCAAGCCGCATCGCGTTGCGTTCGACGCCATCGAGGAACTTCTGCACCGTCTGCACGAAGCCCTCTGCGTCGTGCGGCAACTGGCCACGCTTGAGCAGAAGCAGCAGGTAGAAGCCGTCGGACATCAGATCCTGCAGGCTCTGCGGATTGGCCGCCTGCGGCGTCGGATTGACCATCGCGCCATTGGCGGTCAGCGACGGCATCGGGCCCGGGGTCGGGGGCAGGGGGGAATTCATCATGAGGTCACCGCCACAAGTTCCATCTTCAGCTCGGCAATGCCGGCCGGCACATAGATCATCACCGACTGCGCCTTGAGCATGCGCTCATACAGCGCACCGCGCGAATCAAATTCGAAGTAATGGCTGCCCGGGCGCACCGGGATCGCTGCCGGCACCTGCGCGGCGTGGGTAAGCTTCACGCCTGGCAGTGCGGACAGCACGCACTTCTCGACGTCGTCCGGCGCGCCGACCTTGAAGCGCACCGGGACGCTCTGGATCAGCTCCTGCGCCGGCAGCGAGGCGGAGACGGACAGGTAGAACGAGGCATTCCCGTCGATCCGCTGCGAGTCCAGCCGACCGAGGTGGTAGGACGGCTTGACCTCGTTCAGCGCGATCTTGAAGTAGCGCGTGGAGATCACCGTATCCAGCAGTGCCCGCACGATCTCCAGCAGCTTGCGGAACGAAGCTTCCGGCTGGTCGTGGCGGTACACCGGCAGGTCGCCCAGCTGGTAGGCGTTGGAGAAGGTCAGCAGTGCGCCCGCCATGCGCAGCAGTTCCTGGTGCAGGCGCTCGGGATGCAGCTGCGGATGATGCAGCAGATGGGCCAGCGCGCTGAAGGAACTGTTGATCGTATGCAGCAGCCAGAACGACGCGATGTCGCCCGAGCGGAATTCGATGATGTTCTGCGACGTCTGCCGATGCAGCCCGTACAGCGCATCGACCTTGGCCTGCAGCGCATCGAGCACCGCACGCAGTTCACGATGCAGGAACGGCGAGGCCTGCAGCTGCGCGCAGGGCGGGATGAACTCATCGTCCAGCTCGAAGCCGCCGCTGGAGGTGCGGCGCACACGCGCCACCGGCACGGTGGCATAGGCATCACGGGGCTGGTCGTCGGTAAGCAGCTTCACCGCCTTGCTCAGGTAGGCCAGTTCGGCCTCCACCGCATCGGTGAACAGGTCCTGCGTATCGCGGTTTGCCTGCCGATAGCGCGCAAGCACCGTGCCTTCCGCATCGGTGCAGTTGGCGCCGTCATCGCGCAGCAGCGGAAGTGCCAGGTAGATCACCGTGGACTGCACGCCAGGCGGCAGATCCTGCAGCGACACCGCGTCCGGCAGGCTGTCGTGGGCGGGGGCATCGTAGGTTTCGCCATCGGGAAACACCGCCGACAGATCGAGCGGCCTCAACGTGCCGCCGGACAAGGCATGGGGGTCGAAACGCACGCGGCGCGCGCCCCACGCGTACGGGTGCAGCGTCTGCGAAAGATCCTGCAGCCGTGCCTCGTGATACGCGTCCTGGCGCTGGAAATGCTGGGGCCGCAGGAACAGCCCTTCACCCCAGAGAACCTTCGACATCCTGCTTACATAAGCCACATTCAATCCTTGGAAATACCTTGAAAGGTTGCCCCTTGGGGGCCGGTTCCGCCGTCCTCGCGTTCCGCTGCGGCGAAGGCCCTGCCTTGCAATGTGAAAGTGTGAATCACATGGCACATTGATTGCGGCGGGGCAAACGTTGCGCGGAAGATACTATCGCATTGCGGCAATTTGAGTGCCAGAATTCCGACGCGGTCCTATTTCGCGCCTGCACAGCGGATCGAGGCAAGACTGCCCGGATCGCCGGAAAGTCGTGTGAGCAGGGCCTTGCTGTCGCTGGTCAGGGCACAGGCGTGGACACCGATGGTCACACCGTCCTGCGGCAGGGTCTTGCCCTTGGTGTCGAACGCGAGCCGCCAGCGGTTCTCGGCGGGGGCGCGGAACAGGGCGACCACGCCCAGCACTGCACTTCCTTCACTCAGCTGCTCGGACAATTCCTGCCGGGCCCCGGGGGTCAGCACCACCTCATTGACCGACAGCAGGTCGGCACCGAGGGCGGCCTGCTCTCCGGCCTGGTCCAGGAATGCGTTGAAGGGCGCCTGTTCGAACCGTTGCAGGCTGCGCAGGTGGTAGACCTTGACCACCGCCGCGCTCGCCCGCTTGTCGTTGCCGGCATTGAGGTTGGTGCCGGCATACAGGCGCAATGGGACGGTCGGTGGCGCTTTCGGCTTTTCCTCGCGGATGCCGACGGCCTGCAGCGTCTTGTCCATCGCTTTCCCGAGCTTGCTGTCGCTGGCGCAACCGGCAAGGGAACCCGAAACAATGAAGGAGAAAATCGTGACGGATATCACGCGGCGAAATGAGGAGAGTTGCGCATTCATCTGGAGTCGGCGGGCTCGAAGGGCGGGGTGAAAGTCACGTATGCAACGGATTTCGCTCGCGGATATCACATTGGAATGTGAAGAATGTGTCTATCAAAACCGCCACATTCTTGACGAAATTCACTATACCGATGCGTATTCGCGAATGTACACTGCCGCCGACAGGGGCAGGAATCCCGTGCGGTGTATCGGCGGCGATCCGGCTTCCTTTAGGAACTAATTTCGACGAGGGATCACTATGGAAGTGAAGGCAATGGGGAAGGCTGTCTACCGGCCGATGTTCGCGCTGATGTTGCTGTCGGGCCTGGCGGCCTGCTCATCGGCACCGAAGAAGGCCGAGGTCGTGCCGTTCGAAACGACGCTGAGCAATGCCGAAGCACAGGTCACCACCGGTGGCGCGGATGCCGCCATCAGCGCATTCGAGGAAGCGGCGAAGGCCGATCCGACGCGCAAGGAGCCGTGGGTGCGCATCGCTCAGCTGCAGTTCGACCAAGGCCAGTATGCCCGCGCCATTGTGGCTGCCGAGGAAGTGCTGCAGCGCGATCCCAGCGATCTGGTCGCCGATGGCGTGATCACGGTGGCCGGTTTCCGCATTGCCAACCAGTCGCTGACCCGCCTGCAGGGGCGCGGCGCGCTGGCTTCCGATACTGCCCGCAAGGAAGCGCAGACCCTGGCTACCACCCTGCGCAACACCATGGGTGATGCCATTCTCGATCCGGCGCCCAAGCCGAAGCCGCGCAGCCGCGCCCGTGCCGGCCGTGCCGCCGCGCCCGCCGCTGCCGCACAGCCCGCTGCACAGCCGGCCAAGCCCGCTGCCCGCTCGAACAACTCCGATCCGTTCCAGAACATCGGCAACTGATCCGGACCCGGCCCCAGTCAGGAGACACACATGGCCAAGAAGGAAAGCATCCAGAAGCGGCTGCAGAAGATCCGCCCGCCGCGCGTCCAGCTCACCTACGATGTCGAGAAGGGTGACGCGATCGAGCAGAAGGAACTGCCGTTCGTGGTCGGCGTGATGGGCGATTTCAGCGGCAACCCGGAGCAGCCGCTGCCCAAGGTCAAGGATCGCAAGTTCGTCAGCGTCGACATGGACAACTTCGACGAAGTGATGGAAGGCATCGCCCCGCGTGCGGTCTATCGCGTGCCGAACAAGATCAGCGACGAAGGCGGCGAATTCGGCGTCGAGCTGAAGTTCAACTCCATCGATGACTTCCGTCCCGAGGCGGTGGTCCAGCAGATCGAGCCGTTGCGGCGCCTGCTCGAGTCGCGCACCAAGCTCGCCGACCTGCGCAACAAGCTGGCCGGCAACGAGAAGCTGGAAGACCTGCTGACCGATGTGCTCAACAACACCGAGCAGCTGAAGAAGCTCGGCGTGACCAAGGAGGACTGACCGATGTCAGCCGAAGCCAGCCCGTTGGCCACGCAGGCCGCCGTTGCCGAAGACGTCGGCCTGCTCGACCAGATCGTCGAGAAGAGCAAGGTCGCCAAGTCGAAGACCGAACATGACCGCGCCAAGGACATCATCGCCGCGCTGGCGAAGGAAGTCCTGGACGGCACGGTGGTCGTCTCCGACAACCTCAACCTCACCCTTGATGCGCGCATCGCCGAGATCGACCGGATCATCTCCGAGCAGCTCAGCGCCGTCATGCATGCCGAACCGTTCCAGAAGCTGGAAGGCAGCTGGCGAGGCCTGCATTACCTGTGCCAGCAGACCTCAACCGGCCCGAACATGAAGATCAAGGTCTTCAATTCGCCGCAGAAGGATCTGGTCAAGGATTTCAAGTCGGCCATCGACTTCGACCAGAGCGCGCTGTTCAAGAAGGTCTACGAAGAAGAGTTCGGCACCTTCGGTGGCGCGCCGTTCGGCGCACTGATCGGCGACTACTTCCTCGGCCGCCAGCCGGAGGACATGTACTTCATCGAGCAGATGTCGCACGTGGCTGCCGCCGCGCACGCGCCGTTCATTTCGGCAGCGAGTGAAGGCATGTTCGGCCTGGAAACCTTCACCGATCTGGGCAAGCCGCGCGACCTGGCCAAGGTGTTCGACACGGTCGAGTACGCGAAGTGGAAGTCGTTCCGCGAGAGTGAGGACAGCCGCTATGTCGGTCTGACCATGCCGCGCTTCCTCGGCCGTCTGCCCTACAACCCGAAGGATGGCACCACCGTCGAAGGCTTCAACTTCGTCGAGGAGATCGAAGCGGCCGACCACAGCAAGTTCCTGTGGTGCAACACCGCCTATGCGATGGGTGCGCGCCTGACCCAGGCCTTCGAGAACTTCGGCTGGTGCGCGGCAATCCGTGGCGTGGAAGGTGGCGGCCTGGTCGAGGACCTGCCGACCCATACCTTCCGCACCGATGATGGCGAAGTCGCGCTGAAGTGCCCGACGGAAGTGGCCATCACCGACCGTCGTGAAAAGGAACTCAGTGACCTCGGCTTCATGCCGCTGGTGCACTGCAAGAACACCGACTACGCCGCGTTCTTCGGCGCACAGTCGGCACAGAAGCCGAAGAAGTACAACACCGATTCGGCCAACGCCAACGCGATCCTGTCTGCCCAGCTGCAGTACATTTTCGCGGTGTCGCGCATCGCCCATTACCTCAAGGCGATGATGCGCGAGAAGATCGGCAGCTTCGCATCGGCGGGCAACGTCGAGGAATTCCTGAACCGGTGGATCGCCCAGTACGTGCTGCTGGACGACAACGCATCGCAGGAAGCCAAGGCCCAGTTCCCGTTGCGCGAGGCATCTGTGCAGGTTTCGGAGGTGCCGGGCAAGCCTGGTGTCTACCGCGCGGTGGCCTTCATCAGGCCGCATTTCCAGCTCGATGAGCTGTCTGTTTCGTTGCGTCTGGTCGCCGAACTGCCGGCGTCCGCGAAAAAGTCGTAACGGTTTGCTGTAACTGAAGCGTCCAGGGGAGTCCGCTCCCCGGATTGCAGTGACGCTTATTTCAAGAGGGCGCAGCCCCCCTTAACCGCCAGGCCCCCGCCTGGCACATCAAATCTCACGGAAGAACGGAATTTAGGAGACCAGATATGCAGCACGCTTTCCTCTCGATTGACACCATCAAGGGCGAGTCGCACGACGACAAGCACAAGGACTGGATTGAAATCCAGTCGTTCTCGCAGGACCTGTTGCAGCCGCGTTCGGCCACCGCGTCGACCTCCGGCGGCACCACCGCTGCCCGCGTGAACCTGTCCCCGATCGAAATCACCAAGTCGATCGACCTCGCCTCCACGGCCCTGAACCAGGCCGCCTCCAACGGCACCACCTTCCCGAAGGCGCAGATCCAGTTCATGCGCGCCGACAAGGACGGCAACGCGATCAATTACTACACGGTCGAGCTGCTGAACGTGCTGGTCCACCGCGTCACCACGACGGTGGACAAGGAAGGCATGCCGCAGGAAGTTGTTCAGCTGAGCTTCGGCGCCATCAAGTGGACTTACCAGCAGCAGAAGCCGGAAGGCGGCGTTGGTGGCAAGACCGTGGCGCAGTGGAGCGCAACCAAGAACATCCCGAACTACACCGTGTGATGTTGTGTCACTGCGATGGCGCCTCGTGCGCCATCGCAGTCTGATCGTCGGGCAGGGCCAGGAACGGCCCTGTCTCTGCCGCACCGCTGCCGCCCGCACGGATGCCGAACCTGAGTGGATCGACCAATGAAGGGACTCGAACCCAGCCTGCTGGAAAAACTGTTCGACGACGCCCCCAAGCAGCCGGGCGCCGGGCCGGTATTCAAGTCCGTCTCGCTGGAGCAGTACAAGGAATCCATTGCCCGTGACCTGGAAGGGCTGCTGAATTCGCGCGCCGCGTTCCAGGAAGGCGACATGAAGGAGTTCCCCAACTGCCGGCAGTCGCTGCTGACCTACGGGCTGGCCGATTTCTCCGCGATGAGCTTGGCCAACGCCTATGATCGCGCCGCCATCTGCCGCTCCCTGGAGCAGGCCGTGGCGCGACACGAGCGCCGGCTCCGCAACGTCAACGTGCACCTGGACGCCGGCAATCAGTTTGCCGGCGGCCTGCACTTCACCATCCATGCGCTGTTGGATCTGGAACCGGCGCGCGAGCCGGTCAGCTTCGACGCGATGCTGCAGCCCTCGACCCTGCAGTACCAGGTCACCCGCGCACGTCGCACGCAGGCCGCCTGATGCAGGACCTGCTTCCTTATTACGAACGCGAACTGGCCTATCTCCGTCGTTACGGACGCGAGTTCGCCGAGCGTTACCCGAAGATTGCCGGCCGCCTGCAACTGTCCGCGGAGGGCAGCCAGGACCCGCATGTCGAGCGGCTGATCGAAGCGTTCGCGCTGCTCAGTGCCCGCGTTTCCAAGCGCATCGAGGACGACTATCCCGAGTTCACCGACGCGCTGCTGGATGTGCTCTATCCACATTACCTGCGCCCGTTCCCGTCGTGCTCGATCGCCCACTTCGACATGGAAGGGGTAGCCTCCAAACTGAGCGCGCCGGTGCGCGTACCCCGCGGTACCGCCCTGCAGAGCCGCCCCGTGCGTGGCGTTCCGTGTGATTTCCGCACCGCCTACGACGTGGTCCTGGCACCGGTCGGGGTACAGCAGGTGGTCTACCGCAGTGTCGCCGATGCACCGATGGCCACGACGCTGCCGGCGGGCACCGGCGGCCAGATCTCGCTGGGCTTCCAGCTGCTGTCCGATCAGCTCGGCTTCGGCCAGCTGGGCACCGATCAGCTTCGCCTGTTCCTGGATGGCGAGCCGTCGGTGCGGGCCGCTCTGCGCGATGCGCTGATGCTCGGGGTAAAGGCGGCCTATGTCGAATCCGATGGCGATGGCCGCTGGCGACGCCTGGAAAAGGTCCCGCTGAGCCCGGTGGGCTTTGCCGAGGATGAGGCGCTGATCGACTTCCCGGCGCGCTCGCATCCGGCGTACCGGCTGCTGACCGAGCTGTTCGCCTATCCGGAGAAGTTCGGATTCGTCGATCTGCACCTGCCCACAGTGACCGCCGGCGCCAGTCGTCGTTTCACGCTTCACCTGGTGCTGCATGCGCAGGGCCAGGACCGGGGCAACACGATGGTGCTGGAGGAGCTGGGAACGCACAACGTGCGCCTGGGCTGCACCCCCATCGTCAACCTGTTCAGGACCAGTGGCGAGCCGATCCGCGTCACCCATCGCACGGTCAACTATCCGGTGCTGGCCGACGCGCGTCGCGCCTTCGCCTACGAGGTGCACTCGATCGACTCGGTGCACCGCATCCGGCAGACACCGCAGGGCGAACTGATCCAGGCCTTCCGTCCGTTCTACTCGCTGCATCACGGTGAAGATCCGGAGCGGACCGGTCAGTACTGGGTGGCACGTCGTGATGAGGATGTCGCACGGCAGAGCCCCGGATTCGAGACGGAGATCAGCTTCGTCGACCTGTCATTCAATCCGGTACTTCCGCAGACCGACACGGTCAGCCTGGAGCTGACCTGCAGCAACCGCGATCTGCCCAACCAGCTCGCGTTCGGTGTGGCCGGTGGTGACCTGAACATCGAGGGCGGCAGCCCGGCCAGGGCGATCAGCCTGCTGCGCAAGCCGACCAAACCGCTGCGTTTCCGCCATGGCCGCAATGCGCAGTGGCGCCTGATCTCGCACCTGTCGTTGAACCAGCTGTCACTGACCGCCAGCGGCCTGCCAGCGCTGAAGGAGATGCTGCGCCTGTACGACCTGTCCGGCAGCAATGTTTCCGCTCGCCAGATCGACGGCATCCTTGAGCTGCAGCAGACCCCGACCACCACCTGGATGCATGGTCGCCAGTTCGCTTCGGTGGTGCGTGGCCTGGAGATCCGCCTGACGATCAATGAAGCCCACTTCGTGGGTACCGGTGTGGCCGCCTTTGCCCAGGTGATGGACCACTTCTTCGCACTTTACGTGCATGCCAACAGCTTTACCCGTCTGGTGCTGGTTTCCGGCGACAGCGGGGAGGAGATCGTCCGATGCCCAGCGCGCAGCGGCGAATCGATCCTGGCGTAGCCCAGCAGCTGCTCACCGAGCCCCACCGCTTCCAGTTCTTCCAGGCGGTGCGGTTGCTTGAGCAGGTGTTCCAGCGGCAAGGCGTCAAGCCCGGCCAGGCCGTGCCGATGCGCGTGCGCTTCCGCAACTCGCTGTCGCTGGGCTTCCCGGCCACCGAGTTGTCCGCGGAGGGTGAGGTCTACTCGCTGAAGGGCGAGCGGCTGGAGGGGCGCGAGGCCATCGAGCAGGCGCTGCACGGCGAGGAACTGGCCGAGGTCCACCTGACTCCGCAGTTCATGGGCCTGCTGGGCACCGCTGGCGCATTGCCGCTGCATTACACCGAGACCCTGCAGCTGCGCGAGTTGTACCAGCGCGACCGCACCGCGCGCGCGTTCCTGGACATCTTCTCCACACGCGCCGTATCGCTGCACTACGCGGCGTGGAAGAAGCATCGGCTGGCGCTGCAGTACGAACTGGATCGCCGCGAGCGCTTCCTGCCGCTGGTGCTCTCGCTGCTCGGCATGGGCATGAGCGAGCTGCGCGATCGCCTGCACGAGGGCGAGGGCGAGATCTTCGATCAGGCCGTTGCCTATTACGCCGGTGCCGTGCGCCAGCGCCCCGTATCGGCCGTGCTGATGCAGCGCATCCTGTCGGACTATTTCCAAGTGCCGTTGCACCTGGAGCAGTTCGTCGGCGCGTGGTACCGGGTGCCTGCCGGTCAGGCAACGCGGCTGGGCCAGGCCAATGCGGTGCTGGGGGCGAGTGCCCTGGCTGGCGATCGCGTCTGGCAGCGAGACCTGCGCATGCGACTGCGCATCGGGCCGCTGCGGCGCGATCAGTTCGACGCCTTCCTGCCGGGTGGCAGTGCGGCCGAAGCCCTGTCCAAGTGGTTGTCGTTGTTGACCGGCGGCGTTCTCGAGTACGAAGTGCGGCTGGTGCTGCGCGCCGAGGATGTGCAGGGCAGCGCCCTCGGCAGCGGCGGCGGCGCTCGGCTGGGCTGGGACAGCTACATGTGCACCCAGGCGCAGACCACATCGCGTGAGGACACCACCTATGGCATCCACACGCTGCAATGACAACCCGCCGCAGGCGTCCGTGCCTGCGGTCCTCGAACGGTTCCAGCAAGGAGTGCGTGTTTCCGCATGAGCATCAACCTCAAGACCCTGATCAGCAAGCTGGACGACACCTGCCGCCAGGCGGCCGAACGGGCCGCGAACCTGTGCATGGCGCGCGGCAACTATGAGGTGGACCTGGAGCATCTGTTCCTGGCCCTGCTCGAGCAGCCGCAGAGCGATTTCGTGTTGATTGCCCGTCGCAGCGGCATCCTGCCGGAATCGCTGGAGCGTGATCTCAACGATGAGATCAGTCAGTTCAAGACCGGCAACGGCCGCACGCCGGTGTTCTCCCAGCACATTCCCAAGCTGTTCGAGCACGCCTGGCTGATCGCCTCGCTGGACTCGGAAACCACCCGCATCCGTAGCGGCCATCTGCTGCTGGCGCTGCTGACCGAGCCGGACCTGGCGCAGTTGGCCTACCGTGGCTCGAAGCTGTTCGTGCGTTTCAAGCGCGAAGAGCTCAAGCACGACTTCGCCAAGCTCACCGAGGGCTCGCAGGAGGCGGTGCAGACCGTCCGCTTCGCCGATGCCTCGGCGAAGGACGAGGGCGGTGAGGGCGAGGAAGCCGTATCCGGCGAGGCCAAGGGTGGGTTGTCCAAGACGCCGGCGCTGGACCAGTTCACCACCAACCTGACCCAGCGCGCCCGCGAGGGCAAGATCGATCCGGTGATCGGCCGTGATGGCGAGATCCGCCAGGTGATCGACATCCTGATGCGTCGACGCCAGAACAACCCGATCCTCACCGGCGAAGCCGGCGTGGGCAAGACCGCCGTGGTCGAAGGGCTCGCCCGGCGCATTGCCGACAAGGATGTGCCGGAGGTGCTGCAGGGTGTCGAGCTGCACACGCTGGACATGGGGCTGCTGCAGGCCGGCGCCAGCGTCAAGGGCGAGTTCGAGAACCGCCTGAAGAACGTGATCGACGAGGTCAAGAAGAGCCCGCATCCGATCATCCTGTTCATCGATGAAGCGCATACGATGATCGGCGCCGGGGGAACCGCCGGCCAGAACGATGCGGCGAACCTGCTCAAGCCGGCGCTGGCCCGCGGTGAGCTGCGTACGATCGCGGCGACCACCTGGAGCGAGTACAAGAAGTACTTCGAGAAGGACGCGGCGCTGGCCCGCCGCTTCCAGGTGGTCAAGGTTGAAGAGCCCAGTGAAGTGCTGGCCGCAGCGATGCTGCGCGGCATGGTCGGGTTGATGGAGTCGCACTTCAACATCCGCGTGCTGGACGAAGCGGTGACCGAAGCCGTGCGTCTGTCGCACCGTTACATCAGTGGCCGCCAGCTGCCGGACAAGGCTGTCAGCGTGCTCGATACCGCCTGCGCGAAGGTCGCGCTTGGTCAGAGCGCCACGCCTGCGATCATCGAAGACACCCGCAAGCACCTGGATCGCCTGCAGGCGGAAATCAGCGCGCTGCAGCGCGAAACCGCAGGGGGCAGTGCACAGCACAGCGAGCGCCTGGACGAGCTGCATGCCCAGCAGGCGGAAGCGCAGGCGGTGCTGGCCAGCAATGAGGAGCGCCTCACCCGCGAGCGCGAACTGGCAGGCCGCATTGCCGCGCTGCGCCAGCAGATGGAGCAGGGCCAGGCCCAGGCGGCCGATGGCGAAGCGCCCAGCGATGACGGTGAGGGCGACGTCGCCGTGGCCAAGCCGGCCGCCAAGCGCGGCAAGGCCAAGCCGGAACTTTCGCCGCAGCATGCTGAACTGGCGCGACTGCAGGCCGAGCTGCGCGAGCTGCAGGGCGAGACGCCGATGGTACCGCTGCAGGTTGACGGAACCGTGGTCGCGGAGATCGTGTCGGCATGGACCGGCGTACCGCTGGGCCGCATGGTCAAGGACGAGATCCGTACCGTGCGCACGCTCGGAAACCTGCTG
Source organism: Stenotrophomonas sp. 112478_Sma (assembly GCF_056479905.1). NCBI lineage: Bacteria > Pseudomonadati > Pseudomonadota > Gammaproteobacteria > Lysobacterales > Lysobacteraceae > Stenotrophomonas > Stenotrophomonas sp. 112478_Sma. The sequence continues at coordinate 2,599,700 of NZ_CM151072.1, read as the reverse complement.
GTCGAGCGCGTGATCGGACAGGACCACGCGCTGGATGCGATCGCCCAGCGCGTGCGCACCGCCACGGCCAAACTGGAAGACCCGAACAAGCCGCGCGGTGTCTTCATGTTCGTCGGCCCCTCCGGTGTCGGCAAGACCGAGACCGCGCTGGCGTTGGCTGACATCCTCTATGGTGGTGAGCGCAAGCTGATCACCATCAACATGAGCGAATACCAGGAAGCGCACAGCGTGTCCGGGCTGAAAGGCTCGCCGCCGGGCTACGTCGGTTACGGCGAAGGCGGCGTGCTGACCGAAGCCGTGCGCCGCAACCCTTACAGCGTGGTGCTGCTTGACGAGGTGGAGAAAGCCCATCCCGACGTGCTGGAGATGTTCTTCCAGGTGTTCGACAAGGGCGTGATGGATGATGCGGAAGGCCGCGAAATCGACTTCCGCAATACCCTCATCATCCTGACCTCCAACATCGGCTCCTCGCAGATCATGCAGGCCTGCCTGAACAAGCCGGCCGAGGAGATTCCGGCGGCCGACGCGCTCGCCGACGCGCTGCGCCCGGTGCTGATGCGCAGCTTCAAGCCGGCCTTCCTCGGCCGCCTCAAGGTCGTACCGTACTACCCGATCAACGATGACGTGCTTGCGCGGATCATCACGCTCAAGCTCGGTCGCATCCGCGACCGCGTCATTGCCAACCACAAGGCCACCTTCAGCTGGGACGACAGTCTGGTGGAGGCCGTGCTTGCGCGTTGCACCGAAGTGGACTCAGGTGCCCGCAACGTTGACCACATCCTCAATGGAACCTTGCTGCCGGAAATCGCCGAGAGCGTGCTGGCGGCGATGGCCGAGGGGAACCGGATCAACGCCATCAAGGTCACCGCCGGCAAGAAGGGTGACTTCAAATACAAAGTGTCTTGACACTGAGCAAATGGAGAAGGCAATGGAATTCTATGGATTCGACCGCGAAGCGGCTCTCAACCACTGTGACAGCCTGGAACTCGGCCTTGGCCGTGAGCTGGACCGTGTGCGTGCCTGGAACCGGCTGCGCCCCGAACATGTGATCGAGCTGCTGGAGACCGCGGTGCCCGCTGCCCGCCAGGATGCCCGCAACGTGGCCGCGCAGATCAGCCGCGGTTCCTGGCGCATCCACATGGATGCCCCGGTCGTGGGCAAGCCGCAGCTGGTGAGCAACGTGCGCGAACTGCAGATCACGGCCGGTGGACGCGATTACCGCCTGAAGATCAGCGAAGGCGTCCGCCTGCAGCTGGAAGAAATCGTCCAGGCCGCCTGATGATCGTGTGAGCCTGTCGCCCCGCACAGGGGCGCAGGCCACGCGGAAGCGGGAACCGGAGGAAGCCGATGCGCACGCCGCATGCAGACCACCTTGAAGCACGGGAAGTCGGGGAATCACCATGGACCTGGTAAACAACCTGCGGGCAGCGCTGGCCGGCCCATCGCATGCACAGCGCTTCCTGCGGCTGCACACCTCGCTGGGGAGCGACGTGCTGGTGGCCGAAACGCTGGATGGCGTCGAACAGATCGACGGCATCGGTTTCCAGTGGACGATCACGGCGCTGTCGCTGGATGCGGGCCTGCCGCTGGGCCCGCTGATCGGGCAGGGCGCGCTGCTGCAGATGCAGCAGGCCGACGGCAGCCTGCGGCCGTTGCATGGACGCATCACCGCCGCCGAGCGGCTGGGCAGCAATGGCGGGCTGGCACGCTACCGGCTGCGCCTGCAGCCGTGGCTGGCGTTCCTGTCGCAGCGGGTGGACAGCTATGTGTTTCACGACAGGACGGTCGTGGAGATCGTCGAGGACATCTTCGCCGACTACGGTGGTCTGGCCCCGGCCTGGCGCTGGTCGCTGGCCGATGCCGGCCAGTACGCGCGGCGCAGTCTGACCACGCAGTACCAGGAAAGCGACCTGGCCTTCCTGCAGCGGCTGCTGGCCGAGGAAGGCATCTATTACTGGTTCGAGCACGCCGGTGACCCTGGCAGTGCCGACTTCGGCAGCCACACCCTGGTGCTGGCCGATCACAGCCATGACACCGCCGAGCTGGGCAGCGTGCGCTTCCATCGGCGCGATGAGAGCGAGCGCAGTGACAGCGTGCAGCAGTGGTCGACCGCGCACCGCTGGCGTCCGGGCAAGGTGCAGCGCGCCACCTGGGACTACCGCACGTTGGAGCGCCGCCAGGCCAGCGCCGAAAGCGGGCAGGCCAACGACCTGGGCATCATCGACCGCGACACCTGCGGCCCCTACGGCTGGCAGGACAATGCCCGCGGCCAGCGCCGCGCGCAGCAGCACCTGGATGCGCTGCGCGTGCGCGCGCAGACCATCGACGGTGCCGGCCAGTGGCGCACGCTGGCCCCGGGTGCACGGTTCGGCCTGTCGCAGCACCCGCAGGTGAGCCAGGACGCGCAGTTCCTGTGCCTGTCGGTGCAGCACCAGGCGCGCAACAACCTCGATGCCGATGTATTCGATGCGCTGGAGCAGACCCTGGGTCCGTCCAGCGTGACCGCGCCGGCACTGCCGGGCGCGCTGTCGGGCCTGGCCAATGGACGTGCGCCCGGTGAGGTCTCCACCGCCTTCTACGACAACCGCTTCGTGGCCATCCCGGCCGAGGTGACCTACCGGCCGCAGACCGACGATGGCCATGGCGCGCATCTGCATCCGCGGCCGACCATCACCGGCACGCTCAGTGCGATCGTGGTCAGCGATGGCGACCCGCTGCTGTCCGACCGCGACCACCGCATCAAGGTGCAGTTCCCGTGGCAGCGCGGCGGCAACGCCAGCAGCGGGCTGGCCCATCCGGGTGGGGACGACAATGCCCCGGCCACCGGGGGGGCCTGGACGTGGGTGCGGGTGATGACCCCATGGGCGGGCGACAACTGGGGCGGCGTGGTGCTGCCACGGCGCGGCCAGGAAGTGCTGGTGGCCTTCCTGGAGGGCGACATCGACCGTCCGGTGGTGGTCGGTGCGGTGTACAACGGCCGTGGCCAGCAGGACGCGCAGCACAACCAGATCAACGGTGGCGGTGCCAACGCCACCGGTAATGCGGCGGCATGGTTCGAGGGCAACGATCACGCCGCGGTGTATACCGGTTTCAAGAGCCAGGCGCTGGCCGACAGCCAGGGCGGGCAGGGCGGCTACCAGCAGCTGCGCTTCGATGACACACCGGGCCAGGGTCGCGCGCAGCTGTCCACCACCCAGCACGAAACCACCCTGACCCTGGGCCATCTCAAGGGCGGCCAGGACAACGTGCGCGAGGGCGAGCGGGGCTTTGGTGTGGAGCTGTCCACGCAGGCACAGGGTGCACTGCGCGCCGGCCGTGGCCTGCTGCTGACCACCGAGCCGGGCACGCCGCAGCTGGCGGCGCCGCAGGCACTGAGCCAGTTGCAGGAAGGCCAGCAGCTGCTGCAGCAGCTGGCCGAGTCGGCAGGCAAGCAGCAGGCGCAGCTGCCTGGCGAGGCGGCCGAACTGCCGGTGGACACGACGCTGACCGAACTGCAGGAGACCCTGCGCGCCACTCACAGTGGCAGCGCGGCGGGCAGCATTGCCGGTGGCGACGGTGAAGCGCCGGGCTGGAGCGCGCCGGTCCTGCTGGGCAGTGGCGTGGCCGGCGTCCTCAGCCTGACCCCGGCCGACCAGGTGTGGGTGAGTGGCACCCACACCACGCTGGCCAGCGGCGTGGCACTGAACTGGATGACCCAGGGCTCACTGACGATGGCCGTGGCCGGCGGGCTGGTGCTGTACACCGCCGGCATGGAACCCAGCGGCGAGAGCCCGAACCAGGAGCGCGGCATCGCGCTGCATGCTGCACAGGGCAAGGTGAGTGCGCGTGCGCACAAGAACCAGGCGATCGTGGCCGCAAAGACGCAGGTGCGCATCGCCAGTACCGAAGCGGACGTGCAGCTGTCGGCACCGAGCAAGCATCTGCTGGCGACGGCGGCCGGGGCCTACCTGCGGATCGAGGGCGACAACATCGAACTGGGCGCGCCGGGCAAGGTGGAATTCAAGGCGAGCCAGCGCGAATGGCTGGGGCCGGCGAGTGTGGTGGGGGAGGCGAAGGTGCCAGATGGTTCACACAAGGCATGCGAGTATCGCGTGCGTGCAGCGGAACAGTCGGGCGCCGGCTTGGTCCCACTGGGAGCCTGAGAGATGCAACTCGATCACCGGCTATTCGAAGCTCATCAGTATGCGTTGATCAATCCACTCCAGATCGATCGACGTATCGCCAAGCTTTGGCCATGCGAACCCATCGTTCCCAAGGAGCTCCTTGGGCAGAAGCATCTTCTTCCCTATCTAATCAGACTGGAAGAAATTGAGCCTGATGCGCGTCTAGCGGCACTTGATGAAACTGTGCACTACGCACGCGATCATGACCGCATCCCATTCTCGGCGTTGCTGAAATGCAATGCCGACAGTCAGCGAGTCCGAAATCACTTGGCTCGTATGATGGTGAGAAAATTTGATGGTGAGAAGATGCTATTCAGATACTACGATCCTCGTGTCTGGAACGCGCTGAAGTGGATTCTCTTGTCGTCGCAGCTGGATGCATTGCTTGGTCCCATCAATGCCTGGACCGCAACCGTGGACAAGGGCGCGCGGTGGCAATCATACGAAAACAGTGGTTGTAACAAGGATGGGATGCATCTAACGTCCGATCAGCTGTACGCGATTTCCTCGTTGGCTTCTGTTAACAGGGTGATCGATCGGTTGCATCGAGAGGGTGGGAGCATTGAGGGTGCTGGGCTTTCGAGACGTGTCTTTGACGAGATGGAGAAGGCCGGCGAGTGCGGGCTGACAGACCCTGACGATAAGGAAGCGTATGCATTTGCTTCAGTATTTCAATCACCCGAAGTTCATAACACGCCGCGGTATCAAGAGGCTCTTCGGATCGCCTGCTTAGAGCCTGGCGCGTTCCGCAGTGCCGTCAGCGACCCCTCCGACGAAGAGGTGGATGAACCTTCATTGGAGCAGACAGAACAAGGAGCTTGGCAGCATGGATAAGAGGCCGACACAGTCGTGTGACCCCGCGAAGAAGTGTGATGTCTGCGATCAGGTCGGCTTGCCGATTCTTCCGATCAGATACGCCATCTGCCGTTCAGACGTCAAGGAAATGTGGCAAGGGCCAAGGCTGGGAGGAGGGTTTGGAAAGGATGTGGCCAGTGTCACCCTTCCGGCCAGTGAGGCTCACTACACGTTGCGACTTGCCCGCCAAGGGTATCTTTATGTATTCAACGAGATCCGTGGCGAATGGAAGGGCTATCAGATCACCAGCGACTCCTATCTCTTGGAGTTCGATCCGCATGCGGCTCCTCCACCGCAGGAAGATTTTCAACCTACATGCGCGCGAATGGCCGATTCGCAGGTGGCCCGCTTCGTTATCATCCCCGACCCCAAGCGAGCTGGAAAAGTTTGGTTTGGCTTCTCGGAGGCTCCATGGACGAAAGAGATCATGGAGCGAAATCGAAAATCCAGCGAGCGCAAGAAGCACATGCGCTGTATTGATGTCCAGATGTGGCTCAAAGGAAAGTCGCTGGATCACGTGGGAAGTGCGGCTGACGCCCCCTCCATGGTCAGCGAGTTCAAGTTTGGCAAGAGAGTAAAATCCGAGTCTGAAGTGAAGATCCCTATGCTCCCCTCGAGTCCGCCGCCGGCTGCGGACCCTGGGAGGCCTCGAACTGTGGATCGTGCAGTTGAGACGGTTCTCGAAGTCGTTGATGTGTATGCTAATCCTGGCTTTTCGTTCTCCTTTGCGCCTTTTTCAAGATGCAAACAGGATGTGCCAGGAATGGAGGCATGGCTTCAGAAGAGCTCTTTGTCTGCGCGTCCGATGATGGTGGCGCTGAATGATCCCGCAGGAATAGCGCAGGAGCTTTCCGCACTTGTTCGGCAGAAGACCCGAGAGCTTCGAAGAGGAAGATGACAGGGGGTGGAAGCATGCAACCTCAGTGGCGATCCGCGGAATCCGGCAGGCAATTGAGGATCAGGCGGCCGCAGAGAAGCTGAGCTCCGTACGTGCCAGCGCGTACACCGGGCGCGCGGCGATGGAGCTGTATGCGGCGGGAATCACCAAAATGCGTGAGGAGTTGACGGCCGAAGAAGACAAGAAAGCCAGAGACTCCGCATGGGATCGCTACCGTGATGATTACAGCCAGCAAGCGCTTGATCAGTTTGACAAAAGCCTCGTGCCGGAAATGGAGCGATACACATCTTCGCACCTGACGCCGATTGCCCAGAGTTTCGTGCGCTGGTACAAGAGCGAGGACTTCAGGACTTGGCTGGCGTGTAATCACAATGATGAGCTGTCATACAGTTCAATGAGATTGACGGAGATTGTCGATAATTCGCTTGAAGGGGTTGTTGGATTTGGGTGCGTACAGGCTGCGCTTCTGGAGGATCTCGCTGGTCGTTTTCAGGACATCAAGAATTGCACTGTTCGAGCGCTGACGCTCAATGATAGGATCGCGGCGGAGGTTATTGAGAAGCAATCCAAGACATTCTTGAGCAACTCGGATAACCCCGGTGCTTGGTCCAATATATTCAAGGCATATGCTCACGTTCTCGACCGAGGTGGTAGCAAGCCCCAGGAGCTGCAACAGGGGTTAGGCTTGGTTGCAGGTCTTGTCTTCAAGATGTCTGGGATGTTTGTAACAGCCCTAACCAAGGCAGGATCAACAGTCGCAAAGGCAGGCATCAATATCGCCATTTCTGCCGCGACAAGGAATAATCTGGTTGGCTTGCTTGGGGTCCTTTCAGGAAAGCGGATCCAACGGGTTAGCATCCGTGCCTCGGAGCGCGAGATGGCGCACTTTCTGGTGGAGGCACTGAGCGAGGGGCAAGCTGGAGTCAACAAGAGGGAACTGAGAGCGCGTGTTGATCAGCATCTTCGACAGGAGCTCAGCGAGCGTAGTGGCGCAAGGGTGGCTACAGGAGATCGCAACTCGCGTGGGAGAAAAGTATTTGAGTGGGCTGTGTTCTGGGACAAGGAGGCGATGGCAGCCGTTCGGAATGGGCAGCCGGGCTCTTTGGGAAATATGCTGATGAGTGAGGAGCAAATACGGGTACTGGTAAGGAACCGTGCTGCCCAGTACAGCGCTCCCCATGTAAACCTTGACGTGCGTCTTGGAGTTGTTGGATTGGTTCTGGATGCATGGAACGTCGCGGATTCCTACGGCAAGCTGGATGTGGAGAAGGAGGGGCCGGCCGGTCGTAGGCAGTTGAGTCTTGCCTCCGCGCTAGTCGGATTTGCGGGCACCAGCGTTGAACTAACAGGGATGGCCTTGGCTAAGACGATGTGGGGCAGAACAGCCTTGGCGTCTGAGATCAGATTTGGTGCAATTGAAGTCGCAAGTAGAGCGGGACTTGTCGGTTTTCTCGGCAGATTGCTGGGCACAGTTGGTGGGCTAATGGGGGCTGTCGTTGATGGGTGGAAAATGTATGAATCAATCAAGACGGGAGATATTCCCATGGCGGTCTTCTATGGAACAACTGCTGTAGCGGGAGCAGTAGTGGCCTACCTCATGTTTGTTGGTGCCATGACAGCGGGGGTCGGTTTTATTGTACTTCTCGTGCTGGGGTTGATAAGTATGCTGGGCGAGTGGCTTATCAATCTCATTCGTGACGATAAGGTGGAGAGGTGGCTTGATATGACGCCTTTTGGAGTTCATGAGCATGGTAGATTCGAGTCGCCTGAAAAGCAGGTTGAGGCATATAACGCTATGCTTCCTGCAGGAGCGTGAGTAGTGAGTCAGTTTGCAGGTTGGCTTGCCCAGAGGTATCGCAACAATCGTCCCCTTACTGAGTACGAAAAGGCTGCTGATGTGCGCCGTTTCGACTCATCCACGTTTGTGCCAATCGATAAGGGAATCATCGCCATTGATGATGATTGCATTGAGTATGTTGATCGTCACTTCCTATATCGCGGTTGGGCATTGATGGGGGCGAGTGTCTTCATTGCGCTGGGATTGCTATTTGTCGTGGCGATCCTGCACGCAACTTCCTCTCTGGTTGACCGAACTGGGCCGCTCGAATCAGGTGATACTTATGCGATCGGAGGCTTGATCGCTCTTGGTGTTGCATTTCTGGCGTTCATTTTCTGCAAGCTGCTCTTGCGGGATGTTCTACGCTATCAGTACTACCCAGTTCGGTTTGATCGAGTCGCACAACAGGTACATGTGTTTACGGGTAAGCGTGAGAGGGTGGTCTCGGTTCCATGGCGGGATGTTAGATTTGTTATTGGTAGGGACAAGCCTGTGGGCCCCGATGAGGGATGTACTTACGATCTTCGGGGGCTTGTAATGGATGGGGAGCAGGTCGTCTATACGTTTGCTGTTGGATCTGACAGCGGTCCCAACCCAGCGATCACGCTCGCACATTGGGAGATGATCCGGCGCTTCATGGAGGAAGGGCGTTCAGCACTTCCGTTTCCGCCATTGCAGCTCTACACCTCGGTAGTACCAAGCTTCCGCAACGCGTTCATCATTCATGTCTCTTCTGCGGGCGCCGGGTTGATGTGGATCGCGCTACCGCTCACCTTGCCCTGGGCCCTGTTCCGCTTCCTGGCAATGAAGTCGTGCCGTAGGCCGGTCTGGCCGGCAGCTGTGACCCGGCGCGGAAAGTCCGAGCCTTCGGGCAGTCCCCCGCTACGTGCACCGGCTGTGTACGGACGCGTGGATAAATCCGGAGGTCGTGCCGATGAAATGGAGCGCTTCTGGAAGGACTCGATCACGGCAGCCAAGGCCCGTAACGATGAGATTCGTCAGCAGCTGCAGGCAACCTCGTTGAATGCGTGAAGTGGGCGTTGGATGCATGGCGTGGCATTCTCGCTCAGACGAGTGAGCGAGGATCACGGATGTACAGCGGCTGGATGCGCAGTTTCCCGACGGATCGCTTTCTCTCGGCGCAGGAGAGCGCCTCGCGTTTCGACCCTCGGATCGCCGAGGATGTCGCACCTGACGAACGTGCGTCGTTGGTTCATTTCAACTCGACCTACATCGATCTGATCGACCGAAGGTTCCGCCTGCGCGGAATGGTCTCGACCACCATGGTCCTGCTGGGGACGCTGGCTCTGTTCCTGTTCGGTTTCTTCTTGCTTTTCACGCTGGTGATCCCGAACCTGGAAGGCGACTTCTGGGACTGGGTGATGTACGCGATGGTCGGCGTGTGCGTGGTCGGTGCTCCGGTGCTGTTCTGGCACACGACGCTGCGCTACGAGTTCTTCACCTATGTCTGGTATCCGACACGGTTCAACCGGCGCAACCGGACGGTCTATTTCTTCACGGGTGGGGAAGAGGGCGCTGTATCCGTCCCATGGGATGAGGCCGTGTTCTACATCGGGCAGGGGACCAGCCAGGCCTTCCTGCGCGACCTGCGCTGCAGCATCCTTGAGGATCGGGTGATCAAGCGGACCTTCGCGGTGGGCCATTACTTCGACGACGAACAGAAGATCCGCGGCATCTGGGAGTTCATTCGCCGCTACATGGAGCAGGGGCCGGCAGAGGTGGTCGATACCATCGAGGGTCGCCAGATGAATCTGTCCGTGACGCCGTCATGGCGCAACTGCTACCTGTTCGTGGTGGCCAGTCTCGGTCCCAGCCTGCTGGCCGCGCGCTTCATCCTGATGCCCTTGCTGCTGCCCTTGGTGTTGTGCAGATGGCTGGTCCTTCGATCCTGCCGCGCGCCCGTGTGGCCACAGTGGGTGGAAGACGAGTGTGCGATCGATGCCAACGATCCTCTTCGGCTCGTGGAACCCGAGGTGATGGCGCAGTTCGAGCCTGATCGGCGTCCGCTCTGAGCGGGCCGCTGCGGCAGCGCCCTGCCTGCGTCAGCAGGCAGGGCTGAGGATCACATCGGCGGGCAGGCCGGATCCTTGCCGCTCACCGCCGCACAGATCCTGCGCCGGCAGTCCACGCCTTTCAGTGAGGTGGGGCTGGGGCAGCTGCGCAGCTGCGCCTGGATGTTGGATTCGGTCGAGGCGGACTTCTTGCTGGCCACGCGCTCGAACGCGGCGCGCTCGTCTTCGGCGCGTTTGCGCTGGTCTGCTTCGATCTGGGCGATCAGATCATCCATGCTCTGAGGCTGGGCCTTGGCTTTTGCCTTGGCCTTGTCCTCTTCCTTGATGATGCCGAGCAGGGTGCCGAGCAGATTTTCATCGCCCTTGCCTGCGGTACCGGCGGCGCGACTGCTGCGTTCACCCGGCTGGGCGCCCCGTGCCCGCGTCGTTGCAGCGGTGCCGGTGGTTGCGGCAGCGCCCGCAGCAACGGTTGCCGCGTCAGCGGCAGGAGCGGGTGGGCTCCCGGTGGTGGCCGGCAGCGCAGGCTCAGTCGGAGAAGCGGGTGCATCGACGATCATCGCGGCACCTTCACCCGGTGCCACGGACGGGGCGTCCGGGTGCCCGGTCACATGGCCGGTGTCGGGTGTCAGTGAATACTCGGACGGGTCGCTGTAGTCATTACTACCGGACAGACCCCAGGCGGTCAGCCCGGCGATGACGACCACGGCGCTGGCCAATGCCAGCCACAGGACCGTACGGCGTTTGCCGCTGGACGGCGCGCGTGCGGCACGTGGCGACGCGGTTGCCTGCCGGCCCTCCATGTCTGCCAGAATACGGCCCGAATTCGGGGCCTGGCCCTTTGCCTGCGCTCCCCCTGAGAGCAGACTTGGCCGATTGATTCCGCCATTATTCAAGTGCATCCAGCCCTTGGTTTGAGTCGGCAACTGCCGAAGCGAATTTGCGCATTCTTAGTGAAAGCGGTTGGGGCGTCAACCAGATCGCGTGTCAGGGAGGACCGGTGTTGCCAATCGTGGTTGCTGCCATTGCCGTCGTACTGTTGGTGGCTGGCGTGTGCTGGGTACTGTTGTTCCCCGAGACGGTCGAATCGCTGCGTCAGGCGATCGCGAAGCGTCTGGGCGGAGTCCGTCGTCGGGCGGGGCAGGTCGGTGACCGGGTCGGCCACGGCGCCACCCGCGTGCGCAGTGGGGTTCGTGAAGAGGTCGGAGCCGTGCACGGCGCACTGCGGCGCCACTGGCTCATTCTGGTTGTCGCCGCAGCGTTGCTGCTGATTCCTCCAATTGTGATATTCGTCACGCGGCAGACCGTGGTGCTGGAGGATTTCAGGGGCGATGATCTGGCGGAATCGAGTTCGATGGTCGCCCAACTGCTACGCGGGGAGCGGCTGACGCCGCCGCCGCCGCCGCCGCCGGAGGTGTTCACCACTGCCGAAGTGCGTCGTCTGCGGCCCGAAATCGTCACGGCTGATCGCAAATGGGATCAGATCGATCCCGATCTGCAGCAGCGCGTGCTGGCCATCTATGAGGTCATGCGACGCCAGTACGGTTACGAAATGGTGCTGATCGAAGGCTATCGCAGTCCGCAGCGGCAGGCCGAACTGATGGCCGGTGGCAAGGCGACCCGGGCCGGTGCCTGGCAGAGCTGCCACCAGTATGGGCTGGGCGTGGACAGCGCACCCATCCGCGATGGCAAGCTGCAATGGGACATGGAAGATCCGTGGACCCGGCGTGGGTACTTCCTGTACGGCGAGCTGGCTGAACAGGCGGGCCTGGACTGGGGCGGAAACTGGCGGAGCATCAAGGACTATGTTCACGTGGAAATGACGGACCGCTGCCGCGCCGCCCGGGTGGCAAAGCGCGAGGAACTGTCCCGTCAAGGGTGATAACCGCACGGCGGTACTGGTATGGTTACGCCGATGGCCTGCGTCGTCGGGGGAACCGGGGGGCGATGGAACGCCGGGTCACACATGGATCAAGGAGCATGATGGATGGCACGACCGTTTATCGTCGTCGGTGACCCGCTCAGCCACGGAGGGACCGTGGTGGCGGGCACCGGACAGACCGACATCAATGGCAGGCCGGTGGCGCGCGTCGGTGATCGTGCGTTGTGCGCCGTGCACGGCGCCACCACCATTGTCAGTGGCGACGCGACAGTGCTCATCGACGGTCAGCCGGTGGCGCGCGACGGCGACCGCACCGCGTGTGGAGCGACGCTGGTCGCTTCACAGGCCATGACCGGTCTGCGTTGACCTGCGCGGTCGACAGGAGCAGCGCATGGAGCAGGGCAACTGATGGCAGGATGGCTGGGCAAAGCAGCTTCGGTGGTGATGATCTTCGTCGCCACCTGGGGCGCGACGATTCTCTACTGGCGCAACAGCGGCACGGTACCGACCGGCATGCAGATGCTGGCCTACCTGGGCCTGCTGCCCGTCGGCCTGAGCGGTGCCGGCTTCATGCTGCGTGGCGCCGCGCGCCGTGGCGTCGATGCGGCGCTGGACAAGGCTGCGACCAACGATGGGGAGCCGACCAAGGGCAAAGGCGAAGCCGTCGCGACGAAGGCGATGGTGCCGCCATCGGTGGCGTTGATTGCCGGTGGCCTCAGGCTGGGTGTGGATCTGGATGCCCAATCATGGCTGGCTGCTGCCGCTGCGCCGCCGCGTCCGACGCTCGATGGCCGCTTCCGCGACAACTACAACCTGCCGGTGCGCATGAGCGCGGCGCAGGACCTCGATGAGTTCCTGGTGCTGCAGGCCCGTCAGGACGGCATCGACACCGCAGCCCACGAACGGCGTGCGCTTGCCCTGCTGCAGCCGGTGCTGGAGGAACTGCTGGAGGCAGCATCCGCGGCGCTGCCGGAAATCATGGCTTCCGAGGAAGTGGTGGTGGCCGGTCTGCGACGTCGCGACGAACAGCGCGTGGAGAACGTACTGAGCGTCGAGCTGCTGGTGCCGGGCAGCTGGTCCGATGCGCTGCGCCCCTGGGTGCAGACATGGCTGCTGGAGCAGGCGCGGATGGCAGGCATCGATGCGCGCCGCTTCGATGTCCGGGTCACCTCGCTGGACGGCGCACGCGAGGTGTGGCCGCACCTGCAACGGGTGATCGACGCACTGGATCAGGGCGAGCCACGCTGGCACCTGCTGGTGTCCGCGTCTTCTTCGATCGATGCCGGCATCGTTTCCTCATGGCAGTCCTCCGGTGTGCTGGCAACCGCACAGAATCCGGATGGCCGCATACCGGGCGAGGGTGCCGCCGGCGTCCTGCTGGCGAGCCGGGGCGTTGCCCATGAAGGCGACGCGCGGCTGTGGCGCCCGCAACTGGTACGCGCCGAGCAGATCGAGGCGACCCGGCCGGCCGAACAGCGCCGTCAGCTGGCGACGCTCGCTGCGCAGTGGCAGCAGACGCTGGGCCTGGAGGGCGCACAGGCCCAGTTCGTGCTGCATGATGCCGATCACCGGGGCGACCTGATGGTCGATGCCGCCGCCATCACCGCGTCGCTGGCTCCCGACCTGGACTTCAGTCCGCAGAGCCTGGCGCTGGCGATCAGCGCAGGCGAACTGGGCCCGGTGCTGCCGTTGGCGCAGCTGGCACTGGCCCGCGCACAGCTTGACCGCCAGGCCGAGCCGGTGCTGTTGCTCGGCGTGGCCGACAACCAGCAGCGACTGTTCGGCCTGGTCGACCCTCTTCCTTCCCCGACGCAGGCGGCCGATGCGCCGTCGGCCCCCTGACTTCCTGGATCCCTGCATGAGTTTGAGCAATTTCAGCTACTACCTGCGCGACTACCGTCTCTGGATGGTGCTCGGCCTGGTCGGTGCCGCTGCGCTGGCCCACTACGGTGAGGCCGAAGCACGGCAGATTGGCATCTGGGTGGCCATCGTGCTGGCCGGCCTGCTGGTGCTGGCGCTGCTGGTCTGGATCGTGAAGCGGATCCTGGCCCGTCGCGCGGCCAAGCGCGTGGAGGCGATGGTCAAGGATGAGGCGGACAAGGCGGTAGCCACCGCTCAACCCGCCCAGCGTGCCGATACCGAGGCGCTGCGCACGCGCATGATGGACGCGGTCAAGCAGATCAAGTCCTCGCGGATGGGCGTGCTGAAGGGCAACGCCGCGCTGTACGAGCTGCCGTGGTACGTGATCATCGGCAATCCGGCTGCGGGCAAGAGTACGGCCATCCTCAATTCCGGCCTGCAGTTCCCGTTCGAGGACAACCGCGGCAACGTGGTGCAGGGCATCGGTGGTACCCGCAACTGCGACTGGTACTTCACCACCAACGGTATCGTGCTCGACACCGCTGGCCGCTACTCGGTCAGCGTCGAGGACCGCATGGAGTGGCTGACCTTCCTCGGCCTGCTGAAGAAGAACCGCCCGCGCGCACCGATCAACGGCGTGATCATCGCCGCCAGCCTGGCCGAGCTGTCCGGCAGCAAGCCGGAGTTCGCGATCGAGCTGGCCAAGAACCTGCGCCAGCGCGTGCAGGAAATCACCGAGCGGCTGGAAGTGTTCGCGCCGGTGTATGTGCTGTTCACCAAGGCCGACCTCATCGCCGGTTTCAGCGAGTTCTTCCGCAACCTCGATCCCGGCGAGCGCGAGCATGTGTGGGGCGCGACGCTGCCGTTCGACGTGCATCAGCAGGGCGACGCGCTGGCGGCATTCGACAGCCATTTCGACGAGCTGGCCGAAGGCATCAAGGAAATGAGCCTGACCCACATGGCGATGCAGCGTGGCCGTGAAGTCTCGCCTGGGCTGCTGTCGTTGCCGCTGGAGTTCGTCGGCATCAAGCCGGCGCTGCGCACCTTCATCGCTACGTTGTTCGAGGACAACCCCTACCAGTTCAAGCCGGTGTTCCGTGGCTTCTACTTCTCCAGCGCACTGCAGGAAGGGCGTTCGGTGCATCACGCGTCCGAACGCGTCGGCCGCCAGTTCAACCTGGAGCGCGGGTCCAATGTCGATGAGGCGCCGACCGGCCATACCGCGTTCTTCCTCAAGGACCTGTTCCGCAAGGTGATCTTCGCCGACAAGGAACTGGTCCGGCAGTATTCCAGCCCGCACCAGAACCGGCTGCGCTATGGCGTGTTCCTGGGCGCAGTGGGTGTGCTGGCACTGGCGCTGGGCCTGTGGACCTGGTCGTACACCACCAATGCCCAGCTGGTGGCCAATGCCACCAAGGACCTGGATCAGGCCGTGCGCGTGCAGAAGGACCGCATGGACCTGAAGTCGCGCATCGATGCCTTGCTTCTGCTGCAGGATCGCATGGAGCAGCTGGACCGTTATGGCAAGGAGGGCGGCATCACCACCCACCTGGGCCTCTACCAGGGCACCGCGATCCGCGAGAAGCTGCTGCGTGAGTACAACCACGGCATGCAGCAGGTGATGCTGGCGCCGACCGTCTCCAATCTGGAGAACTATCTCGGCCAGGTGGTCGCCGAGCGCGACAAGCTTGGCCAGGGCAGCAGCGCTGCCGCCGAGAGTGAGGTGCTGTATCAGAACGCATCGCCGACCAGTACCAACGATGCGTACAACGCACTGAAAACCTACCTGATGCTGGGTAACCCGAAGTACGTCGAAGGTGCTCACCTGTCGCAGCAGCTGACCCTGTTCTGGCGCACCTGGCTGGAGGCCAACCGCGGCCAGATGAGCCGTGAGGAGATGGTGCGCGCGGCCGAGAAGCTGATGACCTTCTACGTGGCGCAGGCGGGCCAGCCCAGCTGGCCGCAGATACAGAACAAGGTCACGCTGGTGTCCGACACGCGCCAGGCGCTGGGGCAGGTGATGAAGGGGCAGCCGGCGATGGAGCGCGTGTACGCGCAGATCAAGGCACGTGCCGGCGCCCGCTTCGGAACCACCACCGTCGACAGCCTGGTGGGTGTGGAGCGCAACGGGCGCCTGATCAACGGCAGCTATGCGATTTCCGGTGCGTTCTCGCGCAAGGCGTGGGAAGAGTACGTAAAGGATGCGATCAAGGAAGCAGCCAATACCCAGCTGAGCACCACCGACTGGGTGCTGGGTACCACCGAGCAGAGCGATCTGTCGCTGGCCGGCAGCCCCGAGCATGTCTCGCGCGAGCTGGTGACCCTGTACAAGAACGACTACGCGCGCGAGTGGAGCAAGTTCGTGCAGGGCCTGAGCGTGGCCGAGTTCAGTACGTTCGACGAGGCGGTGGCCCGCATCAACAAGCTGGGTGATCCCGGCAACTCGCCGCTCCGTGTTCTGCTGGAGCGCATCAACGAGGAGACGGTATGGGACAACCCGCCGGCGCAGGCGCGTTCGAGCAAGGCGCGCAAGGGCTTCGTGGCCTGGTTCCAGCGCACCATCCTGCGCAAGGACCCGGCAGCGACGGCCGCCGCGCAGCCGGTGGGTCCGATCGGCAAGGCGTTCGAAGGCATCGCGCGGCTCACCAGTGAGCGCGGCGATCAGCCGGCAGTGATCACGGCCTACTTCGAGACACTGGGCAAACTGCGTGCGCGCCTGAATGCCATCAAGAGCCAGGGCGAAATCGGCGTGGGCACCCGCAAGCTGATGCAGGACACCTTCAGCAATGAAGGCTCCGAACTGAGCGCGGGCCTGGCGCTGGTCGACGAGCAGGTACTGACCGGGCTGGACGAGAAGCAGCGTGAAGCCCTGCGCCCGCTGCTGCTGCGCCCGTTGACCCAGACCTTCAGCGCCCTGATCCCGCCGACCGAGGAAGAGGTCAACAAGACCTGGAAGGCGCAGGTCTATGACCCGTTCAAGGCACGCATCGGACAGCAGTACCCGTTCAACCTCAACTCGGATGTGGATGCCGCACCGAGCGACATCGCCGGCATCTTCGGTGCCAGTGGCAGCATTGCCGCCTTCAACAAGGACGCGCTCGGCACGCTGGTGATCCAGCGCGGTCCGCTGCTGGAGACCCGCCGCTGGGCAGGACAGGGTGTGAACCTGTCGGCTGAGCTGGTTGCCAACTATGGCAACTGGGTGAGCGGCTCTGCCGCCGGCGCGGCGCAGGACACCACGATCTTCGAGATCCTGCCGTCGCCGGCTGCCGGCGCGCTGGAGTACAGCATCGAGATCGATGGCCAGGTGCTTCGTTATCGCAATACCCCGCCGCAGTGGACCACCATGCAGTACCCGAACGCGGGTCAGGTGCCGGGCGTGAAGATCACGGCGGTGACCGGCGATGGTCGTACCGTGGAGGTATTCAGTGCACCGGGCGCGAACGGCTTCAACCGCCTGATGGCCGAAGGCGAATACGAGCGCCTGGATGATTCCAGCCGTATCACCTGGAACGGCAATGGTGTGGCCGTGACGGTGGAAATGCGCATCGTCCGCCGGGCCGGCAGCGGCAGCGAGGGCGGCGGTGACTGGCAGCGTGGCCTGCAGCTTCCCGAGCGGGTGGCCGGTGGTACCCCTGCCGCGCCCGCGCCGGCAGCCACCGCGCCTGCTGCGGCGCAGACCACGGGAGGTGCGCAATGAGCCGCGTCGTCAGTGCCGGAGTTTCCTACTTCGGCAAGGTGCCATCGCGCGGTGATTTCGTCCGTGCGGCCGACAATCACCAGCTGCTGGGCTGGCTGGACCGGTGGGCGGGCGAGAGCCTGGAACTGCTGAGCCAGAGCCCGGACTGGAAGCAGCGCTACGACGAGGCACCGGAGATTCACTACGCGTTCCTGGGTTCTCGCAGCAAGATGGTGCTGTGCGGGCACTTCCTGGCCAGCCGCGATTCCTCCGAACGCCGCTTCCCGCTGCTGTCCGCGCTGCGCCTGGATGCGCCGGAACCGTTGCCGTTCATCGGCCGCAGCCCGCTGGCGATGTCCAACGCCTGGTCCGGACTGGCCCGCCTGGCACGCCAGGCCTACCAGGAAAGCGACGCGGCGCAGGCGCTGGCGCAGCTGGCGGACGCACGTTTCAGCATCAGCACCGATCCCGGTGACTACAACGGCAGCTTCCAGGACTTCCTGGAGAGCACCTCCGTGGCAGACCTCGAGTCGCGCCTGCGCGATTCCGGTCACGGCGAGGTGGCGCTGCGACAGGTGCTGCCGGCACTGGGCCTGCTGCTGCAGCCGGTGCTCAGCGGGGGCGATGTCAACATCGACAAGGCGCTGGTGTTCCCGCTGGTCCGTGACCCGGCCTATCGCCCACTGGTGGCGGCTTTCTGGCTGGATCTGCTGTCCAGCTTCGTCTCCCGCGGCGATTTCGAACTGGCGGTGCTGATCCGCAACGACGCTGCGCCGAGCATGATCGTCGGTTTCAACGGCGCCGACCGCCAGGTGCTGCGTGCGGTGCTGGACCCGGCGGAAGCCGGCGACTTCCTGATCCGGATCCAGCATTCGGAATGGGTGGACGACTATCTGCGCAGCGATTACAACCTCAACCGCTTCGGCAGCTTCCTCGACCGTGACGATCTGGCCCTGGCCACCGCACGCAAGCTGTTCGGCGAGACTTTCCTGGGAACCTGATGATGCGCTTGTGCAACCCTCTCTCCCTTGCGTTGCCGCTGCTGCTCGCAGCCGTGCCGCTGGCCGCGCAGAACGCGCCTGCTGCGGCACAGGCTGCCACCGAACGACCGGTGGTGATCGAAGGCGTGGTGCCTGACCAGGCGACCAAGGCCAAGCTGCTGAACAATCTGCGTGCCGTGTATGGCGCCGAGCGCGTGGTCGACCGCATCCAGGTCGAGACGATCGCGACCCCACCGAACTGGGGCGATTACGTGGCGGGCATGATCAATCCCGGCTTGAAGCGGGTGTCGCCCGGCAAGCTGGAAGTGAACGGACAGGCAGTGCGGATCACCGGTGAGGTCGGCAACGAAGCGCTGCGGCAGCAGGTGGCCAGCGACCTGAGTCTGGCCAGCAATACCAGTTACACCGTGACCAACGCGCTGAAGGTCGGCTCGCAGCAGAACGTGCTGGACCAGACGCTGGCCAACCGCATCATCGAATTCCAGAGTGGCAGTGCGCGTCTGACCCCGTTTGGCATGAGCATCCTCGACGAGATGGTCGCCAAGATGGCGCAGATGCCGGACAGCCGTTTCCTGATCATCGGCCATACCGACAATGTCGGGCAGCGCGAATCGAACCTGGCGCTCAGCCACGCGCGTGCGCTGTCGGTGAAGAACTACATGGTGTCCAAGGGCATTCCGGGCAGCCACATGGATGTCGTCGGCAAGGGACCGGACGAGCCGGTGGCGGACAACACCAGCAACGATGGCCGCGCACGCAATCGGCGCATCGAGTTCAAGATCCAGTAAACATGACGGGGATCGGGCCAGACCCGGTCCCCGCACGAGCGTGATCCGCAGGCAGATCAGTCTTCTGGATTGACGTCCAGCATCTCTTCCATCTGTTCCAGCGTGCCGTGGTCCTTGATGACGCGCTTGAGCCAGACATGCAGCGGCATCTCGCCCCAGCGTGCGGCCTTCTCGGCGAGATAGGCCACGGGGCTGTGCGGTTCGGTCCGACGGAAGAACTCAGCGACCTGGCGCAGCTGCTGCAGCGCTTCCTTGCGCGAGCCGGGTGCACCCGCAGGGCCACGCGGTGCTGTCACCGGGGCCGCTTCGGTCGCGGGCGCCTCATGGCCGAACGATGCATCTTCAAAATCGTCGGAGGAGGCTTCGGTTTCGCCATCGAGCAACACCCCGGCTTCGCGTGCGAAGCGCAGCACGGTGCGCTGCAGGTGTTCAAGCTGCTCACGCACCGCGCTGAAGCTTGGGCCATCCAGCCCCAGGCGGTTGTCGACCGCGGCCTGCAGTTCGGCCAGGGCCTGGCTGCAGTCGGGCAGGTCGTCGGCCAGCTGCCGGTAGAACCCGTGCTGGGTATCGCGGCGGGCGGCAGTGAGAATGTCAAGGCCAGGGCGGCCGTCATCCTCTTCGCCGCTGTTGGCACGGGCATGGGCATGCTCGAAGTCGGCGAGGCTGAAACGCCCCTGTGGCGCGACGGCAATCGGCACGGAGCGCAACCATTGCAGCGAATTGGTCAGCAACCAGCTCAGGTTGCCGATGCGCTCTTCAAAATCGCCGTCAGGTGCCTGAGGATGCACGTCATCCCAGTAGCGGTCGCACAGGCCGGCGGTGAGCCGGTAGCCAGCGGCGAGGCCCTGGAATCCTTCCAGCTGGGTGGCGGCTTCGCTGAGCCAGCCTGCCAGCCGCAGGTCCTTGGTCCGGGTCTGCAGCAGGTCGGTGGCATCACGCAGCACGCTGCTCCAGTCAGCGTACTTGATGTCGGTCTGCCACGCCCCCTGGTCCAGGGTCGGGTCGTCGGCACGACGGTTTTCGATGATCCGATCGAATTCAGCCGAGAACGACAGGTCTTCACCGGTCGGGGCGTGTTCCGAAATCGGGGCCAGCAGGGCTTCCTGATCCAGCATGGCGGGTCTCGTTGGGGACTGTGGGCGATTCTAGCCCGCCGATGTGAACGCGGTCGCGGGATTGGTCCGTCCAGGCTTGCCTGAATACGGAATGCCGTCAGTTATGTGACGAACAACGCACTTCCATGGCGGTAGAGGCGTCGTGATTTTGACGAACACCGCAATCTGGTAGATTTGATGGCTGGAATCCGACGCCGCCGGGTAGGTGCAGGCGTCTTCACACTGGAATTGGCATGGATCAGCTGAACTACGTGATGACCCAGGTTGCCGGGCTCGGTGACGCGCAACGCCTGTATCGACTGCGGTCCGATGCACTGGAAGGGTGCACGGTGGAGCGGTGGCGCGGCGGTGATGCGCTCGGCCAACATGCCTGGACCGATGTCGATGTACTCGCCACGCGCGCTGATATCGCGCTGGACGCCCTGCCGGGCACGCGTGCGACACTGGTCGCGCAGATGGCCGATGGTGGTCAATGGCAGCGCAGCGGCCTGATCGCGGACGCTTCCTGCCTGGGCAGCGACGGTGGCCTGGTGCGCTACCGGCTGCAGCTGGTGTCATGGACGTGGTGGCTGCAGCATGCTCGGCACAGCCGCGTGTTCCAGGAACAGAGCGTGCGTGCGATCGTCGATGCCGTACTGGCAGGGCACGCTGGCATCGCGCGCTGGCGCTGGGCCGAGGGCGTCGACGCCTTCCTTGGCCAGCGCGTGCGCAGTTACTGCGTGCAGTACCGCGAGAGTGACCTGGATTTCCTGCAGCGCGTGCTCGCCGAAGAAGGCCTGGGCTGGCGTCTGTACGCCGATGAGGAAGCGCCATGCGGCAATGGCATGGAGATCTTCGCCGACAGCGTCGCGCTGCCGGAAGATGCCACCAGCGCGGCTGCAGGCGTGCGGTTCCATCGCAGTGACGCCACCGAATCCAGTGACAGCGTGCAGGCCATTGGCCTGCGTCGGCGCCTGGCCAGTACTTCGATCAGCCTGCAGAGCGATGATTACCGCCAGGTACGCGCACTGGTGGCACAGTCGCCGATGGAGGGCGGAGGTGGCCAATCGTCGCGCGAAGATTACGATGCGGTAGGTGCCTACGCCTTCAGCGACAGTACCGCCGGTGCGCGCCAGGCCCGCCTGCAGGCGCAGGCGCGCGAATCCCACAGCCGTGGCTGGCAGGGGTCGGGTACGGTTCGCGGCTTCCAGTCCGGACAATGGCTGCGGCTGCAGCAGGCCCCCGGTGCGACACCGCCTGAGCTGCTGCTGGTGGCCGTCGAACATGCCGGCATCAACAATCTCCCTACCGATCTGCGACGAAGCCTCGATGACGCGCTGGGCGTGGCGCCGATCGATCCGGCCGACGCTGCGCTCTGGCAGCAGGCCGAAGCAACCGGGTATGGCAACCGTTTCGACGCGGTGGATCGCACCCTGCCGTGGCGCCCGCTGCTGCGGGACGGTAGTGGCGCACGGCTGAATCCGCGCCCGACCGTGCCGGGTTACCAGACCGCTGTCGTGGTTGCCGGCGACGGAGGCGCCAGCAAGGACCTGCACGCAGACAGCCATGGCCGCGTGCGCGTGCGTTTCCACTTCCAGGAAGGCGAGGGCGGCGGAGCCAACGACAGCGCATGGTTGCGCGTGGCACAGCGCTATGCCGGACCCGGCGTGGGCAGCCAGTTCCTGCCGCGCATCGGCCAGGAAGTGCTGGTGGGCTTCCTCGACGGCGATATCGATCGGCCACTGGTGCTGGGCACCCTGTACAACGGACGTGGCGAGGCGGGCGTGGCACCGACGCCAGCCGGCGGAAGCGGCCAGAGCGACGTATCGCTGTATGGCCAGGCTGCAGACATGCGCGGCAGCGCGCAGGCCAACCTCAGTGGCGGCCAGGCGCCGGCCTGGCATGCTGCCGGCATGGGGGACCAGGCGCATCGGCAGGGCGGTGCGCTGTGGGGTATCCGCTCGCGCGAGTGGGAAGGCGGGCAGGGCGCCAACCATCTGCTGTTCGATGACTCGAACCAGCAACTGCGCGCGCAGCTGGCCAGCAGCCAGCAGGTGTCACAACTGACCCTGGGGCACCTGCGTCACCAGGCAGACAATTATGTCGGCAGCCTGCGTGGCACCGGTTTTGAACTGCGCAGCGACGCGTGGGGCGCGGTGCGCGCCACGGCCGGTGCCTGGTTCACGGCGTACGGGCATCGGTCGACGGCACCTGCGGGCGAGGCAGTGCAGCCCGCTGCCTTGCTCACGCAGTTGCAGGCATTGGGCGAACGCTTCACCCAGGCCGCGCGTACGCACCTGACCAGCCCGTTGGCGATGCAGGAGGGCGCGCGCGCGCCAAAGCGCTCGGAGCTGGTTCCCGATCAGTCGCCGGTTCCCGCGCTGCTGGCGAGCGTACGCACCACCACGGGCGGTGATGGATTCGATATCGGCAAGAGTGGTGCGACCGAGCGCAAGTCGGATGCTGGGCAGGATCGCGTGCCGCATTCGGGTGATCCACTGCTTGGACTGGCCGCACCGCAGGGACTGGTGCAGGTGGCAGGCCAGGGAGTGCACTGGGGGAGCGGTGAAGGCCTGCTGTTGGCCAGTGGCGGTCATAGCGACACGGTTACCATGGGGCAGACCCGTCTGCATGCGGGGCAGGCGATCGGCGTGCTTGCGTCCGTGGTTGAGGGCGCAGCGGCCGCACCCACCGCGCTTGACGTCGTGGCCGGCACTGAAATGCTCGATATCCAGTCCCAGGCGGATGGGGTGCGCGTGCAGTCGCGTGGCGCTCTGCGCGGGGCCAGCGCGCAGGCGCCGGTGGAACTCGCCGCGGCCAATACGATCCACGTGGCGACGTCCGGGGGGGCCAGCCTGACCATTGCCGGTGGCAACATCACCATCGCCTGTCCGGGCACGATCAAGGTGCATGCGGGCAGCAAGTCATTCGTCGGCCCGGCGCAGCAGGGCTATCCGCTTCCCCAGTTCCCGCGCAGCAGCTGTAAGAGCTGCATTCTCGACGCCATGCGCCAGGGCACGCCGGGAGTGCTGGTGTGAATCGTTACGCCGTGATCGACAGCGCGCAGCGGTCGCACTTCCATGAGCGGCTGGAGCGTCTTGGCGCGCGCTATCGCTCGCTGTTCGAAGGCACGGCCGAGGCCGGCCTGCTGGATATTGCTCCCTTGCTGGTGGCTTGGACGGACAGGGGCGTGCACGCGCAGCTGGATGCGGAGATCCTGCAGATGGGGGCGCAAAGGCCGGGCGTGACCCTGCTGTGGAGTGCACTGGAACTGGACGATCTCGCGAAGCGGTTGCGTGCTTTCCATCTGGTGAAGGTGCCCGAGAAGGGCGGTCGTGAGATGCTGTTGCGCTGGTACGACACCCGTATCCTGCCTGCACTGCTGGATCTGTTGTTGCCTGCGCAGCGTGCCGCCCTGCTGGAGGGCGTGCAGCGCCTGCAGTACTTCGATCGCTACGGCGATCTGCAGGAATGGCCGCTGGCCGAGATGCTGGCCGGAATGGATGATGCCGGCCTGCCTGCGCTTCCGCCATTGCGCCTGGACGAAGACCAGTACACGCGCCTGCTGGACGCGTGCGAGCCGGATGTGGCCATTGCCCAGCTTCGCAGGGTCATCCCCGATGAGATCAAGCGGGTGCCGTATCGATCGCTGTACCCGTTCGTCGTCGACCTTATGCAGGATACGATCGCCCACGGTGTGAACCAGGTGGACGATCACGTGCAGTACCTGTTGCTGGCGTTGTACACCTCCGGCGCGTGCCGCGGCCATCCTGCCGTGCAGGCGCGTTTCGCGCAGCCTGCCGGGAGCTGTGAGGTGCCGTTCGCGGACTGGGCATCAGCGCTGCCGGAAGATATCTGGACGACGGGCGTCCCGCTGTGGGACCACACCGCCTCGCCTTTGCAGGCCGAGCCTGCACCCTCGTGGACGTGAAGGAAGAATCATGCGTTTGATGCGGACCCATCTGCTGGCGGCCCTGGCGTTGCTGCTCCTGTTGCCGGCATTGGCGGCCTGCAGGGGACGGACGGCCTCCACGCCGGTGGCGGTGCTCGGGTACAACCATACGGATGCCTACATTGCGCAGTTCCTCGTGAATGGCGGCAGTGGCGGGTCGGCCGATTCCCACTCGGAAGGCGGAACTGTCTGCTGCGTCGTGCTGCCTGATCGATGGACGCCGGACATGAAGGTGGAGATCGAATGGACCACGGATCTCGAAACGTTCCAGAAGAAGACCGTTGCGATTCCGAAGTACAACCAGCTCGGAAACCTGGCCGTCCATTTCCTGCGCAATGGCGAGATCAAGGTCTTCGTCACCAATCTTGTGCTCGGTCATCCCGACTATCCATTGACCGGCCCCGAGGCGCCCTTGCGCGAGGGCGAGAATCCAGTCTGGGAGCACCTTCGGCGCCCGCTTGAAAAGTGATCACGGGGCCCGGTCGCTCACCGGGCATCCGATCCGAATGCTTGGCGTGGGTGACAAGGACAACGATCCCGGCGGGGACCAGCAGCGAATCCAGGAGACAAGGACATGAGTGGACGCACGGCAACCGGCGCGCAACCAATGCCGGCAGATGGACGCAGAGCGCTGAGCGGCGCCGAAGCGCAGCAGCGGGCGCGGGCCATGGCGTGCATGCGCGAGAAGGGCTCCGAATGCCAGGGCCAGGTGCACGTAGGCATCTACTTCGACGGCACCGGCAACAACCGCGAGTGGGAAGGGACCTTTGTAACCGGCAAGACGCGCTCCCCCAAGACCCAGCTGGCCCGCAACGGTCACAGCAATGTGGCGCGCCTGTACGACGCCGCCCTGAAGGAGCGTGGCAACGGCTTCTTCAGCATCTACGTCCCCGGCGTCGGCACGCCATTCGCCGACGTCGGCGATACCAACCAGGATGGTGATACGCTGGGAGGCGGCGCCGCGCGTTATGGTGCGGACCGCATCCACTGGGCCATCCTGCAGGTCATCAATTCGGTACATCAGTACCTGAACGGTGGTGACCTGATCCAGCCCAACGAAGCCAAAGTATTGGTCGCCTCAATGAGCGAGACGCGACTGCTGGAAGGCATGACGCGACGCGCGATGCTCACGGCAATCGCGCAGCGGTTGGAGCGCGTGGTCAAGGGGCACCAGCGCCGCGTCAAGTCGGTGCACGTTTCCGTCTTCGGCTTCTCGCGTGGCGCGGCACAGGCGCGGGCGTTCGTGCACCGGCTGTATGAGACGGCAGAAGCCTGGGGCAGCGGTTGCGGCTACAACATTGCCGGCATTCCGCTCTACCTGAACTTCATGGGCATCTTCGATACCGTTGCGTCGGTCGGCGTTGCTGCGATGAGCCGCGTCTCGAAGGGCAAGTGGGACTGGGCCGCCGGTGACATGATGAGCATTCACCCCGAAGCGCGCCAGAGCGTGCATTTCGCGGCCCTGCACGAGCAGCGGATCAATTTCCCGCTGGACCTGGCGACCAGCGGGAAGGAGGTGCTTTACCCGGGCATGCACTCGGATGTCGGTGGCGGCTACTCGCCCGGCGGCCAGGGCAAGGACTTCGTTTCCGGTGCCGCGAACGGTACCGCCAAGCTTGCGCAGATTCCGTTGATCGACATGCATCATGAGGCCGTCAAGGCGGGCGTGATAATGAAAACGATCGAGGAACTGGGGGCGCAGCCAGTGCTCGCCATGCATTTCGGCTGCCACCCGCAGCTGATCCGCGATTACAACGCCTGGCTGACCGGTCACGGTGTCCCCGGAGGCGCGCACACGCAGCAGATTGCAGGACATTGCCGGCAGTACGTTGCCTGGAAGGGCAAGCGGCTGCCGAATGGTCCACAGAGCGTGCTGCAACAGCCGTTCTTCAAGCAGTCCGATGCCGAGGATCAGGTGGATCTGGCCAATGCGCAGCGCGATTTCGCAAATCTGGTTGGAAAGCTGCGCAGGGGCAAGGAGGAGATGGCGGCCTACCGCAGGCAGCTGGACGAAAGCCAGAAGCGCATGGAGGCGGGTCGCAAGATCGGGCGTCCGGTATTTGAACCTACGCCACGGGCCTCCCAGGCGGCTTACGACTACGCAAAAATCCCGGCCGAGACCAGCACTCTGCTTAACCTTGTGCTGGACGGTGCGCCGGTACCCGATGTGAGTACGGTGCTGTTTGACAACTACATGCATGACTCGCTGGCCGGCTTCTACATCGGGAAGTGGACGGAGCTGAATATTCCTGCCGTCAATACCTACGGCTACCTCCGCTATCGCGAGGTCTTCAGTGTGGCCGGCAGGAGGGCTCAGGAGTGCCGGGATCCGGCTACGCTGCCGCCAGCGAACATCCCCACCATCGGCGGCGCGTTCCAGCAGCTGGGCTCGGCAATGGGCGGGTGAGGCGATGCAGCGTCTGGAATGCCCGTTGCGCTTATGCGCCAATCGGGCGCTTCACCTCTGGGAGGCTGGGAGCCATGCATCAGAGCGGGTCAGTGAATCGTCAGCGCCCCGCTGCGCTGCGTCAGCTGCTCCTGGCCAGCCTTGTGCTGCCGTTGGTGGCATGCCGGCAAACCACCTCACAGGATATCGAGCAGGCAGACACCGCCGGCCGTGCGCAGGCCTCCATCGAGGCAAAGGCAGACGCCCATGCCGCGCAGGCGGAGCCGCCGTTGCCGGGTGATCCGGACAGCTCTGAAACGCTCTTCGACGGATTGCTGGATTGCCAGCCGAAGGGCTGGTACCTCAGCACTGAATCAGGCCAGCCCGCGAATCCTTACCTGGCCCTGCACGCGCCCGAACCCTGCGAACGCGATGAGGAGTTCGGGATGGCGCACTTCTGCGTCAAGGCCGATTTCCATGGCCTGCCGGTCTACAGGGTCGTTGCCCATCTGGGAACCGCACCCACGCCCATCGGCATCATGATCGATCTGCCACTGGACCAGGCGCGTGCGCGACTCCGCATGGCGCTGGGGTCTGAGTTTCCCGATGACGCGCGCAGCCGGCGCGGAGAAAGGCCGATGCTGGGTCCCCAGGTCGGCAACGCGCAGAAGTCGCAGTTGATGTGTGCGCCCGATTGGGCCTGATCAAGATGGGCAGGCGATGGCCCGAACAAGCCAAAGGTTGAGGCTACGTCGGTGGTTCGCGCGCTTCTTGTCGAAGGCCTGGAACGGAGAAATGGTGAAGATCAACGCCCGTGTCTGGCGTGGACTGCAGCCTGTGCTGCTGCTCGGCCTTCTTCTCTCGGTCGCCGCTTGCACCGGGAAGCCGAATTCATCGCAGAACCCAGCTGCAGGTGTGCCGCCAACGGGGGCGGCCACCAAAACGAAGGAAGTGCCTGCATCTACAGCGCGAAGCGCACGATATGCCGGCGTCAAGATGCTCTTACCTCATTCCGGCTGCGCGTACGAATACAGCCCGGTGGACTTCTGTGATGCGCAGCATCGCGCGCAGATCGACCAGGCCATCCTTACCCAGGTGCCGAACTTCAACCGGCATTACATCCTGGCCCAGCTGGACGAGCGCAAGGAGTACTTCCAGCGCTCCATCGTGCTGATCGACAGCCGCGACGGCACCGTGTATCCGTTGCCTATCGATGCGTTCTCGGGCCCATTGGTGGGCAAGGAGGGCGCGCGTACCTATGGCACGGTGGAGACATCCGCTGAGAGCGACACGTTCTGCGTGAACGGCGCACTACTCGTCTACCGGGCATTCGAAGAGGGCCGCTTCTGCTTCGGATTCGATGGTGTCAGATTCACCGGCCACACCACGCAGTACATGCAGTAGCGGCCGCGTTCCCCCGCGAGGGCCGGCCCGGCTGAACGAGCCGGGCTGTCCGACGTGGCGGGCGTCGCACCTTCATGGCATCCTCACGAAACTGATTGGCCACCGGCCATCGACGGATGAACGACATGCAGAAGTGGATCGGACGCACCGCCGGCGGGCTTGCGGTGGCGCTGTGCCTGGCGGCGCCGCTGGCACAGGCCGCCGAACCGGCCTTTGGTGGCTGGCGCAACCTGGACTCCCGCGATGGTGCCGAGCCCGCCTTGCGCGACATCCCGTTCGCACTGCTGCCGACGCCGGTCGCACGCGATGCGCGCTTCTCGGTGTATGACCGCGAGAGCAAGCGGCTGGTGTGCTGCCTGCAGGTGGCCAGCGCCGAGCTGGATGACACCGCACTGCGCAAGGTCTATCAATTGCCAGAGCAGTGGGTGACCGACCTGCGCAACGGCCGCAGCACGGCCCGCCCCTGGCCGACGCGGGTCTACGAAATGCGTCGTACCGATGAGCTTGTCGACTACGGTTTCAGCGACGCGCCCGAAGCCTACAGCGATCTGGGCGGCTTGCTGCTTCCGGCCGACGCACGCCTGCTGCCCGATGGCAGCGTGCAGGCGGGGGCGACCTACCGTCTGCAGTTCCGCAGCACGCCGCTGGGCGATGACAGCAGCGCGCTGGACCGCTTCACTCTGCAACCGGCGCAAGACACAGGCAAGCCGGTGATCGTCGAAGTGTCCTACGGAACCTATTGATCCGGAACGTTAATCCGGCGTGACGGCGGTCGCGTGCGCCGCCGTTTTCCATCTGCTACCGTCGCCCTACAGGGGAAGGACCTGCCCGCCGCGTCGCGGAGGGCAGCAACGGTAGGAACGCCATGGAAGCGATTCGCAACCTCATGGTGCAGGCAGCGGGTCTTGATGCCGGCAGCCGCCTGTATCGGTTGGATCTCCCCGGCATGCCGGCGGTCGTTGTCGACCGGTGGCACGGGCGTGATGCCCTGTCGCAGGGGCGGCATCTTCAGATCGATGTACTCGCGCTGGACGCATCGCTGCCACTGGCTGACTGGCCGGGGCGGCCCGCATGCCTGCATGTGCACCTGGCCGATGGCCAGGATTGGCCGCGTCACGGCGTGATCGCCGATGCGCAGTGCGTGGGCGCTGACGGTGGACTGGTGCGCTATCGCATCACGCTGCGTGACTGGACCTGGTGGCTCGACCAGGCCCGCTGCAGCCGCGTGTTCCAGGAACAGAGCGTGCGCGAGATCGTGGACGCGGTGTTCCAGATGCACCCGCAACATGCGCATTGGCGCTGGAGCGATGAGGTCGACGGGATGCTGGCCGCATCCCGGCCGCGCAGCTATTGCGTGCAGTACCGCGAGACCGACCTGACCTTCGTGCAGCGTTTGCTGGCCGAAGAAGGGCTGGGCTGGTGCGTGCAGGATACCGGGGAGGCGACGGCCGGCCACGGCGTGCTGCTGTTCGCCGATTCGACCCTCCTGCCGGAAGCCGCTGCGTCGCAGTCGGCGGGAGGGATCCGCTTCCATCGCGCCGATGGCACCGAGCAGAGTGATGGCGTGCAGCAGCTTGGCCTGCGACGGCGGCTGCAGAGCACGCACGTGCAACTGCACAGCAGCGACTACCGCAGTGCGCGCTCGCTGGCCGGCCAGTTGCCGGTGCAGGGCAGCGGGCAGGCGCGGCGCGAGGACTATGACCCGGTTGGCGCGCATGCCTTTGCCGACGCGGCCGAGCTGCAGCACCACGCTCGTCTGGTCGCCGAGGCACTGGAAGCGCAGGCACTGCAATGGCACGGCCGTGGCAGTGTGCGCAGCGCTGATGCCGGCCAGGTCTGGTCATTGAGCGGAACGCCGGGGTCGGTGCCGACCGAACTGTTGCTGGTGGACGTCGAGCACGCCGGGGTCAACAACCTGCCGGTGGATCTGCGCCAGGCGCTGGCAACGATGGACGATGCCGCCGCCACCGCGGACACGCTGCAGGTGGCTGCCCAGACGCAGGGCTACGCACAGACATTCGTCGCTCTGCCCCGCGACCGGCGTTGGCGTCCGACGCTATGGGACGGCACGGGCGCGCGACGCAATCCGCGGCCGCTGGCGCCCGGTTACCAGACAGCGGTCGTGGTGGCTGCGCAGGGCGCCGATGGCGCCGAGCTGCACGCCGATGCACTGGGACGGATCCGCGTGCGGTTCCACTTCCAGCAGGAAGAGGGCAGCACGGACAGCGCGTGGCTGCGCGTCGCGCAGCGCTATGCGGGGCCGGGCGTGGGCAGCCAGTTCCTGCCCCGTATCGGCCAGGAAGTCCTGGTGGGCTTCCTCGAGGGCGACATCGACCGGCCGCTGGTGCTGGGCGCGCTGTACAACGGGCGCGGCGAAGGCGGCGTCGCGCCGACCCCGGCGGGCGCCAGCGCGGAGGCCGATACGTCCATGTACGCACAGGCGAGGGATGGCACCGGCAGTGCGCAGGCCAACCTCGGGGGCGGCCAGGCGCCTACGTGGCACGCGGCGGCGACCGGAGAGCAGGCACACCGCAACGCCGGTGCGCTGTGGGGCGTGCAATCACGGGAGTGGCAGGGGGCCGGCTGGAACCGTCTGCTGTTCGACGACAGCGACCAGCAGCTGCGGGCCCAGCTGGCCAGCAGCCAGCAGGCTTCGGCATTGACGCTGGGACATCTGCGCCATCAGGCGGACAACCATCGAGGCAGCTTCCGCGGCAGTGGATTCGAGTTGCGCAGCGACGCCTGGGGCAGCGTGCGCGGACAAGGCGGGCTCTGGTTGAGTGCCTATGCCCGCCGCAGCGCCGAACCGGCAGGTGCGGCGGCACAGCCTGCTGCGCTGCTGCAGCAGCTGGCCACGCTGGCCCGCAGCCATGCGGCGGCGGCGGGTACGCATCTGACAGTGCGGCCGGCCGCGCATGTCGGCGTGCAATCGCCGCAGCGCTCGCGGTTGGACGGTTCGCAGCCACCGCTGCCGGTGCTGCTGGCCAGCGTACGCAGCACGGTGCCCGGTAGCGCGTTGCAGGAAGCGGCCGGGTCGGCGCCGGAACGCAGCGGTGATGCCGGCGAGGGCCGCGTTCCGCATACCGGCGATGCCCTGCTGGGCCTGGCTGCACCTGATGGTGCGCTGATGGTGGCCGGACAGGGGCTGCTTTGGGCGCCGGGCGAGACACTGGCACTGGGCAGCGGCCAGCACGGCGAGGCCGTGGTGATGGGGCAGGCGCGCTGGCATGGACGGCAGGCCATCGGCGTACTGGCCGCAACACTGGAGGGGGCTGATCCGGGCGAGCCGGCGCTGACCCTGGCCAGCGGCGAACAGGTGCTGGACGTCAAGGCGCAACAGGACGAGGTGCGCGTGCAGTCGCGGCAGTCGCTGCGGGGCACGAGCGCACAGGGTGCCGTGGAGGTGGCTGCGGGCCGGACGGTGCAGGTGGCCACCGCAGGCGGGGCCAGCATCACCCTCAGCGGCGGCAACATCGTGTTCAACGCACCCGGGAGGATCGCCGTGCACGCCGGACGCAAGTCGTTCCTGCCCGGCGATCGCGGCCGTTACCCGTTGCCGGTCTTCCCGCAGTCGGTCTGCAAGGAATGCCTGCTGCTGGCCGCACAGCGTGCAGCCCCGCTGACACCGAAGGGAGGCTGAGCGTGGCCAACGACTGGCAGTTCCCACCGTTCTCGCCACCGCCGTTGGAGGAGGGCACCCAGCGTTACGTTCTGCTTGATGGCGCGCAGTGCGAGCAGCCCCTGCAACTGCTGCGCGCGCTGCCCTGGGCACCGCTGCCCCTGTTCGACGGCCTGCTGGCCGATGGCACGGATGACGCCAGCGTGTTCCTCGCGCGCCTGCCGCGTGGCCTGGAGCTTGACGGTTTCCTGCAGCGTGCGGCGTCGTACGCGCGTTCTCCGGGCCTGCTCAGCCTGATCGACACGGCATTGCCTGCGGAAGAGCTGCAGCAGCGGCTGCAGAGACGGCTGGACGCCAGCTACCCGAACGGCAAGCTGTTCCTGGCCCGCTTCTTCGACGCGCGCGTGCTGCCATGGTGGGTGCAGGTGCTGGACGCGGCGCAGTGCCGGGCCTTCCTGGCGCTGGGAGAGCGCTGGTGGTACCTGCGCCACGATCTGAAATGGGCGCACCTGGAATTGCAGGACAGCGTGCAGGATCCGCACGATCCTCCCTGGGTGCTGGAGGCGGCGCAGCGGCGCGCCCTGATCGATGCCAGCTACCCCTACACGCTGATCGATCACTTCCAGCTCTCCGATCCGGAGCTGCTGGCGCGGCTTCCCCGTGCGCGCTGGTATACCTTCTTCCGACGGGTGGTGGCCACGGCCGCGGACGTCGGCATCGAGGACAGCCGACGGCTGGTGATGGTGTCGACCTGGGCGCTGCTGGCCGGTGTCGATCTTGGCGAGGATCCCGCATGGCGGCTTCGCCTGCAGGACTTCGCGGCGGGGCGGCGCAGCGCTGCCGATATCGGTGACGAAGTGTGGCCGCTTGAAGAAAGCTGGGACTGAACGGAGCGCGATCGGAATGATGGGCAACAAGTACCTGTGGTGGAGCGCGCTGGCGGTGATCGCACTGCTGCTGATGGGCGTCGGCTGCAGCCGGGCGATGGCACGCGGTAAGACGCCGATCATGTCGTTGTTCGCCTTCAACTACAGTCCGAACTACCTCGCTGACGTGCGTGTCGACGGGCAGTATCTCGGAGGGCTGGACGGGTACACCAACGGTGGTTCCGGCATGGGCCCCCGCGCGCCACGAGGCAAGGGGCCGCACAGCGTGCGCGTGCGCTGGATCGAGGCCAACCGATACGATCTGGCCACCAACCGCTATCTGGATGAAGGGCACCGCGTGCCGCGTGAAGCCGTGGTACCGCTGAAGACGCCCTATCCGCCCAACCCGGCCACCTTGCTGCTGCACTTCTATGCGGACGGCCATGTCGAGGCCGAGCTGCTGGACAAGGGCGTGAACAAGTGGGACGTACGGCGCATGCCAGTGCCGAAGGAGCACAAGGACCATGACCAGTATTGATCCGACCGCGATTCCCGGGCAGGTGGATCTTGAACCGGGCACCCCGGATCCGGTCGCCCAGGCTGAGGGCACGGCACGCACTGCGCGACTGGCCCGCGGCACACGTCCGCTGAGCGATGCCGAGCGCCGCCGTCGCCAGGAGGCGATGTGTGGCACCGTGCCCGACAAGGAAGCGGCCACTACGGGATGCACGCAGAGCCTGCACCTGGCCGTATTCTTCGATGGCACCGGCAACAATCGCGATGAGGAGCTGAACAAGGCCCAGAATGAGCGCGCATTGTCGAACATCGCCCGCTTGTTCATCGCGCACAGGGACGACACACGGAACATAAAACGGCAGTACCTGTCCGGCGTAGGAACACCGTGCCCGGAGGTCGGTGATAAGGGGGGGCTGCTGGGGCTGTCCATCGGCAAGGGCGGGCGCGAGCGCATCGACTTCGCGCTGCAGTCGCTGGACGAGCTGATAGACAGCCAGCCCGAGCCGATGCGCATCCTGGTGGTCAGCGTGTCGGTACTGGGCTTTTCGCGCGGAGCGGCTTCGGCACGCGCGTTCGCCCGCGATCTGGCCGCGCGCTGCCGACGCCAGGCCGATGGCACCTGGCTGTACCGCGAGCGTATTCCGCTGCGGATCGGATTCATGGGCGTGTTCGATACGGTGTGCTCGGTGTGGCCCAGCCTGACGGCGGCGGCAGTGAACTACCGCAATGGGCATACCGGATGGGCTGAAGGCATGACCATACCGGAGATCGTGGAGCAGTCGGTGCACATGACCGCCGCCCATGAGCTGCGCGGTCAGTTCCCCCTGGATTCCACCCGCGAGCATGCCCAATACCCCGCCAACACGGTGGAAATATGGTTCCCGGGTGTGCACTCGGACGTGGGCGGTGGCTACGATCCCCAGCACCAGGGGCGCCGGAACAGCATCGCGCGCTTTGCCCTGAACGAGATGTATGACATGGCGCAGGCCAGGGGGGTGCTGCTCAACCCGATCAGTCGCCTGGAACAGCACGTCAAGGCTGAGTTCGACAAGCAGGATCCGGAACTGCAGGCGGTGTTCAACGCCTATCTGCAGGCGGTGCGGGTCAAGCGTGGACGCATGGAGGACGTGCAGGCGTCGCATATGGAGCTGCTGTATCGCTGGCTGCGCGTGCGCGTGGCACGTGGTGACCAGTTGCCGTCGATGCAGCGGCTTGCTGCACGCGAAGAGGCCCTGCGCGAACAGGTGCGCACGCTGCGCCGACGGCAGTCGCAGCTGCCATCGCCCTGGGACAACGACAACCTGCATCTGGCCGACCAGGGCAATGCGGAGAAGACCGCCGAATGGAACCGGGTGTCAGACGAGCTGAAGGCGCGCAACGATGAGCTCTCTGCGGTACGCAAGCAGCGCCGGGGGCTGGAGAAGGAGAACGACACGCTGCTGGACAAGATCGTCAGCCTGCGACGGCGCCGGGAGCGCGGCAGAACGCTGACCATGGCCGAGCGGGTCACTCTGGAATCCTGGGACAATACGACCCTGCTGCCGCCGGACGTGGAGACCTTCTTCGACGGGTACGGTCATGACTCGGTGGCGCACTGGTTCATCGGCAACCTGAGCCAATGGCGGGTGCTGTACTTCGGCGGGACCAAGTACACGCCCGGCAAGGTCGAGGAGACGGCGGATACGCGAGAAGCCGTGCCCGGCTGAGGGGGCAGGGTACACTGGCCGGCGCAGCCCTTGGCCGTGCCGTCGATTGTGAGACCCGTGACCCGCCTGATCCTGTTGTTGTCCTGTTCGCTGCTGGCGGCCTGCGCCAGCGCGCCTCCGCCGGCTCCGGTCCCGTCGGATGCGCTGTGGAGGCTTATCGAGCGCGATTGCCGCGGTGCCGATGTGCCGCGTGGCGCCTGCCTGCAACGGGACGCGACCGCGGCCCGCCGCGATGTGCTCATCAAGGACGCCCATGGCGACTACCAGTTCCTGCTGATGCCACTGGACAAGGTCAGTGGCATCGAGAGCGCTGTGCTGTACCAGCGCGGTGCGCCGAACTACTTCGCGGCTGCCTGGCAGGCCCGCGGGCATACCGAACAGGCGCTGGGCCGCCCCCTGCCGCGCACTGTCGCAAGCCTTGCACTGAACTCGCCGCACGGCCGTTCCCAGCATCAGCTTCACATCCACATCGACTGCCTGCGCGCCGATGTGCTGCAGGCGCTGGACACGCACGCCCCGGCGGTCGGAATGCAGTGGGCGGCGTTGCCCGTGCCGCTGCGTGGCCATCGTTACGTTGCGCGCATGCTGCCGGGAGCAGAACTGCGTGCCAATCCATTGAACCTGCTCGCCTATGACCTGAGCGGGCTGCCCGATGTCGGCCAATGGAGCCTGGTGGTGGCGGGCCGCGAGAATGTGCTGGGAGGCCCCGGCTTCATTCTGCTGGCGACCCGCCTGGATCCCGCGACCGGCAATGAGGCCAGCGGTGAGGAGCTGCAGGACCATGCGTGCTCGGTACTGACCGGGGCGGATGCCGCGCTGGAGCGGGTCCGCTAGTCCGGGCGGACCTGTTGTCGCCAGCGCGGCGCGGTCAAGGCCAGCAGTTGCCGGTCCTGCCAGCCATCGATATCCAGATGGTGATCGCGCAGCAGGCCTTCATGCTCGAACCCCACCGAGCGCAGTGCATCGACGAAAGGCGTGCTGCTGGCCACCGGAAGCAGGGTGAACACGCGATGCAGTCCGACCTGGTCGAACAGGAAGGGGCACAGCGCCTGCAACGCCTGCGCGGGATGCTCGTGGCTGTGCTGCATTGAACGCAGCTCGGCGCAACGGGCGTGGGCGGAGTGCAGCTGGATCTGCAGTTGATCATGCAGCATGCCGTGCCGGTCATCGAACACGCCCAGCAGCAGCTGGTCGTTGTCCTGCTGCAGGCGCGAACGGTGGACGCCTGCCAGGAAGCGCGCTTCCTCGTCGACGCCTGACGGGCGGAAGATGCCGCGGCTCCTTCGATCGTCGAAGGCGCGCCAGCGTGGCAGATCGGCGCGGTTGAACAGGCGCAGGGTGATCGGGGCCGCCTGCAGCTGCACGAGGTGTTGGCGCAGCACGGGGCGGAGCGGCGGAATCGGAGGGCCGAAGGAACAGGTCGTCATGGCTTGACGATGCCCGTACATGCGCCGCCACACCATCAAGAATGTTGTAAAACGCACGTTGTCAGCGCGCGGTGTCACTTATCAGGTTCCGGCATAAGCCCATCAGGCCTGGTCATTTCCGCTGAAACTGTCCGTTCGGGACACTTTCGTTACGGGATCGTTATGCGTGCACAGGCCGCCGCGTCCCGTCCAATCGTCCAACTCCCCCAGGAAGCCCATGTCCGCCTCTCCCCAGGCGCTGCGCCATCGTCCGCTGGTGCTCGCGCTGTCGTCCCTGATGCTGGCCTCGTTGCCCGCCTTCGCGCAGGAAAGCGCACCTACATCGCTGCAGGAAGTGAAGGTCACCGGTTCGCGCATTCCGCGCGCCAGCGTTGAAGGGCCGTCGCCGGTGACCGTGATCAGCCGGGAGCAGATCGACGCGCAGGGCTACCGCAATGCATTCGACGCCCTGAGTGCGCTGACCGAGAACACCGGCAACGTGCAGGGCGAGGATTACGGCAATACCTTCACCCCGGCCGCCAACACCATCAATCTGCGCGGGTTGGGGCCGAACCGCACGCTGGTGCTGGTCAACGGTCGTCGCCAGTCCGACTATCCGCTGGCCTACGAAGGCTCGGTCAACGTGGTGAACCTGGCCAACATTCCCAGCGCCCTCATCGAGCGTATCGAAGTGCTCGCCGGCGGCGCTTCGGCCGTGTACGGTTCCGACGCCATCGCCGGCGTGGTCAACATCATTCTCAAGGAGCGCTACGACGGCGTGGACATCAACGTACGTGCCGGCGGTACCGAGCAGGGCGGGGGAGACAACCAGCGCGTGCAGGTGGTGGGAGGTGGTGCCGGTGAGCGATGGGAAGGCGTGTTCGGCTTCGAGCTGGCAATCCGCAAGGCCATCCACGCACGCCAGCGCGATTTCATGGACTCGCTGGACGATGATCCGCGTGGCACGGTCCCGCAGGCCACGGCCATCGCCTATCGGCGCAATGCAGCCACCGGCAGGAACATCGACCCGGGCAGTGACGGCTGCGATGCCGCTTCCGGGATCTACGGCGGGAGCGTGTTCCGCGCCACCAATCCGCGCCTGGGCAGTTACTGCGGCAGCAACGAGGCCGCCGCCAGCTACTGGACCGTGCAGACTGAAAAGCGCAACCTCGATGGCTATGGCCTGCTGACCTTCCACCTGGACGAACGGACCGATCTGTTCGCCGACCTGGCCGTGGGCAGCGCCACCATCTACAACAACACCCGTGCCCCGACGTGGACGTCCGCACGCAATTACTTCTACAACCAGAACAGTGGTGAACTGGAGAGCTGGTATCGCCGGTTCGCACCGGAAGAAGTGGGCGGCCTGCCGCGCAACGCCAATCGCTTCCTGGAAAAGTCGTGGTCGTTCAACGTCGGTGTACGCGGCCAGCTGGGTGACAGTGACTGGGACTACGAGGCCGTCTACAGCCGCTCGCGCTACGAGAACCGGACGCGGCGGCCGGTGCTACTGGCGGGAATCAACGAATACCTGCTCGGCCCGACGCTGGGCGTGCGCGACGGGGTGGAAGTCTACGCGCCGGATCCGGCACGGCTTTACCAGCCGCTGACGCCGGATGAGTACGGGCAGTTGTCCGGTTACCAGGAGAGCCGCAATGCGGCGTGGCTGCAGACCTTCAGCGCCAGCGTCAACGGCCGCCTGTTTGAACTGCCCGGGGGAGACGCGGCGCTAGCGGCCGTGGTCGAGGCCGGCAACCAGGGGTATCGCAACCGACCGGACCCGCGGCTGGGAACCGGAGAGTTCTGGAACACCAGTGCCGGCGTTGGCGCAGGAGGAGAGCGTGATCGCTATGCGGTGGGCGCCGAACTGCAGCTGCCGTTGCTGCCGCGCCTGACCACCACGCTGGCGGGCCGCTACGATCAGTACCGGGCCGCAGGCGAACACATCGGCAAGGCGACGTGGAGCTTCGGCGTGGAGTTCCGCCCGCTGGACAGCCTGTTGATCCGTGGCACGGCCGCCACCAGTTTCCGTGCGCCGGACATGAACTACGTGTTCGCCACTGAAACCCGCGGCTACAACCCGGGCATGACCGATTACTGGCGGTGCCGTACCGCCGGTCAGCCGTATGACGACTGCGACTTCAACGGGCTGTCCATCGACTTCAGCAACCGCGCCAATCCGCAGCTGCAACCGGAAACCGCCAAGTCGTACGGCTTCGGTGTGGTCTGGTCGCCGCTGGCAAGCCTGGATTTCAGCGCGGACTACTACGACATCCGCATCGACAACGAGGTGACCAATCTCGACAGCAGCCGCATCCTGCGCGACGAAGCCGATTGCCGCCTCGGCCGTACCCTGGGCGGTGAAGTGCGCGATATCGGTTCGCCGCTGTGCCAGGACGCGCTGGCCCGCGTGATCCGTAATCCTTCCACTGCGGCGGTGCAGCCGGACCAGGTCACCCGGGTGCTGATCAATCCGATCAACGCGGCATCCGAGTCCGTGCGCGGCATCGATCTGAAGGGCAACTGGCGTTTCGATGCCGGGCGGGCGGGGCGCTTCACCACGCGCCTGGCCTACACCGTCGTGCTTGAGCATGAGTACCGGCAGTTCGCCGATGACGAGGTGCGTGACATCCGCAATTCCCTCGACGACTGGCAGTGGCGCAGCAAGGTCAACGGCAGCGTGACCTGGAGCCGCGGTGACTGGACCGCGACGGTGTACGGCAACCGCTATGGCTCGCTGCCGAAGAGCGACGGCAGTGGCCGCATCGGACCGTACATGACGTACAACGCGAGCGTGTTCCGCACCTTCGGAGACAACCTGTCGCTGGGTGTCATCGTCAACAACCTGCGCAACAGCCGGCCGCCGGCGGACCGCAACGGGGGGGGCTGGCCGTTCTATCCGGTCGGCAACTACGACCCCTATGGCCGCCAGTTCTGGGTGGAGATGGATTACCGCTTCAACTGAGCAGCGCAGGTGGGGCGCCTCTTCGACTCGCGTCTGCGGCGAGCGGAGAGGCGTCGCTTGGTGCCTTCACTACGCGCGGACAGTCGTCACAGCCATCCGCAATCACGCTTACGGCAACGCCTGCACCAGATAGGATTCGATGACGTAGCTGAAAGGTTGCTGCTGGCGGTCGCGCAGCAAGGCGCGTACTTCCAGGATGATGCCGTGGTCGCCCTCGCCACGGGGGGGCCAGAAGGTCTGGTCGGCTTCGGTCTCGCGCTGGAAGCCCAGCGGGCCGACCACGCGGCCGAAAGGCTCGTCGGTGCTGTCCAGCACCTGGTTCATCGCCGTACTGAGATGGCCGGGCAGGTACCAGTTGTCGGCCTCGGACAGCACGCGGTTCCCGCACACCAGCTGCACGCGGCGGTAGCGCAGCGCGGCGCTGGAGTCGGCGCCCAGTGCCTGCAGCACCTCGGCCGGGGCCTGCTTGTCATCGCCATGGATGCGTACCGCGCGGACGCGGGCCTGCTGGGCCAGGCCGTGTTCGGCACACCAGCTTTCCAGCGTGGCCGTGGCGCTCTGCCCGGACAGCACCCGCTGATGCAGCCGTTCGACCAGCGCCGCCGGGGCGATCCGCTGCTGGCCAGGCGGTGCCTGCGGCGGCGGAGCGCCGACGGCATCGCTGGCGGACAGGCTGGCGATCGGCGCGGCGGCAAGCAGTGAAGCGGCCTGCCAGCGGCGGATACGATCGTGGCGGTCGGACGGGCCCATGCGGCATCACAGCGGAAACAGGTGTCTATGGTACCCGTTCAGCGCTGTGTACGGCGCACCCGCCGCGCCCCTGCACCCGGCGATATTCATCGAACGGGCTCATACCGGCTCGCGCTGCACCTGCTGCCACAGCTCGCTGGCCAGCGCACGCACGGCATCATCGGCGTCGCCACGGTGCAGCAGCCCGATCTCGTAGTTGTCGATCACCGGCAGGTTCCGTTCGCCGTCGATGATGCGGTGTCCGCGGCCCACTGCCCGGCGCGGCAGCAGGCTGATGCCGATGCCATCGGCAACCGCGCCCTGGATGCCGCTGAGCGATGAACTGGTGAAGGCGATGCGCCAGCGCAGGCCGAGTGCTTCGACCGCCTGGATCATTTCGTCCCGGTACAGCCCGCGTGGCGGGAAGGTCACCAGCGGCACAGGCTCCTGCAGCAGGCAGCCACTGCGCAGGCTGTCGATCCAGTGCATGGGTTCACGCCGGCAATGCACGGCCTGGCGGCTGTTGCGGCGCTGCTTGACCAGGACCAGATCCAGTTCGCCATGATCGAAGCCATGGGCCAGATCGCGGCTGAGGCCGCTGCTGATCTCCAGCTTCACCTGCGGATGGCGGCGGCTGAAAGCGGCCAGCATGCGCGTGGTCTGCGCGTTGACGAAGTCCTCGGGCACACCGATGCGGACCGCTGTTTCGACCGTGGCGCCCGCCAACGCCTGTGCCATTTCCTCGTTCAGGTCGAGCATGCGCCGGGCATAGCCCAGCAGCGTGTGGCCGGCGTCGGTGGGCTGCACATCGCGATGGCCACGCTCGAGCAGGCGATGACCGGCCAGGTCTTCCAGACGACGCACCTTCTGGCTGACCGTGGACTGGGTCGAGTGCAGGCGGGTGGCCGCAGTGGTGAAGCTGCCGCAGTCGGCCACCATCACCAGGGCCCGCAGCAGGTCCAGTTCGAACAGTGACCTATTCGATTTTGAACTTTCTTGCATTTGAACATTTCATTTCTGGATACCCGTGGCGACTTCTACCATGCGGCCAAGGTACCGGCAACGTCCGGCCGACTGATTCCGGAGGGTTCATCATGTACCTGCAACACCGCTGCCTGCGCTGGGCTGCGCCCTCACGGCGCGCGCTTCTGCTGTGCCTGCTGGCCGTGGCATTTCCGGCCTGTGCCGCAGACCCGTCCGGCCAGGCCGACGTGCGGTTGCGGGAGGCCGCCAGCCGCGGCGATGCCGGAGCGGTGCGCCAGGCACTGGCCGATGGCGCGGCGTTGGAAGCGCGCGACGCACAGGGCCGCACCGCGCTGCTGCTGGCGACCCATGGCAACCGCGTGGACGCGGCGCGCGTGCTGATCGAGGCGGGGGCCGATGTCAACGCCAAGGACAGGCTGCAGGACAGCGCCTATCTGTACGCCGGTGCGCGCGGACTGGACGGAATCCTGGCCTTGACCCTGAGCCATGGTGCAGACCTGAGCAGCACCAACCGTTATGGCGGCACCGCCCTGATTCCCGCCGCCGAGCGTGGCCACGTCACCACGGTGCGCATGCTGCTGCGTGCGGGCGTGGCAGTGGACCACGTCAATCGACTGCAGTGGACGGCGCTGCTGGAGGCGATCCTGCTCGGCGACGGAGGGCCGCGCCACACGCAGATCGTGCAGCTGCTGCTCGAAGCGGGCGCCGATCCTGAGCTGGCCGACGGCGAGGGCGTGACGCCGCTGGCTCACGCGCGCCAGCGCGGCCAGGCCGCGATCGAAACCTTGCTGCGCCAGCATGGCGCGACACGCTGATATCTGCTCCTTCCATTCCGCACGCTGGCCGTGCCCATCAGGATGTTCTCCATGTTCTGTTTCCGCCCGTTGTCCCTTGCTGTGCTGTTCGCCTGCGCACCGCTGTCCGCAGCTGCGGCCGAACGTGCCGATCTGCTGATCCGCAATGCCACCGTGGTCGATGTGGAGCACGCCCGCACCCTGCCGGGGCAGAGCGTGGTGATCCGCGGCGAGACGATTGTTGCGGTCGGCCCTGACGCAGGGCTGGAGGGCCAGTGGCGCGCGGACCGGCAGCTGGATGCGCAGGGGAAGTACCTGATTCCGGGACTGTGGGACATGCATGTGCACTTCGGTGGAGGCCCTGCGCTGATCGAAGAGAACAAGGCACTGCTGCCGCTGTACGTCGCCCATGGCATCACCACCGTGCGCGACTGCTCGGGTGATCTGCCGCAGCAGGTGCTGCAATGGCGGGGCGAGATCGCCGCCGGCACCTTGTTCGGTCCACGCCTGCTCAGCTCCGGCGCCAAGATCGAAGGCATCAAGCCGGTGTGGAAGGGGACGATCGAAGTCGGCAGCCGCGCCGATGCCGATCAGGCGATCACGCGCCTGCAGCGCGACAAGGTCGACTTCGTCAAGATCACGGACAGTACGCTGACACCGGAACTTTTCCTGTACTCGGCCGCCGCCGCGCGCAAGGCAGGATTCAGGGCATCGGGCCATATCCCAATGGCACTGACCGTGGAGCAGGCGGTCGATGCTGGCCTGGCGTCGATCGAACACCTGGACTATGCGTTCAAGGCGGGCAGCAGGGATGAGGCGCGGATTGCAGCCGATTTCGGCGCCGGACGTATCGATCGTGCGGAAGCC
This sequence comes from Stenotrophomonas sp. 112478_Sma, assembly GCF_056479905.1. Lineage (NCBI taxonomy): Bacteria > Pseudomonadati > Pseudomonadota > Gammaproteobacteria > Lysobacterales > Lysobacteraceae > Stenotrophomonas > Stenotrophomonas sp. 112478_Sma. Next base: position 2,557,419 of record NZ_CM151072.1, on the reverse strand, counting down.
AACCGGCAGCTGGATGCCAGTTTCGACCGTGACACCGCGATGCGCGCGTATCATGATTTCGCCCGTCGAGGCGTGTTCGTGACGCCCACACTCAACGGCGGACGCATTCTCGACTTCCTCGACCAGGACGATCATGCCCACGATCCCTATCTGGCCTACATCGGCCCAGGCCTGCGTGCCACTTACCAGTGGCGCGTGGAGCGCGCGGCCAAGGCCACGCCGGCACAGATCCAGGCGCGGCATGCGCAGTACCGGCAGGTGGCCGCGGTGCTGCCGATGCTTCAGGACGCGGGTGTGACGATCATTGCCGGCACCGACGCCGGCTTCCTCAATTCGTTCAACTATCCCGGGATCGGACTGCACCAGGAACTGCAGCTGTTCGTGCAGGAAGGGCTGACACCGCCCCAGGCCCTGTCAGCGGCCACGCGGTCTGGCCCGGCCTGGTTCGGGCAGATGGACCGCTACGGGAGCGTGGCCGACGGCAAGGCGGCGGACCTGGTACTGCTCACCGCCAATCCGCTGCAGGACATCGCCGCGACCGGGAAGATCGACAGCGTGATCCTGCGCGGCCACGTGCATGATCGTGCAGCGCTGGACAAGATGCTGGCCGACACCCGCGCGCGCGTGGCCGCGTGGAACGATGAAGCAGACAAGGCCCGATCAGCGGACTGAACGCAGTCATCGTTGTAGTGATGAGGGGAACGGGGGAGTCGCCACGCGTTGCTGCGGGCACTCCCGACCGTTCCTTCGTTCGTTTTGCGCTGCGCAAAACGAGCATGAAGCGTCAATTGGGATCGCATTTTTTCCCCCTGAAAACGGGTGTTCCAGCGTAATGACGTGCCAACTGCGTCACAGAGCTTTCAACGACCTGCGCGATGAAGGCCGCATGCACGCGATCTGCATGGAACGTTCACTTCGACGCGGTGTATACCCTCCCGCAGCGGACGGGGAGCAATGGCCGACGTCCGACGGCCCTGACCGCGTCGCTGAACGCGCGTCGGCGATTCCAGACAAGAGGATTGTCGTTCATGCATCTGCATCTCGCGCCCACGCTGTAGCGCTGCATCGCACCACGACCGGGCGCGTCGCATCGCTGCATCCGGTCGCCTGAAGATTCCGAAGCACGTATCCGGCAGCAGGCGTTTTGCCCGTTGGCGGTGGCTTCGCGCGAAAACATATCCATTCCGTGCCGCCGTGCCAGCGTGATCGCTGTGCGTGACGTCGTTGTGCGCATGGCGGTGCGCCTGTAGAGAGGAATGTCCCATGGCCATCCGCGTCAAGGTTGTCCCGGCAAGCGAATCGATCAGCTCCGATACCGCCGCCACCACCGTCCTCAATGATGTCGTGACGCTGCAGCAGAGCAGCAACGTCGCACTGGACATCGATCCAGACCAGGTCGCCGGCTACGTGAAGGACGGCCAGGATCTCGTGGTGCAGCTGAAGACCGGCGAGAACGTCCGCATCGTCAACTTCTATGCTGAAGGACAATCGCCCAGCCATCTGTTCCTGGTGGATGACAAGAAGCTCGTGGCCGTCGATCTGCCGGCGGTGGCCAGCGATGGGCCGTTGGCGGCCAGCTATCTGCCGCAGGAGACGCTGGCTGGGTTCGAGTCGCTGACGGCAGCGGGCGCGGGCGCGGGCAGTGGCATCAGCGGCGCGATGGTGCTGGGCGGGCTGGCCGCGGTCGGCGCAGCGGTGGCGTTGGCCGACAGCGGCGGCGGTGGTGGTGGCGGATCGGCGAATCCACCGCAGAATCCCCCGGTACCCGATACCACGCCGCCGGCCGCACCCACCGGGCTGGCATTCAGTGCAGACGGCCGGACGCTTACCGGCAGCGGTGAAGTCGGTGCCACGGTGCGCGTCGATACCAATGGTGACGGGCAGCCTGATGCGACCGGAACGGTGGGTGCCGATGGGCGATTCAGTGTCACCCTGTCGCCGCCGTTGACCAACGGCGAGAGCGTCAGCGTGACGCTGGTCGATGCCGCCGGCAACGTGAGCGGACCGGGGCAGGCGACGGCCCCCGATACGACACCGCCTGCAGCGGCCAGCAACGTGGTGGTGGCTGACGACGGCAGCAGCATCAGCGGCAGCGGTGAGCCGGGAGCAACGGTGGGCGTGGATACCGATGGCGATGGCCAGCCCGATGCCACCGTGGTGATCGGCGGCGACGGCCAGTTCACGGTGCCACTGGATCCACCGCTGACCCAAGGCGAGACGATCAGCGTGGTAGTGACCGATCCGGCCGGCAACAGCAGTCCGCCGGTCACGGTGCAGGCGCCCGACTATCCCGACGCGCCGCTGGTGAATGCCAGCAATGGCAGTGTGATTTCCGGAACGGCGGGCGCGGGCCTGACCATCCTGCTTACGGATGGCGATGGCAATCCGATCGGCCAGACGGTAGCGGATGCGAGCGGCAACTGGAGCTTCACGCCGCCTGCGGCGCTTGCTGATGGAACCGTGGTCACTGCCGTGGCCCAGAATGCGGCCGGCAATACCAGCCCCGCCACGTCGATCACCATCGATGGCGTTGCGCCTGCCGCACCGGTCATCGATCCAAGCAACGGCACGACGATCAGCGGTACCGCCGAGGCCGGCAGCACGGTGACCCTCACCGACGGCAATGGCAACCCGATCGGCCAGGTCACCGCCGATGGCGATGGCCACTGGAGTTTCACCCCGGGCACGCCGTTGCCGGACGGCACGGTGGTGAATGCCACCGCAACCGATCCGGCCGGCAACACCAGCGGCCAGGGAAGCATCACGGTCGATGCGGTCGCGCCGTCCACGCCTACCGTGGAGCCCAGCAATGGCGGCACGCTCACGGGCACCGCCGAGCCCGGAAGCACGGTGGTGCTGACCGACGGCAACGGCAATCCGATTGCGGAAGTCGCCGTCGATGGCAGCGGCAACTGGAGCTATACCCCCGGCACGCCGCTGCCCGATGGCACGGTGGTCACGGTGGTTGCCCAGGATGCCTCAGGCAACAGCAGCCCGCCGGCAACGGTCACCGTGGATTCGCAGCCGCCTGCCGCGCCCATACTCGAGGCCAGCAACGGCACCACGCTCAGCGGAACCGCCGAGCCCGGCAGCACGGTCACCTTGACCGATGGCAACGGTAATCCGATCGGGCAGGTCACCGCCGACGGCAACGGTGACTGGAGCTTCACCCCGGCCACGCCGCTTCCGAACGGCACCGTGGTCAACGCCAGTGCCACGGACGCCACCGGCAACACCGGCCCCGGCGCCAGCATCATCGTTGACGCGGTCGCTCCGGCCGCCCCGGTCGTCCTTCCCAGCAACGGCACGAGTATCAGCGGTACGGCCGAGCCCGGCAGTACCGTGACGCTGACTGACGGCAGCGGCACTGCGATAGGCCAGACCACCACTGACGGCAACGGCAACTGGAGCTTCACCCCGGCCACGCCACTGCCGGACGGTACCGTGATCAATGCCACCGCCACCGACGCGGCAGGCAACACCGGCGGGCAGGGCGGCACCACGGTGGATGCGGTGCCACCGGCCGCGCCTGTGCTGAACCTGAGCAACGGCAGCGCAGTCACTGGCACCGCCGAGCCTGGCAGCAGGGTGATCCTCACCGATGGCAATGGTGATCCGATTGCCAGCGTAACGGTGGATGGAAGCGGCAACTGGAGCTACACGCCCGCCACGCCGCTGCCCAACGGGACGGTGGTCAACGCCGTGGCAGTGGATGGCTCCGGCAACGCCAGCGTCGGCAGCAGCGTCACCATCGACTCGCAGGCGCCGTCGGCGCCCGTGCTCGACGTCAGCAATGGCACCCTGATCGTAGGCACCGCCGAGCCGGGAAGCACGGTGACGCTCACCGACGGCAATGGCAATCTCATTGCGCAGGTCACCGCCGATGGCTTTGGCGACTGGACCTTCACTCCGGCGACGCCGCTTCCTGATGGCACCGTGATCAACGCCACGGCCACCGATGCCACCGGCAACACCAGTGCGCCTTCGTCGATCACGGTCGATGCCGTCGCACCTGCCGCACCCGTGGTCAACCCGAGCAATGGCATCACGCTCACTGGCACGGCCGAGCCGGGCAGTGTCGTCACGTTGATCGATGGCAGCGGTAATCCCTTCGGTCAGGCCCCGGTCGACAGCAACGGCAACTGGTCGTTCCCGCTCGCTACGCCGCTGCCCGATGGCAGCGTCGTCAGCGCGACCGCCACCGATGCCTCTGGCAATACCAGCGGCGCGACCAGCATCACCGTGGACGCGCTGCCACCGGCGACGCCGGTGCTGAATCCCAGCAACGGCAACACGGTCAGCGGTACCGCCGAGCCCAACAGCACGATCATCCTCACTGATGGCAACGGTGGTCTGATCGCGGAGGTCACCGTCGATGGCAGCGGCAACTGGAGCTACACGCCGGCCACCCCGCTGCCCGATGGCACCGTCGTCACGGCCGTGGCGGTGGACGCGGCAGGCAATACCAGTCCGCCGTCCACCGTCTCTGTCGATGCCAGTGCGCCGCCGGCGCCGGTCATCGATCCCAGCAACGGCACCACCGTCAGTGGTACTGCCGAAGCTGGCAGCAGGGTCATCCTGACCGACGGCAGCGGCAATCCGATTGGCCAGGTTACCGCCGACGGCAGTGGCAACTGGAGCTTCACTCCCGGCACGCCGCTGCCGGACGGGACGGTGATCGTGGCGACCGCCACCGATGCCACCGGCAATACCGGTCCCCAGGCGGCCATCACCGTCGATGCGCTGCCGCCGCCGGCCCCCGTGCTCGAACCGAGCAATGGCACGACGATCACCGGCACCGCCGAGGCCGGCGCCACGGTGATCCTCACCGATGGCAACGGCAACCCGATCGGGCAGACCACCGCCGACGGCAGTGGCAACTGGAGCTTCACCCCGGCCACGGCACTGCCTGACGGCACGGTGGTCAACGCGGTCGCGCAGGATGCGGCCGGCAACACCGGCCCGCAGGGCAGCACCACGGTCGATGCGGTGGCGCCGCCAACGCCGGTCGTCAATGCCAGCAATGGCAACGTCCTCACCGGTACCGCCGAACCGAACAGCACCGTGACGCTGACCGACGGCGACGGCAATCCGATCGGGCAGGCCACTGTCGATGGCAGTGGCAACTGGAGCTTCAGCCCCGCCACGCCGCTGCCCGATGGCACGGTGGTCAACGTCACCGCGACCGATGCCGCAGGCAACACCAGCGCACCGGCAAGCACCACCGTCGACAGCTCGCTGCCCTCGATTCCGCTGATCGATCCCAGCAACGGTTCGGTGATCAGCGGTACTGCAGATCCGGGCAATACGGTCATCATCACCGATGGCAGCGGCAACCCGATCGGCCAGGTCACGGCTGATGGCAGTGGCAACTGGTCGTTCACCCCGGGCGTACCGCTGCCCGATGGGACCGTGGTCAACGTGATCGCGCGCAGTCCTTCGGGTGTCGACAGTGCGCCGGCGGCCATCACCATCGATGGCGTTGCGCCGCCGGCGCCCGTGATCGATCCCAGCAATGGGGTCGAGATCAGTGGCACTGCGGAAGCCAATGCGGTCATCGTGCTGACCGACGGCAGCGGCACTCCGATCGGGCAGACCACGGCCGATGGCAGCGGTAACTGGAGCTTCACCCCGGCCACGCCATTGCCCGACGGCACGGTGGTCAACGCCATCGCGACGGACCCGGCCGGCAACAGCAGTGGCCCGGCCAGCATCACCGTGGATGCGGTGGCACCGCCGGCACCGGTGATCAACGCCAGCAACGGCGTGGTGATCGGCGGCACCGCCGAAGCCGGTGCGATAGTGATTCTCACCGATGGCAACGGCAACCCGATCGGGCAGACCACGGCCGATGGCAGCGGCAACTGGAGCTTCACCCCCGCCACAGCGCTGCCGGACGGCACGGTGATCACCGCGGTCGCCCAGGATGCGGCGGGCAACACCAGTGGCCCGGCAAGCACCACGGTGGACGCGGTGGCACCGCCGGCACCAGTGATCGACCCGAGCAACGGCAGTGCGGTAAGCGGTACGGCCGAAGCCGGTGCCACGGTGATCCTCACCGATGGCAGCGGCAACCCGATCGGGCAGACCACGGCCGATGGCAGTGGCAACTGGAGCTTCACTCCGGCCACGCCATTGCCCGATGGCACGGTGGTCAACGCCATCGCGACGGACCCGGCCGGCAACAGCAGCGGCCCCGCCAGTACCACCGTTGATGCGGTGGCGCCGCCAGCGCCTGTGATCAACGCCAGCAACGGTGCGGTGATCAGCGGTACCGCCGAAGCCGGCGCGACGGTGGTCCTGACCGATGGCAATGGCGATCCGATCGGGCAGACCACCGCCGATGGCAGTGGCAACTGGTCGTTCACGCCCGGCACGCCGCTGCCCGATGGCACCGTGATCACGGCGGTGGCCCAGGATGCGGCAGGCAACGCGAGTGGCCCGGCCACGACCACCGTGGATACGGTGGCGCCGCCGGCACCGGTGATCGACCCGAGCAACGGCAGTGTGGTGAGCGGTACAGCCGAAGCCGGTGCCACAGTGATCCTGACCGATGGCAGCGGCAACCCGATCGGCCAGACCACCGCCGATGGCGCCGGCAACTGGAGCTACACGCCGGCTACACCGTTGCCGAATGGCATGGTGATCACTGCGGTGGCACAGGATGCGGCGGGCAACGGCAGCGGCCCGGCCAGTACCACGGTCGATTCGGTCGCGCCGCCGGCACCGACGATCGACGCGAGCAATGGCAGCGTCATCAGCGGCACCGCCGAAGCCGGTGCGACAGTGATCCTCACTGACGGCAACGGTATTCCGATTGGGCAGACCATCGCCGATGGCAGTGGCAACTGGTCGTTCACGCCCGGCACGCCTCTGCCCGATGGCACCGTCATCAATGCACTGGCGCGCGACGCGGCCGGCAACAACAGCAGCCCGGTCAGCACGACCGTCGATGCGGTCGCGCCCTCGGCGCCGACGCTCGATGCCAGCAACGGCACGGTGATCACCGGCACCGTCGAGCCCGGCGTGAAGGTGATCCTGACCGACGGCAACGGTGATCCCATCGGCGAAGCCATCGCCGATGGCAGCGGCAACTGGAGCTTCACCCCGGCTACGTCGCTGCCCGACGGCACCGTGATCAATGCCATCGCGCAGGATGCGGCCGGCAACAACAGCGGCCCGGTCACCACCACGGTGGATGCGATGGCGCCGCCGGCCCCGGTGATCGATCCGAGCAATGGCAGCGTCATCAGCGGTACGGCTGAAGCCGGCGCCACGGTGATCCTCACCGATGGCAATGGCGATCCGATCGGGCAAGCTATCGCCGATGGCAGTGGCAACTGGAGCTTCACCCCTGGAGCGCCGCTGCCCGATGGCACCGTGATCAACGCGGTGGCGCAGGATGCGGCGGGCAATAGCAGTGGCCCGGCCACCACCACGGTGGACGCTGTGGCGCCGCCGGCCCCGGTGATCGACCCGAGCAATGGCAGCGTCATCAGCGGCACGGCTGAAGCCGGGGCCACGGTGATCCTCACCGATGGCAGTGGCAACCCGATCGGGCAGGCTATCGCCGATGGCAGCGGCAACTGGAGCTTCACCCCTGGAGCGCCGCTGCCCGATGGCACCGTGATCAACGCGGTGGCGCAGGATGCGGCAGGCAATAGCAGCGGCCCGGCCACCACCACGGTGGACGCGGTGACGCCGCCGGCCCCGGTGATCGATCCGAGCAACGGCAGCGTCATCAGCGGTACGGCTGAAGCCGGTGCCACGGTGATCCTCACCGATGGCAATGGCGATCCGATCGGGCAGGCTATCGCCGATGGCAGTGGCAACTGGAGCTTCACCCCTGGAGCGCCGCTGCCCGATGGCACCGTGATCAACGCGGTGGCGCAGGATCTCGCAGGCAATAGCAGCGGCCCGGCCACCACCACGGTGGACGCGGTGGCGCCGCCGGCCCCGGTGATCGATCCGAGCAACGGCAGCGTCATCAGCGGTACGGCTGAAGCCGGTGCAACAGTGATCCTGACCGATGGCAACGGCGATCCCATCGGCGAAACCACCGCCGATGGCAGCGGCAACTGGAGCTTCACCCCTGGAGCGCCGCTGCCCGATGGCACCGTGATCAACGCGGTGGCCCAGGATGCGGCGGGCAATAGCAGCGGCCCGGCCACCACCACGGTGGACGCGGTGGCGCCGCCGGCACCGGTGATCGACCCGAGCAACGGCAGTGTCATCACTGGCACGGCCGAAGCGGGTGCCACGGTGATCCTCACCGATGGCAACGGCGATCCGATCGGGCAGGCTATCGCCGATGGCAGCGGCAACTGGAGCTTCACTCCTGGAGCGCCGCTGCCCGACGGCACCGTGATCAACGCGGTGGCACAGGATCCCGCAGGCAATACCAGCGGTCCGGCCACCACCGCGGTGGATGCGGTGGCGCCGCCGGCCCCGGTGATCGATCCGAGCAACGGCAGCGTCATCACTGGCACCGCTGAAGCCGGTGCAACAGTGATCCTCACCGATGGCAACGGCGATCCCATCGGCGAAACCACCGCCGATGGCAGCGGCAACTGGAGCTTCACCCCTGGAGCGCCGCTGCCCGATGGCACCGTGATCAACGCGGTGGCCCAGGATGCGGCGGGCAATAGCAGCGGCCCGGCCACCACCACGGTGGACGCGGTGGCGCCGCCGGCACCGGTGATCGACCCGAGCAACGGCAGTGTCATGACTGGCACGGCCGAAGCGGGTGCCACGGTGATCCTCACCGATGGCAACGGCGATCCGATCGGGCAGGCTATCGCCGATGGCAGCGGCAACTGGAGCTTCACTCCTGGAGCGCCGCTGCCCGATGGCACCGTGATCAACGCGGTGGCCCAGGATGCGGCGGGCAACAACAGCGGCCCGGCCACCACCACGGTGGACGCCGTGGCGCCGCCGGCGCCGCTGCTCAGCGTGAGTGCTGACGGTGCGCTGCTGAGCGGCACGGCCGAGCCCAACAGCCAGGTCCGGATTGTGGTCAATGGAGACACCGCGAATCCGATCACCGTCAATGTGGATGGCAGCGGCAACTTCAGCCTGCCGTTCGCACCACCGTTGATTGCCGGCGAGCTGATCTCTGCGGTCGCGATCGATCTGGCGGGCAATACCAGCGGTCCGGCGACGATCAATGCCCCCGATCTTGCGCCACCGGACATCAGCGTGCCGGAGGCCGCCGACACGTGGATCAATGCTGCGGAAATCGGCGACGGCATCCAGGTCGACGTGACCGTTCGCCCGACGATGCAGGTCGGGCAGGTCATCACCGTCAGGTTCGCGGGCCAGAACGGCTACGAGGCCGATGTCAGCCACACCCTGACCGCTGCGGACATCGCGGCCGGTTCGGTGACCGTGACCTTGACGCCGCCCGCTGGCATGGGGCCGTTCCCGGAAGGCGCATCGACCATCACCGCCGAAGTCGCCGGTGGCACCGCATCGGCGCCGGAAGCCTTCACCATCGATACGGTTCCACCCGCAACCCCGGTGCTGTCGCTGGTCGGCAATCTGCTGACCATTTCCGCCGAACCCGGCACCGAGTTGACGGTCACGCTGACGGTAGGAGGTGTGACGGCCACGGCGACGGTCACCGCCGACAACAGTGGCCTGGCGTCGCTGAACCTGCTCACCGATCTGGATATCGACTTCACCTGGGACCAGCTGCTCAACGCACAGGTGTCGGTCGTGGGCAGTGATCCGGCTGGCAATCCGAGCAACGTGGCCAGCATCGGCATCGGCACCAGCATCGAACAGCCGGTCACCATCGGCAACTTCGGGGTGGACGTCAGCCTCAATCCTCTCAGTCCGCGCTTTGGCTTCAGTGGCACCACCGAGCCGGATTCGAGCGTTGTGATCCGGGTGATCACGCCTGCGCTGAACGTCGAGCTGCTGCCGATCCAGGCCGATTCCTCCGGCAACTTCTCGCTGAACCTGCTCAGTCCGACCATCCTCAGTCAGCTCGGGTTGAACATCACCGATATCCTCAACCTTGGGTCGCAGATATCCTTCAATCTGGTATCTACCGATTCCAACGGCAACGACAGCGCTGCCTACGGCGTCACGCTGAGTCCGAACGGCCTGTCGTTGAACATCGGTCAGATCGATGTCAACGGTACATCCGGGAATGACGTACTGTCCGGCGCCAACGGCAGTTCCGAGCACATCAACGGCGGCGATGGCAGCGATCTGATCTTCAACGTCGGCAGCGGCGATCACGTGGTCGCCGGCAACGGCGACGACGCGATACAGATCACCGCCACCAACTTCGTCAGCATCGATGGAGGGGCTGGATTCGACACCCTGATCCTGGCCAATGGCATCGACCTGGACTACAACTCGGCCGGTGTGGGCACGCTCAGCAACATCGAGCGCATCGATCTGGGCACGGGAGATTCGGGCAGCGTGCTCACCCTCACGGCGGCGGAGGTGGCGGCAATCACCGATGGCAACGACACGCTGCAGATCACCGGCGAGAGCAACGATGTGCTGAACGTCATCGGTGCGGTCAACACCGGAACCACCCAGTTGATCAATGGTGTGACCTACGACGTGTACACCTTTGGCAGCACCACGCTGCTGGTGGAGGACAACTCGGTGCAGGTGGTGGCCTGATGCCGCAACGGCGGAGCCGAAGGCGGTGGGCAGGAGGAGCGTTCGCGCTCCTCCTGCTGTGCGGCCTGCCGGCGGGGGCCAGTGCGATGAGTGTGGAGCAGGCTGTGGAGACCGGACTGGCGATCCATCCCCGGGTGCGTGCGGCGCTGAGCGAAGCGGAACGGGCAGGCACCGACGTGAAAATCGCACGGGGGGGCTACTTTCCCGCACTGCAGATCTCCGGCGGACCGCAGGCCGGACACATGTCCGAGATGGTGTACGACGTCACGCTGTCGCAGATGCTGTTCGACTGGGGCCGGACGCGCAGCCAGGTCGAGGCCGCCAGTGCGACCCAGCGCCGCTATCTGGCAGCGCTGGAGGTCGCCCGGGACGATGCAGCGCTGGATATCATCGAGACCTACCTGGACGTGCTGGTCGCCCGCGAAAGAGTGGTGGCCGTGCGTGACTTCCTGCAGCGGATCGAGGGCGTCCGCGGCATGGCACGCGACCGCAGCGGCAGCGGCTACGCCGACCGCACCGAGCTGGATCGCGCGCAGCTGGAGTTCGCGCGCGGCCAGGACCAGCTGGCGTTCGAGGAAGGCGCGTTGCGCGATGCCAACAACCAGCTGGCCCTGCTGCTGGGCCGGGATCCTGGCCCGCTGCAGGCGCCGGACCTGCCTGCCGGACGGCGGGCGTGGCAGCGTGACGGCCTGGATGCAGCAATCGAGGCCGCGCCGCTGCTGCGGGAATCGCGCGAGGATGCCGCGGCAGCCGAGGCGGAGCTGGCCGAATCGCGCGCGGCATTGAAGCCACAGCTCAACGTGGAGGCATCGGCGCTGCGCCGCGAGATCGGCGGGCAGATGGAGAACGATTCGGTGGTTTCGCTGCGCCTGCGCATGGATGTCCTGCGCGGCTTCAGCAATTTCCAGCGGCCGGCGGCGGCCCGGCAGCGACTGGAGGCGGCGCAGTGGAGTGCCGACGCCACCCGTCGTGATCTGCGGCGCAAGATGCGCACCTTGTTCGACAACGCCGACGCGCTGGTACTGCGTGAGCAGGCGCTGCAGCAACAGGTGGAGGAGTCCACGCACGTCGGCGGCCTGTATCACGACCAGTTCCAGGTCGGACGCCGCGACATCATCGATCTGCTCAGCGTGCAGCGCGAGCGGATGGAGGCCGAACGCCAGCTGGCAACTCTGCGCATGGAGCGTGTCCGTATCGATTATCGCGCTGCCGCCCAGATCGGGCAGCTGGGTGAGTTGCTTGGAGGGAGGACGCATGCAGACGCCGCGCATTGAATCGACCACCACCGGCAGCGGCAACACGCCGCGCGACCCGCTGCAGGATGGCCTGCTGCTGCTGTGCGAGCGGCTGGGCCGGCCGCTGGGTGCTGCCGAGCTGGTTGACGGCATCGCTCTGGAGCAGGGGCGGCTGCCATTGCAGCGGGTACCACGCGCGCTGCGGCGGGCGGATCTGAACGCCCGCGTGGAGGCCTTCGAGCTGACCGACATCGACGCCTATCTGCTGCCGGTCCTGCTGCTGCTGAACAATGGGAACACGCTGTTGTTGACGGCGATCAGCGATGACCAGGCGCAGGTGGAGGTGCCACAGGCCGAGGGTGGCACACAGGCCATGCCGCTGCAGGCACTGCAGGCGCTGTACAGTGGTACTGCAGTGTTCGCCAAACCGCGCTTCCGCTCGGATGGCCGGGTCGGCGATTTCGCCGCGGGCCGGGGCGAGCACTGGTTCTACGGGCCACTGCGTCAGCTGTGGCGCTCCTATGTCGAGGTGGGGGCCGCCGCATTCGTGGCCAACCTGCTGGCCATTGCGACGGCGATCTTCGCCATGCAGGTCTATGACCGGGTGGTGCCGGTGGCAGCGTTCGACACGCTATGGGTGCTGGCCAGTGGCGTTGCCCTGGCGGTCATCATCGAAGGGGTGCTGCGCGTCCTGCGCGGGCAGCTGCTGCATGTGCTCGGCAAGCGCATGGACCTGCAGCTGGGAACGCTGCTGTTCGCCCGCGTGCTGGGGACCCGGATCAACGCCAAGCCGGCGTCGATGGGGGCATTCAGTACGCAGGTGCGCGAGTTTGAGGGCGTGCGTGATTTCTTCACCTCGTCCACCGCTGCGCTGCTCAGCGACCTGCCGTTCGTGTTCGTGTTCCTGCTGCTGATCGCGCTGATCGGTGGGCATGTGGTCTGGGTGCCGGTGGTGGCCTGTGTCCTGATGGTGCTGCCGGGCGTGCTCGCGCAGCGCCGGCTGGGTGAGCTGTCGCGGCAGAATCTGCGCGAAGGGGCGATGAAGAACAGCGTGCTGCTGGAGGCCTTTGAACACCTGGAATCAGTAAAGGCCACGCGTGCCGAAGGCCGCAGCCTGAAGCACTGGGAAAGCCTGACGGCGCAGCTGGCGGGAACGGCATTGAAGACAAGTACGCTCACCGCCAGCCTCAGCCATGGCGCGGCCGTGGTGCAGCAGCTTGCGTATGTGGGTGTGGTTGCCTTCGGTGTCTACCGCATCAATGACGGTGCGATGACCGTGGGCGCACTGGTGGCGTGCTCGATCCTGTCATCGCGGGCGATCGCGCCGCTGGCGCAGGTTGCGGCGGTGCTGGGGCGCTGGCAGCACACCCGCGTCGCCATGGAGGGGCTGGACCAGTTGATGGGCGCCGAGCAGGAGCGCCCACAGGGCGCCCGGTTCGTGCACCGGTCGCGCCTGCAGGGTGCCTACCAGCTTCACGATGTCCGCCTGGCGCTGGGCGAAGGGCCGTGGGTGGTCGACGTGCAGGCGCTGTCCATCGCACCTGGGCAGCGGGTGGCGCTGCTGGGCGGCAACGGTGCCGGCAAGTCCAGCCTGCTGCGTGTTCTGTCCGGACTGGTGACGCCGCAGCAGGGACGCCTGCTGCTGGACGATGTGGCGCTGGCACAGATCGATCCCGGTGACCGCGCACGCAACATCGGCTATCTGCCGCAGGATGTGGCGCTGTTCCATGGCAGCCTGCGCGACAACCTCAATCTGGAAGGTGCCGCCTGGCGGGACGAGGAACTGCTGGAGGCGCTGGATGCGGTGGGCATGGGGCCTTTCGTGCGCGGCAATCCGTTGGGGCTGGACCAGCTGGTGATGGGCAACGGCAGCCTGTCCGGTGGCCAGCGCCAGGCCATCGGCCTGGCCCGGGTGATCCTGCAGGATCCGCCTGTCGTGCTGCTGGATGAGCCCACCGCCGCCTTCGACCAGCAGAGCGAGACCCATGTCATCCAGTTCCTGCAGCGTTGGCTCGGCCAGCGCACGCTGGTACTGACCACCCACAAGCGCAGCATGCTGGCCCTCGTCGAGCGTGCCGTGGTGATGCGCAACGGCAGGATCATCATGGACGGCCCATTGGAGCAGGTGGTGCAGGGCAACCAGGTGCAGCCGATCGCCGCGGTCGCGGGAGGACATCATGGTTGAGCGGCAGAAGCGTTCGCAGCGACTGCGGCGCGAGCTTGCGGATCCACTGCTGGCGTCCACGCATCCCGTGTACCGACCGCTGTTGTGGGTGCTGCTGGCGACGGTGGCCATCGCCGTGGGCTGGGCCGCGCTTGCGCAGCTGGACCAGGTGACCCGTGGCGAGGGCAGGGTGGTGCCGTACAGCCGCATGCAGAAGATCCAGAGCCTGGAAGGCGGCATCCTCGATCGCCTGCTGGTGAAGGAGGGAGACCTGGTCGAAGTGGGCCAGCCGCTGGTGCGGCTGGAGGAAACCCACTTCCGCACCAACTACGAGGAATCGGCCAACCAGTCGCAGGTGCTGCGGGCCGCAATCGCGCGACTGGATGCGGAGGTGCTGGGCAAAGGTGCCATCGAGTTCCCGGACGACATTCCAGCCGGGAGCGCGCTGGCACGTTCGGAGCGGGAGCTGTACCAGTCCCGCCGTGCGACATTGCAGCAGAGTTCGGCAGCCATCGGCCAGCAGCTGTCGATCGCACGCGACCAGCTGCGGATCGTGCGGCCGCTGGTCGCGCGCAACGCCGTCAGCCAGATGGAAGAGTTGAAGCTGACCCAGGAAATCGCCACGTTGACCGGCAAGCTCAGCGAGTTGCGCAACACCTATTTCCAGGAAGCCTATACCGAACGCTCCAAGCTGAAGGCGGAGTTGTCCGCACTGGAGCCGATCGTGCACCAACGGCAGGACCAGCTGCGGCGCACCGAGATCCTGTCGCCCGTGCGTGGGCGGGTCAACACGGTGCTGATCAATACCCGCGGTGGCGTGATTCCTCCCGGCGAGCCGATCATGGAGGTGATTCCGGTGGAGGAACGGCTGCTGGTGGAAGCCCGCGTCAAGCCGCGCGACGTCGCGTTCCTGGTGCCGGGCATGCCGGCCAAGGTCAAGATCACCGCCTATGACTACACCATCTACGGCGAACTCAGCGGCACCGTCGAGCAGATCAGTGCCGATACCATCGAGGAGGATACGCCGCGGGGCAAGGAATCGTTCTACCAGGTGCTGATCCGCACCGATGGCAGCCAGCTGCGGCGGCACGGCGAGGCCCTGCCGATCATTCCCGGCATGGTGGCGGATGTGGACATCCTGACCGGCAAGCGCAGCGTCCTGAACTACCTGCTCCGACCGTTGATCAAGGCGCGGTTGAACTGAGACCGGGAGTCGGCCGCATTCCATGCAGCTGCGGCAGGGCGGCCTTCATCGCATCGATGAAGGCGCGCAGCCGCGCCGGCTGCTGGCGCGCGGCAGGAAACACCACATGCACCGGCAGGGGCGGCGCTTCCCAGCCCGGCAACAACTGGACCAGGCGGCCGTGCGCCAGATCCTCGGCGACCAGCCAGGCCGATACCACCGCCGCACCCAGGCCCGCACGCGCCGCCTGCTGGACCACGAACAGGTTGTCACTGAGCAGGCGCGGCGTGATCGACAGTGTGTGCGGACGCCCGCGTGCGTCGTACAGCAGCAGGCGTTCGCGGTAGTAGGTGACGAGGGAGATCCAGGGCAATGCCTGCGCCTGTGCAGCGGTGGTCACCGCATCGGGATCGACCAGCGAAGGCGCGGCGACCACGATGCGTGGGACTTCGGCCAGCGGCAGCGCGACCATGCGTGGCTCGTCCACCGGGCCGACCCGCACCGCACAGTCGACGCCCTCGGCAATGAAGTCCGGGCGCCGGTCTTCGAGGATCCACTCCAGGCTCAACTGTGGATGCCGGGCGAGGAAGGCGAGCATGGTCGGCAGCAGCTGTGCCTGTCCAAACGCATGCGGCACCATCACACGCAGGCGCCCACGCAGCACGTCGGGTTGTCCCTGCAGTTCGGCCTGGAGCGTTTCCCATTCTTCCACCACCCGCTGCGCGTGCCGCTGGCAGCGCATGCCCTCCTCGGTCAGCTGCAGACCATGCGTGGACCGGTGCAGCAGTCGCAGGCCCAGTTGCCGTTCCAGTGCCTGCAGGCGGCGGCTCACGGTGGGCTGGGTGGTACCCAGCTGCACGGCGGCGGCAGACAGGCTGCCGGCGTCGACGATGCGCAGGAAGGTGCGCAGCAGGTCGAGCCGGTCGGCGCCCGGGGCCATGTCCATCATACGCACCATGTATGAAAATTATTCATTTGATCCTACTACAGACGTGAGGCGAATAGGCGCAGGCTGCCTCCCGTTCCCTGACTGGAGTTGCTGATGTCCACCCCCACGCTTTCCGTGACCGCCCCGCCGGTCGTGGCTCCTTCCACCTCCCTGGTACTGGCGATGGCGGCCGGTGCCGGGTTTTCGGTGGCATCGCTCTATTACAGCCAGCCGATGCTGGGACTGATCGCCCAGGACCTGTCCGCGGGCGAGCGCGCGGCAGGTCTGGTGCCGACCCTGACCCAGCTCGGCTATGCGCTGGGCATCCTGCTGCTGGCGCCCTTGGGGGATCGTTTCGACCGCCGGTCGCTGATCCTGCTGAAGTCCGCGCTGCTGTCGGTTGCACTCGCCGCAGCGGCCGGGGCGGGGCACCTGCCGGGCCTGCTGATGGCCAGCCTGCTGGTCGGGTTGATGGCAACGCTGGCCCAGGACATCGTGCCTGCCGCTGCGGCGCTGGCTCCGGATGCGCAACGCGGGCAGGTGGTCGGACGGGTGATGACCGGTCTGCTGCTGGGCATCCTGCTGTCGCGCGTGGTCAGCGGGATGGTGGCCGAAGCCTGGGGCTGGCGCACCCAGTTCGTGCTGGCGGCCGTGTCCGTGGCGGCGATGGGGGTGGTGATGGCGCGTGCACTGCCCCGCTTCGCACCCACCAGCACCCTGCGCTATCCGGCGCTGCTGGGCTCGTTGCTGTCGCTGTGGCGGGAGCAGCCGCAGCTGCGCCGGGCGGTGGCGAGCCAGTCGTTGCTGGCGGTGGGTTTCAGCGCGTTCTGGTCAACCCTGGCGCTGATGCTGCATGCGCGTCTGGGACTGGGCAGTGCTGCCGCCGGCGCCTTCGGTATTGCCGGTGCGGCGGGCGCGCTGGCGGCGCCGTTCGCCGGTCGCTTCGCCGACAGGCTGGGCAGCCCCGCAGTGGCACGCCTGGCGATCATGGTGGCATTGCTTGGCTTTGCACTGCTGCTCGCCGAATCGTGGCTGCCCGCAGCGGCACTGCTGCCGCTGCTGGTGGCCAGCGCACTGCTGTTCGATTTCGGCTTCCAGTCGGCCCTGGTGGCCCACCAGACACTGGTGTATGGCCTGGCGCCCGCCGCACGCAGCCGTCTCAATGCAGTGCTGTTCACCGGCATGTTCATCGGCATGGCGGCCGGAGGGGCACTTGGCAGCCTGGCATTGGCGCAGTGGGGGTGGCATGGGGTGGCATGGCTGGCGACGCTCTGTGCCGGTGGCAGCCTGCTGATCCGCCTGCGCTGAGCGCTGCGCGCGCAGCCGCGCGTCAATCGTGGCCGCTGTCGTCCAGGCTGATGATGCCGCGGCGCAGGGCCTGGGTGACCGCATGGGTGCGGTCGCCGACGCCCAGCTTGTCCATCAGGCTCTTCATGTGCGCTTTCACCGTCTGCTCCGAGATCTGCATGCGTTCGCCGATGCGCTTGTTCGAGAGTCCGCCGGCAACATGCCGCAGCACCTCGGTTTCGCGCGGCGACAGCCGGTCCTCCACCACGTGCGCGGCGATGCTGGCGGCCACCGCGGGTGGAATAGGCGCACGGCGACCACCGGCCACCATGCGGATGGTATCGATCAGTTCATGGCGCAGCATGTCCTTGAGCAGGTACGCGCTGGCACCGGCCTGCAGGGCGCGCACCGCGCGCACGTCGCCGCGGTAGGTGGTCAGCACGATGATGCGGGCACGCGGGTCGAGCGCGCGGATCCGCATGATGGCCTCGACACCGTCCAGCCGGGGCATCTGCAGGTCCATCAGCACCACGTCCGGTTGCAGATGCTGGTACTGCGCGATGGCTTCTTCACCGTCGGCAGCTTCGCCCAGCAGCCGCAGGTCCGGCTGGGCGCCGAGCAGGGCCGCCAGGCCGTCGCGCAGCAGCGGGTGGTCATCGACCACCAGCACGCCGATGGGAGGGGAGAGCTCAGTCATGGTCAGGTCTGCTCCAGGGCCAGCGCCAGCGCGACGGCCTTCGGTGATAGAGGCGGCGCGCGGGGACCGACAGCGCCACTTCAGTGCCCAGGCCGGGCCGCGTCCACAGCTTCAGCGCCGCGCCCAGCCGCTGCGCGCGCTCGCGCATGCCCTGCAGCCCCCAGTGGCCGGCACCGGCATGGTCGTCGGCAATGCCAACGCCGTCATCGCGGACATGCAGCAGGAAGCAGCGGGCACCGTAGGACAGCTCGACCTCGATGGCGCTGGCGTGCGCATGCCG
Organism: Stenotrophomonas sp. 112478_Sma; assembly: GCF_056479905.1. Lineage (NCBI taxonomy): Bacteria > Pseudomonadati > Pseudomonadota > Gammaproteobacteria > Lysobacterales > Lysobacteraceae > Stenotrophomonas > Stenotrophomonas sp. 112478_Sma. The sequence continues at coordinate 2,539,001 of NZ_CM151072.1, read as the reverse complement.
CAATGCATTGCGGATCGCCTCGCGGCCGATCAGGAACACCTCCTCGGCAGCATCCGGCTGCAGGCGGGGCGGGGTGCCTTCCACGGTCAGGCGCAGTGGGTTGGTGCCCTGGCCGGCGTACTCAGCGTGCACATCGGCCAGGGCCGAGGCCAGATCACGACCCGCGAAGGGACCGTCGCGCAGGGCGTTGACCCGTTCGCGGCCCTCGGCCAGATTGCGTTCGGCCAGCTGCATCGCCGATTCCAGCTGGCTGCGCACGGTTTCCGGTGTCTGTGGTGACTGGCTGATCGCGTGCAGGCGCAGGATCAGGCCCTGGCTGCCCTGCAGCAGCGTGTCATGCAGGTCACGGGCGATGCGCTCGCGTTCGCCGTTGCGCTCCTGCAGCCGGGCCCGGAACAGCGCGGCCAGCTGTCCGCTGCGGATCCGTACGGCCATCACCAGCACCGCCAGCACCAGCAGCGCGCACAGCAGCTTGAACCAGACCGTCTGCATGAAGGTCGGTGCGATGCGGAAGCTGCGATGCGCCGGCACCCGGCTCCAGATGCCGTCTTCGTTGGCGGCCTCCACCTCGAAGCGGTAGCTGCCGGGGGCCAGGTTGGTGTAGTAGGCGCGGGTGCTGCTGCCGGCGTCCTGCCAGTCCTCGTCGACACCCGACAGTCGATAGCGGTAGCGGTTGCGTTCGGGCCGGGCCAGTGAAAGGGCCACGTAGTCGATCTGCAGCTGGGTGGTACCAGCGGGCAGGCGCATATTGTCACGCAGTGGTTCGTGCACGTTGCCGTACAGCACATCGCCGATGCGGACGCTTGGCGCCATGCTGTTGACGTGCGCGTGGGTCGTGTCCAGCCATGCCAGGCCCTGGTTGGTGGCCAGCCAGAGCAGCCCGTCGCCGGCCAGCACCGCCGTGGAGATCGGACCGCTCTGCAGGGCGACGCCCGGCATGCCGTCCACGGCATCGAACAGGCGCGGCGTCACCGGCAGGCCGGCGCGCAGCGCGTGCCGCAGATGCGCGCTGTCCAGACGCACCAGGCCGCGGCTGCCGTTGAGCCAGAGCCGGCCCTGTGCATCGGCCACCATGCCGGTGATGCCTTCGAGCACGCCCGCAAGGTCGGTGCGTACCGGCATGAAACGTCCGCCGCCCAGGCGTGCGGCCAGGCCCGATTCGCCGGCGACCAGCAACAGATCGCGCTGCTGCAGCAGGGCAGTCACCGGCCCCACTGACAACCCCTGCGCGGCACCGAAGGTCTCGATCGTGCTATCACCCAGATGGCGCAGGCGTCCATCGGCATACCCCAGCAGCAGCTGGCCGTTGTCGTCCATTGCCAGGGAGGAACAGGCCTGCTCGGGCAGGCGCGTTTCGCGCTGCCAACGGCCCTGCGCGTAATGCAGCACGCCGCGCTCGCCGGTACAGACCCAGGCCTGCTCGTCATCGGGAAACAGCAGCGCGTGCAGTGGCTGGCCGGTGAACGGCGCCGGCAGTGCGATCCGTGCGGTCCGGCCGTTACGCGTGCGCGCGAGATTGACCCAGTCGAATTGCCAGATCGGCGTCGGCGCGCCGCGTGCAGCGGCTTTCAGTTGCGCGCCACTGCCGTCGAGCAGCTCCCGGCGCAGGTCATAAGGTGCCAGATCCTCGCCGTAGCCATACACGCGGCCATCGCTGGCACGGACCAGCGAGCGATACGGATCGGCAGGACCGGCCGACAGCGTTTTCACGCTGCGCGCGCGGAAGCGGTTGAGGCCGAGATTGGTGCCGACCCAGATATTGCCTTCGCGGTCGGCCATGATCGGCACGGCCGACGTTGCGGTCAGGCCATCCGGTGAATCGAAACGTTCCATGCGCACGGCGCGCCTGCCATCGAACGTGACCCTGGCGACCCCACCGTGCGGGCTCATCGTCGCCCACAGCGCGCCATCAGCGGTGAACTGCAGCCGCGCAGCGACCAGCTCCGGCAGGCGGCGTGCTTCGCGCTCGTGCTGTGGCAGCACACCCTCCGCGTTGGCCAGCGGCGAGGTGCCGCGCACGCGGTCGGCCAGCCACACCTCGCCCAGCGGGCTCTCCACCAACGTGGCCATCTGCGAGACAGCGATGCCGGTGTCCTGGAAGCGGACGGCACCCGGCGCGCGTTTCCAGATCTTCAGGTCGGCCAGCACCCAGAAGGTATTGCGGCTGTCCTGCAGGACCCACTGCACGCGCCGCTCGGGCAGGCCTGCGCTGGCCGGTGGCGGCCGCCAGCGCTTGCCGTCGAACCAGCGCAGCCCGCCGTTGATGGCGGCCCAGCGGCGTCCCTGCTGGTCGCGGCTGAAGCGTGGCACCACGCCGACCGGAACCCCTTCCGCGCGCCCGAAGTTGCGCAGCTGGCCATTGGCGAACTGGCTGATGCCCGCCTGGAAATAGCCGATCCACAGCGCATCGCCATCGCCGGGCACCAGGGTGACCATGTTGGTGGAGGGAAATCGGCTGCCGGGCGGTGCGGGCTGCCGCTCGAAGCGACGCCCGTCGAAGCGGTACAGCCCGGAGCCGGTGGCCAGCCAGAGCAGGCCGTCGCGATCCTGGGCGATGTCCCAGATATCGCCGGGTGCGCCCTGTCCCACCCGCCAGGCGGTGTGCTCGTAGCCGGGCAGCCCGCTGCTCACTGCCGGGCGCTGCACGGCGTGGGCGGGCAGGGCGATGCACAGCAGCAGGCACATCAGCAACGCCGTCAGGCGACGCAGGGAAGGGAAGGGGCAGCCATGCATGCAGCGCATTCTCGCAGGTGCGGGGCAGGGCGGGGTGACCCGAACGGGGTAGGCGCCTGCCGCGGCACTCGGCTATCACGCCGGCATGGACCACAGAGACTCTCCATGCAGCGCCTGTTCGTGATGTTTCCTGACCGCGGTCCCGGCGCCGGCCTGTTGTGGCTGCGGCTGTGCGTGGTCGCAGCGCTGTGCGCGCGCCCGTCCGACGCGGGCTGGCTGACGGCTGCCTGCCTGCTGGTCGCCCTGTCGCTGCTGCTGGGGGTGCTGACGCCGCTGTCGGCGCTGCTGGCCGTGCCGTGCCTGTTCTGGCAGTCCGTGCCGTGGGCCCTGGCGTTGCTGCCGTTGGCCCTGCTGGCACTTGGGCCGGGTGCCTACTCGCTGGACGCGCGGCTGTTCGGACGACGTGTGCTGGAGCGACGGTCTCCCCCATTCGGGTAGGTGCTGCCCTCGTCCGTCGGGGGTAGGGCATCGTGCCGGCGCCCCGCACCATGGGGCACCCCGTCGTGGCACCCCTCCATGGCTACCGTATCCCGCCCTGTTCCGACCGTCGCGGCGCTGCCGCCCCGGCAGGCTGCCGCTCTGCAGCGTGCGCTGCATTACATCGATGAACACCTGTCACAGCCGATGCGGGTCACCGAGCTGGCTGACGCGGCCTGCGTGAGCCGCTTCCATCTGGTGCGGCTGTTCCGCACCGGAACCGGCGCGAGCCCACTGCGCTACGTGCGCCGCCGCCGTATCGAGCGTGCCCGCCAGCTGCTGCCCGTCGTGCAACTGCCGATGTCCTGCCTGGCGCAGCAGCTGGGCTTCTTCGACCAGAGCCATTTCGTCCGCAGCTTCCGCGCGGAGACCGGCTGCAGCCCCGGCCAGTACCTGGCTGGAGATGCAGCCCTGTCCCTTCCCCCTGCCCTTGTTCGCAACGGAGTCCATCCATGAGCGTCGCTACCGCAATTCCTGCCAAAGGCCTGCTATCGCCCACCGATCACGCACTGGTCCTGATCGATTTCCAGTCGCAGATGGCATTTGCAACCCACACGATCGACATCTCGGCGCTGCGCAACAACGTCGCGCTGATCAGCAAGGGCGCGCAGGGTTTCAATGTGCCCGTGGTGCTGACCACGGTCGCGGAGACCTCGTTCTCCGGCCCGATGTTTCCGGAGCTGCCGGTGATCTTCCCCGGGCAGAAGGTGTTCGATCGCACCTCCATGAACACCTGGGAAGACCAGCCGGTGATCGATGAGATCAATCGCATCGGCAGGCGTCGCCTGGTGATGGCCGGGCTGTGGACCAGCGTGTGCATCGTGGGGCCTGCGCTGTCAGCGCTGGAGCAGGGTTTCCAGGTGTACGTGATCACCGACGCCTGCGGCGATGTCAGCGTGGAAGCACATGAGCGGGCGATCGCCCGCATGGTGCAGGCCGGTGCGGTGCCGATGACCAGCGTGCAGTACCTGCTGGAGCTGCAGCGCGACTGGGCGCGCGGCGAGACCTATGGCCTGACCACCGGCATCGCCCGTGATCACGCGGGCGGTTACGGCATCGGCATCCAGTACGCCAAGACCATGTTCGGCGCCCAGGAAGGCGGGCACTGACCATGGATCCGGGGCTCGACCTGGCGCTGCTGATCCTGCGCGTGGCGGCGGGCGGCTTCCTGCTGCCCCACGCGCTGGGCAAGCTGTTCGGCTGGTTCGGTGGCCCTGGCCTGAGCGGTTTCGCGGCCGAACTGCGTGGCTTCGGCCTGCCGTCGGCGGCGCCTCTGCCATTGCTGCTGGCCGGGCTGCAGGTGCTGTCCGGAATGGCCGTACTGCTGGGCTGGCAGACACGCATCGCTGCGCTGGCCGCAGCGGCGTTCATCGGCTTCACCGTGCTGCTGGCCGTGCCCAAGGGCTGGTTCTGGATGCGCGCCGGCGCCGAGTACCCCCTGATGTGGACCCTCGTCCTGCTGGCCATCGCGCTGGCCGGGCCGGGAGCCTGGGCGCTGGACAGCCCCGTATTTCCCGGAGACATCGCATGAACCATGAGCCACTCGATCCCGGCCGCCGCAGCGTCGTACTGGGCACCGGCGCTGCCGTGGCGCTGGGCCTTGCCGGACAGGCCGGCAAGGCCCTCGATTCCGCCCCCAAGGAGCGCCGCATGCACACACTGGTCATCCGCAACGCCCGCATCACCACGCTCGATCCACACCGTCCGCATGCACAGGCGCTGGCCGTACAGGAAGGGCGCATCATCGCCGTAGGCAGCGATGAAGAGATCATGCGTGGTTGGGGAGCCGAAGCCACGCTCATCGACGCGCAGGGCAGGCGACTGGTGCCCGGCCTCAACGACAGTCACACCCACCTCATCCGTGGTGGCCTGAACTACAACCTGGAGCTGCGCTGGGACGGGCTGCGTTCGCTGGCCGATGCAATGGCCATGCTCAAGGCACAGGTCGATCGCACCCCGGCGCCGCAATGGGTGCGCGTGGTGGGGGGCTTCACCGCCGCCCAGTTCCACGAGAAGCGCCTGCCGACCCTGCAGGAGCTCAACCAGATCGCACCGGATACGCCGGTGTTCCTGCTGCACCTGTATGACCGCGCGCTGCTCAACGGGGCGGCGCTGCGTGCATGCGGCTACACCCGCGAAACGCCGGACCCGCCCGGTGGCCAGATCGTGCGCGATTCGCTGGGCAACCCCACCGGCCTGCTGCTGGCCAAGCCCAATGCGTTGATTCTGTATGCGACGCTGGCCAAGGGGCCACGCCTGCCGGTCGAATACCAGGCCAACTCCACCCGTCACTTCATGCGCGAGTTGAACCGGCTCGGCATCACCTCGGTGATCGATGCCGGGGGAGGCTTCCAGAACTATCCCGAGGACTACCAGGTCATCGAGCAGCTGCACCGCGACGACCAGCTGACCGTGCGTATCGCCTACAACCTGTTCACGCAGAACAAAGGCAAGGAAGTGGATGACTTCCGTGGCTGGAGTGAGATCCTGCAGCCCCGCCAGGGCGATGATCTGCTGCGCCACAACGGCGCCGGCGAGATGCTGGTGTTCTCGGCAGCGGACTTCGAGCTGTTCAGCGAACCACGCCCCGAGCTGCCGCCGGAACTGGAGCCGGAGCTGCATGATGTGGTGAAGCTGCTGGTGCAGAAGCGCTGGCCGTTCCGCATCCACGCGACCTATGACGAGAGCATCGGCCGCATCCTCGATGTCTATGAGCAGGTCAACCGCGAAGTACCGTTCGATGGACTGCACTGGTTCATCGATCACGCCGAGACCATCACCCCGCGCAACATCGAGCGGATCCGGGCACTGGGTGGAGGCATTGCGGTACAGCACCGCATGGCCTACCAGGGCGAAGCGTTCGTCGAACGCTATGGCGTGCAGGCGGCACGGCACACGCCGCCGGTGAAGCGCATGCTGGCCGAAGGCGTGCCGGTCGGCGCGGGCACCGACGCCACCCGCGTGGCCAGCTACAACCCCTGGGTCGCGCTGTCGTGGCTGGTCACCGGGCGCACCGTCGGCGGCCTGGCGCTGTATGGGGAGGAGAACCTGCTGGAGCGCGAGCAGGCCTTGCGCCTGTGGACGCAGGGCAGCGCATGGTTCTCCGGCGATGAAGCGGTGAAGGGCACCTTGAGGGAAGGCCAGTTGGCCGATTTCATCCTGCTCTCCGCCGATTTCTTCCGCGTCGAAGATGCCCGCATCGCCGACATCACCAGCGTGCTTACCGTGGTCGGTGGCCGCATCGTGCATGCCGGCGAAGACTATGCCGGACTGGCGCCGCAGCTGCCGCCGGCGATGCCGGACTGGTCGCCGGTCAACCGGTTCGGGGGGTATCACGTGAGCGGCGCGGCCACCGGCCTGGCGAAGGCGCATCACCATCACCATGGTGCGGCCTGCAGGACCCACGGTGCACACGACCATGCCGCGCGCCATGCAGCACCCAGCAATGATCTGACCGCATTCTGGGGTGCGATGGGATGCTCGTGCTTCGCATTCTGAGCCTCGCCCTGCTGGCCGCGCCGTCCCTTGCGCTCGCCTGCGAGGGGGGCTACTGCAGCGATGCCGCTGACGGCACGTTGCAGTTGGATGCCTCGATGCGTCTGCGCGGCATGTACTACGACCCGACCCGCTTCGGTATCGGCGGCGGCGAGGATGGCTACGGCCTGCTTCGCGCATTGGCGTCGGCCACCTACGGTGAACGCGACTGGAAGGCGATGCTGCAGCTGGGCGTGCACGGCGAGCGTGGGAGGGCCGGTGGACCTGGCAGGACCGATCGGGGTGCGCTGGATGTGCAGCAGGCGTACTGGCGCTGGCAGCGCGGCGGCCTGCATGTGCAGCTCGGGCGGCAGGAGGCGGGCCATGGCAGCTCGCGCCTGCTGTCGGTGCGCGACGGGCCGAATATCCGCCTGGCCTTCGATGGTGCCAGGGTCGGATGGCAGGGCGGACTGGGCATGCTGGAACTGATGGCACTGCGTCCGGTGGAGAACCGGCCGGGTGCGTTCGATGACAGTGGCGAACGCGGTGCGCATCTGTGGGGTGCCTATGCAACCACGGCGCCAGGCCAGGGTCCGGGCCAGTGGGACCTCTATCTGCTGGACTATCGCCGGGAGGACGCCCGCTTCGCGGCAGGCGCCGGCATCGAGCGCCGGCAGACTCTCGGGGCGCGCTGGTTCGGCCAGGCCGGATCGTTGGACTGGAACAGCGAGCTGGTCGTGCAGGGCGGTGAGCTGCGGACCAGCAGCGAGCAGCTTGATATCCGCGCGTGGACGCTGGCCACCGATACCGGTTGGCGTTGGCCGCAACTGCCCTTGCAGCCACGGTTGGGACTGAAGGCCGACATCGCCAGTGGTGATGGCCGCCCGAACGACGCCCGGCTGGGCACCTTCAATGCCCTGTTCCCGAAATCGGCCTACTTCAGCGAAGCCAGCCTGCTGGCGCCGGCGAACCTGATGGACGTGCAGCCAACCCTCACACTGCGGTTGCACGAATCCGTCACCACTGAACTGGGCATGCAGATGGCCTGGAAGCACCGCCGCGCCGATGCGGTGTACACCACGCCCGCACCGCTGGTGGCGTTGCCCGGCAGCGCAGGCGGCGCGCGCAGGATCGGCCGCCAGTACAAATCCGAAACCCGCTGGCAGGTCAGTGCACACTGGCAGTGGCAGCTGCAGCTGGCCTGGGTCGATGCCGGTCCTGCGCTGACGCAGGCCGGTGGCCAGGACACGTTGTTCGCCTCGATCGTTGGAGCATGGCAATGGTGAATGCACGCACATCGCAACCTCCCGCACCGGCCGCAGGTGCCTGGTCCCCGCTGAAGATCCGCATGTTCCGCTCGATCTGGCTGGCGATCCTGGCCAGCAACATCGGTACGTGGGTCAATGACGTGGCCGCGGCCTGGGTGATGGCCGAACGCACAGGATCACCGTTGATGGTGGCCCTGGTGCAGTCAGCCACAACCGTACCGATCGTGCTGCTGGCACTGGCCGCAGGAACCCTGGCCGACATCGTCGATCGCCGCACGTACCTGCTGGCCACCCAGGGATGGATGCTGGCAGTGGCGGCCTTGATGGCGGTGCTGACCTCGCTCGGCATGCTGACGCCGCAGCTGCTGGTGCTGCTCACGTTCTGCATGGGATGTGGCGCGGCGATGGCGATGCCGGCGCAGGCAGCGATCGTCTCCGAGCTGGTTCCGCAGTCGATGCTGCCGTCGGCAGTGGCGCTGAATTCGATCGGCATCAACATCGCCCGTTCGATCGGGCCTGCTGTCGGTGGCCTGATCGTCGCCCAGCTGGGAGCCGTGTGGGCCTTCGGCTTCAATGCCATCACCTTCGCTGCGATGCTGTTCGTGGTCTGGGGCTGGAAGCGTGACCCGAAGGCATCGAGCCTGCCGCCGGAAGGTTTCGGTGCCGGACTGAAGGCCGGACTGCGCTATGCCAGCCGCGCCGGGCGTCTGCAGGCGGTGCTGATCAAATCGGTCGGCTTTTTCTTCTTCGCTGCGGCGATGAACGCATTGTTGCCGGTGGTGGTGCGAGGGCAGATGCATGGCGGTGCAGGGCAGTACGGCATGCTGCTGGGCTGCATCGGCATCGGCGCGGTTGCCGGGGCGCTGCTGCTGCCTAGATTGCGCGCACAGCTGGACCGCGATCTGCTGGTGTTGCTGGCGACGCTGGCGCTGGCACTGAGCCTGGTTGGACTGGCGCTGACCCGCAGCTGGTACCTGCTGCCGGTGGTGATGCTGGTGAACGGTTTTGCCTGGATCACGGTACTGTCCTCGTTGCAGATCGCCGCACAGACGGCGGTTCCGGCGTGGGTGAGGGCACGAGCGCTGGCGCTGTACATCATGGTGTTCTCGGCAGGCATGGCCGCCGGCGGCCTATGCTGGGGCGCGCTGGCGCAGCGAACATCGCCGGAACTGGCGCTGCTGGTTGCGGCAGCAGGCGCGGTCATCGGCGGGCTGCTGGTGTGGAGGGTGCGAATCGCTGGCACCGAAGATCTCAACCTGCGCCCTGCGGGTCATTGGCCGGCGCCGGAACTGTCGGTGCCGGTCTCCAACGATCGCGGGCCGGTGCTGGTGACGATCGAATACCGCATCGATGCCGCCGACCGTGCATCGTTCCAGGCGCAGATGCGCGCGCTGGGCACGGTCCGGCGCCGCGACGGTGCGGTGGTGTGGGGCGTGGTCGAAGATGTGGCCAGCCCGGGCATCCATCTGGAGTATTTCGTGACCCCGTCCTGGCTGGAGCACCTGCGCCAGCACGAACGCATTACGGCCGACGACAAGGCGATCCAGGAAGTGCTGCGTGCCCTGCACCGTGGTGAACGCGCGCCGGTGGTACGTCATTTCGTCGGCGGGCATGACCCGTTGCCCACGGCGGTACCGCACCATCACAGCGATATCTGACAGGTAGCGCCGGGCCATGCCCGGCGGATGCTGGATACGTTCGCTGGGCAATACCCGTCGCTACCCCGCAGGAGCGGCGGCGCAGTGGGGCGCCGCCGCGGGACATCATTTGCGGGCGAACGCCAGCAGGTCGGCGTTGAAGCGATCGGCATGGGTGACGGTCAGGCCGTGCGGCGCGCCGGGGTAGACCGTCAGTTCGGCGTCCTTGATGATCTGCGAGGACAGCTTGGCCGACGCATCGAAGGGGACGATCTGGTCGTCGTCACCGTGCACGACCCATGCCGGCACGTCGATCTTCTGCAGATCTGCGGTGTAGTCGACTTCCGAGAATTCATGGATGCAGTCGTACTGGCCCTTCACACCGCCCAGCATGCCCTGCAGCCAGAACGAATCGCGCATGCCCTGGGTGACCGTGTTGCCGTCACGGTTGGCGCCGAAGAAGGGTGTGGCCAGGTCCTGGAAGAACTGCGAACGATCACCGCCGGTGCCCTTGCGGATGCCGTCGAAGACCTCCAGTGGCGTTCCGGCCGGGTTGCCCGCGGTCTTCAGCATCAGTGGCGGTACCGCACCGACCAGCACCACCTTCGCCACGCGCGCGCTGCCATGGCGGCCGATGTAGTGGGCCACCTCGCCACCACCGGTGGAGTGGCCGACCAGGATGGCGTCCTTCAGGTCCAATGCGTCGATCACCGCGGCCAAGTCGTCGGCGTAGGTGTCCATGTCGTTGCCGTCCCAGGTTTGGCTGGAACGACCGTGGCTGCGCCGGTCGTGGGCGATCACGCGGAAGCCGTTCTGGCCCATGAACAGCATCTGCGGGTCCCAGGCGTCTGAGGACAGTGGCCAGCCGTGCGCGAAAACGACCGGTTGCCCGGTGCCCCAGTCCTTGTAGAAGATGCGGGCGCCGTCGTTGACGGTGATGTAGTTGCTCATTGCGGTTTCCTTGGCGGAAGGGAAGGACGGCGGCGGCGAAGGTGGCCGTCGCCTGTGGCAGTACAGCGCAGAGGCGATGCAGTGGCTTGCACGGCTGTGCTGGATGAGCACGGATGTGACGCGGATCGCTCTGGCGCGCGGCGCTCGCCGTACCGACCATGAGTGCTGGTCGTGGGAGGGGGTGAAGATGAGGACTCTGCCGGAATGGGGGCTGCTGGCCATGCTGCTGGCGACATCCGCAGCGGCGCAGACCCAGGTCTACAAGTGCACGGACGGCGGGCGTGCGCTGTACCAGCAGACGCCTTGCCAGGGGCAGGCGGAGTGGCGCTGGGAAGTGCCCGCCGAGCAGTCGCTGCCGCGCGGCAGTGCGCCGCTCACCGCCGAGGCAACCCCCACGGGTAACGGTGGACGCAGGCCGACGCGGCGATCGGGCCGTGCACAGGGGGCGTTGATTCCGATCAGTGCGGATGCTGCGGCCTGTGCACGGGCGCGCAGGATGCGCACGGAGGCGCTGGCCAGAACGCGCCGGGCGGATTTCGTCCAGCGCAGGCAGTGGGACGATGCCGTGTTCGAGGCCTGCCGCTGAAACGGGTCGCAATCAGGCCAAAAACGACAACGGCGCCGTTCGGCGCCGCTGTCGGGTTCTGTCGGGGGATTCAGCGAACGTCGCTGGCCGCTGCCGGCGCGGGTGTGCTGTCCGGCTTCGGCAGGCTCAATTCGGGGTTGCCCTGTTCGGCCTGCAGGATCTGGATGCGGCGCTGCAGGGCGTCCAGCTGGCTGTTGGTGCTCTGCACATCGGTGCTCAGGCTGACGGCCTGCTGCTGGGCCTGCTGCAGTGACGCGCTGACCTGGGCCGACTGCGCCTGCTGCTGCTCCATTTCCTGCTGCAGGGTACGCAGGCGCTCTTCGTTGTAGGCCACCAGGCGCTCGGTATAGCGCTTGCCGGCTTCCAGGCGGGTGGTATCGATGTAGACCTGCGCGAGCTGTTCGGTCTGCTGCACGAACGTGCGATAGACCCGCTCGGCGTTGTCGACGGCATCGGTCTTGATGACGCGCCAGAAGTTCTTTTCCTGGAACAGGGCGACGTAGTAGGTCAGGGTACTGGCATTGAAAAGCAGGCTGGCGCCGTAGTTGCCGTTGTACGTGGTACGCAGTTCGGTCAGCTGGCGTGCGTCCATCAACTGCTTGAGCTCGTCCACCGTGTTGCGTACCACGGGTGCGCTGCTGCGTACCGGTTCGGCTGCGGCTTCGCGGCTGCTGCGCGCCGCCAGTGCGGACGGTGCCGCCAGCAGCATGGCCACGGCCAGCAGTGCCGCGCCGCGCGCGTGGCGGGCGAAGACGGTGCCCCCTGAAGTTTCTCGCATGTCTGGACCATCCACGGATGAGTGTGGGTTGAGATGGAAGTGTTCCCCGCCCGGGAGTCTAGCATGCGCGGCGGCGGCGCCAAGGGCGCCGGCCCGGCTCAGAACACAAGCTGTGCGCCATTGCACTGGATGGACTGGACGTTGACATCGGTGCGGCCCAGCTCCAGCCCCAGCAGGCTGGCCAGGGTCGTGCTCAGCAGGGAGCCGACGGTGTTGAGTACCGGCTTGAGCGCGGCCAGCACCGGGTTCAGCACGGTGCACAGCACACCGCTGCAGGACACGTTGTTGCCGGGCGCGGTGACACCGCCGCCGGCCGCCGCGTCGAGGAAGCCGTCCGGGGCGGTCTGGATGTACGAGGCCAGATTGGTGCGGACGCAGCCGTTGTAGTCGATCAGACTGCCCAGCAGGCTGTCGCAGCGGTTGATGAGCAGCCCGCCGACCAGTGAGCCGAGCAGCCCGTCGAGCAGACCCAGGCCCTGTCCCGTCACGGTGGCGCGGTAGCCTGCCCAGACCGAGCCATCTTCCCAGCAGGTGCCCAGCCCGATCAGGCAGGGTTTGGGCACGCCCTTCTTGACCGTCCAGTTGCCCAGCGGTGCCAGGTTGCGCGACGGGTCGCCGTCGCGCAGCAGGGGAATGAGCTGGTCGACGTTGTAGCGGCCGCCCGAGGGGAACGCTGCCTGCAGGTAGCGGTCGGCCAGTGCCTTGGCCGTGTCGTTGGCATTCATGCCCTGTGCCGGCGAGCTCAGCATGCCCGACAGGACACGCAGCAGCTCGTTGACCAGGTGCGAGACCGCGTCACCGACGGCCAGGGGATTGATCCGGGTGGTGCCGGTCTGGCCGGCGGCCAGGGTCAGGCTCTGCGTGCCGGTCAGCGCCGGCAGGGTGATCTTGTCGTTGATCAGCGGCCGTCCCAGCAGTGTCAGCAGTTGTTCGTTCTGCAAGGTGGCGTCGCAGACATTGCTCTTGGAGAAACGGTCGGCGGCATTGACCTTGCCGACGCACGCGCGCAGTACCGAGGAGTCCACCTGGATGGTGGCCGTGGGCGGTGCCGCGCTGCATTGGATGCTGGTCAGTGTTCCCATCGCGTTGGCCACGTCCACATGCAATGGCAGGTGCAGGCGCGTGCCCAGCAGGTTGAGCAGTGGCCCCACCCCGAACAGGCGGTCGCTGTCGACGTCGACCATCAGCCGGACCTGTGCGTTGTAGGCCCGCGAACCGACACCGCCGATGGCGATCGACGGCGGTTCGACAACACCTGCCTTGATATCCATGCCGAGCAGGTTGAGGTTCGGCACCGCTACGCCATTGCCATCATTGGCGATGGAGATGGCTGCATTGACCAGGTCAAGCACGTTGATCTGCGACTGCAGCGCACTGCCCACCGTGCCGTCGGGAGAGATCACCTCGGCGAACAGTCCGCCGCCGCCGTTCTGGCTGCCCAGCGCGATATTGACCCGATTGATGTCAAGGCGGGTGGCCACCAGGTCGGACAGCGCACGCAGCTGCACGCCCGCGGTGGTGCTGCGGCCGACCACCGTGGCGGTGGCGTCCACCAGCCGTGCCAGTGAAACCTGGTTCAACGACAGCAGGCGATTGAAGTCGGCCACGCTGAGATTGGCGGTGACCGGAATGCCGAGCGCATTGAGCAGGCCTGACGGTGTGATGTTGGCCTGCGCCAGTCCGTCGTACGACAGCACCGTGGCGTTGGTGACGTCCAGCCCCACCAGGCGCAGGGTGCCCATCAAGGGCGAGTTGCCGTTCGTGCGCAGCAGCTGCGAACCCACCGCGAACACCGCCGTCGGTTCCGAGCGGCGCGCCACGGCCTGTACGGTGATGGTCGGCAGGCTCTCGTTCTGGCCGAAGAACGGCAGCACGCTGCGGGTCGCAACCACCCGCACCGCATTGCGCGGATTGCTGGCGTCGACCGTCTCGCTGAAGCGGTTGCCTCCGCGTGCGGCGCTCCAGTTGCCGCAGCGGACCTGCACCGTGCCCGGGAACTGGTTCTGCGTGAGTGCGCTCTGCCGCGCTGCGCTGTTGTCGCCGTTGTTCGATGTACACAGCTCAAGTCGCTGTGCACCTGCCAGCGCCGCCAGGTCCACGACCTTCTGCGCATCGCGCTTGGCCCAGAACAGGAAGCCGACCTCGATCAGACCCAGCATGGCCACCAGTGCCAGCATCACCAGCATCATGGTGACGGACATGCCGCCGCGCGGGCGGTGGAAACGGGGCTGGCGAGAGCGGTTCATGGCATGCCTCAGCGTCCGGAGTTGGAGGTGCTCTTGGAACTGCCGACATCCGTGTCGAAGAAGGCGGGGATGTCCTGCTCGAAACTCTTCAGGTAGCGCGCGTAGCTGGCGGTGGCCTGATCACCGAGGATCGGCAGCCGCGGGCCGGCCTGTTGCCCGGACGCCTGCAGCTGGAACAGCTGGCGCGTGGCATCACCGACCTCGTTGCGCCGCGGCGCAGCCGGTGCAGCGGCCACCCGGGCAGGAGGCGCGGGCGGCATCGCGGGGGGCGGCGCAGGCGCCGCGAGGTCGACGGTTGCCAGTGCTTCGGCCTGCTGCGGCGCGATGGCAGGGGCCGCTGCCGGGCTGCCTCCCAGCATCTGGCCGGTCAGCGGCGCCTGTGGCGCCTGTGCGTGGGCTCCCGTGGCAAGCAGGCAGCAGGTGACCGCAGGCAGCAGGCGTCGGATCAGGGTCATCGCGGTCATGGCGTGTTCTCGGTCGGGTGGTCGGACGTGCCGAAGCGCTCCAGCATCGACGGCGGCAGACGGGAGGGATCGCGATCGCGGGCGTCACGGCGTGTTTCGGCCGCCAGCCGGCTGCCGGCGGGGGCGGGGGCGCGGGATGGCACAGTGGCGATCCGTGCCGTGCTGCTGGCCGCCGATGCCTGGGCTTGGCGCTGCTGCAGCCGGCTGCGGATCTGCTGGGCCTGCTGCTGGATGCTGCGCCGGGTGTCTTCGTTGAGGTTGGCCTGCGCAGCCAGGCGTTCGGCCGTGGCGTTGTCGCCGCGCAGGACCGCCCACAGCGCCAGGTTGGCGGTCGCCTTGGCGTTGCCCGGTGATAGTTCCAGTGCTTTGGCCAGCGGCTCGCGGGCCTGATCGAAGCGGCCGGCACGCAGACGCGCATACCCCAGGTCACCCAGGTAATCGGTATTCAACGGCTGCAGCTGGGTGGCGCGGGCCAGCGACAGTTCGCTGCCGGCCTCGTCATCGCGATGCGCGGCGATCAGGCCCAGGCCATGTGCCGCGGCGGCGGCCTGCGGCCCGCTGCTGAGTTCGCGGTACAGCGCGGCCGCGGCGTCGGTCTGGCCGGTCTCGCGCAGTGCATTGGCCTGCAACAGGCGCAGCGCCGGAGGATCGCCGTAGCGCTGGCGGAATGCATCCACATGCGCCAGCGAGGCGTACCAGGCCCCTTGCAGCTGCATGCGCTCGATCAGCTCAAGGTAGGCATTGCGGCTGTCCTGCGGCGCGGGCCCGGGCTCGGCCAGGGTGGGCGCGCGCAGGTACTTCGGGGTGGACGAGGCGCATCCCGCGACGGCAGCGGCAAGAGCAAACAACAGACAGGCGTGGCGCAGAGCAGGCATGACGGTCATCCCATGTTCGACAGGGTTTTGGCCAGCGCGACCAGCGCAGGCCCGGCCAGCACCAGCATCAGTGCAGGCAGCAGGGTCAGCATCATCACCACGGTCATCTTCACCGAGAGCTTGCCGACCTTCTCTTTCAGAGCATTGCGGCGCTGTTCGCGCAGCCGGATGCTGAACTGGCGCAGCGGCTCCTGCACCGCGCCGCCGTGGGCGTGCACCTGCAGGATCAACTGCACCAGGCTGGACAGGTCGTCATCGCCGTAGACATCGCTGAGCCGGCGCAGCGACTGGGCGCGAGTGCGTCCATGGGTGTAGGCGACGTTCGCCTCCTGGATCTCGCCACCGAGCACCGGCAGTGCGTCGCGCAGCTTGTCGCCCAGGGTCTGCAGGCTCTGATCCATGCTGAAGCCAACCCCCTGCAGCAGGCGCAGCAGGTCGATCAACAGCGGCAACTCGTTGTTGACGGCGCGCCGCCGCCGCTTGACCCACGCGGCCAGCACGAACTTGGGCAGCAGCAGGCCGGCGGCGAGCGCGCCGACGATCACCATGATCCGGGCCAGGCCGGTGGCATCGCTCACGGCCAGGGTCAGCGCCAGCACCAGTACTGCCAGCAGCAGGCGCAGGCCCAGATAGATCGCCGTGCCGCGACGGGTGTTCCAGCCGGCCAGATCAAGCAGCAGGCGATCCTCGCCTGCCAGCAGTGCGGCTTCCAGGCGCCCGCCGCTGAGCGTCCGGCCGAAGCGCTCCAGCCAGCCCAGTGAATCCCTGCGGGCCGCGTCCTCGTCGGCGATCGGATCACGTGGCTGCAATGCGGTCTTCAGCGTTGCCGCACTGCGGTCCTCGCGATGGCTGCGGACCCAGCCGCCCACACCGAGCAGGGCGACGCCGGCGGCCAGGACCAGCAGGGCAAGTGCGAACCAGGCAGTTGCGCTCATCGGGAACCTCCGCTGCGGATGCTCATAGCGACTTGGCCAGGCGATACAGCAGGAAACCACCGAGCAGTTCCAGGCCCAGGGCGATCAGCAGGATCTTGTGACCGAGCGGATCGTGCAGGACGGGCTGGAAGAACTCGGGGCTGGAGATCGCCATCAGTACGGCGCTGGCGGGCGGAAGCAGTCCCAGCACCCAGGCCGACATGCGGGTCTCGGACGTGGTGGCGGACAGCTCCTGCTGGGCCTGCTCCAGGTCGCGCATGAAATCGCCCATGCGCTGCAGGATCTGATCGGCGCGGCCGCCGATGCGGACGCTGACGCCCATCACCACGGCCAGCACCTTCAGCACCTCCATCCGATAGGGCTGCGCGGCGAGGTTCAGTGCGCGGTCCAGGTCCATGCCGCCCCGCGCGTATCGCACCGTGGTGTCCAGCAGCTCACGCAGCGGCGGCGTCGCCTGTTGCGACGCGACCTGGAAGGCCGACTGCAGGCTGTTGCCGAGCGCGGTCAGGCGGACCAGGTTGTCGAGGAAGTCCGGCAGCTGATGAAGCAGCTTGGCCTGCAACTTGGCGGTGCGGCGCATGATCCACAACCAGCAGCCCAGCAGGTACAGCAGCAGCGTCAGCGGCAGCATCCATGCCGTTCCCAGCCGCAGCATCGCGAACAGCGAGAGGGCCAGGCCGGGCACCAGCAGCATCAGCGGCACCTTCCAGCCGGTGGCGAGGCCCGCGCGTTGCAGCAGGCCATTCCAGGGCAGCGCGCGACGGCCAGCTGCTGCCGGCAGCGGCCGCGATCCATCGTTGGCCGCAGCCGCGTTGCTGCCCGGGCCCGCGCTGCCACGTGCCAGCTGCTGTTCGGCATGCTGCAGGGATGCCTGCCGCTGTTCGCGGCTGTTGGCGGTGCCCCACAGCCATACCGCCAGCGCCAGCAGCACCGACACGATGCTCAATACGCCCAGCAGCAGGCCGGTCCCCATGTTCAGTAGTCTCCGTAGAGGGATTCGCGCAACAGTTGGCGGAACGGCTCGAGCTTGTGCGAGTGCGGCTGGAAGCCCAGCCCGATCCAGCGGTCGGTCTCCTTGCCACTGCCGTCGATCTGCACTTCGTGGCGGAACATCTCCTGGGTGGTGATCAGGTTGTCGCTGACGCCGGTGATCTCGGTGATCGATACCAGCACGCGCCGGCCACTGCCGAGGCGCGAGATCTGCACGATGAAATCGATCGCGCTGGCGATCTGCCTGCGCAGGCTGTCTTCGCTGCCCTGGAACCCGGCGAAGCCGGCCAGCATCTCGATGCGATAGAGACAGTCGCGCGGCGAGTTGGCATGGATGGTGGCCATCGAGCCGTCGTGGCCGGTGTTCATCGCCTGCAGCATCTCCAGCACTTCCGCGCCGCGCACCTCGCCGACCACGATGCGGTCGGGGCGCATGCGCAGGCTGTTGCGCACCAGGTCACGGATGCTGACGGCGCCCTGTCCCTCCGCACCACCGATGCGGCTCTCCAGGCGCACCACGTGCGGATGGTTGAGCGAGAGCTCGGCGGTGTCCTCGACGGTGATCACGCGCTCGGTGGGTGGCACGTAGCTGGCCAGGGCGTTCAGCAGCGAGGTCTTGCCCGAGCTGGTGCCGCCGGAGACGAGGATGTTGCAGCGACCCAGCACCATCGCCTTCAGCAGCGCCTGCATCGGCGCATCGAAGGTGCCCTTGGCCAGCAGTTCATCGGGCGTGAACGGGTCCTTGCGGAACTTGCGGATGGAGACCATCGGGCCGTCCACCGCCAGCGGCGAGATGATCGCATTGAGGCGGCCGCCGTTGGGCAGGCGCGCATCCACCATCGGGTTGGAGTCATCCAGGCGCCGGCCAAGTGGCGCGAGGATGCGGCGCAGGATGCGCAGCAGATGGGTGTCGTCGGTGAAGCGCTGGGTTGCGCGCTTGAGCTGTCCGCCCTGCGAGACGTGCACATCCTTGAAGCCATTGATCAGGATGTCTTCGATGGTGGGATCATGCAGCAGGTCGTCCAGCGGGCCGAAGCCGGTCAGCTCCTTGACCAGGCCCTCGGCCACCACCTGCATCTCCTCTTCATTGATCGGGATGCGCCACTCCTGGATGAAACCCACGGTCTGCACCTGCACCCAGCGCGCGATCGTGTCCGGTGCCCAGGAATCGATATCGATGCGCTCGTCCTCGATGCTGTTGAGCAGGTGCTCATGCGCCGCGGACAGCACCTTCTGGTACTGCTCGGTCTCTGCGAACGGCAGATTGCCCGCAACGTGGTCAGGAACGGTGTGGCGGGCGACGGCGTGCGGAAACGGGGTTACTTTGTCTTCCATTGCGATCCACCCAGGGCAAGGGCAAGTCTTTCCCGCAGGCCGTGCGTCTGGACCGGGCATGCAGCCGGATCCAGGCGTTGGACGAGCGGGGCGAGGGCACGCAGGTACGGATCACGCGGCGCGTCCTGCAGCAGCAGGTGGCCGTGGCTGGCGGAGGCACGTACGCGTGGTCGTTCGGGGAGCGTGGCCAGCAGTGGAAGCTCGAACCGTCGGGCGATCTGCTCCGGGCTCATGCCGCTGCTGTCGTCATGGCGGTTGATCACCAGTTGCAGGCGCTTCTCCCGTTCGCGCTGGCCGGACAGATGCTTGAGCGCATGGTCAAGCGAGACCAGAGTGGCAATCGAAGCGTCCGCGACCAGCCAGATCTCGTCGGCCTGGTCCAGCAGCAGCGGTGGCAGTTGACGCAGCGGGCAGCCGCCGGCGTCGCACAGCACGCTGGCAAACACGCCGCGCAGCCGCTGCAGCAGGGCGCCCGGATCGGACGGTGGAAGCGCATCGCTGCCGCTGGCGCGGTCGAGCAGGACCAGTCCGCTGTCATGGCGCGCCATCGCAGTGCGCGCCAGGGTGGCGTCGATGCGGCTGGCATTGCGCAGTGCGTCTTCGTAGTGGAAGCGGCTGTCCAGATTGAGGTAGAGCGCCAGGTCGCCTGCCGGCTGCGCCAGTTCCAGCAGCAGACCGTCCTGGGTGCTGGCCTCGCCCTGCGCCAATGCATGGGTCTGTTGTGCAAGCACGGCCAGATGCGCGGCCAGTGTGCTGGTGCCGACCCCGGCACGTACGCCCAGCAGCAGGATCAACCGCGCCTTGTGCGGCTGGTGCGCGGCAGCGGCGGGCCGGGGCGAGAGCGCGCGGCGCAGCGCGGCCTCGATGCCGGTGTTGTCGCTGTCCAGGTCGAGCACATCGCGCAGGCCGGCGCGCAGCGCCATCACCACGCCTTCGACCTGCCCGGCACTGGTGGCGCCAACGGCGACCAGCGCAAGGTCCGGCTGGGTCTGCTGCAGCTGCTGCGCCAGCACGGTCGAGGCGGCGGCGTGCTCGGGGCGGAAGTCGAGCAGTACCAGATTCTGCGGACCGCGTTGCAGGTCCTGCGCGGATGTCGGCTCACCGCTGTCCTGCCAGTGCAGGGTGGTGGCAGGCGGCAGCTTGGCCGCCAGCCGCGGCAGCAGTTCGCGATCCATCCCGTACAGGACCAGGTTCATCGGCGGTCCTTGCGGATGCAGCGGCTGGGCAGTGGCGTAGGGCATGGGCGTGGTATCGCAGGCATCATGGATTCAACGTGAGAAACCGGGCACCGGGTCCTGGCTGACCGGACCCAGCAGCCAGGAACCCCACTCAGGCAGGTTGGGCCGGGCCTCGCGCTCGCCTGGCAGTGCCAGCTCGGCATTGCGGGCGAGGGGCTGCACCAGCCGTGGCGTGACGATGATCACCAGTTCCTTGTCCTGGCGCTTGTAGTCGAAATCGCGGAAGAACGAGCCGATGATCGGCAGGTCGCCCAGCAGCGGGATCTTGTTCACCGTGGAGGCGACCGTCGAGCTGACGAGACCGCCGATCACGAAGCTCTCGCCATCGCCCAGTTCCACCGTGGTATCGGCACGGCGGGTGCTGATCGACGGAATCTGCACACCGTTGAGGGAAATGGCGTTGGTGTAGTCGAGGTCGCTGGCTTCCGGCGCCACCTTCAGGGCGATGCGGTTGGGCGCGAGCACGGTCGGGGTGACGGTCAGGCCGATGCCGAACGGCTTGTAGGTGATGGTGGTGGTCCCCAGGCCCTGGGGTTCGAGGATCGGCAGTTCACCACCGGCGAGGAAGCTGGCGCTCTGGCCGGACAGCGCGACCAGGGTCGGCTCGGCCAGCACCCGGGCCATGCCATTGGACTGCAGCAGATCGAGGTCCGCATTCCACAGGCCCTTCGTCGAGCCGAACACCAGGCGGAAGGCCGACGAGATGGGCGATTCCGATTCGTTGCTGGAATTGCCCTCCTGCATGCCGGGCAGCACGCCGGTATTGCCCGGCAGGATGCCGCCCGGACGAGCGAAGCCATAGGCAAAACCGCCGTTGCGGTTCTGGAAGCTGATGCCGACCTGTTTCAGCGCGGTCTTGTTGAACTCGACCACCTTCACCTCGACCTGGACCACACCGCCGCTGGCGATGGTGGAGGCATCGGCCAGCTGGCCATCCTTGCCCAACGCCATCGCGGCCGCCTTCTGTTCCTGCATGTGCGAGAGCGCGCTGTCGGTGCTTCCCTGCAGCAGGCCCTGTTGGTCCTGCTGGGTGAACACCAGGCCGCTGGAACCCGCATCGGCCGCCCCCTGCACCGCGCTCTGCACGCGGACCTGCACGCGCTGTGGCTCCGACTGCTTGCGGTGCCACAGCAGCAGGGTGGTGGTGCCGGGGGCCTTGCCGACCAGCAGCGCCTGGCGCTGGCCACGCAGCATCACGATATCGGCGACGCCCGGATCGGCGATGGCCACCCGTTCCAGGTCCGTGGGCAGTGTCCATGGCCGCTGTTCGCGGGCCTGCAGCACCAGGTCGTCAGCAGCCACGCTGGTCGCAGGCGCCAGCAGCACCAGCAGCAGAGCGAGCCAGCGCTGGCGGGAGGAGGGGCTTGGACTCTGGCGACGTTCGGTCATGGAAGCTCTCGGTGCAGGTCAAAGGGAGCCGCGGGGCGCAGAACCATCGCCGCGGATGATCTCGATTCCGGATGCGCGCGGTGCGCTGCGGCGGGCGGCGGGGGGCTGTGCGGGGGCGTCGTTCACCGTGCGTGCGCGTGCGCTGCTGCGGCCGGCCAGGGCATCGCCATCGATGCCGGCGAAGGCGTGGTTCTCGGGGCGCTGCAACGCCAGCTGCTGTTCCGCGTCCAGGCCACGCAGCGGATCGATCACGCCTCGCGCCTGCGGGAACAGGGCCAGGTCGGGCTGGCCGGCGTCGGCGGGATTGCGCAGCGCGAGGTAGAGCTTGCCCTGCTGCGCGCCCAGCAGCAGCCGGTTGGCATCGGCCACCGGCACCGCCAGCACGGCGCTGCGGGCCGGCTGGGCTGCGTCACCGCTACTGCCGCCACCGCTGCTGGCGTTGCTGGTGATATCTGCCGCGCGCGGGTCTGCACGGTTGCTGGCATCGGCGCTGGCATTCGTGCTGCCCGTGTTCGGGGCGATGTCCTGCTGGCCATAACTGAGCACGCGCAGGCGCGACAGCAGCAGGCGGGTCTGTGCGGCGTCGGGTGCCGCGTTGTAGCTGGCAGGTTCGCTGCGCAGGTTGAGGAACACATCGACGAAATCGCCTGGCAGGATACGGTTGCCGGCACCGACCAGTTCATCCACCGGCACCGCCAGTGCACGCTCGCCGGGCCGCAGCTGCAGCGAGAAGCCCTGTGCCAGCACCGCGTCGCTGATGGTGCTGCCTTCGGCGATGTCCTGCACCGGCACCTTGCCGACCACGGCGGCCAGGTCGGCGACGGCGCCCGGCACGGCCGCGCTTCGACGCGCCAGGCGCACGCCATTGGCAGTGATCGGTTCACCGGCCGGCAGCCGGGCGATGGCCTCGACCACCGTAATGGCCTGTGCGTCGGCCTGAACGACCGGAGCCGCGCTTTCCACCGAAGGGGCGGGCCTGCGGCCGATCACGAATGCGATCAGCGCCAGCAGCACCGCGAGTGCGATCAGAGCGATGGCGGCGATGCGGGTCAACTTGAGCATGGAACCGTCTCCTGTACCGTCAGTTGCCGGAGCCGAGGTCGAGCTGGGCGACCGCGACGCTGCGGATGGGGGCCTGCATCACCCAGCCGTAAAGCGTGGCGGTGCCGGGGAAGAAGGGGTGGGCGGCGTAGTCGTAGCGGACGGTGACCGTCATGCACTGCGCGGTTGCCATGCCCGCGCACGGTGCCTGCGCCGAGACCTGGATCGGACCGGTGCCGCCTGCGCTGCAGTCGGGGTTCTGCCTGGAGAACTGCAGCAGCCATTGCATCGACTGGCGTGCTGCGACGCACGCGGCGGTGCGTCGTTCGTTGGCGGTTCCGAAGCGCAGCGATGCGCGCGCGCCTTCGGCAGCGGCCGTTGCAAGCGTCTGCTGGGCAGCCATGATCAGCACGCCGGAAAAAGTGAACAGCAGCAGCGGCACCAGGCCGAGGATCATCATCAGCGCGTATTCGACGGCAACCACGCCACGCTGGCGCCGCGGACCGAGGGTGTTCATGCGAGACCTCCGTAGGTCGTGGCCAGGAGCCAGCCGATCGCCGCCAATGCGAGGTAGGCCGCATAGGGAATGCCGCGGCGCCCCTGGCGGGCAGCCTCCATTCCGCGCAATGCGGGGTGTGTCTGCCATTGCTCGCTGGCGCGCGATACCTGCAGCTGCACGCGCATCGGCAGGTGCATGCCCAGCTGACGCCCGAGCAGGATCGCCACTGCGTGGGCGCCGGCGGCAAGGCTGGCCACTACCCATATCGGCAGCAAGGCATGCCATCCCAGCAGCAGGCCGAGCACGGCAAAGAATTTCACGTCGCCTGCGCCCATCCAGCGTAGTGCGTAGAAGGGCAGGAGCGCGAGCAAGCCGGCAACGGCACCGAGCAGGTGCGCCGGCCATGGCAGTCGTGGCTCACCAAATTGCCCGGCGACGAGCAGAGGTATTGCGAGTGCGCACGCAGCCAGCAGCCAGGCATTGGGCACCCGGCGGGCATACAGATCGCTGATCGCGATCCGCAGGCACACACCGATGGCCAATAGTCCCAGCAGTGTCATCGCACTCCCCTTCGTCCGTCACTGGACCGTCTGCAACCGCATCCCGGCCTGCGGCCACCGTGGTCGCGGATGGCGCGACCAGCGGTGGTGCGTCCGCAGGTCGCTCAGGTGGTTGCTTCGGTGGCGATTGCCGAAAGGCGGGTGAACAGCGTGGTGAAGAATTCCGTGATCTGGGTGCGGCCCACGGCAATCAGGATGCCGGCGATCACAGCGGCCAGCAGCCCGTACTCGAGTGCGGTCACGCCATCTTCTTCTTTCAGGAACTTGCGGATGGAAGCGTTCATGACGGTTGTCTCCCTCTACCTGTCAATGGCAACAAGACACCTGCATCGGCCGGTTGCCCGACTCCGTCGGGACCGTCCATGGACCTCTGCCATCCTGGCGGAGGTGGCAATGCGGGACTGTCCCGCATCGCTAAAGCAGGGTGATCTCCGCCAGGGAGTGCAGCGACCGCGCATGTGCGACCGCGCGGCACCAGGCCGGTGGTCGCAACGTCATCGAGCAGCGCGTGCATCGTCATGCTGTCCCCTGGGTGTGACCGCATCGGAGCGGTTCGATCACCGTGATACCGACTTTGCCTGAATGGCGGCCGGGTGCAACCGGAACCTATATGCAAATTCGGCAGGAATCTCTTATTCCTGATAATCGGTTGCTTATTCTGTGATGAAGCGCCGTTCCCAGGCGTAACGATTCATCGTGATGTTAATAATGTGACCCGGGTTAACGCATGCGAGAATCGTGCCACTGGCGCCCACATTTCCTTCACGCCGGGCGCGGGTTGCTGTATTCCCGTGCGACCTGTTTACCTGCGTGGATTATCGGGCATACTCGTATTCAAGGTTTGGTACTTTCAAGGTGGAGCCGGCCAGTGGCCGCATCCATCACGGCAACGGATGATGCTCTTGGAAACCGCGCGCACCTGTAGGGCAGTGGGGGTTGCGGCGGGCAGCTGACCAACGGGGGACGACACTGTCATGGTTGATGGTGGGGTGGTTGACAGCGACGACGGCGAGCTCCGGTCGATCGACCTGGCCACGCTGAGCGGTGTGCTTCGCGTATGCGATGTGGAACTGTTGCTGCTCGACGGCAATGGTCCGCGCGCGGCGTTCGCTTCGCGCGTGCATGAGGAAGCCCTGTTCTGCAGCATCAGCTGCGGATTCCATTGCCGTGGCCGCTTCATGCTGCCGCCGGACTGGGCGATGCTGGGGTATCTGCAGGCCACCGACGAGGCGGTGAGCTGGTGCCATGGCGTACCGCTGGCGGCCGGGATGGCGTTGACCGTGCTTCCCGAAGGCATCAGTGAATTCACCCTCAGCCCCGGTACCCGCTTGACCCTGATGCTGGTGCCGGTATCCCGCGTGCAGCGCAAGCTGACCGAACTGAGCCTGCGCAGCACACCGCCGGCGGGACAGGCGCTCTCGCTGTTCAATCTGTCCGGTGATGATGCCCCGCTGGCACTGCATTACCAGCAGCTGCACCAGCAGCTGGGGCAGGGTGCCAGCCTGCAGCCGGAGGAAACCGAGCGGCTGCTGCATGAGCACATCCAGGCCCTGCTGGGTGCCGGTGCCGTCGATCGCCCGGGGTGCAGCCGCGCACGGCGTACGCATTACCTGATCGCCCAGCGCGCCGAGAATTTCATGCGGCTCAACCTGCGTCGCAATATATACATGAATGAAATCTGCGACGCCGCCGGTGTCAGCGAGCGTGGCCTGCGCTATGCATTTGAAGATCTGTTCGGTACGTCGCCCAACCGTTATCTGTCCATGCTGCGCCTCTGTGCAGCCTGCCGCAGCCTGTCGATGGCCGACTCCAGCAGGCGTTCTGTCAAGGCGATCGCGCTGAGCTGTGGCCTGTGGGATCTCTCGCGCTTTGCCGACAATTACCGGAAGGTGTTCGGTGAACTTCCGCGGGATACCCTGATGCGCGCACCCGCGCAGTTGGGCCAACCGGCCTAAGTCTTGCCCCACAGGGGCTTTCACGGCATTGCTGCCGGTTTTGCATATCCGGCTGCCGAATCCGGCCGTGGATTTGCCGGATTGCGCGATTGCCCTGCCGGATTGAAGTGCGCCACGCCTCCGCGAACCGTTGAAATGTCAGTCACCTGCCTAGCGGCAAGTCCACTGTCATTCAAGTTGTTCGCCTACGGGGGAAATGCTCATGAACCGCATCTACCGGCGTGTATGGAACCGCCAGCTCAATGCTCTGGTTGTGGCCTCGGAACTGGCCACCGGCGATAGCGGCGGCACCGCATCACGCGATCCGCGCACCTCCCTGCTGACGCCCAGCGCCCTTGCGCTTGCACTGCTGTGCGTGCTGGCCAGCGGGCCGGCATCCGCAACCGAATCCAACCAGTCGCTGCGCGATCTGCAGGCGCTGGCGGCCAAGTACACCCAGACGTTGCCGGTGAAGGTCGATGCCGAAGTCGCCCTGGCTGCAGCCGCGCGACAGGCGCAGGCCACGCCTGCGATCAGTGCCGATACGCGTGTGGGCCTGCAGCTGAGCACGGCCTCGCTGCCGCTGGTGCACGAGGTCCTGCCGGCCGCCGTGCAGGTGAAGCTGGGGGCGAACGCATCGCCGCAGCATGTGCCCACGCCAGCGCTGGCCGCTGATGTGCGGGCCCAGCTCGGCATCGGAGCAGGTACCCAGGTGGATACCTCACTGGCAGCGAACGTTTCCTCCGGCTCCGCTTCACCGCTGGGGCTGACGGCCGATGCGAAGGCAAAGGCCAGGGTCGGCATCGCGGGTGCCCCGGTGGCATCGGTGGGTGCCGGCGCCAAGGCGGCAGCGGGTATCACGACGTCCTCGCAGGGATTGTCCGGGTTGAAGGCCGGCATCGACGGCAACGCCGACTCGCATCTGGCCATCGCCGGACATCGAATCGAGGGCCAGGGCAAGGCCTCCGCAACCGCAGCGGTGAGCTTGCCCGCCAAGGAAGAACTGCCGGGCGAGACCGATGATCGCGCGATCACGGCGGCGTTCGATGCAGGCGTCGCCGGCAAGGTGCGCGTGCAGGGCCCGGGTGGCCAGGACGTGGTGGCCGATCGCAACCTGAAGCTCGCGGGCCGGACCGTCGTGAGTGCGCAGGCCAGCACGCTCGGTCTCGGAGGCCTGCATCACGGCGCCCTGGGCGATCTTGGCGGTGCGGTGGGTGGCGTAGTGCACGGCGTAGTCGGCACGGTGGGCAGCGCAGCAGGCGGGACGCTGCACGAAACCGTCGGCACCGTAGGTGGCGCAGTGGGCGGCACGCTGCATAACACCGTGGGCGCAGTAGGTGGCACGCTTCACGGAGCTGCCGGCACGGTCGGCGGTGCGGTGGGTGGCGTAGTGCACGACGTGGTCGGCACGGTGGGCAGCGCAGCAGGCGGAACGCTACACGAAACCGTCGGCGCCGTCGGCGGTGCGGTGAGCGGTGTACTGAACGGCACTGTCGGCACCGTGGGTGGCGCAGTGGGCGGCACGCTCCACGGTGCTGTCGGTACGGTCGGCAGTGCGGTGGGCGGTGTACTGAACGGCACCGTCGGCAACGTCGGTGGTTCCCTGGGCGACACGTTGAACAACACCGTAGGTGCCGTAGGTGGTGCGCTCAACGGTACAGTCGGTACGGTCGGCAGCGCCGTAGGCGGCGCTTTGAATGGCACTGTGGGTGCGGTCGGCGGTGTCCTCGATGGAACTGTCGGCACCGTTGGCGGTGCAGTGGGTGGTGCGCTCAACGGTACAGTCGGTACGGTCGGCAGCGCCGTAGGCGGCGCTTTGAACGGCACCGTGGGTGCGGTCGGCGGTGTCCTCGATGGAGCCGTCGGCACCGTCGGTGGTGCAGTGGGCGGTGCGCTCAACGGCACGGTAGGTGCAGTCGGAGGTGTCCTGGATGGAACTGTCGGCACGGTCGGCGGCGCGCTCAACGGCACCGTCGGCACCGTCGGCGGTGCAGTGGGTGGTGCGCTCAACGGTACAGTCGGTACGGTCGGCAGCGCCGTAGGCGGCGCTTTGAACGGTACCGTGGATGCCGTCGGCGGCGTCCTCGATGGAACCGTCGGCACCGTCGGTGGTGCAGTCGGTGGCGCGCTCAACGGCACAGTCGGTACGGTCGGTGGCGCCGTAGGCGGCGCCTTGAATGGCACTGTGGGTGCCGTCGGCGGCGTCCTCGATGGAACCGTCGGCACCGTCGGTGGTGCAGTGGGCGGTGCGCTCAACGGCACGGTAGGTGCAGTCGGAGGTGCCCTGGATGGAACTGTCGGCACGGTCGGCGGCGCGCTCAACGGCACCGTCGGCACGGTTGGTAGCGCCGTAGGCGGCGCCTTGAACGGCACGGTGGGTGCGGTCGGCGGTGTCCTCGATGGAACTGTCGGCACCGTCGGCGGCGCAGTGGGTGGCGCGCTCAACGGCACCGTGGGTGCGGTCGGTGGCGTTCTGGATGGAACTGTCGGCACGGTCGGCAGTGCCGTGGGCGGCGCCTTGAATGGCACTGTGGATGCCGTAGGCGGCGTCCTCGATGGAACCGTCGGCACGGTCGGCAGCGCCGTAGGCGGGGCGTTGAACGGAACTGTGGGCGCGGCTGGGGGCGTTCTCGACTCAACTGTCGGCACTGTCGGCGGTGCGCTCAACGGCACGGTTGGCACGGTTGGCAGTGCTGTGGGTGGCGCTCTGAACGGCACCGCAGGTGCGGTCGGCGGTGTCCTCGACGGGACCGTCGGCACGGTCGGCGGCGCGCTCAACGGCACTGTCGGAACTGTCGGCAGCGCCGTAGGCGGCGCTCTGAACGGCACCGCAGGTGCAGTTGGCGGTGTCCTCGATGGAACCGTCGGCACCGTAGGCAGTGCGCTCAACGGCACCGTCGGCACGGTCGGCAACGCTGTAGGCGGGGCTTTGAACGGAACTGTGGGCGCGGTTGGCGGCGTTCTCGACGGAACTGTCGGCACGGTCGGCGGTGCAGTCGGCGGTGCGTTGAACGGCACCGTGGGCGCGGTCGGCGGTGCAGTGGGAGGCGTACTCAACGGCACGGTCGGCGCAGTCGGTGGTGCGGTGGGTGGTGTGCTCAACGGCACCGTCGGCACCATCGGAGGTGCCGTGGGCGGTGCACTCAACAATACGGTCGGCTCGGTCGGCAGCGTTGTCGGTGGCCTGCTCGGGGGTGGCAGCACCACGCCGGGCAGCGGGCTGGACGGCGTACTCACCGGCACGCTCGGCAACGTCGGCGGTGCGGTGGGCAACCTGCTGGAGGGCAACCTCAACGGTACCGTCAACAATCTCGGCGGCGCAGTCGGCGGGCTGGTGGGCGGCACGCTGGGTGGCCTGGGCCTGACCCAGCCCTCGGCGATTCCGCCGGACAGCCCGAAGGCACCCGCTCCGGCTGATCCGAATGCGGGACTCATCATCGGTACCGGTGGCCTGGTCGGCAACGTCGGCCAGCTGATCGGCCCGACGACCAGCAGCCTGTTCGGCGGTGACGGCTATCTGCACAACGGCAATCTCAAGCTCAGCAATGCGAACGTGATGCAGGCCTACTCCACGGTCAACGTGCTCGGCCTGCCGGTCGTGAACCTGTCACCGGTCGGCAGCACCCTCAATGGCCTGGGCGGCGCGGTGACCGGTGGCAGCTCGCACCTGACCCTGATCGGTGGCGTCACCTCCGACAGTTACATCTACAACATCAACAACGGCAACCCCGGTGGCCTGCTGGGCCTGCTGCTGCCGACCGATTCGCCGGCATGGGCCGCCAAGTGCCTGGATATCGCGTTGGCCGACATCTCCTGCTGGGCGGTCAACGCCGCACAGGATTACCAGGTGCTGATGGGTGACGGTGCCTTCGCCAACGGCTCCAAGGAAGTGGTGATCGGCGCCAATGCCCGCCATGAGCTGCCGAAGGTGGATGCCAACGTGGCGTTCCCGGGTGCCGGTCCCAACGATCCCACCAATCCAACCGGCGTGCCGACTGCGGACTACGCCGCGCGCATGGGCCACTCGGTGATTGTCGGCGACAGCGCGGTGGGTACTGCCAACGGCCAGACCCTGCTGGGTGCGGAGGCGACCTCGAACCAGGCCAATTCGGTGGCGCTGGGCTACCGTTCTGCTGCGCTGCGCGGCGCACAGGCCAGCTACAGCGCCTATGGCCTGACCGCCGCCCAGGTCTCTGCCGGTGAAGTTTCGGTGGGTACCGCCAACGGTGGCGAGCGCCAGATCACCAACCTGGCTGCGGGTAGCGCCAATACCGATGCGGTCAACGTCGCCCAGTTGAAGGGCGCGATCAGCCTGATCGATGATGTTTCGGCCGGCGCGGTGATGTACGACCTCGATGGCGCAGGCAATCCGGACTATCGCCGCGTCACGCTCGGCAACGGCACGGGTACCACCACCATCGGCAACCTCGCCGCGGGTGCGGTGACCGCCGGCAGCCTGGAAGCCGTCAACGGCGGGCAGCTGGCCACCACCAACGCCGCCATCGCCGGCTTCTTCGGTGGCATCACCGCCTTCGATCCGGTCAGTGGCGCCTTCACCGCGCCGCTGTTCGAGATCAGCACGATCTCCACCGACGGCGCCATTGCGCAGGGCCTGTACAACAATGCGACCGATGCCTTCGACGCCGTCGACGGCTCGCTGGTCAATCTCAACACCCAGATCAACGATATCCGCAACGGCGGCACCAAGTACCTGCGGGTGAACTCCACGGGCGTGGAGGCAGTGGCCACCGGTGCCGACTCCATCGCGGTCGGTACCAACGCCCGCGCCACGGCGGCCAACGCGATCGCGGTCGGTGCCGGCAGCCTGGCTGACCGTGCGGACAGCGTGTCGATCGGTGCCGCGGGTGCCGAACGCCAGGTGACGAATCTGGCCGCCGGTACGGCTGCCACCGATGCGGTGAACCTGGGCCAGCTGCAGGCCTCGGAGGAAGGCGCGCTGCGCTACGACCTCAATGGCGATGGCAGCGTCAACTACGCCAGCGCCACGCTGGGTCAGGGCGGCACGGCGACCACGCTGCGCAACCTCGGCCCGGGCCAGGTGAGCGCCACGAGCACCGAAGCCATCAATGGTGCCCAGCTGTTCGCTGCCAACCAGGCTGTCGCCACCCATCTCGGGGGCGGCGCGGCGGTCAATGCGGCCGGTGTGCTGACCGCGCCGACCTACACGATCAACAACATCGCCGCCAATGGCACCATCAGCCAGGGCAGCTACAACGACGTCGGCACCGCCTTCGACGCGGTCAGCAATTCGCTGGCCAATGTCGCCGACCAGACCGACGATATCGACAAGCGCGCGGTGAAGTACGATGTCGATGGCAGTGGCAACGTCGTGAACACGGTCACCCTGAGCGGTACCGGCACGGGTGCGGTGAAGGTGACCAACGTGGCGGCCGGCAGCATCCTTGCAGGCAGCAGCGACGCCATCACCGGCGACCAGCTGTTCAGCACGAACTCGACCATCGCCAGCTACTTCGGCGGCAGCACGGCCTTCGACGGCACCACCAATCTGTGGACCGCGCCGTCGTTCAGCATCTCCAGTATCGCCACCGACGGCACCCTGACCGCCAACGACTACAGCAACGTCACCGCGGCGTTCTCCGCGGTGGACGGTTCGCTGAGGGTGCTCAACCAGCGCATCACCAACGGTGGCGGCAGCCCGTACCTGGCAGTGAACTCCAGCGCCGCGGCGGCCGCTGCGGCAGGTGCGGAGGCGCTGGCGGTGGGTCCGCAGGCCAGTGCGGCAGGTGCTTCGGCCGTGGCAGTCGGCAACGGTGCCAACGCCAGCGCGGACAACAGCGTGGCACTGGGTGCCGGCTCGGTGGCCAGCGTCGGCGCGCAGAGCGGCTATACCGGTGCCTATGGTCAGACGGGTGCCAGCAATTCGGCAGGCGAAGTGTCGGTCGGCAGCAGCGGCAGTGAACGCAAGATCACCCACGTTGCCGACGGCTCGGACGATCACGACGCGACGAATGTCGGCCAGCTGAAGAATGGCGTGAACTATGCCATCGATCAGTCCAAGGCCTACACCGACCAGAAGATCCAGAACATCACCAACGTCGCCGGCAGCTTCCGCGCCAACAACAGCAACAACCTGGCCGATCCGGCCGCGACGGGCGCCAATTCCGCAGCCGGTGGTGCAGGATCGACGGCGGCCGGTGCCAACTCGACGGCCCTGGGCAACGGCTCGCAGGCACAGGCCGACAACTCGGTGGCCCTGGGCGCAGGGTCGGTGGCCAACCGTGCCAACACGGTTTCGGTTGGGGCCAGCGGCGCCGAACGGCAGGTGGTCAATGTGGCAGACGGCACCCAGGCCACCGATGCGGTCAACGTGCGGCAGCTGCAGGCCTCGCAGCAGGGCACCATCCGCTACGACACCACCGTCAACGGAGCCACCAACTTCAACAGTGTCACTCTCGGCAGCAGCA
Organism: Stenotrophomonas sp. 112478_Sma; assembly: GCF_056479905.1. Taxonomy (NCBI): domain Bacteria; kingdom Pseudomonadati; phylum Pseudomonadota; class Gammaproteobacteria; order Lysobacterales; family Lysobacteraceae; genus Stenotrophomonas; species Stenotrophomonas sp. 112478_Sma. The sequence goes on along the minus strand of NZ_CM151072.1, from coordinate 2,507,145 downwards.
CCAGCGGCCCGACGACGGTCCGCAACGTTGCCGCCGGTACGGCAGGCACCGACGCGGTCAATGTCGACCAGCTGAAGTCCGGCATGGCGCAGACTCTGGACTGGTCGAAGGCCTATACCGACGAGCGCATGGGCGGCTTCGAGCGCGACCTGCGCAGGACCGACAACCGCGCTTCGGCCGGCATCGCTTCGGCCATGGCCACGGCCTCGCTGCCGCAGCCGAGCGAAGCGGGTCGCAGCATGGCCTCGTTCGCCGCCGGCAGCTACAACGGCGAATCGGGCGTGGCGGTGGGCCTGTCCGGTGTCTCGGAAGGAGGCCGCTGGATCTACAAGTTCAGCGGCTCCACCAACAGCCGTGGCGAGGCCGGTGTGGCCGTCGGTGCCGGCATCCAGTGGTAACCGCCGTAGCCGGGCCGCAATCGCGGCCCGGTTGCCGCGCAAACGTCTACAGGGGGAATGACATGAATCAGCATCGCATCGCCCGCGCTGGCCGCATCGCCGCGTCGCTGGGCCTGATCCTCGCCGCCGGCCTGCTGGCCGCCTGCCGCAGCCACGCGCCCGCCGGTGAGGGTCCGGCGGAGGCCACTGCAGTGGCCTTCCCGGAAGTCTCCAAGGCGTCGCTGAAGGAGGGTACCTATCCCGACATCGCCGACCTGCGCCGCTTCGCGCCCGGGATGAGCAAGCGGCAGCTGTACAGCCTGCTGGGTACGCCCCACTTCAACGAAGGCATGTGGGGCGTGCGCGAGTGGAACTATCTGTTCAACTTCCGCACCGCACAGGGCGCCGAGTACTTCACCTGCCAGTTCCAGGTGCGCTTCGACAACAAGGGCATCGCCCAGGCCGGCTACTGGAAGCCCGAATCCTGCGCCGCCGTGCTCGACCCGCCGCGGCCACCACCGCCGCCGCCGGCACCCGCGCCACTGCCCGAACAGCCGCTGCGCCTGGCCGCCGATGCACTGTTCGGTTTCGACAGCGCGGTACTCAGCGCCGAAGGCCAGCAGGCGGTGCAGGGCATCCTGGCGCAGGTCCGTGAGGCCAGCAAGGTGCAGTCGATCCAGGTCGTCGGCTACACCGACCGTATCGGTGCGGCCAGCTACAACCAGCAACTCTCGCAGAAGCGGGCCGAAGCGGTGCGCACGGCCCTGGTGCAGGGCGGAGTGCCGCCGGGCAGCATCAGTGCCGAAGGGCGCGGCGCGGCTGAACCGATCGTGCAGTGCGCACAGCGCAACCGTCGCGAACTGATCGCGTGCCTTGCGCCGAATCGCCGGGTGCAGATCGTCGGGATCGCGCACCCGCGCTGAAGTCTCCCGCGCCGTGGTCATGCCCCGGCATCCCGAGTCCCCCCTGACCACCGGCAGGACGTGGCCACGTCTCCCCCGTCGTCCACCCCTGCCGGTGGCTCAGGTTTTCATACGGTGCACGCGATGAACGCCCAATTCCTGCCTCTGTCCATGAAGACGGAAACCACACTCAGCGTGTATGGCCAGCTCGGCAATCATGCGGTCGTGCGCATCCCCGGGCGGCGCCTGCCGGGCCTGATCCTGCAGGCCGATACCGTGGCCGGGTTCCTGGCCCAGCTGCAGGAAACCCAGGCCTGCCTGCGCAGCGGCCGGGCACAGCGTGCCGATGCGGAGCTGGACATGCTGATCGACATGCTGGAGCAATGGTACGCGTTGATCGAGTCGCGGCTGGCCGATGCCGGCGAAGCGCTGTAGCAGCGGGGCGGGCGATCAATCGGCGTCTTCGACGCGCTCGCCCATCAGTTCGCGCTGGCGCTTGTCCAGCTCCTCGGCGTAGCGCCTGCGCACGAAGGCCTCGGAAACAATGCCCAGCAGCTGGCCATCGGCGGCAACCACGGCCAGTTCGTCGGCCTGCGTCCGGTCGAAGCACTGCATCACGCTGACCACATCCGCGCCCGGCAACAGTGACATCTCGCGGTTCTCGGCCAGATCGCCAACGGGTGTCTCCGGCTTCACGCCGTCGGCGTAGACGCGCGGAATCTGCACGATGCCGGCGTAGTGGCCTTCGCTGTCGATCAGGACCACGCGACTGCCGGAGCCCAGCGGGAAACGCTGGCGGAACGCAGCGGCATCCAGCCCGGCCGGAGTGGTGGCAACGCCCTTGCGCATCATCCGCCCGGCGTTGAGGGTGTGGATCCAGCCGACGTCGCGTGCGCTGCGGATGGTTTCGCCGCGCAGATGCATGCGCCATGTCGAGAACGAGTAACCGAACCACTGGCGGACCAGTGTGCTGGAGACCAGTACCGCGCTCATCACGACGCTGGTCAGCAGGAAGTCGTGGGTGCCTTCCAGCACCAGCATGGCCATGGTCATCGGCGCGCCGACCACTGCGGCGGCCAACGCGGCCATGCCCGCAAGCGCCGCGGACGTGGCATCAACCACGGGCACGCCGGTGGCCGTCGCCAGCAGGCCGGCAAACAGGGTGCCGACCAGGGTGCCCATGAACAGCGACGCAAAGAAAAGACCACCTCGGAAGCCGAAGCCCAGCGAAATGCCCGAGGCCAGAAGCTTCAGGGCGAGCAGGCCGCCGATCCAGATCAGTGGCAGCTGCGTGGTCAGGTCCAGGTGCAGCGCACCGTGACCGGAGGAAAGCACCTGCGGGCTGGCCATGGCCAGTGGAATCAGCAGGAGGCCGCCGACCACCGGGCGCCCCCACAGGGGCAGTGGACTGCGCTTGACCACGCCTTCGATGGAGGCGATCAGTCGCATCACGCCGATCCCCACCATGGCGCAGCAGCAACCGAGCAGGCCGTAGATCGCGTAGTCAGCGGCGCGCACATCGATGGTCGAGGCTGCGGGCAGCAGGTACGCCTCGATGCCGGCCTGGTCGGCGACGAATGCACCCGCCAGTGCGGCCAGGGCCACAGGCGCGAGAGCGGCGGGCGTGTAGGCGCCGATGACGATCTCGAACGCGTAGAACGCGCCGGCCAGCGGAGCCCCGAAGGCCGCGGCGATGGCGCCGGCGGCACCGGCACCGACCAGGATGCGCACATCATTGCGGCGCAGGCGCATGACACGGCCCAGCTGCGAGCCGCTGCCCGCACCCATCTGGGTATACGAAGCCTCAAGGCCGACGGACGCACCGCAGCCGTTCGACAGCAGGGTCTGGGTGAGCACGATCAGATTGTCGCGCATCGACATGCGACCGCCATGCAGGGCATTGGCCTCGACCGCGTCGAGCAGCGGGCGCTTGCGCCGCGCGGCCGCCAGGCTGACCAGCCCGACCAGCAGGCCGCCCAGCGGCAGCACCAGCAGGGCGGTCCAGCTGAGCGCGGGCAGGGAGCTGAGGCGCATGCCGGGTTCCAGCCCGTACAGCGCACTCTGCAGCCCGCGCGCGATGTCCGACTGCAGCAGCGTCAGGCCACCGGCGATCAGGCCGACCAGCAACGCCAGTGCGATGAACCACAGGTCGCTGCCACGCAGGCGCAGTCGCAGGCCCTGGAAGGCCAGATGCAGGCGCGATGGTGGAACCGTGGAGGCCATGGTGGCGGCATGATACGCCGCCATCGTGATCGCCACCGTCACCGCATCGGGCATTTACCGCATCAGAAGCGGTAGCGTCCCTGCAGGTAGAAGGTGCGTGGCGCAGCCACCATGCGCCCGGCATTGCCGTCGACATTGCGGGTGTACCAGCGCTTGTCGGCCAGGTTGTTCACGCCGGCCGTGATCTCGCTGTCGCCCAGCCCCGGAACCTGCCAGGCCACCTGCGCATTCCACAGCCGCACCCCCGGCACGCGGCCCACACGTGCATCGGCGCTTTCCTGCCAGGTGTTGACAGCGTCGGAGAACTGGCCGCTCTGGTGCGTGCTGGAGACATTGAAGGTCCAGGCCGACAGCGCATAGCGGGCGCCGATGCTGTCGGTGTCGCGCGAGTAGAAGGGCACGTCCCGGCCGCGGTTGTCACCGGACTGCTGGATCGCCTTGGTCCAGGTGTAGTTGGCGTACAGTTCCAGTCCGGCCAGCACGCTGTCTTCGGCGAAGCGGTATTCGAGCGCGCTTTCCACACCCTTGTGGTCGGTCGCACCGATGTTCTGGAAGGTGGGCGGGGTAATCCCCGGCACCTGCAGGATCTGGTTGTCGAAGCGCATCCTGAACACCGTGACGTCCGCGCGCAGTGCGCCGTCCTGCCAGCGGGCGCCCAGCTCGGTGGTCCTGGCCACCTCCGGATTCAGCGGATTGCTGGCGGTCTGCGAGTTCAGCTGGATGTTCTGCACCGGCCCGAACGAGGTGGTGTAGTTGCCGAACACGGTCAGCTGCGGGGTCAACAGGTAGGCGACGTTGAGCGAGGGCAGGGCTTTGTCGTTGCGGCTGCTGAAGGTGGTGCCGCCATCGGCCTGGCGGCGGTCCATGTCGATCCATTCCATGCGCACCCCCGGCGTGATCCGCCACTGGCCGATGGCGATGCGGTCGTCGAGATAGAAGGCGTGGGCGTCGGTGGCATTGTCGAAGCGGTTGATGGGGCTTGCGGCGCCGGTGCGGCGGGTCACCGTGTAGCTGCGGTCGTTGCCGCGCTCGCGCAGGAAGCGGTAGCCAGCGGTGACGTCGTGCACGCTTGCCCCCCAGTGCAGGCGCTGGGTGTATCGCGGTTCGATGCCGAGCACGCGGTAGTCGCGCGGCTGCACGCTCACCTGGGTGTTGGCAGCGTTGATCAGCGAGCTGGCACGGGTGCTCTCGTTGTAATAGGCCAGTACCTCGAACTCGCTGGTGTCGGACAACGTGTGGGTGTAGCCCAGATCGATGCCCGTGCGGTGGCCCTTCCAGAAGTCATCGGGACGCGTGTTCTGGAACGGATCCGCCTCGTACTGCGCGCGGGTCAGGCCGCCTGGCGTCAGCGAGCGGACGTCGTAGTAGGACAGCTTGGCACGCAGCGTCTGCTGGTCGTCGATGGCGTAGGCGAACTTCAGTGCCAGATCGTTGAAACGGTCGTCGCTGCCTTCGCGCCAGCCGCGACCGTCCTGGCCGGAATAGAGCAGGGCGACGCCCAGGCCGTTGTCGCTGGTGCCGCCGAGGAAGGTGTTGTACTGGGTGCTGTCGCCGCCGCCATGGTCATGGGCGTTGTAGCGGATCCCGACCTCGCCGTGCAGGCCGCTCTGCTGCGGGATGGCGCGGGTGCTGAAGTTGATGATGCCGCCCACGTTCTGCGGCCCGTAACGCACGGCTCCGCCGCCGCGCACGACGTCGATCGATTCGATGTTGGACAGGCTGGCCGGCGCGAACGACAGCTGGGGCTGGCCGTAGGGTGCGACGGCCAGCGGCACGCCATCCAGCAGCACCGTCGAGCGGGGTGAGTAGCGGCCGGTGAGGCCGCGCACGCCGATGTTCAGCGACACCGAACTGCCGGCGGTGCCGGAGTTGTCGGTGACCTGCACGCCGGGGATGCGGCGCATGGCGTCGCCGATGCTGGTCGCGCCACTGGCCTCGATGCGCTGGCGATCGACCACCGTACGTGCCCCGGCGAAGCTCTTGACGCTGTCATGCAGGCCGGTGCCCAGCCAACTGCCGGAGACCTGGATGCTGTCGAGCGTGGTCGGGGCGTCCTGGGCGAGGGCCGAAGCAAGGGGCATCAGGCACAGGGCGAGGGCTGCCACCAAGGGCAGCTGGGCCGGTTTCGGGGTGCGGAGGGGCATCTGGACGGCACAGGGGAGGTGGTAAATGAGAATTATTGCTGATTCCATTCGTGAATGGAATCGAGGGCAGATGGCCTCCGGGGTCGGGTGGTAAAGTGAATGATTGCCTCCTGACTCACCGAGATCCGTCATGCCTGCAGCTGTCTTCTATCCCGTCGGAACCCCTGGCCAGCCGTGGGGAGCGGCGGAACGGGAGCAGTGGCGTGCGCGCCAGCAGCGCCTGCGCCGCTACGACGAGGAAGTACTGCCGCGCATCGAGGCACTGGCAGCGCGCTTCGACAAGGTGGCCTACGGCCAGCTCGACTACGCGGGAGAGACCTATACCCTGTTCGCCCTGCGCAGCCGCGACTGGAACCCGGCGCTGCCGGCGGCGCTGGTCACCGGCGGCGTGCACGGCTACGAAACCAGTGGCGTGATGGGTGCCCTGGAGTTCCTTGAAAAGCACGCGGCCGATTACGCGGGCAAGGCCAACCTGCTGGTGGCACCGTGCGTCAACCCATGGGGTTTTGAGCGCATCAACCGCTGGAACTTCGACGCGATCGATCCGAACCGCAACTTCCGTGCCGGTGGTCCGGCTCGCGAATCAACCGCGCTGATCGAGCTGATCGAACCCCTTAAGGGCCAGTTCGTGCTGCACATCGATCTGCATGAGACCACCGACAGCGATGAAAGCGAGTTCCGCCCTGCGCTGGCGGCGCGCGACGGCAAGCCGTTCGAACCGGGCCTGATTCCTGATGGCTTCTACCTGGTGGACGACAGCGCCAATCCGCAGCCGGCGTTCCAGCAGGCCGTGATCGCGGCGGTGGAAAAGGTGACCCACATTGCACCGGCCGACGACAAGGGCGAGATCATCGGCTCTCCGGTGGTGGCCCATGGCGTGATCGAGTACCCGCTGGTGGAACTGGCCCTCTGTGCCGGCATCACCGGTGCGCCGTACACCACCACCACCGAAGTCTACCCGGACAGCCCGCGCGCCACGCCGCAGCAGTGCAACGACGCGCAGGTGGCCGCGGTCTGCTCCGCGCTGGACTACGCACTGGCACATCGCTGAGGGGGAGTGCCGAGCCCATGCGCGGCTGCGGTTGCAACAACCTTGATACATCCCGGGCCGATACGGCCCGGCGCTACCGCAGCGCGTCGGCCCACCACAGTGCGGCCGGCCCGGGCGGCGTGTCGCGTCGCCATACCAGGTCGCTGTGGATGCGCCGCGGCCAACCGGGCAGGGCCAGTTCCACCAGGTGTCCGCGGTCGTAGCGCTGCACCAGCGCTCTCGGGAGTTCGGCCCAGCCGATGCCTTCCTCGGCCATTTCCATCACCATCAGGTAGTCCGATGCGGTCCAGGCCGGGCCGGCGACGGCACGCGCGTGATCGACCTGTGCGCTCAAGCGAATCTGCCGATGGCGGGCAAGCTGCGCTGCGGCGCGCGCACCGGCCGCGGCCAGTGCGTGTCCGTGCGCGACATACACCGCCAGCTCGCTGTGATGGGCCAGGGGCTGTGCGATCACTGCATCCGGATAGCGCTCCTGGCGAGGCAGCAGGCCCAGTCCGGCGCGGCCGCTGCCGACCAGTTCCAGCACATCGTGCCCTTCAGCGTCGAGCCACTCCAGTTCGATTTCGGGAAAGGCTTCAGCGAAACGCTGCAGCACCTGTTGCGCCGGGTCCAGCTGGTAAACATCGGAGAACACCACCGTCAGCCGGGGTTCGACAGGTGCAGCCAGGCGCACGCTCAGCTGCCGCAGGCGCGCATCGGCAGCCAGGATTTCCTGGGCATGGCCCAGCACCTGCCGCCCCGGGTCGGTAAGCTGCGGATAGCGCCCGCTGCGGTCGAACAGGGATACGCCCAGATCGGCTTCCAGATGGGCGATGGCGGTGCTGACCGTCGATTGCGTCTTGCGCAGGCGCCGCGCAGCAGCCGAGAAGGAGCCCAGTGCGGCAGCCTCGACGAACGCCTGCAGGGATTCAGGAGAGTAGGGCATCGATCCATCGCTCATGTCGATGGATTCCATTTTTTATCCATCGTAAAGGGCGATGATACTGGACGCCATCGCCCCTGTCAGCGGGCGCTGTGAATCCTGCTGGAGTTTTCCCATGACCCGTCGTGTTCCCGCCCCAGGCCCCCTGATTGCCTGGGCCTGCCTGACCGTGGCGATCGTCGCCGAAGTGGTCGGCACGTCCTTCATGGCCCATGCCGCCCGCGCCGGTGGCTGGACCGGCTACCTGGTGATGGCCGGGGCGCTGGCGTTGTCCTATTACTTCCTGGCGCTGTCGGTACGGCGCATCGCGGTCGGCGTTGCGTACGCGGTGTGGGAGGGGCTGGGGCTGACCCTGCTGACCCTGGTCGGCATTGCGGTGTTCGGCGAGAGCCTGTCGATGCAGCAGCTGGCCGGCCTGCTGCTGGCGGTGGCCGGCATTGTCTGCGTCACCCTTGGGGAGGCGCACTGATGAACACAACGGCACTGTTCTTCGTGATCTGTTCCGCACTGATCGACGTCGCGGCAAACATGATGGTGGCCAAGTCTGAAGGCTTCCGCCGCTGGCACTGGGGTGTCGGTGCCGTTGTCATGGTCTGGATCGCCTTCGCGCTGCTGGGCCAGGCAGTACGCCACCTGGACCTGGCCACGGCCTATGCGCTGTGGGGTGCCATCGGCGTGATCGGCACCGCTGCCTGCGGGCGCCTGCTGTTCGGCAATCGCCTGCGGCCCATCGGCTGGATCGGCATTGCACTGGTGACGGGGGCGGTGCTTCTGCTCTGTACCGCATGAGCGGCGACGATTGCAGACCGGAGCGCGCTGTCCGACACTGCGGTTTTTCCGCAACGGAGTGCCGCCATGTTCAGCCACATCACCGTCGGTTCCAATGATCTTGCGGTCTCGCGCCGCTTCTACGACGCGTTGTTCGCAGCCATCGGCGGCCGACCGGGCATCACCGATGAAGATGGAAGACTGGTCTACGTCAAGGACGGGCGGATGTTCATCGTGACCCCGCCCATCGATGGCCAGCCGGCGTGCCACGCCAATGGCGGCACGATTGGTTTCGCGCTGGAGACTCCGCAGGCAGTGCACGCCTGGCAGGACGCAGGCATCGCCCACGGCGGCAGCGCCATCGAAGATCCACCGGGCGTACGCCACAAGGCCGGGCGGCAGCTGTACCTGGCCTACCTGCGCGATCCCGACGGCAACAAGTTGTGCGCCGTGCACGTGATGCGCTGAACTTCGCGGCGCGCGCGTGATACCACGCGCGTGCTGTCCCTGTGCTGTCATCGCGCGACAGCACTTCATCCTGCGTCCACCGCCGTTCAGCCAGAATCCGCCGGCTCACTCTTTGATCGACCGGAGAACGCCGCCCCGTGGAAGCCCTGGAGCCGCAACAATCCCCGGTGCGCACCCTGCGGCCTGTATTCGCCTTCGCGGCGATCATCGTCGTGGCGTTCGCGCTGTTCGTCAGCCTCTATCCGATCGGTGCCGGTCGCCTGCTGCTCAGCGCACAGGACTGGGCGGCACTCAACGTTGGCTGGTACTACCTGCTGGCGATGACCCTCTATCTGGTGTTCGTGGTCGGCGTGGCGCTGTCCAAGTATGGTGGCATCAAGCTCGGTGCCGACCATGACGAGCCCGAGTTCAGCTATCTCTCCTGGGCGGGCATGCTGTTCGCCGCGGGTATCAGCATCACCCTGTTCTTCTTCTGTGTCTCCGAGCCGCTGACCCATTACCTGCAGCCGCCGCAGGGCGATCCCGCCGCCGGTGAGGCCGGCGCGCGCCAGGCCATGCAGCTGCTGTTCCTGCACTGGGGCCTGCATGGCTGGGGCGTGTTCGCGCTGGCGGCAATGGCCATGGCCTACTTCGCCTATCGCCACAACCTGCCGTTGGCGCTGCGCTCGGCGCTGTATCCGCTGATCGGCAAGCGCATCAACGGCCCGATCGGCTACACCGTGGATGCGCTGGGCATCGTCGCCACCGTGTTCGGCATCGGCGCCGACATGGGCTTCGGTGTCCTGCACCTCAACGCCGGGTTGTCGCACCTGTTCGACATCCCGCACTCGAACTTCGTGCAGATCGCCCTGGTCGCCAGCATGATGGGGGCGGCGGTGGCCGTGGCAGTGTCCGGCGTGGAGAAGGGGGTCCGCTGGATGGCCAACATCAACATGCTGCTGGCGATCGCGCTGGTGCTGTTCATGCTGTTCGCCGGGCCCACCCAATACCTGTTCGGCACGTTGATGCAGAACCTGGGCGACTATCTGGGCAGCGTGGTCGGCAAGAGCTTTGACGTGTACGCCTATGGCGGACGGCCGGCATGGTTGGGCGGCTGGACGGTGTTCTACTGGGCCTGGTGGATCGGCTGGGCGCCGTTCGTCGGCCTGTTCATCGCCCGCATCTCGCGCGGACGTACCATTCGCGAATTCGTGTTCGGCGTGCTGCTGATTCCGCTCGGCTTCACCCTGGCCTGGTTGTCGATCTTCGGCAACAGCGCGCTGGACCAGGTGCTGCACCATGGCCAGCAGCAGCTGGCACAGCTGGCCGTGGATGACCCACCGACCGTGCTGTACGCATTGCTTGATGGTTATCCGTGGAGCCGCACGGTGATCGCGGTGACCGTGCTGGTCAGCTTCATCTTTTTCGTGACATCGGCCGATTCGGGCGCGGTGGTGCTGTCCACGCTGTCGTCGCACGGCGGCGCTCCGGAAGACGATGGCCCGCGCTGGCTGCGCGTGTTCTGGGGCACGGTGATCGCCGTGCTCACCGCAGGCCTGCTGCTGGCGGGCAGCATCGATGCGTTGAAGTCGGCGGTGGTGCTGGCGTCGCTGCCATTCTCGGCGGTGCTGCTGCTGATGATGTGGGGCCTCACCCGAGCCTTCAGTGACGAATCGCACCGCAAGCGCGCGCTGCAGTACCGGCCATCGCCGCTGATCGGCGACGATCGCCACCACCAGGGCTGGCGCCAGCGGCTTGCGCAGGCCATGCACTTCCCGGTGCGCGACCAGGTCTACCGCTTCATGGATGACACGGTGAAACCGGCGATGGAAGCCGTGGCCGAGCAGCTGCGCGAACAGGGCTGGGACGTACATACCCGCATCGAAGCCGGCGACATGGAACTTTCGGTCAACCATGGCGAGCAGCAGGACTTCCTGTATCGGGTGATCCTCCGCGGCTACCTGACGCCGTCGTTCGCCGCCCAGCAGCTGCGCAACCAGCGCTACTACCGCGCCGAAGTGCATCTGTTCGAAGGCAGCCAGGATTACGACCTGGTCGGATACAGCCGCAAGCAGATCATCAACGACATCATCAGCCAGTACGAGCGGCACCTGCAGTTCCTGCACCTGAGCCGGTGATGCACGACCGCTGCGATGGGTGCGGACCGTTGGTCCGCACACTCCGTGGAGCCGAGCCCACGCTCGGCTCCATCAAGCCGGTAAAGCAGCCGGGCATGGGCTCGGCGCTACATGTGCAGTTTCCGCATCAGAACCGGTAGCGTGCCCCCACCGTGACGAACTGGCCGCGCAGGTTGTACTGGCTGATGTCGAAGCCGTTGGAGCCGCCCGCCGGGTCGAATGGCGGGTCCTTGTCGGTCAGGTTCAGCACCGACAGCGACAGCGTGGTGTTGGGAATGCCTTCGTACGCCACGTACAGGTCCAGCTGGTGATAGGGCTTGACGCGATCGCGCAGGCCCGGGTTGCTGGTGGCCGTCGCGACCCGCTGGTCGTAGCCGCTGACATATTGCAGGCTCAGCGTGCTGTTCCAGTCGCCCACCGCCCAGTTCAGTGACGTGGTGCCGCGGGTGCGCGGCAGCGCGCCGTGGCGGTTGTTGCCCGCGCCGTCATAGGGCGCCTGACCGGCTACCAGGGGCTGCTTGAAGCTGAGCAGATGGGTCCAGCTGCCGGCGAGGGTGAGGTTGCCCCAGCCGTCGGTGCGGAAGGTGCGGCTGGCCTCCAGGTCGAGACCGGACGTGGTCAGCTCCCCCTGGTTGGCATACTGGTTGGTGATGAACTGGATGCGGCCCTGCGCATCGCGCTGGACCCGGCCCGGGAACAGGGCGGGATTGTCGACGATGAACTGTGCGCTGTCGGGCTTGACCAGGTTGTCCTGCTCGATGCGGTACCAGTCCAGGCCGATGCTGCTGTCAGCGTCCGGCGACCACACCGCGCCAACGTTGAGATTGCGCGAGCGCTCGGCCTTCAGGTCGGGATTGCCGGTGCGGATGTTGGTGACACCGCGGCTGCCACCGGGCTGCAACGGGTCGAGCGGGTCGATCACCGATCCGTAGCTGACCGTCTGCCCGGGTGCGATTTCCGGCAGCGAGGGAGCGCGGAAACCGCGCGAGAACGAACCGCGCAGCAGCAGGCTGTCCAGCGGCTGCCAGCGCAGCGCGAACTTCGGCGAGAACGCCTTGCCGAAGTCGTCGTAGCGGTCGCCGCGTCCGGCGACCTGCAGTTCCAATGTGCGATGCAACGGTACGCTGAACTCGGCGTAGGCGGCGCTGACCTGCCGCTCGCCATCGACCACGTTGATCGCCGGCCGCAGCTCCGTTCCGGACAGCACCTGCGCACTGGTCCGTGCATCCAGCGATTCCTTCCGGAACTCCGCGCCCCAGGCGAAGCCGACCGCGCCGGCCGGCAGCTCCCACAGCGACGTCGATGCCTTGAGGTTCAGAGAGTGCAGCTGGTACCAGCCCGGGCGCTTGGTCTGCAGGCGCAGCGCGTCAAGCGCGGCCGGCGTGCTGGCCGGGTCGAGGAAGTTGTAGCTGCCATCGCGCAGGATCTGCTCGAACGCGTAGCGGTTGATGAAGTTGTCCACGTACTCGCGCTGCTCGCTCTGCGAGGTCAGTGCGGCGACCTCCCAGTCCCAGCGCTCGCCCTGGCCACGCACGCCGGCCAATGCACGGTAGAACACCTGCGTGTTGTCCTTCAGGCGCGGGCCGAGATCGAAGAACGTGTACTCGAAGGGCAGGGGAGCGCTGCCCGGGTTGTTCGGATGCCCGACCGGCAGCACTGCCGGAATGTCGAGCAGGGTGCCGGTGGCGGGGTTGTAGGCGCGCAGGCCCGGGCCGACGGTCAGTGGCGCGCTGAAGATCTGGTCGGCCTTGTTGTGGCTGTAGAGCACGTCGGCGAAGGCTTCGACGTTGTCACTGAAGCGGTAGGTCGCGCTCAGCGAGGCCTGCAGGCGTTCGGCACCGGGCTGCAGGGTCTTGAATGGCTGCGCATTGAACGCGCAGGCCTGGCCGGGCAGGCTGCTGCCGAAGTCGCTGTAGGGCCGCAGCTGGCTGCCCTCGGGGCAGGGCGAGAATGGCTGCGGCGCGCGCGGGTTCGCCAGCCAGTTGCCACCGGCAGTGGACCAGCCGGCCAGGCGACCACCGGGCTTGTCGCGGAAATCGCCGCTGCGGGTATAGGCGCGCTGGTCGGCGTCGAGCCGATCGCGCTTGAGCACGTCCAGCCCGAACAGCATGTTCCAGCCCTGCTGTTCGAGGTCACCGAAACCGGCCAGCAGATTGGCCTTGCGTTCGTCGAGGCCGCCCTGGGTGGCCGTACCGAAGCCGCCGCCCACTTCCACGCCCTGGAAGTTCCTGCGCAGGATGATGTTGATGACACCGGCGATGGCATCGGAGCCATACACCGCCGAGGCGCCGTCCTTCAGTACTTCAATGCGTTCGACCGCGCTGATCGGCAGCGCATTGAGATCGACGAAGGTGTCCTGGGTATTGAGGGCGAAACCGAAGTTGGCCACGCGATAGCCGTTGACCAGCACCAGGGTGTTCTTCGGCGACAGCCCGCGCAGGCCGATCGACGCCGAGCCCGCCGCGAAGCTGCCGGTGTACTGCTCGTCGAAGCTGTTGCCGGCATTGGCCGACAGGTTGCGCAGCACATCGGTCAACGTGCTGCGACCGGTCTGTTCGATCTGTTCACGGCTGACGATCTGCACCGGGTTGGGGCCGGCGGTGTCGCTGCGCTTGATGTTGGATCCGGTCACCAGCACGGTGCCGAGCGTGGTGCTGTCCTTGCCGGTATCGGTGGTTTCAGCAGCGCCGGCAGCGCCGGCGGTAAGTCCCAGCGCGATGGCGCCGGCAAGCAGGTTCAGGGTGGTGCGGTACATGGAAGCGACAACGCCGGACAGAAGAGGAGCCGCCAGTACCGCATGCGCTCGCCTGCGCCTTCCAATGACGAAAGCGCATTCAGTTATACATCACAGGTTCTTAACGAGTGACTGGCCCTGTTATCGACCGGTGCTGCGCATTCCTCTCAGGGGTCAGATCCCTTTCCAGCGGAAAGGGATCTGACCCCGGTTGGCCGACCGTCAAGGCCGCAAGAGCACCTTGCCGTTGCGGCCGGAACCTGCGCCGGCTTTGACCGCCGCAGCGATATCGTCGAGTGCGAACACCTGTTCCACCGGCAGCGTCAGTTCGCCGCCGGCTGCACGCTGCAGCAGTTCGCCCACCAGCCGTCGCTTGTCGTCCACCGCCATCGCCTGGCTGACCTTGCTGCCCCAGAAGCCTTTCACGGTGGCTTCCTTGTAGATCAGGCCTCCGGCGGGGATGCGCATGGGCTCGCCGCTCATCACGCCGAAGGACACCAGCGTGCCGTGGTGGCCGAGCAGGTCGACCAGGTCACCGCTGGCGTCGCCGCCGATGGAATCCACGGCGGCCGCCGCCTGCGCTTCACCGGTCACTGCACGCACGCGGTCCTTCCAGCCGTCCACTGAGGTATCGAATACATGATCGATGCCGAGCGCCTGCAGCTGCGCGACCGCATCGGCGTTGCGCACAAGGTTGGCCACATGGACACCCCGCGCCCGCGCCAGCATCGCCAGCGACTTGCCGACCGCGCCATTGGCGGTGTTCTGCACGATCCATTGGCCTGGCTCGACATGCAGGAATTCCAGCAGCATCAGGGCACTGAGCGGCATGGCAATCAGCTGCGCAGCGGTCTCATCGGGGATCGATTCCGGCATCGGAATCACCATCCGTGCCGACGCGATGAATGCTTCGCCCCAGGTGCCGTGCACCGAGGCGGCAGCGACACGCTGACCGACCCGAAGGCCTTCGACGCCGTCGCCAACCGCGTCGACCACGCCCAGTGCCTCGCTGCCACCGATCGCCGGCAGCGTCGGCTTGTAGCCATACAGGCCGCGCACGGTCAGCAGATCGTGGTTGTGGATGGAGGCCAGCACGGTACGGATGCGCACCTCGCCAGGACCAGGTTCAGGCAGGGCGGCCTCGGCGACGGCAAGGACGTCGGACGGGTCGCCGAAGGAGGAGTACTGGGCAGCGCGCATGGGGGATGTTCCGCGGAAAGTGGAGGTTGTATCGAAGTGGGGATGCGTGCGGCGTCGACAAGGCGGCGCAGACGCAACACGGCATCCTGCGACGGTTCGTCGCGGCCGGCGCCTTTTACTGCATCTTGTGTTGACGATATCCATCATCCCCACTATGTTGGGGCCGTCACTCCCGGTCAGCCGCCGCCGCCGGACGATGCAAGACACGTCCCGCGGCCCGCCCCTGAAGGCTTGCCGTGTCGACGCGGCCGCCCTCGTGCGGACTCAGGTCGCCCCCACGGCCCGGATACCGGCCGCAGGCGCAGGCACTTGCCGACGATCTGGTGTTCCCGCGCTTTGGCATCCCACCCGATCGCCCCGTGCGCCGGTATCGCGTGCAGGGCCGCCATGGCATCGGCGCAATCGTGCGTGCGAGCCTGGAGACGCAGGACCATGACCGAATACACCTACCGCGCGGCCGATCCGGCCGGCGCCGGCGACGCCCTGCGCGCCGGTGGCGAGCGCGTGCCGACCTGGATCACCAAGGAGGCCGGCAACCGACGCCTGCCGTTCGACGCCGGGCGCCTGCAGCGCAGCATCGACGCCATCCATGCCGAGTTCCCGCAGCTGGACGTAGCCGACTACCGCCGCGTGGTACAGGCGATGGTTGAGCGCAAGCCCAGCATCAGTGCCGACGACCTGGTGGACCTGCTGATCCGCGAGGCGGAATCCCGTGTGGACCTGGTCGCGCCGGACTGGGAGCGGTTCGCCGCCCGCATCTACCTGCGCCGCCTGTACAAGCGCGCCAGCCGCAACCGCTTCTACGATGTCAGCCTGAAGTACGGCTCGTACGTAGGCCTGCAGGAGAGCCTGGCCGACCGTGGCGTCTACAGCAATGACATCCTGCGCTGCTACTCGAAGGAGGAGCTGCAGCAGGCCGGAGAGATGATCGATCCCGACCGCGACCGTCTGTTCGCGTACAACGGCCTGTACCTGCTGGCGACGCGCTACCTGGCCAGCGACCGCAGCCGCGAGGTGTACGAGTTGCCGCAGGAGCGCTGGCTGACCATCGCCCTGTACCTCATGCAGGAGGAGAAGCCGCGTGAGCGGCGGATGCAGCTGGTCGGCGAGGCCTACTGGGCGCTGTCGAACCTGTACATGACGGTGGCCACGCCGACGCTGGCCAACGCCGGCAAGGTCGGTGGACAGCTGTCCAGCTGCTTCATCGATACAGTGGACGACAGCCTGCAGGGCATCTATGACTCCAATACGGACATTGCCCGCGTGTCCAAGCACGGCGGGGGTGTCGGCGCCTACCTGGGCTACGTGCGCAGCAGCGGTGCACCGATCCGTGGTGTGCCCAACTCGTCCGGCGGCGTAGTGCCCTGGATCAAGCAGCTCAACAACACCGCGGTATCGGTCGATCAGCTCGGCCAGCGCAAAGGCGCGGTAGCGGTATACCTGGACATCTGGCACCGCGACATCGAGGCCTTCCTCGATCTGCGCCTGAACAACGGCGACCAGCGCCTGCGCGCGCATGATGTGTTCACGTCGGTCTGCGTCCCCGATCTGTTCATGGAGGCGGTCGAGCGTCGGGCCGACTGGTACCTGTTCGACCCGCATGAGGTAAAGCAGGCCAAGGGCTGGTACCTGCAGGACTTCTACGATGAGACGCGCGGTGCGGGCAGCTTCCGCGACCGCTACGCGGAGCTGGTGGCCGACGAGCGCATCAGCCGGCGCACCGTGCGCGCGATCGATCTGTTCAAGCGCATCATGCTCAGCCAGCTGGAGACCGGCAATCCATTCCTGTTCTACCGCGATGAAGTCAATCGCAGGAACCCGAACAAGCATGCGGGCATGGTCTATTCCAGCAACCTGTGCACGGAGATCCTGCAGAACATGAGCCCGACGCGGATGATCCAGGAGATCGTCAGCGGCGACCAGATCGTCACCACCCGCCGCGCCGGCGATTTCGTGGTGTGCAACCTGTCCTCGATCAATCTCGGACGGGCGGTCACCGCGCCGGACGATCTGTTGGCGAAGGACGTGCTGGAACGGTTGATCCCGATCCAGGTGCGCATGCTGGACAACGTGATCGATCTCAATGCCTTGCCGGTGCCGCAGGCCACGATCACCAACCGCAAGTACCGGGCCATCGGCCTGGGCACGTTCGGCTGGCATCACCTGCTGGCGCAGCAGGCGATCCCGTGGGAATCGCCGGAGGCCGAGGCGCTGGCCGACCGCCTGTACGAGCGCATCAACTTCCTGACCATCCAGGCCAGCGCCGAACTGGCGAAAGAGAAGGGCCACTATCCGATGTTCGCCGGCAGCGACTGGCACACTGGCCGCTACTTCAGCGACCGTGATTATCGTGATGCGGCCTGGGAGCGCCTGGCGCGTGAGGTGGCCCGCCATGGTCTGCGCAACGGCTGGCTGCTGGCGGTCGCGCCGAACATGAGCACCGCCCAGATCGCCGGTTCCACGGCCTCGATCGATCCCATCTACAGCGCGTTCTACTACGAGGAGAAGAAGGACTTCCGGCGACCGGTCGCAGCCCCCGGGCTGTCGCTGGAAACCTGGCCTTACTACGAGAAGGGTGCCTACAAGGTGGACCAGTTCGCCAGCGTCCGGCAGAACGCCCGGCGCCAGCGCCATGTGGACCAGTCGATCAGCTTCAACCTGTATGTGCCCAGCACCATCCGTGCGAGCACGTTGCTGGAGCTGCACCTGAGCGCATGGCGCGCGGGACTGAAGACCACCTACTACGTGCGCTCCAACGACATCGACATCAGCGAATGCGAGTGGTGTTCAAGCTGATCGCTGCGCCCCAGCCGCGGTAGCGCCGGGCCATGCCCGGCGAGCGCACCGCGCGGCCACTCTACATTCCGCCGGGCATGGCCCGGCGCTACCTCTGCAGGAACGATCATGGCAACGCCGCTTGACCGCATCAAGATCCTTGAACCACGCCATCCCAACCGCAGCACCGGCATCATCAACGGCCGCACCAGCGGCATACTGAACTGGAACGACATTCCGTACCCCTCGTTCTATCGGGCGTACAAGGAACTGTCGACCAACTTCTGGATCCCCGACGAAGTGGACATGAAGCTGGACGCACGCCAGTACGGTGAACTGTCCGGACGCGAGAAGAACGCCTACGACTCGATCATCGGCCTGCTGGCCACGCTCGATTCGCCGCAGACCCGGTTCATCTACAACGTCGCCGAGTACATCACCGATCCGGCCGCGCATGCCAATGCGGCGATCATCGGCCAGCAGGAAGTGATACATAACGAAAGCTACAGCTATGTGCTGGCGTCGATCACCGATCTGCCCAACCAGAACCGGGTGTTCGAACTGGCCCGCACGCATCCGACCATCATCAGTCGCAACGCGCCGATCATGCAGGCGTACGACGACTTCATGCGCGACAAGACCGCCGAGACGCTGCTGAAGTCGCTGATCCAGTCGTCGATCCTGGAGGGCATCAACTTCTACTCCGGCTTCGCCTATTTCTACAACCTGGTGCGGCAGAACCGCATGACCGGCACCGGCAAGATCATCAGTTTCATCAACCGCGACGAGCTGGCCCATACCAAGTTCATCAGCGAGGTGATCCGCGCCATCGTCGGCGAGAATCCGGAACTGCAGACCAACGAGCTGACGGCTTACGTACACAGCGCCTTCGAGCATGCCATCACGCTGGAGACGCAATGGTCGTCGGAAGTGCTGGATGGCATCGACGGCATCGATGTGGACGAGATGGTGCGCTATGTGAAGTACCGCGCCAACAAGATGGCCGGCATGCTGGGCATCGAGCGGCTGTACAGCGATACGACCGACAATGTGATGCCGTGGATCAAGGCCTACGCCGACAACTTCACCGAAACCAAGACCGACTTCTTCGAGATGCGCAATGCAAGTTACAAGAAGACCAACGTCGACAACGGCTTCGACGATCTCTGAGCGGGGGCCGGCGCTGGGCATCCTGATCGTGGTCGCCTCGCTCAGTGGCAATACCCGGGAGCTGGGACGGCAGATCGCCGAGCGGTGTCGCGCGGCGGGTCACGCGGTGCATTGGCAGGAGGCCGACGACCTGCGCCAGCCGGCTCCGCTGGCGGCCGATGAAGCCGACCTCGTGCTGCTGGGCAGCTGGACCGACAACGCCGGGCGCACACCGGCGGAGATGAAGGCGTGGGTGGCCGGCATTGCCGGGCAGGGTCAGTGGCCGCGACAGGTGGCGGTGTTCGGCACCGGCGAGACACAGTGGGGCCAGGAGTACTACTGCGGCGCCGTGCACCGCCTGATCCGCTACTTCCACAGCGGCTACCCGCCGCTGGAGATTGAACAGATGCCGCACGGCGAGCGTCACGCCGCCGCCATCGACGCCTGGACCGACGCAGTCCTGGCCCATTACCGGAGTACCACCGATGCAGATCATCGACGCCACCACGCCTGAGCAGCTCCAGCAGCTGTTGGCCGAACATCCCCGGGTCCTGGTGGATTTCCACAAGGACCAGTGCCCGGGCTGCCGGATGCTGGAGATGTCCCTGCAGCGTGTCGCCAGCAGCGGCGCGGGGCAGGGCATGACCCTGCTGCGGGTGCAGCTGGAAGTGCTGGGTGAAACCTTCTTCAGGGAGCTGGGGCTGCGCCAGACACCAACGCTTGCGCTGTTCCGTGACGGCAACGAACGCATCCGCCTGGCCGGATTCCAGTCGCCACAGCAGATCGAGGCTGCCATCGCCCTGCATCTGTAGAGCGGGGCCACGCTCGACAGCGCTGCACGCGTGCGTCGAGCATGGCCCGGTGGCGGCCCTCGGCCGTCAGGCGGCGGCGAAGGTGTCGACCAGCAGCTTCACATTCAATGCCACGATCACCAGCGCGATCAACCAGGCGATCGTACCCAGCCACCGCGGCGCCACCAGTGCGCCCATGGTCACCTTGTCGGTCACGATCCGCACCAGGGGAATGATCGCGAACGGCAGCTGCATCGACAGCACCACCTGGCTCAGCACCAGCAGCTTCACCGCGCCCTGGTCGCCGAACAGCACGATCACCACCACCACCGGAATGATCGCCAGCGCCCGGGTCAGCAGCCGCCGCAGCCAGGGCGGCAGGCGAAGGCGCAGGAAGCCCTCCATCACGATCTGCCCGGCCAGCGTCGCGGTCACCGTGGAATTCAGGCCCGATGCCAGCAGTGCCACCGCGAACAGCGTCGCCGCGGCGCCCACGCCCAGCATCGGTGCCAGCAGCTGATGCGCCTGCTCGATGTCTTCCACGTCGAAGCGACCGTTGGCATGGAATACGGCCGCGGCCAGGATCAGGATGCTGGCATTGATGAACAGTGCCAGCGTCAGGGCCAGCGTGCTGTCGGTCACCGCCCAGCGCAGCGCGCTGCGGCGACCCTCGTCGGTACGCGGATACGCTCGGGTCTGCACGATGGACGAGTGGAGGTACAGGTTGTGCGGCATGACCGTGGCGCCGATGATGCCGATCGCGATGTACAGGGCGTGCGGATCGGTGACCACCTGTGCGCGTGGAATGAAGCCGCCAAGCACCGCCATGACAGGCGGCGCGGCCATCGCGATCTGGACCACGAAGCAGGCGAAGATCACCATCAGCAGCGCGATGACGAAGGCCTCCAGCGCGCGGAAGCCGCGGTTCATCAGCAGCAGCACCAGCAGCGTGTCCAGCGCGGTGATCACTGCACCCCACAGCAGCGGCAGGTCGAACAGCAGCTTCAGTGCGATGGCGGTGCCGATCACCTCGGCCAGGTCGCAGGCGATGATGGCTGCCTCGCACAGCGCCCATAGGGCCAGGTTGACCGGCTTCGGGTAGCGCGCGCGACAGGCCTGGGCCAGGTCCAGCCCGGTGGCGATACCCAGCCGCGCCGAGAGCGCCTGCAGGATCACCGCCATCAGATTGGACACGAGGATGACCGACAGCAGCAGGTAGCCGAAGCGTGAGCCGCCGGCCAGGTCGGTGGCCCAGTTGCCAGGGTCCATGTAGCCGACCGAGATCATGTAGCCCGGGCCGAGGAACGCCAGCAGGCGGAACCACCAGTGGCCCTTGTCGGGTACCGCCACCGAGGCATTGAGCGCACCCAGGCTGGCCGGGGCAGGGGCCGAAGGGTCATCGGGCGCCAGGGTGTTCATGCGCGTAATATAGCCCGTGCTATATCCAATAGCAATGTGAAACAATCGTCTTTATCGCGTCACTGGTCCAGAATTCAGGTTCATTCCCGGACGACTTCGGCAGGACAGGCGCACGCGTGGGCAAGAGCGACGATTCGACATCGCCAAAGAATCCCCCCTTGATCGAGGCCGAGCGCCAGGTCGAGAGCTTCCGGCAGGTGCGCGAGGCGCACCGGATGGAACTGGTGGAGGACTATGTCGAGCTGATCTCGGACCTGCTGGCCGATGGCGGCGAGGCCCGCCAGGTCGACATCGCCACCCGCCTGGGGGTGGCGCAGCCGACGGTGGCGAAGATGCTGCGGCGGCTGGCCCGCGACGGCTGGGTCGTGCAGCGGCCCTATCGTGGTGTCTTTCTGACCGTCGAGGGCGAGGCGCTGGCCCATGCCAGTCGCCAGCGGCACCAGACGGTGGAGCGCTTCCTGTTGGCGTTGGGCGTGGATGCAGATACCGCCCGGCGCGATGCCGAAGGCATCGAGCATCATGTCAGCGAGCAGACGCTGGCGCTGTTCGAAGCATTCGTGCGCAAGGCCGAGGGCGGGTAGGGCCGGTGCCCGCGATCTGAAGGGTGGCGGTAGCGCCGGGCCATGCCCGGCGGCCGTGGAAGGAGCCGCAGATCACTCAAGCGGCGGGCAGCGCGCCTGTTCCTGTGCGCATGCCGCTGCCTGCCACAGCTTCAGCACAGGCTGCAGACCCTCATAGCGCCGCCCATGCCACCCCTTCGCCAGCACGCGACCTTCCGCGTCGATCAGCACCAGATTGGGCGGCGCGGGGCCGGCCAGGGCCTGCAGCACCGGCATGCGCGCGGCCCTGCGCGGGTCCAGCACCGGCCACGGCATGTCCTGGCGGCGCATGTAGCGGCGCAGCGCGGCCTCGCTCTCATCCTGGCTGACGTACACCACCTCGGTGTCCGCACCGGCCTCGCGCAGTGCGTCACGCACGCTGCGCAGGGTCGGCACGAAGGCATGGCAGGGCGCGCACCAGTCCGCACCGAAGTAAAGCGCGATCAATCGCGGCGGCGGCGACCACTGCATCGGGCGCAGCGATCGCGCCTCTGGTCGCATCAGCGACGCCGAGACCTGCGCGTGCAGATTCTCTGCCGCGACCGGCGCGGCCAGCAGCGCGCTGCCGGCGCACAGCAGAACGCGCAGTGCTTCAGAACGCATAGCGCAGGCTGACATACCACGAGCGCGCGAAGCGGGGCCCGTAGACGTAGTCGCTGTCGCGCAGCGCGCCGGCTTCAAGATCCTTCTGCCGCTGGTCGAACACGTTCTTGACTCCGGCTGCCACGGACACCTCCTGTTCGGCGCCCACCCCGAGGTGGCGATGCCAGCGGGCACCCAGGTCGGTAACCCAGAAGGCACGGGTGCGGTGCAGTTCACCCAACCGGTTGTTCAGCACCGGCATTGAACCGGTGTGGCGCAGCGCGATGAAGGTCTCCCACGGTTCTGAAGGCAACCAGCCGAGCTGGGCCAGCCCGGTCCAGCGAGGGGTCTTGAGGTAGTCGCGGCTGTCGATCACGGTGTCGCCGCCCTCGCCGGTGTCATCGAAGATGCGCTGGGGTTCGCGGAAGCGCGAGCGGTACCACGATGCGCCCGCGGTAAGACGCCATTGCGGCGAGGGTTGCCAGCCCAGATTGGTTTCCATGCCCAGTACGTCCGAGCCCGAGGCGTTGTAGCGCAGCTGGCCGAGCTGGCCGTCGGCGCCGCGCAGGATCTCGCCCAGCGCAAAGGTGTCACGGATGCGCGCGTAGGAGGCGGTGGTATCCCACGTCCACACCGGCTCGGCCGGATCCGAACGCCAGTCGAAGCCGAGCAGGGTGGTCAGCGCACGTTCCTCCTTCAGGCCGTCGGCATTGCGCATGCGCACCTGCTCGCCACCGAGCGTGTCCACATGCACATCCTCGACGAAGATTTCCGGTGCGCGGAATCCGCTGGCAATGCCCGCCCGCCACTTCAGGTTCTCCGTGGTCTGCCAGGCCAACGCGACACGCGGTGAGAGCACCGCGTTGTCCAGTTCGGAACTCTTGTCCACGCGCGCGCCGATCACCAGGTCGATGTCCTCGCGCAGGCTCCATTCGTCCTGCACGAAGGCGCCCAGGTTGTGGAAGCTGGCATCCTCCAGCACGGCCAGGCGCTGGCCGTCACCGGTCCGGTTGTCGTCGCGCAGGCGCTCGTGCTTGTACTGCACGCCGAACGCCAGGGCATGCGCGCCCAGCCGCCAGTTCAACTGGCTGTCGAGGTAATGCAGCGGATTGTGCGTGCGTCCGTACTGCCGCCAGGAGCGCGAGGCGGCGCTGCCGGCCACGGTGGGGTCGAGCTCGGAGGGATCGTATCCGGCTGCCGACGGGTCGGTGACCACATCGCCGAGACCGCCATAGAAGCTGTCGCGATCGATGTCGGCGAAGGCATAGGCGAGGCGGAAGTCGATGTCCGGGCTTACTTCCTGGTCCCAGGACACGCTGCCACGCCGGTACGTGGTGTCGAGCGATTCTGCGATGTTGGCCAGATACTCCGGCTGGTCGAGGCGGTTGCCGCCGCGCCGGCTTTCATCGGTGACCTGCACGTCCACGCGCAGCCGTGTTCCCGGTGTGGGCGCATACCACGCCTGCAGTCCACCGACCTTGAGATCCTTGCGCGTGATCTCGGTGTAGTCATCACCGTTGTAGTCGATGCCCCTGTTCCAGTTGCGCTGGGCGATCACAGACAGCCCGGCATCGACCTGCGCGGCGACCAGATCCAGCCGGACATCTGCATTCTTCTGCGGCGTGCCACGCAGCACATCCACGCCGGCCTGCACATGGCCACCACTGCGCGAGGGCAGCGGCGGAACCAGGTTGATCACGCCGGCCACCGCGCCGGGTCCATACAGCGCCGAGCCACCGCCCTTGACCACTTCGATGCGATCGACGAAGCCGGCGGGAATCTGCTCCAGGCCGTACACGCTGCCCAGCGTGGACAGCAGCGGGATGCCGTCGAACAGCAGCTGGTTGTAGGCACCCGGCAGGCCCAGCAGCTGCACTTCGCTGGTGTTGCAGTTCTGGCAGTTGCTTTCCACGCGCAGGCCATTGATCAGTTCGACCGCACGGGAGAAATCGGTGGCCGCACGCAGCGCGATGTCCTCCCTGCGCAGCACTTCGGTACGGATCGGCACATCGGCAAGCAGGCGCTCGCTGCGCGTGGCGGTACTGACCTTGACCTGCACCCGGTCCAGCTGCGTGGGCGAGGGCGTGCCGGCTAGTACCGGGGTCGACAGGGCAAAGAAGATGGCGGTGGCCAGCGGAAGGTGGCACGGTGGCACGGCGTGGGGCATGGAGGCGTCGTCCTTGGGGAAGAGAGCGGCGAGGGCGACCTGGCTGGTGTACATGAAAGCAAATGCTCATAGATATAGCAATGGCTATATCAAGCGCGACGCTGCTTTCGTGGGCACGGCGCAGGGCGCCTCATCAGGAACGACGGTGTTATAACATTACAATAGACGACGTCACCCCTGCCGGATGTCATATCCGGCAGGGGTGTTCAGGCGCGGGTTCCGGGCAGGACGCCGGGTGTTACCAGGCGGCGCGCAGGCCGACCTGTGCACCGTGGTTGCGATAGCCGCTGTCGCCGCGCTGCACGCGCAGGTCGCCCCAGGCACTCCAGCGTTGCCCCAGCTGCAGCTGCGCGCCCGCCTGCATTTCGTAGCGGCTGTCGGGCGTCTTCGCGCTCAACAGCTCTTCGTTGAAGCGCATCGAGGGATCTCGCTGGCCGCGCAGCCAGTTGACCGCCAGGAAGGGTTGTACGCGATTGCCGCGCAGGGTGCTCTGTCCAAACAGACGCACACCCAGCCGACTGTTCAGCCCGATGCTGCGGCCATCCTCGACCCGTGTTCCGTTGTCTTCAACCAGGCTGTCACTGTCGTAGTCGGTCCAGGTCAGCTGTGCCTGCGGCTGCAGGTACAGAGTGCTGGCCTCGCGGGTGCGGATCGCCCAGGCGTAGCCGAGCTCCAGCGACGCGCTGCGGACGTCCGCATCGTAGGTTTCCGCCGCAATGCCCTCGCCCTGCACATCATTGTCGAAGCGGGCAGCCTGCACCCAGCCGTCCACGTACAGACCGCCGCTGCTCTGTGCATCCTGTACCCAGCCCAGGTACACGCCTGCCGATTTGCCCTTGATCCTGCCGCGGGTGCCATAGCCGGACAGCATGGAGACTGCGCGGGTGGTGGCGTCGCCGGTGCCGAGCATCACGCCCACCTGGCCGCGCCCGTCGCTCCAGCGCCACAGATCGCTGCCCAGCTGCAGGACGTTGAGATGCGTGCGAGCATCGACCTGGCCGGCAATGCTGGCCTGGATCTGATCGCGGCCACCACGCACCCAGGTTCCCGGGCGCGCGCGGTCGAAGCCGGGCTCGCCGCGATCGTGACGACGTACCTGGAACATCTGCTCGGCCGCGATCTGGTTGGCCAGATAGGCACCGGGCTCCGGGCGCAGCACGGGTTCGGGATCGGGGTCAGGATCGGGAGGAGGAATCACCGGATCCTCCGGGTCGCACTCCGGCAGGGAAGGATTGATATCGCATGGATTGCCCGTGTAGGCCGAGGTCAGGTACCAGTTGCCGTTGGCCGTCGTGGCCGAGCCTTTGTGCAGGAAGTACTCGTACATGCCGCCGATGGCGCGGCCCTGCAGCGCGAAGCTGCCGTTGCTGGCGCCATCGACCTGGACCAGCAGGATGCCGTCGACCGTCTGCGCGCCAGCGCCCGCGATGTTGTTGACAGTGACGTTGGTGGTGCCGCTGGTGGCGCCGGTCACATGCAGGCGCGAACTGGCGGCGGCGTCGCCGGCCAGCACGGTGTTGAAATGCAGGATGCCGCCGTTGCCGGTGTAATCGCCATTGACGGTCAACTGCGCATACGCCGCCTGACCCTCCGCGCCGAGCAGGATATGGCTGTCCGCGCCGAGGGTGAGGTTGCCGGTGCTGCTGTCACCGGACAGCGTCCAGCGTCCGCCCTGGTCGACGATCACCTCGGCCGGGCCGGTGATCTGTCCGGTCAGCACCAGCCCCTCGAGGAAGCGCAGGGTCGTGCTGGCGGTATCGGCGATGACGAAGTTGCCGTTGAGGGTGGACGTGCGGGCGGTGAAATCGAGTGCCAGATCGGGGTCGACTTCCACCAGATTGCCGTTGCCACCGATGAGCGTTGCGCCGTTCTGGACGGTGAGGCGCGCCAGATCGGGAGCACGGCCATTCTCGATTCTCACCTTGACGGCGGGACCGGTGGTGCCCTCCACGCGTGATCCATCCACCAGTACACGCCAGTCCGCAGGGTCCGCATAGGGGGGTTGGCTCAGTCTGGAATTTCCCAGTAGCAGGCCGATGTCGCTGCCGATGGCGGCGGAGCCATCACGCAGCTCGATCGAGCCGGCCAGGCTGCGCATGCCGATGGCTCCGGAGAAGGTCGAGCGCTCGGCAACGATGGTGCCGCCACCACTGGCCTGAGCACTAATGGCGGCACCCGACACCTTGCTGTCGATGAACTGGACGAAGCTGAGAGGCTGCGGGGTGGGGGCGGTAATCAGTGCGCCGGTTGAAAAGCCGAAGCCGCTGGCACTCGTATTGACGATCTCCGACCTGAGGAAGCGGCCCTGCGAGTTGGTTATCGATGCTCCCGCTCCCGAAGCATTGCTGGTAATGGTCGTGTCCGTCGCATTGACGACGCCCCCCTCGCGGGCACCCATGCGACCCACACTGACGCCATTGAGGTTCAATGTTCCCTCGACGGAAAAATCTCGGCCCTCATAGGGGCTTCCCGGATCCACCGTCAGCGTGGTGCCGGCCGGGACAAAAACTGACTGGGCATGACCTGTCTGCGGCACGCCGACGCAGGCCGCCAGGGCCAGCGCAAGGGGAGCGACCTGCGCGGGCAGGGCGCGTGAAGCGGACTTCATCGTGTACATGGGATCTCTCCAATGCGTTGGATGGGGCCCGTCCCCACAGGCCAAAGGCAACACTCTGCGGGGCGACACCCTGCAGAGCCATGCAACTTTTCCAGAACCTGCGGCGGCGTCCATCCAGCTGTGGAGGGCCTATTCAGCTGCGGAACTCGCGCATGCTGGATAGTCCTGCTGAAGTGAAAACGGCATGAAGCCCCTGTCGAAGCGAGGCGAACCCCATTTCACCGATCTAAATCGTGACGCAAATCACAGATGACCGAGGGGGCGACATCTCGAAATACTGCATTGCAGCATTCCGGCGCAAAGCGGCAACGGTCTGGAGCCTGGCGATCAGCCGCGGCGGAAGGCGGCCGGGGTGCGGGCGCCGACGATGATCATGCGGATCATCGTGGAGATCTGTTCGACCAGTTCCGGATCTTTCTCCGGCGGCAGGTCCATCGCGGTGGCGCCCATCGCGAACACCAAGCGGGTGATCGCCTTGGCCACCAGTTCCGGTGCATGCAGCACCGCGCCGTCGAGGGCCGCCAGGCGCACCAGGTCGTGCTGCAGCTCTTCCTCGAAGTAATGCAGCTCGCGCTCGACAGCGTGCTTGAAGTCATCCGAGCCGACCGCACCTTCGCGCAGCAGGACGTGCAGCAGCTTGTCGTCTGCGCGCAGCTGCTCCATGAAGGTCTCCACTGATACCCGCACCACGCTGGTGGCGGAGGAGGTCGCGCGCTGCCGCGCCTCGCCGATGATGGTGCGCAGCGAGCGGCCGGCCACATCGATGAGGGCCACGGCAAGTTCGTCCATGTCGCGGAACTGCCGGTAGAAGCTGTTCGGCGCGATGCCTGCCTCACGCGCGACCTCGCGCAGACTGAGGGTGGACAGGCTGCGGTGCGGGCCGATCAGCTTCAGGGCCGCGGCCAGCAGATCCTCGCGGCTCACCGTACGGCGGGCCGGGCTCTGCGCATCTTCGGGTATCGACAGGACGGTGGCAGCGGCCATGAGGGCTCCGGTGGGGCAAGGCTGAATCATACCCAATCCGGTTCAATATACACGTGTATACACAGGTGTATGTGCGCCCGTATAGTGGCTGCCATGAGCGCTGTCGTCCGTCCGTCCCCGTTTTCCCTGCACCGCTGGCTGTCGCCCACGCTGTTCGATTTCTGGGCCGGCCAGATCAATCCGTTGTGGACGCTGCGCGAGCCCTTGGCACGCCTGGTCCGACGCGAACCAGCGGGCGAGGGCGCGGCCACCCTGGTCCTGCGCTGCAACCGGCACTGGGCCGGCATGCGCGCCGGCCAGCACGTCACCCTCGGCGTCGAGCTTGAGGGGCGGGTATGGCAGCGCAGCTACAGCCCGACCCGGCTGAGTGGCCGCGAACTGGCCATTACCGTCAAGGCCGTGGAAGGGGGCGGGTCAGCCAGCACCTGGTGAACCAGGCGCGGCCGGGAGACCTGTTCCGCATCGATGCCGCCTTCGGTGACTTCCATATGCCGGCCGCCGCGCCGGTGTTGCTGCTGGCGGCGGGCAGCGGCATCACGCCGATGCGCAGCCTGCTGCGCGAGGCCTGCCAGCGACCGCTGGGCGCGCCGGTGGACCTGTTCTACTGGGAACGCACAGCGGCCGCCATCCAGTTCCGTGACGAACTGCATACGCTGGCGACAGCGACGCCGGGCCTGCGCGTGCACCTGCTGACCACCCGCGAGGGCGAGGTGCCGGCCGCGCGCATCGATACCCACGCCCTGCAGATTCCCGGCGATGACACGCCGCTGGCACAGCGCCATGTACTGGCCTGTGGCCCGGACGGCTTCGTTGCCGCCGCGCGCCGCCGCCTTGCGCATCAGGTGGCCGGTTTCCAGGCGGAAGCCTTCACGCCGCCCGCGCCGCTGCTGGATGCCGACGGCGAAGGCGAGGTGTCGCTGACCCTGGCACGCAGTGGGCGCCAGCTGCGCGTGCCGCGCGGCCGCTCCCTGCTGGAGAGCCTGGAAGCGCAGGGCATCAAGCCCCGGCACGGCTGCCGCATGGGCATCTGCAACAGCTGCAGTTGTGAACGCGTCAGTGGCGGTACCCGCCATCTGCGCACCGGCGATACGCATTCCGAAGCGGCACAGCCCGTACGGATCTGCGTGAGTGCGCCGACCACCGACCTGACCCTGGATCTCTGAGGAACCGTTGCCATGACCCGCGCTACCGACCGTGCCCTGAGTCCTGCCGAAATGAACGCCTTCGGCCAGGAACTCGACGCGATCCGCGATCGTGTGATCGGCAGTCTCGGCGCGTCCGATACGCGCTATATCCGGCGCGTGGCCGCGGCCGTGCGCTGGTTCGGCGTCGGCGGCCGCAGCCTGCTGTTCCTGGCGGCGTTCTCGCCGCTGCTGTGGGCACCGCTGCTGTGGCCGGCCGCCATCGCTGGCACGCTCATGCTGGCGCTGTCGAAGATCCTGGAGAACATGGAGCTGGGCCACAACGTGATGCACGGCCAGTTCGACTGGACCGGCGACCCGAAGTTGAACGGCAACACCTACGAGTGGGACATCGTTGCCACCGCCGACAACTGGCGCAAGACCCACAACTTCCGCCACCACACCTATACCAACGTGCGCGGCATGGACGATGACATCGGCTACGGCCTGCTGCGCATCTTCCCGGAACAGCGCTGGAAGCCGTTCTATCTGCTGCAGCCGATCATCGCACCGATCTTCGCGCTGCTGTTCCAGTGGGGCGTGGCCGCCCAGGACCTGCGCCTGGGGCGCTGGCTGAAGGGCCGCATCAGCAGCCGCGCGATGTGGCTGCAGACCCGTCCGGTGGCGCGCAAGATGCTGCGCCAGGTGCTGAAGGATTACGTGCTGTTCCCGCTGCTGGCCGGCCCGTTCTTCCTGACCGTGATGCTGGGCAACCTGGTCGCCAACGGCCTGCGCAACATCTGGACCTACGTGATCATCTTCTGCGGCCACTTCACCGCTGAATCGGAGACGTTCCCCAAGGAGTGCCTGCGCAACGAATCGCGTGGCCACTGGTACCTGCGCCAGCTGCGTGGCTCGTCGAACATCAGCGGTGGTTTCCTGATCAACGTGCTGTCGGGCAACCTCAGCCACCAGATCGAACACCACTTCTATCCGGATCTGCCGGCCAACCGCTATGCGGCCATCGCCAAGGAAGTGAAGGAGATCTGCCTTCGCTACGGTCAGCACTACAACAACGGTTCGCTGCCGCGGCAGTTCGGCCAGGTGGTGTGGCGCATCCTGCGGCATGCCTTCCCGAGCAAGCCGCGCCGCCTGCCGATGCCGGACATCATGACGGCGCCGGCACCGGCCAACGCGGGCTGATCGATGCGGCCGGCCTGTGCGGCCGGCTCAGCCCGCGCTCTCCTGTGGCGCCGGCTGTTCGCGCTTTAGCCGGCGCAGAAACACCTGCATTTCCTTCCGAGCCTGCTCATCGCCCTGGTGGCTGGCCACGCTCAGGCCCCGTTGCCATGCCTCGCGCGCCGCCTGCGGCTGGCCACCCGCCAGCCAGGCCTTGCCCAGCAGTTTCCACGCCGCCGAGTACTGCGGATCAAGTGCCACGCAGCGGCCCAGATGGGTCGCCGCGCGCGCCGGATCGCCGGCGTCGAGCCAACCCTTGCCCAGCCCGAAGCGCAGCAGCGCGCTGTCGTGGCCGTTGGCGAGCAGGTCCTCCAGTGCCTCGATGGTCATGTCTGTACCTCCCGCAGGGTGTCCAGCGGCCCCGGCAGGAAGCGGCCACGGTGGAACATCAGCGGCGCACCGCCGGTTTCGTTGATCTCGATGATGCGGCCGGCCAGCAGCAGGTGATCACCCACCGGCCATTGCGCATGACGGGTGCAGGTCAGGTGCGCGACCGCGCCGGCGATGCGCGGCGGCGCGTCGTCTTCGTCTGGAAGCAGGGGTACGCCGTCGAAACGATTGCGCACCTGGGGATCGGCGAACGTGCGCGCCAGTGCTTCCTGGTCCGCGCCCAGCACGCTGATCGCGAAGCGCGTGGCGCGCTGGAAGGCCTGCAGGCTCTGTGCGTGCAGGGCCAGGTTCCACAGTACCAGCGGCGGCTGCAGCGACACCGGCACGAAGGAATTGATGGTCAGGCCCAGCGGTGTGCCCCGTGCGTCGCGGGTGCAGACGATGGCCACACCGGTAGGGAAGTGGCCGAGCAGCCGCCGCAATGCACGCGGCGGCAGACTGACCGAGGGTACCGGAGCCGGGGCGGGGAAGACCCCTGCCCACGGCCCGGCGTAATGGGGAGTGCCGGCGCTCATGCGCCGCCCACCTGGCGGTAGCGGCGACCGACTTCGGCCCAGTCGATGATGTTGAAGAACGCCCCGATGTAGTCCGGACGGCGGTTCTGGTAATGCAGGTAATACGCGTGCTCCCACACATCCAGGCCGAGGATCGGCGTGTTGCCGGACAGGCCGGCCGCCGCGCCCATCAGCGGGCTGTCCTGGTTGGCGCTGCTTTCAACCCGCAGGCGGCCATCGCGATCACT
Source organism: Stenotrophomonas sp. 112478_Sma (assembly GCF_056479905.1). Classification (NCBI taxonomy): domain Bacteria; kingdom Pseudomonadati; phylum Pseudomonadota; class Gammaproteobacteria; order Lysobacterales; family Lysobacteraceae; genus Stenotrophomonas; species Stenotrophomonas sp. 112478_Sma. The sequence continues at coordinate 2,475,664 of NZ_CM151072.1, read as the reverse complement.
GGTCAGCCAGGCCCAGCCGCTGCCGAAGCGGGTCAGCGCCGCCTTGCTGAAGGCATCCTTGAAGGCATCGAAGCCGCCGAGGTCACGGTCGATGGCCGCCGCCAGCACCTCATCGGGCGTGCCGCCGCGTGCGCTGAGCACGGTCCAGAACAGGCTGTGGTTGGCGTGGCCGCCACCGTTGTTCCGGACTGCGCTGCGCTGGGCCTCCGGCACGGCATCGAGGCTGGCGATCAGCGCCTCGACCGGCTGTTCGGCGAGGCCGGCCTGCTCGACCGCGGCATTGAGGTTGTTGACGTAGGTCTGGTGGTGCCTGCTGTGGTGGATCTCCATCGTCCGCGCATCGAAATGCGGTTCGAGGGCATCGTAGGCATAGGGGAGCGGGGGAAGCGAGTACGACATTGAAGCAGTCTCCGTAGCGAAGGCCAGCGGGCTGGCCGTGGGGAGACTGTTATCGCACCTCAACATTGGTTGAGGTCAACCCGCCTGCTCCTTCATCCACTCAACCCAGCCAATCCCTGCACGCCCCATCCACCTGATTGCCGCACGCCTGCTGCATCCGCTGCTGCAGCCGCGCCAGCGTCTGCGCGCCCTGGTGCTTGCCACTCCATGCCTTCAGCTGCCCGGCCAGGCGTTCGAAGCGCTGGCGGGTGCGCTGGTGGTAGCCCGACGGCTGTGCCTCCAGTTCGGCGATCAACGAGGCGGTCGCCTGCTCGATGCGCGGCGCATCGTCCGGCGCAAGCTTCAGCAGGCCTTCCACATACAGCACACCCCACTGCACGCGGGTCGCCGGGCCCTGCGCACCATCGTAGGCCCGTTTCAGCCACTCCAGCGCACCGGCAGTGTCGCCGCGCTGCTCGGCCAGTTCGGCCAGCTCAGGCATGTAGTAGTACGGCTGCTCGCTGCGCTTCAGCTCGGCCAGCAGCAGCGACTCCGCGCCGGCGTCGTCGCCGACCTGGCGCAGTGCGTAGACCGCGCTGCTGATCGTGGCCTGGCGTGCATGCGCATCGGTGGCGGCGGCATCGGCGGCGGCCACGCGCTGCTTGACCCGATCAACCAGAGTAGCGGGCAGTGCGCCCTTGGGCTGTTGCAGTCGGGCCAGCGATATTTCGGTCAGCGCGCGCGACAACGCGTCGTCGGCGCGGTCGCCACGCTCGGCGTCTGCGCGCTCCAGTGCGACCAGCAGCTGCTGCCCCAGGGTGTTGCTGGTGGCCGGCCCGGTACTGGCCTGCTTGACCAGCTGTACGCCCGCATAGCCCAGCAGCTCGCGGTTGCGTCGTACCTCCGCGGGGTGCGCCAGCACGGCCTGCAGCAGCTCGCGCACTTCGGTGGGCGAGGCATCGGGCTTTTCGGCTGTCGCCAAGGCAAGCAGAGCGAAACGGCGCTGCAGGGCGGCCTCCGGTGCGGCCTTGGACAGCTGGCGCAGCACGTCCTGGCTGTTGCGTTCGCCGGCCAGGCGGTTGGCGTCGACTTCCCAACCGTAGTCGCCCAACACCTGCCAGTCTTCGGCGGCCAGTTGCTCCGGCGTCGTCAATGCGGTGGCCAGGGTGGCGGCAACGGCACTGCGGCGGCCTGCGGCCACGGTCAGTGCCCGGGTCAGTTCGGCGGCATCGTTGCCGCCGGCCACGCGGGTGATTTCGTTGCGCTGTGGGTCCAGCACGATCAGGGTCGGATAGCCGCGCACGCCGAAGCGCTCGCCCCAGGCCTGCGCACCTTCCTCGTCGCCATCCAGGTAGACGGGAACGAATTTGCTGGTCAGCGCGATGAAGGCCGGGTCCTTGAACAGACCCGCCTTGAGCTGGTTGCACGGTGGGCACCAGACCGCACCCCAGTACAGCAGCACCGGCTTGCCGCTGTCGGCGGCTTCGGCGAAGGCGTCGTCGACGTCGCCCTGGCGCCAGGCGATGGCGAACGCCGGTGCGGGGGCCTCGGCGGAGTTGGCGGTGGAAACCGGGGCCGGGGTGCAGGCGCTCAGCGCCGAAGCCAGCAGCAACACGGAAAGCGCAACGCGCATCGGCAGCATCTCGAAGGGCAGGGTGACAGGCCATTGTAGGAATGACGGCAGAGGCTGCTGATTCAGTTTGCTCATGAAGGGTGCGCTGCAGGGCATGACGCCCGCCCGCACCCTCTGCTGATACACCACCCCATTGAACCCACCGGCTTGGCACGCACCTGCGGCAGCACCGTTGCCGCAGGGCTCCACGCTAAGCTGGCGGCATGAGCGATTTCAATTCTGCCTACGCTGCGCTGTTTGCAGAACAGGGTCTGAGCCTGGGACTGATGACGCCGGTGGCGGCGCACGGGTTGGCCGATCCGCATGAGGCGCGGCGTGTCGCCCGGTTGGCCGATGACCTCGGCTTTGCCGCGCTGTGGACGCGCGACGTGCCCTTGATGGTGCCGCAGGGACCGGAGGCGACCGCGAGCGCGCTGGATGATCCCTTCCTGTGGCTGGGCATGCTGGCCGCCGCGACAGAGCGCATCGTGGTTGGCAGTGCGGCCATCGTGCTGCCATTGCGCCAGCCGCTGCAGGTGGCGAAGTCGGCCTTGAGCCTGGACCGCATCAGCGGCGGGCGTTTCGTGCTGGGCCTGGGTTCGGGTGACCGCCCGGAGGAATTCGCCGCGTTCGGCGAGGATCTGGAGGGCAGGGCCGCGACGTTCCGTGAGCGCTGGTCGTTGCTGCGGGCGGCGCTGTCGCCGCAGGCACACGAGCGGGCCGCCGTGCTGCAGGTGACCGGAGGCTTCGACGTGCTGCCTGCGCCGGCCGCGCGCATTCCGATGCTGGTGGTGGGTACCGCCAGGCAGAGCCTGCAGTGGATCGCCCGTGAGTCTGAAGGATGGGCCACCTATCACCGCGAGGAGGCTGCCCAGGAGGGACGCATCGGTCTGTGGCAGCAGGCGTTGGCGCAACAGGGCGCGGCGGGCAGACCGTTCGTGCAGTCGATGCTGCTGGACCTGCAGGCGGACCCGCAGGCACCCGCCGAGCCGTTGCCGCTTGGCCTGAAGGTCGGCCGCGATGGCCTGCGTGACTATCTGCTGCGCGTGCATGCGCAGGGCGTGGCGCATGTGATGTTCAATCTGGTCGACAACGGCCGGCCGGTGGAGGCCGTGCTGCGCGAGATCGGGGAGCGGGTGCTGCCGCATATCCCCCGGTAGCTGTGCTGCGCCCGCCGGGCATGGCCCGGCGCTACCGATGTGGGCGGGTGTGACCCGACGGTGTCCTGAACGTTCGCATCTGCGTATCATTCGCATCTTCTGTCCCTGCAGGAGCCCGATGTGACCCCAGGCAATCCCATGCACCCCGTCGGACGGCTGTTCGCCGTGGTTGCCTTCATCGAGGCCATCACCTGGGCCGGCCTGCTGGTGGGCATGTGGCTGAAGTACGGCCCGCAGGCCAACGTCGCCCTGGTCAAGCTGTTCGGGCCGCTGCATGGCGTGGCGTTCCTGGTGTACGTGGCCGTGACCCTGTTCTCCGCAGTGCGCCTGCGCTGGCCATGGTGGGCCAGCGCGCTGGCCCTGCTTGCTGCTGTCCCGCCGCTGGTCACGCTGCCGCTGGAGTGGTGGTTCCGCCGTCGCGGCCTGCTGTCGCTGCGCGTGATGCGCTGACACGGCTGTTGCGGGTCCATTCAATTGAATGGGTATCAAATGCAAATACGAGCCGTTATCATTTAAGGGTGGTGTCGCTGCGTGACGTGGCGGCATCGGGCGGAGCGTCGTGCTGGCGTTCTGCCGTCCTTCCCTGTTACGGCTGGTGTTCCATGCACGCACGTCCCGTCGTTCCCGGTTTGCCGGCCCTGGTGTTGGCGGCCCTGATCGGCACCATGGCCATGATGTCTTTCGTCGCCGTGATCGGCCCGGTGGTCCGGCTGCTGGGCCTGTCCGAATGGCACGCGGGCCTGTCGGTGACGGCCGCCGGCGTGCTGTGGATGCTGGCGGCTCGCCGCTGGGGCCAACTCAGCGACCGCATCGGTCGCAAGCGCGTGCTGCTGCTGGCGATGGGCGCGTACACCGGCGTCTACCTCGCGCTCGCCATGTTCATCGATGTGGCCCTGCAGGTCACGCCGCCGGTGGTTGTGTCGGTGCTGGTGCTGGTGGGCGCGCGCGGGCTGATCGGGCTGTTCTATGCCGCCGTGCCACCGACGGCCGCAGCCTTGATCGCCGACCAGGCGCCGGCCGGCCAGCGCACGCAGTTTCTCGCCCGTCTGGGCAGTGCCAATGCACTGGGGATGGTGCTGGGCCCAGCGGCAGCAGGCTGGCTGGCTTACACGCATCTTTCGCTGGCGCTGTATGTGGCCGCGCTGTTGCCGCTGCTGGCGCTGGCATTGCTGGCGTGGCGTCTGCCTTCGACGGCGCCGGCAGCGGCGGCATCGTCAGCACGACGGACGCCCCTGCGCCGTCTGGACCGGCGCCTTCGGCTGCCCCAACTGGCCGCGTTCCTAGGAATGGTGTCGGTGACCATCGCGCAGGTGACGGTCGGCTTCTTCGCGATCGATCGCCTCGGCCTGGCAGCGGCTGAAGGCGCGCGCATGGCCGGCATCGCACTGACCGCTGTGGGCGTCGGGCTGATCCTGGCGCAGGCACTGGTGATGAAGCTGGAGGTGCCACCGCGGCGCTGGATCGTGCTGGGTGCATTGATCGCCGGTATCGGCTTCGCCTCGGTAGCCGCCGTGCAGCAGTCCTGGCAGCTGCCGGCGGCCTATGCGCTGGCGGCATTCGGCATGGGCTTCGTGTTCCCGTCGTTCCAGGCGCTGGCCGCCGACGCGGTGCAGGCACACGAACAGGGTGCCGCCGCCGGAACGGTCGCTGCGGCACAGGGGCTGGGCATGGTGGTCGGGCCGATGCTCGGCACGCTGTTGTATCGGGGCGGGCCGAGCCTGCCGTATCTGCTGGTCGGTGTGCTGCTGCTGTTGCTGTGCGTGCTGGCGGCAGCGCACCGGATGAAGGAGGCGACATGAACGATTCGCTCAGGGACGATGCATGGCAGGAGACGGCGCCGTTGCCGTTGCCGGCTGCGGATGACCCCACGCTGTTCCTGCTGCAGCATGCAGGGCAGCATGTGCATGCGCGTGGCTGTCGTGCGGCGCTTGCGTCCGGTCCGCTGGTGACGCTGGCCGGGCGCGTGGCTGCGTTCTTCGCGCAGCAGCGGGGCGGGCCGGGCCTGCTGGTCGGAGCGATTCCGTTCGAGCCACGTGCCGACGATGCGCTGTACCAGCCCGAACGCGTGCTGCCTGCGTTGCCGGTACAGCCGCAGGCTGCGCCTGCGCTGGAGGGTGTCGTGCAGGCCGAACCTTCGGCGGACGACTACGCCGCAGCGGTGGATAGGGCAGTGCAGGCCCTGCGTGATTCCCGACAGGACCTGCACAAGGTGGTACTGGCGCGCAGCCTGTTGGCACACACACGCCACGCCCTGACGCCCGATGTGCTGCTGGCGAGACTGGGAGCCGATCCGTCGGTGGCGACCTACGCGGTGCCGCTGCCGGTGGAGCTGGGCCAAGCCCCGGCATGGCTGGTCGGGGCGACGCCCGAGCTGCTGCTGCGCAAGCGCGGCGCGCAGGTGCTGTCGCACCCGCTGGCCGGCTCAGCCCGACGCAGTGCGGATCCGGTGCAGGACGAGCGTGCCGCGCAGACCCTGCTGGTGTCGGCCAAGGATCACGACGAGCACCGTCATGTGGTCGAGGCCATCATTGATGGCCTCTCTCCCTATTGCAGCCATATCGACGCGCAGGCGCGGCCGGTGCTGCATGCCACGGCCACCATGTGGCACCTGGGAACCCGCATCCATGCCACGTTGAAGGATCCACGGGTGCCGGCGGCCGCCCTGCTGGCGCAGCTGCATCCCACGCCCGCCGTATGCGGCACGCCGCAGCAGGCGGCGCTGCAGCGCATCCGCGAACTGGAGCCGGTTCCACGCGGTTTCTACGCCGGTGCCGTGGGGTGGCTGGACGCGCAGGGCGACGGCGACTGGTACGTCGCCATCCGCTGCGCACGACTGCAGGGCACGCAGCTGCGCCTGTATGCGGGCGCCGGCATCGTCGCCGGGTCGCAGCCGCAGGCCGAAGTGGCCGAAACCGCAGCGAAGTTTGCTGCCCTGTTGAACGCGTTGGGCGTCAGTGAGCCCGCGCCCCCGACCGAGCCCCTCGCATGAGCCCATCTCCTTCCCGCCTGCCATTGCAGCAGGTATGGCCCGAAGACCGGGTCGCCCACTATCGCCGGATGGGGCATTGGCGCGGGGAGACCTTCCCGGCCTTCCTGCGCGAGCGCGCCGAACGCTACGCCGATGACATCGCGGTGGTGGCAGGTGATGTCCGACTGAGCTATGCGCAGCTGTGGCACGAGGCCGGGCGCATCGGCAGCGGCCTGCTGGCGCTGGGCCTGCAGCCCGGTGAACGGGTGCTGGTGCAGCTGGGCAACAGCGCGGGCTTCATCGCCACCGTCTGCGGCCTGTTCCGCGCCGGCCTGGTACCGGTGTACGCGTTGCCCGCGCACCGCATCACCGAGCTGGTGCACTTCGCCACGAAGGCCGAGGCCAGTGCCTTTGTCACCGCCGATGTGCACGAGGGTTTCGATCATCGCGGGCTGGCACGGGCACTGCAGGCGGAGGTGCCGGCCCTGCGCCACGTGGTGATCGACGGCGATGCGGAGGAGTTCGTCGCGCTGGCGAACCTGCAGGGCGACCGCAGCCAGCTGCCGGCCGACCCGGATCCGCAGTCGGTGGCGTTCCTGCAGCTGTCAGGTGGCAGCACCGGCCTGTCCAAGCTGATTCCGCGCACGCACGACGACTACATCTATTCGTTCCGTGCCAGCAACGCGATCTGCGGGATCGACCGCGACAGCGTGTATCTGGTCGCATTGCCGGCCGCGCATAATTTTCCGATGAGCTCGCCGGGCTTCTTCGGTGCGCTGTATGCCGGTGCCCGCGTGGTGCTCAGTCCGGGGCCGGGCCCGGATGTCGCGTTCCCGCTGATTGCACGCGAGAAGGTGACCTGCTGTGGGCTGGTGCCGCCGCTGGCCCTGCTGTGGGCGCAGGCAGCGGCATCGACGAAGCACGATCTGTCCAGCCTGCGGGTGCTGCAGGTGGGCGGCGCAAAACTGGTGCCGGAGGCCGCGCGGCGCGTCATCGATGGCCTGGGCTGCACGCTGCAGCAGGTGTTCGGCATGGCCGAAGGCCTGGTGAACTACACCCGCCTCGACGATCCCGAGGAACTGGTGGTGGCCTGCCAGGGACGTCCGATCAGCCCTGACGACGAGGTCCGTGTGGTCGACGACCACGACCAGCCGGTTGCCGAGGGCGAGATCGGACATCTGTTGACCCGCGGCCCGTACACCATCCGTGGGTACCACAACGATGCCGCGGCCAACGCGCGCTCGTTCACCGACGACGGCTTCTACCGCACCGGCGACCGCGTGCAGCAGCTGCCCGGGGGATATCTGGTGGTGCAGGGGCGTGCCGGTGACCACATCAACCGTGCCGGCGAGAAGATCTCCGCCGAGGAGATCGAAGACCATCTGCTGGCCCATCCGGGTGTGTTCGATGCGGCGGTGGTGTCCATTCCCGATGAGTACCTGGGCGAGCGCAGCTGTGCCTTCGTCATCCGCCAGGGCGAGCCGATCACGGCGCCGGCACTGAAGGCCTGGATGCGCGGGCGCGGGCTGGCGGCGTTCAAGGTGCCGGACCAGGTGGTGTTCGTGGACAGCTTCGATACAACGGCGGTCGGCAAGATCAGCCGCCGCGAACTGCGTGCGCAGCTGCGTGCGCGTCATCTGCAACAGACAGGAGGAACGCGCTGATGGCGCTGCCCCGCATTGCTTCATATTCCCTGCCGACCGCCAGCGAGTTGCCACAGCCGCGCGGCCCCTGGCGCCCGCAGCGCGAGCGGATCGCGTTGCTGGTGCACGACATGCAACGCTACTTCCTGGCAGCGTTCGACGCGGACAGCGAGCCGCTGCGCCCCGCCGTGGACAACGTCGCGCGCCTGCTGGCGCATTGCCGGGCGCAGGGAATTCCCGTGTTCTATACCGCCCAGCATGGCGATCAGGACCGGCGCGACCGCGGCCTGCAGGCCGACCTGTGGGGGCCCGGCATGCGCCGGAGTGACGAACATGAGCCGATCATCACCGCGCTGGCCCCGCAGCCGGGCGAGCACGTACTGGTCAAGCATCGCTACAGCGCCTTCCAGCGCAGCAACCTGGAGACGCTGATGCGCGCGCGCGGGCGCGACCAGTTGCTGGTGACCGGTGTGTATGCGCATATCGGCTGCACCGCGACCGTGGTCGAAGCCTTCCAGCGTGATATCGAGGCATTCATCGCCGCGGATGCGGTCGCCGACTTCTCGCGCGCCGATCATGAGCAGGCGCTGCACTGGATCGCACGGACCTGTGGCGTACCGATGACCACCGGCCAGCTGCTGGAGACACTGTGATGGATAGGACGGGCGATGTGCTTGACCTGGAACGGATGCGCGCGGACGTGGCGCGCGTGCTCGAATGCGAGCCGGCCGACATCGGCGATGACGACAACCTGATCGATCTCGACCTGGATTCGATGCGCATGCTCGGCCTCGTTCTTGCGTGGAGCAACACTGGCCTTCCGCTGGAGTTCTCGCAGCTGGCCGAGCACACCACGCTGCGCCAGTGGTGGCAGGTGGTGCAACGGCTGCAGGCCGCACAAGGCGCATGAACGGTGCAGCGCCAGCCTCACCGGTGGCATTGACCGAGGCCCAGGCGGGGTTGTGGTATGCCCAGCGCCTGGCTCCCGACAACCCTGCATTCAACACGGCCCATGCCGTATGGATCGACGGCGCGCTGGACGTGGCGGCGTTCACGGCCGCCGCCAACCAGGCGGCGGCAGAGGCGCAGGCGCTCGCACTGCGCTTCACGGAAGGCAGTGATGGCCAGCCGCTGCAATGGCATGAGCCGGCGCATGTACCGCTGCTGGCAGTCCATGATCTTTCCAGCGCTGCCGATCCGGTGGCCGACGCCAACGCCGCGATGCGGGCCGACCGGCTGAGCCCAGTCGATCCCACCCGCGACCGGATCAGCCAGCAGGTGCTCTACGCACTGGGAGGCCAGCGCTGGGTCTGGTACCTGCGCGTTCACCATCTCGGCACTGATGGCTATGGCATGGCACTGTTCAGCGATCGTGTCTGCGCGCTGTACGCCGGGCGCGGCGGCGATGCGCTGCCGCCCCTGGCCGGTGTACTGGCCGACGATGCGGCATACCGCATCGATCCGCGTCGCGAGATGGCCGGTGCCTGGTGGCGCGACCACCTGCGGGACGCGCCGGCCGCCGCTGGTCTGGCCGGCATCGCCGCCGCCAGTGATGACGCGCTGCGCTGGGTGCAGCCGCTGGATGCCACCTTCCGTGAAGAGCTGCTGCAGGCATCGGTGCGCTGGCTGCAGCCGTGGCCGGATGTGCTGGCCGCACTTGCGGCCGAGTACCTGCGGCGGATGAGTGCGGCCGAGGAAGTGGTGCTGGGGGTGCCCTACATGGGGCGCCTGGGAAACGCGTCGGCGCGCGTGCCCGCGATGGTGATGAACGTGCTGCCGCTGCGCGTGGCCGCTGCCGAGGGCAGTGTCGAAAGCTACACCCGTGGCATCGGCCGGCAGTTGAGCCAGAGCCGCAGGCATGGCCGGTATCGCGGCGAACAGCTGCGGCGCGATCTGGGCCTGGTCGGTGCGCAGCAGCGCCTGCATGGCCCGCTGGTGAACATACAGCCGTTCTACAGGCCGCTGACGCTGCCCGGCGTGCAGGCCACGCTGCAGGTGCTGTGCACCGGGCCGGTGGAGGATCTGGTGCTGGGCTTCCGCGGTGATGGCCAGGCGCTGCTGGATCTGGAGATCGAGGCGAACCCCGCCCTGTACAGCGACGCCGACGTGCAGGCGCATGCGCAACGGCTGCTGCATTTCGTGTCGGCGGCGCTGGATGCCGACGACATTGCCAGCGTGCCACTGGCCACCGCGGCAGAGGTCACGCAGGTGGTTCACCGCTTCAACGCGACCACCCATCCATTGCCTGAAACCACACTGGTGGAACTGTTGCAGCAGGGCATGGATCGCGACCCTCAGGCAACGGCGCTGGTCTGCGGCGACGCAACGCTTGAGCATGCCGCGCTGGAGGCACGCAGCTTCGCACTGGCGGCACAGCTGCGCGCGTTGGGGGTGGGGCCGGGCAGTGTGGTGGCGGTCGCGCTGCCGCGTTCGATGGAGCTGGTCATCGCCCTGGTGGCCGTGCTGCGTGCCGGCGCCGCCTATCTTCCGCTGGATCCTGCACATCCCGACGAGCGCCTGGCGCGCATCCTGCGCTCGGCGCGTCCGGCCTGCGTGCTGGCCGACAGCACGATGGCGCACCGGGCCGCAGGCGTGCCGGTGCTGCCGCCCGATCAATGGATGGCACAGGGGGCTGCCGCGCCCTGGCCGGACCCGGCGCCGGATGATGCGGCCTATGTGATCTACACCTCCGGCTCGACCGGCGAACCCAAGGGCGTGGTCATCGAGCATCGCGCCATCGTCAACCGCCTGCTGTGGATGCGCGAGCACTACGGCTTCGGCGCAGACGACCGCGTGCTGCAGAAGACGCCCGCCACGTTCGACGTGTCGGTCTGGGAGTTCTTCCTGCCGCTGCTGTGCGGTGCAACGCTGGTTCTCGCCGGTCCGGATGCGCATCGTGATCCCACCGAGCTGGGCCGGCTGATCCGCGCGCAGGGCATCACCACCGCCCACTTCGTCCCGTCGATGCTGGACGCCTTCCTCGCGGCGCCCGCCTCGCAGGGCCTGCAGCTGCGTCGGGTGTTCACCAGCGGCGAAGCGCTCGATGCCTCGCTGCGCGACCGCTTCCATGCCCGCATCGACGCGCAGCTGCACAACCTGTATGGGCCTACCGAAGCCGCGGTGGACGTCAGTTACTGGCCGGCCCCGGCAGGCGATCGCTCACGGCCGGTGCCGATCGGCTTCCCGGTCTGGAACACCCGCCTGTATGTGCTTGACGCAGGCATGCGACCCATGCCGGTGGGCGTGCCGGGCGAGCTCTACCTGGGCGGCGTGCAGCTGGCACGGGGCTACCTGGGCCGCGACGATCTCACCGCCGGACGTTTCCTGGCCGATCCCTTCGTGGCGGGCGAGCGCATCTACCGCACCGGGGATGTCGCGCGCTGGCGCAGCGACGGAGCGGTCGAGTATCTGGGCCGCAGCGACCATCAGGTGAAGCTGCGCGGTCTGCGCATCGAGCTGGGGGAGATCGAGGCGGCGCTGCGGGAACTGCCCGGCATGGAGCGCGTGGAAGTGCTGCTGCGCCACGACCTTCCCGGTGACCCACGGCTGGTCGCCTATGTGCCGGTGGCAATGGCCGACGCCGCTGCCCTGCGCGCGCACCTGGCGGCGCGCGTGCCGGACTACATGGTGCCGTCGGCGTTTGTCGGGGTCGATCACTGGCCGGTGACCACCAACGGAAAGCTGGATCGCAGCGCGCTTCCGAAGCCGCCGGAGGTCGGGGTGACCGGTGTCGCACCGCGCACGCCACTGGAACATGCGCTGGCCGCCTTGTTCGCACAGGCACTGGGCCGTGAGCAGGCCGTTGCGGTCGATGCGGACTTCTTCAGCCTTGGGGGCGACTCGCTTTCGGCCGTGCACCTGCTGCTGGCCATCGAACAGCGCTGGCGCTGCGAGCTGGGCCTCGGCGTTCTGTTCGCGGAGCCGACGGTGGCGGCGCTGGCCCGGCGTATCGCCGAACCCCCGATGCTGGCCGATCATGCCTTGGGCCCGGTCATCGCGTTGGCCACGACCGATGGGACTGAACCCCCGCCGCTGTTCGTGCTGCACCCGGCAGGCGGCATTGCCTGGAATTACCGCGCGCTGGCGCGTGCGCTGCAACCGGCGCGGGCCGTGTACGGGCTGCAGTCGCCGGCGCTGGACGCCGCGCAGCCGCTGCCGGCCAGCATCGAGGCGATGGCCAACGAGTACGTGCAGCGTGTAGTGACCCTGCAGCCGCGCGGGCCGGTGCACCTGCTCGGCTGGTCGGTGGGGGGGATCATCGCCCAGGCGATGGCCGTGCGCCTGCACGAGATCGGTCGCAAGGTCGGCGAGCTGGTCCTGCTCGACGCCTATCCCAGTGAGTGCTGGCGGGCCGAGCCGGAGCCGGATCCGATCGCCGCACTGCGGGCGTTGCTGGCCATCGCCGGCCACGATCCCGACGCACACCCGGAGCTGGACAGCCGCGAGCGCATTCTGGCCTTCCTGCGTCGAGGTGGCAGTGCGCTGGGCGGCCTGCCCGACGTGGTGCTGGACGGCGTGGTGCGCGCGGTCACCGGAACCAACCGCCTGATCCGCGAGCACCACCACCGGCCATTCGACGGCACCCTGGTGCATGTGCGCGCAGGGCGGGACCACCAGGCACGACCACAGCTGCAGTCGGCGCTGTGGAAGGCGCATGCGCGCACGGTGCAGGCGCTCGAACTGCCGTTCCTGCATGCCGAACTGACCGGTCGTGATGCGGTGGCGCGGCTCGCGCCATGGCTGTCCGCGCGACTGCGGCATTGGGATGAACAACAGGAGATCGCAACATGCAGTTGACCGGTTTTGAGGGTCGCGTGGCGCTGGTGACCGGCGCAGCCGGGGGGATCGGCACCGCGCTGGTGAAGCTGCTGGTCGCCGCCGGCTGCCAGGTGGTGGCCACCGACCGCGAGTCGCCCGCGATCGTGGGCGAGCGCGTCCATGCCTGTGCGCTGGATGTCAGCGACAGCGCAGCGGTCGATGCGCTCATCGACCAGGTAGAGGCGAAGATCGGACCGATCGCCCTGGCGGCCAGTGTGGCCGGCGTGCTGCAGGTCGGCGCGGTGACGGATACCTGTGATGCCGATTGGCGCCGTGTTTTCTCGGTCAACGCTGACGGTGTGTTCCATCTCGGCCGCGCACTGGCGCGGGTGATGTCACCGCGCAGACAGGGCGCCATCGTCACCGTCAGCTCGAACACCGCAGGCGTGCCGCGTCACGGCATGGCGGCCTACGCTGCCTCGAAGGCGGCAGCGACCATGTTCACCCGTTGCCTGGGCCTGGAGCTGGCGCCACTGGGCATCCGCTGCAACATCGTCGCACCCGGTTCGACGCTGACCGCCATGCAGACCGGCATGTGGGAAGACGCGCACGGTGCCGAGCGGGTGATTGCCGGCAACCTCGACACCTACAAGGCCGGCATTCCCCTGCGCAAGCTGGCTACGCCGGAGGACGTTGCCCAGTCGGTGATGTTCCTGCTGTCCGAGCAGGCCGGGCATGTGGCGATGAGTGACCTGTACGTCGACGGCGGCGCCACGCTGCGCGGCTGACCCCCTGATGCAAGGCCGGGCCTCAACCGGGGTTGCGGGGCTTGCGCGCGCGCTTCGGTTTCGCCGCATCACCGCCACTGGCCGCACCGTCCTGCAGCGCCTGCAACCACGACAGGGTATCGACGTAATCGATGAAGTGGCGCAGATAGCCGGGGCTGGCGGCCTGCATCGAATCGAGCATGCGCTGCACCAGCACCGCAGAGTTCAGCGGGCCGCCGTCGGCGGGGGCCTCGGTGCGCAGCGAACGGCGCACCTGCAGTTCACTGCGCAGCTCCGACCACTCGTGCTGCACCTGCTGCAGCATCGGCACCTGCGGGTAGTCCGCCAGCGAGCGCGACCCCGCATCGAGATCGCGCACCAGTGCACGCAGCCCCTCCAGCGCTGGCAGCTTATCTGCCATCCGGTGCCCTGGGCCTGGGAATCGGCGCGATCTCCACGCGGCGGTTGCGCGCGCGGCCATCTTCGCTGGCATTGGAGCTGACCGGCTGCTCGCTGCCGAAGGCGGCGGCGAACACCGCATCGGCCGGTACGCCATCCGCGATCAGGGTACGGGTCACCGTCAGCGAACGCTGCGCGGACAGTTCCCAGTTGTCGGCGAAACGACGGTTGCCTTCGCGCACCGGCGCATCATCGGTGAAGCCGCTGACCATCAGAATCTCTTCGCGGCTGCCCAGGTAGGCAGCCAGCGGTGCGGCCAGGCTGCGCAGCAGCTCCTGGCCCTCCGGCTGCAGCTGGTCTGAATTGAGGGCGAACAGCACACTGCCGCTGATGCCGATGCGGCCATCGACCAGCGTCACCCGGCCCGCCGCCAGCGGGCCGGCCAGTGCCTGCTCCAGCGTCTGCAGGCGCTTGGCTTCGGCCTGGCGCTGCCTGACTTCATCCTCCAGCCGCTGCGAGAGTTCCAGCTGGACCGCTACCACGCCGACCAGGATCAGCACGAACGCGCCGAGCAGTACCGACATCAGGTCGCCGAATGCCGCCCAGATCGGCGCGTGCGAACCGCCGTCGACCTCCAGCTCGTCGCTCATGCGGTGCCGGCCTTGCCGCGGCGCGCGGCCAACTGCTGCAGCTCCTCCATCACCTGTTTCTGCGACAGCAGGCTCAGGTCGACCACCTCGCGCGCCTGCGCCACGTAATAGGCCAGCTGCTCGTCGCTGCGGGCCAGCGAGGCATCCAGCGCGCCACCGATCTGTTCCAGCCGGCCCGACAGCTCGGCCGATGCGGCGCCGAACTGGGCCACGGCGTCGCCGAAGGCGCCGGCAAGGTGGCCGACTTCAGTGGCGCTGCCATCGAGCAGTGCAGCGATGCCGTCGAGCTTGCCGGTTTCGGCCGCGATGTGGTCGGTGAAGCGGTTGCCGACGCGCTCCAGCAGTTCCGCCGAGCCGCCCACCAGTGCATCGACCGCGCTGCGTTGTTCATGCGAGGCATGGTTGATCGCATCCAGCAGGGTCTGCACCGTCGCCAGCAGGCGGCCGCGCTCCTCCAGCATCGCGTTGTCGCGCACCAGACTCTCGGAGAGCGTGCTGCGCAGCTCGTTGATGACGTCGGCAGCGGCCTTCGGTGCGGCGGCAGCCGTCTGCAGCAGGGTCGAGACTTCCGCGAGCGTTGCGCTGGCCTGGGCACGGCCGTTCTCGCCGATCTGCTGCGCGGTCTCCGCCAGCGTGTCGCAGATCTGCTGCTGCTGCGCAGCCAGGCGTTCTCCATTGGCGTGCAGGCGTTCGGCCAGATCGTTCGACAGGGTGTGCAGCGCGTCGCTCCAGCGTTGCAGGCGCTGTTCGTCACCGGCCTGCAGTTGTGCCTGCAGGGCGGCGTGGGCCTGTTGCAGATGGGTGCTGGCGGCCTCCCAGCGCGCCTGGCGCTGCTGCTCGTGGTCCTGCAGCAGCGACTGGCTGGCTGCATGACGTTCTTCAAGCGCGTGAAGCAGCGACTGGGCCCGTTCGTCCAGATGCTGACTGACCGCCTCCAGTGCCTGCTGCTGGCGCTCGACCAGCGTGGTGTTGAGCGCATGCTGCTGGTCGGCCGCAGTGCGCCACGCGTCGGTCTGGCGGTCGGCATCCGCCTGCAGCCGTTCGCCGATGCGTGCCACCACTGCTTCGCCGTGTGCACCCTGGGCATCGCTGAAGGCCTGCAGATGCTGGCGAAGGTCGGTCACCAGCGCCTGCTGTGCCTGGGCCTGTTCGGCCATCACCCGCGTCCAGCTGGCTTCAGTCGATACGCGGCTGCGCTCGAAGCCGTCCGCCAGCCCGGCCAGCTGCTGCTGCACCGCCTGTTCAACGCGCGCATGCAGGGCCTGGCCGTGGCTGGCCAGGCCAGCCAGCGTGGTTTCCGCCATCGGCTGCAGGGCACCGCCGATGGCCGCTGCGCTGGCTTCGGCGCCTTCGCGCAGCGATTGCTGGAGGGAGGCCGCCAGGCGCTCCTGCAGCGCCTGGCTCTGGCTGAGGAACTCGGCCTGGCCGGCCAGCAGCCGTTCGTTGGCCGCCAGGCTGTGCTGCTCGAAGGCACCGGTCATCGCCTGCAGGCGGTCGACCAGGGCCGGCAGCGCTGCGGACTGCGCCTGCAGCAGTCGCAGGGATTCGGCGCGTTGCCACGCCTGCGAATACGGGTGCAGCGGGCCGGAGATGGCACGGTCGAGCTGCTGCACGGCCTGCAGGCGATCCCGGCGCAACAGCGCCGAAAGCAGCCCCAGCATGGCCGAACTGGCGACACCGGCAATCGACGTACCGAAGGCGACGGCCAGGCCCTGTACCGGGGATGCCAGCGAGCCGCGGATGGCGGCCATGTCGGTGGCGCTCTGCAGGGCGAGGCCGGTGCCGCGCAGGGTGTCCATCATGCCCAGCAGGGTGCCGAGCATGCCCAGCAGCACCAGCAGGCCGACCAGGTACGGTGTCAGGACCGGGCCGGGCAGGGCGGTGCGCTCACCTTCCACGCGCAGGCGCACGGCATTGCGCAGGCTTGCCGGCACGCGCTCCAGCCAGGGTGCCAGGCGCTCCTCGGCGGCGGACAGATCGCCCAGGGCATCGCGCAGGCCCGCGCTGGCCTGGCGATAGCGGTACAGCTCCACACCACCGGCGATGTAGCAGGCGGCAATGACCGCCGCGACCGCTGCACCCAACGGGTGCACCGAAACGTAGCCGATGCCGATCCAGCACACGGCCAGCAGGCCGACAAGGAAGACAACGACAGGGAAAGCAGTTCTGGACATGGTGTTCCGGGTCAGTGGGAGCGCAGGGCTGCCAGCAGCCCCTCGATCGGGTGGAAGCGCAGCTGCAGCTCGGCAAGCAGCAGCGAGCGCATGTCATGGCGGAATGCGGTGCGCCAGCCAGGCTGGCCATGCACGCGGTCGAAGCGGGTGCCCAGCACTGCCGGGGCGATGGCCAGCAGGCTGTGCTCGCGCGGGCTGAGGGTCTGCTCCATCACGGCGTCGATCTCGGCCAGCCGCGCCAACTCGGGCGAGGCCCGCAGCAACTGGTCACGGAGGCGTCCGCGCAGGCGCCCGGTCGCGGTCTGGATGGCCTGCTGCAGTACCCGGTAGCGCTGCCGCAACGAGGCAAAGGTGGGTGTGGCGGCCGCCTCGGCCAGATCGAGCAGGCGCTCGGCTTCGGCATCGTCACGAATCGACGCCAGCAGGCTGGCATGGGCCTGCTCGCAGTCGGCCAGCAGGTCGTCCATCGCCTCGCCCGCGTCCGCCGCTGCAGGCACGCGTCCGCCCAGTGCCGTCGACAGCGCGACAGCACGGCTCCAGTCCACCCACTGACCGAGGCGATCGGTCAGGACGGGACTGGTGGCCGGCATCGCGCCGTCGCTGAGACGGGCGAGCAGGCGAAGGAAATCCGGTCCACCCAGGACCGTCTGCGCTGCGTTCGCCATCAAGGGGTGAGGGGCCAAAAACCGTTGATTTTACAGCCAGATGAGCCTGGCTGGATGAAGGGCGGGACGGGTGGGCGGGCCCGCAGGCGCCACAAGGCTTAGAATGACCGGCTGCACTCACCACGTTCGACCTCTGGAGCACCCATGACTGTTGCGCAGTTCTACCCGATCGGCACCCCCGGACAGCCCTGGGGCGATCCGGAACGCGCGCAGTGGCGGGCCCGCCAGCAACGCCAGCGCAGCTACCATGACGATGTGGTGGCGGCGCTGGAACGCCTGGACGAGCGTTTCGACGTGATCCAGTACGGGCAGCTCGATTACGCGCCGGACCACTATCCCCTGTTCGCCGTGGTCAACCACGACTGGAACCCGGCACTGCCGACGGCGCTGGTTACCGGCGGCGTGCATGGTTATGAGACCAGCGGCGTACACGGTGCCCTGCAGTTCCTGGAGCAGCAGGCCGAGCGCTACCTGGGGCGTCTGAACCTGATCGTGGCCCCCTGCGTGAGTCCGTGGGGCTATGAGCGCATCCAGCGCTGGAACCCCGCTGCCCTGGACCCGAACCGCAGCTTCCGCGACGGCGGCCTGATCGAGGAAGCCGCCTCGCTGATGCGCTGGGTGGCCGGGCGCAAGGCCGACATCCGGGTGCACCTGGACCTGCACGAAACCACCGACAGCGACCTGCACGAGTTCGACCCGGCCCGTTGCGCCCGTGATGGCAAGCCCTTCGAGCGGGACACCATTCCCGATGGCTTCTACGTGATCGGCAACAGCGAAGACCCGCAACCGGCATTCCAGCAGGCGCTGATCGCCGCCGTGGCGCCGATCACCCATATCGCCCCGGCCGATGCCGAAGGCAACCTGGTCGGCCTGCCGTTGCAGTCACCGGGCGTGGTATGGGGTGAATCGCGCTCGATCGGGGCCTGCGCCGGATTCACCGATGCGCGTTTTGCCACCACCACGGAGGTCTACCCGGACAGTCCGCGTACCCACCCGCAGGAGTGCAACGACGCGCAGGTCGCGGCGGTCTGTGCGGGCCTGGATTTCGCCCTGGCGCACTGATCCCGACCGGGAATGCGACCGATCAGGATGACGCTGCTACGCGGCCATTACTCGGCGAAACTGGCAGTGTCCTTGCCTTGCCGCTTGGCGTGGTAGAGGGCTCGGTCGGCCAGTGCCAGCCAGTCCTCGACACTGCCGTGTCGCGGGCTCGCAGCGACTCCCATGCTGACACTGAAATCGCTCGCCGGTCCTGTCCGGCGTGCGTTCTCGTGCAGGCGTTGCCGGATGCGTGCCGCCATCTGCATGGCGTCTGACGCGGCGCAGTCGCGCAGCAGCACGACGAACTCATCCCCCCCGAGCCGTGCAGCTGTATCGGCCGGGCTGGCGAATTCGCGCAGTGTCGTGGCGATATTCCGCAGGACCTGATCGCCGGCGCGATGCCCCTGCGAGTCGTTGATGCGCTTGAAGTCATCCACATCCAGCATCAACAGGCACGCCATGCCACCGTGGCGCTGCGATTTGTCCAGCGCCTGCTGGGCACGGTGGATCAGGAAGCCCCGGTTGGCCAGCTCCACCAGCGGATCCATCCGGCTCAGCCGCCGCAGCTGCCGGTTCTGTGATTTGACCCGGCGCGCGAGTTGCCAGCTCAGGATGCTGAGGCCGATGCCGTACACGAACAGGAACGGCATGCTCAGCATGATGCTGCGTTGCGAGGTGGTCGGCTGGTAGGGGAAGCCCAGCGCGAACCAGACGAGTCCAAAACCCAGCACCAGCGCCAGCGTCGCCCGCAGCGCCAGCCGTACTCCCCCTGCTGCGATCTTGTCGGCCACCAGCAGGGCAGTGAACAGTGCGCTGGGCACGATGCTGAGGGCGATGAACGCGATCCACGCGCCGCCAAAGAAGGAATCGAGCACCATGCAGCGGAACTGGGTGGCGGCCGGCTCGGGGGAACGCCGGGTGAGGACCAGAGCGATCGTCGGCCATGCCAGCGCGTTGAGCAGCAGCAGCGTCCATGGCCACACACCATCCTGGCGTTCGAGCAGGATGGAGGCCAGGGGGAGGGCCGCCAGGCTGCTGCCGACGAACCGCATCCAACCGATGCGCCGCGCCGCGCCGATACCCTCGACGGCCACCTCGGTCGAATCAGTGAAGTAGGGCATTGCCGATCCCCCCAAGATCGCACGACCAACGGCGCTCCACGGTGGAGCGCGCTCCAGCAGTCTGGCATTGCGACGTCAACGGCCCGTGCATGCTGCGGTCGCCGACGTCAGCGCCGGATGGCAACACGGGGCCGCGGGCGCCGGGCGCCGGTTTGCTTCGGTCCGGAATCATCGAGGGCAGCGCGGCAGGCGTCTAAACCTTCTGCACCCCTGCCGCATCCAAGGCAGGCGGCAATCTGCCGTTGCCCTCCACTGGAAGCCATCAATGCGCCAGTCCATACGTTCGTGGTACGTCGCCCTGGTTGCGGGGCTGCTTGTTCTTCCGCAGTCCCGCGCCGCGGCCGGGACGATCACCCTTCCTTTCGAGCAGGACAAGGATCACCGGATCTATGTGGAAGGGCGGATCAACCAGTCAGGACCGCTGCGCTTTCTTGTCGACACCGGCGCTGACGGACTGGCAGTCACGGTTGCCACCCGCAGGGCGGCGTCGATGCAGGTCGATGACCGCTCCGAGAACACCGGCTCCGACGGCGTGAGTTTCGTGGACTACAGTACCCACAACACGGTCGTCGTGGGAGACATGCGCCGGACGATGGGGGCGGCCGTGATCGACTACGGCAAGCGTCCGTTCGACGCCGTGCTTGGCTGGACATTCTTCGCGGGGCGCATCATCGAGATCGACTACGACCGCAAGCTGCTGCACGTGCACGACAGGTTGCCGGATCTGCACGGATACACCCGCGCGAACGTCAGCTGGATCGACAATACGCCCGCCATCGAAGTGCTTCTGCGTGAGGGTGGCTCGACACTTGCGGCCTGGCTGTTCGTGGACACCGGCAGCAACGGCGCCATCGATCTGGGTCATGCGTACAGCTCGCGCCACCGACTGCAGGAGGTGTTCACCCGCACCATCGGTACCTCACAGTTCAGCGGCTCGGCGGGCAGGAAGATCCGGGCCGTCGATGCACGGATCGCATCGGCCGATGTGGGCGGGCTGCGACTGGAACAGCCCAAGGTGTCGTTCACCATCGATGAGGATGGATCCAATGCCGACGGCACGCTGGGCAGTGAAGCACTGCGCAACTTCAACATCCTGCTGGATACCAGAACCGGGCAGCTCCATCTGCGGCCAAACGGTAACGCGCGCGCGCTGCCGAACTAGCCCTTCAGCGCCCACCGCTGGACGCAGCAGCGGCAGGCAGCGCAGGAAGGGCTGACCCATCGCGCGTCTGCGCCCGATGGGTCAGCCAGGGCTGCGTTCACCGACGCAGCGCGTCGACGATCACGCCGGTGGCGATTTCAACAAGCAGATACTCGGTGTCGCTCTGGCGGACCCAGCGCTGGCCGCGGCCGGGATCACGCAGCCTGTAGCGTGCGTAGTCATCCACCCAGTAGCGACGATCCACTTCCGCCCACGGCAGATGATCGCCGCGCCGCCATGCCTTCTTCTGCCATCCTGGCGGCGGTGCGTCGCGATTGTGCGGCCCGCCTGCGTGCGGTGGGGGACCGTTTCCGCGGGCGTGGTGCGGCGGATCCGCCCAGGCCGGTGCGACGGCGAGCAGTGCCACCATCAGAGCAGGTACGACGTGTCGGGTCCTCATGGCATCCTCCTGTCAGTGGCCGGTCCTGCCGGCCTGGTGAGGTGGACCATAGGCCAACGCCCGTGAACGGAATCATGCTGTCTGTTTCCCTGCCGAGGGGGCGGCGCCTGTTGGCGGCAGTGTCGAATCGAGGATGTCCAGCAGGGCACGCAGACGGTCCATGTGGCGCAGATCCTGGTGATAGCCCACCCAGATGCCCCGCGAAGGGGGCGTCCCGTGTGATTCGATGCGCTCCAGTCCGGCTATCGCGTCACCCAACGCACGGGGCAGCACGGCGATACCGGTACCGTGCAGGCACATCTGCGCCTGGACACTGCGACTGGTACTGGTGAATGCGCGCGGCGAACGCGGAAACCGCTGCAGCAACCATTCCACGTCGGGGAAGTGCGACTGCGCGGTGTTCATCAGGATGAGTCCGACCGAATCGGGGTCGTCCTGCAGCCGAGCGATGGTCGAGACCGAACCATACAGGCCGTAGGGCAGGGTCATCACGAGGCGCTGGACGATGTCCGGCTCACTGAACGGCACGATGCGGAACGCGACGTCGGCATCGCGGCGCGACAGGTCAAGCAGTCGATAGCTGGCGATCAGTTCCGGAACCACCGCCGGATGCCGGCGTACCAGTTCGGCGAGCACGGGCGTCAGCACGTGGCAGGCAAACCAGTCCGCGCTCGAAATGCGCAGAATGCCTTCCAGCCGGCCCGGGCTGCCTTCCAGGCGGCGCTCCATGGCCAGGGCGGAGTTCTCCATGGCTTCGGCCAGGGCCAGCACCGCATCACCGGCATCGGTCGTGACCAGCCCGTCCCGCGTCCGCCGCAGCAGGGGCTGCCGGGCGTGCTGTTCAAGGGCCTTCAATCGGCGGCCCACCGTGGGATGGCTGACACCAAGGCGCCGGGCCGCCTCACCCAGAGACCCGCCCCGCACGATCGCCAGGAAGACACGGACATCACCCCATTCCATGATCATGCCCGTTCAAAAATGTACGGCAAATGTGCATCAGTGTCAGTCCACATACAAGTTTGAAAGGTCCAGCATGGGCCCCGGTCGCACTGACCGCCTCCCCCTGGAACTGGATCCGCTTGATATGAACACGCTGAAAGACAAGGTCGCGCTGGTCACCGGCGCTTCGAAGGGCATTGGCGCTGCGGTTGCCCGCCGCCTGGCGGCCGACGGCGCCAGCGTCGTCGTCAACTACGCCTCGAGCCGGGAGGGCGCCGAACGGGTCGTTGCCGATATCGAAGCCGCCGGTGGTCGGGCGCTGGCGGTGCGCGCCGACGTGCGTGACGCACGCGAGGTCGATGCACTGGTGGCCACGGCCCTGGATGCGTTCGGCAGGCTGGATGTGGTGGTGAACAACTCGGGCGTGTACCGGTTCGCGAAGATCGAGGACACCACCGAGGCGCTCTATCGCCACCAGTTCGACATCAATGTGCTGGGCCCGCTGCTGGTCACTGCCGCCACCGTTCCCCATCTGCGGCCCGGTGCAAGCATCATCAACATCAGTTCATTCGTGACCCGCATCCTGCCGGTGGACAGCGCCATCTACACCGGTTCGAAGGGCGCGATGGACGCCATCACCGGCGTGTTGTCCAGGGAGCTTGGTCCGCGCGGTATCCGTGTCAATGCGGTCAATCCCGGCCTGATCGAGACCGAGGGCACACATGCTGCGGGTGTCGTCGATTCCGGGTTCCAGGCCTGGAATCTGGCGCAGACACCACTGGGCCGGACAGGCCAGGTACTGGACGTGGCGCCGATCGTTGCGTTTCTCGCCTCCGATGATGCGCGATGGATGAGCGGCGACACCCTGCTTGCCTCAGGCGGCATGCGCTGAGTGGGGGGATGACATGAATCTACCGGCTGACGCTGCGGGCCCCGTGTCGCCCGATCCGCGCCGTTGGATGGCATTGGCTGTACTGCTGACAGGCACGCTGCTGCCGCCGCTCGACTTCTTCATCGTCAATGTCGCGTTGCCGGCCATCCGTGTCGATCTGCACGCGCCCCCGGATGTCTCGCAGCTGGTCATCTCGGTCTACGCCACGGCCTACGCGGTGACCCTGATCCTGGGAGGCCGGCTGGGCGACATCTACGGCAGGAAACGGGTGTTCATCGCAGGCATGCTGGGGTTTGGCCTGGCATCGGCGCTGTGCGGCCTGGCGCCTGCGGCTGAAGTGCTGGTGGCCGGACGGCTGCTGCAGGGGATGTCGGCCGCGCTGATGGCCCCGCAGTCATTGGCATCGATCCATGCCCTGTTCCCGGACAGCGAGAAGCGCCGTGCGCTTGGCCTGTATGGCGCCACCTTCGGCCTCGCGTCGGTGGGCGGGCAACTGCTCGGGGGTGTATTGGTCACAGCCGATCTGTGGGGAACAGGGTGGAGGAGCGTGTTCCTCATCAATCTTCCCATCATCGCAGCCGCGGTGCCGGCTGCATTCGTGCTGCTGCGTGAGTCGCACGCCCGCCAGGGAGCACGGCTGGACGCTGTCGGAGCGGTGGCGCTGGCGGCGTCGTTGCTGGCGCTGGTGGTACCGATCATCGAGGGCCGCCAGCGCCAGTGGCCGTGGTGGTGCGTAGGACTGCTGCTGGCAAGCGGCCCCCTGCTGCTGTTGTTCTGGAGGCATGAGCAGCGATGCGTGGGGCGTGGGCAGATGCCGCTGGTATTGCCATCGCTGCTGCAGATACGCGGGTTGAGGCGCAGTCTGTCAGCGACATTCTTCTTCTACGCGCTGGCTGCATTCTTTCTCGTCTTCGCGGTGTATCAGCAGTCCGCGCTGGGGCGCAGCAGCGCGTCGGCGGGGTTGGCGATCCTGCCGTTGGGGCTGGGTTTCCTTCTCGGGCCGCTGTGTGGTTCGGCGTTC
Organism: Stenotrophomonas sp. 112478_Sma; assembly: GCF_056479905.1. Classification (NCBI taxonomy): domain Bacteria; kingdom Pseudomonadati; phylum Pseudomonadota; class Gammaproteobacteria; order Lysobacterales; family Lysobacteraceae; genus Stenotrophomonas; species Stenotrophomonas sp. 112478_Sma. Next base: position 2,451,875 of record NZ_CM151072.1, on the reverse strand, counting down.
CGGCGGCTGGCTGCACAGGGTGCATCGCACGGGATGGTGATGGAGGTTGCGGGCCTGCTGGCGGTCGCAACGCTCGCGCTGCTGGACATGCCGTCGTGGCTGCCGCTTCCGCTGTTTCTGATCGGCGCAGGACAGGGCATTGCGCTTCCGGCGCTGGTGAAGCAGAGCGTGGACCATGTGGATGCCCGCCACGCCGGGCTGGCCGCAGGCATCGTGAGTGCGACACTGCAGATCAGTGCGGCGCTGTCGGTGGCATTGGTGGGCGGTGTGTTCTTCGCCGTCGCGCCTGACACGGCAACGCCCGCGGAGGTGCGCACCGCGTTCGTGGTGGCCTCGCTGGTGATCGCGGCATCCTTGGCGATTGCCGCCGGATTCGCTTGGCGACGTGGTTGAGACGGGGTCTTCACGCGACGTCCACGTCTTCCACCTGTAGCTGAAAGCCAATCGGAGAGTGTGCCGAAACGCCGCTATATTCCAGACACCCCAGACGAAGGAGGGAGTGGAATGATTCTTACCAAGCAGCACCTGATGATGGCACGTACGCTCGGTGTGGCGATTGTCGCCACCGTAGGCCTTGGGGCCTGCGCCACCTACAAGGACGATTTCGCAACGATCAACTCGCGGCTCGACCAGCTTGATGTGAAGGTGCAGGGTGCGGCGCAGAGCGCCGAGTCGGCCAATCAGTCGGCGCAGCAGGCCAACCAGCGTCTGGATCAGATCGAAGGCCGAGTCCAGCAGCTTGAACGGGCACCTCGCCGCACCCCGCGCGGCTGACCGCCTGTAGCCTGAACATCGGAGTCAGGGGCCCAGTGGCCGCAGCGGCCACTGGTGTCCTCCCGTAACACAGCTTTCGAGGAATGCTCCCATCCATACCCACTCATCCCTTGCGCGCCATGCCCATCGCGCTGCTCTGGCAGTGGCGTTGGCGTTCCTGGTGGTCGGTGTCGTCAATGCGGAAGATGCCGTCGCGCCGCCGTCGGCCGCCGTTGATGAACTGCCACCCGGCCAGGATGTCTCCGAAACCGTGATCGAACTGGCGGGCTGGGTCGTGGCTTCCAAGGACAGCCAAGGCTATCCGTTCGCGGTCATGGACAAGGCTGCCGCGCAGATCCTGGTGTTCGGTGGAGACGGCCGGCTGCGCGGCGCGGCCCCTGCATTGTTCGGTTCAGCGACCGGCGACCACACCGCGCCCGGCGTTGCGGGTCTCGCCCTGCGTGCCATTCCGGGACGGGACCGCACCACGCCTGCAGGTCGCTTCGTGGGCGGCTACGGCCCTTCGATCGATGCAGGGCGGGTGCTGTGGGTGGACTACGAGTCCGCAGTCTCCATCCATCCGACCGCGACCGGCGTTCCGGCAGAGAGGCGTGTCGAGCGCTTGGCGTCGCCGTCGCCGGACGACAACCGCGTCACCCACGGCTGCATCAACGTCTCGCCGGAGTTCTACGAACGCATCATCCGTTCCACCTTCGAGCGGGGCGGGGTGTTCTACATCCTGCCGGACGTGGACCCGATCGAGCAGACCTTCCCCGAGTTCGCACAGAGCCGCGCGGCTGCGCAGCACAACGGCGGCAAGCGCGCACGATCTGCCCGCAGGTAGACGCTCCACCGCCGGCCCGGTGGGCGGCGCGGTCAGCCTGGCGCGCATCCATCCGGACACTGGCTGCGGCTCTTCCTGTTGCCCGGCAGCGTGCATCCGCTGCCGGAAATCGTTCATGATGGGCCCAGTCACACTCCCGTGGCAGCGCAGGCCGCATGCTGTGATGCGCCGACATCACGCGGCAACAGGCAGGACGGTGGAGCAAGAAGGTGGACCAGCCATGAGCCAACTCACCGACGGTTTCGGACGCAGCTTTCCGTACCTGCGTCTGTCGTTGACCGAAGCCTGCAACTTCCGTTGTGGCTATTGCCTGCCGGAGGGGTACCAGGCCGATGGCCGCCCGCGTTTCCTGCAGGTCGAGGAGATCAGCCGCCTGGTCCGCGCCTTCGCGGCGCTGGGCATGAGCAAGATCCGGCTGACCGGTGGCGAGCCCAGCCTGCGCAAGGATCTTGATGACATCATCGCGGCCGTGGCAGCGGTGCCGGGTATTGGCAAAGTGGCCATCACCACCAACGGCACGCAGTTGCCGCGTCGCCTGCCGGGTTGGCACCGCGCCGGCCTGACGGCGCTGAACGTCAGCATGGACAGTCTGCGGCGCGAACGTTTTGCCGCGATCACCGGGCATGACCGCCTGCCGGAGATCGAGCAGGGCCTGGCCCTGGCGCAGGCGCTGGGCCTGTCGTCGATCAAGCTCAACGCGGTGCTGCTTCGCGGCCTCAATGACGATGAGCTGCCGCAGTGGATGGCGTACCTGCGCGACCGTCCCTTCAGCGTGCGCTTCATCGAACTGATGCGGACCGGCGACAACGAAGCCTATTTCCAGCAGCATCACCTGCGTGCCGACGGGGTGATCGAGCAGTTGCTGGCTGCCGGCTGGCGCGAGCGTGCACGGGCGGCCGATGCCGGCCCGGCGCGCGAGTTCGGCCATCCGGACCATCGTGGCAGCATCGGCATCATCGCGCCGTACTCGCGCGATTTCTGCAAGGGCTGCAACCGCTTGCGGGTAACAGCCAGGGGAGACCTGCGGCTGTGCCTGTTCGGCGACTTCGGCGTGCCGCTGCGCGCGCTGCTGCAGCACGATGACGACCATGACGCGCTGCTGGCGCGCATCACCACCCAGCTTGGCCTGAAAGCGGCCGGGCATGGCCTGCACCAGGGCCGGACCGGGCTGACCCCGCACCTGGCTTCCATCGGAGGATGAGCAGCACGATGAGTGGGGAACTGAACGCGGCATTCCATATGGCCGATGTCCGCAACAAGCGCATCAGTCGCCGGCGGGCGGTGGCGGTGGGCGAACTGCATGCCGGTCCGCTGGCGTACCCGTTGATCGTCGAGCGTCGCCTGCCGAAGGGCGATGCGCTGGTCATGGCCGAGATCGCCGGCCTGCAGGGGGCGAAGATGGCGTCGATGCTGATGCCACTGTGCCATCCGCTGCCGCTGGAGCTTGTGCAGGTGTTCTGCGCGCCGGTGCCGGAACGGCACGCCATCCGGGTCTGGTGCGAGTGTGCCAGCGAGGCGCGTACCGGTGTGGAGATGGAAGCGCTGGCCGGCGTCAACGCGGCGTTGCTGACCCTGTACGACCTAAGCAAGCCGGTGGAACCGGCGCTGCGCATCGAAGGTATCCGCCTGCTGTTCAAGGAGGGCGGCAAGCGCGGCCTGTGGCTGCATCCTGATGGCATGGATGATGCCGAGCGCGCGCGCTTCAGACCGCGTGCGCCGAAGGGCCTGGAAGGCGCGGCCTGCGCGGTGATCACCCTGAGCGACCGTGCCAGCGCAGGCACTTATGAGGATGTTTCTGGCCCGACCCTGGTGGCCGGCCTGAACAGGCTGGGCGGCGAGGTGGTGGCTGCCGACGTGCTGCCCGATGGCATCGAGCCGTTGGCGGATCGCCTTCAGGCATTGGCCGCCGACGGCGTGCGCCTGTGCCTGTGCACTGGCGGTACCGGTCTGGGCCCGCGCGACCTCACCCCGGAGGCGCTGCGTTCGTTGAACGCGCGGCCGGTGCATGGCCTGGCGCAGATGGTCCGGGCGCTGAGCGCGCAGCACACGCCGATGGCCTGGCTGAGCCGCGCCGAGGTGGTGCAACTGGGCAGCATGCTGGTGTTCGCGCTGCCCGGCAGCTTGAAGGCGGCAGCGCAGTGCCTGGACATCCTGGCGCCGGTGCTGGGCCACGCCCTGGCGATGGTCGAGGGTGGTGACCACGCGTGATTCTCTACAGTGAAGCACTGCAGCACCTGCTGGAGGCGGCCACGCCGCTTCCCGCCGAGCGTCTGCCCCTGCAGGAGGCCGCAGGCCGCACCCTGGCCAGTGACATCCACAGCGCGCAGGCATTGCCGCCGTTCGACAATTCGGCAATGGACGGTTTTGCGCTGCGCGCCAACGGGGTGGCGTTCGAGTCGGGTACCGAATTCACGGTGCAGGGCTGGCAGGCGGCGGGTGATGGCGATGCCGAAGGCGGCGAGGGCGCCTGGGAGATCATGACCGGCGCGCGCATGCCCGGTGGCCTGGACACGGTGGTACCGATCGAGAACGTGCAGATCCTCGCCAGCGAAGCGGGCCGTCCGACCCGGATCGCGTTGAAGAGCGTGGTCAGGCCGGGCCAGAACGTACGTCTGCGGGGCGAGGACGTAGCCGAAGGCGAGTGCGTGCTGCGGGCCGGACAGAGGGTGGATATCAACGCACGGACCCTGCTGCACGCCCTTGGCGTTGGCGAGGTGGCGGTGATGTCGCGACCGGCGGTGGCGGTGATTGCCACCGGCAAGGAGCTGGTATGCGAGGCGGCGCAGGCGCTGGCGTCCGGGCAGATCCGTGACAGCAACCGCCCCTACCTGGTCGGGCGGCTGCACGCGGCCGGAGCTGAGGTGGTGTGGCAGGGCACCGTCGGTGATGATGTGGCCGCGTTCGATGCAGCGCTGGACAAGGCGCTGGCGGCGGGGGCGCGGGTACTGGTCAGTACCGGTGCGGTCTCTGCGGGCCGTTACGACTTCGTGCCCGACGCACTGCGCGCGCGCGGGGCGCGCATCGTGTTCCACAAAGTGGCGATCCGTCCGGGCAAGCCGCTGCTGTTTGCGGTACTGCCCGACGGTGCGCTGTATTTCGGCCTGCCGGGCAACCCGGTGTCGGCGGCTGTGGGGCAGCGGTTCTTTGTCGAGCCTGTACTGCGCCGGCTGCTGGGGTTGGCGCAGGAACCGGTGCTGCGGCTTCCCCTGCAGGCGATGGTGCGCAAGCCGCCCGGCCTGCGCGTCCACGCCCGTGCGCGGGTGGAGCTGGACGAGCAGGGCCAGCTGAGCGCGCGGGTGCTGTCCGGACAGGAATCGTTCCGTCTGATGTCCATGGTGCAGGCCAACGCCTGGGTGGTGCTGGAGGACGAGGGCGATCTGGTTCCGGCCGGCAGCGCGGTGCGCGTACAGGGCTGGGGCCACGCCGACCCGGTGCAGCTGACGGGCAGGGAGTGGGAATGAAACAGGTGACGTTGCAGTTGTTCGGTGCGTTCTCCGATCTGGATGACCGTCGGGAGATCACGCTGGAGGTGCCGGGTGCGACCGTGGCCGACCTGCGCCAGGCGCTGCGCGAGCTGCTGCCGGTGCGTTGGCCCGGTTTCCGTGCCGGCCTGCTGGACTATTCGGCCTTCGCCGACCAGCAGCGCGTGCTGCGCGATCACGATGTGCTGCCGGAGGATGGCCGCGTGGCCATCCTGCCGCCGGTGAGCGGGGGCTGAGCGATGGACGCGAAGCCGATTGCGAAGGTGGTGGACCGGGCGCACGGGGCGATCGACCCGGCAGAAGGGATCGCCGCGGTGTCCGACCCGGGTTTCGGCGGTATCGACGTGTTCATCGGCAAGGTACGTGACGTGAACGTCGGTCGGGTGGTCACGGGCATCACTTACGACCTGTTCGAGCCGCTGGTGCTGAACGAAATCCAGCGCCTGGCGGCCGAGGTGGAGGCGGCGTTCGGGCCGCGCCTGAAGCTGTATGTGGCGCATGCCAGGGGGCGGCTGGGCATCGGCGATGTGGCTGTGGTGGTGGCCGCCGGCAGCCCGCACCGGGACGAAGCATTCCGCGCGTGCCGGCAGCTGATCGAGGCAGTGAAGCACCAGTGCCCGATCTGGAAGCAGGAACACTACGAGGATGGCGACAGCGCCTGGAGCGAGGGCTGCAGCCTGTGCCATGCGGACAGCACGCCCGCACATGGCCATGACCACGAGCACGGCCATTGACGGCATCGTGCTGGCTGGAGGCCTGTCCAGCCGCATGGGCCGCGACAAGGCGCTGCTGCCCTGGCGCGGGCGCACCCTGCTTGAGCACATGCGTGATGTGTTGATCGCGGCCGGTGCGCAGCGGGTGTGGGTGAGCGGTGACTATCCGGCCTTCGATGGCATTCCCGACCAGGTCGCGCGCTGCGGCCCGCTGGGCGGGCTTTACAGCGTGTTTCTGGCCATGCCCGATACCGTTGCGTGGGTGGTGCCGGTGGACATGCCCAGCTTGACCGGCGCCCTGCTGCATCGGCTGCACGGGGTGCCTTCCGCCTGCAGCGTGTTCTCCGGCGAGCCATTGCCGATGTGTCTGCAGATCGATGATCATTGCCGGCGGGCCCTGCGGACCTTGATCGAAGATCCACAGGCGCGGCGTTCGCTGCGTGCCCTGCAGGAGCGGCTGCCGGCGACGGCGTTGCCGCTGCCTGAGAATGAGCGTGCCTTGCTGTTCAACTGCAATACCGGGGCCGACTGGGAGTCCATCGCAACATGAAAGTCCAGCTGCAGCGGCAATCCATGCGCCTGCGTGTCGATGAAGAGGAACTGGCAGCACTGCTGGCCGGCGACTCGCTGGAGAACCTGACCCGGTTTGGTGGCACGGGCGGGTGGGGAACCGCGTTGTCGCTGCATGGGGGTGACCAGGCGGTGCTGCTGGACGGTGGCACCGTCTGCCGGCTGGTGCTGCCGCGCGATGCAGTGCAGGGGCTGGCAGCACGACTGCCGTCGCGTGATGGTCTGGAATTTTCCATCGCGCTGGATGATGAAAGTTCGTTGCAGCTTCAGTTCGACGTGGATGTGCGCGACAGCATGCGCCAGCGCGGCCATCAGCGGCGGGGGCAGCGTCCGCCGCCGTGAGACCGGCCGTGGCACGCCTGCCGTATGATGAAGGCCTTCATCCAGGCATTCCGTGATGTTCTCCACTCCGTCCCCACAGGTTCGCCAGGGCGCGGCGACGCCGAACCCCGCCGCTGCCGATGACGGCGACGCGCTGCACTTCTGCAGTACCTGTGCATTCTCCGATGCCTGCATGTCGCAGGGGTATGACAAGGCCGCGCTGGGCGAACTGCATGTGCTGGTCGACCATGTCGGCCCGTTCCACGCGGGCGACTACATCTTCCGCGCCGGCGAGCCGTTCGATTCGATCGCGGCGGTGCGTGCCGGCATGGTCAAGACGTTTGTCGATGACAGCCAGGGCAACGAGCAGGTGCTCGGTTTCAGTCTGCCCGGTGAGGTGATCGGCCTGAACGCGATCCACGAGGCGCGCTTTCCCTGCAATGCCGTGGCGCTGGATACCGTGTACCTGTGCCGGATCTCATTCCCCAGGCTGAGCCTGCTGGCCACCCGCTTGCCGGGCCTGCAGGCGCGGCTGTTCAGCCTGCTCAGTGCGGAGATCGGCAAGGTTGCCCTGCTGGCGGCCAACCATCGCACCGAAGAGCGGATGGCCGCGTTCCTGCTGGACATGTCCGAGCGCTACGCACGCCGCGGGTTCTCCGCCACCCGGTTCAACCTGACGATGGCACGCACCGAGATCGCCAATTACCTGCGGATGGCACCGGAAACCGCCAGCCGCGTGCTGCGCCGGCTGAGCGATGATGGGATCATCGCGGTCAGGCAGCGGGAAATCCTGTTGTTGCAGCCCGAGCGCCTGGCATTGCTGGCATCGGCCGATGAATCCGATCCGAACTGAATCTGGCCGGGAGCCGACGATGACGCGAGCGGGACTGGTAGTGCTGGGGGTGCTGGCGTCGCTGCCGGCGTACGCGGCCGAGCTGACGGTATCGGCGGCGTCGAGCCTGACCGAGAGCTTCCGTGAACTCGGTGCCGCCTATGAGAAGGCCCATCCCGGCGCCCGGGTCGATTTCAACTTCGCCGCCTCCGGCGTGCTGCTGCAGCAGATCAGCCGGGGCGCACCGGTCGATGTGTTTGCTTCGGCCGACGAAGTCACCATGGATCAGGCACAGCGGCAGGGCCTGCTGGCTGCCGGTACCCGCGAGGTGTTTGCTGTGAACGCGCTGTGGGTGGTGGTGCCGCCGCAGACCAGGGGCGGGCCGCGTAGCCTGAAGGATCTCGCGGGTGCCGACGTGCGGCGCCTCGCGCTGGGCAACCCGGACAGCGTGCCGGTCGGCCGCTATGCCAAGGGTGCGCTGGAAGCGGCGGGCCTGTGGCCGTCGGTGCAGGGCAGGATCGTCACCACGCAGAACGTGCGCCAGTCGTTGGATTACGTGGCGCGGGGGGAAGTGGACGCCGGTTTCGTCTACGCCACCGACGCACAGGCCATGGCCGGCCGCGTGCGTCGTGCCTTCGCAGTGCCGGTGTCCGGACGCATCGCCTATCCGCTGGCGGTGACCCGGGCCAGCACGCAGCCAGCCGAAGCCAGGCGCTTCGCCACCTTCGTGCGGTCGGCACAAGGTCAGGCGATCCTGGCCAGGCACGGGTTCGGCAAGCCCTGACGGATGGACCTGGACTGGAGCGCGCTGGGGTTGTCGCTGAAGGTCGCCGGCTGGGCCACGGCGATCAATCTGGTGCTGGGCGTTGGATTGGGGGCGTTGCTGGCGCGTCGGCGCTTCCCCGGCCGCGAACTGCTGGATTCGCTGCTGACCCTGCCGATGGTGCTGCCTCCGACGGTGCTCGGTTATTACCTGCTGGTGCTGATAGGGCGCAACGGCCCCATTGGCGCGTGGTTGCAGTCGTGGTTCGGCATCAACCTGATCTTTACCTGGCAGGCGGCGGTGGTCGCCGCGGCAGTGGCTTCGCTGCCGCTGGTGTTCAAGCCCGCACGCGCGGCGTTCGAGGATGTGGACGGGCAGCTGGAGCAGGCCGCGCGCACGCTCGGCGTGTCGGAGGCGGCGGTGTTCTTCCGCATCACGCTGCCGCTGGCTTGGCGCGGCATTCTCGCCGGCCTCCTGCTGGCGTTTGCCCGGGCGATGGGTGAGTTCGGCGCGACGCTGATGGTGGCCGGCAGCATCCCGGGTCGTACGCAGACGCTGTCGATCGCCATCTACGAGGCGGTGCAGGCAGGGCAGGACGGCAGGGCCAATGCGCTCGTGATCCTGACGTCGGTAGTGTGCATCGTCATCCTGCTGCTGGCGGCACGCCTGGTGGGCGGGCATCGCAGGGAGCTGCGCGATGTGGCTTGACCTGAAGGTGCAGCGCCGGATGCAGGCAGCGGGCCAGGTCTTCGAACTGGACGTCACGCTGCAGTGCACGCAGCGCCAGGTGGTGGTGTTCGGCCCGTCCGGGGCAGGCAAAAGCCTGACGCTCAAGGCCGTGGCCGGACTGCTGCGTCCCGGACAGGGCCATGTGACGCTGCAGGGGCAGGTGCTGTTCGATTCCCACGCGCGGGTCGACCTGCCACCGCAGCGGCGTCGCCTGGGGTACGTGTTCCAGGACTACGCGCTGTTTCCCCACCTGAGCGTGCGCCAGAACGTGGCGTTCGGGCTGCAGCGGAGCTGGTTCAATCCACGCCGCGGCCAGCGCTTCGACGTCGTCGAGCAGTGGCTGCAGGCGTTCCGTATCGACCACGTGGGGGATCTGCTGCCGTCGCAGATCTCCGGCGGCCAGCGTCAGCGTACGGCCCTGGCGCGGGTCATGGTGACCCAACCGCAGGCATTGCTGCTGGACGAGCCGTTCGCTGCACTGGACCACGACCTGCGCCAGCACCTGCGCGAGGAGCTGGCGGCGGTGCTGGACAGTACCGGCATTCCGCTGCTGCTGATCAGCCACGATCCTCAGGATGCCGTCGTCTTCGGCCAGCAGGTCGCGCACATGGCGGACGGCCGGGTCGTCGGCGATTGATGCATGCGCTCGTGCCGGGCCACGGCCGGCCGAATCGATGCAGGGTCAGTACAGCTCGCAGTGAATGCGGCCCTCCCCGCGCAGCAGGTCCCAATGCCCCTGGCCGCCAATGGCGTCGATGGCCTCGCGCACCGCGTCTTCCAGGTGGCGCTTGTTGCCGCACAGGTACAGGTGCCCGCCGCGGGACAACACCTGCCTTACTTCGCGGGCGCGCTGCCGCAGCACATGCTGCACATACACCTTTTCGGTTCCGTCACGCGAGAAGGCAGGATGCAGGCCGGCGAGCACGCCGCGCGCATGCCAGTCCTGCAGCTGCTCGCGATACAGGTAATCGTGTTCGCAATGCTTCTCGCCGAACACAAGATGCAGTTCGCGTCCGCAGCCATTGGCCTGCACCTGCTGCACCAGGCCGATCAGCGGCGCGATGCCGGTGCCGGTGCCGATCAGCAGCAGGGGCGCGCTGCTGGTGTCGGCCAGATGGAAGCCGGGATTGGAGCGGCAGTACACGCGGGCGTGGCTGCCCCCCCGCAGCAGGCTGCCGGTGGCGGTACCGGAACGCTCGCGGCCGCGCAGGCTGTAGCGCACTTCGCGTATGCACAGGCTCAGCTGGCCGTTGCCGGGATGCGAGGCGATAGAGTAGGCCCGTGGCAGGCGCGCTGACAGGAGGTCGCGCAGCCTGGCCAGCGGCACGCGGTCCGGGCTGGCGTGGTCCTGCAGGATATCCAGCACGTCCAGACCGTGCAGGTAGGCATCCAGCTCGCGCTTCTGGCTGACCTTCAGCAGCGACTTCAACCGCTCGCTGCCGCCCAGCCTGGCCAGCTCGCGCAGCACGCCCCTGCCCAGCAGCCGCAGTTCGCGGTCCTGCAGCATGGCGATGGCCGCATTGTCGCCGTACCAGGTGGCAAGGGCCTGCAGCAGTGCAGGGTCGTGGTCCGGCAGCACGTGCACCGTGTCGCCGGCGCGGTAGGCCATGCCACTGCCGGCAATATCCAGCTGCAGGTGCCATGCGGCCGGATCGCTGCTGTTGACGCGGTGGCGCTCGACGATGGGCGCGGCGAAGGCATTGTCGTCACCGTAGGCGGTAACCTGCAGATGCAGGTCCTGGCCGGCGGCGGCATCGCCCTCGAGTACCTGGCGGAGCACCGGCTGCCACTGCTGGAAGAACCGTTCATAGCCGAGGTCGGCGTCGACCCGTCGCAGCAGCGGCTGCGCTTGGCGTTCGCTCAGCGCCGCGTCCAGCGCTCGGGTGAAGCCGCAGAATCGAGGGTAGCCGGTGTCGCCCAGGCCGAACACCGCGTAGCGCAGGCCGGGCAGCGACCCGGTCTGGCACACGCTCTGGAAGAAGCGTTCGCCGTTGGCGGGCGGCTCGCCGTCGCCGAACGAACTGGAGATCGCCAGCAGCACATCGCCCTGGCCCAGGCTGGCAACGTCAATGTCGTTGAACGGCAGCACCTGCGGCGCGAGCGCTTGCAGGCCAGGGTCCGCGCCCAGGCGCTGGGCCAGGGCGCGGGCATTGCCCGATTCGGAGGCGAAACCCACCAGCAGGCGGCGAACCGGTGTGGCAGCGATGGTGTTCACGCGGCCTCGTAGAAGTCGTCGAATTTCTCCTTGCTGAACTCGACCTGCTCGAAGTCCTGCATCAGGTCGTTCACCACACGGCGGATGCTGATGTACGCGGTGATGTTGCCTTCGGCGTCGAACAGCGGCTGCACGGTGGTGTCGACCACATAGAGCACGCCACCCTTGCCCAGGTTCGGCACGATGCCGGTCCAGATGCCGCCGGCCTTGATCGTGTCCCACATGTCCTTGTAGACGGCCTTGGGCACATCCGGATGGCGCACGATGCTGTGCGGCTGGCCGATCAGTTCTTCACGTGCGAAGCCGGTGAGCGTGCAGAACAGATCATTGGCGTAGGTGATGTTGCCCTGCAGGTCAGTGGTGGAGATCACCATGACCTTCTGCAGGGCGTTCAGGAGCTGGCTGTTGTCGGGGGTGTCGTGCATTGCAGGGTCCTTGTGGCTGCCGGAAACGCCGGCATGTTCGGGTCCTGCATAGAGATAACCCCGCGTGCCGGCGGCCGGTTTGACATTGGTCAAGGGGGAGGCAGGGACCGCCTGCGACGGGATGTCGCATATGGCACCCAGCCGACCGCCACCACCCAGGCCACGGGCAGCGCGCGCACGGCATCCAGGTGGATGTCCCGTCCGGGAGGCATCGATGGGCGTGATGAACGCGGCATGCGGACTCAGCTCATGACGCGTTGTCACAAAGAAATCGCCAGGGCTTCACGGCCGATTGATCGCATGCGGGGCTATTGTCCTCCTGAGCCTCTCGCTGACGTCCCCCACGTTCTGCGTCGACTTCCCTCTCCGCTTAAGCGCCCGTCCGGGCGCCGTTGGCGTCCGTCTGCCTGAACACTTCCGAGATCATCGCCATGGCCCGCGTCGTCCAGTCCGCTTCACCCGTTGCGACGCCTCCCGGTGCATCTGTACCAATCGGGACCCGCCGGGGCCACTCACAGCCGTTGAAGTTGCCGGAACTGGTACAGCGCGTGCTGTTTGTCGCGACCGAAATGGCCGACTTCGTCAAGGCGGGAGGCCTGGGCGATGTGGCCGCGGCCCTGCCACGCGCGGTGCGCGGCGCGTGTGATTCGCGCGTGCTGCTTCCCGGCTACCCGGAGGTGCTGCAGCGCCTGCCGCAGCTGCGGGCGGTGGGGCAGGTCAGCCAAAGAGCCGGCCTGCCTGCGTGCACCATCGGCATGGCGGTGCAGGCCGACGGCCTGCCGATCTACGTGCTGCTCTCGCCTGAGCTGTATGAGCGGGAAGGCTCGCCCTACGTGGATGGGCAGGGACAGGAGTGGAAGGACAACGCGGTTCGCTTCGCCACGCTGTCACACGCGGCTGCGGAGATTGCGGCCGGGCGTGCCGGGCTGGACTGGTCACCGCAGCTGCTGCACCTGAATGACTGGCCGGTGGCCATGGCCGCCGCCTACGTGCGTTGGGACCGGACGGCCGTGCCGACGCTGCTGACGATCCACAACCTGGCTTACCAGGGCCTGTTCCCGTATGCGCTTGCGCCGGTGCTGGGTGTACCGGCCGCGCACCTGGATGAACTGCACTTCCACGGACAGATGTCATTCCTGCAGGGCGGCATCACCAATGCCACGCGGCTGAACACAGTCAGCCTGCGCTATGCACAGCAGATCACCGCCCCGGATGATGGATGCGGACTGCATGACCTGCTGGCCCGGCGCGCCGCCGGCGGTCACCTGAGCGGCATCGTCAACGGCATCGACGCCAGCTGGGATCCGCGACGCGACATCCACCTAAAGGCGCACTTCGGCATCGGCGAATGGACCGGACGCGCGACCAACGCACATGCGGTGCGCAGGGCGTTCGGCCTGGCGCCCTCGACCGGCCCGCTGTTCGCGGTGGTTTCCCGCTTGGTGCACCAGAAGGGCCTGGACATCACCTGTGACGTGGCGCCACAGATCGTCGCGGCCGGGGGGCAGCTGGTGGTCATCGGCGGCGGCGAGCCGCAGGTGGAAGCACAGGTGCAGGCGCTGGCCCGGCGCTACCCGGGCCGGGTGGGCGCATTCATCGGGTTCGAGGAAGCGCTGGCGCGCCAGATGTTCGCCGGCGCGGACTTCCTGCTTATGCCTTCGCGTTTTGAACCCTGCGGGCTCAGCCAGATGTACGCGCAGCGCTTCGGCTGCCTGCCGGTCGCGCATGCGACGGGAGGGCTGGTGGACACCGTCGAGGATGGCGTGACCGGTTTCCTGTTCCACGGTGCCAATGCCGATGGCCTGCGCCGCTGCGTGGAGCGGGCGATGCGCACCTTCCGTCTGCCAGGCCTGCTGCAGGCCATGCGCCGCGCCGCCATGCTGCGGCCGGGCGGCTGGGATGCGGCCGGGCGAGCCTATCTGGCGCTGTACCAGCAGACCTGCCAGGTGGCCGCATGAGCCACGACAGCGCGCATCTGGCGGCCCTTGAGGACGACACCACCGCAGACACAGCACTGGATCACCGCATCGCGCCGGCGCTGGAGGACCTCGTCCATGCCCGCCCGGCAGATGCATTTGCCTGGCTTGGCCCGCACCGCCAGCGCGAGGGTGAACGGCGGTTGCGCGTGCTGGTGCCGCACGCGCAGCGCGTCGAGGTGATCGGAGAGGACGGGCGACGCTGGGATCTGCACCCGGGCCCCTTGCCCGGCCTGTTCGAGGGCGCCGCCGGTGAAGCGGCGGTGCCGCTGCTTGCCCTGCATTTCGAGCAGGGTGTGGAGCAGGTGCACGATGCCTATGCCTTCGGCCCGCTGCTGGACGAGGCGCTGCTGCAACGCTTCCATGCCGGTGATGCCGATGCGGCGCGCCAGCTGGGCGCGGTCCCGATGCAGGTGCAGGGGATCGCCGGCGTGCGCTTCGCGGTGTGGGCGCCCAATGCGCGGCGGGTCGCCGTGGTCGGCGATTTCAACGGATGGGATGGCCGACGCCATCCGATGCGGCTGCGCCATGCGGCTGGCGTGTGGGAACTGTTCCTGCCCGGCGTGCAGGCCGGTGCCCGCTACAAGTTCCGCATTGTCGGGGCTGATGGCCAGGTGATGCCCGACAAGTTCGACCCGATGGCGCGCTGGGCCGAACTGCCGCCGGCCACCGCCTCACGCGTGCCTTCGGCGGCGCCGATGCAGTGGCATGACGAGGGTTGGAGGGCGGCCCGGCGCCAGGCGGGCGCCAGCGCGCCGCTGTCCATCTACGAGGTACATGCGGGCTCCTGGCAGCGCGGCGATGATGGCGCACCGCTGGACTGGGATGCGCTGGCCGACCGGCTGATTCCGTACGTGGCCGGACTCGGCTTCACCCACATCGAACTGCTGCCGGTCAGCGAGCATCCCTTCGGCGGCTCCTGGGGCTATCAGCCGCTGGGGATCTACGCACCGACGGCGCGCCATGGGCCCCCGCACGCCTTCGCGCGCTTCGTGGATCGCTGTCACCAGGCCGGAGTGGGGGTGATCGTGGACTGGGTGAGCGCACACTTCCCCAACGACGCGCATGGCCTGGCCGGTTTCGACGGAACCGCGTTGTACGAGCATGCCGACCCGCGCGAAGGGGTGCACGCCGACTGGGACACGCTGATCTACAACTATGGCCGCAACGAAGTGGCCGCTTACCTGATCGGTAGTGCCTTGGAGTGGGTGGAGCGGTTCCACATTGACGGACTGCGCGTGGACGCAGTGGCGTCCATGCTGTACCGGGATTACAGCCGTGCTGACGGTGAGTGGATACCCAACGAGCAGGGCGGGCGAGAGAACCTGCAGGCGGTCGCCTTCCTGAGGCGGATGAACCAGACCCTGCGTGAGCGCTTCCCGGACGTGTTGGTGATTGCCGAGGAATCCACCGCGTGGCCGGGGGTGACCGCGCCGGTGGAGGAGGGCGGGCTTGGCTTCACCCACAAATGGAACATGGGCTGGATGCACGACACCCTGCAGTACCTGGGGCGCGATCCTGTCCATCGCCAGCATCACCACAGCGAGATCAGCTTCGGCCTGGTCTACGCCTTCTCCGAACGCTTCGTGCTTCCGCTGTCGCATGACGAGGTGGTGCATGGCAAGGGCGCGCTGCTGGCCAAGATGGCAGGCGAACCGGCGCAGCGGCTGGCCCAGCTTCGTGCGTATTACGGCTTCATGTGGGCGCACCCGGGCAGCAAACTGCTGTTCATGGGCGGCGAGTTCGGCCAGGGACATGAGTGGTCGCACGATGCAGCACTGGACTGGGAACAGGCGACCAGCAGTGAGGGCCGGGGCCTGTCGCGTCTGGTGGGCGACCTCAATGCCGTGCTCCGCTCCGAACCCGCGCTGCATCGTGACGAGCGCGATGAACGCGGTTTCGACTGGAGCGTGGCCGATGACAGCCGCAACAGCGTGTATGCCTTCATCCGCCGGGATCCTGCCGGCAGCGGCCGCACCCTGCTGGTGGTGAGCAACTTCACCCCGGTGCTGCGCGAGGGTTACCGGGTTGGCGTGCCGCAACCGGGGCGCTGGACGGAACGCCTCAACACCGACAGCGCGCATTACAACGGCGGCAATGCGGGCAACCTCGGAGCGGTGCAGACCGAGCCAAGGCCGATGCATGGCCACGCCCAGTCGCTGCGGCTGACCCTGCCGCCGCTGTCCACGCTGTACCTGCAGGTTGATGCATGACCACAGCGTCCCCGCGTCTGGGCGCTTGGCGTGCGGCCGGTGAGGGGGTGGAGTTCCGTGTGTGGGCGCCGGACGCAGACACGATGACGCTGTGCCTGCAGGGTGCGCTGCGGCCGATGCAACGCGAGCCGGACGGTTGCCACTGGCTGCGGACACAGGCATCGCATGGCGACCGGTACCGGTTCCGCCTCCCTTCAGGCCAGGACGTGCCAGATCCGGCCTCGCGCTGGCAGCCGGACGGCATCGATGGCGACAGCGCCGTGGTGCTGGACACCGGCAGGGCGCAGGCCACGTGGCAGGGGCCCGCCTGGCAGGACCTGGTCATCTGTGAAGTGCACATCGAGGCAGGCGGCGGCCTCGCTGCACTGACCGCGCAGCTGCCGATGCTGGCCGCAACGGGCATCACCGCCATCGAGCTGATGCCGGTTGCGCAGTTTCCCGGCCGGCGCAACTGGGGCTACGACGGTGTGTTCCCCTACGCACCGGCCCATGTCTACGGCGGGCCGGCAGCGCTGAAGGCTTTCATCGACGCGGCGCATGATGCCGGACTGTCGGTGCTGCTGGATGTGGTCTACAACCACTTCGGACCGCAGGGCAACCCTCTGCGTGACTACGCGCGGGCGTTCTTCCGTGACGATCGCAGCACCCCCTGGGGTGAGGCGATCGACTTCCGCCAGCCCTGGGTGCGGCGCTTCTTCATCGACAATGCGCTGATGTGGTTGCGCGACTATGGCTTCGATGGGCTGCGCCTGGACGCGGTACACGCCATCGACGATGACCGCTTCCTGCAGCAGCTGGCCGATGAGGTGCGCGCGGAGGTGCCGCACGCGCACCTGGTGCTGGAGAACGAACGCAACCAGGCGCGGTGGCTGCGCGGTGCCTATCAGGGGCAATGGAACGACGACTTCCACAACGCGCTGCACGTGATGCTGACCGGCGAGCAGGAAGGCTATTACGCGGCCTACGCCGGTCGCGCCGACGCGCTGCTGGCCCGCTGCCTGGCAGAAGGATTCGCCTGGCAGGGTGAACCTGACCTGGGCGGCCATCCCCGCGGCGAACCCAGCAGCGACCTGTCGCCCGCGCGTTTCGTGGTATTCGCGCAGAACCACGACCAGGTGGGCAATCGTGCCTTCGGCGAGCGCCTGTCGATGCTGGTGGACCCGGCGCGGCTGCGCGCGGCGCTGGCGCTGACCCTGCTGACGCCGATGATCCCGCTGCTGTTCATGGGTGAACCGTGGCAGGCGCGGTCGCCGTTCCTGTTCTTCACCGACTATGCGCCGCCGCTGGACGAGGCGGTGCGCGAGGGGCGTCGCCGCGAGTTTTCCGGCTTCAGTGCCTTCGCCGATGCCGCCTCGCGTGCGCGTATTCCAGACCCGAACGATCCGGCCACCCTGCAGGTCTCGTACACGCCGCCGCCCGGCGATGATCCCTGGTCGCAGCAATGGCTGCGTTGCACAGGCGGGTTTTTGGCCCTGCGCAGACGCTATCTGCAGCCCGGCCTGCTGCAGGCCCGGTCGCTGGGTGCGCGGGTGCTTGGCGAGGGGGCGGTGCAGGCGGGTTGGCAGCTGCCATCGGGCCAATGGTGGATCGCGATCAATGTGGGCCCACGGCCCGTGGCGCATGCGGTGCCGGCCGGCGAGCGCGTTGTGGGTCCCGACGTTGCCGGTGTGCTGCCGGCAGGCGGCAGTGTTGTTGCGTGCTGGGTGGCGGCATGAGGACGGATACATCGGTTCGGGACGCCGCACGCCGGGCAGGTCTCCTGGAGCGCTGGACCGACGTGGCCGGCGTCGAGCGCGAAGTCGCGCCGGACGTGCTTCGCGCGGTGCTGGAAGGGCTGCACTGCGATGGTGCGCCGGTGCGCGCCCGCTTGCTCACCGCCTGCTGTGGCCAGGTACTGGTGATGCCGGGGGCGACGGGGGCGGCGTGCTGGGTGGATGAACAGGGGCGCGAGCTGCCAGCACGGCCTGATGCGCAGGGGCGCTGGCGAGTTCCGGATCAACCGGGCTATTGGCAGTGGCGCCGGGGCGGGCGGCAACAGGCGGTCGCGGTGGCGCCGCCGCGAGCCTGGTGGCCACCGCGCATGCTGCGCGGTTGGGGTCTGTCGGCGCAGGTCTACAGTCTGCGCGCCAGCGGCGATGCAGGCATCGGTGACAGCGCCGGCTGCACACGGTGGCGTGAGCTGCTGCAGCGGCATGGAGGCGATGCACTGGCATTGAGTCCGCTGCACGCCGGCTTGCCACCCGGCCCGGGCTACAGCCCCTATTCGCCCAGTGACCGGCGCTGGCTCGATCCGCTGCAGGTAGCTCTTCCGCAGGTGCTGCCGGAGGCTGCCGACAGCGTGCTGCGCCAGGACGAGGCACTGGCGATGGCAATTGATGCCGCCACCGCTGCACGCCGCATCGACTGGCCGCACTCGGCGGCATTGAAGTGGCGCTGGATGCGACAGGTGCGCCACTGGCTGCGGCAGCAGGCACCGGCACAGTGCGAGCAGATCGAGACCTGGTGCGATGCGCAGGGCGAACCGCTGCTGCACTATTGCCAGCACGCCGCCGACGGGGTCACCGGGAGCGCCGACGACCATGCATTTGCGCAGTGGCTGGCGCAGCAGGGCTGGGTGCAGGTGCACGCGGCGCTGCGCAGTGATGGCGCGTCGATCGGATTGATTGCCGATCTGGCCGTGGGCTGTGCACCGCAGGGCGTCGAGGCACGCACCGGTGGCGCCGATCTGCTGCAGGGGCTTGAACTGGGTGCGCCGCCGGATGCGTTCAATCCGCTCGGCCAGGCCTGGGGCATCACCAGCTGGTCACCGTTGGCGTTGCACCGCGAGGGCTTTGCACCGTTCATCCGCGTACTGCGCGCCGTGATGGCCGGCCGCGGTGGCCTGCGCATCGACCACATCCTCGGCCTGCAGCGGCTGTGGGTGTTGCCTCACGGCGCTGGCGCCGGGCAGGGCGTGTACCTGCGCTATCCATTCGATGACCTGATCAATCTGCTGGTGCTGGAATCGTGGCGGCATCGCTGCGTGCTGATCGGTGAAGACCTGGGGGTGGTGCCGCCGGGCATCCGCCAGCGGCTGGCAGCCCGGGGCATCCTGGGCATCGAGGTGCTGCCGTTCGCCCGCAACGGCGAGCGCTTCCTGCCGGCGCCGCGGTGGCGCCGCGATGCGGCGGCCATGCCGTCCACCCACGACCTGCCACCACTGGCCGGCTGGCTGCGCGGGCGCGACCTGCGCTGGCGTGCCCGCCTGGGTGAGCTGGAGGACCTGCCGGCAGCACTGCGCGCGCGCGCGCGGGACGTGCAGGCGCTGGCCGCGGTCTGCGGTGGTGACGGCGCGGCCGTGGAGGACGGAGCGCTGTCACTGGTTGCCCATGCAGCGTCGCGGCTGGCGCTGCTGCCATTGGAAGATGTGCTGGGCGGCCGTGCGCAGGTGAACCTGCCAGGCACCGTCAGCGGCCATCCGAACTGGCGACGGCGGTTGCCGCTGGCGTGGGACGGTGCCGCCGCCGATGCGCGCTTGGCGCGCCTGAGCAACACGCGCCGCAGGGCAGGGCGATGACGAGGTTGCGTGCCACCGCGCGCCTGCAGGTGCATGCAGGCTTCGACCTTGAGGCGGCCGCAGCGCAGGTGCCGTATTACGCCGCACTGGGCGTCAGTCACCTTTACCTGTCGCCGATCGCGACTGCGGTGCCGGGGTCCACACATGGCTACGATGGCATCGACCCGGCCAGCATCAATCCGCAGCTGGGCGGCGAAGCGGCCTTCCGCCAGCTGGCCACCGCGGCGCGCTCACACGGCCTGGGTCTGATCCTGGACATCGTGCCCAACCATCTGGCGGCATCCCCGCACAGCCACTGGTGGAGCGATGTGCTGATGCACGGGCGTCGAAGCCGCCATGCGGGTTGGTTCGATATCGACTGGGAGGCGCCGGGCTGCGAAGGCCGGCTATGGTTGCCGGTGCTGGACCGGCCAGTGCACGACGCCGTGCGCGACGGCGTACTGCGGGTCGGGGTGGACGATGAGCGGCCGGGATTGCGCCATCATGGCCGGGTCCTGCCGTTGTCGCCGCGCAGCCATCCCCTGGACGCCGCGCAGTGGCCGGTGTGGGCCGAACGCTGCAACCGCAGCGTTGAACGGTTGCAGGCACTGCTGCAGCGGCAGCACTACCGGCTGGCGTGGTGGCGCACGGCAGGCGATCAGGTGAACTACCGGCGCTTCTTCGATATCAACGAACTGGCCGCGCTGCGGGTGGAGCGCGACGAGGTCTTCGAAGCGGTGCATGCGCTACCGCTGCGGCTGGTGCGTGAGGGCTGGGTGGATGGCCTGCGCATCGACCATGTGGACGGACTGTCGTCGCCGGGCGCCTATCTGCAGCGCCTGCGCGAAGCGATCAACGCTGCCTGCGCAGCCGGGAGCCGTGATCCGGAGGCGGTGACCCTGCACGTCGAGAAGATACTGGCCGAGGGCGAGCAGCTGCCCGAGGGGTGGGCCTGCGACGGGACCACCGGCTATGACTTCATGGACCAGGCTGGCGCGTGGCTGCACGATCCGGCAGCGGCGCCCGCGCTCTCACGCGCCTGGCAGGCGGCGAGCGGCGACACGCGCGACTTTGACCAGATACAGCAGGACGCGCGCGGGATGCTGCTGCGCCAGTCGCTTCACACCGACTTCCAGCGCCTGCTGCGCAGTGCGCAGCAGGTTCTGCAGCCCCGGCTGGCCGAGGCCGACATCGGTACGGCCGCCCTGGCGCGCGCGCTGGCCGCGCTGCTGCGGCATTACCGCACCTATCGCCCGTATTCGCTGCGTGACGCGGGTGAGCGGAAGGCATTGGTTGACGCTGCCGCCGCCGCGCGAACCGCGCTGGACGGTGCCGGACGGACGGCACTGGACCTGCTGCTGCAGGCACTTCCCGGCCAGGCGCCGGCTGAAAGCGAGCTGCGCGTGCGCTTCGGGCAGCTGGCCGCGCCGTTGAACGCCAAGTCGGTGGAGGATACCGGCTTCTATCGCTACTTCAGGCTGCTCTCACGCAACGAAGTGGGCAGTGATCCGCAGCGGCTGGGCATGCAGGGACGTGAGCTGCTGCAGCATGCAGCGCGGCGCCTGCGACGCCATCCCGAGGCACTGCTTGCGCTGGCGACCCACGATCACAAGCGGGGCAGCGACAGCCGGGCGCGGCTGGCGGTGCTCAGCACCTGCACGGCGGAGTGGCGGGATGCTGTACGGCGCTGGAGCCGGATGGCCGCCAAGGCCGGCATGCCGCTGCCGTTGCCGGGCGCCGAGGCGTATGCGCTGTGGCAGGCGCTGGTGGCGGCGTGGCCGATGCAGGGCGCCCCCGGTGCCGACTTCGCATCGAGGATGGCGGACTGGCTGACCAAGGCCCTGCGCGAGGGCAAACGGATCAGCAACTGGTCCGATCCCGATGTGGCAGTGGAGGACGCCGCCGTGCAGTGGCTGCACGCGCTGCTGGAGGGAGCACCCTTGCTGCCGGTGCGCGAGGCGCTGGCGACCTTCGTGGCCCGCATCGCGCCGGCGGGCGCCTGCAATGGATTGGCACAGCTGTGCCTGCAGCACTGCCTGCCCGGTGTGCCTGACCTCTATCAAGGCGGCGAAGGCTGGGACCTGAGCCTGGTGGACCCGGACAACCGCCGGGCCGTGGACTATCCGGCGCGGCAGGCATGGCTGCGGGACACGCGCTCCTGGCCCGCGCTGCTGCAGGACTGGCGGGACGGCGGCATCAAGGCATTCCTGCTGCGGCAGCTGCTGGATTGCCGCCGCAGGCACCCGCACCTTTTCCTGTACGGCGAGCTGCAGCCGCTGTCCGCGCCTGCGCGCTCGCCCTGGCTGGCGTTCGTGCGCAGGCACCAGACGCAGGTACTGCTGGTGATCGTGCAGCGTGGCTCGCCCATCGCCATGCCCGGGCCCGGCCTGAACGTTGCGCGTGACGTCGCCACCGGCCCAACGCTGCGCGGGCTTCCGGCAGGACGCATGCGCAACCTCCTGGACGGACGCATCGAACATTTCAATGAAACCGCGGATGCAGCACGGCTTCTGGCTGGCAGCCCGCTGGCGGTATGGATCAACGAGGAGACGGTTAGGGATGGACAGCAGGGAACGACGGCAGCGGATTGAGGCATTGGCCCACCAGATATGGGAAGCGGAAGGGCGCCCGGACGACCAGCAGCAGCGGCACTGGCACATGGCCGAGCGGCTGGTGGAGGCCGAGATTGCCGCGGCGCGCGGCGAGGAGGGCAGCGATGGCGAGCCGTAAGTGGGCACAGACATCGCGCGTGCGCGAAGGCCGGCCGTTCCCGCTGGGTGCGACCTGGGACGGGCTAGGCGTGAACTTCGCGCTGTACTCGCGGCATGCCACCCGGGTCGAACTCTGCCTGTTCGACGCGCGCAACCGCGAGGTCGAACGCATCGCGCTGCCCGAGTACACCAATGAGATCTGGCACGGCTATCTGCCCGATGTAAGGCCCGGGCAGCGCTACGGCTACCGGGTGCACGGTCCGTATGCGCCGGAGGAAGGGCATCGCTTCAATCCCAACAAGCTGTTGCTGGACCCTTACGCCAAGCAGATCGTCGGCGAGCTGAAGTGGGCGCCCCACCTGTTCGGCTACACCCTGGGCCATCGCGATGGCGATCTCAGTTTCGACCGCCGCGACAGCGCCAGCTACATGCCACGCTGCGCCGTGATCGATCCGGCCTTCAGCTGGGGTGTCGAGCGTGCACCCGAAACGGCCTGGGACAGGACCGTGATCTACGAAGCGCACGTGCGCGGGTTGACCATGCAGCATCCTGATGTCCCGCAGGCCGAGCGGGGCACCTTCTCTGCACTGCGGCATGATGCGGTGGTGGATCACCTGAGCCATCTGGGTGTGACCGCCATCGAGCTGCTGCCCGTGCACGCCTACGTGGACGACCAGCAGCTGCTCGAGCGTGGGCTGCGCAACTACTGGGGGTACAACACCATCGGCTTCTTCGCCCCACAGCCGCGTTACCTGTCGACGGGCACCGTGGCCGAGTTCAAGCAGATGGTCGCGCGGCTGCACAATGCCGGCATCGAAGTGATCCTGGACGTGGTCTACAACCACACCGCCGAGGGCAACGAGCTGGGCCCGACGCTGTCGTTCAAGGGCATCGACAATGCCAGCTACTACCGCCTGGCCGATGATCGCCGCTATTACATCAACGATACCGGCACCGGCAACACGTTCGACCTGACCAATGCCGGCGCGCTGCGCATGGTGATGGACTCGCTGCGCTACTGGGTGACCGAGATGCGGGTGGACGGTTTCCGCTTCGACCTGGCGACCATTCTTGGCCGTGAGCGCCATGGCTTCGACGCCTCGGGCAGCTTCCTCGATGCGGTACGCCAGGACCCGGTCCTGAGCCAGGTGAAGCTGATCGCCGAGCCCTGGGACATCGGTCCGGGCGGCTACCAGCTGGGCCAGTTCCCGCCGGGTTGGGCGGAATGGAACGACCGCTTCCGCGATACAGTGCGCGCGCTGTGGCGTGGCGATGGCGGGCAGCTGCCGGAGTTCGCCACCCGTTTCACCGGCTCGGCCGACCTGTTCGAACACCACGGCAGGCGGCCGTCGGCCAGCATCAACCTGGTAACGGCACACGACGGGTTCACCCTGCACGATCTGGTGAGCTACAACGACCGCCACAACGAGGCCAACGGCGAGGACAACCGCGATGGCCATTCGCACAATCTTTCCAGCAACCACGGTGTGGAGGGCGACACCGATGATCCGGCGATCCTCTCGTTGCGTGCACGGCAGATGCGCAACCTGCTGGCCACGCTGCTGCTGTCGCAGGGCACGCCCATGCTGCTGGCCGGCGACGAGTTCGGCCATTCGCAGCGGGGCAACAACAACGCGTACTGCCAGGACAACCCGCTGAGCTGGATCGACTGGGAGCGTGCCTCGCAGCCGGCGGCGCAGGCGCAGGTGGCATTCGTGCGGCGTGCACTATCGCTGCGCCGGCGCTATGGCCTGCTGCGCAGGAACCGGTTCCTGCGCGGTGAATACGATGAAGCGCTGGGCCTGCGCGATATCGACTGGCGGCATCCGGACGGCCGCAGCATGGAGGAGGCGGACTGGCACGACCCCGAACTGCGCGCGCTGCTGATTGTGCTGGACGGTCGAAGCCCCGACAGCGGCCTGCGTGAGCCCGGGCGGCATGTCAGCCTCGCCCTGCTGTTGAATGCCGGAGACCAGCCGCAGCGGTTCCGCGTATCGGATCAGGCGCTGTCGTTCCGGCGCGTACTGCTGCAGACCGACGAGGCGCCGCTGGAGCAGGACGGCACCGGCGACTGGACCCTGCCGCCGCGCAGCCTGTGCCTGCTCGCGGCCAGCAGCGCCTGATTGCAGCGCGCCCGCTCGGCGCGAAGACCGATCGGCAGCGCCGGGTCCCGCCCGGCCTGCCGTGAATCAGCCCAGCAGATGGCGCAGCAACCCGGCCGAGACCACGCCGATCAGCACGGTCGGCAGCATCGACAGCCGGGTGGCGGCCAGCAGGGTGATGGCCAGCGCAGCGAGATCGGCAGGCTTGTCGGCGACGAAATCCGGGGCGATCACCGAGATCAGCACGCAGCCCGGCGCGGCCTCCATGACCGTCACCGCACGCTTGCCGAGGGTGCGGTTGCGCAGGGCCAGGAAGCCGATGATGCGGGTGAGGTAGGTAACGGCTGCCATCAGCACGATGGTGAGCAGCGAGCTCCACTGGATCATGCCGCGTCCTCCGCCAGCAGCCAGGCGGCCACCAGCCCGGCCAGCGCACCACTGGCGACGTACCAGGCGCCGGGAACCAGCAGATAGGTGCCTGCGGCCACCAGCAGGCTGACCAGCCAGGGCCGCGCCGCGCGCAGCCCCTGCCACATGCCACGCAGCAGCACCAGGAAGACCGCGGGGAAGGCCATGTCGAATCCATAGGCATGGATGTCGCCCAGCAGCGGGCCGGCGATCGCCCCCAGCGTCGTGCAGGTCACCCAGACCCCATACAGGCCGGCCGAGGTGCCCAGGTAGTAGGCGAGGCTGAAACCGTGCATGCGCCGCCGCGCGTCGGCGACACCCAGGGCCCAGCTTTCGTCACACATGAAGAACAACGCCGGCAGCGTGCGACGGCGTGGCAGGTGCTGCAGCAGCGGTGCCAGGCTGGCCCCCATCAATAGATGGCGACTGTTGACCAGCGCGGTGATCGCTACGATGAGCGCGATGTGTGGAGGTGACGTCCACAGCTCGATGGCGGCGAACTCCGAGCCGCCGGCGAAGTTGAGCCCGGTCATGAGCGGTACTTCAAGCGCCGACAGGCCCTTCTGCGCAGCCTGTGCACCGAGCACCAGGGCGAAGGGAACGAAGCCGATCATCACCGGCACGGCAGCGCGCAGGCCGCGCAGGAACTCGGCGCGGGGCGTGACGTGGCAGGGGGCGTCAGGCGGAAGGAGGGAGGGTTGGGCGTCCATGTAGCGGAAGCGAGCGAGGGGGGCTTCATCCTAGCGGCGACGGCACGAAATCGGGTTGCGTTGATGCCATTCAATTGAGAATGTTGCGCATCTGATGCGGCAGATGGTCATAAGGCTGGAATCCAATGCAATCTCAACTCGATACCCTTGATCGCCGGATTCTCGAGGCGCTGCAGGTCGATGGTCGTCTGCAGAACCTGGAGCTGGCCAGGCAGGTCGGTCTTTCGCCGTCGGCCTGCCTGCGCCGGGTCCGCCTGCTGGAGGAGGGCGGCTACATCGACCGCTACGTGGCGCTGCTGAACGAGACCAAGGTCGGACGGGGCTTCACCGTATTCGTGCGGGTCTGGCTGCGTGGGCAGGACGAGGACACCACCAACCACTTCATAAACAGCATCAAGTCCCTGCCGGAAGTGCTTGAATGTCATCTGATGGCAGGCGATTGCGATTTTCTGCTGCGGGTGGCCGTGGCCGACCTGGATGCGTATCGCCAGTTCCAGATCCGGCATCTGAACAGGATCGCCGGGGTGCAGAACACCAAGACCGAGATCCCGATGCAGCGGATCAAGCAGACCACCCGGCTGCCGCTTTGAGGCCACGCCGCGCCGGCCCCCGGTGCGGTGGTCATCGCAATGACATCTGCCCCCGGTAGGGTCTGACCCCGCTTGCCGGGCGCGCGCGGGCGACCTCCCGGTCGTGCCGCCTGCCTCCGTCACAGCTGCTGTCGCTGCCGAGGGTCATGTGTTCAACGTCAGGGGGCTGGATGGACGCCACGCGGTCAGAACATGGAGAGTGGCCATCGCTGCGTGGCTGCTGCTGGCCTTCGTCGCCACGGCCGAGGACGACGTCCGTGCTTACGACATTCCGGCGCAGCCGCTGGAGCAGGCAGTGGAGCGCTTCAGCGTCAGCAGCGGGTGGTCGGTGATGTACGCCGGCGAACTCGCTGCCGGTCGGCGCAGTTACCCGCTGCACGCCAGCCTGCCGCCGCTGCAGGCGCTGCAGACCCTGCTGCAGGAGACCGGCGTCGAAGCCGAGTTGATCGGCGCGCAGCGCGTGGTGCTTCGGCTGGGCGCGCAACCCGAACGCGCAGCCGGTCCCGTCGGCCTGCTGCCGGAATCCGAGCGCAGCCGTCGTTTTGGAGGGCTGCAGCAGCGGCTGCGCGACGCGTTCTGTGACGACCCCCTGCTCGCACCGGGCCGCTACGCGGCGACGCTGCGTTTCCGCATCACCGCCGAGGGCCATGTCGACGATGCCGAACTGCTCGTCGGCAGCGGCGACGCCCGGCGCGATCGGCGCCTGCTGCTGGCTATCGGCAGGCTGGCGCCGTCCATCGACGCCGCCGCGTTGCCGCAGCCGGTGACGCTGCAGATCCAGCCCTCCCGTGCCGACCACGACTGCGGCCGGCGGCAGCCCCTTCCATGATTTCAAGGATTCGAACATGAGCAACGGAACGGCCGGGGCGGTGGACCTGATGGATCACCTGCTGGGGGCCTACGATGAACTCAAGCGCCGGCTGGTGCGCAAGCTGGGCTCGGAAGAGCTGGCAGGCGATGCGCTGCAGGACACCTGGATGCGCCTGAGCGCACGCCGCGACCGGCTGGACCCGGTGCAGAATCCGGCGGCCTATCTGCTGCGGATGGCGATGAACACCGTGATCGATCGGCAGCGCGCCGACCATCGCCTGCTCAGCCTGGAAGAAGTGGACGCGCTGATGGAGATGGCCGATCCGGGCCCCGGTCCGGCTCAGGCTGCGGAGCTTGATCGTGCCCTCGAAGACATGGTCGGCCTGCTGCACCGCATGCCCGAACGCCGCCGCCGGATCCTGCTGGCGATCCGCGTGGACGGCCTGCAGCAGCGGGACGTGGCCGAGCAGCTGGGCGTGTCGCTGCGGCTGGTGCAGCGCGAACTGAAAGCGGCCCAGGACTATCTGGCCGAGCGCAGCGGGCGGGACCGGCAGGTGCGGTTCTGACCGGCGGCGTCCGTCTACACTTTGACGCCGAGCAGAACCCCGCAGCGTGCGGGCATGGCTGGACTGCGCATGGACCCTGATGATCGCCCGCACCGCACGCTCGACGCCGTGGAGCGCCAGGCCCACGCCTGGGTGGTGCGTCTGACGTCGGGCGAGGCCACGGCAGCCGACGGACGCAGGTTCCGCCAATGGTGCGCGACCGATTCGCGTCACCGCGAAGCGTTTGCCCGTGCGCGGCGGCAATGGGAGCAGGTGCGCGTGGCCGGTGAGCAGGTCCCGGCTGCGGCGCGCCAGCCGCAGGCACCGGGCCTGGCACGGCGATGGAGCCGGCGTGCATTCCTGGGGGCGGCCATCGCCGCCCCCGCCAGCCTCGCCGTGGTGGCAGCGATCCGTCCACCGTTGGGGCTGTGGCCGTCGGTGAGTGCGATGGCGGCCGACTTCCATACCGGCACCGGCGAGCGCCTCCAGCTTGCGCTGACGCCGCAGTTGACGCTGGAGCTGGATACGCAGAGCAGTCTGCGGCGCCGGATGGGTGCGGGTGGCGAGGGTTACGAGCTGGTGCAGGGGCAGGCGGCATTCGAGACCGCTGCGGGTTCACGCCTCGCACTGTACGCGGGGCCGGGCTGTGTGATCGCCGATGAGGGCGCAGCCCGGCTGGACGTGCGCAATACCGGGGGACACGTCCGGGTGACGTGCCTGCGCGGCAGCGCCCGCATCGAGCACCCGCAGGGCCGGCTGCGGCTGCAGGCCGGACAGCAGACCCGCTACGACGAACGCCTGAGCGGCGTGGTGGCCGAGGCCGTGGCCGGCGAGGTCAGCGCCTGGACCGAAGGCATGCTGGTGTTCCGCCGCGCGCCGTTGCGCGAGGTGGTGGACGAGATCAATCGCTATCGCCGCGGCAGGGTCCTGCTCGGTGACGGCGCACAGGCGCGTGCGCCGGTCAGCGGTCGCTTCCGCATCGATGACCCGGACGCGGCGCTGGAACAGCTGCGGTTGACGCTGTCGTTGGAGCTGCGTCGCTTCCCGGGCGGTATCGCCGTCCTGGGGTAGAGTCCCCGGCCACGCGCGTCGTGTGGCTGCCGCATGCAAGGAGAAGCCAAGGAATGCGCAACGAGACCATCGGTGTGCTCGACCTGCGACGCAACCTGTCCGCATTGCTGGAGACCACGCAGCGGCGTCCATTGACGGTGCATCGCTATGGATCGCCCTGGGTCTGCGTGGTCTCCGATCCGCAGTGGCAGGAACAGTCCGTGCTGCTGGATTTCGACCCGCAGGGCCATCCGCTGGCTGCCCTGCTGAGGTTGCAGCAGGCGCTGTCGCTGCCGGAGAAGGGCAGCGTATCACCGGCAATGGCGGCCCGCGGTCTGCTGCTGATGGCGATGCATGGCATACAGGGCCTGCCACAGTTGCACGACCAGGTGATCCATCACCGCTTGTGGCACTGGTTTGTGGCCGGTGCGGTGACCGCGATGGACGGATGGCAGTTGCCGGCACTGCGCCAGGCCACGGCCGCGTTGCTGGCCGACGCGGACGCGGCCGGGTTGCTGTCCGCATTTGCCCGACGTCCCGACGTGATGGTGCTGGCACGACAATGCGGCGGCATCGCTCCGCTGCTGGATGCCGATGCCTGCAGGCGCATGACGTCGCTGTGACAGAGCGGCTGAACCGCAACGCACGGCACATCACGCGCAACGCGCTGTCGCTTCATCGGCCCTGCTGACGTCTTCTCCAGAGTACGGCGCATCCGCGTCGTGGAGCGCAGGCAGCGTCGATGGCGGAACGTCGCAGGATCAGCATGCTCGAGCTGGATCGCCACCTGAGCCGGTCGCTGGAACAGGCCCGGCACGCGCCGCTGTGCGTACAGCGCTACGGGCATCCGTGGGTCTGGGTGCTTTCCAGCGACGCCTGGGCGGACGCCGCGCGATGGGCGGCGCTGGACGTCGAGGCGCATCCGCTGCTGGCGCTGCGCCGCGCAACCGATGCGCAACTGCCGGCGTGGCCGGAGGCAGCCATCGCGACGCTGCCCCTGGACATGGACGATGTCCGCATGCTGCAGCGTGCCGTTCTGCTGCTGTGGGTGCAGGCACTGGACAGCGCGCAACGGGTACACGATGACCTGCGCCATCACCAGGTGTACCGCCGCTTCGTCGGCTTCGGCCGTGGCAGCGCCTGGTCGCCGACGCAATGCGTGCGGATCCTGCAGGCCAGTCGCCACCCGCTGCTGCGTCGCTGCGTGGAAGGCGCGTTGGCGGCGGTACCTGCAACGCTGCTGCAGTCGGCTGCCGTGCCGCCGGCGGGCGCCAGCGCAGACAGGGTGGAGCAGCAGCGAATTGCAGGTGGATGTTTATCGTACTGACACATGCGCCGCTGACCATGGTGCAGCGGTCCCTTCCAGGATGACGAGGGCGGAACAATGGCAAGACAGCTTCGTGGTGGCAGGGCCCGGCAGCACGGTTTCAGCCTGATCGAGATCATGGTGGTGGTGGTGATCATCGGCATTCTTGCCGCACTGATCGTGCCGCGCCTGATGGATCGTCCCGATCAGGCGCGGGTGGTGGCGGCACGCCAGGACATCGCCGCACTGATGCAGGCGCTGAAGCTCTATCGCTTGGACAATGGCCGCTACCCCAGCACCGAGCAGGGATTGCAGGCGTTGGTGGCGCCGCCCCAGAGCAGCGGCGCGATGCCGACAACCCCCTATCTGGACCGCCTGCCGAACGACCCGTGGGGGCATCCGTACCAGTACCAGAACCCGGGCGCGCACGGCGACATCGACGTGTTCTCCCTTGGCGCGGACAGCAAGGCCGGAGGTGATGCCGGCAATGCGGACATCGGCTCCTGGCAGCTGTGAGGTCCACCGATGTCGCCTCCGATGGCAGCCTTTCCGTGTCGTCGCCAGCAGGGCATGGCGGTGATCGTCGCGATGCTGGTGGTCGCACTGGTGGCGGTGATCGCGACCGCGCTGCTGACCCGCCAGGCCGCGCAGCTGCGTGCGCTGCGTGGCGACCAGTTGCGGGCGCAGGTACGCATGGCCGTGGATGCCGCGCTGGAGCGCGCGGGGCAGCAGCTTCGTGACGACGCGCGCGAGCAGCTGACCACCGTGCGCGACGGTCGCTGGGCACGGCCGGTGCAACTGGATGCGCCGCTGCCGGTGCGCCTGCAGATGGTGGACGCGCAGTCGCTGTTCAACCTGCGCAACCTGTTGTCGCAGGGCCAACCGGATGCGCAGGCGCGGCAGGCCTTCGTGGCGCTGTGCGTGGAGCAGGGGGTGTCTGCGGCCGCATGCAGCGGTGCCGCGGACCACATCCAGGCACGGCTGCGCGACGGTGATCGCGCCGCGCAGGCGCCCCTGCCGCGCGAAGCCCTGATCGGGCAGGCGCTGGCCGGTGCCGAGCCACGCGCCGTCCGGGCGTTGTCCCGGCGCACGGTGGTGTTGCCGGCGCAGACGCTGGTCAACGCCAATACGACTGACCTGGCCGTGCTGCAGGCGGTTGCACCCGGCGCTGATCCGGGCCGGCTGCGGGCGCTGGTGGACGAGCGCGATGGCGGCCGCTGGCTGCTCAACCGCGGTGATATCGCCAACCGCCTGCAGGTGAGAAGCGAGCAGATGTCGGTGATGCCGCTGGGCATCCACAGCGAATGGTTCCTGGCGGTCGGACAGGTCCAGGCAGACGACCGCGACGTCGATTTCCGCGCGTTGATCTGGCGTGAGTACCGCGATGACAGCGTGCGCGTGCAGCGTGTATGGACGAGGATCGGCGCATGAGCGTGCAGCTGCGGGTGCGCCTGCCGGCGCTGGATCGACTGCAGGCCGACAGCCGGGTGGAGTGGGCGCAACTGCAACGCGGTGACGTGGCGGCGCATGGCTGCGAGGCGCTATCGGCGCTGGGACAGCGCCATCCGCAGGCACAGGTGCACGCCTGCCTCGATCCGCATGACCTGATCCTGCTGGAACTGCAGCTGCCGCCGCTGTCAGGTCGCCGGCTGCAGGCCGCGCTGCAGGGCGAGGTGGAGGCGATGCTGCTGGACGACCTGCAGGATGTTGCGCTGGCCAATGGGCCGCAGGCGGCTGACGGGACCGTGCCGGTGGCATGGCTGGGCCAGCAGGCCGTGGCCCAGGCGCAGCAGCTGCTGGCGTCGTGCGGCCTGAGCCTGCAGGGGCTGTACCCGACGCCGCTGCTGCTGCCGTGGACGGAGGGGCGGGCCACGCTGGAGGCGAAGGGCGAGCACCTGCTGGTACGCAGCGGGCGCGACCGCGGCTTCGTGCAGTGGAGTGGCGGGCGCGACGTGGCAGGCGTGCTGCAGGCAACCTCCCTGCGCCTGCAGCAGGCCGGCGTGCAGGCCGTGCAATGGGTGCATGCGGTGCCCTCGGGTTGGCCCGGACACCTGCAGACCAGCACAGTGGCCGCGGGCAGCGAGGCCAGCGGCCCGCTGCCGGCATGGGCACTACCGCTGCAGCGCGGCGGACGACGCCTGCCACGAGTGGCGATCGGGCTGGCACTGGCGGCCGGGGTGCTCGCCGCGACGGGCCTGCAGTTGCAGGTCTCGCGCTGGCGCGGCGAAGGTGAGGCGCTGCAGCGGGAAATGACGCGGCAGTTCAGCGCGCAGTATCCGGAAATCACCGAGGTACTGGATCCGGTCCTGCAGGCACGGCGTGCGTTGGCCGCACCGGTGCAGACGGCTCCACTGCCGCGGATACAGCAACAGGTCGCGCTGGCATTGCAGGCGGTTCCGGAGCTGGCCGGCCGCGTTCGCGGCATGGACTACACGCCCGGCGCGCTTGAACTGGAACTGGACGCCGATGCGCGGGCGCTGGCCGATGATGCGCAGCATCTGGAACGATGGCAGCAGGCGGCGCAGGCGCAGGGCCTGCAGCTGGTCCGCCAGGGCGGTGGCCGCCTGCGGCTGAGCACCGGGGGCAGCCGATGAGGGTACGGACTGCGTGGATGGAAGGCGGCATCGCGGCGCTGTCGCAGTGCTGGCGGCGCCTGCAGCTACGCGAACGCGTCATGCTGACGACGATGGTGGGTGCACTGCTGGCCGCTGCGCTGTGGGCATTCTGGCTGGAGCCCCTGCTGAAGCAGCGCAGCTACTGGCAGGTTGAGCTGCCGCGCCTGCAGGCACAGATGCGGGCACTGGCGCCCTTGCTGGACGCGCGCGAGCGCCAGCGCCTGGCCCGGGAGCAGCGGCCGACACTGACCAGCCTGCGTTCGCGGATCGCCGCCGCCGGCCTTGCCGATGCCGTGCGGGTCGACGCGCGCGAGGGACGCTGGCACGTGCAGGTGCAGTCGGTGCCCGCCGATGTGCTCTGGAACTGGCTCCTGCCGCTGCTGGCCGACCCGACCATCGAACTGCAACGACTGCAACTGCAACGCACAGGGGACGCGGATATGCCGGCGGCACGCATTTCAGGAAGTATCGTGATGAAGGCCGTTGCGGGTGAGCTTCGATGAGGTCGATGCACGGTCTTGCCTGTGGCGCGGTGCTGGCTCTGGTCGTGGGGATGGTCCACCTGCCCGCGCCGGCATGGGCGCAGGATGCCAGCGACGAGCCGGTGCAGTTGAATCTGGTGGATACCGATATCGGTGGCGTGCTGCGGATGGCGGCGCGTTTCACCGGCCGCCAGTTCCTGATCGATCCACGCGTGACCGGCAAGATGACGGTGGTGTCGGATGGTCCTGTCAGTCGCGCGCAGGCCTATCAGCTTCTGCTCGGCGCACTGCGCATGCGTGGCTTCGCCGTGGTCGAGAACGGTGGCATCAGCCGGGTCGTGCCACAGGCCGATGCCAAGCTGCTGGGCAGCCGGGTAGGCGGCGGAGCGGCAGGTGGAGAGGTTGCCACACGGACCTTCGCGCTGCGTTACGAGAATGCGGCCGCACTGGTCGCGGTGCTGCGGCCGATGATCAGCCCGGACAACCCGATCACCGCCAACGCGGGCAACAATACTCTGGTCATCACCGACTATGCCGACAATCTGGAACGCATCGCGCGGGTGATCGCCAGCGTGGACACCCCGGCTGGCATGGACACCGACGTGGTCAAGCTGCAGCAGGGGATCGCCGTGGATGTGGCCGCGATGGTCGCACCGTTGCTGGATGCGCAGGGCGCCGAGCCGGGCCAGAAGGTGGTGGTGATGGCCGATCCGCGCAGCAACAGCGTGCTGCTGCGCTCCAGCAGCCCGGGGCGCACGCGGTTGGCACGCCAGCTGGTGGAGAAGCTGGACCGGGCACAGGACGAGTCCGGCAACCTGCATGTGGTCTATCTGCGCAATGCACAGGCCACGCAGCTGGCGGGCGTGCTGCGCGGCGTGGTGGCCGGGCAGAGCGACGCGCAGGCGATGGGCAGCAGCGAGGGCATCACGCCGCTGCCTGGCGGGTCCGCTCGCAGCGCGCCGACGCAGCCGCAGCCGCAGCAGGCCGGGGCCACGGGCAATGCGCTGCCGTCGCAGCGGCTCGATCAGGACCGGCGCGACCCCGCTGATGCCGGCAGCAGTGGCTTCAGCCAGAACGGCATCTCCGTACAGGCCGATGTCGCCACCAATACGCTGCTGATCTCGGCGCCGGAGCCGGTGTACCGCAACCTGCGCCGGGTGATCGACCAGCTCGACCAGCGGCGCGCGCAGGTGCTGGTGGAAAGCCTGATCGTGGAAGTCAACCAGACCGATGCCGCTGAACTGGGCGTGCAGTGGATGCTGGGCAATGGCCGCACGTTCGCAGGCACCCACTTCGGTGGTGCGACCGGCGGCAGCGGCCTCAATGGCACGGCGCGCACCACGCTGGACGTGCTGCCGCGCGATGGCCTCAACGTGGGCGTGATCGATGGCACCATCACGCTGCCGGGCGTGGGCCAGATCCTCAACATGAAGGCACTGGCCAACGCGCTGCAGAGCAAGGGCGGTGCCAACATCCTGTCCACGCCGAACCTGATGACGCTCGATAACGAGGCCGCCAGCATCATGGTCGGCCAGACCGTCCCATTCGTCAGCGGCCGCTATGTCACCGACGGCGGAGGTGGCAGCAACAATCCGTTCCAGACCATCGAGCGTGAGGACATCGGCCTGAAGCTGCGGGTGCGCCCGCAGATCTCCGAAGGCGGGACGGTGAAGCTGGACATCTATCAGGAAGTGAGCAGCATCGACGGGCAGAGCTCCGGTAGCGAGGGCATCATCACCAACAAGCGGGCACTGGACACCAGCGTGCTGCTCGACGACGGCCAGATCATGGTGCTGGGTGGCCTGCTCGAGGACAGCGTCAGCCACGGTCGCGACGCGGTGCCGGGCCTGGGCCGGATTCCGGTACTGGGCGCGTTGTTCCGCAGCGACACGCGCAGGCGCGCCAAGACCAACCTGATGGTGTTCCTGCGACCGCACGTGGTGCGTGACCCGGCGGCCGGCCAGCGCCTGACCCGCGATCGCTACGACTACATGCGCAACGCCCAGGCCGGTGCACAGCCGGGGCAGAGCTGGGCATTGCCGGCGCTGTCTGCGCCGCAGCTGCCGCCACAGGACCTGGGTACGCTCGGCCAGGGCAACGCGCGCGACGGCCAGGGGCGACCATTGCAGAACACCAGTCTGGCCGCCCTGTACCCGACCGGCGAGGGCACCGCGCAACATGTGCAGTTCGCGCAGGGCCTGGACCCCGCACGCGCCGCGCAGGCGGTGGCGCAGGTGCGGGCATTGGGGCTGCAGGCGTACGCAGAAGCCACACCCGGCGCAGCGGGTCAGCGCCTGCGGGTGCGACTGCCACGCGATCCGGCACAGCTGGACCCGGCCCTGCAGCAGCTGCGGGGGTTGGGATACACCCCGGAACTGGTGATCGGGCCGTGACCGTGGCCAACGATCTGCGATCACTGCCGTATGCCTGGGTGCGCAGCCACGGGGTGATGCTGGCCGACACGGGTGATGGGCCGGTCCTGCTGGGCACCGCCGAGACCCCGGCCTGGGCTGTCGCCGAGCTTCGCCGCCTGCATGGACCCCTGCCGTTCCAGCAACTGGACAGTGCGGCCTGGCAGCAGCGGCTGGGCGAACAGTATCGTGACGGCGGCGACGCCGCGGCGGTCGTCGGCGCGGCGGAGAGCGAAGTCGACCTTGACCGGCTGATGCAGGACATGCCGGAGATCACTGATCTGCTGGATGCACAGGATGACGCGCCGGTGATCCGCATGATCAATGCGCTGCTGGCACAGGCCGCGCGCGATGGCGCCAGCGACCTGCACATCGAGCCGTTCGAGACCCATTCGGTGGTCCGCTACCGTGTCGATGGCACGCTGCGCGACATGGTGCAGCCGCGGCGCGCCCTGCATGCTGCCCTGGTGTCGCGCATCAAGATCATGGCGCACCTGGATATCGCCGAGAAGCGCCTGCCACAGGACGGACGCATCGCCCTCCGTGTGGGCGGCCGGCCGCTGGACATCCGCGTGTCCACCGTGCCGACCGGGCATGGCGAGCGGGCGGTGCTGCGCCTGCTGGAGAAGGATGCCGGCCGGCTGCAGCTGCAGCGCCTTGGCATGGCCGACGACACCCTGGCCACGTTCACCGGCCTGATCCGCCAGCCACACGGCATCGTGCTGGTCACCGGCCCGACCGGCAGTGGCAAGACCACCTCGCTGTACGCCGCGCTCGGCCAGCTCGACAGCAGCACCAGCAACATCCTCACCGTGGAGGATCCCGTGGAGTACGACTTCGCGGGCATCGGGCAGATCCAGGTCAATGCGCGTATCGGGATGACCTTCGGCACCGCGCTGCGCGCGATCCTGCGCCAGGATCCGGACACCATCATGATCGGTGAGATCCGCGACCTGGAAACCGCGCAGATCGCCGTGCAGTCGTCACTGACGGGTCATGGCGTGCTGGCCTCGCTGCATACCAACGATGCGATCTCGGCAGTGACCCGGCTGGCAGACATGGGGGTGGAGCCGTTCCTGCTGGCGTCTTCGCTGCGCGGTGTGCTGGCACA
Organism: Stenotrophomonas sp. 112478_Sma; assembly: GCF_056479905.1. NCBI lineage: Bacteria > Pseudomonadati > Pseudomonadota > Gammaproteobacteria > Lysobacterales > Lysobacteraceae > Stenotrophomonas > Stenotrophomonas sp. 112478_Sma. Next base: position 2,415,653 of record NZ_CM151072.1, on the reverse strand, counting down.
GCGGCTGGTAAGGCGCCTGTGCATGCAGTGCCGGCGCGCGGAGGTCGATGCCGACGGTCGCACGGTGTGGCGGGCAGTGGGCTGCACGGCCTGCGCACACAGCGGCTACCGTGGGCGAACCGGCATCCATGAGCTGTTCGTGGTCGATGATCGGGTACGGGCGCTGATCCACGAGGGGCAGGGCGAGCCCGCGCTGCGCCAGGCGGCACGGGCCGCCGGCATGCGCAGCCTGCGCGAGGACGGCCAGCGTTGGGTCGACAGCGGGCTGACCACGCTGGAGGAAATCCTGCGCGTCAGCGGCGACGGGTGACGCGACGATGGCGCTGTTCGACTACCAGGCCGCCAACGCGCAGGGACGCATCGAGAAGGGCCAGGTGGATGCCGACAGCCCGCGTGGCGCGCGCCAGCTGCTGCGTGGGCGTGGGCTGACGCCCACGCAGGTCAGCCCCGCGCGCGGCGCAGGCGGGGGCTGGGGAACACGCCGGCTTTCAGCGAGCGAACTGGCCTGGGCCACCCGCCAGCTGGCCAGCCTGCTCGCCGCCAGTCTGCCGCTGGAGGGCGCATTGAGTGCCGTCATCGAGCAGGCAGAGCGACCGCATGTGGCCCAGGCGCTGACCTCGGTGCGCGCCGATGTGCGTGCGGGTCAGCGCTTGACCGTGGCCCTGGCGGCCCGGCCGCGCGACTTCCCGCCGATCTATCGCGCCCTGGTCGGCGCCGGCGAGGACTCGGGCGACCTGGCGCGGGTGATGGAACGCCTGGCCGATTACATCGAGGAGCGCAATGCGCTGCAGGCCAAGGTGCTCACGGCGTTCATCTATCCAGCGGCGATCAGTCTGGTATCGGTGGCGATCGTGATCTTCCTGCTCAGCTATGTGGTGCCGCAGGTGGTGACAGCGTTCGTGCAGGCACGACAGACACTGCCGATGCTGACCCAGGTGATGCTGGCCGCCAGCGCGTTCGTGCGCAGTTGGGGTGCATGGACAGCGCTGGGCATCGGCCTGCTGGTTGCAGCATGGCGGCTGGCGTTGCGCCGCACCGATCTGCGCCTGCGCTGGGATGCGATGCTGCTCCGCGTACCGGTGATGGGCCGCTTCGTGCTTGGCGTGAACAGTGCGCGCTTCGCCTCGACGCTGGCCATCCTGCTCGATGCCGGCGTGCCATTGTTGCGTGCGCTGGAGGCAGCGCGGCAGACACTGGGAAACACGCTGCTGGCGCGCTGTGCCGAGGATGTTGCCGCGCGCGTGCGTGAAGGCGCGGCACTGGGCGCTGCATTGAAGGTGCAGAAGATCTATCCGCCGATCCTGGTGCATCTGGTGACCAGTGGTGAAAAGACCGGCACACTTGCGCCCCTGCTGGATCGCGCCGCGCAGACCCTCTCGCGCGAGATCGAGCGGCGCGCCATGGCGCTGACCGCACTGCTCGAACCGACCATGATCCTGGTGATGGGCGGAGTGGTGCTGACCATCGTGCTGGCGGTGCTGATGCCGATCATGGAAATGAACCAGCTCGTGCAGTGACGGGCGTGCGGCGCACAGGCCACGCTTCTCCACACAATCCTCCATACCTTTTCTCGATCTTCCACAGGTTTCTTAAGCGGCCTGTCATCGGCACGGACGAGCATGAGCCTGTCGTCGCGGAGCGGGCTGGGAGGCCCTCAGCGACAGCAGGCGTGTAGTGACCGTTCCTCCCTTGGCGTTTCCCTTCGCAGCAAACCCTTCAGGAGAAGATCATGTACAAGTACAAGACTCTGGCCGCGCTGGTTGCCACCGCGCTGCTCGCCACTGCCGGCGCCGCGTCGGCGCAGACCGTTACCGGCGGTGGTGCATCGCTGCCGGCCGACCTCTACAAGGGCCAGGCTGACAGCATCCTGCCGGCCAACTTCAGCTACGCCGTGACCGGTTCGGGCACCGGCAAGAAGGCGTTCCTGGAGAACAATTCGGCGCTGTTCTCGACCACCGGCACCGTGCATTTCGCTGGCAGCGACTCGGTGCTGAGCGCGACCGAACTGAGCACCTACACCACCAACTACAACCAGTCGACCAATGCGAACCGCTACGGCGCCCTGATCCAGGTGCCGTCGGTGGCCACCTCGGTGACCATCCCGTTCAACAAGCCGGGTTCGGCCGTCAACCTGAGCGTGGCGCAGATCTGTGGCGTGTTCTCCGGCGCGATCAGCGACTGGTCGACCATCGACGCCAACCGCAGCGGTCCGATCCGTGTGGTCTACCGCACCGAAAGCAGCGGCACCAGCGAAATGTTCACCCGCTTCCTGGCTGCCGCCTGCGCCGCTGAGCCGGCTGCGACCTCGAACCTGGTCGGCGGCACGTTCGCCGTGAAGTCGACCTTCGCCGACCTGTACAAGCGCGATGCCAACAACAACCTGCCGGCGTTCCTGGTCGCCGCGCCGGCCACGGGCGGCACCTCGCTGTACAACGCTGTCTATGCGGCGGATGGCCGCATCGGCTACGTCGGCCCGGACGTGATCCCGAGCCTGACCGATGCCACCAAGGTTGCCAAGGTCAAGGGCTTCTCGCCGGACCAGGTGAGCGTGCAGGCCACCCTGGATACCGTCGCTCCGCCGACCGGCACCGCTGCCGAGAACCCCGCCAACTGGGTGCCGGTGTTCGGCAACCCCTCGGCCGGCTATCCGATCGCCGGCTACACCAACCTGGTGATCGGCCAGTGCTACAAGGATTCGGCGGTTGCCACCAGCCTGCGCGGCTTCCTGGCCCGTCATTATCCGGCGACCTACCCGGCGGCCTACGAGGCGTCGATCACCGGCCATGGTTTCATCCCGCTGACCAAGGCCTGGCGCGATGCGATCCGCAACCGCTTCGTGCTGGCCAGCAGCGCAGCCGGCCTGAACAATCCCAGCACCTGTGCGGGCATCGGCCGTCCGCTGTAATCCGCAGCACCGCGTGAACCCTGTTTGACCCGGCGCCGGCCCCTGTGGCCGGCGTCGCCATTTCCGCCGTGCGGCGTGCAGCGCCATCGCCCCCTGCACGCTGTCGGCTTCATGTCATGCGAACCGTCTATCAGTGGCAGGGCATGCGTTGCGCGTGTCTGCGATCACCGCCGCCAGTGCGGTCCACCAGGTTGATGAGGTTACGATGTCGCACCCGCTCCCGTCCGCTGTTCATCCGGCCGCGCCGATGCGCCGCAATCATCCGATGGCCTGGGCCATCGCGGTCGCACTGGGAAGCGTGGTCGCCCCGGCCAGCCAGGCCCAGCAGGCGTTCAGCCCGGCCTGGTTCGCCGAACGCGGCGCAGCGCAGGGCGCGGCCACCCAGAGCGGGCGCATGCCCAACGGCGTGCCCATCCAGTTCCAGTTGCCGGCCCAGCAGCAGGATGCTGCGCGGCAGAAGCTGCAGCAGTCGATCGACAATCTCGGCACCGCCGCGCAGGCCATCGCCCTGCAGCAGCGCCTGCAGGATCAGGCGCGGCAATCGCGGCGGGAGGCCGGATTCATCGTTGCCGACGGATTGGGCAGGGACGGGTTGAAGGTCGATGAGAATCCGTTGACCCGGGGCTGGATCAACGCCCGCGGGGCGATCCAGTCACAGGGCAGTGACGGACGTGTCCAGGTCAGCATCGAGCAGACCGCGGACAAGGCGATCCTGAACTGGGAGACCTTCAATATCGGTGGCAACACCACGCTGAACTTCCTGCAGAACCCGGACTGGGCCGTGCTCAACCGGGTGAACGATCCGAATGCGCGGCCCAGCCAGATTCTCGGCCAGCTCACCGCGGGCGGCACCGTGTTCGTGGCCAACCGCAACGGCGTGGTGTTCGGCAACAACAGCCAGGTCAACGTCCGCAACCTGGTCGCGGCGGCGGCGCGCATCAGCGATGGCCAGTTCCGCGACACCGGGTTGTACAGCGCGGATACGAATACGGCCGCCCTCAGCGATGCCGCTGGCAAGGTGATGGTGGAGCGGGGCGCACGTATCGCGACCCACGAGCCGACCAGCGCCACGCGTGGCGGCGGTTACGTGCTGCTGGCGGGACACAGCGTGGAGAACGCCGGCCAGATCGAGGCGCGAAAGGGCCAGGTGCAGCTGGCTGCCGGCGACAGTTTCGTGATCCGGCGCGGCGTCGGCACCGCAGCCAATACCAGCTCCACCACGCGTGGCAATGAAATCGCGCCGCGCTTCATCGCCGACAGTACCGCGGGCAGCGTGCGCAATACCGGCCTGCTGCGTGCCCGCGAGGGTGACGTGACCCTGGCCGGACGCAACGTCGAGCAGGCCGGCGTGGCCGTGGCCAGCACGACGCTCGCACAGCGCGGTACCGTGCATCTTCTGACCTCGGTCAGTGATGCCGGCAGCACCGTCACGCTCGCCGATGGATCGACCACGGCGGTGCTGATCGAGGACGATGGCAAGGCCACGGCACTGGACACCCAGCGCGACAGCCTCATCAAGGAATCGGCAGAGCAGGATGCGATCCGCGCGGGCGCGCGCTCGGCAACCTTCGACAATCTCTCCCAGCACAACGACCGACGCGACCAGTCGCGGGTGGAGATCGTGTCCGGTGGCACCATCCATTTCCGTCCGGACTCGCTCACGGTTGCCACGGGCGGCCAGGTCATCGCCGATGCGGCGGCCCGCAGCTATGTGGACGATGCAGCACGCGTGGACGTGTCGGGTGCCGTGGGCGTGCAGGTCTCGATGGAAAGCAACAATGTCCAGATCAAGGTGCAGGGCAACGAACTGCGCGATGCGCTGGACAACCGCGACAGCGGCAAGCTGACCAGCAGCGAGGTCTGGGTCGACCGCCGCAGGCTCATCCACGTGCCGGCTGGCACCGGGGGCTACGAGGGTGAGCGCTGGTATGCCGCAGGCGGCCTGCTTGAAGTGGGCGGCTACCTCGACAACCAGGGGCATTCGATCGGCGAATGGGCCGCGCAGGGAGGCACCGTCCTGCTGGGTGGCAGTGAAGTGATCACGCATGGTGGGTCACGCATCAACCTTGCGGGTGGTAGCCTGGATGTGCAGAGCGGCGTGATCCGGCAGAGCTGGGTGCGCGGCGTGGATGGCCAGGTGTACCGCCTTGATGACGCACCGGCGGAGATCCTGTTCGACGGGGTGTACAACGGCCATGAGGTGAAACAGGAGCGCTGGGGCGTCACCGAGACGTTCCGCGATCCGGTCGTGTTCGCGGCGCAGCGTGTCGACAACGGGTATACGGTCGGCCGCGATGCAGGACGCCTGATCGTCTCCGCCCCGACGGCGGTGCTGGAGGGCCGTGTGGAGACCGCCACTTTCCAGGGCGCGCAGCAGAACCGCCGGCCTGATGCCGCACTGGACGGCTATGCACAGGCGCAGACGGCGGCAGCGCGCAATGCGCAGCTCTACCTCGGGCGTTATGACGGCCAGGGCCGCAGCGGCGTGTTCGGTTCGGACGTGCGCGTGGATGACAATGCGCCGAAGACGGCGGCGTGGTCACTGCTGGCACCGGTCGGGGAGGAGCGGCGCGACACGGTATGGCTGGACATCGCAGAATTGAGTGCCCAGCAGTGGGGGCGGATCGATCTGGCGAGCGCCGATCGCATCAGCATCGACGGCAGCCTTCGGTTGCAGGCGGGCGGACAGCTGAACCTGACCGGCAGCCAGGTGGAACTGGCGGGCGACATCGGCATTGCCGGTGGCCAGCTGTCGGCGGGCAACCTGCTGGAGGTGCAGGGCAGGCCGACGGCACTGCTGAACGATGGCCGCGCACGCACCGTCATTGCCGACGGTACCCGCATCGATCTTGCTGGTGAATGGAGCAACGCAGCGCTGGGGGAGCCACTGGATGCGGGTGGTGCCTGGACGGATGGCGGCCGCCTGAGCCTGAGCAACAGCCATGACGTGAGGGTGGGCGCGGGGGCGACGGTCGACGTCGAGGCCGGCGCCGCGCTGGACCTGCGCGGCAAGGGTCGTGTCGGCAAAGGGGGCAGCATCAGTCTGCAGGCGAACAGCAGCACGGTGGCAACGGACGGCAGCGGCCGGGTGCAGCTGGGCGACGGCAGCCGGTTCAGTGGCCGTGGCCAGGGCAGCGGCACGTTCTCGCTGGGCACCGGTGGCCGGGTGCGGGTGGGCGATGCGGATCCGGCCGATGCAGCCGCGCTGCAGATCGATGCCGGCCTGTTCGGCAGCGGCTTTGCCCAGTACGACATCAATGGCCATCAAGGGCTGGAGGTTGCCGATGGCACGCAGCTGGCAGCGCGCATGCCGGGCCTTCGGATCACCGCCGACGCGCGCGCCGCGACGGACCGGAAGGACGCACTGGAGCGCTGGCTGGCACCGCTCTACAGTGCCGATCCGCTGAGCGGGCTGGTCCGCCAGCGCAGCGGTGCCAGCGTGAGCCTGCGCTCGAATCGCAACAGCGTCGGCGGCGACCTGCGGGTGGGCAAGGCCGCACTGATCGAGGTCGACCCGGGGCAGGCGATCTCCCTGCTCGGCGCCGGCAACATCGACGTGGAAGGTACGCTGCGTGCGCAGGGGGGACGCATCAGCATCGACGATGTGCGCCTGCCGACCACGCTGTATGCCGGGCAGCGGAGCGAACGGACCTGGCGGTTCGCCGACGGTGCGCTGCTGGATGCCAGTGCGGATGCGGTGTCACTGGCCGATGCCGGTGGCCGCCTGCAGGGACAGGTGCGGGCCGGCGGGCGCATCGAGATCGGCGGCGCGCTCGACTGGGAGAGCTCTGCGTCGGTGGACAACCGTCCGCCTGAAGCCTTCGTCGTGCTCGAGCGTGGCGCGCAGCTGCGGGCAGCGGGCGCCTCGGCGCCGCTGGATGTCGACGGGAAGGGACGGACCCGGGTGGACAGCGACGGCGGGCAGATCGTGCTGCGTTCGGCCAACGCTCTGTACCTGGACGGCGCAATGGATGCCTCTGCCGGCGGCAGTAGCGCGCGTGGCGGCACCTTGGGCGTAGCCTTTGGTGGCAGCGTCCATGCGCGGGGCGCGAGCGAGGAAGTGCTGCGTGCGCGCGGCATCACGCTCAGCCAGCGCGGCGCGGCCGACGCGGTGCTGCCGGACCGGCTGGAGTACGGGCACGCGGCGCTGTCGGTGGAGCAGATCCAGGCCGGTGGCTTCGACACCCTGTCCGTGTTCGGTGACGTCCGCGCGGAGGGCGATGTCGACCTGCGCATGGGCCAGAGCCTGCGCATCTACGGACAGGGGCAGTCAAGCCTCGGCATGGCCGTGGCAGCACCGCAGTCCAGCGGCATTTCGCTGAGTGCTCCGCACCTGCTGCTGGCACAGTCGCACTGGCAGTCGCTGCCGGGTGAGAACCTGGTGGTCACCGATACCGTGGCGTCGGCTGCGGAAGGCGACCACGTGCTGTCGGCGAGGGCTGATCTGATCGACATCCGTGATGTCACCTGGCTGCCCGGCTTCAACCAGGTCGTGCTGGACAGCCGCAGCGACGTGCGGCTGCTCAACGCGGTGTCCAACGGCGGATCGATCAGTGCGTTGATGGCGAGCGGGTCGATGGATGTGAGTGCCGCCCGCCTGTACCCCACCTCCGGTGCGACGGGCTATCTGGTCGCGGGTGCGTCTGCGGCGACCGTGGCGACGCCCGGATACTGGTCAGATCCGCATGCGGTGCTGCGCATCCGGGGCACCGGCACGGCGGCGGCCACTCCGCCGGAGTCAGCGCTGGGCGCGTTGCAGCTGGTGGCAGCGACCGTGCAGCAGGGCGGAAACGTGCAGGCGCCGATGGGAGCGCTGCAACTGGGCGGCCTGATCCTGGGCGGCACACGTGCCAGCCGGGTGGAGCTGTTGCCGGGCAGCATCACCTCCACCAGTGGCGCAGGTCTGGCGCTGCCCTATGGCGGTACCGTGGACGGCGTGTCGTGGAGAAGGGGCAGCAGCAGCCTGGAATCACTGACGCCGGGTGGAGTTGCATCCAAAGGCGTGACCCTTACCGCCAACGATGTGGATGTGCATGCCGGTGCGCTGCTGGACGTGTCAGGTGGCGGCGAACTGACGGGCGCGGCGTTTGTCTCAGGCCGCGGTGGCTCCGTCGACGTGCTGCGCACCGCGCTGGCCGATGCCAACCCGCGCTATGCGTTCAGTGCGTCCGGCAACCCGGTGTACGCGATTGTGCCGGGACGTGCCGGCAGCTTCGCACCCAGCAGTGATGATGGGTTTGCTGCGCCGGCGGTGGGCCAGCAGATCACCGTACCGGCCGGCGTTCCCGGCCTGCCTGCGGGGACCTACACATTGCTGCCGGCCAGCTTCGCGCTGCAGCCGGGTGCATTCCGCGTCGAACTGGGCGCGACGGGAACCTCCGGCGTACCGCAGCCGATCCAGACCGGCACCGGGACCTGGCGCGTGTCCGGCCAGCAGGGATTGGCACTGGGTGGGGTGGCGTCGCCGCTGCTCACCGACATCCTGCTGACGCCGGCGGCGGTGGTGCGCCGGCATTCCGGCTACAACGAAACCAGCTACAACAGCTTCGTGCAGGCCACCGCCGACCGTCGTGGCGAGGCGCGCGGCTGGCAGACCATCGATGCGCTGGGGCTGACCCTGGCACTGGGTGAAGGCGCTGGCCGCGAGGGAACCGCGGCCGTCGACTTCGCCGGCACGGCGCGCTTCTCCGCGGCCAATGAAAAGGGACGCGGTGGCACCCTGGTGGCCACGCTCGCCAGCCCGGCCGTGGGTTCGCTGGAGATCGCTGCTGCCGGCAGTCCGTCGCAGGCGCACGATCGTGGCGCGACCTTCACCGACGACGCACTCAATGCGCTGCGGCCGGAACGCTTGGTGATCGGCGGACAGTTCAATGAGACGGCATCGCTGGTGGCGGTGTCCGGCGCGGTGCGCGATGTGGCGATCCGCTCCGGTGCGAGCCTGCAGGCACCGGAGATACTGGTGGCTGCGGCGTCCGGTGGCAGCGGCATCCTGGTCGAAGCCGGGGCGACACTCGATACCCTGCCTTTCGCACGCGACACCGCGTCCGCGCCGACCGTACCCTATCAGGTCAATGGCGGCCTGCTGGCCGTCTCGAACCAGCGCCTGAACCTGATCACCGGTACGACCGGCGTGGCGGCCGGGCCGGTCGCGATCGACATCGGCGGCTGCCAGACGGACTGCGAAGGCGAGGCACGGCTGGTATCCGATGGCAGCATCGGGGTGGCCACCGATGGCGTGCTGCAGATGCGCGATTCCGCCCGTTATGGCACGCGCCAGCTTGGCGTGAGCATGGCGGCGCTCAACCTCGGCAGCGCCGAGGCGATCGCGCAGGCAGCGGCCGCAGGGGCGTTGCCAAATGGCATGACCATGAACCAGTCCGTGCTGCAGCAGCTGCTGCGCGGCAATGATGCCACCGGCGCACCGGCGCTGGATACGCTGAGCCTGGTCGCACGCGATTCGGTCAACGTGTTCGGCAGCGTCGACCTGGATGCGCGCGACAGTGCCACCGGCCGCGGCGGCCTGCAGACGCTGGTACTGGGCGCGCAGGCCATCCATGGCTATGGTGCGGCGAGCGACCGTGCGCGCATCCTGGTGGACACACTGGTCTGGGACGGTTCGCTGGCGGCGACGCAGGCGGCGGGCAGCGATGCATCGGTGCCGCCGGCCGATCCCATGGTGGACCGGCTTGGCGCGGGGCAGCTGGACATCGTCACCCGCAACCTGCAGCTGGCGCGCGCCCCGTTCAGCCGTCCCAGCTCCGAGGTGCCCGCGAACCGCCAGGTGCTCGGCTTCAGCGCGCTCAACCTCAGCGCGTCCGGGCAGCTGCTGTTTTCCGCGCAGGGTACGCTGGACGTGTACCAGCAGCGCGGCGACTATCTCGCGGACAAGGGCTGGCAGTACAGCGGTGGCAGTATCGGCATCGACACGCCGCTGCTGACGGCCGATCCGGGTGCGCAGCTGCAGGTACGGACCGGCGGCGACTTCCGCCTGCAGGGCGGCAGCGGAAGGGCCGGCGGCGACGCACTGGGCAGTGAACTGAGCATCGATGCCGAGCGGATCGCGCTGGACAGCACGATCGCACTGGCCTCCGGCCGCCTGTCAGCGAGCGCACGCGAAGGCATCGCGCTCGGCAGCCAGGCGGCGCTGGACCTGGCAGGGCGCAGGGTTACGCTGTACGACGTGGACCGGTACAGCTGGGGCGGCGACGTGCTGCTGTCCAGCGATGCGGGTGACGTCAGCACTGACGCCGCCTCACGCATCGATCTCTCGGCGCGCAACAACCGCGGCGGACGGCTGACGGTGAACGCCCTGGCCGGGAGTGCCGATCTGGCCGGCGGCATCGAGGGGGCTGCCAGTGGCCGTTACGACGCAGGTGGCACCGTGGTGCCTTACGACGGCGCAGACCTCGTGGTTCGCGCCGGCACGTTGCAGGACTTCGCAGGCCTGAACCAGCGCTTGAACGCAGGCGGTGTCACCGGCGGGCGCACGTTCCGGATCGGTGAGGGTGATCTTCTGATCGGTGATGAGGTGAAGGCGCGCAGGGTCGACATCAGCCTCGACGCAGGCAGCCTGCGCGTGGCGGGGCGCATCGACGCCAGTGGCGAGCAGGTCGGCGCGATCCGCCTGTACGCACGTGACGGTCTGCAGGTGGAGGGAACGCTGGATACGCATGGCACCGGCCTGCGCGTGGACAGCCAGGGCAAGATCATCGACAGCCCGAACCGGGCCACGATCGAACTGGGCAGCGCCGCCGGCGGGATCGACATCGGCGCCGGCGCCCATCTCGACCTGCGCGCGGGCACGGCGGTGGCGGTGGGCGGCGGCCTCGGGCAGAACGACGGCGTGGCCCGCGGCACCCTGAAGATCGATGCGCCCCGCATCGGCGGCAACGATGCGGCGATAACGGTCGCCAACGGTCTGCGCGTCGAAGGTGCGGCCGATATCCAGGTCAATGCGGTGCGACGCTATGAGGACGCGCCCTTGGCGGACACTGTCGACGTCAACGGCAACCGCGCGCAGCGCGTCACCCAGCAGTGGCTGGACCAGATCGTCGATCCGGACAACCGCGCGTGGATGGACGGCGCGCTGGCCAATGCGGATCTCCGACAACGCACGGCTGCGCTGGGCACGCATCGCCTGCGCCCCGGCGTGCAGGTCCTCGCCCGCCGCAGCGAGGCCAATCCCGGAGGTGACCTGACCGTATCCGGTGACATCGACCTGTCCGGCTACCGCTATGGGCCTGAGGCCGATCGCAATGATCCGGCGCGGCGCGGCTTCGGCGAGTCGGCGTCGCTGGTGCTGCGCGCGGAGGGCAACATCAACGTGCACGGCAGCATCAACGATGGCTTCGCGCCGCCACCGGCCAATCCGGACGAGGCAGGATGGCAGTTGCATGAGAGCCGCAACGGCACCGCCGGTCACACCCCGTTCGGCGGCGACCTGGTGGTGCCGGTGGAGGGCGTGAGGCTGCAGCCCGGTACGGAGTTCCGAGCCGGTACCCGCCTGAACTATGACGTGCCGGTCGAATCGGTAACGCTTCCGGTCGGTACCGTGCTGCCCGCGCCGATGGTGATCTCGCAGAACCTGCGCCTGCCCGCGGGCACGGTGCTGGGTGCGGCGGTGACCACCGACTCCGGGCAGACGCTGGCGGCGGGCACCGTGCTGCAGGAGCCGCTGGTGCTGGCGGCCGGTGCGCGACTGGGGGCTGGCTTCCGCCTGCGCAGCGATGTGCAGATGGCCGCCCAGGACTGGCCGGCCGGCGCGATGCTGCCGGTGACCCTGCGCCTGGCACGGGAAGTCGAGCTCAAGGTAGGCGCGTACATTCCATCGCTGACCAAGGTGGAGCTGCCCGGCGACGCATCGGTGAACCTGCGTCCTGCCGACGCCAACGGCAACCAGGGACGCAACTGGGCGCTTGCCCCGATGCTGGCCGAAGGTACGACATCGTGGGACATGACACTGGTGGCGGGGGCTGACAGCGACGCCGCGGATCCGCGTTCGCGACGCTGGGGAAGCGACGGCAGCGTGGTGCTTGCCGATACCCATCAGGGCTCGGTCGGCACCGTGACGACCGAGATCATCTGGGTGGGCGACCGGGTCCTGACCGAACAGGCGTCACTGGACTGGATGGGCGACACCTCCTATGCCGGCCGTCCGATTTCCGAGCTGGCAGACATGTTCGGCTTCAGCGAGGATGAGTTCTGCGCGCTTTCCGATGGCTATTGCGGCCCCGCGCCGCGACAGGTCGCCGCGCAGGGTTCGCTGGATTTCTGGGGCGATGAATCCTACGTCGGCACGCCGGCAAAGGACTTCGCCGAGCTGTTGGGCATGACCGAGGACGAATTCTGCGGAATGGCACCGGGCTACTGTGCCGGCGGTGGCACCCAGACCGAGGTCACCACCTACGGCAAGCGCGCCGGTACACCGGCCTGGAGTGTCCTGCGCACCGGCAAGGGCGACCTGGAACTGCTCGCGGCGGGCGACGTTGCGATGAAGTCCGGGTTCGGCGTCTATACCGCCGGTACGCCCAGCTCACTCGGCGAGGGCCGTGACGCCGCGTTTGATTCACCGCGCGCGGCGGCGCCCTGGAACACCACGCTGCTGGGTGAGAACCTGGTGCCGGGCAGCTATGACGCCGCAATCGCGGGATACCAGGCCTGGTATCCCGATCATGGCGGCAACCTCCGCGTCGAAGCCGGGCGCGATATCGTCGGTGACGTCTGGACCGGGCGCGCAGAGTCCGGCACCAGCGAGCGCGACTGGGCGCTGTACTCCAGTGCCGCGGTCGGCAATTGGCTGTGGCGGCAGGGAACCGGCAGCACCACCGGCGTGGAGCCGGTGCCGACCAGCTGGTGGGTGAACTTTGGCGCCTACACCAACGTGTCCGCTGCTGCTGGCGCCTCTCCGCGGATGGTCGGCTTCACCGGCTTCGGCACATTGGGCGGCGGCAACTTGACGCTGGAGGCCGGGCGTGACGCCGGCGTGCGCGATGCGATAGGTGACGCGCTGGATTCGACGATCGCACCGCGCTCGGGTGCGATCATCGCGGCGGTGGGATCGACCGGCCGGGTCAGCGATGGCCAGCTGCACCTGACCGGCGGCGGTGACCTGCAGCTGCGTATCGGTGGCGCACTGAATCCGAATCTGCGGGCGACGTTCTCCAGCCTCAATGCCTCCAGGGCGGGACAGAATCTCGACCTCAACGGTACCTTCAGCAACCTGCGTGGCAGCCTGCTGCTCGATGCGGGCCGCATCGGTGCAATGGGTGTCACCCTGGACAGCTACGGGACGCTGGGCCAGCTGCGTGCGGCCGATCTGTTCGCCGCCGACGCCGCCCGCCCGATGGGCGGGCCGGTGCTGGTGCTGGGCGATGCGGTCGCACAGCTGCAGGCGCGGGGCGATGTCGTGCTCGGCGGCGTCGCCGATGCCGGCCGGGTTCCACTGGCCAACTACAGCACGGTGGTGCAGGACAACGGCAGCCGCGCTGCGGGCAGCACCTGGTTCTCCCTATGGACCGACGCGACCGCCGTGGATCTGTTCAGCGCCGGTGGCGACCTGGCGCCGGGCCTCGCCGGGCCGGAGAATGTGACCGGCAGCAATCTGTGGCCCGAGCAGGTTGCCCTGGCACCGGGCAGCCGGGAGGAGCTGCTGAACTACTGGCTCTATCCATCGCGCTTCAGCGCCGTTGCCGCCCAGGGTGACATCAAGCTGGACCGGATCAGTGCCGTGACGGGGACGCAGGATGTGATCCTGCTGGCGCCCTCGGCTACCGGGCGGCTGGACGTCCTGGCGGGCGGCAGCATCTTCGCCCGCAGCGGCGCGACCCAGATCACGCGCTCCGGCGCGGATGCGCGCCTGCCGGGGCCGTTCGACCCCGCATTCGTTGCCGAGCAACGCGATGCCAGCGGTAATGTGACGCGCCCGCGGCACAACCTGTCGGTCGATGGCAACATCGCCTCGCCGGAGGCATCGCTTCCGCTGTTCGCGTTCGGCCCCGGTACGCCGTTGTCCACGGTCTCCGCGGCACTGGCACCAAGCCGCTTCTACGCCGTGCAGGGCGACATCATCGGCCTGGCGACAGGCGCCCAACGCACGCTCGACGGCACCGCCTGGCAGCGCACGCAGCTGAACTGGTTCGAGGCAGCAGGCGCGGTGCAGCTGCGGGCAGGGCGGGACATCCTCGGCGTGTCGATGACCGCGTTGAACAGCGCGCCCACCGATATCACGGTGGCGGCGGCGGGACGTGACATCGTGCATCTGGACGCGACGATCGCCGGCCCCGGCAACGTCGAGATCAGTGCCGGCCGTCAGCTGCGCCAGGAGGAGGCGGGCAGCATCGTCAGCCTCGGTGGCATCGTGCAGGGTGACACCCGTCCGGGTGCCAGCATCGCGCTGACGGCCGGCAACCAGCAGATCGATTTCGCCGCCCTGCGTGCCCGCTATCTGGATCCCGCAAACCTGGCCGATCCCGCGCAATCGCTTGCGTCGCAGCCGGGCAGGGCAGTCAAGGTCTACGACCAGGAACTGAAGCAGTGGCTGCAACAACGCTTCGGCATGGCCGCCGATGGCGAGGCAGCGCTGGCTGCGTTCGATGCGTTGCCGCAGGAACAGCAGCGCATCTTCCTGCGCCAGATCTACTACACCGAGCTGCGCGAAGGCGGACGCGAGTACACCGATGCGGAAGGGCCGCGCTTCGGCTCCTATCTGCGCGGGCGCGAGGCCATCGCCACGCTGATGCCGGACAGGAATGCGGCCGGTGCGACGATCGACCGAACCGGCGATATCGTGATGTACGGTGGCTCCGGTGTGCGCACCGAGGCGGGCGGCAACATCGAACTGATGGCACCGGGAGGCCAGATCGTGGTGGGTGTACAGGGGGTGGTGCCGCCTGCCAGTGCCGGCCTCGTCACCCAGGGGCAGGGCGATATCCGCCTGTTCAGCCAGGACAGCGTGCTGCTGGGCCTGTCGCGGGTGATGACCACCTTCGGTGGCGACATCCTGGCGTGGTCGGAACAGGGCGACATCAATGCCGGTCGCGGCTCGCGCACCACGCTGTTGTACACACCGCCACGGCGCGTCTATGACACCTGGGGCAATGTGATCCTGTCGCCCCAGGCGCCGGCCAGTGGTGCGGGCATTGCCACCCTCAATCCGATCGCGGAAGTCGCGCCGGGCGATGTGGATCTGATCGCGCCGCTGGGCACCATCGATGCGGGCGAGGCGGGCATCCGTGTCTCGGGGAACATCAATCTGGCCGCGCTGCAGGTACTCAACGCGGCCAACATCCAGGTGCAGGGAGACAGCAAGGGCCTGCCGGTGCTGGCGTCGGTGAACGTCAACGCGCTGGCTTCGGCCAGCGCCGCCGCCAGCAGTGCCAGCCAGGCGGCACAGGATGTGATCCGCAAGAGCCAGGAGGATGCCCGGCGCAACCAGCCTTCGGTGATCAGCGTGCAGATCCTGGGCTTCGGCAACGCCAGCAGCAGCATCAACCCGCCGGCACGCGGCACGACCGCGGCCAGCGGCTACAACGTAGACAGTGCTTTCCAGTTCCCGCAGGCCCGCGAACCGCAGGCGCGTGGAGAGGGTGGCACACAGCGGCGATAGTTGCCGGGGATGATCCACGCGGTGCGTGGAGATCCGCAATCGGGCCCGCTGCCACGGAGCGGTGGCGGCCCCCCGCCAGGACGGCACGGAGGGCAGGGAGCAGCCATCGGCGGTGAGGAGCACCGACAGGCGCCACCGGGCGCGGGACAGCGCCCGGTGGCCGGGATGGCGGACGCTGCGCCCCGGATGACGTGGATCGACGGCGTGCGGGTGCGTCTGCGGCTAGAGTTCAAGGACGCGACGGTAGCTCAACGGACCGCGGCCATCACGCAGCCGCAGCCTCAGTTCCAACCCGGTGGCCGGCAGCAGCACGCCCTGACTGGGCAGCGTCGTCCAGCCGGCGCCCGGCTGCCAGGCGCGCACATCGAAGAACTGGACATCGTGCGCTACGGCCAGCCCGCGTGACTGTTCAGGTGGCGGCAACGGATAGCGATCCGATGGCGGCCCGCTGGCCCGCCACAGGGTATTGCCCTGGCGCCACCAGCGCACCCGCTGCCAGCGCAGTCCGTCGCTGCCGACGCTGCGGGTGATCTCCAGCGCGAAACTGCCGTCGGCCTGCCGTTCGCTGACCAGCGCCGGCGGCAGCAGGCGCTGTGGCTGGTCAGCGGGGCGTACCGCACCATTCATCAGGGCATCGTCCGCGCGCATCTCGATGTCGCGCTGGAACTGCTGCAGCACCCGCAATGCGGCATTGGTTCCTGCATCAGCCTGGCGCAGTCGCTGGTCACTGGTGGACACGCTGTCCAGCGCACGCCAGCAGATCACGGCCAGCACGCCCATGAGGGTGATCGCGATCATCACTTCGATCAGGGTGAAGCCCTGCATGCGCCGTTTCACGGTGCAGCGGTCCATGGCAGCAGCATGCGTGCCAGCGACTGCGTTGGTGCATCCTCCGCCACCACGATGAGCTCCAGCTGAGGCTGCCCGTCGCTGCCGCTGCCCAGATGCTGCCGCACCAGGAAGCGGCTGCGACCCTGCACGCAGCGCTGCTGCACATCCGCGGGCGGTTGCGCGGCCAGCCGCAGTTCCTGCCAGCGGTCCTGTGCGCACAGCAGTGCCAGACGTCGGTCGCGCAGCCGCGACTGGTCATCGGTTGCCACTGCCACCGAGCGCATCACCGCCGCCAGCGCGACTGCCACGATGGCCAGTGCGATCAGTACCTCAATCAAGGTGAAACCCCGCCGCGGCCGCATCACTGCACGACCTGCAGCTGTCCACTGCCGTCGTCGCGAAGGCGCAGCTGTCGCCCCTGCAGCGACAGCGCCAGCTCCCACGGCACGCCGATCCATTCCGGACTCAGTTCGATGGCTGCCGCCGGCTGTACGGCGATGCCCGGGCTCTGCCACCGCTGGGGGCGCAGCAGGTCGTCGCGCTGCACGTCGGTCCAGCGGTCGCCCTCGCGTCGGCTGAAGCGGTAGCCCTCGGCATCCGCCTGCCAGCGGAGGCTGCGGCCATCGATGCGGGCCTCATCGCGTGCCAGCTGCAGGCGTTGCGCCAATCGCTCGCCTTCCTGACGGAGCTGGCGCGCAGGATCGAGCAGTGTGCCCAGGCCCAGGCCGATGGCCGTTGTACAGATGCCGATGATGACCAGCACCACCATCAGTTCCAGCAGGGTGAAGCCGCGCGGGATGCGCCGCATCGACATCGCCTCCTGTGCCTGCCGATCGCGGACAGGGTAGCGGCGGATGATGAAACAAAAGCGTCAGCGGCGACTGCTAGCGTGGTGGCCGTCAATGTCGACGAAGGTGCGGAACATGGACGGCAGGCGCTGGGATCGCAATCACCTGCTGACACTGCTGGCGGCGACGCTGCTGCTGGCCGTGATGGCCTACTGGGGCATTGCCCTGTTCGCTGCAGGACCACCCGCGGCGGCCAGCGCGGTAAGGCCGTCGACACCGGCCCGGCCACCGTTCGACGCTGCGGCCAGCGCTCCGCTGGTGCGGCTGCTGTCACCGGGTGCGATCCACACCGAGGTAGTGGTACTGGGTGTGATGGCCAGCGCGCACGCACCGCTGGCACTGCTGTCGGTCGATGGTGGCGCGGTCGATGCCTATGTGCCGGGGCAGCGCCTGGGACCGTCCACGGTACTGGCCGGCATCGGCGCAGAGACCATCGAACTGCAGCAGGCGGGGCGGTCGCGCAGCCTGCCGGTGCCCGCGCTGCCGCCCGTTCCTGCCGACGGCATCGTGCCTGCCGCTGCGGGGCGGCACTGAGGCGCGATCAGCGAGAGGGGCGCTGCGGTGTCACCGAGCGACCAAAGGCGTCGCCCATCCGTTGCCGGGTGCCTTCCAGGTTGTACTGCATGAGCTGGTTGCCGGGCTGCCGCATCAGCCGCTCCGACTCGGACAGGCGCGGTGATCGTGCACGTGGCGGTGCCGGTGCGAGCCTGCGCTGCAGACATTCCCAGGCCGGAATGCGCTCTCCGTTGACCTGCACGTCGATGCAGGGCGGTGTGTCCGCGCGCGTTGCGCGGTCATCGGCGTGCGCAACCGGCATCGCGATGGACGCGAGCAACGCCACGGCAGGCCAGCGCCATGCAGTCAGGATCATGCTCATCTCCTATCTCCCGCCACCCCATGTCGGCTGCTTCATGGACGGGTGGCGGGCGCAGTGTCCGCCTGCGCGCATTCCGCCGCCGTCAACAGATGACAGTGCTGTCACAAAACTGTTGGCGGCTTTGACGCGCCCTGCACGTCCTGTGGGTAGACCCACGCGCCGCTCCCTGGCCACTTCCTTCGATACGACGCGATGCCTTCAATGACGCCTGTTCCGTGCCGAGCTGTCCGACTCCCGCTGCGCCTGCGTCCGCGGGCACTCGCGCTGGCCGTGGCATCCCTGCCATTGCCGCTGCTCGCGCAGGATGCCACGCCGGCGGCCAGGGTGAACATCAACGAGTACATCGTGCGCGGCAACACCGTACTTGATCCGCGTCTGATCGAGCGTGCCGTTGAACCCTATCTCGGCCCGGGCAGGACGCTGGCCGACGTCGAGCAGGCGCGCGATGCGGTCAGCGCGCTCTACCAGCAGGCGGGATACCAGTCGGTGTACGTGGAACTGCCCGAGCAGCAGGTCAGTGCCGGCGTAGTGCTGCTGAAGGTGCAGCAGACGCCGATCGGCGAACTGCGCGTGGTCGGTGCGGCGCCTGCTGCGGCGGCGCGGATCCGCGCACGGGTACCGGCGCTGGCCGAGGGCCAGGTGCCGGATTTCGACCGGGCGCAGAAGGAACTGACCGCGCTCAACGAAGGCGGTCGCCGCCAGGTGATGCCGCTGGTCCGCGAGGGAAAGACGCCCGGCACGATGGACGTGGATCTGCAGGTGGAAGAAAAGTCGCCCTTGCGAGCGAGCGCCGCACTCAACAATGACCGCAGTGCCGACACCGAGAAACTGCGCCTGAGTGTCTCGCTGGCGCATGACAACCTGTGGGGACGCGGGCACAGCGCCAGTCTCGGCGTGTTCCTCGCTCCGGAAGATACTGATCAGGCCAAGGTGTTCTCGGCGTCGTACACGCTGCCGTTTGAAGGCAGCCCCTGGAGCCTGGAGGCATCGGGCTATACCTCCGACAGCCGCGTGCTCAATGCCGGTGGCCAGGGGGGCGCGGGAACCGGCACCAACGTGATCGGCAATGGTCATTCGATCGGCCTCAAGCTCAATTACCGCCTGCCCGGCAGCACTGCCTGGTGGCGGCAGCTCAGCCTCGGCGTCGACTTCAAGGACACCGAGGAGGACACCTGGATGGGCAGCGACAACCTGAAGACTCCCCTGAAGTACGCACCGCTCACGCTGGCATTCGTGGGTGTGCGCCAGGGCGAACAGGACCAGCTGAGCATCAGCACGCAGCTGGTGGCCGGAACCCGCCGCCTGTTCGGCTATGGCAGCAATGGGTACGACTTCAGCCAGAAGCGGGCGTGGGCCGATCCCAGCTTCGTCGCACTCAAGGCCGATGTGTCGAATACGCATACCTTCGGCAGCGATTGGCAATGGTATGCACGCGGGGCCCTGCAGGTGACCGATGCGCCACTGGTCTCGGCCGAGCAGTTCGCCGCCGGTGGCATGTACACCGTGCGCGGCTACCTGTCGGCCGAGGCGATCGGCGACTACGGCGGTGTGGCGAACCTGGAATGGCGCACCCCGGCATGGCCGCTGTGGAGCGGTAGCCAGCTTCGCGTGTACAGCTTTGCCGACGCGGCCTACCTGCGCCTGCGGCGGCCGCTGCCCGAACAGCGCGACCAGTACAACCTGGCCTCGGTCGGGCTCGGCGCGCAGCTGCGCCTGGGAGATCACCTGCAGTTGCGCCTGGACTATGCGTGGCCCTATGCCGATGGGCCGGTGACCCGCAAGGACGACCCGCGGCTGCATTTCAACATCAGCACCAGTTACTGACCCTTCCCTTGAACATGCGTTCTCCGGAGACCCCTCGCATGGACCGTTTGCTTTCCCGGATGTTGCTGCTGCTGGCCGCGCTGATCGCGCTGCCCGCCGCTGCGGCCGATGCCAGCTGGTGGCAGGCCGAATGGAAATACCGCAAGCCGATCACGATCGACGCAGGCCCGCAGGGTGCCGGTCTGGCAGGCGACCCCGGTCGAACCCCGCTGCTGCTGCGCTTGCATACGGGCAACTTCGGTTTCGACGGCACCCAGGATGCCGGCAGCGATCTGCGTTTCGTGTCGGCGGACGGGCGCACCGTGCTGGCGCACCAGATCGAACAGTTCGACCCGGCGCTGGGGCTGGCCCTGGTGTGGGTGGATGTGCCGGCCGTCAGCGCCGCCGCACCTCAGACGATCTGGATGTACTACGGCAACGACAAGGCGCCGGCCAGTGGGAATGGACAGCAGGTATTCGATCCGGACTACACGCTGGTCTACCACTTCGCCGACGCCAATGCCCCGGCACGTGACACCACGGCCTACGGCAACAATGCGGGCGCAGTGGTGCCGGCCGCCGAAGGTTCGGTGATCGGTCGCGGCGTGCAGTTCGCCGGCACTGCGCTGCCGCTGCCAGCCAGTGCTTCGCTGGCGCAGGAGGCCGGCGCGCCATTGACCGTCTCTGCGTGGATCAAGCCGGGTGCACAGAATGCGGCGCAGGCCATCTATGCCCGTCGCGATGGCAGCGCGGAACTGCTGCTGGGCATCGACAACCGGGTGCCGTTCGTGCAGCTCAATGGCCAGCGCAGCACGCCTGCGCAGCCGATTCCGGAGGGACAGTGGGCGCATCTGGCGCTGACGGCGGAGAAGGGGTCGCTGCAGCTGTATCTCAATGGCCACGTGGTGGCGCAGCTCAGCGGCGAACTTCCGGCCATGTCCACCGCAGCGGTGGTGGGTGCTGACGCGCCGGGTGCCGAGCAGCCGCTGGCCAGCTTCGACGGTGCGCTGGATGAACTGCGGATTTCTCGGGTTGCGCGTCCGGCGGCACTGCTGCTGGCCGATGCCACCGCGCAGGGCGCTGACTCACGCCTGATCAGCTATGGCGCCGATGAGCAGTCCACGGGCCAGAGTCACTTCGGCTTCATCCTGAAGGCGATGCCGTTCGACGCCTGGGTGGTGGTGGCCATCCTCGGCCTGATGATGCTGATGTCGTGGGCGATCATGATCGCCAAGAGCCGTCACTTCGGCCGCACCGGCAAGGCCAATGCGGTGTTCACTGATGCTTTCGGCAAGCTGGCCGGCGTGCCGCTGCGCACGCTCTCGGACATGGACCGGCAGGGCCAGGCACCGGCGGCCATGCGCGACGGTTCGCTGTGGCGCATCTATCAGGTGGCCATCGATGAGATGCAGCAACGCCACCAGCGCGACGGCAACGGCGGCTATCTGAGCGCGGCGACCATCGCGGCGATCCGCGCATCGATGGATGCGGTGATGGTGCGCGAGCAGGAGGCGATGTCGCGTCGCATGAACTGGCTGTCCACCACGATCGAAGGCGCGCCCTATGTGGGCCTGTTCGGTACGGTGATCGGCATCATGCTGGTGTTCGTGGTCGCGGCGATGGCCGGTGCGGTGGACATCAACTCGGTCGCGCCGGGCATGGCGGCGGCTTTGCTGTGTACGGCCGCCGGCCTCGGCGTCGCGATCCCGGCACTGTTCGGCTACAACTGGCTGGGCGCACGCGCCGAGGCCATCGGTGCCGACATGGCCGTGTTCATCGACGAATTCGCCGCCCGCCTGGCTGAAGAGCAGGACGGGCGCGGCCCGGCCACGGCGCAGGGCTGAGGAGCGCGTCATGGCCCAGAAGGCGAAGTTCGGCATCAAGAAGCGCGAGAAGGGCATCAACGTGACGCCCTTCGTCGATGTGCTGCTGGTGGTGCTGGTGATCTTCATCCTCACCAGCAACGCCTCCATTCCCGGCATCGAGGTCAACCTACCGAAGGCCAGCAACAGTGTGGCGCTGGAGAAGCCCAAGACCAAGGCGATCACCATCGATCCCAGCGGCCAGGTGTTCCTTGACGCCTACCCGGTGACGATGGCCGAGCTGGAGGACCGCCTGAGGACAGAGCGCGCGACCTCGCCGGACTTCCCGGTAATCGTGCGTGGCGACGCCCAGGTGCAGTACGCGCGCGTGGTCGAGGTGCTGGATCTGCTGCGGCGGCTGGAACTGGCCCAGGTTGGCCTGGTCACCGGCAAGGCACAGGGCTGAGGCATGACCGGCCCTCATTCCCCACGGCCGGAGCCCGGCATGCGTGACCGCCCGCTGCTGGTGACCGTCGCACTGGTGCTGGCGGTGCTGCTGGTAGTGGGCGCCGTGCTGTGGTGGCTGCTGTTCAAGGACACGGCCAGCACCCGCCGCCCCGTGGTGCAGCCGCCGATGCTGGCGTTGCCACCCCCGCCGCCACCCCCACCGCCGCCGCCTGAGAAGCCCCCCGAACCGGAGACCCCGCCGGAGGAGACCCTGCCCGAGCCAGAGCCGCTGGATCAGCCGACCCCGGCCGAGGAGCCGACGCCGACGCCGGACAACGCCGACCCGGTGACCATGAACGCCGACGCGCAGGCGGGCGGTGACAACTTCGGCATCCAGGCGGGCAGTGGCGGCGGCGCGTCCGGTACCGGTCGCGGTGGTGCCGGCAATGCCACCTATGGCCGCTATCTGGGTTACCTGATGCAGCAGGCGATTGCGCGCGATGCGCGGGTCAAGCGCCTGGCCTTCCAGTTGCAGGTGAACGTGTGGCTGGCGCCGGATGGGCGCCTGGAGAAAGTCGAGCTGGTGCGCGGCAGCGGCAATGAAGAGGCCGACGCCGCCGTGCTCGACGCGCTGCGCCAGATCGGCCGGGTGGACCAGCCGCCGCCACCTTCACTGGACTTCCCCGCGCGCGTGCTTGTGCAGGGCCGCAGGCCGGGGCGTGAACCGTGATTTCCCCGATTTCCCTTCTTCCGATGAGAACCGTGATGAACAACCACGTCCGCGCTCGAACCGACTCCCGCCCGTCGCGGCCGGCCCGACGGGCGCTGCTGTGCTGCGCTGTGCTGCTCAGCCTGGCGGCGCCGGCCGGTGCAATGGCTGCTGAGACCACCATGATCAAGCTGATCAAAGGCCTGATGGCCAGTGGCGCGCTCAAGCCCGAGGACGGCCAGGCGCTGCTGGTGCAGGCCGAAGCCGAGGCAGCAGCAGCCCAGCGCGGTGCTGCCGGTGCTGCATCGGCCAGCAGTGGAGGCATCGCGCTTGAGGCGGGCGATGTGCGTGTGCCCTATGTGCCGCAGAGTGTCCGTGATGGCATCCGCGACGAAGTGCGCCAGGACGTAATGGCGCAGGCGAAGGCGGAGGGCTGGGCGGCGCCGAATGAGGTCGCCGAATGGACACAGCGCATCAAGGTGACCGGGGACGTGCGTGTGCGCAGCGAGTCGCGCTTCTATGGCGATGACAACAGCGGCATCGTCAGCAACTGGGCCGCGGTCAATGCGGGCAGTGGATTCGACACCAACACCAATACCAACCTGCAGCTGCCGCCCTTGCTCAACACCCGACAGGACCGCCGTAACCTGTGGCGCATCCGCGCCCGCCTGGGGGTCGAGGCCATGATCGGCGATCACACCACCGCTGGCATCCGCCTGGCCAGCGGCAGCAGCAATGGCCCGGTGTCCACCACCGAGCAGCTGGGGGGCGGCCTGAGCAAGAAGGACGTGTGGCTCGACCAGGCATGGCTGGCCTACAGTCCGGCTGACTGGGTGACCGTGCGTGGTGGCCGTTTCGGCAATCCGTTCTGGAGCAGCGACACCCTGTTCTCCAACGATCTGAACTTCGATGGACTGGCCGCCAACCTGAAGTACGGGTTCGGCGACGGCGATCTGGACCTGTTCGGCACCCTTGCCGTGGCGCCGCTGGAGTACACCTCGGACAGCCTGCAGAGCCGCAGCGGAGAGAAGTCGCCGAACGAGAACAAATGGCTGTCCGGCGCGCAGGCTGGCGTGAACTGGCGCTTCAACGACGACAACGCACTGCGGGCCGCACTGGGCTACTACGACTTCAAGAACATCAGCGGTCGGCTGTCCTCGCCCTGTGCCCTGTACTCCGGCGCCGTCGGCTGCGACACCGACTGGTCGCGCCCGGCGTTCATGCAGAAGGGCAACACCCTGATGCTGATCCGCGACATCGCGCTCAATCCGATGGATCCGGCCGGCACGCCGACGCCGCAGTATGTCGGCCTGGCGTCCGCCTTCCGCCTGGCCACCCTGAACCTGCGTTGGGATACCCGGCTGGCGCAGGACATCGGACTGCGCCTGGAGGGCGACTTCATCCGCAACCTGGCGTACGACACGCAGGCGATGTTCCGCCGCGCCAACAACGGCATCGTCAACAATTTCGGTGCGGGTGACGCTCCCGGCATCGATACGTTCCGCAGCGGCGACACCGCGTGGATGCTGCAGGCAACGTTCGGCGCCACCGACCTGAAGGAGAAGGGGCAGTGGCAGGCACTGCTGGGCTACAAGCGGATCGAGGCCGATGCGCTGCCGGATGCCTACAACGATCCGAACTTCCATCTGGGTGGCACCAACGCGCGCGGCTATTACGTGGGTGGTGCCTATGCGTTGGACGCGCGCAGCTGGATCAGCGGCAAGTGGATGGCTGCCAAGGCGGTGTCGGGCCCGCCGCTGGCGATCGATGTGTTCCAGCTGGAGTTCAACACCGGCTTCTGAGCCGCCAGCGATGACGGGCCGGCACGAAACGTGGCGGGGGTGCAGCGATGCGCCCGTCTAGGGAAAGGAGACCACGCGTGGCAACAAGGAGGAGTGTGATGAGCCGTCGCAAGCTGTTCGAAAATCCCGGGACGTCCAGCCAGATGCTGGGCATCGGTCCGGCCTATGTCTCGGTGGAGGGCCTGCGCCAGCACCTGGCCGAGTTCCTGCTGTACGCCGGCCGCCCGGTGGTGATCATGCGCGGGCGCAGCGAGGTGGGCTATTTCCTGCCGTCCCGCTGCTGGCGCCAGCGTGACGACGATCCGCTGGCGGCCGCCGCGGCCAACCAGATGCTGGATGCCGCGGGTTTCCAGGCCGAGGACATCCAGCAGGTGGAGCGGGAGTTCAACGCGATGCGCCGGCGCACCGTGCTGCATCCCCGCCGCTAGCACTTTCCGGGAGCGGCGTTCTGGCCGCGTTCGCTGGTGATGCGCGCCCCTTCGCGCATCACCAGGGTGACCGGGGTCTTCTCGACCACCTCCAGCAGGCGCTGCCACTGGGCATCGTCCAGCGCGGCGCTGGCATGCAGTATGCGGTGCACATGGAAACGACCATCAGGATCGCGCTCCGAGCGCAGTTCGGCATGGAACTCACCCAGCTCCCAGCCCTTGCGCTGGGCGTACATGCGCAGGGTGATGGCGGTGCAGGCGGCCAGTGAGGCCAGGTACAGGTCGAACGGGGCGAATCCCTTGCCCTGGCCACCCAGCGAGGCCGGCTCGTCGGCGTTGACATCGAAGGTGCCGTTGCTGATGTGGTGCAGGTAGTTGTCAGCCGTCGAGACAATGCGTGCGTAGGCCATGGGCTTCTCCTGTGCGGGGGATGTGGGGCCGGATCAGGCGCGGTGCCGCGCGGCCATCACCGGTGATGATCGGGTGGCAGGGCTATCGTGACAATGGGACTGACGATCCCGGGAGTGGCGGGTGCCGTAGTGCGGGCTGGGCGTGATGGGGTGCCGCGCCCTACAATCACGTCCCGGACCGTCGCCATCACGCCCATCATTCCCCGGTCCGGCCTGGCACCTATGTCTCCCAATGCCCTGGCGCTGGTCGAGCTGTTGATCCGCGAGCGCCGTGCGTTGTCACGCTTCATCGCGCGCTACCTGGACCCGGCCAGCACCGAGGACACCCTGCAGAACCTTTATCTGAAGGCCAGCAGCGTGCCCGGCGATCCGCCGATTCTTGAACCGCGCGGTTACCTGTACCGCATGGCGTACCACCACGCCCTCAACCGCAGCCAGGCCGACGCACGTGAACGGCGGGCGATGGCCGAGTACGCGTGCGAGGTCGGCGATGCCGTTGGTGGTGAGCAACAGGCGCTGGACCAGGCGCAGCTGCGCGAGATCACCCGGACCATCCTTGCGCTGCCGCCGCAGGTACGGGAGTGTTTCGTGCTCAACCGCTACCTGGGCCTGAGCGAGCGTGAGATCGCCGCCCGCCTGGGCATTTCCAAGAGCCTGGTCGGCAAGCATGTGCTGCGCGCGGCAATGCTGATCCAGCAGCACCAGCAGGGCGTACGCCGATGACCCGCAATTACCGTGGGCAGAGGCCGCCCGCCCTTGTCACACCAGTCACGCGCACCGGTTCGTGGTGCGACAGGCTACGACCATGACCACGTCCGAACCCTCGCCGCGACAGGCCAGGCAGGCGTTGCGCTGGGTGATCCGGTGCAGTGCAGGCCCGTTGCCGGACCGGCAGCAGCGGGCCCTGCAGCGATGGCTGCAGGCCGATCCGCGCCATGCCTTGGCCTGGCGCCGCCAGCAGGCATTCTGGGACGGCCTGGACGCGGCTGGGCCGGAGGTGCTGGCCGCACTGCCGGCACTGACCTCCGATCGCCAGGGCCTGCGCCCGATCGCCCCGCGCAGGCGCCTGTCCTGGTGGTGGGCCAGCGTGGCCGCGGTGGTGCTGGCGGTCCCAGCCCTCCCCGGGGTCGCATTGTGGGCGCGCAGCGATCTGCGTAGCGGCGATGCACCCCGTGTGGTGCAACTGGAGGATGGCAGCACGATCGTGCTGGATGCCCGCACCGCGCTGGCCGTCGCATTCGATGGGGATCAGCGGCAACTGCGGCTGCTGCGCGGCCAGGCGTGGTTCCGGGTCGCGCATGAAGCGCGGCCGTTCCGGGTCGAGGCCGGCGGTGGCCTGGTGCGCGACATCGGTACCGCGTTCAGCGTTTCGTTGCAGGACGCGGTGGTGACCGCCCAGGTCAGCGAAGGGGTAGTGGACGTACATCCCGGTGATGGCAGCCTGCAACGGCTGCATGCAGGGCAGGCACGCGCGTTCCGTGACGGACGCTGGCTGCAGCCGGTGAGCAGCCTCGCCAGCGACGCGGTGGCACCCTGGCGGCGCGGTGAGGTTGCCATCGACGATCTGAGCGCGGCGCAGGCCATCGAACGGTTGGCGCGCTATCGGGCCGCACCGGTCTGGGTGCTGGGGAGAAAAGCGGAGCAGATCCGGGTCAGTGGCCTGTTCCATCTGCGCCAGCCGGACCCGGCCATCTCCGCAGTGGCGGCCCAGGCGGGCCTGCGCGTGCAGCGGCTGCCGGGTGGCGCGCTGGTGGTCTGGTGATGCCGGCAGGTTTAGATCGCGATGAAAAAAGCCTGAAAAAAGCGTGGGCAGCCTGCAGCGTGCGCTGTCTATAGAGGTACAGCCAGAGCGAAACACCGTTTTTCCTCAAGCCAGACACACCACCGGCAGCGGCTGTGCCCGTGGTTTCCCCACGCTTGAGGAGTTCCGTCCATGCCGTCCACGGCGTCTGCCTGTCACCGTCGCGCCACCACACTGGCCCTGGCCATCTGCACTGCACTGCTGCCGCTGGTCCGGGTGCCGGCCGCGCAGGCGCAACCCAGCACAGCGGCGGCGCTGCGCCAGTACGCCATCCCGGAGCAGTCGCTGGCAGACGCGGTACGCGCGTTCGGGCGCCAGGCCGATGCGCAGGTGGTGTTCCGCAGCGACCTGGTCGAAGGGCGTCGTTCCAGCGCAGTGCAGGGCCAGTACAGCCAGATGCAGGCGCTGCAGCGGCTGCTGCAGGGCAGTGGGGTGCGTGCCCAGCGAGGCCTGGATGGCACCTGGAGCCTGCGCGCCGCGGCGGACGCAGCGCAGGCATCGGCCGAGGGGGAAGGGGTGCGGGTGACCGATACGCTGGACGTCGCCGGTCGCCTGCAGCCGGAAGGCGGCGAAGCGCGCGATCGCCGTGGCTATGACGACGTGTTCGCGCTGGACCTGACCACGGTGTATTCGGGGCGGGACCGGGTGGAGCGCTTCCGCGGCGCCAACCCGGCCGACGTGGTCAAGGATCTGGTCGGCGTTTTCAGCGGCGATGCGCGCAACAGCGGCGCGCTGGACATCAACATCCGCGGCATCCAGGGGCCGGGGCGGGTGCCGGTGAGCATTGACGGCGGTGAACAGGCCCTCACGGTATGGCGGGGCTACAACGGCGTCAGCAACCGCAACTACATCGATCCCAACCTGATCGGTGGCATCCAGGTCATCAAGGGGCCCGGCCTGGTGCGTGACGTGCACAGTGGCATCGGCGGCGCGCTGGTCATCAGGACCATCGACATCGATGACGTCGTGCCGGCGGGCGAACGCTTCGGCGGGGAGCTGAAGATGGAAGGCAGCAGCAACGCGGTGGCGCCACGCCTGCCACGCCTCCACAGCGGCGAGGACTACCGGACGGTGCCGGGCTTCCCGCAGGGGTCGCCGAACTCGCCCTATGACGACCGCACCCTGGTGGTGCCGGTGCAGTCGCGCAGCGGCAACAATCCATTCGATGGCGAGGACCAGGCGTGGCGACTGGCGCTGGGCCTGCGCGGCGAGACGGTGGACGTGATGGCGGCCTATGCCTGGCGCCGGCGTGGCAACTATTTCTCCGGCAGCCAGGGCAGCGACTACTACGACCAGGACCCACGCGAGCAGTACGAGTACCAGGGCATCGACTACATCACCACGCTGGCCCGCTACTTCAAGCCGGGTGATGAAGTGCCCAATACGTCGAGTGAACAGGAGTCGTGGCTGCTCAAGGCGACGTGGCAGATCAATGACGACCAGCAGCTGAAGGCGAGCTGGCGGCACACGCTCTCGCACTACGGCGAGATCATGCCTTCGCGCATCCTGTCGGCGCCGGACTACGGCCGCATCCAGTGGCCGTTGAGCCGCGTCGACTCGGATGCCTGGAACCTGGAGTATCGCTGGCAGCCGGCCGGCAGCCGCTGGCTGGATCTGTATGCCAATCTGTGGCGCACCGAGACCGACAGCGATACCTATACCGCGGGCGGCTTCCCCAACTTCGCGCCGGGCAATCCGCAATGGGACCCTGAAGCCAGCCCGATCCTGCGCAACACCGCTCTGGCCAACGCGCGCAACGATCGCACCGGCCTGACGGTCAGCAACCGCTTCGCGTTGCACTCCAGCCTCGACCTGACCGTAGGGGGCAACTGGCAGTACGAGAGCCTGGGTTCGCGCGATCCGTACTTCGGCACCACTGATGGCTGGCGCATGTTTCCGCGTGCCGGCCGCCGCCAGGAGGGCGAGGGCTACCTCAACCTGGAATGGCGTCCGCTCGATGTCATCACCCTCAACGCCGGCGTCCGCTACAGCCGCTACTGGGCCTTCGACGACTTCCTCGACGCGCACCCGGAGCTTCTGACCAAGGGGGTGGGCAGCAAGCAGGCTACCTATCGGGTCAACGAGCTGCCCGAGCGACCGGCCAGCCTGCAGGCAGAGATCGATGCGCTGGAAGCAGAACGCGAGTTCTGGGAGAGCATCGGCATGGGCTCGGTGATCGATGATTCGATCCGGGGACTGCTGGCCTATTACGAAACACCGCAGGCAGTGGAGCACAACATCGCGTGGCTGCCCGACGCCAACGGCAACTATGCCCGTGCCACCAACCCGTGCCTCAACGGCGAGGTGGCTGCGATCCCGGGCGTACTGCCGTTGTTCGCCGGCAGCGACCTGGTCTGCAGCATCGGCAACACCGTGCAGGCGCGGCCGGTGGATGGCAGCAACCGGCGCCAGCGCGATCACGCGTGGCTGCCCACTTTCTCGGCGACGGCGCATCTGTCGCCTGCCGCGCGCATCTACCTGCGCTACAGCGAAGCAGTGCGTTTCCCGAGCATGTTCGAAAGCACCATCGCGTTCTCCAGCAGCCTCAACCCGCTGTATGACCTCAAGCCGGAGCATGCCTACAACTACGAGCTGGGTTACGTGCACGACCTGTCGGCGCTGTTCGGAAACACCGCCGACGCCGACGTCAAGCTGGCCTATTACGTGCACAAGACCCGCAACGTGATCGAGCGCGATGCCTACTTCCTGTTCGACAACATTGACAAGCAGACCATCCGCGGCATCGAACTGCAGGCACGCTTCGACAACCGCCGTTTCTTCACCGATCTGGGCATCGCCCGCACGCTGGAAAACGAGGTCTGCGACGAGAGCAGTGCCGTGCTGCTGGATGCCAATCGTGGCCTTGTCCCGAACTGCGTGCAGGACGGGTTCGTCAGCGGCTACCTGCTGACCCAGGCGATTCCGAAGCTGTCGGTCAACGCGTCACTGGGCACCCGCCTGTTCGACGAACGACTGGAGCTGGGCAGCCGGATCATCCACTACCGGCGCCACGAAAACCCGGACCTGCAGGCCTACCGCGACCGGTTGCTGGCCGGTGGCAGCAGCCTGCTCTGGCAGAACGTGCCGTTCACCTGGGGAAACATCACCACGGTGGATGCGTATGCGCGCTGGCGCTTCAACGAGCACGCCAGCGTGGAGCTGGTCGGCAGCAATCTCGGCAACCGCTACTACGTCGACCCGGCCACGCGGTCCACGCTGCCGGCGCCGGGCCGCACCCTCAAGCTGGGCATCACCGCACGCTTCTGAGCACCTGCATTCAAGCGTTGTACCCGTAGTTCCCTCAACCCAAGGAGCAACACCATGAAAATGATCTCCCGTTCCGTCCTGGCGGTCGCCGCCTCCTTCGCCCTGGCCGGCGCGGCGCAGGCAGCCGACATCGTCGGTGCGGCCAGCCCGGTGACC
Source organism: Stenotrophomonas sp. 112478_Sma (assembly GCF_056479905.1). Classification (NCBI taxonomy): domain Bacteria; kingdom Pseudomonadati; phylum Pseudomonadota; class Gammaproteobacteria; order Lysobacterales; family Lysobacteraceae; genus Stenotrophomonas; species Stenotrophomonas sp. 112478_Sma. Next base: position 2,384,963 of record NZ_CM151072.1, on the reverse strand, counting down.
GATGCCGAGCTGTATGTCGCCGTCGGTGATTCCCAGGTCAACGGTGGCCCGCACTCGGCCGGCAAGGCCGGTATCGGCGTCGGCACCGTGTCCAACGCCCGCCGCGTCGATTTCCAGGGCCTGGCCAGCTATTCGGTGCCGACCACCATCAATGGCACCACCGTACGCACGCTGGCCATGCCGATCACCGGTGCGCCGGGCAGCCACTCGGGCATGGGCCACTTCAACTTCGTCAAGGTCGGCAGTGGCGATGTCTGGTTCGGTGAATGGTCCAAGGACGGCGCCGCAGGTGGCTTCAACAACCGCCAGGTGTACTTCGTCGGCGACCGTGCCGGCACCACCCTGCCGGCCGGCGTGGCCACCTACAGCGTGGCTGGCCTGAACAAGTTCAACGGCAGCAACCTGCTCAGCGGCACCTTCCGCGCCAACTTCGGCACCGGCACTCTGCTGGGCGGCCTCAGCGGCGGTGGCCTGTCGGTCAACATCAACGCCACCATCAACAGCGCCACCGCCTCGTTCGCAGGCGCGGCCACCGCCAACGGTTCGGTCAGTGGCACCACCCAGGGCCAGTTCTTCGGTGCCAATGCCGCCACCCTGGCCGGTATCGCCACCTTCGCCGGCAACAGCCAGTACGACACCGCCTTCGGCGGCAGCAAGAACTGATCGCCACGCCCCTGACGGGGCAGGGCAGGGACAAGCCGCGATCCGCCAGTCCCTGCTTCGGCCCGCTGCATCGCTTCACACCGGATCGACCATGCGCCTCCCTCTTTTCTGCCTCCTTCTGCTGGCGCTGACCGCCACGGCGCACGCCCAGCAGGATGACCTGCGCCGCGTGCTGGAGCAGGGCAACGACGTGCGCCATCAACGCCAGGACCAGCAGCGGCTGCAACAGGCCGAACCGGATCGGCCGACCGTCACCCTCGATGGCCGGACCCTGCGCGTGGAGCGCACGGTCGACGACCTGGGCCAGGCGCTGTACCTGTCGTTGCAGCACCAGCAATGGCCCGCCGCGCAGGCCTTCCTGCACGAGTACATTGAACTTCCCGGCCATGACCCGCTGCTGCGCCACTACGCGCAGGGCGCGCTGGCGCGGGTTGCGGGCGAGCATCATCGCGCGGCCCTTGAGTACGAGGCCCTGCTGGCCCTGCAGCCGGATTTCCTGCCTGCGCGGCTTGAACTGGCGCGGGTCTACGCCGAGGACCAGCGTGACCGGGAGGCGACGTCGCTGTTCACCGCGATCGCCGCCCACATCGATGACCGCGACCCTGCCACCGCCGGCGTGCGCGGCCGGGTGCAGGGGTATCTGCAGGCGCTGCAGGCGCGGCGGCGCTGGAAGGGCGCACTGTCCGCCGGACCTGCATGGAGCGACAACATCAACCGCAGTTCGGCCAGCCGCACCTGCCTGTTCGGCGTGGGCGAGGACTGCATCATCGAGCGCAGGTTGCCCGATGCCCAGCGCGCACCGGGGGTGGACTACGACGGCAGCCTGGAACGCCGCTGGGCACTGGCCGGCCACCACGGCCTGTATGTGCGCGGGTTGGCCTTCGGCCAGGCATGGAAAGACAACCGCGCCTACAACGAACTCAACGCCACTGTGCAGGTGGGCTACAGCTGGCGCAGTGCGCGGCACACCCTGCTGCTGGCCCCCGGCTACGACTATCAGGCACTGGGCAACCGTACCCTGCAGGGCGCCGCAGGCGCGCATGCGGAATGGCAATACGCACTGGACCCGCGCAGCCTGCTGAAGCTGGAGGCGGACTGGAAGCGCCAGCGCTATCGGCAACCGGGGCTGGCCGACAACTACGATGGCGCGATGGGAGCACTGTACGCCACCTGGTTCCGTGCGCTCACTGCGCGCTGGACCGTCTTCGCCGGCATCGATCTGGCCGACAGCGGAGCGGCCGACGCAGCCAATGCCTATCGCCAGCGCGGCCTGCGCGTCGGCGCGGCGCGGCAGTGGAGCGGCACGACTGCCACGCTGTTCCTTTCGCTGCGCGAGCGCAGCTACGATGCCTGGAGTCCGCTGCTGGAAGCGCGCCGGCACGACGACGAGCAGAACCTCATCGCGCTGGTACGCAGCGAACGGCTGGCGGTGGCAGGCCTGGTGCCCAGCCTGAGCCTGCGCTACACCCGCATCGACAGCAATGTGGACTGGCTGTACAGCCATGACCGCAGCCTGCTGAGCCTGAAATGGGAGCGTGCGTTCTGACCGCGGGCCGGGCACACAGCGTGTTTGGCCGAGGTGAATGCGATCTCGCTGTTGTCTTCATCCGTCATCACGCGTTCTTGTAGGGCAACTCGCGCATCCTGCGGGCATTGCGGCCGGATGGGCCGCGCGTGTCAGGGAGTACAGCGTGCTGGAGTCGGGCGATGAACGGGAGGGGCTGCAGGGGCTGCGGGTGCTGGTGGCCGAAGATGAATTCGCCATTGCGATGTTCCTGGCCGACTATCTGCAGCTGAAGGGCGCGCACGTCGTGGGCCCGGCCGGTGACCTGCGCGAGTTGGCGCGTCTGGTCGATGATCACCCGATCGACGTCGCCCTGCTGGACATCAACCTGGGTGGTGAACAGGTGTACCCGCTGGCCGACCGCCTGTCCGAGGCGGGGACGCCGTTCCTGCTGACCTCCGGTTACGACGACAACCTGCCGAGCCGCTTCGCCAGCGCGCCGCGCTGCCCCAAGCCCTACCATATCGACGCGTTGGCCCGGCAGCTGGCCGGACTGGTCGCCGCACCGCGGGCTGCTGCGGGCAAGGTCTGACTGCGCGGCATGGGCCGGCGATTGGATACCGCTGCTCCCTCGTCCGTGCGCGGCACAGCACCTCCGGCGCATCGTCTGGGTGGACTGCATGATGGCATGGATGCGCGCATCGCGCGCCATGACTGGTCAGGGACGCCGCTTGGCCCGACTGGGCGGTGGCCGGCGCATCTGCGCGCCACCGTGGACATGATGCTGGCTCATGGGTTTCCCATGATCATCCTATGGGGCCAGGAGCTCATCCAGCTCTACAACGACGGCTATGCCGAGATCCTTGCCGACAAGCATCCCGCTGGCCTGGGGCAGCCCACCCGCGACTGCTGGCCCGAGGTCTGGCACATCAACGGGCCGATCTACGACCGGGTCTGGCAGGGTGAGACCGTCACGTTCGAGGACAAGTTGTACCCGCTGGCCCGGCAGGGCCGGCTGGAGGACGTCTGGTTCACCATCACCTACAGCCCGCTCCGCGGCGAGGAAGGGCAGGTGGGCGGTGTGCTGGTCACCATGTTCGAGACCACGGCAGCGCACGTGGCACAGGCCGCGCGTGAGCGCGAGGAGCGGCGGCGGCAGGAGAGCGACCGGCGCCTGGCGCTGGTGTTCAAGGTATTGCCGGTCGGCCTGTGCATTGTCGATGCGCAGGGGCGGATGCAGCTGTCGAACGACCAGATGCGCGCCTATCTTCCCAGCAGCCAGGTGCCCTCGGCCGATCCGGTCAACCAGCACCGATGGCAGGGCTGGCATGCCGATGGCAGCCCGATCGCACCCGAGGATTTCGCCATCGCACGGGCCCTGCGCGGAGAAACCGTGGTGCCCGGACTGGAGTTCCAGTTCACCCACGATGATGGGTGTGTCCGCTGGACGCGGGTCGCGGCGGCGCCGCTGCGCGATGTCGACGGCGAGGTGACGGGCGTGTTCGCCATCGCTGTGGACATCGATGATCTCAAGCGTGCCACCGAGCGGCAGGCGGTATTGCTGGCCGAGCTGCAGCACCGCGTGCGCAACATCATGGCCACGATCCACGCCATCGCCTGGCGCACACGCGAGTCGGTCGACAGCGTGGACGAGTACGCTGACCGCCTGTGCGCACGCCTCATGTCGCTTTCTCGCACGCAGACCCTGCTCACCCGCAGCGCCAATGCCGGGGTGAGCCTGCGTGGCATGCTGGACCAGGAGATCGCGGTGCAGGGACACGCGCCCGACGGATTCCTTCTGCAGGGCGAGGAGGACGTGCTGCTGCCGCCCAAGGCGGCCGAGGTGCTGTCGCTGGCGGTCCATGAACTGGCCAGCAACGCGCTCACGCACGGCGCATCGGTGCATAGCGATACGCGGATCGAGGTGTCCTGGTCGATGCAGGACATCGACGGTGAAGCCTGGCTGGACCTGCACTGGTGCGAGCGGCGCGCGGTGAACGACGACTGGGTCGTCCCTTCGCATCGCGGGCTGGGTCGGGCGCTGGTCGAACAGCGCATTCCCTACGAGCTTGGCGGTAGCGGCGAACTTGCGTTCTCACCCCAGGGCGTGGATGCGTGGATCCGCTTGCCGCTGCGCGAGCGCGACAGCCTGCTGCAGACCGATGCCACCTCCAGCCTGTCGCCGCCGCGCGGGTAGCGCCTGCGTTCCTTCAATGGCTGGCCGGGTCAGTGCGTGGCGGCTGCGCCGATCAGGGTGCAGGCGAGCGCCATCGCGACCGGTACCGCCAGATGACGCGTCGCCAGCGCGGTGCCCGTGGTCATCAGCGAAGCCAGGGCAATGCCGAGCGCGAGCACCGGCTGGCCCTGCAGGAACTGGTGGATGCAGCCGGCGCATCCAGCGACGGCCAGGCCAACGGCGAAGCAGACATGGAGCAGGGAGGCAGCATGCATGGGGGGGTCCTCGCGGTGATGCCGTGGGTAGCGGCCGGCGCCGGGGCAAGTTGAGCCGCGATCTTCCATTCCAACGAATGGATCACATTGTGTGCGCGCCACGGTTACGGTGGGCGACCTAGGGTGGTGCTGCAGAAACATTCGAAACGCGTACGAGGAGGCAGCGATGGCACGAACGATTCCCGAGGGGACGCTGGTGGTGGTGGCCGATGGTGGTTCGGCCCGGGTGTTCACCAATGTCGGCAGCGCGCAGCAGCTCACGCTGAAGCAGGAGGGCGAACTGCGGCTGCAGGACATCAGCGAGACGGGCGTCTCCGGGCAGGGCCCGGCCGGTGCCGTTCCCAAGGACATGTCCATCGCCCAGCTCAACGAAGCCACCTTCGCCAAGCAGGTGGCCGAACAGCTCAACGAGGATGCGCTCAACAACCGCTATGCCCACCTGCTGCTGGTGGCCGACCCCACCACGCTCGGACGGATCCGTCCGCTGCTGCACAAGGAGACGCAGGCACGGTTGCTGGGCGACATCGCCAAGGACCTGACCAACGCGCCGCTGGCAGACATCCAGCGCAGCCTGGCGGGGTAACCTCGGTGCCCTTCATGCGCACGCACCTGTCCAGCGAGCCGTCACGCGCCGAAGTGGAGGCGCGCGACGGCTGGCAGCTGCTGGAATTCGGTGCGCCCTGGTGCGGCCATTGCCAGGCGGCACAGCCGGCGCTGCAGGAGGTCGTGGAAGCACATGATCTGGCGCACTGGAAGATCGAGGATGGGAAAGGGCGGGCGCTCGGGCGCTCGTTCCAGGTGAAGCTGTGGCCCACGGTGATCCTGCTGCACGACGGCCGGGAAGTGGCACGCGTGGTGCGTCCGCGCGTGCGTGCCGATCTCGCCGCGCTGGAGGGCGCGCTGCCCGACTGAGGGCACGCTGCACCGGGGACTGCGGCCGCACTGCAGCATGCGATGCACGGGCACTGGTGCTAGCATCGGTACACCATCTGAATCGATCCAAATGCCGATGCCCACGCTGGACCGTCGTCTCCTGATCGCCTTCGCCGCCACCGCCATGCTCGCCTCCGGCGCGGCCTGGGCAGCGCCTTCGAAGTCCGCCGCCGACAAGGCGTATGCCTCGGTGGACCCCTTCATCGGTACCGGTGGTGAAGGGCATACCTACCCCGGCGCGACGATACCCTTCGGCATGGTCCAGCTCAGCCCGGACACGCGCATCCAGCCGCGTGAGAAGGCCTACGGCTGGGCCGCCGGATACCGTTATGACGACAGCAGCATCGTCGGCTTTTCGCACACCCACTTCTCCGGCACCGGGCATTCTGATCTCGGCGACATCCTGGTGATGCCGTTCACCGGAAACCCGGGATTGGAACGCGGCGACCCCGAACGGCCCCGCAGCGGCTATGCGTCGCGCTTCCGCCATGACGACGAAAAGGCCGAACCGGGCTACTACGCGGTGACCCTGGACGATTACAAGGTGCGCGCCGAACTGACCACCAGCGCCCGGGTCGGTGTGCATCGCTACGCCTTCCCCAAGGGCGTCGATGCCAAGGTACTGCTGGACATGCGGACCAGCATGTACGACTACCCGGGCAAGGTGCTGTGGTCGCGGGTGCGGGTGCGTACGGACGGCACCATCACCGGTTTCCGCGAGACCCGCGGCTGGGCGCCGGGGCGCCAGCTGTATTTCGCCATGCGCTTCTCGCAACCGTTGGCAGGCCATGCGCTGCACAACACCGAGCAGGACATCGTGTACAAGGGCTTCCCGCCGCCGGGTGAGAAAGATCCGGCACAGCGCGCACAGATCGAAGGCCGCCAGCTGGTCGGCACGTTCGATTTCGGCAGGCTGGATGCTCCGCTGGTGGTGAAGGTGGCGATCTCGCCCGTGAGCGAGGCCGGTGCGATCGCCAACCTGGATGCCGAGGTCGCCGACTTCGACTTCGACCGCGTGCGTGCGCAGGCCCGGCAGGAATGGACGCAGGCACTATCGGTGCTGGACATCGATGCGCCGGAGCATGCGCGGCGTAGCGCCTACACGGCCCTGTACCACACGATGCTGGGGCCGACGCTGTTCATGGATGTGGATGGCCAGTATCGCGGCCCCGACAACGCCGTGCATGTCGCCAAGGGGTATGCCCACTATTCCACGTTCTCGTTGTGGGACACCTACCGGGCGCTGCATCCGCTGCTGACTCTGGTGCAGCCGGAAAAACGCAACAGCGACTTCATCAACTCGATGCTGGCTCACCACGAACACAGCCCGTACGGCATGCTCCCGGTGTGGTCGTTCCACGGCCTGGAAGACTGGTGCATGATCGGTTACCACGCGGTGCCGGTCATCGCCGACGCCTATGTGAAGGGCATCCGCGGCTTCGACGCCGCAAAGGCGCTCGACGCGATGGTGGAGACCGCCAATTACGGTCCCTACGACGGCATCGCGCAGTACCGTGAGCTGGGGTATGTGCCCATCGATGAAGAGGGCGAAGCGGCCAGCAAGACCCTGGAATACGCGTTCGACGACTGGACCATCGCGCGCATGGCGCAGGCGATGGGCAGGAGCGAGATCGCGGCGACATTCGACAAGCGTGCGGCGAACTGGCGCAATGCCTTCGACAAGGACACCGGCTTCATGCGTGCGCGCAAGCGCGACGGCAGTTTCCGCACCCCGTTCGATCCCAGCGCCAGCGGCTACGGCACCGACTACACCGAGGGCAATGCCTGGCAGTACTCGTGGTACGTCCCGCAGGACGTGGCGGGCCTGGCCGCCGCGCATGGCGGCAGCGACCGGCTGCTGGCGAGGCTGGACGAGGTGTTCAACGCCACGGTCGATCCGGCGGTCTTCGAGCACATGGAAGACATCACCGGCCTGATCGGCTGGTATGCGCATGGCAACGAGCCCAGCCATCACGTTGCGTACCTCTACGCCTACGCTGGTCAGCCCTGGCGCACGCAGGCGCGCCTGAAGCAGATCATGGACACCCAGTACGCCGACCGTCCCGATGGCCTGGCCGGCAACGATGACGTGGGCCAGATGTCGGCGTGGTACGTGTTCACCGCGCTGGGCTTCTATCCGGTGGCGCCGGGCTCGGGGGAGTACATCCTGGGCCGCCCGTTCCTGCCAAGGACCGCCATGCGCCTGCCCAACGGCAGGACCTTCACCATCGTGGCCGAGGGGCTGGATGACAGGCACACCTATGTGGGCAGTGTGTCCCTGAACGGCAAACCGCTGCAGCGCACCTTCCTGCGCCACGACGAGATCATGGCCGGGGGCGAGCTGCGCTTCACCATGCAGGCCGAGCCGAACAGGGACTGGCCCGGGCAGGGCGCGCAGGCGCCGTACTCGATGTCAACGCCGTAACGGTAGCGCCGGGCCATGCCCGGCGGCTTTGCTGTCACACCATCCCGCCATTGGCTCGCAGCACTTGGCCATTGATCCAGCCGCCGTCGGTGCCAGCCAGGAAAGCCACCGCGCCGGCGATGTCGTCCGGCGTGCCCAGCCGCTCCAGCGGATTCATCTGCGCCAGGCGCTCGATCAGTTCCGGCGACTTGCCCTCCAGGAACAGGTCGGTCGCGGTCGGGCCGGGTGCCACGGCATTGACCGTGATGCCACGGCCACGCAGCTCCTTGCTGAGTATCGCCGTCAGGGTTTCCACGGCCGCCTTGCTTGCGGCGTAGACACCGTAGTTCTCCAGCTTGAGGCCGACCACGCTGGTGGACAGCGCGACGATGCGGCCGCCGTCGCGGACGCGTCGCGCGCTCTCGCGCAGCACGTTGAAGGCGCCCTTGAGATTGATGGCGGTGACCCGATCGAACAACGCGTCGTCGGTGGCTGACAGCGGCGCAAGCTGCAGCACTCCGGCGCTGTTGACCACCACATCGATGCCCTCGAATCGAGCCTCGACGGCATCGAACAAGCGGCTCACCGCCTGCGGATCGGCCACGTCGGCCTGCAGCGCAATGGCTTGGCCGCCGGCGGAGACCAGCTCGGCGGCCAGGGCATCAGCCTCTTCGCGGCGGCCGGCATAGTTGATCGCAACCGCATGGCCGTCGGCCGCCAGCCGACGCGAGATCGCGGCGCCGATGCCGCGGGAGCCGCCGGTGACCAGGGCGACGGTACGGGGAGAGGAGCTGGACATGAAGGCTTCCTTCGAAGACGCGCCCGCGTGGCGCCCCATCATCTTGCTGGTTCCTGCCGCCCGGATAATCATGGAGAATCCGACAACATCATCCGGATGTTCGAACAATGGATCGATTCACCGCCCTGCGCGCTTTTGTCCGTATCGTCGAACGTCGCAGCTTCACCCGCGCTGCAGAGGACCTGGGGCTGCCGAGGGCCACGGTGACCGACGCGATCAAGGCGCTGGAGCGGCGGCTGGGGGTGAGGCTGTTGCACAGGACCACGCGACGGGTGGTGCCGACCCTCGAGGGCGAAGCCTTCTATGGCCGCTGCCTGCGCCTGATCGCCGACATGGACGATGCCGAAGCCGCATTCCGTGATGTCCCGCCGCGCGGCACGCTGCGCATCGAAGTGCACGGAACGCTTGGTCGGCACTTGTTGTTTCCGCACCTGCCCGAGTTCCTGCAGCGCTATCCCGACATCGAGCTGGACGTGAGCGAGGGAGATCGCTACGTGGATCTGCTGCGCGAAGGCGTGGATGCCGCGCTTCGGGTCGGCACCCTGGCCGACAGCGATCTGGTCGCGCGGCGACTGGCACTGCTGCGCGAAGTCACCGTTGCCTCACCGTCCTACGTGGGTTCGCATGGGCTGCCGGACAGCATCGACGCGCTGCTGTCCGGTCATCGGATGGTCGGTTTCCGTTCCGGTGCCAGCGGACAGTTGATTCCTCTGGAGTTCCAGCAGGCCGGGCAGGTGCGCCATGTGCCTCTGCCGGCAACCGTGCGGGTATCCGGCGCAGATGCCTTCCTGGGGGCGGCACTGGCGGGGCTCGGCATCATCCAGGCGCCGCGCTACCGGCTGGATCCCTATATCGAACGTGGTCAGTTGCTGGAGTTGCTGGCGGAATCGCCGCCCACACCCAGCCCGTTGAGCCTGGTTCACCCGCGCAACCGCACGCCGTCGCCGCGGTTGCGGGTATTCATCGACTGGATTGCCGGCGTGTTTGCGCCGGACCGCTAGCGCCCGGCAGGGCCAGCTCGAACACGGTGCCCGATGCGTCGGAGACCACGCTCACCGATCCACCATGGGCCTGCACGATGGCGCGGGTGATCGCCAATCCCAGCCCGGCGCCCTCGTGCCGGCCGCGCTCGCCGCGGAAGAACCGGTCGAACAAGCGGGGCAGTGCCTGCATGGGAATCGGCGGACCGAGGTTGTGGACAGCAATCCGGCTCGTGGGCCCGGTGCCGTCCAGCCGCACCACGATCTCCGTACCCGGCGTGGCGTGCTGCAGGGCGTTGGAAAGCAGGTTGGCGACCGCCCGGTGCAGCATCAGGCGGTTGCCGTTGGCCTCTGCGCTGCCTTCCCGCCGCAGCGTGAGCTGGCGCTCCTCGGCCAGCAGATCGTAGAACTCCAGCAGCGCATCGACCATCGCATCCAGCGCCACCCCCTCGCGCGAGGGCAGGGCGCCGGGTGCTTCGGCCTGGGCCAGATAGAGCAGATCGCCCACGGTCTGTGCCAGCCGTTGCAGCTCTTCCGCGCAGGAGAGCAGCGTCTCGCGATAGGACTCGTTGCTGCGGGGGTGCGCGAGCACCACCTGCACCTGGGTCAGCATGTTGGTGATCGGCGTACGCAGTTCGTGGGCGAGGTCTCCGGAGAACCCGCTGAGGCGCTCGAAGTCCTGTTGCAGCCGCGCCAGCATCCCGTTCAGGCTCTGCGCCAGCTGTTCCAGTTCGACGGGCACGTGCTCGGCCGTGAGCCGGCGCTGCAGTCGTCCGGCGGTGATATGGCGGGCCTCGTCGGCCAGCGTGCGCAGTGGGCGCAGCGTCTGCCGCACGACGTAGCCCCCCAGCAGGCTGCTGGCCACCGCAGCAGCGACCAGAGCGACGGCCAGCAGGTGGCGGAAGCGCTGCAGGAAGTCGGCATGGCGCGCATCGTCGATCGCCAGCAGGGTGGCCAGGCTGCTGCCATCGGCCAGCGTCTGCCGCAGATTGAGGGCGTGCAGGCGGCTTCCGTCGGCCAGCGTCCAGTCATGGCGGCGCGGTTCAGTGTCGGCGGGTTGGGTCCGCGCATGCGCGCGCAAGGCCTCCGGCGCGGTGGAGAAGAGCACGCCGCCCTGCTCATCGACGATGTGGAAGGCGATATCGGGATGGTGGCGCAGCGCATCGCCCAGGCGCTGGGCGCGCTCATCGGACGTGCCGCTGCCGGCGAGGTCGGCGATCAACGCGGCCTTGTTCTCCAGTTCGGCGAAATCCTGTGCGACCAGATCATGGCGCGCGCTCAGGTAGATCGCCACGCCCAGTGCAGCAAGCACCAGCGTACCGACCGTGGCGAACAGCACGGTGAGGCGGACGGCAATGGAGCATCGCAGGCTCATTGCGGTTGCGCTGCTTCGACCTCGGGTGCCTCCAGCACGTAGCCCATCCCGCGCACAGTGACCACCAGCTTTTCGGCGAAGCCATCGTCGATCTTGGCGCGCAGGCGGCGTATCGCCACATCGATGACATTGGTGTCGCTGTCGAAATTCATGTCCCACACCTGCGAGGCGATCAACGAGCGTGGCAGGACCTCGCCGCGCCGTCGTGCCAGCAGCTCCAGCAGCGCGTATTCCTTCGGGCTCAGTGTGATGCGCTGGCCACCGCGCTCCACGCGCCGGCGAAGCGTATCCACCACCAGATCGGCGACGACGATGCGGTCAGGCTGAGACTGGCCCTGGCCGCGTCGCAGCAGGGTACGCACGCGCGCCAGCAGCTCGGCGAAGGCGAAAGGTTTGGCCAGGTAATCATCGGCACCCAGTTCCAGCCCCTGCACGCGGTCGGCAATGCTGCTGCGCGCCGACAGGAACAGCACCGGCACCTGCCACCCCGCATCGCGCAGGCGCGACAGGACGTTCCAGCCATCTAGACCGGGCAGCATCACATCGAGGATGACCAGCTGGTACTCGCCGCTTGCCGCCAGATGCAGGCCGTCCACGCCGTCGCAGGCGAGATCGACCACGTAGCCCGCTTCGATCAGGCCCTGTCGCAGGTAATTGCCGGTCTTGGGCTCGTCTTCGACGATCAGCAGCTTCATCGTGTGCATGCCGGCCCGCGCAGCGCCGCCCTCATGCCAGCGGGTCCAGCGTGCCGAGCACGGCCACGCAGGCCAGTACCAGCAGCCCGAGTGCGGCCTCGAAGGTGAGGCTGTGACGCAGCGAGCGCAGCGGGCGGAACTGCCAGCCGCCACGGATGGCGGTGGCGAGTGCCGGCACCAGCCGCCAGCGGTGCAGCGCGGCCAGGCCGAGCATGCCCGCGACCAGGGCCAGCTTGAACAGCAGCCAGCGCCCGTGCGCGGTGTTGAACAGGGTCTGCAGCGAGCCCTGCAGATCCACGTAGGTATAGGTGCCGGTCATCGCCAGCAGGGCCACGATTACCGTACCGGGCAGGGCGAAACCATGCGCCACCTGCCAGAGTTCATGGGTGCGTTCACGCAGGGAAGGGCCCTGGGTGCGCAGGGCCAGATGCAGCACCGCGGCGATCGCGCCGACCCATGCGCCTGCGGCGAGCAGGTGGACGGTCCCGGCCGCCAGGCGCAGCGCACCGCGGATGCCGTCGCCGGCGGCGGCGTGGCCGTTCCAGGCCAGGCTTGCCAGGGCGACCGCCGAGAGCGGCAGCAGGATGACACGGCGTGCCCCGGCCACTTTCGCGCTTGCGGCAAGCAGCGGCAGCATTGCCAGCAGCGCCAGCGCACGCACCAGTGCCGCTTCGCCGACCGGTGTGGCGGTGGTGAACCATGCGACGGTCGCTTGATCGACCGCGGCAAGCGGAAGCCCCAGCACGCCTGTCACCCGCACCGCCGCGTCCAGCAGCACGACTGCCAGCGCGATCACGGCCAGTGGCAGGAACATGCGACGCGCAGGCGCAGGGCGGATGAACAGCATCCTGCCGAACAGCAGCATCAAGGCCAGGTACAACGCCAGCCGCAGGGCATAGGGAGACAGTTCGATCACCACCGCAGCTTACTTCACGCTGAAACGATAGTCGCCGGTGACGGGGTGGCTGTCCTGGCCGACGGCGCGCCACTGCAGGCGATAGTCTCCGGCAGGCAGCGGCTTGGCGAAACTCACGACCAGCCGGTGACCATCGTCCGACACCTGCTGGGAAAGGGCAGGCATCGCCATCAGGGTGCGGCCATGGGCCATGCTCAGTTCGATGCGGGTGGCGCGCGGCATCACCCGCTCGCTGAAGGTCAGCTCGATGCGGTTGGCAGGCGCGACGCTGGCATCGGCGGCGGGCGTTGCCTTCACCAGGCTGGGGTGTGCAAGGGCCAGCGGAGCGGCGGCGACGCCCGGCAGCAGCAGGAGCAGAGCGGCGGAGCGGCGGAGCGAAGACGACATGGTGGGTGCCTGCAGGAATGGGGCGCTCAGGCTGACGGCGGGCACCTTTCGTGGCCCTGACCCGGACATTACCGATCTGTCAGGTTGGCCGGTGCCGGGCCGACCCGCCCTTCCCATCATCGGCGCGCGCGTGCGCAGGCACGCAGGGCGCGGCGGTTGCACAGGTGGGCCATCGCCAGCAGCCCACCGCCGCAGGCGGTGGCCATGCCGTGCCAGAGCAGCGATTCCTTCAGCGGTGGATACAGCGATGCGGACAACAGCAGGCCAGCCCCAGCCAGGGCCAGCCGCATCGGCAGCCAGTGGCGGTGCCGGCGCAGGCCCGCAGCGGTGCTGGCCAGCGCCAGCAGCGAGGCGAGCAACGCGAACGCCCACTCCCAGCGTGACATCAGCAGCAGGGTGGTCATCAGGGCATGGCCGGGGTGCTGGAACGAGCGCAACGCCATCATGGCCGCCGGGACGAAGGCCAGCAGCAGCGGCAGCGCGATGCAGTGCGCTGCGCAGGCCAATGACAGCCCTGCGCCGGCCAGATCGAAACGGGGATGCCAGCGTGCCGATGCTGGCGGCTGTGGCAGACCCCTTGCAGGAACGGTGGGGATGTGGTCCATAATGTTACATAGTAACACTAACGGTACCCTCATGAAGCTTCCCGCCACGTTTCTGCTGCTGCTTTCTGCGGCGTCCGCCCACGCCCATGAGGTGCGCCAGCAGGGCGCGCATGTGCATGGCCAGGCCACGGTCGATGTGGCGCTCGAACGGGGAACACTGGACCTGGCAATGCAGGCCCCCGGTATCGGCCTGCTCGATTTCGAGCGACCGCCCGCCACCCCGCAGGAGCGCGCCGCGCTCGCACGTGCGAAGGCACTGCTGAAGGAAGGCGCATGGGTCACCCTGCCGACTGCGGCCCAGTGCCGCCTTGCCGCCAGCAGCGTGGCCGCCGACGGATTCGCTGCAGACCCGATGCACGATGCCGGGCACCACGGCCATGCCGGCTTCAGTGCCGGACTGCGTTTCCAGTGCGCGCATCCGTCCGCGCTGCGGGTGCTGGTGGTCCGCCTGCCGGTGCTGTTCCCTGGCCTGCATGAGGTCATCGTCAACAGCACCACGCCCGCCGGACAGGCACGGCACGTGCTGACCGCCGAGACTCTGCGCGTGGTACTTGCGCCGTGAGTGCGGCGGTCATCGATGTGCAGGACCTGCGCTTCGCCTACGGCGATCGCCCGGTACTGGAGATTCCGGCATTGCGCGTCGATGCGGGCAGCAGCGTGCTGCTGCGCGGTGCCAGTGGCGGTGGCAAAAGCACCCTGCTGGGTGTGCTGGCCGGCGTGCTGCGCGCTCGCCAGGGCCGGGTCGACGTCGCCGGACACTCCCTGCATGCGATGAACGGTCCGGCCCGCGACCGCTTCCGTGCCGACCAGCTGGGCGTGATCTTCCAGCAGTTCAACCTGCTGCCGTTCCTCAGCGTGCGCGAGAACATCGCGCTGGGTCTGCGCTTCTCGCGGCTGCGCAGGCAGCGCGTCGGCGCAGCGCTGGACGAGGAGATCGCACGGCTGCTGCAGTCCCTGCAGATCGACCCGACGCTGATGGGCCGTCCGGCGGGCAGGCTCAGTGTCGGCCAGCAGCAGCGCGTGGCAGCAGCACGCGCACTGATCGGGCGGCCGCAGGTGCTGCTTGCCGACGAGCCCACCTCGGCACTGGACCGGCACGCGGCGGACGCGTTCGTGCGCCTGATGACCCGGCAATGCCAGGCCTGCGGCACCACCGCGCTGGTGGTCAGCCACGATGAAAGCCTGCAGCCTCTGTTCGACCGGGTCATCGTCCTGGCCGAGATCAATCATGCCGGAGCTGCCCATGCTTGAACTTGCCTGGGCCAGCCTGCGCAGCCGCGCGCTCAGTGTTGCCCTCACGGTGCTGGTGATCGCCCTCAGCGTGGTTCTGCTGCTGGGCGTGGAGCGGGTCCGCACGCAGGCGCATGAAGGTTTTGCCAGCACAGTGTCCGGAACCGATCTGATCGTGGGTGCGCGCTCCGGACCGGTGAACCTGCTGCTCTATTCGGTGTTCCATATCGGTGATCCAACCAACAATGTCTCCTGGCAGTCCTATCAGGCGCTGTCGGCGCTGCCGCAGGTGAAGTGGTCGGTGCCACTCTCGCTGGGCGATTCCTGGCGGGGCTACCGCGTGGTCGGCACCACCGGCGGCTACTTCGAGCATTACCGCTACGGTGCCGGTCATGAACTGGTCTTCGCACAGGGCGGGCCCTTCTCGGACCTGTACGATGCGGTGATCGGCGCGGAGGTGGCGCAGGCGCAGAACATCACGCCGGGCGACCCGATCGTGCTGGCGCATGGCACCGGGGCGGTGCCCCTGGCCACGCATGCCGACAAGCCGTTCCGCGTGGTGGGGATCCTGCAGCGCACCGGAACACCGGTGGATGCGTCGGTACTGGTATCGCTGCCGGCGATCGAAGCCATCCACATCGACTGGCGTTCCGGCGTGCAGCTGCCCGGCCAGCATGTCAGCGCGGAGCAGGCGCGGCGGCTTGATCTGACCCCGACCAGCATCACTGCCTTCATGCTCGGCCTGAATACCCGCATCGCGACGTTCTCCGTGCAGCGCACGATCAACGACTATCCGGAGGAGGCGATGCTGGCGATCCTGCCGGGCGTCACCCTGCAGCAGTTGTGGCAGTCGTTGGGCACGGCCGAGCGGGCACTGCGGTTGATCAGCGCGATGGTGGTGCTGCTGGGAATGGTCTCGCTGGTGGCGCTGCTGGTATCAACCCTGCAGGAACGGCGCCGCGAGATGGCGGTGCTGCGCGCGGTCGGCGCGCGTCCGCGCTACATCGCCGGTCTGCTGGTGGTGGAGGCGGTGGCGACCAGCGCGCTGGCGTGCGGGCTGGCACTGGCGGCGCTTGTGCTGGCCAGTGCCGTGGGACGCAGCTGGGCGCTGGCGCAGTATGGCCTGTCGATCACCCACGTCTGGCCGGATGCGCGCGAGCTGGGCTGGGTGGCGGGCCTGCTGCTGGTCAGCGCCGTGGCGGGCCTGCTGCCGGCCGCGCTGGCCTACCGGCGCACGCTCGCCGATGGTTTGGCGTCGCCGGGATGAGCATGCGCCGGCTGGGTGGCTTGCCAGTGTTGCTGATGCTGGTTGCCTGCGAGCGGCCGGTCGACACCGGCGTGCAGGCGCTGCCGCCATCGGTGGCGGATCAGGGCGCAGCGACCGTGGAAGAGCAGGAGCTGGACTGGCTGCAGATGATGCCCGCCGACGAGCTGGCGGCGCTGGAACGTGGCGAAGGCCCTGAGGTGGAACACAACGGCAGCCGACGCATGCCGCAGTTCGGCACGTTCCGCACCGTCGACGCCGTGCTGCAGCGGCCGGTGCGCCTGCCGGGCTACGTGGTGCCGCTGGCCAGCACTGCGGAAGGACGGCTCAGTGAATTCCTGTTCGTCCCGTATTACGGCGCCTGCATCCATGTGCCACCACCGCCGCCGAATCAGATCGTGCACGTGGTACTGGACCGGGCAATCGAGATGCCTGACATGTACGCTCCGTTCTTCCTGGCCGGAAACCTGCACGCCGAGCGCCTGGACGATGAGCTGGCAGGCTCTGCCTACAGCATGCGCGATGCACGGCTGAAGCCCTATGCGCCGTGATTGCCTTGCATGGCTCGCTGGATGCGCGCTGCTGGCCGGATGCGCCCGCGTGCCCGACGGTGCCGGACAGCACCCTGCACCGTTGCCGGCGGCGGCGCCGTCTCCGTCGGCACGCCCGATCGACCGCTGGGACGCCCTGATGCCGGACGAGGACCGTTTCCAGCGACCGCCGCCGCAGATCGGCCTGTCACGCGACGGCATGGCCGGCGTCGGTGGCCTGATTGACGACAGCGGCGCCGGCACGCCGCCCGGTCAGGCGATCGACCACTCCCGTCCGGAGCGCGCCCGGCAGTTCGGCTCTTCGCGCGTGGTGGCATCGGTGGATGGACGTGCGGTGGACCTGGACGGTTACGTCGTGCCCCTGGGCACCACCGACGACGGACGCGTGGACGAGGTGCTGTTCGTCCCGTTCTATGGTGCCTGCATCCATGTACCCCCACCACCGCCGAACCAGATGATCCACGTGACGTTGGCCACGCCGATCACGCTGGGTGCGCTGTGGGACCCCTATCGACTCGCCGGGCGGGTGCAGGTCAAGCGCTTCGACGCCGACATCGCCAGCGCTTCCTACGATGTGGCGGCCGCCACACTGACGCCGATCCACAACTGATGCGCGGGCGTCCACTACTGGCGATGGCGCTGCTGGCGGTGACGGCCACGGCGGTCGGGTGGCTGTACCTGCGGACAGCGCAGCCGCAGCCGCCGCAGGCCACTTCCGTGGCGCCCACCGATGAGATGCGGCAGCGGATCGAGCGGCGGATGGGGGACGATGCGGCCTTCCGCAACGACGTGGCATTCCTGCTGGTGGCAACCCTGCGCGACCGCTGCCGGCCGGCAGAGGCAGGGCTGCTCGCGCGCATGGCCAACCGTGCCGCGCTGCCGGTACTGGCCGCGGTGAGTGCGGTGACTGCGGAGGATCCAGGCCTTGACCGTCCCATCTACCGTTACATCCAGCACCGCGCCGACAGTGCCCGCTGCACGGATCCGCTGCCCCTCGCAGCGGCCGGTGGCCGCGTGCTGCACGTCGATATCGAGCAGTATGCACGCACCTTCCCGGACAGCTACTTCGATCCCACGCGCAGCAGGGCGCCGCGGGATTTCGGTGGGCATACGCTGCGCGAGCGGGCCTCCAACGCATGCAACAGCGTGGTTTATTCGGTACTGCCGCTCGGCGACGCGGACTGGCGCTGTGCGTCGCTGCGGGCGAACGCGCGGGCCCGGGTGCGCAGCCTGTGCGAGGACGAGCTGCGGCGCCAGCACGGTGACATCGCGGGCGAACTCGACATGGCCGTGGGGCAGGGCATGCAGGAACAGGTGGTCGCGGCGGTGTCGGCGTTGCCGGTGGACTGCAGGTAGCACCAGCGGCGCCTGCCGGGGCTGAACAGCGCCTGGATCGAAACCTGAACGTGTCGCTGCAGGGCTATAACTATACAGGACATCCGGTATAGTTATCCGAATCCATTTTTTCCCTAGGTTCGTTCCCATGGCCTTGTCCCAGTCCTTGGCCGATGCTCCGGCCCTGTCCCGTGCCCGGCGCTGGTCGCTGTTGTTCACGGTGGCCGCCGGCCTGCTGCTGGTGACGCTGGACAACTCGGTGCTGTACACGGCGCTGCCCACGCTGACGGCAGAACTTTCCGCCAGCGCGGGTCAGGCGCTGTGGATCATCAATGCCTATCCACTGGTGATGGCTGGCCTGCTGCTCGGTGCGGGCACGCTGGGCGACCGCATCGGCCACCGTCGCATGTTCCTGATCGGCCTGGTGGTCTTCGGCGTGGCTTCGCTGGCGGCAGCGTTCTCTGTCACCGCAGCGCAGTTGATCGCTGCCCGTGCGCTGCTCGCCGTGGGCGCCGCGGCGATGATGCCGGCCACACTCGCGCTGATCGGCCTCAGCTTCCATGAAGAGCGTGAGCGCAACATCGCCATCGCGATCTGGGGCTCGGTGGCGATCGTCGGCGCCGCACTCGGACCGATCATCGGTGGCTGGCTGCTGCAGCATTTCTGGTGGGGATCGGTGTTCCTGGTCAACGTGCCGGTGGTGATCGTGGCCTTCGTCGCGACGCTGCTGCTGGCGCCGGAGGGGCAGCGCGACACGTCCCGGCCGTGGGATCTGCTGTCCTCGCTGCTGGCGCTGGCGGCGCTGTCGGGGCTGGTGCTGGCGATCAAATCGCTGATCGCCACGCCGCCTTCCTATGGCCTCGGCGCGGCGGCATCGGTGCTGGCGCTGGCGGCGGGCGCCGCGTTTGCCCGCCGCCAGCAGCGCCTGCCGCATCCACTGCTGGACTTCGCGATCTTCCGCAATCCGGCATTCCTGGCCGGTACGCTGTCTGCGGTGTTCACCCTGTTTGCGATGGCGGGCCTGCAACTGCTGACCACCCAGCGTTTCCAGCTGGTCGCCGGATTCACGCCATTGCAGGCGGGCCTGCTGGTATCGGTGGCGGCGCTGGGCAGCCTGCCCAGCGCACTGCTCGGCGGCAGCATCCTGCACCGCGTCGGCCTGCGTCCGCTGATCTGCGGCGGACTGGCCGCGGGGGCACTGGGAGTGGGCGTGGTCGCGTTCGGTTTTCCGCACGGACTGGGCTGGGTCGTCGCCGGCATGGCGATCACCGGGTTCGGCATGGGCTCGGCAATCTCGGTCGCATCCACTGCCATCCTCAACAACGTGCCTGCGCACCGTGCGGGCATGGCGTCCTCCGTGGAGGAGGTCTCCTACGAATTCGGCGGCCTGCTGGCGGTGGCGATGCTGGGCAGCCTGGGGGCAGCGATGTACGGCGCCTTCCTGCCGGTATCGGCGGATGTTCCGGCACTGGCGCGGGAAGGATTCGCCCAGGCGCAGCAGGTCGCCCGCGAAGCCGGCCCGGGCGAGTGGTTCGCCGGCGCCACCGCCGCCTATGACCGCAGCTACCAGATCGTGCTGCTGGTCATCACCGCGGTGCTGGCCGTGGGTGCAGCGCTGATCGCGCGCCTGCTGCGCGGGCGGGCGGGGAGCCGCGAGGGAGCGGCCGATCGCGTAAAGTAGTGCGATGAGAACCAGCAAGCGCCAGCGCATCCTCGATGCCGCCGTCAACGTGATCAATCGAGACGGCGTGCGCGCGGTGACCTTCGAGTCGGTGGCGGCAGAAGCCGGCCTCACGCGCGGCGGCCTGCTGTATCACTTCCCGTCGCGCGAGGCACTGCTGCGCGGCATCGACGAGCACCTGGTGCACAACTGGGAGGCATCGATGGAAGCGCTGCTCGGAAAGCGTGCCAGCGAGGCCACGGCGCTCGAGCGCTATCAGACCTTCGTCCGCGTGTCGGCGCAGAGCGCGACGCGCGCCGAGCTGATGTTCATGCTCGAATCGGTGGACCCGGAGGCCGGTGAGCGGCCATGGAGCCCGGCCGTGCAGCGCTGGGCGCCATCGCCGCCGCCGGCCGGCGTGGTTGATCCTGCGGCGCTGGACAATTTCGTGGCACGGTTGGCGGCCGATGGGCTGTGGATCTACGAGGCCATGTACGAAGGACAGCTGGACGACGCGGTGCGCGCCCAGGTGGCCGAGCGCATCGCGGGCCTGTTGTCACCCGGCCGATGATGGGGGTTGCCCACTGACGATGGCGGGTCCCGCCATGGCCGCGTTCATGCCGTTGGCATGTCTTCCGGCCGCAACCGCTCTGGATGGGTGTACACATTGAATCCACTGCCGCGGGCGAAGCCGACCAGGCACAGCCCTGCGCTGCGCGCCAGATCGATCGCCAACGCCGTTGGCGCGGACACGGCGGCCAGTACGCTGGCACCGGCGCGCACTGCTTTGCTGACCATCTCGTAGCTGGCCCGGCTGGAAATCAGCAGCAGTCCACCGTCGATGGCGTGCTCGTTGTGATGCAGGGCGCCGATCAGCTTGTCCAGTGCATTGTGGCGGCCCACGTCCTCGCGCACCCAGCCGATGCGCCCGTTGGCGTCGGCCCAGGCGGCCGCGTGGGTGGAGCCGCTGGCCGCATTCATCGGCTGGTGCTGCGACAGCGTGGCCAGTGCCCGCTGCAGGGCCGCCGGCGCGTAGGTCCGTCGTTCGCGTACCGGGGGCAGGGGCCGCAGCACATCCTCGAGCTGCCGTGTTCCGCACAGGCCGCAGCCGCCACGGCCGGGCAGCAGGCGGCCATCGGCCGGATCCAGACCGGCGCCCGGTGCCTCGGCGGCAACCGTCATCCGCAGTTCGATGCCTTCCAGCTGCGGCGCCACATCGATCGAGAGCAGCTGCGTCGGCGTGGTGATCAAGCCCTCGCTGAGCGAGAAACCGAGCGCAAAGTCCTCCAGGTCACAGGGCGTGGCCATCATCACCGCGAACACGGTGCCGTTGTAGTGCAGCGCTACCGGCACCTCTTCGGCGACCACGTCGGCCTGCGCCTGCACCTGCAGCCCGCCCTCACGCCAGCGCTGCAGCGTGCGCTGCGCGGTGCCGGCAGGCGGAGAGGGCGGCGGGGGCGAGTCAGCCATGCAGAGTGTCCGGACAGAGTGAGCGTGTCATGGGCCGTTCGCCCACCCCCCGGAGGATAGCGCAGTGCGTCCGTGGCGATGCAGCAGCCACCGGCGCGCCGAAGATGGCGCGCTGGGAGATGCGGGGCGGCTCTGGCGAAGTGGTCCCGGCCGTGCTTGACTCTGTCTGTCGTGCCCTTCGCAGTCTCGTCTCCTGGCGCCAGGTCTTCGAACATGTCCGAGCAGAAACCACCCCGTTACAAGCCCTACAACCAGCCCGCAGGCGGCTGGGGTGCGGCCGGCGCCACCGCCCGGGTTCTGCTGCAGCAGAGCGTGATCGGCAACGGCTCTAGGGCACTGCTGGCGATGAACCAGCCCGCTGGCTTCAAATGTCCCAGCTGCGCCTTCCCCGACGCCGACGAGCGCAGGAAACTGGAGTTCTGCGAGAACGGGGCCAAGGCACTGGCCTGGGAGGCGACCCGGTTCCGGGCGGATCGCGAGCTGTTCGCGCGTTATACCGTCAGCGAGCTGATGGAGCGGACCGACTACTGGCTGGAAATGCAGGGGCGGCTGACCGAGCCGATGCGTTACGACGCAGCCACCGACCACTATGTGCCATGCAGCTGGGACGAGGCGTTCGCACTCATCGGCCGTCACCTGCGGTCACTGGACAGCCCGCATCAGGCCGAGTTCTACACGTCGGGCCGCACGCCGAACGAGGCGGCGTTCCTGTATTCGATCTTCGTACGCGAGTTCGGCACCAACAACTTCCCCGATTGCTCGAACATGTGCCATGAGCCGACCAGCCGTGGCCTGCCACCTTCCATCGGTGTGGGCAAGGGCACCATCGTCCTGGAGGATTTCGAACACGCCGAGGCGATCTTCGTGATCGGCCAGAACACCGGCACCAATTCGCCGCGGATGATGGGCAACCTGGTCGAGGCGCGCAGGCGCGGCGTGCCGATCGTGGCGGTCAACCCGATGCCCGAGCGCGCCCTGATCCGGTTTGCCGAGCCGCAGGATGTGGTGCAGATGGCGACCTTCGGCTCCACCGAGATCAGCAGCGAATTCGTGCATATCCGCATCGGCGGTGACCTGGCGCTGATCAAAGGCATGATGAAGGTGATGTTCGAGCGCGAGGCACAGGGCCAGCGCGTGCTCGACCATCGGTTCCTGGATGAACATACGGTCGGCCTGGAGGCCTTGCGCGCGGACGTGATGGCGCAGGACTGGGACGACATCGTCAGGGTCTCCGGCATCTCGGAGGCGCAGATCCGGCGCTGCGCCGAGATCTACATCTGCTCCAATGCCACGGTGATCTGCTATGGCATGGGCCTGACCCAGCACCAGTATGGCTCGCGGCTGCTGCAGCAGGTCGCCAATCTGCTGATGCTGCGCGGCAACTTCGGCAAGCCGGGGGCGGGGATCGGCCCGATCCGGGGTCATTCCAACGTGCAGGGCGATCGTACCGTCGGCATCGACGAGAAGCCGGCGGCAGCGTATCTGGATCGCCTGCAGGAGGTGTTCGGTTTCAATCCGCCGCGGGAGCACGGGCATCATGTGGTCGAGTCGATCGAGGCGATGCTCGACGGCAGCGCCAGGGTGTTCATCGGGCTGGGCGGCAATTTCATCCATGCCGTGCCGGACACGCCCCGGGCCTACGAAGCCATGCGCAGCCTGCAGCTGACGGTGGGTATCGCCACCAAGCTCAACCGCGGGCACCTGGTGCATGGCCGCGATGCGCTGATCCTGCCGGTAGTGGCGCGCTCGGAACGTATCGTCACGCCCGCAGGCGAGCAGTTCGTGACGATCGAGGATGCGATGTCGAACGTGACCGCATCGCGCGGTGTTCTTGAGCCGGCCAGCGACCAGCTGCTGCCGGAGGTCGAGATCGTCTGTCGCATGGCGATGGCGACGCTGCCGGACAGCAGGGTCGACTGGGCAGGTTGCAGGCATGACTATGCGCGGATCCGTGACCTGATCGCTGCCGTGTACCCGCAGATCTATGCAGGCTTCAATGAGCGCATCCGGCAGCCGCACGGCTTCCATCTGGACATTGCACCGCGTCGCCGGGTGTGGCCCACCGCCAACGGCAAGGCCAACATCCTTGTGATGCCGGGCCTGGATGTGGACGACCCGGTGCACGATCCGGACATGCTGCGACTGGCCACGGTGCGTTCGCATGACCAGTTCAACACCACCATCTACAGCTACAACGACCGCTATCGCGGCGTGTACAACGATCGCAGGGTGGTGTTCATGAACATCGAAGACCGGCTGGCACGCGGTCTGGAGAAGGAGGCGCGGGTCAGCCTGGAGACGCTCAGCGCAGATGGCGTGCGGCGTCGCATCGACGGGCTGACCGTGCTCGACTACCCCATGCCACGGGGCGCGCTGGCGGGCTACTACCCTGAGTTGAATGCGCTGCTGCCGCTGGACTACTACGATCGCCTCAGCGGCACGCCTGCGGCGAAGTCGATTCCGGTACGCATGCGGGCAGACACAGGCAGCGCGGACACCGCATAGGGTCGGGCGGCGGCCCAGCTTGCCACGCCCATGGGCTATGATGCCTGCGATGAATGCTGCTGCTCTCCTGCTGCGCTGGCTGTTGCTCGTTGCCCTGGTGCTGACCGCACCGGGACTGGCGCGGGCTGCATCGGGCGACGGTGGACAGGGCGACACGGAGTACTGCGCCGCGTCGCATGAGACGGCCGTGGATCGGGCCGGATGCTGCGGCGATCGATCATCGGGCGACTGCGCATCCAGTGAGTGCCCGTGCCCTCCCGCGTGTACCGGCGTGCCTGCGACCTCTTCCGCCGTGGCGATCACACCCTGGCGCGAGGCGCCACGCGCTGCCCTTGCACGACGGCCTGTGCCGCCGCCCCTGACCGACGCGTTGCGACCTCCCATCGTGTGATGGCCTGCAGGCGCCAGCCGCCTGTTGTCCTGCCTGTCCCATTCCCGATTTTCCCGCGCCTTCGATGCGTGGGTCGCGGGCGTTCCGCCCGCATGCACAAAGGAACCAACACGATGAACCGTTCTCTCTCTCTCGGCCTGCTGCTGGCCAGCATTCTGTCCGGCGCCGGCTGCGCCCGTGCAGCCGAAGAGGTGGCCGCGGCGCCGGGCCATGCCCACGCAGCGGCCGATGCCGCCTCCGTCCCCGATGCGCAGCTGCCGACCGCCATCGTCCACAAGACCGCCAGCTGCGGTTGCTGTGGCGTCTGGATCGAACACCTGCAGGCCGCGGGCTTCGCGGTGGACGTACGGGATACCGATGACATGAACCCGATCAAGCAGCGCCTGGGTGTGCCGGTCGGCAAGGGGTCCTGCCATACCGCCGAGATCGACGGCTATGTGGTGGAGGGGCACGTTCCGGCCGAGGACATCAAGCGGCTGCTGAAGGAGCGTCCTGCGGCGCGTGGACTGGTGCTGCCGGGCATGCCGGCCGGTTCGCCCGGCATGGAGATGCCCGACGGTTATGTGCAGCCGTACACGGTGGAACTGGTGCGCGGTGACGGCAGCACCGAGCCGTTCGCCCACCACGGCCAGGGCGGCTGAGGGTCGCTGCTGCTGTGGCGGCTCACAGGCCGCCACGGCTTCAGTGCGCGTTGTCGCGTTCCCTGGCCAGCTGTGCCTCGAAACTGCGCTCGGCTGAATCCGCGTAGGCGCTGCAGCGCATCGCTGCAGCACTGGCCTTGGCGCCTGCGGCATAGTCCCAGCCGCTGGCGCCAGGATGCGGGGTCAACAGCACGTCGCAGGGCAGGCGGCGCACGGTCGCGAAGCTGCGGCGATAGTCCTCGATCAGGTGCGGATAGCGGGGATTGCCCTGCAACCGGTAGCCCGGCGCACTGAGGCTGTCCGCATAGGCAATGCGTACCGGCCTGCCATCGCGGGTGTCGTTCCAGGTCCAGGCGGTGCTGCCCGGTGTGTGACCCGGCATGAAATGCGCGGTGAAGTGCATTCCGCCCAGCGACACGACCTCGCCGTCCATCAGGATGCGGTCGGCATTGGCCGGAGGGAAGGTGATGTCATCGCCGAAGTGCAGATCGTTGCTGCCCCCGCGCGCCAGCAGGACGGCCGTTTCGGCGTTGCTGGCGATCTGCGCGCCGGTGCGGCGCTTGAGTTCGGCCACCGCACCGGCGTGGTCGGCATGGGCATGGCTGAGCAGGATCCAGCGCAGCTGCTGCGGTGCGACGCCGCGCTGCTGCAGGTTGGCCAGCAGGTGATCGGCCATCTGCGGCATGCCGCCATCGATCAGCACCGCGCCGTCGTCGGTCTGTACCAGCAGTGCGGTCAGGTTTTCGGTGCCGATCTGCCAGGTATGGTCGGCGATCTGCAGCGGCCTCATCGGCTGCAGCCACGAAGCATCCACCGTGTAGGCCCGCAGCTGGGGCAGGGGCGGCTCTGCTGCATGTAGCGGCGGGACCGCCACGGCAAGGACGAGGGCAGGCAGGAAAGAGCGCATCGTGAAGGTTCGCTGGGAGGAGGCGCAGAAACTAGCATGGGCCTCGTCGGCCGCGTTCCGCATAGATTTCATGGCTCCCATAAGGCTAGTCCAGCCCGGCCCGCAGCCGGTCGTACAGGCGGACCAGGTCGACCAGCGTGCGCGCGCCCATCTTGCGCATCACCTGGGCGCGGCGCACCTTCACCGTGATCTCGCTGACGCCCAGGTCCGCAGCGATCTGCTTGTTGAGCCGGCCCCGGACCACGCCATCCACCACGTCGCGCTCGCCGGCCGACAGCGACTCCCAGCGCTGCTGGAGGGCGCCCAGTTCGTCGCCTTCGCGGCGGCGCTGGCGATCGATGCCGATGCCCTTGTGGATCGCATCCAGCAGTTCCTGGTCGCGGAAGGGCTTGGTCAGGAACTCGATCGCACCGTCCTTGATCGCGTTGACACCCATCGCGATGTCACCGTGGCCGGTGATGAACACCACCGGCAGGTGCAGGCCACGCTGGCGCATGCCGCGGTGGAATTCCAGGCCGCTCTGGCCCGGCATGCGCACATCCAGCACCAGGCAAGCGGGTGCATCCAGCAGCGGTTGTTCGAGGAACGCCTGGGTGGACGCGAAGCCCCGTACCTGCAGGCCCATCGAGGCCAGCAGATCCTCCAGCGCCGCGCGCACCGAGGGATCATCGTCGATCACGTACACGATGGGCGCCGGCTCGACGGCCGGTGCAGCGGGTCTACGCATGGCGGTCCCCGATGGCAACAGGCAGGTCGAACACGAAGCAGGCGCCACCGCCGGCAACGCGTTCCGCGCGGATGTGGCCGTCATTGGCCTCGATCATGGAGCGGCTCAAGCTCAGGCCCAGGCCGAGGCCGCTCGACTTCGTGGTCCAGAACGCCTCGAACACGCGCTCCGGCTGTTCCGCCGGCAGGCCGATGCCACGGTCGCGCACGCTCAGGGTGATCCGTTGCCCGTCGCGCCGGCTCAGCAGTGACAGCCGGCGTTCGGCCACCGCTACGCCTTCCATCGCATCGACGGCATTGAGAATCAGGTTGCCGATCACCTGCTGCACCTGCACGCGGTCGGCCTGCACCGGCGGCAGGTCCGGCTCCAGCAGCAGGGCCACGGTCACCCCATGCTGGTCGAGTTCGCTGCGCGAGAGCGCAAGCATTTCCTCCACGGCCTGATTCAGGTCGAAGGTGTCGCGCTGGGGTGCCGCACCCCGGGGCAGTCCGCGGATGCGGGCGATCACATCGCCGGCACGATGCGCGTCGGCGAGGATGCGTGACAGCGCCTGCCGTGCCTTGTCAACATTCGGCGGTTCCTGCGCCAGCCAGCGCTGGCAGGCGTCGGCGCTGCTGGCAATGGCCGCCAGCGGCTGGTTCACCTCATGCGCGATGGACGTGGTCAGCTCGCCGACGGTGGACGCGCGGGCGACCCGCAGCAGGCGTGCCTGTGCCTCCTGCACGGCCGCCTTGGCGGCTTCCATCTTCAGCGCCAGCCAGGTGGTGATGGCGACCACCAGCATGCCGATCACCGAATTGACCAGACCGATGCGGTAGGTGCCGAAACGCGTCAGCACGAAGCTCAGGCCGGTCAGGGCGACACAGGCCACGGCCAGGGCCAGCAATCCGCGCGGCGAAAGCACCCGCGAGGCTGCCAGGATCACCGCCGCATAGAAGCAGGCGGCTGCCACCGCGTAGTCGGTCAACGTGTCGAGCAGGAAGATCGCCACTACGGAGACGATCAAGGCCAGCAGCACCAGTGGACGGCGGGACGACAGCGAAGGCATCGGGACAGCTCCCTGGCGGGATGGAAAGGATAGCAAAGCTGGTTCTGCCTCCCGTGGCTGGGCGTGTGCACCTGGACGGCAGCGGCTGCCGCGCTGCACGTGCGCGCGATGATCTCGCGTCACTCCTCCAGGCTGGCATTCCAGAACCCCTGCAGGACGCCGGGCGTGGTGGATAACGCCGCCAGGACCGCATCCAGCTCGTCGCCGTCGGCGGTGGTGGCATACAGCACCGCTTCGATCTCCACATCGCGCTCGCCGAAGGGATGGTGGTCCACCGCGCGCACGGGGTACTGGGCCTGTTCCAGCAACAGCAGCAGGCGATCCAGTACCTCGGCCTGCTGTTCGCGCTGGCAGACGACATTGATGGCATAGATGGCTTCGCTGAACGTCTCCGGCAAGGGCTGCCGCTGGATGCGGTTGACCACCGGCCGCAGCAGCGTGTTGGCGGCGAGCACGAACAGCGTGGCCATCACCGCCTCCGGCAACAGCTTGATGCCGGCACAGGCCCCCACTGCCGCCGAGCCCCACAGGGTGGCGGCGGTGTTCAGGCCCGAGACCTGCGCGCCCTCCTTCATGATCGCGCCCGCGCCCAGGAAGCCGACACCGGAGATCACGTAGGCGACCACGTGCAGCGGCGACGGCGGCCCGCCGTACAGGTCGTGGAAACGGACAGCCAGGTCGACGAACACCGCTGCGCCGACGGCCACCAGCGTGTTGGTGCGCAGCCCTGCGGTACGTTGGCGCAGCTGGCGCTCCAGGCCGATGGCGGCACCGAGGACGAAGGCGGTGGACAGGCTCAGCAGCGAGCCGAGCGTGGCGCCGGCGTTGAACGCGGGCAGGTTCAGGTTGATGGCGGACATCGGGATCTCCCCAGGCACGGCCGGCAACGCCTACTGCCAGCCGTAGCGACGGATGTAGAGCTTCTTCAGTGCAGTGGTCAGTGCGGCATAGCCGAACAGGATCGCCACCAGGAACGGCCAGTACCCTGCCGGCAGGGCCTGCAGCCTGAAGTAGGCGGCCAGCGGGCTCATCGGCAGGATCACGCCCAGGGCCATGATCAGTCCCGTCATCAGCAGCAGCGGTGGCGCGGCGATGCTCTGCAGGAACGGCAGCTTCGGCGTGCGGATCATGTGCACGATCAGGGTCTGGGTCAGCAGGCCGACGACGAACCAGCCTGACTGGAACAGGCCCTGGTCGGCGGGTGTGCGAGCGTCGAACACATACCACATCAGGGCGAAGCAGCTGAGGTCGAAGACCGAGCTGATCGGTCCGAAGAACACCATGAAGCGGCCGATGTCCGTCGGGTTCCATTTCAGCGGCTGCCGCACCAGTTCCTCGTCCACGTTGTCGAACGGAATGGCGATCTGCGAAACGTCGTACAGCAGGTTCTGCACCAGCAGCTGCAGCGGCAGCATCGGCAGGAACGGCAGGAAGGCGGACGCTACCAGCACCGAGAACACGTTGCCGAAGTTGGAGCTGGCGGTCATGCGGATGTACTTGAGCATGTTGCAGAAGGTGCGCCGGCCCTGGATCACGCCTTCCTCCAGCACCATCAGGTTCTTTTCCAGCAGGATGATGTCGGCCGCTTCCTTGGCGATGTCTACGGCGCTGTCGACGCTGATGCCGATGTCGGCGGCGCGCAGCGCGGGCGCATCATTGATGCCGTCGCCGAGAAAGCCGACCACCTTGCCCTGCGCGCGCAGCTGGCGTACCAGTCGTTCCTTGTGCAGCGGCGTCAGGCGGGCAAACACGCGGTGGTGCTGCAGGGCGTGTGCCAGCGCTTCATCGCCCATGCGTTCGATCTGCGGGCCGGTCAGGATCGTGTCCGCGTCGAGTCCGACCTGGGCATAGACACGGGCGGTGACCAGTTCGTTGTCGCCGGTGAACACCTTGACCTCGACGCCATGCATCGCCAGTGCCTGCAGTGCCTGTGCAGCCGATTCCTTGGGCGGATCAAGAAAGGCCACGTAGCCGATCAGGGTCAGTCCACATTCGTCGGACTGGGTGTAGGTCGCCTGCTGCGCGCTGGTTTCCTTCATCGCCACCGCCACCACCCGCAGGCCCTGTTCGTTCAGTTCCTCGGTGGTCTGCCGGACCCGCGCCAGCCGCCGTTCGTCCAGTGGCATGTCGTGGCCGTTCTCGCGCACGGTGGAGCACACCGCGAGCATCTCCTCGACCGCGCCCTTGCAGATCAGCTCATGGTGATTCCCGCATTCGGATACCACGACCGACATGCGGCGGCGCTCGAAGTCGAACGGTATCTCGTCCACCTTCCGGTAGTCCTGGCTCAGGCGCAGCGAGCTCTGCAGTTCCACGTGCTCCAGCACGGCGCGGTCCAGCAGATTGATCAGGCCGGTCTGGAAGTGGCTGTTGAGATAGGCGAACTTCAGCACGTCTTCCGAGTCACGGCCGAACACGTCGGTATGCCGTTCCAGGGCGATCCGGTCCTGGGTAAGCGTGCCGGTCTTGTCCGTGCACAGCACGTCCATCGCACCGAAGTTCTGGATGGCGTCCAGGCGCTTGACGATCACCTTGCGGCGCGACAGCAGCACCGCCCCCTTGGCCAGGGTGGAGGTGACGATCATCGGCAGCATTTCCGGGGTCAGGCCGACCGCCACCGACAGGGCAAACAGGAAGGCTTCGGTCCAGTCACCCTTGGTCCAGCCATTGACCAGCAGCACGAACGGCACCATCACCAGGGCGAAGCGGATCAGCAGCCAGCTGACACTGTTGACCCCGGCCTGGAAGGCCGTGGGCGCACGGTCGCTGGCGATGCTGCGCTCGGCCAGAGTGCCGAAATAGGTGCGGTTGCCGGTAGCCAGTACCACCGCGGTGGCCGTGCCGGAGACCACGTTGGTACCCATGAACAGCAGGTTGTGCTGATCGAGCAGGCCGGCCTGCGCATCGCCCGGATGGGCGAACTTCTCCACCGGCAGTGATTCCCCGGTCATGGCCGCCTGGGCCACGAACAGATCCTTGGCCGACAGCACCCGGCAGTCGGCCGGAATCATGTCGCCGGCCGAGAGCACGAGGTGATCGCCGGGTACCAGCTCGCGGATCGGCAGGTCCAGCAGCCGTGAGGGCCGCCGGCTGTGCAGGTGCGCACCGAAGTACTGATCGGCCAGGTCTGCCGCTTCCGTTCCAGGGGTGCGCCGCAGTACACGCGCCGTGTTCCCCACCAGTGCCTTCAGCCGTTCAGCGGCGCGGTTGGAACGCCCTTCCTGGACGAAGCGGATCAGGGTGGACAACAGCACCATCGCGCCGATCACCACCGTGGCCTTCGCATCCTCCGTCAGCCAGGAGACCGCTGCCAGCACGGTCAACAGCAGGTTGAACGGATTGCGGTAGCACTGCCACAGGTGGCGCCACCACGGCAGCGGCTTTTCGTGATCGACTTCGTTCGGGCCGAGGGCGGCCAGCCGTTCGTCCGCCTCGTGCTGGCCCAGGCCATCGGCGTGCGAGTCCAGCCTGCTCAGCAGGTGCGCTTCATCGAGCTGCGCCAAGGTGACCAGGCCGGCGGTGAGGTTGAACGGTACGCTTCCGCTGTTGCCGGGACCGAAGCCGGCTTCGGGCATCGCCCGGCGCCGGAACAGGTTGCCGGCGCGCCGGCTGCGCAGGAAAGCGTTGAACCAGGCATTGAGCAGGCTCATGGGGAACTCCTTGATGGGGCCGGCGCAGGACCGGCACGCAGGGGGCAGGGCGTCGCGTCGCCGTTCAGGCGGAGCGCAGGGCCAGTACGTCAGGCGACCAGGGCTGCATGCGAAGGCGCTGGCTGCCGCCGATGCACAGCGGCTTCATCGCGTCGCGGAGGGGGTAGGGCAGATGGCGCAGGACGCTGATGCGCTCGCTGATCGGCAGCAACGAAAGGACGTCGGCCACCACGCGTGGCGAGCCCAGCGCCAGCGAACGGGCAAACAGCACTGGGCCATGCACCCACAGCTGGCTGCGCAGGGCGGTGACATCGCGCGTACCCATCAGGCGGCGCAGGGTGATGTAGAGGGTCTTGCAGGACATGGGGGCACTCTCCAGGCAGGTGCGCCTGGCGGCCCCCGCACTCACGCAGGCAGGGACCGGCCGCCAGGCGCCCGGTACGGGCGGAAACAGGCAGGCAGGGGCGCGTTGCGCCCGGCAGGGTCGGGATCCATCGGCGTCTCCGTGCAGGTGGGAAGGGGCTGCCGGGCGCGTTTCCCGGCGGTGGTGCCATTGTCGGCCGCTGGCCGGGCACGGCCTAGAGGCCCGTGGGTTAGCGTCGCTATACCTTGGTATAGCGGCCGCAGTCGAAGCTGACGGAATTGTCAGGCAGGCGACAGCATGGTGCCGGAGGTTGCCACCCAGGATGACGGCAGGCCTGCGCAGACCGGCGCGGGCACCGGATTGGACCCCCTGCCATGCGATTGCCTGATGTCACTGCGCTGCTGCGCCGCCGCCACCTCGCGCTGGGAGCGGCACTGCTGGTTGCCCTGTTGCTGGCGATGTTGTTCCACGGCGTTTCCCGCGGCGACGCACAGCCCAGCGCAGCACCGCCACCGGTACCGGTGGTCACCACGCGCGTCGAGCAGCGTGATGTCCCGCACTGGCGAAGCGGCGTCGGCACGGTGCAGTCGCTGCAGAGCACCGTGCTGCGCCCGCAGGTGGATGGCGTGCTGACCGAAGTGCTGTTCGAGGAAGGGCAGAAGGTGCGCAAGGGGCAACTGCTCGCGCGTATCGATGATCGCGCCATCCGTGCCGGTCTGGGCGGTGCACAGGCGGCGCTGGTGCGCGACCGCGCCACGCTGGACGCGGCGCGCTCGGATCTGTCACGGCTGCAGCATCTGTCCAGCGACCAGCTGGTGTCGCGGCAGATGCTGGAGCAGCAGGCCGCCACCGTGCAGCAGTTGCAGGCCACCGGCCGCGGCAACCAGGCTGCGGTGGACGCAGCGCAGGTGCAGCTCTCGTATACGCGCATCGTGGCGCCGATGGACGGCCGCATCGGTCTGCGCCAGGTGGATCCGGGCAATCTGGTGCGCGCCAGTGACACGCAGGGGTTGGTGACCGTGCAGCAGACCGATCCGATCTCGGTGGTGTTCGCGCTGCCGCAGGACGCGCTGCCGCAGCTGCGACAGGCGCTCGCCGCAGGCGGCGCACAGGTGCAGGCACTGGACCGCGAGGGTGGCCAGCTGCTGGCTGAGGGCACGTTGCAGGTGATCGACAACCAGGTGGACGAGGCCTCCGGTACGGTGCGGCTGCGCGCGCGCTTCAGCAATGCGTCCGACCAGCTGTGGCCCGGACAGCTGGTCAGCGTGCGGGTGCGCACCGGCCAGAGCACGGGCGCGCTGGTGCTGGATGCCGCGGCGATCCAGCGTGGCGTGCAGGGCAGCTTCGTCTACCGCGTGGTCGCTGATGGCAGCGTGGAATCGCTGCCGGTCACGGTCGGTGAACAGGACGGCGGGCAGGTGGTCGTGCAGGGTGAGCTGCGGGTCGGCGATGTGGTGGTACGCGATGGACAGTCGCGGCTGCGGCCGGGCACGGTGGTGGCCGAGGCCAAACCCGCCGCGGCGCCTGCAGCGGTCCGGCGCGGGGCGGCACCGTGAGCGCGCGCACCTCGCTGTCCAGCTGGTTCGTTCATCACCCGGTCGCCACGACCCTGTTGACCCTGGCGGTGGTGCTGCTGGGCGTGGCAGCATTGCCGCGCCTGCCGGTGGCGCCGTTGCCGGAGGCTGAGTTCCCGACCATCCGGGTCAATGCCAATCTGCCCGGTGCCAGCGCCGAGACCATGGCCTCGGCGGTGGCCACGCCACTGGAAACCCAGCTGACGGGCGTGCCCGGCATCATCGAGATGACCTCGACCAGTGCACTGGGCAGCACTTCGATCACCCTGCAGTTCGATCTGGAAAAGAACATCGACACGGCCGCGCAGGAAGTGCAGGCGGCGATCAACGCCGCCGCCGGCCGCCTGCCCAGTGAACTGCCGAACATGCCGACCTGGCGCAAGGTGAATCCGGCCGACAGTCCCATCCTGGTGCTCAGCGTGGTGTCGACCCAGATGTCGATGACCGAATTGAGCGATCTGGCCGAGAGCCGACTTGCACGCTCGATCAGCCAGATCAGCGGCGTTTCGGAGGTCGGCATCGTCGGCCAGCAGCGTCCGGCGATCCGCATCCAGGCCCAGCCGGAGCGGCTGGCGGCGATGGGCCTGACCCTGTCCGACCTGCGTGGCGTGGCGCAGAACGCCAGCCTCAACCAGGCCAAGGGTGCACTGATGGGCGAGCAACGCACGTCCACCTTCGAAGCCAACGACCAGCTGTTCAGTGCCCAGGACTACCGGCGCCTGGTCGTTGCCTATCGTGACGGCGCACCGGTGGTGCTGGGTGATGTCGCGCAGGTGGTCGACGGCGCCGAGAATGCCTACGTGCAGGCGTGGCCCAACGGCCAGCCTGGGGTCGGCCTGATCATCAGCCGGCAGCCCGGCGCGAACATCGTGCGCACCACCGATGCGGTGCTGGCCGCCTTGCCGGAACTGAGCGCGAACCTGCCGGCCAGCGTCGATGTGGAGGTGCTCAACGACCGTACGCGCACCATCCGCGCGTCGCTGCACGAGGTGGAGCTCACCCTGGTACTGACCATCGTGCTGGTGGTGCTGGTGATGGGCCTGTTCCTGCGCCAGCTTTCCGCCACGCTGATCGTCGGCGCGGTACTGGTGGTCGCGCTGGTGGCGACCTTCGCCGCGATGTACGTGGCCGGCTTCAGCCTCAACAACCTGACCTTGGTGGCACTGGTGGTTGCGGTCGGCTTCGTGGTCGACGACGCGATCGTCGTGGTGGAGAACATCCACCGTCACCGCGAGGCCGGGCTCGGTCCGGTGGACGCCGCCCTGAAGGGCGCCGGCGAAATCGGCTTCACCGTGGTCTCGATCAGCCTGTCGTTGATTGCCGCCTTCATCCCGCTGCTGTTCATGGGCGGGGTGGTCGGGCGCCTGTTCGCCGAGTTCGCGCTGACCATCACCGTGGCGATCCTGATTTCCATCGTCGCCTCGCTGACCCTGGCACCGATGATGGCCGCGCACCTGATGAAGCGCATGCCGGCGCACCGGGACAGCGAGCGGACCCTGGCCGGGCGCCTGCTGGCCGGCTACGACCGCAGCCTGCAATGGGCCCTGCGCCGCCAGCGGCTGGTGCTGGCGGGCTTCGGCCTGACCGTGGCGGTGGCGGTGGCCTCGTACATAGTGATTCCCAAAGGCTTCTTCCCCCTGCAGGACACCGCCTTCGTGTTCGCCACCACCGAGGCGGCGCAGGACATCGGCTACGAGGACATGGTGGCCAAGCACCAGCAGCTCGCGCGCATCGTTGCGGATGATCCGGCCCTGCAGGCCTACAACCACGCGGTCGGTGCCACTGCCGGCAGCCAGACGCTGTCCAACGGCCGCTTCTGGTTCGTGCTGAAGGACCGCGGCGACCGCGATGTGGACGTGCACGGCTTCATTGACCGGGTGCGGGCGAAGATGGCCAGCGTGCCCGGCATCACCGTGTACATGCGCGCGGCGCAGGACGTCAATCTCGGCGCCGGGCCGGCGCGGACGCAGTACCAGTACGCCCTGCGCGGACAGGACAGCCGCGAACTGTCGCAGTGGGCCGAGCAGCTGACCGAGCGGCTGCGGGGCCTGCCGCAGCTGCGCGACGTGTCCAATGACCAGCAGGTCGGCGCCAGCGTGACCCGGCTGGAGATCGACCGCACGGCAGCGGCGCGCTTCGGCCTGACCGCCAACGACATCGACCAGGTGCTCTACGATGCCTTCGGCCAGCGCCAGATCAACGAGTTCCAGACCGAAACCAACCAGTACCGGGTCATCCTGGAAATCGCGCCGGGCATGCTGGGGCAGGTCGATGCGCTGTCCTACTTCCACCTGCGTTCGCCACTGACCGGGCAGATGGTGCCGCTGTCGGCCGTGGCCCAGGTGCAGCCTCCGGGCAATGGTCCGCTGTCGATCAGCCACAACGGCATGCTGCCGGCGGTGAACCTGTCCTTCAATCTTGCCCCCGGCGTTTCACTGGGCGAAGCGGTCGGCCTGGTGGAGCAGGCGCAGGCGCAGATCGGCATGCCTGCCAGCATCAGCGGCCGCTTCCAGGGCACGGCACAGGCCTTCCAGGAGTCGCTGGCCAGCCAGCCGCTGCTGATCCTCGCGGCCCTGCTGGCGGTCTACATCATCCTCGGCGTGCTGTACGAGAGTTTCGTGCACCCGCTGACCATCCTGTCCACTCTGCCGTCGGCCGGCATCGGCGCGGTGCTGATGCTCTGGCTGTGGGGGCTGGACTTCTCGATCATGGCGCTGATCGGCATCGTGCTGCTGATCGGCATCGTCAAGAAGAACGGCATCCTGATGGTCGACTTCGCCCTCGACGCACAGCGCAACCGCGGGCTGGCGCCGCTGGAGGCGATCCACGAGGCCTGCCTGACCCGGTTCCGCCCGATCATGATGACCACGCTGGCCGCGTTGCTCGGTGCCATTCCGCTGATGATCGGTTTCGGTACGGGTTCGGAACTGCGCCAGCCGCTGGGCGTGGCGGTGGTCGGTGGCCTGCTGATCAGCCAGCTGTTGACCCTGTACAGTACCCCGGTGATCTACCTGGCCCTGGACCGCCTGTTCCTGCAGCGTCGCCGCGAGCGCAGGGAGGCGGCGGGCGCTGCCCTGGCGGACCCTGGATGAAACTGCTGATCGTGGAAGATGAAGGCAAGACCGCCCATTACCTGCGCACCGGCCTGGGCGAGCAGGGCTGGGCGGTGGATCTGGCTGCAGACGGTGTCACCGGCCTGCATCTGGCGCGCGAGTTCGACTACGACGTGATCGTGCTGGATGTGATGCTGCCGGGCATGGATGGCTTCAGCGTGCTGCGCGAGCTGCGCCGCAGCAAGCAGACACCGGTGATCATGCTGACCGCGCGGGACCGCGTGGATGATCGCGTGCACGGCCTGGGGCAGGGCGCCGACGACTACCTGGTCAAGCCGTTCTCGTTCATCGAACTGCTGGCGCGGCTGCAGGCCCTGGTGCGGCGTGGGCGCCAGCAGGAGCCGACCGAACTGCAGGTGGGCGATCTGCAGGTGAACCTGCTGGCCCGGCGGGCCTACCGCGATGGCTCGCGGCTGGACCTGACCGGCAAGGAGTTCGCGCTGCTGGCGCTGCTGGCACAGCGGCGGGGCCAGATCCTGTCCAAGACGGTGATCGCCGCCCAGGTCTGGGACATCAATTTCGACAGCAATACCAATGTGGTCGAAGTAGCGATCAAGCGCCTGCGCGGCAAGATCGACGGCCCTTACCCGAGCAAGCTGCTGCATACCGTGCGCGGCATGGGCTACGTGCTGGAAGTGCGCGAGGACGAGGGTGGGCGGGGATGAGGATGTCGATCGCCCAGCGCCTGTCGGCGATGTTCGCGCTGGCCGCATTGCTGGTGTTTGCGCTGCTGGGCGTGGGCGTCTATGGCGTGCTCGAGCGGCAGGTGGTGCGCTACCAGCATGCGGAACTGCAGACCAAGCTGCACGCGGTCAGTGGCAGCGTCGCGATGTGCGACAGCACCGAGCGCTGGAACAAGGTGCGCGAGAAGGTCGGCAACCTGATCTCCGGGGACCGCGACACCCTGGTCTGGGCATGGAGCGAGAACCCCACATTCCGCATCGGTCAGGCAGAGCCGCAGGTGCAGGCCCCCGGCAAGGGTGACAACGGCATGGGCACGCTGGCGCGTGAGGGTGGGCACCCGCTGCGCACGCTGTATGAACGGGTGCCGGGCAAGGGTGCGCGACCGGATGTGGACCTGTGGATCGGCATCGACTCGGAGCCCTATACGCAGGCGCTGCAGCGCTTCGGCGTTGCGTTGTGGGTGGCCGGCGGGCTGGGCGTGCTGCTGGTGGCCGGGCTTGGCTACTGGATCGCCCGGCTGGGGCTGGCCCCGCTGCGGGCGCTGTCCAACGAGGCACGCTCGCTCAGCCCGCAGCGGCTGTCGCAGCGCCTGGCCGCGCAGGGACTGCCGGCCGAACTGGGCCACCTCACGCAGGCCTTCAACGGCGCGCTGGATCGGTTGGAAGCAGCGTACACGCGGCTGGACGGGTTCAACGCGGACGTCGCGCACGAGCTGCGCACCCCCCTGGCCAATCTGATGGGACAGACCCAGGTGGCCCTGTCCCGTCCGCGTGATGTGGCGGCGCTGCAGGAGGTCATGCAGTCCAACCTGGAGGAACTGGAGCGCCTGCGTGCGATCGTCAACGATATGTTGTTCCTGTCGCGGGCCGGCCAGGGCGATATCGCGGTGGAAACGCGTCAGGTCCAGCTGGCAGACGAGGTCGCCACCGCCGGTGAATTCATGGAATTCCTGTTCGAAGAGGCCCAGCTGACGTTGCATGTCGAAGGCGACGCCACCGCCCGCATCGATCCGTCGTTGTTCCGCCGCGCGCTGACCAACCTGTTGCACAACGCCGTGCAGCATGCGCGTCCAGGCAGCGACGTGCGTGTGCAGCTGCAGTCCGAAGGCGACGGCGTGCGGGTGGCCGTGCTGAATGAAGGCAACGGCATCGCCGCCGAGCATCTGCCCCTGCTGTTCGAGCGCTTCTACCGGGTCGACCAGGCCCGTGAGTATCGGGGCGAGCGCCATCACGGGCTGGGGTTGTCCATCGTCAAGGCCATCGCCGCACTGCATGGCGGCGAAGTGTTCGTGGCCAGTTCGGACGGTCTGACGACGGTCGGCTTCACCGTGGCACGGTGAAGGAACGATTCAGCCGGGCTGGCCGAAACGGTCGGCGAAGTCGTCGGTCGCGCGCACCAGCGCGTCGGTCGTGGCCGCTTCGTTCGCACTGTGGCCGGCAATCACCATCTCCAGCCTGGCTTCCGGCCACGCCTTGGCCAGTTCCCACGCGCTGCGTGGCGGACAGATGATGTCGTAGCGGCCCTGTACGATCACCGCCGGGAGGTGGCGGATCCGCTCCACATCGCGCAGCAGCTGGCCGGGCTCAAGGAAGGCCCCGTTGCGGAAGTAGTGCGCTTCTATCCGGGCCTTGGCCAGGGTATCCATCGGGTCGCTGCTGGATTCGGCGGTCACCTCGTGCTGCAGGGTCGCAGCATTGTCCTCCCAGCCCAGCCACGCCATTGCGGCAGCAATGCGGATGGCGGGGTCCGGGCTGTCCAGGCGTGTCCAGTACGCCTGCAGCAGGTTGCCGCGCTCGTCTTCGGGAATGTGCGCTTCATAGCGGTCCCAGCGCTCCGGAAATATCCAGCGCGCACCGCCCTGCGGCTCGGAAAACCATTGGTTCTCGATGTCCCGCCCCAGATACACGCCGCGCACAATGAGGCCGGTGGCGCGGGCGGGATAGGCCTGCGCGTACGCCAGCGACAACGTCGAGCCCCAGGAGCCGCCATACACCAGCCAGCGCTCGATACCGAGGTGCTCACGTACCTTCTCGATATCGGCCACCAGTTCCTGCGTGGTGTTGTCGCGCAGTTCGCCGAACGGGGTGGAACGGCCGCTGCCGCGCTGGTCGATCAGCACGATGCGGTACCGCGCCGGGTCGAAGAAGCGACGATGCGTGGGTGAGATGCCGGCACCGGGACCGCCATGCAGATACACCACCGGAATGCCGTCGGGCGTCCCGCACTCTTCGACATGCAGGGTGTGCAGCGTGCTCACGGGCAGAGTGTGCTCGCGATAGGGCGTGATCGGGGGATACAGCGTGCGCATGATGGACGTCAGTGGACCGGGGCCTGACAGCATACCCCCGGCGCGCGCCTACAATGGCGTCATGTCCAGGCAGCCCACTCTCGACGACCTGCGCCGCTACGCGGTGGCGCGCACCCTGTTCCCGCCAACAACGTTGATGGCCGCGATCCGGCGGCTGGGCTTCGTACAGGCCGATCCGATCCGCGCGCCGGCCCGGGCACAGGATCTGACACTGCGGCATCGGGTGAAGGACTATCGGGCCGGTGACCTCGAGCGGCGTTACCCTCGCCTGCCGGTAGAGGAGGACTGCCTGGTCAACTACGGCTTCCTGCCGCGCGAGTACCTGGCGTTGATGCATCCCCGCGTCGCCCGGCGCGCATGGGACGCGGACACCGAACGCCGTGCGGCGGATGTGCTGGCGTTCGTGCGCGAACGTGGCAGCGTGCATCCGCGCGAGGTCGACCAGGCGTTCGCGCACGGCCGGGTGACCAACTACTGGGGCGGCACCAGCAACGCCAGCACGCATCTGCTGGAGGGCATGCACTATCGCGGCCTGCTGCGGGTGCAGCGGCGCGACAGCGGAACGCGCATCTACAGCGTGGCCGAGCATGCGCCGGCGGAGGACAGCGAGGACGGGCGCGTGCGGCGCGCGGCGGCACTGGTCGCGCTGATCGTGCGCAAGTACGCGCCGCTTCCATCGGCCAGCCTGACCTACCTGGCCCGGCTGCTGGGCTACGGCGCACCGCATCTGGCCGAGCAGACCCGGCAGGCGCTGAAGCTGGCGAAAGAACAGCTGGCGAGCGCTACCGTGGAGGGCACCACGTGGTACTGGCCGGCGGACGAGAATCCGCGCTCACGACGGCATGCGCCGAACGAGCAGGTACGCCTGCTGGCGCCGTTCGATCCGGTGGTCTGGGACCGTCGGCGGTTCGAGCTGCTGTGGGGCTGGGTCTACAGGTTCGAGGCCTACACGCCGGCGCCCAAGCGCCAGTATGGCTACTACGCGCTGCCGATGTTGTGGCGCGAGCAGGTGGTGGGGTGGGCCAATGTGACTGTCCGCGACGGCCAGCTTGAGCCATCGCTCGGCTATGCGGGGCGCTCACTGGCGCGCGACCGGCTGTTCCGCAGTGCGCTGGAGGACGAGCTGCAGCGCATGGCGCTGTTTCTGGCAGGCGGGCGCGGGTAGCCGTCGCCGGAAGGACCATCCAGCCGGATGCCCGGCGCTACCCGATCGGCGCCCTGCCATCGCCGCGATGACGGGTGATCCGCTGGAAGAACAATGAGTTGGGGACGCGCACCAGGCAGCCGCGTGCGCCTTCGCCGTGATCGCTGAGCGTCGTGTAGATCAGGTTGATGTCCACCACCTGGCCGCACAACCCTGGCTTGTCCACGCTGTCCAGCACTTCGATGGTGTCGTTGATCCGGAATGGACGGGTCGCC
Organism: Stenotrophomonas sp. 112478_Sma; assembly: GCF_056479905.1. NCBI lineage: Bacteria > Pseudomonadati > Pseudomonadota > Gammaproteobacteria > Lysobacterales > Lysobacteraceae > Stenotrophomonas > Stenotrophomonas sp. 112478_Sma. The sequence goes on along the minus strand of NZ_CM151072.1, from coordinate 2,344,410 downwards.
ACGATGAGGAAAGAGCAGAACAGGTTGGAGAGAACGCTCCACGCGGCGAAGAACGCCACCGCACCCACCGCCATGAAGCCGGTGAGCGCCGTCCACAGTACCGAGCGCGAGACCCCCAGCCGCTCCAGCACCAGCAGCGCCGCCGCCAGATAGAGCAGCAGCGCTCCACCCCGGCGCAGGCCGACATGCAGTTCCGGCGCCAGTCTGCCGCGTCTGCGCGCTGCAAGCAGAAGCCATGCCAGCGCCCGAACCAACAGCCACGCCACGCCCAGGATCGCCAGCACTTCCGCCATCGGTACCACGGTGGCAAGCCAATCATCGACCCAGGGCGGCCACCTGTTCATCTGTGTCACAGCGTGGCGGCGCCGCCGGAGATGGTGAGCAGCGCGCCAGAGGTGTAGCTCGCGCTGTCCGATGCCAGCATCACGTAGGCTGACGCCAGTTCAGCGGGTTGGCCAGGACGTCCGAAAGGCGTCTGCGAACCGAACTGCTCCACCTCATCGGCGGACATCCCTGCGGGGATGAACGGTGTCCAGATCGGGCCCGGCAGTACGGCGTTGACGCGGATCCTGTGCTCGGCCAGCAGGCCGGCCAGGCCCAGGGTGAGGTTGGCTACGGCACCCTTGGTGGCGGAGTACGGCAGGATGTTGGGCGTCGGCCGCTTGGAGTTCACCGAGGCGGTGTTGATGATCGCCCCACCGCCACGCAGGTGTGGCACGCACAGGCGCGTAAGGTTGAACACGGCGTGCACGTTGGTATCGAACGTGCGTTTCCAGTCGTCGAGCGTGATGTCTTCGAAGTTCTCGTAATAGCGTTGGTAGGCAGCATTGTTGACCAGGATGTCCAGGCCATCGAGTTCGCTGGCGACACGGTCCACCAGCGAGCGTGCCTGTGCGGGGTCGCTGATGTCGCAGGGTACCAGCACGGCCTTGCGACCGGCCTGCTCGATCTGTTGCTGCACGTGACGGGCATCGTCCTGTTCGCCGTCCAGGAAGGCGATGGCCACGTCGGCACCTTCGCGCGCGAAAGCGATGGCCACTGCCGCACCGATTCCGCTGTCGCCGCCGGTGATGAGCGCCTTTCGACCCTGCAGCAGGCCGTAGCCGCGATAGCTGTCCTCACCATGGTCCGGCCGCGGCGTCATCTTCGCGGTCTTGCCGGGGAAGGATTGCTGCTGGGGCGGGAAGGGGGGGCGCGGATAGTCGGGCAGGGTCATCTCGGGAGCTCCTCATCGGGAAACGGCCCCAGTCTGTGCCGCGGCCGGTAAACGATCAGGCGGCGCGCTGTGGTGAGGATGTGGACGCCGCCGGCGACAGATTCACAGCGGGTGGGCGATGGTGGTCATGATGCTGTTGGCGGATTGCCGCGAATCCAGCCGCGTGTGCTGCACCACCAGGGGTTGGTCCGAGGTGATGAGCGTGGCGAAGCCGGTACCGCGCGGCACCGGTTCGGGATCATCCAGGTCATTGAAGCGCAGGTGGCGGGTGCGTCGTGCCGGAATCAGCAGCTGATAGGGGCCTGCCGGCTCGCGGTCCTCGAAGTACAGGACCAGCGTGACATGCGCATCGGTGTCGCCGGCGTTGAGCATGCAGCACGTTTCGTGACTCTGCAGGTTCCGGTGAGGGGCCGGTGCTCCAGGCCGGGATGTAGCCCTCGGCGATGGCCCAGCGTCGACGCCCGATGCAGGAGGAAGGCATTTTCATGACGTGGTTTTAGCCGTGAAGGTGTTGCCATGCTGTCCACTACCCGCGCGGAACACGTGATGACCATCGGCTACCACGCTTCCCATGAGCAGTTTGCTCCGGCCACGTTGCTGGGGCTGGCCCTGCGCTCGGAACAGGCCGGCTTCGAAGCGCTGATGTGCTCGGACCACTTCCATCCCTGGACCACCGCGCAGGGGCAGTCGGGCCACAGCTGGGTCTGGGCGGGTGCTCTGGCCGTGCAGAGCGGGTTGACGCTGGGCATGGTGACGTGCCCGATGCTGCGGCAGCATCCCGCACTGGTGGCCCAGGCGGCATCCACCCTGGAACAGCTGGCGCCCGGCCGGATCTGGCTGGCGCTCGGAACCGGTGAGGCGCTGAACGAGCGCGTCACCGGCCGGCCCTGGAATCCCAAGGGCGAACGACAGCAGGCACTGTACGAAGCGGCAGAGGTGATGCGGCGTCTCTGGGCCGGCGAACAGGTGGATCACCGTGGCGCCTTCGATGTGAGGCAGGCGCGTCTCTATAGCCGGCCGGCGTTACCGTTGCCGCTGCTGGGCGCGGCCGTCAGCGAGCAGACCGCGCGCTGGCTGGGCGGCTGGGCCGACGGCCTCATCACCATCAGCCAGCCGTTGCCGCAGCTGCGCCGCGTGGTGGCGGCCTTCGAGGAAGGCGGAGGCGCTGGCAAGCCGATGTACCTGCAGGCGAAGCTGTCCTATGCGCGCGCGGAACAAGCGGCGCTGGAGGGTGCAATGGAACAGTGGAGCGCCAACGTCCTGGCGCCGGAGCTGGCCGAAAACCTGGACCAGCCCGCGCAGTTCGAGGCACGTGCGCGATCGGTGGATGCCGGCACGCTGCGCCGTCACGTGCACGTCTCCGCGGATCCGCGCCGGCATCTGGGCTGGTTGCAGGACCTGCAGGGGCTGGGGTTTGACCGCATCTACCTGCACAACGTGAACCGGGAGCAGGACCGCTTCATCGACGATTTCGCGGCGCACGTGCTGCCGGGGCTGCGCACTCAGGACGCGTCGCCCGCCAGCCAGGCGTAGCCGTGCCCGCGCACCCGGCAACGGGTGCCATCGATGCGCGCGCCATGATTGACCACGGGTGGCAATGATGCCGTGTCCGCCAGGTCGATCTCGATCTCCTCCAATGCGAAGTTGATCAGCGCCAGCGCCTGCGCGGAACCGTCGTCGTAGGCGAGCACCAGCAGCGCAGGCGAGGGTGAGGGCTGCACATGCGGCCCCCGCTGCAGCACTGGATGGGCAGCCCGCTGCTGCAACAGTTCACGCACGCGCAGCAGCAGTGACCCCGGCGTGTCGCGCTGCGCCGCCACGCTGACCGAGCGGTAGCCGAATGGTCCGTCAGCAGGCGGAGCTCGCCACGCGTGGCGAGGATCGTCACAGAACCCTGCGCCGGGACCATCGTGCCAGTGCATCGGCATCCTGACCGCATTGCGCTCCGGCAGTTCCAGGCAGTCCCCCAGCCCGATCTCCTCGCCATAGCGGATGACCGGCACCTGGCCCAACGACAGCAGTGTAGCCCACGCCATGGCCTGCCAATCGACATCGCCGTCCAGCATCGGTGCCAGGCGGCGCCGGATGCCCCGCCGGTAGATGCGCATGCCCGGGTCAGGGGCGAAGCGCTGCATCACTTCCTCGCGCTCCTCCGGTTCCAACTGCTCAAGATCCAGCTCATCGTTGTTGCGCAGCCACGCGATGCGCGTACCGGGCGGCGCGTGTGGACCGTACTCGGCCATGACCCGGGCCACCTCGCTGGCATCACCGCGTGCCAGGGCAAGGAAGAAGTGATTGTTCAGGTGGAAGTCGAGCAGGTGCGACAGACGGCGTCCCTGGCAGATGAAGTCACCGTACTGACCGGCGCTGACATCGGCCTCGCCGATAAGCGGCAGGCCGGGTTGCTGCGCGTCAGCGGTGGCGCGCATGTCTTCCAGCAGCCACAGGCCATCGTCGCGGGGATCGGCCTGGCGTGCGCGTTCGACCATGTAGGGCACGGCGTCGACCCGGAAGCCTGCGACGCCGCGCCGCAGCCAGTGCGTCATCACCCGGTGCAGTTCGTCGCGGACCGGCGCGTGCGCCAGTTCCAGATCGGGTTCATGCCGGTAGAACATATGGCGGTTGAACGCACCGGCCTGGGCATCCCAGCTCCAGGTCGATGCTTCGATCGGCGGGAACATCGGCTGCAGCCCGTCGTCCGGCACCTCGTCACTCCACAGATACCACGGTCGCCAGTGCGGATCGCCCTGCTGCGCCGCGGCGAACCAGGGGTGCGCGCTGGCCGTGTGCTGCATGATCAGCTCGGCAATGATGCCGATGCCGCGCGCGTGCGCGGCATCGATCAGCCGCTGGAAGGCAGCATCGTCGCCCAGTCGAGGGTCGATGCGGTAGTGGTCGGTGACGTCATAGCCGCCGTCACGGCCGGCGTTGCGATAGAAGGGCAGCAGCCAGACATGGCTGACGCCGAGCCACTGAAGATAATCGAGCTTCTCGGTCACGCCGTCGAGCGTGCCCCAGCCGCGCCCTGTGCTGTCGCGGAACAGGTAGGGGTCGACCTGATAGATCGAATGCAGTGGGCGTACCGCCATGGACAGGTTCCTCCGGCGCGGCTGACGGTTGCCCAGCGTGGCGCCACAGGGGGCATGTGACTGTGAACCACATGCATCCGGAGCATGACGCGACCTCGACGGCGCCTGCATGACGGCGCAGGCACAGTGGTAGCTCTGCCCGCCGGCTTCAGGAGTTCTGCATGGCCCGCCGCAAGACGCTGCGCATCGCCACGTTCAACGTCAACGGTATCGGCACGCGCTTGCCCCATCTGCTTGCCTGGCTCGACAGGACATCGCCGGACGTGGTCGCATTGCAGGAGCTGAAGGCCACGGATGCTGCATTCCCGGCCGATGCGCTGGAACAGGCCGGCTACGGTGCACTGTGGCTGGGCGAAGCGCGATGGAATGGCGTGGCCCTGCTGGCAAGGGATGCGGTGCCGGTGGAAAGCCGGCGGCGGTTGCCGGGCGAACCGGCGGATGTGCAGAGCCGCTATCTGGAAGCGGCGGTGCACGGCATCGTCGTGGGTGGTCTCTACCTGCCCAACGGCAATCCCCAGCCGGGCCCCAGGTTCGACTACAAGCTGCGCTGGATGAAGCGCCTTATCCGTCACGCGCGCAGCCTCGTCGATCTCCCGCACCCTGCAGTGCTGCTGGGCGATTTCAACGTCATCCCCACCGAGGCCGATGTGTACGACCCGAAGGCATGGCGCCGCGACGCGCTGTTCCAGCCGGAGGTGCGCGAGCAGTTCGAGCATCTGCTCGCGCAGGGCTGGACCGACGCCCTGCGCAGCGTGCACGGTGACAGCACGATTTACACATTCTGGGACTACTTCCGCCAGCATGCCGAGCGCGACCGGGGACTGCGCATCGATCACCTGCTGCTGAACCCGATCCTGGCGGCACGCCTGGTGGATGCAGGCGTGGATCGTTGGGTGCGCCTGCAGGACAAGGCCAGCGATCATGCGCCAACGTGGGTGACGGTGCGCACCTGATCCGGATCCGGCGTTGTCTGTCGGCACTGTGGTGGGGCGTCCGCTCAGCGCGTCTGCAACGATGCCTGCAGGGCGGCGGCCAGGGCAGCATCACCTGACACCAGGTCACGCCAGCGCAGGACCACACCCTTGCGCCGGCCTTTTTCCATCAGCTTCAGGCCCTGCGGATCAAGCGTCAGGGTGTAGTGCTGGCCGTCGATCTCCAGTTCACGCCGCAGTGGCCGGTCCAGCGGCGTCATCTGCGTGCTGCCGATGCAGGCCGGGGGCGCGTGCCGAGACGTGCCGATGGCCGCGGACATGCCAGCGCCACGGAAAGTCGACGGCGCGGCTGATGCCGATCCGCGGGCCGATGACCGGGTCCGTCGGCGGAGGTGTGCCGTCGCGGGCAATGACCACACCGTGGCTGCCCGTCACCAGATCGGCACCGTCGAAGCTCTTGTCCAGGCCGAATGCCTGGGACAGCTTGCCTGGGCCGCTGGCAAGATCGCGATCGTGCCGTGCGGCTGGCCTGAGTTCCCGCATCCTGTCGATGCCCTGCACGGGCTCCGCTGCACGCAGCAGGACTGCCACGCCCTCGTGTTCCTGCCCGCACACCACGTTGCTTCCCCAGTGGATGCCGTAGCTGAAGTACACGTACAGATGCCCGGCCTCCCCGAACATGCTGGCTGTCCGCGGCGTCGGTCCTCGGTAGGAGTGCGCGGCCGGGTCCTGGCTGCCGCCGTAGGCCTCGACCTCGACGATACGGGCCGCCCGTCCATCGCTGCGTATCAGCAGCGCATTCAGGAGTTCGGGGGCGACCTCCTGCGGCGGACGCTGGTAGAAGCGGCGCGGCAGGAGCGTCCAGTGATCGGGCAGCCAGTCAGGCACGGCGGTAGCGGGTCGGCGAACGGGGGATCAGTCTGGCGCTGGCAGGGTGAAGCGGATGCGGACGCGGCGTCAATCCGGTGAACGCGGCGCGCGAAGCGCCGCACGCCGGGCGGCGTAGACTTCCGGCGTCTGCGGTTTGACGAACAGCGCCACCAGTTCCGGGTACTCACGCTTGACGGCGTTTTCGATGCGGGTGATGCAGGCTTCGATCTGCGGCGTATGCCGATCATCCTCGAACTCCGCGCTGAGCATGGCCACCACCTGCTCCGGGCCCATCTGCATGGTGGTCACGCCATTGGCGCGGCGCAGATCGGCATCGGTTTCGGCGACGGCCAGGATGCGCTCGGCCACCGCTGGATGGGCAGGCTCGCCCACCAGCAGACCCTTGGTCTCGCGTGCCAGCAGGAACGCAGTCACCGCCAGAACTGCGGCGATGCACAGCGAGGCCACGCCGTCCAAGACCGGCATGTCCAGCAGTTGCGCCGCGACCAGCCCGGCCAGCGCGAATCCGAGACCGAGCAGGGCTGCACTGTCCTCCAGAAGCACGGTGAACGTGGACGGGTCCTTGCTGCGTCGGAACGCCTCGAAATAGCCGAGCCTGCCCTTGGTGCGGCGGAACTCGCGCAGCGCCACCCACCACGACGCGCCTTCGAAGAGGATGGAAATGCCCAGCACGCTGTAGCTCAGCACATGGTGGGTCGCCGGTTCCGGCTGGCGGATGTGCTGGATGCCCTCGTATGCCGACACGCCCGCGCCTGCCGCAAACACCAGCAAGGCCACGATGAAGCTCCAGAAATACAGCTCGCGCCCGTAGCCGAATGGATGCACGGCGTCCGGCGCCTTGCCGGCCCTGCGCAGCCCGTACAGCAACAGCACTTCGTTCAGGGTGTCGACCAGCGAGTGCACGCCTTCACTGAGCATCGCTGAACTGCCGGAGATGCCAGCGGCGATGAATTTGGCCACGGCAATGGCGAGGTTGCCGGCCAGGGCGGCATAGATGACGAGGCGGGGACCGGTGGGGGCGGACATCGCAGGGCGGTTCAAGGAAGGTTGCCTGATCTTCCTGATGCTGCCGTCCCCGGGGCGTGCAGGGCGTCCGTCAGCGACCCTTCGGATTCAGGTAGAGCCGCGCGCCGTCGGACTCGCGAAAGCCAGACCACCGTCCGCCACCCGATGCACGGAAACGGCCGTACACCGTGTTGCTGGTGTCGGTCAGCAGCAACTGGTTACCGGAAAGCACCCAGCGGTTGGCCGGGAAGAATCCCTCTGGACAGCCCGCCGGCACATAGGCGCTGTAGCCGCCGAACCACTCCATGCTCTTCAGTTCGATCGTGCAGGTGTTCCCGTTCTCCTCGCCCAGCGTCCACGTGCCGAACAGGTCGCTGTCACGCAGATCGCGGGGATGGCGGCGTTCCTGGCCCCAGCGATCGGTGTCATCGGGGACGCCGATCTCCAGATCCACGCCGGTGCTCTCGCTGTTCGATTCGGAATGCGTCCGGGAATGGGTGCTGGACTGCGAGGTCATCGAGCCGCTGCTGCCGAAGGCCGTGTCATCGCTGCGCTGGCTTTGGCTCTGGGTGGTCGAGGTCTGGGTGGTCTGCGAGGTTTCGGTGCTCTGCTGGCCAAAGCCGAAGGATGCATCCTGGGCCATGACGGGAAGCGACAGGCAGCACAGCGCGGCCAGGCAGGTACGCGGGAGCAGGGCGATCATGGCGGGATGCTCGGGAGGGCGACCCGGAAAGCATGAGACCGGCAGGGTGGGAGACCGCGTGATGGTGCCATGCCGGCTGCGCAACGGCACTCGATGGCGGGCACCGTGGCGGTGCCCGTCGCCCCGGTCCCGGCCGTCAGGGCCTGGGTTTCAGCCGCGCCAAGCGTCGTCGGTACTGGTAGACGTTGTCGCCCTCGATGCGGGTGGCCTCGGTGCCGCGCACCTGGCCCACCTTCTGGTCCGAGCCGCTGACGGGCGCGGCCTGCACTTCGGTTTCATGCTCGAAGGCGTGTGATTTGTCGGTATTGCGGTAGTAGCGGTACAGCGCCCAGTACAGCGCGGTCGCGCCGGCCGGACCTGCCGCCAACAGCCAGAGGCCACTGTCGTCGCTCATGCGGTCGCCATCAGAATGAGGATTGCCACTGCTTCGATGATCGTGCCGGCCGTAAGGGCTGCCAGCAGCATCTTCCACTGCTGCACGGGCACGCTTCCCATGGTTTCGCCGGTACGCCCGTTCACCGCGATGTAGTGCAGCATGCCGCCGTTGCGGCCGGGCTGATGATAGGAGTACAGCCAGACCGGCAGGTACATGGATACCCAGCGGGTGCCATGCACGTCCAGCTGTTCCTGCTCCCAGCGGACGCCCCGGTTGTAGCCGCGCACCGACGCTTCCACCTGTGCGCGCGCGATCGACAGCAGCTGGTCCTCCAGCCGCGGGCGCAGCGTTTCGACATCGAGATTGCGCTTCTCGGACGTGAAGCCGGCCAGGTAGGACGCGTTCCATTTCACCGCGTTCTTGGTGTCGAACGGCAGAATGGCGTTGATGATGTTGTTGGTGTTGGCACTGATGTCCAGATTGCCGCGCTCGGCAGAGGATTCCAGCGGCAGATCGTCGACGGTGAAGTTCACCTGGCGCTCGATCTGGTAGACATCGGCGTCGTATACGGTGCGCTTGTTCTTCTCGCTGCCCACGGTGTATCGGCGGGTCTGGATCTCGCCCTTGCCCGCCACGGCGGCGCTGACATTGCTGTCCACGATCATGTACGGCAGGTACACGCCGACCACGTTCTCGGGCGTGAACTGATCCTTGAAGGCTTTCAGGGCGAACAGACGGCGCTTGTCGACGAACTGGCGGATGCGGGCAACCGCATCGTCCTTGCTGATGTGGAACGGCAGTACCGCATCCGGCACCGCGCCATTGGCGATCTGCTCGTTGACGCCGAACACATGCCGGCACCAGTGGCAGCGCGCCGTCATCGTGCTCTCGGTGTTGACCGTGACTTCGGCGCCGCAGCCGGTGCATTTGAAGCTCATCAGCGCCGAGGCATCGGCATCGATGTCGCGCGCACCGCTGGCAATGATGGTGCCACGCAGCTGGTCGATGTTCTCGCCCAGACCGAATGCCTCTTCCACCCGGGCGCCATGCCATTCGTGACGGCAGTACAGGCAGACCAGGATGTCTGTGCCGAGCTTGGGCCGGATATCGGTGGCGCCGCATTTCGGGCACCGGTTCAGGCCGTCCTTCAACTCGGTGGCGGAGGTGTCGATGGCCAGCGGGTCCGGAGCGTCCACTTCGTCGCGGATCGCCTGCGGCAGCTGCGAGGTGTCCAGCGGGAAGCTGCCGGGTGGGGGAGGGACGTCCCGCGGAGAGCCCGGACCGTCCAACGCCGCCCCCGGCAACGGCGGCGGTGTCACAGGGCCGGAAGCGGGCAGCGGAGGCGGTCCGTTGCGTGGATCTGACATGTGCGGTTCGCGTCCTGCGGGTTACAGGCCCAGCGCCTTTGCCTTCAACGCATCATAGTCATCCTGGGTGATCAGGCCCAGGTCCAGCATCTCCTTGGCCTTTTTCAGCTTGGCCACCGGGTCATCCGCAGCCGGGGTGGCCGGCTGCTGCATGCCGCCGACACCGAACATGCCCGATGCCATGCCGACCCCCACCAGGCCTGCCGCGCCGCCGTTCTCGCCGGCGGACTGGATGCCCTGGGCGACACTGGCCTGCAGGTTGGAGTTGCCGCGCGATCCGGCCAGCGCGTCGGCGCGCTGCACGGTCTTGAGCAGTTCACGGGTAGTGGCGTCGTATTCGATGGAGACGATCGCCGTCTTGACGATGGCCAGGCCGCGATCGCTCTGCCACTGGTAGGCCTGCTCGACGGCGGCCGACAGGCTCTGCGCGAAGCCGATCGAATCCTGCTGCAGCCGGGTGATGCGGTTGCCCTTGCCCGGATCGTTGGTGTACAGGCTGAAGGCCGGCGCCAGCGAGCCCACCACCTCATTGAACAGCTGGGTGGCGGCAGCGTTGTCCAGGTCGGTGAAGCCGAACACCTTGCCCGGTTGCAGGTAGGCTGCGGGTACGAAGTTCTTCACGAACAGGATCGGATCAACGATCTTCAACGTGTACGAACCGCGGGTGACCGCGCCGACCTGGGTGTTGAGGAAACCGTCATCCCAGTAGATCTCCGACTGGGTGCCGAAACGGTTGTCCGGCAGTTCCTTCAGCGAGACGAAGAAGGCGGCCTGCTGGCTTCCCGGCTGGCCACCGAACTTGAAGCGCTCCCAGCTCTGCTTGATGAAGGTGCTGACCAGGCCATCGCCGGCGAAGAGGGACTGCGAGTTCAGGTCGTCCGAGCGCCATTCGTATCCGCCCGGTTCGGCGACGAAGGCGGTGATCGCACCGTCCTGGAACAGCAGCAGGCCGTAGCCCTCGGGCACGACGATCTTCGAGCCGTTGCTGATGATGTTGGACGACCCGTGGGTATTGGAGCCGCGCCCGGCATTGGTGCCCTGCGGGACCGCAGCGAACAGGGCTGCGGTGGCCGGTAGGCCGGTGGGCACGGTGTAGAAGTCCTTCCACTGGTCGGCCAGAACACCACCGACCGCACCCTTCACCGCCTGTACCAGACCCATGGCCAACTCCCTGTTGTTGCGTGGACAGGCACCATGCCTGTCGAGCCCGCCTGAATATAGCAGCGGGCGGGGGCGGGCGTGCCATCCCTTGCTGAATCAGGCGGCGGGCGGTCCTCGCAGCGCCTGCAGCACGGCCGCCATGTCCAGCCCGCCCAGGCCGAGCCGCTGGGCGCGAGCGAAGAGAGCATCGCTGGCCTCGATCAGCGGTGCCGTGATGCCGGCATCGCGCGCCGCCGCAGCCACCAGCTGGCTGTTCTTCAGCACGTCGGTGATCGACGCCTGCACCGCGTAGTCGCCGCGCACCATCTTGTCGAGCTTGATCCGCGAAACGTCACTGGCCATCGGGCCGGCATCGAGCACCTGCGCGAAGCGCTCCAGCGGAATGCCGTGCGCTTCGGCGAAATGCACGGCCTCGGCCAGGCCGGTCACCAGCGTGATCAGGTACAGGTTCACGGCGAGCTTCATGCGCAATGCCGCGGGAACATTGCCGCAGGGAACGCATTGCCTGCCCAGCGGCGCCACCAGCGCGGAGGCCTGTGCGACGTCCTCGTCTTCACCTGCCAGCAGGATGACCAGCTGCGCGGCTTCGGCCTGCACCCGCGAGCCGGACACCGGGGCTTCCACATAGCGCCCGCCGGCTGCGCGCACCTGTTGTGCCAATGCCTGCGAATAGGACGCGGAGCTGGTCCCCATGTTGATCAGCAGGCGACCGGCAGCACGCGCGGCGAATTCGGGGCTGTCGCGTGCCAGCACGCTGTCGATCGCCGCGTCGTTGGCGAGCATGAGGATGATCGTGCCGCAGGCAGCGAACACGTCTTCAACGCCATCGGCCACTTCGACACCGGCGGCGACCGCCTCGGCGTCGTTGCGGCCCGAGCGCGACCATCCCAGTACCTGGCTTCCCGTCCGCGCCAGGTGCGACGCCATCGGCGTTCCCATCACTCCGAGCCCGATGAATCCGACAGGCATGACTGCTTCCGCTGGGGACAAGGCGCCCATCATGCCGCAGGGCGCCGGCGACCGGCAGGGATTGACCGCGCGCAGTCGGCGACGCAGGCTGGGCCGGCTCATGGCCGCCCGACACCCATCGCCCCTGTCCGCATCCCCGCACGCCATTGAAGGAGTGGCGTGCGCGGGGGATGCGTGGCCCTGCCTCGTGCATGCGGGGAGGCCATGAACCAGAGCCCGGAACTGCTGCGCCGGTTGCTGCGTGCCCGCGACTGCATGGACCGCGCCAGCCACGAACCGTGGCCGGTCGCCCGTCTGGCCGAGGTCAGCGCAGTGTCCGTGGCGCACTTCGCACGCTCCTTCAAGCAGGCGTTTGGCATACCGCCCCATCGCTACCTGCTCAGCCGGCGCATCGAGCGGGCGGTTGCCCTGCTGCGCGAGACCGAACTGCCCATCACCGAGATCGCACTGGCGACCGGCTGGGTCAGCCTGGGCACCTTTGGCCGCATCTTCCGTGACATCACCGGCGCCAGCCCGGGTGCCATCCGCGAACGCGAGCGCGCAGGGGTGGCAGCGCAGGGTCGGGTACCGGAGTGCCACGCCCGCGCGGCGCGACGCCCTGACCTGAAGACCGCAGTTCTGGAGAAGCGGCGACGCGACAGCGCTGCTAACGTCGCCCCCGACTGAGGGAGGTCCCATGACGAACAGCGTGAATGTGGTCGGCCTGTACGTGCGCGACCAGGATGAAGCACTCGACTTCTACGTCGGCAAGCTAGGCTTCGAAGTGCACACCGATGTGCGCAACGGTGACTACCGCTGGCTGACGGTCTGCAGCCCCGGGCAGGACGGCGTCCAGCTTGGCCTGTTCCGGCCCGGCCCACCGGTCCACGACGCCGCCACCACGGCGAGCCTGCAGCAGCTGCTGGCCAAGGGGGCGATGCCGCCCCTGGTGCTCGCGGTGGACGATTGCCGGGCCACCTACGAAGCTTGGCGACAGCGCGGGGTCGAGTTCACCCAGGAACCGGTCGAGCGCTACGGCGCGGTCGATGCCGGATTCCGTGATCCTTCCGGCAATGGCTGGAAGATGATCGAGGCCCGGTCCGATGCGAGGCGGCGGCCATGAGCCGCGGGCGCGGGGCCGGCCCCACGCTGCATTCGGTTGACCGGATCACGCCACGGCGCCGGCCGCGTGGGCGGCCAGCAGGGCCGGCAGCTCATCCATGCGCTGGAACACCCGATGGACACCTGCGGCGCGCAGTGCCTCCGGGGTGCTGTGGTGCGGCCCGCCCTCGCTGAAGCCGAACACGGTGGCACCCGCGGCCACGCCGGCCGCAGCGCCGGTCACGGTGTCCTCGATCACCGCACAGCGTTGCGGCTCGACGCCCAGCGAAGCGGAAGCGGCCAGGTAGACATCCGGATGTGGCTTGCTGCGCGGCATGTCCTGGCCGCTGAAGACATGGCCCTCGAAGGCGTCGAACATCCCGACCTTGCGCAGTTGCAGTTCCACCTTGTGCAGGTCCGCGCCGGACGCGCAGGCGATGCGGCCGCCGGTGGCTGCGTGGATGGCCCGCACGGCTTCAGGGGCACCTGCGATGGCGGTCAGGTCCCGCTCCAGGGCACGATTGCGCTGCTGGCGGAAATCCTCCAGCCATTCGGCGGTGAAGGGTTTTCCCGTGCGCTCCTCGATCAGGCCGGCCAATCCGGCAACGGACTTGCCGAGAAAGACCTCGCCTGCCTGGGCGGGGGTCAGCAGCCAGCCGCGCGCACTCAGCATCTCGGAGAGCACGCGGGCCACCAGCGGCTCGGAATCCACCAGTACGCCATCGCAGTCGAACAGCACCGCATCGAATGGGTAGGGGGACATCGACAACTCCTGCCAGTGAAAAGCCCATCATTATCGCCGGTTCGCGCAGCGCCGGGTTGCCGGGCTGCGGATGGGATGCCGAGGGCGCGCCGACTACAGGCCCGGCTCCCGTCCCATGCGATGCGCCAACGCGAAGATCGCATCGGCCCCGGCCTGGGCAGCGTCCCTGTCTTCCGGCTGCAGGTCGCTGGTGAACAGGTCCTCGACCGACTCCGGCCCGCACATGCCCGACTGGCCGCACAGGCGGTTGAGCAGCGGAGAGTCGATTCCGCAGGGGATGCCGAGCCGGCATCCGGCGAGCATCCAGGCCGCTGTGGCGACCTCACTGCCGGCGGGAACGCCCTGCAGCTGCTCGCGCCTGCCGGCCGCCGTCGAACCCATCAGGTTGGAAAGAGCCACGTACGCCTCGCCATCCTCCTGCAGGAGGACGGCTTCAATCAGTGTCCTGTCATCGGCCAGGGACAGATCAGAACGTGCATGCAGGATCTGCTCTTCTATCTGCGCCACCAGACTGCCCTGCCGGGCGGCCAGGCTTCGGTAGTGCCGGACGTTCCTGATGCTCTCGAGAATGCGCAGCGACACCCCGGCACAGCGCCTCTGCAACCAGGCATGGCTGCGTATCAGGGCCGCACGGCGCGCAGTCGGGATGTCGCTCGTCGCGAGTGCCGTAGGGTCGATGGACATCATGCACTCGTCGTAGATCCGGCTCAGGGCCAGGCTGGCGTCGGCGTCGCCGCTGCGCGAGCGCTGCTCCAGGTCGGCGATGAGCAGATCCAGGCGGGCCGCCTCGCGGTAGCGCGCCATGGGTGAAAGCACGGGCTTGGCCTGTCCGGTACCCGCGGCGGCTGCCGACGCCGGCGCACCGTGCAGCGCAGCCTCGGCTCCGGTAGTGGCCGTGGGTGATTGCGTGCTGTCCGCAGACCGCCGCGAGGCGACGACAAGCGTCATCGCCAGGAGGACCAGCAGGGCGGCCACGCACGCGGCCATCCGGAACGGGAACTTCACCATCGACCTCTTCTTGGCAACCGGATCCACCGGCACGGGCAGGGAGCTGTCTGTATGCCTGCATCGGCACGCTCGAGCCTAGCACGCCGCATTCATGTTCAAGCCCGGCGAGACGGGGCGTTGCCGCCATGTTGCGTCGCAAGGTGTCTCCCACCATTCGCACTGGTACGGTCCGGCTCGTCGCACTGCAGCGACGGGGAGAAACGACGATGCGCAAGATGCTGCTGCTGTTGATCCTGTTGACCGGCCTGTCACCTGCCGCCTGGGCGGTGACCGTCACCACCACCCATCAGACGATACCCAGCTGGGACGGAACACCGCTCGGGGTATTCGTCATCCAGCCGCAGGGGCAGGGCGAGGGACGCCTTCCGCTGCTGGTCATGCCCAGCAGTTGGGCCGTTCCCAGCGTGGAATATGTCGGCGTCGCGCAGGCGCTGGCCCAGCGTGGCTATATCGTGCTCAGCTACAGTTCGCGCGGATTCTGGGAGTCGGGTGGGTCGATCGACATCGCCGGACCCGCCACCGTCGAAGATGTCAGCGCGCTGATCGACTGGGCGCTGGACAACACCCGGGCCGATCCCGCCCGCATCGGTGTGTCCGGCATCTCCTACGGCGCCGGCACCAGTCTGCTGGCGGCGGCGCGTGATCCGCGCATCAAGGCGGTGGCCGCACTGAGCGGCTGGGCCGACCTGCAGGCGGCGCTGTACAGCAATGACACCCCCAGCGCGCAGGGCATTGCCCTGCTGGTGGCCGCCGGCCTGGCCACCGGCCGTCCCGGTGAGGAGCTGGCCACGATCAACCGCAGGGTGGTGACCGGCAACTTCCAGGGCGCGGTCGAATCGCTGCTGCCGGTTGCGGCACTGCGCAGCCCATCGGCCAGCGTGGCGGAGATCAACGCCAACCGCCCCGCCATCTTCCTGGCCAATGCCTTCAACGACAGCCTGTTCCCGCCCGGCCAGCTGGTGGACTTCTTCAATGCGTTGACTGGCCCCAAGCAGCTGCAGTTGCGTCATGGCGATCATGCCCTCAACGAGGCGCTGGGTGCGCTGGGGGTGCCGAATGAGGTCTACGCCTCGGTGGGGGACTGGTTCGATCACTACCTCAAGGGCGTGGCGAACGGCATCGACCGTGCCCCGGCCGTGCAGCTGAAGTCGCAGAAGGGCAGCTGGAACACCTATGCAGACTGGCAGGCGACCCGTGCCGGGGCGACCCAGTACGCGCTGACCGCGCCGGGCGGACTGCTGCTTCCCACGGGCGGCCTGGTCGAGAACGGGCGCAGCAGCGGCTGGAGTTACCGCATCGGCAGTGGCCTGCCGACCGCCGCCAACTCCGGTGTCGCGATGGTGTCCGGCTCCCTGCAGATGATCAACGTTGCGCCTGGCGCCTACGTGCCCTTCATCGGCCGCAATGCCGCCGGCGTCTGGCAGAGCCCGGTCTACTGGAGCGCCCGTCGCCTGGACGGCATGCCGGAAGTGCGCGTCACCGTCACCCCCAGCCGGGCCGACACCACGCTCTATGCGTATCTGTTCGTCGAGGACGTCCTCGGCAACGGGCAGCTGATCAGCCACAAGCCGTACACCCTGCGCAGCGCGACCCCAGGACAGGCCAGCACGCTCGATCTGCGTCTTGAAGCGAGCAGCTGGAACATCCCGGCCGGAAGCCGGCTGACCCTGGTGATCGACACCGTGGACCTGCGCTATGCCGGCGTCAGCCAGCTGGGCGGAACGGTCACCTTCAGTTCCCCGGCCAACGCACCTTCAGTCCTGCGGGTGTCCTTGCACTGAGGCGATGCCGCGTTCCTCGACGGGGACGCGGCCGCGTGCGGCGGAGGAAGCGCACGGCGCCGCTGCCAGCGGCGCCTGCTGCATCCGCGTGCCATGCGCCGCATACCATCGCAGGTCTTCGATGAGGCGGGCGATGTCACTGGCCGACGCCGGGTCTGCCGTGCGTTGGCGCAGTGCCGGCATCAGGGCCCGCGCGATGGCTTCGATGCCACGCTCGCCAGCGATGGCCGCGCTGCCGCAGATGCGGTGGGCCATGTCGCCGGCCTTGCCCCAGACGCCCGCCTCGACCGCGACCTGGAGATCCTGCAGGTCGCTGTCATACGATTCCCAGAAGATCTCCAGCATTCCGCGTGCGATCTCGTCCCCCGGTCCGCGGCCCAGCCAGGCCCTGAGCTGGAAGGTGGAGAGAGGTTTGGTCACGACGTGATCGAACCCCGCCTCGGCGCACTCCTTCGCATGTTCAACGCCCTCCATCGCTGAGATCGCCAGGATGCTGGCACGTCCTTGCCGCCGCGAGTGCTCAATCGCGCGGATCCGCCGGCACAGTGCGTAGCCATCCATGTCGGGCAGGTTGCAGTCCAGCAGGATCGAGCCGAACTGAGGAGCCGTCCGGATTACGCGCAGGGCATGCGCAGCATCCGTCGCCAAGGTCACCGACAGCCCCATCGCCTCGATCTGCGCCTTGAACATCCGTGCACTGTAGATATGGTCCTCCACGATCAGTACCGATGGATTCCCGTGCGTGGCGGTCGCCTGCTGTTGGAGTGCGAGCGTGGGAGCGGAAGGTTCGCAGGCTCGCGCGTGACGTGCGGGAAGCACGACGTGGAAGCGACTGCCTTCTCCGGGGCTGCTCTCCACCTGGATGGAACCCCCCAGCCGCTGCGTGATGCGCGAGCAGATGGACAGGCCCAGGCCAGCACCGCCCAGGGCGCGTCCCTGCTGGCTCTGCCAGTAGTCGGAGAACAAGGCGTCGCGCTCCTCGGCACTCATGCCGATACCGCTGTCGATGACCTCGATGTTCAGCGTGCAGTGCCCGGACGTTCCGGCCTCCACCCACAGGCGTACACGTACGTCACCGTTGCGTGTGAACTTGATCGCGTTGGACAACAGGTTGACGACCACCTGCCGCACCACGATGGGATCGATCCACAGATCGCCCGGCTCGCCACAGGGCAGTTCCACATGGCAGGTTACGTTGCGCTCGCGCGCCTGCGGGCGGAACGCGCGCACCGACTCCTCGATCAGGGGGCGCAGCGCGACCCGCGTTGGCTCCGCTGCGCGGCTGCCTCCTTCAAATCGCGAGTACTCCAATGCGTTGTTCAGCAGAAGACTGAGGCTGGAGGCACTGGCCAGGGCTGCATCGAGGGCCTCTTCCTGCTCCGGAAGCACGGGTCCCTTGCCGAGCAGGTCGGTTGCCGAAAGCAGCGCATTGGCCGAATTGCGGATTTCATGGCTGACCACGGCCAGCATCCTTGCCTTCTCCTGCGCGGCGCGTTTGGCCAGATCCCGTGATCGCTTCATCTGGTAGGCCGCGAACGCCAGCGCCAGCAGGACGAGGGCGGCGGAAATCGCTTCCGTCCGGTAGTACAGCAGGATTGCGCCGACCGAGGGCGGCGTGCGGTACACCGTCTCCAGCCAGCCATCGATCACATCCCGGTGATGGGCGACCGAAAGCGCGCGGAGTCCGCTGTCGATGGTGTCCAGCAGCGCCTTGTCCTCGCGCCTGACCACCGCACGCACCACGATCGGCAGCTCCGCGACCGCACCGGACGCGACCAGCGTATGCTGGAAGTATCGGCGGATCACCGGGTTGTACAGCGCATCGGTTCCCAGCGCCGCATCCGCCGTTCCCGACTCGACCGCACCGAGGATCTGCGGCACTCCCGTGAACTCCAGCACCTTGATATCCGGATGATGGCGCCGGATCCAGTCGACGTACTGGCTGCCCTCGCGTACGGCGACCACGTGGCCGGCCAGCGCGCCAAGCGTAGCGAAACCGGGCCCGGCCGCGCGCGAGAACAGCAGTGTCCTGCCCTCGAAGTAGGGTGGCGACACCAGGAAGCGGTCATCCTGCGGAAGATCCAGGTCCATGACCGAAGGCACCAGATCCACCTTGCCCGACTGAAGCTGACGGTAGGCCTCCGTGGGCGATCCGGTGGGTACGAACTGGAAGCGGACGCCCGCGAGCCCGGCGATGTGCATCATGTAGCGATAGGCGGAAGCACCTTTCCCGGTGGCGAAGCCAACCGCACGCCCTCCATCCAACTGCGGATCGGCGGCCACACGGATGATGCGCGCCTGCGTGGCGTCGTGGTTGCGGGAGGAGTGATGGACTCCCGTGGCAAGCGCGCAGAGCAGAAGCGCGGCTGCAGCCAGCAGCCCGGCCATTCCTGTTGATCGTTTCATCGGCCTTCCAGAGGCGGGCAAAGCACGTGAGCGGATCTCACGGGACGTTGTGCTGAAGAAGCCGTGGCGACGCGGTGCTGTCACCCCGCGGTGCTCCTCCATTTCGGTGCTGGAAGGCTAGCAAAGAGTGCCCGATGCGTCTTTGCAACTAATTGTATTGGAGAACCTGAACGAGCCGTACATCATTCCTGCCCCGGCCCGCTGCCGCCTTCCCACTACACGAGGTGCCAACGCGACCCTGGGCGCGCCCGTCGGCAGACGCGCTCATTCCAGTCCCAACTCCGATGCGAACCTGAAAAGTTCGGCATTGCTGCTCACGCCGAGCTTGCGCATTGCCGCACGCTTCTGGGTGCTGACCGTCTGCTTGGTGACCGCCAGCTCAAGCGCAATCTCATTCACGCCCTTGCCCGCCAGGAGCAGATGTACCACCTGTGCTTCGCGAGGCGAGAGCAGTTCGCCGGCGGAATCGAATCCGTTCACATCGCGGCTGGCCAGGATGGCGGGTGAGAAATACCGGCGTCCCTGGGATGCGGCCAGCAACGCTCTGGCGACATGCCGCAGGTCATCCGACTTGCTGACCACCGCGGCCACCCCGCGCGTGAGCAGAACCTGGATGATCGGCCACTGGTCCAGCGCGGTGAGAACCACGATGCGCAGTGCCGGGTACCTGCTGCACAACGTATCCACCAACGCCAGGCCATCGCAGCCGTCGCCAGCGGGCATGGAGTAGTCGACGACGGCAACATCGGCAGGCTGGACAGCGAGGAGGTCCAGCAGTTCGACGCCGTTTGCAACGCTGGCCAGGCATTGGAATCCTGCCTGCTCATCGACGATCGCCTCAACCGCAAAGCGCGTAATCGGATGATCGTCGGCAATGACAACATCCTCGACTCGGTCTTTCATAGTGTTTTCCTTCGCATTGCGTTTTCGCGAACAGGAAACTTCACGGCCAACCTGACAACCGTCAACAGAAGGAGGCGCGAAACATGCCTGTCGAATTCATCATCGCCGATGATCACCCCGTGGTCACCATCGGCGTTGCCCGGCTCATCGCCGCACACCCGGACCTGTCCCTGCGGGGGTGTGCCAGGAATTCGAGCGAGCTCGTCAACCTGCTGGCCACCACCAGCGTGCAGGTTGCGGTGATCGACTACTCGATGCCGGGTGGCGAGTACGGAGACGGTCTGTCATTGATCCGCTTCCTCCTGCGACGCTTTCCTCGCACGGCGCTCGTCCTGCTCACCGGGAACGACAGCAGCCACATCATCGAGCATGCGCAGCGGGCCGGCGTGAAATGCATCGTTGCCAAGTCCGATCCGCTGGAGTACCTGCCACCGGCCATTCTCGCCGCGGCGGTCGGCAGGAACCACCTGTCGCCGCGGATGCTCGAACTCGCTTCGCTGCATGAGCAGTTGCCGGGCGTGGTGCTGTCCGGGCGCGAGCTGGAGGTCCTGCGCCTTCTGGTCGAAGGTTACAGCCAGCGCGAGGTGGCCCGCCAGTTGTGCCGCAGCGTACAGACCATCAGTGCACAGAAGCGCTCGGCGATGAAGAAGCTCGGCCTCAACAGCACCATCGATGTCCATCGCTATGCTGCTGCCAATGGCTGGGTGACCTGTGCCGATGGCGGATAGGCCTGCGGCATTTGCAAACTAGTTCGATTGTGGAAGTGAACTGCCATCCATACAGTGACTGCAACTTAACTCGTAGTCCGGGGGAGCGGAATGACCATTGAACTGGATGCCTGCGTAGCCGGAGTGCTTGCACGGTTCGCTGCACTGGATGTCGAGCAGCAGCGGTGGTTCCTTGATTCGTTGAATGGCTACATGTACGCGTCCGCGCCGCAGCGGAGGCAGCTGCGCAGCACGTGGGAGAACCATCGTCACGACGAGGTGGGCGGTCGCAACGCCGTGCCCCGGCAGGCCTAGGCGGCCACGCGTGTGGAGTGGGGCGCCCGCATACATCATCGCTGTTCCGTGACGCCCACGATCTGCACCGATTCCCGATACAGTGCAGCAACGCCGGACCTCGCCGCGCTTGCCTGCTCCAGTAGTGTCTCTTCCACGGGCAGAAGCCCGGAGCGACATGCCTGCACCACGTCCTTGCACTCCATCATCATCCACT
Source organism: Stenotrophomonas sp. 112478_Sma (assembly GCF_056479905.1). Classification (NCBI taxonomy): domain Bacteria; kingdom Pseudomonadati; phylum Pseudomonadota; class Gammaproteobacteria; order Lysobacterales; family Lysobacteraceae; genus Stenotrophomonas; species Stenotrophomonas sp. 112478_Sma. The sequence continues at coordinate 2,323,542 of NZ_CM151072.1, read as the reverse complement.
TCGTCTGACTGTCGTCCATCACGATTCTCGACAGCACGCGCGAGGCTTTGCGCAATGCGATCTCCCGCGATGTCGCATGGGCACAGACGTAGGCGTAGAGCGGGGGCGCGAGGCCATGGCGATCACGCCGCAGGTCGAACTTCATCAGAAAGCACACACGCATCCGAACACCGCATCTCCGGCCGGGTCAAACGGCGCGCCATCGCGCCGACAGTGCAGCTCCAGCGGGTTTCGCTGCAGTGCAATATGACAACAGTGCAATCAAGTCCGCGTTCTTTCCATAGAACTTTTATCAATCATTCGTTGCCGAGCTGGCCGGACAGGGCGATCCGCGCTGAACTTCGGAGTTGTTCGATTGAGTGCTCCAGCCGGCGGACATAGCATGGACGGCGCGCCGGCGCAGGAAGCGGCGAGGGGGCTGTTACCTACATGGACCATGTCGAGGGGTCAAGACGATGTTCGCAGCGGGAGCCGGAGTACTGTCGGATCTGCGTCACTGCCAGTGCCGGGACTCCGCAACGATGCCCCATGATGAAGGTGCCATCCTGGGGCCGTCATCTGCATCGGAAGAGGCAGGCGTGCGCAGCCACATTGCCTTCCTGTGCCGATTCCCCGATCGCGATGTGCCGGTGATTACCAGCCGGTTCATGGGCCGGTCACTGACGGTGAGCATCGGGCTGGAGCCCCGTGGCGTCGGTCACGCAGGAAGGCAGGCCACCGGGGCAGAGCAGCGTGCGCTGCGCAGCGCGTGCGGCCGCGGTCGCATCCATACCGTTGCCATATCCACACGCACCGCCGCTCCGATCACCCTGCACGGCATGTTCCGTTCGGTGCCCGATGGCGAAGGCGTGATGATCCTGTGCGCCGACGATGCGGTCCGCCAGCATGTGATCGCTCTGATGGGCCTGTCGAATCACTGTTCCAATTGCGGCGCGACCCGCTGATTCCCTGTTAAAGCGTGCGCAGTACACGAAGCTGAGCCGTTCATCCGCGCGGCCCGGGATTTCGAATTATTCGGAATAGTTGCATACCCAGGCAGAGTATCCGTCCCTATCGTAGCGCCCTTCGATGAAGAGGGTGTCGGCAACGCCGCACCCCGACCTCAAGGAAGCTCCGATGAAACGCCTCATTCTGCTGGGCGCAGCACTGCTGTTGCCCACGTTCGCCAGCGCCGAAATGCCGTCGATCCACGTCGGCGCCATGTACGAGTACCTGTTGCCCGACCAGGGCGCATTGCTGAAGCGCGTCCGCAACAGCGGTGACGCCACGGCATTCGTGCGTGTGCAGGTCACCGAGGTGCGCTACACGGAGGACAACACGCCTTACGAGGTCGATGTGGAGCCGGGTGTGTATGGCGGTGGTGGCAATGCCCTGATTGCCAGCCCTTCGCGCCTCATCGTTCCGCGTCAAGGGCAGCAGGCCACGCGGCTGCTCTTCCACGGCAATCGTGACAAGGAGCGCTATTACCGTGTCCGCTTCGTGCCTGTGCTGCCGAAGAAGGAGGACGAGTTCGCACTGACCGAGGCGCAGTCCGAGGACTATCGCCGTTCCATCGCGGCCGGCGTCAACGTGCTCACCGGTTACGGCGTCTTCGTCATCGTGCATCCGGAAGCGCCGTCGTCCGATCTGCGCACTGATCGCCAGCCCGACCGCACCGTGGTGCACAACGCGGGCAACAGCACCGTGGTGCTCGACAACGTGCGCCAGTGCAGCACCGGCACGCAGCCCGGGCAATGCGGCGCGTCGCGCAGGGTGCATCTGTTGCCCGGACGCAGCGAGGCATTCGCACATCTGCCTGGCCAAGACCATCGCTTTGAAATCGTCGAGGGGAAATCCCGCAAATCCGTCCTGCTCGACTAGCAGCTTCCTCTGAAGCTGCGCCCACCGCCGCACACGTCGGCATTTTCCAACCCTGGAGCAATATTGCAATGAACCTGAAGTCCATCACCGTGGCCGCCCTGGCCGCCCTTGCCCTGTCGCCGGCCGTCGCCTTCGCCGATCCGGAGCAGTTCCCGCTGCAGATCAACGTCACGGCCACCGTGCCGTCGCCGACCGGCCTGCAGATTTCCCCGGTGGGTGACTGGGCCGGCGAAACCCAGGACCTGCCGTGGAACATGACCACGCAGCGCCTGGAGCCGGTGCAGAAGCAGATCGACATGAAGAGCGGCCTGGGTGCGATCACTGCGCACCTTGCCTACGACGCCAAGCTGGCGGCGCAGGCCGGCGAAATGCCGATGACGGTTTCCGTGGCCGGCAAGACCCTGGCCGTGGGCGCGGCCGCCGCCATTGAAGTCGCGACCGAAGTCGAGGCCGCGGCTGGCAAGCGCGCTTTCGTGTCCATCGCAGCCGCGCCGGTCGGTGGCGACTACCAGCAGGGCAACTACAGCGGCACCGTTTCGATGATGTTCGAAAGCCGTTCGCCGTAAGCACAGACCTGTGCAGAACGGGCGCGTCCGTTCCCCGCTGGTGCGCGGGCGCGCCCCTCAGTCTTACTCAACAAGAGAACATCATGTCTCCGCGCACCCTCCCTCTCGCCATTACCCTCGCGCTGTTCTGCACCGCGCCTGCCGTGCTGGCTGCCGAGGGCGCGCTGGACACACTGAATCTGCTGGAGCAGTCCGATGCCCTGCCGGATGACTTCCGCGATCACTTCTTCGATGTGCCGCTGGTGGTCCGGGTAGAACGGGACGGCGAGTACCTGGGTGACGCGCGCGCCGTGCTTACCCGCGACAACGCGGTGTCGTTGCTGGAGTTCACCGACGCGCACGGCAGCACCCAGCCCGAGAGCGAGCGCGAGCGTTGGCTGGCCGTGCTGGGCTCCCCTCATGCCCTCGGCCCGTGCACCAAGCCGTGCCGCGATGGGCTCGCCGGCCTGCACTACAGCCTCGAGAGCTCCCTGCTTTCGATCGCCTCCGAAGCGGCCGGCCAGGCGTTGGCGGTGCAGCGCCACCTGTCGCTGCCTGATTCCGGCAGCAGTGGCCTGATCCTGCGCCACCAGTTGAATGCCTATGGCGGGGAGGGCCAGCGGGCTGCCGGTCGCTACGCGCTCGCCGCACAGGGCAGCGTCGGCAACTGGACACTGGACGCCAGCTACCAGGCGGACCGCAGCGGCGAGGATGATCGTCGCGTCCGCCATGTCCTGCAGTCACTGCACGCACAGCGTGAGTTCAAGGACCATTTCCTGCGTGCAGGATGGTTCCTCCCGAATTTCGACGGCGTTACACGGCAGCCCCGTGGCGCAGGACGCACCCGTTTCACCACCTTCGGGGTGATGGCCGGTTCGTCCGATACGCTGTTGGTGGACAGTCGTTCGCCCAGCCTGTACCCGGTATACGTGACTGCCAACCGCGAGGGCAGCGTCGAGGTCTACCGCGACGGCAGCCTGATCCTGACCCAGGCGGTCCGTCCGGGGCTGCAGCAGGTGGAGACGCGACGTCTGCCTGGCGGCATCTATGAAGTGGAACTGCGTGTGATCGAGGACGGGCGCGAGACGTCACGCACGACATCCATCATCCACAAACCCGCCCAGTGGCGCGATCCCAGCCGGCGTTGGCGCTACAGCGCCTTTGCCGGCGTGCAGGACAGCCTGCTGGACAGCTTCGATGATCCCGGCGCGGGCCGGCCCGCCGTGGGCGGCGTGGTCAACTATCTTGCGCATCCACGTGCGGTGCTTGGCGTTGCTGTGCAATCCATCGGGAACGATCGCTCGCTTGCCGGCTCAGTCGACTGGCAGGTCAATGACTGGGCCAATGTCTACACGAACGCCTATACCTCCAACCGGACCGGAAAGGGCGTGGACCTGCAGGGCCTGCTGCGCTACCGCAATGGCAGCGTGGTCGCCTCGCATACGCGGAGCTGGCAGGTGCAGGGCGATCTCATCGAGCCTCCGCCGTTTCCCGGGTACACCAGCGCGCCCGTGCGCGAGGGCTGGTTGCGCACCTCGGCAGTCGGGGTCAATCACGGGTTCGGCCGGCATGGCCAGCTCTCGGCCCGGATCTCACACAGCCAGGGCTTCAGCCGCGGCACCGGCTTCGACCTTTCATTCAGCCGTCGGCAGACGCTGTTCGGCAGTGACGCCAACTGGCGGGCTTCGGTCTTCGATCGCCCCGGCAGCATCAGCTCGGGCCTACGACGCAATCGTGGCGTGGAGTTCACCTTGAACATCGCGCTCGGCCAGGATGGGCGGCGCTACAGTGGCAGCCTTGGCTCACGTACCGCGGCCCGGGGCGGCCGTGACGTCTACGCCAGTGCAGGCGTGCAACAGAGCTTCGCAGACAGCATCGTGCACAGTGTCGCCGGGCAGGCCACCGTGGACAGCACGGGCATCGGCCTGGGCGGCAACGCCCACTTCGAGTCGGCTGCACTGCGCGGGGATCTCCATCTGCAGCGCTCTTCGCTGGACGGTGGTGTGAGCGGGGGCGTCAATCTGGAGAGCACGCTTGCCGTGGGCGGAGGCACCCTGGCGATCGCAGGCGACGGCCAGGCCAGCATGGTTGACACCGGCATGATCATCGATGTGCGTTCGGACCTGGCCGGCGCCACGATCCGCGCGCACGACAGCCGTGGCGGCTCCCACATCCTACGCCCCGGCCGCAATCTGCTGCCGGTGTCCGCCTATAGGCCCGGGTCGATCCAGCTCGACTTCGATGATCACCATGCGCCGGCCGCCGCGATCCAGCCGTCGGTGCTGCCCTATCACCTCAACAAGGGTGGCATCGCCTACAACCAGGTGGATGTCGTCAGAACGATCACCGTGCTGGGCCATCTGCAGGACTCGCAGGGGCGGCCGTTGGCCGGTGCGCACGTGATCAATCATGCCGGGCGCAGTGTCGCCGAGGCCGATGGCTTCTTCGCCCTGGAGATGAACAGCCGGATGCCGACGCTGGTGGTGCGTCATCCGGACATCAGCACGTGCAGTTTCGAGCTGGATGGCCGCACAACCCGCCCGCGTGGCGAGATGTGGATGGCTGGCATCCTCAGATGTCCACCTTCGGCCGTGGCCGCACAGGCTGCGGCCGGCCATGCTGGAGAAGCGCCATGATGTTCCATCTGCTGTGCCGCTTCCTTCGCCGGCTCATGCTCGGCGTGTCGATGCTGCTGCCCGCCCTGGCCGCGCAGGCGGGCGACGTGTACATCACGGCCGAGTTCAAGCCTGACCTGACAAACCCCAACCAACGGGGATTCGTCAATACCACGCCGTGGAGCGGGGTCTGTGCCAATGCGCATATGGCGACCTGCATCGCCAACAACTGGTGGAGCATCGATACGACCGTCCGTGGCAGCAAGGAGGTGATCCGCAATGCGGACTACGGCCCGGATGGCTTTTATATCGCGATGCCGGCACCGCGCATCGTGACCGTCACGTCCGAGGATGGCGCCAGCAGCTTCGACCTCACCCTGCGGGTGATCGGGGCGGCGATGCGGTTTACCGACGAGGACAGGGACGGGGCGTCGAGCGGGTTCTACTCCAGCGGCGGACCGAACAACTGCTCGTATGGGGTGACAGGATCAAGTGCCTATACTGTCATGCGCATGCTCCTACGCCGCGACGATGGACAGGGCGCCGTCGCCTGCGGCCTGCACTGGGTGAACACCAACAACTATGCCATTCCGGCACTGGATTTCGTCTATGCGCTGGAAACCCCGGCGCCGCTGGAGATGCGCAGTGGCATCTACACCGGTTCGACCCGCTTCTCGTTCGGGGGAACCGGGCAGGGCAGTGACTTCGACCTCGGGCACCGGGTGTCCCTGTCCGACAGCCTGGTGAACGTGCATTTCCGCCTGGAGGTGCGCCATGCGTTCCGGTTGGATGTGGCCCCCGGCATGGATCACGCGGTGCTGGCGCCCAAAGGCGGGTGGAGCCAGTGGACCGACCATGGCATCGCACCGGCGCGGCTGCAGCAGGAAGTTCCGTTCCACATCAGCAGTTCCGGCCAGTTCAGTGTCTCGATGCAGTGCGAGCACCTGCAGGCGGACGGGCGCTGCGGGATCCGCAATACGAGCGTAGATGCCGATGACGTTCCGTTGGATGTCAGCCTGACACTGCCGGGTTTCCGTGATCGCGCGAGCGGCCGCCAGGTGGTGGATCTGCCGCTGCGGGTGAACCAGCCTCCGCCTGTATTCACCGCCGATGCCGTCATCATCGGGCGTTCGTCGACGCTTCGGTTCGCCGTGAACGGCGAGCCGGTACGGAAGATGCTGGACCACCCGGGCACCACGTATCAGGGCAGCGTCACCGTGGTGTTCGACGCAGATCCATAGCGCTGCGACGTGTGGTGTCTGGCATCATCGGCAGAGCATTCGGACGAGTGCTCTCCATCCGGTCCTTCCTGGGAACCTCTGATGCCTGACAATTCCGCCCCCCTGCGCGTACTCGCTTTCGCCGGCAGCCTGCGCCGGAACAGTTACAACCGGCACCTGATCGACGCTGCAACAGGCTCGGCGCCGGCCGGCCTGTCGCTGACCGTCCATGACAGCATCGCTGACATTCCGCTGTTCAACGAAGACCTGGAAGCAGACGCTGCGGGTGGTCCGGACGGCGTGATGCGCCTGCGTGCTGCGGTTGCGGCGGCCGACGGCGTGCTGATCGCCACGCCCGAATACAACCAGTCCCTGCCGGGCGTGTTGAAGAACACCCTGGACTGGCTGTCGCGCAACGATGCCGCGCTGGGTGAGGTGCTGTCCGGCAAGCCGGTCGCCATCATGGGCGCCACCCCGGGGCGGTGGGGCACACGGCTGGCGCAATCGCAGCTGCGCCACGCGCTGGCCGCGATGGGGGCACTCGTCATGACCTCGCCGCAGCTGTACATTGCCGAGGCGGCATCGGCACTCGACACCGCAACGAATGACTTCGATGACGCCACCCGCAAGCGGTTGCACCGCTTCCTGGAGGGGTTCCAGAGCTGGATTCACCAGTTGCGCGGGGAGCGCACGCCATGAACCACACTCGCATGAAACCGATTGGATGCCTTGCCCTTGCACTGGCCGCGATGCTGACCGGCAATGCCTGGGCCGAGTCAGACGAGAGCACCAAGCGCCCGTCGGCCGAGCAGCTGCAGCGGCTGATTGTCGACCGCTCGCCGCAGACTCGCGTCGAACGTCCTGACAGCGAGCGGATCACAGCCCGCCGCATCGACATCGTGGATGACAAGGGCGTGATCCGCATGACGCTGTCGGGGCAGACGCCGGCACCGATCATCGATGGCATCCAGTACAAGCGCGCGTTCAACGTCGCGGGCATGGTGCTGTACGACGACAAGGGCAGTGAACGCGGCGGGTTCGGCACCGCTGACATCGAGGGCGGGATGGCCGTGCTGGCGCTGGATCACCCGGCCATGGATGCGATCGGCTGGCGGGTATCGCCCGATGGCGAGGTCCGCTTCTCGATCAACCAGGCACCGCCGCCGATCCGCGATGCCGCACTGGGCAACAAGCTGGTACCGGGGGTGCAGGTTCCGACGCGTATCCAGATGGTGGTGGGCGCCGACGGCACGCCGGCCATCGCCTTGAATGACAAGCAGGACCGGACCCGCCTGCGCCTGACCGTCACTGCCGAAGGCCATGGTGCCATCGAGTTCCTCGATGCACAGGGCAGGGTGGTGCATACGCTGGCCCCGGAAGCCGGTGCGCAGTAGACGCCGGACGCGGCGGTCGATGGCATCGGTCATCTGCAGATGGATCGCCGGTGGGCTGGCAATGGCCTTGCTGGCGACGGCCGCACAGGCGGAGACCCGGGCGCGCGCGCCCATCGTGCGAACCGATGATGTGACACGCTTCTTCGCGGTGATGGACGCCAGCGGTGGCAGGCCGGATGCATTGTTGCTGCAGCGCCGCTATCTGGAGCCGGGCAGCGATGCGCTGCATCAGTTCAGCGAACTGCGTATCGGCTCGATGCAGCGGCTTGCCGATGCAATCCAGCAGAAGCCGGCGCTGTATGTGAAGGCGCGCACGTGTGCTGCGGCACTGCCGGGCATCCGCAGCGGAGTGACCCGTGCGCTGCGGAATCTCGGCGAGATCGTGCCGTCGGCCCGTTTTCCTCCGGTCACCCTCCTCGTCGGACGGGGCACCACCGGTGGCGTTACCACGCCCGACGGCGTGGTGATCGGCCTGGAGACACTCTGCAACGCGGACTGGATGCAGGCCGATGTGACGGAACGCTTCGTGCACCTGATTGCGCACGAGTATGTGCACGTGCAACAGCACGGCGCCGCTGTTGAAGTACCCGCGCCTACGCTGCTGTACCAGACGCTGCTGGAGGGCGGTGCAGAGTATGTGGGTGAACTGATCTCCGGGCAGCCCGCCAACAGCCATCTGCAGCGCTGGGCCGCAGGGCGCGAATGCGCCCTGGAACGGGAATTCGTCGCGCAGCGCGACAGCACCGACCTGTCGCGGTGGCTGTACAACGGGCCTGGCGATGACACCCGCCGCGGCGATCTGGGTTACTGGATCGGGCAGCGCATCGCGCGGGCGTACGTCAACCGCGCCGACGACAGGCAGAAGGCCATTGCCGAGCTGCTGGATGCAAGGCCCGAAACCGCAGAAGCGCTGTTCAGCGCCAGTGGTTGGACGCCGGCGTGCGTTCCCGGCAGTACCGCGGCGCGGTAGGCACGTCGTGCTGAAGCCATGACTTCAGGCACTGCAGGCGGTCTGCCTCCATCGCCACTCTGACCGCATGTCCCAGGAAGGAGCATTGCCTTGTCTGCCATCCGACACGTGGCGTCCGTATTGCTGGCGTTCGCGCTGTACTGTCCTTTCGCCGAGGCCAGGCAGTCGCCTGCCGAGGTGCTGGCGGATATCGAGCGTAACGGGCGTGCTGCCCATTCCGACGCTGTGCTGATCCAGAAGGACGGTGTTCCACTGCTGGATGTGGCCTCGACCAGCGAGCCGATTCACCTCATGTCGGCCACCAAGTCGATCATGGCGCTGGCGATCGGCCTGCTGCTCGATGACGGGAAGCTTGCGTCGCTGGACGAACCGGTCAGTGCGATCTATCCGGAATGGCGCCAGGGCCAGAAGCGGGACATCACGGTAAGGATGTTGCTGGAGCATACCTCCGGCCTGCAGAACGTTCCCAACGCGGGGGTCGAGCTGGAATCTGCGCCGGATCTCGTGCAGCTCGCGCTCGCAGCGGAAATCACGTCCGTGCCCGGCAGCGCGTTCTCCTACAACAACAAGGCCACCAATCTTCTGCCGGGCATCATTGCCCGCCTGGCCGGCCAGCCCGTGGATGCCTATCTGGAGGCGCGCCTTTTCAGGCCCCTGGGGATCACGCGCTACGACTGGATGAAGGATGAAGCGGGCACGCCCTTGGGCATGGCCGGGCTCTCCCTGTCAGCCCGGGACCTGGCCGCCATTGGTCAGCTGATGCTCGATGGCGGGGTGGCCAAGGACGGAACGCGCCTGATGAGCGAACACGCGATCTCCTTGATGACCGTCGAGAGTACGCAGTCTGCGGACGTCGGACTACTGTGGTGGCGGCTGCCGGAATGGGAGCGATACACGCTGCGGAAGGATGCGCAGCGCACGCTCCGGGAGCGCGGCGTATCTGACCGGCTTCAGCATGCGCTGCTGGCGGCGGAAGGCAGTACCTTTGCCAGCAAGTCGGCGCTGATGGCGCATCTCAGCCAGCAGCTGGGCGACGATTGGCAGCCGTTGTACGCCACCGAGATCACCGGCCGCGGGCTGAAGATCGCCGATCTTTTCCAATCCCAGCGTGGTCCGGTCAGCGCTTACGCCGCCAATGGATATCTTGGCCAGCACCTGGTGGTCGTACCGGAGCAGCGCATCGTCGCGGTCCGGCTGATCCAGCGCAGGGAAAGCCATGCCTTCCCGGTCGACGATTACGCCACGTTTCCAGCGGAGATCATTCGCTTGGCGAAGTCGATGCCTGCGTTGGCTGCGCCCGCCACGGGCATCGGCGGGGCGCAGGATGATGTTGCAGTGCACACAGAAATACGCAGCACAGCTAGTCCCATCCGGCTATAGGAGCCCAGCGCCGCTCGACGCACACTTCGTCCCGTGAAGGCCTACGGGAGGGGCGTGAGATGAGTCTGTACACGGCGAGACTGCGCAGGCTGGCAATGCTTGTGTTGCTGCTGAATCCCTTGCTTGCGGGTGCGGCGCCGGCGGCATCGCCTGTGCCTGCACCCGAGGTGGTTCCGCTGTGGCCGCAGGGCCACTGGCAGCAACGCGCGCGTGGCCCGGAACGGATCGGGATCGAAGGCAGCGCGAAGGGCGCGGTCTCGGGCATCAGCGATGCGCGCATGGAAATCTATCGCCCGCTGAAGCCGAACGGCTCCGCGGTGGTGATCTTCGGCGGTGGCGGCTACTTCCGGATCCAGATCGGCAGCGCCGCCAAGCCGACGGCGCAGTGGCTGCAGTCGCTGGGGGTCACGGCTGCGGTCGTCTACTACCGGCTGCCTGCCGATGGATGGGCACCTGTCTCGCCCTTCCAGGATGGCCAGCGCGCCATGCGGCTGATGCGCGCACAGGCGCCCAGCCTGGGGGTCGATCCGGAGCGCATCGGCGCGTTGGGCTTTTCCGCTGGAGGCAACCTGGCCGGGATCGTCGCCACGCGCTTCGATGCCCCGTTGTATGCGCCGGTGGATGCGGCCGACCAGCTGTCGGCGCGGCCGGATTTCCTCGGCATGATCTATCCGGTCGTTTCAATGCGTGCGCCGCTGGACCAGACCCGGTCGAAGCGGGAGCTGGCGAGCCAGGACGACGCCCAGCAGGCGTATTCGGTCGAAGAACACATCCGCAAGGACATGCCGCCGGTGTTCCTGGCCCAGGCCGTGGATGACCGCATCGTGGATGTCGGCCACAGCGTGGCGATGTACCAGGCCGCGCATGCAGCGGGTATTCCGGTGGAGCTGCATCTGTTCGAGGCCGGAGGCCACAGCTGGGGGCTGGGCCGGCCCGGCACATTGGTGGCGCAGTGGCCGCGGCTCTTCGCCAACTGGGCACGCAGCCACGGCTACCTCGGGCCAGCGCCTGCGCGGCTGCCCCCGAACGGTGGCCTGGCGATGCCGGCCGCTGCACCTCAGCCCCAGCCTGCGCTGGACGACGATGGCGCGGGCGACTGAGCCGCGCACCGTACTTCATTCGGGAGAACTCCATGAATTCACTGAAGCGTGCCGCGCTCGCCGCGGCTGCCGGCGGCGGCCTGTTGCTGGCGTCACCCTCCGTGCTGGCCGCGGCCAGCGATACCGAAGCCGGGTTGCGTGCACAGGTGCAGGAGCAGGCCAGACAGCTGCGCGAACAGGCAACCCTGCTGCAGCAGCTGAGCGCACGCCTGGCTGCGCTGGAAGGGGGAACGCAGGGCGCTGCCGCAGTGCCCGGCAGCGACGCCAACGTTGACGCGCAGGTAGCCGCCGCAATCGCCGACACCCGGCAGGACGACCTGGCCATTCTGCAGGCACAGGTGGCCCAGCTTGCCGCGACCGGTGGGGGAGGCGATGGCAATGTGCGCTGGCGCAAGGGTGGCCCCGAGCTGCGCAGCGGTGATGGCCGGTTCACTTTCCATCCCCGTGGCCGCGTGCTGGTGGATTTCAGCACCACCCACGGATCCGGATTCGACGCGCGCAACGTCACCGGCACCGATCTGGCCAGCGGCCGCCTGGGTGCAGAGGGGCAGATGGGACCGCTGGGCTACAAGATCGATGCGGACTTTGCTGGCAACGAGGTATCACTGAAGGACACCTACCTGTCCTGGGACACGCGGATGGGAGGGCTGCCGACAGAGATCTACGTGGGCAACAAGCTCAAGGACCGTGGCCTCGACGGTGGCACCAGTGGAGTGAACACGCCTTTCATGCAGCGCAATGCCGTGGCCTCGGTGGGCGCCCAGCAGAGCGGGTACTACGGACTGGGCGTCACCACCAAGGTGATCGGCGATGGCTGGCATGCCAGCGTCGCGGTGACCGGCGATGATATCGGCAATGACAGCACGGCCAGCGACACGATTGCGTATCTGCTGCGCGCGCACTGGAACCCGCTGCGTGGCCAGGCCGGCTTCCTGCACCTGGGCGGCTGGTACTGGTACGAGGATCTCGGCCAGGACGTCGGCAGCATCAACAAGACCTCGCCGATCGCACTGGGCTGGAACGGCAACGTGCGCGTATCGGCCAGTTCCATCGCCAACGTCACCGACAACCGCGCCTGGGGCCTGGAACTGGGCGGGGTGTACGGCCCGGTGTGGGCCTTTGCCGAACACACCACGCGCACCATCGAGTCGCGCACGGTCGACCCGGTCGACCAGCAGGCCACATCGATCTACGCAGGCTGGCTGATCACCGGTGAGCGCCCTGGATTCAGCAGCCGATCCGGCGTCTGGGGCACCACGCGCGTACTTCGCCCCGTGCAGGAAGGCGGCATCGGCGCCTTCGAGCTGGCGGCCCGCTATGACCGCTACGACTTCCTTGATGCTGCCCGCGGCGGCGAGGGCACGGCATGGACGCTCGGGCTCAACTGGTACCTCAACAACTGGTCCCGCCTGATGCTGAACTACGTTCACTGGAAGACCGACAACAAGGTGGGCAATGCCCAGGGGCCGGATTCCGGCAATACTGTCGGCGTACGGGCGCAGGTCTCGTTCTGAGCCCGGCCGGCGATCCGGGTGCGGCACCCGCGGAGCATCCCTTGACAGGTCACGGCGCCCCCACCACGCTGCGTGCCATGCATATCGATATCAAGGCGCTGAACGAGCGGCAGTTGAAGGCACTCATCGCGGCCGCCGAGCGGCGGCTGCAACTTCTCGCACAGCGACGTTCCGCGGCCGTCGTCAGGCGTGAGCTGGTCGCCGCCGCCGCAGAATGCGGCTATTCAATCGAGGAACTGTTCGCCGGCGCCAGCGCGGTGCCCGTGCCTGCGGGCAGCGCTTCCCACAGGCGCCGGAAGACAGGCAAGGTCGCACCCAAATACCGCGACCCCGAGAACCGACGGAACACCTGGACCGGCCGAGGGCGCATGCCGCGCTGGCTTGCGGACAAGACCCGGCACGGTCGCAGCGCGACCGATTTCCTGATTCCGGGCCTGGCCAGGCCGACGACGGGCAAGGATGTGGTCATCGGGCGCAGGAGTGTGTTCAAGCAGAAGTGATGGGCGGGCTGCCTCGCGCCCCCCCGGCGCGGGTCCGGGGCCTGGATCAACATCCGGCCCCGGACCTGCCGCCCGGACTTACTTCACCGGGGCATCGGCTGTCTGTGCCGCCACCATCGCCTGCTGCATTTCAGCCAGTGACAGGTAGCCGTCGCCATTGACGTCCAGTCCCGCGAAGTACTTGGCGATCTCGGGCACGATGGCAGCCTCATCCTTGCTGATCCTGCCGTCCTTGTTGCTGTCCATTGCCTTGAAGGCTGCATCGATGGAATCGGCCTGCTTGCTGAAGCGTGCGTTCTGGTACTTCGCGTACTCGAGCTTGTCGACGCGGCCATCGGCGTTGGCGTCCATTGCCGAGAACGTGGAATCGACGTAGGCCTGCCTTGGGTCGTTGCCGGCGGCATGGGCGAGGGCAGGCATCGCACACAGCGCGATCAGAAGTCCGGTCTTCTTCATGAGTCAGTTCTCCCTTGATGAGTGTTGTGTTGATCAGCGGCAGGGGTATGTGTAGCCGTCGCCGCCACGATAGGTATCCGTGCGCCGATCGTAGTTGCCGTAGCGGCTGATGCAGTAATCGGCACGCTCCCGGTTTTCGCGTTCGCGTTTGGCGGCGGCAGCGATCACTCCGGCAACCACCGCAGCGCCCACCGCACCTACCACGATGCCCTTGGCCTTGGCGTCGTCGCGGCGGTCCCGTTCCCGCTCGCGTCGTTCCCGCTCCTCGCGCTCGCGTTGCGCGTAGCCATGGCTCCACTCTCCGCGATAGCCATCACGATGCTGGGCGTGCGCGTCCCCCGCGTACGGAAGCACCACCAGCAGCTGCACGGCTGCACCCAGCAGCAGCGCCATACGTCCTGTCTTCAGAATCATTTCCCGCTCCTGTGCGGCGTTGTTTGATATCGACAGTAGACGCTGCGAACATTGCGCGAATCTGCCGTGATTTCCCGCCGTCGACGTCAACGGATCAATGCTTCGACAGGATCGAGCTGCGCAGCACGACGGGCCGGCAGGAAGCCGAAGCCCACGCCAATGGCGCTCGAGCAGGCAAATGCCGCAAGGATGGACGCAAAGGAGAACACCAGGTTGAAGCCGACCCTGGCCAGTTCCATAGCCAGGCCCAGGCCAAGCGCGACCACGATGCCCAGCACACCACCCAGCAGGCACACCAGCACCGATTCGATGAGGAACTGCTGCAGGATGTCGCCGCGTCGCGCGCCGACGGCCATGCGGACACCGATTTCCCGAGTGCGCTCGGTGACCGAGACCAGCATGATGTTCATCACGCCGATGCCGCCTACTACCAGCGCAATGGCGGCAATGGAGCTGATCATCATCGTGAGGATGCCCGTGGTCTGTTCGATCGACTTGCGGATCTGCGCGTTGTTGCTCATGTAGAAGTCACGCGTGCCATGGCGCTGGCCGAGGACGCGGGTAATCGCGGCCTCGGCAGCCTGCATGCTGATCGCATCGGATACGCGCACGGTGATGCTGGAGACATGGCTCTGGCCGAGCATGCGCGCCATGACGGTTGTGTAGGGCACCCAGATGCTCAGCACCGAGCCATCGCCAACGGCGGCCGAATCCTTCTTCGTCACCCCGGCCACGCGCAGCGGAACATTGCCTGCCAGCAGTATTCTCCCGATCGGGTCTTCACCTGGCCCGAACAGGCGGTTGCGGGTATTGATGTCAATCACTGCCACCTGCTGGTAGCCGTCCACGGCGTTCCGCGTGAAGAAGCTGCCTTCGCCCAGTTCCAGCCCACGCACGCGGAAATACTGCTCGCTGACACCGTGGATCTGGAGGCTGGCCGTACGGTTGCCACGCATGGCTGTCGCGGTGGTCGCCACACCGGGTGTAGCGCTGTCGATGAAGGGTTGCCCGGCCAGGGCCACACTGTCACTCGGAGTAAGCGTCTCCACCTGCGCGGCGCGCACGTCACCGAAGCCCGCGCCGGGATAGATCTCGATGGTGTTGGTGCCCAACGACGCGATGTTGGACAGGATCGCCTGGCGTGCACCGGTCCCCAGCGCCACTACGGATACCACCGAAGCAATGCCGATGATGATGCCAAGCATGGTGAGGAACGTGCGCATGCGATGGGCGTTCATGGCCCGCAGCGCCATCCGGAAGGCCTCTCCGAAGCGGTCGCGCACGGCCTGCAGGCCACCACCCTCCGCCTGCGCAGCAAGCGGCTGCGCAGCACCGTTCGATGACATCGCGGCGGTGCGGGTACGGCGGTCCGAAACGATGCGGCCATCGCTGATCTCGATGATCCGCTGGGCGTGCTCGGCTACGGCAGGGTCATGGGTAACCAGAACCACGGTGTGGCCCTCCGCATGCAGTTCGCCAAGGATCTTCATCACCTCCTTGCCCGATTGCGTGTCCAGCGCACCTGTCGGCTCATCGGCGAATATCACCTCTCCGCCGTTCATCAATGCACGTGCGATGGATACGCGTTGCTGCTGGCCGCCGGAGAGCTCGCCCGGGCGGTGGTCCATGCGGTCGCCCAGGCCAAGTCGCACCAGCAGCTGTGCCGCCCGCGTGTGACGGGACGCGGTCGGCATGCCGGCATAGATCGCCGGGACCTCGACATTGCTGATCGCGGACAGCTCGTTGAGCAGGTGATAGCGCTGGAAGATGAAACCGAAGTGCTCGCGGCGCAGCGCAGCCAGTTCGCCGGCCTCCATGTCCGCTGTCTTGCGGCCGTCCACCTGGTAGGTGCCCGCCGTAGGCTGGTCGAGGCAGCCGAGAATGTTCATCAGCGTGGACTTTCCCGAGCCGGACTGGCCGATGATGGCGACCAGCTCTCCGGCATGGATGTCGAGGTCGACGCCGTCCAGGACCACAAGTGTCTGCTCGCCCGCCGGGAACTCGCGGCGCAGTCCGCGCACACACAGCAGGGGGCCCGGCTGCGACTGGTCCGCCATCATGATTGCGCCGGCGGGGAGTCCGCCTTGCCTGCCGTGGCCGGCGTCGCGCCGTCAGCATCCGCCTGGCCCAGGACGACCTGCTCGCCTTCCCGCAGCCCGCTCCTCACCTCGACCCTGATCTGATCGTCCAGCCCGATGGTGATGCGGCGGGGGACCGGATGGCCACTGGCGGATGGCACCTGCACCGTGTAGCTGCCGTCTGCGCCCCGTGCACCCAGCGCCGCGGAAGGTATGGTCAGCACGTTGCGCGAGCGCCCCAGCACGATGCGGACCTGGGCGGTCATGTAGCTGCGCAGGCGACCATCGCTGTTGTCCACGTCGAACTGGCCGTTGTAGTACATCGCCGTACGGCTGGCATTGCCGGACAGGGCCGGTGAAGACAGGCTGGAGGTGTCCTCCCGGGTGATCGATTCGGGGGCCGGCGCGATGTCGCGAAGGGTGCTGGTGTAGCGCCGGCCTGCATCTCCGAGAATGGTGAAGAACGCCTCCTGGCCCAGAGCGGTACGAACGACATCGGCCTCCGAGATCTCGGCATAGACCGTCATCGTGTCCTGGTTGCCAAGGATGATGATGGTGGGGGCGCTCTGTACTGCGTTCACCGTCTGGCCCTCGCGGGCCACCACGGCCAGAACCATGCCGTCGGCCGGAGCGGTGATGCGCGTATAACCCAGGCTGGTCTGCGCACTGTCCACGTCTGTCAGGCGCTGTACGATCTCGCCGTCCAGGGCATCGATCTGTTCACGTGTTGCGTCAACATGGGCCCGCGCGGCGTCGACATCTGCCCTGGCCACCAGTTGCGCTGCGCCAAGCTGCCGCAGCCGCCGTAGCGTCAGTTCCTGCTGTGCCAGCTCTGTGGACAGCGCCTGGCGGTTGGCGCGGGCGCTGCGCTCGGCCGCCTGCGCGCTGCGCAGGGCATTGCGCTGCGTGCGTGAATCGATCTCTGCAATCAGATCACCTGCCTTTACTTTGTCGCCCAGTTTCACATGCAGCGTTTCGATGCGTCCGGAAACCTGGGCGCCTACACTGACCAGACGCGATGGCTTCAGGGTTCCAGTGGCTTCGACGACCTGTTCGATGTCGCCACGGGTGACCGCAGCGCGTTCCAGTTCCGGTGGTGCTGGCGGTGCCAGCCACATGTAGAGCAGAGCGGGGACGCAGAGCAGCGCTGCACCGCCGATCAACAGCCTGCGTCGGCGACGCGTGGAAGCAGGACGCGTCATGACGGCGACATCCATAAGCAGCAGATCATCGGGTGTCCTTGCATCGGTGATGAAGGGCGCATGGGGACATGCACCTGCGGACACCGAGTCTTGCCGCGCTGCATTGCGCGAACCTTGCGTGATCGCTGCGCTCAGGCAGCCGCAGAGATGCCGAGTAGGGCGATCGTGATGAAATGCAGCAGGCCCCCAACCACCATCAGGCCCGACCATGTCACGCCTGCCGGGGACAGGGGGTGCCGCCGCTGCAGGGCCAGCCCGCCCAGGTAGACCAGTACGCCGGCGCCTGTGACGTACTGCGCGAACGGGGCCATGTCCACGCTCAGCAGTGCGATGCAGCCCAGCATCACGGCAGTCGCCATTACCTGCAGGACAGGGTGCAGCAACAGATGACGGGGGCGGACGAACGCGGTCCGCACGGGGACGGACAGGCCGGCCAGCACACCGCCTGCGAGCAGCGTCGCCGTGTTGGCATCCGTGCTTGCGAGTGCGGCCAACGGCACCATCAATGAGACCATCGAAAGATGGGGGAAATGGCGATCCAGCAGCACCAGCGGGCCAGATACCGTGCTCTCGCCCGCGCCGCGGACAGCACGCAGTCCGTGCAGGAACGCCTGCGCCGCCACGTACAGCAGGACAGCCAGCGCGAGCCCGGAAGACCCGCGTACGCCGATGCAAATGACCAGCGCTGCGCCGGGGAGGGCGAAGAACAGCCCGCCGAACAGATGAATCAGCACCTGGCCGCGTGCGCTGTCGGGTATCACACGCAGCCAATCCGGCCAATGCTCCAGGCCCCACGTGTCCGCCTTCCGCGGGCGGCGCCTCCAGGCCGCAGCAGTCAGGGCCGGGGGGGCCTCGTGCGCACGGGAGGACGTGGCGCGTGCGTCGCCGCGTGCGGCGCTGCCGTCAGACATTTGGCTTCCTTTCGTGACCCGACATCGCGACGCATGCGCGCCGATCAAGGTCATGCTGGATGGCCAACATTGCGCCAGGGTTGCGTCAGCCCGGAACCCGGAATGGGACATCCCCAGGAATCCTCTGCGCCGCCGCAACGGGCTACAGCGGGTGACCTGACGCGAGGTTCCCGCCGGCAGGATGCGCAGGGAACTCGGCGCGGATCAGCGCACCGCCGCTTGGCGCATCGAGAATCGTGACATGGCCGCGATGGCGCTCGAGGACCTGCCGTACCAGATTCAGGCCAAGTCCTGCGCCGGTCTGGCGCGGCCGCAGGCGCTGGAAGGGCTCGAATACGCGCTCGCGCTCGGCCTCCGGTATTCCAGGGCCGTCGTCCTCCACCTCCAGGCGTGTTCCCTGTACCCGCACAGTGATGTTGCGTCCACCATGTTCCGCTGCATTCAACACCAGGTTCGTCAGGACGCGTTCGACCGCACCTGTCTCGCCCTGTATGGGATGGTGTGGTTCGACCACCACGGCGACCGTGCGCCCGGACTGGATCAGCAGCGGGGCCAGGTCGGCAACGACGCGCTTGGCCAGGCGGGCGAGGTGGATGGTTTCCAGATGCGCGACACTATCCAGCCGGTGCAGGTCCAGCAGCTGCTCCGCCAGCGTGGCCAGACGCGCGACCTCCACGGACAGGCTGCGCGAGGTGACATCGTCGGCTGCTTCGATCTTCACCCGAAGAATGGCGATCGGTGTACGCAGTTCATGTGCGGCAGCAGCGATGAAGCGCTGCTGCCGCTCGTGACCGTCATCAAGCCGGTCCAGTGCCTCGTTGACGGCTGCTACCAAGGGCGCGATCTCCACTGGCACGGCAGTTTCGGTCAGGCGGATCCCGCGCCGACTCGCCGAAATATGCTTGGCCTCCAGGGCGATCCGTTCAACCCCTGCAAGCGCCTTGCGTACGATAAACGGGGTGGCGATCAGCGTTACCAGCGCGAGCAGCACGAAGATGGGTAGAGTGAACACATGCGCCGCGATCGCCATCTGCCAGGTGAGTGAATCGGTTTCACCATGGGCCATGATGGTCAGCTTGCCGGCCGGGCCGGTGTGCCGACGGATCACAATGGCCAGTCCGTCGCCACGCTCGTGGCCGCGCAGGTCGCCGAACGGAACGCCCCGAAGCCTGCCGATCAACGACGCATAGGTCGGCGGGACGTTTCCGAAACTGACCGTCTGTCCCTGCTCATCCTCGGCGACGAACCAGGCACCTGGCGCCACTTTCAGCAGTTCGTCGAGTTCATGCGTGCGCTGTACGTAGAGCCGTCCCTGGTTGTCGCGGTGCACGGCGTTGGCGGCGATCGGGGCAAAGGTCTGCAGCGTGTAGTAGCCGCCGCTGTCCATGCGAACCAGCACCATGAGGAGTGTGAAGAATGCGATCAGCAGCGCCAACAGATGCAGGATGAGGGGCTTGATGATGAGCGGCCATTTCAGCGAGGGTTGTCGCCTGCTCACGTGCGCTCCCGCATCAGGTAGCCGACGCCACGGATCGCATGGATCTCCACCCCCGCGTCGGCGTCAGCCAGCTTCCTGCGCAGTCGTGATACGTGTGAATCGAGCGTGTTGGAATGAATGCCGTCGTCGAAGCCATACACCGCCATCTCGATGGATTCCCGCAGCACGGTACGCCCCAGCCTTCGGGTCAGCACGGTCAGCACCCGAATCTCGCGCCGGGGAAGCTCCAGGCGCTCGCCGCGGACGGTAGCCTCACCTGTCATCGGGTCGAACAGCAGATCGCCAGCGCGGATCGACTCTTCCTGGATCCCGGAGGGCCGACGGCCGACGGCGCGTATGCGCGCGAACAGTTCTTCCAGTGCAAAGGGCTTGCCGAGATAGTCGTCCGCACCCTCGTCCAGGCCCTCGACCCGATCTGGCAGGCCACCCAAGGCACTCAGGACGATGACGGGCACGAGGCAGTTGCGTGCACGCAGCAGCGGTATCAGAGCGAGACCATCCCCATCCGGAAGCGTCCGGTCCAGCAGGATCAATTCGTGTGCCCCGTGCAATGCAGCCTCCCGGGCAAGTCCGAAGGTATCTGCCAGGTCCACGACATGATGGTCCCGCTGCAGTGCGGACTTCAGGGCCGCAGCCAGTTCTGGCTCGTCTTCGACCAGCAGGATGTGCATCGGTGGCGTCCAGGAATGGGCGGGAGGCGGCCCTTCCAGAAGGCGCAAAGGGCAGGGCGCTGGCAAGGTATTACGGAAACATTGCGCCAACATGGCGTGAATGCACCGCATGTGCAGCCTTGTCCTGCCGGGTTGCCCCGCATGCGCCCCCCTAGTAGCTCCCGAAACGGATCTGCACTGCGCCGTCCACCACGTTCACGACGCCGATCTCCGCAGGGCCGAGCTCGACCACGGCGGGCCAGGAATGGCGGAAACCCAGCGGCCATGCGGGAGGCGTTACCGTGCGCCAGCTCGATCCGCTGTCCTCGCTCCAGCTGACTTCGTTCAGGCACGAGGTCACGAACATTACCCCGCGCGTACTGGTCATGACGTGGGGGCCGCAGCGCTGGTCGGCGAGCGGCGTACCGAGGCCGGCCGGCCAGGTCCGCCCGTCCGTCGAGACCTTGTACGACACCGGGCATTGCGGGTCATCGCCGCAGGTCTCGAACACCATCAGGTAGCCACCGGCGGGGCGGCGTGCCATGACGGGCATGCCGGGCCGGAGCTGCCCACCGCCGGGCTGTTCGGCAATCGTCATCACAGGTCCCCAGGTGCGCCCGCCATCGTTGGACAGGCGCTGTGAAACGACCTGGTTGTAGGACGGATGCTCGTCGGCACGGGTTTCATCGGCATACACCACCGACAGCGTGCCGTCGTCCAGGCGCGTCAACACCGGCTCCCACACGCCGCGGTCCTTGCGCCCGTTCGGCGCCTCGTTGCCGGCGAGGGTGCTCAGGAAGGTCCAGTGTGCTCCCAGGTCGTCGCTGGCATAGAGATGCAGCCGGTAGGAGACGCCTTCGACCAGCGAACGCATCGCCAGCAGCACACGCCCCTCCGGCAGCACCAGCAGTTCGCCGTTGTCGATCATCCGACCGGGCTCGGCCACGTCGGACCAGGGCGCCCAGCTGCGGGCCCGGTCACTGCTGATCGAGAGCTGCAGGGTGGTCGGCTGCCCTTCATTGAAGCGCGTGGTCACTGCCAGCCAGCGGCCATCCGGCAGCTGCGCCAATCGCCCCCAGCCCGCGTTGCGGGCGGCCACGGTGGCGGTGCCGGTCCATGTGATCTCCGCTGCGTGCAGCACAGAGGCGAACCCGGTCAGGGCCAGCAGTGCCAGGCAGCGCATACCACTGCGCAGAGCGAATGCGTGTCGGACAGTCAGGCGCATCGAGGTCACCAGTAGGTTGCGTAGAGGGCCACCAGGATCGCCAGCACCGCCAGCGAAGCGATGTTGAACGATGGGGCGGTGGCATAGCTCACATCGTCGGTGCGGATACGATCGCGATCGCCACTGGCGCGGGTGCCCAGCGCGACGCCTACGCCCAGCAACAGCGTGACCAGGAACACCACGCCCATGCGGTCCATGAAGGGCAGCGAGGGCCACAGCAGCTTCAGGGCCAGCGACAGTACGAAGGAGCCGACCGCCGCAGCCAGCGCACCGGCTTCGTTCGCACGCTTCCAGAACAGGCCCAGCAGGAAGATCACCACGATGCCGGGGGTGAAGAAGCCGGTGAACTCCTGGATGTACTGGAAGCCCTGGTCGAACCCGCCCAGCAGTGGGCGCGCGGTCAGCACCGCCACGATGATCGAGACGGACGCCGCGAACCGGCCAACACGCACCAGTCTGGCTTCCGAGGCATCGGGCGCGCGCTTGGCATAGAAGTCGAGCGTGAAGATGGTGGCGACGGAATTGATCTTCGATGCCAGCGACGCAACGATGGCGGCCACCAGCGCGGCGAACACCAGGCCCAGGATGCCGCTGGGAAGCAGCGCCAGCATCGTCGGGTAGGCCGCGTCCGGGCGTTCCAGGCCGGGGGCGAGCATGACCGCGGCGATGCCGGGCAGCACCACGATGGCCGGAATGAGCAGCTTCAGGAACGCAGCGAATACCACGCCCTTCTGCGCCTCACGCAGATCCTTGGCGGCCAGTGCGCGCTGGATGATGTACTGGTTGAAACCCCAGTAGCTGAGATTGGCGATCCACATGCCGCCCAGCAACACCGACAGCCCGGGCAGATCCTTGTAGAACGGGTTGTCCTTGCTGAGGATCATTTCAAAGCGTTCGGGATGCTGCTGCCACAGCTGCATGAAGCCGTCGGTGACGCTGCCGTTGCCGATCTGGCCCAGCGTGATGAAGGTGACCAGCAGGCCACCCAGAACCAGCAGCGAGACCTGCACGATGTCGGTCAGCGCGACCGCCTTCAGGCCGCCATACAGCTGGTAGGCCAGTGCGAAGGCGCCCAGCAGCACCAGCGCCACGTCCTGGTTGAGGCCTGCCACGCCGGCAATGGCGATCGAACCCAGCCACAGGATCGAGGTGAGATTGACGAATACGTACAGGCCCAGCCAGAACACGGCCATCAGCGTGCGGATGCGGTTGCCGTAGCGCTCCTGCAGGAACTGCGGCATGGTGGTGATGCCGTTGCGCAGGAAGATCGGCAGGAACCATTTGCCGACGATCAGCAGCGTGATCGCCGCCATCCATTCATAGGATGCGATGGCCAGGCCGATGGCATAGCCCGAGCCGGACATGCCGATGATCTGTTCGGCCGAGATGTTGGCCGCGATGAGCGAGGCACCGATCGCCCACCACGGCAGGCTGCGGCTGGCCAGGAAGTAGTCCTGGGCCGACTTCTGCCGGCCGGCCTTCTCGCGGGAAACCCACTGCGCGAGGATGAAGATGCCGGCCAGATAGGCCAGCACGATGCTGATATCCAGGGGGGAAAGGCTCATGGAAGCTCCGCGATGGGTCCGCGCTGTGGGCACGGCGGCACGTCATTGGGGTTGCCGGCGAACCGGGGTTCGGGAACGCCGGCGATGCCGGCGTCGGTGGCGAACAGATGGCCGGCGAAGGGGTCGCGCGCACGCGCGGCCGCGTCCAGGCCGTCGTGCGCGCTGGTGATGAACATCGTTCGCAGCGTGCTGCCGCCAAAGACCGGGCGGGTGGGCTGCGCGACCGGGACGGAAAGCGTGCGGTCCTGCCGGCCATCGGGCCGGTAGCGCACCACGCGCGAACCGCCCCAGCGGGCATTCCAGAGTCCGCCTTCAGCATCGACCACACTGCCATCGGGCTCGCCATCCTCGGCGCGCAGATCGGCGAACACTGTTACCGCACCCGGGCTGTCGCCGTAATCGCAACGCAGGATCTGCTTCTGCAGCGAGTCGCAGAAGTACATCGTGCGGCCGTCCGGGCTGAACGCCACGCTGTTGGCAATCGCCACGGTCGGTAGCGGAAGCGTCTCGAGCACGAGATCGGCGGTGAGCCTGTAGAAGGGCGCGACGGCCTGCTTCGGACCGTTCGTGGGTTCATGCAGCATGCCGAACACGAAGCGGCCCTGGCGGTCACAGGCGCCATCATTGGCGCGCAGACGCGCCCCTGTGTCGGGCAGCACAAGCACGTCACGCAGCTCGCCGCGCGCCGGATGGAAGAATGCCAGCCGCGACGCCAACGCCAGCAGCAGCCAGCCTTCGGCTTCGCACAATGCCAGTGCGGCCAGCCGCTCCGGCATCGGCCAGCGGGTGAGCGCGCCGTCACCGGGGCGATAGCGCCACAGCTGCGCCTGCGCGATGTCGGTCCAGTACACCACCGATTCGCGATCACACCACAGCACACCTTCGCCCAGGGTGTTTGCGGCCGGCACCGCGACAGTGGCGGACCCGCTCACACCCAGCCTCCGTCGATGATGAAGTCCTGGCCGGTACACATGCGGCTGTCATCGGCGGCCAGGAACAGGGCGGCGCGCGCCAGGTCATCCGCGCGCAGATAGCCCGGCAGGCATTGCGCACGACGCAGCTGTGCTTCGCCCTCCGCGTCCAGCCACAGCCGCTGCTGCTTCTCGGTGATCACCCAGCCCGGTACCAGCGCATTGATGCGGATGCGGTCCTGCCCCAGTTCCCGGGCCAGGCCGTTGACCAGGCCGTGGACCGCGGATTTGGCCACCGCGTACAGCGGATACCCGCTGTTCTTGATCATCCAGCCCGTCGAACCCAGGCAGATGATCGAACCGCCGCCGAGGGCGCGCATGTCCGGCACCAGCGCCTGGATGGCGAAGTACTGGTGGCGCAGGTTCACCGCCATGCTGCGTTCAAAGTCCGCGATGCCGGTGTCGGCCAGGGCATGACGAGCATCGTTGGCGGCATTGTTGACCAGCACCGAGAACGGTCCAGCCAGGATGCGCGCGTGGGCGATGGCGGACCGGAGTGCCTCGATATCGGTGATGTCGCAATGCAGATAGCGCGGGGCAGTCGCAATGTCGCCCAGGCTTTCCAGCAGTGCTTGGGCGCCGCTGTCGTCGATGTCGAGAAAGACGACCTTCGCACCCTGCCGCGCGAAGTGCTCGACGAAGGCGGCGCCGATGCCGGTGGCACCACCGGTGATCAGCACCGCGCGGTTCTCAAGGCTGGGATAACGTGCCTGATCGGTCATGGCGCTCACCACTCGGCCACGCTGCCATCGGCATGGCGCCAGATGGGGTTGCGCCAGCGGTGGCCTTCGGCGGCTCGCTCGTCAACGTAGGCCTGGTTGATCTCGATGCCCAGCCCCGGGCCGTCGGGAATCCTGACGAAGCCTTCCCTGTACTCGAAGGGCGCGCGGTCCACCAGGTAGTCCAGCAGATCGTTGCTGGCGTTGTAGTGGATGCCCAGGCTCTGTTCCTGGATGAAGGCGTTGTAGCAGACCGCATCCAGCTGCAGGTTGGCCGCCAGCGCGATCGGACCGAGCGGGCAGTGCAGAGCGATGGCGACGTCGTAGGCTTCGGCCATGGCCGCGATCTTGCGGGTTTCCGTGATGCCACCCGAGTGCGATGGATCCGGTTGCAGGATGTCCACGCCACCGGTCTGCAGTACGCGCTTGAAGTCGAAGCGGGAGTACAGCCGTTCGCCCAGCGCGATCGGCGCAGGCGAAAGGGCGGCCAGTTCCGGGATGGCTTCCAGGTGCTCGGAAAGCACCGGCTCTTCGATGAACATCAGCCCGAAGGGCGCCAGCTCGCGCATCAGCACCTTGGCCATCGGCTTGTGCACGCGGCCATGGAAGTCCACGGCCACTCCCACATCGCGGCCCACCGCATCGCGCACGGCCTGCACGTTCTCCAGTACCCGCGTGACCTTGTCATGGCTATCGACGAACTGCACTTCCTCGGTGGCGTTCATCTTCACCGCAGTGAAACCGCGTGCCACGGCGTCGCGGGCGGCACGGGCGGTGTCGGCCGGCCGATCGCCGCCGATCCATGAGTACACGCGGATGCGGTCGCGCACGGGGCCGCCCAGCAGGGCATGGACCGGCACGCCCAGTGCCTTGCCGTGGATGTCCCACAGCGCCTGGTCGATGCCCGCCAGTGCGCTCATCAGGATCGGACCACCACGGTAGAAGCCGCCACGATAGAGCACGTTCCAGTGGTCTTCGATGTGCCGGGGGTCCTTGCCGACCAGATAGTCGGACAGCTCTTCCACGGCCGCCGCCACGGTGTGCGCGCGTCCTTCGACGATGGGCTCGCCCCAGCCGCAGATGCCGGCGTCCGTATCGATGCGGACGAACAGCCAGCGCGGGGGCACCAGGTAGGTCGTGATGGCAGTGATCTTCATGCGGGGGAGTCCGTGTTCGTTCTGTTCCAGGCGTCGATGAACGCGCGCGCGCGGCGTGCGACGTCGTCCGCGGGGGTCTTGGGGGCATACAGGGCGGAGCCGATACCGAAGCCGGCCGCACCTGCCTGGCGGTAGGCGGCCATGCGCTCCGGGGTGATGCCGCCGACGGGCAGCAGCGGCGTACCGGCCGGAAGCACGCTGGACCACGCCTTCAGCACCGGGGGGGGCAGTTGTTCGGCGGGAAACAGTTTCAGTGCATCCGCACCGGCCCGCAGGGCGGCGAAGGCTTCCGTGGGCGTCGCCACGCCGGGCGTGCAGACCATGCCGCTGGCGTGGGCGGCGGCGATGACCTCCACGTCCGCGTGCGGCATCACCACCAGCCGGCCACCGGCATTGTTCACGTCCTGCACCTGCGCGGTGGACAGGACGGTGCCGGCACCGATCAGGCAGCGATCGCCGAGCTGCTTTGCGAGCAGTTCAATGCTCTGCAGCGGCTGCGGCGAGTTCAGCGGGACTTCCAGGATGTGGAAGCCGGCCTCGGCCAGCGCCGCGCCGATGGCGGGCGCTTCCTGCGGGGTGAGCCCGCGCAGGATGGCAACCAAGGGGAGGGGTTGCATCCAGGCGGTGCTCATGGTGTTTCCTTCAGCGTGGGGGTTTTCTGGACAGCCGCGCGCCCTTCAGATTGGCGCGGGAGTCGGCAATCATGTCCAGCATGGCGGCGCGCGCCGCGTCCGGCTGCTTCTGCCGGATGGCGTCGTACACGTCGAAGTGGCGCGGCAGCGAGTACTTGAAGTCCTGCGCGGTCTGCGCCGAGAGCAGGAAGAAGGTGCCCAGCGCCGCGTCGATGACCGAGAACAGGGATGCCAGCAGTTCGTTGTTGGTGGCTTCCAGCACGCTCTCGTGGAACATCAGGTCGGCCTTGGCCCACGCATCCTGGTCCGGTGCATCGGCCATGGCCTGGTACGCGCTCTTGATCCTGGCCAGCTGCGCGGGCGAACGCCGCTCGGCTGCGGAAGCCGCGGCCGCCGGTTCGATCACCTCGCGCATCTCCACCAGCTTTTCCACGAAGTCCTGGGTGGGCATCAGCGCGCAGCGCCACGCCAGAATGTCGCTGTCCAGCTGCTTCCAGTGACGCGGGTCGCGCACCCGCGAACCGGTTTTCTGTCGGGTTTCGATCAGCCCTTTGGAGCCCAGCACCTTCAGGCCCTCGCGCAGGGCGGAGCGGCTGACGGACAAGGTCTGTGACAGCAGCTCTTCCCTGGGCAGGAATTCGCCCGGCTGAAGTGCGCCGCTGATGATCCGCTGCCCGATCTCCTGGGCCACTTGGTCGTAGAGGTTGCGTACCTCGATCGGTTTCACAGGCATCCCTTTGGCTTGGTGCACCGCAGGCTGCGGTCACTCCTATTATCCGACAAAAGGATGGGTGAGGGGTGTGAGGCATGTGGGGGAGCGTCCTCATCAGAGCTTGAACCGGAAGCCCATGCCCAGGGTCTTGTCCTGGTAACGGATGTCGCGCGGCCGCGTGTTGCCGCTGCCCCAGTACTGGTGCAGGTTGTTGCCCAGCAGGTTGGTGGCCGAGAACACCACCGTGGCGCGCGGGGTCACGTCGTAGCTGATCGAGAAGTCCAGCGAGCTGGCCGGCTCGACCTGGTCCTCCGTTCCGGCGACCGTGGGCTGGGTGAAGAAATCGATGTACCGGCTGCGGTAGCCGTAGGCCAGGCGCGCACTCAGGCCGAAGTTCTCGTAGAACAGCACGGCGTTGTAGTTGTTCTTCGAGACGTTCTGCAGCGGCCGCGAGATCACGGGCCCGCCAAGGAACTCCGGAGACTTGGTATCGCCTTCGATGTAGGTGTAGTTGAACTGCGCACCCAGGCCGCTCCAGGCGCCGGGCAGGAAGTCGAAGGTCTGCTGGTAGGCCAGCTCGACACCCTGCAGATGGCCGCTGCCGGCGCTCTGCGGGGATGACAGCTCGTAGTCCTCTCCGGCGATGACCACATTGGTGATGTAGTTCTGGATGTAGCCATCGATGTCACGATAGAACACACCCGCACTGACGTAGCCCACCGGGGAGAAGTACCACTCCAGCGACATGTCGTAGTTGGTCGACTTGATCGGGCTCAGGTCGGGGTTGCCACTGCTGGCCACGCCCGCACGGTTGACGGTGCCGGGATTCAGCGAGATCGACGGGTTCAAGGCACCGAAGTCCGGATAGCTCAGTGTCTTGGCCGCCAGCACGCGCAGCTGCCAGGCATCGTTGAAGTGCAGGTTCAGGCTCGCGTTGGGCAGGGCATTGGTGTCCTGCGTGCTGCGGGTGATGGCACTGTAGACACCCGTGCCCGCGTCGAACGAGAAGGCGTTGAGTTCACGCTTGATCTTCTCCGCACGCACGCCTACCAGGCCATCCACGCGCAGGCCGCCCAGATCGAAGTCGTACTTCGCCTGCAGGTAGCCGGCGCTCTTGCGTTCTTCGATATCGAAGAAGCGGCCGGGATTCTCCGCCGCCAGTCCGTCCGGCAGACCGTAGTAACGGCGCAGCGCGTCGGCGTTGTCGATCAGGTAGTCGTAGCAGGGCGTCAGGAACGACTGGCTCAGTGCGGAGTTGCCGCGCTTGCTGCAGAAGAAGCTGCTGGCCGGGAACAGCCCCACCACCTGGTTGGCCGGGTTGGGCGAGGCGGTGATGTTGCCCGTACCGGCACCGCCTGGCGGCGGCGTGCTGATTTCCACGCTGCCCTTGGCGCTGGCGGTACGGTCGGCATAGCGCAGGCCGAACTGGAGGTTGGCGATCGGGCCGTCGAGGAACTCGAACGTTCCGTCGCCGCGCCAGCTGTTTTCCTCGCCGCGCGACTCGCCCCAGGTCTGGAACAGGCCATTGAGGTAGAAGCGCGACGGATCCATGGCCGGGTTGCCGGCCAGGTGCCAGTTCTGGTGCTTGCCCGAGGTGCCGTCCCATACGGTGGTGATCGGCCCGGCCAGGAAGGTGTCGATGATGAGGTTCTCATCGCGGTAGTAGCCGGACGTACGGGCCACTTCGGTGGACAGCCGCAGCTGGTCGCCGCGCCACTTGAAGCCCAGCGCGTTCTGGATGTCCTGGCCACGCTGCTTGTGCGCCTGGGTGCTGCTGGCGGCATAGCTGTCGCCGGTCCATGTACCTGCGGTGGCGTCGCAAATGGTCTGGCCGGAGAGCGGCCCGTCCAGGCGGTTGGCATAGCAGTTGTCGCCGACCTGCAGCCCCGTCGGCGGCACCACCCCGACCGGGAAACTGAACAGGAACGCCTGGTCATAGTCGTCTCGCACGAAATCATAGAGGCCCTCGACATAGACCTCGGTGCGTTCGCTGGGTTTCCACTGCAGGGCATAGTTGAACGCACTGCGCTTGCGGTCGCCATGGTTGTAGTTGGTGCCCCAGCCATTGGGGGCGGCGATCAGGTTGCCGTCATCGGTACGTGCCGGCGTGCCATCCGGATTCTCCAGCACCTTCGGGAAGTCACCCCACACCGCATCGTACGCATAGCGCTTGCCGACATAGCCGAAGTTGACCATGGCGCCGATTTCGCCGGCATCGGTGTCCCAGCGGTTGCTCAACAGCAGGCTGGCGGAGGGATCGATGTCGCCGCCGTACTTGCTGTGCGTACCGGTCACGGTGCCGGCGATCTCCGCACCGTCGAAATCCAGCGGGCGGCGCAGCTGGATGTCCACCAGGCCCGCGATGCCGCCCAGTGGCAGGCTCGCCTCGCTGCTCTTGTAGACGTTCAGGCTCTTGATGGCGGTGGCCGGCAGGTTCTGGAAGGCGTAGCCGCGGCCGGAGCTGCTGAAGATCTCACGGCCGTTGAGGGTGCTGATCACGTTCGGCAGGCCGCGGATCACCACCCCGGTGGTCTCGCCCTGGTTGCCCTGCGCCACCTGCACACCGGTAACGCGCTGCAGGGCGTCGGCCACGCTGTTGTCGGGCAGCTTGCCGATGTCTTCGGCAACGATCGAATCGACGACCATCTCCGCCTCCTGCTTGATCGACTGGGCGGTCTGCAGGCTTTGGCGCAGCGCGGTCACGGTGACCGTGTCCAGGTTGACGGCCTCCTGCGAGCCGGCCTCCTGCGCCTGCACCAGAGAGGGCAGGGCGAGGGCCGAAAGGATGGCCAGGGAAAGCACGGTGCGGGAAGAACGAGCGGTCATGGCGGTATCTCCGGATTCCGGAAAGCAGTCGCGGTTGAGTGGCCCGCCTTCATGCGAAGGCGGGCGCCAGTAGGGTCAGAAAGCGGGAACGGAGGTGCGCGGGGTCTTGGCCAGCCTGCGGAACAGCTCGGCTTCGCGTGCCCGGTAGGGCGTGCCGTCGGCCTTCAGCAGATCGTGGAACCACACGGTGGGGGCTTCCATCGTGTAGGGGCGCTGCCAGCTGTCCCACGGGAAGCGGGTCTGGATCGCGCCGTCCACGAACCCCCAGTTGATCATGCCGATGTTCTCGCGGCGGGCGATCGGAAGGATCGTGTCCACGTTCGAGCCTGCGCCGCGTGCCAACCATTCGGTGCAGATCAGCGGGCGGCCGTACTTGCGCAGCTGTGCAATGCGGGCAACGAATGCCTCCGGCTGCTCGTAGTTGTGGAAGGTGATCACATCCGACTGCTCCAGCTGCGTGCGCTGGATCGCGGTGAGCGATGCGGCGCCCGGCGACCAGTCATCGCCGATCCACACGCCGCTGGTGAGCGGCTGCACCGGCTTCTTCGCGCGTGCCCAGTCGAAGATCTTCGGCAGCAGTTCGGCGATGCGTTCCTGCTCGCCCGGCAGCTGCTTGTCCATGTAGTTGCCACCCCCGGGGTTGTCCGGCTCGTTCCACAGGTCCCAGGCCAGCACGCGCGTGTCATTGGCGAAGTGACCGATCACACCCTCCACATAGGCCTGGAAGTGCGCGTCATTGGCGCGGTCCACCAGCATGTGGCGGCTCGGGCTCTGCACCCAGCCGGAGTTGTGCACACCGGGAATCGGACGGCGCTGCGGGCCGAGCACCGGATCCGGGTCCCAGCAGCTGTCGAACAGCACGAGCATCGGGCGGATGCCGTTCTTCTCGGCGATGGACAGGAAGGTGTCGATGCGCTTCAGCAGGCCCTGCGGGTCCTGCTGCCACAGCAGGTCATGCAGGTAGACGCGCATGGTGTTCATGCCGAACTGCTCGTGCGCCCAGCGGAGTTCGCGGTCGATGGCTGCCGGATCGAAGGTCTCGGCCTGGAACATCTCCAGCTGGTTGATGGCGTTGGAGGTGGTGTAGTTCGCGCCCACCAGCCACTGCTGTCTGGAATACCACGCGTCGGCTTCGGCCGGGGTCCAGCGTGCGGCGTCGGTCGCATGCGCCATCGGTGCGACGGCGAGCAGCGTTGCCAGCAAAGGGGTAAGCCACTTTCGCATGAGATGCATCTCCTTGGTTCATGAGCTGCCCGTCCTGGCGTGAGCCAGGAGGCGGGCGGTGCGTACTGCGTCGGATTGCCGGTGCCGTGGGCGACCGGCGTGCCAGCTGCGCGGGATCAGCGGGCGGGCGGTGTGCGGTCGGTCGAGAAGTCGTAGACGATGCGGTTCACATAGGTCTCGCCCGGGGCCAGCCGCGCCGAGCCGAACGACGGCTGGTTCGGTGTGTCCGGGAACAGCTGCGGTTCCAGCGCGATGGCATCGCCCTGGCGATAGACCCGGCCACTCTTGCCCACGGTGCTGCCGTCGAGGAAGTTGCCCGAATAGAACTGCAGGCCAGGCTGCGTGGACAGCACGGTCATGACCCGGCCCGAGCGCGGGTCGTGCACGCGGGCGACTTCGCGGGGCTCGCGCGTGGGCGATCTGCTGATGACCCAGTTGTGGTCGTAGCCGCGACCATGCAGCAGCTGCGGCTCATTGCCCTGGCGCAGGTCGCGCCCGATCGGCTTGGCCGTGCGGAAGTCGAAGGCGGTGCCTTGCACCGGCTGCAGCACGCCCGTGGGAATCAGGCTCGCATCCACCGGCGTATAGGCGCTGGCCGGAATGGTCAATTCGTGATCCATCGCCGAGCCGGAACCCTCGCCGGACAGATTCCAGTATGCGTGGTTGCTGAGGTTGACGATGGTCGGTGCATCGGTCGTGGCGCGGTACTCCACCTCCAGCCGGCCATTGCCCTTCAGTGCGTAGGTTGCCGTGACCGTGAGCGTGCCCGGATAACCCTGGTCGCCGTCAGGGCTGACATGCTGCAGGGTGGCGTGATCGGCGGCGGCGTCGACGATCTTCCACACCACCTTGTCGAAGCCGCGGGTGCCGCCGTGCAGGCTGTTCGGCCCATTGTTGACCGGTACCTGATAGGTCCTGCCATCCAGGGTGAAGCGACCCTTGGCGATGCGGTTGGCGAAGCGGCCGACGATCGTGCCGAAGTACTGCGGATTGTCGAGCGTCGCCTTGAGCGTCGCGTCGCCAAGCAGTACATCCGCGTATGCGCCATCACGGTCCGGCACTTCCAGTGAATGCAGTGCAGCGCCCAGCGTCAGTACCGTGGCCTGCATGCCGGTGCCGTCACGCAGCAGGATCGACTCCACCACGGTGCCATCGGCTGTCCGGCCTACCACAGCGCGTTCCTGTGCCTGACCTGCGCCCACTGCAGACAGTGCCAGTACGCCGATCAGCCCTGCCGTCTTCCCCTTGCCAGCACGCATTGCTCAAGACCCCTCTCGATGTCGTGATGCGTACAAAAACATATAATCAGACAATACGCACGTTGCGACGCAGCACGTGATCGGACCGCCGCGTTCGGCTGGGGTCAACGCGCAGTCGCGGTCATCGCGTGCAGTGCGGAGAAGCCGCGCACCACGGCGTCGGCGGACGCCACCGCGTGCGTGGCGATGCCGATTTCCGACAGCGCCGCCTGGTACAGCCGGGTGACCGGTCCGGAGCCCACCAGTGGCACCGACGCCGACCTCAGCCCGGGGAACAGCGCCAATGCGTCTGCAATCTCCGCACCGGCCAGCAGTCCGCGCAGGTAAGCGCTGGTCGCCGTGCGCGGCAGGGTGCCGCGGATCATCCGTGCCCGCACGCCGAAGAGCAGCGCACCCAGGCCCAGTCGGCGGTCGGCGCCTGCATGCACACCCTCGGCGAAGGCCGGTCCTGGCTCACCCGGTCCGTCCAGCACCGAGGCAAGCAGGCCGCCACTGGCCAGTCGATCGAACAGTTCGCCGGACATCGAGGTCATGAAGCTCTGCACCTGGCCGTCGATCAGCTGGATCCACTTGGTATGCGTACCCGGCAGCGCCACGATGGCATCGGGGCCGACATCGCCGCCGCGCAGCAGCCCCAGCAGCTCGGTCTCCTCGCCGCGGAGCACGTCCGGCATGCCATCCACGGGGCGCACGCAGGCCATGCCGGGCACGATGCTCACGGACAACTCGCCGATCCGGGTCGGCACCAGCTGCTGCGCGATCGAGGCAACACCTGCAGGGCACTCCACGTAGCCGGCATCGATCCAGCCGACATTCGACCCGATCATGCCGGCCGCATAGGCGTGGCGTGCAGCCGGCCAGCGCGCGCGGATCGTGTTGGCGGCCACCACCATGTCGTCACGGTCCAGCGTGGCCACGCCCGCAGGCATTTCATGGCCATCAAGTCGCTCACCGTTGGGGCTGATCAGATAGGCGCGCAGATTGCTGCTGCCCCAGTTGATGCCGATGATGCTGTCGGGGTGGTCCTGCTGCATGGTGGTTCCTTGGCGGCGGTGGTGTTGCCTATTGTCTGATTATATGGTTTGGTTGCCGCTCGCTGGCAAGCCTGCCGGCGCAGTTCCAGTCGGGAGGGGAACGCAATGAACGGCACGCTTTCCATGGCGCTTGCAGCGCTGCTTCAGGTATCGACGAACGCGTCCGCCGCAACGCCGGTGGTGGACAATCCGCTGCTGGACTCCGGGCCGGACCCGTGGATCACCCGCGATGGGGACGTGTTCTATTACATGGGCACGCACGGTGATCGCCTCGCCATCCGCGCCACCCGCGACCTTGCGCACCTGGCTGACGCGCGCGAAGTCACGGTGTGGCGTCCGCCGGCAACGGGGGCGAATGCCAAGTCGATCTGGGCGCCGGAACTGCATCGCATTGATGGGCGCTGGTACATCTACTACACGGCGGCAGCGGGCGATGCACCCGAAGGCCAGGAAGACGCCCATCGGGGGGTGTTCGTGCTGGAGAACAGCAATGCCGATCCGACCCGGGGTACATGGACCGATCGCGGACGGCTGGCCACGGCACACCCCGGCATCGACGGCACCACCTTCGTGACCGGCGGCAAGCGCTACTTCGTGTATTCGCCCTATGTAGGACCGGACAGCGTGCTGGCCATCGTGGCCATGGCCAACCCCTGGACCCTGCGGGGCAGCGAAACCATCATCGCGCGGCCGGACCAGGCGTGGGAGCGACAGGGCGGGCGGCAGATCCTGGAGGGCCCGGAGTTCCTGCAGGGCCCACGCGGCGACCTGTTCCTGACCTATTCGGGCAGTGCGTGCTGGTCGGATGACTACGCGATTGGACTGCTGCACGCCAAGGCGGGCGCCGATCCGCTGGATGCGAGCGCGTGGCACAAGGTAAAGCAGCCGATCCTTGCCAAGCATCCTGCAGGCAACGTGTACGCGCCGGGGCACAACGGCTTCTTCCAGATGGCCGACGGCGCGCCGTGGATCATCTACCACGCCAACCCGGGGCCGGACATGGGCTGCACCGCCAAGCGCTCGCCGCGCATCCAGCCGGTGCATTGGAGCCAGGACGGCATGCCGCTGCTGGGTGCGCCGTCCGGGCGCGGAGTCGGGGTGAAGTGATTGCGTCGGCGGTCGAATGCTCTCACGCTTCTCCAGCAGCCTTGTCTGGCGCCAGGGCGGCCGCGCGGCTGTGATGAAACGCCGCCGCAGGGCTGGAGGTGGGAGGTGCCGGATTGTTCCGATGCTTTGCGCTACACCGCCGGCACCGTGATCCTCTGCAGGTCCAGCGTGGCCCGCAGCGCATAGTTCTTGCGGATCACCGGCACGATGCGGGTCAGGCGTGGATCGAAGTAGTCCCTGAACAACGGCGGCCGTGCCGAGCCCAGATAGAACGCACGGTCCTGCTTGACTGCTGCCGGCAACAGCACGTCACTGAAGTCGCTGTCGGAGGCGTCAGTCACCAGGCACGGTACATGGCGGAGCCCAAGCTGGCGCAGCAGGTACAGGCGATGGGAGCCATTGGTCAGGATCAGGCGGTTGCCGATCCGGGTGGCACTGACGAGGTTGTCGCTGAAGCCCAGATAGATGACCAGCGCGTGGCTGGCTGCACCGAAGGGTTCGTAGCCGGCGATGGCGGACGGGTCGATCGTCGCCACGTCCAGAAAGCGCAGGTCGTTGGAGCTGGACGCAAAGGTGTAGCTGCCTTCGGACCGGGACGCGCGGACCGGCGGGTGAGCGTGCCGCCCGTTGCGTGCAACCAGCTCCATGATGTCCTGTGCCGTGGGGGAGGCGGGGAAGGCCGCGGCAAGCTCGCCGACATGGCGCAGGTTGATGCACTCCTGGAAGACCACCAGCCGGTCGATCTCGACCATCTGCCATGCGCGCGGCACGTTGTTCGTCATGCGGTGCATCGACGGTTGGCGTGGCGCGTGGTCGGCCAGCGCCGCCATCTCCGCAGGAAGTGCATGCACCTCGACCGCGTCGGCCTCGTTGGCCTCTTCCTTCAGCTGGCGCAGCGCGTCGGCGCGGGCGTTCTTCCATTCCTCCACCAGCATCGCCTCATCGAAGCATCCGGGCGGGCATCGCTCCCTGATGAAGCGGATGAACCTCGGCAGCGGGAACGGTCCTTTGAGCAGAAGGGTGGGCTCAAGGCCATCGTCACTGATCGGGTCGCTCATCCATTTCCCCTTCGAGAAGGCGTGTCGACGTTGCCGGACAGCGACAGTCGTCACACTGAAATAATATGTTATATCGTAACATTTGCATGCCTTGACGGCAATCGCTTAGCAACACGCGCAGCGATGGTGGCTTGGCTGCTCCGTATCCGTGGCACGACGCCCGGATACATCCACTGACAAGAGGAGATGTTCATGAACGAGCTGATTGAGCTGGGTGTAGTGGCAGGACAGCAGAACCCTGAAGACCAGGGTGTGGGCGGTGATCTGATCGAGCTGGGCTCGGTGGTTTCGGAAACCAAGGCACACAACCACGGCACCTTGTGGGATGGCGTGTTCCCGACCACCTCGCCCTGATCCACTGCGGCATGCATGACCTGCGGTGCATGCCCTGCGCATGCACCGCTTCTCCGCCTGGACTGAAGAGATCACGTAATGGAACAGCCTGCGGCGCGCTATTTCCTGTCGAAGCAGGCCCATGTCTGTGTCACCGGCGATGCAATGGTGATCCTGGACCAGGCGACGGGAAAATACCTGTCGCTCGACCGCCATCGTGCAGCCAGCCTGGGCGGGCTGGTGCTGGGTTGGCCGTTGCCGGCAGACGGCCGGCGGATGCCGGATCTGTTGCAGTCGCTGCTGCAACGCGGGCTGATCACCGACGATCCGCAGCGAGGCAAAGCCGCGACCAGTGCTTCGATCGCGCTGCCGCGCCACTGGATACGCGACGGTGAACCTCGCGGTTGTCCGCGCATCACCGCACGTGACGTCCGCAGATTCATGGCTGCGTGCATGCGTGCCGGATGCAGCAGGACGTTCCTTCCTTTCAGCCACACAGTGTCCTCGGCGCGCGGGCGTGCGCAGGGATCACAGCGCACGGACGTAAGCGTGCAGGAGCTGGCCCTGCGCGTCCGGGTGTTCGACTGGCTGCGGCCGTTGGCCTTCAGGAAGACGGACGAATGCTTTCTCTACTGCCTGGCGATGCGCGAATTCCTGTCCAGGCATGGAATCGTCGCGGACTGGGTGTTCGCGGTCAGGACCCAGCCCTTCGCGGCGCACTGCTGGCTGCAGCACGGCGATCAGGTCCTGACCGATATCCCCTTCAACCTGCGCCGGATGGTTCCCATCCTGGTGCTGTAGAGGCGCCTCACGCATGTATCGATACATCGCCGTGCTCTGGAACACCTCCTGCGACTCCGCAACCGCCCGGGCGCAGCAGGCGATGCAGCGCATCGAGGCCATGCACGCCGGCATCAC
Organism: Stenotrophomonas sp. 112478_Sma; assembly: GCF_056479905.1. Lineage (NCBI taxonomy): Bacteria > Pseudomonadati > Pseudomonadota > Gammaproteobacteria > Lysobacterales > Lysobacteraceae > Stenotrophomonas > Stenotrophomonas sp. 112478_Sma. The sequence continues at coordinate 2,286,495 of NZ_CM151072.1, read as the reverse complement.
CTGCGTGATGAACGACCACGGCGCCGCGATTTATGTCCAGAGTGACAACCCGGGCTACCTGGACTGCAGTCGCTGCGGCTCGCTGGTCGTGCTCGGCGCGCTGTTCGACAGGAATTTCAGCCGGGATACCGTGCCCGCGCGCGTGCCACTGGATGCGGCCGCCGCCGATGCGGCCTGCCGCACGCAGGGAAAAACCCTCGTGCAGCACTACTGGGGCCGCTATGTAGCGTTCGGCTACCAGCCGCAGTCATCGAGCTGGTTCGTCCTGCGTGATCCCACCGCTGAAATTCCCTGTTACATGACGACGGCGGATCAGCTGACGGTGGTCTTCTCCAGCATGGAAGACTGCCTTGCACTGGGCCTGCGCGATTTCAGCATCGACTGGCCCTTCCTGTCCTACTCGCTGCTGTTTCCGTTCCGTGACGGGTTGCAGACCGGCTTCAGGGAGGTCACCGCCATCGAGGCCGGGGAGGCCGTTTCGATCCGCCATGGCGAGCCGGTCAGCCGGCAGTGCCAGTGGGACATCGTGCGCCTGGCCCGCGACGAACCGATCGAAGACCTGCAGGAGGCGGTGCAGCTCGCGCGCTCCACGCTGTTGGGCTGCATCGGTGCCCTGGCCAGCCGGCACCGGCGTATCCAGCTGCAGCTGTCGGGTGGGCTGGATTCCTCCATCATCCTCGCCGGTCTGCTGCACGCGCCCTCCCTGCCGGAAGTGGACTGTGTCCACCACTATGACGACGGCATCGGTGCCGATGAGCGGATGTTCGCCCGCATGGCGGTGGCCGGTGCCAGTGAGTCGTCAGGCCGGCGCTGCGGGTTCGTCGAGTACCGGCGGCAACCCCACTGCGCGCTGGAAGAGATCATGGCCTTCCCGCGGACGGCGCGGCCGGCACATTGCTCGGGCTACCTTCTGCATCGCCGTGATGTCGCCTTTGATGGCGACACCGTGCAGTTCACCGGTGTCGGCGGCGACGCGGTCTTCCTGCGCTTCAAGGGCAACGCTGCGGCGATCGACCATGCCTGGCGGCGCGGCATCGACCGCCACTTCTTGCGGGTCGCCTTTGAAACCGCGCAGTCGGGCGATTCGCTATATGGCGTCCTCAAGGATGCGGTGATCCATGGGCTGCTCAGGCGGCCCGCCAGCATCAACGGTCGCTGGGGCAACCCCTGCGAATGGGTGAAGGTCGACGTGTCCGAGCAGGACGTCACGCCACCGGCCTGGCTGCGCCACGCGCGCAACGAAGGGCATGAGGTGTCACCGTACAAGCTTGCGCACATCAGCCGGATGGTGTTTCCGACCAGCGTCCTTGATCCGTTCGAGGGCGCGGGTCGCTGGCACGGTGTCTCTCCGATCAGCGCACAGCCGCTGGTCGAACTGTTCGCGCGCATGCCACTGCGCCTGCTCATGGCGGATGCGGAGGACCGGACGATCGCACGGCGTGCCTTGCAGGGGCTGCTGCCGGATGCGCTGCTGTCGCGGAAAGTGAAGTCCTACCTCGACGATCATTCGGTCGCGGTCACCCTGGGCCATCAGGCATTCATCCGCAGCCTGCTGGTCGATGGCCTGCTGGCCCGGCGTGGGTACATCGACAGCGCGTCGGCCGACGCCGGCATCCGTCGGGCCGGCCCGGATCATTCGTCGCAGGTGCTCGGCATCTTCGGCCCGCAGATCAACATCGAAGCGTGGCTCAGGCGCTGGGCAGGGTGGCCAGCAGCGCAGGGGGCCGGAGTCGCCTAGGCGCTCCGGCTCATCTCCTCGAGGTACAGGCTCTCAAGGTCGTTGGCGGTGATGGTGGTGGCATCCAATGTCCTGCGCAGCCGTCCGGCCTGCATGAGGCCGATCGTGGTGGCGACTTCGCGGGCGCGGAACAGATCGTGCGTGGCCATCAGGATGGCGGTGCCACGATCACGCTGCCGCACGATCAGGTCATGGAACTCGGCCGACGCGGTGGGGTCGAGTCCGGAGGTTGGCTCGTCAAGCAGCAGTGCCTTGGCGTCCTTGACGATGGCCAGGGCAATGCCGACCTTCTGCCGCATGCCCTTGGAGTAGAGGCCCACGCGTCGTCCGAAGACATCCGGCGCCAGGCCCGCTGTACTCAGTGCATCCCGCAGCCGGGCGGGTGAGCGGTCGTCCACGCCGGCCAGACGCGCGAAGTAGTCCAGGTTCTCAAGACCGGACAGCTCGTCGTACAGCGCCACGGTCTCGGGGATGTACAGCAGCCTGCGTCGCACCTCCTGTGGCTGCCGATGCGCGCTGAGTCCATCGACTTCCGCGGATCCGGAGGTGGGGGTGAGGAAGCCCAGAAAGAGCTTGATCGTGGTCGATTTTCCCGCACCGTTGGCCCCGAGCAGGCAGAAGATCTCGCCCGGCCCGACCTCGAAGCTGACGTCGTCGAGCGCCCGGTGGGTGCCGTGTTCCTTGACCAGGTTCTTCGCAGAAAGCATGTAGGCTCCTCAAGGGGTCGCCAACCGGCGACGCATCGATCCGGCGGCGATCAGCAGAATCAGGGTGGCGGCGAGCAACGCCGCGAGATCGGCACGCAGTCCACGCCGGCCCGCGCCGGCCGGCTCCACGAACCAGAAGCGGGGCAGGGCTTCATATTCGGCAAGAGTCTGCGGCGCGTCGCGATCCAGGTACGCCTTGTGCAGCAACCGACGGGCCTGCCAGAACGCATGGACCTGGTCCTGGAAGGCGAGCGCGCGATCCGCGTCCGAGCCGGCGATGCGGTCCAGCGCGTCCTGTACTGCGACCGCGGGCATCAGCAACCGCACGTTGTCCAGCACCCGGTGGCGTGCATCCTGCGCCCGCTCATGCGATTCGATCAGCGGCGCAAGGTCGAGATCGGTCGCCAGCAGGTCGGCATAGGCCTCGCGCACGTGGTCCGGAATCACCGGTGTCGAAGAACGTACAGCCGTTGAAGCACTGCGGCGATGGAGTGTCTGTTGCCTGGCCGTTGCGGCCAGCCGCGCCTTCACGTCGGTCGCGAGCTGCATCTGTGATGGCGGCGGAACGGCCAGATTCACTGCGGCGAGGGTCAACGACGGGGCCATCACCACGATCAGCAACCACACTGCGCCGGCCGCAATGGCCGCCTCCGTGGTGCGCCGGGCGAAACAGCCGATCAGCACCGCCACCGCCAGCCAGAAGCCGCCATAGGCAAGGATGACCAGCGAGAGCAGGCCGAGGCCGGCAAGGCTCTCCGCACCGGACCACGCCGCCGCGCCGACCAGGATCACTCCCGCAGGCAGCAGCACCACGCCGCCTCGGGCCAGCGCCTTCACTGCGATCAGCCGTCCCACCGCGACCGGCTGCGACAGCACCAGCGCAGCGATGCCACGCTCGCGCTCGCGGGCCCAGAGGTCATAACTGGCTGCCAGGATGACCAAGGGCAGCAGAAAGACGATGACGAACGCCAGATCGAACCGGCCTGCGGCCCGCGCCGCCGGATTGCCGATGTCGGCCCACACGTTCCTGAAAAGCTGGGTGCGATCGCCGAGCGCCACCACATCGGCCGTATAGGGATAGGCCTCCGCCTGCCCGATCGACACCGACGTCATCGCAGCCGGCGGTAGCACGGGTTGGACGCGCGGCAACACCGAGGGCGCCTTGCCGACGAACACCCGGCTGCGGTCATGGGTGTGCTGCTCTTCGAGCTGGATCACGCCGATGGCGGCGTTACGCTGTTCGACCCACGCCCTGCCATTCCACGCGGCGTAGGCGGCCAGCGCCAGCAGCAGCATCAGCAGGGTGGGCAGCGCCCGATCGCGTAGCAGCCTGCGGGCCTCATGGCCGGCAACGGAAAGACTGCTCATGGGGTCGTCCCCAGGCGCCGGGCCGAGAAGAACACCAGTCCAAGCGCCAGCAGCAACCAGCCCAGCAGAATGGCCAGGTTCGCCGCCTGTGCCGCGGCAATGCCGGCCAGGCACTGTTGCCCCGGCGTGTAGGCCACGGACCGGGTGAGGGTCGCGATGTCGGCACGATGCTTCTCCCCCTGCGGCGCCTTGTGCTGCTTCACTTCCGCATTGAGTGCCTGGATCAGGCGGTAGCGGTAGTCTTCCACGCTCTGCAGGAAGGCCAGGTGCGCCGCGAAATCGGTGCGGGCGAATGCGCGCGACCATGACTGCAGCGCGATGGCGGGAGAAACGAAGGCGAATGCGCGCCGTGTTGCTTGCTGCTGCCGATAGGTCGCATGGATCCGCTCGAAATGGCGGTTGTAGGTGTCCGTCGAGTTCCTCTCTGCGAACTCCAGGGCCACGCCCCGGAAGTTGACGGGAAGCTCTTCCACCGTGTCGACCTGGTAGCGCGCCATCAGCGCGTGTCGCAGGGCGTCCAGCCGCTTGTCCGCAGGGTCATGGCCATCCCCTCCGTTCTCCGCCTCTTCCGTCACGGCGGCCCTGAATGCCGGCGCGCTGGGCGTGGGATCCAGCGATTCGGCCACCGCTGGCGCCATTCGTGGCACCAGCACGGTGGCTACCACCCAGAACCCCAGCAACACCACCAGCGAGGTCCGCGCCGAGCTGGACAACGCGGAGACACCGACCGTTAGGGCACAGAACACCAGCAGATAGAGTCCGTAGGCCGCGCACATGGCCAGCAGCGCGGCGATGTCCATCCAGCCGGCGTTCTGTCCTGCCACAGCGGGAACCGTCGCCGCCAGCATGGCAAGCACCAGCAGCAGGGAAGCACTTGCCAGAGCAATCAATCGGCCGATGATCAGCACCGCAGGCGACGCTCCGGTGCCGAGTTCCTGGCGAAGGGTTTCGCGGGCGACGTCACCGGACAGCGTGGCGAAGCCGGCAAGGATGATGAGCAGCGGCGCTACTACCTGCAGCGCCCAGGCGGCAGAGAAACCGTCGAACCGGCTGAGGGCGGTACCCGCGTCCATCGCGCGATGCCTGGCCGGGTTCTGTGTGTGACCTTCGATGAACACCGAGGTGCCCAGTACATCGGTCAGTCCCGGATCGAGCGCGGCCAGGGGTCGCACCGGTGCGGGAATGGCGCGTCCCACATGCGCCGCGGCATGGGGATCGATCACGCCCTGGCCGTCCCACAGCCGCGCTTCCTCCGCTGCTACGGCCTGGCGCTCCTGCGCCTGCAGGGACAGGCGCGCGGCACCCGTGGCAACGGATGCGCCCGCAAGCAGCAGCAGGACCAGGGCGAGCCACGGCAGGCGCCGCTCACGCCACATCAAGGTCAGCTGGGTTGCCGCGACACCAGCAGCTTGCCGAAGCGTCGACGCAGGCCGGAAGCGGGCGGGGGAGGGCGGACTCATCCGGCTTACCAGCGATGCGTGAGGGTCACCGACAGGAAGCGCCCCAGCGCGGTCGCATTGGTGGGGTCGTAGCCGGTGTTGATGCTGTTGATGATGAAGGGCGGATCCCGGTCGAGAAGATTCTGCACGTTGAGGGCGAGCGACGTGCCTTCGTGGTCGCCGGCCGGGGCGCCGAAGTGGTACTTGAGGTTCAGGTCGACGGTCGTCCAGGAGCTGACGTGTGGGTGGGCGATGTTGGCCGGATCGCGGTAGCTGTCCACGTAGTTCACGAAGACGCCGCCTGCGGCCTGGCCCCGGTCCAGGGTCAGGCCGCCGCGCAGCTTGAGGTCGACCGGGTAGTAGACCGCGTTGACCGCGTCCAGCTCGGGCGATGTGCTGGTCACGCGCCGCGTCGATTCGAGGATGTACTGCCCGGCCAGGTTCATCGCGATCCGCGTCTGGCCCACATCGACGCGATAGGACGCGTTGAGATCGACGCCGCGCTGCGAGGTGTATGCGTTGTTGCGGAAGCGGTTGTCCAGGATCACCTGGCTGCTGGTCTCATCCAGGCCGGCAGGGAGTGCATACGGCCCCACACGTGAGACGAACAGCCCCAGGCCCGACACGCCCAGTTGGCGCGCCTGCTGGATCTGCTGCTGCGATGGATCGACGGTCAGGATGTCCGCGTAGGGGGCCGTGGACTGCAGGAACAGGGACGGGAAGCTGCCGCCGAAGCCGCTGCCGATCCGGTCCGCATAGTCGATGTGATAGTAGTTGGCATCAACCGTGAGGCCGGGAACGGAGGGCGGCGCGAACGAGAACCCGCCGGTCCAGGTTTTCGCACGCTCGGGGCCGAGATCGGGATTGCCGTTGGAGAGCATCATCAGGACGGTGCTGCCGTTGGCCGCGTTCGGGTTCGGCACGTTCGCCACGACCACGGTGTTGTTCAGCTGCATGTCCTGGTAGACCGGCGCGCGGTAGGAGCGGCCGTAGCTGGTACGGAAGGAGAGTCCCTCGGTGGCTTCCCACAGCAGCCCCAGCTTGGGATTCAGGGTGGAGCCGAAGTCGCTGTAGTCGTCGTAGCGCGCCGCCGCGGTCAGCGACAGGCTGCGAACGCCGGGCATCTCCTTGAGCAGCGGGATGTTGAGCTCGGCAAAGGCGGACCTGATCGTGCGCTGCAGATCGAGCGGCTTTTCCAGCCCACGGTGATCGAGCAGCTCATAGCCATCGCGGCGGTAACCGACGCCGACCGCTGCGCGTACCGGGCCGGCGGGCAGGCTGAACACTTCGCCGTCGGCCACCAGATCCAGGTAGCGCGATTCAGAGTTCGTATCCGTCGGCGGCGCCGTGCTGACCGTGCTGCCGGTGATGGTCGTGCGCTCGTAGGAGACCTCGTTCCTGCCGAATCCAGCGTCCAGGCGCGCCTGCCACTGGCGCGGAAGCTCCAGGGTCAGGCCTGCGAAAATGTCGAACTGCTGCGTGTGCGGGAACAACCGGGTTTCGTCGGCCGTGCCGGAGATGGTGGTGTCCATCTCGCGCTTGGCGAACGAGCCGGTGAGATTCAGCGTCAGCACATCGCTGAGCTCCTGCACGCCATCGACATACAGGCTGTGCCGCTTCGATCCCGGATATAGATCGTAGGGCCTGACCGTGACGTTCCGGGAGAAATCCTTGTCGGTGGCGGGCAGGCTGCCCTGCTTCAGGAACTCGTAACTTGCCAGCACGCGGCCGCGGTCCCACGCCCACCCCGCCGACTGCGACACCTGGTACTCGTCCATGTTGCCGGTGGTGACCGTGCCGTACCGCAGCGACGACTCATAGCCGGTGAAGTCCTGGCGCAGGATGATGTTGACGACGCCACCGACGGCATCGGTGCCGTAGATGGCAGAGGCACCATCGGTGAGGATCTCCACGCGTTCGACCGCACTGAGTGGAATCAGCGATACATCGACATACTGGTAGCGGTTCGATGAGGTCACGCGATGGCCGTTGACCAGGGTCAGCGTAGTGCCCGTACCCAGGCCACGCAGGTTGATCGCGGTGCCCTGGCCGAAGTTGTTGCCGGTATCACGGTCAACACCGAGATTGGCCACATTGGCACCATTGGCGCCGCCACCGAAGTTCTGCGGCAGCTTCTCGAACAGCTGCTGCAGGGAGGCCACGCCAGTGCGGTCGATGGCCTCCCGGTCGATCACGATGACCGGCGATGCACCACCGCCGACGGCATCGCGGATGTTGCTGCCAATCACCAGTACCTTGTCCAGGGTGGCCGTGGGTGCGTCGTCGTCGGTGCCCGCGTTCTGTGCCTGGGCCTGCGCTCCGATCTGCAGCGCGGCAGCGATGCTCGCGGCCAGCAACGCGCGCCTACCGCCCATGAATACCTGTTCCATTCCCCGGTCCATCACTCTCATCCGATATCGGCCTGCAGCACGGTCACGTGCGCTTGATAGCGATGTTATATCATATCATTTGGCCGCACAGGGACTTCCTTCCCTGTGGACCGCCGAGACGCCGGGGACCGAGAGTGATGAAGCCGTTCGCTGTGCCCGCGCCTGTCAGCGAAATACTGACGGCCTACTGGAAAGCCGATCGCACGCTGCTGGTGCTCATCGCCGGCACCGTGCTGCTCTCCGGCCTGGCCACCGTTGCGGCGCCCTATCTGTTCTCGCGGTTGATCGACCGCCTCCCCGGGCAGGGCGCAGCCGTCCTGGCCGGGTGGTTCGTTCTCTACGCCGTGCTGCTCGGGGTGGGCAGCGTGCTGCAGAACACGGTGCAGTACCTGTCATTCCTCAGCGGCGAGAATCTGGGCTTCATCACCAGTACCCGCTACTTCGCGCGCCTGCTGAAGAAGACCAGCAGCTTCTTCGTGGAATACAACGCAGCGGAACTGCAAGTGGCCGGCGAAAAGGGGCGAGGGGCGCTCAAGATCGTCGTGCAGCTGGGCCTGGTGGCCTTCATTCCCAGTGCCCTGCAGATCGTGTTGACCCTGGTCACCCTGGGCGCGCTGATCAACCTGCAGATCGTCGCCATCGTGCTGGGCTACGGCACGGTGGCCGTCGCGCTTTCCGCGCTCGCTACCCGACGTGCACGCATCCACCGCGAAGCGGCCGTCGAGGCCGGCCAGCAGAACGCCCGCTTCGTCGGCAATGCCATGAATGCGATGGAAACACTCAGGCAGTTTGGCGGCAGCAGCTGGATGGTGCAGCGCTTCGAGCAGAAGGCACAGAGCGTGCGCGACAGCTGGCGCGCCTACGTACTGCAGCGCGTAGGCTTCATTGCCCTGCTGGGCATCGGCCTGGCCATCGAGTTCATCGTCACCTTCAGCCTCCTGCTGCCGCGCTACCAGAACGGACAGCTGAGCGTGGGCGACATCGTCCTGTTCAATCTGCTGCTGCTCCAGCTCAACCTGCCGCTGGAGATGATCGCGCGCTCCATCGATGACGTCGCCCGTTCGTGGAGCATGCTGGCGCCGCTCTCTGCCCTGTGGGCCGCGCCCGAGGAACCGCAGGTGGCCCATGCCGAACGGTTCTCCGCCCGCAGCGGCCTGCTCCAGTTCGACGCAGTGAGCCATCGCTATGACAATGGTCGCGGCGTCACCGATGCGACCTTCCACGCCGGACGCGGCGGCATCACCTTCCTGATGGGAGAGACCGGTGCCGGCAAGTCGACACTGTTCAAGCTGGCGCTGAAATCCATCGAGCCCCAGCACGGCCGGATACGGGTGGACGGTACCGATCTGGCGCGGATTGATCGCGCGACGTGGCACGCGGCCGTCGCGGTCGTTCCGCAGGACGTGATGCTGCTCAACGAGAGCGTGGCCGATAACATCCTGCTGGGGCGCCCGCGCGATGACGAGCGACTCCGGCACGCCGCACGCAAGGCTGCCATCCTCGCCTTGATCGAAGCGCTGCCCGAGCACTTCGAGACCACGGTCGGGGAGCGTGGCCTGAAGCTCTCCGGCGGTGAGCGGCAGCGCATCGCCATCGCACGCGCACTGTATGGCGAGCCGGCGATCCTGTTGCTGGACGAAGCAAGCTCGGCCCTGGATGAGGCCACCGAACGCGAGATCATGGGTCATATTCGGGCGCTGGCCGGCGAGGTGACCGTGCTGGCCATCACCCATCGGCGCAGTGTCGTCACCGACGCCGATCGGGTGGTGGAGCTGGGCGGGGCGCAGATCGAATCCCTTGGCAGGCCAGCGCAGCCCTGATTCCGCGCCCGCTTTGCCGGCCTTCGTCGGCCGGCGCGGGCTCTGGTCGCATGCCGCTCACCAGGCAGGTGCATTTCGGCTAGCGTGGGCACTTGAACACGGGGATGCAGAAATACATGAAACGTTGGCTCTTCCTGATGCTTGTAACGGTCCCGTTTGCTGCCGGGGCCATCGTCATCCGTGACGACGTGGACGATGCCCGTTACCGCGTCGATGGATCTGCCTTCCCGGCCCTGGCCGACCTGCCGGGAGAGGGGCACGGCGTACTGATCGCTCCGCGCTGGGTGATCACCGCCGCGCACGCGGCACCGATGGACGGCATGGGTGCCGAAGTCACCGTCGGTGGGCGCAACTACGCCGTCGCGCGTGTGTATCTGCACCCCGGCTTCAGGCCGATGCCGGCCGCGCTGGGCGAAGAGGCCCTGGCAACAGGCAGTGCAGGGAAGATCCACGCGTTCCTGGCGGCATCGGATGACATCGCGCTGATCCGGCTGGCAACGCCCGTTGCCGATGTCGAGCCCGTCACCCTCTATCGGGGCGCGGGCGAGGTTGCGCAGGTGGCCACCTTGATAGGGAAGGGCGCCACCGGGAATGGCGCCGAGGGGTTGATCCCCGGAGGGTCGCATCGCACCGCTCTGCGGCGTGCGTTCAACGCCATCACCGGCGGCAACGACCGCTATCTCTGGTACCGCTTCGATCCGCCGCCGCGTGGCCTGCCGCTTGAAGGCGTGCTCGGCAACGGCGACAGCGGTGGCCCGCTGGTCATCAATGTGCAGGACCACTGGCAGCTGGTCGGCCTGGGTTCCTGGATCACCGCCGTTCCCGAGCACGCCCTTGAGGCCGGCTTCTATGGCCAGGTGGTGTTCAACGTGCGCATCTCACGCTACGCCGGCTGGATCGACCGCGTCATGTCCGGGGACGACGCCGGTCGATAGCGGTCGCCGGGTTCAACCCGGCAGCTCGCACTTCATCTTTCCGTCCACGTAGTACGGCTTGGGCACGTTGGGGTTGTCGCTGGTCTTCTCGAAGACCACCTCGAACGAGTCGGTATCCGGCGAGCCCTTGCGATCGGTGCAGGCGTCCTGCAGCTTCTTCTTGACCGCAGCAATGCCGGCATCGCGGTTGGCGCCTTCGGCGCTGTTGGTCAGGTTCACGGTTTCGGCCGAGGCCAGCGGACTCAGGGCCAGCAGGCAGCCGGTAATCAGCACGGTGTGGAGCTTGGTCATGGACTCGCCTCGTGAAGGTTCAGGGGCTTCGAGGATAGTGCGCGGCTGTTAACGGTGCGTGGCTGGGTGTGACGCGTCACGTTAGTAAGTGCCGCCCGCCGGTCAGGGCGGGCCCACATCTACGGACGCTGCGGTCAACGGGAGTGGCTGTGTGTCCCGCGAGCGCCAGCGCCCGCGGGACGAGGCATCAGCCTTCCGGCAACAGGCGTTCACTGGCGTGTGCGGTCAGCCCAAGGCCGGCCATGACCAGCCCTTCCAGCACACGGTCGCCGACGTACTGGTCAGGCTCTCCATTCTTGCGGGCGCGCTCTGAGGCAAGCAGAATTTCCATCACCACGCGCAGGCCATTGAGAGAACAGTCGGCGTCGGACAGTGCCATGCGTCGCCTTGGCGGAAGATGGCCTTCCGGCCAGGGCCGGCCGTTGGACGCGGCACCTGCGCCGATGCTGTGCAGCAGTGAAGCAAAGGCGTTGGGATCCGGTGTGGGCTCGTTGGCGGGATGCAGGCGGATCGGGTGCGGAGAAGGGGGGTAGGCGTTGGTCATGGCAGGGCTCCGAACAGATAAACGGAAGCCGCCACCGATGAAGGTGGCGGACGGTGCGAGGTTCGAAACCCGGTCTACGCTAAACCGGCAGGCACAAGGCCTCCGCGCACCGCCCGCCATAGCCGGCCGACGGATTGCCAGCCGGCACCACCTGATGGGTGATGCCGGCTGGCAAGCGTGTACTTCAGCGTAGAACCGGGGTTTCGAAGCCCGGCCACCCGTTTTCGGTGGCGCGCCAAGAATTACTCCCGGTCATGCGGGAAGCCAAGGGCTTGGGGCTGATGCCGACAACGCCCTCGACGCTTTCGGCATTGTTGCATAGCTGGCCGGGGCAGGGAGGCGCCCATCGTGCAAGGGTTTGGCCTGATTTCAGGCGTGGGCTGTCGTGGTGGTGATGGCTCGAGTCCCGGAGCCTGGAATTCAGGGCAATCACGACACGCGGCAGAAGGGATCTGAAGGTGCTGGGCACTCAGATCACCGTATCGCTAAACGCCGCCTGTTCTTTCAGCCATGCGATCACCGTCGATGCGCCGCTGCGCACATCGCGGTGCAGTGGAAGCGCAATCCAGTAGGCCGGGCCGAGCGCTACAGCGGCATCTTTGAATGGCCTTACCAGCGCGCCCGAGGCGATGTCATCGAATGCAAAGCGATGGCGCGCCAGCGCGACGCCCTGGCCCTGCACAGCAGCCCGAAGCACGAGGTCTGACGATGAGAAGCGCGGGCCGGCAGTCACATCCATCGAGGCCGGACCGTACAGCTGCCGCCATGCCTCCCACGATGCATGTGGATCACGATCATGCACCAGCCGCGTCCCGAGCAGGTCGGCCGGCTGCGCCGGTTGGCCGGAAGCTTCGAACAGCGCCGGGCTCATGACCGGATACAGGACTTCGTCCATCAGCGGCTCGCACCTGGCATCGGGCCAGGGCCCACGGCCCATGCGTATGGCCAGGTCGATGTCGCCGGTCTGCAGGTTGTCGATCTTCTGGTCTACAACCACCGACACCTCTAGATGAGGATGCGCCTGCTCGAGTCGCGGAAGGCGCGGAAGCAGCCAGCGTGCCGCAAATGAAGGTGTGGTCGATACGGTCACCGATCGCCCGGAGCGTGCTTCCTGCACTGCGGTGATTGCGCGCTCGATATCGCGGAAGCTCGACAGCGTGGCTCGGCCCAATGCCTCGCCTTGCGGTGTAAATGTGATTCCTCGCCGGCCTGCAGCGTCGCCGACCAGCCGTACACCCAGCCAGAGCTCCAGCTCCGCGAGATGGCGGCTCACCGAAGAGTGGACGATGCCGAGCTCGCGCGCGGCCGAGCGAATCCCGCCGTGGGCATACACGGTGGCGAACGCCCGAAGTCCGTTGAGGGGCATCTTCATGGTGGACTCAATAATAGACCAGAAGCGGCGTTCCTTGGACCAGCTTGCCATCACACGATGTTGCATCGAGTCCAGATCGGAGAGGATGAACATGGGAATGTTGGTCGATGGCCGCTGGGTCGATGCCGATTCGACAATGATCGATGGTCGCTTTGTGAGACCGGAAAGCATGTTCCGGCAGGGTCTGGATGGCATTGCGGGCCGACTGCGTGCACAACCGGGTCGCTACTGGCTCATTGCGTCGTCCAGTTGTCCGTGGTCGCATCGCACCCTGCTGCTGCGTGCCCTCAAGCGCCTGGAGCATGCAGTGCCGGTGCAGATCGCGGGTGGTGAGCGAAGGCAGGGCTACGAGGTGGCCGGCGGTGCCTCCTGGGTCGTCCCGGGATGCGGCTCGCGGGTCCGGCACCTGCACGAGATTTACCGTCTGTCGGCACCCCGTTACACCGGCCGGGCAACAGTGCCGGTGCTGTGGGACAGTCAGGCCTGCAGGATCGTCAGCAATGAGTCGTCGCACATCATGCGCGCGTTCGATGCGGCCGATGCGAACGTCGCGGGGGCGTTCACGCTCGTCCCGCCCGCCTTCCGCGGCCGGATCGATGCCCTCAACGCCGCGCTTCAGGCCGGGCTGTTCAATGCCGTCTATCGCGCCGGTTTCGCGCAACGGCAGGACGCCTACGAAGAAGCTGTCGAGAGTGTGTTCGCCATGCTGGATCAGTTGGAGCGGCGTCTTGCGAATGCACGCTATCTGTTTGGCCTGATCATCACCGAGACGGACTGGCGCCTGTTCCCGACTTTGGTCCGGTTCGACGCCGTCTATCACGGCCACTTCAAATGTTCACGTCGGCGACTGATCGACTACCCGCACTTGTGGGCCTACGCGCGAGACCTGTACTCCTGGCGCGGTGTCGCGGCTACGGTCGATCTCGACGTGATCCGCAACGGGTATTACTGGCACGATCGAAGCGTCAACCCGTTCGGCATCATTGCCGCCGCACCCGATTCGGACTGGTCGGCTGCGCACGGTCGCGAGCGCTTCGGGCCGGCGCGGGTGACGCTTGCCTCCGGGCAGGCGATTGAGGTCGATCCCATGACGCTTCAGCGCGGAGAGGCGGTGCGATGAGCGCTCTCCTGATCGGCGCAGGTGTCATCGCCGTTGCCACCATCACGCCAGGTCCCAACAACCTGCTGGTCATGCGCATCGCCGCGCGAACCGGATTCGTGAGCGCACTGCCAGCGATCGCCGCCATCGTTGCCGGAGGATTGGGCATGTGGGCGCTCGTGGCGGCCGGAGCAAGCACCGCATTCCAAACCGTGCCGCACCTGTACGCCCTGATGACCCTTGCTGGCGGGGCGTACCTGTGCTGGATGGGCGCCCGCCTGGTCCTGGAAACACTCCGGCCACCTGAGAAGCACGTGCCCACGCCGACCAGTGTCCGGCACGGCAGCGTGGTGGCGCTGTTCTGCTTTCAGTTCGTCAATCCCAAAAGCTGGGTGCTGGTGCTGACGGTGACTGCCGTCGTCGGCAATGGCGCCGAGCCCCTGCGGACCTCCCTTGTGCTGGCGGCAGCGTTTACGGTGATCTCCGCACTTTGTCTCGCACTCTGGTGCGCGATGGGCGTTTCAATGATGCGCCATCTGGACACAACCGCGGCACGCAACTGGATTGACAGGGTGATGGGCGCGCTGCTGTTCGCATCAGCACTGTTGCTCGTGCTCGCTCCGGCCGACATGCCGAGCGCATGATCCCAATCATGATCGGCGGGGTGCTGGTTCCAGCTCTGAGAATGGCGAAGCCTGGCAACTCTGGAGGGTTCAGACCTGCCCGTTTGAATTTAGAAGACGGTCGGTCTAAAGTGTGCGGCATGACTCCTGCTGTCACTACGACTACACGCCGCCGGGGGCGCCCGCCGAGGGCGGATCGCGGCTTTGATGACACCCGGCGCGAGCTGGTGCGCACTGGGATCGCGTTGTTGACGGAGCGAAGCTTCTCTGCAACGGGCATCGACGCAATCGTCAGGCAGCTGGGCGTCCCCAAGGGCTCGTTCTACCACTACTTCGACAGCAAAGAGGCCTACGGCTTGGCTGTGCTCGAGGCCTACGACGAGTATTTCTGCCGCAAGCTCGACCGGCATCTGCTGGACGAAGAACGCGATCCGCTTGAGCGGATCCTGGGATTCGTCGCCGACGCGTGCAATGGCCTGGAACGATTCGACTTCCGGCGAGGCTGCCTGGTCGGCAACCTTGGCCAGGAGATCTCGACATTGCCGCAGGCCTACCGTGCCCGATTGATCGAGGTGTTCAACGGATGGGAATCCCGGCTGGCCGCGTGCCTTGAACTGGCCCGGGGGCGCGCTGAGCTCTCGTCCGATGCGCGCTGCTCCGAGATCGCCACCGCCTTCTGGATCGGATGGGAGGGAGCTGTCCAACGAGCACGGCTTGAGCGCAGCGCTGCGCCGCTCACGATCTTCGCCAATGCGTTCCTGGCGGGCTTGCCCCGCTGAGTCCATGTTCCTTTGCCGGCTTGTAGCCGATCAGTCTAAATCACGCAGCAACCTTGCCGCTGCCTCAGGAGGAAGGCCATGTTCAACGCCGTATACATAGACAAGACGGGAAACGAATTGCAGGTCGACGTCAGGCAGGTGCCTGAATCGGCCCTGCCGGAGGGCGACGTCACCGTCCAGGTTTCGCACAGCACACTGAACTACAAGGACGCGATGGCAATCACCGGCCAGGGCGGTGCGGTGGTGCGGTCCTTTCCGATGGTGCCCGGCATCGACCTGGCCGGCACTGTGCTCGAGTCGGCGGACCGGCGCTATCAACCGGGCGACCAGGTGGTTCTCAATGGCTGGGGCGTGGGTGAGCGGCACTGGGGAGGGCTTTCGCAGCTGGCACGCGTCAACGCCGACTGGCTGATCCCGCTTCCAAAGGGCATGCAACCCGAGCAGGCCATGGCTATCGGAACGGCCGGCTATACCGCCATGCTGAGTCTGATCGCGCTGGAGCGCCATGGCCTTTCTCCGGATGCCGGTGAAGTGCTGGTTACCGGAGCGAGCGGAGGCGTAGGCAGCTTCGCTGTGACATTGCTGGCCGATCGTGGCTACAACGTCGTGGCGTCCACCGGACGGCTGGACGAGACCGACTACCTGAAGTCCCTAGGTGCCAGCGAGGTTATTGATCGCAATGTGCTGTCCCAGCCAGGCAAGCCACTTCAGCGGGAGCGGTGGAGTGCCGCCATTGACTCGGTGGGCAGCCACACACTTGCAAATGTGTGTGCCGCCATCAAGGAAGATGGCGCCGTGGCCGCGTGCGGGCTGGCTCAGGGCATGGACTTTCCTGCCACGGTGGCGCCCTTCATCCTGCGCGGCGTGAGCCTGCTGGGAATCAACAGCGTCACGCGGCCCACCGCAGAGCGGCTCGTGGCGTGGGAACGGCTTGCCAAGGACCTGGATATGGCCAAGCTCGACGCCATCTCCCAGCATATCGGCCTGGGAGAGGTTGTAGCCACTGCCGAAGCCCTGATGGCAGGACGCATCCGCGGACGCGTCGTGGTCAACGTCAATCGTTGACGTGAGGATCGTTGCCGCTGCCTGATGATGGCGTGGCGCCGCTGGCCGGGGGCTCTGTCATTTCCTGAAGGCGTGGGCCTGCACCGCGCCGGCCATCGACCAACGCCTTCTTCACTGCCCGCGACATTACACTTGCGCGCTTTCACATGCGGAACAGGGAGGCAAGTAACCCCATCGTGAGAGCCATTTCCTCTATTGCCGCTGCCGTGCTCGTCAGCGCTTCGCTGACAGCGGAGGCATCGGAACGCGATCGAAACGGCGGCGCTTACTTCGAGCCGGGCGGCGCGGCAAGGTTCAATTACGGCTGGCTCGACTACGGCGCGACCAGCCGCCTCCAGCTTGAACTGCTGCGTGCAGACCTCGACGCTGGGACCGGGCCGTTTTTCTTCTCTGCCCAATACCGCTGGTACGATGGTTTCGACGCTGTGCATCACGCCTACGCGGGCTGGCAGTTCTCCGATGCTACCCAGCTGAAGGCAGGTATCCAGCAAGTCCCATTCGGGCTGCTCCCTACCGTTTCGCAGAGTTTCTGGTTCGGCTCCGGCTACTACCTGGGCATCGAGGATGATTACGATCCGGGCCTTGTAGTGATTCACCGCAGCGGCAGCACAACCTGGCATCTCGGCTGGTTCTCCGGAGACGAATACGGATCGGGTGCTCGCTACGATCGCTACTCCTTCGATGTCGCGCAGACCGAGGCGTTGCCGTATCGCGAGCGGCAACGGCTGCATGCACGCGTGGAGAATGCGCGCGACTGGGCTGGCGGGGACCTGCTGCTGGGCGCATCCGCGTTCGCCGGCAAAGTGCAGAACACACAGACACGACGCCATTACGGTCACCAGGGTGCAGCTCTGCATGCACAGTGGACGCGCGATGGCTGGACCGCGCAGTTGCAGTGGGCGCGGTACCGGTATGACGTGCCCGGAGATCGCATCGCAATGTCGGCGTTCCAATCCCCCTTCCAGGTTGCAGCGCAGGCGGATGTGCCAAGCGCCAACATCGCCTATTCGTTCGGCCGGAAGGGCTGGCTGGATGACATCACCTGCTATAACAACCTCAGCATGACCCGCCCGGTCGGGCACCGCGCGGGCCTACGCAACTCGTGGCAGAACGTGACCGGTTGCAGCCTGCAGAAGGGCGTCATGCTCACCTATGTCGATTGGATCGCCGGACGCAACATGTGGTTTGCCGGCGGCGACGGCATCGGCATCAGCGAGGGAGGCCCTTCGCGCTGGCATTCTCGGTTGAATCTGAACCTCGGTTTCTACTTCTGATCGGCCTCGCGCGCTCAGCAGGACCTTCCATTGAAGAACTCGGAGGCATGCTGTCAGGAGCGCTGAGGCGCCGCAGGTACAGCGCCCAACGAAGGCGGCTCAGGGCGTCTCGTTTGATTGAGACAGCAGATTCCTCGCAACTTCTATTGCCTTCTCGCGTGAGGTGACAATGTGGAGAGGGTAGCCCCAGAACTTGGAAAAGGGTACCGAGAACGTCTTGTAGGCGACGCGCTTGGCCGGATTGGGCTCGACCAGGACCATCGCCAGAACCAGCCTGCGAAGCTCGGCCTTGTGCTGCTTCATCCACAGCGCCATGCGTTTCTTCTCCGCTGGCGAGTGGTCATGCTCCTCCGATGGCGCCGTATCAGTGAGAAGTACGAAGGGCTCCCCCCGGCGCAGATTTTCCTCGAATGCGTCGAAGTCATCCTGATGTTCGTGTTCGGGGCCTTGCGCGAGGTCCATCCAGACCAGGGGAAAATCACTGCTGTTCATCGACATGGGCGGCTTCCTTGAGTTTGATGTGTCGCCAGGTGGTCGCTGCAGCGAACAGGCCCGGCAGCGTGATGAAGAAGATTGCGGAAAAGGTGACGTGCCAACCGTCCCTGAAGCCGTCGAAGACGCCGCCGAGCGTATTCAGCAGCACAAGTGCGCTCCCCAGTATCAGCGCAATCCACCAGGATCTTCGGGTATTTGACAGTGCGAGAAGCACTGTCACTATCCAGCACCCGTAATAGGCGGGAAATGCCCAGAGCGCATCGTTATCAAACGTGATCGCCGGTGCCGCTCCTTTGGCCCTGGCGAAGTCGTTGACGTAGAAGAACAGCTGGAAGGTGACAAAGAGAATGGCGCCAGCGGCAGTTGTCAGCCACAGCAATGCAACTTTGTCTGGAACACTTCCGGGCCGGGGTGGGGCGGTGGGCGAGGAGGGCTGAGTGGGCATGGCGGATTGTTCTCTGATGAGCCTCTATGGATCTTGTCGGGTACAGTGATGAATCAGTATCTGTAGTCCAGCGTCACCATCACATTGCGCGGCGCGCCATAGCCGACGGTGTCGAAATCTCCCTTCTGAAGCGCGTACTTCCTGTCCAGGACGTTGTTGACGTTGATAGCCACACTGGATTTGTCCGTGATGGAGTAGCGACCCATTACCGAGAGAAGTGCATAGGATCCCTGTTCTCCACCCAGGGAACTGGTTCCTGTGTTGGGCGCGTTGTAGAAGCGGCTTTGCCATTTGAAGCCGCCGCCCAGCGTCAAGCGGTCCCATTGGCCCGGCAACCGATAGGTCGTGAAGAGCTGCGCCGTGGTGCGGGGCAACTGCGTGTTCAAGCGCTCGTGGGCACCGTCCTTCGCAGTGAAGTGCGCGACACCCGCGTAGACGTTCCATCCACGGGACAGCTCTCCCTGAAGATCCAGCTCGATACCGCGAGACCTGGTCCCGTCGGCGCCGCGGTAAGCCTGCGCTCCGCTGGGTGTGTAGGTGCCGGCGACCGATTGCGCGGCGTTGTCCAGTTCGGTGTGGAAGAGGGCAATCGATGCAGTCAAGCGCCCGTCAAGAAGCCCTGCCTTCA
This sequence comes from Stenotrophomonas sp. 112478_Sma, assembly GCF_056479905.1. Classification (NCBI taxonomy): domain Bacteria; kingdom Pseudomonadati; phylum Pseudomonadota; class Gammaproteobacteria; order Lysobacterales; family Lysobacteraceae; genus Stenotrophomonas; species Stenotrophomonas sp. 112478_Sma. The sequence goes on along the minus strand of NZ_CM151072.1, from coordinate 2,267,483 downwards.
GCCCGATTTCGCTTGTTCTGCCTTTTGAAGGGGTCAGCACGTTACCGTTGCTGTCCCGATACTCGGTCTGGGGGTTGAACACTCCTGTGTGGCTGGCGTAGACCGAGTACGTCGCGTTGATGTCGTAGATCAGGCCGGCGTACGGGGTGAACTCGCCACTTTTTCTGTAGTGCACCGGTGCTCCACCGGCCGCATCGTCGATTTCATAGGTACTGAGGCGACCCCCGACGATCAGCTTCAATGGTTCAGCCAGCGAGAGTCGCGCCGCGCTGTAGACGCCACCTTGCTTGATTCGGGTTCGCGTCGGCGTTGTGGACATCGCATCGAAGTCAGGCCTGCGGAATGAGGGGCTCAACTCATACACGTTCACCGGCCAGATGCCTGCATAGAAGGGGGCGACGTCCTCCTGATATGCGTTGCGCCGCGAGCGGGTGGCGCCGACGACCAGATCGTGCTGTCGGCCAAACAGCTGGAAGGGGCCACCGGCCATGACGTCGAACGTGTTCTGGCGACTGCGCCCCTCGGACGCCAGCGCTACCGGATAGGCCCCGTTGGGGAACACGCCCAGGCCTGTGGCACGATCAGGTCGGCCGATCAGGCCAAGGAGCTCGGCGGCATGCTCGGTCCGATATTGATTCGCGGTGGCCTGGAACTTCCAGCCGTTTCCGAAGAGATGCTCGATTTCGGCGAAGGCCGTCTTGAGGGTGTTGTCCCAATAGCTCCAGTCCTGCGCGTAGTTCCTGGAGCGCGGATACTCCGCTTGCGTACCATCGCTGAACCAAAGTGGCAGGCCTCCCCAGGTCGATCCCTTCAGCGTGATGTCCTGGTATTCGTACCCCAGGCGGAAGGTCGTGTCGGCGGTCAGATCGGCCTCGATGACGCCATATAGCGACTTCCTCTGCGGCCTGTAACCATCAAGGTAGCTATGTCCGTCCTGGTATGTCCCCACCAGTCGCGACCGGATCCGACCGTCCGCGGTCAGCGGTGTGGAGATGTCGCCGATGCTCCGATAGGTCTCCCAGCTGCCAGCCCCCAGCGAAGCGCTCGCCGAGAAATCACGTGTCGGTCGTTTGCGGACAAGATTGATCGCGGCTGAAGGGTTGCCGGTACCTGTCAGCAGGCCCGATGCACCACGCACGACTTCCACGCGGTCGTAGAAGGCTGTATCAACAGCGCCGATGCCACTTCCATTGACGGTGCTGCCGACCACCGTGGGTATGCCGTTGTACTGGATGTTATTGATCAGGAAGCCGCGTGCATAGAAGCTGGTACGCTCACTGTCCGACTGGTACGTGGCGATTCCAGAAGTGCTCTCCAGCGCTGCCTGCACCGAGTCCAGGTGCTGGTCATCCATGCGCTGACGCGTCAGTACAGTCAGTGCCTGCGGCGTCTGCTGGAGCGACAGCGGCATGCGCGTGGCGGCAGAGGACTCCCGCGTCGTATAGGATCCTGTGCCCTCTGTGGCCGACTTGTCCTTGTGAGCCAGCACTGTAACCGTGGGTAACGCGGTCTCTTCCGGCGCTGTCCTTTCGTCCGCGCGATCCGACGGAACGGATTCGCCTGCAAATGCGGTCGGCGCGCCCAGCAGGGCCCATGCCACTGCCACGGCCAGGCCAGCGTATCGGGCGTCCCTCGGGCGCCCGCGCCTGTACTCCAGATCAGAATTCCCATCCGCACCTGCAAGCGCGTTGATCGGGTAATGGGGAGCATCGGCGCTCAGCTGGCCAGTCATAAATAATAGTCATTCGCGTTTGGGCGGCACATTTAACAACGAAATCCAGTGGAACACTGGCGAACCCAGGCCAGACTATTGTTCAGTCAGGCCAGGTCGGCAGGCGGCAGGCGGCAGGCGAGAGTCGGCTACACGAAGGAGCGGGGTCGAACCGGGCCAGAGGTGGAGCAGGCCAGGGGGGGCGGGAGTTGGCCAGTCCGTTCAGCCCAGCAGATGGCCGGGCAAGGTGATTGTGGGCGGCGCGATCTGCGGCGCCAGCATGGAACGTTCTGAAAGGTAGCGCCCAGGCGGCTTTCCCATCGCCTTGCGAAACATGGTTACAAAGCCGCTTGCACTGCCGTACCCCAGATCCAGTGCGATCGTTTGAACGCTTTCACCTTGGGCCAGACGTTGGAGCGCGAGGATGACGTGCAGCTGCCGGCGCCAACGACCAAAGCCCATACCGATCTCGTCCTGCAGGAGGCGGCTCATGCTGCGCTCGCTCATGCCGACGCGGCTTGCCCAAACGCCCTTCGGGGTCTTGTCGGTCGGGTCGACCAGCAGGCACTCGGCCAGGCGACGGAGTCTTGCATCGCGCGGCATCGGCAGATGCAGATCTTCAACCGGGGCCTCTGCCAGCTGGTCGAGCAATGTGGCAATGAGGCGCTCCTCCTTGCCTCCAGCTGCATACTGCCCAGGAAAATCAGCCGCCTTCAACAGCAGTTCGCGCAGCAATGGCGAAACCGCAACGGTACAGCAGAACGTTGGGAGGTCCGGTGCGGCCTCCGGCTCGACAAACAGGCAGTAGCATTCTGTGTGTCCCGCTCCCCTTGCCGAGTGGGGAAGGTCGCCCGGTATCCAGACTGCGCACTGCGGAGGAACGATCCAGACGCCATCTTCCACCTCACAGGTCAAGACGCCGCGAACCGAATAGATCAGCTGTGCCTTGCGGTGCTGGTGGCGCTCATTTTCCCAGTCCCGCGCCACCGAAGCGGCAGTAACGGCTACAACTGCCTGGTGAAGGCTGTCGACGCTCACGTGCGCTGCGAAATCAGTGGTGGATACTCTGGACATGATGAAGGGGTCGATAGGCGGACGGCGATCTGCCGCCCGATTAGGGATTGCGGCCATTCACTTGTCAATGAAGCAGGCGCATCCTCGCGGCTGCGCGCTCATCGCTCGATTGCCCGCTTTGGACGCCCCGTTCTGAACGGAGCCGGCTTGCGATGGCGGTTTCATGGGATGATGCATCACTGTGCCCGCCTGCCACATATGCATACGCTGACTGATCCCCACCTGCTCAATGACGTCGCTGAGATCGGTCGTATCGAGGCAGTGCCGCGCATCCTTGAAACCGTAGCCCATATCACGGGCTCGAGATTCACGGCGATTGCCAGGGTTACAGAGACGACCTGGACCGCCTGCGCCACCCTGGACACGCTCGGGTTCGGGCTTGTTCCAGGCGGGCAGCTGGTCCTGGAAACCACCATCTGTGACGAGATCAGGCAGTCATCAACCTCCGTGGTTTTCGCACGCGCCAGTAACCACCCGCTGTACTCCAAGCACCACACGCCTCGGATCTACGGGCTTGAGAGTTACGCGTCGGTTCCGATTCATCGGCCGGACGGCAGTTTCTTCGGCACTCTGTGCGCCATTGATTCTTCGCCGGGCAACTTCGATGAAGCCCATGTCCGACGGTCCATGGAGCTGCTTGCCGAGCTCGTCGGCAACTATCTGGACAAGGAGGACCGCCTACAGGAAGCGGAGACGGCGCTTTCGGACGCGCAGCGGGATTCCGACTTGCGCGATCAGTTCATCGCGGTACTGGGCCATGATCTTCGCAGCCCCCTCCAGGCAATCAGCGTAGCAGCAGATGCACTTGAGGATGAGGCGACGTCCGCGCGTCAGCAGCAGATGCTTGCGCACATCGCATCTGGCGTGACCCGGATGGATGGGCTCATAAACGATGTACTTGATTTTGCCAGGGGCCGATTGGGTGGAGGCATCCCGATCTCGCTCCGGGAAAGCGATACGCTGCAAGCTGACCTTGAACGAGTTGCAGCGGAAGTGGCGATCGCCACCGGTCGCGAGGACATCGATGTGCAGATGCGGATCGAGGGCAGCGTGGTCTGCGATCCCGGCAGGCTGTCGCAGATGCTGGCCAACCTGCTGACGAACGCAGTGCAGCATGGCGAGCGGTCGCTTCCTGTCACGCTGAGGGTGCACGCTGCATCCAATCGCCTCACGCTGGATGTGCACAACGCAGGCTGCATTGCGCCCGACAGGCTCAGCACCATTTTCAACCCGTTCTCGCGTGAGAAGGGCGAGCTTCCCAGGCCAGGTCTTGGTCTGGGCATCTACATCGCATCGGAGATTGCCAAGTCTCATGGCGGGATACTCGATGTGGTGTCAAGTGAAAGTGCCGGAACAGTGTTCACGTTCCGGATGCCAAGCGCGGATGTTGCCTGAGCGCCGGGGCTGGCCCTGCTTGATGCCGCGGCATGCACTATCCAGGAGGTAGGCCGCGGTGGACTTTCGCTCAAGCAAGCTGTGGTAGCTCACGTCGTAGCACTTCGTGCGCTGCGCGAGGGCGAAGGCAGACCGTCAGGCACCTGTTGGCCGGACAATAGCTCTGTCAACGGAAGCTCTCGCGCATCCAGCGTGGATCGTGCCTCCTTGCTGGGTTGGTCGGGAAGTCCCTTCTCGAACGCTTGATTGTAGATCTGTGTACCGTGGGCGATACTGAGATTGCCCCTGAGCGAGAGGACAGATCGTTGAGCGCCTCCATGCTTCCAAGAATCGTAGGTTTCGACGTGCCACGGCTACAGGAGCATGTCGACTCATCTACCGACGAGGCCATCATTGCATTGCTGGATCTTGCCCCCGGTGCTCGCTGGATTGAACTGTTCCTGATGAAGTGTGAGGCGCTGGCGTCTCAGCTTTCGCTTGCGCAAGTCCGGGTTGAAGGCTCGAAGATCTACTTCTACGGTTCGATCAGCGACTCTCGGGCGCTTGCAGATGCTGTCATGTCCATCGTCCACGTGCTGAATGATCAGTTGATGCGGGAAGGGAATGATGCAGCTGGGCAGGAGGGGCGTTGCTAAGGGCAGGAGAGTCGTGACCAGCATAGGGTCGCGATCTCCGCTGCGCCGGGGTGCCCGCGGAGACTGGATCGAGCCGCAAGCCTGACTTGGAGGGCGCCCAGCCATGCCTCGCGCATTCCGTGCGGATCTCTGATGTAGATGTCACACGCGAGCCGGATGACGGGGTCAACTTCATGGCGAAAGCTGACAGCAGGCAGGGCGCCAGAGTTGAATGCCAACCCCCAATGGGTGAGCTCACGCTCGATGTCAACGAAATCCTTGTTCCTCGTGCGTTCCATGGTTTGCTCCTGTTGGACATGCACTGTACACCCTTCAGGACAGCGGCCTGTTCATGGCGCTTGTTCATACTCGATCCAATCGGGCACGGCTGCGTAACGCGCTGAAGCCCACTGTGGGGTCGCAGCAGATGGCTGCATCGGAGCAAGACATGAACAACACTTCCCAGAACCAGAATGATGGCCGCAACTCGAGTGTCGAGAAGAAGCCCGGCCAGCAGGGCCACGCGGACGGCAAGGATCTCGGCGGTGAGGATCTGGCCGGACAGCAAGGGCAGCAACAGCAGCAGCCAAGCGAAACAGAGACTGGACAGCCAAGCTCTGGCCAGAACCCAAAGGCGGGTGTTGATCGCGACAGTCAGCGTTGATGCCCCAGAGGTGGCCGCGCCCAGCGCGGCTGCTTCGGCATCGACAGGAAGGCTGGAATGTCGTCTCACAATCAGGCTGTGACCTTGATGTCTCAGATCATGTACCAATCGCGCCCGGTCAGCACGACGACGATGGCTCAGTGCCGGGCTTGCCATGGCGAGAGTCCTGGTGGAATGGAGTGTGCGCGGTGTTTGACTGAAGAGTTGGGAAGAGTGATTGCCAATCGAGGCGCTGCTCTTTGCTGGCTTGAGTCGTTCCTGAAAGTTCAGCGAGACGAGGCACGCGTGTTCATCTGTGCAAAGAGAGTCGATGCGTCAGCCTTGGAGTAGTCGCATTCGGACCTGACATTGCGCAAGCGTATGCTCGATAAATCCAGGAGCAACGCTATGAACTTCCCGATATGCATCTACGACCGAACGGGTACGGGGCTCCGCCTTCCTGCCGGGTGGTGGATTGACCTTCAGTCCGATCTCCCCGCTCTGGTGAGAGGTGGTGAGCGCATAGATCTGCCACGCTCATCGAGAGATAACCGCCCTCGCCTGGATCCTGAAGTTCTCAGCGATCTGTCGAGGCGGATCCGGGGCTCGCAATGACTAGAGTAGATCGAGCCCAACCGCCAGGCGTGCGCTGGTTGTTCTTCCGTCTTCGGAACGGACAGTCGATCAGCCCCGCCAGGCTGATGTCTGTCTGGTGCGAAGCCAGTGAATCGACTGAGTGCGCAGTACGCCGCGAGATCATTGACGGTGCTGGCTACGTGTATGCCCTTTATGCGCCCAATGGGCTGCGCTCACCTCGTCGCGTGGAACTGCGCATGAGGGCGCTTCTGGAAGAGGCGGGATTCGCCTTTACGATGGGAAGTTTGGCCGGGAGACATCCAGCCGACGGCTGAAGCGCGCCGTTTCCGGGACTGGAGGATCAATCTCCCGGTGGGTTCGCCGCCGCTCTGAGATCATGGCGTAGGGCCAGCCCAGCCGGCCGAAAGACTTTGCGTACGCTGCACGCGGCGCGGTGCCGATGCCTCCGGGCCCAAACGTGGTCATGCGCAATGACGGAACATCCTGCGAAATCAGGCAGCAGCTGAATCCATGCCTCGGGTACCTGCCCGCGCGCGATCGGCAGCAACAGCCTTGCGCCCCCACACGCGATCACTTTCAGGCAGCCGCGACAGACCTCAGTGGAGCCTTCGCGGCGGCCGAGGCAATCCAGCCCTTCGGGCATGTCCATCACTCGCTTCTAGTCCTCGATATCGAATGGATCATCTGCTTGGAGCGCGCCAAGAGTTGTTGACGACGGCACTGCTCGAGCCAGTGGTGCCAGATCTCCATTTCGTCCATCAGACCTGTGGCCCCGCATGCAGGGCAAGTGAGGGTGGTTCCCTTCTGATCTGTTTCAAAGCCTGCGCCCCTGGTCATTGACGACCTCAGCCCACAGCTTCTACAGGTTGAACGCACCTGATCCAGTCGGATGATTGCGCCATTGAGCGCAAGCTGGGGCAGGATCGAATGGACCCTGAAGGCGTTGGGAGGGTGCATGGTCGTGCCATTTGGGGGGCTGGACACGGGAGCAAAGGATTGTGCACCGGAGAAGAGCCGCGAGGTTGCAGTGTCCGCTCTTTGATGTGAGATCCCCTTCACGTCAATCGTCTCCGGCTGGCGGTCGAGGTGGATAGCCAGGAAGGATGCCCGAACGGGGCACATCCCCTGGGGGCAAAGCCGTTGCCAGCCCACGGCAGCAATGTGGTGCTGGCCCCTGACGGTGCCACCCAGTTCTTGCTTCGCATCTGCGAAGTGCCGCTGCAGGTCAGTTTCCGCGCACGCGATAGAGCAGCTGTCTGCCGAAATGGGCCTGACGGTGGAGTTTCCGAGTGATCGTGTTCGTTGCAGAGATCTGGCGGAAAGCTGAGGCACTGATTCATCGAACCGTAGCTCTACCGCGGCGCCACGATCTCCATGGCCAAACTAGAGCCTTCCCGGTTCAAGCCGGCAGCTGAAGACATTTCCTCCACTGCAAAGACGAATGCTGAAACTTCCGCCCTACGCATGGCAGATGCGGTCCATTCCGCATCTCGACTATCCACAGCAGGTTGGCGCGTTAAGACTCGGATGCATCAGATCCGAGCGTCGAGGCGACTCCACGTTTTAATCCTTGTTTGAGCTCAACCCAGCTGCGGCGGGTGTTACGGGCATAAACGAATCTCCAATCGGGATTCAGTACCGCCTCGTGGCATCCGCTGATGGGGCAGATCAGTGGCGCAGATCAGTGTCTGTGGCGCACGCTTGCCAGAGACGGCATTGAAGATGACCGGCCAGTACGCTCGGCCGTTGATGCCGGCATGCCTCCGACCGGCTTCACAAATCTGTACCCCGCAGACGGGCATAGTGCCCTCTGAGTAGTGTGAGCGCGTCCATCCAGCCACGGGGTTTCCCCGAACGCCAGGAGGTCACTGTGCCAAGTTGGGATGAAGGAATGAAGTTGACGCGTCGCCAGGTGATCGCCGGCGGCGCCACGACCGTGGCGATGTCCGCCGCACCGGGGGCGTCATCGCTCGCCGCCGAGCTGGCGGCATCCCCGCCGCCCAGGCCGCCGGTCATCAGCACGGTGGCGTTGACCGTCAACGGCGCGCGCCGGGAGCTTGAGCTCGACACGCGAACCACGCTGCTCGATGCCCTACGCGAACATCTGGAGCTGACCGGGACCAAAAAGGGCTGCGACCACGGTCAATGCGGTGCCTGTACCGTGCTGGTCAACGGTGAGCGCATCAATGCCTGCCTCAGCCTGGCGGTGCAGCACCAGGGCGATGCCATCACCACCATCGAAGGCCTCGGAACCCCCGATGACCTGCATCCGATGCAGGCCGCCTTCATCAAGCATGACGGTTACCAGTGCGGGTATTGCACGCCGGGGCAGATCTGTTCGGCGGTAGCGGTACTGGACGAGATCAAGCGGGGTGTCCCCAGCCATGTGCAGGCGGACGTCAGCGCACTGCCCCAGGCCACCAGCATGGAAATGCGCGAACGCATGAGTGGCAACCTCTGCCGATGCGGCGCCTATTCCAACATTGCCGAGGCAATGCAAGAGGTCGCTGGCGTGACCTCTGCAGGGAGGCGCTCATGAGGGCCTTCAGTTACGAACGCGCGAAATCCCCGGCCGAGGCCGCCAAAGCCGTGGCCGGTACCGAGGGCGCGAAGTTCCTGGCCGGAGGGACCAACCTGCTCGACCTGATGAAGCTGGAGGTCGAGACGCCAACGCACCTGGTCGACGTGCAGGACATCGGCCTGGACAGGATCGAACCCACCGACGAGGGCGGCCTACGCATCGGCACGCTGGTCACCAATACCGCACTGGCCTCGCATGAGCGCGTGCGCCGCGACTACGCGGTGTTGACCCGCGCGATCGTGGCAGGCGCCTCCGGGCAGCTGCGCAACAAAGCCACCACCGGCGGAAATCTGCTGCAGCGCACGCGCTGCCCTTATTTCTACGACCCCCATCTGCCCTGCAACAAGCGCCTGCCCGGATCAGGCTGCGGCGCGCTCGAAGGGTTCTCCCGCCAGATGGGCGTGATCGGCACCTCGGACAGCTGCATCGCGACCTATCCGGGCGACATGGCGGTGGCCCTGCGGGTGCTGGACGCCTCGATCCAGACCGTCAGGGGTGACGGTAGTACGCGCAGCATCCCGATCGCCGATTTCCATCGTTCCCCCGACGACAGGCCGCAGCAGGACAACGTGCTGCAGCGCGGTGAGCTGATCACCCACGTCACGCTGCCGGAACCCCTGGGCGGTCGGCACGTGTACCACAAGGTACGTGACCGCGCGTCCTATGCGTTCGCACTGGTTTCGGTCGCCGCGGTCGTGCAGCAAGACGGCTCGGCGCGGTTCGCCTTCGGTGGAGTTGCGCCGAAGCCGTGGCGCATCGAGGCAGCCGAACCCCTGCTGCGCGACGGCGTAAAGGCCGCGGCCCGGCAGGTGTTCGCCGGCGCCCGTCCGACGCGGGAGAACGCGTTCAAGATCGCTCTTGCCGAGCGCACCCTCGCAGCCGTGCTGGTGGAAGGAGAGCACTGATGCCCCTTGAATTCAACGCCCCCGCCGGTGACAACCTGTTCGACAAGGCTAAGGTCGTCGGCAAGTCGACGCCGCGCATCGACGGCCCACGCAAGACCACCGGCACCGCCCCCTATGCGTATGAGCGCCATGACGTGGCACCGAACCAGGCCTACGGCTATATCGTCGGCGCGGGCATCGGCAAGGGGCGCATCATTTCTATGGATGCCTCCCGCGCACGCGCCGCCCCGGGCGTGCTGGCGGTCATCACCGCACCGGAGACCAAGCCGGTCGGCAAATCGAACTGGAACAATGCACCGCTGTTCGGCGGCCCCGACGTGGCCCACTACCACCAGGCCATCGCCTGCGTGGTGGCAGAGACCTTCGAGCAGGCCCGCGCCGCCGCGGCATTGATCCGCACCCGCTATGAGCGCGGCAAGGGCCGTTTTGATTTTCCCGCATTGGCGCCGTCCGCGCCGCTGGCAAAGGGGCGCGATGGCAAGCCCGACCGGCAGGCGCTGGGCGATTTCGACACCGCCTACGCTAGCGCCGCGGTCAAACTCGACGAGACCTACCACACCTCCGACGAAAGTCATTCGATGATGGAGCCGCACGCCACCATCGCCGCCTGGGAGGGCGACACACTCACGCTGTGGACGGCGAACCAGATGATCGACTGGGCCAGGCAGGGCATGGCGGCGATCCTCGGCATCGATCCTGCCAAGGTGCGCGTGGACTCGCCCTATATCGGCGGGGGCTTCGGCGGCAAGCTGTTCATCCGTGCCGACGCGGTGCTGGCCGCGTTGGCGGCCAAGCAGGTCGGGCGACCGGTGAAGATCGCGCTGCAACGGCCTTTGATGGCCAACAACACCACCCACCGGCACGCAACCATTCAACGCGTCCGGATCGGTTGCGCGAAAGACGGCAGGATCTCCGCCATCGCCCATGAGAACTGGTCGGGCAACATCAACGGCGAGGACGGCGAGAACGGCACCCTGCAGACGCCCAAGCTCTATGCGGGCGCCAACCGCCTGGTGGCCAACTACATCGCCACGCTCGACATGCCCGAAGGCAATGCAATGCGCGCGCCGGGCGAAGCGCCAGGCCACATGGCGCTGGAAGTGGCGATGGACGAAATGGCCGAGAAGCTGGGCCTCGACCCGATCGCGTTCCGCATCCTCAACGAACCGGAGGTCGTACCCGGCGACCCGTCCAAGAAGTTCTCCGACCGCAACCTGGTGCGCTGCCTGCGCGAAGGCGCCAAGCGCTTCAACTGGAACAAGCGCAATGCCAGGCCGGCGCAGGTAAGGGAAGGGCACTGGCTGGTCGGCATGGGCGTGTCCGCGGGCTATCGCGGCGCACCGACGATGAAGTCGGCGGCGCGGGTGCGGCTCGACGGCCAGGGCGGCGTGATCGTGGAAACCGACATGACCGACATCGGCACGGGCTCCTACACGATCATCGCGCAGACGGCAGCCGAGACCATGGGCGTGCCGCTGGACCGGGTCCAGGTGACCCTCGGCGACTCTCGTCATCCCGCCTCCGCCGGTTCCGGCGGCCAGTGGGGCGCGGCAAGCTCCACCGCAGGCGTGTACGCGGCGTGCGTCAGCCTGCGCCGCAAGGTGGGCGAGAAACTGGGCTTCGACGGCGACACCGCAAACTTCGCCAATGGCAGCATCCAGGCGGGTGGGCGGACCATCAAGCTGGCGGAGGCGGGGACACTGTCGGCGGAGGACGGCATTGCCTTCGGCGACTTCAAACAAGGCTACGACGTCGGCACCTACGCAGGGCATTTCTGCGAGGTCGCCGTGCATGCCTACACTGGAGAGACGCGCATTCGCCGCATGCTTGCCGTATGCGATGGCGGCCGGATCCTCAATCCGCTGTCCGCACGCAGCCAGGTCATCGGCGGGATGGTGATGGGCGCGGGTGCGACGCTCATGGAGGAACTGGTGGTCGACAAGCGGCTTGGCTTGTTCATCAACCACGACCTGGCCGGCTACGAGGTTCCCGTGCACGCCGATATTCCGTACCAGGAAGTGGTCTTCCTCGATACGCTGGACCCGGTGATCTCGCCGATGAAGGCCAAGGGCGTGGGTGAACTGGGCATCTGTGGGGTCGGCGCCGCGATCGCCAATGCGATCTACAACGCAACCGGTGTGCGCGTACGCAACTATCCCATCACCCTGGACAAGCTGTTGCCCGGCTTGCCCGGCTTGCCCGGCTTGCCCGACGTAGGCTGACGTTGCGCATGGACCGATCCGTAGCCTCACCCGCGCCGGAAGCTTCAGCGGCAGGTGGAGGGGAGCCCGGCGATCTTGCCGAGGACCTGTCCGCAGCGCCGGGCTTCCTCACCGAAGGAAGCCCGCGGAGCGTGCTCGAGACGGCCTTGACGCGCGCGCGCGCGGGGGAGCACGCCGTGCTGGCGCTGGTGCTGGAAACCGATGGCTCCACCTACGCCGGTGCCGGCGACATGGTGCTGTTCTGCAACGGCAGCCAGGTCGGCTGGCTGAGCGGCGGATGCCTGGAGCCCGAGCTCGCGCGACGCGCAGATCTGGTGAGCGCGGCAGGGCAGGTCGATTGGATCGAGATCGACACGCGCAGTGACGAGGACCTGCTGAGTGGGTCCGCGCTTGGGTGCCGTGGTCGGCTGCGGATTGCACTTCTGCCATTGCGTGCCATGGCCGGCATCGACGTTGTCATCGAGGCATGGCTGCGCGAGGGTGTGCCACTACAGCGCGAGCTTCGCGCATCGGGGCAGATCGTTTTCGGCGCGGGTCGTCGCGAGCGGACGTGGCAGCTGCATTCGATGGACGGTACGCAGCCCTTTGGTGAGGGTGCGTGGCGTTTGACGCTGCCCCGGCTTCCGCGGGCCCTGATCCTGGGGGGCGGTCCCGAAACGCCCTTCCTGGTTCCGTTGCTGCGTGGCCTGGGGTGGCAGATCAGCGTGGCCGAACGGCGAGCGCGCTGGACCTCAGCCGGGCAGGGCGCGGATGCGCATCTTCAGACCAGCCCGGCCGAGGCCCTTCATGGCGACCCGTGCGACGCAGTACTGGTGATGCACCACGATTTCGAACTTGACCGGGAGGCGCTGGTGGCCCTGGCTGATACCAAAGTCGCGTTCATTGGACTGCTGGGTCCGCAGCGAAGGCGCGAGGACCTGTTCAAACTGCTGACACCGGATCAGCGCCACCGCCTGTCCCCGAGACTTCGATCACCTGTTGGCCTGAAAATCGGCGGCCGAGGGCCAGAGGCGATTTCGCTCAGCATCGCCGCGCAGCTGCAGCAATGGCGAAGCGCGCACGGCAGGTGACCGACCCGCATGCGGTCGTCGTGCTTGCTGCCGGCGGGAGCACCCGGCTTGGACAGCCCAAGCAGCTTCTAACCCGGCAGGGCGAGACCCTGGTACATCGCGTGGTCCGGTTGGCGCTGGAGCTAGCGCCAGCGCAGGTGCTGGTCGTAGTAGGCGCGAAAGCACAGGCAGTGACATCCAGCATTGCCGGGCTGGATGCCACCCCGGTAACCAACCACCACTGGGAACGCGGCCTGGCGAGCAGTCTGCAGGTTGCCGGCGCACACCTGCTGCCGACGGTGAGCGCGGTGATGGTCGTGGCATGCGACCAGCCCGCAATCGAGCACGCCCATCTGCAGGCGCTGCTTTCGGGTGCCCGCGCCGCGGCATCAGCGTGCGCGGGCACGCGTCACGGGAGTGCGCTTGGCGTTCCCGCGGTAGTACCGCGCGCCTGGTTCAGCCCTGTGGGTGCAGCCGGTGACCGCGGCTTCGGAGCGCGCCTGCGGCAACATCCTGCCGATACCGTGCATGTCCTACAGGCACCGGAACTGGGCCTGGATATCGACACGCCAGAAGATCTCGCGCGTGCGCGCGATGCGGGCTGGGTCGATATTGAGTGAGTCGCACGCGGGTTCGGCCCCGTTTGAAATCGCGGCCGAGGCCGATGTGCCCAGTGCCAACGTTGCCTATTCCTTTGGCCCGCGCGCCTGGCTGGACGACCTGACCTGCTACAACAACCTCAGCATGACCCGTCTGGTGGGGCACAGCAGCGGGGGTGCGCGACTCCTGGTAGAACGTCACCGGCTGCAGCCTGCAGAAGGGGCGGGATGCTCACCCATGTCGACTGGATTGCCGGCCGCAATATGTGGTTTGCCGGCGGTGATGGCATCGGCATCAACAATGGCGGCCCGTCGCGCTGGCATTCACGGCTGAACCTCAATATCGGGTTCTATTTCTGAGATGCTACGGTCGGCATCGTAGCCGGTGGCAGGGGACGCAATGGATATGCAGGCAGCGGGCGAACTCGATTCGCCGGCAAAAACCGATTCGCAGGAACTGACCTTCCACTGGCTCTACCAGCGGGTCCAGGGGCTGGCTGAGCACAGCATCTATCCGAAGGCGGGCAGGGTGGAAACGTGGGCGTTTCGCATTGGCGTGGCCGCCGCAATCATTGGCATTCTCTGTGGCCAGCTGCCTGATCGGTGGCTACCTGTGAGTGTGGTGCTGCAAGTGGTTGTTGCGTGCCTGGCCATCGAGATCGGCGGCTTCATCGTTGGAGTTGCCCTGGCCGCCTGCAGAGGAATTCACCAGTTCAGCCAGCCACGGCTCTCGCACGCCAAGGAGATGGACGGCGACTTCGCGCACTGGCAAACGGTGGTTACCGAGCTTCGCCGCTTCCCCCGCATCGAGCGTGAGCGACGCCTTCGCTATGTCAGCACGCTGCGCACCAATATGATCGAGCGCATGGGCATGATGTATGGCGGCCTGCAGCGGCTCGGGCCGTTTCCACTGCTGATCGCGCTCTACCTGCAATTCCGCGAATGGAAATGGGGTGACTGGGCGAGCGCGTTCGACGTCAGCCTGCTCGGCGCATTGTTGATCTTCGCCATGGTGCTGCTGTACCTCCTGGGCTGGATGCTGATCAGCCTCCGCACCCGCCTGGATACTTACGTCGCCCTGCTCGAGGGCTCCACCCACGAGCCCGAGCCCCCGCAACCTGCGCCACAGTAGAGCCGAGCCAAGCTCGGCTACGGCATGCCACATCGCACCCATCAGGTATCTCACCAGCCAGCAGCTGCAGCTGCCCGGTCCATCAGAACAGGCTTCGGCACGCCCGCCAGAAGGCCGGTCAGGTCAATACGGTGGTGCGGGTCGAACACGATCATGCCGCGATCTCATACAAGGCTGGGCGGTCTCAGGGCGGAGGCAGGGGCCGAGCCAGAGGCCCAGCCATTGCCATGCGGAGCCAACAAAGGCCCAGATTCGGCGGGTACGAGATTTTGCATAATGTATACAGCTTGTGCCTTATCGAAGCCCGGCACCGCTGCTGCCGTCTTGTGGGGTAGGGCAAAGCCAACGGCCAAGCACAAGGCCATCGCCGTCGCCGCTAACCGCTTCCAGAAAGTGCGCTCTGGCGAAATAAGCGCCGCACACTTCATGATCTCAATCGCCTGCTTTTCAGGCTCCGGATGCCCTTGGATACGGAGCGCATCCGCTACCACCCACACCTGCGGAACACGCCTGCCCATGCGGTAGTGGCCGATTGCGCCATCCGTAATTCCCAGCAGCGGCGCCAGCTTTGACGCGCCATCGCCCCCCCAAGGCCGCTGGCGGGGATTCTTGGGGAAGCAACTTGGGGAAGGGGATCACGCATGACCGGGGCTCAGACGCAACATCTGCAACTCAGTTTCAACAGTCCTGAGATCCCCTTCAAGCTCCTGGATCCTGGCCTCCAATCGAGGACTCAGCGCTTCAGCCGCTCCGTGAGCCGCAAGGCATGCCGCGACCAGGGAGCCAAATTGCCGTCGGAAGAGTTCTATTTCCTCGGGCTTGTAAGTCGCCCCAACCTCCGGGAGGCTAATCAACTTCAATGCCATGTGGACGCCCAAAACCCGTCCTTCAATCGCGTCGAGCATCTTCTGAGAAGGCAGATTCACAAGAAGAACTTCCTCTCCGGACCACTTCAGTGTTCCGAGCATATGGCTAACAGCCTCAACTGCACCGAGCATACCCAAGAGATTCATGGGGCCTTCGTATCCGGTAGGCAACGCGTCATTCGCAACGAGCTTCAGATTGCCGGTACGCCAGACCTTCATCAGAACGACATTGAAGCGTCGAATCCGAGTCTCAATTGCATCTCGATCCGCTCGCGCTTGCTCTGTGAGCCTCTGAATATGCGCCTCACGCGCATATCGGTTCGCGCTGATTCCGATGAACCACGCGCCGATCGCTGCCGCCACACCACTAAGTGCAGCGACCCAGTCTGCGGCATTTCCCCTGGTACTGACCTTCCCTACGGCCCACCCGGCCGCAATGGCACCCACCCCGAATGCCAGCACTGTAATGGCGGTCAACGACGTAGTGGAAATCGAGTGGTTGCCGCTGGCCATTCTGTCCTCCTTCTCAGGAATGCGATCTTGGGGATTCTGGCATGACGGAGCCCCTGCTAGTGGAGGCACCATCGTGCGCGTAGGTGAGCGCCCCATGGACACGTTCCCGGAATCCAAACCCTACCCGCCAAGCCTCTGATTAATGTGAAGAATCACGCGCGACGCGACTGGTACAGAACCTTGCTTAAGGCTAATCTCCGCGCCTAGAGAGTAGGGTGGCCATAGGGAGGGGCGGGGAATGTTCGAGGACTTCATCAAGGGCGTCAGGGAGTACATCAGCGACAGGTTCATGAGCCCGCTTGGAGCTTCGCTGACCGTGTCTTGGTGCGCTTGGAACTACAAGGTTCTGTTGATCGTCTTTTCGGGCGAATCCGCCATTCGAAAGATTCATCTAATTCATCTTGTATATCAGGATTTTTGGTACTCAGCCTTTCATCTGGCGGCTGGTCCTGTGGCAACAGCGGCCTTCTACATCCTTGCCTTTCCGTATCCATCCAACTGGGTCTATAGCTATTCGCTAAGGCGGCGAAAGGAGGCTCTTAACCTCAAACGTGAGATCGACGACCAGACCGTGCTTACGCAAGAAGAGTCCAGGGCGTTGCGAAATCGCTTCACAGAGATGGAGGTTCAGCACACTACGGAATCGGTGCGCCTCACTAGCACTATCGATAGCTTGAAGGATCAGCTGAAACAGGTGATTGAAGAAAGAGATGCGCTTGCAGAAGATGTTGCGGCAAGGCGTGCTGCGAGCGCCGTCGAAACACCCTCGTCACGACCGCCCTCGAGACCGGTTGTTCTAAAGAAGAACGGAGAAGCCATCGAGCTTGACAAGTATCAGTGGCAAATTGTGAATGCAGTAGGCAGATCCGGCAGCAACACGTATGTCAGGGATTTGTCGGTCCAGTTGAAAATTGGAGACGCTGCGATCTGGCTTGTCGCCGGACAACTGGAAGAACTTGGGCTTGTTTCAAGGGGGACTGTCGACGACTACGACAGTGGTAGTGGCATTCGTGCGCTTTCGCTTACGGATCTGGGGCTTCGCCTGTTTATCGAGTCGCTGAAATAGGACGGGGTGTAGGGGCGGAGCCCCTACGGAAGCGCCTCACACGCGCTGGCAGGACCTCGGCCCACGGCTGAGATAGAGCACGTTGGAAGTTTCGGCGTCGGAACCGGGGCCGCACACGCCCAACCGCCGTTCCCGACGAATTCTGAGCGCCTCGGCACGGTTGATCACGCTGGATTTCGTCGTGGAGGGCGCATTTCGGTTTGGGACCGATGAAGTAGCTATCTCGGCTCGGGCCTCGGCCATCATTCGTCGCCATTCCCGCGCAATGTTGCAGGTCAGGGACCACCAGGCCATATCGCAGGGTTCCAGCTGGTGACCTTCAGGAGTGAACATGTGCCCACCTTGGAAGCCGAAACCAGCCCAAGGGCCGGTCAAGTCGATACGGTGGTGCGGGTCGAACTCAACCATGCCGCGATCTCATCCTTGGCCGGGGACTGAGGGCGCTGTCTGCCGCACCGAAAACGCCCGGCCTCTAACGCATTGATTGTAGAAGATATGGATGGGGTGAGCTTAGCCTCTTCCTGGCAGCTTCCGTCCACCAAAGATGCCCGATATTTCCGGAAGTCCACCAAAGATGCCCGATATTCCCGGAAGTTCACCAAAGACGCCCGGCATTTCCAGAAGTACATAAATAACGCCCAACAGTTCCGGAAGCCCATAAAACACGCCCACGACTGCCGGGGGTTCATTAGAATTGCCAATTAGCCCACGCGGCGGCAAAGCCTCCCCTTGTGTTGCGTACTCGCATGAAGGCTACTGCCGTTCGCAGTCCGGCACGAGACAGTGCCGTTGCCCCAATGATGGCAAAAATTGCTAAGAACTGCCTGCCTTAGGATTTCTGCTGGATTCTAGCTGTTTTTCGAGGTGTCACCCAGGCGACCCGGACTTCTCTCAAGGAACGGGCGGAACCCTGAAGCTCGATGACCGGATACCCACCTGAAGGCAGTACATCCTTCGGATTCAGCTTGAACACCCTTGCAAGCGTCAACGCCAAGCCTTCCTCATAAGCGGTTGCCAGAACCCACACAAGCGCGTCGACCAAGGCGGATCTTCCCTTAATGCTGTCCAATACCGAAGCGACGATTACGGAAGGGGACCTATCCGGCTTGTCGTTCGCGATACCAAAGGCCGCAGCGGCCAGCTCCAGCGCTGTGCCGCACGCTAACGTTACCATCGGGTCGACAACCGAGAGATTGAGCCAAGTCGCGCCGCTGGCAGAAACACCATAGGGAGCTAGGAACGACTCGTGCCGCTCTACCTCAGTGGGTCCTTGGGTGTCGTAGTGCGTTGAGCGGAAGCTCAGGACAGATAGGCCTTCAAGTCCGACCCTGGCGCATGCCGCTGCAGTGGCCCGCGTCAAAGCATCGTAGGCCATCAATGGGAGCGGAGCGCACATGAGGCCCGAGTTGCCGCCAATCATTGCCCAGCCCCAGAACGCCCCTGGCTCCGGATCGTCAGCGGATGGCTGGAAAGCCTCATACCTTACGTGAGCATTGCCATCGTCCTGGTGGACGGGCGGCATAGGAGTCGTTCTATCAATCAGGCGCGCCAGAGCTGAAGGCCAGCTTTGCGCATCACTGGGGAAGTGAATCACTCGGCCTGCCCGCTGGCGTGATGCCCAATGAAGGTAGTCATCCACCCACTGCGACACTTCACGAGCGGGAAATTGCCTGACGTCCAGTAGCGCTGTGTGGGCGTCGATTGGCTGAAATCCACAAGTACAAGTCCCGAGACCACCGGAGTGGTCAAAACTGGTGCCCAGCGTCCTTCCGCATGCCTCGCAGTGGCTGATGAGCTTCTCGCCATGCCAAGGGCACGCAGAGATGGAAGGAAGGAGAAATAGTGAACAATGGTAGCCGTGAAGTGCGCATGCGGGGCACCGCATATATGGAAGCTCACTACCCGCGAGAAGTCGAAGTGATTGAACTGGAAGCCACGCGGCCGGATTCCATAGATTCTTCGTTGTGACGTCACGGACTTCGATGGCTGACGCAAAAGTATCCTGCACCCGGCCCGGCAGAAGCAAAGGGCGGAGCATGGAGCGCCCAGTCTTACGCCTCACCCCCATGATCATGAGTTGCTCACTTGTTGGCATGCCCAGTGCAACGATCCGCTGCAGCACGCCGTAGCCCGATATGTATGGATAGAACTCATGCTCTGCGCCGACAATCCGAGGCGTAGAAGGATTTACGGCGCGAGAGCTATTCATTGCTTCCCCCTACCTGGTTTGCCGTATTCTGTATCTTCTCAATGATGGCGATTGCCTTGTCGGACATCTTCTCGCGCATGCGAATGAACTCGGTTCGCAGGTACCCGACATGCACAAGCGCAGCACGGACGTCAGATGGAGTGAAGCGTTCGAAACTCTGCTGAAACCAAGCGTTCGTTAGCAGATTCCGCACGGTCGATGTGAAGGAGCACATCGGCCAGCCACTATGTTCGGGAAGTCCCACCTCCCTCCGGAGGGCGGACACAGCATCGCAAATCATCTCCGTTTCAGATTCCAGCCGCCATCCGCGATCAAATGCGTCGGTGGCGAAGTATCTAGAAAATGGCATGTCCTCTGTCGGCCACCATGCTGCGCCGTCGTAGCGCGACAGGGCATGCCTGACCTCATCTCGCGCCGCAAGAGGAAGAAATGGGGCTGAGTCCAGAAACCACCGGCGAACAACATGTGACGGATGGTGCTGCCACATGTCGCCAAGCTCGATGCCCTGCTGGTCACTTTGGTACACAAAGACCAAAAAGAGAGTAAGCTTGTCCTTGCTCATCAAGTTATCAAGATCTTCTAAGCACTGAAACTCAAGATTGGTGAGCCGTTGAGCACTGTCGATGAACAATACGTACCTGCGTACGTCGGCGTGCCCACACGCGGCGCGCATGTGATTGTGTATTCGTGCCCTCAGCTCGTGAGGCCTGGCCGATGACCAGCGCGGCATTCCCAGTTGATGTGAAAGCGCGTGCCAGAAGCTCAGCGGGCTCCTGCATGCATCTGAGGTTGCGACGATTGCCCTGGCCACACCTGCGCGGCGTCCGTCCTCCACGAGCCAGCGCCAGTCGGTTTCGACTAGATAGTCTTGCGCCGTGGATTTGCCAACCCCGCTCTCTGAATAAAGAGAGCACCCATGATGACCCTGCTGAATGTTGTACAGAACGAAATCCGCCATGCGTTCGACAGGCTTCGTGTTGATACGGTAGCCAGACTCAATGAAAAGTGGATGGTCGGGGTCAAGGCGACGGACGGCCATGATGGCCTCCGCAAGGTCCGATCTAGTCATCAAGATTCACCTTGCCTCCCCGGGGGACTCTTACCGGGATGTGAGCTGGCTGGGACCGAATGTCGGGCAGACGGCCGAAGTGCAACTGCTGCAAGCGCGCAAGTTGGTCGACTGCGGGTTGGGACGTGTCTGCAGTAGATCGAAGATGCGCTATGAAGGCTTCAATTGCACACTCCACGCCAGCGATTGAGAAATCACTGCGCTGTTTGGACCAACGACAGATGATCCTTCGCGTCCTCTCGTCATGCGGCGCGCGCGACCAAGGCGCTCGCGCGGTAGCCACTCCGAATGGCACGGTGGCACTTTGAAGTAGCACGATTGAACGAAGATCGCGCCTATTCACGCGCGCAAGAATCCTGGTGCCAATCAGTCCCCATTTATCGTTAAGGGAAGGGGATCGGTAGTCCGCATACAAGTAGGTGACATGGGGCAACTCCCCATTATCCTTGTTGCCTTTTACGGGCAGGCTTACGATTGTCGAAGCCATATCTGCAGCATCCAGGCCACAGGTTTCCGGCGCAAACGCAAACGCTGACTCTTTGCGATTCGTGAGATACGCTAGCGGCGTCATCTGTCCGAGTGCGGAGTGAGGCGTCGCGTTGTAGTTGGCTATGATGACGTCCAGGAGCTCCTCGAGAAGGTGCATCTGGATGGGATGGGCATCCGGAGAGAAGTTGCTGATCCTGATCTTGTTTTCCCCCAGCCGTTTGGCGGGCTCAAAACCGCCGGGGATCTTACGCAGCGCACCACGTTCCAAGCGCGAGAAGAATTGCTCTACAATGGGTCGTGAGCGCGGTGTGTGCGACTTTCCGAAGATCATCACACCTCCCCGAGCCCTGCAGAATGCTGCTTCGAGTGCATGGGCCGAGTGCGCAAGGAAGTTGTCCAGTGCGACAGCGGTCGAGCGCGTGACTATCGGCGTTGCTGCCTGATAGACGGGCATTCCAGCGCCAGGTGCGTAGAAGAGGTCCGGGATCGTCAGGTCCCTGGGAGCCCAGGGTTCCATTGACTTGGACAAGCAGAGCGCTACATCAAGATTGTCATAGCTCTGGCCGACACAGAGAAGCCATCCCGTTACCGCCCTGGATTCAGTCTCTATTTCGATGAGAAGCCATAGCCGTGACACTTTGCGCGTAACACGCGCGCCATTGGGCATATCGATGGAGATCTTGCATTCAACATCGATTTGGTGCGCGTCAAACTCCGTTCTGGCGAACAGGCCCATCCGTACTGCTTGCTCCAAAGCGACAGGAGCGTTCGATGCCGATTGAGGTTCATAAAGGTCCACGTCGGCTACTGCCGACTGCCGCCGCTTGAGCAAAGCAAGCAGCGAGCGCTTCCCCTTGCCAGGATCGTTCAGGGGGAATTTGTCCTCCAGGTTGTGCTGCTTCAGCTCCGCAAGGACTCGTTGGTGCAATTTTACGAACGCGCTTGGAGGGCGGCCCGGCGGCAGATGGGTTGCAAAGCCATCGATCAAGGCTTTAACACTTGGCACAGCTTCGGAGACTTTGTGCCACGCAAATCTTCCTGGAACCAGCGGCAATTCCGCGGGTTCGAAGGAAAGCTCAGTCGAGTAACTGCCCCATGGAATGCATACGCGAAATCCGTGCGGCATGCCATCGTGGGCTATCGTGGGCGCTTTCATTGCCATGCGCTTCAGGCGTTTGTGGCAGATTCCATATCTCCGGGATATAGCGGTGATGGTGGAACGGCCCAGAAGCAAGGCGGTGAGTGCTTCCTTGGCCACGCGGAACTTGGAGAGATGATCTGGTGCAATATCAACCGGATGTGGGGAGTACCACTCGTCGAGTGTCGCCTGATCATAGATTTCGTACCTAGCCATGACGCACCTCCACGAGGGCATCCGGATCCCCTGGGCGATAGTCCACGAGTTGTACGCGGCCGGTGTAGACGAGGCTTGCCACTGCGCAAGCCACTGCGAACCGGGCCTGGCCCGTCTGCAGTTGTAATGCGCTCATGGTGAGGCGCTCAACGTTCTGGAGCATGTCCTCAATCCTCACTTCCAACTGCCTGGCCCCCGCGATCTTTGCATTGGCCCAGACAAGCGGAAGTAGTTCGTAGGCAACAGCGACCTCGCTGGCGCGAGATGCCAGAGAGTTTTCGTGGACAAGTCGCAATACGAGCCCTTGATTCAAGGCCATGTGGATGAGCTCGTCATCTGCGGGAAGCTTGACTAAGCCAACGCTCAGTGAAGCCACCCGTTTTGTAGGGATTACAAACTGGTAGTGCTGGGTGCCATCCCTCCGCCCGACCCAGAAGCTCAACTCAAGGTCGCGCTTCTCGCCTACCGTGATTCGACGCGGCCTCTCAACATACATCTCCACCTGGGGGTCAAATTCGAGCATCAGCGCCTGGCAAAAGTTGACCAGGTCGGCCACCGTTACGGTCCGCCCATTCTTCGGGGACTGAAATACAAAGATTTCGCGGCGGTCGCGCTTGCCGCGTGCTAGCTCGAGAGGGGAATGGGGCAGATGCCCCTCACGGCGGTCTTCGTCCGTCGGTTTGGCGGTCGCGCTTTTTCCTGCGGTCATCATCCTGCTCCTCAGCCGTCGGCTTGCGAACGTCTGCCCGGTCTCGAGATTGGAACAAGGTGCCCATTCAGGTTCGCCTCCGCCATATGAGATGGGGAGGAAATGGGCGCACCCCTCCGCGCGAACGGGAAGTCGCTTGACTTTGTCAAGGAAAAGGGTGAGCCTCAGGGTACAGGCTGAGTTTCACCACCATCTGCTCCAACAGATGTCACTTGCCCCCGCGCCAACGGGGGCAAGTCATTTCCAGGGTTCGGAGATGTTAGTTTCCGGCTCTTGGTACTCTCCTCGGCGCTCGGCGAGCGCATCTTCGGGGACGTCTTGAGTCTGTTCTTGAAACGCTACAAGCCCGGCCCCTTGAGTTTGGGTTGTGGGGCGTCATTCCTGGTTGGGCTTCAGAGCAGCCGCTTCATCTTGCGGGGTGCCAGATACTGCCGGCGGACTGATTGCGGCCCTCAGCCCAACCATCCAGTCGGCGATGTCCATCGCAAAGGCAAATTTGCCGCGGCGGCCGGGCACTTTGAATATCTTCACGGGCAAGGTTCCGCGTGCCTCTGCTTGGCGGAGCGCGTGGCTGGAGCGATAGCCAAGAGCTCGCGGCAAGTTTTCATAGCCGATGAGAGGCCCGAAATGAAAGGTCAATTCTCTTTCGATCTCACGGCGTTCCGGGGCCAGGATTGATTCGTTGGTCCGCTCCGTCATGGCGTGGTCACACCCCGTCGCTTGTGTCCTCCTGATTCTGCCCCTCTAATACGGATGGTGGAAGGAGTAACAAACTCGCGTTTCGTTACCCATCAAAGGTGAATGGGGAGGGGCACGGCCATGGCGCTCAAAGAGATACCCTTTTACGGCGAGGCGCGACTTGCCCGCATGCGTGCAAGCACGAGCATACTTCCCGCCAACCGAGCCGTGCCGTACTGCCTGCGATCACTCAGTGTCGGATTGTGGTTTGAATGCTTGCGAAGCCGAATGGGCCTATCCAGCGCATACGCGCTCGGACAGTCGATATCCCCGGAGCGTCCCGGCTGCCACTCCAATGTGTGGGTGAAATATGCCCATGCGGAACACGTCCCGTCCCAGGCGACGCAGGCAGCAGCCGAGGCGCGCTATCCCGGCTCCCGCATGGTTCTATGTTCACCGGTCTGGGCCGCTCTGAATGTCCACGAGGCACTTGGCGGTTGTGGAGAATCAATACTCATGTCGCTCAGTGCACCTGTGCAACTGGAAGTGTTCAGCGGAGCGAGCTTGCGAGCCGGCATGTTTGTCCGCCGAGACCGTCGGTTACGAGAGATCACCGAGGGCTTGTGCGGGCTGGGCACTCTGGATAGCCTGGCGGCACTAGTGGTGATGTTGAGGGTCGCCCATGAGCAGGGCAGACGGCATGACTGCTTTGCCTTGGGGCGTGCACTGCACGATTGCCTGCTACTGGTGGGGCAGGATAGTCCCATCCAGCTTATTGCCGAAGAGCTGTTCTGGTACTTCAGCCATTTCGTGCTTCCTTTCACAGGGTGCCGGGGTGTTCGGATTGCATCGTCGCGACGCCGCTTGCTCCTGCAGCATGAGGTTCTCTCCCGCCTCGTACTTGAGCTTGAAGACAGCGGGTTCGACTATCTCCCAGGCATGCGTCACCCGCTCTTGCGGGTAGTCCGCAATCAGCAGCATGCTCCGTCTTCGCGCTTCTTCTCGCCCGGCGTCGGACCCTGCAGCGCAACATCGCGGCAGATGGCGCGGTAGCGCTATCAATACAGAGTCTTGTTGAGACGAGGAGGCATCCAGGATGGTGAGCGCAGAGACTAAAGGCTCGACCGATTACGAAATGAGCCGCTTGTGGTGGGCGGCACGGCTGTCGCAGTCGAGTAGAGGCTCAAGATGATTGCCTATCTTGGTTGGGGGTCGCTGGTATGGCAACCCGACGGTCTACCGGTTCGTGGACAGTGGCTGGCAGACGGGCCAACGGTTTGCGTAGAGTTTTTAAGGCAATCCGGCAATGGACGGCTTACGTTGGTCATGCATGCGGCCGCGTCTGCTGTCACCTCCTTCTGGGTTGAGGCTGGTACCGACGACGAGGGCGACGCCAAGCGAGCCTTGCGTGAGCGGGAAGCCATTCCCTCAAAGAACATGGAGCGACACTTGGGGGTCTGGACACATGGCTGTCCAGCACCGGCGAGTATTCCTGGGCTCGCTGACTGGGCCGCTGCTCGCGGGATTACCACTGTGCTATGGACGGCGCTGCCACCGAAGTTCAACGGGGAAAATCAACGCGTCCCATCAGTGGAAGAAGCAGTTGCCTACCTCGCAAGCCTCTCAGGGCAAACTGCGACGCTCGCAGAAGAGTACGTCCGGCGAGCCCCGCCCCAGATTGACACCGTCTATCGTCGTGAGTTTGCTGCACGTCTAGGCTGGCATCCCCTTCCGAAAGGGAGCTAACTGCGACGTGCGTGTGATAGCCGATGGCCAAACTCCGGCAATGGCCAGCACCGTTTCTCACCTTGGGCCGACTTGGGCCGGAAGGCCCGGCCCTGTCAGCGCTGCCCGGGGCTCCGGCTCAACAACTGGATGAGCAGAAGCCACTTGTGTGTCACTTTGCCGGCGGAGGCAGCACAACGATGAGTGCCATCCATGGGGCGATTGCCAGAACAGTGGCAATGTACGCGTACTTCAAACAGCTGAATTTTGACGAGAGAATCTTGGAATTGCGCCAACATTGACCCAGGAGGTCTTCCTCGAACTCCATCAGCGTACGCTCCGCGCACTTCTGCAAGAACTCGTGCTCGGCCATGCTCGACACCCGTTCAAAGAAGATGAGCGAATTTGACCCGCCTCGCAGTTCCGGAAAATATCCGTACCACAGGTGCCAGAAGCTAACAGTAAGCGGTGTAAGGAACAAAACGCCCACAACCGAGATCAGGGCCGTTAGTTCATCAAGTTTCGGCAGCCGCGTCGCGATCATGGCAAGCATGCCCAGGTTGATACCCAGGCCGACCGAGAGTTTTGTGTCTACACGGGAGAAGAAGCCCAAGACCAAATTCAGCTGCTGCCAAGCGGCACTAACGCGGTCGCTTTGATTTGGCGGGTGGCCGCCAGAATTTTGAGGTTCTTGCACGGGGTGAGTTCTCTGTCTTGAGGGATACGGTTTGTGTTCGTTTGATGGCAGATCGAAGACCGCAGATGTCCAGCGTTCCGCAGCAGCGCGCTCCTGCAGCCGCACAATCCTCAAGGAAAGCTGTGTCGGCCAGCGCACATCGGTGCTGTTCCAAGATGAAAGTGACCAGGGCCGCAGCGTGGTCGCCACATGCAGTGATCGCACCGTCAGGATCGCGGCCACATGGGCAGACTGGGGGTCTCCCGACCAAGGTTTCAGTGCGCGTCGACACCCGAGCAAGGAGTAGTTTGCCGTGCCAGAGCTCGAGCCTCCGCTTCTGAGGGCGCGAATCCTTGCGGACCATGAACTGCCCCGCGAGCACATCTGCCTTGAATGCCGGACCCAGTCGTTCGGCTGCCTGCTCAGCATTGGCCTGATGCTGCGCAGCACGACCGTGCGCGCGGCCGTTCTCCGCTCCAGGAAAGACCCGGCGGGCGTTCGCGCCGATCTGGTAGGTCAGGTACTGGTAGACCGTGGCCCACCAATGCCTCGCTGCTGCTTCGTCTTGGATCCGGCTCGGATTGTCTTCTCCCCAGCCGAGGCAGAAGCTACGGTCACCGTTGATATGCCGATCGGGACAGAACCCCGGCAGCATGCCGGGGTCGGCGATCTCGCGCACTGAGACGTGCTCGCCTGCAACGGAGACGAGCAATCTAAATGCGTACTCGGCTCCGCCGGCCCGAACCACTGTGATCCCAACCAGCCCCCCGACAGGGTCTACGATCAACGTGGCACCGTAGTCCGGTGCCACGCGCTGCAGCAGCTCCAAAGGCCTTGGCGTCACGTCGCGGCCACATGAGGACGGATCGGCTGCGCGAGCGCAGGAGCCACTGCGGGTGCCACTTCAGCGTAGTGTGCCTCCAGTGTTGCCTTCGCCACGCGGTCCCCGGATGCGGCGAGTTCCTCCACCGCTGCGGCATAGTCTAGGTTCGCCGCCTTTCGCTTGTCGGTAAAGACGGTCCGTATCGCGGCGCTGGCGGCCTTGTAGGCATTTTCACCAATGGCCGTCTCCACACCGTCGCAGAGTCGTTGTTGGGCTTCAGATTCCAACACCGCTCGCCCCGTGGCACACCGCAGAAGGCTCCCCTTCATGCCCAGGCGGGAAATGGCAAGGGGGCCAAGTTCGAAGCCAATGGCCAATCCCAGCTCTGCCACTTCCGCGCCTTCGGCGCTCAGTTGCTCTAGGGCAGTGGAGAAACTGCTGCGCAATGCACCCGCGCACTGGGCAGCGGTGCTGACCGTGTCCTGCGCATCTGTCGTCTGTGACGTGCCCTCCAGCAGCACCCCATGAAGGCAGTCGCCAATAAAACGGACACGACGCCCTCCAAAATCCTCGTGTACGACCGCATCCAGCTCAGAGCGCAATACGTGCAGTGTTCGAACCAGATGTTCGGGATCCTCCTCTAAGTGCTTGTCCACGAAGTCGGTGAATCCGTCAATGTCGGCATAGATCGAAACGCCATCAAATCGCCTTGAGTTCGCCGCGCTGAGCAGGGAGAAGTCCAGATCAGAAAGCGGAGGCGTCGGTCGACTGAACTTGAATTCGCCGATAGGGAGCTCGGCCTGTTCATCTTTCCAGAGTTCGATGATGCGCGACTTGGAAATGCCGAGTGCAGCGGCCTCGACGCATGCGGAAATCTGAGCATCGGTCAGCGAAGTGGTGCGGTCCTTGTTGCCGGTCAAGGTAGGCAGTTCAAGCACGGCACGTGCGCCGTGCGTCAGGTAGATGCCTTCAGCCCCTCCATGCCCGGCACACTTGGCCGCCTGATTGGCTGGGGAGCCTAAGAAAAGAGGTTCTCGGCTGGCGCGACGACCATTGTTGACGGCCAACGCCATCCCGCTGTCAATGCCGACACGAACCTGGGCATTGGGGATGTGCGCGTCCGAGTCGCCCGTTTCAGCCAGCACATCGATGGCGAGCTGGGCGATCGCAACCGCGCGCTCGATCCGGGCGCGTTCGTTGGCATCGCCGTACGGCTTGGTCACAACCGCATGCAGCCGCTGGTTGTGAAAGTCCACACGGATGGCATCACTTTCAACGAGGATGCGATGGACGGCGCGGTAGTGCTGATTCAGGAATCGAAGGGCCCGCTTGTGGCAGGTTTCGCCTTCGATGTCAGTGCAGCTAAGCATGTCCGCCAGATTGACGATGTCGATGTAGACATGCGCCCCTTGGACGCGATAGGCGCGATTGACTGGAATATCCACCAGCGAGGTTTCCCGCTTGTAATCGCGGATGTCCACGTCGCGGACTTCGGCGTAACGGGTGGCAATGCGCTTCTTGGTGCGATCTTTTTTCCAGCTGTGTCCCATCGTGCTACTCCCTGCGCCCAAGAGGAGGCCAGGCCGGGCGGGTCGCGTCGCCTACGGCGTGGCTGGCAGCCGGATTCATTCCAGCTCCTTTGGGCGTATATTGGGACCCAGTTCACACTTTCAAGGGGGCAGTATGGGGACTGGGATCGTCGAGCGCCTCGCGGCGGATGATGGCAGGCGACTGATCGCCGCCTTGGCTGAGTTCCGCCTGCTGGCCGGCTTGGACGCGGCCGCAGCCCAGCTGGCACAGGCCGGGGAATTGCTCGACGTGGGGACAGGGCAGGCCTTTATCACTCAGGGCGCCCCAGAGACCGACGTTTTCTTCATTGTCTCCGGCTCCGTGGACGTGCTGGTCAACGGCAAAGTGGTTAATACCCGAAGGGCTGGGGACCACGTCGGCGAAATGGCAGCCATCGAACCGGCGCAACTGCGGGCGGCAACTGTTACTGCACGCGAGCCGACCGTAGTGCTAAAGGTGCCGGAAATCGATTTCAGCAGGATTGCGGATTCACACCCCGTCATCTGGCGGCGGCTGGCCGCGACCCTTTCGCGCCGTCTAAAAGAGCGCAATCACATGATTACCCAACCTCGCGGACAGGTCCGGGTCTTTGTGATGTCGTCGGTGGAGGCGCTCCCTGTCACGCGGTTGCTGGTACAGCACTTCGAGCACGACCCGTTCCTGACGGTGGTATGGGACCACGGGGTGTTCCGCGCCGCCAACTACACACTTGACGAGCTCGAGCGCCAGCTGGAACAGGCAGACTTTGCCATTGCCGTGGCCCACGCGGATGACATGGTCATCAGCCGCGGTGACGAGTGGCCTGTCATGCGCGACAACGTCGTCTTTGAACTGGGTATGTTCATTGGATTCCTGGGGCGTCGGCGCGCCTTCTTGATGGAGCCGCGCGAAGACAAGCTGAAGCTTCCCAGTGATCTCACGGGGCTCACGACCGTCCCCTACCGATACACCCCTGGCCCGGACGCCCGGGCTTTGATTGCACCGGCATGCGAACAAATTCGCTCCCGCATTCTCGAAGCTGGGCCGAGGGACTGACGGTGGCACTGCTGGAAGAGATGACGGCCGCCGTGCAGGCGATAGCACAAACCCGATGGTCTACACGGAGAGGTCAAGTTGTACCCGATCCAGAAGATGTGCGATTGGGCAATGACGCAGTGGAGTTTGATCGTGCCACTGTTTTGTACGCGGACCTGAACGGCTCAACGAATATGGTCGACACCGAAGCCTGGCAGTTGAGTGCAGAGATCTACAAAGCGTTCCTGCACTGTGCAGCGACGATCATCAGGAAAGAGGGCGGCAAGATCACCTCCTACGACGGAGATCGTGTCATGGGCATCTGGGTGGGTGACCGGCAAGCCACGCCGGCGGCTAAGGCCGGGTTGAAAATCAACTATGCGGTCAAGATGATCGTCATGCCAGCGTTGAAACAGCAGTACCCCGACTGGACAGGTACCGTGAGGCATGTCGTCGGAATCGACAGCAGCCCAATCCGAGCTGCTCGCACGGGTATTCGAGGCGGCAACGACATCGTCTGGGTTGGACGCGCGGCCAATCATGCGGCCAAGCTCACGGACCTGGACCTTGCCCCGTCAACCTGGATTACCGATGAGGTGTTCATCCGGTTGGCTGATGAGTTGAAGTACGGTGGAACGCCGCCGACTCTGATGTGGGAGGCGTTCCGCTGGAACCGGCAGGGTGGTCGCCGCATTCACGGATCAGACTGGGCTTGGCGCGTCTAAAGCGCCCTCTGCGGACCCGGCATTCGCAGGGCCAGCATGGCAGGGAAAGGGCGCACTGTTAGAGGCCGATTTCATGGCGCGGGAGTCAGGCAGCCGAGTCCTGCCCTCCGATGAGTGCGCGCCGGGAGAGGAACCCGCTGCCATTGCGGAGCTCTGGCAGAGGTTCATCTACGCACCGGCCCCTAGCGCCGCATTGATCTCAGCGAAGGCCTTCTCAAAGCGCTCCAGCGTTTCATTGATGGCCGTAGTTTCCGCGGCCAGCACGTGCTGATTCTGGATGAGCCAGTTGGCGGGAGTGAAATGATCCAGGGGCGGAACGGAAGCCCCCATGACATTAAACAGTGCTTCGGCCTGTTTGACCTGGCGCGTCAGGGCACCGTCTTGGCTGAACTGCCGGGCGGAAATTTGCCCTTTTCCCTTCAGACCGTAGGCACCGTTGAGGATGTCGGCGAAGACGGCGGGTGCGAAGAAGTCCTCAATGTCGCTCTCCGCCTTTCCGGTGAAATCCGTGGCTACCAAGACGCCGGAAGTCTTCATGATCTGAGACTCCCTCAGCCGCTGCACCTTGCCTTTATCGCCATTGCCGTAGTCACACAAGGCGACCATGTGGATGCCCTTGCCAGAGAAGAGCGAGGCGAACGATTGCACTTTGTCTATGCCGCCTGTGGGGCAGATCACCCACCGGCTGTCCAAGCCTTGGCGCTTGCGTTGCTTGAGCGCGTGCGATGCCGCCTGAAGATAGAGCACATCCGAAGGTCCTTCGACCAACAGGGTATGCGCTCCCACAAACAGGCTTTGGGTAACCTCGTAACCGAGATGGGCCTGAAGGGGGAACAGCGTGTCCTGATCGACGCTCAGGACGTCCGCGGAGACCTGTGTGCCCTTAACGGTGGGGCGGCGACGCTGGTCGTAGGTGACAACGTCCTCGACGACGCGAACGTCCGCAAGACGATCGGCCGGCACCATAAAGGGCGAGTGGGTGCTGTAGATGACCTGGTGGTCGGGGAGTAGACGCTCAATGATGTAGCGGAGCAGATCAGCTTGCGCCTTTCCATGTAGCGTCAATCCAGGCTCATCCAGAAGGATGATCGCACCGGGGTTCCTCTTTCGCATCTGCTTGAACTGCGACAGGAAGGAGAAGAACCAGACGAATCCGGCGCTGCGCTCAGACAGGGGCACCGAAACCTTGTGGTTGTCATTCCGAATGCGGATTTTGGCAACAGTCCCGCTATTGAAGGGGGCGGGATCCTCGGAGAGGCCTTGGGCAAGCGCTATCTCTACACTGAGCGCGTCGTTCTGACTCCAAAACTCGAAGATCTCATCGGTAATTTCATTGGAGGCGGCTTGGCAACGTGCGTTGAGCTCTTCCAGGCGTGTGCTGGACTGCAATTCGCTGACCGACGTCCCGGCGTACTCGAGGAAGTCGAGGAAAATCTGGTCACCCGGGGAGATCGTCGCGCCGCTTTGGGTGTCACGAGACAGCTTGTCCAGCGATATCTCCCCGGACATGCGATCAAAGTGAGAGGTATAGAAGAACGCCGGCATCCTTTTCTGCAGGATATCGATGGCCGCCAGCACTGGTTTCCCCTTGCGGAAGCCGCTGATGGACCGCTTGACCGCCTGCAATTGGTCAGACGGCTCGGGGTGCGCATCTATCTCGACCACGAGTCGATCCAGCAATATCTTGGAAAACTTCTCCCGCTCTTCGCCTGCCACACCGTGCTGGTCGAGCAGAAACGCGCGCACCACGTTGGGATCGACGTGAATGCTCCAAGTGCTGTGGCCACTGTAATCTGTCGTTACGTCAACGGTCGTACTACTTAACGCGCCGGCACCCAGGACGTCGGCGACCGCCTTTTGGTCTTCGTGGCTGAGCTCCCAGGTCAGGGTGGCAACCGGTGCGGGTTCGTCGTCGTGGCGTTCCTCATACCGCGTGAGGAAGCGGCGGGGGTAATCGCGCACCGTGTCGTAAGCAAACTGGTCGGCGATGGGACGGGTACCAAACAACGCCGTCAGAATTGCAGTCTTGCCCGCCTCGTTCTTACCGACCAAGCAGGTCAGCTCTCCGACATCGAACGTTCCGGAATCCTCTGCAGAACGGAAGTTTCGGATCCGTGCCTTGACTAGCTTCATGCTGCCCCCTGATTCCTGCCGTGGATGGTGCGCGTCTTGTGCAGGATAGGGCCCGAGCGGGGCACATTCAACGCGCACTGCTGGCAGCTCGGGCCGGAGGCTCAGTCCTCATCCATCAGGCGCGCGGCGGGGTTGCTGCCGACGCCGCCCTGCTGGAAATATCCGATCACGCTGGCCACGGAGCGGTGATCGGTCATCGCCATCAGCGCCGGCAGGGCCACCCCACGCCGCGCACCTTCGGTAACAAAGCCCGAGCGCAGGCTGTGGCCGGCAAAGTCCCCGTCCAGACCGGCCAACCGCGCCCGGTCCTTAACGATGGCGGCGACCGCCTTGCCGCTGAGCGCGCCGCCCAATGACCGTGGCCAGACGCGCCGGAACAGGGGGCCGTCGGTAATCTCGGCCACGTCCAGCCAGTCCTGCAGTGCGGTGGCTGCCTCTCCCAGGATGGGCTTGTCGGGGCTGCTGCCAACCACTGGCCCGGACTGCAAGGTTTTTCCGTGATCCAAGCGATAGGTGTAGCCGCCTTCGGGCAGTCGGGTGAGGTGATTCACCGTCGCCTCGGCGACTTCGCTGCGGCGGCGCCCGCCGCTAGCAAAGGCAAAGTAGAGCAGGGCGCGATCGCGCTTCCCCTTGAGCGAGGTGTCGCAGGTGGCCGCCATTGCGCGCAGATCTGCGGCTGACAGCGCGGTCTTCTTGGCCGGGCGCTCGCCTCGTTTGTGAGAAGCCCTGCGCCCCTTGGACAGTAGGGTCCTCACGGCGCGATCCTCGCAAGGGTTGTCTTGGCGGGCCTGCTTGTGGGCCGCCGACAAGACCGCCACCCGGTGGACCAGGCTGGAGAACGCCAGCGGCCCAGGCTTCTTCTTCAGGCCCGCATGCACCAAGGCACTATCCAAGTCTGCAGGCAGATCCCAACGAAGCCCCAAATCGCCTGAGCGCCCCATGTGATCCACGATGAACTGAACCACTGCCGCCGGGGGGACGGGTAGGGCGATGGGCCTGCCATAGCGCCCTTCGAACCAGCCCGCCCAATAGCGCAGGGCGCCGGCGTAGCTGCGAATGGTGTTAGGCGCTTCGGCCTCCTGCAGGATGTCTCGCACCGCTTCTGCGGCGGAAGTGGCCAGCCGCTCCGGAACCAGCCCCGAAACGAGTTCCCCTGACGCAGCAGTGATATTATTCATATGTACTATGTATTGTGCACTATGATTAGGTTGAGCTACATCTGATAAATATGCCTTATCAGACATGGCCTGCCAATTCTCACCGTTCCGCAGAAGGACACCCAATGGCCAAGGGCATCAGCGAACTGGATGTGCACCAGGCAGCGGACGACATCATCGCCGCCGGCGAACGTCCCACCGTCGAGCGAATCCGAGCCCACTTGGGCACCGGCTCGCCCAACACCGTCACGCGTTGGCTGGAGACCTGGTGGCAGACCGTAGGCTTTCGCCTGCGCCAGCGCGCCATTGAGGCGGCGGTTCCAGGCATCCCAGAGCGGGTAGCTCACCTGAGCCAGCGTTTGTGGCAGGCCGCGCTGCAGGATGCCGGCGAGCTCGCTCAGACCCAGCTGGAGTCGACCAGGCACGCACTGGAGGAACGCGAGCGCCTGCTGGAGGAGGACCGGGTGGCCCTGACGCTGGCGATTGAGGCCAGCCAGAAGCGCGAAAGGGAGGCTCAGGTCCAGACTCAGGCCGCCGCCACCACCGCGGAGCAGTTGGCGGCACAGGTCTCCCAGATGACGGCACAAGTACAAGACCTGCTGCGCCAACGCGATGGAGCCTATGGACGGGCGGAGCGACTCGAGCAGGAACTGGATGCCGTACGCCGCAGTCTGGGCGAGGCCGCGGCCGCTCACGAAGAAGAGAGGAGGGCGCTCCAGGCGCACGTCAGGGCAGTGGAGGATCGTGCCCATACGGAGGTTGACCGGCATCGCCAGGCGTTGCGGTCAGCCGAGCAGGAGTGGGGGCGGGAGCGCATGGCCTTGGCCACCTCATTGCGAGAGAGCGAGCAACAAGCCATTGCTGCTGCCAACCGCGAGCAACAGGCATTGCGCCGACTGGAAGGCGTGAACGCGCGGGCTGATGGCTTGGAGGCGCAGCTGACGTCACTGAAGGAAACCACTCGGCAAGTTACCGAGGCACTCCGACAAGGGAGAGCGAACACGGCAACGCCAAGCAGGCAAAGCAAGCCACGCCGCACCGCGCCCAGAAGAGTGGGCGAGCCGACACAAGAATCCAATAGCAGGAAATCTAAGACTTGAGGCCATCCATTCGATCAAGGCTTCTTTCCCCGAAAGACTTGGAGGACGTACACGCCCCCCCCCCAAAGTTCATCCTCGACCGCGCCCGAGAGCACGGCGCGACAGGCCCCGTACGAACGGTAGAAACCAGCACGCCGGAGGAGGAACGCCATGAAGCAGGGAAGAACTGACAGAGATTGGGCGGTGGTCGCTGTGATGACCTTTGCCGCAGGAGCCGTCTTGACTTGGGCACTCATGAGCAAGCCGAGTCCCAAATCCGCCACGTTAGCGCTTGACTGGCCGGCGTGGGTGCAAGCGATCGGCAGCATCGCAGCCATCATCGCCGCGGGACTGATCCCCCTTTGGCACGCCAGAGTCAGGAGACGGGAGGTCACACAGTCCCTCATAGAGCTGATTTCCTATGCGCGATTTCCAGCGACACTGATGCTGGCGCAGTTCGAGGGAGGATTCGGCGGCCCCCGGCTGATCTTGGCGCATCTGACCCAGCTTCATAAGGCTTTCGATTCAGTCAACTATGTTGACGTGCCGAACCGATCCTTGGCGATTGCGCTGCAGCAATCAGCAACGGCTGTGAGTGCACTTAAGGAGATCCAGGAACTCTTTCTGAGAAAAGAAGAGATGAAAAAGGGGCGGGGGAGCGAGATCGTTAAAAAGTACCTGCTCATGCTCGATAGAGCCGTCGAAGAAGCAATCAAGGCAACCGGTCAGCGGCCTCGAGACTTCAACTACGACACAATCGTGCTGCCTAATGAATAGCCCATGCAAATGCTGTTCGTTACAACTACGCGGTAATCCACGCATGATGAACGTCAAGTCGATCGGCAGACCCGGGCTCACCGGCCCAGCCATGCCAAGCGATCCGGCCCGGACCCTCGGAGGTAGGAGCCTCATGCTCGACGCATTGAGCCTCCACGGGGAAGCCAAAGGTTTCAAAGTAGAATCGATCCCCGTTTCGCAACAGAGGGCCGGCGCCATCGTGGAAGCGCACATTGGCTGAATTTCCGTAGTA
Organism: Stenotrophomonas sp. 112478_Sma; assembly: GCF_056479905.1. Lineage (NCBI taxonomy): Bacteria > Pseudomonadati > Pseudomonadota > Gammaproteobacteria > Lysobacterales > Lysobacteraceae > Stenotrophomonas > Stenotrophomonas sp. 112478_Sma. Next base: position 2,232,077 of record NZ_CM151072.1, on the reverse strand, counting down.
GGTCGGCCACAGACGTGGCTCTTCAAGCAACGGCCAAACATCAGCTGCGGCAAGGCCGAGGACGATCAGCTCATTCGAGACAAAGTTTTCGGTGTAACCAGGAAGGTAGCCTTCCGGCCAACGAATGCCGTTCATTTTCATCATATGCTCCTTAGGGCTAGCGGCGCGGCTCGCCGATGAATCGTTAAAATTACGTTCGCCAGCTTCTAACTTGCAGACCTCTGACTTCTACAGCCGAGACACTTGCTCCGTACCGTCGTGTCTCAGTTTGGCGAGGACTGCCTGGCAGTCGAAAGCTGGCTGAGGGTGTGCGTGGAGCTAGACGTACGCGCCAGCTGAATACGTAAGCTCGTAGCTGTGGCTGTAGATCTCCAGGATGTTGCCCAGCGGATCCTCCATGTAAACCATCCGATAGGGCTTCTCCCCTGGGAAGTACTCTCGAACCGGCATTCGCTGCTTTCCACCAGCTGCCACAATCCGAGCGGCCAGGCCTTCAACGTCCGGATCCTGAATACAGAAGTGGAAGACGCCCGACTTCCAGTACTCGAAGTTGTTCGCGGGACGCTCGGCGTTATTGAACTGGAAGATTTCGACTCCAACCCGGTCACCAGTGGATAGATGTGCAATGCGGAAGCTGCCCCATCCAGGCCCAAACACATCCGTGCACATCACGCCAATTGCGCTTTCGTCTTCAGCAATCCTGGTCGGCGGCATGACGAGGTACCAGCCCAAGACTTCTGTATAGAAGGAAACCGCGGCATCGAGATCGGTAACAGACAGGCCGATGTGGGAGAAGGCGCGAGGGTAGGGAGGGGGTAGGGCAGGCACGGCACACCACTGAAGAGAGGGGTAGCCGCAAGATTAGACCCTGCAACTCAACCATGATCTGATCCATTTTTATCAGATTGATAAAATATTCTTATGCTGAATGAGCATTGGCTCCGATCCTTTCGGGCTATCGCAGAGGTCGGGAGCTTTACCAGGGCCGCAGGCCAGCTGCAGCTCACCCAGGCTGCGGTCAGTCAGCATGTACGTCATCTTGAGCAACAGCTGGGTGCCCTGTTTCTGCGCAGACCACGATTTATTGAACTGACGCCGGCGGGAATGGCTCTATTGCAGTACTGCCAAGAGATGGATTCGGCCGATCGCCGGCTTCAAGCCAAGCTCGCGAGCGCGGACAGCGATCAGGGGGAGTTTGCGCTGATAACCCCCGGGAGTGTTGGCCTTGCTCTTTACCCGGTGTTGCTGGACTTCCAGCGCACCCATCCCGGCTTGATCATTCGTCATCGCTTCTCGCCGGACCCAGAAATCCTATCGGCGGTACTGGAGAAGAAGTACGAGGTGGGTCTACTTGCACTTCGGCCGGATGACCCTCGGCTGCGGGCTGAGCCCTTCACCGAGGAGGCGCTTGAGCTGGTAGTTCCGAGAGGTGCCTGCGCGGACAGCTGGGCGGATCTTCAAAAGTTGGGTTTCGTTGATCATCCAGATGGCCAGGCTATGGCCACCCGCCTTCTCGCCCGCAAGTTCCCAGGAAATCCAGGCGTACGCGCGCTTCCTATACACGGCTTCACCAATCAGGTTGCGCTCATCCTTGAGCCGGTATCGCTCGGGCTGGGATTCACTGTCATTCCGCGACACGCCCGTGAATCCTTCGCTCGGCAAGACGCAATTGAGGTGGTTGACTGTGGATCTCCGGTGGTTGACACCCTCTGGATGATCCATCGATCCGAATGGCCACTGTCTGGGCCAGCTAAATGGTTGACCCAACAGCTTCGAGGCCTGCCTCGATTCAGCGGGAGGAGGGCTCCACCTCTCGCTGGAGCGGACTGAGGCCCCTTCTATACTGGTCTGGGGTCCGGCCAGAGTGTCGCTTGAACATCTCACTGAAAGACGTTGAGTTTGCATAGCCCAGATCGTCTGCAATCTGCGTAATTGATCGGTCTGAACCCAAGGCATCAATTGCCCTCAGAAAACGAAGCCGACTGCGCCACTCTCCGAACCCCATCCCTAGCTCGCGCTTTGCCAAGCGCTCAAGCGATAGCCTTTGCGTCTCGAAGCTTGTGTAGGGCGCAATCCTCCACGTCAGACAGTCGCGCCGAAAGGGTATAGGCCCCGCGACAAGCCCATCGGAGGCATTTAGGGGTTCGCTTTAGCGACCTGTGGAGCTGCTGTGGAGTGGGCCGGAGAAATGTCTTCACATCAACAACTGTAAAGACGTCGCTTCACCCGGATCTACACGAGGGTTCAGACCCCACGGTTCCACAAAACAGCCTAAAGTTTCGACCCGGCACGCCGAGGCCGATCTACGTCAGGGATTTCCGGCAGGGCGTGCCCCTTCCATCCGGTTGGCCGTCTGTCACTGGCGTGTGCGCCTGGTCCCGACCGGCCGGCAAGAAGCGCGAACCTACCGCTACACCCTAAGGGGCTTTAGCCTTTGATTCGCTTCTCAAAGTTTGTGATCAACTTGCCCAGCGAAAGGCCTGTCAGGCGGGCGATATCTCTCAGCTCCACCACATCAACCCTTCTCTTGCCTGTTTCGACGTCGCTGATGAATGACTGGCTGCGGCCCAGCATGCTGGACACCTGGGCCTGGGTCAGACCGGCAGCTAGCCGCGCCTCGCGAACAGCCTCAATGAGGGCAGCGTACTCTTTTCGATGGATGGACTTCGACACGACCGCGCCTTGGCTGAGCGGCCTAGAAAGCTATATCCAGTTCTCCGATATCTAAAAACCCGATATTCTGTCTTCTTCATTGACAGGGGGACGCATGAGCGAACAGCCATACCGCTTCATCACCGCGGCCAGAAGCAGAGCAACACTGATCCTGGCAGCATCAGCACTGCTAGCTGCCTGCAGCGGTCCGACAGACAAGAAGATGGTTACGAATGGAACCCAGCAGCAATACCGGCAGTCAATTGACGCTATCGACGCGGAACTCAATGCCCACGAAAGAGCGGCCTTCAACTGGGCAGTCGCTGGGATGAACCTTGAAGAGGGTCGGCAGGGAATCATTACGTACAGGGCCAAAAGCTGCCTAAGCGACTGAATTTCAAAGTTGATTGCTCGTCTCTCGATCAGGTTCTCCCCATCTATGGGGTCTGTTCAAGCACCTTGGCTGTGTAGCTCAGCGGCGCCACTTCCCTTTCAAGATCCAGGTGGTAGTCGCCGAAGCGATTGATGTGGCTGGTCCGATAAGGCGACAGGCCGGCCAGGATCTCGGGCGTCAGTTCAATCCCCTCCTTCCTCATCTCGGCCAAGGTCCGGCTCATGCCTTCCACGTTGTGGAGGATGATCATGTTGGCCACCAGCTGGCTGTACTTGATGATCTTGCGCTGCTCGTGTTGGACGTTCTCAGCAATGATCCCCTGGCTGCCAAAGAACACCCATTTCACGAAGCCGTTGTATTCCTCGCTCTTGTTGGTGGCAGCATGGATCGTTTTGCGGATCTCATTGTCATCAATGTAGCGCAGCAAGAACAGCGTTCGAACGGCCTTGCCAAGTTCCCGGAAGGCGAAGTACAGCTTGTTCTTCCGGCTGTAGGTGCCCAGCCGGCGCAGGATCGAGGACGCGGTGATCTTGCCCAATCGGAGATCACCACCCGCAGCATGTCGTGGAGATGGGTGGCGATCAGTTGCCAGTCGATGCTGTCCCCGAACAGTGCCTGGATGTTCTTATAAGCCCTACCCGGTTCGGGCCGAAAGAATGTCAGGTCCTTGATGTTCCGGATCCGGGGCATCAGCTGGATGCCCAGCATGTGGGCCAGGCCGAAGACCGGATAGCTTTGGGCCTGCGTGTCGCCATGGACGATCTCAGGCTGGATGTCGGAAGTGTTGGCCAACAGACCGTCGAGGATGTAGATGCCCTCGTGCACGCCACAGGGAATGAAGTGGCTGAACGGCGCTACGTATTTGTCGGACACGTGGCAGTAGCCGATGCCACCGTAGCCGCCGTAGCGGATGTGATACTCCGACAGCAGGTTGTCCTCGTAGACGCTCCACTTCGTGCCATCAGCTGATGCGCTCTTGCCGCTGCCCCAATAGCCAGGCAGGTCGAATTTGTTGTAGGTATTGATGACCTCCACGATGGCCTTCTCAAGCACATCCTCGGTCACGTATTTCAGGTTGAGCCAAGCGACTTGGCGCCGGCTGAAGCCCTTGATCGACCGCGCCGTCTGCGTCGGCCCCAGGTTGCAGCCATAGCAGAATAGCGTGGTGATCACACGTCGGGGCAGATCTTCGACCTGGCTCTCGGTGCCGGCGATCGGGCGGAAGAAACGGTGCAGATCCAGCCATTGGCTGGCATCGATCAGGACATCGACGATGCTGGATTCTGGAAGCCGTTCGGCGATGAGGCGATCCACCGTGGTAATCGCGCTGGAGACTTCGGCGCGTTGCCCCTTCCGCAGCACCAGGCGCCCATCCAGGATGTCCGCATGTACGTTCTCCGGGAAACGCGCGTCGACCTCATCGGCCAGGGAGGTCAGTTGTGCACGTAATCCCGCCACGAAAGACTCGGCGTCGGTGGGCAGGCCTGACACCTGGCCGTAGGCTTCCAGTTCCTGGGCCAAGGTGGCTTCATCGACCAGCTGCTCACGGTAGTCATCAAACCGTTCGCTGCTGGGAATGAAGAGATCTCCGGACTTCAGTTCGTCCTTGACCTGCACCAGCACGGCCAGCTCGAAGTACTTACGGTGCATCCAGCCGGCGCCGGCTGCACTGGCCCGCTTGCCGAACACGTGCTGACACCAGAGCTTGGACATCCAGTCAAAGTCCTTTTCCGGGTCCAAACCGAGGGAGGCGACCTCGATCAGCTCACGGCGCTGGTTGCGCAGCGAGAGCACCGCTGCGATCAGCGGCTCCATGCCGGCGTCGTGGCTGGTCGCCCGAAGTTTCATCAGCTCCAGCCCATTGAACAGCAGCGGCCTGACCGCGCCATAGGGCTGCAGCATGAAAGGCAGGTAGTTCTTCCCGGCGTAGGCCATATGTTCTTCGCATTCGGCCAGCAAGGTCGACACTTCCGCTTCCAGGCTGTTGTCGATGGCATCCACGCGCTGACTATCGCTGCCGTCTAGCTGATAGGCCTGCAGGATTTCCTTGAGCTGGCCGATGAGGAAGTCGGCCCGTTTGGCATGTTCGAGCTGGTAGGCCAGCAATTTCTGCTGGGCCGTGTTCTCCAGCCCGCGCACCTGCTTGATGAACAACTCGGCTGCATCATCCAGTGTCTTGGCATGCTGGGCGCGAATGAAGATGGTGGCCAGCGCATAGCGCTTGTCCGGAGCCAGTTCGGCCAGCTCGCTGGCGTCATAGGCCCGAGCCATTGCACGGAACTGCTTGAGCTTGGGCACCGGCACATCGATGGGAGGCAGCTGGTCGGCCAACTGCTGCAGCATGCGGATGTGCTGCAGGTAGAACCGAACTTCCTTGTTGGTGGGCCGGCCGGGCTCGCGCTTGAGTGATTGCCAGCCGGTGAACCTGGACCCTTCCGGTGCGCGCAGCAGTTCGTCGATGAGCGTGCGCGTGGCAGGCGTCAGCGCGTGGCTGATGCTGCGGTAGTAGCCCAGATTGACCCGCTCACGGGCGCCGATGGCGGCCAGCTCCAGAGTGCGGAACCCGAGCAGCACCAGCGCTCGGTCTCGTTGATGGCGCAGCGCCGCCGGCCCATCGCCCCGGGCATGTGCCGCAGCGATCGCCGCGGCCAGCCAGTCATCGAGCTCGACCAGCCGCCGAATCTGGAGCGGCGCGGCTTGCTTGACCTGGCCCGGGTGCAGGGTCTGGATGCCTTTGAGCACCTTGCGCACCAGCGGCGATCGGGTCGGGTCGACAAAGCCGTGGTCGCGGTGCCAAGAGGCGATGGCCGCCAGACGTTGGCGGAGGGTGCTGGTCGCCAAGGTCTGCGCATAAGCGGCCAGGTACCGGGCCACGCTGTCAGGTGTCGCTGGGAGGTGGCCTTGCCATTCAACCTCGAAGTGCCGCAGCGCCGACGCATAGCTGCGCACCGTGTTCTGGCGCGTGGCCGCATCGAGGTAGCGGTCCAGTTCGGTCACTGGCGCGTGGCCTCCACCGAGGTCGTCTGGCGCAGCGTCGACAGGATGGTGCATTCCGCCCGCTGCCCGCCATGGCAACTGGCAATCACCCGTTCCAGCTCGCTGGCCATGCGCTGCAGGTCGGCCATGCGGGCGCGCACGTCGGCCAGATGGCTGCGGGCCAACCGGTCCACGTCCCCGCACGAAAGCTCCTCATCGCCGGCCAGCTGCAGCAGGCTGCGGACCTCCTCCAGGCTGAAGCCCAGGTCCCGGCCACGCGCAATGAAGCGCAGCCGCTCGATGTCGGCCGGGCCATAGACCCGGTAGCCGTTGCCCGTGCGCCCCGGGCGCGGCAGCAACCCGATCCGCTCGTAATAGCGAATCGTCTCCAAGTGGCATCCGCTGGCGTCGGCAGCCTCACTGATTTTCATTCGTAGTACGCTTGACTCCGTAGTAGCTACGGACTTTACGCTGAACCCGTATCCGCCGCCACTCCGGCCGCGGCGCTGCATGTGACGACCATGCCACTGCCCATCGCCTTGATTCGCTACTGCCTGATTGCCTTGCTGATCGGCTGGGTTCTGCCCGCTTCTGCTCAGGCGGAGCCTGCCGCAGCAGACCTGCGCCAAACCTGGCAGATGCTCGATTACATCGCGGTCGACTACCCCGGCGCGGTCCAGGCCGGTCGCGTAATTGCCCCCAACGAATACGCCGAAATGAGCGAGTTTGCCGGCGCCGTGCGCAGTCAGCTGGCAGCATTGCCCGGTGGCCAGAACCAGCAGGAGCTGACGGCCCAGGCCGACCGCCTGGTCCAGGCGGTGGCAGAGAAGGCCGACCCGGCGCAAGTGGCAACGTTGGCGCGCGGGCTCGGCACGACGCTGTTGGCCCGCTACCCGATCGGCGCTGTTCCGGCGAGCGCGCCGAAGACCTCCCAGGCCGCGTCCATCTACAGCCAGCAGTGCGCGGCCTGTCACGGCCCCACAGGTCACGGTGATGGCCCCGCCGCGCAAGCGTTAAGTCCGCCGCCGATCGCGTTCACCGATGCCACTCGCGCCGCGCAGCGAACGCCGCTGTCGTTGTACGAGGTCATTTCCCAGGGTGTGCCGGGTACCGGCATGGTCAGCTTCTCTGGGCTGTCAGAAAGTGATCGCTGGGCGTTGGCATTCTATGTGGGCAGCTTGGGGTACTCCTCGCAAGCCAAGGCTCAAGGTGAGGCGTTATGGCGCACCAGTGCCGAGGCCCATACGCACATTCCCTCGCTCGAAGCGCTGACACGCACGCGAGAGGCCGATCTTGCCACCACGATGCCCGCCGATCAGGCAAACGCGATCATCGCCTACCTGCGTTCGCAGCCACAGGCAGTAAACGAAGCGGTACCAGGAGCCGATCGCTTTGCGGTGGCGCGGCAGCGACTGGCCGCCAGCCAGCGCGCTTACGCTGATGAGGACCTGGCTCAAGCCAAAAAGCTTGCGCTCTCGTCCTATCTGGATGGTGTAGAGCCGCTTGAACCCACGCTGGCCACGCGCAATCCGTCATTGCTGCGAGAGATCGAGACGGCCATGGCAGGCTACCGCGCGCAGCTGGATCAGCATGCGCCCGCGGCTGACGTTGCCGGGCAGGCAGCGCAAATTGCCCAGCTGTTTGATCGCGCGGACGTGGCGCTGCAGGACACCCGAATAGGCGCCAGCACCGCGTTTCTAGGCAGCTTTACCATCTTGGTACGCGAAGGACTGGAAGCGCTGCTGATCGTGATTGGTATCGTGGCGTTCTTGCGTAAAGCCGAGCGGTCTGATGTGTTGCCGTATGTGCATGCGGGTTGGATCTGCGCGTTGTTGGCAGGCGCAGCTACCTGGGCAGTGGCCACTTACTTTGTTGATATCAGCGGTGCGAACCGGGAAGTCACTGAGGGCGTCTCGGCCTTGTTCGCTGCCGCTGTCCTGCTCAGCGTAGGCATCTGGATGCACCAAAAGAGCCTTGCAGGGCGGTGGCAGGAGTACCTGCACGCCAAGCTGACGACTGCGCTGACACGGCGCTCGGCTGTTTTCCTGTTCATGCTGGCCTTTGTCGCGGTGTACCGCGAGGTGTTTGAGACGATCTTGTTCTACATCGCGATGTGGAGCGATCAGGCGTCCACCGCCATCCTCGCAGGCCTGGTGGCGGGAATCGCGGTGTTGGCTGCGGTGGCGTACTGGATGCTGCGCATGAGCAGGCGGCTGCCGATTGGCCGGTTCTTTTCGATCAGCTCGATTCTCATCGCGGTGATGGCGGTCATCCTGATCGGTAAAGGCGTGGCCGCGTTGCAGGAAGCGGGCTGGATCTCTCAAACACCGCTCGCGTTGCCGCGCATCGAGTGGATCGGCCTGTATCCCACCTGGCAGTCGCTGCTGGCGCAGGTATTGGTAGGCACCGCCGCCATCGTGGGGTTCCTCGCCAATGCCCGTTCCGGTGTGCGTAGACAGCCAGGCGCAAACAAGCAATGAAACAACACAGCAGAGGACCAAGACATGAGTGATTGCGGGTGCCACCACGAAGCCAAGAACAAGGAGGAGCGACGCATCCTCTGGATCGCCTTGGTCCTGAATGCAGCGATGGCCGTGATCGGCGGCATTGCCGGCTGGATTGCCCATTCCACCGGGCTGCTGGCTGACGCGCTGGACATGCTGTCTGACGCCACCGCCTATGCCATTGGCCTGGTCGCTATCGGGCGCACGGCGCGCTTCAAGGCCAACGCCGCGTGGGTCAGTGGCAGCGTGCTGCTGGTGCTGGGCGTAGGCGTGCTGGTCGAAGTCGGCCGCCGGGTGATGTACGGCGCCGAGCCGGTCAGCGGTTGGATGATCGGTACCGCTCTGGTCTCGCTGGCCGTGAACCTGAAGGTGCTCCGTATGCTCGCCCCCTTGAAGTCTGGCGAAGTGCATCTGCGAGCGACCTGGCTGTTTACCCGCGCCGATGTGGTGGCCAACGTTGGGGTGATTCTGGCCGGCCTGTTGGTGTGGTGGCTGGCCAGCCCCTACCCGGATTTCGTGATCGGCGCCCTGATCGGCCTGTATGTGATCAAGGAGGCTTTCGAGATCTTGGGTGATGCTCGCCGGGCGCGTGCCGACGCGCGCAAAACGCCTGCATGACAGCGCTTGGCCGGCTGAGCTGTGGCCTGCGCTGGCTGCTGCTGGCGCACTTGGCCGTGGGCCTTGTGACGCAGCCGGTGCTGGCAGTGGTTGGCGAGCTCCATGCTCAAACCCATCTGGCCGCGGCCGACCATGACCCGGCAGTGGCATCACCAGCTTCCGAGCGTGGCGTAGACGCCGCGCTGCACCGGCTACAGCAGCTGGTGCTGTGCTGTAGCCAGGCCGCGCCGGCTCCAGAAATAGTGTTGGCCATTGCTCATATCGGCCGGCATTGGCCGTCGGCGACAGCCCATGCGGACAGATATCGGCATGAGCACCTGCTCGCGCCGTTCCGGCCGCCGGTCGCAGGGTGATGCGCGCCGGCGTGCGCCGGATCCCTGTTGGCTATCGAAAATTCTGGAGTACTTCATGCATGTGCGATTGGCGGCCCTGGCCGCGTGGCTACTGTTGAGCGCGGCGGCAACGCCGGCGACAGCAGAAGAGCTGATGACCTTGGACGACGCGTTTGCACGCGTGGCCCAAACCCACCCCGAGCTGCGCCTGGTCGATGCGCGAGCCACGGTGCTCGCTGCCGAGCGCGACCAGGCCGTGCAGCGGCCACCGTGGACGTTGGGGGCGGAGGTTGAAAATGCGCTGGGCACGGGCGCGGCCCGTGGCCTGGACAGCGCGGAGTTGACCTTGAGCCTGAGCTCGGTCCTGGAGCGCGGCGGCAAGCTCGACGCCCGCCGCACCTTGGCCCAAAGCCGGATTGATGCACTGGCCGTGCAGCGCGAGACCGGGCGGCTGGACCTGCTCGCCGAGACGGCGCAGCGCTATTTGGCCGTTGTCGGTGCCGACCGGCAACGCAGCCTGGCGAACATGGATGTCGGCCAGCGCCAGCGGACCGTCGCCGCTGCCCGGCAGCGCCTGCAGGCTGGCGCGTCTCCCGAATCGGTGATGCTCACCGCACAAGCAGCACTGGCGAGAGCAGAATTGACCCGTGATCGGGCCGAGCAGCAGCGCATTGCCGCCCGGCAGCACCTTGCTGCCCTCTGGGGCGAACGTGCTCCGAGCTTCGAGGTGGCCGCGGCGGATCCCATGACCCTGCCGGCGATCGCGTCCATGCAGTCGCTGGCCGAGGAATTGGAGCGCACTCCCGAGTTGGCGCAGTTTGCCGATGCCCGCCGGATCGCGCAGGCACGACTGCAGCTGGCGCGTTCGGCGGCCTCGCCGGACTTGTCGTGGCAGCTGGGCGTGCGCCGCCTGCAGGAGACTGACGACACCGCGCTGGTGGCCAGCCTGTCCATGCCACTGGGCAGCCGCAGCCGCGCGCAGCCGGAGATCCGCGCCGGCGAAGCCGAGCTGGAGGTTCTGACGATCGAGCGCGAGGCCAAGGGCCTGTCGCTGTATTCCACGCTGGTCGAAGCCCATGGTCGCTACACCGTGGCGCAGGCCGAGGTGGCACGGCTGCAAGGCGAGGTGCTGCCGAAGTTGGCCCGGGCTGAGCAGGCCGCCGAGCGCGCCTATCGCGCCGGCGCGATCAGCTACCTGGAATGGGCACAGCTGCAGTCCGAACGCACGGCCATGGCCCAGCAGCAGCTGGACGTGGCGCTCGATGCGCAGCGCGCCCTGATCGAAATTCAACGCCTGACCGGCCAGGCGCTTGTCGCGCCGCCGGCGGCTGCTTCCACCGGAGAGACCCCATGAATCGCTTTTCCTGGACCGCACTGGGCATGGCCCTGATGATGCTGGCCGCCTGCAACGCGTCGGCCCCCAACGAAGCGTCCGAAGGCGGCGCCGCCGCTGAGGGCGAAGAGCACGGCGAGCACGAGGAAGCGCCGCTGGAAACCAAGATTGCCGCCAAAGCTGCGCAGGCAGCGGGTATCCAGGTCGCACCGGCAGGCCCCGGTGAGATTGCTGACGAGCATGAGGTGCAAGGGCTGTTGACCCCGATTGACGGTCGCATCGCGCAGGTCACGGCACGCTTCCCCGGACCGGTCCGCTCCGTGCGTGCGGGCGTGGGTGATCAGGTACGGGCCGGCCAGGCACTGGCCACGGTAGAGAGCAACCTGAGCCTGACCACCTATACCGTCACCGCGCCGATCAGTGGCGTGGTCATGGCGCGCACGGCCGCCGTAGGCATGGCCGCCGCTGAGGGCGCGCCGCTGTTTGAGGTCGCCGACCTGTCCACGCTGTGGGTGGACCTGCACATCTTCGGCGCCGACGCCCAGCACATCGGTGCTGGCGTGCCGGTGACGGTTACCCGCTTGAGCGATGGCGTCACCGCACAGACCACCTTGGAGCGCGTCCTGCCCGGCACCGCCACCGCCAGCCAAAGCACCATTGCGCGCGGCACGGTGGCCAACACCGATGGCCTGTGGCGGCCGGGGTCGGCGGTCAAGGCGCGGGTCACCGTGGATCGCCAATCGGCAGCGTTGGTGGTGCCGATCACGGCGCTGCAGACCGCAGAAGACCAGGACGTGGTCTACGTGCAGCAGGGCGAAACCTACCACACCCGGCCGGTGAAGCTGGGGCGCCGCGACGCCGAACGCGCCGAAGTGCTGGAAGGCCTCAAGGCCGGTGAACAGGTGGTGGTGGCCCAAAGCTTCCTGATCAAGGCCGACATCGAAAAGTCCACCGTGGAAGAAGAATGAGGCCCGCCATGCTCGAACGCCTCATTGGGCTGTCCATCCGCCATCGCTGGCTGACGCTAGTGCTCACCGCTGCGCTGGTTGCGCTGGGCGTGTGGAGCTACCGTCACCTTTCCATTGACGCCACACCCGACATCACCAACGTCCAGGTCCAGATCAACACCCAGGCCCCGGGTTACTCGCCGCTGGAGGCCGAACAACGGGTCACCTTTGCCATCGAAACGGCCATGGCCGGTCTGCCCAAGCTGGACTACAGCCGCTCGCTGTCGCGCTACGGGCTTTCGCAGGTCACCGTCGTCTTCAAGGACGGCACCGACCTGTACTTTGCCCGCCAGCAGGTCGCCGAGCGCCTGCAGCAGATCGCCTCCCAGCTTCCCGAAGGGTTGGACCCGGAAATGGGGCCGATCTCCACCGGGTTGGGCGAGATCTTCATGTACACCGTGGAGGCCGAGCCCAACGCTCGCAAGCCCGACGGCACCCCGTACACGGCCACGGACCTGCGCACCCTGCAGGACTGGGTGATCCGGCCGCAGCTGCGCACCACGCCCGGCGTCACCGAGGTCAACACCATCGGCGGCTTCGAGCGGCAGATCCACATCACTCCCGATCCAGCTCAGTTGGTGGCGCTGGGCTTCACGTTGAACGACGTGGTCGCCGCGGTCATGCGCAACAACCAGAACATCGGCGCCGGCTACATCGAGCGCAACGGACAGCAGTTCCTGGTGCGCGTGCCGGGCCAGCTAGCCAATCTGGAGGCAATCGGCAACATCGTGCTGGACCGGCGCGATGGCGTGCCCATTCGGGTGCGCGACGTCGCTAGCGTGGGCGAAGGCAAGGAGCTGCGCACGGGCGCGGCCACCCAGAATGGCCACGAGGTCGTGGTCGGTACCGCCTTCATGTTGTTCGGCGCCAACAGCCGGGAAGTCTCCCAGGCGGCCGCGGCCAAGCTGGATGCCGCCAACGCCAGCCTGCCTGCCGGCGTCCATGCCAAGGCCGTCTATGACCGCACCGCACTGGTGGATCGCACCATCGGCACGGTGTCCAAGAACCTGATCGAGGGCGCGCTGCTGGTGGTGGTGGTGCTGTTCCTGCTGCTGGGCAATGTGCGCGCCTCGTTGATCACCGCGGCGGTGATCCCGTTGGCGATGCTGTTCACCATCATCGGCATGGTGCGTGGCGGCGTGTCGGGCAACCTGATGAGCCTGGGCGCGCTGGACTTCGGCCTGATCGTGGACGGGGCGGTGATCATCATCGAGAACTGTCTGCGCCGGTTCGGCGAGGCGCAGCACGCGCTGGGCCGCCAGCTCAACGATGAAGAGCGCTATGACCTGACCGCCTCGGCCACCGCCGAGGTGATCCGTCCCAGCTTGTTTGGCCTGGGCATCATCGCCGCGGTCTACCTGCCGATCTTCGCGCTGTCCGGGGTAGAAGGAAAAATGTTCCACCCGATGGCGATCACGGTGGTGCTGGCCCTGACCGGCGCCATGGTGTTGTCGCTGACCTTCGTGCCGGCGGCGATCGCCAGCTTCCTGCGCGGCCGTGTGGCTGAGCACGACAACCGCCTGATGCGCTGGTCGCGTGCCCGTTATACGCCGCTGCTGGATTGGGCCCTGCGTCGGCGCGTGGTGGTGCTGGCCGGCGCGGCCGTGCTGGTGGTGGGCTGTGGCGTGCTGGCCACCCGCTTGGGTTCGGAGTTCGTGCCGAGCCTGGATGAGGGCGACATCACCTTGCAGCCCATGCGTATTCCCGGCACCAGCTTGGAGCAGTCGGTGGCCATGCAGGAAACGCTGGAGAAGCGCCTGGCCCAGTTCCCGGAGGTGGCCAACATCTTCTCAAAGATCGGCACCGCCGAGGTGGCCACCGATCCTATGCCGCCGTCGATGGCCGACACCTTCCTGATGCTCAAGCCCCGCGACCAGTGGCCCGACCCGCGCAAGCCCAAGGCCGAGCTGGTGGAAGAGCTGGAGGCGGCGGCCAAGGAAATCCCGGGCAGCAACTACGAGTTCACCCAGCCCATCCAGATGCGCACCAACGAGTTGATCTCCGGCGTCCGTTCGGACGTGGCGGTCAAGGTCTACGGCGACAACCTTGACCAGTTGACGCGCCTGGCCAGCCGGGTCGAGCGGGTCATGCGTAGCGTCCCCGGCGCCGAAGACGTCAAGGCCGAGCAGGTCTCCGGCCTGCCGCTGCTGACCATCATGCCAGATCCGGCGGCATTGGCACGGTATGGCCTGAACCCGGGCGATGTGCAGGAAACGGTGGCCACCGCCATTGGGGGCAGTGTTGCCGGCCAGTTGATCGAGGGCGACCGCCGCTTCGACCTGGTCGTGCGCCTGCCCGAAGCGCAGCGCCAAGACCCCGCTGTGCTGGCAGATCTGCCCATTCCGCTGCCGGCAAGCACCAGTGTCGATGAGTCCAGCCGTCTGGCCGCCGGCGCCAATGGGGGGCCTCGCACGGTGCCGCTGCGGGAAGTGGCGAAGATCCAGGTAGAGCGCGGGCCCAATCAGATCAACCGCGAGAACGGCAAGCGCCGCGTGGTGATCACCGCCAACGTGCGCGAGCGCGATCTGGGCGGGTTCGTCGGCGAGTTGCGCACACGCATCGGCCAGGATGCCGCGCTTCCAGAGGGCTACTGGATCGATTACGGCGGCACCTTCGAGCAGCTGATCTCGGCCACCCAACGCCTGGGCGTGGTCGTTCCGGTGACACTGGCGTTGATCTTCGCTCTGCTATTCATGGCCTTCGGCTCGGCCAAGGATGCGGCCATTGTGTTCAGTGGCGTGCCGCTGGCGCTGACCGGCGGTGTGCTGGCACTGGCTCTGCGCGGGATTCCGTTGTCGATCTCTGCCGGTGTGGGCTTCATCGCGCTGTCGGGCGTGGCCGTACTCAACGGGCTGGTCATGATCGCCTTCATCCGCCGTCTGCGCGAACAGGGCGATCCGCTAGACGACGCTGTGCGCGACGGCGCCCTTGGACGCCTGCGACCGGTGTTGATGACCGCCCTGGTAGCCTCGCTGGGCTTCCTACCCATGGCCTTGAATGTCGGTGCTGGCTCGGAAGTGCAGCGGCCGCTGGCCACTGTCGTCATCGGCGGCATCGTCTCATCCACCGCATTGACCTTGTTGGTGCTGCCGGTGCTCTATCGTTGGCTGCATCGCGACCGAGCTCCCCGCGCCGGTAGCACTGCTTTGGAGTCCCCATGAACGAGCTCAACCTGGAACAGGTCCGTGCGGCGATGTTTACCGACCCGGGCGTGAAAGCGGTGGACGACCTGCGCCTGGTCGCCGGTGAGCATGGCCGTGCGATCGCGGCCACCATCACGGTCGCGGCGCCCTCGGTCGACCTGGACCTGGTACATGCTGTGATTGCCCAGGTCCTGGCCGATCAATTCGGCATCGATCAGATCATGCTGTGTTTCAACGACCCGGGCCCGGTACCGCCGCCGCCCACCGCGGCGCCGTTAAAGAAGATGTGATCGCAGCCCCTGGCTCTATGCGTCTGCGCTGGCAGGCGCATAGAGCTGATGACCCGGCAACGCGCACGCGCCGGCATACACAAAGGCCACGCTTTGCCGCGCCCGGGCGAAGGCCACGTAGTATTTCGGCGGCGCGGTGATACGCGCTGCATCGGCCGTGCGCAGGTACTGCGTCAACGGCCCGTTCGGAAAGATGAGGACCCGACTGTAGGTGCGGCCCTTGCACTGCCCAAAGTTCACCGCCGGCAGTCCGTCGCACGCCTGCCGCCGGTCATGCCGGAGCACGGTGGGGGCGAACTCCTGCATGTACGCGGCCACATCCCCTGGAGCGACGAGGTAGATGCCATCGTGTCCGGTGACCTCGCCATTGCCTGATTGGGTCCGCGGCATCTGCGGATAGAGCGTGTCAGCCATATCGCACAGGGCCTGGACGCAGCGCAGACTGGTGAGGCGGTGATCCAGCCGGCATAAGTCGTCGGCCTCCCAAATCTGAAACAGCGCTGCCAGATTCGGACCACGGTATTGGCTGTACCTTTGCGCATAGTTGGTGGCATACGTGGCTTGGCGCGTATCGCCTACCAACGTGATGGCAATCTCGCTCTTCAACAGCCGTTCGACCAGATCCAGATCAAAGCCGGCCAGATCCTGGACTTCGTCGATGTAGAGCTCGTCGTACATCGCCGCCAATCGCGCCACGACCTGGCCTTGGGTCAGCTCATCGCAGCGCACAGCGAAATCGGCCGCTCGGTCCGAATACATCCGGTTGCCCGCCAGGTAGTGGCGCGCCACCTGGGTGCGTGGGGCGCGGTTGTTGGTGACACCTTCTACGAACAGGATGGTCTCGATGCGAGGCTCAGGGCAAAGCGCAGCTTGGTACGGGCGAATGCACTGGCGCAGCAGAAAGCCATACCAGCTGTGCAAGGTGACATGCGCGGGGACCGCGCCTGCGTGGGCCTCAAACGAGCGCCGGATCTCTTCTAGGTTTTCCAGCGTGTAGGTGACAATCGCGATGCGGCGCCCAGGTCGCTCCAAGGCCTGCCGGACCAGCAACGTGGTCTTGCCCGAGCCGGCTGCCGAGAGCAGGACCCGGTTAGGTGATGGCACGCTGGACATAGTCCGGGAACCTGATCGAGTGCGGGCTATTGAAAATCGCCAAGGCCGTATCGGTCTTATGGCCCTTCATGTACTTGAGCAGCGCCACCTCATCGGCAAAGGCCTTGCCCAGCACGGTATTGAGTTCGGCCAGCGAGTTGGCTTTGATCAGCTGCTCTTCCAGCGAAGGGGCGCTCTCGTCGGAATCGTAATAGATCGCGTTGATGTGCTCGGCATAGCGCTCTTGCACAACTGCGATATCACCGTCGTTGTCGGTGATCACCTTGGCCTGAATCCTCAGTCGATCGGCAATCTGCAAGAAGCGTTTGAATGCCAACGACTTGACCGAAATGATGTCTACGCCGTGAGCCATCGGCGCCACGCCGTGATGGTCACTGTAGGCACGCTGCACGATCAGTTCGTCGGAAGGGCCTTCCACCAGGATCGCCTGCTTGGCCAGGATCAACCGCAGCGTGTCGTGGCCCGGCAGCTTCATGAAATAGTCGTGGGTATCGCTGGGCAGCTGGTCCAGCTTCATCTGGCCTTGCGCGCTGAACAGGATCACGTTGTCCACGCCCAGCTTGTTCAACACGAAGCTGCTGTGGGTGGCGATGATCACCTGCTGGGCGGTGGAGTGGGCCGCAATCTTGTCGATCAGCTGGGTCATGCTGGAATAGGACAGATGGTTCTCCGGCTCCTCGATCAGCAGCACGTGAGCCGCGCCGGCCGCGTGCATCGCCAGCTTCATCTTCACCGCGCTTTGCTCGCCCTTGCCGGCCTGGATGAACGGGAGCTCATCCAGGTAGGGTGACAGGCTGGTTTCCCACGTTGAGCGCGGCGATGTGTCCACGCCTACCGTCAATGCCCTGTGGCTGATGTCCCCGGTGTGCTCGGTCAAGTAGGCATTGATCGCTGCCACATCCGCTTCTTCGGAAAAGCTCTGCCGCATGCGGCGGAAGCTCAGCGACAGCGAGACGCGCTGCGCAGGCGTCAGTGCCTGCTCGATGATGCCGGCGATATAGCGATCGGCACCGGACAAGGTCTTGATGCCGTGCGTGTCGATGATGGTCGAGTCGAACGGAATACTACGGGCGGTGACGCCATTGTTGGCGAAGGAGTACCAGCGCACCGTGTAGTACTCCACCGGCAGGCTGACCGCGCCCTGGTGCTGCTGCAGGTAGGCGTTGAACTCCTCGCGGTAGTCGTCGTTGAGCTCGACCAGCAGCCGGATGCCGGCGGTATCCAGACGCAGGGAGTTGTTGGTGCCGCGTAACGACGCCAGCGCGGCGTCGGCGCCCAAATAGGCTTCGATGGAGATCCGTGGCGGCGAGGCCGGCGTGCCCGTGGCAAGCGCTCCCAAGTACTCCTGCACCATGGGCTGGTGGAACAGGTAGGGCGTGAGCTCGTAGGCAAGATTGCGCCCATGCAGCTGGCCGGTGACCACCGCGTGGATGGCCTCCAGCAGGGTGCATTTACCGACCTCGTTGTCGCCCACCACCAGGTTCATGTGGGCATTGAGGGGCGGGTCCAGATGGCGAAACGACTTGAAGTTGTCGATGACGATACGTTCGATCGGCATGCACAGTCCTTTGATGGCCAACGGGCTCGGTGGCGGAGCCTGCCTGCACCCTGGCTGGCCTCCTTTCCGCTCTGGGCCATACTACCCAGCGATCGCCGGCCCTGGGCGGTTTCGTACTGCTTGGGACGCGGGGAAGGGTCAGAATCCGCCTTACGCGGGATAATTCAATATTATCCCGTATAATTATTTTCGCCGACGAGCGGTCGTCTACCTGCTTTAATAGTATGTAATTACATGGTATGTAATACATTACGAAATAAAGTGAGGTGGCACGATGGCGCGCGCAGGACTCTATAAGAGTGACGTCCAGAAGGCGCGCGACGCGCTGCTGGCCCAACGCAAGAAGCCGTCAGTCGACGCGGTGCGAGTGGCCTTGGGCAACACGGGCTCCAAGACCACGATCCACCGCTACTTGCGTGAACTGGAAGGAGAGGAAGGCGGCGGTCCGGCGAGGACGGTAGCCGTTAGTGATGCTTTGCAGGACTTGGTTGCGCGCTTGGCCTCGCGGCTCCAGGAGGAAGCAGAGGCCATCCTCACCCAGGAGCGTGAGCGCCATCAGGCTGAGCTCCACAGTCGGCAACAGGCGCTTTCCGGTGCCCAAGAGGAGGCTGCCGCCTTGAGCAGTCGGCTGCAGCGCACCGAAGCAAGCCTGCACCAAGAGCAAGCTGCTCACGCCCTCCTTCAACAGAATCTAGGTGACAGGATCGCGGAAATCGCCCAGTTGAACGAGCGCATCGCTGGCATGACGGTGCGGCTGGCTGATCATGAGGCGCATACGCGTTCTCTGGAGGACAAGCATGCCCATGCCCGGGAAGCGCTTGAGCACTACCGCACTTCAACCAAAGAGCAGCGTGAGCAAGAGCTTCGCCGTCACGAGCATCAGGTCCAAGAGCTGCAAGTAGCCTTACGTCAGGCCAATGAAGCCTTGGGCGCGAAGAATCAGGAGCTGTTGGTGCTGAACCGCGACAATGGTCAATGGCTGGAGCGCCACGGGCGGATTGAGCGTAAGCTTGCCCAGCTACGACAGGCCCACGAAGGCCAACACAGCGAGGTCGTGGCGTTGCGCCAGACCGCGACGGACTATTTGGCACTGCAGGAGCGCTGGAAGACTGACGCCAAGACCTTGGATACCATGCGCAACGAGCTAGCTCAAGTTCAAGACACCCTTGCGCGGGAGCGTGAGCGCCGCGAGAGCGCTGAAGCCGATGCGTTGCGTGCCAATGCACGTCTTGAAGCGCTAGAGCCTCTACTGAATCAACTGACGCCAGCACAAAATGCGGTGAAGAAAACTCGGCGCGGCCATGCGCAAGATGGGGGAGCCGACTGACGAGGCTGCTCGTTTGTCTGCTAGCGGCTGGGGTGGCGCTCACCTGTCCAGTACGCCCATTCCATAGGGACGACCCAATCTACAAACAGTTTGGCTACTGAGGACTCCGGTGCCAAATGATAGGGCTTGAACATGCCTTGCTCGGGCGAACTGGTCATCAGGTAGCGCAGGCGCTTCTGGACCTCCTGAAAGATGGCTTCCCGCACATGGGCGCTGTCGTGCACGCCAAGACGCATCGCCACCGAGGCACCTTGGCGTACCGCCGCCCAGCAGCAGTAACGCCACCGCGCGATCGGCAAGCCCCGCGGTCCGGATTGAAAGACGAACCCCACATCACGTGCCCAGCCTGGGTCGAAGTGATGTTTGAGCAATTGCTGCTCCAGAAACTGCTCGGTCTCCCAGAGTGCAAGTTCATCCCACAGCTCCAGTTTCGCGTCCGCCAAGTCTACATCGTGTGCCATATCGCCGAGTTGGTCTTCCAGCACCGGGAGCAGGTGCCTGCGCTCGTGGGTAGACCAGGCGAAAGCCCATTGCAGATCTTCGATGGGCGTGACCTCGGCATCGGGGCGGATCTGCCATCGATCCGCTGGCCAGGGAACTTGGATCAAGGCCAAGTCTCGCAGCGTGTCCAGCACCAGCAAGGTGGAGCGGCGTGTGGGCGCCACCGGTAGGCGTCGTAGCTGCGCGGCTAACAGTGCGGCTAGGAAAAGGGTGCCACGAAGGCCCAACTCCTCGATGCTGGCGACCCCAGATGGCGTCATTGACGAGGTTCCGGGCATGCGGTTTCCGGGGATGAGGGAGCGGCGTGGCTCCTGGGGGGGGGGGGGGCGGCGTGGCTCCTGGGGGGGGGGGGCGGCGCTACCGGTGTCGCCGGTTGCCTCAAAGCTAAGAATATCTTAGTATGCAAGGCAGGGTACATCCGCCATCCTTATGGGGTCTCCATGGGGTGCGCGCGTGACTTTGTCCGTCGACTCAACACCGACCTTCGCTCGACGCCTCAAACAAGCCCGCCTGCACACGGGTTTGTCGCAGAAGGAGTTGGGCATCCGGGCCGGTCTGGATCCTCACGTGGCCAGCCCCCGAATCAACCAGTACGAGCGTGGCAAGCACGAGCCCATGCTGGAGATTGCTGAGCGGTTGGCCCAAGCGTTGGGGATCCCCGCCGCCTTCCTTTACACCGACGATGATCTGCTGGCCAAGTTGCTCCTGCGCTGGGGCTCGCTAAGCAAGCAGCAGAAGCGCGAGTTGGTGAAGCTGATCGAGGCCACGCCCGAGAAGTAAACCGAACAAGCGCTCGCCCTATGGGCAACTCTTCGCCTCAACCCGCCCTTTGGGCGCTTCTGGAGGGAGCTGCAGTGTCCGCGGCTAGTGCGACTGACAAGTCGCGACATCTCAGGCTTACTTGAGATTTTGTTCACGACCGATACACACGCGCCTTGTCTAAAGTGATATACCATGTCGCCCGTGTCAGCCTCCTCACTTCTACTGCGACTGTTCCTGATCGCCATGCTCGTGCTTAACGGCGCGTGGTCGGCGTTTGCGTCCGTCAGTATGAACCCGGTCATGGAAGAGCAGGCCAGCGAAGTGGCTGCCGCGGTGCAAGTCGACGAAGACTGCTTCGCCCATCACAGTGCTGAGCATCATCCCGATGCCACATCGATTGAAAAGGCTGGCACTGGGCATGGCGACCATGCCGGTCCCGACTGTTGCAAGTCTTCTGCGTGCCGGTGCGCCTGCGTACACGCTTGCGCGAGCGCACTTCCTGCGCGCCTGCATGTTTCGGTGCAACTGGCCTTGGGCCTGGATGTCATGCCGCTGCCCCTAGGGCATGCGGCACCTGCCTTGCCTCATCTGATCCGACCACCGATCGGCTAAGCGTCCCTAGGCGCCGCAATGGCGCCGTTGGTGTGGCTTGCATGCCTGTTTAGGCCAGCCGCCCGCTCTGTACCACCGCCCGCCGGTGGCAACACGACGCTTGGAGCATTTTCATGTCGCATGATGATTTTCGTGGTCCACGCGGTGGACCGCTGCTGCCTTCGCGGCGGCGATTTGTCCAAGGCTTGGCCTTGGGAGGCGCAGTCGCAGGATTAGGTTTCTGGCCCAAAGCCAGTTGGGCGCTCAAGGGGCCGGGACAACCCAACGTACTATCGGGCACTGAGTTTGACCTGACCATTGGCGAGACGCCGATGAACTTCACCGGCAAGACCCGCACCGCGATCACGGTCAACGGGTCCGTTCCGGCGCCGTTGCTGCGGTGGCGGGAAGGCACCACGGTCAACTTGCGCGTCTCTAATGCATTGCCCGCTAACTCCATCCATGGCGCGGACACCTCCATCCATTGGCACGGCATCATTTTGCCGGCCAACATGGACGGCGTGCCGGGTCTGAGCTTTGACGGTATCGGACGTGGTGAGACCTACCACTACCGGTTCACCCTGCATCAGGGCGGAACCTACTGGTACCACAGCCACTCAGGGTTCCAGGAACAAGCCGGGCTCTATGGCCCGATCGTCATCGACCCATTGGAGCCGGAGCCCTTCAGTTTCGATCGCGACTACGTCGTGATGCTGAGCGATTGGACAGACCTGGACCCGACGGCCCTGTTCGATCGTTTGAAGAAGATGCCGGGCCATGACAATTACTACAAGCGCACGGTCGGCGATTTTGCGCGCGATGTGAAGCGCAACGGCCTGTCGGCCACGTTGGAAGATCGCAAGATGTGGGGCGTGATGCGGATGACGCCCACGGACCTGTCCGACGTCAACGCCAACACCTACACCTACCTGATGAACGGCACGACCTCACTGGGCAACTGGACCGGTTTGTTCCGCAGTGGCGAGAAGGTGCGCCTGCGTTTCATCAATGGCTCTGCCATGACGTACTTCGATGTGCGTATTCCGGGGCTGAAGATGACCGTGGTGGCGGCAGATGGCTTGTATGTCCATCCGGTTTCCGTCGACGAGTTCCGCATCGCGGTAGCAGAAACCTTCGATGTGATCGTGGAGCCCTCCGGGCAGGACGCATTCACCATCTTTGCCCAAGACTCCGGTCGCACCGGCTACATCAGCGGCACGCTCGCTGTGCGCGAAGGATTACGCGCGCCCGTTCCGTCTGTGGATCCCCGGCCGCTGCTGACGATGGCAGACATGGGCATGGATCATGGGTCGATGGATATGTCTGGCGGCAGCAAGGGCATGGAAGGCGGCTGTGGTGCGGCCATGGGCATGCCTGGCATGACCCCACCTGTCAGCGGTAACGCGACCTCGGCCCATGCAGGCCATGCGATGCCCGCCGCCGGCGATGGTGCCATGGCAGGCATGCAGCACGGGGGCATGCAATCACACCCTGCTAGCGAGACCAACAATCCCCTGTTGGACAACCAAGCCATGAGCGTGAGTTCGCGCTTGGATGATCCGGGCAATGGCCTGCGCGATAACGGCCGTCATGTGCTGACGTATTCCATGCTCAAGAGCACCTTTGAAGACCCTGACGGACGCGACCCCGGTCGCGAGATCGAGCTGCATCTGACCGGACACATGGAGAAATTCTCCTGGGGCTTCAACGGTCAGAAGTTTTCCGATGTCGAGCCGCTGCGGCTGAACTACGGCGAGCGTATGCGCATCGTATTGGTTAACGACACGATGATGACCCATCCCATCCATTTGCACGGCATGTGGAGTGACGTGGAGGACGACAACGGCAACTTCATGGTGCGCAAGCACACGGTGGATATGCCGCCAGGTAGCCGACGCACGTATCGCGTGCGTGCCGATGCGTTGGGCAGCTGGGCGTTCCATTGCCACCTGCTTTATCACATGGAAGCCGGAATGATGCGCACGGTGAGGGTCGACGAATGAACATCAATAGACGCGATACCACCCTGACTGCGCTGACGGCTATCTCGCTGGCCCTGGCCAATGCGGCCAGCGCCCAATCTATGCAGCACGGCTCCATGCAGATGGAGCAGGGCGCGCAGACCCAGACTCAGGATCACTCTGCACATCAGGCACCGACATCAAAACCTGCGCCAGCCCAAAAGCCTGCAACACCGGCCAAGACGAGCGAAGCGACGATCGATCATGCGGCGATGGGCCACGCCGAGCCGCAGGCTAACGCAGCCGAGCCTGCCATGCAGGGCATGGACCATTCGCAGATGGGGCACGGCTCGCCCGCGAGCACACCTGCGGCGCCCACAGCGCAGGCGCAGTCGATGCAGGGCATGGATCACAGTCAGATGGCACAGCCCGCTGCAGCCGACACCTCCGGCACGGCCACGCCTGCGATGCAGGGGATGGACCATTCGCAGATGGGCCATGATTCGCCCGCGCCCGCTACACCAGAAGCGGGAATGCAATCGATGGAGGGCATGGACCACAGTCAGATGGGACACGGGCCTGCAGCGCCAACGCAGCCGCGCACCCCGATTCCCGCGGTGACGGACGCGGATCGCAAGGCGGCCATCGCGCCGGAACACGCGCATCCGGTGCATGACAACTCGATCAAGAGCTACGTGCTGCTCAATCGCCTGGAAACCTGGGATGCCGATCCGGGCACCGGGCTGGGCTGGGAGGGCCAGGGCTGGATCGGTACGGACCTCAATCGCGTCTGGCTCCGCAGTGAAGGCGAACGCACGGATGGTCAGACCGAGTCGGCTGATCTGGAAGTGCTTTACGGCCGCAGTATCTCCACGTGGTGGGATGTGGTGGCCGGTGTGCGTCATGACTTCAAGCCTGGGGCATCGCAGAACTTCGCCGCTATCGGTGTACAGGGCTTGGCGCCGATGAAGTTCGAAGTGTCCGCCACAGCCTATCTCGGCGAAGGGGGCCAGACTGCCGCCAATGTCGAGGCCGAGTACGAATTGCTGCTAACCAACCGGCTGATCTTGCAGCCGCTGGTGGAAGTCACCGCCTATGGCAAGAACGATCCATTGCGCGGGATAGGTTCGGGTCTGAGTGCCGCTGAGGCGGGGCTACGACTTCGCTATGAGTTCACCCGAAAGTTCGCTCCCTACATCGGCGTGGTGTACGAGCGCGCGTTTGGCAATACCGCAGACATGCGACGCGAGCATGGCGAGTCCTTTGAAGACACGCGCTTGGTCATCGGCCTTCGTACCTGGTTCTAAGGGGAACTGACAATGAAATCCAACAAAAAGATGTGGGTATGGCTCGGTGCCGGCGTGGCATTGGTTGCGGTGGTCGCAACCGCCACGCTCTCTCTGGGCGTGTACAACGTGGCCGCCGACGATCCGCATAGTCGCCCGGTGTATGCGCTACTTGAAACGGCGCGCGAGCGTTCCATTGAGGTGCGCGCCGCCAAGCTTCAGCTACCCACGAACCTTGATGATCCTGAGCGTATCCGCCAGGGTGCGGGCAACTACAACGCCATGTGCGTGACCTGCCATCTTTCACCAGACGCGGCGGCCACCGAGATGAGCAAGGGCCTGTACCCCGCGCCACCGAACCTAAGCAAACAGCCGGTCGCTCCAGCTGAGGCGTTCTGGGTGATCAAGCACGGCATCAAGGCCAGCGGCATGCCCGCTTGGGGCGGCAGCATGGACGATGAGTTCATATGGAACATGTCGGCCTTCCTGCAGAAGTTGCCCACGCTGGACGCGACTGCGTACAAGGAACTTGTCGACAGCAGCGAGGGCCATTCGCATGGCGGCGGCGAGACGCAAGGCCACCATGACGACGAAAAGGCCGAGGATCACCCTGCCTTATTCGAGCCGGGCAACAACTCCATGCCGCATGCGCACCCGCCGGGCGTGGACGACGATCACCACGGCCCGACACCCAGCGACACGGAAGTCGGGTTGGTGAGCCACGGCCATCCCGACGGCAAGGTGGAGTCGCACCCTGCACCACACACGCCCGTGGCCGATGACGGCCATGCGCACCCCCATTGATCTTCTTGGAGCCCACGCAATGAACGCAACAGCAATCTCGTTCACCCTCGCACTGGCACTGGCCGTCGTGTCCCCCGCAATGGCGCAGGCGACACAGCCGCACGCACATCACCCCGCTGCCGCGGCATCTGCGGACGTCGACGTCCCAGTCACTGCAGAGGCCGCGGTCGCCGTAGCGGAGCGTTTCAACAGGGCCCTGTCTAGCGGCGATCTGGCCACGGTCGAAGCCCTGCTCGCTGCCGACGTTCTCATCCTCGAGTCCGGGGGCGCCGAACGCAGCCGCGAGGAATACATGGGCCATCACGCAGTCAGCGATGCGGCGTTCCTCAAGGGCGCCCATCGCCAGCTGCTCCGTCAGCGCGCACGAGCCGCTGGCGAGTTCGCGTGGGTCGGAACCGAAAGCGAGTTGCATGCCCAGAAGGATGGCCAGCCACTGACCGTCCAGAGCGACGAGACGATGGTGCTGAAGGAGACCGCGGACGGCTGGCGGATCGTCCACATCCACTGGTCCTCGCGGACCAAGCGCTGAGTCGAGAGATTGAAATGACTACGCTCACATTGCACCGTCTGACTTTTGTGGTCCTTGCCGTGGCTGGTCTGGGTGCTTGCACCCAGGATGCTTCATCCGCGCAACCCACAACCTCGCCCTCCGCACAGGTTGTCGTCCAATCAGCCGACGCGACTCCAGCAGCCCTGCCACGCATGACCGTCCACAAGACCCCGACCTGCGGGTGCTGCGGTGTCTGGATCGACCACGTGCAGAAGGCGGGATTCACCGTGGATGTGCACGACATGGATGACCTGGGTCTGGTCAAGGAGCGGTTGGGTGTCCCCTATGCAAAGGGCTCCTGCCACACGGCCGAGATCGGCGGATACGTCATCGAAGGCCACGTTCCGGCCGCGGACATCAAGCGTCTCCTCGAAGAAAAGCCGAACGCACGCGGCCTGGTCCTCCCAGGGATGCCGCTTGGTTCTCCGGGCATGGAGGTCCCGGAGGGACGCCAGCAGCCGTTCACGGTCGAGCTGATACATCGCGACGGAACCACTGAACCGTTCGCACAGCACTGATCCGTCGCAGCAACAGGGGACGGTGTTGCGGGCGCGCCGATTCTCGCCCGCGAGGAAGAAGGAGAACTACATGACTCACCATTCCGCAGCACACCGGCCCCAGGCCATGAACGAGTGCATCGACAACTGCACGCAATGCCATGCGATCTGCCTGGAGACCATCAACTACTGCCTGACCAAAGGAGGTGTTCACGCGGCCCCGGAGCACATCGCCCTGTTGGCGACGTGTGCCGATACCTGCGCAACCAGTGCCGACGCGATGCTGCGCGGTGCCAGCGTTCACGACGTGGTTTGCGGTGCCTGCGCGGAGATCTGCCGCCAGTGCGCCGATGCATGCGACGCCATGAACGACCCTGAGATGACGCGCTGCGCCGAAGTTTGTCGCCGCTGCGCGGAAAGCTGCAGCGCCATGGCAGCGTAATGCGTCGAGGATCCCGCCTGAGCCGGTGGGATCCTCGTCTCGCGAAAGCGGAAGTATCAAGAAAATCCGACAAATCGTGGTTTCAGTGACAGTCCGACATCTAACGCTTGTCGCATCGAACACAGCGCGGCCCCTCCCGAACGGGCTTTGCATCACATTCCAATGAGGATTTATCCATATGAAGTCGTCCAACGTCATTCGCTCCTTCGCGCTCGTCCTCGCAATCGCGGCCGGGCAGTTTTCGCTGCAGGTCGCGCACGCCCACGCCGCGCTGCAGCAGTCCACACCGGCGGCAAATGCGGTGGTGGCCTCGCCAGGCCAGATCGATCTCGTGTTCAACGAGACATTGATTTCGCGGGCGTCGCGTCTCAAGTTGCTCATGAAGCACGGCAGTTCCACCATGCCGATCGAGAATTTCACGACCGAGATCGTCAACAACGGCAAGACCCTGCGTGCCAAGTTGCCTGGACCGCTGGCTCCGGGCGTCTATACCGTGGAATACCGCGCCGTCGGTGGTGACAACCACCCCATGCCGGGCAGCTTCAGCTTCACGGTGCGCTGAGGAGTCGCGAATGTTCGACCTGTCGGCTTATGCACTGAGATTCTTGGAATACCTTGTCATCATGGTTCTTTTCGGGGTTCCACTCTTCGGTTGGTACGGGTCGCGTCGATCGGCACTCGCCGACGCCTTGGCCGGGTGGTCACTCATGGGCGTTCTATTGGCGGGTGCCGTAGCCGGTCTCGTGCTCACCGGGCTCGATGTCGTCTTCAAGACCGCGGGCATCATGGGAATGCCGCTTGCCGAGGTTGATCGCGCATCGCTTGGCTGGTATCTGCTCGAGACGTCCGCGGGCCGGGCAGCCATGGCGAGAGGCGCGCTGCTGGTCGCCCTGATGTTCGTGCTCGGATGGCATCGTCGCCGCGGGAAGGTGGAGACCGCCTTCCCGCTGGGGGCGATGCTGGCGGGCGGCGCACTCGCTTCGCTGGCATGGAACGGCCACGCCGCCGCTGGCGAGGGCTTGGCAGGCGCGGTCCGGCTTGCTGCAGGCATCGTCCATCTTCTCGCGGCAGGCGGCTGGATCGCAGCGGTCCTGATGTTCCTTGCCATGCTGCTGCGCGGCAAAGAGACGAACGGCAGCGGGCGTCTGCGATCAACGCATGACTTTCTGCATGGTTTTTCGACGCTGGGAACGATCTTCGTTGGTGCGCTCATCGTGTCCGGCATCGCGCACTACGGGGATCTCACCGCGTGGTCGTTTTCGGCCCTGTTCCAGAGCACCTACGGGAAGTTGCTGCTTTTCAAACTGGCCCTGTTCGCTGGAATGCTGGGTTTGGGAGCGCTGCACCGATGGACGCTGGTGCCGCGCTTGGAACGAGCGCTGACCAGCGGAGATCCCGCGCAGGAGGTGCGGGCTTTGCGGCAGAGTGTTACGGCTGAGGCCGCGCTGGCCATCTTGATCCTGATTGTTGTTTCAGTGCTCGGGACGCTCAGCCCCGAATAGCTGTGTAACCCGCAATGGCACACTGCCTTGGCAGTCCATCCCCACTAAAGCGAGCATCGGCATGAACTCACCGTCGTCCCATGACCATCACCATTCTGCAGGCGCAGCCCCTGTCGAGGCTGCGGATGGACGGGTCATCACCAATCCCGTCCGCTATACGGACGATGCTCCCCAGCAAGTTGAAGTGACCGCCCCAGCAGCGGTGGCCCAACCCAGCGGTACCCACGCCACGGTCTACACCTGCCCGATGCATCCGCAGATTCGTCAGCCAGGTCCCGGCACCTGTCCGATCTGCGGCATGGCGCTGGAGCCGGAGATGCCCTCGCTGGAGGAGGACGACAATCCAGAGTTACGCGATTTCACCCGAAGGTTCTGGTGGACGTTGCCTTTGACGTTGATCGTCCTGGTCTTGGCCATGCTGGGACACCGTCTGCCCGGCTTGTCCACGCAGGCGCGCACCTGGATTGAGCTCGTGCTGAGCGCCCCGGTGGTGCTCTGGGCGGGGTGGCCTTTCTTTGAGCGCTGCCTACAGTCCATCGGCAATCGCAGCCCCAACATGTGGACGCTGATCGGCATCGGCGTGGCCGCCGCGTTTGGCTACAGCGTGGTGGCCACCGTGGCACCGGACCTGTTTCCGGACTCTTTCCGCGAGCATGGACGGGTAGGGGTCTACTTCGAGGCGGCAGCGGTCATCGTCTCGCTCACCCTGCTCGGACAGCTGCTGGAACTGCGGGCGCGTTCCAAAACCTCGGCGGCCATCAAGTCCCTGCTGGGATTGGCGCCCAAGACGGCTCGCCGCGTCAAACCCGATGGGGGCGAAGAGGACGTTGCGCTGGATCACGTGCACGTGGGTGATCTGCTTCGCGTACGACCGGGCGAGAAGGTGCCGGTCGATGGGGAAGTCATCGAAGGCCGCGCCAGTGTCGATGAGTCGATGCTGACCGGTGAACCCATTCCGGTGGAGAAGGCTGTCGGTGATCACGTTATAGGCGCCACGCTCAACGGGACGGGCGCCTTAGTCATCCGGGCGGACAAAGTCGGATCCGGGACGGTACTGGCGCAGATTGTGCAGTTGGTAGCCCAAGCCCAGCGCTCCCGCGCGCCGATGCAGCGTATGGCGGACAAGGTGGCGTACTGGTTTGTCCTGGCCGTGCTGGCCACGGCGGTGCTCACGTTCTTCGGATGGGGTCTGTTTGGACCCGAACCGTCCTGGACCTTTGCCGTCCTCAATGCCGTATCGGTTCTGATCATTGCTTGCCCGTGTGCCTTGGGTTTGGCTACCCCCATGTCGATCATGGTCGCCACTGGCCGCGCTGCGCAGGTCGGGGTCCTGTTCCGCGATGCTCAGGCGATCGAGCAGCTACGTCTGATCGACACGTTGATCGTGGACAAGACCGGTACGTTGACCGAGGGGCGTCCAGCCTTTCGCGACACGCTCTCCAACGCCGGCTTCGACGCCGATCAGATCCTTTGTTTGGCCGGCAGCTTGGAGCAGGGCAGTGAGCACCCCTTGGCCGAGGCCATCGTGGCTGAAGCCCAGCGACGTGGCTTGAACCTGGTGGCCGCCCAAGATTTTGATTCGCTCACCGGCCAAGGCGTCCGCGGGCGCGTGTCCGATCAGGATGTCGTGCTCGGCAACCAAAGCCTGATGGCGTCGGTTGGCGCCGATGTAGCACCTTTGCAAAGCAGCGCCGAGCGTCTTCGGAAAGAAGGCGCTAGCGTGATGTTCCTGGCGGTCAATGGTCGGTTGGCCGGCGCCATTGCGGTGGCTGATCCCATCAAAGCCACGACCTTGCCTGCCTTGAACCTGCTACGTGCCGATGGCCTGCACGTGGTGATGGCCTCCGGTGACGCACAGGCGACGGCCGAGGCCGTGGGGCGCACGCTGGGCATCGAGGATGTGCGTGGTGGCGTCAAGCCGCAGGACAAGGCCGACCTGGTC
This sequence comes from Stenotrophomonas sp. 112478_Sma, assembly GCF_056479905.1. NCBI lineage: Bacteria > Pseudomonadati > Pseudomonadota > Gammaproteobacteria > Lysobacterales > Lysobacteraceae > Stenotrophomonas > Stenotrophomonas sp. 112478_Sma. The sequence continues at coordinate 2,201,992 of NZ_CM151072.1, read as the reverse complement.
CAGCAACTCAAAGCCCAGGGTCGTCGCGTGGCCATGGCTGGCGATGGCATCAACGATGCGCCGGCCCTGGCGGCAGCCGATGTGGGCATCGCGATGGGGACGGGCACGGATGTGGCCATGTCCAGCGCCCAGCTCACCCTGGTCAAGGGTGATTTGAGGCGCATCGTGCAAGCCCGTGCCATCTCGTCTTTGACGGTGGCCAATATGAAGCAGAACCTGGGCTTCGCCTTCGTCTACAACGCCATCGGCGTGCCTATCGCCGCCGGCTTGCTGTATCCCAGCTTCGGCCTTTTGCTCAGTCCGATGATGGCGGCCCTGGCCATGAGCCTGAGCTCGGTTTCGGTGGTCACCAATGCCCTGCGTTTGTCCGGCTCCACCGTTGTTGCCACCCCCCACCCTGACCGCGCCGATGAGCCTGCGCGCGGCCATTCCTGTCACTGATGGCTCATATCCCACAAGGAGTACTGCAATGAAGCGTTATGCCTCCCTCTCGATGATGGCCTTGTTCCTGATGGCGGGCGCGGCCTTCGCCGGCGGCCAGACCACCACGCCCACCACCGACCACGGTCAGCACAAGCCGGCGGCGGCCGATGCCGATTTCACCAAGCTCGATGCCAACAAGGACGGCTCGCTGTCCAAGGAAGAACTGGCCAAGCACAAGCTGGCGCCGCACTTTGGCATGCTCGATAGCAACAAAGATGGCAAGCTGAGCCCGCAGGAATTCGCTGCCGGCAAGGGTATGTAAGTGTTCTCAGCCCGGGAGCTGTTCCAACAGTTCGCGGGTTCTTCCGCCGTTCTGCCATTCCCACGGAGATTGTTATGTCCTCTTCGCACGGTACGCACGAAAACGCGCAAGACCCGCAGTCCCAGCACGCAAAACCGCACGCCTCACACCAACCTGCCCACCAGGCACAACAAGGGCATCAAGGCCATTACGGCCGCCTGTTGTTGATGATGGGCCTGTCTTTCGTGGCCATGTACGCATTGATGTACGCAATGGTCGATCAGTGGGCTAACGTCTATAACAACGTGAACCAGTTCTACATGGCGGGCCTGATGGCCGCTCCCATGCTGCTGATCGAGCTGTGGCTAATGTCCAGCATGTACCCCGATCGCCGACGCAATCTGATTCTGGCTGGTCTGACGGTGGCGTTCATGCTGTTCTGCTGGTGGGGCATTCGCACTCAAGCAGCGGTCACTGACAAACAGTTCATCCGTTCGATGATTCCCCACCACGCTGGCGCCATCCTGATGTGTGAGGAGAATCGTCTGAAGGATCCTGAGTTGGTGAAGCTCTGCCAGGACATTATTACCTCGCAGACACAGGAGATCGCGCAAATGAAGCAGTTGCTGGCTGAGCGTTCCCATTAGCTCACTGCCTTTTGCCAGCCGATATCACTTCACTGAGCCTGCGCACTGACCATTCGGTGGATCAAACGCGCGGCCACACGTGCGGTGGCTTGATCCGGATCCAGGGGCGGACACAGTTCCGCCACGTCGACCACACGTACCTTGCCCGAGGCCATGACCAGATCCAGCAGGGCTTCCAGGACCTCCAGACTCACCCCGCGTGGGTTGGGGGCGCTCACGCCCGGGGCCACCACCATTGAGTACGCCGGCAAGATCACCAGCGGCTTGGGTAGCTACACCCAGTGGCGTGGCTTGGGCTCACTGCGTATGGGCAAGAACCGTTGGACCGGCGTCTATTCGGCGCAGTACATCGGCAGCGCGGACGACATCATCGCCGTGCCCGACACGATCGGCTCGCATGTGTCCAGCGTGGTGTACCACAGCCTGCAACTGAGCTACGGCATCAAGAAGAAGTGGGATATCTCCGCCGGCGTTGAAAAAGTGCTCGATAAGAAGGCGCCGTTCGTGAAGAACAACCCCAACACCGACACCGACACCATGACGTACGACTTGCTGGGTCGTCGCTGGAATGTCCGCTTTGGTTACCACTGGTAAGCCACGATCACGAGGAGCTACACATCATGAGAAACACGCAACTATCCGCCACACTACTGCTGTTCGCTGTGGCCGGCAGTGCCGGTGCGCACGACCTGTTTGTCGCTTTCTCCAAGCCTGGCACCGCAGCGGGCGAGGCGAACACAGCGTTGGTGAACAATGGCACCTTCGATGAAAGTGCAGGTGCAGTCACCCGAGCGCGTCTACAGGACGTTTCGCTGAGTCAGGGCGGCGCTAAGACTGCACCGGACTTGGCCAGTTGGAAAGAGGTCGGCAAGCAGAGCCAGCTCACCGTGCATCCGGCGGGCGAGGGCACCTATCTGCTGGGGGTCTCGACGATGGCCTCCACCAGCACGCGTACGGCCAGCGAGTTCGGCAAGTACCTGGAGTTGGAAGACTTGCCCGATACCCTGGCCACCTATGATGCGAGCAAGTTTCCCAAAGGGGTCACCTATAGCTATACCAAGCATGCTCGTACCATTGGACAGGTGGGCACAAAACTGACCGACGATTTCGCTGCCTCGCTGGGCTATCCGCTGGAGATCCGCTTGGCCCGCAATCCTGGAAGCGTGAAGGTCGGCGAACAGCTGTCGTTCCAGGTGCTGCAGCAGGGCACGCCAGTGCCCAACCTACGCGTGTACGTCGGTCATCGTGCTGACGCACCGGTCAAGGGTGGGCACGGTAGCGCTACGCTCCTGCGCACCGATGCCCAAGGCCAAGCCAGTTTCCAGGTGACCACCGCCAAGACCTGGTACATCCACACCAATCACATGGTGCCCTCTACACAAAAGGGTTTGGATTTTGTGTCGGATCGGGCGTCGCTGAGCTTTGAGATTTCCCCGCACGCCGGGCACTGATAAGTAAGCATGTAGGCGGTACTCTCCCCTTTGACGCCAGTCATGACTTCTTCCATGACTGGCGTCTTTTTGTGGGGACTTACCTCAAGTGCTCAGTCTGTCTCTCATTGGTCGCCCCGCGCCGCGCGCAATCCACGTCGCCGCACTAGATAGAACGCTGCGGGAATCACCACCATAGAGAGCACCGGTGCGGTGAGCATGCCACCCAGCATCGGCGCGGCGATACGTTGCATGACCTCCGAGCCGGCACCGGCACCGACGAAAAGCGGAAACAACCCGGCCAGGATGACGGCTACCGTCATCGCCTTCGGGCGCACCCGTTGCACGGCGCCTTCGTAGATAGCCTCTTGCAGGGTAGACACATCTTCCGGCGCACCGCTGGCCAAGCGCTGCTCCCAGGCATGACGCAGGTACAGCAGCATGATGACGCCGAACTCAGCCGCAACGCCGCCCAGGGCGATGAATCCGATCATGCTGGCCACCGAAATCGCATGGCCCAGCCCCCAGATCAACCAGAAACCGCCCACCAACGCCAAGGGCAAGCTGAGCAGGATGATGGATACATCGCTAAGCCGGCGAAATACCATCCAGATGACCAGGAAGATGATCGCCAACGCCGCGGGCACCACCCATTGCAGGCGTGCCAAAGCCCGTTGCAGATACTCGTACTGCCCCGACCACGCCAGACCATAGCCGGCAGGCAAACTCACCTGGGTCTGCACCGCGGCTTGCAGTTCCTGGACCACCGATCCCAAGTCGCGATCGGCCACATCCACGTAGATGTAGCCCACCAACCGGCCGTTATCGCTCTTGAGCATCGGCGGGCCTGGGCTGATTGACAGCTCCGCCACCTGGCTCAAGGTCAGTTGCACACCGCCTGGCGCGATCAGCGGCAGATCCTGCAAGGCCTGCAACGAGTCACGCTGGCCACGGGGGTAGCGCAAGACGATGGGATAGCGTTCGCGCCCCTCGATCGTTTCCCCGATTGGATCACCGCCAACGACCGTGGCAATCAGTTGCTGGAGTTGGCCTTGAGTGAATCCGTAACGTGCAGCGATTTCCGGGCGCACCTGTACATCGACATAGCGCCCACCCGTGACGCGTTCGGCCAGTGCCGAACTCACGCCGGGCACAGTCTTGGCCACCTGCTCGATCTGCTGGCTCAGGCGCTCGATCTGCTCCACATCGGGTCCGGAGACCTTGATCCCAATCGGGCTCTTGATGCCGGTGGCCAACATATCGATGCGATTGCGAATGGGCGGGACCCATAGGTTGGTCAGACCGGGAATCTTGACCGCTGCGTCCAACTCCTGGCGTAGCTTCTGGGGGGTCATGCCCGGGCGCCATTGATCCCGCGGCTTGAAGGTCACGGTGGTCTCAAACATTTCGATCGGTGCCGGATCGGTCGCACTTTCGGCACGGCCCGCCTTGCCGAACACGTGCTCAACCTCCGGTACGGTCTTGATCATCCGGCCCGAGAGCTGGAGCAACTGACGGGCCTTGTCGGCGGACAGGCCGGGCAGGGCCGTGGGCATGTACAACAGGCTGCCTTCTTCCAAGGGCGGCATGAACTCACTGCCCAACCGGCTAAAGGGGATCAAGGTGAGCACTAGCAGCAGGCCGCTGAGCAGCAAGGTGACACCGGGATGTTTGAGGACCCACAGCAGGATGGGCCGATAGCCAGCGATCAGGATGCGATTGATGGGGTTCTGCTGTTCCGGGCGGATGCGGCCGCGGATCAGGTAGCCCATCAAGACGGGGATCAAGGTCACCGACAACCCTGCTGCGGCGGCCATCGCGTAGGTCTTGGTGTAGGCCAGAGGCGAGAACAATCGCCCTTCCTGCGCCTGCAGGGCAAAAACCGGCACGAAAGACAGGGTGATGACCAGCAAGCTGGCGAACAGGGCCGGTCCGACCTCGGCCGCCGAGCGGGCCATCAGCTGCCAGCGCTCCTCACCCTGAGGTTCCCGGCCGTGCGCCTCCCGCCAGTGCTCCAGATGCTTGTGTGCATTTTCGATCATCACCACCGCTGCATCGACCATCGCACCAATGGCGATGGCGATGCCGCCTAATGACAGCAAGTTGGCGGAGATCCCCTGGGCGTGCATCACGATGAAGGCCGCCAGGATACCCAAAGGCAGGGTGATGACGGCCACCAACGCCGAGCGTAGGTGCCACAGGAACAGCAGGCATACCAGCGCTACGACCAGAAACTCTTCGCCAAGCTTGTGGGTGAGGTTGCGTACCGCATCCTGGATCAGCTCGGAGCGGTCGTACACCGGCACCACTTCCACGCCCTCGGGCAAGCTGGATTGCAACGCCTGCAGTCGCGCTTTGACGTTCCGAATGGCCCCCAAGGCATCCTTGCCGGTCCGCAGGACGATCACGCCGCCGGCCACCTCACCTTGACCATCCAACTCTGCGATACCACGACGGAAGACCGGCCCGCGACTGATCGTGGCCACCTCGCCGAGCAGGACGGGGATGCCGTCGTTGCCGGTTACCGGCACCTGTTCGAACGCCTCCTGTGTGCGCAGGTAGCCTTCGCTGCGCACCATCAGTTCGGCTTCGCCTTGTTCGATCACCGAGCCCCCGGTAGCGCCGTTGGCCGCATCCACCGCCTCGATGAGCTCGGCCACCGTCAGTCCACGGGCCGCCAACGCCTGCGGATCGGGCTGGATCTGCCAGGCGCGCACCGCACCGCCCACACTGGCTACTTCAGCCACGTCCGGCACGGTTTTTAGCTCATAACGAAGAAACCAGTCCTGCAACGCACGCAGCTGCCCCACATCACGTTGACCTGTCCGATCCACCAAGGCGTACTGGTAGATCCAGCCCAGTCCTGTCGCATCAGGACCCAGCGCCGGATTCACATTCGGCGGAAGTCGATCGCGTACCTGGCTCAAGTACTCGAGCACTCGAGAGCGCGCCCAGTAAAGATCAGTGGCATCGTCAAACAGGATGTAGACGAATGAATCACCGAAGAAGGAGAAGCCGCGTACCGCCTTCACGCCCGGCACGGACAACATCGTGGTGGCCAACGGGTAGGTGACCTGGTCTTCGATGATGCGCGGGGTTTGCCCCGCCCATTGCGTGCGGATGATGACCTGGGTATCGGACAGGTCCGGCAGCGCATCCAGCGGCGTGTTCTTTACCGACCAGATACCGACCACCGCCAGCAGCGCGGCGGCAACCAGCACCAGCACGCGATTGGCGATGCAAGCATGGATCAGGCGCGCGATCATGGTGTGCCCTCCATCGCTTCGGACATGACCTCGCTTGCCTGGCAATCAGCGGCTGCGGCGGGGCCGAACTTGGGTACCAACTGCATATCCATGAACGGTGACTTGCCCGGCTTGTCGAAATGCTTCTCCGGCACCATCGGGTCATACCAGTACTGCACCGGGCAGCGCGGCGGCGTAGAGGTGGAGGTGTCTGGCGCGACAGGCGCCGGCTGTCTGGACGGTGACGGCACGACAGTGCGTGGTTCGTGCCCGGCGTCATGGCGCTCGTGCACACCTGATGCGCTGGCAGGGCGTGTCGGTTGTGCAGCACCCAGGCGCTCCAACGCACCGGAGAGACTGGCTTCGGAGTCGAGCAAGAACTGACCCGAGACGACCACGCGTTCACCACCGGCCAAGCCTGCCACGATCTGCGTGCGCCCTTGCACGCTACGTCCCACACTCACCCGCACTGGCCGGAAGCTCCCGTCCGGATCCTGCACGATGACCCGGCTGTCCCGCCCGGTGGCGATCAGCGCCTCCGTGGGAACGACTGGCAGGGCCTGCTCGGCGTCGGGCTGCACCAGAACCTCGGCGAACATGCCCGGCACCAGCCGACGCTGCGGGTTGCGCAGCACAATTCGCGCCCGCTGCGTGCGACTAGCCATGTCGACCTGGGGAAGCAACGCCTGGATCTGTCCGGCAAAGCGCTCTGCCGGCCAGGCACTGACCGTGGCCTGCACTGAGGTCCCCGGCCGCAAGGTGCCCAGCGCTGCCTGGGGTACCGAGGCCTCCAGCCACAACGTGTCCAGCCCATTGATCTTGAACAGTGGCGTACCGGGCATCACCGTCTGTCCCTCGCGTGCCAGGATCTCGGTCACGACACCACTGTGGTCTGCGCTAAGCACGACGCCACTTCTGGCCGAGGCGCCAGAAGGAACACCCAACGAACGCAACCGTTGTTGCGCCGCACCCTGCAGCTCACGCGCGCCCGCGGACTGAGCTTGGCTCAGGGCATGTGCTTCGGCGATGGCCGCGTTCCATGCCGGGGCCTGCACGGTGGCCAGCGTTTGACCACGACGAACCTCGGTAAACGGCGCCTTTACCTGCACGTGGGTGATCAAGCCTTCCATGCGCGCACTGATCACGCTTTCCTGGGTCAGATCCCACGTCAGTGTGCCCGGCACGCGTACGGCAGTCCCTAGTAACTCTACCGTCACTTCCTGAGTGCGTATGCCCACGTTCTGCTGCAGGCGCGGATCGATCTGCGTTCCGCCCCCTATGGCCTCATCTGCGTATTTGGGCAGCAACTCCATATCCATGAACGGAGATTTGCCCGGCTTGTCGAATCGCTGCTCCGGCGCCATGGGGTCGTACCAGTACAGCACCTTGCGTGCTTGATCTGCGACGCTCGTGCCGGGGGGCGGGGTGGTATCAGAGGTTCGAGTCATCCAGGCGTAGCCGCCGGCAAAGCCGAGCGCCAGCAACCCGAGGGCCACGGCGAGCTGTGTGAGACGCGTCTTGGTCGGGCTCATGGCGTGTTCTCCTCATGGGGTAGCAGATAGGCCAGTGCCGCCCAGGCACGGCCCTGTTCGCCCAGCAGACGGGCGTTCTCCAGGTGCAATTCGATCTCATCGCGCCGCGCTTCCAGCCACGGCTGCAGGTCGGCACCGGCGCCGTAGGCGGCCAACGCCGTGCGTGCACGATCGCGCGCCAAAGGCAGGCTCTGCGTGTTCTGGCGCTCCAACTGGCCGGTTAACCCGCGCCATCGCGCTATCGCGCGTTGCACCGACTCGGCTTGGATGCGCCGGGCCTCATCGCGCTCTGCGGACACCGCCTCCAGCTCGGCCCGCCGTGCCGCGATGCCTCGTGCTTGGCGGTTCTTCTGGAACAGCGGCAGGCCCACACCCACTTCCACCATGAGCATGTCGCTGCGCGCCATGCCGTCGGGTGCGCGCTCGCGACGTCCGTAGGTGAGCTCCACACTCCAATCCGGGCGGGTTTCGGCCACGGCCGCATCCACCTGGGCCTGGGCTAAGCTCTCGCGTGCCTCCCAGCCCAGTAGTGGCGTGTGTTGGTCCAGTTTGGCCAGCAGTTGGGTGGGCTCCAATGGCAACTGCGAAAAATCCGGTGCCGCACCACTGGCCAAGATCGCCTCTGGTGCAATACCCAACCACCGCGCCAGGCCGGCCTGCGCGGCGGCGTGCTCCGCATGTACCTGCTCCAGGCGATTGTCCAACTGCAGTAGGGCGGCCTGGGCGGCAAGCACATCACTGGCCCCGGCCGTGCCGCCTGCCAAGCGAGCACGCGCCGCACGCTCGGCTATACGGGCCGGCTCGCGCAGACCTTCCAACGCATCTACGGCTTGCTGCGTACTCCACAGCTCGATCCAGGCCAGCGCGGCCGCTTGGGCCACCATCTGCTGTTCGGCCATCGACAGTGAGCGCGCTTGCGCCAGCGTCGCTTGCGCCAACGCGTGCTCGGCACGTCGTTTCGCACGCGCAGGAAACTCCTGCATCAGACCGATTTGCTGGGTGGTCATCTCATCGGCCCGCAAGCTGAAGGCATCGGGTCCGCTGACGGGCCAGTTCGCCAGCCCCACGATCAAACGTGGGTCGGGAAGCGCGCCAGCACGCGTGGCTTCTTCGGTACTGGCATCGATCTGCGATCGGCGCACCTGCAGGGTTGGGGCGTTAGCAAGCGCCCGTTGTAGGGCTTCTGTGTAGCTGATCGGGATAGCGGGCGATGCCGCCAGCACAGGACCACTGAGCGCCAGGGCAAACACGAACCCACACGCCATCTTGCGCCTTGCACGCAAGAAGAAAGACATCTCCATAAGACCTCCGGGAAACGACAACGAGCGCGCTGCAACGCATGCAGCACGAGCACGGGTCAATCCAGGAGGGGGCTTAAATCAGCAGGCTACAGAAGCGCTGCAGGGGAGGCGGATCGGACACGCACACCGGAACATCCCGATACAACTGCGCGTGTACCGGTGGCAACAGAGCCTGCACCAGCGCGAAGGCGGCCAGCGCGGGCTGGTAAGGCACTTGAGGGGCCTTCGCATCGGCCGTGGCGATGTGATCGCGCTGGCAATGCTGGTCGCACAACGCCGGAGCATCGGGATCCGGCGTGGACATCTCTTCGCAACCGACCATCAGGGTCGCTTGTCCAGCTTCCACCGATTCCAGCGGACAGGCGTAAGCCACCAGCGCGAGTTGCTGCAGCAGCAGCGCCCACAGTCCCAGCCATGCCAGTCGGGCACGAGAACGGGGTCGCCGCCATCGCCTCAGCAGCCTCACCATGACAGCTCCCGCACGCCCGAAGCAGCGCCTGCGGACGCTGGGCAGATCAGGGCAGGGGACGTGCGAGCTCTCATGATGGCCAGTCTAGCCCTCTTGGGGCCGACTGTCATTGATCAGGATCAAGCCCTCGCGCGGACTCAGCGGTGGCATCCGCCGCAGCAGGAGGATGCGACGGCCGGGGCGGCCGGCGTACCAGCCTCAGAAGGGAGCACCGCAGCGATCACATAGCCTTGCCGCTGGATAGCCTCAACCGCCTGTTCTACGGCAAGCAGGCCCTCGATCTTGACCACGCCACTGCCCAGATCGACGTCCACCTGGGCGTGGGGGTCAAGGGCCTGAATGGCTTGGGTGACCGTTCGGACACAGTGACCACAGGTCATACCTTCAACAACGAGATTCATGGACAACCCTCCAAAAGCATCGGCGGTTTGCCGACGGCGTGACGATGAGCCTTCCCACGGTGGGAAGGTCAAACGACAGGCAAGTTGAGTGGTAATCCGTCCCGCGTTGTTGACCTTCCCATCATGGGAAGGCTCAGGCTACCTGCTCGTTCCTATTGGCCCTCACTCCATGGACATAACGCTCACTTATGCGAATTAAGTTATTGATTATATTACATTAATACAGGAATCGCAAGGTCTGTAGTTGCACCGTGCCCTGGCCGGCCACAAACGCGATAAGCTAAGCATTCCTTAGTGCTAGTCATTCTTGATGTCATGACGATGCCATCTGAGCGCACCCGCAATGTGCTGCAGGCGGGCGCGTTCCTCAGGCAGCTAGCGGCCAGCCAAGCCGTGCCTAAAGAGGTGCGGCAAGAGGCATATCGACTGCTGCGGCACTATCCAACCGTCAGCGACATCGAGGCGATTGCTGAGCACGAAGAGCGGCTGCGAGCGCTGACCCAGTCGGCCTTCGTACGACCCTACCTGAGCAGCGAGATCGAGGCGGATTGGTTCTCCGGGTACCCGCTTGGCCCTCATCGCATCTGACCATGAAGCAACCGAGCAGGCCGCGTGGAAGAGGGACTACGTCTGCGGAGACAGCGCTGGAGGCTTCCTTTGAACGGGCCCGCGACAGTGCGGCCGAGGAACGCGCATTCTTCAAGCGACTGATGGATGCGATCGTGTACGTGCATGCGCCCATCTCGGACGACGCGCAGACACTGCGGCTGGTCCAGTTCCGCCATCCTGACGGTTTCGATGCGATCCCTTTCTTTACCTCGCTCGACAAGGCGCAGGCGGCCAGCTCGTCTGCTGTCAGAATTCTGGGAGTTTCAGGCCGTGAGCTGCTAACCGGTACTCGCGGCGCGACGTTGATGCTCAATCCCAACTACGGCGGCGTTGTCCTGTACCCGGAAGAGGTTGCGACATTGTTGGATACGGGCTTTCTGGCCAGGGTGGAACGTCTGGCGCCGGCGGAGTTCGCGGTGAGACCTGCCCAGGCCGCGCCGGCTTGGCTCGCTCCGGCCATCAGCGGCAGCCTTGAGCACGCCGACTTCGTCTCGTCGGCCTATCTCCTGGAAACTCACTCGTCAGGGGGCGTCGAACAGCCTCCCGGTCTGTTGATCTGGCTGGTGGTGGACCTGGCTTTCGCCGAGCGGGCGGCTCGTCTGGTGACCACCGCCATACAGCCCTTATGCTCAGATTTGGACGTCATCATCGACTTGGCGGTCCACGACGTATCGCTGCCTTTGCCGGCGGGCTTGGATGATCCCCAGATCCTGCCCATATTTTTTCACGAGAATCAAGCCAACTTGAGCACAGCTCATCGGCCTATGAGCCCTGAAGATAAGCTACTAGCACTCCTTCCGGGATTGACCGAGGAAGAGAAGGAACGGCGGACCCGCGAGGGTATGGCCGACGTCGACGCTGGACGTACGATCCCGCACGAGGAACTACTGCAATGGATCAGGCGACGGTCAGAGCCTTCTTGAAGGTTTCCGTTGGGTCAGGAGCGTGGAAACTCTTGAATCCAATATTCAAGAAGGGCACGCGTGCCTGAGCAGTACTCCAGGAATGCCTGTGTCACGCGGCTTCTGGTTCAATCAAGCCTAGGTCTGTAATCCACGAACTGCCTGACGTCGAGGGGTGTTTCCTCGTTGAATCATGGTGTTAGAGACGATTCGGCTGTTTTTCTCACGAATCCCTGCCGACCTTCTTGAAAAACTGAACCAGACCTACCCAAACGCTTCCGTAAGGCAGGTGGTGAGAGGGCAGGTTAAGCACATCAGGGATAGCAATCCCAAGGAGATAGAAGCGCTACGACAGGAGGCCAACGATCAACTTCCTACTATCGCCGAGCTAAAGAGGGTCAGTGCGGTTGATCCAGAGTTCCGGATGGAAAACAGCTTCTTTGGGCCCAAGCCAGTCATCACCGCCCGCATCATCAACCGCTCAACACTGCCATTGAGCGAAGCGAGCTGGAATGCGGCGCTGTACATCAATGGCGATGTACAGCCTGTAGCCACGTCGAAGGTGCGCAGCGATTTCCGTTCCATCGAAGGCCTCAAGCCCGAACACCATGTTACGGCTCGATTCACTGTCGGATTCGTCAAGGGCGATAAGGCCTGGACCACCTTGGCGATTCGTCAAGCTACATCCACACGCGTCGAGCTGGAGATGATCCCTGAGACAGCAATGGACTTTACGGACAAAGCCTATCTAAGTGCCGATCTTCAGAAGCGCATTGATTTCCTTGAGAACCAACTCAAGCAAGCGAGCGAGTTCGAAGATGTCTGATGCTACCAAGCCCCGCCGGCGGATCACCCTCCGGCGGGGCTTGGTAGCGGTACCGACGTTCACCCCCGCCAAAGAGGACCATTACACAATGCGCCCGTCCATCCTCGCCTTGGACTTAGAAGGAACGCTGATTTCCAACGCTGTAAGCCAGATCCCGCGCCCGGGCCTCTACGAATTTCTGGAGTCGGCAAAGTCGCTCTTTGAGGGTCTAGTCATCTTCACCACAGTTCCGGAGCCTAGATTTCGCGAGATTGCCGACCTATTGGCTTGCGAAGGAGCGGCCCCGGGTTGGTTTGCCCGCTTGCCATACATAGACTGGACTGGGCCGACGAAGGATCTTGCCAACGTTTCCCAGCCCATCGGCTCTGCATGGCTACTAGATGATTACGCCCCCTATGTACAACCGGGACAGGAACATTGCTGGGTCCCGGTTCAACTGTTTTGTTCTCCTTACCCCGAGGACGACGCGGGACTGGACGATGCCATCGAGGCAATCCGTAAGCGACTGAACGAGTACTAGAGGGCCATCTCTTGGCCAGCGTCCAATGGGCCACAGGCTCGCCGGTCAACCAAGGTCCAGCGCTTCGTTGGAGAACCGTCGATATAGACCTGGGGGGGCGTTTACCGCGATAGAGTCCTGAGCCCCCTCAAACCATCTCATGGACCCGTGGCAGCTGGTCGGTCTACTCAGACTAGAAGCTAAAGCTGCCAACTGCCGCTAGGTTCCAGCCAGTACGCCATGCCCAGCGGCAGGAAAGTCTCCATTGCAACGTCCAGGATCAACGGCTGACGCCAACCCTGACCAGGCAAGAAGCAAAAATCCTTCCGGGCGAGGGTTCCAGCTTGCTCGCGTCCAGCTAACCAGATGCATCTGCGTTTTATCTCGCGATCAAGTGCTCGCCTCGCGGCATGCTCATCCAAACCGCTTTGTATGAACTCCGAGGCAGAATTTCGCATGCTCGCCCACAGCACGTAGCGCTTACGCCCCAAGCTGAGCGCATTCCATTCAGGCGATCCAATCGACTGAAGCCCGTCGCCTAGCTTCGGGTCCAACCGATGCTTCCGCAGAAGGTTTGCCAAGTACGCTCGAGCTTCGGTGGATGCCAGTGAAATTCCGAGATTCCGCCTCGCACTGGGCGTGCACTCAGCCGCCCACTGGGTGAGCGACCGGGTCAATGCCGACTCAAGGTTCAAGTCACTGCGAGACCACGGAGATTTGTAGGACCAAGCCAGGGGCTCATACAGAGATCTTGCGGCAAGCCGAGAACATTCGACTGGTTCGCGATGGAGGACGCGCAGCGTCGCAAGCGTGTCAAGTGCCTGCGAGGCCAACCCCTCAGCAGCTACCGGCGAACTAGCCGTTCTTGAGCGCTCTAGCGCGCACCACGCGCACGCAAGAAAGGGACCTATTGAACGAACGAAATTGTCCAGTTCTGGCCAGGGCGCGATGAGGGTCGGTTGGCTAACGACATAGGCCACACAGCCCTCAAATCGCGATACCAGTTGTCAGGATATCAACCTGCCCACAGACTGTCTATCTGACTTTCCGATATTGACCCTTAGGTGTTCTCTCCAGTTCAACGATATCTGAACATCCGATATCCTAGCCGTGCAGCGAATGAGCGGGGAGCGCCCCGGCGCACGACGCAGAACGTTACCGCATGTTGGGAGAGCCGAAATGATGCGCACCAGCGCTAGCCACCCGTTACTGATTGCAGAGTTGCCTGTTGGAGCCCATGGAGGCGGCATAGGGGTGACATTTGCGCCAGGCAAGTACCAGGAAGTCGCCATGACTGGAGCATGGGCGAGAGACCTAGATGTGGACGTCTCGGCTATTCAGGACTGGGGTGCCACTCACCTAGTCACCTTGCTTGAGCCTTGGGAGCTCAAGGACCTTCGAATCGAGAGCTTACCGGCGATAGTGGCGGGGAAGGGCATCTCTTGGCATGGACTGCCAATCACTGATGGAGCCGCACCAGACGACAGACTCCTCAAAGATTGGCTACAGCTAAGTGCTGAGCTCGTCGCTGACATGCTGAGCGGTCAAAGGATCGTGGTCCACTGCAAGGGGGGGTTGGGACGCGCGGGAACGGTCGCTGCCATGCTTTTGCTGCAGTCTGGCGAGGCCAAGCGGGCATCGGATGCCATCCACATGGTGCGGCATGCCAGGCCAGGCGCAATCGAAACGATTGCTCAAGAGGAGTTCCTAGAGTACTGGGCGCAGAGCCTTCACCCGGGCGGAGCTTGACCACTCAGGTGCGCAGTCAGGAACTCAAGGACGAGTTGCCTGTGGATCCAGAACTCGAGGGCTTCTTAGGTCTGGATCCAGAAATCGACGGCGTCTCCATAGTGGATCTTCGCGAGGGTTCAGGGCACATCAAAAATTCGCTGCCTCGAAAGCTAAGAACCTTGCTGTCGCACGAATCAGGGTCTTGTGCTGGGGCCGGACCAGCGCTATCGCTGACTAAGGCAGGGCAACCTCCAGGGACTGTACTGCGACGGCGCGATCAATAGACATCTGTCAGATGTATCGCCACCACTATCGATCTAATGAATGCTGACTCAGCCGATGCGTGCTGCCTTAGGAGTTACGATCTGACTGCACTCGTGGCCGAGGCGAAACGCCACGACGTACAGGACCGTGGCATCCATCGGCATACCTGAGCCCATCCGAATGACGACCTTACGCTGACCGTGCGACAGTGATACTCCCAGTTCCCGCAGGACCTCAATGCGCTGCTGCAGCCCGTCGTAGATGTCTAGCTTGTCGACTTCTGAATACAGGTCTTGGCAGTCGCGATACTCACGGTAGTAGTCGACCAGTGCAGCAAACTCGCTCGCCGCCTCGCGCGACAGCTCGAAAGCCGGTTCGGACAGATCCATGTCGCACGAAACGATCAGGCTGGCCAGCTCGCGCCCAGCAGCAAGCGGGGACACCGCCAGGGTGATGTAGTCGCGCTCAAACTGCGCTTGCGCCGCCTGCAGTTCCTCGTCTGTCGGCAGCGAGAAAGGCTTGTTGAGTGCATCGATGTCATTGAAATCGAAGGCGCGCGCCAGTGCGCGACGGGTGTCGAAACTGGCCGAGTCACCCTGCTCAACCCGCTGAACTGTTCGCACGTTCAGGCCCGAGATCTCGGCCAATTGTTCTTGCGACCAATGACGCAACTGGCGGAACTGGCGAATGCAGGCGCCAACCTCAGCAGCGGTAAGCAGGCGAGGCGGGGTCTTGGTGGTCATAGAAGATAACTCCGGAGGGGTAGGGAGCCCAGATTAGGAGGGTGCCGAACTTGGAAACATGACAGTCGCCCGACAGGCCCCCGACACAGATCAACTGCCAGGACTTGCCCCAACGAGAAATCCGGGGCAACTGCTTATGCGCCCGTGATGTTCTCCCCGTGCCCCCAGAGGGGGGCGAGGCCCAACTGCCTAGTCACTCACCACAGACCCCACCCTAGACGCGCAGGCGATCCGGGACAGCTCTATGGCGAGGGCTGATGGGGGGGCAATGGCTCCAACTCTGGCAAAACACCCCCAAATTGATGATGCAGTGCATTCATCCATGCCAGAACTGGTTCGCCTGGCCACAGGTGCGCCAGATTCAGAAGGGTTAGCATGGCAAGCGCATTGCTGTTCATGGCCACCCCCGCCAGAAGCGCGCCCGGGTAGCCATTTAACTGCCTTGCCAAGGGGTGAATCCCGGCATGGAGATAGGAGTTCAAGCCGACATAAAGGCATTGTCTGGCTCTGCCCAACAACTGTGATGCTCCTCGGGGCCCAGAGGACTCAAGCTTTACGAGCATGTCCTGAACGCCAGGGAGCCTCTTTGCCGCTTGCTGACTCTCCAGAGTCAGGGGCGCAAGAAGCTTCTCGATGTCGGTGTCGGTAGCTGCATAACATGCCCAGGTTGCACGCACGAGGGCCTCATACTGGGACCGGACCAGCGAGATTGCTGACTGGGGCAGAGTAGCGATCAGGGACTGTACTGCCACGGCGTGATCAAGGGACATCTGGCAAAGTGCCGCCACCGCCGTCGATCTTCGGTCACGTCCATGCTCTATCTCCATCCAAGCGGCTCGAATTTCACCCAAGAGCTCTAAGGAGCCCTCCAGCACAGACGCCCGATCCTGGTCAGCCGATTGAGGCACAAGTCATCCTAGAATCGTGATCTGCAGGCAAGAGTAACGGCTCGTCCATCGGGCAAAGCCCTCAGTTGGCCGGCTGGGCTGCAGCATCTGTTAGCCGGTAATCTCTGCATTGCATCATCCGTGCATCAGCAATTTCTGCGTTGCGTCAGTCGCAAGTCAAATTTTTCTGCAATGGACCGTCTTGCACTGAAATTTTATTCCTCAAAAGCTGAAATCTCTGCAATGGCACCCTAAGAATGTCTGCGATGAACAGCGTTCTGGTCCGCGCGCGATTGCTTCCTATATTGCAACCATACGCTCAGCCAGCCAACCGCCGGGATCCATGATCGCGCGAGCGGACGATCCCGGTCGCAAATGGCTGGCTGCCGTCACTCTCGTGGCTTTGAGCGATCAAGGGGAGCAGTCTGGCCCACGTGTCGAACAGAAGCCTTGGATCTTGGTGGATCAGAAGCGAAACCCGCAGCGCATCTTCCATCGCCTTGAGGTAGCCGCGGCGTATCTCAAGTGCGTTCTCGCAAGCATTGGGGCGACCAAGAATTTGTGTGATCGCGGAGGCCATAGCAGTCTGGACAGGAGGGGAGGGGAAGGCGATAGTCTGCAAACGTCTAGACGATCCCGCAATGAGCATCCTCAACGTTCTCCTCACTCGTGACCACCTCGTCGTCGCAGCGGATACCCTGGCAGAGGATGCTCTCACAGGGGCGTATTCCGCGGGGGCAAAGCTGCTGCTGATCCCTCAGCACAACGTAGTGCTTGCTGCGCGCGGGTCTACGCAATTCTTCCTCCGCATCTACGAGCTTGCACTGCAGGCCAGCTTCCGCGCAGATTTCACAATAGAACAGCTATCTGCCGAGCTAGGGCTGGTGGTGGACCAACTCTGGCCGAACTTTGAGAAAGCGGTTAGCGAAGCGGGATTGCCGATCGAGCAACTCGGGACCGAGTTGGTGCTTGGTGGATGGTCGTTGAAGAACGGCCGGATGATGGCCACGGCGTATGCGAAGAGTGACAGCCGGCGCCCTTGCGTTGTCCAGCCGATCGGGGGGCAGATGGCGTCGCCGGGCGAACCGCTCCAGGCCGCGACCCCTAGCATGGCCCAGGTGGATCTGCTGGCCCATGCGCGTCTCCAGGTCAGCTACCTCAATGGGCAATTGGGCCGGAAAGTAGCAGGAGGTCGACTGCTAGTTGGGTTTCTGCAGAAGGGGCAAGCCCTGCTCAAGGATCTAGGAGAGATCTAGGTCGCGGGAGTCAAATACGCTAGGGGCTGAAATCGAAGTTCAGGTCTGGCCCTAAGGCAGAAGGCCAAAGCAGACCAAGGTCGTCCGTGGATTTGGGATGTTTATCGAGGGCAGGGTGGATGTCCGCTTCTGGCCGGAAGCGGACATTGGGCGGCGACCGGCCCGGTGATGGCATCCGCCTTCGACCCAAAGCGGGCATCGTTCTCGACACACCTGAGTTGATCCGTACTCCAAAGCCTGTTTCCGCTACCCCTTGTAGTGCTCGACGTAGAGCCCCAAAGCTGCCAACGACGCATACACGGCGGACCCAGCGTTGGTCGCGTACAAGGCAAAGGGAACCGGAGGATCGCAGGGAACTGTTGCGATGAACCACGGAGCTGAGCTCGTCAAGCTCGTCCTAGGTGATGTGAGGAATCCTAGCTCCCTACGCATACCTAGCGCCTCGCGGACGTACGCCTTGTTCCAGCCGCCAGTCTTGCACGAGACCCCAAGAAGTAACTCCGTAAATGCGGGATAGCGACGGGTCTTAATCGGACGATATACACCGACGTCAATCTCGTGACGGTCAGCCGCTTTGACCACCGTCGTGCCTTTCCAGCTATGGCTTAGTGTGGTGACCTGCACTGAAATCCTAATCTCGAGCTTCTCAGTAGACGTAGATCCACTGATGTAATCGTGATCCGGATGGTTTGCTTTGCATGGAGATCCTCCAAACGTCAGGACGCCTGCCATCTTGGGGGTACACGTGAGCTTGTAGCCCGCACTATCGATGATTCGCAGAAGCCTAAGCAGCACCCGAAGTTCGTAAGCCTTTCCTTGCGCGTAGGGAGACCCGCTCGCCTTAGCACGCGAAATGGCTGCTTTCACAGCGTTGAGGATTGCTAACTTACTGATCGTCACAGTCGCGGTCCTCGTGGCGCGTGTTCCTCGCGAGGGTCGTCCGGTGGCAGATATCGAGCGATATAGGCCTCAAGATCTGCCTGCTCGTGATCCGTCAAACGCTGGGGTGATACAGTTGGTAGATGTGACCGGATTGAGCGAACTCGGCGACCTTCTGGTGTCTCAACAGTGTAATGAACGTCCTCCAGTCCGGTGAGACCTTCGACCAGCTTCCCGATCTCACCCAAGGTTTGCGAGAGGGCGTCTTGGGTCGTCACAGGTCTAAAATCGAGAACCGCCGCAAGTGCGGCTGCAGCTTGTGCATTCGTGTCGTCCTCGTAATCAGACATCGCCTGAACAATCGCGGAGCGAAGCGATCTAACAATTTGTGGATCAAGCTCAGACGCAAGGGCTAGCGCCTTCCCTATCTCCCTAATTACCTCTTCACCACCTTGATCTTCTGCCATTCACAACTCCACAGCTGTAGACATTAACGGGCCGCGCGGGATGAACCGCCCGGATTCTCTAAATTCAATTGCCGAAGGTTGCCGTTGGCAATGTTCCTTAAGAGTAAGGCACAGTGCGGTTTGGTTCCATAAGCGGATCGCGCTGGCTGTATCCCGAAGTGTGCGATGACGCCGAAGCTGGATAGTGTCGCTGAATTGGACCATCAGGCACTTAGGTCTGAGCCCTGATACAGATTGATGATATGACTCCAAGTCGCGTACGGGCTGCGAAGAGCACCGGCTACTTTGGTCCGCTTCTGACCGAAAGCGGACATTCGTTTAACCAAGGGTGAAGGAAACTTTTAGGGCCAGGATGGACTTCAACTCTCTCGTTCGCTCGCTTCTATCCGATGCGAAGATGCGCCGTAGCAAGCCTCTGCGAGACTAGTGCGCGAGCCAGGTCGCTGACATTGCTCCATGGCCTATGACGTGCCCCGCACCCGCTGGTCAAATGGAACCGCCCTCGGCACCATGGGCACGACCATCTAAGGAGTTCTTCATGCTCTACCAAGATAAGTACGTCGCCTTCATCGACATGCTCGGGTTCTCCGCACTTGTCCAAGAGTCGGCAGCCGACATGAGCAAGCTTGATGAAATAGCAGAGGCCATCGACAGACTAAAGAACACAGCGTGCTGCAACCCAGCAACAGGACTTTTGTTCACTTACTTCAGCGACTGCATCGTCATATCAAGCAGCCGCTCTCCTGCTGGCCTTGCCGACATCCTGAGCTGCATCAGAATGTTGGCCGAGAACCTGCTAGTGGTTGATATATTGATACGTGGAGGGCTCACAGTTGGAAGCATTCATCATGATTCTCAGATGATCTTCGGACCGGCGATGCTGGACGCCTATCGCATGGAATGTAAGGAAGCACGCAATCCCATGGTGCTCGTGAGCGAAGAGGTGCGATCGGATGCTCGCGCTGCGGGGTTAAGCAACCTGTTGACGTGGGATGACGAAGAGCCAGACCGCCACTATGTCCACTATCTGATCTCGTACAGCGCTTATGACTCTAATCCAAGGGCGGGCGTCGTGATTCTCGATAGCCAGGCCGCTCTCATCCGGCATTTCATCGCCAAGAGGCTGCTAGGCGCTCCGGGTAAGATCCTGGATAAAGCCGAGTGGATGGAACGATATTGGAACGAGAAGGTGGCGACAGGTGGAATTCTCGGACGTGTTGACAGGGTCGCAGACCTTGTTAGGCCCAATGCGCGACCATTTCGCAGCAGACTCGCCGTTCTAGCACCGCAACCGGGCGCCACTAGTGTGGACTAGCGAATCAGGCAAGCAGCTGCCGATTCCTTGCAAAGATTCAATTCAATTGGCCATACGGAAGCACGTGCAATCCCTGATGGCAGTCGGGACCACCATCTCCCCATTGCCAGCCGCGTCTGAACCAGCGCCCGGAACGCTTCAGCGGAAGGGGCTGGTCCCTTCCGCTGGTGCCTCCCCTGGTTGCACCGGCTATGCGCGGCCACCACGTTCCCGGACACGTCTCTGCCCCCGTCCTGTTGGGCCACCAGGTGCTCGGCGGTGCATTGAAAGGCTCGGGCCTTACTGGCCTTCAGCCCGAGCTCTGAGGGTGCAGTGAGCCACATCGGCAGGCCGCAATAGAAGCAACGGCCCGATTGGGCGTAGAAGGCAGAAGTGCGAAGGGATCTGCGGCGTTTGGCGGTCATGGATGGCTCCGGAATCGAAGGATTCCCGTGCCCCCATTGGGTGGACCTCGGGCACCCGGAGCCTATTGGCTATGCGGGCACAACACCGGCGCTTTATAGCGACTGGCTAAGGCGTTATAGCTCAGCGCTTGAGCCGCTACAAGGCCCAGATGCCGACCAGAACGGGAGGGAGTCACCGACGCCCAGTTAAGGTCAAAGCTTGGTCAGGGGGCGAGCGACGCGCTTGAGCAGGTGGAGCGGGGCGTGGCGCGTCACCCAGGGAAGTCGCGGTGTTGTAGTCCTGCTCAACCCGCTGAACTGTTCGCACGTTCAGGCCCGAGATCTCGTCTAATTGTTCTTGCGACCAATGTCGCGACTGGCGGAACTGGGAAGTGCAGGCGACAAGCTCTGACCGATCAGGTGCGCAGTTGGGAACTCAAGGGCGAGCTGGATGTGGAGCCAGAAATCGAGGGCGTCTTAGGTGCGGATCCAGGAATCAAGGGCATCTTTGGGGGAGATCTGGAAATCGCGGGCGTCCTTGTGGGGAAATACGGGCGGACAGCTGTGGGATCTGGGGCGTTTCCGTTGTGGCAGTCAGGCGCAGGCAAGGAGCCGAGCCAGAGGCCCAGCCATTGCCAAGCCGAGCCCACGAACCGGATCAGGCCAGACATTGCATTTCGCATAATGTATATTATGTTCAATGCAGCGTGGCTGCCTGACGCAGTTCTTGCGCCGGCGTCGGCACCTACTGTTGAGCGCTGCGAATTTGGGGCAGCTTGCGCGGCAACTTGTAGCAATTGATGCGCTGAGCTACGTGCAGTCCCAATGACTCGCTGTGATCTTGGTGCATCACCAATGGTGCGTCGCGAATCTGTTGCATCTCCAATGATGTTGCCAAGGCGTTGCAGCCACGCGCTTTCGAGAGCATCTAATTTGGGAGACGGCTATGACCGTCGGCTTCATTTCTGAGCTAGCTCAGCGGCTTGGACCCTCCAATTTTGAAGAGTCCAAGCGAACAATTCACTTGCTGGCTCCGGTGTCGCGGTCCCCGAGCCCCAACCACGTCAGAACCCCTTGGACTTCGGCGGTGTCAGTCAAGGCGCTGACTGATCCATTCCCATGTCGCCTTGCTGAGGTAGCCTTGGTACTCGCCACGGACAAGCTGGGATACAAAAATCCCGTCATTCTTATCGAGCTTCTGTTGAAGATCGGCAGATAGATCGTGAGCGCTCATATCCCCGGACACCCAGCGGACCGACTCCAGATCAGGATCTGCTACGTTCTGGTAGCGCTCCAGGTGCTTGAGGAACGCAGTCCTCTTTGCGTCGTAGTTGGCTTCTCGGTTCAAATTCCAGGTGACAACATAGACGGCCATTTCGATCCTTCGAGACTGACACCGAACGTGTCTCCGTGATCTTAGTAAGTGCGACATATACGGTTCCGATAAGATATATTTATCGGAACTCAGGCTATTTTTAATCCCTACTTTCAACCACTTATGAGCGACCTTCTTCCAGCTCTGACCACCGCGGCTCCTGCCAATCCGACTGTGGCGCAGCTCTCGCAGTCCTCGGCGGACGCGGTGCGCGAAGTCTTCGCCGAAGCGGCCTCGGCCAACACCACGCGCAGTTACGCCACCGCCTTGCGCTACTGGGCGGCCTGGTACCAAGGCCGCTACGGAGCGGTCATCGCCATGCCGGTCGACGCGTCTTGCGTGATCCAGTTCATCATCGATCATCTGGCCCGGCGCTCAGGCGATGCCCTGACCTGGGAGCTGCCGCCGACACTGGATGCGCTTTTGGTGGAAGGCAAATTCAAGCAGCGCCAAGGACCGCTCAAGCTGTCGACCATCGTCCACCGCGTTGCGGTGCTCTCCAGCGCCCATCAATTGCTCAAGCTGGCCAATCCCTGCGAAAGCAGCGAGGTTCGGCAGCTGCTGGCCAAGGGCCGTCGCGCCGCACATAAGCGCGGCGAGCGGCCGAGCAAGAAGACGGCGATCACTGCGACCGAATTGATGGCGATGATTGCGACCTGTGAGGACGATCTTGTTGGGAAACGTGATCGTGCCCTGCTCTACTTCGCCTTCGCCAGTGGTGGGCGCCGTCGGAGCGAGACGGCCCATGCCGTCTTGAGCAAGCTTGCGCCGATCGACGGCGGCTACCTCTACCACCTGGACGTCGGCAAAACGCTTCAGGAGGGCGTCAAAGCAGGCGGCTCGCCGGACAAGCCCTTGTTAGGTCCACCGGCCGAAGCGCTTCGCACCTGGATCGAAGCGGCTGGACTGCAGGAGGGTGCCCTCTTCCGCCAATTGACACGCGGGAAAGTTGGGGCCGGCTTGTCACCCAAGTCGGTGGCCACCATCATCCAGAATCGCGCCCGCGCTGCCGGATTGGTGGGGAGCTTTGGCGGTCACAGCCTACGATCGGGTTTCGTAACGGAAGGTGCTAGGCAAGGAATTGCCCTGCCAGCCATTATGGCAATGACCGATCACCGATCGGTGGTCAGTGTCATCGGCTACTATCAGGCCGGTGCGGCCGAAACGAATCCGGCGGCTCGAATGCTGGAAGCTGCCGCAAGGTCAAGTGCCGAGCGCCCCATAGGGCGGTATGGAGACACGACGAGCGCTGAGTCCTAGGCAATCGTGCGGTCAAACTAGTAGAAGTATCCTTTGATCGTCGCGGCTTCGCTGCGATCTATCACTGTCGGTCTCTGATGATCTCCCGTCGCAGTCGGCCCTCACGTCACGGAGATCGGGTGATCTGTGCCCGATGCTTGAGTCGGCCGTCTCCAGTAAATCGCGCGCGGCTACACCAAAGATCCTGCGATGCTTGGCGGTGCGAAAGGCAATGGCCACTCGACCCTGCCGTCCGATTTGCCGCTCTCGCATGGCAAGAAGAATCCCGTTTATGCGGTCATGGTCGAAGGTCCGGACGGCACCAGATTGCAAGCAGAAGCGGAGCTTCGTCTCGACCACTTTCGACCTGGCGGCTACAAACTGATTGCCTATCTCCCTAGACTCGATAAAGCTGATGTGCCCGTGATTAGCAAAGTCTGGAAGGTGTAAGTCGAGCCTCCGTTTCGGGCCGACAGCTGCCATGCTTCACCCCCGATAATTCCCCCTGCCCCCCCCCTTTGTTCCGTTGATGTCCGCCTGCGGCCACATGCGTCCGATCAGCTCCTACGGACAAATGTCAGCCATGGGCTGAACAGCCGTTCTCGCGTCCGTGCGAGTGACCGATGTGATCGACGACGGATATACTTCGATTCACAATGCCGCTCGATGCGGCGACGGCATACCCGCTGGTGCTCGACGCCCCCGGGTTATGCTGGAGCGGCTCCCTTTTCTCAGGTTCGCACCCACTACCCAATCCATATTTATGGCCTCGAAAGCGCCCAAAAATTCGCAGCC
Organism: Stenotrophomonas sp. 112478_Sma; assembly: GCF_056479905.1. NCBI lineage: Bacteria > Pseudomonadati > Pseudomonadota > Gammaproteobacteria > Lysobacterales > Lysobacteraceae > Stenotrophomonas > Stenotrophomonas sp. 112478_Sma. The sequence continues at coordinate 2,178,073 of NZ_CM151072.1, read as the reverse complement.
ATCCGCTGCTACAGCTCCCGCAACGGCACCGGCGGAGGGCGAACGCCGAGCGCTTCGTGGATACGTCGGCCAGTACGAGCGCGCGGGCGCTGCCATCTATGCCGCGCTTGAGCGCGACGAGCTGCTTTGGATTGGCGTCGCTGACCGCAACGCGGGCATTGCGGACGACCTGGTACTAGGATTCGATGGATTGGTGGTCGGTCACCAGTTCAAGACGTCCAAGTTCCCAGGCACTTTCACTGTTGAGACGCTGTTTACTGGTGCCAATGGTCTCTTGAAGCCCCTAGTTCAAGCTTGGCAGTGCCTGTCCAAGGACAACCCAGGAAGTCGCGTCGAGATTCACTTGGTCGTCAACGACTTTCCATCGGTTACCGACAAGCCAGGCGACGGCAGGCTACGGCACAGCGCTGCATTTCTCGAGGAGTTCCAACAGCATCCAAATCGGTCGCTGTCGGATTGGTCCGCGCGAGGATGGAGCCGACTGATCGACCACCTGCGCCGCGAAGCCGGCTTAAATGATGACGACTTCGAACAGTTCATGCATGCCCTGCGCGTGGTGTGCGGAGCTGCAGCGAACTTCATCCAGTCGCACAAGCTGAATGCGGAGCAGGCGAGACAGGCATGCGAGATTGCCAGCGTGCTGCCCAAGCTAGTCGCCGATGAACGCGACAAGGACAGGTGGACGCGTGACGAGCTGCTTCATGAGCTTGGATGGCGCGATCCCGCCAAGACTTTGCTCATCCATCGGTTCCCGGTCGGCGCCTATGTCCAGCGCAATCGGGACACTGAGGTCAAGCTACTAGCAGCGCTTCATGCCTCCAATCACGGCTACGTCTCACTCATAGGACCACCTGGCTCCGGAAAATCCACTCTCCTGCAGGTTGCGCTGGCCACTGAAGCAAGTGTCCGGCTCGTTCGTTACTTAGCGTACGTGCCGGGCGCGGCTCAAGGCGTGGGTCGTGGGGAGGCCGACAACTTCCTGACCGACGTAGGTACGCAGCTGCGGAACAGCGGTTTAGTTGGGCTTCGTCTTCGCGATGACTCGCTATCTGAGCGCCGCGAACAGTTCGGCGTCCTGCTACGGCAGGCTGGTGAGCGCTTCACTCGCGAAGGGATCCGTACAATCATCGTTGTCGACGGGCTAGACCATGTGCCACGCGAAGAACGGCCGACCAATTCGTTTCTGGGAGAGCTGCCTCTTCCCGCGGCAATCCCAAATGGGGTCGTGTTCGTGCTCGGCACGCAACGGTTGGATCTCGCTAATCTGAAGCCCGCCGTAAGAGCGCAAGCGGAGAAGAGCGAGCGACAGGTTCTCATGGGGCCTCTCGGTCGCGAGGAACTCACCTGGATGGCGGATGCGCTAGGCTTGCCTGCCGAGATTCCAAGATTGGATCTCAGCAATCTCACGCATGGCCACCCGCTGGCAACGCGCTACTTGATTCAGGCACTGCTGCACGCTGACGAAGCTGGTCGCAAGCACCTTCTTAGCGGCGGGATGCCGTTCGACGGCGATATTGAGACTGTATATTCAGCTGCTTGGCGCGAGATCGCAAACGATGTCGATGCCATGGATGTGCTGGGCTTCATCGCTCGGGCTGAGGCACCCATGGACCTGCGACTGCTGGCCACGATGGTCAAGGAGTCCTCGATTGAACGCGCCCTGGTCATTGCGCAGCACCTGCTCCGCAGTTCATCCCGGGGATGGAGCGTCTTCCACAACAGCTTTAGGCTGTTCGTCATCGCTCAACCGCGAACCCGCCTCGGGAGCGTCGACGCTGAATACTCGCAGCGCGTATACCGCAACCTTGCCCAGTTGGCGAAGAGCGCGCCACCTGAATCGGCACAGTACTGGCTTGAGCTGCGCTACCGCGCGCGTGCCGGCGACGGTGCCGATGTACTGGCATTGGCGATGCCCGCTCGCTTCAGGCAGCAGCTGGCTGACGGGCGTTCTATCGCCGAGATTCACGCCGACATCCGCCTCGCCCTGCTGGCAGTGCGTGAAACGCACGACGCGACCGCCTTTACACGACTGCTGCTGTGTCGTGACGAAGTGGATCGGCGCAAATCAGCCCTTGAGTACGCCAACCAACTCCCGCTGGCTATGCTGGCGGTGGGGAACATTGAAGCAGCTGTCTCCCTCGTGCAGGACTTCCCCAGCCAGGGCTACGAGGTCGTCGACGCCCTACTAGCGCGAGGCGACTTCGACCGCGCGAAGGAGCTGTTTGAAAGCCTCGAACCACTATCGCAGCTCCATACGCCCAAGTTCAGAAACTACGGGCACCAGCACAACATCAAGGAATTCGAAAGATGGGCAATGCGCGCCGTCCACTTCCGAGACACCGAGCAGATCCAGATAGCGATTGATCATCTCGCCGCAGAGGGTCTAAGGGAGCCGGAAACGGTGGATCCGCAATCTGCCGTAGCGCTGCGGCTGCATCTTAGGAGGGAAGCCGCAAAGGCGATGCTAGGTCAGAAGGTTGGCTCCGATCCTCAAGAACTATGTAGCAAGCTCGGAGTAGCCAACGAAGATAAGCCGTCGGTGATGGTTCACGCAGGGCTTGCGGCCAGTCGACGTGGCGACGTTGGGCAAGCGCTTGCGCTGTTTGATAGTGCCGTCGCTCTTCCCCGGTTCGGGGAGGTACCAAACGGCTACCGTCAACGGATGGCGCTGATCGCATTCGAAGCTGGCCGTCGTGACCTAGCCGAGGCCCTGTTCGACAAGCTGGTCGCACCGATGATCTCCATGTGCGACGACAAGACGGACCTGGCTGGGCTGGGCAATCTGGTCGGCGCAGTGATGCATCACGCGAGGCTTTGCACGCTGCTCAAGAGGCCACTGCCAAGCGTGACACCGTCGAAGCACACCTTCCTTCATCCACTCCAACAGCACGCTTCGACGATAGGTGTGCTTCTAGCTCGCGCTGCCGGCGTCAACGGGTCCTTATCGGCAGGCGGCATCCAAGGCATAGCCCGCACGTCCCTTGGGTATGTCCTACGTCTCGCATCAGAAGGCGGCAGCGAGTCATACCGTATCCAGCAGTCTTTGAAAGCGATCCCCACGCTCGTGCAAGCGCTGCTGAGGCTCGGCGCCGAGCGCGGTGAGACTGAGTATCGCGCGGTACTTCGGGAGGTTGACTCAGCCATCGCTTCATCGGCGTCGAAGGGAACTGCTTACCTGCGACGCAGATTGGCTGTCGATGCATATCGCGTTGACGGTGATCGTGCGGCGGCGGCGGATCGGCTTAATGCCCTCGTGGCGGAGCTTAAAGAAAGTACACCAAGCGAGCAGATCGACGGGCTAGCGAATCTAGCCATCGGGTTGGCTGCGGTCGGGGAGTTAGAGCGGGCGAATCAGTTGCTGGCGACGGTTCCTGAGCAATGCCTTGGCTATGCCTTGGCTCCCAAGAAAGACCCGCAGTACGCGATCTGGCGAAACACTCTAGCTCTCGCGAACGCGGCTGACCCGGAAAACCGTGTCAAGCGGGTCTCAGACCTGATGCGTCAGGTCGGTGGCATGACCAAAACGGAAGGGTCGTCGGCCGCGCGTCGCCTTACCATGGCACTGATTAAGGAAGCGATGCAGGTTGGACCTCGCTTCGGCTTCGAGGTGTCAAAGACACTGGCGGATTGGCATCTAATCGGCTGGCCGAATCGTGTCGACCTGCTCATGACGGGGATGGTCAGGCGAAACCCTGAACTCGTCTTGGCATGCGCGACCGTCTGGTGCGGTCTCTGCCTGCCATTCTATATGGAACCGCACTACCGGGATCCGTCCCATGTTGGTGACTTCATCGACGCCTCCGCGGACGCAGCCGGCCCTGACCAGATTGAACCGCTCGCTCTGATGCTGCTTGGGGCGGTCGAGGTAGCCAGCAGAGCGCACGAGAGAATCACGCTGCTCCAGCGCATTCACAAGGCTTCCGGAAAGCATGGATTCTCGTCGCCTGAGCTCGAAGCCGCCATCGCCCGGTGGACGCCAGAAGCGCCGGAGCCTCGACACTCGTATACGTCTAACAAGTACGCCTCGGAAGCTACTCTCGCGGATCTTGAACTCGCGTTTGAAGCAGATAGCGACGAGCTGAACCACAACGCCCCGGACCGTTTCGAAGAGCTGGCAGACACAGCTCCGATTCATCTGGCGCGAAGGGTCTTTGAGCGCTGGCAGGTATTGCAGGACAACGCACGCTGCCGTTTCCTGATGGTGAAGCGGTTTGCTGCAGCCGATGAGGTCGATTACGCCAAGAAGCTTATGCAAGGCTACGAGACAAGCAACGACCCCTGGAGTTCCTGGAGCCAAGGGATGGGTGGCGGCAAGTTCTTCTACTTTAAGGCGAAGAAGCTTCTGCACGGATCATCCACATGCCCTGCGGCCTTCGAGAACATAGTCGATTCAGTGACAACGGGCCAGGAGAATACCCAGGCACTGCTCACAGAGCTGGATTCGATACTGCCGGTCATCAGCTTGACGCCAGATTGGCCGGCTATCTGGTCGCTGATTGAGGAGCAGATGACCTGCACTCGCGAGTTCCAGTTGGGGCGACCCTTCCAGTCGAGCGAGCTACCACTCAGCGACACGGACCTTTTGGAGGAGTTGCTGCACTTTGCCTATCGACTTCCCATTGCAGAGGTTCAGCGGCACGCGCGCAATTGCGCCCTGAGCTTGGCAAGGCAAGTCGGACAGGGTCAATCTTTGTTCACATCCCTTATCCGGCGACTTATGGACGGTGACTTGGACGCCCCCTTGCAGGCACTCGGAACGCTGCTCGCTGCCGACAGCGCGAACCTCGAGCCCGTATTGGGCCGCGCCGTAGCTGCAATGGTCAGTCACCGTGACATTGCAGTAGCCGAGTCAGCCACGCTCTTGTCGCATCGGTGGGGGCTGGCTGTCTCTTTTGACGCGACGCCACTGCCGCTCTTCTATCTCCTCGAATTCAGTGACCTGCCAGAGAGCGACCAGGCATTCACGGACGAGAGAACTGGTGCAATGCGCGTCGAATCGCCGCTTGGCTGGACTCGTATGTTGCGCTCGACGGCACGTCACATTGCAAAGGCGGCAGACATCGAGGAGATGACAGTTCGCCGTCGCGCGGCGATGTTCATCCAGGATTGGGGTGGACTTGAGGCCTTCGGGCCCTCTGGTGTCAAAGAGCTTGAGGCTCAGCTTCGTGTCCTTGATATGCAGATCACTTACATGAAGCCACACGCCTACATCGCCATTGCTGCCCTTCGCCACGTCGCAGGGGAGCTGCGCCTGGCCGGCAAGTTGGAGAGCCGGGACAGTCCGATGCTGTTGGAGAGATTGGGCTACCCGCTTCCGCCTCGGCCATTGATGCTCCCGCGAGTTCGTCCCGAGTGGATTCGAAGGCCGCTGATTGACCGAAGTGCCGGTTGGTCCGAGCGAGAGCAGAAGTGGATTGACGAGGTTGACGGCGATGTTGCCCCTTTCCTGGCGCACTGCGACGGCCAAGTCGTGGCCGAGGTGTCTCGCTTCCATATCCACAAGGCACGACTGTCAGAGCACCGCTTCTACCGCTTTAGAGCACCTTGGGCAGAGACTGATAGTGAAGAGTTCGACGATTGTTACGCCAAGCTGCCCATCGCTGTTTGGCTAGGCCAGTACGTCCCACTCGACAATGATCTGGCACCAACGCTGGTAAGGCGAGTTGTCTGCTCCGTGGACATGGGCTTTGACACAGCGGCCAATCCGTTTGCATTATGCCCAAACTGGGTTGAGGGGCTTCGCTGGCGCGCTCATGACGAGACACCGAGCGTATTCTTCGATGCGAGCGGAACGGTGGTCGCAGAGCTTCACTGGTGGCGTGACGCTGGCCCGGTTGGAATCGATGCGGATTCTCTGTGGGGCGAGGGTTGCTACCTCGTTGTGACGCCGGCTGGCCTGGAACAACTCACCGCCGCTTATGGGAAAGAGTCCTTAGCCGTTAATGTGTTCGCAAGCAGGCATATAGAGCAGCCGAGTAATTGCGGGCAAACTCTCCTAAGAACGGCGAAGGGCGGATACTCGGTCTAAGGCCATCCATACTCCGCTTCGATCCTAGACGCTAAACTACAGGCTGTTATCGCTGACGCAGCCCTTCTGGCGTAAGAACTGGAACGACCGCTATGCGTCGGAAGCAGCCATTGCCCTACCACGATAGACACCCCGAATCCATGTTTGGCCTTGAGCCTGCTTCGGTCCATCGCTGTTGGAGCCAAGGCTGAACCTAAAGCCCATCCTTCCTGGGCGCATCGGATAAATCGGGAGAGACTTCAATATCTTCTAGCCGGTCACTCCCAGGATTCGCGCGGAGCCTGGAAAAGAGGCAGAGTCGAATCTTGGCGCTAGTCGAAGTGACACCATTGGTCCAGATCTCTCCTAGATCTTTGAGCGCAGCCTGCACCCACGCTGCCCCGCTGCCCGTTGAGGTAGCCGGCCTGCATACGCCCACGGCCCAGCAGATCCGACTGGGCCATGTTAGGCGTCACAACCTGGAGCGGCTCACCTGGCGATGCCAGCTGGCCCCATATCGGCTGGACCACGCAAAGCGCCGTCTGTCACCACAGGGATACGCCGAAGAACAGCGTTCATCCGGCGGTTCTTCGGCGACCTGCTACCAAGGACTTACTGGGTCCCAAGCTGCTTGAGTGACAGTCCCGCCTGAGTTGCCGCCCTGTTGCTGTTCGGCCACAGCTGATTGTGCCCGCGTAGAACCAATCAGTGTGCACAGGGTCCTTTCATCTATGTACATCGAATTCACAATGAGCCAACAGGACCGAGTATCTATGCGGGGCGCAACACCAAGATGACTAGCCGGCTCCATCTCACCCATACGCATCATTCAAAGCGCTGTTCCCGTCGACTGTGATCTTCCGCCTCCCTCTGTCGCTCTCTTCGCACTGTGAGCTCGATCCGTTCAAGCCTCTCCGCCACAAGATTCCTAACTTCGGCCAATGGATGCTCCAGCAGCTCAGCAAAAGCTTTGGCCCGAATTTCTATGATGTCAGCCAACGAGCTAGACCAACTCATGGGCTGGATTCCGGCAAACATCACATCGACGATGCATTGCTTGTCCACTGCGGCTTCCAGCAAGCCTTTGATGGACGCACTGAGGACAACGCGTTTGGGATGTTCTAGTGGTATATCGGTTGCCTCTACAGTTGAGTAGGCGCAGGTCGCTGCGGCAACACCCACGATCCGATCTTGATCACCTCGACACCAGGTAATCAACCGATCCACCGGCATACTATTGAGTGACGGCGAAGCACCTCCGAAACGACACTTGAAAACGCGATCAATCAAACGACGCTCCCTATCGTCGCCCGTGAAGATCTCTCCAAGGACAATCTCCGGGAAGTTGCGGAATAGCGTTGTCATGAGGACTTCGAAATCAGAGCTGCGAATTCTAAGATCATCCAACCCTTCGCAAAGCAACCTCACGATCTCCTCGACTTCCTGTTCTGGAGCAGACTCAGATAGGCACTGCTGGGCGATCCGCTTGGTCCCTCGGATGCGATTCAATTCAGTCTGTCCGCGCTTCCCCCCGAGTAGAGCGCGAATGGCGTCGCGCCCTGTCGAAAGGAGATCTTCACTCGGCACGTAGTTTCCGCCCCTCCCCGCGAAGAATCGCATTTCTAGCACACTAAGCGTGGTGTAGAAGCCATCATGGCGCTGGTTCAATATGGTGAACAGTTCCGCGAGCTCGCTGTCGGTAAGGGACTCGTGCATGCGGCCATAGGCAAGCTGTCCAAACCGCCACGCTTCGAACTCTTCCCCTCGAGCCAACTCAATCAGCATATTGAACCCCCATGGGCCAATCTTGATGGCGCTGAGCAGGTAGATGAAGAAGGTCCGCAACAAGGGATGATCTAGCACCCGCTCCAACATCACCATGGCCAAGCGGGGGTCGATATCGTTTGCAGCGCTGATATAGCCTTGAAGCACCTGTGGATTGAGCTTCGCAGGCGCCTGCAGTTGCACCAGGCTCAAAAGACGCTCATAAGTGGCAATTAGGTCGACGCTGCCTTGCGCCAGCCCAATGCCGAAAGGATGCAGTGCATCGAACTCGCCCGACCAAAGCCCTGGACCCAATCGCTCTAAGCAACCTAGCTCTGCTGCGGCCATCTCACCAAGAGAGATGACCTTCTCTTTGATCATCTCGTCACTGAAGGCTACTTGCCCCCCCCTACTCTCGATGTGATCCCAAGTATTGGACAGCACATAGGCCTCGATCTCAGAATAGAGGTCGGATGGTGCCGCAACGCGCGAAAGTGACTCCAGCCGAGCCAGTAGATCAGGATGAGCTGAGTCGCCATCGAAGCCAAGCGTCTTCTTTACCGAGACCCACATCTGCGGCCATTCCCCTTTCGAAGCATGACTTCTGACTATCTCCTCGAGATCATCAAAACAGCCCGCAAACGTCCATAGTTCCCGGAAATGACCTGCCAGAAGTGAGCGCGCCCAGTCGCGAAGAGTCAAGTCATCACATGTCAGCACCGGTCGCAGCAAGTTCAAGAAGCCGATATACCACTCGAGCTCTTCGGCACGCGTTCGCGGCTGCCAGCCAGCATCACGTCTACGTGCACCGAAGTCGAACGCAGAGAAAGACGTCCAGTGCGTCGCTTCGAACGCAGCATGGAACAGCTCGGCTGCGATCTCGCGATGCCTCTCGGTGCCCGACTCGAGTAGCTTGCTGACAAACGCACACCGCCGTTCTGGTCGCGCCAGCGTACCTGACAGGTGCAACGAGAACAGATGCCGCATCTGTCCAACTATGCTGTCCCTGTTCTCACCTGACTTCTCGCCCTCGGAGAACTTCAGCATGACCGTCGCAGCACGATCAAACTTATCGTCGTCGTAAGCTAGCTGGTGCAGCAGGCGCACGAACAACCTGAAGTTTCGGTTCTCGCGCGAGGCAAAGCCTGGCTTGGTTGCGGCGTTCTCGATCAGCTGCAGCACGGTCTCCGGGAATACCGGCGCTATGTATAGCAATGCAGACAGCGTGCCTTCGTTACACGATCCAATATCATGCAGCGGTCCGCCGGGGCTCACCCAACTATTTGCCATCCGAACCGCAGGCTCGAAATCGTGCAGGTATCCCAGTCGATGCGCACATGAGACGAAAAGTCGGAGGTTCTCTGGCTTTAGCAGCTCGGCATTGATTGCATCGACAGGGATGTTCTCCAGCGCACGCTTCGCCAAACGATTGGCAAGTGCATGAGGAAGAACTGCTCTCCACTCACCACGACTCTGCGCGAGCTGACGACGCATCAACTCAGCCTGAGCCCGATGCAGACCACGACGATCGAGGCCAACGATGGCACTTAGGACGCCAAGCTCATCATTGAACTCGGACGAGGAGACATTGAAGGAATAGACGAGCGATAGCGCTTCAGCGCATTCCAGAAGTTCATTGGACGCTCCTTTTCGTTGACTGAACAACCTATGGAAAAGGTCCTCGTCGGAGAAGTTTGTCAACGTCTCATCTGCATCTACCCGGCTGGCCAGCGCGATCGCGATGCGCGAATTGCCGCCGGAAAATTCGGCGATTTTGCCCGCGTTCAACTTCCCGATGTCTGGGTGCCGCCGCTGGATCAGCATCGAGACCGTCTCCTCGCTGCACGGCTCGAGGTGGATCACTTCGGTTTCCTCAGGACGATCGTCCGAGATGTCGTACTCGATTGTCAGAAGGCTGAGCATCGCGCTACTTGCGGAGACCTGCTTCTGCAACTGCCGATGCACGTCTGGCGGGCAGTTGTCCAGCACCAATTGAACCGCATGATCGTTAGCAACGATGTATGAAACTAGCTCGGATGCCGTCGGTGTCAAGTTCTCACCCAGGTCGGCGTAGATTGCGCTAGCTGGTGACAAGGCCTCCTCACCAACGTTCGCCTCAAACAGGGCCTGCGCGAATCGCGTCTTCCCCACTCCGGAGAGGCCGGTGATGCGCACCGCACTACCGCGGCGGCGCAACCGTTCTCGAGCTAGATGTATACCCTCAGAAACAGGCATAGGAGTCTTTGCGCTCGAGTTCGCGTCAATCACGCAGGGGTGGTCATCAACAAGGAATGCGTCGTTCTGGGCTGGGGGAGTAGCTGCCCACCTCCCGAAAGGCCTCCAGCCGGACAAGGGGCGGCCGAGGCGCGCACGAACCCACAGCGCAACGCTTGGATGCCGCCGTAGCCAAGTCGCCAATCGATCTCGACCATAAAAGTCAACGCGCAGAGACGCTTTTCCAGGAAGGGTCTCCGCGACCGCCTCCATCGCCCGCACTCGACTCGCCAACATGCTGTCTGAACAATCGTCCTTGCCACTAACGATAATGTAGGCACCATTTCGATCGGCAAGATCTGCAAGTACGAGCTTTGGGGTGCCACCCTCCAACATCTCGTCCCTGCATGCCGCCGCACCCATAGCATGCTTCTTGACCTGGAAACCGCAGATCCCACGAGGAACAAAGCCGTCGTTGGACGGCAAGTCCATAGCCTCAATACGGACATCCAAACCGCCATCAGGTGCCTCCTGCGCACCTCCCCACATAACGCTCTTCGGCCGACGCCCCTGCTGGATTACCTCCGCTTCGCAAAGACGGGCAACCAATTCACGCAGATCGCCAGCACTGAGCGCTGTGATATCTACAGCATCAAGTTCAAAAAATCTCATGATTCCCTTCCCGCAATGATCGGGGCACGCGCATCAAGGCATTAAAGACGGCGCAAAGCAATTTGTCGCCTAGGTCAGACTGCCCAGAATTCTAGGAGCCTGGAAACTGTGGAAGGAGAACCTCCTGCTCCAGCGTCCCCGGATGCGTTTCCACATGAATGGCCAAGTCATTCCACCCGATGGATCGACAAGTTCGAGATATTGCGCTAGACACCGATTCAGCCGTTGGCTTGAGAGCGTAACCGAGACCAATGAGCTCCCTGGGATCCATCAACCACGGCTTCAGGGTGAACCCCGCCTCGGCGGCAGATCCTGCGATGACGGCGCCAATTCTCATCCCCCCTCATCCAAGTCGCCGAAATGAAACGCCTGAGTTGTCTGGCAAGGAAGTGATTTCAAGATCAGCATGTAGACCTGTCTCCAGGATGGGGACGGCATACCACCGGTATAGAGCAGCACGAGGCCGACTTGATCAGATGCAGCTTCAGCAAACTCATGGAATGTCTGTCGATTCTCTATGGTGAGAACACGCCAACTCAACACGGCTGGATTCGGCACGAATCCAGTGATGTGGGCAGGAGCGAAGCCGAGATATGGATGAACCACTCCCACCACCGTAGTCGACGTAACAACCGTAAGCGGACCTGAGATCAGTACGGGCAATGGTTCCTTGTGCAGGCCTATGGCCGAGAAGACCTCGCTACTATCAAGTCCAGATGGTGCAATAGAGTTGAACCAAAGCAAATCGATCCATTTCACGATGCCCTCCACTCGCTTGCTGTCACCAAACATCATGGCCGAAACCCGGCGCAACAGTTCGTCCCTGACGACACCTCGCCTTGCTGAAATGAGTCTGATTGCATCCAGTATTTGCGCTACAGAAGCATCGGTAGCCTCTTGCCCGCGAACCTTATGGCCCAGCGACCAGCGCTCAATGACCTCGGTCAGTACGGGGAAAAGGCCGGTGTGAGTGTCCAGCATGGAACGGGCCTCTGATACGGAATCACGACGAAGTCGTGCGCCCAAGAAGTTCGCCAGCTTTGCGAGGTTCAGTACGGCAACGCCCGCAACATCTAGAGGCGGCTGCACCATCACCTTGGCCTTGATTTCGATGGCTCCAGAGCGCTCAGCCAGTTCAAGTTCGGAACGAAACGCTCTTGCATCCTCGATGCTGCGCAGGCTGAAGAACTCTGGGCATGATGACTCCGTCAGCCTGAGAGCTATTCGCTCATCCTTGCCACGACTCACTGCATTCTGGGAGCGATTGAAAATTGACGTAAGGAAGGCCCGGGCTATAGTCATGCAACGACCCCTTCCCCATGGGGCATTCGACTTGCTTCAACACGCTTGAGCTCCTCCTCGAAAAGCTCGGGATGCTTGCGCCAGTTATCGGAATCCAGAATTACATGACCATCGTCATCAATGCGTACGTGTTTGATGGAGATAAGATCGTCGTCACGGTACATCTCGATGTAGGTATCCACCGATTCGTTGATCTTACCCAAGGCATCGTCCGGTGCCGCGACGATGGGCTGAAGGCCCAATGCCTTCAGGTACTCAAAGACGGCACGGGTATTCACTGAGTCAATCTTGTCACCCAACTCATCGAAAATTATCAGCGACATGCCGCCTTGATCACCGCGCAACTTTCCCAATGCGCGCGCCATCGACGCTGCAGCAACGATGAAAAGAGGCGCGCGGTGCTCGCCCCCGGAACCCTTGTCCATGCGCTTTGAGAAGTCGGTCACCGTCACACCATTGCTGCGAACGTCAATCTCGAAGTTGAAGAAATTGCGATAGTCCTCCAGAAGCCTGTTGGCCTCTGCATCCTTTCCCTCAAGCATCGCCCTGAACTCAGGAGGAGCATCCACCTGTCCAGAGAAGATATCCCCCTCCGGTCCCGCACCAGCCACCTTCAGTATGAATTTGTACAGCGACTCATGATCTTTATTGAGATTGGTGACGAAGTGATACTTCTCGTTGTTCGAGAATGGCGGCAAGCGCTCCATCGTACTGTTCAGCTCATTGAGCGTGCTGCGCATGCTGGCGAAGTGGTCGCTCAGGCGGGCGGCGATCTGCACCTTGAACGTTTGCTCTGCCGCTTCTGCAGCTTCCGCGGAAAGCACTTGGTAGTGATGGAGCTCGGATTCCTCTAGCCGTTGCTTCTCCTGAGCCATCGTCTCGCACATGGCACCCAAGTCGCCCACCGCGATATCCATCTGCGGATCGAATTGGTTTGCGTATGTAGACATGTCACTTGCCAAGGCCTGCACCTGGGAAGACAGCTGATTGCCACTTCTAACCGTAGCGTCACTAATCTTCGCCACAATCGTATGCAGCGATAGGCCGGAACCATCAAACTCATCGCGTTTTGTTTCGAACCACTCATCACCCACGTATTCATTGCGGCGACTGAGAGCCGCCTTTGAGCAGATTCCGTTGGTTCTATCCGCAAGCTCGTCTAGCCGTCTCTGTGCTTGCCGGAAAGCCTCACCATGAGTTCCGACGTCTCTGCTGCTTTCTTCCAGCTTCGACTGTGCTGCCAGGGCAGCTCGCCTTGCCTCTGTGATGAGCAGCTGACGAGCAAGGAGATCAGGTGCGCTTGCGATCTCTTGCATCGCCGCCTTTGCATCAAGCGCGGATTGCTCCTGAATGTGCGAGTTCAGCCATCTTTCAATGTCCTGGATACGTCCTTCAAGTCCCACCAACTTCTCAAGGGCTTCAACCAACTGGCGCGACCGGTTCGCCTCCTGCTCGCATTCGGCTGCGTTCTGCCCCAAAGTGCTGCGCTGCTGCCGAAGCACCGCCAGGCGATGGCTCGCATCTTGGCGTCCCAACACCAGTTCCGTTGCAGACAAGGGGCGTCGACGGCCGAAATCAGCACGTCCAGCCTGCTCGCCAGTACGGGTGAAGCCCTCTGGGCTATCCGTGGTGACGCGCTCCAATCGCTCCAGCCGGCCGAGTCGAAGACGGATATAGTCCACCGCCACTTGATTGTCACCCGCGATCAGGTGCGCGAGACCCATTGGCGGAACCACACCCATATCCGCCTTCGACTTCACCGGGTTCACCAACAGTACTGAATCCGGCTTTGTATCCCACGGAATCTTGTTGAAAACGGACAAGGCATCCTCAAACTTGCCGCTACGGACAACCAGGGCAGTGCGCGAACGACCAAGGAATCCCTCGATTACGGGTGCCCAGTCGGCATCTGTGACTGTAACCAAATCGCAGACGGGCGTGCACAGAAGTCCTTTGTCTCCAAGTATGTTCACAACTGCTTGGACGGCCGGCGGGAGTTCCGCTTTGCCTTCCTGGATGCGTTTGATCTGCTCGTTAGCGATCCTAAGTTCATTTCCAAGCTTGGACAGCCTCTGCTCGTCATGGTCTAGCTGACGCCGTGCCGACTGGATGATCGGAGCAACCCGCATGCTGGACTCGCGCAATGCTGCCGAGGCCTGCGAAACGTCAAGCACAAGCGCATCGGATACGGATGTACTGGAAACCGCATCAAGAAGCTCAACCCACGGCATCGCCAGATGCTGCCAGCCTCCGAGATCGGGTTTCACGCGGTTGGCCTTCTCGAAGCCCGCCACCACCTCGCGAATGGCCTGGGCCACGTTGGTTTTGATAGGTCTAAGTGATCTCTCTCGTTCGCTGGCCAGGTCACGGGCGGCACTGATCGCCGGATCTGCTGCTGATTGAAGCTCTAGTTCGATGTACACGCCGTTGAGTCGATCATGCTCCGCCTTGGCGCTGTCGACTGCATTCTGCGCTGCCTGATGCCTGTCCCGCGCTTCATGCAGCGTAGTTTGTGCCGCATCAACAGCATCCATGTGTTGTTCACGCTCATAGTCATCCAACAGCGCCCTATAGGTCGCTGCGTGCATCCGAGTCTGAGTAGCCTTATGACCGGCTGCGATCAAGCTTTTGACGTTCTCAAGCCTGTCCAGTGTTTCCAGAACCTTGGCTTGAAGCGAGCGCAGATTGTCGAGCTGGGAGCGGAAGTTCTTGAGCTCGATAGGATAGGCATCGACAATGTAATTTCGAACAAAGCTGCTGGTGTCAGGAACTTTCTGCAGATTAAGCGCATTCTTCATCGCTCGCCGAAAAGCTCTCGGGTCGATGCTGCCCCCTCCTTTGGGGCGCAAGGCGAACAACATTGCTTCAACCTGCTTCTCCGCCGACGGAGGCACTGCGAGCCTACCATTCACGCGACTGACTGCGTCCTCCATCAGCTTATTGAACGTTCCCCAGGCCAACGGCAAAAGTTCCGCCTCGGCGTTCGCTTCAAGATGATCATCTAACGCGAGCGCAACCCCTTGGACCACATAGCGCCCGTAGACGTGCAGCTTTGGGTCGCCCACTGACGCGCCCAGGGCCAGGCCAACCGAAACCGGCGGCAATTCGCCCTCAGTGTCGCGAAACACCATGGTCAAATAGGACGTCGCATTCTCACGAATATGCTCGTCACCGCGATAGTAGCCGAGGCAGTATTCGCGCACTGAACGCCCTCGAGTGCCTGATACCCCCCCTGACTGCGCATTGAGATCGATTTGATTCTGATCCCCTCCGTACAAGACGATCTGCATCGCATCCAGAATCGCAGATTTTCCAGATCCGTTAGGCGCCACAATGCCTGTTGCAGGGCTAAAGCTCAGGGTTTCGGCACGGAATAGGAAAAACTGTACCAAGTGAAATTTCTCAAGCAGATACATCGCCATCCTCCGTGACTTCATTCATTGCGTCGAAAGTAGCCGCATCCCCCTCACCTGCCACTTCCTTACGGAAGGATTCCAGATGGCTCAAGTATTCCTTCCGCAGCAGATCTCCGATCGCGGGATGGATGCGAACCTTCGCGAGCTGATTCCGTACATCGTCCTTGTCCTCAAAGGCAGCAATCCCCCAGCGCTTGAACTTGGTCATCAAAGAGCGGAAGTCCCCAGGCGAGGGAAAGTCCCTGCCCGTTTCCTTCTCGTAGTGCTCTTGCAAGTCAGGCAAATCGACGAAAGTTTCGCCATTTGGCTCTTCGCGCCCCTCGAAACGGACGCGATGATGAACGCCGGCGAGCACCAACAGCAGCAGGGTTTCGTCCTTGCTGGCTCGCTGTTGGGTCAGTACGTGCACGGGCCGCGCCACGATGTACTGGTAGTTGGTGTCGTGCAACAGCTCGATGCCAAGGGGACGAACTGCCTGCTCAAAGTCATTGATATTTCGGCTGACAATGCCGTAATCCTTCCGGGTCGCCCGGTCAGAGGCGGACAAGACCTGATGGGTTACTAGCCGATAGGCCGCCTGCTCGTAGTCCTGCTCTTCGTACATAGTGTCGCGGCTAAGCGCCTTTTCCCAGTGGCGTGCCATGTCATTTCACCTTGGTGATGTAGAAGTCCGGCATGTCCAAATACGGCCCGGCAATTCGTTCATCACCGGCGCTTTGGAAGCGATATCCAGGTAGTCGCTTTGAAATTCCTTCATGGTGCTTCTTTCCGAGGCCTGTCATTGCTTCCTGTGCGTAGGTGGACAGCGTCTGCACCATTCGAAATTGCTTGATACCGGTGATGGGAAGCTGAGACGCCCGGATCTGCCTACCTCCTCCCATGACACCCTGCAAGTACACCCTCACCTCTGTTGGCATGGCGGTACGCGCATCACGCGCACGCCTGTGCAGGTTCATCCGCGCCTCCTGCTCGGCTGTCATCTGCCGCGGAGAATCCGCGGTCCTGGGAATGGGCGGACGGGCGATGCGTGGTTGAAACAGGAGTTCACCGGAAAGCAATGCTCCGGGCCCAACGGGCATGGAGGCGTCGAAGTTCTCCGCAGCATTGACTCCGGCGATAGCCTTTTTGATCCGTCTCTCGAGCTGGCCCGGCGCGCGAAGCTGGTACTCGATCATGGCCAGCATGCGACGCTCGATATGGCGCTGATCCTGGCCCAAGCGATCGAAGTAGTCTTGCAGACGATAGACATTGCTCAATCGCCTGATCGCCTTCTCATAGACAGCCTCAGCCGTGCCTTTATCACCTTTGTAGCGTCGCTCGGCCAACCACACGATGATCCGTTCCCGATGATCCCCGTAATGGATTTCCTGAGTTAGGCTCAACACCTGCGCCTTTCGTGCGAGGGGGTGATCGGCGCCAGCCAAGTCCGCATAGTCAGCCATGACGTGCTTGGAAATGTAGTCTTCAAACAACCGACGGATAGCCGCCCCGGGGGTCGCAGACTTGAATATCTCGCGCTGCAGGGTACGCACGTTCAGACTCATGGCGGCAATCCCGGACAGAAGCGCATGGGCGCTGTCGCCGGCGTTTACGAAGTCGTCACCGTAGACATTGCTTGCAGGATCAAGCACCCGACGTAATGTGTCTTCAATGGAACGCATCTTCGCGCCCACCATCGCCGGCGTGTCTTCTGTGAAGACCTGCAAGGTGGCAAGGAAACGGCTTACCACAGCAGTCATGGACAGAGTGCGCGTGAGTCCCACCTGCTCTTCTTCGAACCAGCCATTCTCCGTGAGATGGCTCAAGTACATGTTGGCGCGAATGTTGAGCGGAGTGAGCTGGCCTACCCCCTCTTCTGCCTGCCAAGCGTCATCGTGTTCGAGGTAGTTCTCGATGAACTGCGTCAACTGCCGCCGTTCCCAGCCGGTCGCCGGGGGAACCTCAGCCTCTGGCCCGAAGAATTCTTCGTACAGACCCAAGAGCAGCCGCCAGTAGTTCTCCCGATTTGCCGAGGCCAATGGGCGAAAGAGTTGCGATGGCAGTACCTCAAACAGAGAGCTGGACACTGTGCAACTCCACAGAAGTTGGGCTATCTACTTCACATTAGCATAAACGCTAACATATCATAAACGCTAACTTAGCATCAATGCTAAGCTGCGTGTCATCTGACCCCGGCCCAGCCCCATGCCCCGCCCCCGCCCCAATCCAAACAAAAGTCCGGAAACACTTCGAGCCATCGAAACGCTGCTCCTCTGGGAGGGGCAAGTCACCAATGAGCGAGTACGCCAAGTGTTTGATCTGCATATCACCACGGTAAGTCGATTGCTAACCCAATATGCTGAACTCAATGGAGGCGGCCTTGAGTACCGAAGCCATGTGCGCGGATACGTGGCGATGTCTGGCTTCAGACCCCTCCTAACCGAAGGGCTGATCGAAGAGTACCTTGCGTTTGAGCGCCCCCAGGAAGCTACAGGCTTTATCGAGAGCTCCCAGCTTATCCTCGGCGGCGTTGAACGACGCCACTTCGCACTGCTTAATCGTGCCTGCAGAGAGGGCAAGGGGCTCGTTGGCGAGCACCGGTCCATGCGCAACCCAGCACCTCGCACCAAACGACTGTTCCCTCATGCGCTGGTGCAGGCAGGCAGGCGCTGGCATGTTCGCGCATTTGTCATCGCCGAGGACGAGGCGGAAGCCGGACGCTTCCTGGACCTGTCTATAAATCGGCTGAGCGGCTTGAAACAGCTGGCTGATCCTCGGCCAGAGCGGGCCGAGCCTAGCCAGGACGCCGCCTGGCAGACACAGGTAGAGCTGTCGATCGTCCCCCATCCGCATCTGACACCAGATCAGAAGGATATGGTGCGTATCGAGTATTTCGGAGGTAAGGCAGCCTACAGGTTAAGAACCCGTGCCGCACTACTCCAATACCGACTACATGAACTGCGCTGCGCCACCGATGCAGAGAAGGAGCCGCCGAACGAATTTCACCTCTGCGTCGACGATCCAACCGCGATCCAACCGTGGCTATTTGGCGAGCTGAATTAGCGGATGGCATGATCGTAGCCAAACTTGAGGCCCGGCACGGATACCGCGCTACCCCTGCCTGGGTAGCTACCCTACATAGGAACCGTATCAGATGGACGCCATTGGCATTCAAAGCCAATTCTCCGTCTGTACCTCAATGATCAGGTCGATGAGCCGTGCCCTCGTGTCCCTATCGATCGAGCGCCAAATGCAAACTACCGCCCCAGCTGCGGCATGGTCCGGGGCATTCAACTCTAGCCCTTCGCTTACTCGGCATTGAGGTGACCAATCCCTACCTAGGCGATTACTGATTGCCCACTTCATAAACTCATGGCACTCTGGGTTGGCATCATTCTGGTCACAGGGGGCCAGGTATGGGCAGTCTGCATCAAATCCACAGTCGCAACGGCCGTATCGGTGCCGGAACCGATACGAAGCCAGAGGATATCGACGCTATCGTCACGGCGCTTCGTAAGGACGGGCGTGGTCATTTGCTGCTTTACTTTCACGGGGGCCTGGTCGACAAGGCCGCGGGTATCGGTATTGCCCAGCGACTTGAGGGGCGCTTTTCTCAATCGGCCTATCCGGTTTTTTCCGTGTGGGAGTCGGGTTTCGTTGAAACGATCCGCAACAACCTGCGCGAGCTGCCGGATGAGCCGGTATTCAAGAATCTGGTGCGCAAGGCGCTAGAGTACGCGCTCCGCCGCTTGGGAGGTAGCAACGGCGCCCGGACCATCACGCCGGGCAACGTCGATGCAGGGAAGGTCCGCCAGGCAGTTGATACATATTGGAGCGATCCCAGTCGCAATCACGTGCCCTACCGTGATTTCAAACCTGTAGTGGGGCCCTCAGGTGCGCGTGCGGCGAGTGCGCTGATCGACGACGCCGAGATCGAAGCCGACTTGCAAACCGACAGCGAGTTTGTGGTCGCCATGCAAACCCTGCCAACCGCGTTAGACGAAGCACGCGATGCATTCATCGGGGGCGGAGCGAGCGTTCGAGATACCCCGTTCTCGCAGGCGGTATCAACGCAGGTCGCCGGGGTCGAGGGAGGCCGCGGGTTGATCGTCTGGTTCAAAGTTTCCCTTCTGGTGAAGCGCATCCTGCAGGGTGTTCTGCGTCGGTACGCGGATCAACGCGATCACGGCCTGTATGCAACGGTCGTAGAGGAAGTGTTGCGTGGTGTTCATTTTGGTGGCAGTGGACTCAATGAATGGGGCAAGGCACTCCAGTGGAACCGCATGAAGCAGGACTCACTCGATGCGTTCGGCGACGGCTCCGACCTGTATGCCGGAACTGCGCTGCTGGAGCGGCTGCGTGCCGCCCATGCCTCTGAAGGGCTGCTATCGAGGATCACTCTAGTCGGCCACAGCACTGGCGCCGTCTACATCGCCAATTGGCTTGACAAGGCATCAGAGCTTCTGCCGGCCGAGATTGCATTCGACGTCGTGTTCCTGGCGCCCGCCATCACCTACGAGCGCTTTGCCGCCACGATCACCCAACATGGCGATCGCATCCGTCACTTCCGCTTGTTTGGCATGCGCGATGAATTCGAACGGGACGATCAGGTCGTCGGAGACGACTCTAAATTTCCCAATGGGCAGGACTGGAAGCGCTTCATCTATCCCAGCTCCCTCCTCTATCTGGTGTCGGGTGTCCTCGAATCGCGCCCAAATTCCGACGGAACGCTCGTCGACGAACCGGACATGCCGCTGCTGGGCATGGAACGCTTCTTCGCTTGGCACCACATCTACTCAGATAGCAAGTTTCCCGAAATAGGTGCAGTCCGCGCGTGGCTCGGAGCTGCACCGAACCGTACGATCTGGTCCAAGTCCCAAGGACAGACAGCAGGCTTGAACAGCACAAGCATTGATCACGGAGCTTTCGACGACGACGAAGATACGCTGCTCAGCGTTGAGAGCCTCCTCGGCGGATGGTGACATCTTCGAGAGCACGCCAAAGGTGCCCTTGTGTACGCAACAGGGAGAGATGTGGACATGCCGCGAGATGATCACTACGCGATCGTGCTGACAATTAACCGTTATCCCGGCCTGAGTGACCTCCATGGACCTGAGAACGATGGCGAAGAGTTCCGGCAATGGCTCCTCGATCCGGAGTACGGCGACCTGGACACCCGACGTATCCAAGTCATACGGTCGCAGGATTATGGCGTGGCAGCGACCCCGGACGACGCAAACCCGACCGAGAAGGAGCTCAAGAAGGCGCTTAATCTATGGCTGCGCACCCCGAACGGATGGCATGACCGCATTGGACAGCGCTTGTATCTGTTCTTCGCCGGACACGGGTTCACAGCCGGTTCGGCGATTCACGACCCGGCACTATTCTCGGCCGTCGCGCAAAACGGCGACACGGCGCATATCGCCGTCCTGCGTTATGCGTCGAAAATCGCCAACGCGGGTTTCTTTGATGAAATCATCCTGGTAACGGACTGCTGCCAGGACGTACTCAAGGCGAGCCAGGTGCTCGAGCCGACTTGGACCCCGCCGGACCGGCAACGAACGGCACACGTCCGATTGTTCCAGGCGTATGGAGCGCCGCGGGGACGTCAGTCCTTTGAGCGCAACATTGGCCCGGCCGGGCAGTCTCGCGGCCTGTTCACTAGCGTCCTACTGGACGCGCTGCGCAGCGCACCGCCTGACGCCGACGGATGGGTGACGGATCGCGCCGTCGCGGACTACTTCCAGGTGCTATGGGCCGATCGCTACGAACAGGAAACCGGATACACGCCACCACTGACTCCCGCAACGAAGCGGATTCGAATATATCAGCGCCCGGCGTCGGCGCCAGCTTCCGCGCTCCCACGCCGGGTTGCCGTCGACCTGAGCCGCATCATTGCTAAATTCGCGGCCATCGACCGGCAACCGGATCCTGACATCTCACCTTACCCACCCGCGCCGCCCACCGACATGACGCCAAATGGGCAGCTACGCAGTAGCCAGCTTCGCCAGCTCGAGCATCCCATCGTGGAGCTGACCCCGGGTCTGCATCTCGTCGTTACACCAGGGAATCTACCCGACGTCGCCTTCGAGGTTCCCTACCCGGTGCTGCCAGCTGCAGGCAACACCCCTCCCGTTGCTGCACCTATCGACATGCCCGCTTTGCGAACCGACGAGGTTGCAGCGCAGCCGGTGGTGTTGAGGACGGACAATCCCAACGCGCAGATCACGGTGCTCGATGCTAGCTACGCTCGTGTCAGCATCGGTACGGGAGTGGTCTCGCTGTCCTTAGCTCCGGGACTCTACAAAGCCCTGGTGCACGTCGGGGCCGAATCGGCGCAATCGCTGTTCGTTGTTGCGGATGCGCCCCTCGACCAGCGGTTGCCCGGGCCCGAATTTTCCGCGGCTGCGCCCGTCATCGGCACGTCAACCACGCACCAAAATCAGTCCCTTCATGCCGCTGAATACTCGATGATTCCGACGGAGCCAAGCCGCGATCTCAGCGAAATCGGTGAGGTCTTTGTCTTCGCGCGCGACTCCAGTTTCAGTCCCGACGGCTCTCTAAACCCCGCGCCACCGTGGCGGCAGTGGCACCTCAGTTCCCTTGTAGGGGCAACCTTGGAGGAGCGCCTCATCCACAGTGGTACGGACGACAGGCTCGGCTACGCCTACCTCAAATTAGCAGCAACAGCTGGCAGCCTCGCACTGCGAACGGCCAGCCCTTGGGACGAGTCGAATGAAGACGGACTGGTCGTCCCGGTGATTAAGGGGTGGCGTACCGAGATCTACCTTGACTGTACCTCAGCTCCGCCAACCCCTCCGATGGTGGACACTCAGGGCGCACGAATGCTCGACTTGGCGACTGCCTCCATCCATCTGGTCCGGATGGGAAGTGCGTCACTGCTGTTCGATCCGATCGGGCTTGCGACGGAGGCGGCGCGAGCGCAGCTTACAGTCGGCCGGGAGGTGGCGGTGCCATCAACCGAGCAAGCAATGGCCAGCCCGATGTGGGCCTTGTACGCGGCCCTCGCTGCCTTCCAGCGGGGCGGGCAGCACATCGATACCGTTGGACAATGCGTTGCAGCCGTTCCTAAGGAAATCAGGGAGGGTCTATCCGATTTTGCGGTGCTCGCGCAATGGCTAGGCCTATCGAACGTGGCCCATCCGCTCCGTAACCCACCCGCGCTGGCGGCCTCATGGAGCCTTGCCTCAAAGCTGGAGGCGCGAGGCGGACTGGCCTCCGAACTGTTCGAGGAGATCGGCCAATGGCGGTCCGGTGGGAGTCTATGGACTCTCTGGCAGCGTTCAGTTGATGACCGCTGGTTGTTGCGAAATCGGCTTTCTGACCAGGCTATGGGCACTCTGAAGGGTAATGCACAGGGGATTGACGACGCGGCAACCCCGCAAGTGCTCGCCCCCGCCTGGTCACTGGACACCTGGGTTCCGGTCGAAGACGGCCTGAGGTGTCCTAATCCCACCCATAGCCCCTTCCAGCAAGCACTCCGTCGGCGTCTTCTGGATGCGCTGGCTGAGCGCCACACCGATGCCGACAGCGGCGCCTTCACCACTGTGTCGCTGCCACCCGAGTCCGATGTCTTCGCCTTGGCAGCGGAGCTCATGCTGTCGCCGATATACGCCATGGCCGCCTATAGCAAGCTGTATGCGGAAGCCCGCCGCCAATCCGACCTGGGCCCTCTCATCGAGTGGGTAACGGTGAACGGAGATGAACCCGACCCAGACTCGACAGCCACCAAGTCGAAGCGCAGCACTCACCTGCAATCAATGGACGACTACTGAGAGGCGAATCGTAAGCGCGGCCTTCACGCGAACCCCATCCAAGTATTCTTAGCGGTGTCTAGGCAAAGTTGTCCCAAGTCACTGCCGACCTGCGTTGCCAGCCCGAAGCGGTTATAGGTCAAGAATCTAGATGAGGTGCGACGCCCGGCCTACAGGATGACATCCTCCCGCGTGTTAGGCGGCTCTCAAGTAGCGCCATTTCTTGGTGGTCCTTGTGCCTTCGCTGTGGCAGTTTGCGATTCGGACCTCACACTACTCACATAGAATGCTGAAATGCCGGTAAGCGCCAATCTCGCCTACGACCTTCTCAAGACCGTGAGCAAACTGGAATTCCAGCTCCGACGGCACGGGGACTTCTTCCGGAAAGACCGGACGGGGCAACCGACGTCCGACGTGGCTTGGCGCAAGGTGCAAGAGCGCGTCCGAAAGTTGGGCGACGATTTCGCGTCAGAGGTTCCTGAGTCGGCGCGTGCGCGCCTTCTCTGTCAACGCGATGAGCGCCCCATGAAGCAGATGATTATTGAAGAGAACGGGAACTTGGTGGCCCGCTTTTGCCCCTGCCCATTGGATGCCGAATCGGATGCGGTCGCGCTGGTGGAAGCCATGCGGCAAGTCCGCAACAACCTCTTCCATGGTGGCAAAGAAGATTCGGAAGTGGATCCGTACGAAGAAGACAACGATTGGGTCTACGCCGCGACGCAGGTTGCGATTGCTCTCCAGCATGCGTTGTCTAACGGACGGCTCGACAATCGCGAATGAAACCACCTCACGAAACTCTCGGGACGGCCCTAGGCCGTTGACGAGCGTGCAGCAAGGGGCGACGCGGCGATTGGCATAGCGCTAGCTAAGGCGAGGGGTGCCGACTAAACGCAGCATTGGCCGGGGGCATTCATGGTAGGTCGGTCACATCAGATCCGTAATTCTGAGATCATCTGGGTCCGATCTTCTGAACCAGGCACGCTTGCGCGCCAAAGGCCGATGCTCGAATGATCGCGCACCTCGTCGAACTATCTCTCGCCCAAGGAGCTCAATAGCTGACTGCTTCCATGATCCTCTGGATGTAGTGACTAGTACGACCTTTTTCCCAGGGAACATGTTGCTCCTAACAAACTCCCAAGCCGGCGGCGCTGGGCAACCACGCCAGATGGGTGTTCCCAAATAGATAGCGTCATAGGGAGCTAGATCCATCCACGCGGGATTTATCCACGCGTCATCAAGACCCCCATCAGCCATAGCATTCACCCACCCGGCCAAGCCCAATGAGTAGTCAAATGCTTCGACAGCACGCAGATCGGCGTGTAACTGGTTCGCCAGATAACTAGAGGCTAAGGCGGTGTGCCCAGAGCGAGAGTAGTAGACCACCAGGGCATCGGGTAAAGGAGATCTCGATGGGGCCGGCGCCTTTAGCTTCTGAAGTTTCTCCAGCCTTCGTCGCGCTGCCCACACGACACAGCAATCAATCACCTTGATCCCAGCGGCAAGCGCGACGATGACTACGACGAGCTTGGTGATTAGCATCATTCAGTACTCTCCATCATGCACTCCCGCGTTACTTCTGTAGTCGCTCTGCGAGGTACTGCACTCAAGGACATTGCATGGTCGAACACCCGCGATCGTCGCCACCTACTATAGCGAGCGGCTAATAGTGAAGCTTCCGAACACCGGCGACTGGCGCTGGCCATAGAACTCCCGGGTGCTGTGGTAACGCGCCATTGCGAATCTCCAGCGCCCGCGCATCACCGCGATGCCGTAGCCGCCTTGGGCGACCACGTGGCGCTTGTCCACGCTGTGGCTGTTGCGGAAGGTATTGCCGTCCAGAGTGATGTCGCGGATTACCCATGCCGCGTCGGTGGTCGCAAACAAGTGCCAGGACCAGCCGCTGAGGCGGCCACCACGGGTCGGCGCGGTGTTCTCGCCGGCCGGGCGCAGCGGCGTGCTGCCGAAGTCGTCGGGCAGCTTCCAGCCGAAGCGCACTTCGCCACCGGCGTTGGCCTTGGTTTCCAGGTTGCCGATCGCACCGCCATAGTGACTGATCGCATCCCAGCCCCAGCCGCCGGCATTGACACTGGCATCGGCCGGCCAGCGGCGCATGCGCTCGTGGGTCAGCATGAACACCGGCTCGTTGTGCAGCTGGTTGTCCCAACCCTTGAACTTCTCGTCCCCTAGCGCGTCGTGCACGGCGTTCTGCACCTGCCTGCCCTGGGCCCAGGGCCCGACCACGCCCACGGCCAGCTGGGTGGTCTGCAGGCGGTCGCCGCTGCGTGCGTTGAAGCCGAAGCTGGCCAGCAGCACGCCGGCATACGGCCGGTCATCCTCGATCAGGTCGCGGCGGGTCGGGTCGGTGGGGGTGAAGATGGCCTGGCCGATGCTGAAGATCATGTTCTGCTGCTCGAACCTGCCGGGGTGCAGGCCTTCCAGGTACTGGTTCACCCAGCGCGCCATGCGCGGCAGGCACGGGTCGGCGGTGTAGTCGACCAGGTTCGGCGAGACCAGGGTCAGCTGCGCGCCGTTGGTATAGCCCTGGTCTTGGTGGCGGCCACCGAACAGGTCGTTGTCGACGCGGAAGCTGATCTGCGGCGGGTGATCGCGCATCGCGTCCGGGCCACATTGTTCGGCCGCCTGGGCCACCGGGGCTCGGGCAGCGGCCAGGAACACGAGTGCCGCCATCACAGACAACCGACTAAGCGCCAGTCTTTTCATGGGCTTGCTGCCATTTGACTCAATGTGAGGTTCAATTGAAGATCTAATGCGCTGTCGCAGTAGACCCGGAGGAAGGGGTTTGAGCCATACACCAGGCCATCAGCCGGCCGCACGCCAATTGCTTTCAAAGGCGGCGCATCCCTGCAGCAGTATCTAGCGCTCTTGGGCTCGCCAAGACGTTCGCCTGAGCAAGAGATCGTCCAGGCCCTCCCCTAGTGCCGCAACAGCCGGCGCCCCAGGTACTGACCTAGACTGAAGGGCACGTCACCTCGCTGCGAAGCAACGTCAGCCGCTCAAGATGGACGTTTCAGAATCACAGTCAGTTTGTTGATCTCTGACTGAGAGAATGGCCACCCCGCCAGCAACTCCGCATCATGTGAGGTGGGGCATATGCGCTCAGCGGGCTCGCCAGATGCGTCCAGGAATGACTCCGGTCGCAGCGAGTTTTGTGGAAGGCTCCCAATCGCAGGGCTAGCCTCCGTGCTGAGCACGGAGGCACCACCGCACTAGCTACTTACGCCGACCTATCCACGCCGAAATGGAGCTACGAAGCAATCTAATGGCCCAGACTGCGACAACCGACGCTCCGATGAGGCCTGTGACTGAGTCCAGCCACGTCACGTCCCAGATCATCCCCACGACAAGTGCAGTAATTGCGAGTGCCGTTACAGCGGTGTCCGTAGCGACGTGAAGATAGGCCGCACGAAGATTGGGACTCCTGCGCGCATCGGCCCCCTTCTCGTCAGCATGGCGCTCATGCGGAACGTGGCAGTGATCAACCGCAGCACCTTCGCGATGGTAGGCAGAATGTAGCCACCGCGCTGAGAATATATTTGTAATCAAACCCGCAACGGCGATGGCAAGCGCTTCTGAGTACTGAACAGCCTCTGGCGCATGGAGACGCTCCGTCGATTCATAGGCCATCGAAGCGGCAATCCAAAGCATGATCATCGCGCTTACGCTCGCCGCGATGAGCTCAACCGCTAGCACCCGAGCCGCGCGCTCTGGGCGGCTCTGATTCCGCTCAGCGTACCAAGCGATAGAAAGTGCGAACAGGAGTACCAGCACGTGAGAGCTCATGTGCCAGCCATCTGCGAGAAGAGCCATCGAGTTGAAGGCCCATCCTCCAGCAATTTCGACGGACATCATGACCGCAGTGAGAGTCGCGGCCTTCGTAATTGCCCGTGCGTTGCCGGTGCTCTGTACGCCCTGCAGAGTCCGCTCGTGCATTGCGTTGGGGGGAAGCAAGGACATGGTCGAAGACTCCAGGCTCTGAGCGAAAATGTATACGCCGGTGGCGTACTGTCAGGAAGTACCGCCCCTTGCATGCAAGGGGCGGCATTTACACTGCTTAGGAGAGAACGCCGCTGAGTCGTGCAGCATGCGCGGACAGCGCATCCATGAGCGGCGGGTTCAACACGTCGTACGGCTCCAGGGACAGAGCCTTCAGGCGGCTACGGACGCCGTCCATCTGTTCCGGCCTTGCGCCGCCGCCTTCGATGATCGAAGACACGAATGCGGCGAAGCGCGGTTCTTCCCAGCCCTTCTGTTCGGACAGTTCAACGTGAATGAAGTCCAGGCCGTAGAAGGCATGGGACTTGTTCTCGATGCGGCCAAACATGTGGACACCGCAGTCCTTGCACGCGTGGCGCTGGATGGTCGCAGCCGGATCGACAATCGCCAGCTTGTCGGCATTCGCCGTGATCGAAACGGTATCGCGGGGAACGACACCGACCACGGAGAAGATGGCGCCTTCCGGCTTCCAGCACTTGGTGCAACCACAGGCATGGTTGTGGGCCACATTGCTTGCGACGGAGATCTCAACCGGCTTGTCAGAGCACAGGCACTTCAGCGTGCCGCCCTTGAAGCCGGCGGTTCCGGCAACGACGCCGGAATCGACCGAGGGATGGATAGTTTGGTGTTGCATGGACTTAAACTCCTATTGTTGGAAGTGCAGCACCGGTTGCCCGGTGCTGCGGTGCATCAGTAGTTGATGACAGTACGAATGGACTTGCCTTCGTGCATGAGTTCGAAGGCTTCGTTGATTGCTTCCAGGCCCATCGTATGGGTCACGAACGGAGCCAGATCGATCTCACCCCGCATGGCGTCTTCGACCATGCCAGGCAGCTGGCTACGGCCCTTCACACCACCGAAGGCGCTGCCAATCCAGCGACGACCGGTCACGAGCTGGAACGGACGGGTGGAGATCTCCTGACCAGCACCGGCCACACCGATGACAACGCTCTGGCCCCAGCCGCGGTGTGCACACTCCAGCGCCGAACGCATCACATTGACGTTGCCGATGCACTCGAAGCTGTGATCGACGCCCCAGCCGGTCATCTCAACGATGACTTCTTGAACCGGACGGTCGTAATCCTTCGGGTTCACGAATTCGGTTGCGCCGAACTGCTTGGCCAACTCGAACTTGGACGGGTTGGTGTCCACTGCGATGATGCGACCAGCCTTCGCCTGACGAGCACCCTGGATCACCGCCAGGCCGATGCCACCGAGGCCGAACACGGCCACGCTGTCACCTTCCTGCACCTTGGCCGTGTTGTGCACCGCACCAATGCCAGTGGTGACACCGCAACCGAGCAGGCAGACGTGCTCCGGATTCGCTTCCGGATTGATCTTGGCCAGAGAGACTTCGGCCACGACGGTGTACTCGCTGAAGGTCGAGCAGCCCATGTAGTGATACAGCGGCTGGCCGTTGTAGCTGAAGCGGCTGGTGCCATCAGGCATCACACCCTTACCCTGGGTGGCGCGTACGGCAACGCACAGGTTGGTCTTGCCGCTCTTGCAGAACAGACACTCACCGCATTCTGCGGTGTACAGCGGGATGACGTGATCGCCGGGCTTCACACTGGTCACGCCCTCGCCCACTTCGACAACGATGCCGGCGCCTTCATGGCCCAGCACCACCGGGAACAGGCCTTCAGGGTCATTGCCCGACAGGGTGAATGCGTCGGTATGGCAGACACCAGTGCTGGTGATCTTCACCAGTACTTCGCCCTTCTTCGGCGGAGCAACATCGATTTCGACGATCTCGAGCGGTTGACCGGGACCGAATGCAACGGCTGCACGGGATTTCATGTGA
Organism: Stenotrophomonas sp. 112478_Sma; assembly: GCF_056479905.1. NCBI lineage: Bacteria > Pseudomonadati > Pseudomonadota > Gammaproteobacteria > Lysobacterales > Lysobacteraceae > Stenotrophomonas > Stenotrophomonas sp. 112478_Sma. The sequence continues at coordinate 2,149,126 of NZ_CM151072.1, read as the reverse complement.
GTTCTCCTTGGGTGTAACGAGATAAGTGCGACAACGGTCTTTGGGGCGAGCTTGATCAGTGGTACATCGGGCGCGCCGCCCCTGGCGCCGGCTCTAGAACGCGTTTCAATCAGGTCGAATGCGCCTACAGCATTCTTCTTGGCGAGCTGTTGGGACCAAGTATTGGACTTCGATGGATTGCTGTATATGGAACAGATTGGATTTCATAATTCCTTGCGTTGGAATTGTTGACTCGCAGCTCCGCCCCTCAGCTCGCCCGCATCAATGCAACTTGAGGCGAGGCTCCGTACTCCGTCCCAATGCGTCTGCCAGCATGCGCGCAACCACCCGGCGTGTACCGAACAGGCTCCTCTGGTGCATGCGATACAGTGAGATGTAGAACATCCTGGCCAGCCAGCCCTCGACCTTGAATGACCCCATGAGGTTACCCATCAGCGTGCCAACGGCGCCCTCCCTCGACAGGGACACCAGCGATCCATAGTCTCGATAGGTGAAGCTGGGCAGCGGGCGTCCCTCGATACGGCGGGTAATCGCCTGCGCAAGGAAGTGAGCCTGCTGATGAGCGGCCTGTGCCCTGGGGGGAACGTTTGTACCGCTGTGTCCATTCGGGCAGGCTGCACAATCCCCGAATGCGAAGATGTTCGGATCCTGCGTTGTCTGCAGCGTTTCAGATACCTCGAGCTGGTTGATGCGATTGGTCTTTAGGTTCCCGAGGGATGCAAGGAAGACGGGAGCACGGATGCCCGCCGCCCATACCTTCAGCCTCGCAGCAACCTTGATGCCATTGGCGAGTTGCAGGCCCTCTTCATCCACTAGGGTCACAGCCGAGCCACACATGACACGAACGCCTTCATGTACAAGTCGCTCGGCGACCGGCAGGCTCACGCGCTCTGGCAGAGCTGGCAGCACTCGCGGACCAGCCTCGATAAGCGTGATTTTCAGATTCTCGGGAGAGATCTTGTCCAGCCCATAAGCGCTAAATTGCCTTGCAGCATCACGCAGCTCGGCCGCCAGCTCGACACCGGTGGCGCCGGCGCCGACGATCGCAACCTCCAGTGTTTCTGACTTGCCGCGCGCTTGCGCGCCCATGTACTCGCTCAGCAGCCGCTTCTGGAAAGCAATGGCGGCATCGGGATCGTCCAGGAACAGGCAATGATCCGCTGCACCGGGAGTTCCAAAGTCGTTCGTTCCGCTACCCACGCTGATCACCAGGGTGTCGTAGGAGATCGAGCGACGGGGCGCAATAACGTTGCCCTCCTCATCGTACAGTGGGGCAAGCTCGATCTTTCTGGACTTCTGATCCAAACCCGTCATCCGCCCCAACTGAAACTGGAAGTGATTCCAGCTAGCCTGGGCGAGATAGTTGAGCTCACTTTCTGCGGCATCCAACGCGCCTGAGGCAACCTCGTGAAGAAGTGGCTTCCACAGATGCGTCATCCGAGCATCGACAAGAGTGACTTTTGCTCGCCCTGAGCGCCCGAGCTTCCGGCCCAGCTGCGTAGCCAGCTCCAGCCCTCCGGCCCCACCACCAACAATGACAATACGATGCATTTTGATTCCCCAGGTATTTGAGTTGCCAGCGACGCCCACGAGCACTTCATGGCCCAGGCATCTAGACGTTGGTTAGTTCAGGACCTCAACGGAATGGAAGCGGAGCTGACCATCCCAATCCTTGTCGACGGCTACCTGCGCTCGTGCACGGCTTGCTTCGAGCGCTGCGAAGTCAATGTCAGCAATCGCCCACTCCTGATCGTCGGAGGTCGCTGCGAGCACGCCGTCACTGGGGAAGCCATGGTCCATCGGTGAGAGGATCATTGCCTCACCGGTGTTGACATCAAGCGCTTCACTCCAGTCGGCGACGCCAGCGGTGACCGCCTTTGCCACGAACATCCGATTCTCAAGCGCTCGCGCTCGGCACCCAACATCGACACGGGTGGCACCGGCGTCGGTGTCGGTGCAACTTGGCACCAACAGCAAGCGCACCCCTGCCTCCTGCTGGAGGCGAACAGGAAGCGGAAATTCGCTGTCATAGCAAACCGCAATCCCGACACGCTTTCCGTCCTGCTCAAACGCCGCGATGCGATCGCCAGGCTCGATGACAACTGCCTGCTTCTCGAAGCCAGTAAGCTGAAGCTTGTCCTGCCATCCGCTGCGACCATCAGCTGTGAACCACCAGGCACGGTTGCGATACATCCCATGGGATGTTGCGGTGAGGAACGTTCCTGCCTGGATGGTCATTCCCAGTTCGACAGCCAAGGTGCTATAGAGCTCACACCATGCGCTCTGATAGATCTGGAGCGACTCCAGGGTGGACCTCAGGCTAAGCTGAAGAGCTTCTGGAAGAGTCGAACCCAGTTCCAGCGACAGGTATTCCGGAAGTACTGCAAGCTCAACTCCTTGTTCCCGTGCGTCATTCAGAATTCGGCGCTGGCGCGCAGCGAACTCGGCAAAGGTCTTCGGACGACCGATCACGTACTTAGCTGCTGCAATCTTCATGTAACGTCCTCCAAGGAACGGAGCCAAAGTGAAAGTGTCTGCTCGGTTTCGTGCGTGGCCCCATGCTGCCGCCAAGGAAGAGCGACCTTCATCGCGCTCTGTTGTGCATACCCACGGCGAGTCCAGAAGCCTTCATTGCTTCGATATCCAGGTGGCCTAAGCGGATCAGTCTCCGACCGAACCACCGACGCGAAAGAAGACCACTTGAAGCCCTTTCGTCGGGCTTGCTCCTCTCTTCGATCAAAGAAGACGTGGCCCAAGCCAGCTCCTCTGTACTCCGGCCTCAGTACGGACTCCCCGCAGTAGAAGACTTCTTCTGGCCGGGGACCGTGCTCCTGGAAGGGACGAATGAAAGCGGCATCGGCGCTCAACAAAGGAAGGCCAGTCGATGCACCTACAACGTCCCTTCCATCCCTGGCCAGGACAACGATGCCCCCGTCAGACGTCGCATAATTGCGGAGGTAGTGACGCTCATAGTCCATGTCTCCTTCGTACAGGTAGGGATAGCTACTGAATATCTCGATCCGCAACTGAGCGACGCGATCGAGCCAGTCCTCGATTTCGGTGCCGACCAGTACCTCTACTCGCACGTTGGTAGCCATTTCAGGGCGCCTTGTGGACCTGGGAAATCCAGTCCTCCAGGTTGTAGTAGTTGGTGACGCGCGCAATCTTTCCATCACGGATGTCAAAGAACGCGCCACCGGGAAGAACATAGATCTGCCCTGCCGCTGCAGGGAGACCTTCGTCCGTGTGGTGGTAGAGTCCGTGCACCACGTACTCCGCGCCGGCACGCGCACCATCGCTGCTGTACATCACCACGATGTCGTGAAGCTGCTCGCTGTAGCAGGAATCCATGCGGCTCAGGAACGCGCGGAATGCGTCGATCCCTACTTCGCGACTCCCCTGATTTAGATCGTGCACAACGTCATCAGTGAGCATCGAGAGCATCGCGTCGCGATCACCGCGGTTGAATGCCTGGTAGTACTCTTCGATGTAGTTGAACTTGCTCATCAGGTTCTCCGGTCAGGTGAGGGTGTGGAGGAATTCTGGAGACCTGAAGAATTGTTGTATATGGAATTGATAGGATTTCATAATTCCCTGAAATGGAATAATATGAGCCCAACGACCATGGGGGCCTTGAGATGAACAGCGAGCTGGATCTTCTAAAGACGTTTAGGGCCGCGGCTGAGGCGCCGAGCTTTCGTGAGGCCGCTGTTCGACTGGGAAGCTCTCCTCAGGCCATCACCCGAGCGATACAGGCCCTTGAAAGTCATTACGGGGAGCTGTTGTTCCACCGAAGCACACGCCAGGTTCGCATCACGGCCTTTGGGGAGGATCTCTTACATCAGCTGCGGCCGGCGCTTGAGGGCTTAGACAAGCTGTGGCGCCCGCGAACCAAGGCGACGGCCTCACAGATTGTGGGCACAGTCCGAATTAGTGCCCCTCACAGCATGGGCTCCAGGGCAGTTCTTGCCGCCTTGGATACAGTGACCCAAAGTCACCCGGGAATTGTCTTGGACGTTCGCTTAAGCGATCGGGTTGCAGACGCTGTCGATGAAGGGATCGATGTCGGAATCCGCGTCGGCTTCATGCGTGATAGCAGATTCATTGCGAAGAAGGCAGGAGAGATGCGACTGCACATCGTTGGCTCCCCCGCACTTGTAGAGAGAATCGGAGCACCAGCGGAGACTAGCGAGCTCTCGCGGTTTCCACTGGTTGCATCGGTGGACATCAATACAGGCAGGCCCTGGCCCTGGTACCTGGCTGGAGGCGTACAGGTGGCGCCGACAGCACCGGTCTTCATTGCAGACAATGCCGACATGGAGATGGCAGGGGTCATTGCGGGCTTGGGGTTTGCCCAACTTGCTGATTACATGGCTGCCCCACTCATTCAGTCAGGTGTTCTGCAGCGTGTGATGGAAGAATTCGATCCTGCGCCGTGGGGCTTGTACGTCTATCGGCCTCAACGCGGCCCAGTCTCACCTCGCGTCAGAGTAGTTTTCGATGCACTCCATTCCGCCGTCGGAGCACTACCAAGCCTTACGCAGATGGCGCCCTCCCCCACCTCGGCCCTAACGCCATCCAAAGCAGGGAAGCGCTAATGCCGAGTCGCTTGGCCGCTCTCTGATACGGGATCTGGCCGCCATGAGCGCCAGGGACGCTCATGGTGGCCAAAAGAGCGTCGGGTCAACCCGCGCGGGCGAGTTCCTCAGCCAAGAAGGGGGCGGTACGGCTTCTCTTCACGCGAGCGACCTGTTTTGGAGTTCCTGCCGCCACGATCTGCCCGCCCGCATCACCGGCACCTGGACCCACGTCGATTACCCAATCCGCCTGAGCAACGGCACGCATGTCGTGCTCAATCATGACCACCGTATTGCCGGCATCAACGAGCCGCTGGAGCTGCACAAGCAGCCTATCCGCGTCCGAGGCATGGAGGCCCGTAGTGGGTTCATCCAGGACATACAGTGTCCGCCCGCGCTGGCTTCGTTGAAGCTCTGTGGCCAGCTTGATGCGCTGCGCTTCACCACCCGATAGCTCGGTAGCCGGCTGGCCCAGTCGAAGGTATCCAAGGCCAATCTCCTTCAGCAACTGAAGTGGGCGAGCGATCGCGTCCTCATCGCCAAAGAATTCACGTGCATCCTCGACAGTCATCCGCAGAACGTCTGCAATGTTCTTACCGTTCCAAAGCACCTTCAGCGTAGCTTCGTTGTATCGCGCACCGTGGCACGTTGGGCACGGTGCATAGACGCTAGGCATAAACAGCAGCTCGACGCTCACGAACCCCTCCCCTTCGCACGTCTCACAACGTCCCTTGGCCACGTTGAAGGAGAATCGACCTGCGTCGTAACGTCGACGCCGCGCATCTGGTGTTGCGGCAAACAGCTTTCGAACATGATCGAAAAGGCCGGTGTAAGTCGCGAGATTCGATCGCGGCGTCCGTCCGATTGGCTTCTGATCAACCTGGACGAGACGCTGAATAGCATCGACATCTCCGCCGAGGTGTCCCCCTGTCGTCTCGATGACGGTTGGCCCGTCTGCTGCCCCCGTTTCCACCGCGTCGTCTTCAGGCTCGTGTCCAAGTTGAAGCATCATCAGCTCCGGCAACGCTTGGGCGACGAGGCTGGACTTGCCCGATCCCGAAATCCCGGTCACCGCGGTGAGGATGCCCAGAGGTATCTTCGCATCAATGCGCTTCAGGTTGTGACGCTGGATGCCCTGAAGTTCCAGCCAACCACTCGCTTGACGCTCTTGGCCACTAGGGGGCGGGACCTTGTCAAAGAGGTACAACGCGGTACGTGACTCGTCGATGTCACGAAGACCATCCGGCTCTCCGCTGTAGAGCACTTTGCCGCCCCGCTCTCCCGCCTCAGGCCCAACATCCACCAACCACTGGGCACGGCGCATCAGCTCCAGATCGTGCTCCACAACAAATACGGAATTACCACCGTCGCGGAGGCGGTCCAAGGCGTCATAGAGAGCCTGGCTGTCGGAGGGATGAAGACCTGCCGACGGCTCGTCCAACACGTACACCACGCCAAAGAGCAGCGAGCTCAACTGCGTGGCGAGTCTCAATCGCTGCAGCTCGCCAGCGGACAATGTCGGCGTAGCGCGATCCAAAGTTAGATAGCCAAGCCCAAGGCCACGCAACTGACTGATTCGGCTCATCACTCCACTAGCGAGGCGCTGCGCGGCCAGGCGCTTCTCCTCCGACAGCGCTGAGGTGCGGCGGACGTCAGGAGACACCGCGTGGACCGCCCGCCCACTGGCCGCCCTATCGGCGCGATCACGACGGGTGGCTTCCTTGTTCGCCTTGCCCCCGCCAGCATGAGCACTGAAGTCTCCTTGAGAAATGGGCTCGAGCAGGGAAGCCAGTTGGTCAAGAGGCATCTGCATGAATTGACCAATGTCCACACCCGCAAATGTCACTGACAGCGACTCTGCCTTAAGGCGCTTGCCATGGCAGGTGGGACAAAGCTTACCCTCCATGTATCGCGATACGCGGCGCCTCATCAGGGCACTTTGCGTGTTAGCAAACGTGTGCAGGACATACCTACGGGCGCCAGTGAAGGTTCCCATGTAGCTCGGCTCAGTTTTACGCTTCAGGGCCGCACGCGTCTCCGCCGGCGTGAACCCAGCATAGACCGGCACAGTGGGCGACTCCTCGGTAAACAGAATCCAATCGCGGTCTTTCTTGGGAAGGTCCTTCCAAGGCCTATCAATGTCGTAGCCCAGCGTCACCAGAATGTCGCGAAGGTTCTGCCCGTGCCATGCAGGTGGCCACGAAGCAATGGCACGCTCACGGATGCTCAGCTTTGGATCCGGCACCATGAGGGCCTCTGTCACCTCGTACACATGGCCAAGGCCATGGCAGGTCGCGCATGCGCCCTGGGGAGTATTGGGTGAGAAGTCCTCGGCATAAAGCATAGGCTGATCAGCCGGATATGCTCCCGCGCGGGAATACATCATACGAATGAGGCTGGATAGCGTGGTGACGCTACCCACCGAAGATCGCGCATTGCTGGCACCACGCTGCTGCTGCAGCGCTACTGCCGGCGGGAGTCCATCGATGGAGTCAACATCAGGGACGCCTGCCTGATCGATTAGGCGTCGAGCATAGGGAGCAACGGACTCAAAGTACCTCCTTTGAGCTTCCGCATAGATTGTCCCGAATGCAAGAGATGACTTCCCGGAACCGGATACACCGGAAAAGACGACCAGTGCGTTGCGAGGAATTGAGACATCAACGTCTCTAAGGTTGTTCTCACGCGCACCGCGCACCTCTACAAGGCCGCTTGCTGCGACACTGCAGGAAGCTTCACCGAATGTGGCGTTTGGCATGTGCATGTCTCTGTAGGTTGTAGACGTTAAGTTCAGCTGGATCACTGGCCCGAAGAGGGATCGGCTTCGGTTTGCGATGCCTCTTCATCCAAGGCTCGCTGCCATGCCTGTCTCTCAGCCAAGGCGCGCTCAGCTCCCCGATCAGTGGGCCGATACCAGTTCGGCCTCTCCACACCCTCCGGCAGGTACGTCTGTCCAGCTGCGTAGCCGTCTGGCTCATGATGCGCGTAGCGATATGCTTGTCGATACCCCATCTGCCTCATAAGCTTCGCTGGAGCATTCCGAAGATGCATGGGAACTGGTAATGATCCGTGCTCCTTGACGAAGGCCCTTGCTAGATCCCAAGCCGCATAGGACGCATTCGACTTGGGGGAGAGCGCCAGATAGGTCGCAGCCTGGGCCAAGACAATTTCACCTTCAGGAGAGCCAAGTCGCTCATACGCCTGCGCAGCGTGGATGGCCAAGTGCAGAGCGCCCGGATCAGCATTTCCGATATCTTCGCTTGCCATAACAATCATTCGACGTGTGACCTGGCTCACGTCCCCGCCCCCATCCAGAATGCGCGCTAGCCAGTAGAGGGAGGCGTCGGGATCAGAGCCACGCAGTGATTTGTGAAACGCGGAGAGCTGCCAATAGAACTCGTCCCCGCCCTTATCGAATCGACGCAGTGACGGGCTGGTGGAGCGCTTGGCAAACTCAAGATCCACCTCTTCCACCCGCTTCTCAGAGGCCGCAGTTGAGACCTGCTCGAGAAGATTCAGGAATCTGCGGCCATCACCATCAGCGAAGCCCTTCAGCAGCTGCAATGCGGGATCGGAGAGGTCAACGCCTCGCAAGTGAGGTCTGGCGCGTTCGTAGAGCTTCTCAAGATCTGCGTCAGACAGAGGCTCAAGTGTGTACACCTGCGCGCGCGAAAGCAGCGCCGAGTTAACGGCCAGTCCTGGATGCTCTGTGGTGCCGCCCACCAGCGTGAGTAGCCCTGATTCAACGTGAGGTAGCAGCGCATCCTGCTGGGCCTTGTTGAACCGGTGAATTTCGTCGACGAAAAGTACCGTGGAGCGACCGCGGACGTCGAGTTCGGCCCGCGCATCATCAATGGCCTGCCTGATGTCCTTTACCCCGGCGAGTACGGCGGAGATCGCAATGAAGTGACTGTCAGTCACCATCGCTGCGAGGCGCCCCAGGGTGGTCTTACCGACGCCCGGGGGCCCCCACATGATGAAGGAGTGCAGACTTCTTGCTTCAAAGGCAAGACGCAAAGGCTTCCCCGGCCCCAGCAGGTGTTGCTGCCCAACGAACTCGTCGAGAGACTTCGGTCGTAGCAGTTCGGCCAGTGGTGCCCTTGGTTTCGCTGTGAATAGATCTGCCAAGGTGTTCTCCTTCGGGAAGTCAGTTGCGAGTGTGCATTCAGAGCGTCTTGGCCCCTATTTCAGCTTCCCATCCAATGAGCCGCTTGTGGCATTGCTTGCTTTTTCACGGAGGATGATGCGAGCCCCTCTGTATCCAACGCTGTGATTCCATACCCAGCTCATTGCGACGCTCAGGCGATTTCGCACTCCGATAAGGAAGTAGATGTGAGCGAGCTTCCAGATCCACCATGCGATTCCTCCGCTCAGCTTTAGCTTCCCCATATCGATTACTGCAAGGCTGCGTCCAATCGTGGCGAGGTTGCCCTGGTGCCGGTACTTGAATGCAGCGGTCCTCCGCGCCCCTGTTATCAGCCCTTCAATCTGGCCCGCGACGTACTTGCCTTGCTGCTTGGCCGCCGGCGCGATTCCAGGAACGGTCTTTCCGTCCGCAGTGGCTGATGAAGCAGTGTCCCCGATCACGAAAATGTTGGGGGAACCAGGCACCGTTAGATCAGGGCCGACGATTGCGCGCCCCGCCCGATCTGATTCGGTGTCGAGCCAACGTGCGGCTGGAGACGCCTGAACTCCCGCTGCCCAGACGATTGTGGATGCCGCCAGCTTCTTGCCATTGAGCATCACCCCATCAGAGGCGCACTCGGTGACAGGGGCCCCCAACAAAACGGATACCCCAAGCTTCTCGAGGGCGCGCCTCGTGTACTCGGAGAGCTTTTCAGGAAAGACGGGGAGCAGCCGCGGACCCGCCTCAATGAGAAATACCCGGGTTTTGCTGGGATCAACTGACCGAAAGTCATCCTGCAGCGTGCCACGCGCCAGCTCCGCGATGGTTCCGGCAAGCTCGACACCTGTAGGCCCACCACCAATGATCACAAAGGTTTGAAGGGCCTCTCGAACCTCGGGATCATTGCAGAGCTCCGCTTGCTCGAACGCGCTCAAGATCCTGCCTCGAATGGTTGTTGCATCCTCCAGGCTCTTCAGGCCTGGAGCGTACTTCGACCATTCGTCATGCCCAAAGTAGGCATGTGTTGCTCCCGTAGCGAGCACAAGGGTGTCGTAAGGGTATCGAGTGCCGTCCTGAAGGATCACTTGGCGGGCAGCTTTATCCACACCCTCGACCTCCGCCATGAGGGTTCTGACCTCCGGGCGGTCACGGAACAGATAGCGGATCGGCCATGCGATCTCCGACGGTGACAGTGACGCACCAGCCACCTGGTAGAGCAGCGGCTGGAACAAGTGATAGTTCCGCCGGTCAATGATTGTTACATCGACATCCACTCCTTCAAGGTGCGTGGCGGCCTCCAGTCCGCCGAAGCCCGCCCCAACGATCACAACTTGATGACGATTTCTGGAGGTCTTGATCACGGCAGCACTCCTTGGTTAGGTGTTCAGCGCCGATGCGTGGTGCTTGAGATGATCGGCAATGAAGCTGGAGATGAAGTAGTAGCTATGGTCGTAACCATCGCGAAGGTTCAGCGAAAGCGGATGATTCACCTTGGCGCATGCATCTTGAAGCAGTTCGGGGCGGAGCTGATTCTGCAAGAAATCATCGCTGAGCCCTTGATCCACGAGCAGGGGCAGGCGCTCCTTTGCATCTGCAATCAGCTCCACGGCGTCATACTGCCGCCACTGCTCCTGATCTCCCCCCAAGTAGGCCGAAAACGCCTTCTGGCCCCAAGGAGCCTGGGTGGGTGCCACGATCGGAGAGAAGGCGGATACGCTGCGATAGCGACCTGGATTTCGCAAAGCGATGACCAAGGCACCGTGGCCGCCCATTGAGTGGCCGCTAATTGAGCGAGCCTGGCTAACAGGGAAGTTCTTCTCAACGAGAGCAGGCAGCTCACTTACAACGTAGTCATACATGCGGTAGTGGTCGGACCACGGTGCCTCGGTGGCATTGACGTAGAACCCCGCACCTTGGCCGAGATCGTAAGCTGGATCATCCGCGACGGACTCTCCGCGCGGACTTGTATCCGGAGCAACGATGGCAATGCCATGCTCAGCAGCGAGCTGCTGCACTGCAGACTTGGTGATGAAGTTCTGCTCTGTGCACGTCAGGCCAGAGAGCCAGTAGAGAACAGGTACCGGGCCGCTGGACGCCTGCGGAGGGAGATAGACTCCAAACTTCATGGTGCAACCAAGGCTGGATGATTCATGCTGGTAGACGTCCTGCCATCCACCGAAGCTTGCGTGACGCTCAATGCGTTCCATTGTTCTTTCCTCTGAGTTGAATTTGATAGGCCATCTATCGCGAATCGAATGTGGCCTTAAGCGAGGCTTTAGGCCTTGTCCTCGACTGCCGAGTCACCGTGTGCATGCCTGATCCTTCGGACAATCCACCAAATCAGCAGCAATACAGCGGGAACCAAGATCGCAGTGACGGTTGCTGCGATGTCATGCGTCCCAGGCAAACCCTTGAGCAGGTATGCGAGAAGACTCACGACGTAGTACGAGATGGCGGCCACCGACAAACCTTCCACCGTCTGCTGCAGGCGCAGCTGAACCTTCGCCCGTTCATTCATGGACGCCAGTAGGTCGCGGTTCTGCCGCTCGAGCTCAACATCAATCCACGACCGGAGGAGCGAGATCGAGCGCGTCAACTTGTCTGAGAGCTTCCCCTGTCGCTCCTTCACTGACTGGCAAGTTCGCATGGCCGGTGCAATCCTTCGATACAAGAAGTCCGCCCAGGTGCTATAGCCGGCAACTTGATCCTCCGCCAACGCATCCAGTCGCTCTTCAACAATTTCGTAGTAAGCCCGACTTGCACCAAACCTATAGAGATTTGCCGCGGCGTCCGCCTCCAACTCTGCAGCCAGGCTGGTCAAATCCGAGAGGAGCACGTCACTGTCACGACGTCCGCCGGAGGCCCTGCGCATCTCTTCAGTAATTGCAGCCAGACGCGCCTCCATGCGACGAAGATTCGACGTCATGGAACGAGTCAGCGGTAGCGCTAGGAGGGCAAGCGTTCGGTATGTCTCGACCTCGAGCAGTCGTTGCGCCAGCGCTCCTGCCCGCGCCGGAGTCAGGTCGCGATCAAGGATGAGCATGTGGGTTAGCCCTTCCTCGTCTTGACGGAAGTCGGTCACAATGGCCGCGGCACCGTTCTCAACCAGCGAGTAGCAGCGGCTGACGGGATCAAAGCAATCTATTTCCTTCTCCGCCTCCGCGGTCCAAGGCAAAAGCCTGACGCTAACAGCCGAGATCACGGGTCCTGGCGGCTTGAATCCCTGTCTAAACGGGTTGTCCCCACAAGGCTCACCTGTTTCTGAGCTCAGTGGTGCGCTCCAGAGGTAGGAAGAGAACTCAGTGTGCTTCTCGCAGTGCAGATCACCCTCATTCCACGTAAGCGCGTGATGAGGTGTGGTGTGATCCTCGACTGCAGCCCCCATACGACCTGAAAGATCGTCGATCGCGGCACGATCTCGACTCATGTCCCCTTCTGTCATGAAGGAGAGCTGGAGAAGGCTTCGCGGAGACTGGGTGAGAAGGTGCGGTCGCGCATGGACTTCCTCAACGGCGGCGCGGCGGTCCGCGTGCGCCGGCATCCCATATACGTAGCCTTCTGCTGGCGTGCCTGCAGCTTGGCTCAGGCCGGATGGGTCATTCATACATAGCCTCAAGAATGGATGATCTTCTAAACACCGCTCACGGGAGGTCTATCACTTGCTTGTGCGATAGCTCAGCGAAAGGTCGTGTGGTGGAGCCGGCTCTGGTGTAGGGCGGTAGTGGGAACCACAACAAGCTGGGAGGACAGCACCGCATAGATCGCAGGCCCTTGCTCTCCCACCTTCCAGCCAGGCGCGGACCGCATGGGAGTCGCAACGAGGCTGGAAGCTCACTTCAAAGGGCCTCCCATGACTCAGTCAGATGCCGAAGGCAACGATGCCGACAGAGATTGCCCGCTCCAAGAAATACAGACAGGCGCAACTCGACTGACATCATCCAGCATGCCTTGGAGCCTCCTGGAAAGGCCTCAACGTCCTAGTCGTGACGCCCTAACCCACGAAGGGGTTAGGAATGGCGGGTTCTACTTGGAAATGAAGTAGTTCGGACACCCATAGATTGCCTCCTCTACTTAGTACTAGCGCCATCAAGCAATGTCGCGAACTGACTAACGGAGATAGGAGCGGACAATAGAGATGGTCTCGTCAATCGACTTCCTTTGAGAGTCGGTGTGGGTGTCGCTATGCGGGAACTCTTCACGCAGATAGCTCTCCAGAACCGTCGCCATCAAACCATTGACCGCCCCGCGCACAGCAGCAAGCTGCTGAAGTACTGCAGCACATTCCGCCCCGCTCTCCAGAGCCTGCTCCAATGCAGCCACCTGTCCGCTGATCCGACGTACGCGGGTAAGGGCCTGCTTTTTCTCCCGAGGGCTGTGAGGCATTGCGCACCTGTCCGTATCACATGAGGGAACGATACTATACTCCCCGATAGTATGCAAGCTAGCAATCTGCGAGGGTCTTTAACTCCGTCAACTGAGTCTGCGCCTGATTTCGAGCCGCCGCCAGAGGCCAGTGACAGACCCCTCCCGCCCCACCCCCACACCACAAAAGGCGGGCTCCTGTAGGAGCCACGCCCCACCACTCGAAAGAGTGGTTACATGTAGATGAATTGGCGGTATAGCTTGTCTAGCTCCAGCCTGACGAACTCGATCTCCTCCTCGTCCCCGGCATCAGAGAGCTCCAGAAGCTGTCGCTCCTTTGATGTAATTCGATCACAGAGGTCTTTTAGGTTGGCGCAGAACTCCGCTGAATGGGCTTGCGACCGGTCAGGTCGAGCCTCTGTTGATCCCAACATTCCGCGAGACGTTGACGGGGTGATGCCGAACTCCTCATTGAACGCGATCTGATGCTGTCGCCTGTCATCAGTCTCAGAAATGGCCTGCCGCATCGCACTAGTGATCGTATCGGCATACATGATCGCCTTACCGCGCGAGTTTCTTGCGGCTCGTCCAATCATCTGAATGAGGGCCTGGCTCGACCGAAGGAAGCCCGCCTGGTCCGCATCAACGATAGCGACCAGAGAGGCCTCAGGAATATCGAGCCCCTCTCTCAGCAGGCTGATACCCACTAGCACATCGAACTCGCCGGCCCTCAGCCCATTGATGATCTCAACTCGATCCTCTGCCTTGATATCCGAGTGCATGTACTTCGCACGCACCCCTTGATCCTCGAGGAACTCGCACAGCTCCTCAGCAGACACCTTTGTCAGCGTGGTCACCAAGACCCTGTCGCCCTCTCGTACACAACGGGCGATCTCTGACAGAAGATCGTGCCTGTAGCCCTCCCTCGGCCTCACCTCTACCAGCGGATCGAGCAAGCCAGTGGGCCTGATGAGCTGGTCAATCAATCTTCCCTTGGATCTCCCAATCTCATAGGCGCCAGGCGTAGCCGAAACGAAGATCGTCTGGGGCTTGATGGCTTCAAACTCAGAGAAGCTAAGCGGTCTGTTGTTCATCGCCGAAGGTAGACGGAACCCGTACTCGATTAGAGTATCCTTCCTGCTCTGATCGCTCCTGAACATCGCCTCGATCTGAGGAACCATGACGTGCGACTCATCAACAAATAGCAGGCCATCCTTCGGGAGGTAGTCCATGAGTGTCGTCGGCCTAGCTCCTGAAGGCTTCGAGTTCAGGTAACTGGAGTAGTTCTCCATGCCAGAGCAATATCCCAGCTCCCTCATCATCTCCACGTCGTTCGTGATCTTCTCGTAAAGCCTATTTGCCTCAACGATTCGACCAGATGCGTTGAGCTCCGTCACCCTGGCCTCCAAATCCTTGAGGATGGCCTTCGTAGCCTCATTGATTTCTGTTTTGGGGCTTGCGAAGAGTGTCTTTGGAGAAACGAGGTAGCGCGTCTCATCGCCAAGCTTCTTCCCTGTAACCGCATCAATCCAGGTGAGCGACTGCACTCTCCCCTCGTCCGTGAGCTCTACTCTAATTGCCTTGTACTCAGAGTCGGCGGGAAAAATATCGACCACATCGCCAGACACACGGAACGTGCCACGCTTCAGGGTCCGCTCAGTCCTGTCGTACTGAAGCGATGCAAGCCGACGCAGGAAGTCCCTCTGATCCAGTTCGATTCCAAGCGCAAGCTCAACCTGCAGATCCCGGTAGCTCTGTGGGTCTCCCAGTCCATAGATTGAGGACACCGAAGCGACAACAATCACGTCTCTACGCTCAATCAGAGACTTCGTAGTCGATAGTCGAAGCCTCTCAAGGTGATCATTGATGGCTGAGTCTTTCTGGATGTAACGATCGCTACCTGGGATATAGACCTCTGGCTGGAAGAAGTCGTAGTAGGAAACGAAATACTCCACGGCGTTCTCGGGGAACAGCGCCTTCATCTCCCCGTAGAGCTGAGCAGTCAACGTCTTGTTTGGCGCAAGAATGAGCGTGGGTCGCTTCAGCCGATGGATCACATTGGCCATCGTGAAGGTCTTCCCTGACCCTGTAATTCCCTTCAAGGTCTGATGTGTTGCTCCCTCCTCGATGCCAGCAATTAGCCTGGCAATCGCTTCGGGTTGATCCCCGGCCGGCGTATGATCCGAATGCATTACGAACATATCTGTTGACATCACTTACGCTCCTACTGGCTCATTCTTGATCGTTAGAGGAACTATTCCCGTCTCACAGACTCCATCCCATATGTGCGAGCGGAACCAAGGGGGCTGTACGAATGCTATCTTTGGGCGAGTTCCTTTCAGGTGAGCCTGGCAACCCATGCCTGACTAGCGCTAGGGCGTGAGCTGGCATGTCGTTACATGCCGGAGCGGCCTCAGAAGTGCACCCGCCGCCCTCCGCTCACGCCTCACTCCTCCCTACCTGGCTGCTGTACCGACTCCTGATCGACCGCAGTCAGAGCCAGCGTTGACATTAGCTCTGTCTCGATCGTCCTCTGCATTGAGTAGATCGGGAGCGCGTTCGGCGCGGAACTGAATGGCTCCTCCAGCTGACGGCCCAGCGCATCGAGACCAAAAAACGTGTACGCCACAATGAGCACCGGTAAAAAGGTCCACCACCCCAATGTTCCTGCCAGCGCAAAAGGAAGTGTTGTGCAGAATACGATCGCAGTCCGGTGAAGCAGCAGCGAATACGAGAATGGAATCGGAGTATTGAGTATCCTCTCGCACCCCCCCTGGATACGAGCCAAGTTGGCAAGCTGCTTATCCATCACCGAGTACTGAATCGAGTCGATCCTTCCCTCATGAGCCAGATGGGCAAGCTTCAAGCCAATGCCCTGGAGCACAGCGTCCGTCGGATTCGGGCCTTGTGATGCCTTGCCAATATCCCACCAAGGTGCGATCGCATGGGCTTCGTCGGCCCGGCGCAGTCGAGAATAGAGGCCAGCACTGAAGCCACACAGGCCTCGCAGGATCTGTGCTCGGCTGTTTGGATCCAGCAGGGACGTCTGCCTGGCTATTGAGCGACACGCTATGACCAGGTCACCCCAAAGGTGCCTCGCCTCCCACCATCTGGAGTAGCAAGCGTTGTTTCGAAAGCTCATGAATACGGAAAGTGCGATACCAATGAGCGTGAACGGAACGGCACTGAAGCGAGCAAAGATTCCTGGATGCTCCGTTGATGCGAGCACCGCTCCTGCGGTCACAATGCTAATCAGTAGTAGATGCAATGCGATCCTGGGCAGGATGGTACCCCTGACGGCAAACGCAACGTCCCACAACGTCGGCTGCCTTCGCATTCTCGTTTCAACATCTGGGAGACGGTGTGTCATGCCAACCTCTGATTCATTGATCGACTGCTGGCGTCGATACGCCTAGGCAACAAATTCCTTCCACTTGAGTTCGAAATGCGAATGACATCACGCCGTTCGCATGACACTGCTACAGCAGGTCTAAAGCAGTTCATCGTCGGCAGCCTCGGGCATCCATAGTTCAATGACCGTCCCTGTCAGGCCGGTTCTCACTACCGACAGGCTGCCACCGTGGCGGTTGGCAAGCATCTGACTGATGGAAAGACCCAGCCCAGTACCTTGACGATGTTTGGTCGTAAAGAATGGCTCAAAAATTCGGACCAGAATGTCCTGAGGAATGCCGCTTCCAGTATCTGAGACTCGCAAAGCGACGCCAGGGTGACCATGAACGTCGTCAACGTCCAACGTCGCCAATCCCAGCGTTCCGCCCTTCTGCATGACATAGATTGCATTGATCAGGAGGTTCACAAGAATTTGCTGCAGCTCGCCCCGATTGCCCGTTACGAGCCGTGTGGACAGGAAGTTCTTCTCTATCTTCACGGGATGGCGCTTGATGAGGTGTTGAATCAGGGGCAGCGTCTCCAACATCAGCGTGGCAGGCTCTAACAGCTCACTATGACCGGAGTACTCACTGGGCTTGGAGAACTGCAGCAACTTGGAAACAATGGTGCTGATACGCCCAATTTGATCCTCAATGAGGTCAATCTCTTCTCCAAACCCTTGACCCTCGGGCTCCCTGATCGAGTCACGCAGAAGCTCGAGGTTCCCCTGCATGACGGCAAGCGGATTGTTGATCTCGTGCGCTATTCCTGCTGCGATCTCGCCAATTGTTGCCAGCTTCTCAGTGACAATCAGGTGCTGGGTCGTCTCTTCCAACCGTCTATTGGCTAGTGCGAGACCAGCAGTTCGCTCCTCTACCCTGGAATTGAGCTCCTCGTTCCAGGCGACCAGCTGCCGTTCCTTCTCTTCCAGCTGACAGAGCAGCTGGTCCAAGTGCGAAGCGACACGTCCGATTTCATCATTGGATGCCCCTGCTCCGGAGCGAGCACTGCGGTCGCCCGCCTTGACCCGTCCAATTGCCTGATCCATCCGCTCAAGTGGCTTGAACACGCCGCGAGCGATGTACAGAAAAAGGGGTACGGTGATGACTGCAACAAGGAGGCAACCGAACACGATCGCTCCGATGGAATTTCGACGGGCGGTGGTGAATGGCTCCTCCAGAAAGCCCACGAAGAGCATACCAATAGGTACGCCCCGGCCATTGAGAATGGGCATATAGCCGGCAATGTACCAATCATTGACTACGTAGGCTCTCGCCTGCCAGGTCTTTCCCTGGCCCAGCACGGCCTCGGCCACTTCAGAAGACACCCGTGTCCCCGACGCTGGGTTCCCTCCCGCCAACAACGCGTTGGTGCTGATGCGGGTATCACCAAGGAAGATGGAGGCTATCCCTGTTGCGCCAGTACGCAGGGCCTTATCTCGGTAGACAAGATCAGTGATCTGCTTGATGAACTCGGTGTTGTGGTTCAGCAGAGTACCCGCAATCAAGACGCCAACCTGATTGTTTGGAAGTGCAACCGGCGTTGCAGCTTGAATCATTAGGCCCCGCTTCTCACTCTGGGCCGAATCGACAGGATTCCTTGCGTTATGCGGACGAATGACCTCGGCCCGTGCGGCGAGCTTTGGGGAGATCTCCATCAGATCGTCCCGGCTTACCACCCCCACCTCCACGCTGGACGCTCCCTTCAGGGCCTTTTCGATGACTGACCAGTCCAAGTCAAGCTCAGCTGGCGAGGCCGGCTCACTACTAGCCAACAAGCGACCGTTTGAATCCAACAGTGCGATGAAGTCTAGTGAACCACCTTGGGCTTTCGACGCTAGTAGGCTGCCAAGCTCTGCATTCTTGTTGACCCCCTGGCTAATGACGCCATGGAAGCTCTGCGAATCAGCAATCGCAGCCAGCGTCGCGCGGTCGTTGACGAGCAGCTGGTTCATGTACTGTCCCGCAACTTTCAGGTCCCCGCCAACCTTCGAGGCGAGCAGTCGGTCGAAGCGCAAATCCCATTGGTAGATGAGTCCGCCGACGATAGCCGGCAGGATCACAAACATTGGAAGGATCGCGATTAGAAGCAGGCGGAAGCGAACTGAGCGCGCTCGGTTCATTGCAGATTCCTAGGCTGATACATTCCAACTGGAGCACTTACGATCAATCGTCTTTCGCGATATGCCCAAGATCGTGGCCGCTCTTTCGCGATCTCCGCCAGTCTCACGAAGCACTGCAAGGATGTGCCTGCGCTCGACCTCCGAGAGCAGCCGGCTTCGTGGGTCAGAGAGTGACTCCAACCGCTCAAGCTGAGTCGGAAAGTGTCCGAGTATCAGGCTACGCTCAACGTAGTTGTGAAGCTCGCGGACGTTCCCGGGCCACGAGTAGCTCTGAAGATATGCCCGGATCCTTTCGTCGATCGGAATCGGTTGAAGGCCAAGCTGCAGCCCCAGCTCACGCATGAAGCCCGCCGCCAGCTCCAACACATCAGCGCCGCGGTCATGAAGGCGAGGAAGCGACACCTCGAGAACGTTGATGCGATAGTAGAGATCCGACCGGAATGTTCCATTCTTCACTTCCGCAACCAAATTCTTGTTGGTTGAGAAGATGAATCTGACATCGATCGGAATCTCCCGATCTGCGCCAACTGGTCGTATCCGTCTATCTTCAAGCATCCTTAGCAGCTTTCCTTGGAGAGCCAAGGGAAGATCAGCGACTTCGTCAAACAGCAATGTTCCGCCTTCTGCATAGGCGACCAGTCCTTGGCGAGACGAGTTCGCTCCACTGAACGTTCCTTTGAGACTCCCGAACAGTTCAACGTCAATCAACTCGCTGGGAACAGCTGCACAATTTATTGGAATGAAAGGATGAGATGCCCGTGCGGACAACGCGTGCAGCGATCTTGCGGCAACCTCCTTTCCAGAGCCGGATTCTCCAGTGAACAGCACGCTACTGGGCAGTGGTGCGACCTTCGCGATCAGATCCTTGGTGGCCTGAATCGCACGCGAGCTACCTGTGAGCCTGTCTCGAAGCGCAGCTGGTGCACCGGAGCCATGTAGCTCGTGACGGAGAATGGCATTCTCCCGCCGTAGGCGACCGCGTTCCAGGCAGCGCGATATAGCGGCCAGCAACTGATTGGTTCTGAAAGGCTTGAGAAGAAAATCAGCCGCTCCCGCGCGGATAGCGCCGATAGCGGAATCCAAGTCTGCGTACGCAGTAATCAGAATGAAGTCGGCCAAGACCCCTCCCCTGCGCTGGTCCTCCAGCCACGCGATGCCACTCTTCCCTGGCAACACGTTGTCCACAATCACGATGTCAAAGTGGCGCTCCGTCAGATGCTGCTCCGCTTCAATGGTGTCAGCTGCAGCTTCCACAACTTTGCATCGCGGTCGCAAGGCACGAACCAAGAAGCTACGCATGCCAGGTTCGTCGTCAACGATCAGTATCGATGAGCGCGCAAGGTCCGGCCATGCAAGATCGCCGTTTGCGCGCTCTTCGGAAGATTGGTTGGCGCTCTTTGGCGTCATGTTTCCCTCAGTACAATTGAAGCGTGGCTAGTTCCGTCGATTCGTGTTCGAGTTCATTTCGATCTTTCGACCGCTAGATGACGGGTGACATATCGAACAAAACACCCCCTCTCACGACGTAGGACGTTGTGCACCAAAGGCCAGTCTGAGACGTTCAATGCTGTCGACCTCAGTCATATGCCAATCCGGAACTCTTGCCCTACGAGCCTAGTATCGACCTCTTGGTGGCCAAACGGACCGGGGGCTCCTCGCCATATTGCCCAGAGCGCCAATGGCCTCCGTGCCCCTCCAAGCCCCTCGGCGGTCGGTCGCCACGGGAGGCTGGAGAAGTCTCGCTCCCTTCGAGCGGATCATTACGCCAATTCGGCCATATGGGAAGCGCTGGGTGCGCGTTGTCCCCGCCTCGGCCGGAGCCACGCAGCGCGGCCAAGCGCGGGCGAGTCGATCCGCCTTGCAAGAAGGTCCAGGCCCTACCGCTCGCCTACCGGCATAGAGATGCCTATGCACCAGGGTCGTCTCCCATTTGCGCGGCTCGCGGGCAGATGTATCGTGGCTTTGGACTCTCTGAGTCTCCGACTGACTGATGGTTGCTCTTCCCCTCAAGACCCGGGCTTGTTGGGGAGCCGACTAAGGATGGTAGAAGGCGGGGCTGACGGGTCGGCCTCTGACGCGAGCCGGGAGGAGAGATCAGTCGCCCATTTTCGATGCAGGCGATCTGGCCCCCAAATATCTCAATGTCGTTGGGATCATGGCTGATCAGCAGCAGTGGAATACCGGCCCCGTCCAGCACGGCCTCCAGCTCCTGCCGCAAGTGCTGGCGAAGATCCTGGTCCAGCGCGGAGAACGGTTCATCCAGCAGCAGCGCCTGCGGCTGCGTCACCAAGGCGCGTGCCAAGGCGGTACGCTGGCGCTGGCCGCCGGACACCTGCGAGGGCAGCAGATCACCCACCGTATCGATGCGGAATGCGTGCAACCACTGCTCCACCGCATCGAAGCGCTGGCCGACCCGCGGATTCAACCAGCCCTTCTGCAGACCGAACGCCACGTTCTGGCGCACGCTCAGGTGTGGGAACAGCGCGTAATCCTGGAACACGTAGCCCAGCCGGCGGTGCTGCGGCGGCAGATCCACACCGGTGGCCGCATCGAACAGGGTCTGCCCCTGTAGGCGCACATGACCCTGGCCCGGCCTCAGCAGCCCGGCCACCGCCTTCAGGGTCAGGCTCTTGCCCGCGCCCGAGGGCCCGAACAGCACCACCTGCCGCTGCGTGCACTGCAGCGACACGTCCAATACGAAATCCTGGCCGGCCGCCTGCAGGCGACGCTGCACCTGCAGGTCAAGCCACATCACGCAGCTCCCGGCGACGTCCGCCCACCAGCCGCGCGGCCAGCAGCAGGATCACGATGCACACCACCGAGGTCAGGATCACCAGCGCATTGGCCTTGCCGTCCTGGCCGGCCTGCACCGCTTCGTAGATGGCGATCGACAGCGTCTGCGTGCGGCCGGGAATGCTGCCCGCCACCATCAGCGTCGCGCCGAACTCGCCCATCGCGCGTGCAAACGCCAGCAGCAGGCCGGCGAGGATGCCGCGCCACGCCAGCGGCAGCGTGATGCGGAAGAACACCGCTGCTTCGGACACACCGAGCGTGCGTGCGGCCTGCTCCAACTGTCCATCCACTTCCTCGAACGCCGCGCGTGCCGGCTTGAACACCAGCGGCAGCGAGGCCACCGCCGCAGCGATCACCGCCGCCTGCCAGGTGAACACCAGGTTGATGCCGAACCACGACTGCAGCCACGCGCCGATCGGGCCGTTGCGGCCGATCAGCACCAGCAGGTAATACCCCAGCACGGTCGGCGGCAGCACCATCGGCAGGGTCAGCAGCGAATCCAGCAGCTCACGGCCAGGAAATCGCCGACGTGCCAGCAGCGCGCCCAGTGCCACGCCCAGCACCAGATTGATCGCGGTGGCCCAGCCGGCCACCTTCAGCGACAACCACAGTGCGCTCCAGTCGAGATCCATGCCTCAGGGCTTGCCGAACCCATGCTTGGCCAGGATCGCCTGGCCCTGTGCCGAACGCACGAAGGTGGTGAAGCGCTTGGCTTCAACCGGTTGCGCACTGGCCTTGGTCACCGCCAACGGATAGGCAATGCGCCCCGCCACCGGCACCGCGAAGGCACGGCGCACCCGATCAGGCATCGCCTGCGCATCGGTGGCATAGACGAAGCCGGCATCCACTTCACCGCGCGCCACGTAGTCCAGCGACTGGCGAACGTTCTGCGTGGTGATGGTCTTGCCCTGCACCGACGGCCACAGGCCCGCCGCTTCCAGCGCGCCCTTGGCATAGCGGCCGACCGGCACGCTGTCCGGGTTGCCCAGTGCGATGCGCTGCACACCGGCACCGGCCAGGTCCTTCAAGGTACGCGGCGCAGCCTTGGCCTGCGGCGGCACCACCACCCACAGCGCGTTCACCGCGAACACCTCGCGGGTGCCGGCCGCCAGCAGGTCCTGCTGCTGGGCCTGGTCCATCGTGGTTTCATCGGCCGACGCGAACACATCCACCGGCGCGCCGCGGCTGATCTGCTGCAGCAGCACGCCGGACGCGGCGAAGTTGAAATCGACCTTGGTTCCCGGGTGTGCCTTCTCATAGGCGGTGCCCAGTTCGCGGAAGCTCTCGGTCAAGCTCGATGCCGCCGACACCGTCAGGTCGGCCGCCAAGGCCGGCACCGTGGCCAGCAGTCCCAGCAACAACAGTCCAACTCGTTTCATCATTGGTTTCCCCGTTTGGTTGGGTTTAGATCGGTTTCACCGCCTATCCTTGGCATCGCAGGCGCTACATAGCTGGCCCGCCCAGAGCTAGGTAGAGGGTGCACGACGGTGCGGACCTCGTTGGCGCAGGCTGTCTCGTACATCCACATCGAATTGAAGCTGCAGCGAGATGTCATCATCCAGCGCAATGCCAAAACCCAGACCATCACGACAGGGCAAACGTAATGCCAAGGACTGAACCGCTTCGCGAGGAAGCATCAACCGGCAGTACTCGCTCCCCTCCAGAAGCACCGCCTGTTGCCCTGCATGCAGTGATAGCACCATGCCCCAGCCGCGATCGCCGCCGAACCGCGTCAGGTTCTCCACCGATTCGCCGGCCAGCAACTGCGCTAGCTCCTCTTCATCAACGCGCAGACGAACTGCCTGCCGCTGTAGCTGGACTTTCATGATGCAATGAACTCGAGCTCGGTTGAGGTGTTGCAGTTGAGTAGCTGGTCGTATTCGCTATCCGCCAGTGGCAGCTCGATTGCGCCCAAGCGTTCTCGCAGGGCGTGTAGCGAGCGGTGCGCCGCCGGATTCTCGATCAATTCCCGCAACACATGCCGGCAATGGTCATCAATCTGCAACCGCATCGGCAGGGGTTCTTCCGCAAACAGCACACAGGCAGCCGAAGGCGCATCACGTAACCGTTGTAGTAACGCCGGGGTCACATTGGGCGTATCCACCGGAAGCACCAGAGCGGCAGCGTCCGGCATGCACATGGCCACACTGTAGAGCCCGCCCAACGGGCCGCAGCGTGCCACGCGATCAGGAATGCCACCGAAGGCCGGGTAGTTGCCACTCACCCATACCCTTTCCGCACCTGCCTGTCGCAGCAGGCCACGCATGTGCTCTAGCAGGGTTCGCCCGTGCCACGGTAGCAGCGCCTTGTCACGGCCCATCCGGCTGGAAAGACCACCGGCCAGCACGATGCCGTCAGTGGGAATGTTCGTGATCGTGTGCACATTCATGGGCATTGTCATGAGCTTGCGTGGGTTCGTTATCCGCATGGCAGAGACTGCAGCCTTCGGTCCACTCGCTGTCGCCGTCCTCGTAATGCTCCTGCTTCCAGATCGGGCACTGGTGCTTGACCACCTCGATCAACTGCCGGCAGGCCCGGAATGCCTCGTCTCGATGCGGGCTGCCGGCGGCCACCACCACCGCCACATCGCCAATGCCCAACCGGCCCTTGGCGTGGGCCACATACAGCTTCAGCTTCGGACCGAACGTCGCCTCGACCTCTGCCGCCAGGCGCTTGAACTCGTTCAGCACCAAAGGTTCGAACAGGTCGTACGTGATCCCGGTCACCGGCCGGCCGATGTTGACGTCGCGCACCTTGCCGATGAACACGTCGATGCCGCCGAAGCCCGGATCAGATACCGCCGCGATGCCTTCGGCCGGATCGATCGCCGCCTGCGCGCGGTCCACCACCGTCGCGATGATCTTCTCGCTCATCGCTCAGCCCCCGCTCACTGGTGGCAGGATCGCCACGCGGCCATCGTCGGGCAGCGCCTCGTGGTCGCGCAGCACGCGTTGCTGGTCGGCAAACGCCGAGTAGTCCAGCAGGCCCGCGCGGAAACCCGGCCAACGCACCGGCAGCAGCTCGCGCAGCGCCTGGCGCAGATCGGCCACGGTGCCACCGGCCACATCGACGGCGATTTCGCGGCTGGCATCCAGATCGGAAAACGCACCGAACAACTGCAGATTCACCTGTTTCATCATGACTCCTGGCTCACCAGCTGCACCGGTTCGTGGTGACCCCAGCCCTGCACGCGCACGAAGGTGCCAGCGCTGGCCAGGTCTCCCTCGGCCTCCAGCACCACCCAGGCGTTGGCCTGCAGCATGGACATCAAACGGAACGACTCCTGCCCGGACAGTACGCGCGCACTCAGGCGCCCCTGCCCGTCCATTTCCACCCGCGCCCGCGCGTGGAAGCGCAGACCGGGCGGCTTGCGCACGTCGGCCTGCAGCGGCAGCCGCAACACCGGTTCCGGTGCAAGCCCCAGCAGGCGGCGCAGTACCGGCTCGACGAAGAAGCGCTGGCCCACGGCAGCCGAAACCGGGTTGCCGGGCAGGCCGAAGTACAGCGCGCCATTGGGCAACACCGCGAACAACAACGGCTTGCCGGGGCGGATCGCCACCTTATGGAAGACGATGCGCGCACCACGGCCACGCAGCGCATCGGGAACGAAGTCGTAGCGGCCGGCCGACACCGCGCCGGTACTGATCAGCAGCTGCGCGCCAGCGGCCAGCGCTTCATCCAGCACCGCATTGAACGCGGCCACGTCGTCGCCCACCGTGCCCTGCCAGACCACCTCGGCACCGGCCGCCTGCAGGCGGCCCACCAGGTAGGGGCGATTGCTGTCACGGATCTGGCCCGATTCCAGCGCCTGCGCCGCCTCGGTCACCAGTTCCTTGCCGGTGGCGATCACCGCCGCCCTCGGCCGCGCCACCACCGCCACCTCACCCACGCCCAGGGCGTGCAGCAGGGTGCGGGCATTGATATCCAGCACCTGGCCGGCGCACAGCACGCGCTCACCCTCGCGCACGTCCTGGCCGCGCAGGCGCACGTTCTGGCCCGGCTTCACCGTCGCGGTCAGCGCGATGCGGGTCGGGCGGCCGTCCTCGCTGGCGAGGATCTCCACGTTCTCGACCGGCACCACCGTATCCAGGCCAACCGGCATGCGCGCTCCGGTCATGATTTCCCAGGCACCCTCGCCGCCTTCGGCGCCGGCATCGCCGGCTGCCTGCCAGCCCTGCACCGCGAATTCGGTACCGGCCTCGAACGTCGCGCCGTTGGCGCGCAGCGCAAAGCCGTCCATCGCCGAATTGTCGAACGGCGGCAACGACTGCCCGCTGTGGATGTCACTGGCCAGGGTACGGCCGCCGGCTTCATGCAGCGGCACGCGCTCGGCCGGCAGCGGCGTGGCCGCGTCCAGCAGGTGCTGCAAGGCTTCGCAATAGGGAATCATGAGTGGCCATCCCCCTCGACCATCGCCAGGGCGTGGCCCAGTACCGGCGCCAGGATATCCAGGCACTGCGCCGCCGCCTTCGGGCTGCCGGGCAGCGCGAACACCAGCATGTTGCCCAGCTGCACCACCTCGGCGCGGCTCAGCCAGGCCATCGGCGTGTGCTGTGCACTCAGCGCGCGCACCATCTGCGCCAGGCCATGTACCGGCCGCGCGTTCAGGGAACGGAGCGCCTCCGGGGTCAGGTCACGCGGGCCCAGTCCGGTACCACCGGTACACAGGCACAGGCGCACGCCCTCGGCGGCCAAGGCCTGCAGGCGACCCGCCAATGGCTCGATGCCATCGGGCAACACCTCAGCGGCCACCACCTCGCCGCCCAGCTTTTTCAGGCCGGTCACCAGGGTCGGGCCAGAGATATCCTCATAGGTGCCGTCGCTGGCGCGATCGCTCAGCGTGATCACCGCGCAGGCCGCGCCCTCCAGGCCCTTCGGCGCACGCGGCTTGAAACGCGTGCGCTCGGCATCGTCCATGCCGTCGGGGTGCAGCCAGACACCGCGCTTGCCGCCTTCCTTGAACAGCAGGCGGATACCTTCGATGCGCAGGGCCGGTTCCACCGGCTTGCTCAGGTCGTACAGGGTAAGCAGCGCCGCGTTGACGCCGGCCAGTGCCTCCATCTCCACGCCGGTGCGCGCCTCGCTGGCGCACTCGCACCACACGCGGATCGCCTGCCGTTCCGGTACCGGCGCGCAGAACACCTGCACCAGTTCCAGCGGCAGCGGGTGGCACAGTGGCATCAGCATCGAGGCCATCTTGGCGCCCTGCAGGCCGGCAATCTCGGCCATCACCAGCGCATCGCCCTTGGGCAGGCGGCGCTCGACGATCAGCGGATAGGCCACTGGACCGGCATGCAGCTCGCCCACCGCCACCGCACGTCGGCGGGTGATGCGCTTGTCGCGGACATCGGCCATATGGAAGGCCGCATTCAATTCCCCACTCATCGTGTTGCTCATCCTCCGATGGAGGCCAGGTGCGGGGTCAGCCCGGTCTGGCCCTGGTGCAGTCCATGCCCGGCCGCTTTCAGGCCAAGCTGCGTGGTAATGCGTGCCAGCAGCGCGTCATGGTCATCGTCGCTCTGCAGCAGCGGGCGCAGCGGCACGCCGAACTCGCCGAACAGGCACAGCCGCAGGTCACCCTTGGCGGTCACCCGCAGGCGGTTGCAGCCCTTGCAGAAGTCACGCGAATACGGGGCGATGATGCCCACCGTGCCGCGATGGTCCGGGTGGCTGTACTCACGCGCCGGGCCGGCATCGGCGGCGCGCGGCCGTTCGTGCCAGCCAGCCGCCAGCAGCTGCTCGATCACCACGTCGGCGCGCAGGTGGTGGCGCTGGAAATAGGCTTCGTTGTCGCCGGTGCGCATCAGTTCGATGAAGCGCACGCTGAAGGGGCGGTCACGCAGGTAGTCCATCCACTGCGGCAGCTCGTCGTCGTTCAGGCCACGCAGCAGCACCGCATTGAGCTTGATCGCCGGCAGGCCCAGCGCCTGCGCCAGGGCCAGGCCCTGTTCGATCTCCGGCAGGCGGTCATGCCCGGTGATGGTCTTGAAACGTTCGCGCTGCAGGCTGTCCATGCTCACGTTCAGCGCGGTCAGGCCGGCGCGGTGCCAGCCCGGCAGGCGCCGCGGTAGCAACGTGCCATTGGTGGTGATGGCCACCTTGCGGATGCCCGGCACCGCCGCCACGGTGGCGATGATCTCATCCAGGTCCTTGCGCAGGCTGGGCTCGCCGCCGGTCAGGCGGATCTTGCTCATGCCCAGCGCGGCAAACGCACGCACCAGGCGCGCGATTTCTTCCACCTGCAGGAAGCGCGGGCGGCCATCGGCCTGGTAGCCGTCGGGCAGGCAGTAGCTGCAACGGAAGTTGCAGGCTTCGGTCAACGAAAGGCGCAGGTACGGAAAGCTGCGTCCGAAACCGTCGGTGAGTTGGCGGGGATGATCTGCCAGTGCGCCCTCACCTACCGGCTCTGGCGCCCGAATGAGCTCGGCTGACATTCTTAGTCCTCCCTACGACATGCCGGCGCAATCACTGTGAAATGACCACCCTGACCGGGATCGACTTCGCCGCGGGGGTACCACTGATGCGATCGAAGTAATCCAGAGGTAGCAGTGGATTGAGTTCAGGGTAGTAGCCCGCAATCGCGCCACGCGGCATCGGATAGTCAAGCACAGTCAACCCATCGACCCGCCGGCAGACGCCATCACTGGAGATCGTCTCGAGGCTCACCTGTTCCTCCTTCCCAATCCCTCGTGCTACTCGATCTTCCAGGTTCATGAAGAGGATCATTCGATCGTTATACACACCGCGATAGCGATCGTTGTAGCTGTAGATTGTCGTGTTGTACTGGTCATGGGAGCGAACCGTGGCCAGCCGAAGCATAGTGGGATCCTCGACCAGGTCGTTCACTTCAAGACCCGGCAACACCAGAATATTGGCCTTCCCGTTAGGTGTCGGCCACTCACGGCGGCGCGGCGGAATGTCCAAGTGGAAGCCACGCGGCGCCTGGATCCGTTCATTGAAGTCTGCGTAGATGCTGGGATAGACCGCCGCGATCAGCTCACGAACATGGTTGTAATCGTGCATGCAAGCTGCCCAGTCGACCTTGCTGTCCGGCAGTGTTGCCATTGCCATGCGGCACACGATCTCAACTTCCGGAAGAACATGTTCACTCACAGGCTCCAGTACTCCACGGGATGCGGTGACATTCGACATGGCATCCTCAATGGTGACAAACTGCTCACCCAGCGGGGTATGGATCCACTCCGAGCGCGCCACCACCGGTAGGATCAGCGCCTCCTTGCCATGCACTAGGTGGCCACGGTTGAGTTTGGTGGCGATGCCAACCGTAAGCTCAAGACCACGCATTGCCCTGTAGGCAATTTCGGTATCAGGAACAGCATGGATGAAGTTCCCGCCCATGCCGATGAAGACCTTGGCGGTTCCAGCCAGCATCGCCTCAATAGACTCAACCACATGGTGCCCATGTTCGCGCGGCGGTTCGAACCCGAACACGTCGCGAACTTGGTCCAGGTAGCGTTGCGTCGGCTTCTCATCAATGCCGACGGTACGGTCGCCTTGCACGTTGGAATGGCCGCGAATAGGAGCAATGCCCGCCCCGGGCTTTCCGAAGTTGCCGCGCAGCATCAGCAGATTGGCAACCTGCTGCAAAAGGCGAGATCCTTGCTGGTGCTGGGTCAGGCCCATGCCATAGCAGATAATGGTCGCACGGGAACGGATGTAGATCTCTGCACAACGCAGAATCTGCTCCTTCTTGATCCCGGACACTTGGACGATCTGGCTCCACTCC
Source organism: Stenotrophomonas sp. 112478_Sma (assembly GCF_056479905.1). Taxonomy (NCBI): domain Bacteria; kingdom Pseudomonadati; phylum Pseudomonadota; class Gammaproteobacteria; order Lysobacterales; family Lysobacteraceae; genus Stenotrophomonas; species Stenotrophomonas sp. 112478_Sma. The sequence goes on along the minus strand of NZ_CM151072.1, from coordinate 2,120,009 downwards.
AGGGACATCACTTCTTCACGCAATGCCTCCAGCCCGACGGTGTGCTCGGTCAGGAATTCGTGATCGAGAACAGACTCGCCGGCCGCTTCCCGCTCGAACATAGCCTTCATGATGCCCTTGATCAGGGCCAGGTCACCGCCGATGCGAATGTGTACAAATTCACTGGAAATCTCGGTGGAGCCAAACGTGGCCATCTGCACGACGTCCTGGGGCTCGGCAAAGCGAATCAGCGCACGTTCCGGCATAGGATTGACCGCGACAATTGGAGCATTACGCTTCCGCGCCTCCACCAAGTTGGACATCATTCGTGGTGAGTTGGTGCCTGTGTTCTGGCCGATGACGAAGATGGCCTCAGCATGCTCAAAGTCATCGAGCACGATAGTGCCCTTGCCGACACCAATTGCCGGCGGCAACCCCCGGCTGGTCGGCTCGTGGCACATGTTCGAGCAGTCCGGGAAGTTGTTGGTTCCGAACTCGCGCACGAAGATCGAGTACAGGAACGCGGCTTCGTTCGGCGTCCTCCCCGAGGTGTAGAACTCAGCCTCATGCGGGCTGGACAGGGCCTGCAGGTGTCGCCCGATCAGCGCGAAGGCCTCATCCCAGCTACAAGGAACGTAATGGTCGGATACCGGGTCATATCGCATCGGCTCGGTCAATCGACCCTGCATCTCCAGCCAATAGTCGGACTGCGCCATCAGCTCCTGGACAGTGTGCTCCGCGAAGAACTCACGCGTGGCGCGATGCTTGGTTGCCTCCCATGCCAAGGCCTTCGCACCGTTTTCGCAGAACTCCAGCTTCTTGGTGTGATCTGCATCCGGGAAAGCGCAACTGGGGCACTTGAATCCCCCAGGCTGATTCATCGACAAAAGCGCTTTAGATCCCTTGGCAATGACGCTCTGCTGCATCAGAACCTTGGCGGTTGCACCGGCGGCACCCCAACCACCGGCAGGATGGTCGTAGGCTTTGTAACGGGGGATCTTCTGCTCTGACATGACAGGCACTCGCAGCATGCAATTGGGAGTGGGAAAAGTTAAGCACGCGACGGCCTCCCCTTCCACGGACAGTATGTCCACCCTGCCCAGACAAGACGTCCGGCGTACACGCCGGGGATCGAATCGAGGCACTGGTGTCCGATACGAGTGCCTCAACGGACCCGAAGCGCTCATCCTGGCCCTCACCACGAACAGGTCTTCACGCCACCCGCCATCGATTGTAACTATCTAATTTATCGGGCGTTTTCTAGCTACAGGCACATGTAGCGGACAGGCGGGCCACAGCCCCTCGAACAGAATGTCGGATCAACTCAGCCAAACTGTCCATCTGCGAACATTTGTAAATTTTGACCGCAGCGGGGTGTACGCCTTGGGATACTCTCCGCACTGTCAAACCACTAAGAAGTCCCCGACCCGAGGGACCCTGCACGCCCAGATCATCGTTACCGGCTTCCCTCCCCGCCAGGCCTCATCTCCATGCAAGCGCCCAGCCCAGTACCTGCCAACGAGCCCTGCGGCATCGCATATCGAAGAACCCTTCGGTGGCGTGGTGGCGAGCGCGGCTCAATCATGGACAGCGTTGCCGAAGAAGTGCCTGTCGCGATGCTCTACAACGACAGTCCTTTCTCGGTGATGATGGCCAGCCCAACGGATCTGGAAGACTTTGCGCTGGGCTTTTCCATGACGGAGGGAACAATTTCTGATCCCTCCCAACTTCTCCGGATTGAAGTGAGGCCATCGCTGGAAGGCATTGAGCTGGCGATGGAAGTCACAGATAGTGCGCCCATCGTGTCAATGCCCAACGACGCCACCCGCAACCTACCCGGGCGTAGCGGTTGCGGGCTATGTGGAGCTAGTCGACTGGAGCAAGTGCTCAGAATGCCTTTGCCAATCGACCGACCCACCACCTACTCCGCCTTGGCGCTACGCGTAGCACTGTCCTCGCTAAAAGGGCTACAGCCAATGAACGAGGCTGCCGGCTCAACCCACGCAGCAGCATGGGTTCTCCCGGACGGAGCTATCGAAGTGGTACGCGAAGACGTGGGCAGGCACAACGCACTAGATAAGCTCATTGGTGCAATGAGGCGCTCATCGACTTCAACCAACGAAGGTCTCGTGCTTCTATCTAGCCGTGCTAGCTACGAAATGGTGAGTAAGGCCGCCTATGCAGGCATGGCGATCGTTGCAGCGGTATCGGCACCCACAGCCTTAGCCATAGATCTCGCAAAGGCCGCAGGGATCTGTCTTGTCGGTTTCGCGCGCTCGGATGGCTTCAACATCTATTCACACCCCCAGCGCCTACTCGATTTGGAAGCTGCACACCTAGCAGCCGTATGACGCCAGATGACGCCTGCCGTGCAATGAGCAAGGATCTCCGCCGATGAAATTGCTAGGCACCATCGGAACTTGAGCCGCTAGCCACCACCCACCCCCTATTGGGATCGTTATGGACGCCCTCCTCCTTTCCCGAATTCAGTTCGGCTTTCTCATCAGCTTCCATGTGCTCTTCCCTGCCTTCACCATTGGCTTGGCCAGTTGGCTTGGTTTCGTGGAATGGCGCTGGCTTCGAACCCGCAACCCGGTGTGGCGGGATCTGTTCTTCTTCTGGCAGAAGATCTTTGCCGTGTCCTTCGGCATGGGCGTGGTAAGCGGTATCGTCATGGCGTTCCAGTTCGGCACAAACTGGCCTCGTTTGAGCCAGATCGCCGGAACCGTAATCGGCCCCCTACTGACTTACGAGGTCCTGACAGCCTTCTTCCTGGAGGCAAGTTTCCTCGGAGTGATGATGTTCGGCTGGGGGCGAGTATCACCACGCCTGCACTTCTTTTCCACATGCATGGTCGCACTTGGAACGCTCTTTTCAACGTTCTGGATTCTTGCCTCCAACAGCTGGTTGCATACGCCTGCGGGCTACGAAATGATCAACGGAGTGGTCCATCCGGTTGACTGGTTCGAGGTTGTGTTCAATCCATCGTTCCCCTATCGACTGGCCCATATGGCAATAGGGTCATTCATAACAACCTGCTTCGTGGTGGGTGGTGTTGGCGCCTGGTACCTGCGGCGTAAGGAGCACGTCGAAGCCGGCCGCAAGATGCTTGGGGCGGCTGTGATATTTGCGGCCATTACCGTTCCTGTTCAGATTTTCGTGGGTGACATGCATGGTCTGAACACCCTCAAGCACCAGCCGATGAAGATCGCAGCGGTAGAGGCTCACTGGCATCAGGGCCAAGAAGGTGAAGGAGTTCCGCTGGTCGTCTTCGCTGTACCAAATGAGAAGGAAGAGCGGAACGATCTTGAGATCGCGATTCCGCGTGTTGGCAGCCTCATCCTGACTCACTCCATGGATGGAACCTTCGCACCGCTGACATCCGTACCGGCGAGCGAACGACCTCCGGTCACGCCTGTGTTCTTCGCATTCCGGATCATGGTTGGGATAGGCACCCTCATGCTACTGCTCGCCTGGCTTTCTGCTTTCACCCTGGCCCGCCGTAAGCTGTTCGATTCCGGGGCCCTGCTGCGCGCTTGGAACTGGATGCTTCCAAGTGGGTTCGTTGCTTTGGTGGCCGGCTGGTTTGTCACCGAGATGGGGCGCCAGCCTTGGATTGTCTATGGCGTTTTGCGAACGGCTGATGCCGTGGGACCGCAAACGGCCTGGATGACAGCGATCTCACTCGCGGTCTATGTCGCTGGATATGCGTTCGTATTTGGTTGGGGCATCTGGTATCTGGTCAAGATCCTCCGACATGGCCCACATGCCCAAGACGGAAGTCCGTCGCTAGAGGGTGGTGATCGCACACCTGCACGGCCTATCTCGGCCGCTGATCAATCTCTCTGAGGAACGCTGACATGGACTCGATGACCTGGTTGCCCATCGCCTGGTTCGCCGTCATCAGCTTCGGCGTCCTGATGTACGTCGTCCTCGACGGCTTCGTACTCGGTATTGGCATTCTCGCGCCCTTTGCCGAGGATGAAGAGCAGCTCGATGTGATGATGAACACCGCTGCCCCAATATGGGATGGCAACGAAACCTGGCTGGTGCTCGGCGGAGCCGGATTGCTAGCAGCGTTTCCAACAGCCTATGCAGCGCTTCTTTCGGCCCTGTACCTTCCAGTACTTCTGCTGCTTGTATCATTGGTTTTCCGGGGGGTCGCCTTTGAGTTCAGGTTCAAAGCCCATCGCTCCAAGAGGCTTTGGAGCGTGGCTTTCGGCCTTGGCTCGCTTCTGGCCGCGTTCTCTCAAGGAGTGATTCTTGGCACGGTGGTGCAAGGCGTGCCAATGACTGGTGACACCTACGCTGGCGGGCCATTCCTATGGTTCAGCCCCTTTGCCATGCTTACCGGAGCAGCCTTGGTTGCCGGCTACGCCTTGCTTGGAGGCACCTGGCTAATCTTGAAGACCGAGGGGCGAACCCACGCACTTGCCAGGCGCCTGACCCGCCCCCTGGTGGTCGCCGTGATCGTGGCCATGGGGCTCGTGAGCAGCTGGCTGCCGTTCCTTGATCTGCGACTAATGACTCGCTGGTTCAGTGACGGGAATTTCTGGTGGCTGTCCCCCGTCCCCCTTCTTACGCTCGCCGTGGCAGTGGCGCTGTGGCGCGCGGAGAAACGCCCCACTCATGATCTTGCCCCTTTCCTACTGAGCCTGTCGTTGTTTGTCCTGGGTTACCTAGGCCTCGTACTCGGCATGTGGCCGTACCTGCTCCCCCCGGCATTGACGATCTGGGATGCAGCAGCGCCAGTGTCGTCGCTTGGCTTCAGCCTGGTCGGCTTGGCGGTCATGCTTCCTGTCATCCTGGGCTACACCGCCTGGTCATACCGCGTTTTCCGCGGCAAGGTGAGTGCGAGCACGAGCTATCATTGAGCGTGATATGCCGCCCATTCGCCTGAAGTGGAGAATGGGCTCAACTAAAGCCCGGAAAGGGCGAGTGGGTTCGGTGGCGGCCGACTCATGAACTGAATGTCACTGGACTATCTTCAGCTAAGCCGAAGGTCAAATGCCACCGCCTCTGGCCCTCGACTTGACTCAATCAGTTAGCCAATACGCCCGGCCTCCCAGAATCGTGTATCGCCCTAAGACACACAGGATGTGATGAGTGGGGCCTTCAGCCGACCCTGAATCGTATGCCTTCGGATCGAACTGACTTGAAGGAAAGTCGATGATTCACGGTGAGGTGGTAGAAGAACGCCTCACACCAACGAAGTCGCCTAGAAAGAAGGACTACATCATGTATGGGGCCGCTACGAGATAGCCACCTGACAAGAGTGAGTGGGTCCCTTCCCGACAGCATGGGGCTAAGTAGCTCAACAGTAGAGCCTCTGGCCAACGTGCAAACCCACGGCCGTACGGATCTTAACCATAGGTGGAAGCCCTCCCGCTCAAGCCTACGCCTTTCAGCAAGCTCCGCTCTGAGCTGACGCCGGCGAACTTGGCGGGCTATCTCCAAGTGTGGCGAGTACTCCCCCTTGCCATGATAGGCAACCTTCAGGACGTAGCCCCGGGCCCTGGTAGGAATCGGTGAGTACGAAGCTCGAACACGCGCAAAGAAGTACCCCGCGAAAACGGCAGTTGCGACGAGAACAACATGAAGTTCGCTCGGGGCGATACGGTATCCACTCGCGGTGAAGAACTGGACGCAAACAAGTCCATCACAACCCGTAGGAATCAACGTTCGATACAACGTCGTCCCGGGAACATACAAGAGAAAAATGAAGCCATAGGCGCACCATTTCCAGCAATGAACTCGCTGATCCAGCACCGGCTCCCAACTGAGCTCTCTTTTGGGGCGGCGCAGAACGTAAGCGCCAATGAAGAGCAGCGAAGGAACGCCCAATAGCAGCAGCAGGTCGATGATCTTCTGAATTGAGTACATGGCAGGGTACTTAGAACGTCGCTCCGGAGCTCCTGGGCAAACGGGATGCCATCGACTGGATTCGTGGCCGGGACGACCCGCCAGGAGTCTGGACAGGGCTGTATCGGCCGCGCGACATGGAACTTGAACCACTGATTCGTCCATGCTCAATGGCCTACTCGCGCTCCTCGGCATAGCACGGCTCCCCAAAGAACCTAGAACACCGCTGGAGGAAGCGACGGGACTTTCACTCACAACTCCAGCGCAGCCACGGACAGCAGTGTGGCGATATCTGAAGATCAGATAGACGCGGACTCGCCTCGCTGCTATGCTGGTGAGCTAGGCGAGCGATCTGAGAGACAAGTGGCCTATGTTGTCACCCAACCGACCCTCATTTCGCATTGGCCAGAGTTGGACGATTTCGTTCGTTCAATCGGCCCGTTCTTAGCCTGCGCCTGGTGCGCACTGGAGCGCTCAAGGACCGTAAGCGGGCCTGTTGCCGCCGAGGGCTTGGCCTCAGCCGCACTCGATACGCTTGCCTCACTTCGCGTACTGCAGCGCATTCCCATCGCAGCCCCCAATTCCGGGGCGAGGTCCTTGTATGAGCCTCTGGCATGGACCTATCAGGCCGCTTGGTCACGTCAGGACGTGAGTCTGGAGGCCAGGTTGACCAGTACGCTTACCCGATGGGCTGCCGAATGCCCGTCCACTGCCAAACGGACCTTGGGAACCTCGCTCGCAGAGAGCGAAGCCCGTGCATACCTGGCCAACCTGCTACGCAAGTATCGGCTATCTCCCACGCTGGGCAATGGCCTGAGATCGACCCAGCTCCCGGAGTGGAATGCACTGAGCTTGGGACGCAAGAGGTATGTACTGTGGGCCGGCATGCGCAACGTTGCGTCGGAGTTCCTGAAAGCTGATCTGGACGAGGAGGCCGCCCGTCGGGTACTTGATCGAGAGATCAGCAGGAGATGCACTTGGCTCGTTAGCCGAGTTCAATCGGGAGCACTTGGCCCGACTGACTTTTGCTTCGTGCCAGGCCATGGCTGGCGTCAGCCGTTGATCTTGGACGTGGCAATGGAGACGTTTATCCCTCTGGGCAGACAGTACTGGCTGCAGCCAAGTAGCGACTGGAGGCTTTAGCGGATACTCTCCGCGCCGCGTCCACTAGTGGGCGCGCGACCCAGCGAATCCGGTGTCAGCGGTCGACTAGATCGCGTAGGTATCGGTGGCGCCAATAGCCAGGGCTGGCCTTGAACGACTGATGAGCTCGCCACGCGTTTGATCTGGAAGGGCAACTACGAGCGCAGTCCCTGTGCCCATTGCTGCAGGAAATCCTCCTGGACAGCGGTCTCGATGGCACCCGGCCTGACACGTCGCACCGAGCCAATGGCAGCCTGCGCTGTTCGCTCAGCCCCTGACTGCAGTAGAAGCATCGCTGCGACAGTGCCGGCTCGCCCCAGCCCACCCTTGCAGTGGACCACAATGCGCAGGCCCGAATGCAAACTCCGAACGAGCATTGACCCCAGTACTGGCCATCGTTCGAGCAACCTCTGGTCAGGTGCTGCGCCATCCGTGATTGGAAGGCCATGCCATGAGATGCCCTGCCCTTCAACCACTTGAGGCAAGCACTCGATCCGCAACTCACTGAACTCCCACGGCTCGAGTAGCGTGATCAGGTGGCTGGCTCCCCAACACTGAATCACAGAGACATCCACATCGATGTCTCTCGCCCATGCCCCCGTCATCGCAACTTCTTGGTACTTACCTGGCGCGAAGGTCACACCAATTGCCCCTCCCCTTTCGCCAACCGGGAGTTCCGCGATAGCTAAAGGGTGGGTCAAACTTGTTCGAATCATGTCGGATCTCCTGAACGACAGCCCATTCCTATGCAGCAACCGGCGCTGCTGGCTGGAAGAGCTGCACCCGCCAACCCACTCACTAAGCACACCAACTACAACGGAACAACCAATCGTTCCTTCAGCATCTCAAGGGCCACTTCCAGGCCGGCGTCATCCGCGTCATATGGAGCGCCGAACAAAGAGACCTCAATCCAATAGCGCTCCTGCCCCGGATGGATGTAGTCCGCGTGATCGTCCAGCAACAGCGCTGCACCCAGGATCGGAGACACATACCGGAGGTCCTTCGTTGCCCCTCCCCAGAATGTATATGGCAACTCAGCGAACCAGCCTGGCGCGCTCCCTTCCTCGACCAGCAGCCGCGAAATCCTGCGGAAAGCTGCCTCAGGGACCGTGGTGTAGATGACCAGATGCTCGAAGAGTTCATGAGCGACCTCAAGGAACTGATAAAGCCCTGGGCGTGGAATCTGGCTGACAGCATTTGAGATCAGCGTCCCCTCGAGATCGAGAGCAAGGATGGTCGGTCGCATTGAGCGCTAGGATCCTCATCAGCAGTTGGACACTTGGATCTGGAGCGTTCCGCGCTGCGCTTGGTCATCGGACGCAGTTGCGGAACGCCAATGAGTCAGATATCTGAGAACTTCTCGGCTTGCTTAAGCTGATTCTCCAGAGACTGGATCTTTTCCCTATAGTTGGCAGCTATGTAGGGCTTGTCATTGAAGTCCAAAGCCGTCTGAGGAATTAGTTCGAGCTCGACTCGCGTTGAAGACGCTTGTCGAATTGCCAGTGTCGACCACGCATCATCACCTTTTACGAAGCCAACATTGAAGCGCGCCGTGACGCCGCGGCTCGGCTTGAGGCCATCAATCGATCGGAAGTCGCTGTGCACCCGCGACTTTGCCGTGGGCTGAGCTTCGCCATTGATGTAGAGCGTCGCCGCCCAGCTGGCCTGGCTGAGCGCCAAAGTTGAGCTATTCGCAATTCGCGCCTCAATGACCGGCTTCGGGCCAAAGAAGCTGTCCTCGATCCGTAACGTTGCGCCACTCGCACGCACTCTTTCTAGTTCGGTGATCGTCGGCCGCTGCGCGTTGGCCTGCTCCTGCAGAGCAAGAATTTCTTTTGGATGGGCATCCCTAATCTGCTTGATGTGCCCCCTAACCACCTGTCTTATAGATGCATTCGGGTAGGCCTTGTTCAGCTCAGCCAGATCAAGGCCGGCAACGGCCCAGTTGAAGGCATCCCGCTCATGGGCACTCAGCTCGGCGTCAATTGCGTCAATCGACGCTCTGTATTGCTCCTGCGTGCCGTCAGTGACCAACTTCCTGTCTACTGGACCGCTGCAGGCGGCAACTAGGACCGTCAGAGCAAGCAGCAAGCCCTGCCTGCCCCAGCCAGCTGCGTCGCGTCGACGTTGTTCTTTGATCATGCCCTTCCCCTGTCAATGAGAAGCACAGGATATCTGGTTTTTAGATATCGGAGAACTGGATATAGCTTCTGAAGCCGCTCAACCAGGGTGCGGCCGTGGCCAAGACAATCCATCGCAAGGAATACGCCGCCCTGATTGAGACCGTCAGAGACGCGCGCTTGGCTGCTGGCCTTACCCAAGTACAAGTGTCCAGCAAGCTGGGGCGCAGCCAGTCGTTCATTAGCGATGTTGAGACAGGGAAGCGCAGGGTTGACGTCGTGGAGCTTAGGGACATAGCGCGCCTGACAGGCCTATCCCTGGGCAAGCTCATTGCCGACTTTGAGAAGCGACTCAAAGACTGACTTTACTGAGCTAAGGCTCAGTCTTCTTCAGATGCGTACCACTAGGCTCACGCCTAGTGCCCACCCCACTATCCCGCTCAACGAGCATGCGACCACTTTGAGCAAATGGCTTCTTGCCAGTTCTGGCTACACAGGACTGGCTGGTCAAGTGGTGGCCTCCAGCGCACCATCCGAGCTAGAAGGGAAAGCATTCATAAGCCCTGTCGGCGCGCTTGACTGACGATTCCTTCGCAATAAGAGGTTCAGCGCTTCAAGGAAATCCCTTTGGGGCGACCTCTTCGTACTGACCATAGCTTAAAAGGCTCGGCATGCATTGCAGAACCAGCATGCGCATCTCCCCGCAAGAACAGTGACCTCCACCGCGCGGCTAGCGTTGATACCTCTCCCTTGTTGACGCCACTTCAAGGTAACGAAAGATCCTGGAGGCGCATCTCACGGCTCATCAACCATGGGATGCGGATGCTCAACGTCAACCAGCATGTCGACAGAACGCATGAACTTCAGAAGCACTGCGCCCAGAGGCTTGATGCGGGTGTAAGGCGAGCTTCCGATGCTAGAAGTGGGCAGGACTTCCGCCACGCATGCCGCTACCGGACTGATTGGCGCAAACTGCTTGAGAGTTGCAACCTCGCCGTGACAAACATCCTCCGGCACGTCCAGCAGCCCAAGAAACAGGTCGTCAATTGCATCTTGAGTCGGCAAAGATCCGCCGAGCTCAGTCCCAGCCAGCTGCGCGAATGCTCCTTGCCTTGTCAGATCATTCACGAAAGCAAGATAGTGCGAGTGAAACCGGGCGAAGAATGTATCCACCCCACCTGTGCGAGGAGTCACCGGAAGCATGCACGGATAGTCATCTGCGAAGAATACCCCCTTCGCCGAATTGCTACTAAACGCGCTGGAATCCGTATTGCCAAGTGGAAACCCAACATCCTTTGGCAACAGCGATCCCCTACGAAGCCTGACCACCCGCTGCTCCATCAACAGCTGGATTGCCGTGCATGCGTCGGGGCGCAATCCCCAAACAGCACAAAAACGAATAATTGCCCAGCGTAGTGCATCCCGGACATCTACTGCAGTCTCGAGCCTACCGCTGTCTATAGCTAACAGATAGTTACACGCACACAGGCCTATCGCGTCCAAGGAGCCACCTTCGGCCACGTTGAACATGGACTCCAAGGCATCTACCCGACTTGGCGCATAGCTGCTGAGGCCAGGGAGATTGTGATGAGAAGCCACCAGGCGTTCGGTGATGGACGGCATCAGTAGCCCAAGACGCTCCATTAGTGATCGACGTACGCCCCGCAATTGCTCCGCAGTGGGAGCCTCTGTGCTGCAGATCATCCAGATCGGATGCTCGAAGGCCTCCTTTGCAGCCGCGAACGCTGGATCCCCATGCACCGAGTCAATCAAGTATCCACCAGGACCGCGTAGCTTCCCTGGATGATGCCCCTTGCTGAAGAACCGGTAGAAGGATCGGGGACGACCGTTGGCCGCTTGCGCGTGTATATCGAGCCCAACTCTAGGCAAGAGCAACTGATCAAGATCATCCCAGGTCAGTCGATCGCCATGCAGCCTTCGCACAACGCAGGCCCACACGCTATTGCGGACGACCAGCGCCACGTCTGTTGGAATCTTGCCACGAGGCATACTTATGGATCTTCTGAAGCGGGACTAAAGAATCCCCTAGAACTGGCTGCAATTGTGCATGATGGGGTCCAACGGTAGCTAGGAGTTGCGTCATGCCTATCCAGAATCCAGAAGCAGCAGTCTCCACCGAACTCAGTCGCGAGCTGCTAGAGCGGCATGGGGAGCTCATGGGCGGCAGCGACCTCCAGCGGAACCTTGGCTTTCCAAACGGCCGCACCTTCGGCCGAGCCGTCCAGCGTGAACTTTTGCCGGTTCGCACCTTTCCGCTGCCAGGTCGGCGGGGGTTGTTCGCCAAAACGCGAGATGTCGCTGAGTGGCTGAACTCGCTGTAATTCCTGAGCACGCGAGCTGAGGCCGAAGCCAAAAGGCCCGCACCACTTCTGATCTGCTGAAACTCACCTAGGCGCACAGTGCGCCCCTGAACGGCTTGACGCCAAAACTCCAGCTTCAAAGGAGGCATTTAGCCCCCCAGTTCATCAAATCTCCGACCCCGGAAATGAAATCGCCCCCGCAGCAACGGGGGCGATAGCCTCTCGCCGGAGCGAGAGGGGGTGAAGCTCTACGATAACGTATGTAGGCTCCCGCAATTCCGACTTCGTGTCAAGCGGCAAAGCTGCTTGAGCGGGCATCTGCGCGCTCCGACTGCCATCGTATGGCAATCGGCACGGCACCCCATGCCCGAAATCCCCAATGACCCTGCTGGCCATTGCCGCCAGTACCGAGCCTCATTCTCCGAGGCCAACCGGGAAGTCGATCGATGAAGATCCAACACTCAGCTGACCATGCATTGAGTCATCCCTCAATCGCGATTGCGCAGCGCCACTCCTCGACCATGCGAACTGCAGTCATCCACAAGGAGGCAGCATGAGCAACCACGCGACCAATCCCGTGAGCCCGTTCCAAGGCGTAGCGTCTGCACGCGCCTCCGACCCGCTCCACAATGGGAAGGATCGACCGCTGGCCCCCCGTGAACTAACCGCTGGCCAGATCAAGAGGGGGGACATCTTCACCTTCTTTAGCCCGAAAGAGAACCGGACGGTTACCGTACACGGCCCCCTGCAACTCGCGCTTCGACTGCAATTGGAGTTTGATCCATCAGTGGCGGCCGTGACCGAGAGGCCTCGGTCCATCCCGGTAGGACTTGACAGCATGGAACTCCATTTCTGGTTTCAGAGGCGCGGAGGCCAGGAGATCTATGCAAACGTCATTCCGAATTCGCAGACAGTACCCGGCGTGGATGGCAAGCGTCGTCCTCGCGAGCTGGACCGGCTTCGTTCAGCAGCCAAGGATGCAGGCATCTCTTTGTGGCTAATCACGGAGGACGAACTCAAGGCGCCCGGCGGCAGGAATGAGCTCTGCTACCAACTGCTCGGGTTCTGCCAGTCAGCCAAGGATCTGGGGAGCAGCCTGGCGTTGCGACAGGAAATCGCCGCGACCATCGAGCGAAGCGGCAGCATCAGTGCAGATGAACTCATCCATGAGCTCAGGCACCACCCTCGAACTCACATTCAGGGGGTCGTGGCTGAGTTGCTTCACGTCGGATTTCTGGCGACCGATGCATTTCCTCGAATGACGGGGCGATCAAGGATCTGGAGGGCCGACCCATGAGTTCCAAGTTCAATGCCGTCGACCTCGAGTCGATCCGGGCAACTCCAAGGCCAAATGGGATCGTACTTCCAGCTGATCAACAGTCGGAATTTCAAGCCCGCCTGTCAGCACTCACCAGCGTCCTTGATGGGGCAACCTTGGTCGACGCAGCCCTTCGATGGGGCGTGCCGCGAAATACCCTCTCTCGAATGATCCGGACCGCACTGCTCTTCGACGAGAGCGGTCATCGAGTCGGATACCGAGCCTGCATTCCCTATGCGCGATTCAGCGTGTCAGATCGCAACAACTCGGTCGTCCCCGATAGTTCACATCCGTTCGCCATAGATGCTGTCCTGCAAGCGATCCCCGAACTCGGCGATGCAGTCGCAAGATTCAAGGGCGCCTTGCCAACACAGTCCAAAAGGAGCCCCGCGTTCGACAGGCTGCATTCCCAGTTCGTGAAGGTGCTGACTGGGAAGGGCTTTCAGGCCATGTATCCGCTCAACATCCGTGACAAGGGAAGACGAGCACTGACCTCCCTCATAAAGCGCATCCGAGGCACAAAGAGCGAAAATGAGATGCTCTTGGCTGCGGATGAGCCTACTTCCACCCGAATCGAGAACCTACTCAGCATTCGGCCATTTGATCGAGTTGAGTACGACGAGCATTCCGTCGACATCGACGCATGGCTGGCCATGCCGATGGCGGACGGCTCATTCCGGCTAGAGAAGATTAGTCGGATCTGGCTACTGGCAGTTGTTGATGTCGGGAGTGGCGCCATCCTTGGTTGGGAAATGGTGCTTGGCCGGAAGTACGAGCAACACGATGTAGTCAGCCTGTTCGCGAAGATCATGAGCCCCTGGCAACCAAGGGATCTGAGCACGTCGAACTTGAGCTACTCGACTAGTGCATGGATGCCGTCGATCTACCTAGTGGATGAGGTAGTGATGAGAAGCGCAATGATCGCAATGGACAACGACTCATCCCATCACGCCAAGATGACAGTCCGAAATCTCATTGATCATCACAAGGGAATCCTGCACTTTGGACGATCCGGGATGGGCGAAGGTCGCCCCTACATCGAGGCTCTATTCAAGAAGATTGAGAATGGCCTGCTGCGCCACATCGCCGGCGGCTTTGCTCCCGCAACGCAAGTGAATGAGCGTCAAGTCACTACAAAGCTTGACGGGAAAGACCACCCCATTCTCCTGGAGGTCTTGAAAGACCTCATTGACACCTATGTTACCTCGCACAATGTGACGAGCCGGTCCACTCGCGAACCCAGGTCGCCCAAGCGAATCATTGATGAGCATCTGGCATCTGGGGAGTGGGTGTGGCATGCACCTGGCACCGAAGATGACGTGAGAAACATGACCGTTAGGCGGATGAAGGTGACCATCAGAGGCTCCAGAAGGAGTGGTGTACCTCCCCTCGTCTATCTCGACCACGCTAGGTACAGGTCACCAACACTGTCTGGACAGTGGCACCTGATTGGGCAGTCATTTGACGCAACCTACGAAGACTGGCGAGACATTCGCAAGCTGACCCTCTGGAGAGGCGGTAAGCGTGTACTCACACTTCACGCTCTCGCCCCATATGCGAGCGTGGCCCACACGCTGTCGATCAGGAAGCGCGCGGCACGCTGGGCGAAGAGCGACGCGTCACGGGAGCCCGGTAACTACTGTTTAGCCGACAACATTGAGGCCTATCACGCAGCCGTCCGATCGGCGGCCGCTGGCGTCAGGGACAGCGCCTCGCTCATGGCAGCTGGCGATGTGCCCAAGCCACCTTCCACGACCAACAGTCAGGGGCAAGGCTCTCCACTGATGGGAATCCGCAGGGCCACGTTCAACACGAGGCTCCGCTGATGAAGGCCCCGGCGAGCCTTGAGAACCACCCAATGCACGCGCGACATCGCCCCAATATCCAGACTCTCCCCTTACTGCGAATGGCATCTGGATTCGCCACGTGCCTGGAGTATGGGCGGCCGAGCCTGAGGATCATTGGCGATGGCCGGTGTGGGAAGTCAACTGCCACGCGAATACTTGAAACCACCACTTCTTGGCGACCATTTCCTATTGGATTCCTCCGGATGGTCGTCGGAAAACCGACTACCCCTAGCGAAGGCAACTTCTTCCGCGAGGTCATCCTTGGACTGGGCATGAGGGCAACAACCGTAGCCAGCCCACAGGATCTCCTCCTCAGGATCATCCGGGCAATTGAGCAGGAAGCCGCTAGAGCATCGGCCGACGTGGTCGTGATTGCGATCGATACGGCTGAGCAGCTCACGCTCAAGGACTACGCCCACCTTGCAAAGCTTCAGAACCACTTCCTCGGATCATCAGTGCAACCGTTCTTTCTCTTCATCCACCAGAGCAACAGCGTGATTGGAGGCGCAGACGATCTTAGTCAGCTGGCGCCGCCACATCTGTATGGCCGATTCTTTGTCGACAGCCATCCTTTTACCGGGCTTCTCTGGGACATCCCGACGGAGGACGCTGACGTGCAGGACGCATGTGATGTCGCCTTGGCATTTCGCCAGCTTGACCAAGTTATGAGGTGGCCGGACGAGGGAGGAAAGACCTACACCGAAGCATTCGCACCCTATGCTTACAGCGTTGGCTGGCGCCTTGAGAAGGAGACCGAAGCGATACGCGAACGAATTGAGAACCTTGCCAATCAAGGCAACTATCCCGTTCCCAAGGATTGGCTCATGGCCTCCTTCAACCAGTTTGTCTACCACCTACTCACCAAGATCGCTGCTGGGCGCAACGATTTCGAAGGGCTTACTACCCAGCACATTGATGAAGCTCTCCTGCGCAGCGCATACGCCGGCTTCGAAAGCTCAAGAAATAGGGCCGTAGGCAAATGAGGAGCGGCGCTCAGCTGGTCGGCGGCAACCTCCGACTTGTTCCATACCAATCGGCTTTTGGCTGCGTCGCGAGGCTATCGCGACTGAACCAGGCCAGGCGGGTCACGGAGTACTCACAACTCCTCGGAATCAAGCCAAACAGAAACATCAACCTGCTCTTGAGCCTGACGACCTCGCAAGTACAACAAGAGGCACTCTCTACAACCCTTGGGATCGAGACTCCGCCCGAGTGGGACTTGGCGGCGTGGTATCCGTTCATGACGGACGACCCGAGACTGCCCTCCCATCTCAGGTTGAGGTACTGCCTTCCTTGCATCAGACTCGGGTATCACACCACACTGCATCAGCTGCCCTGGATTTCCACGTGTCCCTGGCATGGCGTTCGCCTGCGCCAGAGTTGCCCACGATGCAATGGATTTCCGGTGACAGTCGCTGGCACGCCCACGAAGTTGCTCACCTGTGCGTGCGGCTTTGACCTTATGAATGAGTCGGCTTCCGCCTTGCAGAGACACCCCCACCCCAATGCCACGGCGTATCTACAGGCCTACCTCAACTGGTGTGCGGAGCAAAGGCGTACAAGTCGGCTGATCGTAACTCCAGGGGTACACGTTGATCCCAGCAGGATTTCCAGCCTTGTGGACCTTCCTCCTGGCCTGGCGCTACGCCAGGCCAGGAGGGTCTGCAACGCTAAAAGGTACAGGCTCACGACACACCCAGATCAACAATCACCACCAGCAGGCGCAGATACAGCACTACGTGCAAACCATACGGGCTCTGAGGACGACTCAGGCCCAATCCTCCGTTACATTGACCAGAATGCAGCCAGAGGTTCCCGACGAGGTCGATCAGATCAGGCCTTTAGCCCTCAAGGCGAGCGAGTCGCCGGAGCTCGGGATCAACCGGCTCCGGATGGATGGAGCAGCTACGCCGCGACCAGGCCAGGCGGGCGCTATCGAGTGATTCACCCCAACTATTTGAACTTCGTAGATGAGCTCCTGGGCAAATTCAGCCATTCCAGCCCGCAGCGGGTGAGCAACTCGGGATTGGGACTACGAGTGAGACTAGCGGTGCTCGCCCAGGGCTACGCGGACGGCATCCTCCTCTCGGAGCATGAGGGCAACTTGAGCGCGCTTCCGGAGCGTTATAGATCGCCCAGTCCCATTGCGCTTTTGGATACGAGCCATCCACACGAATTGCGCGTGGCGTTCGGATAACGCAACCCTAAGCAAAGGCATCGATCGCCCCACCCTAAACTTCTGACGCACAACTCAGCTGCCGAGATAGAGAAGCCGCCTGTTTGCACCTGGAAATGGGCGGCACCCATTTATTCGTAGCATTTGCCAACAACAGCAATCGAATCCACGCCAGGGCCAGGCGCCTTCAATCCGTGATGCTGATGCACCAGTCAATGCCAGATGGCGCCATCGGGCAGAGACTCTGGCTGGTCTACCATCAGTAGATAGTCAGGAGCAAGATGACGCTGAGGGTTCGGCGCCGCGCGATAGGCCTGAATGACGTACTGGACCAGCGGGACTTCCACCCCAAACCGAAGACCTTAGGTGCCCCGCATGTACTCCTCGCGCACCATCTGCCGTTGTGCGCCAGTCAGTTGCGGATACTGCCCACCGCTAGGATCACCGATGACGCGCTGTCCTGCCGCGTGCGGGCACCCGGGTTGACTTGGCGATAGGCGCCCCACACCACCGCCGTGGTCATCCAGCACCGCGCCGCACTCGCCGGCCTGGAGGGGACTTCGGCGGACACAACCTGCGCTCGGGCTTCATCACCGAAGGGGCGCACCAAGGCTTGGCGCTGCCCGCCCTGATGGCGAATACCGATCACCGCTCGGTGGCCAGCGCGGCTGGCTACTTCCAGCAGGGCGGCGCCCAGCACAACCCGGCCGCACGGCTGCTCGACGCGGATTGAGCCCGTCCCAGGCGCGCCGCGTCCCGGCACCCACCCACGCCCTTGAAACTGTGAAAGCCATCCCAATGTTGATCGGGAGCTATCAGCTTTCCGGCCCGTGATCGGGGAAGAGTCGCAGTTCCTGCGACAACGAGCCGGCAAGTTGGCAGCGGGGAAGTCGCAGTACCACCTCACCTATCCGCCGGTCGGCACGCGCCCGGCTTGGAGATCGATGCATGGGAACGCAGCACGTAGGCCATAGGGAGCTTGTCAATTTTGCCGACGATCGGGTCAATCTGCCACGCGATAAAGCCAATGAGCTACGCGCGCAGGCGCGTGGACTGAGAGAGCGTCTGGAGACCTACCTAGGGCAGCACCCGGATTTCACCCTTCGAAAGATGATCCTTTCGGGAAGTCTGGCAAAAGGCACCGCATTGCGGTCGCTCAACGACATTGACGTGGCCTGTTACATCAGTGGGGCAGACGCCCCCAAGGACATTGGGAGGCTGCTGGAGTACTTGGCAGAGCGGCTTCGAAAGGCTTATCCAAATTTCAAGCCCGAACAAGTCAAGCCCCAGACTTACTCCGTAACAGTCTCGTTCCAAGGTTCTGGGCTGGATGTGGACGTGGTGCCGATCCTCTATGACGGCGATCCTGACTGGTATGGCAACCTAGTCAGTCAGGATGATGGCTCGTTCTTGAGAACCAGCATTCCCCGGCACCTAGAGTTTGCCAAGCGGCGTAAACAATTGCAGCCTTCGGATTTTGTGCAGGTGGTGCGCTTGGTCAAGTTCTGGGCAAGGCGCATGAAGACGGAAGTTCCCGGCTTTCGTTTCAAGTCCTTCATGATCGAGATGATCCTGGCAAAGCTGTGCGATGAGGGGCGTGATTTCTCCAACTACCCCGAAGCGCTCCAGCACTTCTTCACCTACGTGGCGCAGAGCGGCCTTCGCGAACAAATCGCATTCCAGGATTACTACCCTACCGCCATTATCGCCGCCTTCTCCGAGCCTATGCAGATCATTGATCCGGTGAACGAGAAGAACAACGTGGCCAAATTGTACGGTCACGCGCAGGTCGATGCCATTGTCGAGGCGGCATTGGATGCCGGCGACGCGATTGATGCGGCACTGGCTGCACCGACCAAGCAGGAGACCGTGCGCTACTGGCAAAAGGTCTTCGGCTCTTCCTTCCAAGCGTGAGGGCCCTATGACTGGCAGCTACACACAATCAAGCACCAGCACCTTTACGATCACTCATGCCCGCCACATGGCAGCGAAATTGGCCGCCGACCTCAAGCGTATGCAGCGCTTCTATGGGGCGCCCAGCGATGACAGAATCGCCGCTTATGAGACCGAAGTGGTTGAATTGTTGAAGGCCGGCTATCTGGACACAGTCACCTACGGTTTCAAGCGGGGTGATAACTGGATCGAGCCCACACTGCGCTACACCGCAAAAGATCTTGCAGGCATGTCCGGAATCGATGACGATCCCGGCAAGCTCCGCCCAGGCGCAGATGTATCCGGGGCGAGCTTCTACAACTACCTGACGTATTCCTCTGCCTGGTTCACGCTGTCGGCTCCTCAGCGGGAGTCATTTGAAAAGTCGCTTCCATTTCAGCGTACCGGGGCAGCCGAGCCTGGTATCAGCGGAAGCCTGGTGTCTGACCGCAGCTACTCTGCGGGTGGCAAGGCACTCGACCGCCTCAGTGTCAGGAGCTACTAATGCACTCAAAGCCAACCCTTGACGAGTTGTTTGATCAACGTCGCATCTATCCGGACATCGACGCCCGCACCCGATTGGATCGGCTGATTGGCGTGGACGATCAGAAGGCTCGCTTGTCGAAGATTCTCGGCCTGCTAGTCCACCCAGCTGGCCTGGAATTGTGGGCCAAGCGCCATCACCCAGGTGCCGCAACGCTGCTTGATTCCGTACTGCGCCGACCTCCTTTGGTCATTCTTTCCGGTGACGTCGGCTCTGGCAAAACCGAATTGGCAGAGACTATCGGTGATGCCGTGGCGCGACAGGAGAAGATTGATATCACCTTGTTCCCGCTCAGCCTGGCCACCCGAGGCAAGGGACAGGTTGGCGAGATGACCCAGCTACTCACCACAGCGTTCGACTACGCGCTGGCAGAAGCGACCAAATTGCAAGGTCGCGGAAAAAGCACCGGAGGGGTCATCTTGCTGGTGGATGAGGCCGATGCGCTGACCCAGTCTCGGGAATCGGCGCAGATGCACCATGAGGATCGAGCAGGGGTCAATGCCTTCATCAGGGGTATCGATCGTCTGGCGCAGACGAAGGTGCCCGCCGCCGTGATCATGTGCACCAATCGCCTCAACGCGCTGGATCCGGCCGTACGCCGTCGCGCCGCTGACATTTTGACCTTCAACCGTCCTGATTCAGCTCAGCGACGCTACGTCCTGGAACACCAGTTGCGACCGCTGGGTCTATCCTCCGTGCAGATCGAAGGGCTGGTAGAGGCCACTGGAGCGAAGGATGGACAAGAGGTCGGCTTCACCTACTCTGACATCACACAGCGGTTGATCCCCTCGATCGTACTAGATGCTTATCCAGACCGATCGATTGAGAGCAAACGCGCGCTTGAGATTGCTCGCCCAATGCAGCCAACGCCGGCGTTTCAGGATCATGGCTGAGATGCCTTCCCAGCACGCGCCGGGGCGCCGCTGACACTGTTTCGTGTGGCACAGCTGGCTGCCCCACCCCAGTCGCTGCTATTTCACATTGTTGACCAGGCAAGCGCCTGCTGCTGAGTGTATGGAGGTCCCAAGATGTCCCAATGGTCACTTTCACAGCTGCTTTCTTCATTGCATGAGGATGTTCAGCTGCGCCTTGCCACTGTCCGGAAGACGTTCAATCACCCAGGGTCCAAGGGGGATGCCAGTGAGAACGTGTGGATCAGCTTGCTGGATACCTACCTACCAAAGCGCTATCAAGCTGCGAAGGCACACGTGGTGGATAGTCAAGGAAATTTCAGCCAGCAGATTGATGTGGTGATTTTCGATCGGCAGTATTCACCGTTTATTTTCACCTACGAGGGTGAAATCATTGTTCCTGCCGAGAGCGTCTATGCGGTGTTCGAAGCCAAGCAGACAGCGAATGCAGAGCTGGTGGCGTACGCCCAGCAGAAGGTGGCAAGCGTTCGACAGTTGCAGCGCACTAGCCTGCCAATCCCGCACGCGGGTGGGGTCTATCCGCCAAAGGCCTTGATGCCAATTCTTGGCGGGCTGCTGACCTTTGAAAGTGACTGGAGTCCAGCGCTTGGGCCCTCCCTGGAAAGGGCACTGACCGCCAATCCCGGCGACGGGCGCTTGGACCTTGGCTGCGTTGCTGCGCATGGTCACTTCTTCTTTGACCATTCCAAGGATCGCTATCTCTTTGTGAATGAGAACAAGCCCGCGACGGCGTTCCTCTTCAAACTCATCGCCCAACTTCAGTTCAGTGGGACCGTACCGATGATTGATGTTGAGGCTTACGGCCAGTGGCTGACGAAGTGATGGCTTGGTCATGGCAGCTGTTGGGCGCGACATGAGGCATGCCTGCCCGGGTACTCCGCGCTGTTTAGCGAGGAAGCTTGCCTGAGGGAGACGCCTCTAGGCTTCACGCGCTTCGTGCCCAGCTCGAGGTGCACCGAGTGAGGTCGCTGCCTTCCGGCCCGGAGCACGGATGTTTCAACTTGGGGCGTCGCGCGATTAGCTTGTGCACAATCAGCGTCAGCGGGCCAGCGCGAGGCTGGCTGAATCTCTAGCGATGCCGCGACTATCCCTTCCTCCGAGTCCGAGTCCGAGCCCCACCTCGACCACGTGGCGGGGCCGACCTAAAGGAAGAGGTTCGCAACCTCCAATGGCCACCTCGACTGCTGCGAGAGCGGCTCGGCCACAATCATCGATAGCCTGCCGGACAAGAGCATTCCAGTCCCCACAGCATTGATTACGCTCGTTTGAACTACGCCGCCGGGCACAGCCGCTCCATTGGCTTTGCCTCAAATTAGAAGCCGTGCATTGGCGCCGCACCAAATTCATGCACTAGCGTTGTGCAATGTCCAACTACACAGCATTGGCGCGCGCGCGATTGTGGTGCAACACCGCATCGATCCATTGATTAATCAATGAGATACAGAATCATAGTTTTGCGCGTGCAACACCTACTCTGGCATGGAGCCTGATCGTGCGTGATCGGAAACTGACCGGTCCTTGGGCTGCTTTTTCGTTTAAGGGTGGCCGACTGGTCACGCCCGAGGGCCGCGAGCTGGAGCCGCAAGACCTCGCATGGCTGTCGCTCACCGCTGCGCAGGCACAGGAATGGCGCCGGATGATGGAGAGCGGCCGCGCGATCGGCAAGCCTCGCAAACCCTTGTCCTTCAACGCCGCCAGCGTGGTGAGCCTCTCCGATGCCTTGGCACAGCGCCGGAAAGTGCGGTCACCGGGAGCGATCGCTGGCCCCGACACCGAGCCACCCGCAGCTGGCCAGCTGGTACCGGGTCGGGACCTCACCAGCGCGTGTGAGGCGCTTCCGTAGGGCGCTGCCCCTACACCCGGCGTGATGCGTCACGATAATTACTTGCACGCCCGCCAGACCAAATCGTCCATACGCCTGCCAACATCAAACGGGCGGTTGGTACCGTAGGCCCTGAAAACGCGCTCACGCTCCGCACGTGCGGCCTCGCACGCGTTGGCATCCCTGTACTGAGAGATATGGTGCAACTGCCCGCCACCGCCGCCTTTTCTGTAAACAGGTGCTGGGCGCGGCGCCGGCCGAGGCGCGACGGAAGCCGAGTTCTGCTGCCGGATCATGTCCAAGCGCCGCTCATTGGCTACCGATTCCGCGGAACGTGGCGCGACCTCTACATTCCACGTCTTGGCGGCTTCACCGCTGGCGCATGGCATTGACTGGTACTCGACGCCGCCCTGGGTGACGCACTTGTAAATCTGCTGGGCGCCCAATGGCGCAGCCATCACACACAGCAGCACTGCTGTCGCAATCCTTGTGACCATGACTTCCCCCTGTAGCTGGGCCGAAGCTTACCCCCTTCGCCTTCGGGTTGGCGAGCACAGGCGGAGTCACAGTCTTGTAGGGATCGCCGGCGTGGTCATGTGGCTGGCGGACTGGAACGAGGGCGTATCCGGGAAGCTGCCGAGTGCCCTATCCCCGCGCGCAATGGCGTTCCCATTGATGACCGCCCCACTCTGCTCGATCCGTTCTGCTTGTGCCGCTGGCTGCTGCTTGTGCCCAGCGGCAACGCCGCGATCCTCACGTGCCTGGACTGCGCCGGGAGCCTTGAACGGGTTGTCCGGCTCACCCCACCTTGCAATGTCGCGACAAATGTCATCAGCCATCGTTAACGGTGTACCACGCGCCTCCGGGGGAAAGCGCGGCAACCGGAAGGATCATCAGTGCACGCATTCACCAATGCTGGCATCTGATACTTGATCTGATGCGTCTGCGCGGAGTCGTAGCACGCGAAGTATCGCGGCTTGAACTTGTAGACCTCTGCGCCGAACCTGCACTACATCGTGCATCCTGACCAGTTCAACGAACCTGCGCGCCAGCGTGACCTGCCGGATGCGCTGATTGCAGGCCTGCGCATCGATTGGAGCCTGTGATGGCCCGCTCCGTCGCAGTTCCCGCCCTGCGCTGGACCGCGCCGCAGTTCAGGGGGCGTCCTGGTCCCAGACCAGCTCGAACGTCTGCGCCAGCTGCTGACCGGGCTGCAGCCGGCGCGGCGCAAGCGTGAAGCCATCAGGTGGCCCGCTCTGCGGTTCGACGCAGGTGGCGTGGGGGGCACCGTCGTAGACAACCCAGTGGTCGCCGTCCGATCGCAGCCGCAGGCGCTGCCCGCCGCGCACCAGCGCGATGTCACGATCACGGTCGGTGATGAAACAGTCATCCCATGGACCTGGCGTGGGCGGCACGCACGGCAGAACGGCAATACCCTCCTCGTCACGCGGGTACATCGCGCGAGGCTTGAACAGCAGCCGGTCCGGCTTACGGAACCACGGGTGCCAGCCCAGTACTGCCGGCATGGCCTGCTGCGCAGCCTGCACCGAGAGGTGCAGCTGCAGGCAGTGTGCCTGCAGGCGTATGACCTGTCGGGCAACGCCACCGAAGGGCCAGTACCTGTCACGCGGCAGATCAAGCGTCAGCGTGGTACTCGTCGCGTCGAGGCTGTCGATCTGCCAGGGCCTGGAGAAGCCGACCCCGTGAATGGCGTGCCCGCCGAAGTTGACCGGCAATTCATGGGGTGCACCGTCGAAGCTGAACTGTCC
This sequence comes from Stenotrophomonas sp. 112478_Sma, assembly GCF_056479905.1. Classification (NCBI taxonomy): domain Bacteria; kingdom Pseudomonadati; phylum Pseudomonadota; class Gammaproteobacteria; order Lysobacterales; family Lysobacteraceae; genus Stenotrophomonas; species Stenotrophomonas sp. 112478_Sma. The sequence goes on along the minus strand of NZ_CM151072.1, from coordinate 2,096,244 downwards.
ACGACGAATGCGCCCAGCCCACGGCACCATCGGATAGCAGCCCCAGGCGATCGTCGCCGCTCCGCCCTCCTCTGCGTCCACCAGCCAGTCCACGCCCCGGTAACGCATCTGTGCCAGGCGCCCCCCTGCCCCGGCCGCCAGCGCCACTTCGAGATCGCCTGCCTGAAGCCAGTGCAGCTCACCGGCCGGTAGCGGAGCAAGTGCGTCGTCCACCGGCAGCATGCGCTCATGCACCATAGGGTTCGATGGTCCGGATGCGACCATCGGCCTCCATGTGCAGCGGCGTGCACTTGGCCGAGCGCAGATGCGTCACGCCGCCGGACATCAGCGCATCGTGGTAGAACAGATACCACTGTCCCTTGAAGCTGCAGATAGAGTGGTGCGTGGTCCAGCCCACCACGGGCGTCAGCAGCACGCCGGCATAGGTGAACGGGCCATAGGGGCTGTCGCCGATCGCATAACACAGCAGATGCGTGTTGCCCGTGGAATAGGACAGGTAGTACCGGCCCTGATACTTGTGCACCCACGGCCCTTCAAAGAAGCGGCGCGCATGATCGTCCGCGCGCAGCGGCTGGCCGTGCTCGTCCAGGATCTGCACCTCGCGCGTGGGCTCGGCCAGTTCGGTCATGCCGGCATCGAGCCGGCCCACCCTCGGCCCCAGCGCCGGCGCACTGCCTGTCGGCTCCTCGTGCGCGGTGTCGTACCGATTGTCACGATAGTGCTGCAGCTGCCCGCCCCAGATACCACCGAAGTACAGATAGTGGCTGCCGTCCTCGTCCTCGAATACGGCCGGGTCGATCGAGTACGCGCTCTGCATCGGTTCGGGCCGGGGAATGAATGGTCCCTCCGGCCGTTCGCCGACCGCCACACCGATGCGGAACAGGCCCTGCGCATCCTTGGCCGGGAAATAGAAGTAGTAGCGCCCGTCGCGGCAGGCGGCGTCGGGCGCCCACATCTGCTTGTGCGCCCATGGCACGTCGTCAAGGTGCAGCGCTTGGCCGCAATCGATGGCGTCGCCGTCGGGCGCATCCATCCGCAGTACGTGGTAGTCCTGCATGCCGAAGTGCCCACCCTCGTCGTCGAACGGCTGGCCGCCGTCGATGTCGTGCGAGGGATAGATGTAGAGCCGTCCCTCGAATACATGGGCCGACGGATCGGCGGTGTAGATATGGGTCACCAGCGGCTGCGAGATGGCGTGCCGGGTGAGCTGCGCGAGGCGGGCGTCGTCGGCCCGGCCGTCGTCGCCTGGAGAGAGGTCGATCATGGTCGTCATCGTTGGGTTACGCGGACGCGTCGGCCGTGCGGCGACGCAGTTGGAGGTCCTGTTCGATGCGGGCTTCCGCGCGCTTGTCGATTTCGTACGCGAACAGCAGCGCCACGGCGAGCAGGAAAGGAAGGGAGCAGTAGACGCTTACGGTCAGGCGGATGCCCTCAACCACGCCCTCGGGCTGTGTCGCCATACCCGCCTGGTAGCCGTAGTGGGCAAGAATGCCGGCGACCAGGGCGCCTCCCACGCTGAGGCCGATCTTCAGGCCGCACAGCATCGCCGAGAAGATGATCGCGGTGGCCCGGCGATGGTTCTTCCATTCCGAGTAGTCGGCAACGTCGGCGATCATCGCCCACAGCAGCGGGATGGTGATGCCGTAGCAGAATCCATGCAGCATGAAGGCAGCAAAGGCGACGCCGACCGCCGTCGGCGGAAACAGGTAGAAGGCCAGCAGGAACAGGGTTGAGATGAACAGTGCGCCGCCGAAGACGTCACGCTTGCCGAAGCGGTCTGCCAGCCGTCGCGACACGCCGATGCCCAGGATCATGCAGATGATTCCGCAGGCATTGAACAGGCTGAAGGCCGAGGTTGCCGCGTCCCTGGGCCAGCTGAAGCCAGCGAATCCGGCACTACCCAGACCTGCATTCAGGGCCCTGATCAGGCCGTTGAATCCTGAGTTCTCCAGGAAGCCGGCCAGCGCAGCGTCGCTCATGTAGTACTGGAAGTAGTAGATGTACGTGCCGCCCTTCAGCGCCAGGTTGATGAACACCAGGACGGTCAGGGCCAGCATCACCTGCCACGGCCGGTTGTGCAGCAGGTCAGACAGATCCTGCAGCACGCCTCCGGTCTGCTCGCGGGTGGGAACGATGCGCTCGCGCGTGGTGGCGAAGGTGATCAGGAAGAACACCGTCCCGACGATGGCGAACACGGTCATCACCTGTTCGAAGCCCCGCACGCGGTCACCGTCACCCAGGATCAGCACCAGCGGCATCAGCAGGACCTGGATGATGAACTGCGCGATCATCACGGCCACGAAACGGTAGGCCGACAGGCTGTTGCGCTGTGCCATGCTGCCGGTCAGCACACCACTCAGTGCGGAGTACGGCAGATTGTTCGCTGCATAGACGAAGACCAGCAGAGCGTAGGTGCCCAGCGCATAGATGACCTTGCCGCGCTCGCCCAGTTCTGGCGTGCTGAACGCCAGCAGCGACAGCACGCCGAACGGGATCGCCGTCCACAGGATCCACGGACGGAACCGCCCCCAGCGCGTCGAGGTGCGGTCTGCGGCGATGCCGATCAGCGGGGTGAAAACGAACGCGCCGAGCATGCCGACCACGAAGATGATCGTAGCCGCCGTTGCCGGCGGCAGCCGGTAGACATCGGTGTAGAAGAACGCCAGATAGGTGATCAGGGTCTGGAAGATCAGGTTCGCCGCGAGATCGCCCAGGCTGTAGCCCAGCTTCTCGCGCACCGTGAGGGTGTGTTCAGTGCTTGCCATGCACGGCCTCCACCGAGAACCCGGCCCGCGCGCGGATATCGGCACTCGAGGCGCCGACCCGCACCTCGTAGGCCCCGGGCAGCACCGCATAGGCACCGCCCGCTTCGTCGTAGCGGCGCAGGTCCCGCGGTGCCTCAAGCGAGAACGTCACGGTGCGCCGTTCGCCGGCGGCGAGATGGACACGCTGGAAGCCACGCAGTTCCTGCACGGCCTCGTCGCTGCCAGCCTGCTGGCGTCGCACATAGAGCTGCACGACCTCGTCACCGCTGCGTGTGCCGGTGTTGGTCACGTCCACGTGCACACCCAGCCGGCCATCGGCATTGATCCTGTCCGCATCAATGCGCAGTGCGGCGTAATCGAAGCGGGTGTACGAGAGCCCGTGGCCAAACGGATACAGGGGGGTGCCGCGGAAGTATCGGTAGGTACGGCCCTCCATGCTGTAGTCGTCGAACGCCGGGAGCGCTTCACCGGCCTTGTAGAAGGTCACCGGCAGACGACCTGCGGGGTTGACGTCGCCGAACAGCGCCTGGCCCACGGCAGTGCCGCCGCGCTGCCCCGGGTACCAGCTCATCAGGATCGCCGGCAGATGGTCCTGGGCCCAGTCAACGGCCATTGCCGATCCGCCGGTCAGCACCATCACCACCGGCTTGCCGGTGGCATGCAGTGCCTCCAGCAGGGTGCGCTGAGGTGCAGGCAGCCGCAGATCGGTCCGGTCCCCGCCCGCGAAGCCCGGATAGTTGACGGTCATCTCCTCGCCCTCGACGTCGCCGGTCAGGCCGCCGACAAACACCACGACATCGGCGTCGCGGGCCGCATCAAGGGCTTCGTCGAAGGGTGCCTTGGCGCCCGGCATGCGCCAGCCCAGCCGCACGCCCGCATCACGCTCGTCGTCGTAGTACTCCAGCTTCAGCTCGTAGGCGCGGTCCGCCTGCAGATCGACGTCGATGCCTTCGGCGTGCAGACGATCCGAGTTCACCCAGTGGTCCAGCACGCGCTTGCCGTCCAGATACAGCCGGAAGCCGTCGTCGCCGGCCACCTCCAGCCGATAGCGCCCGGATACCGGCGGCAGCAGCTGTCCGGTCCAGCGGATGCTGAAACCATCGCTCGGAATGCCCTGCCCCGGCGCCGCCTCGCCACGGGCAAGCAGATTGTCGGTTGGCGAGCCGCGGTCCCAGCGGAAGCCGATCTGCGCGTCGGTGCGGACCAGTGCCGGCGTGCCCGACAGGTCGGCCGTGCGGAAGTACTCGCCACGCAGGCCACGCTCGGTCGACGCCGCCGACGGCCGCAGGAAGGTCGGCTCGATCAGCGGCGTCGCGCTGGGATCATCACGCCCCTCGACCAGGTCCACGCCACGGGCGTAGCGCACGTCGATACCCTTCGCCGCATCGCGGATACCCTGCAGTATCGTGACCGGCGCGGCCGGTGTGCCGAAGTAGTTGCCGAGCAGCGCCATGGTGTCGTCAGCCGTGGGACCGACCACGGCAATGCGCTTGAGGTCACGCGACAACGGCAGTACCCCCTCGTTCTTCAGCAGGACCAGCGATTCCTGGGCGGCCTTCAGCGCCAGGGTGTCGTGCGCGGGCGCCTGGTTGACCGAGGCGGGAATCCGCGCCCAACGCACCCGCTCCGGTGGATCGAACATGCCCAGGCGCATCCGTGCGGCGAACAGGCGTGTCACCGCGTCGTCGATCTCCGCTTCGGTGATCAGGCCCTGGCGCACGGCTGCGGGCAGCGTGGCGTACTCCTGTCCGCACTCCAGCTCGGTGCCATTCCTGACCGCCAGCGCTGCGGCGGCTTCGCGGGTGGCAACGATCCGGTGATGTTTCCAGATATCGACGATCGCCCAGCAGTCCGAGACGACGTAGCCCTTGAAGCCCCAGTCACGCCGCAGCACGTCGCGCAGCAGGAACCGGCTGGCACTGGCTGACTCGCCATACACCCGGTTGTATGCGCCCATCACCGCATCGACATCGCCCTCCTTCACCAGCGCCTCGAACGCCGGCAGGTAGGTGTCGTACAGGTCGCGCCGGCTGGGCCGCGCGTCGAAGTGGTGACGGTCGGCCTCCGGCCCGCTGTGCACGGCCAGATGCTTGGCCGTGGCATCGAGCTTGCGGTACACCGGGTCATCGCCCTGCAGGCCACGTACGAAGGCGACGCCCATGCGGGCAGTCAGGTAGGGATCCTCGCCGTAGGTTTCCTGGCCACGGCCCCAGCGCGGGTCACGGAAGATGTTGACGTTCGGGGACCAGAACGTGAGCCCCTGGTAACGCCCGTGCGATCCCTCGCGGAGAAACTGGTGATGCTTGGCACGGGCCTCGTCGCTGATGGTCGTCGCCACCTCGCCCATCAGCGGCACGTCGAACGTTGCCGCCAGGCCGATGGCCTGTGGAAAGACAGTGGCCTGCCCTGCCCGCGCCACGCCATGCAGCCCCTCGTTCCACCAGTCGTAGGCCGGCACACCGAGGCGCTCGATCGCCGGCGCGGCATTCTGCATCTGCGCGGCTTTCTCCTCCAGCGTCATCTGGGCGACCAGCGATGCGGCCCGCTGCTCGAAGCTGGCCGAAGCATCCAGCCATGGCCGCGGCGCAGCGGCCGACGCGGCGGTCGCCACGCACAGCAGCGCAGCATAAAGCGCCCGCCGGCCATGCCGCGTGCCGCGGTGGACAGCGTCTTTGGACGAAGTCGATATCATCACTTGCTCCTCCCGGCGCGCTCATCGCGCGCGAATGGTCCCAGCAGTGCGCCTACGAAGCCGCCTGCGCGATCAGTACTCAGAACCGTGCCATCCACACCGCGTGCCAGCGTTTGCCAGCCCTGCCCGTCACCGGTATCGAACGAGAACGCGTAGTCGGCCTCATCCCCGGCGATCTTCAGACGCAGGACCGCGGATGCGGGGACCTCGCGGCTGGCCAGCGTTCGCGTGGTGCCGCTGCCGTCGCGGCCCTCGAGGAAGACCGACAGACGATCACCGCGTACGCTGCGGACGCCAAGGAAGTACCAGTAGGCCTCGCTCTGGAATGCAGCCAGGCCCGCCGCGACACCGATGGCCGGACGGGACATCTCGGTACTCGCCTCGAAGCGCAGATGCTGCTGGCGGCGACCGAGGAACGCCGGATTGCGCAGCGTGTCCAGATTCTCCGCAAGCGGGTGCACGGCCAGCATGCCCGGCCGGTCACCCAGGTCGGCCCAGGCCTGTTTGGGCACCCGAACGCGCAGCCAGTGGGCGGCAAGCGTCGGCCCATCAAAGGTGTCGCGGTCGACGAAGTTGCCGGTCAGCGGCGCCTGGGACGCCTGCCCCTGCATCCAGGACGGTGCCTTGACCACATAGGGAATGGCCTGGTCGGTCGGCAGGATCTGCGGCCAGCCATCCTGCCAACGGACCGGCAGCAGATAGGTTTCGCGCCCGGTGTTGTAGTGCCGCTTCTGGTAGTTGCGGCTGGCAAGGAACACTGCCCACCACGAGCCGTCCGGGCCCTCGATCAGATCGGCGTGCCCTGCATTGGTGATCGGCAGCGGCCGGTCGTCCGGCAGCTCGCGCTGGGTCAGGATGGGATTGCCCGGATAGGGGATGTACGGCCCCCACACATCACGGCTGCGCAGCACCACCTGCGAATGCTGCGGCCCTGTGCCGCCTTCGGCGTCGGACAGGTAGTACCAACCCTCACGCTTGTAGATGTGCGGCCCTTCGATCCAGATGGGGTTCTTCGCCGGCTCCACGCCACCATCGACCAGCACCCTGCGCGGGCCGACCGGCTTGAAGGTCGACAGATCGATCTGCTGCATCCAGATGGCGCGGTGGCCGTCGTAGCGCGCCGGACCAGGCGGCACATCGTTGTTGATCAGATAGACCTTGCCATCGTCGTCGAAGAACAGTGACGGATCGATGCCATCGATGCTGGGCAACCAGTGCGGATCGGACCACGGTCCCGCCGGATCCCGCGCGGTGGCAATGAAATTGCCACCACTGTCGGTCGCGGTGGTGACGACGTAGAAGGTTCCCTCGTGGAACTCGATGGTGGGCGCGAAGATGCCGCGGGAGACGCTCAGACCGTCGAAATCCAGCTGTGTCGGACGGTCGATCACGTTGCCGATCTGCTTCCAGTGGACCAGGTCGACGCTCTCGAACACCGGAATGCCCGGGTAGTAGGTGAAGCTGGAGTTAACCAGATAGAACTTCCCGTTCGCGCCCACGATGCTCGGATCGGCGTGGAAGCCGGCCAGGATCGGGTTGCGGTAGTGGCCCGCCGGCAGCGGCGCCTCAAACGCGGTGTCATGACCGCGGTACTCGAACCAGTCGAAGTACACCGGCGGCGCGGCCTCTGGCGAGGCGGCATGGGCGGTCGCCGCCGACAGCGCGAACATCGCTGCCAGCATCCGGCGCGCCAGTGACACCCGGGCGCGCCGGGCAGAAGGGTGCTGCAGGGACAACATCTTCATCGTCGGGCCTCGGCGTCGGCAATGGGAAGTTCGAACGGACCGGCCGGCGCCCCGCTGCTGTCACGCAGCGTGCACACCGGGCCATCGGCCCAGCAGTAGCGGACATGCGTCGGGCGCAGGGAAGGCAGGCTGCGCAACACCACCCGGCGTCCATCCAGTTCGGCGTCGCTGTACTCACAGCGCGGGGCAGCGGCATCGCAGAGTTCAAAGCCGATGGGGTGCTTCGAACCGATTGCTGCCAGGGCGCCGTCGACATCCTCGAATTCGACGGCCACGCCTGCCGGCACGCGCAGGGCCCTGGCCGCATCCGGCCCTGACGGGGCCACTGCGTGCTCGCCGTAGATGACGTGGCGCGCGACCCGGGCCAGACGGCGACCCAGTTCCTGCTTGTTCGGTGGGTGGATGTCGTAGGCATCGCCGATGTCGATGGCCACGGCGAGGCCACTGCGGGGATCTTCGGCCGCGACCCGGCGCTGTGCGTCGCGCACCTGCGCCCATCCGCTGTCCGCAGGGGCGACGGGCGGTTGGCCATAGCCAGCCAGTTGCACCAGCAGCAACGGCGTGCCTGCACCGAACTGGCGTCGCCAGTCATCCCGCAGCGAGCGCAGCAGTGCCGCATATCCGGCGCCGTCGCCGGTGTTCGACTCCCCCTGGTACCACAGCATGCCGCGCAGTCCGAACGCGCCCAGCGGCGCGATCATGCCGTTGTACAACGTCGATAGACCCGTCGCCGCCTGCCAGGGAGCGAACGGGGGCGCTTGTCCGCCAGGTGCCATCCGGTACTGCCAGGACGCATCCAGCACCACCCGCTGACCGTCCTCCAGGATCACCGCATGTGCGGTGGCAGGGCCGGCCAGGCCACCTTCACCGTAGGTGTCCAGCACGTTGACCACGACACTGTTGGACCCGGCCTTCAACAGCCCCTTCGGCAGCGGATAGCGCCGCTCACCGGCGCCATACTGGCTGCCCACGGCGACACCGTTCACCCAGGTCATGTCCGTCTCGTCAACGGATGCCAGTTCGAGCGTCGCGCCCTGCGCCGCCTGTTCCGCACTCAGCGTGACCTGCGTGCGATACCACACCATGCCGTTGTAATCGGCAAGCGCCGGGACGTTCCAATGCTCCCATGCGCCCAGCGCTGCCGGCGCCGGTTGCCATCCGCTGTCGCTGGCCTCCGCGCGCCACGGCGCTGCGCCGGGCACAGCCTCATCGCGCGTCGCCCACCACTGCTGCCAGTACCGCCCCCAGCGTGCGCGTGCCGCCAGGGGGTCACCGGCATACAGCGCGAGGATATCCAGGGGCTCTGCCATGCCCCGCTGCGCGCGCAGCGCCTCGACGCTGGTCCATGCCTCGATCCGCGAGCCGCCCCAGGCGGCCTGGATCAATCCCATCGGCACGGCGACCGTGCGCTGCAGCTCGCGTGCGAAGTAGAGGCAGGTCGCGGAGAAGTCGCCCACCGTGGCGGGCGATGCCGGCGTCCAGGCAACCGCGCTCTGGAATGTCGTCTGCGCCTGCACCGCCGCGGCCTGCGGCACGGTGAACAGGCGGATCGTCGGCAGCGTGGCGGAGGCGATCTCGCTGCCTGCATTGAGCGCGCGCCACACGGGCAGCTCCATGTTCGACTGTCCGGAGCACAGCCAGACATCGCCGACCAGGATGTCGCGGGCGGTCTGGATGTCCTTGCCGGACGTTGCCTGCAGCATGTGGGGGCCGCCTGCCGGAGTCGGCTGCAGCGTGGCGTGCCATCGGCCCTTGGCATCCGCCTGCGTGGTCACCGCCTGCCCGGCGAAGGTCACGGAAACCTCCTGTCCCGCAAGCGCCTGGCCCCAGACCGCGATCGGCCGATCACGCTGCAGGACGGCATGATCCTGGAACAGCGGATGCAGCAACGCCGCCGGCTCCCGTGCCGCCACGGACCCGGCCATCGCAGCCAGGGCCAGCAGCAAGGCCGTCCTCCCGGCCCGTCCGATCATGCTCATCGTCCATCCCCCGGTGCGAAAGGAAACTGCAATGCCTGGTAATACGACAGCGGGTGCGGCGGTGGCGGTTCGCCGGGCGGCAACGGCCGGCCGCTGAGCGACTGGAAGTACGCCACGCTGGCATCGCGCCACCATTGCGCCTCCTCCTGCTGGATCTGCAGGAACGCGGCCACGTGCTGATAGCGTTGTGGATCGATCCGGCCCTGCAGGGTTGCCCAGGCAGCCTGCAGGGACTGCACCTGGCGCACGCCACGCGAGTAGCGTCCTACCAGTTCGTCCCACAGCATCTGCCCCGAACGCATGCGGTGATCCCACGGCACATGATGGAACCACAGCAGCAGCGACTCCGGCACCCGCGCCAGGTCGCCGTACTCCGCGGCGACCGCCGGGGCGTACTGGGATACCGCGTTGCTCCCGGCCGAGGTGCGGTCGAAGCCCACGCCGTGCCGGTCCGCGCGGTGGTAGTACACGGACGTCCAGTCGGCGCGTGGCCCTCCATCCACCCAGGGACCGGGGCCGTAGTGATGCCCGCGGGCCATGAGGTGATGCAGGCCCAGCGGGGTCATGTAGTCCACCGCCGCCTCACGCGAGGCCATCATCATCCGCACGATCGGGCCGGTCACCTGCGGGTCCGGCGAGAACGTCAGCGCGGCCCAGTCTTCAGCGATGGCGCGGGCAGACTGCTGCGGATTCCAGGCCAGCCGCCCGAAGGCATACCAGTTGGCCTGATCGAAGTGCGAGCCGCTCCAGGTCCGGTCCACGCCGATGTTGGCGACGCCGGCGATGCCGGTCAGCGCATGGCCGTGCAGCGAACCGTCGACCACGCGCGCGACCGTGGAGCCCGGCCCGCGTACCCGGGTGTCGGCCCGCAGCACTTCCTCGTAAAGCGTGCCCAGGTACACCAGGTGCGTCGCAAATCCCAGATACTCCTTGGTGATCTGGAACTCCATCATCAACGGCGTGCGTGGCATCGCGCCGAACAGCGGATGGAACGGCTCGCGGGGCTGGAAATCGATCGGCCCGTTCTTCACCTGCACGATCACGTTGCGGCGGAAGGCACCGTCCAGGCCGATGAACTCACCGTAGGCCTGCTTGGCGCGATCTTCGGGTACCTCGTGCGAGTAGACGAAGGCACGCCACATCACCACGCCGTTGTGCGGCGCCAGGGCATCGCCCAGCAGGTTGGCACCGTCGGCATGGGAGCGGCCGTAATCCTGCGGGCCCGGTTGGCCCTCCGAGTTCGCCTTGACCAAGAAGCCGCCGAAATCCGGGATGAGGGCGTAGATCTCTTCGACCTTTTCCCGCCACCAGCGCTGCACCTCCGGATCCAGCGGATCGGCCGTGGCCAGGCCGCCGAGCTCGATGGGCGCGCTGAAGCGTGCGCTCAGGTACACACGGATGCCGTAGGGGCGGAACAGGTCCGCCAGCGCGGCGGCCTTGGCGAGATAGGCCGGCGACAGGCTCAGGGCGCTGGCATTGACGTTGTTCAGTACGGTGCCATTGATGCCCAGCGACGCGTTGGCGCGGGCGTAGTCGGTATAGCGCGGGTCACGCCACTGCGGCAGGGTCTGCCAGTCCCACAGGGAGCTGCCCGCGTAGCCGCGTTCGACGTAGCGATCCAGGTTGTCCCAGTGATCGAGCACCCGCAGCGCAACCCGGGGCGATTCCCGCACGTCCAGCGACTCCAGCGATCCGCCACGCTGCAGCAGCCGCAGCAGGTGGAACACGCCGTACAGCACACCGATGTCCTGCCGTGCCGCCACCAGCAGAAGATCGCGTCCTCCGCTGCGGACCTTCCTGATCAGGTAGCCATCCTCGCCCAAGGTGGCAATGTCTTCGTGGAACGGCGCGACCAGCATCGAGGACTGCGGCGTGCCCAGCACCAGGGCGTGATCACCGGCGAGGTCCGTGCGGATGGGCGGTGCCTTTCCCAGTACCCCGGGAAGGCCGCGCGCCAGTTCATCACGCGCGGCGCGCTGGGTGGGCGTCTGGTCAGGGGCGACCACCTCGCCCAGCTGCAGCCGATAGCCGGCAGCGACCTCCGCGGCCGCCGGCACGTAGCGCATCCACAATGCGTAGCCATCCTCCGCATGTGCGCCACCGGCGCATGCCAGCAAGGCAAGGGCGGCGCACAGCCGTCCGCCGACAGCACGGAACAACGGCGTTAACATTCGACTTTGTAGACTACGACCGGCGCCGGAACGGTTCATCATCTGCCCTCGCACCTGCGCGGCAACGCCACCAAGAACAAAGGGATCGTGCATTGGACAAGCCGAAGAAATCGGTTCGCCGCAGAACCGCTGGCGTGACGATCGACGAGGTTGCGGCCCTTGCCGGCGTTTCGCCGATGACCGTGTCGCGGGTGATCAACCAGGGCAAGGTGCGGGACGTCACCCGCGAGCGGGTGATGCGTGCCGTGCGTGAGCTGGGCTATACGCCCAATCTGGCGGCCAGTTCGCTGGCCGCTGCGCAGCACACGCGCATTGCGTTGATCTATACCAATCCCAGCGGTGCCTACCTGCGCGAACTGCTGGTCGGGCTGCTGCGCGTCGCGTCCAGTTCTGCCATCCAACTGGTCATCGACTACTGGGACAACCTTGACGATGAGTCCGAGCGCACGGCAGCGCGTGCCCTGGCCAGCCGCGTCGACGGGGTGATCCTGCCGCCGCCGCTGTGCGAATCGCAGGCGGCCGTGAGTGAACTGGTGAAGGCCGGCATCCCGGTGGTGGCCATCGCATCGGGGCGCCTGAGCGAGGCCCTGTCCTGCGTCCGCATCGACGACTTCAACGCAGGCAAGGAAATGACCGAGCACCTGATCCGGCAGGGCCACAGCCGCATCGGCTTCATCCGAGGGCGCCGGGATCTGAGCGCGAGTGCGCGTCGCTACGATGGTTTCGTCACCGCGTTGCAGGAAGCCGGACTGTCGGTGGAACCCGGCCTGGTCCAGCACGGCGACTACACCTACCGGTCCGGACTGGCCGCCGCCGAGAAGCTGCTGTCCCAGCGTCGGCCACCGACGGCCATCTTCGCCAGCAACGATGACATGGCGGCAGCCGCCATCTCCGTGGCGCACCGACGCGGCCTGGAGGTCCCCCGCGACCTGTCGGTGGTGGGCTTCGATGACACATCGGCCGCGACCACCGTGTGGCCGGAACTGACGACGATCCATCAGCCGATCGCCTCGATGGCCAATGCTGCCATCGATATCCTGCTGCGCACCATCCGTCGCCCGGCCGGAAACGCCCCCGTACTGCGGGATCATGTCGTGCCGCATCGCCTGATCGCACGCGATTCGGTGGCGGCCCCGCCCACGCACCGGTAGCGCACAGGCCCGTGTCATGCCGGCACCCGCACGGTGCCTGTGTCCAGCGCGCTGGCCTTCAGGCAGGATGCCATCACGCACCGCATCCGAGGGTGGTCTCGGCTTCGTTCAGCGCGCCCAGCGCCACGCGGGACACGGAGATCGTCATTGCATCAGCCGTCCCCACCGACCACGGCCGATCCAGCGCACCCACCTTCGCTCCGGCCGCAGCCAGGCATTTCAGGGGAATGCCCACGCGCGTCCACTGGCCGACCGGAAGCGCCGCCAGCGTGGGCCCGATGGCGATGCGGGCCGAGCACCCGGCACCACAGCCCACCGCCAGCCACGCGTCGCCACGTGGTGCCACGTCGACACGCAGCGTGGTCAACAGCATCAGATCACCGTTGGCTTCCCGCTGCAGGTCCAGCGGCGTGTGCGACTGCAGTGCGGCCACAGCTTCCCCCTGACCCGACCAGGCAAGACGCCGGCCATCCTCCTGGGCAAGATGGTCCACACCGGTGATCTTCAGACGGTCATCTGCCAGTGCATCCGGCACGCTGATCACGGTCATGCCCTGCCCGGCACCATCCTCCAGCCGCAGCGCCATGCCGGCACCTGCATCGCCGCGGGCAAAGAAGACACCGGTTGCCCCCTCGTTGCCGGTGACGCCCGAAACTTCCGGCAGTGCCGCCAGATCGCCCTTGTCGGCATAGCTCAGACCGAAGCCGAACGGGAACAGCGGGGCGTAGTCCTTCTGGCCGACGTTGTTGGCGTACTGCGTGGCCGTACGTGGCCAGCTGAAGCTGAGTCTGCCCTTGAAGTCGTGCTGCATGCGGCCATCCGGACCACGCAGCAGTACGTCGGCAACGCCACCGCCTTCCGATCCCGGCAGCCACGCCGCCACGAAGGCGTCCGCGGCATTGATTTCCCGGTTCACCCAGAGAGGTCGCCCGCTCAGGAAGACCGCCACCACTGGAATGCCGTCTTCCTTGAGCCGGCGAATCAATCCCAGATCCGTTTCATCGCCGGGCTTGTAGGCCAGCGTGGGCAGGTCGCCCTGGAACTCGGCATACGGATCTTCACCGAACACCACCACCGCCACATCCGGCTTCACTGTGTATCTGCCATCGATGGCAAGCGTGGCCTCGCCACCCGCGGCCCTGGCCTGCTGCGCAATGCCCTCGAAGATCGTATCCGCATTGGGGAAGTCCTTGCGGGTGGTGCCGGTGCCCTGCCAGTTCAGCGTCCAGCCGCCGGCCTGCTTGCCGACATCATCGGCACCGTCGCCGGCCACGAGGATCCGCTGCTTCGGCGACAGCGGCAGGATGCCGTTCTGGTTCTTCAGCAGCACCAGCGACTCGCGCACCGCCTGCCGCGCCACCGCGCGATGCTCAGGGGCGCCGATCAGCGCGAACTGGCCGCCGACCGCCCGGGTGGAAGGCCTGCCCGCCTCGAACAGGCCCAGGCGGAACTTCACCCGCAGGATCCTGCGCACCGCATCATCCAGCCGCTCAGCAGTGATCCTGCCGTCCTTCACGGCTGCCAGGGTGGTTTCGTAGAAGCCCTTCCAGCTGTCCGACGCCATGGCCATGTCCAGGCCCGCATTGATGGTGGCGGGACAGTCGGTGGTCGTGCAGCCCTTGATCTGTCCATGGCCATTCCAGTCGCCGACCACGAAGCCGCCGAAGTTCATCCGCCCTTTCAGCACGTCGGTGAGGTAGTGCCGGTGGCCGTGCATCTTCTCGCCGTTGACGCTGTTGAACGACGCCATGGCGGTCTGTGCTCCGGCAGCGATCGCCGGCGGATAGCCGGCCGCATGGATGCGCACGAGCTCGGCCTCGCTGATGCGGGTGTCGCCCTGGTCCTTCCCGCCGGTCGTGCCACCATCGCCCAGGAAGTGCTTCACCGACGCGATCACATGGCGGCCATCAAGAAAGTCAGGCGCCCCTATCCTGCCCTGCAGGCCCTCCACCATGGCACCCGCATAACTGGCCACTACGGTGGGAGACTCCGAATAGCCCTCGTAGGTGCGCCCCCAGCGGTCATCCTGCGGAACCGCGACCGTTGGCGCGAACGTCCATTCCATGCCGGTGACGCGTGTCTCCAGCGCGGTGATCTCGCCGATCCTGCGCAGCAGCTCGGGATTGCGAGCAGCGCCGAGCCCGATGTTATGTGGGAACAGCGTGGCGCCGATGATGTTGCTCTGCCCGTGCACCGCGTCGATGCCGAACAGCAGCGGAATTGCCTTTCCACCCTGCGAGGTGTCCATGGAGGCGTCGTAGAACGCGTCCGCCAGCGCCAGCCACTCGGCGGGCGATGCATCGTAGCGACCGCCAGGATCGGAGTTGCCTCCGGCCAGGATCGAGCCGAGCCGGTATCTGCGCACGTCGTCGGAGGTGATGCTGGCGATGTCTCCCTGCACCAGCTGGCCGACCTTTTCCTCCACGGTCATGCCGGCCATCAGGTCGGTGATGCGTTTCTCCAGTGCGGCATCCTCGGCCAGGGGCCAGGCCACCTGTGGCCATGGATCAGCCTCGGTAGCGGTGGCCTGCGCTGGCCGGCCTCCCCCCTCGCAACCGACCAGCGCCAGCATCAGTCCGGCGATCAGCGCGCCGGCACGGCGCATGGAATCCTGCGATGTCATGGCGCTCATCCTTCCATCTGCTCCAGTTCCTTGCCCTTGGTCTCGTGCACATGGCGCAGCACGAACGCGACCGAGACCACCGCGGCCACCAGGTAGATGCTGTAGGTTGCCGCCAGCCCGGCCGCGGCCAGCAGCATCGGAAACGTCACCGTGACCGCGAAGTTCGACGTCCACTGCGCTGCACCGGCGACGGCCAGTGCCGAGCCCCGGATCTGGTTGGGGAACATCTCGCCCAGCATCACCCACATCACCGGTCCCCAGGACAGATTGAAGAACACGACGTAGGCATTGGCGGCGACCAGCGCCAGGGTGCCCATGCGGCCCGGCAGCTGCAGGTGCCCGTCGGCCAGCGAGCCGCTGGCGAAGGCCACCACCACCAGCGCCAGGGATACGGACATGCCCACCGAGCCGATCCACAGCAGCGGCTTGCGACCGATACGGTCGATCAGCAGCACGGTGACGAGGCATGCGCCGATGCTCAGTGCGCCGGACAGCACATTGATCAGCAGCGCGTCGTTCTCCGAGAACCCGACCGCCTGCCACAGCACGGCGCCGTAGTAGAAGACCACGTTGATGCCGACCAGCTGCTGGAAACAGGCCAGGCCGACACCCACCCAGACGATGGGACGGATCCGCCCGGTCGCTCTGCTCCTCAGGTCGGACAGCCGCGGACGATGATGGTCGGTGGACAGGGAGGCCTCGATCTCGTCGAGCGTGAGCTGTGCCTTGTCGCGGCCCAGCAGCCGGGTGAGAACCCGCAGTGCGTCCTCCTTGCGCCGCTTCACCACCAGGTAGCGGGGGCTCTCGGGGATGGTCAGCAACAGCAGCAGGAACACCAGCGAGGGCACCGCCTGCATCCAGAACATCCAGCGCCAGGCGGCCTGCCCTGCCCACAGAGGCTCCGTCGATGCCCCGGCGGCGGCGGCCAGCAGGTAGTTGGACAGGAACGCTGCGGTCAGCCCGCTGATGATCGCGATCTGCTGCACCGTAGCCAGTCGGCCACGGTAACGGGCGGGTGCCACCTCGGCGATGTAGGCCGGTGAAATCACGCTCGCCGCGCCAACTGCAAATCCCCCTATCACCCGCGCGACGATGAACCACGCGGAAGAACCCGCAGCGCCGGCCCCCAGCGCCGACAGCAGGAACATCACCGCCGACAGGATCAGCACATTGCGCCGCCCCAGCCGGTCGGCCAACCTGCCGGCGCTGAAGGCACCCACGGCGCAGCCCAGCAACATCGAGGCGATCTCGAAGCCCTGCATCCATTCCCCGGAGCGGAACGCCTGGTGCAGGCCGTCCTGGGTGCCGTTGATGACGCCACTGTCAAACCCGAACAGGAACCCGCCAATCGTTGCCACCACGCTGATCAGAACGATCAGCCGTGTGTTCTCTCCGCCATCTGCTGCCTGGTTCATCGACATCCCCTCGATCGCTCCATTGCCGCCTTGACGCTGCCGTGCTCAGCGCAGCAGATACTGGTTGAGCAGGTTCTCGTAGCGTTCCTGCTTGCCGCTGGTCTGGCGCGGCTCGCCGATATCGGCGGCCAGCGTGGCCAGGTCGGCAAGGCTCAGCGTGCCGCGCTCGAAATCCTTGCCGGCTCCCGTGTCGAAGCTGGCGTAGCGCTCCCTGCGCCACTGCTCCCACGGCGACTCGGTGAGCAGTGCGTGTGCCACTTCCAGACCTCGTGCGAACGCGTCCATGCCGCCGATGTGGGCAATGAACAGGTCTTCCAGGTCAGTCGACTCCCGGCGCACCTTGGCGTCGAAATTCAGCCCCCCCTCCAGGCCACCCTGCCGCAGCACGACCAGCATCGCGCCTACGGTGTCGTACAGATCGCTCGGGAACTGATCGGTGTCCCACCCGTTCTGCGCATTGCCACGGTTGGCATCGATGCTGCCAAGCAGGCCATGGTCGGAGGCCACCTGCAGGTCATGCTCGAAGGTGTGCCCCGAGAGCGTGGCGTGGTTCGCTTCGATGTTGAGCTTGAAGTCCTTGTCCAGCCCGTGCTCCTTCAGGAAGCCCACCACGGTCGCGCTGTCGAAATCGTACTGGTGCTTCATCGGCTCCATCGGCTTGGGCTCGATGAGGAAGTTGCCTTTCAGGCCGATGCTGCGGCCGTAGTCGCGGGCCATCGTCAGGAACCGCGCGAAATGCTCGATCTCGCGCTTCATCTGCGTATTGGCCAGCGACGCGTAGCCTTCGCGCCCACCCCAGAACACGTAGTGCTCGCCCCCCAGCTCGACGGTGGCATCCAGCACGGCCTTCACCTGCACCGCGGCACGGGCAACCACGGCGAAATCAGGATTGGTCGATGCGCCGTTCATGTAGCGCGGGTGCGAGAACAGATTGGCCGTACCCCACAGCAGCTTGACCCCCGTGGCGTCCTGGCGGGCCTTGGCCAGGCGCACCATGTGCGTGAGATTCTTCTGGTACTGGCCAATGTCGTCTGCATCCGGCGCCAGGTCGATGTCATGGAAGCACCAGTACGGCACGCCCAGCTTGGTGAAGAACTCGAAGGCTGCATCGACCTTCGCCTCTGCAGTGGCCAGCGGCGAACCGGCCTCCCACGGAAACTGCCGGGTTCCCGGTCCGAACGGATCGTGGCCGGCGTTGCAGAAGGTGTGCCAGTAGCACACGGCGAAGCGCAGGTGCTCCTGCATGGTCTTGCCGCCGATGACCCGGTTCGCGTCGTAGACCTTGAAGGCGAGCGGATTGTCCGAGTCCCTGCCCTCGAACGGAATGCGGCCGACGCCCGGGAAGTACTCTTTGGCGCCGATGAAGGGCTGCGTGGTCATGGTACGTGCTCCTGTCGTTGTGCGGGATGTTGGAGGGAGGCGGACCTCAGCCGCGCTGCAGCGGCGTGACGGCCTCGAGATGGCGGAGAAAACGCGAATAGGCGGAGGCATAGGCGGCGCTGCGGCCGGAATCCGGACGCGCGGACAGTGCCGGGTCCACGCGGACATGCTGCGCGGTGACCTCGCTGACCGGCGCGGCATCACCCTGCGACCGCCCGATGGCCCACAGGGCCTGCAGCGCCGCACCGAATGCCGCGCCTTCGGCCTGCACCGGCACGTCGACCGGCAGTCCGAACACATCGGCCACCAGCTGCCGCCACGCGGCACTGTTGCTGCCACCCCCGGTAAGCACGATGCGGTCGAACTGCATCCCGGCGCGCCTGAACGCGTCGTAGCCGAACTTCAGGCTGTAGGTCGCCCCTTCCATGGCAGCGCGGTAGATGTGCGCCGGCGTGAAGTTATGGGTGTCCAGGCCGGCCAGCACGCCCTTGCCCAGCGGCAGGTCGGGGGTGCGCTCGCCATTGAGGAACGGCAGCATGACCAATCCGCCAGCGCCGGGCGACGTCGCGTCGAGGTGGGCATCGCCGTCACGCGTACTGAAACCAAAGGTACTCGCTACCTGCTCGGTCACGACGGTGCAGTTCATCGTGCAGATCAGCGGCAGCCAGCCGCCGGTGGAAGAGCAGAAGGCGGCCCAGGCCCCGTCCGGATCGATCACCGGTGAATCGGAGTAGGCAAACAACGTGCCCGACGTTCCCAGGCTCATCGCCAGGCGGCCTTCCGTGACGCAGCCGGTGCCGATGGCCGCCATCATGTTGTCGCCACCGCCGACCGCCACCTTCACCGTCACCGGCAGTCCGAGCATGCTGGCAGCCGCGGGGTCGATATCGAACAACGCATCAGGTGGGGCGATGGGGGGAAGGCAGGCAGCAAGATCGCGGTCCGGATCCGTGGCGCGCAGCAGCGCCTGCGACCACGTGCGCGTGCGCACATCGAGCCAGCCCGTGCCGGAGGCATCTCCGTGCTCGCAGAACCGCTGCCCGGTCAACACGAAATTGAGATAGTCGTGCGGCAGCAGGATGGTCGCCAGCCGCGCATAGGCTGCCGGGCGATGCGTCTTCGTCCACGGCAGCTTGGAGGCCGTATAGCCGGCAAGGATCGGATTGCCGGCCAGCGCGATGGTCCGGTCGATTCCGCCGGCGGCATCCATGATCCGGGTGCATTCGGCCGACGTGCTGGTATCGCACCAGAGCTTGGCCGGCGCCAGCACGTCGCCCGCCGCATCCAGCGGCACGAAGCCGTGCTGCTGGCCCGATACGGCCAGACCTGCAATGCGTGACCGGAGCGATGGATCAATCCCGTCGAAGCAGGTGCGCAGCGCTGCCACCCAGTCGGCCGGCACTTGTTCCCGGCTGCCATCGGCGGCGCTGCTCATCTCCAGCGCCGCGCTGGTGCGGGCGACAACGGCACGCGCCTCCGGGTCGTAGACCAGCACCTTCAAACTCTGCGTTCCTGCGTCGACACCGGCAACCAGACCCATCGAAACCGCCTCCGAACACCGAAAAGTTAGCGCTACCATTTCTGACATTCAAAAAAGGAGGCCTTGTTGCACTGCCTCCTCGTTTGCACGGCGTGCGTGCCGCCCGCCGTGATGCCGCACTGTAACCAGCCGCGGCGGAAAAAGCGTGCTGCAACGCAAAACCCTGCTCGCCGTCGCGGCATCTGCAGGCAGACCTGTTACGACGCCGCCCTGTTCGCGTGCCATACCTCGGGGCCCGAACGGCAATAGCGGTCGATGAATTCCGCCTGCGATGGCATCTGCGTGGCCGCCTGCCGCACCGGCTGCTGGATGCGTTTCAGCAGCGTGCGCAGGTCGGCGTCACTCAGTGCCCGCGCAAGCGGGTGCGGGCGGCCCGGTTGGATGCCCTGGCCAAGCAGCACACTGGTCCACGACTCGACCCGGAACAGCTCGCCGGGGTCCTGCCACGCGTGCGCGCGCTCACGCCACGCGCGCAGCCGCTGCTGCAACGACTCGGGCACCGCCATCTCGCGGCACGCCTTCCACAACGGCTCTTCGCGCTGGGTGGCGTGGTAATGCAGGATGATGAAATCGCGCACGTGTTCCATCTCCTGGCGACTGACCTCGTTGTAGAGCTGCACCAGTGAGGCCGCGATCCCATCGAACGGAAACAACTGGATCAGCCGCACCACGGCGCTGATCGTCAGATGGATGCTGGTGGATTCCAACGGTTCGATGAAGCCACTGGCCAGCCCCAGCGCAACCACGTTCCTGTTCCAGGCCTGCAGACGGCGTCCACTGCGGAAGGGCACCTGCCAGGGTTCGCGC
Source organism: Stenotrophomonas sp. 112478_Sma (assembly GCF_056479905.1). Classification (NCBI taxonomy): domain Bacteria; kingdom Pseudomonadati; phylum Pseudomonadota; class Gammaproteobacteria; order Lysobacterales; family Lysobacteraceae; genus Stenotrophomonas; species Stenotrophomonas sp. 112478_Sma. Next base: position 2,075,976 of record NZ_CM151072.1, on the reverse strand, counting down.
AGCGGCGGTGCGCCCACGTCGCGCAGCAGCTTCGCCCTCGCCTCATCATCGGACATGTGCCGGCTGGAGTAGACCAGCCCGCATCCGACGCGGTGCTGCAGCGCGATATGCCAACGCCATCCGGCTTCATGGGCGATGGCCCGGGTGTACGGCACCGGCGGCGCGATTGATTCGGTCTGTACCGCGACGGCACGATCGCACGGCAGCCATTCGTGCCAGTCCTCATAGCCGGTCTTCAATGTCTGCTCGATCAGAAGGCCACGGAAGCCGGTGCAGTCGATGAACAGATCGCCCTCGATGACCTGCCCGTCGTCCAGCACCAGCGACTGCACCGAACCATCATGCGCATGCTGTCTGACCTCGGCGATCCTGCCCTCCACCCGTCGCAGGCCTTGCGCTTCGGCTCTGCGGCGCAGGAACCGGGCGTAGAGACCGGCATCGAAGTGATAGGCGTAGCTGGGCTGCGGCTGGGTCTGCAGCGAGAAGCGGTCGTCGCGCGAGGCGACGCTCTCCAGGCAGAAATCGCCCAGGTCCGATGGCATCCCGCGGCGGAGGCTGTCCAGCCAGAAATGGTGGAACGGCGTGGCCCAGGTGCCATGTCCGATGGTGCCGAACGGATGGAAGAAGCGCTCGCCCGGCAGGCGCCAGTTCTCGAACGAGATCGACAGCTTGAACGTGCCGGCCACCGCGCGCAGGAACTCCTGCTCGTCGATCTGCAGAAAGTGATGGAAAGTGCGGATGGGCGGTACGGTGGACTCGCCGACACCGACCGTACCGATCTGCTCGGACTCGACCAGGGTGATGTCCAGCTGGTCACGGAATTGATGGGACAGCGCACATCCGGCCAGCCAACCGGCGGTGCCACCGCCGGCAATGACCACCTTGCGGATGCGCCCTTCTGCTGTGCTCGCGGTATCGATCACGGTGCCCCTCAGCGGTTGAGTCTGCCCAGCAGCATCGCGCGCATGCGGCGCGCGCGCTGCTCGTCGAACGGTGCAAGATCCCCCCGCGCATCGTCGGGCAGGTGCTGCCCCGCGCGCGCGCCGGGGCCGAATACGTAGTACTGGAAGAGCGCTTCCCACGCCTTCTTTTCACGCGCGGGCAGATCGCGCAGGGCCCACATCGCATGGTGCAGCGCCGGCAGGGGCGAGCCGAGGAAGGCCGGCGAGCTACGCCACCAGTAGTTCACCAGCACATTGAACGGCGCCAGGCTGCGCACATGGTGCCACCACATGCTGGGAATGAAGATGGCATCCCCTGGCTCCAGCACTGCGCTGCGCGCATTCGCCAGGGCCTCCCTGAAGCGGGGATACCGGTCGAAGTCGGGACGTTCGAAGTCCACCACGCTCACCACCTGGCCGCCTGGCGTGGGATCCAGCGGGCCTGGGTAGAGATTGTCGATCTGTTCGGGCGGGAACAGCGTGAACTCGCGTCGGCCCACCGCGCAGCACGCAAGGTTGTCGGGGGTATCGAAATGGCACGATGCGGTGACGCGGTTGCCGATCCAGATGCTGGCCAACGCGTCGATGCCCTGCCCTGCCAACCCTGCCTGGTTGGCCTGTGCGAATGCCGGCAGCAATGCCCGCTCCACCGGCAGCGACGCCACGTAGTAGGTGGGCGGTCTTGGCTCATGCAGCGTCGAGGCGATCCCGTCCAGCACCTCGCTGAGCGATGCCCGACGGACCTCGAAGTTCAGCCGGCTGAAGTCGGCGGTGTAGAACGGGCGCCCGTCGATGTCTGGCCCGCCGAACGAGTACTGGATGGGCACGCCCGCGTCGACGCCGCCCAGGTAGCCCAGCGCGTCCAGCGTGGAGCGCTGTCCAGCCTCGACCAGCGGCCAGTTTGACGCAATGCCTCGCAGCACTACCGGCTCTCCGGCCTCGACCAGCGAGGCCAGAGGCAGCGCAGCAGGATCGATGCCCTCCAGTATCCGCATCGTAGCCCCCATCGCCCGCCCTCAGTTCCTGGCCGTGGACGCTGCTGCATCCTGCGCGCGCAGGCGTCGCTGCTTCTCGGCGATCAGGCGGCGCATGTTGTGCAGCGACGCCAGCATCAGGTAGGCGCCCTCAAGGCAGCCAGCGCGATTCAGCGCGGCCAGCGTCGAGTCGTCCAGCAGCGCCAGGCGCTCACGGTCGATGCCGTGCAATCCGTTCACGCTCACCCGGTGATGCTGCGTGATCTGCACATCGAGCGTGACCGGCTGGATCAGTCCGCTTTCATCGAGCATTGCAAACATCGCGGCGCCGAATGCGCTGCCATCATGGATGCCACGCAGCACGCCGGCGATGTGGTCGAGGTAGGGGGTGTTGCCACCCTGCGGCAGGAACAACGGCTCGCCGGCATCGGTGTTGACCCGGGGATGGTCCAGATCGACATGCATCACCGCCTCCCGGGTGAGCACACCGTCGATGTAATGCTCCTGGAATCCGATCAGGAACGGCCCCTTCGCTGCGGCTCCCGGAAGATAGGAGGCGTTCCAGCGGCCGTCCTGCAGGAACAGGTTCTCGTGCTGTTCAAACCCGAGCAGGGCGACGGCCTGCCATTCGCCCGATCCGGCCTGTTTGCGCAGGAAGATGGGATATTCCCGCTGCAGTTCGGCGAACTCGCTGGGATAGGCCGGCACCATGCCAACGGCGTCGCCGAACTCGGGGCCGAAGCCGGTGGCGACCCTCAGGTCCCGATGGGCGATGTTGTTGAGCATTTCATAGCGGGCCATCAGGGTGTCCAGTCCGGTGCGGGGCCAGTGGCCGGCAGGGTACCGCCGGCACGTGCGACAGGTGCTGCGTCAGGACAGGCCCGTGCGGTACCGTTGCCGGGACAACGGTACCGCGCCGGACGGGTCCGTCGCCAGACTCAGAACTTGTAACGGACACCCAGCATGTAGCGTGGGCTCTGGTCAGCCAGCTTCACGATCATCTGCGACGTGCGCGAGCGCCAGCGTACGTCCTCGCCGGTCAGGTTGATCGCTTCCAGTCCGAACGACCAGTGGTCGTCCAGCGTGTAGTTCACGCTCAGATCCCACTGCTCGTAAGCCTCCACATAGTAGGGATTGCGGCTGGCGCCCTGGTTGGCCAGGATCAGGTACTGGTCGCGCCAGTTCCACGCCAGGCGGACCGACCAGCCGTACTTCTCGTACATGAGCATGGCGTTGGCGGTATCACTCAGACCGGTGAGCGAGAACTGGTCGATGCCCGGATCGCCGCCATTGTTGTAGCCGACGTCGCCGCTGACGATCGTGTAGTTGGCCAGCACGCCGAAACCGGTGTCGCCGAAGAAGTACTGCCCGCCGAGCTCCCAGCCGTGCAGCTTGGACTTGTTCTGGTTGATCGGGCGGTTGACATTGAACTGGTACAGCGGATCGTCCGCCTGGCCATACAGATCGTAGGCCGCTTCGGTGGCCAGCACCTGCGCGTCGGTTCCGTTGTAGGCCGCCAGTCCGACGGGGTTGTTGCGCAGCAACGCCAGCGCGGTGAACAGCGAGGTGTCGTTGGCCGAGCAGGCGGCCGCATTGGCGGCACCGACCTGGGAGACGCAGGCTGCACTGGTGAGGAAGTCCAGAGCCGCACGCGCATCCGGGCCGGACGTGGGATCGGTCAGCCCGTACAGGCTCTCCTGGACAACGGTATTGCCGATGAAGTTGTCGACCGACTTGTTCCAGTAGGTCAACGACACATAGCTGGCGTCGGCGAAATACCACTCCAGCCCGAGGTCGAGGTTGTCCGATTCCAGCGGCTTCAGGCTGGGATTCTGCGCGTTGCCGCTGGCGCGCGACGACGGATCGATCAGCACCGATCCGAACGGCTGCTGTGCGCCCGGGCCCGCATAGAGATTGCCGTAGGGCGCGCGGGCGATGCTCTTGCCGAACGAGGCACGGCCTTTCAGCTCATCGGTGAAATCGATGCTGAAATCGAGATTGGGCAGGATGTAGCTGTACCTTGCCTTCTCGGTGAAGGGCTGCTGCTCGTCGGACAGCACGATGCGGAAATCGTTGTTGGCCTGCCACTCGATGGACTCGGGAACGGCGATGACCGAGGTCGAGACCACGTCGGTGGTTTCGTAGCGCACGCCCAGCCGGGTATTGGTGCGCATGCTGCCCAGCTGGCCATCCAGTTCCACCTGGAAGTAGGCCGCCTTGGTCTTCTCTTCCACGAAGTTGTCGGCCGCGCGTTGCGGGCTGACTCCCAGTCCCACGCCATATTCGTCCGCCGCCCACTGTGCGAGCTGGCCGGCGTTGCCGCGCCATGCGGGCCAGCTGCTGGCGCTGTAGTCGTCGAACAGGCCGACGATGTTGACCGGACGCAGCAGATCCATGAGCCCGGCATCGGTATCCCGGTTCACGTTGGCCACGCCCCAGTCACCCAGGGTCGAGTAGGCCTCGGCTGCCTGGATGCGGTGCGTGGTCGACTTGTTGGTATCCACGCCGAACTGGAACCGCCCCTGGTCGAAATTCCATTCGCCGTCCACGCGGGCCTGCTTGATCTCGCTCACCTGCGACTGTGCGTTGACACGCAGCACCTGGGTGCCGATCTCGCCCTCCTGGAAGCCCGGGTTGACCACGCCGTTGGTGCCGGCGATCGCATCTGCCGTGCTGGGATACCAGGTCTGGGTGCCGACCGGCAGACCATTGTTGAACTCCAGTTCCTGCACCCAGGAACCACCGCAATGGGGGCCACGGGTACAGTTGTTGGTGCCGGCAATGCTCATGAAGATCGAGCCGCCGCCGGTGAGCGGATCATTCGGACGACTCTCGTTCTTCGAATTGTGTGCGTCGAAGCTCAGCTTGAAGCGGTCGGTGACATTCCACACGGCATTGAAGCCAAGCGATCCCAGCTTGTACTCCTGCATGCTGCGCTGCTGTTCCAACCCGAAATCCTTGGTGCCGGCGATCTCACGGATGTAAACCGGGGTGGCCACCGCACCACTGGTATCGAACTGGACGTTGGTGTAGTTGCTGTTCTGCAGCCACATGCCCTGCTCGCCACGGTTCTCGGTGATCTCGTTGGTCGAGTAGGTGTAGTCCACGGTCAGGGTCAGGCTGTCCGTGGGCGCGAACTGCAGAACGGCCTGGCCGTTCACGCGTTCCCGCTCGAACTCCGAGAATGCATAGCGCAGGTCGTTCGGGCGTGCATAGAGCTGGCCGATCTCCGGCGCGTTGACCACCGTCGGGTTACCGGGCATCGAGCCCGTCCACGGCTGCACGTTCCAGTAGTTCTCCGTGGCCTGCACCGAGCCGCCCTTGCGCTTCTGCTGGCTCGCGCTCAGGCTCACACCGAAGGTCTTTTCCGGGTTGCTGTAACTGAAGATACCCGACAGCTCCGGCGTCAGATCATTGTCGAACGGCTGGCTACGGTCCGAGACGAGCTTCGCGCCGGCATTGGCGATGATGCCTTCGTGATCCAGCGGCCGCGCCGTCAGGATGTTGATCGTCGCGCCGATGCCGCCGCTGGGTACCTGCGCCTGGCTGGTCTTGTAGACCTCGATGCCGTTGATGGCCTCGGCGGCCAGCTGCGCGAAGTTGAAGGCGCGGGTGCCACCGTCGACGCCACCGATGGCGACCTGCCCGGACGCACCGAATGCATCGGCACCAGGCATCTGGCGTCCGTTGAGGGTCACCATGTTGAACTGCGGACCGAAGCCACGTGCAGTGACCTGTGCACCTTCGCCGTCACGACGCTCGATGGAGATGCCGGTGATGCGCTGCAGCGACTCCGCCAGGTTGGTATCGGGGAACTTGCCGATATCCTCGGCACTGATCGCGTCCACCACGCCAGCCGAATCACGCTTGATGTCCATGGCCTGGCTGAGGCTGTTGCGGATACCGGTCACCTGCACCGCGTCCAGCTGAGTAGGCTGCGTGGGCTGCGTCTGCGCCGTAGGCGGCTGTGCGGTGGTCGTGGAGGCCTCCTGTGCGAAGGCGGGATTGATCACCAGGACGCCGCCGACGAACGTGAACATGGCCCTGGAGCGGAACTTCGCCAAGGTCCGGCTCATGGACGGGTCCTCGGGTCTGGAGTAGCACGGAAACTGCGAGCGCTCATGAAAGTCCCCTATGACATACGATCGAATGGATGTACCGCCCCCTCCCAGGGGCACGCACGGGCGAGGCCCGTATTCCAAACCGAACATCGCGGGCGCCGGACGCGCCGCGACTCAAACTCGCTTTCAAGCCTGCCAGGACGAACACGCGGTAAAGAAGGCAGCCCCTGGACCCAAAACCCCGAATCTATTGGTAGCGCTACCATCGCGTTGAGGCGCAGACTAATCACCCTGGTTCCCGCTTGTCACCGTGCAGCGCAGCAAATCATTCCCGCGGCAGTCCCCTTGTGCGCATCGCACACGCGGCCGCGGCGCGACCCACACGGTATGATGCCGCGTTTCCTGCTCCCCCTCCCCATGCTCGCTTCCTACTCCTCCGCCATCATCTGGTCGGCGGTGGCGCTCGCCACCGTGGGTCTGCTGTTCCGTCCTTTCCGCCTGCCCGAGTATGTCTGGGCCGTCGTGGCGGCGGCGCTGCTGCCGCTGACCGGTGTGATGCAGGTCGGCACGGTCCTGGGCGCGGTCGCCGAAGGCGGTGATGTCTATCTGTTCCTGGTTGGGATGATGGTTCTGGCAGAGCTCGCGCGGCGGGAGGGCCTGTTCGACTGGCTGGCGCTGTACGCGGTGCGGCACGCGGGGGGCTCCGGGCGGCGGCTGTTCGACCTGGTGTTCCTGGTGGGCACGCTGGTGACGGTATTCCTCTCCAACGACGCGACCGCGGTCGTGCTGACCCCCGCGGTCTATGCCGCGTGCAGGGCGGCCCGCGCCAATCCCCTGCCCTACCTGTTCGTCTGTGCGTTCATCGCCAATGCGGCAAGCTTCGTGCTGCCCATCTCCAATCCGGCCAATCTGGTGGTGTATGGCAGGCACATGCCACCGCTGCAGCAGTGGCTGGCGCAGTTCGCGTTGCCGTCGCTGGCGGCGATCGGTGCGACCTATCTGGTCCTGCGCTGGGTGCACCGCCGCGAGATCGCGCAGCCACTGGCCCCGGCGCCGGAACATCGCCCCCTGTCTGCTGGCGGTCGCCTGAGTGCTTACGGCGTGCTGTTCACCGGCTCAGCGCTGCTGGTGACGTCGGCGTTGAACGGCCCGCTGGGTCTGGTGACCTTCTGCGCAGGCAGCGCGAGCGTCGTCGCCGTCGCCCTTCGCCAGCGCCAGAGCCCACTGCCGCTTCTGCGCAACGTGTCCTGGGGCGTGCTGCCGTTGGTGGCAGGTCTGTTCGTGCTGGTCGAAGGCGTGGCACAGACCGGCGTGATACAGATGGCGGCCAGTGCGCTGGAGTCCCTTGCCCGCACCTCACCGCAGCAGGCCGGGTGGCTGGCCGGCTCGGCCGCAGCCCTGCTCAGCAACCTCGCCAACAATCTGCCGGTGGGCCTGGCCGCAGGCTCACTGGGGCAGATGGCCGACCTGCCGGCGCAGACGCGCGCGGCACTGCTGATTGGTGTAGACCTCGGCCCGAACCTGTCGGTGACCGGTTCGCTGGCGACCCTGCTGTGGTTGGTGGCCCTGCGTCGGGAAGGCGAACATGTCAGCGGGCTCGACTTCCTGCGCATCGGCGTACTGGTGATGCCGCCCGCGCTGCTCGGGGCATTGCTGCTGCTCTGAGCCATCGCAGGTCCGGCACAGGGTTCAGTGCGGCTGCCTGCGCGAGCGGAACGCCGCCACCTTCATGCGGTTTCCGCACTGGGCCATGCTGCACCAGCGCCGCCAGTCACTTCACATGGTGAACCACGGTACTCGGCCATAGTGGCCGGAGTTCGTCATCATGTTGAGCGTTCATGGCAGCAGTCCGCGCGCACCTCAAGCATTTGCCTCGCCGGTGGCGCACAGCGCTCTACATCCTGCTCGGCCTCTACGCAGCCTATCTGTTGGCGGGCAACGTCTTCCTCAACACGCCGCTGTTCGACAACGTCACCAACCGCAAGCCGCAGAAGTTCGTGATGACCACGGGCCCGGCGATCACACTGGTGCCGGGCCACGTGATCGCCTGGAACGTGCACATGCGCGGCCACGTCAACCACACGGTCTATGTGCTGCATGCGGAACGTGCCAGTGCGCGCCTTGCCCTCCTCCCCCTGTTCCGGCGCGAAGTCCGGGTGCCGCGGCTGCAGGCGACCGGTGTTTCGGCCGACGTCAGTCGCGTCGATCAGGTCGTCCCCTCGCCCCCCCGCGGCACCCGCGGGTGGACGCTGCGCTTCAACGCCATCCATAGCGACAGCATCCGCAGTGCCCGGCTGGGCAAGCTGCTGATCATCGGCAAGGGAGCCGGAACGGTCGGTTTCCTCAAGCAACTGCGCGGCGGTCCGTCGGAACTGTTCGATTCCCAGGTCCGCTTCGATGCCGCCGACGTCAGCTATGACGGCGTCCAGCTGTTGGGGGACACAGAACTCACGTCCCGCTTCAGCTATCCCCGCCATTTCCGCGACCAGGCGCCCGGCCTGGCCAAACTGGGCCTGTTGCGGGCTGCGCTCGAGGTCAACGCACGAAGCCAGGGGCTTCGCCTGGATACCGGCCTGGCGCAGCCGCGGATCGCCAGTGCCCCGGTGCCGGGGCGACTGCAGATGGACATCCGGATGGACCATGGACGCCTGCAGCCCGGCAGCCACGCGCTGTGGCACGTGCCCCTGCTGCTCGGTGACGGCGCTCCCGGCCGTGGCGTTCTGGCCCTGCAGCTCAACACCGCCGACGACATTCGGCTGCAGGCCCGGCTGCCTCCCAAGGAAGGAACGGGCGCAGCGCTGGACGCCGATCTGCGGATTGCTGGCCGTGAGATTCCTTTCCGCCAGATCGACCAGTTGATCGAACGTACCTCGGGAACGGTGCGCGGCGAGTGGACCTTCACCTCGCTCAACTGGATCCCCGCGCTGTTCGTTCGCAAACCCTGGCTGCAGCTCGATGGCGGCGGCGTCCTGCAGGCGGATCTGAAGCTCCGCAACGGTGAACTGGTGGCGGGCAGCACGGTCGACATTCCCTCCGCCAAAGCGGTTGCCGGTATTGCCGGCGTGACGATGGCGGGCACGGCCAGCGCGCATGGTGAGCTCAAGGACGGATCGCCCACCCGCGCCGAGCTGTCGGTACGCCTGCCCCGCTTCACTGCCAACCCGACGGACGCGCCGCGCACACGGCTGTTCGATGGCCGCGATCTGCAGGTGACGCTGAGCGGTGACGGCCGTATCCGCGAGCTGCGCAACGGTGTGCGCGCGCACCTGCGTTTCAGTGACGCCACCATTCCGGACCTGGCGGCCTACAACCGCTATCTGGGCACGGACCAGGTACGGCTGCTCGGCGGCACCGGCCAGGTGAGCGGCGAGATGCGGCTGGACACCAATGGTCGCATCGGCCAGGGCAGCGCCCGCCTGCTGGGCCGGCAGGCACGTGCGCAGGTCGCCGGGCTGTCACTGGCCGGCGACGTGCAGCTGGATGCAGCCCTGCGCCGCGGCAACTTCACTGACCGCCATTTCGACGTCTCCGGCAGCACCGTCGAGCTGCGCAACATCCAGATGGCCGGTGTCGCACGCAAGACGCCGTGGCGCGGACGTATCGACATCCAGTCCGGGCGCATCGATGCACAGTCGCCGTTCCAGGTGGACGCACGTGGCGCCGTGGCAATGAGCGATGCCTCGCCCCTGCTGGCGGTGTTTGCCGAGCGCGGCGACTATCCGCGCTGGGTGCTGTCGCTGCTCGACGCTGGCCAGGTCGATGCGCAGACCGCACTGCGCTGGCGGCCGGGGCATCTCACCCTGGACGAGCTGACTGCGGAGAATGACCGGTGGTCCGTCCGCGCCCGCCTCGATCTTCCCGGTCAGCACAAGCGCGGCGATCTCTATCTGCGCTGGGGCGTGCTCGGCGCCGGCCTCGAGCTCGACGGCGATCAGCGCCGCTGGCACCTGGCAAAGGCCCGCGAGTGGTTTGATGAGCGCCCCTCCCTGCTGCCCGCCTCGGCGGCCCCTGCGCAACAAGCGCCTGGGGACTGACGGCCGGCGCTGCATCCAAACGTGCCACTCGTTCGTATTGGTTCGAGACCCACGCGAGGATGCCCGATGAAACGAACAACGCAGGCCCTTGGACTGGCCGGCTGGCTTACGCTGACCTTCGTGGCAGCGGCGCTTGGCGCACGGGCCTCGATCTCGGCATCGGATTTCTACTCCACCCTGTCGCTGCCCGCGTGGGCGCCTCCCGCCGGGCTGTTCGGACCGGTCTGGACGGTGTTGTACGCGCTGATGGCAGTGGCCGCGTGGCTGGTCTGGCGCGAGAAGGAACGGCGTCCCAACACGGTGGCATTGGTGCTCTACGTCGTGCAGCTGGCAGCCAACACCGCATGGAGCTGGCTGTTCTTTGGATGGAAACAGGGTGCGCTCGCCTTCGTGGATATCCTGGCCCTGCTGGCGCTCATCATCGCCACCGTGATTGCCTTCGCGCGCATCCGGACGCTGGCGGCGATCCTGCTACTGCCCTATCTGCTGTGGGTAGGGTTCGCCGCCGTACTTAACTACGCGGTGTGGCAGGCCAACCCCGGGGCCCTGTAAGGCGGTGCGCGCTTCAGGCGGTTGCTTCAGGCGCAGGCTGCCAGCTGCGCAGGGTCGCGCCCTTCAGCGACTGCTGCCCGCAGCCGGTCGGGCAGCGCAGCACGCGGATGGCCGACATACTGACCAGGCCCTGCCCCTCCACCGCCTTGAACACCGTCTCGCAGCGCAGGCAGCGTGCCACCATGGAATACAGGTGAACGATGCGGCGGGTGCCGGGGTCCTGCAGAAGATCCACATCCAGCAGCTGGAACTGGCAGCTGTCCGGCATCGCGCGCATGGAGTGGGACGTGTTCGGGGGTGTGTGCAGGTTCACGACGGAGCGCCAGTGGAAGTGTCCTGCGTACGTTATGGAAACCGGCGTGCAGCGGGTGTGCAGTGCACATGCAGTGACCGCGAAATCTTGTGCGGGCCGCGGACCGATTCTGCTAGGGTGCCGCAGATGCACAGTCCATTGCCGTCCTCCGATCCACCCGCCCGCTGCCAGCAGTCTGCCGGTAGTCCGTTGAGCGTGTACCTGAGGGACGCCACGCGGTCGGTGCACGGCAGCCTCGATGCGTTCCTGATCGGGCAACGCCTGTTCGAATCCACATTGCGCTACGGGCGCTTTCTCCAGGTCCAATGGCATTTCCACCACGCCGCCGCGCCGCTGTACATGGACGGGCTGATGCTTCCGGCAACGGCACGACTGCAGCTGGTTGAACAGGATCTGCTGGATATGGGCGCCCCGCTGCCACGCGCGCATGCCTGGCGTCCCAGGCTGCAGCACGCATCCCGTGCGTCGGCATTGGGTTGGCTGTATACCGTCGAGGGTTCTGCCCTGGGTTCGGCTGTCCTGCTCAAGTACGCGGCCGCGCTGGGGCTGGGTGCCGGCCATGGCGCCCGTCACCTTGCACCTTCGCCTGCAGGCGTGGCCGAGCAATGGCGGATCACCCGCGCGCATCTGGATGCGGAACCCCTCACGCAGCAGCAACGCCAGCAGGCCTGCAGCGCGGCTCAACAGGCGTTTGCATTCGTGCGGCGTTGCGCAGCTGAAGTGTTCAGCAATGCGTGAACAGGCATTCACATCGTCCGGACGGTATGCGGCCGCAGCATTTTCCGTCACCATTCCATTCCGCCCGGCCCGTCACGAATCATGAGTACCGCCCTTGATGCCTTCCGCTGATCGCACCTGGAACGATGCACTGTCGGACTGTGCGCGGGAACCCATCCACACACCGGGCGCCATCCAGCCCTACGGCGTGCTGCTGGTGCTGGATCCGCTGACGCTGCTGGTGCGGGAATGTGCCGTTAGCCAGCCCATCGCGCTGCGCCAGTACGGTGATCCGTTGATGCAGCATGTCGAGAACGCACTGGGCGGTGTGATCGGCCCCTTCGTACATCGCCTGCGGCACATCGCACCCGGCGGCACGCTGCACCTGGGCGCGGTCCACCTGGATGGGCTGGGGCGCCACCAGTTGCTCGCGCATCGTTCAGATGACGATCTTCTGATCGAACTGGAAGCCCCCGTTGCCGGTCAACCCGCCTCGCTGGAGGAGCTGTACCCCGCGATCCGCGAACTGATGCTCGCCATCGAGGGGGCCGCGACGGTCGAGGATCTCTGCCAGCTGGCGGCTGCGCACATACGCAGGATCGCCGGATTCGACCGTACCCTCGTCTACCAGTTCGACGCCGGCTGGAATGGAACCGTCGTGGCCGAAGATGGCAACGGCATCCTGCCTTCGTATCTTGATCTGCGCTTCCCGGAATCGGATATTCCGGCGCAGGCGCGCGCCCTGTATCTGCATAACCGGGTGCGGCTGATCGCCGATTGCGATTACACGCCCGTGCCCCTGGTGCGGGCCGGGCATCATCGCCAGGCCCCGCCCACCGACCTGAGCCTTTCCACGCTCCGCAGCGTCTCGCCGGTGCACCTGCAGTACATGCGCAACATGGGCACGGCGGCATCGATGTCGGTCTCGCTGATCCACGAGGGACAGCTGTGGGGGCTGGTGTCGTGCCACAGCGCACAGCCGCGCCGGCTGCCCTATCACGTGCGCACGGCCTGCGAGTTCATGGGGCAGATCCTGTCGCTGCAGATCGCACTGAAGCAGCGCGCACGCGCCGTGGAGGAACGGGTCGGGCGCCGGTCCTTGCTGGTCAAGCTGCTGGGCCGCATGGCCGGCGACGAGGACTTCATGGCCGCGCTCCGCCGGGACCCCGACAGCCTGCTTTCACTGACCGGCGCGCAGGGCGCGGCCATCGTGCACAGGAACGACTGCGTGCGCCTGGGCCAATGCCCCGGGAATCCGGAGGTACTTGCGCTGGCACAGTGGCTCGCGACCGCGCACGTGGGCGAGGAAATGTACTTCACCGATCATCTGACCGCGGCCTGGCCGCCTGCGGAGCAGTTCAGCGATGTCGCCAGCGGCGTGATCGCCGTATCCATCTCCCAGCTGCATGACAGCTACCTGATGTGGTTCCGCCCAGAGGTGGTACGCACGGTCAAATGGGGTGGCGATCCACGCAAGAGCGCAGGCGGCAGCGACGCCCTGTCGCCACGGCATTCATTCGAGGCATGGAAAGAGACCGTGCAGCAGCGCAGCCTGCCGTGGAACGAGGCCGACTGCGATGCGGCGCTCGAGATGCGCAACGCCATCGTCGACATCGTGCTGCGAAAGGCGGAAGAGATGGCCGAACTGAACGAGCAGCTGATGCGCAGCAACAAGGAGCTGGAAGCGTTCTCGTATTCCATCAGCCATGATCTGCGCGCCCCGTTCCGGCATATCGTGGGCTATTCCGAACTGCTGGGCAGCTCGGCAGGCGAGCGCTTGAACGAGACCGAGCGGCGTTTCCTCGACACCATCGTTGATTCGGCCAAATCGGCCGGCACGCTGGTGGATGATCTTCTGAGCTTCTCCCAGATGGGCCGCTCGACGCTGGGTCGCGCACGCATCGACATGGCAGCCATGGTGGAGGATGTGCGGAAGATGCTGGAGTTCGAATACCACGGACGCGACGTCCACTGGCAGATCGGGGACCTGCCCCAGGTTGAGGCCGACCCCACCATGATGCGCCTGGTCTGGCAGAACCTGCTGTCCAATGCAGTGAAGTTCACCCGCGAGCGCACGCACGCGGTGATCGCAGTGGCGCACGAGCGTTCGGCAGGCGAGGATGTCTTCACTGTGCGCGACAACGGCTGCGGCTTCGACATGCGCTATGTGGACAAGCTGTTCGGCGTCTTCCAGCGGCTGCACCATGTCGAGGAGTTCGAAGGCACCGGCATCGGCCTGGCCAACGTGCGCCGCATCATCGGCCGCCATGGCGGCCGCACCTGGGCCGAGGGCGAGCCGGGCAAAGGCGCCACCCTCCATTTCACCCTGCCCCTGCATTCTGGAGATGTTCAATGAGGGACCTGCGGCCGATCCTGCTTGTCGAGGACAGCCCCAAGGATGCTGAGTTGACCCTGGCCGCGCTGTCACGTTGCCAGCTGCTCAATGATGTCATCCATGTGCGTGACGGCGCCGAGGCGCTGGACTATCTGCGATGCGAGGGCGCCTTTTCCGGTGCCCGCCATGGCGGCCCCGTGGTCGTGCTGCTCGATCTCAAGCTGCCGAAGGTCAATGGACTGGAGGTGCTCGAGCAGGTTCGTGGCGATCCCGTTCTCAGCAGTACCCCGATCGTGATGCTGACCTCGTCGCGGGAGGAGCAGGATCTGATCCGCAGCTATGAGCTGGGGGTCAACGCGTTCGTGGTCAAGCCCGTGGATTTCAAGGAATTCTTCGACGCGATCCAGGGTCTTGGCATGTTCTGGGGAATCACCAATCAACCACCGCCGCATCGCCCGAACGGCTCGGGACACCACCATGGGTGATATCACCGACCGCAGCGAGCGCCTGCGCATCCTCATGCTGGAGGACAGCGCACTCGATGCGGAGCTGATCTCCGCCCAGCTGCTGCGGGCCGGCCTGGATTTCGAGGCGGAGCGCGTATGGACGCGTCGGGGCTTCCTCGATGCCATCGACAGCGGCACGCATGACGTCATCCTCGCCGATCATGTATTGCCCGGCTTCGATGGCGATGCGGCCCTGGCTCTGGCGCGCGAACGCATCCCGCATACACCATTCATTTTTGTTTCCGGCACGCTTACCGAAGAACTGGCGGTGCAGGCCCTGACCCGTGGCGCTCGCGACTACGTGGTGAAGCAGCGGCTGCAACGACTGCCGGACGCGATACGGCGTGCGCGGCAGGAGGCCCGCGAGCGTGGCAAGCTGGCTCAGGCCCAGGCGGCGCTGAATGACAGCCAGGCGCAGTTGCAGCAGATCACCGACGTGGTTCCGGCGCTGATCGCGCAGTTCGATCACGAACACCGCTTCCGCTTCGCCAACCGTGCGTTTCTCGACTGGCACGGGGTAAGCCTGGCCGAGCTGCAGGGCCGGACTGCGCGCGAGATCAGTGGGATTTCAGCCTTCGAGGAGGCGCTGCCCAGCCTGCAGCAGGTCCTGCAGGGAGAGCGCGCCAACTTCCAGGCACGTCTTGCCCATCGCAGCGGTGAGACGCGCTTCGTACAGATGGACTGCGTACCGGAGCGCGCAGCCGATGGCCGCGTGGTCGGCTACATCTGCGTGGGCAGCGACGTTTCCCAGCTCAAGCGCGCCGAACTGGCCCTGCGCGAGGACAACCAGTCGCTTGAGCGGCAGGTTCAGGCGCGCACCGCCGAGCTCCGGGCCAGCAAGCGACGTCTGCAGTCCATCTTCGAGTCCAGCTTCCAGCATCAGGTGCTGCTTGACCTGTCCGGGCGTGTCGTCGACGCCAACGTCGCCTCGCTGGCCGCGGTGCTGGCCGAGAAGGCGCAGGTTGTGGATACCCCCTACTGGCAGACGCCCTGGTTCACCACCACGCCCGGAATGAGCGAGGTGATCGACAAGGCGGTTGCCGATGCCGTAAGTGGGCGCAGCTCCCTGCACTCGCTCGAACTGGAGCTGCCCACCGGCCGGCGAAGTTTCGACGTTTCATTCCGTCCGTTGCAGGACGGCGCCGGCGAGGTCACCGCGGTGGTGTCCGAAGCCGTGGAGACCACCGCACGACTACAGGCTGAGCATGCACTCCGGCAGGCGCAGAAGATCGAGGCCGTCGGGCAGCTGACCGGCGGCATCGCCCATGACTTCAACAATATCCTGACGGTCATCTCCGGCAACGTCGAGCACGCGATGCTGTTGAGCGGCCATCCTGGAGCGTCGGCCGAGGCGACCACACGCGCACTGGACAACGCCCTGAAGGGCGTCTCGCGCGCGGCAAGCCTGACCCAGCGGCTGCTGGCCTTCGCGCGCCGCCAGCCGCTGCGCAGCCAGGCCGTCAACCTCAACGACTGCATGCTCGGAATGCAGGACATGCTGCAGCGGGCGCTGGGCGAGCTGGTGCGACTGGAGATCAGCACGGCTGCCGGCATCTGGTGCGTGGAACTGGACGTCGCGCAGCTGGAGGCATCCGTGCTCAACCTCGCGGTGAATGCACGCGATGCGATGCCCAGCGGCGGCCGGCTGAAGGTCGAGATCGACAACAGCCATCTCGACGGCGACTACGCCGCCCTGTTCCCCGATGCGGCTCCGGGCGAGTACGTGATGCTGCGTGTCCGCGACAACGGCCACGGCATGCCGGCCGATACGCTGGCGCGGGTGTTCGAGCCGTTCTTCACCACGAAACAGGTGGGGCGTGGCACGGGCCTGGGGCTCTCCATGGTGCATGGTTTCGTCAAGCAGTCCGGCGGCCACGTCCTGATCGACTCCGTGGAGGGCGGAGGAACCAGCATCACCATGATGTTCCCGCGCTCGCCGCTGCCACTGCCCTGTGAATCTCCCGCGCCGGCAGCAGGCCTGGCCGGCTATGAACAGCGCGGCGAAACCATCCTGGTCGCTGAAGACAATGACGATGTCCGCGCATACACCGTCGACGCCCTGCGCCAGCTGGGCTACCGCGTGCTGGAGGCACATGACGGGCCGTCCGCGCTGCGCCTGCTGGAACGCCCGGACGCGCGCATCGATCTGCTGTTCTCCGATATCGTGATGCCCGGCATGTCCGGCTGGGAACTGGGTCGCGAAGTCCGGGAGCGCTGGCCTGAGGTGGCGATTCTGTTCACATCCGGCTATCCGCGCGATCATGACGCCCCGGGGGGCGCGGGCCGCTCTGCGGCGCTGCTGAGCAAGCCATTCACGCGCGCCGATCTGGCCGAATCGATCCGCGGCGTGTTGGCGTCCTCCAGCTGACGGACCGGGGCGCGCGCCGGCTCAGGGCCCTTGTCTGGTTCCGAGCCGGTTGATCTGCGCGCACTCAACGACGCCCGGCGGCTGTGGCATGTCGGCCAATGCAATCATCGCCCGCCCCAGGGCCACATTGCTGGTCGCGATGGAAGGGGCCATGCGTGCGACCAGCCCCAGCACCGGGGCGCCGACACCATAGAGTGGCTTCATCCACGAATGCACCGTGCCTGTACCTGCAACAGGCTGGACACCGCCTGGTCGCAACATCACCGTACGGATCGGCAAGCGGGCCAGTGCCTGTTCGGTCTGCCCCTTCACCCGCAATGGCATGATGCGGCTCTGCGGATCGGCATGCGCCCCGGACACGTACAGGAAGCGCCCCTGCGGACATGCCTGGGCGAACGCCGAAGCCACGGCAAGCGTGGCATCGAAGGTCACCGCGCGGTACTCGGCTTCGCGGGTTCCCACCGGCGGCGCTCCGGCGCAGTAAAGGCAGGCGTCGAATCCCGAAAACAGGTCAACACTGCCGGCGGCCTGCCGGAAATCGGCGAGCAGCAGTTCGGCGACCTGCTGCCCCGGCCGGCTGCCCGGCCTGCGGACCAGTGCCGTGACACGCTGCACCCGGGGCGATTCCAGGCAGGCCAGGACAACGCCCTGCCCCACCAGCCCCGTTGCGCCGGCAACGAGCAGCTTCATGCGGCCAGGGGCGGCGTGGCTGTCCATAAGGCTCAGAGTTTCACGAAACGCTGGATGCGCCGCGCCAGCCAACCACTGAACACCAGCGGAGCATCCAGCGCGGATACACAGATGCATGGCACGCCCGGCGCGGTCACCGGCTGGTGCTCAACGTCCTCGTCAAGATCCGCGACATCGCCAGGCGCGAACAGGCCCAACGCATCGTTGTAGGAACCGCGCAGGATCTGCGTCAGCTCGCTGCGCCCGTGGCTGTGCATCGGCAGGCACTTTCCGGGTGCGATCTTCAGCATGATCAACGATGGCATCTGTTCGGCCCGGATGCAGTGCACGCCAGGCGCCATCCAGCGCCAACGCAGCGCTGCCAGTGACCTGCCGAAATACGGGTGCAGCGATGCCGGCAGGTAGTCCGGATCAGCCTCCGGCCGTTCATGCGGCACCTCCCGTGGCGATGATGGCTCGGCCGCTGCTGAGACCGCCTGCGAGGACAGATGGGCCAGCATGGCCTCGCGCAGGGCGTCCCGGCGGTCTTCGGCAAGCGCAGGCTGGGTGTGTTCCAGCAGCGCCGAACCGATCGCCTCAGCCTCCCGCAGGCGCTGCCGGCACACCGGGCAGCGCTCCAGATGCGTGCCGGCGACGATACTCAGTGGCGCCGGCAGTGCGCCGGCCGCATAACTCATCAACGTCGATTCGTGCAGATGGTGCTGCGGGCTCATTGCGCACCTCCGATCCGCGACTGCAGGCGCAGGAATGCGCGGCGGAGATGCGACTTCACGGTCCCCAGCGGCATGCCCAGAATGGAGGCGATCTCACCGTGGCTCTTGGCCTCGAAGTACGACATCCGGACCATGCGCGCCTGCACGGCCGGCAGTTCGTTGATGCGCTGGCGCAGCCGTGCATGGTCGGCAAACTGCTCGGCGCTGCTGCGCTCGACCAGGTCCGCGGCAGCGGCCTCTTCGACGGCCGCCTGGACCTGCATCCAGCTGCGCTCGCGCCGGACCCGGTCGATATGCAGGTTGCGGGCGATCCGGTAGAGCCATGTACTCAGTGCCGCCTGCGCCGGATCGTAGTCTCCAGCGCGCAGCCACACCTTCAACAGGCATTCCTGCGCAAGCTCTTCAGCCACGGCATCCGGCACGCCGAGTCCGCGCAGATAGACGCACAACCTGGGCATGAAGTGGTCATAGATGCGCATGAAGCAGTCGCGGTCGCGCAACCGCGCCACCGCGTCCATGTCACCGGTCCAGTTCAGTGCGTCAGTGCTGGGCTGCTGGGAACTGGACACGAGGCGGGCGGTGTCGAAGGGAACGGGAGGGCTGGCGGCGTCAGGGTACATCTGCGGTCGCGGCGGGCTGGTGAAGGTCTGTCCTGAGTACGGGCCACGGGCCCGTTTGGATGCAGCGCCGACCTGCATCCAGCAACGGCCCTGCCGCGTATGCCAGGACGTCCCCCCGCCGGAGCGCCTTCGATGCGCATCACTCTCCTGCTGCTGTGCCTGCCCTGCCCCGCCCTCGCGGCCACCCTGCTGCACAACGAGGGCATCGCCACCCTGCCGGATGGCCGGGTGGCCTACCGCGAGATGCACTGGCAGCGGGGCGCCACGGAAGGCGCCGAGCGCTGGGTCCAGTACCTGTGCCCGGACGGCCAGCCCTTTGCAAGAAAACACATGGCGGCCACGGATCGACCGCTGGCGCGCGGCTACCGGCTGCTCGACCAGCGCTCCGGTCAGCAGGCTGACGTGGAGATGTCCAGCGATACAGTCCGCATCTCGTGGAAGGAGAGTGCCTCGTCCACATCGCGGCAGGCACGCCTGCCAGCGCCTGCCGGTGCAGTCGTCGATGCCGGCTTCGATGCGGCCGTGCGCCAGCACTGGACACCGCTGCTGCAGGGAGCCGAGGTGACCCTGCCCTTTCTCGTCCCCGGGCGCCAGCGCTTCTATCCGGTCAAGGTCAGCTGGCGTGGTGCGAACCGCTGGCGCGGGCTGGCTGCACAGTCATTCGAGGTCCAGCTGGACACCTGGTATGGCGGCGTGGCCCCACGCCTGTCACTGGTCTACGCCGAGGCCGATCGTCGCCTGCTGGAGTTCCGCGGCACCAGCAACCTGCGCGATGCACGTGGCACTTACCCCGCCGTGGTGGTGCGCTTCGACAGCCCGCCTGCGCCCCAGCCGGACAGCCAGTGGCAGCAGGCGTGGGCGCGGCCTCTGGTCGCCGGGTGCGCCGTTACGGCGAAGTGAAGACAAACAGGAAGACGAAGAATCTGCGACGAGGCGCATCCATTTCCCGCCCTGCTGCGTAGAGAAACACACGCCTCTCTCGAGATCCGCCCCATGGCTTCCGCAGCGCCCCCTCCGCAGCCGACGCGAACGCCTTCTGAGCACCATCCGGCGCTGGTTCGACGCCGGCACTGCAATGGACACCGACAGTGGGCGTGCGGATCGGATCGACTGGCTGCGCGCGGTGCCATTCGCACTGATGCACCTGGCCTGCCTCGGTGTGATCTGGGTGGGGGTGTCCTGGATCGCCGTGGCCGTGGCAGCTGCGCTCTACGCGATCAGGATGTTTGCGATCACCGCGTTCTATCACCGCTACTTCTCGCATCGAACCTTCCAGGCGCCGCGCTGGGTGCAGTTCGTATTCGCGGTGATCGGCGCCTCCAGCGTGCAGCGCGGCCCGCTGTGGTGGGCCGCGCACCACCGGCATCACCACCGCCACGCCGACCAGCCGCAGGACCCCCATTCCCCACGCCAGCGCGGATTCTGGCGCAGTCACATGGGCTGGTTCCTGACCCGCGAGGCATTCACCACCGACCTTGCCCGGGTGCCTGATCTGGCCCGGTTCCCGGAACTGCGCTGGCTGGACCGCTTCGACATCGCAGTGCCGGTACTGCTGGCGGCAGGCCTTTATGCACTGGGCGAACTGCTCGAACGGGCAGCGCCCGGCCTGCACACGTCCGGGCCGCAGCTTCTGGTCTGGGGCTTCTTCGTTTCCACCGTCGTCCTGTTCCATGCCACCGTCACCATCAACTCGCTGGCGCATCGCTTCGGCCGGCGCCGCTTCGATACCCGTGACGACAGCCGCAACAATCTGTGGCTGGCACTGCTGACCTTCGGCGAGGGTTGGCACAACAATCATCACTTCTTCCCCGGCTCGGTCAGGCAGGGCTTCCGCTGGTGGGAGGTGGACATGACCTGGTACGGGCTGCGCGCAATGGCCGCCCTGCGGCTGGTCAGCGGGCTCAAACCCATCCCTGCGTGGGTCCTGGACAAGGCGAGATACTGACATGCGCATCGCAGTCATCGGCTCGGGAATCTCTGGTCTGGCCAGTGCATGGTGGCTGGACGGCGAACATGACGTCACGTTGTTCGAGGCCAACGACTATCTCGGCGGACACACCCACACCCACGACATCGAGCTGGGCGGGACGCGGATGGCTGTGGACACCGGGTTCATCGTGTTCAATCCGCTGCACTATCCGCTGCTGAGCGCGCTGTTCGACGAGCTGGGCGTCACCTCGCAGCCCACCACCATGAGTTTCTCCATGCACAGCGAGCGTTCGGGCGTGGAGTACAACGCCACCTCGCTGGACGGCCTGTTCTGCCAGCGACGCAACCTCGTTTCGCCGCGCTTCTGGGGAATGCTCTCCGACCTGCGGCGCTTCTACCGCGATGCGCCGCTGCTGCTGGCCGAGCGGGAAGGCCCAACGCTGGGCGACTATCTGCGCAGCCAGCGCTATGGCAAGGCCTTCGTCGACGAGCATCTGCTGCCGATGGCGTCGGCGTTGTGGTCGTCGCCGACGGCGACCGTCCTGGACTTCCCCGCACGCTACCTGGCCCAGTTCATGGCCAACCACCAGATGCTGCAGATGACCGGCCGCGCGCCGTGGCGCGTGGTGGAAGGTGGTTCGGCGCGCTACGTGGACGCCCTGCGCCGCCGCTGGCGGGTGCACGAGCGCCTGGAGTGTCCCGTCCTCGCCGTCGAGCGGATGCCTTGTGGCGCGCGCGTGCACAGCGCTGCGGGCGTGGAAGGATTCGATGAAGTGATCCTCGCCTGCCACAGCAACCAGGCGCTGGCACTGCTGGCCGATGCCGATCCGATCGAGCGTGACGTACTCGGTGCCATCCGCTACCAGCCCAACGACGTCGTACTGCACACCGATGCATCCCTGCTGCCCCGCAACCGCAAGGCATGGGCTGCATGGAACGCGCATGTGCCGCGCGATCCCGCCGCTCCCTGCACCGTGAGCTACTGCATGAACCTGCTGCAGGGACTGCCCGGCGACATCCCGCTGGTCGTGACGCTCAACCGCACCGAGGCGATCGACCCACGCCGCATACTGCGTCGCATGAGCTATGCACACCCGGTGCACGATCATGCTGCGGTCCGAGCCCAGCAGCGCTGGGCCGACGTACAGGGCCGCCGCCACACCTGGTTCGCCGGAGCCTATTGGGGGTGGGGTTTCCACGAAGATGGCATCCGCAGTGCCCGTCGTGTCGTCGACGCGATGCGGACCTGTTCGCCGCAGCCACGTCCCATGACGCAGGACGAGGCCGCCGCATGAGCGCCAGCGCCCTCTACTTCGGCCACGTGATACACCGCAGGCACCAGCCGCACGCGCACGCCTTCCGCTACCCGGTCGCGCAGCTGCTGCTTGATCTCGACGAGCTGGACACGATCTTTGCCGGACGATGGCTGTGGTCCTTGAACCGCCGCAATCTGGCGGAGTTCCGGCGCAGCGACTACTTCGGTGACCCCTCGATGCCGCTTCCCGAGGCGGTCCGCCGCCATGTCGCAGGCGTGCGGGGTCATCGCCCGGCGGGCCCCATCCGCCTGCTGACCCATCTGCGCTTCGGCGGGCACGTCTTCAACCCGGTCAGTTTCTATTACTGCTACCAGCCTGACGGCAGCACACTGGACTGCATCGTGGCCGACATCACCAATACGCCCTGGAAAGAGCGCCACGCCTACGTCCTGTCAGTGGCAGAAGCGGCCAGCGAGCCGGGCTCACTGCGCTGGCAGTTCCAGAAGCGCTTCCATGTGTCGCCCTTCATGGCGATGGACTGCACCTACGACTGGCGGTTCAGCACGCCCGGCGAGGACCTCAGGGTCCACATGCAGGTTCTGCAGGAGGGCGTGCGCCAGTTCGACGCCACGCAGCACATGCAGCGACGACCGCTGGACGGGCGCGGCCTGGCGAAGGTGCTCACCCTGTATCCCTTGATGACCGTGCAGGTCGTTGCGGCGATTCACTGGCATGCGCTGCGGTTGTGGCTCAAGCGCAACCCGGTCCATGACCACCCCTCACTTGCCGGAAAACCGCGATGAACGAGATGACTCCATCGGCAGCCATGCCCCGGGCCGGCGCGCTCGACGCATACCTGCGCCAACGCCTGCTGTCCCAGCTTGCGCCGCTGCGCGAAGGCCAGCTGCGGGTACGGGATGCCCTCGGCGAAACACTGCTGGGCGACGTTGCGGGGGAACTGCATGTCACTGTGACCATCGATGACCCGGCGTTCTACCGCAAAGTCGCCGCACAAGGCAGCGTAGGCGCAGGCGAGAGCTACATCCATGGCGACTGGCAATGCGACGACCTGGTTGCGCTGGTACGCCTGCTGGTGCGCAACCGCGATCTGCTGGACGGCATGGAACGTGGCCCGGCACGCATCGGCGGCTGGCTGCTGCGCGGCTGGAACCGGCTGCGCCGCAACAGCCGCGAAGGCAGCCGGCGCAACATCGCGGCTCACTACGATCTCGGCAACGACTTCTTCGCCCTGTTCCTGTCAACGGACCTGATGTATTCATCGGCACTGTTCGCCAGCGAGCAGGACACGCTCGAGGACGCCTCGCGGCGCAAGCTCGATCGCATCTGCCAGCAGCTGCGCCTGGCACCCGGAGACCGGGTGGTCGAGATCGGCACGGGGTGGGGCGGGTTCGCACTGCATGCCGCGCAGCATTACGGCTGCCATGTCACTACCACCACGATCTCCGCCGAGCAGCATGCGCTCGCCGTGGCGCGGGTCCGTGCCGCGGGCCTGGAGGATCGCATCACCCTGTTGATGAAGGACTATCGCGACCTCGACGGGCAGTACGACAAGCTGGTCTCGATCGAGATGATCGAAGCGATCGGCGCCCAGTATCTGGACACCTACATGGCCACCCTGCAACGGCTGCTCAAGCCGGACGGGCTGGCCCTGCTGCAGGCGATCACCATTGAAGACCACCGCTACGAGCAGGCGCGCCGAAGCGTGGACTACATCAAGCGCCACGTGTTCCCCGGCAGCTTCATCCCTTCCATCAACGCGATCATGGCCGCCAAGACCCGTGCCAGCGATCTGCAGCTGCTGGCGCAGCAGGACTTCGGCCATTCCTATGCCCTCACGCTGCGGGCGTGGCGCCAGCGATTCCTCGCACAGCTTCCTGCAGTGCATGCGCAGGGGTTCGACGCCCGGTTCTGCCGTCTGTGGGAGTTCTACCTGGCCTACTGCGAGGGCGGCTTCCTGGAACGTTCGATCGGCGTTTCACACCTGCTGCTGGCACGCCCCGGCCATCGGGGCAGCGCGCACGCCACGGGCGCACACTGACATGCGCCGCACCTGGCTCAATCTGCTCGGCAACCAGGCGGTCTGGCTGTGCGCGGTCGCTGGCGCCGGGCGCGGGCTGCAATGGCCAGCACTGCTGGCCGCCACACTGTTCGTGGCCAGCCAGCTCAGCACCAGTCCCCTGCCCCGGGTCGAGCTCCGCCTGCTGGTCCTGGCCCTGGCCTGTGCGTGGCTGGTCGATGGCGCCGCTGCCGCCGCGGGCGTGGTGCGTTATGCCGCTGCGCCCCTGGGCTGGATGCCACCGCCCTGGATCCTCGCACTCTGGGCGTCCTTCGCGATGACGATCAATGCATCGATGGCCTTCCTGCAGCGGAACACGGCGCTCCCCGTGTGCTTTGGCCTGCTGCTTGCCCCGCTGGCGTACCTGTCCGCCAGCCGCGGCTTCGACGCCGTGCAGCTTTCGCCCCCGGCCTGGAAAGGCCTGCTGACGCTGGGTATCGGCTGGAGCATCGCCCTGCCGCTGCTGTGTATCGCTGCGCGTCGCTGGTCGAGGCTGGCCATCCGCCCACCGTTTGCCGGAGCCCGACCATGAACGCCCTGCCCTGGGTTGCCCTGTATGCCCTGCTCATCATGGCCTGGGGATGGGCATGGCAACGCCGCCACCGCAACATCGGCATCGTCGATGTGCTGTGGGCGAAGGGCGTCGCTGCGTCAGCGCTGATACTGGCCCTGCTCGGTGACGGCGCCGCGCTGCCGCGTGTGGCCCTTGCGGTGCTGGGCGGCCTGTGGGGCGGCCGACTCGCGCTGCACCTGTGGAGCCGCGTGCGGCGCGAGGCCGAGGACGGGCGTTACCGATACCTGCGAGATCACTGGCAGAGCCACCAGGGCAAGATCTTCGGCTTCTTCATCGCCCAGGCGCTGCTGATCGTGCTGTTCTCCCTGCCATTCGTGGCCGTCGCCAGCAACGACTCGCCCGCCGCGGCGGGCTGGGTTGCCGCCGCTGCCGCAGTCTGGCTGTTGAGCGTCGGCGGCGAGGCGCTGGCCGACCATCAGCTCGCACGGTTCCGCGCCGACCCGGCCAACAAGGGGCGCACCTGCCGCACCGGCCTCTGGCGGTACTCGCGGCACCCCAACTACTTCTTCGAATGGCTGCACTGGTTCACCTACGTCCTGCTCGCGGTCGGCTCGCCATTGGGCTGGCTTGCGTGGACAGGACCGGTGCTGATGTACCTGTTCCTGCGCTATCTCAGCGGCATTCCCTTCACCGAAAAGCAGGCGTTGCGCAGCCGTGGTGAGGACTACCGCGACTACCAGCGCAGCACGCCGATGTTCTTCCCGTGGTTCCCGCGTTCGTCCAAGGAGCACCTGCCATGACTGTCGCCACATCGCTCGCAACGCCTGCCGATCCGGAAACCGGGCTGATCGCCTGGGCCGAGCGCGGCCTCATTCCGGATGTGGCCCTGCGCTCCGGTATCCGCCGGCTGTGCGCCCAACGCCTCCAGGAAGAGAGTGCCGGGGGCATCGAGGCGCAGTCCGCGCGCTTCAACCAGTGCCTTGAGCAGTTGGCCGGCAGCCCGGTCGCGCTTCATGTCGATGCCGCCAACCGGCAACACTATGAAGTCCCCGCCGCATTCTTCCAGGCCTGCCTGGGCAAGCGCCTGAAATACAGCAGCTGCTACTACCCGAGCGGTCGCGAGACCCTGGACGAAGCCGAAGTCGCCATGCTCGAGCTCTACGGCGAGCGTGCCAGCCTGGCTGACGGGCAGCACATCCTTGAACTGGGGTGTGGCTGGGGCTCGCTGACCCTGTGGATGGCCGAGCGCTTCCCGGGCGCGCGCATCACGGCGGTGTCCAATTCGCACAGCCAGCGCCAGCACATCCTTGAACAGTGCAGGCTGCGCGGGCTGGGCAATGTCGAGGTGATCACCTGCGATGTGAACCGGCTGGAGCTGCCCGCCGGCCGTTTCGACCGCTGCGTTTCGGTGGAGATGTTCGAGCACGTCCGCAACCATGCGCAGCTGATGTCACGCATCGCGCAGTGGCTGAAGCCCGACGGCGCGCTGTTCGTGCACATCTTCGCCCACCGCACCCTGATGTACCCCTTTGAAACCGAAGGCGGCGACAACTGGATGGGGCGGCACTTCTTCACGGGCGGGCTGATGCCCGCTGCCGACACTCTGCTGCACTTCCAGCAGGACCTGCGCCTGCAGCGGCGCTGGCTGCTGGATGGCACGCATTACCAGCGTACGGCTGACCACTGGCTGGCGAACCAGGATGCCGCGCGTGAACGCATCATGCCGATCCTGGAGGCAACCTATGGCAGGCCGGCGGCAAGGCAATGGTGGAACCGCTGGCGCATGTTCTGGATGGCCTGCGCCGAGTTGTTCGGCTACGACAACGGCCAGCAGTGGCTGGTTGCCCATTACCTGTTCCGGCCACGTTGAGGTCACCATGCGCCCCCTTCCGCTGCTCTCGTTCCTGGCGATCGCCCTGTTCGGCACCGGCTGCAGTTCAAGTGACCTGCGCCCTCTGCCGCGACCGCAGGCGGTCGACGTTCCCCGCTTCATGGGCGACTGGTACGTCATCGCCCATATCCCTTCCTGGCCAGAACGCGAAGCGTTTGACGCCATTGAAAGCTACGCGCCGCGGCCGGACGGCCGCATCCAGACCACCTTCACCTATCGCAAGGGCAGTTTCGACGCACCACAGCGATCGATGCACCCGATCGGCAGGGTCGAGAAGGAAGGCAACGGCGCCATCTGGGGCATGCAGTTCGTATGGCCCATTCAGGCCGAGTACGTCATTGCCTGGATCGATAGCGACTACCAGCAGACCATCGTGGCGCGTAGCAAGCGCGACTACGTGTGGTACATGGCGCGCACCCCGCAGGTCTCTGCGGAGGACTATGCGCAGGCGGTGAAACGCATCGCCGCGATGGGATATGACACCCGCGAGCTGCGGCGCGTGCCGCAGTCACTGCGTTAGTCCAACGACTCAGCGGAGGCTCCATCACCTGCTAGAGAGCCTTCCGCAGCTCCCGGAACACAGCTGGATGTGCCAGGTATCGAAGCACGTCGTGTGCATCCTCAACACCGTTGTCGACGTCCGCCATGTTGTGCACTTGGTCGCAGCCAAAGCTCTTGACGGTCAATTCCGGGTGCAGGGCGACGAAGTCCTCCTCATCGGAAACGTTCAACCAATGCTTCACATTCGGAAGGCATCGAAGCGGCGGGCCAATTCCGACCTTGACCACATTCACCCCAAGCGGCGAACCGCAGGTCAGCAGGAGCCGGCAGCCGACCACGGAATGCAAGCGACGCAGAAGGTCATAGGCGATGACCGATCCGAGCGAATGCCCGATCACCACCACCTCTTCATCTGTCCGGAGTGAATCGAACAACTGTTCACGGACCTTTGCGTCGATGCGCGCCTTCAATCCGGGCTTCTGCAGGTACGCCGACGCCTGCCGCAGGAATTGACGCGCAACCGCCTTTCCTCGATCCGGCAGGATGCTCTCCAAAGCGCGTGCGATCGCTTTCAGCCACTTTTTGTGGACTCCTTTTGCCATGCGCTTTGCGGACAAAGGTTCATCGCCGGGATCAAGGGCCAGCGCAACCTGCGCATCGGAGATGCCATTGCCCCGCTGATACTCAATATAGAGTTCGGCGATCCGATCATCCACATAGTCCGAGTCCAGTGCATCCGGCCCCATCGGCGTGACTGCCGGCCCACTCTTGCCCCACGACTCGGTCTCCTCATGCAGCAGATCGCCGTAGAAGGCCGCGTGGAAGGTCACGTCGTCAGGAATGCTCATGCCCGCCGCCACCGCCCCCTTGCGCAAGGCATCGCCCCAGCTGCTGCGGATGATCTCCTCGGACTTTCCCTGGTTGTTGATTCCATGGATCAGCAGAATCTTGGTCACAGCAGAACCTCCGTTGGGACATCAATCAGCACGTCATCACCGCCACCCTGCCCCAGCTCGACAAAGCGATAGTTGAAGGCCTTGAGGAAGACGGGCACACCCTTGCCGAAAAGGCGGGGCGTAGCGCCGCCATGGATGTGTTCGGCGATGACCCGGATATCGCGTGGCACGTAGAAATCCGCTGAGCGCAGCAGGCTCCAGCCCGAGCCATGGGCAGGCAGCGTCCCCCAAAGGGGCACCCCTCTCAAGCCGCTGTAGCCGGGCCAGCCTATGTGCGGCGAAACAGCTTTGAATCCGCCGCCATCGCGCTCTCCCTCCACCGCAGGCAGAGCCGCAAACGCGACTTTTCGTGAACCCTCCTGCACCCATTCGATGTTGTCGGCACACAGCAGGGCCAGGTCGAATGGAAGAACGGGCTGCCCTGCTCCCGCGTCCAGTCCCCGTCGTGCCAGACGTTGCGCCAGCTGGATGACCCGATCGCGCCGACCCGAATACTCGTAGAGGTAGCCTGCCAGCACCGCCAGGTGCGGGAATGCCTCTTCATCCCTGGCAAAGGCCGTTGCCAATGCATCGGCGCGCGCCAGGGGACGGCGCGCACGCCTCTCGCCCTGGCCCGACTCGTTCAGGCCGGGCTGCCATTCGTTGGTGTCGGGCCGGTAGAAAACGGCCTGCTTCGGCTTCTCTCCCAGGACTGCCGTAGCCACGCCCGGGTAGCTGGACAGCAGCAGGAAGTCGCCACCTGCAGGCATAAGCATCGGCATACCGTCAAACTGCGAGGTACGGATCGCGCGCATACCGGCGACGCTCAGGGTATCCACGCGACTGCTCGCCCCCACGGCCACGGCCGCCGGCAGGTGATCGCAGAAAACAGCCAAAGCTTCATCATCCCGTGATCGATCCACGAAGCCATCGCGCTGCCAGGACGGCCTCACGCTCCGCTCCAACCCACTACGAGATGCAAGGGGCATCTGCAACGAAAACTGCATGTGCGCGACCCTCATCTGCGAACGTCGCGCCGCGAGCTCGAGGGCATTCCTTGATGGAGGCTCCGCTCCCGGGCGATTGTCCGCTGGAGGCCCGTAGCGACCTGCCGCAACGGGGAGAGCTGACACTGGCGCGAGACCCTGCAGCCGCTTGTAGTCATTGTGAGGCGGCCGGATCTGCGTGTCGATTGTCGGGCAACATGCCTCGCCGAGCAGCTCGGCCCGGCGAGGTACTTCGAACTCCAGATAGTCTGCAAGCCGATGGTTGGTCACGACCGGCCTGAACTCGTGGTTGTCGTGCTCAACGGCTTCGGCGACATTGCCGGACAACGCATCGATCAGCACGTCTGAGAAAAGACAATAGGCAGGCGCTTCACCGGTAGCATCGATGTGGAAAGCCGCCTGGCCCTGTTGGCAGGACAGGAAACGGTCCACCTGCAGCGGGCGTGCAATCCCCTTCTTGCTCACGATCGAGTCGCCGGTCAGCCTCAATGAGTCACTATCGACCACGCGGCAGGCGTCACCGACCAGGCACAACTGACCCGCGCGCGCCTGCTGGTTGCTGCCGCCGATGTTGTACTCCACCAGGCTGCGGCGCAGCGCTTCCACGTCGATCGCTTCCCGCCGGTCGGTGCCAGCATTGGTCAGCAGCCAGAACTCGTTGACATCCGAAGCAATCGCGCCGTGTCCGGCGAAGTACACCACCAAGCGGTCGATGAAATTCGTGGCAAGAAACTGCTCGATCCGGCGCCGCAACAGGTCCACGGTGATGCCATCCTGCGCGATCTCCGGGGTCTCGTCATCGTCCCCCAGATAGAGAACGGTGTAGCTCTCCTGCAACGCCCATTCCTGCAGGCGGCGGGCTGAATTCACCGTCCCCGGCAGGTCGCCGTACGCCCCCATGTAGCGGGATACGGCGATGATGACCATTGCCTTGTTCATCCCCATGCACGTCATCTCCGGACCTGCCGACAGCCGCTTAGCCCCCCCCTTCACCCCTGGGGAGACTGCCCCTCCTTCCCAGCCTAGCACTCCAGCAACCAGCACCCCAAGCGCCCGACGTTGCTCGCGCCAGGTGCCACACAACCCGCACGGACCGGGCCCCGCTGCGCGGGAGCCCGGCCCTTCAGCCCGCTCAGGCTGCCAGGCGTGCCACCTGGCGACGGGTCAGGTCGTTGAAGCGGCCCAGCGACATCAGGTGCTGGTGGATCAGGGCCAGCCAGCCGCTGCGGTGCCATTCGATCACGGTTTCCTCGGGCAGCGCGACGAACTTCTCGACGTCGACCACCTGGAAGCCGTTGAGGTTGAACTCCTGGCCGTTCGGAGCGCGTACGGTCGCGTTGCGCTCGACCAGCAGTCCCTTCTCGATGAGCGCCTTGGAGAAGGCCTGGGTCTGTTCGTGCTCGCGGGTGTACTGGCCGCAGAACTCCAGCGCCTGCTGCACCATGTCGGTAGCCTTGCCGTCGGCGAACAGCGCCTGGCCTTCCTCGCCTCCCTTGACCACGCGCGGGCTCGCTTCATCGATGCCGAGCAGGAAATCATTGTCCGCGCCGGTGTCGATGAAGATGAAGGGGTGGCGACGCAGATAGGCCGGAACGTAGGCCTCGTCTTCCCACAGCCCGTCCTTGATGAACAGGTTCTCGTTGGTCACGCCGACGGCAGCCATCGGAACGGCGCCGGGGCCGGCGAACAGGATCGGGAAATGGTGCAGTGCCAGCGAGAACTCGCCGAGCACCAGCGGAATGGCGTTGTTGCCGGCGGCGAAATCAAGCTTGCCCGGCAGGATGCGCAGGTCGGCGTGCACATCAGCCTGCAGCGGCACCGGACGGGTGTAGAACAGGGGGGTGCCGGCCTGCGCCGCTTCGGTGGTGGTGTCGCTGGTGGTCATCGTAGGAACCGTTTCATCATGCGCGCCTGCCATCCCGGGCGCGCCAGCGGGAACAACCTGAATCCCGCATTATCAACAAGCCGGGTGACGACCACCACCCCGGCACTGACTTATTTCAGCTGCAGCGGATAGCGCTGCCACAGGACGTGGACAAGGAAGCCCGCCAGTTCGGTGTCGCGCGCACTGACCGCGGCGCGGATCTTGTCCAGCAGGACCATGTCACTGCAGGAGCGCACATCGGCGTGGTTGGCCTGGCCCGACCTGCGTGCGCGGTAACGCGCGGCGCGCTGCGCATCGCTCATCGCGTACCCGAATTTGGGCGGACGACCGCGCTTGCGCGGCAGGGTCAGCTCCAGGGTTCCGGGGTCTTTGTCATCACGCATGAGTGGGGGCAGACAGCGGCAAGCAACGACGGGTGCGCAATTTATCGTGAGGCATCACTTTAATCCAGCTTTTTCTACACTTTTGTTGCACTGCAATGCGCCCTGCCGCCGCTCGCCGGCAGCAAGAGGGGCCCGCGAACGGGCCCCTTGCACACTTCAGGCAGCGCGTACCGGCTCGTAACCGTGCAGGTGCGCTTCACTGCTGGCGCGCCCCTGGCTGAGCGAGCGCAACGCAGTGGTGTAGCCCACCAGTTGCGCCAGCGGTGCAAAGCCGCTCACTTCGGCACGGCCCTCCTGGTCCTCGATGCGCGCGACGCGACCGTGGCGACGGTTGAGGTCGCCGACCACGTCGCCTACCGACGCCGAGGGCGAATGCACCGTTACCGCCATCACCGGCTCCAGCACCTGCGTGCCGGCACTGGCCAGCGCGGCCCTGACGGCCTCACTGCCGGCCCGGTGGAACGCCATGTCCGAGGAATCCTTGGCATGGGTCTGGCCGTCCACCAGGGTCACTTCGATGCCCACGACCGGATGCCCCTGCGGTCCCTCCGACAGCGCCGCACGCACACCCTTCTCCACCGCTGCGATGAAACCACGGGGGATCACGCCTCCCGCAATGCGGTCGTTGAACACCACCTGGTCGTCCTCGCGCGGCGCCACGTCCAG
Organism: Stenotrophomonas sp. 112478_Sma; assembly: GCF_056479905.1. NCBI lineage: Bacteria > Pseudomonadati > Pseudomonadota > Gammaproteobacteria > Lysobacterales > Lysobacteraceae > Stenotrophomonas > Stenotrophomonas sp. 112478_Sma. The sequence goes on along the minus strand of NZ_CM151072.1, from coordinate 2,044,108 downwards.
CACCACATGGGCGAACTGGCCCTGGCCACCGCTCTGCTTGACGACCCTGCCGACCACGCCGGAGACCGCACGCAACGGCATTTCCTGGTAGGCAACGCGCGGCGAACCGATGCCGACATCGACCTTCCATTCGCTGCGCAGGCGCTCGACCATCACCTCCAGGTGCAGTTCGCCCATGCCCCATACCAGCGTTTCGCCGCTCTCACGATCGGTTTCCACGCGGAACGAGGGATCCTCCTGGGCGAGGCTGGCCAGCCCCTGCGCCATGCGGATCAGGTCCGCTGCACGCGCAGGTTCCAGGCGCCACGCCAGCACCGGCGCCTGTGCCTGGATGCTCTCCAGGCGCAACGGCTGATCGCGTGCGCTCAGCGTTTCACCGCTGACTGCATCCTTCCAGCCCAGCACCGCGACGATGTCACCGGCCACGGCCTGCTCGATGTCATGGGTCTGGTCTGCCTGCACCCGCACCAGGCGGCTCACGCGCCGACCCTGCGGATGCTGCGAGCTGGCCACAGCGTCGCCTGCCTTCAGCGTTCCCGAATACAGCCTCACGAAGCTCAGCGCACCGTGCTGCTGATGGGTGATCTTGAACAACAGGCCCGCCAGCGGACCCTCCGGATCCGGCGGCAGCAGCACGTCGCCGGCCTCGCCTTCGGCAGTGACGGCAGGCCGATCCAACGGCGAAGGCAGGTAATCGACCACCGCATCCAGCAGCGCCTCGATGCCTTTGTCCTTGAACGCCGCACCCGCAAGCACCGGCACGCCCGCACCGGCCAGCGTCGCCCGCCGGAGTGCCGCGCGCAGCAGTTCCGCATCGATCACCCGGCCTTCCAGCCACGCATCGGCCAGACCCTCGTCATGGTCGGCCACGGCCTCCACCAGCGCGTCGCGCCGCGGTTGCCACTGGCTGCGTGCAGCGTCATCCCACGGCGTGATGGTCACCACGCCGCCGTCGCGCCACTGCAGCACGCGCTCATCCACCAGATCGACCCAGCCGCTGAAGTCGCTTTCGCTGCCCAGCGGCACACCCAGCGCCCACGGCCGCGCCTGCAGCTTGTCCCGCAGCTGCTCCAGCACGCGCTCGAACGAGGCGCCGACACGATCCATCTTGTTGACGAAGGCGATCAACGGCACCCGGTGCCGGCGCGCCTGGCGCCACACCGTTTCCGACTGCGGCTGCACGCCATCCACGGCAGAGAACACCGCGACGGCACCGTCGAGCACCCGCAGCGAACGCTCGACTTCAATGGCGAAATCGATGTGGCCCGGGGTGTCGATCAGGGTCAGCCGATGCGGCGGCAGATCGCGCGGCGCCCACTGCGCCTGCACGGCTGCTGCGCCGATGGTGATGCCACGTTCGCGCTCGATCGCCGAGAAATCGGTGGTGGCGTTGCCGTCATGGACCTCACCGACGCGGTGGATCTCGCCGCTCTTCCACAGCAGTCGTTCGGTGAGCGTGGTCTTGCCGGCGTCGATGTGGGCAATGATGCCGAGGTTGCGACGACGGGAAAGGATCTGGGTGTTCATGTGATGGGTTCCTGCAAGCCAACTTCGGGGGCCGCGCACCCCGGTTGGCGACAGGGTGCGCGGCTAGCGTTCGGTCTCGGCGATCTGGTGCATGGCACGTTCTCCTTGCGGTGCAGCGGGTGGATGAAAGGGACTGCGGAAACGAAAAGAGCGCCCCGGAGGGCGCTCTGTGGATGGTCCAACGGTGGCCGATTCAGCGGCCCCGTCGAGCTCCAGGCAGACACGCCCGTTCCGCGCTTGCGCGGGTCAGGGTGAAAAACTTCAGGAGCGGCATCCGGTTCATGGGGCGCATTCTAGACCTGCCAATCTGGCGCGCAAGTGCTGATTGCGCGCACCAGTGGAACGATGAGGATTCCTTTCGCCGCCCGGATCAGGTGACCACCACCAGCGGCACGCCCCGCTTCGGATGCTCCAGCACGACCACGTCCTGCTGGTAGACCCGCTGCAGCGTGTCCACGGTCAACACCTGCGCGGGTGAGCCGTCGGCGGCCACCCTGCCCTGTTCCAGCAGCACGATGCGGTCGGCATGGCCGGCGGCCAGATTCAGGTCGTGCAACACCACGATCACGCAGGCCCCGGCCTCGGCACAGGCACGCACGCTGCGCAGCGTACGCTCCTGGTGGCGCAGATCCAGCGCAGCGGTCGGCTCGTCGAGAAGCAGCAGCGGCGTGTCCTGCGCCAGCACGCGCGCGAACGTGGTCCGGGCCGACTCGCCACCGGACAACTGCTGCACCTCGCGCAGGCGCAGCGCCTGCAGTTCGGTCGCGTCGATCGCGGCCTCCACCTGCGTGCCATCGCGTACGGGATCGGGCGGGTGTGGCAGGCGCCCCATCGCCACCACCTCCTCCACGCTGAAGGCGAAGCGCACGCCGTGCTCCTGCGGCATCACCGCGCGCTCGCGCGCCAGTGGACCGGCCTTGTAGCCGGCCAGCGGCCTGCCAAGCAGGCTCACCTCACCCGCATCGGCATGCAGATCGCCCGCAGCCACTGCCAGCAGCGTCGATTTGCCAGCGCCATTGGGCCCCACCAAGGCAGTGACTGTCGCCGGCTCGAACGCCAGGTTGATGCCGTGCAGGATCTCGCGCTGCCCGCGTCGCACCACGACGTCGCGCAGATGAAGCAGGGCCGTCATGGGGCTGCCTTGCGGCGCTGCTGCAGCACCAGCCAGAGGAAGAACGGTGCACCCAGTGCAGCCGAGAACAGACCGAGTGGAATCTCCGCCGGCGGGTCGAGCGTGCGCGCGGCCGTATCGGCCACCACGATCAGCAGCGCCCCCAGCAGGCCGGAAAGGGGCAGCAACCAGCGGTGCCCCGGCCCCACCAGCATGCGCGCCACGTGTGGCACCACCAGGCCGACAAAGCTGATCGAACCGGCAAACGCGACGGCCGCACCCACCAGCAGGGCACTGAACGCCACCAGCCGGCGGCGGGTCCGTGCCACGTCCAGGCCCAGATGCTGGGCCTGGCGCTCCCCCAGCGCCAGCATGTCCAGTGGCGTTGCCAGGCGCTGCAGCGCGAACACGCCGATGGCGAACAACGGCACCACGGCGGCGACATCACTCCAGCTGGCGCGGGCCAGCGAACCCATCTGCCAGAACACCAGCGACTGCAGTTCGCTCTCGCTGGCGATGTAGGTCAGGAAACCGATCAGCGCCGAGCAGAACGCCGCCATGGCGATGCCGACCAGCAACAGCGTGGCATTGCCACTGCCCTTGCCCGGCCGGGCAAGGGCGTAGGTCAGGCCGATCGCCAGCGCACCGCCGGCAAACGCGGCCACCGGCACCAACCAGCCGGCCGCACCTGCAGCACCGAGCACGATGGCGGCGACCGCGCCCAGCGCGGCGCCCTGGCTGACGCCGACAATACCCGGGTCCGCCAACGGATTGCCGAACAGGCCCTGCAGGCTGGCACCGGCCATCGCCAGCGATGCCCCCACCACCGCGCCCAACAGGGCGCGCGGGATGCGCAGCTGCCAGATCACCGCCAGGTCGCGGCTGCTCACCGCCTGCGGATCGAGCAGCCCCATCTTCACCGCCAGCGCCTGCAGCACCTCCAGCGGTGGCAAGCGCAGTGGCCCGACCGCAAACGAGGCCAGAATGGCGGCCAGCAGTGCCAGCATCGCCACCATCAACATCGTCCGCCCGCGACGACGGCGCCGGTCCGCCGGACTCATGCCTTCGGCAGCGCCGCCAGCGCCCGCGCCAGCGCCAGTGCGCCAGCCCCGGAACCTACGCTGGTGTACTTGAGCTGCACATCCGGCATCACCCAGACCCGGTTGGCCTGCCCGGCCGGTGTCTGCTTCAGCGTCGGGTACGACTTCCACAGGCCCTCGGCACCGCCGAACAGCTGCAGATCGTGCTCGGTCACCAGAATCACCTCCGGTGCCGCGGCGACCACGCCCTCATTGCTCAGCTGCGAGTAGTTCTTCACTCCCGCTTCGGTGCCGATGTTGACGCCGCCGGCCAGCGCGATCAGTTGCGCCGATGCGCTGTCGGCGCCCGCAACGGTCGGTGCGCCACCGGCACCGGTGGCCGACACATGGATCACACGCGGCGCATGGCCCAGGCCCCGGCCGATCGCTGCGGCCTCATCCAGCTGACGCTGCACCTGCGTGGCAAGCGTCTGCCCTGCTTCGGCCAGCCCGAGTGCGGCGGCGACCTTGCGCACCTTGTCCGGCGCCGGCTGCAGATCGTCGATGACCACCGCCGGCTCCCCCACCTCGCGCAGCTTCTTCGCCAGCTCGGTGTGGCGGCGCAGGCTGTTGCCCAGGAACAGCGAACCCCGCAGGCTCAGCACACCCTCCACACCCGTGGTGCGGTTGAACAGGAACTGGTGCGGCGCAGCCCGGCCAGCCTCGGTGGTGGTGTTGGTCGGGGCGGCAAATACCTGCTTGCCCAGCCCCAGCGCCTCGATCACCGCGATGACGTCGTCGCCACCGGCGATGATCCGGCTGGTGTCGGTCACCGCGATATCGGCGCCGTCATCGGAATGCACCTTGGCCGGCAGCACGACCTTCTGGTCATGCACGGCCGGCATCTCGGCACCGGCCACGCGTTTCCAGCCTGCCGGCAACGCGGTGTCCGCGGCGGCCGCCATTGCCGCCGGCGGCGGTTCGGAAGGCTTCTTGGCATCGGAGGGAGCCGACGCGCCGCCACAGGCAGCCAGTGCCAGCGAAACAGCCAACGGAAGTGCGCACAGGCGCAGACGGGGCACGATGTTCATGGACGTTCTCCTTGCTGGCAGGGCGACGCGCGCGCCGCCCTGCCGTCTGACTTACTGCTTCGGGGTGATGCGGGTGATGCGGTCACCCTTCGGGTCTTCAGCGCCGCGCGACTTGTTCACCGCGAACACGTTGCCCTTGCCATCGGCACGGACGTGGTTCGGCAAAGTGCCGCCGTCGAGGTTGGCGACCACCTTGCCCTCGCGGTCGACCACGGTCACGGTGCCAGCGCCACGGTTGCTGACATAGGCCAGGCCGGATGCATCATCGAAGGCGACGTTCAGCGCACCCGCGCCCACCGGCACATCGTGCAGCACCTTGCCGGCTGCGACGTCGACGATCAGCAGGTTGTCGGTGCCCTGCGACGCCACGTACAACCGGTTGCGCGCCGCGTCGAACGCCACGCCCGACGCGCTGATCGAGTTGCCCAGATCGATCACCTTCTCGACCTCACCGCTGGCCACGTCGATCACCGCCGCCTCCGGCGTGCCGATGCTGACGGTGAACAGCTTGCCGCCCTTCTCGTCCAGCACCAGGCTCATCGGCGTGAACTTTCCGTCATCCACGCCCGATTCAAGCGTCACCGCGGGCAGCTCCTTGAACGTCTTCGCATCGAATACCGACAGGTGATCCTCACCGGTGGCCGAGGCAAACACCTTGCCGCGGGTACCATCGATCACCACGTCGCGCGCATGCGGCACCGCATCGACCGGGAACTGGTGCACCAGCGACAGATCCTTCTGGCGATAGACGGCCACGCTGTTCTGACGGGTATTGGTCACCCACACGTTGCCGTTGGCATCATCCACGCCCACGCCGTACACCGCATAGACCGCGCCGTTGGTACTGCCCGGCACCTGCGCCGGAGTGATCGCCTTGCTGACCTTCAGCGACGCCGGGTCGATCTTCAGCAGCTGCGACTGGGTCACCGGCGGCCGGCCGACCGCGGAGGTCACGTACAGCGCATTGCTGGCGGCGCTGTAGGCGGACTGGTACAGGCCCGGCACCAGCTTGTTGGACTGGGTGGTGAACTGCGCCTGGCCCGACAGCGGCAGCTGCGGCGAGACGCGCAGCTTCAGCACCGTCGCGGCGGCCGGCTGGCTCGCCCGCACCACGACCGGATGGGTGCCCGGCACGGCATCGGCGGGAATGGCCAGCTGGGTCTTGAAGTTGCCATCGGCATCAACCACCACCGGCTGGGCGTTCAACACGCTGTCGCCGCGCAGCAGGCTGACCTTCTGGCCCGGCACGAAGCCGCGACCGACCACATCGGCGGTGCTGCCCGGCACCACATTGTCGCCGCGCGAAACCACCTGGCCCTTGAACGTGGCGTTGGCCGGTTGATCGAATACCGGCTGTGCGGTGGCCGCGACGGCCAGCAGCAGGCCGGTGGCCAGGGTGGTGAAGCGAAGCGAAGGACGAAGGGAGGAACGGAACGACATGACAGGCTCCTTGCACACGTAGGCCGCGCCACGTGGCGCGGGATTCATCGGTTGCCTGGGCCGCTGCACGCGGGCAGCCTCGCCTGGGTAGTGGGGTCGCACGGCACGCCGCGCGAAGGGATTCATTCGCTGGACGGCCCATCCGTTGCACTGGCGCCATCGCCTGCACTGCGATCGGTCACCCCGTACAGCTCATGCAGCGCCGCGTGGAAGGACGCCGGCAGCATCGGGCCATGGCCCAGGCCAGGAAACTCGCGGTACTGCACGCTCAGCCCCGGCACCCGGCGCAGCCGCTCGGACAACTGCATCGCCGCGTCAGGCGTGGCGCCGCCGATGCGGCGCAGGTGCGCGACCACCCGCGGGTTGTTCAGGTCACGCTTGCCGCGGTCGCCGACGCGCTCAGCGCCTCCCAGCATCAACCAGACCCTGGCCGGCTGCCCATGGACGTTCTGCACGAACTGCTGTTCGGGATCGCCCAGCGCCGCGCCCTGCGCCCACCACAGTGAGGGACTGGCGGCGAGATAGGCCTGGAACGCGGCCGGCCGGGTGTACAGCGCGTTGAGCACGAACAGGCCACCGAGCGAGTGCCCCCACAGCGCCTGCTGCCCGGTGTCGACGCGCGCGCGACGCTCCACCTCGGGCTTGATGCGGCGCTCGATCACATCAAGAAACGCCGCAGCGCCGCCGCCGACCGCCTGGGTTGCGCCGCTCTCATCGTCGGCGCGGTCGATCCATGCCGTGTAGTCACGGGTCCGCGCCTTCGAGTCGATGCGCAGATCATTGTCGTAGCCGATCAGCACCAGCACCGGAGGCGCCTTGAGTGCTGCAAGTTCAGCCAACAGCGGCTGGTCGAGCACCATCGCCACCGCATTGCCATCCAGCGCGTACAACACCGGCGAAGGTGCACTGGAGGCGCGGACCGGAATCGCCAGATTCACCCGCCAGCGGCGCTGCGTGTCGGCACTGTCGATCACGAAATGCTCGAAGCGATAGCTGGCGGCCGGCTCATCCAGCACGGTGTGGCCGATCTTCTGCAGCGGATTGCGCTGCTGCGCGTACGCATACGGGGTAGCCAGGAGCAGACCCATCATCAGGACGGCAAGGCCGCGGGCCAGCGGACCACGGTGCGGAGGAAGGACGAAATGCTTCATCGGCGGGCGACGTCAGCGGCCTGGGCCGCTGTTTCACAAGGGACCGCAGTCTACCTTAAACGCGAATGATTATCACAACGATCAAACGTCACACTGTGTATCACGCGCGCGATAACGCGGCGTCATGGGACGCATCATCTCGTTCCCGCCAAGGCGGGCGGGCCGAATCCCAGGACCGGGCGCTGCCCGGCGGGTGCCGCGTCAAGGGCCCGCAGGCACGGGGCCGTACGGGTTTTCCTGCGGCGTGCCGGGCAGCAGAGCGAACACCAGGATCACCAGGCCGCCCATCGGCACCAATGCCAGAAGATAGAGCCAGCCGGACTGGTTGCAGTCATGGAGACGGCGCACGGTGACGGCGATCAGCGGCACGATCGTCGCCAGCCACATCAGGCCCAGCAGCACCATCGTGCCGATCAGGATGGCGCTCAGTGCATCCGGACTGGAGCGCATGAGGATCGCCAGCACGCCGGCCAGCAGCGACACCGCCGTGGCCACCAGAAACAGGAACAGCTGGAACATCCAGTATTCGCGGCGATTGGCCCGACCCTCGAACTGGGCGTAGCGCTTCAACGCCAGAGTCATGTCCTGCATGAACGTCATCCTTGAGAAGTGAACCGGGGATTCTCTCGAATCAGCGTGGACCCGACAATCGGATTGGTTGCGTAACGGCGATCAACGCCGCTTCGCCGCCCGCGCCGCCTCGCGCTCGGCGCGCAACCGATCGAGCTTTTCCTTCAGCTTGATCTCCAGTCCGCGCGGCACCGGGTTGTAGTACACGCGCTCGCCCATCGCATCGGGGAAGCCGGTCTGATCCAGCGCGATCCCGCCTTCCGCATCGTGGTCATACTGGTACTCGGCACCGTAGCCCAGTTCCTTCATCAGCTTGGTCGGCGCGTTGCGCAGGTGCAGCGGCACCTCTTCGGTACCGCTCTGGCGCACGTCGGCCTTGGCCTGGTTGAACGCCGCGTAGCCTGCATTCGACTTGGCGGTGCTGGCCAGGTACAGCACCAGCTGGGCGAACGCGAGCTCGCCTTCGGGGCTGCCCAGCCGTTCGTAGATGTCCCACGCTTCCAGCGCCATGCTCTGTGCTCGCGGATCGGCCAGGCCGATGTCCTCGATCGCCATGCGGGTCAGCCGGCGCGCCAGGTACGACGGATCACAGCCGCCGTCGAGCATGCGGGTCAGCCAGTACAGCGCCGCATCGGGATTGGAACTGCGCACCGACTTGTGCAACGCCGAGATCTGGTCGTAGAACTGCTCGCCACCCTTGTCGAAACGGCGGGTACGGTCGGCCAGCACCTGGGTGAGCGTCTGCGGGGTGATGTGCCCGCCCTCGCCCCCTGCCAGTTCGGCGGCGATTTCCAGCAGGGTCAACGCGCGGCGCACGTCGCCATCGGCAGCGGTGGCGATCTCCAGCAGCAGCTCGGGCGCAACCTCGATGGACTCCTGGCCCAGGCCGCGCTCGCGATCGCCCAGCGCCCGCTGCAGTGCCTCGACGATGTCGGTGGGCGAGACCGCCTCCAGCACGTGCACACGGCAGCGTGACAGCAGCGCCGAGTTCAACTCGAAGGACGGGTTCTCGGTCGTGGCACCCACGAACAGGATGGTGCCGCGCTCGATATGCGGCAGGAACGCGTCCTGCTGCGCCTTGTTGAAGCGATGCACCTCATCGACGAACAGCACGGTACGCCGGCCTTCGGCGAAACGCTGCGCCGCTTCTGCCAGGACCTGGCGCACCTCCGGCAGGCCGGACAGCACGGCGGAGATGGCGCGGAACTCGGCATCGGAATACTCGGCCAGCAGCAGCGACAACGTGGTCTTGCCACAGCCCGGCGGGCCCCACAGGATCATCGAATGCACCCGACCGGACTCGACCGCCCGGCGCAGTGCGCTGTCCGGAGCGAGCAGGCGCTTCTGCCCGACCATTTCATCGAGCGTCTGCGGACGCATGCGCTCGGCGAGCGGGCGCAGATGATCCCGATCGACACTCAGCAGATCGGGGCCGGGGAAGGAAGTGGAGCGTTGTCTTGGCACCCGCTCATTGTACCGCGCCCCCCGTCGGTCGCGCCGGGCCATGCGCGGCGGATCAGGCCACAGGGATCGATGGCGCCGGCCTCTGGCCGACAGTCCCAGAATGTGTCGGGAATGGACCGGAGCCGGCGCCCCCTTACATCGGTAAGCCACTGATTCACCATGAGCATGTTTTGCCCGGGTCGGTGCGTCCTCATCAGTAACGGAGAATTCGCAACTCAACCACTCAGAACCCACTCGTGCGCGATCCCGAATCCAATGTCCTTGAGTTTGTTGCCGGCTGCGCTGTCAATGCGGACGTCTACTATCTGGCTGCAGCCCTCGGCCCAGGCCATGAATACTACGACCCGGATCCCGGCCCGCCCACCCGGATGTTCGTCTTTGGCCGTATACCCCAGGAAGGTTGGTTCCATCACGACCTGCTGGACTTCCAGGTCATGTCCACACTATTCATCCCACCGGAAGACAGCGGTGGCCCACAGCGCCTACTCGCGCTGGACTATTGGGGGCAGCTGGAATACCACGCCCGCGTTGGCGCCACTATTGAGCGCGTGAAGGCGGATACAGGCGGCCTGACCCGGATTCGGCAGTTGGGTGAAGATCTGTTCTGCTGCGGTGTGCACGGAATGATCTATCACCGCACCGAGGCCGGATGGAAGCAACTTCCCACGCACTTTCCGGCAGCCGAGCACAGCAGTATTGAGGACGATCTGAAGTCGATCGACTTTGAAACGTGGCTTTTGTATTGCGGCCACATATTCGAACGTGACGGCGCTGCCCCACTGCCCGCTGATCCGGCGAAGCGTGAGGCCGAGCTGCGCCGAAAGTTCGACGAAACGCGCAGCCAGATTGCCGAGGGCCGCAAAGACCCTGGTCATCGGGAGTGGCTCGCCAGTCTCGACGCGCCCAGCGTGAATGACCTCTGCGGAACCGGCTTAACAGACCTCTACGCGATCGGCTCTGATGGCCTGATTGCACACTGGAACGGCTTGAACTGGACGCTGCCCGAACAAGTCACCACTGCGGAGCTGTTTCATGCCTGCAGAACCGACCTAGGCCGCCTCGTCCTTGTTGGCGAGGAAGGCACCGTCGTTACCGGCAACATATCCACTGGATTTGAGCGCCTGCGCCACGACGTAGGCGATGAAGTCAATTTCTGCTTGGCCTGCCAACATGGGCAACAGATCTACATCGGCGCTGAATATGGAGGCCTCTACGTCTACAGCCTCGAAACCGGTGCAATTGAACCCTTGCTGGAAGGCATCCCCGAAGAACTGAGAGATGCAACGATTGTTGATATCAGTTCCGTCGGCAACGTGCTGTGGGTGCTGACGCCCTGGGACCTGATTCGATTTGATGGCACCGCGTGGCAGGTCATCGTTCACCCCGACAACGGATGAACTGGTAGCGCCGGGCCATGCCCGGCGTCACCCATCAGTTGCCGATGACGTCGGTGCCGGCCGGCGGGCTGAAGCGGAAGGTCGAGGCCGCGAACGTCGGGTTGCGCTTCCAGCCGCTGAAATTGATCACGGTGCGCTGGCCGACCGCGTCGGTGATCTCCATCCTCGCCAGCCCCTGGGCATTGAAGCCTAGTGCAGCGTACTGGAAGCTGGCCTCGGTATCGCGCTTCGGCGACAGCGACAGCCACTGCAGGCCATCCCGTTGTGCCGCCTCCTCGCTGAGGTCGTACTGCTGCTCCAGCAGCGCCGGGTTGATCAGCGCGGTCAAGGGGCTGTTCTGCTCTTCCTTGCCCTGCTCGCGCACGGTGGCCTGCTCCAGGTCCGGCTCGTACATCCAGACCTTCTTGCCGTCGGCCACGATCAGCTGTTCATGCGGCCGCACGTACTCCCACCGGAACAGGCGCGGGGCCGACAGGGCCACGCGGCCGCTGGTCGACTCCTTGACCTTGCCGCGGCTGTCGAACACCTGCTGGCTGAACTGGCCATCCAGGCCCTTCAGGCCGCTGGTGAAGTTCTTCAGGTCATCGCGGGCACCCGCCCACGCGCTGCCCGCGGCGGCGCAGGCCATGGCGAGAGTGCTGGCGGCAAGAATACGGCGGAGGCGGACGTTCATGCGGGAATCCTGTGGGCGCGGGCGCAAGGAAAGGTGGATGTCAGTGTGCCCGGGCAAAGATGAATGGGCGATCAGGGCGACATTATGCCGCCCCGCACGTCCATCGGCGATTCAGTTGGCCGGCGCAGGCAGCCTTCCGTACAGAACCTGCCCGCGGAAGCCGCGACGCACTTCGCGATACAGCGCGCGGAACGCGGTGTAGTCCTGCGGCTGGCACAGTGCCTCCGGTCCACGCACGGCATTCTGCTGCAGGCGATGGTGGACGATCACCTCCTGGCCCTGCCGGCTCCAGTCCACCCGGTACTCGCCCGCGGCATTGGCAAAACGCTGGCTGGCCGGAACGGCGATTATCGGCGCGTTGGCCGGGAACTGCAGGCGATAGGTTTCTTCACGCAGGCTCGCGTTGCAGTAGAACGGCGTCTCGTTGGCCGGTGCAGACGCGGTAGCGTACAGCCCGCGCACCGACTCGCCGCCTGGCGGATCCGGCACCGCCATGCCCCCGGCCACGCTGAAGTCCACGTAGTCTTCCGCCTGGAAGGCCATGCGGTAGCCGAACGGCCGGGTCAGATCGACCGGGACGCCCTGCAGCTGCAGCTGGCCGCGGCCATCAAAACCGGACGCCGCCATGATCGACTCCTCGGCGCGCGCCCGATTCTGCGCATTGAGCTGGGCGAACTGTGCGCGCATGCCGATCTCCGCATTCTCGCCCAGCTGCGGAATCGTCTCGCCACGCAGATTGCCGTTGGCATCGAACGTGAAGCGCACCTCCATCGAGGTTGCGTTGCGCTGCGGACCATTGGCCGGCGTGCGTGCCAGGCTCGCGTCGGCCGTGCGCATCACCGGCGCGCCCAGGTCGCCCTCGGGCAACTGGCCGAAGCGCGCCCAGGCGGTGGTCGAATCCAGGTACAGATCGAACTCGGGAATGTAGGTGATGGCGTGGTTGAAGCGCCCCAGCACCGGAATCTTCGGCAGCGTCGGCCCGCCACCGGCGCCGATCAGCACCGGCGAACTGGCAATTCCCTTGGCGGCCAGCAGGGCTTCCAGCAGGGTCACATGGTCCTTGCAGTCCCCATAGTGGTTGTCGAGGATGCTCTGCGCGCTGTTGGGCTCCAGCCCGCCATTGCCCAGGTACACCGCGACGTAGCGGATGTTCTGAGCGACCCAGCGGTACAGCGCATCGGCCTGCGAGCGACGGTCGCCGATGCCTGCGGTGACCTGGTCGGCCAGCGCCTGGATCTCCGCCGTGACCTGCGCGGCGGGACCGGCCTTGAGCTGGTACGCCCGGCCCATCTGCGCCCAGTCACGATAGGTGCTGGCCATGATGTTCGGGCCGAACTCCCAGCCGGCGGCCGACCAGTTCTGCGCCTGCATCGCCTCGCGGCGCTGGTAGCGCCAGCGCCACTGCGCCTGGCCGTTCCTCACCACCGGGCGATCGCTGCCCTGCACGCCGCGGCTGTCGACGAACATCGGCAGGTTGGCCGGTGCGCTCAGCGTCACCTCGGCATCCTCGTATTCGGTGAACACATTGAAGGTCTCCCACAGGCCGAAGTAGCCCGGGAAGTACGGCGTGGCCTGGGTGCGGCGCACCTGGTAATACAGGCGCGTGCCCGGCGCCAGGTTCGGGAACACGATCACCCGCACCTTGCGGTCGGCGTACATCGCTGCCGAGGCGCTGGAATAGCTTTCCTGGGTGTAGATGCGATCTGCCGGAACGTCACGGCGCTGGCCATCGGCGGTGATGGTGTAGGCGTCGAGCACCTCCAGCGTCTCCATCTTCTCGCTGTAGCTCAGCCGCACCTGGCTGAACTGCTCGACCGAGGCCTTGGTCTTGAGCAGGACCTCGTAGGTCTCGGTCTGCACATTGCCTGCGTCGGGCCGCACCTGGTAGTCGGCGCGATAGCGGACGATGCTGAAGTTGTTGCTGGCTTCGGTATCGCCGCTGGTGGAAGGCGGCGCCGTAGCGGGCGCGGGGGTGGCGGTCTCCGCCAGGGCCGGGCTGGCGGCCATCAGGCCAGCCAGCGCCAGCGCCAGCGCGCGTGGTACGGGATGAAGCATTCGTCGGATCCTTGGACGTCGTGGGGGTACGTCGGGCCTTACTTCGGCGGCGGCGGTGCCAGCACCGTCCGGTCGCCATTGTGCTCGGGCGCACTGACAACGCCGGCCGCTTCCATGGCCTCGATCAGTCGCGCCGCACGGTTGTAGCCAATCTTCAGCCGGCGCTGCACGCCAGAAATCGACGCGCGGCGGGTCTCCGTGACCACCCTCAGCGCCTCGTCATACAGCGGATCCGACTCGTCGCCGCCGGCACTGGTTTCCGGCAGGCCGGTGGCACCCACCACCACGCCGTCCCCCAGGGTCTGAACCTCGTCCAGCACGCCCTCGATGTAATCGGCCGGACCCATCGCCTTGAGATGCTCGACCACGCGATGCACTTCATCGTCGGAGACGAACGCGCCGTGCACACGCTCGGGCATGGCGGTGCCCGGCGGCAGGTACAGCATGTCGCCGTGACCCAGCAGCGTCTCCGCGCCGGACTGGTCAAGAATGGTGCGCGAGTCGATCTTCGAGCTCACCTGGAACGCGATGCGGGTGGGAATATTGGCCTTGATCAAGCCGGTGATCACATCCACCGACGGACGCTGGGTGGCCAGGATCAGGTGGATGCCGGCTGCACGGGCCTTCTGTGCCAGACGTGCGATCAGTTCTTCGACCTTCTTGCCGACGATCATCATCATGTCGGCGAATTCGTCGATGAAGATGACGATGAACGGCAGCGTCTCCAGCGGGCGCGGCGCCTCGCCCAGCTCCGGGTTCGGCTTGAACAACGGGTCCATCAGCGGCTGGCCGGCGTCCTCGGCGTCCTTCACCTTCTTGTTGAAGCCGGCCAGGTTGCGCACGCCCACCGCGCTCATCAGCTTGTAGCGGCGCTCCATCTCCGCCACGCACCAGCGCAGGCCGTTGGCGGCCTCCTTCATGTCGGTGACCACAGGCGCGAGCAGATGCGGGATGCCCTGGTAGACGCTCAGTTCGAGCATCTTCGGGTCGATCATCAGCATCCGCAGATCTTTCGGCGAGCCCTTGTACAGCAGGCTCAGTACCATCGCATTGACGGCCACGGACTTGCCCGAGCCGGTGGTACCGGCCACCAGCAGGTGTGGCATGCGCGCCAGGTCGGCCACGGTCGGGCGGCCGGCGATGTCCTTGCCCAGCGCCAGGGTCAGCACGCTGGAGGCCTTGTCGTACTCCTTCGAGCGCAGCAGCTCGGACAGGAAGATCATCTCGCGGGTGACGTTGGGAATCTCCAGGCCGATCACCGACTTGCCGGGAATCACATCGACCACGCGCACCGACTTGACCGACAGGCCGCGGGCGATGTCCTTGTCCAGCGAGCTGATCTGGCTGACCTTGATGCCCGGCGCCGGCTCGATCTCGAAGCGGGTGATGACCGGGCCCGGATAGGCGCCAACCACCTGTGCGTCGATGCGGAAATCCTTCAGCTTGAACTCGATCTGCCGCGACAGGGTCTCCAGTGTCTCCTCGTCGTAGCCCTTGGGCTGCGGCTTGGGATCATCCAGCAGGGCCAGCGGCGGCAGGTCCGAACCATCGCCGTTGACGCCGCGGAACATCGGTATCTGGTTGTCACGCTTGGCCCGGTCGCTCTTCTCGATCACCGGTTCCGGGCGCGGTTCGATCTTCACCGGCTCGCGCTTGGCGCGCACCTCGGCGTCCGCCTTGCGGACTTCCTGGCGCTCCTCGCGCAGGGCACGGGTCTGCTTCCACTCGGTCGCCTGTTCCTTCTTGCGCTCCAGCAGCGGCGCCAGCGACATCACCCCACGGCCGATCTTCTCCATCACCGTGAACCACGACAGGCCGGTGGCCAGGGTGATCGAGGCCAGCAGCAGCACCAGCACGAACAGGTTCGCGCCCAGCGCTCCGAACCCGACGGTGAGCGAGTTGCCCACCAGCTTGCCAAGGATGCCGCCCGCACTGGACACATCACCATTGAACAGGCGCACATGCAGGAAGCCGGTACCGGCGATCAGGAAGCCGACCAGACCGACCAGGCGCAGGGCCGGATCGAGGTCGTTCTCGCCCTTGCTTTCCCGCTTGAGGCCGAACATGGCGATCCAGGCCAGCGCGCCGAGCACCACCGGCAGCAGGAACGCGATGTAGCCGAACAACTGCAGCAGCACGTCGGCGATCCAGGCACCGGCGCGGCCGCCCATGTTGTGCACCGGCGCGACCACGCTGCCCGTATGCGACCAGCCGGGGTCCGACGCCGAGTAGGTGAACAGACTTGCCGCCAGGTACAGCAGGGCCGGCGCGATCGCGATCAGGCCCAGGTCGCGCCAGAGGCGCTGGCGGCGGGGGTTGTCGGTCGTCGCCGCCGCCGCGGCCGTGCGACGTGACGCCTTGCTGTCGTCGGACTTGGAGCGTTCGGGGACCTGCTTCGCCACCTTAGACCATACCTTTGGAATGCGCTGTTAGTGATTGATAATAAATGAGACGGCGTCAGTTTTCAGTTATGCGACGCTGCGAGGCGCCCTCCGGGGCCGGAAACCGTCGATGGGCGACGGCGTTCTGTTCATCGGCTTGAATCGCCCTGCCCCAGCCGCCACTCTATGACCTGCCATGGATGCTGCGCAAACATCGCCAGCGCCTTGTCCCACTTACCTTTTCGCGAGTTTACATGAGCACCAGCCTGCCCTCCCGCCACCAACGGCTTGTCATCCTCGGTTCCGGCCCGGCCGGCTGGACCGCTGCGGTCTACGCCGCCCGCGCCAACCTGAAGCCGGTCGTCATCACCGGCCTGCAGCAGGGCGGTCAGCTGATGACCACGACCGAGGTCGACAACTGGCCGGGTGACGCCCATGGCCTGATGGGCCCGGACCTGATGGCGCGCATGCAGGCTCACGCCGAGCGCTTCGAGACCGAGGTCATCTTCGACCACATCCACACCGCCGACCTGTCCCAGCGCCCGTTCCGGCTGATCGGCGACAGTCACGAATACACCTGTGACGCCCTGATCATCGCCACCGGCGCCACCGCCAAGTACCTGGGCATCCCGACCGAAGAGGCCTTCAAGGGCCGCGGCGTGTCCGCCTGCGCCACCTGCGACGGGTTCTTCTACCGTGACCAGGACGTGGTCGTGGTCGGCGGTGGCAACACTGCGGTGGAAGAGGCCCTGTACCTGTCCAACATCGCCCGCAAGGTCTACCTGGTCCACCGCCGCGACACCCTCAAGGCGGAAAAGATCATGCAGGACAAGCTGTTCGCCAAGGTCGCGGCCGGCAAGATCGAAACCGTCTGGCACCACCAGGTCGAGGAAGTGCTGGGCAACGATGCCGGCGTGACCGGTGTGCGCGTGAAGTCCACCCTGGACGGCAGCACCCGCGACATCGACGCGCACGGCTTCTTCGTGGCCATCGGTCATCACCCGAACACCACCCTGTTCGATGGCCAGCTGGCGATGAACAACGGCTACCTGGAAATCCGCTCGGGCCTGGGCGGCAACGCCACCCAGACCTCGGTGGAAGGCGTGTTCGCCGCGGGCGACGTGGCCGACCAGCACTATCGGCAGGCCATCACCTCCGCCGGCTTCGGCTGCATGGCCGCACTGGATGCCGAGCGCTATCTGGATGCACAGGGCAAGGCCGGCTGAAGATTGCTCCACGCCATGACTGATCCTGGGGGCCGGCGCGGAAGCGCCGGCCTTTCTGTTTTCTTCTGACCTATCCTTGGCCCATGCCCTCCCCCCGTTTCCTCGACTCGCTGCAGTCCGTTACCGCCACCGACTGGGACGCGCTGCATGATGGCCGCAATCCCTTCGTCAGCTACGCCTTCCTGGCCGGACTCGAAGCCCACGGTTGCCTGCGCGGGGATTGGGGTTGGCAGGCATGGCATTTCACCCTGTGGGAGGGCGATGTCCTGGTCGCGGCGATTCCCGGCTACCTGAAGACCAACTCCCACGGCGAATTCGTGTTCGACCACGCCTGGGCCAATGCCTATGCCCGGCATGGCCGCGACTACTACCCGAAATGGCTCGGCGCCGTGCCGTACTCGCCGGTGACCGGGCCGCGGCTGCTGGCCCGGGACGATCCAGCCCGCGCGGGCGTGCTGTCGGCCCTGCGCGGGGCGCTGCCCGCGCTGGACGTGTCCTCGGCGCATATCAACTTCCACACCGCAGCGGATGAAGCGGTGTTCGGCGATGACTGGCTGCTGCGCGAGGACATCCAGTTCCAGTGGCAGAACCCGGGCGACTGGACGACGTTCGATCAGTTCCTTGGCGCCATGGACCACAAGCACCGCAAGAACATCCGCCAGGAGCGCGCCAGGGTCACCCGCCAGGGCATCGGCTTCCGCGTCGTGCACGGCGATGAGGCCAGCCGTGCCGACCTGCAGGCGATGTACCGTTTCTACCTGCAGACCTTCGTCGAGTACGGCAATGCACCGGCGCTCACCGAGCCCTTCCTGCGCCACCTGGCCAGCAGCCTCGGGCGCGGCCTGGTGATGTTCCTGGCCGAACAGAACGGCGAACCGATTGCCGGCGCCCTGTGCCTGCGTGGGGGCGACACGCTGTATGGCCGCTACTGGGGTGGCGCTACCCTGCCTGGCCTGCACTTCGAGGCCTGCTACTACCAGGGCATCGAGTACTGCCTGCGCGAAGGCCTGACCCGCTTCGAGCCCGGCGCACAGGGCGAACACAAGCTGGCGCGCGGCTTCCTGCCGACGCGGGTGCGCAGCCGGCACTGGGTGGCCGATGCGGATTTCGCAGAAGCTCTGCAGGACTGGTGCCGGCAGGAGCGCAGGGACGTGCGGCGCTATGAGCAGGCGTTGCAGCAACACAGCCCGTTCCGCACGCAGGACTAGCGCCGCCGCGGAATGGATGCGCCGGCATCGCTACACTCCCGGCATGACCCGTCAATTGCCCTGGCGCCTGGACGATGCGCCGGACGCCCCCTTCCCGCCCGCTGAAACCGCGCTGCGCAGTCCCGACGGCCTGCTGGCCGTAGGCGGCGACCTGCATCCTGCACGCCTGTTGAATGCCTATGCCGGCGGCATCTTCCCGTGGTTCAGCGACGGCGAGCCGATCCTGTGGTGGTCACCGGACCCACGCATGGTGTTCCGCACCTCCGGCGTACACCTGTCCAGCCGCTTCCGCCGCCAGCTGCGCGGCAGCCACTGGGAGGTGACTGCCGACACCGCCTTCAGCCAGGTGATGCGCGCCTGTGCTGCCGCGCCGCGCCCCGGACAGGACGGCACCTGGATCAGCCCGGCAATGGTCGAGGCCTACAGCCGGCTGCACGACCTCGGGTTCGCCCATTCCGTCGAGGTCTGGGACCGGCAGACCCTGGTCGGTGGCATCTATGGCGTGGCCATCGGTACGGTGTTCTTCGGCGAAAGCATGTTCAGCGGCGCCAGCGGCGGCTCCAAGATCGCGCTGGCCGCGCTGGCGGCCACCCTGCATGGCTGGGGCTGGGAACTGATCGATGCACAGGTGGAGAATCCGCATCTGCTGCGGATGGGTGCGGTGCACCTGCCACGCGCCGCGTTTCTGGACCACGTGCGGCAGGCCGTGCGCTGCCCGGGGCGTGAAGGCCCGTGGACCCGGCACATGGGCCGCTTGCCGGCCCGCGTCCTGGCGGGGGGTTAACATAAACTTTGCAAGCCGGCCGCGTCCCGCGTAAAATACTGCGCCTTAGGCCCAGCGTGGCCGTTTTCTGAACCGCACAGGACTACATGTCGAAAGACGATTCCATCGAGTTCGAGGGCACCGTCAGCGAGACGCTGCCGAACACCACTTTCCGCGTTCGTCTGGAAAATGGGCACGAGATCATCGCCCACATCTCCGGCCGCATGCGCAAGAACTACATCCGCATCCTCACCGGTGACCGGGTCAAGGTTGAAATGACCCCGTACGACCTGACCAAGGGTCGCATCACCTACCGCATGAAGTAAGCGGTCGGCGCGTCGCGCCACTTCGACAAGGCCAGCCTGGGTTGCTGGCCTTTTGTCATGCCCGCTCTCCGGCCCTGCCGGAGGTCATCGTGACCGATCTCACCATGACGTCAGTCAGCCCTGCTTGCGGCAGATTCGCAGTTGCGACAGCGGCAGCATTCTGGGATCCGATCCACTCCGGATCGCCACCCCTGCCCCGCCATGAACCTCACTTCCCTGCTCGCCCCCTTGGCCTTGTCCGCCATCGCCCTGCTGGCCCCGTCCGCCCATGCGGCCGACACCCCGGCGGCGCAGTGCGTGCCGCTGTCCGGCGAACAGCAGATCGTTCGCGCCGGCGCCGACAGGAACATCCTGCTCCGCTCCGGCGAAGCGCACTATGTCGTGCACTTCCGCAACAGCTGCCCTTCCGCCGTGCTGGCCACCCGCCTCGGCTTCACGACCGACGGCAAGGAGGCTGACACGCTGTGCAGCGAGGGCCGAAGCAAGCTGGACACCGGTCGCGGCTCCTGCGAGGTGGCGCGCATCGAGCCGATCGATGCCGAGCGGTTCACGCGTGAAGCGCGCCGTCGCAGCCGCTGACACCTGACAGCACAAGGGCGGCCGAAGCCGCCCTTGCCGTTTCCAGTCCTTCACGCCACAGCCCGTGGCGTCAGCTCACTCCACCGTGGCCGGCAGCAGCCGCTCCGGCTCGGCCTGGGTCTCGACCACCAGTTCGTCGTCGCGGACATCGATGCTGACCTTGCCGCCGTTGACCAGCTTGCCGAACAACAGCTCGTCGGCCAGCGGACGCTTGATCTTGTCCTGGATCACGCGCGCCATCGGACGGGCACCCATCAGCGGGTCGAAGCCATGGTGGGCCAGCCAGTCGCGCGCGGTCGGCGTGGCCGACAGGCTGACGTGCTTCTCCTGCAGCAGCATCTCCAGCTCGATCAGGAACTTGTCCACCACACGCAGGATGTGCTCGAAGCCCAGCGCCTGGAACTGCACCACCGCATCGAGGCGGTTGCGGAATTCCGGGGTGAAGCTGCGGCGGATGGTCTCCATCGCGTCGGTGGCGTGGTCCTGCTTGGTGAAGCCAATCGAACGCCGCGAGGCCTGGGCCGCGCCGGCATTGGTGGTCATCACCAGCACCACGTTCTTGAAGTTCGCTTCACGTCCGTTGGTGTCGGTCAGCACGCCCCGGTCCATGACCTGCAGCAGGATGTTGAAGATGTCCGGGTGCGCCTTCTCGATTTCGTCCAGCAGCAGCACGCAATGCGGCGTCTTGACGATCTTCTCGGTCAGCAGGCCGCCCTGGTCGAAGCCGACGTATCCCGGGGGCGCACCGATCAGGCGGCTGATCGAATGCGGCTCCATGTACTCGGACATATCGAAGCGGACCAGCTCGATGCCCAGCTGCAGGGCCAGCTGCTTGGTCACCTCGGTCTTGCCGACACCGGTCGGGCCGGCAAACAGGAAGTTGCCGATCGGCTTCTCCGGATTGCCCAGGCCCGAGCGCGCCAGCTTGATCGCCGACGACAGGGTCTCGATGGCCGGGTCCTGGCCGAAGATCACCATCTTCAGGTTGCGCTCCAGGTGCTGCAGCACATCCTTGTCGGTGGCGCTGACCTGCTTGGTCGGGATGCGCGCCATCTTGGCAATGATGGCCTCCACTTCCTCCACGTCGATCAGTTCCTTGCGCTGGTCCTCCGGCAACAGCCGCTGGCGCGCACCTGCCTCGTCGATCACGTCGATGGCCTTGTCCGGCAGCAGGCGGTCACCGATATGCTTGACCGACAGGTCCACCGCGGCCTGCAGCGCCTCGTCGGAGTACGTCACGCCGTGGTGGGCTTCGTACTTGCCCTTCAGGCCCTGCAGGATCTCGTAGGTCTCACCCACGGTCGGCTCGACGATGTCGATCTTCTGGAAGCGGCGCGCCAGGGCGCGATCCTTCTCGAAGATGCCGCGGTACTCCTGGAACGTGGTCGAGCCGATGCAGCGCAGCTCGCCCGACGCCAACGCCGGCTTGATCAGGTTGGACGCATCCATGGTGCCGCCCGACGCCGAACCGGCACCGATGATGGTGTGGATCTCGTCGATGAACAGTACGGCGTTGGGCACCTTCTTCAGGGCCGTCAGCACGCTCTTCAGGCGCTTCTCGAAGTCGCCACGGTACTTGGTGCCAGCCACCAGTGCGCCCAGGTCGAGCGAATAGATGACGGCATCGGCCAGCACCTCCGGCACCGAGCCCTCGACGATGCGCCGGGCCAGGCCTTCGGCGATCGCGGTCTTGCCGACGCCGGCCTCGCCCACGTAGAGCGGGTTGTTCTTGCGACGGCGGCACAGGACCTGGATGGTCCGCTCGATCTCATCGGCACGCCCGACCAGCGGGTCGATGCGTCCGGCCCGGGCCTGCTCGTTGAGGTTGCTGGCGAACTCGGTCAGGGCATCCCCCTTCGGCTCGCCCTCCCCGCCCTCGGCCCGGCTCTCGCCTTCGGAGGAAGGCTGTTCGCCCTCCTCGCCCAGCTTGGCGATGCCATGGGACAGGTAATTGACCACGTCCAGGCGGGTCACGTCCTGCTGGTTGAGGTAGTAGACGGCATGGGAGTCCTTCTCGCCGAAGATGGCGACCAGCACATTGGCGCCGGTGACCTCCTTCTTGCCCGAGGACTGCACGTGGTACACAGCCCGCTGCAGCACGCGCTGGAAGCCCAGCGTCGGCTGGGTGTCGCGGCCATCGTCTTCCGCCAGGCGGGACACGGAGGCCTCGATGGCCTGCTCCAGCTCCTGGCGCAGGCGGTCGGCATCGGCACCACAGGCCTTCAGTACGGCCTGGGCGGACGGGTTGTCGAGCAGTGCCAGCAGCAGGTGTTCGACCGTCATGAACTCATGCCGGGCCTCACGGGCGCGCTTGTAGCACTGGCCGATGGTGTGTTCGAGGTCTTTGCTGAACATGGATTACTCCGGCGGCAGATGGGGACAATATGCGGCCTGACTACGCGATTTCCATCACCCTAGCGGATTGCTGCGTTCAGATGGCGTTAGCAGTGCGGATTGCTTGATCTTCATTCACTCCCGGACAGCCCACCCATGAGCAAACCCTACCTGAGCCGCTGGCGATTGCGACGTGATGGTCCCGCCATCCGGACCCCGCACGCCCGGCTCTGGCCGGTACTGACCGCCGACGACCTGCCGGCAATGCTGAAGATCAGCAGTGAAACCGAAGAACAGAACAGCCATCGCCTGCTGCGCTGGTGGGACGGCGACGGTGCCGCGCGCCTGCTGGCGCACGAGGGGCCGGCCATCCTGATCGAGCGCGCCGGCGGCCAATCGCTGCGGGAGCGCTCGATCGGCGGCGATGACAGCACCTGTACCACGATCCTGTGCCAGGTCCTGCAGCGGCTGCACCGGCCACGGAGCGCACCGCCAGCGGAGCTGGTCTGCCTGCCTACATGGTTCGCCGACCTGCTGCAGCCAAGGGGCTCGCTGCCGCC
Source organism: Stenotrophomonas sp. 112478_Sma (assembly GCF_056479905.1). Taxonomy (NCBI): domain Bacteria; kingdom Pseudomonadati; phylum Pseudomonadota; class Gammaproteobacteria; order Lysobacterales; family Lysobacteraceae; genus Stenotrophomonas; species Stenotrophomonas sp. 112478_Sma. The sequence continues at coordinate 2,021,233 of NZ_CM151072.1, read as the reverse complement.
ACTGCTGGAACAGTGCAGATCGCTGGCGGTCGCGCTGCTGGAGGCCGAACAGGAGGTCCGGCCGCTGCACGGTGACCTGCACCACGACAACGTGCTCGACTTCGGCACACGCGGCTGGCTGGCGATCGACCCGAAACGGCTGATCGGTGATCGCGCGTTCGACTACACCACGCTGTTCAGCAATCCCGACCTGTGCGGTCCCGGCATCCACGTCGCGACCCGGCCGGAGCGCTTTGCGGCCCGGGTGACCGAGGTCAGCGCCCTGGCGGACCTGGATCGCACGCGCCTGCTGCGCTGGATCGCTGCCAGCGCCGGGCTGTCGGCCGTATGGTTCCGCAATGATGGCGACCCGGCCGATATCGACGAGACAGTCGCGGCGATGGCACTGGAGGCGCTGGCGGAGGGGGGATCCCGCTGTAGCCGAGCATGGGCTCGGCTCTACAAGAGGCCGGTCAGGCCTTTTCCATCGTGCACAGCAGCGGATGCTGGTTCATCCGTGAATACTCGTTGACCTGGCCGACCTTGGTTTCGGCCACTTCGCGGGTGAACACGCCGCAGACGCCGCGACCGCGGGTATGGACATGCAGCATCACCTGCGTCGCCTTGTCCAGGTCCATGTTGAAGAACTGCTGCAGCACGTCCACCACGAAATCCATCGGGGTGTAGTCGTCGTTGAGCAGCATGACCTGGTAGAACGGCGGCGGCGCCACTTCCGGGCGCGCGGGCTCCACGGCGATGCCGTGCTCGTGGTGGGAATCGGGGGAAGACTCGCGGGGCATCCGGTCATTATAGAGGTTGCCGCGCGCCCGCGTCGGCCCACCCGGAATGGACGGCACGGACGGCCGCCGTCACAATTGCCCTTCCCACCCCGGTTTCACAGGATTTTCATGAAAAGGACCCTTCTGCCTGCCCTGCTGATCGCCCTGGCCTGTGCCGGTCCGGCGAGCGCAGCCGATGCCGACGCCGCTGTCGGCCGCCTGCTGGACAAGCTGGGCTACAACTACGAGGTCGACGAGGATGGCGACTACCGGCTGGTGTTCGACGTCGAGGGCGACCGCACCCAGATGGTGTACGTGCGCTCGGCGGTGGAAGACTTCGGCAGCCACAACATCCGTGAGATCTGGTCGCCAGGCTACACGTCCAAGACCAAGCAGTTCCCGGTCGCGGTCGCCAACCGCCTGCTGGAGGACTCGCAGGACGCCAAGATGGGCGGCTGGGTGAAACAGGAGGCGACCGCGATGTTCGTGGTGAAGATCGACGCCGATGCCACCGCCGACCAGCTCAGCGACGCCATCGATGCCGCGATCCGCACCGCCGACGCGATGGAACTGGAACTGACCAAGAAGGACGATCTCTGAGGTGAACGCCACGCCGGACCCGCGCTGGGCACCGCACGCCACCGTCGCCACCATCGTGGTCGACGGCGGCCGCGTGCTGCTGGTCGAGGAGACCATCGATGGCCGCGCCGTGCTCAACCAGCCTGCCGGGCACCTCGAGCCCGGCGAGAGCCTGGCCGAGGCGGCGCTGCGCGAGACCCGCGAGGAGACCGGCTGGACGGTTCAGCTGACCGACTTCATCGGCTGTTACCAATGGACGGCGGGCGACGGTACGACGTTCCTTCGCTTCTGCTACGCGGCGCGCCCGGTCTCGCATGATCCGGCGCAGCCGCTCGACACCGGCATCGACCGCGCGCTGTGGATGACCCCGGCCGAGCTGCAGGCCGCCGGGCAGCGCCAGCGCAGCCCGCTGGTATGGCAGGTCGTGGCGGACTATCTGGGTGGCCAGCGCCACCCGCTTTCGCTGGTCCGGGAGGTCGCATGAGCACCCCGCGCGTGATGGTGGGCGTTTCCGGTGGCGTCGATTCGTCGGTCGCCGCCTGGCGGCTGGTGCAGCAGGGCGAGGCCGTGGCCGGCCTGTTCATGCAGAACTGGGCCGACGACGGCAGCGGCGACTGCCGCGCCGAGGATGATCGCCGCGATGCGGTGGCGGTCTGCGGCCTGCTGGGCATTCCCTTCCATTTCCGCGACTTCTCCAGCGAGTACTGGCAAGGCGTGTTCGAGCATTTCCTGGCCGAGTACGCCGCCGGCCGCACCCCCAATCCGGACGTGCTGTGCAACCGCGAGGTGAAGTTCAAGCACTTCCTGGACGCGGCGCGTGAACTGGGCGCCGAGCGCATCGCCACCGGCCATTACGCGCGGGTGACCCAGCGCGGCCACCAGTGGCTGCTGCTGCGCGGCGCCGACCGCTCCAAGGACCAGAGCTATTTCCTGCACCAGCTGGGGCAGGAGCAGCTGGCCGCCACCCTGTTCCCGATCGGCGACCTGGAAAAGAGCGACCTGCGCCGGATCGCCCGTGACGTCAGCCTGCCGACCCATGCCAAGAAGGACTCCACCGGCATCTGCTTCATCGGCGAACGCGACTTCCGCGAGTTCCTGGGCCGCTACCTGCCGGCCCGGCCGGGACAGATCCTCGACCCGGCCGACGGCAGCGTGATTGCCGAGCATCCGGGCGTGTTCTATTTCACGCTCGGCCAGCGCGAGGGCCTGAACATCGGCGGCGTGCGTGGCCGCCCGGCCGCGCCGTGGTACGTGGTGGGCAAGGACGTGGCCAGCAACGTGCTGTATGTCGATCAGGACCGCGACAGCCCGTGGATGCTCTCCGAACGCCTGCGTTCGGAAACCGCGCACTGGATCGCCGGCGCACCACCGGCCCGGCGTTTCGAATGCACTGCCCAGACCCGCTACCGCCAGCCCGACGAGCCGTGTACGGTCGATGTGCTGGACGATGGCAGCGTGCTGGTCACCTTTGCCCGCCCGCAGCGGGCCGTCACGCCCGGCCAGTCGCTGGTGCTGTATGACGGCGAGATCTGCCTGGGCGGTGCGGTGATCGCCGCCACCGATGCGCCGCTGGAACAGCGCCTGCGCACCACCCCTTCTCCTTTTGAGGTAATCGCTGCATGAGTTTCACTGTCGACGACCGCGTCCTGGCCCTGGCCGGCATTGCCCAGGCCCTGCAGCAGGTGCGCCGCATCGCCGATACCGGCCATTCCGACGCCGCCGCTGTACGTACCGCGGTGGACAGCGTGTTCCGCGTCGACGCGTCCTCTCCGCAGGAGGTGTTCGGCGACCGCCACGCACTGAAGTCGGGCCTGCGCCTGCTGCACAACTACTTCCGCAACCAGGGCCAGGATCCGATCCTGCCCAAGCTGGCATTGTCGGTGCTGCAGCTGGAGCGCCGCTTCGTGCAGGACGGCGCAACCGTCAACAAGGTGGCCTCGGGCATCGAGCAGGCGCAGCGCAAGGCCGCCGAACTGGGCGACAGCGGTCACCCGGATGTGCTGGCCAGCCTCGGCAGCGTCTATGCGGACACCATCAGCCATCTCAAGCCGCGGGTGATGGTGCAGGGCAACCCGCATTACCTGGGCCAGGCCGGTGTGGTCTCCGAGATCCGTGCCCTGCTGCTGGCCGCCGTCCGCGCCGCGGTGCTGTGGCGGCAGGTGGGCGGCAGCTACTGGGACTTCCTGTTTGGTCGCAAGGCGATGGTCGAGGCCGTGGACCGCCTGCTGGCCTGACCGTTGCATCCGCCGGGCATGGCCCGGCGCTACCGCATGGCCTGACCGTCGCGCAGCGCTGCCGGGGTAGCGCCGGGCCATGCCCGGCGAGCGTCCGGCGCCGGAAATCCGACGCATTCAGAAAGCGCATCGACGTTAAAGAGAAAGGGCACACGGCCGATACATCCTCCGTGCACCTCCCGAGAACGTCCATGTACTCACGCATTTTCATCCGTCTGGCCGCCCCCCTGGCCCTGACCCTGCTGCTCCCCTTCGCCATCGGTTTCGAATGGCCGGCCGCCCTGCGCTGGGCGATCCTGACCACGATGACGCTGAGCTGGCTGGGCTTTGCGTGGTGGACCGCCCGCGCCCAGGCGCACCGCTCACCGGAACAGGCCCGCGTCCTGCGTGAGCAGGACCAGCTGCTGACCGAACTGCGCAGCTTCGTCGGCAACGAAATCGACGGTTCGCGCGGCGAAGTGGAACGCGCCCGCGACCTGATCCGCCAGGCGGTATCGAGCCTGGGCGGCAGCTTCGATGCAATGAACCGCAAGTCGCGCCAGCAGAGCCAGGCGCTGTCGCGCATCGTCGACCGTGCCGGCGATGAAGGCAGTGCGGGCCTCGACGTTGCGCGGTTCGCCCAGCATGCCAGTCATCGCATGGAACAGCTGGTGGAAGCGCTGGAACAGGTCAGCGGCCAGAGCTCTACCACCGTGCAGCACATCGACCAGATGGCGCAGCACCTGGACGGCATCTTCGCGCTGCTGGAAGACGTCAAGTCGATTGCCGACCAGACCAACCTGCTGGCACTGAATGCCGCCATCGAAGCGGCCCGTGCCGGCGAGGCCGGCCGCGGCTTCGCGGTGGTCGCCGACGAAGTGCGCAACCTGTCCGAGCGCTCGACCACCTTCAACGAACAGATCCGAAAGCTGGCCCACAGCTCCAAGGACGCCATCGCCAAGGTCCGCGAGACGGTCTCGCACATGGCATCGCGCGACATGGACCGCTCCCGCGAAGCACGCCAGGAAGCAGCAGCCATGCTGGACAACGTGGCACAGATCAATGCTTCTCTGGGCGAAGGCATGCGAGAGGTGTCCGAGTGTGCGCGTGCCATCGACGGCAGCGTCGCCGAGGCCGTGCGCGCGCTGCAGTTCGAAGATATCGCCACGCAGGCGCTGGGTGGCGTGCATACCCACCTCGACCGCCTGACCGCGATCAACCGCGAAGCGGTGGCCCTGCAGGAACTGCTGCACCGCAATGGCGGCGTCTTCGACGAAGAGATCGCCAGCGCGCTGCAGCGCACCGGCAACCGTCTGCGCGAACTGCGCAACGAGTGGGAGCGCCCGCCGCACAAGCCGGTCGCCCAGCAGAACATGGGCGCCGGTACCGTCGAACTGTTCTGAGACGCGTGTCCGCTGCCCTCTCCGGCAGTCTGCAAGGCCCCGGCTCGACCGGGGCCTTTGCCTGTGATCCACCGCCGAATGCATCCTGTACGCGCCCCATGGCCCTGATCAGCGCCCCGCCCTCCTCCCTCGCCGACATCGAACGCCCGCGCAACGCCAGTGTGCGAGAACAGCTGCAGCGGCTGGAAAAGGTCGCGCATGAGGAGATCCGCGAGCTGCAGCAGCTCGCCGATGCGCGCCCGCCCTCGCCCGGTACCGCCAGCGAACTGCTGGGCATGGCCTGGGACCTGGGGTTGGATGGAGATGCCCTGAAGTAGATCCACGCCATGCGTGGATGCACCTGCACGCCCCTGCACCTTCCACCCTTTCGGACTTGTTGCATGGCCTGGGTCATCGGCTCCGGGCACACTCACCGCCCTCCCTCCTTGGCAGCGTCATGACATTCAATCCGGAAGAAGCGCAAGAAACCTTCGAACAGTTTCTGATCATCATGGACGATCAGATTGAATGGCTGATCGAGCAAGCGCAGCAGCGCGGCGTCGACCTTGACGGTAGCCTGGAGAGCCTTGATCGCCTCGAAACCCTGTACACGTTGATGGCCGCAACGTTATCGGAGGACGAACAGGCTGCCTTGAGGGTTGTGTTTGCACGATATCTTGGGGAAACCGTGTGTCAGCATCACGGCGGCAAATGGACTCTCCAACTGGATGATCCCAAGGACATCAGTTTCAACATGCCGGTTATCGTGGGGCATTCATCCTGCCCGTGGCTGGAGTTCAATCCCATCCACACGATGCGAGCCTACTCACTTCGGCCCAAGCCCGGAATGATCCGAAGCGTCGTTGCGCACAGTGTTGCTCCGCGGATTCTGGATCTCAGCGATCTGGCGGAAGAGGACTGACGCCAATAGGAGAGACTACTCGGTTCAGTTGACGGACCCATCGAGAATGCGGCTCGTGCCCGGGATCATCCGCGCGTGGCATGGATCTACTGAGGCAGCGCTGTCGCCATGGCATGATGCCACGGTCCCGTTCATGGAAGACCGATGGCCGCCGCCCTGATCGCATTGATGCTGCTGGAACTCCTGCTGCTGTTGTTCTGGGGCACCGATCTTCTTCCGCACCGGCATCGTCCTGTTCAACCAGCGCATCGCCGCCGCTCCTACCGAGCTGACCCAACTGTCAATGATCGGGCTGGGGTACGACCTTACCTACCGACAAGTGGCTGAGCTTTGTGGTCCGTGTACTGCCCGACCGCAATGTGGCGTTGCGGGAGAGCTTCGCACCGGGCTATGGCGGCCGCTGTTTTCCGTTGATGCACGGCCAGCTGGTGTTCTACATCTGCTATCGCATGCAGCGGCGACGCTATGTCGAAGTTGTGGAATCCGTTTGCGCGCGGGTGCGCTCCGATTCCCGCGACGGTTCGTTGACCCAAGCCGGTAGATCCATGCCATGCGTGGATGACGCTCCCGAGATTCACAGTTTTCGGATTGTTTGCATGGAATGCGATCAACGCACCCTTCATCGTGCTGGACCGATTTCGGTTCAGATCAGCCCGATGACCAGCGCCGCCCTTTGCCTTTCGCTTGCCTTGCAGCTTCCGGTTGCCCCCGACCCATTGACCCTGGATTCCGATTCCCTCGCAACGCTTCAGCAGGCACTGCAGACATTCGGAGCGTTCCAGCACCCCTATTCTGCTCCGATCGACGCATACGACCCTGACGCGGGGGTGATCGACGCATCGGTCGAGGTCTCCGCAGGCTGCCTGCAGGAGGGTCCCAAGGTCATCGTCCTGGACGATGACGGCGACGAGACACCCGAGCGCTATCTGGTGCTGGTCGAGCCATGGCAGAGCCTTCCAGCGGGCACATTGCTGCTCGTCTGCGGAGACAGGGCGGTCGTCATTTCAGCTCAGGACTGGAGCCGGGAGCTTGCAAGAGCCGAGATCATGCTGACGTTTCTCGACCTGCTGCCTGGAGATTCGGAAGCCAGGGACCAGCTGGAGAGTTGCTCGGCAGTCTCGGATTCCGATACATCCGATCCCTTCGTGAAGAGCATTCTGGATCAGCTCTGCGCCAGCACTCCAGGTACACCTGTCACTGACACCGCCCTGGCCCTCTGGAAGGGCAGGCTCCCGGATGCATTACTTGCACTGTGGCAGCGCGACGGCCTGGCGCGCTATCACGATGATCGACTGACTATGGTCGATCCTGCCCAATACGAAACCGTCCTGGCTGCCCTTCTGGCAGGCAGTCCGCCGTGGGACAAGGACAACCTTCATGTATATGCGATCTCCCCATTCGGCCAGATGCTGATCTGTGGCGAGAAGACTGGCGTCGACCTCACGCTTGAACCACACGAAGGCTACCTATGCGCGCCTGCAGCGCTGACTCTCCCAGCAAGCAACGCCGTCCGCAACAGGAGCCTTCATGACTTTCTACTGACATTGGATGATCCTGAGCTGGATGTCCTGACCGAGGACGAGGAGCCAATGTTCTGGCGAGTCCGTGAGATGTTGGGGCCGCTGGGCGACGGGGAGATATACACCTCGACAGAATCCGTGTCAGAGCAGGGCTGGCGGCTGAGCACCTTGGTGAAACGCAGGGCGCTGGATGTGCTCGGAGAGCTTGCGCAACGTCGCTGACTGCTGACACATGGAGGGATGTACCTGCGTGCATGCCGACCAAGGTCGGCACCTACCAGAGCACGTGCCGGACAGCGCAGGTTGTCAACGCACCAGCAGCGCTTCGTTGTCGGCATCCGTGCGCGACGGTGACTGATGCTGCTGGCGCAGCCACTGCGCCAGGTCGCGCGGGCTCAGCGGCCGCGAGTACAGGTAGCCCTGGATCTCGTCGCAGCCCTGGCGGCGCAGCATGTCTTCTTCCTGGTGCGTTTCCACGCCTTCGGCCACGACCTTCATGCCCAGCGCGTGACCCAGGTGCACGATGGCCTGTGTCACCTCGGCCGTACCCGAGTCGTGCAGCATGCCCTGCACGAAGCTGCGGTCGATCTTCAGGCGGCCCACCGGGAACCGGTTGAGGTAGTTGAGGTTGGAGAATCCCGTTCCGAAATCGTCCACCGCCAGCGGAACACCGTGCCGTTCCAGCACGTCGAAGCAATGACGCAGGATGTCGGTGTCACGGATCAGCGCCGACTCGGTCAGCTCCAGTTCCAGGCGCTGTGGCGGCCAGCCATGGGCATGGCAGATCTCGATCACCCGCTCGGCGAAGCCGCGATCACGCAGCTGCACGGCCGAGACGTTCACCGCGATGCGGTCGAAGTGCAGACCGGCTCTGTCCCAGGCAGTGGCCTGGCGGCAGGCTTCGTTCAGTACCCAGTCGCCGATGCGCACGATTTCACCGCACTTCTCGGCGATGGGAATGAACTCGGCCGGACTGCAGTAGCCGATGCCGGGTCGATGCCAGCGCAGCAGTGCTTCGATGGCCGGCGGCTCGCCAAGGTGGGCGTGCAGCAGCGGCTGATAGGCCAGGCTGAACTCCTCGCGCTCGATCGCGCCATGCAGTGCATGCTCCAGCTCAAGCCGGCGCTGGATGCGGGCCAGTGCGTCCTGGCTGTAGTACTGGTAGGTGTTGCGACCGGCTTCCTTGGCCGCATACATCGCGGCATCGGCGGCGCGCAGCAGTGAATCGAAATCGGTCTGGGTATCGCCCAGCATGGCGATGCCCACGCTGGCCCCCACCTTCAGCGTGGTATCGCCGCGGCGCAGCGGCTCGGCCAGCGAGCCGATCAGCTTGCGCGCCACGTGGCCAGCGTCTTCCGGTTCGGCCAGGTCGCGCAGCACCACGATGAACTCGTCACCGCTGAAGCGGCCGAACAGATCGTTGTTGCGCAGGTTCTGGTGCAGCCGGGTGGCCGCCGCCTTCAGCAGCGCATCACCGGTGGCATGGCCGAAGCTGTCGTTGATGGTCTTGAAGCCATCCAGGTCGATGAACAGCATCGCCAGCGAGGTGCCGCGATCACGCGCTTCCTCGATTGCTTCAGCCGTCTGCTCGCCCAGCAGCACCCGGTTCGGCAGGCCGGTCAGCAGGTCGTAATGGGCCAGCAGCTCGATGCGCTCGTTGGCCTCGCGCTCTCGCGTGATGTCACGGAACAGCACCACGAAGCGTGGCGGCAGGCCATCGCGCCGATCCAGCTCGATCAGCACCTGCACCCATACGCGCAGGCCGGATTGACGATAGAAGCAAAGATCCAGCTGCTCGGGCAGTCCGCCACCGGCAATCCGGCCCAGCGCCGCCTCGAACGCACTGCGCGAGTCCTCGGTGTACAGCGCCAACGCCTGGTCCAGGGTGATCGGCTCCTTGCGCAGTCCGTGGATGCGATAGCACTCTTCGGTCCATTGCATGTGCCGGGTCTGCACCTCGATCTCGCACCCGCCGATGCGGCCCAGGGCCGAAACGCGGTTGAGCAGCTCGGTACGCCAGCGGATCAGCGCATCGGTCTGGTGCTGTTCGGTGATGTTCTGCACCTGGCCCAGCAGCCGCTTGGGCTGGCCCTCGCCGTCCAGCAGCGGCTGCATCCACAGCCGCAGATGCAGCGATGGTTCGCCGCTGCCGCGGGCCAGCTCCAGTTCGAGGCTGGCGGAGCGGCCATCGCGCCACAAGCGGCGCCAGGCTGCCCGCAGCGCTCCACGTGAACGCGGATGCAGCTGCTTGAGCCAGCGTCGCTGGCCGGGCACGTTGCCGGGCTCAAGTGCGAGCAGCGAACGCAGTTCGGGCGACCACCAGAAGGAGCCCGTGCCTGGATCGAACGACCAGCTGCCCATGCTGGCGATGCGCTGCGCCTCGCTCAGGTGCACCTGCTGTTCGTGCAGCAACGCCTCCAGCTGCTTCTGCTGTTCGATGTCGGTGTGGGTGCCGACCATCCGCAGCGGCTGGCCGTCGGCAGTGCGCGCGACCACGCGGCCACGATCAAGCACCCAGCGCCACTGCCCGTCGGGCTGGCGGAAGCGGAACTGTGCGCTGTACTGGTCGCTGGTTCCACGCAGGTGCTGATCCAGCGCGGCGCGCACGTGGCCGATGTCCTCGCCGTGCACGCGCGCCAGCATACCGCTGGCGGTCTCTTCGCCCAGGCCAGGGGTGCGGGTGACGCGATCGCTGGGAATATCCCAGTCCCACAGGCTGTGGCCGGCGCTGTCCAACGCCAGTTCCCAGCGTCCGCCACCCGCCAGCGGCACCGGTTCCGGCACGCTCAGGGTGAAGGCCAGCAGATTGCCGGCGCCGTCATGCACGGCGCGCAGGTGGCCGTCGTAATGCCCGCGCGGCCCTCCCGGCAGGCTGCACGCAACAATGCCACCGTCGGCGGCCAGCAGACGCAGGTCCTCCAGCATCGGCGCGTAGGCCGCGACCGTCGCCGGCAGGCCATGCTCGCGCGCGGCCGGATTGGCCGCCAGCGGACGGCCAGTGCGGTCGACGATGACCAGCGCCGACGCGAGCGGATGCTGCAGCAGGCTGGCGATGATCCCTTGGTCCACGCGATCTTGCTCCGGATGAAACGCCCGACAGCGGGGCACGCAGTGGTTAACGGCGCCTGCGGCGGATAATTGAGTGGCTACGGGGCACCTGCGCGGTAAGATGGCCGGCGCCCCTACCTGCTGCCCTGTCCATGCCCGCAGAACCGACCGGCACCGCCCCTGTTCCCGACCCGCGGATGGCCCAATCGCTGGGCCGCGATCGTCGGCGGATCGTGCTGAGTTACCTGGCGATGGCCCTGGCCTGGATGGTCGCCACCGACAGCGCCGTGCAGCTGCTGGTACCCGATCCGTACCAGGCTTCACTGTGGCAGAGCCTGAAAGGGTCGTTCTTCGCCCTGGCCAGCGCCGGGCTGCTGTACCTGCTTCTGCGCCCGCTGGCCGAGCACGTGCTGCTCACCCATGCCCGCCTGCAGGCCTCCGAGCTGCGCCTGCGGCAGATGTTCGAGGGCAATCCCGGGCCGATCCTGGTCTACGATCTGGACAGCCTGGCCATTCTCGATGCCAATCCCGCGGCCTGCAGCGCCTTCGGCTGGGAGCGCGAGGAACTGCTTGAGCGCACCATCGACGTGCTCTGGCCGCCCGGCCAGGACCAGGCGCTGCAGACCAAGCTCGAAGCCATCCGGGAGGCGCCCGAGCAGCTGTGCATCCTGCGGGCGCAGCTGCAGCTGCGCGATGGCAGCCTGCGGCAGATGGAGCTGCGCTCGAACGCAATCGGTTACGACGGCCACAACGCACGCCTGCTGATTGCCATCGATCGCACCGCCGAGGACCTTGCACAGCTGCGCCGGGACCAGGCACTGGCACGGGTGGAGGAAGCGCATGAGCTGGCGAAGATCGGCGCCTGGGAACTGGACCCCTCCAGCGGGCTGGGCCGGTACTCCAGCCAGGTCTACCGCCTGCTCGGCCGGCGCCCGCCGGAAGCGCGCCGCTGGCATCGCTTCGACGAACTGCTGGTGGCGGCCGATCCGGCCACTGCCGCGCAGGCGGACCAGCTGCTGGCCGAACTGTGTTCCGGCGAACCGGTGCAGGTGGACGTGCTGCTGCCGCTGCTGTCGATGGATGGCCGCGCGTTGATGGTGCACCTGCGCGCGGCCAGCGGCGTTGACGAGGCCGGCCGCGACCGCGTGCTCGGCACGCTGCAGGACGTGACCGAGCGCGAGCAGTCGCGGCGGCTGCTGCGCGAACGTGAGGAACAGTTCCGCGAACTGGTTCGTGTGCTGCCGGACGGCGTGGTCATCCTCTTCGAGGAGCACGTGCTGTACGCCAACGCCTGGGCCGCGAGTCTGTTCGGCTATGGCGGCCATGCCCTGCTCGGCGAGCCGCTGGCGGCTCTGGTCGCCGACAGCGATCTGGCGCGGGTACGCGTGCAGCTCCGGGCCGGCCAGCCCCAGCACGGCCCCGGCCACAGCAGCGTGGTGGCGATGCAGCGTGCCGATGGCCGCAGCTTCCACGCCGGCCTGGCCGTGGGCGAAGTCCGCTACGGCGGTCGCGACTGCAAGCTGCTGATCGTGCGTGACCTGAGCGATTCCGAGCGCACCCGCAGTGCGCTGGAGACCAGCAACCGCGAACTGCAGGCGATGGCCGGCCGGTTGTTCTCGCTGCAGGAGGACGAGCGCCGCGCGATCTCGCGCGACCTGCACGATGACATCGGGCAGGCCATCACCGCCATCAAGCTCTCCGCCTATGCCGCGCAGGACGAAGACGATCCGAAGCGCCGCAGCGAGGATCTGGCACAGATCGTCAGCCTGGCCGACACCACGGTGGCCAAGCTGCGTGACATCTCCACCCTGCTGCGGCCTCCACAGCTGGATGCGCTGGGCCTGGAGGCGGCACTGAGCTGGCAGGCACGGGTACTGTTCCGCTCCTCACCGGTGGAACTGCTGGCCGAAATCGAGCCCCTGCCGCATCGGCCCGACAACAGCATCGAGCAGGCCTGCTTCCGCATCGCCCAGGAAAGCCTGACCAACGTACTGCGCCACGCCCGCGCCAGCCAGGTGCAGCTGCAGCTGCGCGATGTCGGCCAGCGCGGGCTGCACCTGCAGATCCGCGACGACGGCGAGGGTTTCGACCCTGACGGCCCGCGCGGCCTGGGCCTGATCGTCATGCGCGAACGTGCGCAGAGCGTGGGCGGCCACGTGCGGATCGAGTCGGCGCACGGCGCCGGCACCCTGGTCGATGTCCATCTTCCCTACCAGGCAGCCTGCGCGGCTGCCGTCGAAACACCGGATTACTGAGCCTATGTGGAATCCCAATCTGCCGCTGGTCAGCATCGACGATGCCCCTGACCGCCTTGGCGCCGGCAATCCCGAGCTGCAGGCGATGGTGGCCGAAGCCGCTTCGGGTGGCACGCCGCTGATGCTGATGCATGTGGACATCGACCACTTCGCGTCGGTCAACGAGAACATGAGTGCGGAAGTGGGTGACCAGGCGCTGGTACTGGTGGCGCAACGCCTGCAGTCCTACCTGCGCGGGCGCGGCAAGCTGTGGCGCCATGGCAGCGACGAGTTCCTGATCGCCGTGCCGCGCGACGCCGACCTGCCGCTGCCGGAGGACTTCGCCGAAGAGATCCGCCAGCAGATGGAACTGCCGCTGTCGGTGCTGCCCTACACCCTGTTCATGACCGGCAAGCTGGGCGTCAGCCTGTGCCCGGAGCATGCCAGCAGCACCTCGCGCCTGCTCGATCATGCTGAAGATGCGCTGTACCAGGCCGCCCGCGAGGGTGGCAACGCGGTGCGCATCCATGCCGTGGACACACCACCCAGCGCGCACAGCGAGAGCATCATCGCGCGCCAGATCGTCGATGCCATCCCCAATGCCGAGCTGAAGCTGCGCTACCAGCCCCTGGTCAGCGCACGCGATGGCCATGTGGTGGGCATGGAAGCCCTGCTGCGCTGGCAGTCGCCGACGCTGGGGATGCTGGTACCGGAGCGCTTCATGCGAACGGCCGAGCGGCTCGGCATCATCGTGCAGATCGGTACCTGGGTGCTGGAGGGCGCGCTCAAGCAGGCCCGGCTGTGGCGCGACCAGGGTTTCGACGACTTCACCATTGCGGTGAATGTCTCCACCCTGCAGCTGCTGCGACCGAATTTCTTCGCCGAAGTGATGTCGCTGCTGCAGGCAGCGGGCGTGCCGGCGCAGATGCTGACGCTGGAAATCAACGAAAGCGCGCTGACCAACAACGTCAATTTCGTGCACGAGACCCTGGCCAACCTGCGCAACGAAGGCATCAGCCTGAGCCTGGACAACTTCGGCACCGGCGACTCCAGCCTGAGCGCGCTGGTGCGCTATCCGGTGGACAAGCTGAAGATCGACCGCAGCTTCATCAAAAGCGCACCCGCCGGCAACCGCGAGGCCGCCATCGCCCGTGCGATCATCGCCATGGGCCACCAGCTGGGCATGACGGTGATCGCCAACGGTGTGGAATCGCAGGCACAGCTGGGCTTCCTGCGCCGCAACGACTGCGATGTGTTCCAGGGCTATCTGTTCGGCGAACCGATGTCGGCCGATGCCGCGGGCATGACCCTGCGCCGGCGCTACCTGCGCCCGGAAGCATTCGCCGAGACCCGCCCGGACCGCACCCTGCTGCTGCTGGACGATGAAGAGAACGTGCTGCGCTCGCTGGTGCGGCTGTTCCGTCGCGACGGCTACCGCATCCTCGCCGCCGGCAACGTGCGCGACGCCTTCGATCTGCTGGCGATCAACGATGTGCAGGTGATCCTGTCCGACCAGCGCATGAGCGACATGAGCGGCACCGAGTTCCTGGGCCGGGTGAAAATGCTGTACCCCGACACCATCCGCCTCGTGCTGTCCGGCTACACCGATCTGAACACGGTGACCGACGCGATCAACCGCGGCGCGATCTACCGCTTCCTGACCAAGCCATGGAACGACGACGAGCTGCGCAAGCACATCCACCAGGCCTTCCGTACCTACGAGGAACAGCGCCGCAGCAACGCCGGCCCGGTGACGATGGACGCAGGTGACGGTGGCGAGGATCGCCCGCCGTTGCGGTGATGGAGGCCGCCGGGCATGGCCCGGCGCTACCGTGCACCTGTGCCGTGCGGCGGCTCAGCGCGGCTGCTTCACCGGCAGCACCACGCGGAAGCGCGAGCCGACGCCGGGGGTGCTGTCCAGATCGATGCGACCGTGATGCTTGTTGATGATGCTGTAGGAGATCGACAGGCCCAGGCCGGTTCCGCTGCCCACCGGCTTGGTGGTGAAGAACGGGTCGAAGATGCGCTGGCGCAGTTCGGGCGAGATGCCGCCACCGGTATCCTCGAACTCGACCCAGACATGGTCGCCATCCACGCCGGTACGCACGGTGATGGTGCCGCGCTCGGCGATGGCATGGCCGGCGTTGAGCAGCAGGTTCATGTAGACCTGGTTGAGCTCGGACGGCAGGCACTCGACCAGCGGCAGCTGGCCGAACTCACGCACCAGGGTGACCTTGTACTTGAGCTCGTTCCAGATGATGTTGATGGTGGACTCGAGGCCGGCGTGCAGGTCGACCAGCTTCCACGACTCATCGCGGCCGGAGTACGAGAAGTCCTTGAGGTCGCGCACGATGCGCGTCACCCGCTCAATGCCCTCGCGTGACTCGGCCATCAGCTGTGGCAGATCGCGGCTGATGAAGTCGATGTCCAGCCGGTCACGGATGTCGTCGATCTCCGGGATGAGCGCCTTCGGGTCGGGCGCACGCAGGGCGCGCTCGTAGGCCTCGATCACGGTGAACAGGCTGCGCAGGTACTCCTGCAGGCTGCCGAGATTGGAGTGCACGTAGCCGATCGGGTTGTTGATCTCGTGCGCGACGCCGGCGGCAAGCTGGCCGATGGACGCCATCTTCTCCGACTGCAGCAGCTTTTCCTGCGTGCCGTTCAATCGAAGGTAGGCCTGGCGCAGTTCGGCATGGCGCTGCTGCAGCTCGCGCTCGTAGTCTTCCTGGCCCTCGATGTGGCGGAACAGTGCCAGGTAGTGGCCCTGCCCGGGCGGACCGTGATGGTACAGATGCGCGATCACCACGCCCTCGCCCAGCGGCAGACTGCCGTTCCAGTGACCGTTCTGGCGGGCGTGCTCCAGCGCGTCCGGCGGCAGCAGCTGACGCAGGCGCTGTGGCGCCGGCAGAAGGCCTTCGTCGCTGGCCAGCAGGTTCTGCGCGGCCGGATTGGCCAAGGCGACCTGACCGTCTTCGGTGAACAGCAGCAGGCCCTCGCGCAGGCGTTCAAGCAACGCCTGCAGCACCGGCTGTGGTGGAAGGGGGGCGGTAACCAGGACGTTGGCAGCGGACACGGCGGCTCAGGGGCATTCGAACAGGCGCCCAATATACGCGGTCGTGCCGCAGGCGACAGCCTGCGAGCCGGGAGGTCCGCGCGAACTTGCGTCAGGCCACCGCCAGAGGACGGCCAGCGGTGACTGCGTGGGCCTGCCCCTTGGCATCGTAGGCCGAGGCCTCTTCGCTGCGGCCCAGCTGGCGCAGCGCCCAGTTCACTTCGCGGCGCCTGCGCGACAGCAGCACGCCGTTGGCGCGATTGCGCTCGGCCAGCTCCTGCAGCTGTTCGCCCTCGCCCACCGGCGGTGCGCCTTCCAGCGCACGCAGCGCCTCCAGCTTGGCGCCGGTGGCGCGGATCAATGCGTGCACGTCATGCTCGACCAGGGCCTGGCGTTCGACGTCCAGGGCCAGCGCCAGGCGCTGCAACGGCTCGCTCATCGCCGCGGTCATCCGTGCAGCTGCTGGTCCAGCTCAAGCATGCGCGAAGCGATCGCGTCCGGATTGATCGTATAGGTGCCGTTCTGCAGCGATTCGCGCACGGCGGCCACGCGCTGGGCGTCGATCGCCGGCGCCGTGGTCAGTTCGCGTTCGATGGCCTGCAGATTGGTGGCCTCGCCGGTCAGGCGCAGGCTGTCGGCCGCCTCCACAGGACGCGCCGGCGAGTCGCTGCTGACGCCGGGCTTGCTGGCCGGGTTCGTCACGCTGCGCAGTGCCTGGGGGGACTGCAGGTTGCCGTCGATTTTCTGGCTCATGGGGTGTCCTGGAGTTGCCGTTCACAAGGGATAACGGCCGCAGGGCCGTGATCTTTAGGGAAATCTTGCGGGAATTCAACGCGCCACGATTACGTCACCACGGGCATCCACCGTGCCCTGCACGATGCGCCGCGAGGACAGGTTCTCCACCGAGATGCGTTCGTTCTCGCCGGCATCGCCCATCGCCCGGCCCGCGATGCGCACCTCGACCGAGCCGCGCCGCGACACCAGCGCCACACTGTCTCCGCGCTTGATGAGACGCTGGGTGACCAGGTCGTTGCTCGACAGCAGCGTTCCAGCCTGCAGCGGACGCCGGGCAATGCGGCCGATCGCTGCATTGGGATCGGCCAGCACGGCCCCGGCAATGCGTGCAGCATCGCGTTGGGCGGTACTGATATCGGCAGCCGTCAGCGTTTCTCCAGCAGCGATGCCGCGTGCAAGCACCAGCACCGTCTGGTTGCGCCGCACCTTCACCGGTACGAACAGGCGCCAGCCGCCCGCATCGGGGCAGCTGACCTCGACCGTGGTGTTCGCTGTCGGCTGCACCTGCAGCGCTCCCCCGCACCGGGGAAGACGCAGCGCGTCAGCCACCTGGGCCTCGCCTTCGCTGCCGGCAGGCAGGCTCGACAACGCCGCCGCACGGATGCTGGCCACCGGCTGCCAGTCGGCGGCCACTGCCCAGGGCGAGGCAATGGCCAGTGCGACTGCCAGGATGGAGGAGATCGGGCGCATGGCGCCTCCTGTCGATGGGACCTGGCCCGGACGCGTGCAAGCGGCGTGCCAGTGCGACGCGCGGCACCACACTCGGCGCCGCTGGATCGGACCCTCAAGTTCCCGCCGCTGCACGCCGATACAGCAGCCATGTCCCATGACCTGCTCAACCGGATCGACCAGCGGACCCGCCTGGCCGGCCACAACCGACTGGCGCTGCTGCTGTTCCGCCTCGGCGGACGTCAGCTTTTTGGCGTCAATGTATTCAAGGTGCAGGAAGTGCTGCGGCGCCCGGAGCTGTTCCAGGTGCCCGGCCTGCCCGGGCAGTTCGCCGGCGTGGCCGATGTGCGCGGACGCTCGGTGCCGGTCCTGGACCTGGGCCTGGCGATCGGCCATCCCGAGCGCGAGCCGGATGCCGATACCTCGCCCGGCTACCTTGTCGTCACTGAATTCAACCGCTCGATCCAGGGCTTCCTGGTCAGCGGCGTGGAGCGCATCGTCAACATCGCGGTGGAGGACATCCATCCGCCACCGGAACTGGGCGCTGAATCGAGCTATCTGACGGCGGTCACCCGCTTCCAGGGCGAGCTGATCCAGGTGATCGACGTGGAAAGCGTACTGGCCGACATCGCGCAGATCCGGGGCGAGGCCGTGCTCGATCCAGAGATGGCCATGCCTGCCGACGGCCCGCAGCTGCAGGTGCTGGTGGTGGACGACTCGCGGGTGGCACGCCAGCAGATCCGCAGCGTACTGGACCAGCTGGGGGTCGGCGCCACCCTGCTCTCCGATGGCCGGCAGGCGCTGGACCACCTGCTGCAGATCCACGCCTCGGGCGAGAATCCCGCCGACCGCTACGCCATGGTCATCTCCGATATCGAGATGCCGGCGATGGACGGCTACACGCTGACGACGGAAATCCGGCGCCATCCGGGGCTGGCGGGGCTGTACGTGCTGCTGCACACCTCGCTGTCGGGCGTATTCAACAACGCGATGGTCGAGCGCGTGGGCGCCAATGCCTTCGTCGCCAAGTACTCCCCGCACGAGCTGGCCGATTTCGTGCTGGACCGCCTGCGCAAGGTGGCGATGGCGGCCTGAGGCCGCCGGGGTTCCCCGCCGGGCATGGCCCGGCGAGCGTAGCGGCGCCCCGCCCCGCCCACGACCTTTTGGCACACCGCTTGCAGCTTCCCGGGCAACGTTCCCGTGGGAGTGCATCGTGCGCAACCTGATTACCGACTACCTGGGCGTACATGCCCAGGCCATGCCGTTGCGCGAACAGCGGATGAAGCTGATCGCCAGCAATCTCGGCAATGCCGATACCCCCGGCTACAAGGCCCAGGACCTGGACTTCGACGCCGCCCTGCGCAGCGCACAGGGACAGGATGGCAACGGCCTGATGGCCATCACCCACGAGCAGCACTATGCGATCAACAACGGCCTGAATCCGTTCCAGATCGCGCGCGAGGGTGTCCAACCCAGCCTTGACGGCAATACCGTCGATCCGGATGCAGAGCGCGCCGCCTACGGTCGCGCCGCGCTGGAGTACCGCGCATCGCTCAGCTTCGTCGAGAGCAAGGTCCGTTCCATGCTGACCGCGATCACGGGGCAATAAGCCATGAGCAACCTGCCGATCTTCGACATCGCCGGCTCCGCGCTGCAGGCGCAGTCGGTGCGCATGAGCACCATCGCCTCCAACCTGTCCAACGCCGACACCGTTGCCGGCTCGGCCGAGGCCGTCTACAAGCCGCTGGAGCCGATCTTCCAGGCGGTCACGAGCAAGGACGACCCGAACATCACCTCGGTGCAGGTGAAGGAAATCACCCGCAGCGAGGCGGCGCCGATCAAGCGCTACGAGCCCGGCCACCCGCTTGCCGACGCCGACGGCTACATCTACCAGCCCGACGTCGATCCTGTCGCGCAGATGGTCAATCTGATCTCGACCTCGCGCAACTACCAGGCCGGCGTGGAGATGCTGACCACCGCCAAGGAACTGGCCCTGGCCACCCTGACCATGGGCCGCTGAGGCCCGCAGTACCGGATACCGCCATGACCACTGCCGTCAACAACCAGACCAGCCAGGACGTCTACTCCGCACTGGGCCTGAATGCTCCCAACAGCAACGCCACCAAGAAGAAGAACACCCTGGACCAGGCCGACTTCCTGCGCCTGATGACCGAGCAGCTGCAGCACCAGGACCCGCTCAAGCCCATGGACAACACGCAGATGGTCGCGCAGATGGCGCAGATGTCGACCGTGCAGGGCATCACCGATCTGAACACCACGGTGCAGGGCTTCCAGCAGTCGATGGCCAGCGACCAGGTGCTGCGTGGCGCCGCGCTGGTGGGACACCAGGTGCTGGTGCCGTCCGAGAAGCTGGTGCTGGAGAACGAAGGCAGCGTCGAGGGCACGGTGGCCGCGCCCGGCGCCGGCATCATCACCGTGGACATCACCGATGCCAACGGCGCCAAGGTCACCTCGATCAGCGTCGAGGCCAAGGCCGCGGGCGAAACCGCATTCCAGTGGGATGGCAAGGATGCCGCCGGCAACCGCATGGAGCCGGGCAAGTACAGCGTGGTCGCCAACCATGTCGATACCGCTGGCAAGAGCACCAAGCTGTCCACCTATGTGCAGGCACCGGTGGAAAGCGTGACCGTCGGTTCCGATGGCCTGTACCTGAACCTCAAGGGCCTGGGCACGGCCCCGATCGACTACGTGCTCCGCGTCAGCTGAGCCGCCTACCCGCATCTACCAGGAGCATCCCATGGGCTTCAATGTCTCGCTGTCCGGCATCAATGCCGCCAACTCCGACCTGAGCGTCACCGCCAACAACGTCGCCAACGTCAACACCACCGGCTTCAAGCAGTCGCGCGCCGAGTTCGCCGACCTGTTCGCCGCCACCAGCTACGGCCTGTCGAAGAACGCGGTCGGCTCGGGCGTGCGCGTCTCCAACGTGGCCCAGCAGTTCATCCAGGGCAACAACGAGCAGACCGGCCGCAGCCTGGACATGGCGATTTCCGGTGAGGGCTTCTTCACCATGAACATGAACGGCCAGCGGGTGTACTCGCGTGCCGGCAACTTCCAGACCGATGCCGCAGGCTACGTGACCAACCCGCAGGGCGCGCGCCTGCAGGTGTTCGCGCCCAACGCCGACGGCACCAACTTCGACGCCGGTCGCATGATCGACCTGCAGCTGCTGACCACCGACAGCCCGCCCCGGCAGACCAACGATGTAAAGGTTGGTTTCACCCTGCCGGCCAACGCCAAGGAACCGACGGTGCAGCCGTTCGATGCCACCAATTCCAACAGCTACAACCACTCCAGCGGCGGCATTACCGTGTATGACTCGCTGGGCGTGAGCCACATCCAGGTGTCGTACTTCGTCAAGGAAGCCGGCGTCAACCAGTGGACCGTGCACAACTTCGTGGACGGCGAACCCGCAGGTACCCCGACGCCGGTCACCTTCGACAACAGCGGCAAGCTGACCGCACCGGCCAACGGCAGGATCAGCCTCGGCACGTTCACCCCGACCACCGGGGCGGGCGAGTTGAACATGACCCTGGACGTGAGCGGCTCGACCCAGTACGGCGAGAAGTTCGCCCTGCGCAACACCCAGCAGGACGGTTACGCCGCGGGCAAGCTCAACGAAATCACGGTGTCGGACACCGGCGTGGTCTACGCACGCTACTCCAATGGCGACGACAAGCCGCTCGGCCAGGTTGCGCTGACCACCTTCAACAACCCGCAGGGCCTGGAGCAGAAGGGCAACAACGTGTGGGCGGAGACGTTCGATTCGGGTACGGCCCGTACCGGAATGCCCGATACCTCCAACCTCGGCAAGATCCAGGCCGGCTCGCTGGAGGCGTCCACTGTCGACCTGACCGAGCAGCTGGTCAACATGATCACCGCGCAGCGCAACTTCCAGGCCAACGCACAGATGATCACCACCCAGGACCAGATCACCCAGACCGTCATCAACATCCGTTGATGAGCCGCTGACCCTGTCACGGAACTCCCCGCATGGATAAAGCCCTCTACGTGGCGATGACCGGTGCCCGCGCCTCCCTGCAGGCGCAGGGAACGCTCAGCCACAACCTCGCCAACTCCGATACCCCCGGCTTCAAGGAAGCGCTGGCCAACACCGAGGCCTTCCCGATCCAGGGCCGGGGCTTTGCCTCGCGGGTCGATGCGCTGCACGTCGACGCCGGCTTCAACCGCCGGCCCGGTGCGCAGCACATCACCGGCAAGCCGCTGGACCTGGCGCTGCAGACCGGCACCTGGCTGGCCGTGCAGTCCACCGACGGCAGCGAAGCGTACACGCGCGGCGCGGCACTGTCGGTGACACCGAACGGTCAGCTGGTGACTTCCGGTGGGCGCCCGGTACTGGATGACAACAACAACCCGATCGCCATTCCGCCGCACCAGGCGATGGAGATCGGCAACGACGGCACGATCTCGATCATTCCGCAGGGTGAAGGCCCGCAGACCATGGCCATGATCGGCCGGATCAAGGTGGTGCAGGCACCGGACGAACGGCTCGAGCGCGGTCTTGATGGCCTGTTCCGCAACACCGATCCGCTGCGGCCGTTCGCCCAGGCCCTCGGGCCCACCGTGCACAGCGGCCAGCTGGAGGGCAGCAACGTCGATGCCGCCGGTGCACTGGTGCAGATGATCCAGCTGCAACGCCAGTACGAAATGCAGGTGCAGGTGATCAAGCACGGTGATGACAACGCACGCAGCGCCAACAGCCTGCTGCGACTGGGCAGCTGACGGAATTCCGCCGGCGCCGCGTAACGGCACTGGCACACCGCTTGCACGCCGTACCCCATGGGCCGCAGCACGCGGCCGGTTTCAGCAGACAGGACTCCGAAGATGAACCAGGCATTGTGGATCGCGAAAACCGGACTGGATGCGCAGCAGATGCGCATGTCGGTGGTTTCCAACAACCTCGCCAACACCAACACCACCGGCTTCAAGCAGGACCGCGCCAGCTTCGAGGATCTGTTGTACCAGCAGGTCCGCCAGCCGGGCGGCGCATCGTCGGCGCAGACCCAGCTGCCGACCGGCCTGCAGCTGGGCACGGGCGTGCGCGTGGTGGCCACCGCCAAGAACTTCGAGCAGGGCAGCCAGCAGCAGACCGGCCGCGCGCTGGACGTGATGGTCAATGGCCGGGGCTTCTTCGAGGTGCAGCTGCCCGATGGCAGCTCCGCCTACACCCGCGACGGCTCGTTCAAGATCAACCAGGACAGCGAACTGGTCACCAACAGCGGTTACCCGGTGCAGCCCGGCATCCAGATTCCCGAAGGCGCGCAGTCGGTAACCATCGGCAGCGACGGCACCATCAGCGTGAAGATGGCCGACGACGCCGCATCGGTGGAAATCGGTGCGCTGACCCTGACCGACTTCGTCAATCCCGCAGGCCTGCAGGCGCGCGGCGAGAACCTGTTCCTGGAAACCACCGCCTCGGGGCCGGCGCAGAACGGCAATCCGGGCCTGAACGGGCTCGGCAACGTGGTCCAGGGTGCGCTCGAGGGCAGCAACGTGAACGTGGTGGAGGAGCTGGTGTCGATGATCGAAACCCAGCGCGCCTACGAGATGAACGCCAAGGCGATCTCGACCACCGACTCAATGCTGGCCTACCTCAACAACAAGATCTGACCGGCCCAACCGGGATAACGCCATGTCGCCCATTTCCACCCTCGCCCGCACTGTCCTCGCCAGCACGATGGCCGCCCTGCTCGGCGGCTGCGTGATTGCCGGCGACGTGCGCCCCTACCCCGCGATGGCGCCGCTGCAGCCGATCATGCCGCCCCAGGCGGAGCCGACGGCCGGTGCGATCTATGCGGCAGGGCCAACCCTGCAGCTGTACTCGGACCGCCGCGCGCGTGATGTCGGCGACCTGCTGACCATCACGCTGCTGGAAAACACCACCGCGCAGACCAGCGCCAACACCGCCACCAACAAGGAATCGAATCTGAGCCTGGGGACGCCCTCGATCTTCGGTGCGCCGGTCACCCTGGGCGGCAAGGACATCCTCAGCGCCAGCGCCAAGGGCGCGCGCGACTTCACCGGCAAGGGCAACAGCGCACAGAGCAACCGCCTGCAGGGCAGCGTCACGGTCACCGTGATCCAGCGCCTGCCCAATGGCAACCTGGTCGTGCAGGGACAGAAGAATCTGCGCCTGAACCAGGGCGACGAGCTGGTGCAGGTGCAGGGCGTCGTGCGCCCGGGTGACATCAGTCCGGACAACACCCTTCCCTCCAGCCGTGTAGCCGAGGCCCGCATCGTCTACGGCGGCCGCGGTCCGGTCGCGCAATCCAACGCGATGGGCTGGCTGAGCCGCTTCTTCAACTCCGGCCTGACGCCGTTCTGAGCATGCCATGACGCTTACCTTCTTCTCTTCCTGGCACCGCCTGTCAGCGCTGTGCTGCCTGGTGCTGCTGGCAGTGGCTGCGCCCGCCAATGCCGAGCGCATCAAGGATCTGGCCCAGGTCGGCGGCGTGCGCGGCAACGCGCTGGTCGGCTACGGCCTGGTGGTCGGCCTGGATGGCAGTGGCGACCGCACCAGCCAGGCCCCCTTCACCGTGCAGAGCCTGAAGAACCTGCTGGGCGAGCTGGGCGTGAATGTGCCGGCCAACGTCAATCCGCAGCTGAAGAACGTCGCCGCCGTGGCGATCCACGCCGAACTGCCACCGTTCGCCAAGCCAGGGCAGCCCATCGACGTCACCGTGTCCTCGATCGGCAACGCGGTGTCGCTGCGTGGCGGCTCGCTGCTGATGGCGCCGCTGCGCGGTGCTGATGGCCAGGTCTACGCCATCGCACAGGGCAACCTGATCGTGGGCGGCTTCGGTGCCCAGGGCAAGGATGGCTCGCGGGTGTCGGTGAACGTGCCCAGCGTCGGCCGCATTCCCAACGGTGCCACGGTCGAACGCGCGTTGCCGGATGTGTTCGGTGCCAACGGCGAAATCACCCTGAACCTGCACAACAACGACTTCACCACCGTCTCGCGGATGGTCGCCGCGCTCAACAACGCCTTCGGCGAAGGCGCGGCACGCGCCGTCGACGGCGTGACTGTGGCGGTGGCCGCGCCGACCGACCCCGGTGCACGCATCGGCCTGCTTGCCCGCATCGAGAACCTGGAGCTGACCCCGGGCAGCGCCCCGGCCAAGGTCGTGGTCAACTCGCGTACGGGCACGGTGGTCATCGGCCAGCAGGTCCGCGTCGGCCCTGCGGCGATCTCGCACGGTTCGTTGACGGTGACCATCCAGGAGAACACCAACGTCAGCCAGCCCAACGCACTGGCCGGCGGCAGCACGGTGGTCAGCCCGCAGTCGACCATCACCGCCACCAACGATGGCAGCCGCATGTTCAAGTTCAATGGCGGGACCACACTGGATGAGATCGTGCACGCGGTGAACGCCGTCGGCGCCGCGCCGGGCGACCTCATCGCGATCCTGGAAGCACTGAAGCAGGCCGGCGCGCTGAGCGCCGAACTCGAGGTGATCTGACATGCGCATCGCCCCCGCCTTCGAGCTGAATCCGGCGCAGCAGAACGACCCGGCCAGGATCGACAAGGTCGCGCGGCAGCTGGAAGGCCAGTTCGCGCAGATGCTGGTCAAGAGCATGCGCGATGCCAGTTTCGGCGACTCGCTCTTTCCCGGTGAGAACAAGATGTTCCGGGAGATGTACGACCAGAAGATCGCCGAGGCGATGACCCGTGGCAAGGGACTCGGGCTGTCGGCCATGATCACCCGCCAGCTGTCCGGAGCGACCGCCGAAGGACCGGCGCTGGATACCGGCATCGGCGCTGCGAAGGCCAGCCGGGCCTATCAGCTCAACGCGCCCGCCAAGGCGGCGCCGTCGCTGCCGCTGGAGGACGCCGGCCAGGCCGTACGCATGCTGCAGCAGATGGCCGCAGGTGCACAGCAGGATGCATCGGCCGCCATCGCGCCGATGGAACAGGCCCTGGACCTGATCGCCGGCCGCGAAAGCAGCAGCGTCCACCGGTCGCTGGGCACCGATGATCCCTACATCGCCGGGCTTGACGGCCCCGACTGGGCAGCCCGCAACGACCAGTGGGCCGCCACTGCCAGCAACCGTGGCAGCGGCACTACGACCGATGCGCTGGCGACCCGCACCGCGGTTGCCCAGCTGGGTGCGCATACCCCGGAAGGCTTCGTCGCCAGCATCTGGCAGCACGCGCAGAGCGCAGCCCGGGAGCTGGGCGTGGACGCACGCGCGCTGGTTGCGCAGGCCGCACTGGAAACCGGCTGGGGCAAGCGCCAGATCAAGCACGCCGATGGCAGCACCTCGCACAACCTGTTCGGCATCAAGGCCAATGGCTGGAACGGGCAGCGTGCGGTGGCCGGCACCCATGAGTACGTCGATGGCGTGCGCCGTAATGAAACCGCAAGCTTCCGCGCCTACACCTCGCCGGCCGAGAGCTTCGCCGATTACGTGCGCCTGCTGAAGACCAGCCCGCGCTACCAGCAGGCCCTGCAGGCCGGCACCGATGTGCAGGGCTTCGCCCGGGGCCTGCAGCGGGCCGGCTATGCCACCGATCCGCGCTACGCGGCCAAGATCGCCGCGATCGCCGGCGGCCCGACCATCGAGCGTGCCGTCGCCGCCGTGACCGATGCCGGCAGTCGCCTTGGCCAGACCTTCGCCAGCACCGCAACAGCGGCGCTGGGTATCACCCGTCGTTGAGGAACCCCATGTCCAGCGTACTTTCCACCGGTACCGGTGCCCTGCTCGCCTTCCAGCGCGCCCTGGCAACCACCAGCCACAACGTGGCCAACCTCAACACGCCGGGTTACAGCCGGCAAAAGGTCAATTTCGCCACGGCCGATCCGCAGAACTTCGGCTACGGCACGGTGGGCAACGGCACGCGCATCACCGACATCCGGCGCACTGCCGACCAGCTGGCGATCTCGCGCCTGCTCGACAGCAGCGGTGAGCTGGCACGCCTGAAGCAGTTGTCCGGCATGGCCGACCGAGTCAACGCGCTGTTCTCCGACGCCGCCACCAACGTCGCAGGCGTCTGGTCCAGCTTCTTCGATTCGGTCAGCGGCCTGTCTTCCAATGCCTCCGGCACGGCCGACCGGCAGAGCATGCTGGACGGTGGCAAGGCCCTGGCCAACCGTTTCGTGCAGCTCAATACCCATCTGAACAACCTCAACAGCGAGGTCAACAACGGCCTGCTCGCCGGAGCGACCGAGGTCAACCGGCTGGCGCAGGAAATCGCCCAGATCAACGGCGCCATCGGCACCAACATCGCCAGCGCGGCCCCGGACCTGCTCGATCGCCGCGACCAGCTGATCTCGCAGCTGATCGGCTATACCGGTGGCACCGCGGTGATCCAGGACGGCGGCGTGATGAACGTCTACACCGCCGGCGGCAACGCACTGGTGGTCGGCACCACCGCCACCCGGGTCACCACCGTGGCCGATCCGTACCAGCCCGAGCGCCTGCAGCTGGCACTGGAAACGCAGGGCAACACCATCACCCTGGATCCCAAGGCCGTCGGCGGCCAGATCGGTGGGCTGATGGAGTTCCGCGACACCGTGCTGACCCCGGCGCAGGCGGAACTGGGCAAGCTGGCGATCGGCCTGGCCGACAGCTTCAACCAGGTCCACCACCAGGGCGTGGATCTCTACGGCCAGCTCGGCGGTGACTTCTTCAACATCGGCACGCCGCGGGTGACGGCCAACAGTGGCAACAGCGGGACGGCCAGCATCAGTGCCAGCTTCGGCGATCTCGGCAAGCTGGACGCGCAGAACGTCGTCCTGCAGTTCGATGGCACGCAGTGGAAGGCGAGCCGCGCCGACACCGGCGCCAGCATTCCGTTGACCGGCACCGGCACCGCCGCCGATCCGCTGGTGATCAACGGCGTCGAGCTGGTGGTCGGCGGCACGCCGGCAATCAACGACCGCTTCCTGCTGCAGCCCACTGCCGGCGTGGCCGGCAGCCTGGAGATCGCCATCACCGATCCCTCGCGCATCGCAGCCGCGGCTGCCGTGAAGGGCGCCGCCGCCACCGCCAATACCGGTACGGGCAAGCTCAGCGGCGTCTCCGTGACCGATGCCGGCCATGCTGACCTGCGCAATCCTGCGGCGATCGTCTTCACCTCCGCCACCACCTACACCATCGATGGTGGCCCACCGCAGACCTACACCCCGGGCCAGACCATCAGCGCCAACGGTTGGAGTTTCGTTCTCGACGGTGCACCGCGCACCGGCGACACCTTCAACATCACCCCGACCCCGGCCGGCTCTTCGGACAACAGCAACGCGGCAAGGCTGGCCAAGGTGGAGAGCGCCAAGGCGTTCAGCAGCGGCACCGTCACCCTGAACGGCGCACTGGGCGGGCTGACCACCCAGGTCGGCGCGGCAGCGCGCTCGGCCGAGTACTCGCTTGAAGCGCAGCTGGTGATCAACGAGAAGGCCCAGGACGCGCGCGACGAAATCTCCGGCGTCAACCTGGATGAGGAGGCGGCGAACATGCTCCGCCTGCAGCAGGCCTACCAGGCCGCCTCGCAGTTGATTTCCACAGCCGACAACATGTTCCAGACCATCCTGGGAGCCGTCCGCCGATGAGCAGCCGCATCTCCACCGGAATGATGTTCAACCAGTCGGTGACGCTGATGCTGGCCAAGCAGGCCAAGCTCAATCACCTGGAGCAGCAGATCGCCACCGGCAGCAAGATCGTCAGCGCCAAGGACGATCCCGTGGCCGCGGGCACCGCCGTGGGCCTGGACCGCAGCCTGGCGGCACTCGAGCGCATGGGCCTCAACGCCGGCAACGTGCAGAACCGGCTCGGCGTGCAGGAGAACACACTGGCCCAGGTCAACGATCTGATGGGCCGCGTCAGCGATCTGACGCTGCAGGCCAGCAATCCGGCGCTGAGCGCCGCGGACAAGAAGACCCTGATCACCGAGCTGAACCAGATCCGCGACGGCCTGCTGTCGCTGGCCAACAGCAGCGACGGTACCGGCCGCTATGTATTCGGCGGCACCCATGACGGCGATCCGCCGTTCGCCAAGATCGACGGCAAGGTGGTCTATCGTGGCGACCAGACCCAGCGCCAGGTGGAAGTGGGGCCGGACACCTACGTGCTCGACGCCCTGCCCGGCAGCGAGATCTTCATGCGCATTCCGACCGGCGATGGCTTCGTCGACGGCAGCGCCGCCACAGGCAACACCGGCAAGGGCGTGCTGACCAACATCACCCGCGACGGCAGCGACAGCTGGAACGGCCAAGCCTTCAGCGTGCGCTTCACCGCCAGCGACCAGTACGAGGTGCTGGACGCAACGGGCAACGTGACCAGTACCGGCTCCCTGAAGCCCGGCGACGAACTGGAAGTGAACGGCGTGCGCCTGCAGATCACCGGCGCTGCCGAGCCCGGCGATACCTTCAACGTGCAGCCGGCCGGAAGCCGCGACATCTTCGCGACGATGGACAAGCTGATCGCCGCACTCGACGCCGATACCGGCAGCACCGCGCAGCTGGCGGCGCAGCAGAACCAGCTGCAGAGTGCATTGCGCGACGTCGGCCGCGCGTCCGAGCGGATGATCGATTCGCGTGCTGCCGGCGGATCGCAGCTCAAGGCGCTGGACAATGCAGCGGACATGCGCGAAGCCAACAGCGTGACGTTGAAGACCACCCTGTCACAGATGCGCGACCTGGACTACGCCGATGCCCTGAGCCAGTACCAGTTGCAGAGCACCGCGCTGCAGGCTGCACAGACGATCTTCTCGCAGATGCAGTCGATGTCGCTGTTCAACAAGATCGGCTGATCCGTTTCCCGCACACGCCCATGAAGGCCGCGATGCCCTGCATCGCGGCCTTTTTCGTTTCCGCAGCGCGTTGCTGCTGCCTCGCCCGCGGGTGCGCCGCGCGCGTTCATTGACGACCCGCGCGCCCAGGTCCGCCCCACCCGGCGCCGCCAGCGGCGCCCGCCACCCCTGCCCGCCCCCCTTCCAGGCCGGTGAAACCCCGGAAAAACAGCGTCCCGCGGGCTTTTTCCGGTTCATCGGAATTCACGCCTAAAGGTTGTTGACAAAGCGCCGTTATTCATTTGGCAACGGCGAAGCACACAGCCAAACAAAAAACAGGCGGCGCTTCGTTCCATTCACCTACGGGTTCCAAATAAGAGGAGACGACCCCATGGCACAGGTAATCAACACCAATACGATGTCGCTCAACGCTCAGCGCAACCTGAGCACCAGCGGCAACTCGCTGGCCACCACCATCCAGCGCCTCTCGTCCGGCCTGCGCATCAACAGCGCGAAGGACGACGCCGCCGGCCTGGCGATCTCGGAGCGTTTCAGCACCCAGATCCGCGGCCTGGACGTGGCCATCCGCAACGCCAACGACGGCATCTCGCTGGCCCAGGTCGCCGAAGGTTCGCTGAGCGAAGTCGGCAACAACCTGCAGCGCATCCGCGAACTGGCCGTGCAGGCCTCCAATGCCACCAACTCCAGCAGCGACCGCAAGGCCCTGCAGGCTGAAGTGACCCAGCTGGTCAGCGAAATCGACCGCGTCGCCAAGCAGAGCGACTTCAACGGCACCAAGCTGCTCGACGGCAGCTTCACCAGCCAGCTGTTCCAGGTGGGTGCCAACGCCGGCCAGGCCATCGCCATCAACAGCGTGGTCGACGCCAAGGCCAACTCGCTGGGCGCGACGACCTTCGTCAACGCTGGCAGCGCCACCCTGGATGACGCAGCCGTCGATGCCGCCGCCGGCACGCTGGCCAACATCACGGTGGGCGACGTCAGCATCGGCGACGTCACGTTCGACTACACCACCCCGCCAGGCGCGCCGGCCACCGCGG
The DNA here is from genome assembly GCF_056479905.1 of Stenotrophomonas sp. 112478_Sma. Lineage (NCBI taxonomy): Bacteria > Pseudomonadati > Pseudomonadota > Gammaproteobacteria > Lysobacterales > Lysobacteraceae > Stenotrophomonas > Stenotrophomonas sp. 112478_Sma. Next base: position 1,991,236 of record NZ_CM151072.1, on the reverse strand, counting down.
CCGAGATCGCTGCGGTGCGCAAGGTCAACCAGGACAACGCGACCAAGGCGCTGGCTGCTGCCCTGAACGGCAAGATCGGCGAAACCGGCCTGCATGCCGCGCAGTCCACCACCGCGGGCGAAGTCACCCTGACCTCGGTCAAGGCCGACAACACCGTGGCCGGTGTGACCGTGAAGATGGGGCCGACCGCCACCGCAACCGACCTGAACGCTCCCGCCGCCGGCACTGCTGCTGCCCACGTCGCCGACATCCAGATCGATACCGTCGCCGGCGCCCAGCAGGCCCTGGAGATCGTCGACAAGGCCCTGGAATCGGTCAACAGCGTCCGCGCCGACCTGGGCGCGATCCAGAACCGCTTCACCTCGGTGGTCGCCAACCTGCAGACCTCTTCCGAAAACCTGTCGGCCTCGCGCAGCCGCATCCGCGATACCGACTTCGCCAAGGAAACCGCCGAACTGACCCGCACCCAGATCCTGCAGCAGGCCGGCACGGCCATGCTGGCCCAGGCCAACCAGGTGCCGCAGAACGTGCTCAGCCTGTTGCAGCGCTGACATGAGCCGCTCCCGGGGCACGTCGGGGGCGTCTGACCCAACTCACGTGCAACCGCTCAAGGACCTCTCCTCATGGCACAAGTCATCAACACCAACACGATGTCGTTGAATGCTCAGCGTAACCTGAGCACCAGCGGCAGCTCGCTGGCCACCACCATCCAGCGCCTGTCCTCCGGTTCGCGCATCAACAGCGCCAAGGACGACGCCGCTGGCCTGGCGATCTCCGAGCGCTTCGGCACCCAGATCCGCGGCACCGATGTGGCCATCCGCAATGCCAACGACGGCATCTCGCTGGCCCAGGTCGCCGAAGGCTCGTTGACCGAGATCGGCAACAACCTGCAGCGCGTCCGCGAGCTGTCGGTGCAGGCCGCCAATGCCACCAACTCGGCCAGTGACCGCAAGGCGCTGCAGGCCGAAGTGACCCAGCTGGTCAGCGAAATCGACCGCGTTGCCAAGCAGTCCGAGTTCAACGGCACCAAGCTGCTGGATGGTTCGTTCTCCAGCCAGCTGTTCCAGGTCGGCGCCAACGCCGGCCAGGCTATTGCCATCGACAAGGTGGTCGATGCCAAGGCCGACGCACTGGGCAATGCCGTCTTCGACTCCAACTCGATCACGATCGAAGAAGGTGGCTCATTGGCAGCCGATGCCGGCAAGGAAATCACCTATTCCGGCCTGACCATCGGTGGCGGCAGCCTGACCTCGGCGATCAAGATCGCCGACGTCAAGATCACCTCCACCGGCGACGCCGCCAAGGACCAGGCTGCCCTGGCCGCGGCGACCGTGACCGCGATCAACGCCAAGATCGGTGAAACCGGTGTCTATGCCGAACTCGACGGCACCACCGCCGGCCAGATCAACCTGACCTCGGTGAAGGAAAGCGTCGACAAGGACGGCAAGTTCGTCGCCATGTCGGCCACCGCAGGCACCAGCGCCGGCGTCACCGGCTTCGACAGCGCTGCCGCCACCGCCAGCACCGGTGCATCACCGGGCAAGCTGCTGAAGGACGTCGACATCAGCACCGTGAAGGGTGCCCAGCAGGCGCTGGAAGTGGTCGACAAGGCACTGGGTTCGATCAACAACACCCGCGCCGACCTGGGTGCGATCCAGAACCGCTTCACCTCGGTGGTCGCCAACCTGCAGACCTCGACGGAGAACCTGTCCGCCTCGCGCAGCCGCATCAAGGACACCGACTTCGCCAAGGAAACCGCTGAACTGACCCGTACCCAGATCCTGCAGCAGGCCGGTACGGCCATGCTGGCCCAGGCCAATCAGGTACCGCAGGGCGTGCTCAGCCTGCTGCGCTGATCCGCACCGCGATCGACTCCCGGGCGCCGGTCAGGCCGGCGCCCGGACCCTGAACCACGCACCACCTCCGCCAAAGGAAATGCACCATGGCACAAGTCATCAACACCAATACGATGTCGCTGAATGCTCAGCGCAATCTGAGCACCAGCGGCGCATCGCTGGCCACCACCATCCAGCGCCTGTCCTCGGGCTCGCGCATCAACAGCGCCAAGGACGACGCCGCCGGTCTGGCGATCTCCGAGCGCTTCGGCACCCAGATCCGCGGCACCGACGTGGCCATCCGCAATGCCAACGACGGCATCTCGCTGGCCCAGGTCGCCGAAGGCTCGTTGACCGAGATCGGCAACAACCTGCAGCGCATCCGTGAGCTGTCGGTGCAGTCGTCCAACGCCACCAACTCGGCCAGCGACCGCAAGGCGCTGCAGGCTGAAGTGACCCAGCTGGTCAGCGAAATCGACCGCGTCGCCAAGCAGTCCGAGTTCAACGGCACCAAGCTGCTGGACGGCTCGTTCTCCAGCCAGCTGTTCCAGGTCGGTGCCAATGCCGGGCAGGCCATCGCCATCGACAAGGTGGTGGACGCCAAGACCGAATCGCTGGGCACCGCGACCTTCGCCACCGGCACTACGGCTGCCCTGGCAGCGGGCGGCGACGGCGCACGCATCACCGGTACCGTGATGGACGTGGATATCGGCACCGTCGAGATCAAGGCCGGCGCGACCGCCGAAGAGGCCGCCAAGGCCGTGGCAACCGCCATCAATGCCAAGATCGGTGAAGCCGGCATCTATGCCGAAGCCAACAGCAACGGCACCCTGAAGCTGAGCTCGGTGAAGGAAGGCAAGGATGTCGTTGCCGCTGACATCGCGCTGGAGCGCAGCGACTTCGACGCCACGGCGGGCACATGGGACGCCAAGGCCGCCACGGCCACCTACACGGCTGGCACCGCCACCGATGCCAGCGTGCAGAAGCTGGACGTGAGCACCGTGCTCGGTGCCCAGCAGGCGCTGGAAGTGGTCGACAAGGCACTGGGTTCGATCAACAACACCCGCGCCGACCTGGGTGCGATCCAGAACCGCTTCACCTCGGTGGTTGCCAACCTGCAGACCTCGACGGAGAACCTGTCCGCCTCGCGCAGCCGCATCAAGGACACCGACTTCGCCAAGGAAACCGCTGAACTGACCCGTACCCAGATCCTGCAGCAGGCCGGTACGGCCATGCTGGCCCAGGCCAACCAGGTACCGCAGGGCGTGCTCAGCCTGCTGCGCTGATCCACGGCAAGAAGGTACCGCTGCCGCCGGTCGAACCGGCGGCAGCGGCAACCCGACAGCCACGGCGCACGCAGGCGCGGGCCATGCCCGGCCCGGGACGCTTCCCGAACCGGCTTGGCATCGCCCGCCCCTGCGGACCTCTGTTTCAGCGCTGTACCTTTGACTGTACGCACCGGGCGGCTTCGTCTCCCCCCGATTGTCAGTAGCCTGATCCCTCCCCTGCTTTGGGGGAGGGTTTTTTGCAGACTCCCGGCAGCCTGCGTCGTCCCGACCGCACCCTGCCCCGTCACTCCTGCAACCTGCATGCCAAACCTGCCGTCCGGCACTGGCACGGCGCATGCATCAACGAAGTCCTCAAGACCCAGCGGCGCAGGCCGCTATTTTCGTTGACGACGGGCGGCCGCAGCGCGGCGCCCGGATTACCAGGAGAAACGACGTGGCAGACTTTGGATACGGTGGCATCGGCTCGGGCCTGGACATCTCCAGCATCGTCAGCCAGCTGGTCGCGGCCGACCGCAAGCCCGCCGACAATGCGCTGAACCTGCAGCAGTCCAAGACCAAGATGCAGCTGTCGTCGATCGGCACCGTCACCGCGGCCTTCGACAAGCTGAAGACCGCACTCACTGCACTGAAGGCCACTACGGCCTTTGACACCCGCACGGTCACCGCCAGCAAGGGCGGCAGCGGCGGTACCGACGAGATCCTGACGGCCAGCGTGGCGCTGTATGACGTCGGCACCACCAAGGCGGCAGCGTCCAATGGCACGCACATCATCGACGTCAAGTCGCTGGCGACCGCACACAAGCTGATCGCCGACACCTCCGTGCCCAAGACCGATACGTTCGCCGCCGGAACCTTGACGTTGACCGTCGGCGTCGGCGACAAGGCCAAGACCATGAACGTGGAGGTCGAGGAAGGCGACACGCTGACCACGATCCGCAACAAGATCGACGCCGCCGGCCGCAAGGAAGGCGTGCAGGCCACCCTGATCAGCTCCGGCGACAACCAGTACCTGTCGATCGCACAGGAAAAGACCGGCGCGGCAAACGCGATCAAGCTCGAATACGCCGGCAGCGACCCGAAGTTGGGAGCGCTGGTCGGCAGCCTGAAGCAGAACACCGCGGCCGCCGATGCCAAACTGACCATCGATGGCGTTGAAGTGGTGAGCGCCAGCAACACCGTGGCCGACGCCGTGCCGGGCCTGACCCTGAACCTGAAGAAGGAAGGACAGAGCACGGTCACGATCAGCACCGACACGGCCGCGGCGACCAAGGTGATGCAGGATTTCGTGACCGCGTACAACGCGGCCATCGCCGCCATCAACACCGAAACCAAGTACGACGCCAAGACCAAGGAAGCGGCAGCCCTCACCGGCGACGCACAGATGCGCGGCGCCGCCAGCCAGCTGCGCTCGGTGATGTCGGGCGTGCTCAAGTCGTTGTCCGGCGATGGCCTGGACGCCAAGGCTATCGGCCTGCAGACCCGTGGCTACCCCAATGCCGATGGCAGCCTGGTGCTTGATACCACCAAGTTCGCTGCCGCGCTTGCCAGCCAGCCGGAGAAGATCCGCCAGGCAATCACCGGCGATGCCGGCGGTGCGGGCCAGCTGTACTCGCTGGTCGACGGCTACGTGAGCACGACGGTCGGCAAGGAGGGTGCGTTCGTTGCCCGCACCAAGGGCCTGAACAACACCCTGGACAGCATCGACAAGCGCCGCAAGGACCTGGATACACGCATGGTCGGCGTGGAGGCACGGTACAAGAAGCAGTTCCTCGCACTGGACAGCCTGATGGGCAAGCTGCAGCAGAGCAGTTCGGCGCTGCAGCAGCAGCTGGCGCAGTTGAACGGTTGACGGACGCGCGCGGCACTCAAGTTTGGTGCCGAACGCACCGATAACGGACGCAACAGCAATCATCGCGGTACTGCCGGCAGCGATCGTCACGATCCTGCTGCAGCACCCAGCGCAAGGAGAATCACGAATGTACGGTTCCAGCCGTCAGTACGCCGAGCAGTACCGCCAGGTGGGTGTGACCAGTGCGGTCACCGATGCCGATCCGCACAAGCTGGTGGCCCTGTTGCTGGCGGGCGCGCTGGAGCGCGTGCGGCGCGCACTGGCCAGCCTCGAGCGCGGCGACCATGCCGGCAAGGGCAAGGCGATCGGCGAGGTCTGCGCCATCGTCGGCCACCTCAACGGCTCGCTGGACCATGAGGCCGGCGGCGAAATTGCCGGCAATCTTTCGTCCCTCTACGACTACGTGCTGCAGCGCCTGACCGAGGCCAACCTGCACAACGACCGCGCCGCCCTGGACGAATCGCTGCAGCTGCTGGGCGAGATCGACAGCGCCTGGAACGCAATTCCGCACGAGCAGCGCCGTACGGCAGCGGTGGCACCATGAGCCTGCAGGCACTGCATGCGCAGCTGGATGCTTTCGAGAAGGCGCTGGGTGAAGATGCCTTCGACACCGCCGACAGCCTGCTCGAAGGCCATGACAGCAAGCTGCACACGCTGTTGAGCCAACCGCTGGCGGCCGCCGACCATGCGCCCCTGACCGCGCTGTTCGAACGCCAGCAGAGCCTGCTCACCCTGCTGCGCCATCGCCGCGACGCTGTGGCCGTGCAGCTGCACGATGGACGGCGCTCCCTTCGCGCCGCGCACGCGTACCTGCAGGCAGAATCGCTGGCATGACCCTCCTGCCGACCACGTCGCTGCATCACCCGGCCGAAAGCGAGCTGTTCGACGAGACGCTCAGCTGCGAACTGGCGCTGCCGGTCGAGTTCCAGGCCGGCAATGCGGCGGGACGTACCAGCAGCGCCGAAGGCCTGCTGCGCAGCCTGGCGCTGGTCGAGGACAGCCGTGTCGATGAACACGACGAACGCAGCGAGGCCAGCCTTCCGCTGCAGCGGCTGGAAGCCAAGCTGGATCTGGCCATGGTGCTGCTGGGCCGACTCGTGCGCCAGCAGGGCCCGGCATTGACCCTGCGCCCGGTGCGCTGGTCGCGGCGCGGCATCCGCCTGCAGCTTGGGCCCCGCAGTGGCGCGGCGCCGGGCCAGGCCGGCGTGGTCCGTGTGCAGCCCAGCGACTGGCTGCCCGACCATATCGATCTGCCGGTGGAAGTGGTTGCCGAGGCCGCCGACGGCAGCGGAGGCCACTATCTCTGGCTGCGTTTCCATCGCCTCGGCGACGGGCTGGAAATGGCCATGGAGCGGCATCTGTTCCGCCTGCACAGACGTCAGGTGGCCGAAGCAAGGCGGGCGCGCTGAACCCTGGCACGCCCGCCCGCAACGGACGACGCTTGGCTCGCCCGTTCAGCTAAGTTAAGGTGGACTCCCCTCCCGGACCTCCAGCGTGCCTGTGCGAGTTCTCATCGTCGACGATCACACCCTGGTCCGCGCCGGCCTGGCGCGGCTGCTGCAGGGGTTTGCCGACGTGCAGCTCGTGGCCGAGGCCAGCAACGCCGAGCAGGCGCTGCAACTGGCCCTGCAGCACGCGCCGGACGTGGTGCTGATGGATCTGTCCCTGCCCGGACGCACCGGCCTGGAAGCACTCAGCGACATCCGCATGCGCGCACCCGGCACCCGGGTGGTGATGATGACCATGCACGATGATGCCGCCCACGTGCGCGACGCACTGGATCGCGGTGCCGTCGGCTTCGTGGTCAAGGATGCCGCTCCGCAGGAACTGGAACTGGCGCTGCGCGCTGCACACGCAGGCCAGGTGTTCCTGAGCCCGCAGATCTCGGCGAAGATGCTGGCGCCCATGCTGGGCCGCGAGAAGCCCACCGGTATCGCCGCGCTGTCACCCCGCCAGCGCGAGATCCTGCGCCGCATCGGCAAAGGCGAAAGCAACAAGGAAATCGCCGCCGATCTCGGCATCAGCGTCAAGACCGTGGAAACCCACCGCGCGCGCATGATGGAGTCGCTGGGGTGCCGCCGCGCCAACGACCTGCTGCTGCTCGCCGCCCGCCACCAGCACGAGCTGGAGTGACCGCGCCATCCGGATGACGGGTTCCCGTCACCCCCACAGGCACTGACGGAATCCCGTACACGCCGGCACGACGCCCCGACCGCGTGCGCAACAGGAAATCAATGGCTTGCGACCGGGAAACGTCAACATCCCGCGCCGATGTCGGGAAAACCCCTACACGCTGTCGGGTAATTCACCAACCATCTCAGGAACCCCCTGATTCCGCACCTGCCGGATCAGAAGCAAGATGCGTTCCACAAGGCGTCGGGGAGCGGCGCCGGGGAACCACGATGAAGGCTGCACTCTCGGCCCAGCTGGGCCAACAACTTCACCTCACCCCGCAGTTGCTGCAGTCGATCCGGCTGCTGCAGCTGGACGGGCTGCATCTGGAACAGGAAATACAGCGCCTGCTCGACTCCAACCCGATGCTGGACATCGAGGATGCCGAAGCGCCTGCGCCCGAACCCGTCGACGCCGGCGCCACCACGCTGGAAACCGCGGCGTTCGACGAGCTGCCCGAATCCTCGATGTGGGACGTTGCCGGCGCCAGCTGGCAGGACGGCGACGACGACCGGATGGCACGCATCGCGGCGGGCGAATCGAGCGATCCGCAGCTGCGCGTGCTGCAGCGGCTGGCACTGGACCTGGACGACCGCGAGCTGGCGGTCGCCGCCTTCTGGCTCGAGCATTGCGATGACGCCGGCTATCTGCAGGCACCGCTGGCACAGCTGCAACTGCTGGCCAGCGCCCAGTTCGACATCGCCGCCGATGGTGTCGAAGCGGTCCGCCAGCGCCTGCTGCATGGCGAGCCCGCCGGCATGGCCGCGCGGGACCTTCGCGAAAGCCTGCAGGCCCAGCTGCGCAGCCTGGACGGCGTGGTTCCCGCGCGGCACCTGGCCACCCGCATCCTTGCGGGCGCGCTCGAGCCGCTGGCCGCGCACGACTACCCCGCCCTCGCCCGCCTGCATGACGCCGAGATCGGTGACGTGCGCGAAGCAGTGCGACTGATCCTCTCGCTGCAGCCCCGCCCGGGTGACAACCTGCTGCCGGAACGCAATGCCGTGGTGGTACCGGACGTGGTCGCCTGGCACGCCGACGGCCAGTGGAAAGTGGCCCTCAATCCGGCGACCAGCCGCCGCGTATCGATCAACACGCAGTACGAACAGGCGCTGGCCGACAGCAACGAGGCTGCACCGGCGCTGCGCGAGATGCTGCAGGAAGCGCGCTGGTTCAGCCGTGGCCTGTCGATGCGCTATGACACCCTGCTGCGTACCGCGCGGGTGATCGTCGAGCGCCAGGCCGCGTTCCTGGTCCGGGGCGAGGAAGCGATGGCGCCGCTGACGCTTAAGGAAGTGGCGGAGGAGATCGGCATGCACGAGTCCACCGTCTCGCGCATCACCACCGGCAAGTACCTGCAGACCCCGCGTGGCACCTTCGAGCTGAAGCACTTCTTCGCGGTGCGCCTGGAAGGCGCCAGCGTCTCCGGCCAGGCGGTGAAGGCCATGGTGCGCCGCCTGATCGATGCCGAGCCGGCCGGTCGGCCGCTGGCCGATGAGGCCATCGCCGCCCTGCTTTCGCGCCAGGGGGTGAACATTGCCCGCCGAACCGTCGCAAAATACCGAGAACAACTGGATATCGCCCCGGCCCGCGAACGGCGCCGGCTCAGCGCCAGGCAACCGCAGCTGGCCCGGGTGGGCTGAAAGGGATGTTGGACATGAACACGCTCACGGTCCTGCTGGTCGACGACCACGAAGGTTTCATCAACGCAGCGATGCGCCATTTCCGCAAGATCGACTGGCTGCAGATCGTCGGCAGTGCCGGCAACGGCCTGGAAGCGATCGAGCGCTCGGAGACCCTGCGCCCGCAGGTGGTGCTGATGGACCTGGCGATGCCGGAAATGGGTGGCCTGCAGGCGACCCGCCTGATCAAGTCGCAGGATGACGCCCCGTACATCGTCATCGCCAGCCACTTCGATGACGCCGAGCACCGCGAGCATGCACTGCGCGCCGGCGCCGACAATTTCGTCAGCAAGCTGTCCTACATCCAGGAAGTGATGCCGATCCTGGAAGGCCTCAGGGAGGATCGATCGTGAGCGAGTCGCGCATCCTGGTGCTGGACAACGACGCCGTGCGTGCCGAACGCACCGTTGCCCTGCTGGAATTCATGGACTTCAATCCGCGCTGGGTTTCCGACGCGGCAGACTTCGACCTGGGGCGGCAGCGTCAGAGCGACTGGATGGCGGTGATCGTCGGCAGCCTCGACGACAGCGCCGCCAGCACCGCCCTCTACGCATGGCTGGGCGGCAGCAGCCTGCCGCCGCCGGTGCTGCTGGCCGATGGCGAGGCCAGTGCCTTCGCCCACCGCCACGGCCTGCATGAAGCCAACATCTGGCCGCTGGAGACGCCGCTGCGCCATGCGCAGATGGAAGCCCTGCTGCGCCGTGCCAGCCTCAAGCGCCTGGATGCCGAGCACCAGGCAGGCGCCGTGCAGGAGCAGGGACCCACCGGCAATGGTGCCGCTGTGAGCGCGCTGCGCACGATGATCGACCAGGTCGCGGCATTTGATACCACCGTCCTGGTGCTGGGCGAGTCGGGCACCGGCAAGGAAGTGGTCTCGCGCGCCATCCACCAGCGCTCGCCGCGCCGCGACGGGCCATTCGTGGCGATCAACTGTGGCGCCATTCCAGCCGACCTGCTCGAGAGCGAACTGTTCGGCCACGAGAAGGGTGCCTTCACCGGCGCGCTGACCGCGCGCAAGGGCCGCTTCGAAATGGCGGAGGGCGGCACCCTGCTGCTGGATGAGATCGGCGACATGAGCCTGCCGATGCAGGTCAAGCTGCTGCGCGTGCTGCAGGAGCGCAGCTTCGAGCGTGTCGGCGGCAACCAGACCATCCGCTGCAACGTGCGGGTGATCGCAGCGACCCACCGCGATCTGGAGAGCCGGATCGCCGACGGCAAGTTCCGCGAAGACCTGTTCTACCGCCTCAATGTGTTCCCGATCGACGTGCCGGCCCTGCGCGAACGGCGCGAGGATCTGCCAGCACTGGTGGAAACCATTGCCGCGCAGCTGGCGCGCACCGGCCGCGGCGAAGTCCGTTTCACTGCCGAAGCCCTGCAGGCGCTGGCGGGCTACGAATGGCCAGGCAACGTACGCGAGCTGACCAATCTGGTCGAACGCCTGGCGGTGCTGCATCCGGGTGGTTCGGTCCGCGTGCAGGACCTTCCCGCGCGCTACCGGGGCGACGCCATGCTGGCCCCCGTCAGCACCCCGGCTGCGGTACCGGCAGCACCCAGCGAAGAGCGATTGGACCTGCGCAGCTTCTCCTTCCACACCCCCGGCAGCGGCGGCCAGCCGTCGCTGGAGCACGGCATCGCGGTCAACCGCGCTGCGGCTGCCACGGCCCTGCCCGACGACGGCCTGGACCTGCGCAACCACATGGCCAGCATCGAGCTGGGCCTGATCAATGAAGCGCTGGAGCGGACGCAGGGGGTGGTCGCCCACGCCGCGCAGCTGCTGGGCCTGCGCCGCACCACTTTGGTGGAAAAACTGCGCAAATACGGCATCGAACGCGAGCAGGCCGAACTGGCCAGCTGAGCGTGATCGCCAGCATGAAGGGGGCACGGACGCCTGGGCTTGCCCGGGCGTTCGTGTATCCGGCGGCCGCCGGCAAGGCCAAAAAACCGACGCCGGTTCACTGACACCGGCAGATGGCGACAGCGTATCGGCACGCCAGCTCGCCCGTCCTCCACCGAACGCAAACTTCCGTCACGTTTCTGAACCACTCAGGCGTTCCGGCACGGCACTTGCAGTGATCCCTGCAGATTCCCCATCCCTGTTCCTGGAACCGTTGCAGATGTCCCACTCCGTCACTTCGATCCTTTCGCAGATCCGCACCTACCAGTCCCAGATGGGACAGCCGGTGCTCAATCCGCTGGCTGAAGCGCCGCGCAGCAATGCCCTTCCTGGTGCGGTGCTGGATGCGCCGCAGGTGCAGCCGGCCAGCTTCACCGAGACCCTGCGCGGTGCGATTGCCGGCGTCAACAATGCGCAGCAGACGTCCGGCGCGCTGGCCAAGGCATTCGAGATGGGCGAACCCGGCGCCGACCTGGCCAAGGTGATGGTCGCCTCTCAGCAATCCCAGATCGCCTTCCGCGCCACCGTGGAAGTCCGCAACCGTCTCGTCCAGGCCTACCAGGACGTGATGAACATGCCGCTGTAAGGAACTTGACGCATGGCACTGACGCTTTCCAAGGACAGCCTGAACGCCGAGAAGGCGGGGCAATGGTTCGACCGCCTGCAGAGCCTGCAGATCACCCGTCGGCTGGGGCTGATGGCGATGATCACAGTGGCGGTGGCGGCGGGCCTGTTCGTGTTCTTCTGGTCGCAGAAGCCCGGCATGGTTCCGCTGTACACCGGCCTGGACCAGAAGGCCACCGCTGAAGCGACCGACCTGCTGCGTGCGGCGCAGATCCCGTTTGCCCTGGACCCGGCAACCGGTGGCATCACCGTGCCGGAGAAAAACCTGCATGACGCCCGCCTGAAGCTGGCCGGCTCCGGCCTGACCGACAGCGGCAAGCTGGGTTTCGAGCTGATGGAGCGCGACCCGGGCTTTGGTGTCAGCCAGTTCGTGGAGAGCGCGCGCTACCAGCACGCGCTGGAGACCGAACTGTCGCGCACCATCAACACGCTGCGACCGGTGCGTGATTCACGCGTACACCTGGCCATCCCCAAGCCCAGCGCCTTCACCCGCCAGCGCGACGTCGCCAGTGCTTCGGTAACCCTGGAACTGCGCGGTGGCCAGCAGCTGGAACGCAGCCAGGTGGATGCGATCGTGCACATGGTCGCCGCCAGCATTCCGGACCTGTCGCCGGAACGGGTGACCGTAGTCGACCAGAGCGGGCGCATGCTCAGCATCAGCGACCCGAACAGCGAAGCGGCGGTCAACGCCGCCCAGTTCGAGCAGGTCCGCCGCCAGGAGACCTCCTTCAACCAGCGCATCCGCGAGCTGCTGGAACCGATGACCGGCCCGGGCCGCGTCAATCCGGAAGTCAGCGTGGACATGGACTTCTCGGTCACCGAGGAAGCGCGTGAGCTGTACAACGGCGAGCCGGCCAAGCTGCGCAGCGAACAGATGAGCGAGAACACCACCAGCACGCCCGGACCGCAGGGCGTGCCTGGCGCAACCAGCAACACGCCGCCGGGCCAGGCTGCGCCGCCACAGACCGCGCAGACGCCGAGCGAAAGCAGCAAGAACGCCACGCGCAACTACGAGCTGGACCGCACGCTACAGCACACCCGCCAGCCGGCCGGCCGCATCAAGCGCGTGTCGGTGGCGGTGCTGGTGGACAACGTGCCGCGCCCCGGCGCCAATGGTGCACTTACCCCGCAGCCGCTGTCGGCTGCCGAACTGACCCGCGTGGAGGCACTGGTCAAGCAGGCCGTCGGCTTCAGCGCCGAACGCGGCGATACGGTCTCGGTGATGAATGCCCCGTTCGTACGCGAGACCACACCAGTGGAAGGCCCGGCCTGGTGGGAACTGCCGTGGGTGCACGATGCCGGCCGCATGCTGCTGGGGGCCATTGTGGTGCTGGCGCTGCTGTTCGGCGTACTGCGTCCGGCGCTGCGTGCCATCACCGGCCAGGCGAAGAAGCACGACCCGCTGGCACTGGAACCGCATACCGCTGACGTACAGCTGGTCGATGACGATGGCAGCCCGCTGCCGGCCCTGGGTGCCGAGCGCGCTGGCCTGGGTGGACCGGAGGCGCTGGCCCTGCCGGTGGACTCCTACGAGGAACGACTGCGGATGGCCCGTGAAGCCGTGAAGACCGACTCCAAGCGCGTGGCCCAGGTGGTCAAGGGTTGGGTGGCCAATGACTGAGGTACCGCTGACCGGAGTGCAGCGCGCCGCCGTGCTGCTGCTGTCGCTGGGTGAACTGGACGCGGCCGAAGTGCTGCGTCACATGGAACCCAAGGAAGTCCAGAAGATCGGCATCGCGATGGCCACCATGTCCGACATCACCCGCGAACAGGTGGAACGGGTGATGGACCAGTTCGGCCAGGAGCTGGGCTCCAAGACCTCGCTGGGCGTGGGGTCGGACGACTACATCCGCAACATGCTGGTGCAGGCACTGGGCAGCGAAAAGGCCGGCAACCTGATCGATCGCATCCTGCTGGGCCGCAACACCACCGGCCTGGATGCGCTGAAGTGGATGGATCCGCGTGCGGTCGCCGACCTGGTCCGCAACGAGCACCCGCAGATCATCGCCATCGTCATGGCCCACCTGGAAACCGACCAGGCCGCCGATGCGCTGAAACTGCTGCCCGACCGCACCCGCGTGGACGTGCTGCTGCGCATCGCCACCCTCGATGGCATTCCGCCGAACGCACTCAATGAACTCAACGAGATCATGGAGCGCCAGTTCGCCGGCAACCAGAACCTGAAGTCATCCAACATCGGCGGCGTGCAGTGCGCGGCCAACATCCTCAACTTCATGGACAGCGGCCAGGACCAGGCGATCCTGGGCGAGATCGCACGCATCGACGCGCCCTTGAGTGGCCGCATCCAGGACCTGATGTTCGTGTTCGACGACCTGGTGGATCTGGACGACCGCGAGATGCAGCTGGTGCTGCGCGAAGTCAGCGGCGAGCGGCTGGGACTGGCCCTGCGCGGCGCCGACATCAAGGTCCGCGACAAGATCACCCGCAACATGTCCCAGCGTGCCGCCGAGATCCTGCTGGAGGACATGGAGGCCCGTGGGCCGGTGCGTCTGTCCGACGTGGAAGGCGCGCAGCGCGAGATCCTGGCCATCGTCAAGCGCATGGCCGATGAAGGCACCATCACCATCGGCGGCAGCGCGGAGGCCATGCTGTGAGCACGGTCGTGCGCTGGCTCGCCCCTGACCTGCTGGCCCAGCCGGAACCCGTGCTGGAACAGGAGGACGCGTCCGGGCACGCCGGGCCGGATCCGGAGCACGAGCCGGAACCGCCGCTGCAGTTGCCGACGCTGGAAGAGATACAGGCCATCCAGGACAGTGCCGAGAAGGAAGGCTTCCAGCACGGCCATGCGGAGGGCTATGGCCAGGGCCAAGCCGAGGTGCGCCGGCTTGCCGCGCAGATCGAGGGCATCCTGGACAACTTCAGCCGCCCGCTGGTCCGCCTGGAGAACGAGGTGGTCGGTGCGCTGGGAGAGCTGGCGGTCCGCATCGCCGGTGCCCTGGTCGGTCGCGCCTACGAGGCCGAACCGGCGCTGCTGGCACAGCTGGTCGGCGAAGCCATCGATGCGGTCGGCGGCAGCACGCGCGAAGTGGAAGTGCGCCTGCACCCGGACGACATCGCTGCCCTCGCCCCCTTGCTCACCCTGCCACCGCAGCAGCGGCTGGTGGCCGACACCAGCCTCAGCCGCGGCGACCTGCGCGTGCATGCCGAGGCCGTGCGCATCGACGGCACTCTCGAAGCCCGCCTGCGTGGCGCGCTGGACGCAGTGATCCGCCAGACCGGAGCGAACGCATGACGGCCGAAACGCCACTGCCGCCGCCTGCGGCCGACTGGGCCCTGGCCCGCAATCTACGGTTGGCCCGTCGCCTGGACGGGCTGCGCGTGGACACCGCACACGGCCGTGGCCTGATCCGCGAAGGCGTGCTGCGCCGTGCGGTCGGGCTGACCCTGGAAGCGGTCGGCTGCGAAGCACCGCTGGGGGCCAGCTGCAAGGTCGAAGTGGTCGACGGTGGCTGGGTGGATGCCGAAGTGGTCGGCTTCGCCGGTGAGCGCACCTACCTGATGCCCAGCGCCGAACTGCATGGCCTGTTGCCCAACGCGCGGGTCGTGCCATCGGCACGGCGCGGCGGCGTGGAAGTGGGCGAAGGCCTGCTCGGCCGGGTGATCGACAGCGATGGCGTACCGCTGGACGGCAAGGGCCCGATCCGTGCCGAAGGCCACGTCGGCATGGCCGGTGTGTCGATCAATCCACTCGCGCGCGAGCCGATCACCCAGCCACTGGATGTGGGCGTGCGCGCCATCAACGCACTGCTGCCGATCGGCCGTGGCCAGCGTGTCGGCCTGTTCGCCGGCTCCGGCGTCGGCAAATCGACACTGCTGGGCATGATGACCCGCTACACCGCTGCCGACGTCATCGTGGTCGGGCTGATCGGCGAACGCGGCCGCGAAGTGCGCGATTTCGTCGAAACCACGCTGGGCGAGGAAGGCCTGCGCCGCGCGGTGGTGGTCGCCAGCCCGGCCGACCGGCCACCGCTGGCGCGCCTGCATGGCGCCTACCGTGCCACCGCCATTGCCGAATGGTTCCGCGACCAGGGCCTGAACGTCCTGCTGCTGATGGACTCGCTGACCCGCTTCGCGCAGGCACAGCGCGAGATCGGCCTGTCGGTGGGCGAACCGCCGACCACGCGCGGCTACCCGCCGTCGGTGTTCGCCAAGCTGCCCGCGCTGGTCGAACGCGCCGGCAACGGCGCCAAGGGGCGCGGCTCCATCACCGCGTTCTACACCGTGCTGACCGAAGGCGACGATCCGCAGGATCCGATCGCAGACGCCGCACGCGCGATCCTCGACGGCCACATCCTGCTGTCGCGCCGGGTCGCGGACAGCGGCCTGTACCCGGCCATCGACGTGGAATCGTCCGTCAGCCGCGTGGTCACGGAAATCGCCGACGAACCGTGGCGCCTGCGCATCCGCAAGCTCAAGCGGCTGGTGTCGGCCTACTCGGCCAACCGCGACCTGATCGCCATCGGCGCCTACCAGCGCGGCAACGACGCAGCCACCGACGAAGCCCTGGAACGCTGGCCGGAAATCATGGAATTCCTGGGACAGGACGTGGCCAAGGCCGCGGATCTCCCGCACAGCCAGGCGGCGCTGCAGCGCCTGGTGGAAAACGAGGTGTAAGCGATGAACCAGTCCAAGCGTATCGACCCTCTGCTGAGGCGGGCACAGGAACATGAAGATGCGGTCGCCCGCGACCTGGCCGAGCGCCAGCGCCTTCTCGACACTCACCTGTCGCGTCTGGACGAACTGCGACGTTATGCCGAGGAGTACGCCAACGCACAGATGGCCGCGACCAGTCCCGCCCAGCTGTTGAACCGGCGTGCGTTCCTTGACCGCCTCGACAGTGCGGTGGAGCAACAGCAGCGCACCGTCGACGGCAACCGCGAGAAGGTCGAAGCCGAACGCGCGCGCCTGATCCTGGCCAGCCGCGACAAGGCGGTACTGGAGCAGCTGGCCGCCAGCTATCGCGCACAGGAAAAGGTGGTGACAGACCGCCGCGACCAGCGCGAGATGGATGACATCGGCGCGCGCCGCTCCCGCCTGGCGCAGGCCGAGGACCAGGACGGCGCAGACACCGGAGGCCGTTCGTGACGCCCGCCGCGCTTTCCGGCAGCAGCACGACGGCCACTCCGCCCGGCGTGGGCAGCAGCCCGTCGCGCACGGCACGCAGCGAAGGCGGCAAGGACTTCGGTCAGCTGCTGCAGGGCGGTGCGCCCGTCCCGCCCGCGGACAGCCCCGCGCCGACCGGCGTTGCGGCCACCGGCAGCGATGACGCCGCCAGCGTGCGGCCCCCCGCCAGCGAGCAGGCTACGGGCGAGGCCGCTGCGCCACCGGCCGGCAAGGCTGCGACCGACCAGGACGCGACGACGGAAACCGACGAAGCGCCCTGGCCTCCATTTGGACTGGCCGGGCTGGTGCTGGCCACCCCACTGCCCGCCGACCCTGCGGCCAGCGTCCCACCGTCCGCAACGGGCACAGCGCCTCCGGCCCTGGCGGCGACCACCGCCCCCCCATCGCCGGTTGCCGCGTCGCCTGCCGCCGTGGTGCAGTCACCCGCCACGGGCGTCGATGGCGAGGACGGCGCACTGTCCCTGCCTGTCCTGCCGACGGGCGACGCCGCGCTGGAGCGCAGCGGTGACACCGACAGCACGTTGCAGGGTGATCGTGCCCCGCCTGCACCCCTGCAGGCGCCCCTGCCCGCCGCACTGCAGGATCTGAAGGCGGCGCTGTCCAGCAACGCGGTCTTCAACGGTGAACCGACGCCGAAGCCGGTGCTTGGCGACGATGGATTCGACCAGGCCATTGGCGCCCGCCTGGGCTGGCTGGCCGACCAGAAGATCGGCCACGCCCACATCCGACTGAGCCCGGACGATCTGGGGCCGGTGGACGTACGCCTGCAGCTCAACGGTGACAAGGTCCACGCCAGTTTCAGCAGCCCGCACGTGGATGTCCGCCAGGCGCTGGAAAGCAGCCTGCCACGCCTGCGAGAACTGCTGGGCGAACAAGGCTTCCAGCTGGCCCACGCCGATGTCGGCCATCAGCCGGGCGGCGGTGGCGCACCTGCCGGCCAGGCCGGGCAGGAGGCAGGTCGGGGTGACGGAGAACCGACGCGGGGTGATGCCAGCCTGCCGGCCACCCCGTTGATCCGCCAGCGTGGCCTGCTGGACGCCTACGCCTGACGTGCGCGACCGACGCAGGCCCTGCCGACGGATTTCCGTCGCACCCTGTTCCCGGTGCATCGGCACACCCCTTGCATATCCCGGTGAAGCAACCCTCAGGAGCTTCACCTCGTGGCCGCAGCCGCTGACAAAACCAAGAAGAACGTCGAAAAGGACAAGGCCCGCACGCCGCGCAGTCCGATCCTGATCACCGCGCTGGTGGCCGTACTGGCTGCCGCTGCCGCCGGTGGCGGCGTGTGGTTCTTCACCCAGTCCACGCAGGAAGAAAAGACCAGCCAGGCGCCGAAGAAGAAGAACGCCACGCCGGCACCGGCGCAGTACTTCGCGCTGGAGCCCGCGTTCGTGGTCAACCTCAATGGTCCCATCGACGGCCCGCGCTACCTGCAGCTGGAAGTGCAGCTGATGACCCGTGATCCGGCCGCGCTGGAGGCGATCAAGACCCACGCCCCGGCCCTGCGTGCACGACTGCTGATGCTGTTCTCGCAGGTCGAGCCGGCACAGATCGCCGATATCGCCGGCAAGAAGAAGCTGCAGGCCGATTCGCTGGCCGAGGTGCAGAAGGTGCTCAAGGCCGAGACCGGCAGCAATGGTGCCGACGATCTGCTGTTCACCAGCTTCGTGACCCAGTAAGGGCCCACCGATGAATGATCTGCTGTCCCAGGACGAGATCGATGCCCTGCTCCACGGCGTGGACAGCGGCGCGGTCGAGACCGACCCGGAGCCGCCCTCCGGCGAAGCCCGTTCATACGACTTCGCCAGCCAGGACCGCATCATCCGCGGCCGCATGCCGACGCTGGAAATGGTCCACGAGCGCTTTGCACGCCTGTGGCGCATCGGCCTGTTCAACCTGATCCGGCGCTCGGCCGAACTGTCGGTGCGCGGCATCGAGCTGATCAAGTTCAACGACTACATGCATTCGCTGTATGTGCCGACCAACCTGAACCTGATCCGTTTCAAGCCACTGCGCGGCACCGGCCTGATCGTGTTCGAGCCGACCCTGGTGTTCGCCATCGTCGACAACTTCTTCGGCGGCGACGGGCGCTACCCCACCCGGATCGAAGGCCGCGAGTTCACCGCCACCGAGATGCGCGTGATCCATCTGCTGCTGAAGCAGACCTTCGCCGACCTGCGCGAAGCGTGGGCACCGGTGATGGACGTGGAATTCGAGTACATCAACTCGGAGATCAACCCGCACTTCGCGAACATCGTGACCCCGCGCGAATACGTGGTGGTGTGCCGCCTGCATGTCGAGCTCGACGGCGGCGGCGGCGACATCCACGTCACCCTGCCGTACTCGATGCTCGAACCGATCCGGGAGCTGCTCGATGCCGGCATCCAGAGCGATCGCAACGACCGCGACGAAAGCTGGGGCCAGACCCTGCGCGAGCAGCTCAACATCGCCGAAGTGACCCTGTCCAGCGTGCTGGCCAGCAAGCGCATGACCCTGCGTGACCTGACCCGGTTGAAGGTCGGCGACATCCTGCCGATCGAGCTGAGCCCGCAGGTGCCGCTGTGCGTGGAGAACATCCCGGTGTTCACCGGCGAATTCGGCATCGCCAACGGCATGAATGCCGTGAAGATCACTGCTACCCATCCGCCGGGCACCCGCCCGCGCGTACCCGTCATCCAGGAAGACCCGCAATGAACGATACCGACGCCCTCGAACCGACTCCGGCCCAGTTCGGCACCCTGCACGCCGACGAGGCCTCCGGGGTCGATCTGAATCTGGACGTGATCCTCGACGTGCCGGTGACCCTGTCGCTGGAAGTCGGCCGCGCCCGCCTGCCGATCCGCAACCTGCTGCAGCTCAACCAGGGTTCGGTGGTGGAGCTGGAGCGTGGCGCCGGTGAATCGCTCGACGTATTCGTCAACGGCACCCTGATCGCGCATGGCGAGGTCGTGGTGATCAATGACCGCTTCGGCGTGCGCCTGACCGATGTGGTCAGCCCGAGCGAACGCATCCGGAGACTGCGTTGAGCCTGCTGGCGTCCACCCTGCTGGGCGTCGGCAAGGCCGCCGCCCCGGTCGGCCAGCACGCGGCCTCGGCACCGGGCCTGTTCGGCGCGGTGCTGGCGCTGCTGGCCGTGCTGGCCCTGGTGGTCGGCCTGGGCTGGCTGCTCAAGCGCCTGCCCGGCAGCGGCTTCCGCCCGGCCGACGGCATGAAGCTGGTGGCCAGCCTCAGCGTCGGCGCCAAGGAACGCGTCGTGGTGGTGGAGGTCAACGGCCAACAACTGCTGCTGGGCGTCACCGCCGGCAGCATCAACGCCCTGCACACCCTTTCCGAACCGCTGCCGCCGCCCGCGCCGGTGCGCGTGCCGGACCTGAAGAACCTGCCGAATTTCGCCCAGCTGCTGCAGCAGCGGCTGCGCAAGGACCCCTGACATGCGTGTCATCCGTACCCGTCCAGCTACCCTGATCGCGTGGCTGCTGCTGATTGCCCTGTGCCTGCTGCCCGCGCTCGCCTTTGCCGCGCCGGGCGCTGCTCCGACCACGCCACTGCCGGATGTCAACGTGGGCAGGATCGGTGGCCAGCCGGTCAGCCTGCCGCTGCAGACACTGCTGCTGATGACGGCGATCACCCTGATCCCGTCGATGCTGCTGGTGCTGACCTCGTTCACCCGCATCATCATCGTGCTGGGCCTGCTGCGGCAGGCACTGGGCACCGGCCAGACCCCGTCCAACCAGGTGCTGCTGGGCCTGGCCCTGTTCCTCACCGCGATGGTGATGATGCCGACCTGGGACAAGGCGTGGAGCAGCGGAATGGCGCCCTACCTCAACGGCCAGATCGACTTCCAGACCGCGTGGACACTGACCACCCAGCCGCTGCGCGGCTTCATGCTGGCGCAGATCCGCGAGACCGACCTGATGACCTTCGCCGGCATCGCCGGGCACGGCACCTACGCCAGCCCGGATGCGATCCCGTTCCCGGTCCTGGTCGCCTCGTTCGTGACCAGCGAACTGAAGACCGCCTTCGAGATCGGTTTCCTGATCTTCATCCCGTTCGTGATCATCGATCTGGTCGTGGCCAGCGTGCTGATGTCGATGGGCATGATGATGCTGTCGCCGATGCTGGTCTCGGCACCCTTCAAGATCCTGCTGTTCGTGCTCGTCGACGGCTGGGTGCTGACGGTGGGAACGCTGGCGGCCAGCTTCAATCCGGCGTGACCCGGACCGGCGTGATTGCAGGGGCCGCCAGCCATTGCCGGCGGCCGCATTGACCACCGCCGGGCAGGACCCGGCGCTACCGATGGAAAGACGATGTCTCCCGAACTTGCCCTGACCGAATTGCGTGGCGGCCTGATTGCCGTACTGTGGGTGGCTGGCCCGCTGCTGCTGACCGTACTGGTAGTAGGTGTGGTGGTCGGTGTCGTGCAGGCCGCGACCCAGCTCAATGAGCCCACCATCGCCTTCGTCGCCAAGGCGGCAGCGTTGACCGCCGTGCTGTTCGCCCTGGGCAGCCTGCTGATCGGCCATCTGGTCGAATACACCACGCTGCTGTTCCAGCGCATTCCGCACCTGATCGGCTAGGACGCGCACCGCGATGGATGCCGCCACCCAGATGGCTGCCGACGGCCTGCAGGCCTTCGGCATGATCGGCACCGTGCTGTGGACGATGCTGCGCATCGGCGCGGTAGCCATGGCCATGCCCATGGTCGGCACCCGTGCGGTGCCGGCGCGGATCCGCGTGGTACTGGCCGGTACCCTCGCCATCGCGCTCGCCCCGCTGCTGCCGCCCGTGCCGGAGTGGACCGGCTTCGATGCGGCCACCGTGCTGACCATCGCCCGTGAGCTGGCCATCGGCGTGGCCATCGGCTTCCTGCTGCGGCTGGTGTTCGAAGCTGGCGCGATGGCCGGCGAACTGGTGGCACAGGGCACCGGCCTGGCGTTCGCGCAGATGAGCGACCCCCTGCGCGGCGGCACCTCCGGCGTGATCGGGCAGTGGTTCTACCTGTTGTTCGGCCTGCTGTTCTTCACCGCGAACGGCCACCTCGCGCTGATCTCGCTGGTCGTGGACAGCTACCGGGCACTGCCGATCGGTGCGCCGCTGCCCGATCCGCACGCGTTCTTCAGCATCGCCCCGACGTTCCTGCTGACCGTGCTGCGCGGTGCGTTGACACTGGCCATTCCGTTGACGGTGGCGATGCTGGCGGTGAACCTGGCATTCGGCGTGCTCGCCCGTGCGGCACCTGCGCTCAATCCGATCCAGCTCGGCCTGCCGGTGTCGCTGCTGCTGGGCCTGCTCCTGCTGGTCCTGCTGGCCGGCGAAATGGGGCCCCCGGTGCAACGACTGTTCGATGCGGCGTTCCAGGCTGCGGACGCGGTCACACACTGACGCTTCCATCACGCTTTGCTGCTTGCCGTCCCCCCGGGGACGCGCGTTAGAGTGAATACGCGGCAACCGGGGGGATGCCGCACCTGGCGGCCGCTTCTGGCTGCCTGCCACATGCATGCCCCACCGTAGTTTCCGTCGACAGGCAGGTCCGGGAGACTGACGAATGCTGGTAGGCACGTACAACGCATGGCTGGTGGCAGTCTCGCTGTTGGTGGCCGTGATGGCTTCCTACACGGCATTGGCGATGGCCGGACGCACGGTCACGGCACCCGGCAGGGGCGCGACCTGGTGGTGGCGGCTCGGTGGCGGCTTCGCGATGGGCCTGGGCATCTGGTCGATGCACTTCATCGGCATGCTGGCCTTCGACCTGCCCATTCCGCTGGGCTACGACCTGCCGATCACCCTGCTGTCGCTCGCCCTGGCCATCGCCTCGTCGGTGTTCGCGCTCTGGCTGGTCTCGCTGCCCACCCTGCCACATCCCCGCCTGGCAGGTGGCGCCTTGCTGATGGGCACCGGCATCGCCGGCATGCATTACGTCGGCATGGCCGCGATGCGCATGCAACCCGGCATCGACTACCACACGGGCTGGCTGCTGCTGTCGCTGCTGGTTGCGGTCGCTGCATCCTGGACCGCCCTCTACGTCGCCTTCCGCCTGCGCGCGCAGCGCACCCGGGTCGGTGACCGGCTGGCCGCCGCCGGCCTGCTCGGTCTGGCCATCGTGGGCATGCACTACACCGGCATGGCCGCCGCACGCTTTCCACAGGGCAGCATCTGCGGCGCTGCAGTGGGCGATGGCCTGCAGAGCACCTGGCTGGCGATGCTGGTGGTGGTGCTGACCGTCGCGATCCTGGCGGTGGTGCTGGTGGTGTCCTGGCTGGACCAGCGGGTGGAAGCGCAGCTGCTGCGCCTTCGCAACGCGATGCTGAGCACCTCGCTGACGGATGCGCAGGAGGAATTGACCCAGGCCGCGCTGCACGACCCCTTGACCCGCCTTCCGAACCGGCTACTGCTGCAACGGCGCATCGTGCAGTCACTGGCCGAAGCCGAACAGGGCGGCAGCCGCTTCGCGGTGATGTTCATGGACCTGGATGGCTTCAAGCAGGTCAACGATGCCTATGGCCACCAGGCCGGCGATGCCCTGCTGGTGGCCGTCGCCGAGCGCACCCGCCAGCTGCTGCGGCCGAACGACCTGCTGGCGCGGCTGGGCGGCGACGAGTTCGTGCTGGTGGTGCGCATCGACCATGACGAGGACCTGCCGACCCTGGCCCGGCGCATCCTGCAGGCGGTGGGAAGCGGCCCGCTGCTGCCGGACAACGAACTGCAGGTGACTGCCAGCATCGGCATCGCCATCTGCCCCGACCACGCCGCCAGCGAACGCCAGCTGATGGCCTTCGCCGACGCTGCGATGTACCAGGCCAAGGAATCCGGCCGAAACTCCTTTGTCCTGTTCGCGGATTGGATGAACGACAGCGCCGAACAGCAGTTCCGCCTGCTGGCCGACCTGCGCCGGGCGATCGGCAGCGAACAGCTGTTCCTGCACTACCAGCCGAAGATCCGCGTGGCCACCCAGAAGGTCGCCGGCGCCGAGGCGCTGATCCGCTGGCGTCATCCGGAACAGGGCCTGATTCCACCGGATCGCTTCATCCGCCTGGCCGAGCGCAGCGGCGCGATCAACGAGATCGGCCGCTGGGCGCTGGACCAGGCGTGCCTGCAACTGCGGCACTGGCACGACGCCGGCCACGAGGGCTGGTCGATATCGGTCAACCTGTCGCCGGTCCAGTTCAGCTCGCCGCACCTGCTGCGCGATGTGCGCGACGTGATCGAGCGGCATCGCATCACGCCGCGCAACCTGGTGCTGGAGATCACCGAAAGCACCGTGATGCGCGACACCGACACCAGTTTGCGGCTGCTGCAGGCGTTGTCGGTGCTGGGGGTCGGCATCTCCATCGACGATTTCGGCACCGGCTATTCCAGTCTGCTGTACCTCAAGCGCCTGCCGGCCACCGAGATCAAGATCGACCACGCCTTCGTGCGCGATCTCGAACACAGCGCGGAGGACGTGGTGATCGTATCGGCGATCGTGGCGCTGGGCCATGCACTGGACATGGACATTGTTGCCGAGGGCGTGGAAACGGCTGCCCAGCGTGCCTACCTTGAGCGGCTGGGGTGCGATTACCTGCAGGGCTACCTGCTCGGCCGCCCGGTCGATGCGGGCCGTTTCATGCAACTGCACGACCTGCCGCGGCCACGGGTGGAGCTGGCGCAGACCCCGCCCCCACCGGCCCCGCCAGGGTAAGGTCGGACTCTCCGCGGCGGGCGGCCACCCACCGTATGATGGCCACGCGCCCGCCATTGCAAGGAACACCCCGTGACCTTACGCGCTCTTCTTGCTGGCCTGCTGCTGGCGCTCACCTGCACCGGCGTGGCCGCCAGCGATCTGCGGTGGTCGCTGCCCCGCGATGCGCCGCCAGCACAGGTGGATACGGCACTGCAGGCGCTGGGTACGAAGCTGTTGCAGTCGGCAACGCTGACCGATGCACAGCGCTGCCATGCGCTGCTGGCCACGGGTCGCTACGCCGAGGCACGCACCATGATCGAGAAGCTGCGCGCGACGCTGGCCGCTGCCGGCGATGGCGCGGCGGCCCAGCGCTGGATGCCGATGCTGCTGGCAAGCACTGGCGCGCGGGATGCGGAAGCGTATTCGCGCGCCTTCCATTCGGCCTTTGCTGGCCTGGATGATGTTGCCGCCGTGCAGGCCGATGCAGCGCTTGCCTTGCCTCCCGCTGCGGTACAGGCGCAGCTGACGCAGGCGCTTGCGGCACAGGCCGATGCCGCCACCGTGCCGCAGTCAGCCGCGCTGGAGCTGGTGCGTCTGCAGGCTGTGTTGCGCGCGCAGACCCTGGCTGCGGCACTCGCCCCTGCACTGCTTGACGCAGAACAGCAACGCCGCTTCGTGATCGACAGCGGATTGCGTATCCCCGTGGCCGAAGGGGTGGTGCTGTCCGCACAGCTGGCACGGCCCCGCAGCGCGTCCGCGCCGCTGCCGACGGCCATGCTGTTCACCATCTACACCGACCCACCCAAGAACCGTCTGAAGATGCTGCTGGCCGCAGCCCACGGCTACGCCGGCATCGTGGTCGACGCACGCGGAAAAGGTCAGGGTACCGGCACCATCGCCCCCTACGAACACGACGGGGTGGACGCCAATGCCGCGATCGACTGGGTCAGCCGCCAGCCCTGGAGCGACGGTCGGGTCGCCATGTATGGCGGCAGCTATGAAGGATTCACCGCATGGGCGGCAGCGCGCCATCACCATCCGGCACTGAAGACCATCGTGCCCTACGTGGCTGCCATTCCGGGCCAGGGCCTGCCGATGGAGAACAACGTATTCCTCAGCGCCAACTACGGCTGGGCCTTCTACGTGGCCAATGGCCCGATGCTGGATACCGACACCTATGGGCAGCAGGACCGGTGGTCACAGCTGCCCGGCCGCTGGTATGCCTCCGGCCGGCCGTACCGGCAGATCGACCAGATCGATGGCACCCCCAATCCCTGGCTGCAGCGCTGGCTCGCCCACCCGGCCTATGATGGTTACTGGCAGGCCATGGTGCCGTACGCCGAAGACTTCAGGGACATCCGCATTCCGGTGCTGACCATTACCGGCTACTACGACGACGGCCAGATTTCCGCGTTGCAGTACTTCACCGATCACATGCGCTACCGGCCGGACGCCGATCATGTCCTGCTGATCGGGCCGTATGACCACGGCGGTGCCCAGGCCGCCAGCAAGCCGATGCAGCTGCGCGGCTACACGGTGGACCCGGTCGCGCAGTTCGATACGCCTGCGCTGACCTTCCAGTGGCTGGACCACGTACTTCGCGGTGCCCCGCGCCCGGCGCTTCTGGCCGACCAGGTCAACTTCCAGCTGATGGGCAGCAACACCTGGGGGCATGCAGCCACCCTTGATGCCGCTGCGGGCGGCCACCGCACGTACTACCTGTCGGCAGCCGCTGAGGGCGACCATCACCCGTTGCAGGAACAGCGGCCAACGCCGGGAACACTGCGGCAGACGGTGGACCTCGCTGACCGCACGGAGGTCCGGCATGGCTACTATCCGTTCCCGATCGTGGCCGCCGGGGACGAGCCGGACACGGCACTGACCTTCCTCTCCGAGCCCTTCCCAGCACCGATGGACCTGATCGGACGCTTCTCGGGCGATCTGAAGGTCCGCATCAACAAGCGCGACATGGACTTCACGGTCACCCTGTACGAGCTGCTGCCCGATGGGCGCCGGATGCAGCTGTCCTACTACGTCGGCCGGGCCAGCCACGTACGCGACCCGACCACGCGGCAGCTGCTGGTGCCGGGGCGATGGACCGACCTGCCCTTCGATCGCACCCGCATGGTCGCCCGCCGTGTGGGCGCGGGCAGCCGGCTGCTGGTGAAGGTGGACGTGCTCAAGGACGCCATGCACCAGGTGAACCACGGCACCGGACGCGATGTCAGCGACGAGTCAGCCGCCGATGCCGGTGAGCCCCTGCAGGTGGACTGGCACAGCGACAGCGCGCTGAGCATCCCGCTGCGGCCGGCCCTGCCCGGCTAGCGTCGGGCGTTGCCCCGGCGGTGAACCACGCGCCGCGGAACAGTTCTTGCAGGCAGCCCGGCATCCCCTGCCGCAGTGCCCGTGATGTCCGAGAACGAATCCGCCGGCGAAAAGACCGAACAACCCACCGAAAAACGCCTGCGCGAGGCCCGGGAACAGGGCAACCTGCCGCGTTCCCGCGAACTGGGGACCGCCGCGGTGTTCGGTGGCGGCGTGCTGGCGGTGATGGCCATGGGCGGCTCGATCGGCCGTGGTGCCACGCAATGGATGAAACAGGCGTTGAGTCCCGAGCAGGGGCTGCGGCAGAACCCGAAGGAACTGTTCGGCCACTTTGGCGACCTGCTGCTGCAGTTCATGCTGGTGATCACCCCGCTGGTGCTGGTCTGCCTGCTGGCCAGCTTCGTCGCCCCGCTGGTGATGGGCGGATTGCGCTGGTCGGCCAAAGCGATGATGCCCGACATCAATCGGCTGAACCCGCTGACCGGCCTCAAACGTCTGTACGGGCCGGAAGCCATCGCTGAATTCACCAAGTCACTGCTGCGCGTGGCGTTCGTGGGCGTCGCCGCCGGACTGGTGGTGTGGAGCGGCTTCGACACCCTGCGCGGGTTGATCCACCACCCACTGGAAACCGCCATCACCGATGGCCTGGGCTTCACCCTGCGACTGCTGCTGGCCACCGCCGGGGCAATGCTGGTGCTTGCGGCGATCGACGCGCCGTACCAGCGCTGGAACTGGATGCGCAAGCTGAAGATGACCCGCGAGGAACTGCGGCGGGAAATGAAGGAAAGCGAAGGCAGCCCGGAGGTGAAGGGCCGCATCCGCCAGCTCCAGCAGCAGATGGCCAACCGCCGGATGATGGAAGCGGTGCCCACCGCGGACGTGGTGGTGGTCAACCCGACCCACTACGCCGTGGCCCTGAAGTACGAGGGCGGCGCCATGAACGCGCCCACCGTGGTGGCGCTGGGCGTGGACGAGACCGCCCTGCGCATCCGTGAAGTCGCCGATGGCAACAAGGTCGCCATCGTCTCCGCCCCGCCTTTGGCACGCGCCTTGTATCGGGAAGGCCAACTCGGAAAGGAAATCCCCGTGAGACTGTATTCGGCCGTGGCCCAGGTCCTGTCCTACGTCTACCAGCTGCGCGCCTGGCGCACCGGCCCGATGCCGGGCGCCCCGCACATCGAGGTGGATGAATTCGGCAAGGGAGGCCGGGCATGAGCGCGCAGGCCTCGTCCGGATTCAACACCCGCCGGCTGCTGGAGATGATCCGCCAAGGCCTCGGCGCACCGCTGATCGTGCTGGCGCTGCTGGCGATGGTGGTGGTGCCGCTGGCGGCGCCCGTGCTCGATGCGCTGTTCACCTTCAACATCGCCATCTCGCTGATGGTGCTGTTGGCGGTGGTGTACGTGAAGCGCCCGCTGGATTTCACCATCTTCCCGATCGTGCTGCTGGTCACCACCATGCTGCGGCTGGCACTGAACGTGGCCTCCACCCGCGTCATCCTGCTCAATGGCCAGAATGGCCACGACGCGGCCGGCAAGGTCATCGCGGCGTTCGGTGAATTCGTGATCGGCGGCAACTATGCGGTCGGCATCGTGGTGTTCGCCATCCTGACCATCATCAACTTCGTGGTCATCACCAAGGGCGCCGGCCGTGTCTCGGAAGTGACCGCGCGCTTCATCCTCGACGCCATGCCCGGCAAGCAGATGGCCATCGATGCCGATCTCAACGCCGGCCTGCTGACGCGCGAAGAAGCCAAGCTGCGCCGCGAGGAGGTCCGCGAGGAAGCCGACTTCTATGGCGCGATGGACGGCGCCAGCAAGTTCATCCGGGGTGATGCGATTGCCGGCATCCTGATCCTGTTCATCAACATGCTCGGTGGCCTCGCCGTGGGCGTGCTGCAGCATGGCATGCCGTTCGGCGATGCCGCTGCGACCTACACCCTGCTGTCCATCGGTGACGGTCTGGTGGCGCAGCTGCCGGCCCTGCTGGTTTCCAGCGCAGTGGCGATGCTGGTCACCCGTGCCTCGCGCTCGCAGGACATGGCACAGGCGATGACCGGCCAGGTGTTCGGCCAGTACCGTGCCCTGGCCATCACGGCCGGCATCATCGGCCTGGTCGGCCTGGTGCCCGGCATGCCCAACGTCGCTTTCCTGACGCTTGCCTCCATTCTCGGCTTCATCGCCTGGAAGCTGTACCGGAAGGGACAGGCCCCGGCCCCGAGCGACGCTGCCGGCAGCGACCCCGGCGCGGTCAGTGCGCTGGGCCGACCGGCGGCGCCGGCCCCCACCGCAGAACTGAGCTGGGACGAACTGCGCCCGGTCGACCCGCTGGGGCTGGAGGTCGGTTACCGGCTGATTCCGCTGGTGGACAGCAATCAGGGCGGCGAACTCATGGCACGCATCAAGGGCGTGCGGCGCAAGCTGACCCAGGACGTGGGATTCCTGATTCCATCCGTGCACATCCGCGACAACCTGGAACTGCCGGCCAACGGCTACCGCGTGCTGGTGCATGGCGTGCCGGTGGCAACCGCCGAGATCCATCCCGACCGCGAACTGGCGCTGGACCCCGGCAGTGCGCTCGGCCCGCTGGACGGCATCGCCGGCAAGGATCCCGCCTTCGGCCTGGACGCTACCTGGATCCAGCCGCACCAGCGCGCCCAGGCCGAAACCATGGGCTACACCGTGGTCGACCCGGCCACCGTGGTCGCCACCCATCTTTCCCACCTGATCCGCGAGCATGCGCCGGAGCTGCTGGGCCACGAAGAGGTGCAGCACCTGCTGGCCAACCTCGCCAAGAGCGCACCCAAGCTCGTCGAAGATCTGACGCCCAAGGCGCTGCCGTTGTCGGCCGTGGTGCGGGTGCTGCAGAACCTGCTGGTGGAACGCATTCCGATCCGCCAGCTGCGCAAGATCGCCGAAGCACTGGTGGAGCACGCGCCGTCCAGCCAGGACCCGGCCACGCTCACCGCCGCAGTGCGCACCGCGCTCGGCCGCTTCATCGTGCAGGAGATCGCCGGAATGTCGGCGGAGCTGCCGGTGTTCACCCTCAACCCGCAATTGGAACGCGTCTTGCAGGAGTCCACGCAGGGCAACGGCGCCGCGCTGGAACCCGGGCTTGCCGAGCGACTGCATCAGAGTCTGGCCGAATGTGTCAGCAAGCAGGAAGCCCGCAACGAGCCCGCGGTCGTGCTGGTTCCCGGCCCGGTACGTGCCGCGTTGGCACGCCTGGTCCGTCACAGCGTTCCGTCGCTGTCGGTACTGGCGTACAGCGAAGTGCCGGAGGACAAGCGCCTGAAGCTGGTCGGAACGATCAGCTGACGCCGCCCACCGATGCGTCAGAAAACAGACACCACCTTCGAACCACCGCAACAGACAGATGCCAAGGGGAACTCGTTCCGTGCAGACCACCGACCACCCGCGTTCTCCCACCCCCACCCCGCCGTCCCCGTCCCGTGACCACAGCATGAAAATCAAACGATTCGTCGCCGCCGACATGCGCTCGGCCATGAACCTGGTGCGCAAGGAACATGGTCCCGATGCTGTGATCCTGTCCAACCGCCGGATCGAGGAAGGCGTCGAGATCGTCGCCGCAGCCAACTATGACGAGAGCGCGGTGCAACGCGCGCTGGAAGCCTCGCGGCGCGACGTGGCTCCGCCGCCGCCGAAACCGCGCACCGCCGCGGATGCAGTGATCGCCGCGGTCACCCGTCGCCGCTCCGCGACACCAGCCCAGCAGCCGGTGACGGCCACCACATCGGCCGTGGCCGCCCTCGCCCGCGCGGCCGTCGGTGCCACCGGCCGCACCCTGGACAGTGCGGACGAGATCGTGCCCACCCGCGGCAGTTCCGGCTTCGCTGCCACCCTGGCGCGTGCCACCGTCAACGATCCGGCACTGCCGGAGCAGATCTTCGCGCCGTTCGCGAGCGCCGTCGTGGCTCCCGCACCGGCGCCCGCCAACCGCGCCCGTTTCCTGATCGACCCGCCGCAGGACGAGCATCACGAATCCCCCGCGCCGGCAGTGCTGCCGCCGCCGCTGCCGATCACCGCTGCGGC
Organism: Stenotrophomonas sp. 112478_Sma; assembly: GCF_056479905.1. Classification (NCBI taxonomy): domain Bacteria; kingdom Pseudomonadati; phylum Pseudomonadota; class Gammaproteobacteria; order Lysobacterales; family Lysobacteraceae; genus Stenotrophomonas; species Stenotrophomonas sp. 112478_Sma. The sequence goes on along the minus strand of NZ_CM151072.1, from coordinate 1,960,712 downwards.
CACTGCGCAGGCCGAGTCCGTGCACCCCGAGCCGCCGTACGCGCAGGACGTTGCCGAGACCACGCCAGCCCCTGCCGCTGCCGCTGAAGCGGAGACCGCGCCGGCCCCGGCGCCGCTCCTTGCCCCGGCGCCGGTACTGACGGTGGTTGCACAGGACGATGCCGAGATCCGCCAGCTGCGCCACGAAGTGGCCGGCATGCGCCAGGTCATCGAGCGCGAGATGAACCGCTTCACCGACGAGCGCCTGCGCGGCTGCCCGGTGCGGGCGACCGCCCTGGACCTGATGGACGAGTACGGATTCGATGCCGGGCTGGCCCGCGATGTGGCCATGCAGATACCGCTGGAAACCGAAGCCCACCGGGGCCGCGGGCTGATGCTGGGCCTGATCTCGCGCAGGCTGCCGATCGCGCCGGTCGATCCGCTGGAAGAAGGCGGCGTGATCGCTCTGGTCGGTCCAACCGGGGCCGGCAAGACCACCACCATCGCCAAGCTCGCCTCGCGCTTCGCCGAGAAGCACGCGCCGCGCGATGTGGCCCTGGTCACCACCGACACGCTGCGCATCGGTGCCCGCGAGCAGCTGTACGGCTATGGCCGCCAGCTCGGCATCGCGGTGCATGAAGCCAACAGCGGTACCGACCTGGACCAGCTGCTGGAGCGCCTGAAGGACTACAAGCTGGTGCTGATCGATACCGCCGGCCTGGGCCCGCGCGACCGCGCCCTGGCCGCCCAGCTGCAGTGGCTGCGTGCCGCCCGCCAGGTCCGCACCCTGCTGGTGTTGCCGGCCAATACCAGCTTCGGCGACATGGACGAGGTGGTGCGCCGCTTCGGCGCGGCCAACCTGCAGGGCCTGGTGCTGAGCAAGCTGGATGAGACCGGCCGCTTCGGCAACGCCCTGTCGGTCGCGGTGGACCACGCGCTGCCGATCACCTGGGTGACCGATGGCCAGGACGTTCCGGACGACCTGCACCGGGCCAGCGCGGCCAATCTCGTACTTCGCCTTGAAGATTTGCGCCGAGCGGCCGATATGCCCTGCAACCCGGAGTTGAACCATGCCGTCGCGTGAGTACGCCAAGCTGACCAAGACCTTCCCGCTGTCGGCCACCCGCAGCGAGCCGCTCGGCCCTGTGCGCACCATCGCCGTGACCGGTGGCAAGGGCGGCGTCGGCAAGACCAACGTCTCGGCCAACCTGGCCGTGGCGCTGGCCGGCATGGGCAAGCGCACGCTGCTGCTCGACGCCGACCTGGGCCTGGCCAACATCGACGTGATCCTGGGCCTGAATCCCACCCACACCCTGGCGGATCTGGTCGCCGGCCGCTGCTCGCTGGAAGACGTGATCGTCGAAGGTCCGAACGGCGTGCTGGTGGTGCCGGCCGCGTCCGGTCGGCGGCACATGGCCGAGCTGGCCCCGGCCGAGCACATCGGCCTGGTGAACGTGTTCTCCGAACTGGAACGCGAGCTGGACATCATGGTGGTGGACACCGCCGCCGGCATCACCGACGGCGTACTGACCTTCTGCCAGGCCGCACAGGACACCGTTGTCGTGGTCTGCGACGAGCCGGCCTCGATCACCGACGCCTACGCACTGATCAAGGTGCTGTCGCGCGAGCGCGGCGTGGACCGCATCCAGGTGGTGGCCAACATGGTGCGCGACCCCAACGAGGGCCGCGTACTGTATGAAAAGCTGACCCGGGTCTGCGAGAAGTTCCTTGCCGATGTCTCGCTGAACTACCTGGGCTGCGTGCCGCAGGATGACTGGCTGCGCCTGTCGGTGCAGCGCCAGCAGCCGGTGGTGAAGGCCTATCCATCCAGCCCGGCGGCGCTGGCGATCACCGAGATCGCCCGTCGCACCGCCCGCTGGCAGGCCCCCACCGAGCCACGCGGTGGCGTTGAATTCTTCCTCGAGCGCATCCTCAAGCAACGCGGGGTGGCAGCATGAAAGGCGCGGCCCAGTACAGGGAAGTCCAGCGCTCGGCGGCGACCGAGGTCATCGCCCAGCACTCGGACCTGGTGCGGCGCATCGCCCATCACCTGGCCGCACGCCTGCCGGCCAGCGTCGAAGTGGACGACCTGATCCAGGCCGGCATGATGGGCCTGATCGAAGCCTCGCGCAGCTACGACGCCGACCAGGGTGCCTCGTTCGAGACCTATGCCTCGATCCGCATCCGCGGCTCGATGATCGACGAGATCCGCCGCGGCGACTGGGTACCGCGCTCGGTGCATCGGCGCGCCCGCGATGCGGCCGCCACCATCCGCCGCCTGGAGCAGACCACGGGCCGTGCAGCCAGTGCCACCGAGGTGGCGGCGGCCATGGACATGCCACTGCCCGAATACCTGCGGCTGATGGAGGACGCCTCGCGCGGCCAGGTGCTGAGCCTGGAATCGCGCATCGAAGACCAGGGCGAACTGGACACCGTCGCCCAGGGCGGACCGACACCGCAGCAGGTCCTGGAACGTGGCGAGTTCGGCCGCGAACTGGGCAAGGCCATCGGCCATCTGCCCGAGCGCGAACAGCTGGTGCTCTCGCTGTACTACGAGCAGGAGCTGAACCTGAAGGAGATCGGCGCGGTGCTCGGCGTGAGCGAATCGCGCGTCTGCCAGATCCACGGCCAGGCCGTGCTGCGCCTGCGCGGCCGGCTGAAGATCTTCGAGGCCGCGGATGCCGGGCTTGAAGAATGAACATGCCTGCGGCGGCCACGGCCACCGCGGGCGACTGAACAACAAAGGAACTCCGCTTTGAACAAGAACATGCGCATCCTGATCGTCGACGACTTCTCGACCATGCGCCGCATCGTCAAGAATCTGCTGGGCGATCTGGGCTTCACCAACACCGCCGAAGCCGAGGACGGGCATGCCGCACTGTCGATGCTGCAGAGCCAGCCGTTCGACTTCGTGGTCACCGACTGGAACATGCCGGTGATGACCGGCATCGAGCTGCTCAAGGCGATCCGCGCCGATGCCAAGCTCAAGACCCTGCCGGTCCTGATGGTCACCGCCGAGGCCAAGCGCGAGCAGATCATCGAAGCGGCGCAGAGCGGCGTGAACGGCTACATCATCAAGCCGTTCACCGCGCAGACGCTGGAAGAGAAACTGGGCAAGATCTTCGAACGCCTGGCGGCCAGCGCCTGATGGACGCCACGGTCGACAAGAACGCCCTCGCCCTGCGCCTGCAGGAAGCCCTCGACGCGCTCGAATCCGGCGACGAGAGCGCCTGGCGCCAGCGCATCGACGCCCTGGTGGCCGCACGCACGCAGCCGATGATGAGCGGCCTGTCACGGCTGGCCCGCGAACTGGGCCAGGCCCTGGGCGAACTGCCGACCGTCCCCAGCGAGGCGGGCGAGCTGGACGACGCCTGCGCGCGCCTGGACCATGTGGTGGCGATGACCGAACAGGCCACGCACCGCACCCTGGACCTGGCCGAAGAGTGCCGCAGCCTCACCGAACAGCTGCGCGCCGAAGGCCTGCAGCCGGGGCAGGATGCGCAGCTGGAACGCATCCGCCACAACCTGACCGAGATTGCCCTGACCCAGAGCTATCAGGACCTGACCGGACAGATCATCCGTCGCGTGGTCGGCATCGTCCGCCGCGTGCACGAAGGCTTTGGCGCGCTGGGCCTGCCACCGGAGCAGCATCGCACCGATCCGGCGCTGGCCGGACCGGCACTGAAGGGACTGGACCGCCACGCGGTCTCTCAGAACGACGCCGACGACCTGTTGTCGGACCTGGGACTGTAAGCATGAGCGCGGTATCCGACGACATCACCGCCGATTTCATCATCGAGGCACAGGAAATCCTGGATCGCCTCGGCGAACAGCTGGTGTCGCTGGAACAGGCGCCGCAGGACGCCGACCAGCTCAACGCCGTGTTCCGTGGCTATCACACGCTCAAGGGCGGCGCCGGCTTCCTCGGCATCACCGCCATGGTCGAGCTGTGCCATGCCGCCGAAGAGGCACTGGGCGCCGCCCGCGCTGGCCAGGCGGTGCTGCAGCCGCATCACTTCGATGCCGCACAGCAATCACTGGACTACCTGCAATCGATGCTGGATGCCGTGTCTTCCGGCAACGAACCCGGCTATGCCCCGCCGGACCTGATCGCCCAGTTCGACGTGCACGGCGCTGCTGCGCCGGCCGCCGCCGCTCCCGCAGCAGCCGCGCCCGCTGCCGGTGACCTGATCACCGACGACGAGTTCGAGGCCCTGCTCGATCAGCTGCACGGCAGCAACGCCCCCACCGCGGTGGCGACGCCGGCCAAGGCCGACGATGGCCTGATCAGCGAGGATGAGTTCGAAGCCCTGCTGGACCAGCTGCACGGCGGCGCCGCCCCCGGCGCCAAACCCGTGGCTGCTCCGCCGGCGCCTGCGCCTGCACTGCCCGCACCGCGCCCCGCGGCCGCCGCTGCCAAGCCCGCGGCCAACAAGCCGGTGGCCGAGGCCGAGCACACCGTGCGCGTGGATACCAAGCGGCTGGATGCGATCGTCAACCTGATCGGCGAGCTGGTGCTGTCGCGCAACCGGCTCAAGACCCTGCGTGCGCGCCTGCGCGACGAGGAACTGGACCGCGCCGTGTCGACCCTGGACATCGCCACCGCGCGCCTGCAGTCGGCAGTGATGCGCACGCGCATGCAACCGGTCGGCAAGGTGTTCTCGCGCTTCCCCAAGGTCGCCCGCGATGTCGCCCGCTCGCTGAAGAAGGAAGTGGACCTGGAGCTGGTCGGCGCCGAAACCGAGCTTGACCGCAACCTGGTCGAGGCCCTGGCCGACCCGCTGGTGCACCTGGTCCGCAACGCCATCGACCACGGTGTGGAGATGCCCGATCTGCGCGAAGCACAGGGCAAACCACGCATGGGCCACGTGCGTCTGTCGGCCCAGCAGGAAGGCGACTACGTCAGCATCGAGGTGCAGGACGATGGCGCCGGCATCGATCCGGAAAAACTGCGCGCGAAAGCACGCGAAAAGGGCTTGATCGACCCGGAGGCGGCGGCCCGGCTGAGCAGCGAGGAATGCCTGCACCTGGTGTTCCTGCCCGGCTTCTCCACCAAGCAGCAGGTGACCGACATCTCCGGCCGCGGCGTCGGCATGGATGTGGTGCAGTCGCGCATCCGCGAGCTCAGTGGGCAGATCCAGATCCAGTCGGAACTGGGCCGGGGCAGCCGCTTCCTGATCCGCGTGCCGCTGACCCTGGCGATCCTGCCAACCCTGCTGGTGCAGGCCGGCGAGGACGTCTATGCGCTGCCGCTGGCGCGCGTGATGGAAGTGCTGCATGCACCGCGCACCTCGCTGGGCTGGTTCGATGGCCGGGCGGTGCTGGATCGTCGCTCGCACACCCTGCCGCTGGTCGATCTGCGCCAGTGGCTGGATGTGACGCCCGCCGCCTCGGCGCTGCTCACCATCGTGGTGCTGCAGGCCGGCGAGGCGCGCTTCGGCCTGGTCGTGGACCAGGTCCGTGGGCGCGAGGAAGTGGTCATCAAGCCATTGCCGAAGGCCCTGCGCGGCCTGCGCGGCTACGCCGGTGCGACGCTGATCGGTGATGGCCGGATGGCCCTCATCCTCGACGTGGATGGCCTGCGATGACGCTCGCCGGGCATGGCCCGGCGCTACCGGAAACGGCCTCGCGCGATAGCGCCGGGCCATGCCCGGCGAACCAGAAACTGTGACTACCGTCTGTACGCGATCGACCGGTGTCTCAAGTCCCATTCACACACGCCGATACCGGACCCATGGATAGACTCAGCCTCATCGGACTCTTTCTCGCCCTGGCCTCGCTGGTCGGCGGCAGCATCCTCAAGGGCGCCGGACTGGCGTCCCTGTGGTCGCCTGCGGCGTTCGTGATCGTCATCGTCGGCACCATCGCCGCGATCCTGCTGCACACCGCACCCGCCGTATTCAGGCATGCCTTCCGGATCGTGCGCTGGGTCGTGCGCCCGCCGCACAGCGATCGTCGCGAGCTGATCCAGCAGATCGTCGAGTGGAGCAACATCGCCCGCCGCCAGGGCCTGCTGGGCCTGGAAGCGCAGGTGGAAGCGCAGCAGGATCCGTTCCTGCGCAAAGGCCTGCAGCTGCTGGTCGACGGCGTCGAGCCCGAATCGATCCGGCACATGCTGGAGATCGAGCTGGGCAGCCAGGAACACCGTGACCAGGCCGCTGCCAAGGTCTTCGAGGGCATGGGCATCTATGCGCCGACGCTGGGCATCATCGGTGCGGTGCTGGGCCTGATCGCCGTCATGAAGAACCTGGCCGACCCCAGCAAGCTGGGGCATGGCATCGCCGCCGCCTTCACCGCCACCATCTACGGCATCGCGTCGGCCAACCTGCTGTTCCTGCCGATCGCCGCCAAGCTGAAGGGGGTGATCGCCCACAACAGCCGCGACCGCGAGATGGTCATCGAAGGCCTGATCTCGATCGCGCAGGGCGAGAACCCGCGGAACATCGAAACCAACCTGTCCGGCTTCCTGCACTGACATGGCCCGCCGCAGACACCACGAAGAGCACGCCAACCATGAAGCATGGGCGATCCCCTATGCCGATCTGATGACGCTGCTGCTGGCCTTCTTCGTGGTGATGTATGCGATCTCCTCGATCAACGAAGGCAAGTACCGGATCATGGCCGATGCGCTCACCGATGCCTTTGGTGGCGCGCCGCGCACCATCAATCCGGTGCAGGTCGGCAACAAGCAGGTGCAGGGGGGCGGCTGGGACAGTCCTTCGGTGATCAAGTCCGGCACCAAGATCGGCCCGTCCGCACCGGCACCCTCGCACGACCCTACCCTGCTGCCGGCCATGGCCTCGCAGATGCGCATGCCGGTCTCGGTGCACGACCAGCAGCAGATCGCCCGTGCCGAGCGCCAGCTCAGCAGCATCGCCGACCGGTTGACCGCCGCGCTGTCGCCGCTGATCGAGCGCGGCATGATCAGCGTGCGCCGCACCGAGTTGTGGATCGAAGTGGAGATCAACAGCGACATCCTGTTCCCGACCGGCTCGGCGGCGCTGGACGTGCACGCGCGCGGGACGCTGTCCAGCCTGGCCGGTGTGCTGCGCGACGTACCCAACAGCGTGCGGGTGGAAGGCCACACCGACAATGTGCCGATCGCCACCGCCACCTTCCCCTCCAACTGGGAACTGTCGGCCGCGCGGGCCGCCAGCGTGGTCCACCTGTTCGCCAACCAGGGCCTGCAGCCTTCGCGTCTGGCCATGGTCGGCTACGGCCAGTTCCGCCCGCGCGAGGACAACGACAGTGCGCAGGGTCGCAACCGCAACCGCAGGGTGATGGTCATCATCCTGGCCGACACCTCGCACTCGGTCGACCCGCTGGGCCAGCGCCTGAACGCCGCCAACGGCGCGGCCGACCCGTCCGCCGGGCCTGCGGCAACGCCCGCCACAGTGCCCTCCCCGTCCCCCATCGCACCGGTGCAGTTGCCACCGGTGCCGGCTGGCAGCCGTGTCGGCGCCGCCGCTCCCCCGGCAATGAAGGAGTAAACCCATGCGCATCTGGGCAGTCGCCAACCAGAAGGGCGGAGTCGGCAAGACGACGACCACCCTGGCCCTCGGCCGCAACCTGGCCACGCAGGGCCATCGCGTGCTGCTGATCGATCTTGATCCCCACGCCTCGCTCAGCCGCGCCTTCGGCGTGCCGGTGGACCCGCCACCGACCGGCGTACTTGAGCTGTTCGGCGCACCTCCGGCCGAGCTGTCCAGCCTTTGCCACACCAGCAGCGTCAGCGGCCTGGACTACGTCTGTGCACAGCCGGCACTGGCCACGCTGGAGCGCCGCAGCGCCAACCAGCCGGGCCTTGGCCTGGCGCTGCAGAACGCGCTGGCACGGCACCAGGGCCAGCACGACTACATCCTGCTGGACTGCGCGCCCACACTCGGCCTGCTGATGATCAATGCGCTCGCGGCAGCGGACCGCCTGATCATTCCGACGCAGGCCGAGCCGCTGGCACTGCACGGGCTGGACGGCATGGTGCGCACCGGTGAGATGGTCGAGCGCTCGCGCCGGCGCCCGCTGCCGATCTCGATCCTGCCCACCCTGTTCGACCGCCGCACCCGCACCGGCAACGAATCACTGCGCAGCATGCAGGACCGTCACGGCGCACGCGTCTGGGAGGATGCGATTCCGATCGACACGCGGGTCAGCAACGCGGCCGGCCTGACCCTGCCGAGCGTCGGCGAGGACTATCCCGGCCGCGGGCTCGCGGCCTACCGTCGCGCGCTGAACTGGATCCTTGGCGAGGATGCGCGCGCGCTGGAGCAAGCCGCATGAACACCACCGGTGTGCTGGACGACTATCTGGACGAGCTGCTGGGCGAAGCGATCGCCCCGGTGGCGGCCAGCCCCGATGCAGGCAACACGGCGCTTCCGGCGGCGATCGCCGAACGCGAGCCGACCTGGGACGACCTGCCGGCAGAGGTCATCTACGAAACCGGCAGCAGCGACGTGGTGCCCGTGGATGACGCCGCTCTGGCGGCCGCCTTCGAGGCCGCCAGCCAGTCCTCTGCACCGGCATCTGCCGAACGCCAGCCGACCTGGGACGATCTGCCCGATGAGGTGATCTACGAGACCGACGGCGCGGAAAGCCCGTTGCTGGCCCACACCGACAGCCCCGCGCTGCAGGCTGCCTTCGAGGCCGCCGCCAGCGGCGAAGGGGTGGATCCGGTGGCGCCCGCGCGGATCGTGCCCCCGGCACCCGCCGCTGCGCCGCCGGTAGCGGCTGCACCGCCGCGTGTCGCCCTCGAAGCACCCGCCGCCAGCCGCCCTGCCAGCTGGCAGGAACTGCAGGCGCAGGCCCATCGACCCGCCAACAGCCCGCATCCGCAGCACCGCCGCGCGAACGAGCGCACCTCGCGCTGGCTGCGGATGCGCTGTGGCAGCCAGGCCTATGCACTGGAACTGCTGAAAGTGCAGGAAGTGGTACTGCCGGTACCCCTGCTGCCGCTGCGCGGCACTGCGCCGGCGATGCTGGGGATCATGAACCTGCGCGGCCAGGTGGTGCCCGTGATGGACCTTGGGCTGCACCTGGGCGCAGCGGCGGCCGAGGACGACGCACAGACCCGCATCGTGGTGCTGGAGGAAGACGGCGAGACCATCGGCCTGCGCGTCTCGGCCGTGGAAGACGTCGCCAATCTCACTGATTCGCAGATCGAGCCACCGGATACCGCCCGCATCTGCCAGATCTCCAACGACCTCTTCCGTGGTGTGGCCCGCGTCAGCCAACGGCCGATGATCCTGCTCGACGCCACCCGCCTGCTCAACTGAGGCGGGGTCCACGCGTTGCCCGGGCCCGTCGGAACGGGCACGCAGGGCCTCACCGCCCCCTAAAGAACCCCTGGCGGGTGCCGATATGGATGACGGAACCGTTTGTCCGGAGCAACGATGAGCACTGTCGAACTGGGTGAGGATCTCGGCATCGAGACCAGCACCGAGCTCAAGAACCGCCTCGCCCCGCTGGTAGCGCAGGTTGGCGAGCTGACCCTGGATGCAAGCCAGGTCGGCCGCGTCCACACCGCCGCCGTGCAGGTGCTGTGTGCATTCGTGCAGGCACGCCGCGAGGCGGGCCTGGACACCGGCTTCCACGGTTGCACTGCAACCTTCCGTGACGCCGCGCGCCTGCTGGGCGTCACCCAGGCCCTGGGCCTGGACGTACCCCATGACAACCTGAAATCTGTGGAGAACGCTGCATGAGCGCACGTATCTTGGTGGTGGACGATTCGGCGTCGATGCGCCAGATGGTGTCCTTCGCCCTCACCTCGGCCGGTTTTGCCGTCGAAGAAGCTGAAGACGGCGCGGTCGCGCTCGGCCGCGCGAAGGGACAGCGCTTCAACGCGGTGGTCACCGACGTCAACATGCCGAACATGGACGGCATCGCGCTGATCCGCGAGCTGCGCCAGCTGCCGGACTACAAGTTCACGCCGCTGCTGATGCTGACCACCGAGTCCGCCGCCGACAAGAAGTCCGAAGGCAAGGCCGCCGGCGCCACCGGCTGGCTGGTCAAGCCGTTCAACCCGGAACAGCTGGTCGCCACCGTGCAGAAAGTGCTGGGCTGATCGCCCCGCACCGTTCCCCTTCTTCGCTTCCGGATCACCACTGCATGAGCATGGACCTGCAACGCTTCCACGCCACCTTCTTCGAAGAGAGCCGCGAAGGCCTCGACGCGATGGAGGCCGGCCTGCTGGCCCTGGAGTCGGGGCAGCAGGACGCGGAGATCATCAACTCGGTGTTCCGCGCCGCCCACTCCATCAAGGGCGGTGCCGGTACGTTCGGCTTCGATGCCATCGCCGCGCTCACCCACGTACTGGAAACGCTGCTGGACGAGCTGCGCGCCGGCAAGCGCGCGCTGGAAGGCCACGCGGTCGATGCGATGCTGTCGTCCGTGGATGTGCTGCGCGCCCTGCTGCGCGAGGCCGAGCACGGCCAGGCGGCCGATCCGGCGGCCGTCGCCGCGGTGAAGGCGCGGCTGGAGGCAGTGCTGTCCGGCCAGCCGGCAGCCAGCGCCCCGGCCGCGGCTGCCGCCGCAGCACCGGTGGACGATACGCCCGAAGCCTGGCAGATCGGCTTCACCCCCGCGCCCTCACTGTTCATGAGCGGCAATGATCCGCTGCGCATCATCCGCGAACTGGAACATCTCGGCTCGCTGCAGGTCGCTGCGCGGCTCGAACGCCTGCCCGGCTTCGCCCAGCTTGACCCTCTCGAAGCCCATCTTGCGTGGGACCTCGGCCTGGTCGGCAAGGTGCCGCGCAGCAAGATCGAAGACACCTTTGCGTGGGTGCTGGACGACTGCGAACTGGACATCCGTCCGGCCGCGCCGCCGAGCCTGGCCACCCGCGCCCCCGATACAACAGCCAACGCCCCTTCCACGCCCGTTGCTGCAGTACCCCCCGTTGCCGCCGCCCCTGCCGCCAGTGGCACCCCTGGCACCAGCCAGGATGCGGAAACCTCGATCCGCGTCAGTGTCGACAAGGTGGACGCGCTGATCAATCTGGTCGGTGAACTGGTCATCACCCAGGCCATGCTCAAGCAGGTCTCGCATGCGCTGGATCCGGTGCTTGCCGAGAGCCTGTTCGCCGGCCTGGATCAGCTCGAACGCAACACCCGCGACCTGCAGGAAGCCGTCATCGGCGTGCGCATGCTGCCGGTCGACGCCGTGTTCCGCCGCTTCCCGCGCCTGGTCCGCGACCTCTCCACCCGCCTCGGCAAGCAGGTCCGCCTGCGCACCATCGGTGAAGGCACCGAACTGGACAAGGGCCTGATCGAGAAGATCGCCGATCCGCTCGTCCACCTGGTCCGCAACTCCATCGACCACGGGCTGGAAATGCCGGACGTGCGCAAGGGCGCAGGCAAGGACGAGACCGGCACCATCACCCTGGCGGCGTCGCACCAGGGAGGCCACATCGTCATCGAAGTCAGCGACGACGGACGCGGCCTGGATCGCGCCAGGATCCTCGCCAAGGCGGCCGAACGCGGCCTGAGCGTGCCCGACAATCCCACCGACTCGCAGGTCTGGGACCTGATCTTCCAGCCGGGCTTCTCCACCGCCGACGCCGTCACCGATCTCTCCGGGCGCGGCGTGGGCATGGACGTCGTCCGTCGCAACATCCAGGCGCTGGGCGGTGAAGTACAGATCGAAAGCAGCCTGGGCACTGGAACGCGTACCCTGATCCGGCTGCCGCTGACCCTGGCCATCCTCGACGGCATGACCGTGGCGGTGGCGGGCGAGACGTTGATCCTGCCGCTGGCCTATGTGCTGGAAGCCCTGCAGCCGCAGCCGGAGGACATCCGCAGCATGGCCGGCGAAGGGCGCGTGCTGCGCGTGCGTGGCGAGTACCTGCCGATCCTGTCCCTCAGCGAGTACTACGGGTACGGCGCCCGCATGCCCGGCAGCGAATCGCTGGTGGTGGTGGTGGAAGGCGACGGGCAGAAGATCGCACTGGAAGTGGACGAACTGGTCGGTCAGCAGCAGGTCGTGGTCAAGAACATCGAGAACAACTACCGGCGTATCGGCGGCGTGTCCGGCGCCACCATCCTCGGCGATGGCCGCGTTGCACTGATCGTCGACATCGGTGGGCTGGTGCGCTCGCTGCGCGTGCCGCAGGCCGCCTGAGTCCGAGCGCAGGTGATCCAGGGCCGCCGCCCCACACGGGCGGCGGCTTTCGTTTGTGTGCAGCCCGGTAGCAAGGCGAGTGTGCGCCTCCCGCTCCATTTCGTGAACTCCGTCGGCCCACGGCGCCGCAGGAAACCACCCGCGTGCAGGCCGGAACACGGCCCCTGCAACGCGTCCGCGCCGCCGTCCCTACGCATCCGGATGTGACGCCCATCCATAAAGTCCGCCGGCCGTGCGCCGCTATCTCGCAGTGACAGTCGTGACCGGACTCGCATCGGCTCCGATTCACGCTGCACTCCCCGGCCGGCACGCACGCCCGCCACTCTGCCCACCTGGAGCACCTGCATGAAGTGGTTCCACGATCTGCCCATCGCCCGCAAGCTGGCCGTGGGGTTCACCCTCACCACCCTGATGACCCTGCTGCTGGGTGCGTTCGCACTGTTGCGCCTGAGCCAGGCCAACGACCAGCTGGGGGCGATGGCCAGCAACGATATTCCGTCGGTGCAGCATCTGGGCGAAGCCCGCTCGCAGCTTGGTGAATTCCGCACCTACGAGCTGGCCCAGCTGACCATGCTGGACCAACCGGACAAGGTGGCCGACTACAACAAGCGCATGGACGCCACCGCCAAAGCCGTACGCGATGAACTGGCGGCCTATGCCGCCTTACCGGCCCAGGACAAGGAACGCGAACTGTATCGCGCCGCCTCGGCGCAGGTGGATCGCTACTTCGCCGCCAACAAGGCCATGCGTGACGCAGTGGCCGCCGGCGACGGCATCATGGCGCAGCAGATTTCCGACGAGCAGTCGCGCCCGGCACGGCGTGAACTGTTCGACGCCCTGAAGACACTGGGTGCCCACATCGCCGGCCTGATGGACGCGCGGATCGCCGATGCCAACGCCACGCATCGCGCCAGCATGATCGCCATCATCGGCTGCATCGTACTGCTGTCGTTGCTGGCCGCCGCGCTGGCCACGGTCATCTCGCGGGCCGTGACCGGTCCGCTCGGCAAGGCCGTGCAGGCCATCCAGGCAGTCGCCCGCGGTGACCTGAGCGTCAGCACCCGCGCCACCAGCAACGACGAGGCCGGCCAGATGCTGTCCGCCACCGCGGAAATGACCGCAATGCTGCGCCGTTTCTCCGAGCAGACACAGCTGATGGCGCAGATGCATGCCGGACCGGATATCAGCCATCGCATCCCGGAAGACTTCCCGGGTGTCTACGGCCAGCTCGCCAGCGGCATCAATACGGTCATTTTCGAGCACCTGGACGCGATCCGCGATGCGATCGACGTACTCAACCAGTATGCCGTCGGCAATCTCGCACCGGACGCGCGCCGCCTGCCCGGCAGCCGCGCCATCCTGCATGAGTCGATGGATGCGGCCAAGTCCAGCCTGCTGGCGATCAATACGCAGATCCAGCAGCTCGCGGCCGCAGCCGCCGCGGGCGACTTCAGCCAGCGCGGCGACGCACAGCGCTTCCAGCATGATTTCAAGGTGATGATCGATCACCTGAACACCATGATGGAAGTCGCCGACAGCAATCTCGGCCAGTTCTCGCAGCTGCTGCAGTCGATCGCTGCCGGGGACCTCACCGCGCGCATGGACGGGCAGTTCAACGGCGTGTTCGCACGGATGCGTGACGATGCCAATGCCACCGTCACCCAGCTGACCCGCATCGTTGGCCAGATCCAGGCCAGCGCCTCCAGCATCACCCTGGCCGCCGGCGAAATCGCCTCGGGCAACAACGACCTGTCGCGCCGTACCGAACAGCAGGCCGCCAACCTGGAAGAAACCGCCGCCTCGATGGAGGAGCTGACCTCCACCGTGCGCCAGAATGCCGAGCACGCCCGCCAGGCCAACCAGCTCGCCATCGGTGCCCATGGCGTCGCCTCCCAGGGCGGCGAAGTGGTCGGCCAAGTGGTCACCACCATGTCCGCCATCGAAGCCTCCTCGAAGAAGATCGCCGAGATCATCAGCGTCATCGACGGCATCGCCTTCCAGACCAACATCCTGGCCCTCAACGCCGCGGTCGAGGCCGCCCGTGCCGGTGAACAGGGCCGCGGCTTTGCGGTGGTCGCCAGCGAAGTACGCACCCTCGCCCAGCGTTCGGCCGCTGCCGCCAAGGAGATCAAGGGCCTGATCGATGACTCGGTGGGCAAGGTCGCCGATGGTTCTGCGCTGGTGCACAAGGCCGGCGCCACCATGGGCGAGATCGTTGCCTCGGTGCAGCGCGTAACCGACATCATGGCCGAGATTTCCGCGGCCTCGCAGGAACAGAGCGCCGGCATCGAGCAGGTCAACCAGACCGTGGTGCAGATGGACGAGACCACCCAGCAGAACGCCGCGCTGGTGGAGGAAGCCACCGCCGCTGCGCGGGCAATGGAGGAACAGGCTGTGCAGCTGGGTGAGGCCGTGGCCCGCTTCCGCCTGGAGTCACAGAACGAAGCACCGCTACCGGCGGTGGTCGTGGCGGCGCAGCGCAGAACGCCAGCGGCAGCTCCAGCGGCCAGGCCGGCCCCCCAGCGCGTCGCACGCGCCGCGGCGGCGCAGCCGGCGCTGGCACTCGACGGCGACTGGCAGGAGTTCTGACCGCATCGGAACTGGGACGCGTCGGATTCCTGCACACTGGCAGGGATCCGGCCCTCGACCGGCCCGGTCTGATCGCCGTGACTCCTCGCCGGTCGTCGCAACGCATCACAGTTCCAGCGTTGCCCCGGCCAACTGATTGAATTTTTCTTCAGGTTCAGCCGCCGCTCGCCGCTAACGGGACACGGTCCTACGCGAGCCAGCGATGCCAGCCAGCAACGACCCCGACCCGATACCGGTACAGCGTGGGCGAATGCTGGCCGGCGTGCTGCTGCTCGCTGCGTGGCTGGGATGGACCCTCGCCGCGCTCTGGGCGCAGGCCGATGCTTCACAGCCACCGGCCGGCCGCTGGCGCGCCGCGGACGTGCTGGCGCAGCTGTCGCCCGCCGTGCTTGCCGCCAGCCACCAGCATCCCCTGCTGCTGCGGCAGTCCATCGTGTGTGGCTGCGCCCCACCGGCGCGCACACCCGACGGCATCGACCTGCGGGAGGCCCGCACGCCGCTGCCCTTCGAATGGTTGGTGCTGTACCAGCAGCGCCTTGTCTATGCCGGGCCCTCCCTTCTCGACGCGGGCTGCGGCGGCCGTCCGCTCGCAGCCGCTCCACTGGTTGCGGGGCTGCTGCGCAATGCACAGGCGCCCGTGATCCTTTCCCATCATTGCCCATGCCACAAGGAGTAGCGCATGCATGCCTCCACCCGTAATACCGCCGCGCCGACCGGTCAGCCGACACCGCCTTACCTGCGCACGCTGGCCGCGGGTGCCGACCGCCTGTTCCTGCTGGTCAGTGCAGGGCTGGTCCTGGCCTCGCTGGCACTGGCCGTGCGCCATGGTCAATGGACACCGTGGCTGCTGGTCGCACTGCCTGCGCTGCTGGTCAGCGCGGTGCAGGTCCACCTGCAACCCGGCAGCCGCCTCAGCCGCTGCACGACAGCGCTGGCGTGGATGGTGCTGTCGGCCACCTTGATCCACCAGACGCACGGACAGCTGGAGACCCACTTCACGGTCATCGTGCTGATCGCACTGCTGCTGTACTACCGCGACTGGCTGCCGATCGTGGTGGCCGCCGTGGCGATCGCCGTGCATCACGTGCTGTTCTTCGCCCTGCAGACGCGCGGCCTGCCGTACCCGGTATTCGCCGCCGGCAGTGGTCTGGGCGTGCTGGTCCTGCACGCTCTGTACGTCACCATCGAGGCCGGCCTGCTGTCGGTGATGGCCGTCCAGATGCGCCGCCAGCTTCTGCTGCTCGGCCACGACCCGCAGCAACTGGCACACCTGGCACGCGGCCTGGCCGACGACCAGCCCCTGCCCGAGGCGCTGCATGCCAGCCAGTTCCCGCAGGACTCGCTGGCCGCCGCCCTGGTCCAGGCCAGCACCCGGCTGCTGCAGCGCCGCCAGCGCGAGCTGGCGGCCAGTGGCGAATCGCTGCGCATCCGCAGCGCGCTGGACGATGTCACCACCAACGTGATGATCGCCGACCGTGACCGCAACATCGTCTTCGTCAACCGTCCACTGCAGAAAATGCTGGCCGCCGCCGAAGCCGACCTGCGCCGTGACCTGCCGCAGTTCAGCGCCGCCGACCTGCTGGGCCGCAACATCGACATCTTCCACCGCAATCCGGCCCACCAGGCCACCCTGCTCGACCGCCTCACCGGCACCTACCGCACGCAGATCCGCGTCGGCGGCCGGGCCCTGCAGCTGATCGTCAATCCGATCATCGGCGACGACGAACAGCGCCAGGGATTCGTGGTGGAGTGGGCCGACCGCACAGCCGAGATCGAGGTCGAAGAAGAACTCGGCCATATCGTCGATGCCGCAGCGCAGGGCGACTTCAGCGGCCGCGTAGGAACCGCCGGCAAGGAAGGCTTCTTCCTGCAGCTGGCGGAACGCCTCAACGGCCTGCTGGATGCCAACGCACGCAGCATCGAGCAGATCTCGCAGCTGCTGTCCTCGCTCTCGCGCGGCGACCTCACCGTGCAGATGCAGGGCGACTTCCACGGCGTTTACGCCCGCATCCGCGACGATGCCAACACCACCATCGCCGAGCTGACCCGCATCGTCGGCAGCATCCAGGCAGCCTCCAGCCGCCTCACTGGCGCTGCCGCCGGACTGGCGCAGGGCAATGGCCACCTGGCCAGCCGTACCGAACAGCAGGCGGCCAGCCTGGAGGAAACCGCCGCCACCATGGAGGAGTTGACCGCGACCGTGCGCCAGAACGCGGGACATGCGCGGCAGGCCAACCAGCTGGCCACCGATGCGGCCGACATCGCCGGCGAAGGGCATACGGTCGTCGGCCAGGTGGTCACCACCATGTCCGCCATTGAAGCCTCCTCGAAGAAGATCGCCGAGATCATCAGCGTCATCGACGGCATCGCCTTCCAGACCAACATCCTGGCCCTCAATGCCGCGGTCGAAGCCGCCCGTGCCGGTGAGCAGGGCCGCGGCTTTGCCGTGGTCGCCAGCGAAGTGCGCACCCTCGCCCAACGCTCGGCGGGTGCTGCCAAGGAGATCAAGGGCCTGATCGACGCCTCTGTCGGCAAGGTCAGCGATGGCGCCGCACTGGTGCAACAGGCCGGCAGCACCATGCAGCGGGTCGTGGCCGCGGTGCAGCAGGTGAACCAGATCATGGGCGAGATCTCCTCCGCCTCGCAGGAACAGAGCATGGGCATCGAGCAGGTGAACCAGAGCATCGCGCAGATGGACGCCAGCACCCGCCAGAACGCCACGCTGGTGGAGGCGTCCACCGCGGCCACCCACGGCATGGCCGAACAGGCACAGCTGCTGGCGGCCGCGGTAGCGCGCTTCCACCTGCACGGAGGGGACGACAATCCGGCGGTGATGCAGCGTGTGCGGCAGATCGCCGGTATCGAGGAATGATGCCTTCGGCCCATTCCTTCGATCCCGGCCCGGCCGATGGAAGGTGATGAAACTCACACTTCATAATCCGGCGCGGTGGCCGATATCCCCATCGAGCCACGCGCCGGCGCGCGCAGGCGCCCGCCCCTGACCACAGATTCCATGTCCGACGGCAACGACACAGCAGTGCACGATGTCCATGCGGCCGACGCCGCGGATGAACGCTTCCTGGTCCGTAATCCGCGCCAGCTGCGGCAGCTGCTGCGCTCGCTGATCGAGCAGCGCTCCCTGATAAACGCGCATATCGACGGCCGCGATCGCTCGTTCCCGACCGCGCTGTTGGAACTGGACGAGGACGAGGACGTGCTGCTGATCGATGGCAGCCCGCAGGAGGCGTCCAACCGGGCAGCCGAGCAGGCCGATCATGTGCTGTGTTTCGCCCAGCTTGAGCGCGTGCTGGTGCGCTTCCGTCTGCAGGGGCTGCAGCGCGTGGACAACGACGGCCACGTCGCCTTCCGCGCTGCGCTGCCAGAGGAACTGATGCATCTGCAGCGGCGCGAACTGTACCGGCTGGAGACCCCCATCACCGACTCGCCCCAGCTGCTGCTGCCGGCTGCGGACGGACGCCCCGAGGCGTTGTCGATGCGCGTGGTGGACATCAGCGGCGGTGGCCTTGCCGTCGCGGTGCCCAGCGACTGCGCCGTGTTCGGCCTGCAGCAGCGCTACGCGGCGGTGCTGTCGCTGTCGGATGGGCCGGATCTGGATATCGAACTGGTGGTCTGCAACCTGCTGCCGCAGCGCCAGCCCAACGGAACCGAAATCAAGCGCGTGGGGATGCGCTTCGACAGTCTGCCTCGCGGTGGCGACAGCGCCATCCAGCGCTACATCTTCCGGATCGACCGCCAGCGCAAGGCACGCCGGAACGGAGAGATGTAACTGGCGCCGGCCGTGGCCTGGCGCCATCCGGTCCTCACCAGCCGGGGAGGTCCTGTCACGGCCCTGCCTAAAGTCCCCCCGCGCGGGGCCGATATCGAGCCTGACACCGGGACTTCCGGCAGAACCAGGACCCCTCGATGAACGACCAGACCCGCTCCGCCGCCAGCGCCGGCGGCGAATTCCTCAGCTTCACGCTCGGCGCCGAGCATTACGGCGTGGATATCCTCAAGGTGCAGGAAATCCGCGGCTACGATGCCGTCACCCGGGTGCCGGACGCACCGGATTACATCAAGGGCGTAATCAACCTGCGCGGAACCATCGTGCCGGTGATCGACCTGCGCCTGAAGCTGCGCCTGGAGAACGCGCGCTACGACGCCTTTACCGTGATGATCGTGCTCAATGTCGATGACCGTGTGGTCGGCATCGTGGTGGACAGCGTCTCGGACGTCATCCCGCTGTCGTCCGAACAGATCCGCCCGACCCCTGAATTCGGCGCTGCGGTCGATACCCGGTTCATCTCGGGCATCGGCACCCAGGACGACCGCATGCTGATCCTGCTGGACATCGAGACCCTGCTGGACAGCGCGGACATGGGCCAGCCGGCCCTGCTCGAGGACGCCGCCGCCTGAGTCTGCGTACCGCTTCACGTTGCTGTCACGAAACCCTTCAGTTCCCTGCGGCGGTGCCGATAGGGGGACAGAGGCCGGCCGCGCGGGAACGCGTACCACCGGCAAAAAACCATCACCCTCCCGGAGAACCACCCCGATGAAGTCCCTGCTCGCGCTCGTTTCGGCTGCCGCCCTGGCCACCACCGCGTCGTCCGCCCTCGCCCAGTCCTCGGACATGATCCCGCCGGAACTGGCCCCGCGCTCGGTGGGCAAGGACGGCATGGTCTGCGGCAAGGTCGAGAAGGCCCGCTTCGCCGAAGGTTCCGAAGGCCAGCCGACGTTCCTGTACATGGGCGGCGCCTTCCCGCGCCACACCTTCTCGGCGCGCATCGCCGGTGAAAACCGCAGCAAGTTCTCGTTCCCGCTGGAAACGCTGGAAGGCAAGACCGTGTGCGTGATCGGCAAGATCCAGCGTGATGCCTCGCGCGCCGAGATCGAAGTCAGCTCGCCGGCCGGCCTGAAGCTGGCCAACATCAAGTAATCCGCTGTCCGTCGCAGTCACGCCGGTCCTGGTGCCGGCGTGGCCGCCGCCGCAACCGGGCCCGATGCCCGTGCGCGTCTGCCTTAGGAGATCGCAACGCCCATGCCTTGGATCAACAACCTGAAACTGATGCCGAAGCTGATGGTGACCTTCGGCGTCATCCTGCTGGTGATGCTGCTGCAGGGCATCGTCGCCTATCGTGGCCTGCATTCGCTGAACAACGTCACCACCGAGTTGGCCGGTTCGCGCATGGAAAGCATCCGCCTGGCCGGCGAGATGCGCGGCATGCTCGGCGAGTACCGCAACAGTGCCTACCAGCAGCTGATCCGTGCCAGCGATGACGTCAAGGCCGACGCGCGCAAGCAGGCTGCCGCGCTGCGTACCAGCATGGACAGTTCCATCAAGGACTATCCGAAGCTGGTGGACAACGCCCAGCAGAAGAAGCTGTTCGACACCTTCGCCAAGGACTGGAAGGACGCCCTGGCCTCCTACGACAGCGTCACCGAGATGCTGGAACTGGACCTGCCGGACGACGCCATCGATACCTTCGTCGGCGAGACCCGCACCAAGCACCGCAAGGCCGCCGCGGCGCTGGAAGCCCTGATTGCCGAAGACAACCGCCTCGCACGCGCCTCGCGCGAACAGGCCGAATCCACCTATGCCGCTTCGTCCGTCCTGACCGTGATCGCCCTGCTGGGTGGCGCCGCACTCGGCCTGGTGCTGGTGTGGCTGTTCGCCCGCGCCCTCGTCGGCAGCGTGCGTGGTGCCGTATCGGTGGCCAATGATGTCGCCGGCGGCAAGCTCGACGGTCACATCGATGTCAGCCGCCAGGATGAAGTGGGCGAACTGATGCAGGCCATGCAGCGCATGCAGCGTGATCTGCGTGAGCGCATCGAGACCGACCAGGCCATAGCCCGCGAGAACCTGCGCATCCGGACCGCGCTGGATTACAGTTCGACCGGCGTCTACCTGACCGATGCCAACAACACCATCGTCTACAGCAACCGTGCCCTGCAGCAGACGTTGAGCCAGTACCAGGACGATGTGCGCCGCGACCTGCCTGACTTCGATGCGCAGGACTCGCTGATCGGCAAGCCGGTCACGGTGCTGGAACACCGTGGCGAGATGGACCCGTCCCTGCTGGCGAACCTCAAGCAGCACGGCGTGGCCCGCCGCCCGATGCAGTACGGCGATGCCCAGTTCGCCCAGGTCGTGTCGACCATCCGCAACGAGGACGGCGACACCGTCGGCTGCGTGGTGGAATGGCGTGACCGTACCCAGGAAGCGCAGGTCGAGGCCGAAGTGGCCCGGGTGATCGCCCGCGCCGCCGCCGGCGACCTGTCCGGCCGGATCGAAACCAGCGACAAGGAAGGCTTCTTCCTGCAGCTGGCCCAGCAGATCAACGGCCTGCTCGACGCCAACGCCGGCAGCATCGAACAGATTTCCGGCCTGCTCGCCGCGCTGTCGCAGGGTGACCTCACCGTGCGCATGCATGGCGACTACCAGGGCGTATTCGCTCGCATGCGTGACGATGCCAATGCCACTGCCGCGCAGCTGAGCGAGATCGTCACCCGCATCAAGCAGTCCAGCCGGGCAATCAGTACTGCCGCCGGCGAGATCGCCTCCGGCAACAACGACCTGTCGCGCCGTACCGAACAGCAGGCCGCCAACCTGGAAGAAACCGCCGCCTCGATGGAGGAACTGACCTCCACCGTGCGCCAGAACGCCGAGCACGCCCGCCAGGCCAACCAGCTCGCCATCGGTGCCCATGGCGTCGCCTCCCAGGGCGGCGAAGTCGTCGGCCAGGTGGTCACCACCATGTCCGCCATCGAAGCCTCCTCGAAGAAGATCGCCGAGATCATCAGCGTCATCGACGGCATCGCCTTCCAGACCAACATCCTGGCCCTCAACGCCGCGGTCGAGGCCGCCCGTGCCGGTGAACAGGGCCGCGGCTTTGCGGTGGTCGCCAGCGAAGTACGCACCCTCGCCCAGCGCTCGGCCGCCGCCGCCAAGGAGATCAAGGGCCTGATCGATGACTCGGTGGGCAAGGTCGCCGATGGTTCTGCGCTGGTGCACAAGGCCGGGGCCACCATGGGCGAGATCGTTGCCTCGGTGCAGCGCGTAACCGACATCATGGCCGAGATTTCCGCGGCCTCGCAGGAACAGAGCGCCGGCATCGAGCAGGTCAACCAGACCGTGGTGCAGATGGACGAGACCACCCAGCAGAATGCCGCGCTGGTGGAGGAAGCCACCGCCGCTGCGCGGGCCATGGAGGAACAGGCAGGCCATCTGAGTGAAGCGGTGTCCATCTTCGTGCTCGATGAAGCCGAAACCGTGGTCGCGCCCCGCGTCGCCGCCCCCGCCCCGCGCACCGCTGCACCCGCCGCCCCGGCGCCGGCTGCACCGCCGGCCCGCCGCAGCAGCGGCGGTCGCCCGATGGCCGCGGAACTGGCCGACGGAGACTGGCAGGAGTTCTGATTCCTGCCTGACCTGACGCACGACAACGCCCTGGCCCTGCGCCGGGGCGTTTTCGTTTACGGGGTATCTGATTGTCCAGCCAACGGCGAAGCCCCTCGGGGTGGCCGCGGAGAGCTGCGGATTTCCTTCGTTTGGGCCGGGAGGGTGGGTTGCGCAGGGCACGCCGTGAATACGTCCCTGTAGGCTCGGGCGCGCCATCCATGGCGCTTACGCCCCTGCGCAACCCACCCTCCCGGCCACAGACAGTTTCCGTGCGCGTCCACCCCGGATTGAAGAAAGAAGAGCAAGAGCAAGAGCAACAGCTGCATCGCTTCCGGGGTCAGATCTGTGTTCCGCGGGAAAACGGATCTGACCCCTCTTTCCACTTGGAAACCCAACGCCTTCGCCGTCCGTCGAAGTGAAGCCCTGGCGGGGTGGGTCGGGGTGGGCAGGCAGGACCGTTGGCGCCATGGATGGCGCCATCGAGCCCCCATGGATGGGTTCACGGCGTGTCCTGCCTGCCCACCCCGACCCGGCCAATCCATGACACCCCATCGCCATGACCTGCCGTTGCCGTTGCCGTTGCCGTCGCTTCAAAAGCCTGCCGCAGGCAGCGCCGCAGCCGCCGCTGCAAGGAAACCTGAATGCGTTCCGGCACTCCACCTCAATCCCGCGCGCCCGCGGCCGATAACGGGGGTGTCATGGTGTATTCCGCCGTGGCCGGCTCGGCGCCGCCCGCCTGCTTCAAACTGGTCCTGCTCGATGAACCTCATGCATCGCTGGCAACACTACTTCAGCAATCTCTCCGTCCGGCGCAAGCTCAATCTGCTCACGCTGCTCATCGCGCTGGGCGTGGTCGCGCTGTCGGTGATCGCCGCCCGCATGCAGTACCTGGACCTGACTGAAACGCGCAAGACCTCGCTGAAGACCCAGGTCGAACTGAGTTACGGCATTGTCCAGCACTACCACCGCCTGGCCGGTACCGGCGAGCTCAGCGAAGAGGCAGCCAAGGCCGCCGCCCTGCAGGCGCTGGAGAGGATGCGTGCCGAGAACGACACCTACTACTACAACGTCTACGACACCGGCTACCGGGTACTCATGCACCCGTTCCGCAAGGACCTGGTCGGCAAGGACATGAAGGATTTCCGCACCGATGAAGGGGTGCGCATCTATTACCAGCAGGTCGAGGCAGCCAAGGCCGGGGGCGGCTTCGTCGACTACCGCTGGGCCAAGCCCGGCAGCGAAGGCACGGTCGGCAAGATCGCCTATGCCGGGCTGTTCGCGCCGTGGAACTGGGTCATCAGCAGTGGCGTCTACACGGACGACGTGCAGAAGCAGGCCCTGGTGTTCACCACGATCATGGCGATCTCCGGTGGCGTGGTGGTTCTGATCGTGCTGGCCTTGAGCTGGCTGATCGGCAACCGCATCGCGGTACCGTTGAAGCAGGCTACGGCCGTGGCCGAAGGCATCGCCGCTGGCAGACTGGACAGCCATATCGGCCCGCAGCCGCATGACGAGCCCGGCCGCCTGCTGGATGCGATGTCCGCCATGCAGCGGCAGCTGCACGCCGTGATCGGCGGCCAACGCGAGATGGCACGTCGCCACGACGCCGGTGAACTCAGCTACCGCATCGATGCCAGCGCATTCCCCGGCGAGTATGGGCTGATGGTGCAGGAGACCAATGCGCTGGTCGGCGGCCACGTGCAGACCCTTCATGATGTGCTCGATGTCGTCCAGCAATACGCCGTCGGCGATCTGAGCCGTGATATCGCCCGCTACCCGGGCGAGAAGGCGGCGATGACCCATGCCGTCGATACCGTCAAGGACAACCTCGGCCGCATCAATGCCGAGATCAAGCAGCTGGCCGGCGCCGCCGCTGCCGGTGACTTCAGCCGTCGCGGCGACGCACAGCGCTTCGATCACGATTTCCGCACCATGCTGGAAAACCTCAACGCGATGATGGCAGTCAGCGATGAGAACCTCGGCAAGCTGTCACAGCTGCTGTCAGCCATCGCCGAAGGCGACCTGACCGCCCGCATGCAGGGCGACTACCAGGGCGTGTTCGCACGCATGCGTGACGATGCCAATGCCACCGTCACCCAGCTGACCCGCATCGTTGGCCAGATCCAGGCCAGCGCCTCCAGCATCACCCTGGCCGCCGGCGAAATCGCCTCGGGCAACAACGACCTGTCGCGCCGCACCGAACAGCAGGCCGCCAACTTGGAAGAAACTGCCGCCTCGATGGAGGAACTGACCTCCACCGTGCGCCAGAACGCCGAGCACGCCCGCCAGGCCAACCAGCTCGCCATCGGTGCCCATGGCGTCGCCTCCCAGGGCGGCGAAGTGGTCGGCCAGGTGGTCACCACCATGTCCGCCATCGAAGCCTCCTCGAAGAAGATCGCCGAGATCATCAGCGTCATCGACGGCATCGCCTTCCAGACCAACATCCTGGCCCTGAACGCCGCGGTCGAGGCCGCCCGTGCCGGTGAACAGGGCCGCGGCTTTGCGGTGGTCGCCAGCGAAGTACGCACCCTCGCCCAGCGCTCGGCCGCCGCCGCCAAGGAGATCAAGGGCCTGATCGACGACTCGGTGGGCAAGGTCGCCGATGGTTCTGCGCTGGTGCACAAGGCCGGCGCCACCATGGACGAGATCGTTGCCTCGGTGCAGCGCGTAACCGACATCATGGCCGAGATTTCCGCGGCCTCGCAGGAACAGAGCGCGGGCATCGAGCAGGTCAACCAGACCGTGGTGCAGATGGACGAGACCACCCAGCAGAACGCCGCGCTGGTGGAGGAAGCCACCGCCGCTGCACGGGCGATGGAGGAACAGGCCGCGCAGCTGGCCGATGCCGTGGCGATCTTCCGCCTCGACAACCAAGTGGCCGCCGCAGTGAAGGCGGCGGCCGCACGGGTGGAACCAACGGTGACCGCCAACACGGCACGCGCGCATGCGCCGGCCGCGCCGGTCCGCCGCGCCCACACTCCCCCCGTCGTCGCCAGCGACTGGCAGGAATTCTGAGAACCCGCGGTGGCTGCGGCCACCGCCCACGCCGATGGACACGTCCCCCGTGCATAGTCCCAGCCCCATCGTCACCGGTCCGCGCGAGTTCGAGTTCGCCGACCGCGATTTCCGCCGTGTCTGCGACCTGATCTACCAGCGGGTGGGCATCGCCCTCGCGCCCGCCAAGCGCGACATGGTCTATGGCCGCCTGTCGCGTCGCCTGCGCACACTCGGCATGCGCAGCTTCCAGCAGTACCTCGACCATCTGGAACAGGAGGGCGGTGACGAATGGCAGGCGTTCACCAACGCCCTGACCACCAACCTCACCTCCTTTTTCCGTGAGCCCCACCATTTCGACAAGCTGCGCGAGGAACTGCGGCAGCGCTCCGGCCACGCCCCGCTGCTGCTGTGGTCCTGCGCCGCGTCCACCGGCGAGGAACCCTACTCCATGGCGATCACCGCGTGCGAGGCGTTCGGCAGCCTGAAGCCACCGGTCCGCATCATCGCCACCGATGTCGACACACAGGTCCTGGCCACCGCAGGCCGTGGCGTGTACGCCATCGACCGCGTCGCCAGCCTCGATCCGGAGCTCCGCCGACGGTATTTCCAGCGTGGCAGTGGCCCCAACGAGGGCCAGTGCCGGGTGCTGCCCGCACTGCGCGACCTGATCGAGTTCCGCCCGCTGAATCTTCTTGCCCCGCGCTACGACGTTGGCGGCCCGTTCGATGCGCTGTTCTGCCGCAACGTGATGATCTATTTCGACAAGCCGACCCAACGCGCCATCCTTGGCCGGCTGGTGCAGCATCTCACCGATGACGGACTGCTCTACACCGGCCACTCGGAGAACTACCTGCACGCGGCCGATCTGATCCAGCCCTGTGGCCGCACCCTGTACCGACGCGCGCAGGGGGCCGGCGCATGAACGCCTCGCTGCGCACCGACGAGGTGATGCGCTACCAGGACGCGCGCTTCCAGACCCTCGCCGCCAAGCTGTTGCCGACCCAGTACCTGGTGGTCGACGACACCACTGCGCTGACCACCACGCTGGGCTCCTGCGTGGCTGCGTGTCTGCGCGATCCGGTGCTGAAGATAGGCGGCATGAACCATTTCCTGCTGCCGGAAGGCAATGCCGGTGACGGCGCGCCTGCACGCTACGGCAGCTATGCGATGGAGCTTCTCATCAACGACATGCTCAAGCGCGGTGCGCACCGCAAGCGCCTGGAAGCCAAGGTGTTCGGCGGCGCCAACGTGCTCAAGGGTTTCACCAGCAATCCCGTGGGCACCCGCAACGCCGAGTTCGTGCGCCAGTACCTGCAGGCCGAGCACATTCCGATCATCGCCGAAGATCTCTGCGGCATCCATCCACGCAAGATCTGGTTCTTTGCCGATACCGGGCGCGTGGTCGTGCAGCGCCTGCCACATGCCCACGAAGCGGAAGTGGCCGCCACCGAATCGGCAGTGCGTGCCCGTCTGTCCAGGGCCCCGGTCACCGGTGGCGTGGAGCTGTTCGAATGACCCTGACCGGCAACGCCCCCTGCCGGGTCCTGATCGTGGACGACTCCGCCGTCGTGCGGCAGATGCTGACCGAAATCCTTTCCAGCGATCCGGCCATCGACGTGGTCGGCACCGCCGCCGATCCGCTGCTGGCACGCGAGAAGATCAAGCGCCTCGCTCCGGACGTGATCACCCTGGACGTGGAGATGCCGCGCATGGACGGGCTGGCCTTCCTGGAAAACCTGATGCGCCTGCATCCCTTGCCGGTGGTGATGATCTCTTCGCTGACCGAGCGGGGGGCCGACACGACCCTGCAGGCGCTGGCACTGGGTGCCGTGGATTTCGTTTCCAAGCCGAAGCTCGATGTGGCGCGCGGACTGCAGGGCTATGCCGAAGAAATCATCGGCAAGGTGAAGATGGCCGCCCGCTCGCGGGTGCGTCCGCTGCTGCGGGCTGCGGCACCGAAACTCACCCTGGATGCGGCACCGGCATCGCGCCCGGTGGCACCACAGTTCCGCACCACCGACCGCCTGATCGCGATCGGTTCGTCGGCCGGTGGCACCGAAGCCCTGCGCGTGGTGCTGGAAGGCCTGCCCGCCGATGCACCGGCGGTGGTGATGACCCAGCACCTCCCGGCCAGCTTCAGCAGCGCCTTCGCCGAACGCCTGGACCGGCATTCGGCCATGGCCGTGCGCGAGGCCAGCGACGGCGAAGCCGTGCTGCCCGGCCATGCCTATCTGCCGCCGGGCGGCAGGCACCTGCGGATCATCCGCGATGGTGCGCGCTGGCGTTGCCGCGTCGATGACGGCCCAGCCGTGAACCGGCACAAGCCTGCGGTCGATGTGCTGTTCCGTTCGGTGGCCCAGAGTGCCGGCGGCAATGCCATCGGCGCCATTCTCACCGGCATGGGCGATGACGGCGCGCGCGGCCTGCTGGAAATGCGCCAGGCAGGCGCTCCGACGCTGGTGCAGGATGAAGCCACCAGTGTGGTCTGGGGCATGCCCGGCGCCGCGTTCAAGCTCGGCGCGGCCGAGGAACAGGTGCCGCTGGAACGGATCGCCGAGCGCCTGCTCGCCCTCGCCCGCGGGCAATAGCGACGAACGCACGCTCCACCCTGCAGTAAAAAACCCCCGGCTTTCGCCGGGGGTTTTCGTTTCAACGCATCAGGCGGCGACCGTATTGGCCACGTCCTGGTACTCCTCGATCTGGTCGAAGTTCATGTAGCGGTAGATCTCGCTGCCGCTGGCGGCGATCACGCCGACGTCGGCCATGTATTCTTCCTTGGTCGGGATGCGGCCCAGACGCGAGCAGATCGCGGCCAGCTCGGCCGAACCCAGGTACACGTTGGTGTTGCGGCCCAGACGGTTCGGGAAGTTGCGGGTCGAGGTCGACATCGCGGTGGAGCCTTCGCGGATCTGCGCCTGGTTGCCCATGCACAGCGAGCAGCCCGGCATTTCCATGCGCGCGCCGGTCGCACCGAAGGTGCCGTACACGCCTTCCTTGGTCAGCTCGGAAGCGTCCATCTTGGTCGGCGGGGCCACCCACAGACGGGTCGGCAGGTCGCGCTTGCCTTCCAGCAGCTTCGCGGCCGCACGGAAGTGGCCGATGTTGGTCATGCACGAACCGATGAACACTTCGTCGATCTTGGCGCCGGCCACTTCGGACAGGGTCTTCACGTCGTCCGGATCGTTCGGGCAGGCCACGATCGGCTCGTGGATGTCGGCCAGGTCGATCTCGATGACGGCAGCGTACTCGGCGTCGGCGTCCGGCTCCAGCAGCTGCGGGTTGGCCAGCCAGGCCTCCATCTTCTCGATGCGACGCTGCAGCGAACGCGGATCCTGGTAACCCTCGGCAATCATCCACTTCAGCAGGGTGATGTTGCTGGTCAGGTACTCGATGATCGGTTCCTTGTTCAGGCGGACCGAGCAACCGGCGGCGGAACGCTCGGCCGAGGCGTCGGAGAGCTCGAACGCCTGCTCGACCTTCAGCTCCGGCAGGCCTTCGATTTCCAGGATGCGGCCGGAGAAGATGTTCTTCTTGCCAGCCTTGGCAACCGTCAGCAGGCCCGACTTGATCGCGTACAGCGGAATCGCGTTGACCAGGTCACGCAGGGTCACGCCCGGCTGCATCTGGCCCTTGAAGCGCACCAGCACCGATTCCGGCATGTCCAGCGGCATCACGCCGGTGGCGGCGGCGAAGGCCACCAGGCCCGAGCCGGCCGGGAACGAAATGCCCACCGGGAAACGGGTGTGCGAGTCGCCGCCGGTGCCGACGGTGTCGGGCAGCAGCATGCGGTTGAGCCAGCTGTGGATCACGCCGTCGCCCGGACGCAGCGAGATGCCACCGCGGGTGGAGATGAACTCCGGCAGCGTGTGGTGGGTCTTCACGTCCACCGGCTTCGGATACGCGGCGGTGTGGCAGAACGACTGCATCACCAGGTCGGCCGAGAAGCCCAGGCAGGCCAGATCCTTCAGCTCGTCACGGGTCATCGGGCCGGTGGTGTCCTGCGAGCCCACCGAGGTCATCTTCGGTTCGCAGTAGGTACCCGGGCGCATGCCCTGGCCTTCCGGCAGACCGCAGGCGCGGCCGACCATCTTCTGCGCCAGCGAGAAACCCTTGCCGGTGTCGGCCGGCTGCACCGGCAGGCGGAACAGGGTGGTCGGGGCCAGGCCCAGCGCTTCGCGCGCCTTGCCGGTCAGGCCACGGCCGACGATCAGCGGAATGCGGCCGCCGGCACGCACTTCGTCGAACAGCACTTCGGACTTCACTTCGAACTCGGCGATCACTTCGCCGTTCTTCAGTGCCTTGCCGTCATACGGACGCAGCTCGACAACGTCGCCGTGCTCCATCTTCGAGACATCCAGCTCGATCGGCAGCGCGCCGGCATCTTCCATGGTGTTGTAGAAGATCGGGGCAATCTTGCCGCCCAGGCACACGCCACCGGCGCGCTTGTTGGGGATGTAGGGGATGTCGTCGCCGGTCCACCACAGCACGCTGTTGGTCGCCGACTTGCGCGAAGAGCCGGTGCCGACCACGTCGCCGACGTAGGCCACCAGGTGACCCTTTTCCTTCAGCGACAGGATCTGCTGGATCGGACCGCGCTTGCCGTCTTCTTCCGGAGTGAACGGCGCGTCATCGCGCTTGTTCTTCAGCATCGCCAGGGCGTGCATCGGAATGTCAGGACGGGTGGTGGCGTCCGGCGCCGGCGACAGGTCGTCGGTGTTGGTTTCGCCCGGCACCTTGAACACGGTGATGGTCAGGCTCTGCGGCACTTCCGGCTTGCTGGTGAACCACTCGGCGTCGGCCCAGCTCTGCAGCACGGCCTGGGCATTGGCATTGCCGGCCTTGGCCTTGTCCTGCACGTCGTGGAACGCATCGAACACCAGCAGGGTGTTCTTCAGGCCGTCGGCGGCGATGGTGCCGACGCTGGCGTCGTCCAGCAGCTGCACCAGCGGGGCCACGTTGTAACCGCCCAGCATGGTGCCCAGCAGCTCGGTGGCGCGCTCGCGGCTGATCAGCGGATTCTGCTCGCTGCCCAGCGCGATCGCGGCCAGGTACGAGGCCTTGACCTTGGCGGCGTCGTCCACGCCGGCCGGCACACGGTGGGTCAGCAGGTCGAGCAGGAACTCGGCCTCGCCCGCCGGCGGGTTCTTCAACAGTTCAATGACGTCTGCCGTCTGCTGGGCGGTCAGCGGCAGCGGCGGGATGCCAAGCGCGGCGCGCTCGGCTACGTGGTGGCGATAGGCTTCCAACATGACAACTCCCGGGTAATGCGGTTATGGAACAGTGAAAGGAATGCAACGGGCTCAGGCGTGCGGCACGATCAGCTTCAGGCCCTTGAAGTAGTCGCGGTAAAACGTGTCGTTCCAGGTGATGAGCCCATCGCACTGCAGCAGTGCATGGGCCCCCACCATGAAGTCGTCCAGGCTGCGGCGCCGGGTACCACGCTGGCGGTGGCGGCGATGCATCTCGCCGGCGCGCAATGCCGATTTGGCTTCCAGCGCGTTGAAGTGGACGCCCATCTCTTCCAGCGCTTCCAGCACCTCGGCCCCGCCACGCAGGCTGGCGCAGACTTCGGCCAGGGTCGCCCCGCACACCACCACCTTGCCGCCGACCAGGCTCTGCCGCAGGCAGGCTTCGACGGCGTCGGCCTGCGGGCCATTGCTCAGCAGTTCGACCAGCACAGGGGAATCGACGGCGATCATCACGGCTTAGTCCTCGTCGCGCACCGCGCGTACGGCGGCGTCGGCGGAATCAAAGCCGTCCAGCGCGAACTTGCCACGCGCCCGTGAAATCGCGTCGTCGACACTTTTGCGCAGAATGATGCGGCTGCCGTCCAGTTCGACCTTGAGCTGGGTGCCCTTGGTCAGGCCCAGGGCGTCACGCACAGCCTTGGGCAGGGTGATCTGACCGCGTTCGGCGACAGTGGCTTCCATGGGTAGGCCCTCTTCGGTATGTACGAATTATACATACTCAAGGCGTCATACCGCCAGCCGCCCCCCCCTTTACGGCAATGCCGGCACGTGGCCGGCATTGTCCGTTCAGCTTGATGCCTTCACTCAGAACGCAACCTGCAGCCGGGTATTGACCGTCGTGCCCTCGTCCTTGCCGCGCACCGCACCGGTGGGGTTGTCGGTCTGCCAGCGGATCACGTCGAGCATCACCCGGCTGTAGTCGTTGAGATACCAGTTGGCACCCACCGTCCACGCATGTCCGGTGCCGCCGGTCGGCAGTTCCGAGTAGTCCACGTCTTCATAGCGCGCACGCAGCTCCCATGCGCCCCGCCCGCCACGGGTCACCGGATCGGCCACCTTGACCCGGCCCCAGGTGCCGGTCTTGCCCGAGTACGCCGGGCTGGCCCCGCCAAGGAACCAGCCGGCGGAAATCGCCCAGGCCTGGTGATCGAGGTCGTAACGGCCGCTGGCATCGGCGCCGCGCAGGTTACGCGTGCCCCACTCGCCCGTGGCCCAGCCCTGGCCAAAGAAGCCCGCCGCTTCCACACCGTAGGCGGTGCTGCGATCGGTGCCGACCAGCGTGCCCGGTGTGATCTTGACCAGGTCGTTGAAGTGGCCGGCAATGGCGGAGCTGCGCAGCACGCCCGAGGAGCCTGCGGCGATCTCTTCGTGGAACGCCCACGCCCCCAGATGCACGGTCGCGGCCTTGCTGTCGATCGGGTTCCAGTGGACGCGGGTGGCCCAGGTCTGGCTGTCGTTGTTGTCGCCGGCATTGTTGAGGTCGTTGCCGGCCACTGACAGGCTGGCGTGCCAGCCCTTTCCGTACACGCGCTCGGTGAGGCCGACGCCGAACAGGCCCCGCTGCGGCAGCATCAGCGTGCCCACCACGTTGCGGTCCGGGAACGGCGTGTTGGAGGTGCTGCTGGAGCCATCGATGCCGCGGTCGTTGAGGCGGTTGCCCACGGTGAGGTCGGCAGGCAGGCCGAACAGCCTGTGGTCCACAGTGGCATACACCGACTTCCACGCCACCTCGTTGTCAGCGAAGTCGCCCTCCACCACCCAGCCGAGCGTGCCGTAGCGGCCCTCCGCGCCCAGGCGCACCGAACGGATCTCGGTACCGGAGATGTTGCGGTCGCTGCTGGACGAGCCGTCGGTGCTGGAGCCGTCCACGAACAGACGACCGCGCGGGCGGAAGATCATGTTGCCGTCAGCGCTGCTGAATTCCGGCGCGCCCTTCGACCACGACACCTTCGGCGCCTTGGACTGCTGGGTTTCCAGCGCCGCAACACGGGTTTCCAGGGCAGACGCAGGAGGGGCAGCCGCCGCGTTGCCGGCGGTCGTACCGACGCCTTCCAGCGCATCCAGTCGCGACTGCAGTTGCTGGATCTGCTGCGCCTGCTGCTGCACCAGCGCGGCGAGTTCGGCCTGGCTCAGCGGGGCCGGTGGGGCTGTGGCGGCCTGTGCTCCGGCATGGCCGCTGGCCAGCAGCAGGCCAAGGGCGACCGTCAGCGCTGCACGCGGCAGCACGGGATGGCTATGCATGGTGTTCTCTCCAGCCAGCCGGCCCCCTGGCCTGGCGCTGGCCCGTTGCGATGATGCGGGGGAATTACGGAAGGGCGCGCCGCCGGATCATTCCAGCGGCGCGCCAGGCAGGCTCAGCTGGTGGCCTGGGCCTGGGCGTTTGGACGCCAGGTGATGAGCTTGTTCTCGACCACGTCGAGCAGTGCATCGATGACCAGCACGAAGGCGGCCAGGATGATGATGCCGGCGAACACGCCCACGGCATTGAAGTTGCCTTCTGCCTGCGCGATCAGGTAACCCAGGCCCGCCGAGGCACCCAGATATTCGCCGATGATCGCGCCGACCACGGCAAAGCCCACCGAGGTGCGCAGCGAGGACAGGATCCAGCTCGCCGCCGCCGGGAAGTACACGTGACGCAGCAGGTCACTGCGGCTGGCACCGAGAATGCGGGCATTGGCCAGCACCACCGGGTTCACTTCGCGCACGCCCTGCATGGCATTGAAGAACGTGGTGAAGAACACCAGCGTCACCGCCAGTGCCACCTTCGACCACAGCCCCAGGCCCAGCCACAGCACGAAGATCGGCGCCAGCACCACGCGCGGGATGGCATTGAAGCCCTTGATGAAGGGATCGAGGATGCGCGCCGAGCGCCGGCTCAGGCCCAGCCACACACCGCCTGCAACGCCCAGCCCGGTACCGATGAGGTAGCCCAGCGCGGTTTCGGTCAGGGTGATGTACACGTGCTGGTAGAACGAGGTATCCGACAACCAGTTCCACGCCTGCTGGGCGATGGCCGTGGGCGCGGGGAAGAAGAACGGGTCGATCCAGCCCAGCGCGATGCCGCCCTCCCAGCCACCGAACACGGCGATGACCAGTGCGATCTGGATGAAGCGGTCAGTCCTGGCGTGCATAGCTCTTCTCCACTTCGCCGCGCAGGCAGGCCCAGATGTCGCGGTACAGGTCGGTAAAACGTTCGTCGAGCTTGATCTCGGCAACGTTGCGGGGGCGTTCCAGGTCCACATCGAAGCTGCGCACCACGCGGCTTGACGGACCCGAGGACAGCACCACCACGCGGTCGCCCAGCGCGATGGCCTCTTCCAGGTCGTGGGTGATCAGGATCACCGAGCGACGGTCTTCCTGCCACAGGCGCAGCAGTTCGTTCTGCATCAGATGGCGGGTGTGGATGTCCAATGCCGAGAACGGCTCGTCCATCAGGATCACCTTGGGCTCCACGATCAGTGCCTGTGCCATCTGCACGCGCTTGCGCTGGCCGCCGGAGAGCTGGTGCGGATAGCGGTGCTCGAAGCCGGTCAAGCCGACCTTGGCCAACCAGGTGGTGACCTTCTGCCGGCGCTCGGCTTCATCGACGCCGCGGAACTTCAGGCCCAGTTCCACGTTCTGGAAGGCGGTCTTCCACGGCAGCAGCGCGTCCTGCTGGAACAGGTAGCCGACGGACGCCTGCACGCCATTGACGGCGCGTCCGTCGATGCTCACGTCACCGGCGCTGGGCTTGAGCAGGCCCGCCACGGAATTGAGGATGGTGCTCTTGCCGCACCCGGTGGGACCGACGATGGCGAGGAACTCGCCATCACCGACCTGGATATCGACATCGCGCACGGCGGTGAAGTCACCGAAGGACATGGTCACCTTGTTGATGGCGACCATGGTCTGTGCGGGCTCCAGCTGCGGCGCGCCATTGAACTGGCGCACGGTGGCATTGAGGGCCATGGGTTATCTCCGCTTACGGTTGGGTTGCCTGCGTCGCGGCGCTGGCGCGCTCGACGAAGGCATTGGTGTAGGTCCGGGACAGGTCGATGTCCGCGTTGGCCACGTCCTTGTTGAACTCACGCAGCACCTTCAACGGCGTTTCCAGGTCCGCGGGCGTGAAGTGACCATCGGTGGTGAAGATGGCGCGGGCGTTCTCCACGGCGCGCGCGTAGGTGGCGCGGTCGCCGGAGACGTAGCTGTCCGGCAGCGCAGCGACGATGTCCTCGGCATTGTTGTCGGCGATGAACTTCAATGCCATCTGCTCGGCGCGGGCGATCTTCTCGGCTGCTTCGGGACGTGCTTCCAGGAAGCTGCGGTTGGCGTACATCACCGAGGTGGGATAGAGACCGCCGTACACCTGGCGTGCCCCCTCGTCGCTGCGCGCATCAATGATGATCCTGCCGACCTTGCGCTCGGTGATCAGGGTCGCGGCCGGATCGTAGTTGACCAGCAGGTCGATCTTGCCCTGCTCGAGCGCCGCCACCGCCGCCGCACCAGAACCCACGCCGATCAGCGAGATGCTGTCCACCGGGATGTCGTGCTGGGCCAGAAAGTGGCGCACGAAGAAGTCCGATGACGAACCCGGGGCGGTAATGCCGATCTTCTGGCCCTTGATGGTCTGCGGGCGCGCCGGATCGAAGCTGGCATCCTCGCGGCCGGCCATCACCAGGCCCGAATTGCGCGACAGCAGCACGAAGCCGACCACGTCCTTGTGCTTGGCCTGCATCTGGATGGTGTGGTCGTAGAAGCCGACCGCCACGTCGGTCGAGTTGGCGACCAGGGCCTGCAGCACCTTGGAGCCGCCCTGCGCGAAGTTCTCGGTCTTCACCTGCAGGCCGACGTCCTTGAAGTAGCCCTTGGCGTCGGCGATGAAGAACGGCAGGTTGTTGAGGTTGTAGGAACCGACGCTGATCCGCACCGGCGCATTGTCGCCGCCGGGCGCCGAGGCCCCGCTGGCATCGTCTTTGCCGCAACCGGACACGGCCAGGCTCGCCGCGCACAGCGCGGCCATGAAGAACTGCTTGTACATCATCCCTCCCAGGAGTGAAGCATCTGCGTTGTAGTGGCCTGGCCACGCGCTTCTGCGCGGCCCCGACCGGTTTCAGGTCATGCCGCTGAGGTCCATTGGCGGGCTTCGGTGGAATGGGTTTCGGCAGTGGCAGGCGAAGTCGCGAACACGCGCCCTTCGAACAGGCGGCGCGCGGTACGGACCACGCTGGCAACGACCGGCGCATCGTCCGAGCTGCGGCTCAGGCCCACTTCCAGCAGGCCGCTCGGATGTTCGAGGGTAATGCTGCCCGGCATCGGCAGGCATCCGACGAAAGTGTTGGCCAGGGTGCCGGGCGTGACTGCGGCGGTGGCCAGACCGACCGCGCCGGTGATGGCAAGCGCGGTGTGGCATTGGTGGGGCATGAAGTAGCGCACCTGCAGGTCGCCGCCCTGCTGCGGTGCGGAAAGCAGCACCGGCTTGGGAATCACCTTGCTGCCCGCGTCGGCGATGCCCATGTGCGTACCCGCCTCGATGCGCATCGCTTCCAACCGCGCCAGCAGCGCATGATCCGCGTTCAGTTCCGCCGGCGAGGCGTCACCACGGACACCCATATCGGCCGCGCGCACCATCATCATCGGCATCGCGCAATCCACCAGGCTGACGGCGATGCCGTCGATCATATCCTGCGGCCGCCCACTGGGCAGCAGCCGGCCGGTACGTGCACCGGCCGCATCGAGAAAGGCCAGGCGGACCGGCGCGGCAGCGCCAGGCGCGCCCGCGATACGCGTGTCGCCCCGGTAGGCCACCTGGCCGTTCGGGGTTTCCACCGTGGCCACGATCAGCTTGCCGGTGTTGACGTTGTGGATGCGCACTTCGGTGCGCGGGTGGCGCGCAGGAACCAGTCCGCGTTCGATCGCGAAGGGACCGACCGCCGCCAGCATGTTGCCGCAGTTGGGGGTGGTATCCACCACCCGCTGCTCGACCCGGACCTGCGCGAACAGATAGTCGACATCGGCATCGGCGCGGCTGGCGGGGCTGACGATCGCCACCTTGCTGGTCAGCGCATTGCCACCGCCGATGCCATCGATCTGCAGCGGATGGCCCGAGCCCATCACCTCCAGCAGCAGCTGGTCGCGCAGGCCGGCGTCGGCCGGCAGGTCCGAGGCCAGGAAGAACGGCCCCTTGGACGTGCCGCCACGCATGAGGACGCAGGGGATACTGAGCAGATCGTTCGACATACGTGTGCTAGATTGATGCGTATAGGGGATGAATGACCCCTCTGTGATTCGATACTGGCATGAGCCGGATTGATCTGTGAATTGCTGATTTTTGGATGATTGATACCGTATGAGCATCAATTGCGAAATCCTCGATCTGCGCGCGTTCCTGCTCGTCGCCGAGACGCGCAGCTTCCATCGCGCCGCTGAAACCCTGCACGTCTCGCAGCCCGCGCTCAGCCGCCGGATCCAGAAGCTGGAGCAGGCCGTCGGCTCACCGCTGCTCGAACGCACCACCCGCAGCGTCAGCACCACCGCGGTCGGCGAGAACCTGCTGCCGCTGGTACGGCGCATGCTGGAGGAATTCGATGGTTCGCTGTTCTCGCTGCGCGGGCACGACGACACGCGCGGCGCCACGGTCACCATCGCCTGCCTGCCCACCGCGGCGTTCTACTTCCTGCCCAGTGTCATGGCACGCTTCCACGACGCGCATCCGCACGTCCGCTTCCGCATCCTCGACATTCCCGCCACCGAGGGGTTGCAGGCAGTGGAACGCGGCGAAGTGGAGTTCGGCATCAATTTCATGGGTGCCAACGATCCCAACCTGGATTTCGATGTACTGGCCGAGGACCCGTTCGTGCTGGCCTGCCGCCGCGATCATCCGCTGGCCCGCAAGCGCCGCGTGGAATGGGCCGATCTTGCCCAGCACCAGCTGATCACCGTGCATCGCACCAGTGGCAACCGGACCCTGCTCGATGGCGCCCTCGCCCGTGAGAACCTGAAGCTGAGCTGGCATTACGAAGTGACCCACCTGTCCACCTCCCTGGGCATGGTCGAGGCCGGGATCGGCGTGTCGGTGCTGCCGAAGATGGCGACCCCGGACGGCGACCATCCCATCCTGGTGACCCGGCCGATCGGCAATCCGGTGGTCTCGCGCACCATCGGCATCGTGCGCCGCCGTGGTGCCCTGCTCTCGCCCACGGCCGAACGCTTCCTGCAGATGCTGATGAGCCAGTGGCGGGGCAAGCCGTGACATCGGCACTACATACAGCCATGTAACCTTGCGTCCTGCGCCGAGGACGTTCCCGGCCGCGCCGGCTCCGCCATACTGGCGGGGATCCGGTGGCGGAGAGCCCCGGCATACGCAAGCAGGTCCGTCCATGCACGGGCCACTGCAAGCCATCCGCAAGAAGGAGTCATCCCGCATGAGCGATTCGTTCTCCACCCGCAGCCAGCTGGACGTCGGCGGCAAGACCTACGACTACTTCAGCCTGCCCACACTGGGCCAGCGCTTCGACATCTCCCACCTTCCCTACTCGATGAAGATCCTGCTGGAGAATCTGCTCCGGCACGAAGACGGCGGCGTCACCGTCGGCAAGGAGCACATCGAGGCCGTTGCCCGCTGGAGCCCGGCGGCCGAGCCGGACACCGAAATCGCCTTCATGCCCGCGCGCGTGGTCCTGCAGGACTTCACCGGCGTACCGTGTGTCGTCGATCTGGCCGCCATGCGCGATGCGGTGGTCAAGCTGGGCGGCAAGCCGGAACAGATCAATCCGCAGATCCCTTCGGAACTGGTGATCGACCATTCGGTACAGGTCGATGTGTTCGGCAAGCCGGACGCGCTCGATCTCAATGGCAAGATCGAATTCCAGCGCAACCAGGAACGCTACGGGTTCCTGCGCTGGGGCCAGAAGGCGTTCGACAACTTCAAGGTGGTGCCGCCCAACACCGGCATCGTCCACCAGGTGAACCTGGAGAACCTGGCCCGCGTGGTGATGACCGCGGACAAGGATGGCAGGGCCGTGGCCTACCCGGACACCGTGTTCGGTACCGACAGCCACACCACGATGATCAACGGCATCGGCGTGCTTGGCTGGGGCGTGGGCGGCATCGAAGCCGAAGCGGCCATGCTGGGCCAGCCGTCGTCGATGCTGATCCCGCAGGTGGTCGGCTTCAAGCTCACCGGCCGGCTGCCTGAGGGCGCCACCGCCACCGACCTGGTGCTGACCGTCACCCAGATGCTGCGCAAGCTGGGCGTGGTCGGCAAGTTCGTCGAATTCTATGGCGATGGCCTGCAGCACCTGCCACTGGCCGACCGCGCCACGATCGGCAACATGGCACCGGAATACGGCGCCACCTGCGGCATCTTCCCGATCGACGCCGAATCACTGAACTACCTGCGCCTGTCCGGTCGCAGCGAAGAACAGATCGAACTGGTCGAGGCCTACGCCAAGGCGCAGGGCCTGTGGCACGAACCGGACAGCCCCCATGCCCAGTACAGCACCACGCTGGAGCTGGACATGGGCACGGTGAAGCCGTCACTGGCCGGACCGAAGCGCCCGCAGGACCGCGTGCTGCTGGAAGACGTGCAGAAGAACTACCGCGAAGCCCTGGTCGGCCTGACCAGCAACCGTGACAAGCGCAGCGACGATGTGGCCTCCTTCCTCAACGAGGGCGGCGGCACCGCGGTCGGCAACGAACAGCTGGCCAAGGGCTTCGCCGACATCGAGATCGAAGGCCGGAAGGTCCGCCTGAAGGATGGCGCGGTGGTCATCGCCGCGATCACCTCCTGTACCAACACGTCCAACCCGGCGGTGATGATCGGTGCCGGCCTGCTGGCGCGCAACGCGGCGGCCAAGGGCCTGGATCGCAAGCCCTGGGTGAAGACTTCGCTGGGCCCAGGCTCGCGCGTGGTCACCGACTATCTGGAAAAGGCCGGGGTGCTGAAGGAGCTGGAGAAGATCGGCTTCTACGTGGTCGGCTACGGCTGCACCACCTGCATCGGCAACTCCGGCCCGCTGCCGACCGAGGTCAGTGCCGGCATCGCCGCCGGTGACCTGGTGGTGACCTCCGTGCTGTCGGGCAACCGTAATTTCGAAGGCCGCGTGCATCCCGAAGTGAAAATGAACTACCTGGCCAGCCCGCCACTGGTGGTCGCCTACGCCATCGCCGGCACCACCGACATCGATCTGACCACCCAGCCGCTGGGCACCGGCAGCGACGGCCAGCCGGTCTACCTGCGCGACATCTGGCCGAGCAACAAGGAAATCGGCGATGTCATCGCCGCCACCATCGGCCCGGAGATGTTCAAGCAGAACTACGCCGACGTGTTCAAGGGCGATACGCGCTGGAACACCATCGCCTCGCCGGACGGCAATCTGTACGAGTGGAGCGATGACTCCACCTACATCAAGAACCCACCGTACTTCGATGGCATGACCATGCAGACCGGCAGCATCGACGACGTGCATGGCGCGCGTGTGATGGGTCTGTTCGGCGACTCGATCACCACCGACCATATCTCGCCGGCCGGCAACATCAAGAAGGATTCGCCCGCGGGGCGTTACCTGCAGGCCCGGGGCGTGCAGCCCGCCGACTTCAACAGCTACGGCAGCCGCCGCGGCAATGATGACGTGATGGTCCGCGGCACCTTCGCCAACATCCGCATCAAGAACCTGATGTTCGGCGGCGAGGAGGGTGGCAACACCCTGTACTACCCGGCCGGCGGTGGTCAGCCGGAGAAGCTGGCGATCTACGACGCGGCGATGAAGTACAAGGCCGACAAGGTGCCGCTGGTCGTGCTGGCCGGGAAGGAGTACGGCACCGGTTCGTCGCGCGACTGGGCCGCCAAGGGCACCCTGCTGCTGGGCGTGAAGGCGGTCATCGCCGAGAGCTTCGAGCGCATCCACCGCTCCAACCTGGTCGGCATGGGCGTGCTGCCGCTGCAGTTCCGCAATGGTGAGAACGCGCAGTCGCTGGGGCTGGATGGCTCGGAAGTCATCGACATCACCGGCCTGGAGGACGGTGCGAGCAAGCGCGCCACGGTCACCGCGACCCGGGCC
The DNA here is from genome assembly GCF_056479905.1 of Stenotrophomonas sp. 112478_Sma. NCBI lineage: Bacteria > Pseudomonadati > Pseudomonadota > Gammaproteobacteria > Lysobacterales > Lysobacteraceae > Stenotrophomonas > Stenotrophomonas sp. 112478_Sma. Next base: position 1,920,354 of record NZ_CM151072.1, on the reverse strand, counting down.
GATGGCACGCAGAAGCGCTTCGAGGTGTCGGTGATGCTGCTGACACCGAAGGAAGTGGAATACTTCCGCCACGGTGGCCTGCTGCAGTACGTGCTGCGTCAGCTGGCTGCCCGCTGACCCGGCGCGCGGCATCCGGCGGGCGGAAGCCCGGCCCCGGCATCACCGCCGGGGCGCTGCGGAGGCGCGCGAACCGGTGGTTCGCAACCGCGCCTCCTCGCCCACCACGGCGGCCTGCTGCAGTACGTGCTGCGTCAGCTGGCTGCCCGCTGACCCGGCGCGCGGCATCCGGCGGGCGGAAGCCCGGCCCCGGCGTCACCGCCGGGGCCGAATCGCCCATGAATCATATTTTTGATATTTTTCACCATTCATGCAATTTGCATGAAACAGGCGTAAGGTGATCGCACAGGTCCCCTGGAGCACCGCCATGCTGCACGCCCCCGTCCGCTTCGACCCGATCAACGAGCTGACCCACACCACCGCCTCGTCGGTGAAGGAACATTGGCGCAAGGTCATGCAGGAAGTGCGCGACCAGCACATGGTCGTGGTCACCAATCACAACGAACCGCAGGCGGTGATCGTTTCCATCGAGCAGTACCGTGCGCTGCAGGCCAAGGTCGAAGCGCTGGAAAGCTCGCTGGAGGAACTGCGTGGGCAGGACCCGGCCCTGGCAGATCTGCGTGCCGGCTTCGACCAGCGCCTGGCGGTGCTGCAGCACGCCCAGGCCGGTGATGCTGCACGCGCGCTGCTGCGTCGCCCTGCCCGCCTGAAGGGCCAGGTCAAGGCGGGCACGGGCCACTGATGCCACGCCCGTTCCTGTATGTGCTTGCCGGCGTCAATGGCGCCGGCAAGAGTTCGGTGGGTGGCCACGTGCTGCGCGAAGCCGGCCTGGAATGGTTCAACCCCGATACGTTCGCCCGCGGGCTGCGCGAGCGGGCCGGCCTGGACCCCATGGAGGCCAATGCCGAAGCCTGGCAGGAGGGTGTCAACCGTATCCGCGACGCCCTGGATCACGCCCGCAACCATGCCTTCGAGACCACGCTGGGGGGCAACTCGATCACCGCCCTGCTGCGTGAGGCCAGCCGCACCCATGACGTGCTGATGTGGTTCTGTGGACTGTCCAGCCCGGAGCAGCACATCGCCCGGGTACGCGCACGGGTGCAGGCCGGTGGCCACCCCATTTCCGAAGTCGACATCCGCCGCCGCTGGCCGCTGGCGCAGCAGAACCTGATCGGGCTGATGCCGGTGCTGGCGCAGCTGCAGGTCTACGACAACAGCGCCGACGCCGCGCCGGGCGAGGCCGTGCCCGATCCACAGCTGCTGCTGCAGATGGAGGACGGCCACCTGCAATGGCCGGCCGCCGATGACCTGCAGCAGCTGCAGCGCACGCCCCCATGGGCGACAGCCCTGCTGGAAGCCGCCCTGCGCCTGTAATGCCAAGGGCCGGCAGTGCGCTCAGCGCCGCGGCGCGTCCGGATCGGTGCGCAATGCGCGCAGCAGGCCCAGCATGTAGAACGCCAGGGTGAACGAGAACGGTAGACCGCACAGGACCACGGCCGTCTGCATCGCGCTGAAGTTGCCCGCCAGCAGCAGGCCGATGCTGGCCACGGTGATGCCCACCGCCCAGAACACGCGCAGCCAGATCGGCGCATCGTGACCATCCTCCACCCCGTCGTCGACACGGCGGGTGCACAGGTTGGCGATCATCAGCGTGCCCGAATCGACCGGGGTCAGGAACAGTACGAAACCGATCACCACTGCGGCACCGGCTACATAGGGTGCGCCGGGCAGGTACTCCAGCAGCTTGAACAGGGTCATCGCTGCATCGTGCTGCGCCACCTGCCCCAGCACCGCCTGGCCATGGTTGAGCACCAGGTCGATGGCGGTGTTGCCGAAGATCGACAGCCACGCCAGCGTGAAGCCGAGCGGTATCAACAGCACGCCCATCACTACCTCGCGGATGGTGCGGCCGCGCGAGATGCGTGCCACGAACAGGCCCACGAACGGCGCCCAGGCGATCCACCACGCCCAGTAGAACAGCGTCCAGGAACCCATCCAGGCGCGGCCCTGCGGATCGTTGAGATACATGTCGAAGCTCTTGCGCACGAATGCGCCGAGATAGTCGCCCGTGTTCTGCACCAGGCCATCGAACAGATGCAGGGTCGGGCCGGTAACCAGCACGAACAGCAACAGCGCGCACAACAGGCGCACGTTGAGGTTGGACAGCCAGGCGATGCCCTTCTCGACCCCCGCCACCACGCCGATGGTGGCCACCACCATCATCACCAGCACGATCGCGACCAGCACCTGCGGTGTGTCCGGGATGTGGAACAGATAGACCAGGCCGGACTGCACCACCAGCGCACCGATGCCGAGATTGGTGACCATGGAGATCAGCGTGGCGAGAATGCCGAAGCCATCGACCATGTCGCCGATGCGGCCATGGATGCGCTCACCGAAGATCGGATACAGCGCCGAGCGCAATGCCAGCGGCAGGTTGCGGCGATAGGCGAAATAGCCCAGCGCCACCCCGACCAGCGCGTACAGCGCCCAACCATGCAGGCCCCAGTGCAGGAAGGTCAGCACCATCGCCTCGCGCCCGGCCGCCACCGTGCCGCCCGGCTGGCCCGGCGGGTTGAGGAAATGGTCCAGCGGCTCGTAGGCACCGTAGTACAGCAATGCGATACCGATACCCGCCGAGAACAGCATCGACACCCACGCGACGTAGCCGAAGGCCGGCGATTCCTCGTTTTGGCCCAGGCGGATACGGCCATAGGGCGAGAACGCCAGCCACAGTACGAATCCCAGGCACAGCACGACCAGCAGCATGTACCACGCGCCGAACGCAGCCGAGATCTCGGCCTGCGCCCATTGCAGCCAGTGCTCGCTGGCATCGGGATAGAGGACGGTGAGCAGCCCGAGAATGCCGATCGACACCGAGGAGCTGAGGAAGACAAAGCGGTTCAAGCGCAGGGGCGAACGCTTGGGATGAGCCTGGGAAGACATGGGATCGTCTCATCAGTCCGAAGGAGCACATGGGCGGGGCCGGACCGGGAAACCGGGCCCATGGCGTGGGGCGCGAGCGCATCCTAGGGTTTATTGATTGAACGTTCAATCAATAAAAAGCATAATGATGGCCAACCCGATGCCTCGGGTCGCAATCCGTGGAGAGACAATGCCGAAGAAGGGCGTGGAGCCGGTCCGTCGCGAACAGTTGATCCGGGCCACTTTCCAGACCATCGACGAAATGGGCATGGCCGATGCCACCGTCGCCACCATCGCCAGGAAGGCCGGGCTGTCCAGCGGCATCGTCGCCCATTACTTCGGCGACAAGGACGGCCTGCTCAACGCTGCGATGCGGCAGATCCTGCGTGAATTGCGGGACGCGGTCGCCCGCTGCCGGGCCGGGGTCGGCGACGATCCCCGCGACCAGCTGCGCGCCATCGTCGATGGCAACTTCGATGACAGCCAGATCAATGGCACCGCGATGCGTGTCTGGCTCACCTTCTGGGCCGCGAGCATGCACCAGCCGGAACTGGCGCGCCTGCAGCATGCCAACGACCAGCGCCTGTTCTCCAACCTGTGCCACCAGTTCAACCGCGTGCTGCCACGCCCACAGGCACGCCTCGCCGCCCGCGGCCTGGCCGCGATGATCGATGGCCTCTGGCTGCGCGGCAGCCTGGTCGGCGGCGCCTTCGATGCTGACAAGGCCCGACGCATCGCCTACGGCTACATCGACTTCCAGTTGCAGGCCGACGCGCTATAAGCGCTTTCAGCTTCCCGCCCCCTTTCGAGGAGTACGCCCCATGACCACCCTGCCCGTCCAACAGCTCTACTTCCATGGCCGCCGGGTCGATGCCACCAGCGGCAAGACCTTCGCCACGGTCAACCCCGCCACCGGTGAGGTCATCGCCGAGGTGCAGGTCGCCAGCCAGGCCGACGTCGAACGCGCCGTCGAAAGCGCCACCGAAGGCCAGAAGGCATGGGCGGCAATGACCGCCATGGAACGTTCGCGCATCCTGCGCCGCGCCGTGGAGATCCTGCGCGAGCGCAATGACGAACTGGCCCGCCTGGAAACGCTCGATACCGGCAAGGCGCTGGCGGAAACCACCACGGTGGACATCGTCACCGGCGCCGATGTGCTGGAGTATTACGCCGGCCTGGCGACCGCCATCGAAGGCATCCAGCTGCCGCTGCGCGAATCCAGCTTCTTCTACACCCGCCGTGAACCGCTGGGCGTGGTCGCCGGCATCGGTGCCTGGAACTACCCGATCCAGATCGCCCTGTGGAAGTCGGCGCCGGCGCTGGCCGCCGGCAATGCAATGGTGTTCAAGCCGTCCGAGGTCACGCCGCTGACCGCCATCCGGCTTGCCGAGATCTACACCGAAGCCGGCGTGCCGGCCGGCGTGTTCAATGTCGTGCAGGGCCCCGGTCGCGAAATCGGCAACTGGCTCACCGAACATCCGGTGATCGAGAAGATCTCCTTCACCGGCGGCGTGGCCACCGGCAAGAAGGTGATGGCTGCAGCCGCCTCCTCCTCGCTGAAGGAAGTGACCATGGAACTGGGCGGCAAATCGCCGCTGGTGATCTGCGATGACGCCGATCTCGACCGCGCCGCCGACATCGCGGTGATGGCCAATTTCTTCAGCTCCGGCCAGGTGTGCACCAATGGCACCCGCGTGTTTGTGCCGCGCGGCATGCTGGCCGCGTTCGAGGCCGCCGTGGTCGAGCGCGTCAAGCGCATCCGCATCGGCGATCCGATGGCTGCGGGCACCAACTTCGGCCCGCTGACCAGCTTCCCGCACATGGAGAACGTGCTGCGCTACATCGAAAGCGGCAAGACCGAAGGCGCGCGCCTGCTGATCGGCGGCGGCCGTGCCACCGACGGCACGCTGGCCCAGGGCGCCTATGTGCTGCCGACCGTGTTCTCCGACTGCCGCGACGACATGACCATCGTCAAGGAAGAGATCTTCGGGCCGGTCATGAGCATCCTTGCCTATGACAGCGAAGATGAAGTGGTCCGCCGCGCCAACGACACCACCTTCGGCCTCGCCGCCGGCGTGGTCAGCAAGGACATCAGCCGCGCCCACCGCATCATCCATCGCCTGGAAGCCGGCATCTGCTGGATCAACACCTGGGGCGAATCGCCAGCCGAAATGCCGGTGGGTGGCTACAAGGAGTCCGGTGTCGGCCGCGAGAACGGCCTCTCGACCCTGGGCCACTACACCCGCATCAAGTCGGTGCAGGTCGAACTGGGCGACTACGCCAGCGCGTTCTGAGCCGCGCCCCTCGTCCGGCCACCGCGCCGATCCGACATTCCGCCGGGACGCCTGTTTGCAGCGTGTCCCGGCCTGAAGGAGAACAACCATGAGCACCCATAACGAGTACGACTACATCATCATCGGCGCCGGTTCGGCCGGCAACGTGCTGGCCACCCGCCTGACCGAAGATGCCGATGTGAGCGTACTGCTGCTGGAAGCGGGTGGCCCGGACTACCGGCTCGACTTCCGCACCCAGATGCCGGCGGCGCTGGCGTTTCCGCTGCAGGGCAAGCGCTACAACTGGGCCTACAAGACCGATCCAGAGCCCTTCATGAACAACCGCCGCATGGACTGCGGCCGTGGCAAGGGCCTGGGCGGTTCGTCGCTGATCAACGGCATGTGCTACATCCGCGGCAACGCGATGGACTACGACAACTGGGCGAGCATGCCCGGCCTGGACGACTGGACCTATCTGGACTGCCTGCCCTACTTCCGCAAGGCCGAGACCCGCGACATCGGCCCCAACGATTACCACGGGGGCGATGGCCCGCTGCGGGTGACCACCCCCAAGGCCGGCAACAACGAACTGTTCGCAGCCATGGTTGAAGCCGGCGTGCAGGCAGGCTATCCGCGCACCGATGACCTCAACGGCTACCAGCAGGAAGGCTTCGGCCCGATGGACCGGACGGTCACGCCGAAGGGCCGCCGCTCCAGCACCGCCCGCGGCTATCTGGATCTGGCCAGGCCGCGCCCGAACCTGACCATCGTCACCCACGCGCTGACCGACCGCATCCTGTTCTCCGGCAAGCGCGCGGTGGGCGTGCAGTGGCTGCGCAACGACCAGCCGCAGCGTGCCACTGCCCGCCGCGAGGTGCTGTTGTGCGGCGGCGCCATCGCCTCGCCACAGATCCTGCAGCGCTCCGGCGTGGGCCCGGCCGATCTGCTGCGCAGCCTCGACATCGACCTGGTGCATCACCTGCCGGGCGTCGGCGCCAATCTGCAGGATCACCTGGAGATGTATCTCCAGTACGAATGCAAGAAGCCGGTCTCGCTGGCGCCGGCGCTGAAGCTGTACAACCAGCCGGCAATCGGCGCTGAATGGCTGTTCCTGGGCACTGGTATCGGCGCCAGCAACCAGTTCGAGGCCGGCGGCTTCATCCGCAGCGATGCCGAGTTCGACTGGCCCAACCTGCAGTATCACTTCCTGCCGGTGGCCATCAACTACAACGGGTCCAATCCGATCAAGGCACACAGCTTCCAGATGCATGTCGGCTCGATGCGCTCGCCCAGCCGTGGCCGCATCCATGTCCGCTCCAAGGATCCGCGCGAGCATCCAAGCATCCTGTTCAACTACATGTCGCACGACCAGGACTGGCGCGAGTTCCGCGCGGCGATCCGCATCACCCGCGAGATCTTCGCGCAGCCGGCACTGGCTCCATACAGCGGCCGCGAGATTTCGCCGGGCAGTGCACTGCAGACCGATGCACAGATCGACGCGTTCGTCCGTGAGCATGCTGAGACGGCATACCACCCGTCCTGCTCCAACAAGATGGGCCACGCCGATGATCCGATGGCGGTGGTGGACGGCCAGGGCCGTGTGCATGGTCTGGAGGCCCTGCGCATCGTCGACGCCTCGATCATGCCGCAGGTGGTGACCGGCAATCTCAACGCGCCGACCATCATGATCGCCGAAAAGCTCGCCGACGTGATCCGCGGCCGTGCGCCGCTGCCCCGCAGCACCGCGCCCTACTACAAGGCCAATGGTGCGCCGGTGCGCAGGCAGGGCTGAGCACCGCACGCACCCTGAAACACCCGCCGGGCATGGCCCAGCGCTGCCAGTTCGGTGGCGCGGGGCCATGCCCGGCGGCATTTGACGCGATCGCACAGGCCGTCGCGCGATGCCCTCTTCGCGTTTCCCCTACGGCGGGGTATGCTGCAATGACCGGCCGCTGTCAGTACGCTCAGGGTCGGACCCAACAATCACGATTCCTGGAGGGGGAATATGAGTCTGGATCGTCCCTGGCTGCAGAGCTATCCGAAAGGCGTTCCCGCCGAGATCGACGTCAACGAATTCCATTCGGTAGCCTCCGTCTTCGACGCCTCCGTCGCCAAGTACCGCGACCGCCCCGCCTACTCCAGTTTCGGCAAGGTCCTCACCTATGGCGAGACCGATGCGCTGGTTGACCAGTTCGCGGCCTACCTGCTGGGTGAGCTCAAGCTCAAGAAGGGCGACCGCGTCGCCCTGATGATGCCCAACTGCCTGCAGTACCCGGTCGCCACCTTCGGCGTGCTGCGTGCGGGCCTGACCGTGGTCAACGTCAACCCGCTGTATACCGCACGCGAACTCAAGCACCAGCTGGTCGACGCCGGCGCCTCGGTGCTGGTGGTGGTCGACAACTTCGGCGACACCGTCCAGCAGGTCATCGCCGACACGCCGGTCAGGCAGGTGGTCACCACCGGCCTGGGCGATCTGCTCGGCGCGAAGGGCGCGATCGTCAACTTCGTGCTGAAGTACGTCAAGAAGATGGTGCCCAACTATCACGTGAAGGGCGCCATCCGCTTCAAGCAGGCACTCAAGCTCGGCAGCCGCCACACCCTGCCCGAGGTCGAGATCGACCACGACGACGTGGCGTTCCTGCAGTACACCGGCGGCACCACCGGCGTGGCCAAGGGCGCGATGCTGACCAACCGCAACCTGATCGCCAACATGCAGCAGGCCTCGGCATGGCTGTCGACCTCCGGCATCGAGCCGGGCAAGGAAGTGATCATCACCGCGCTGCCGCTGTACCACATCTTCGCGTTGACCGCGAACGGTCTGGTCTTCATGAAGTTCGGCGGCTGCAATCATCTGATCACCAATCCGCGCGACATGAAGGGCTTCGTCAAGGAGCTCAAGGGCACGCGCTTCACCGCCATCACCGGCGTCAACACGCTGTTCAACGGTCTGCTCAATACGCCCGGTTTCGATGAGATCGATTTCTCGTCGGTGAAGTTCACCCTGGGCGGCGGCATGGCGGTGCAGCGCGCTGTGGCCGAGCGCTGGAAGAAGGTTACCGGGGTGACGTTGGTCGAGGCCTACGGCCTGACCGAAACCTCGCCGGCCGCCTGCATCAACCCGCTTACCCTGCCGGAGTACAACGGCTCCATCGGCCTGCCGATCCCGTCCACCGATGCGTGCATCAAGGACGACAACGGCAACATCCTGCCGCTGGGTGCAGTGGGCGAGCTGTGCATCAAGGGCCCGCAGGTGATGAAGGGCTACTGGCAGCGCCCCGAAGAGACCGCCCAGGCGATCGACAGCGACGGCTGGCTGCATACCGGCGACATGGCGAAGATGGATGAACGGGGTTTCTTCTACATCGTCGACCGCAAGAAGGACATGATCCTGGTGTCCGGCTTCAATGTGTATCCGAACGAGGTCGAAGACGTCATCGCGATGATGCCGGGCGTGCTGGAAGTGGCCGCGGTCGGCGTGCCGGACGAGAAGTCCGGCGAAGTGGTCAAGGTGGTGATCGTGAAGAAGGATCCGAACCTGACCGCCGAAATGGTCAAGGAGCATGCCCGGGCAAATCTGACCGGTTACAAGCACCCGCGCATCGTGGAGTTCCGCAAGGAACTGCCGAAGACCAATGTCGGCAAGATCCTCCGTCGCGAGCTGCGCGATACGCCCGCACAGTAAGGGTTTCCACGGTTCGACGCAGCTCAGGGCCCCGCCGGCGACGGCGGGGCCCTTTTCGTTGGCGGCCAGCACGGGCGGCGGCCGCTTGCAGGCGGTTCACGAGCGGTGCATAGAATCACTCGCCACCGCACGTTCCGCCCACTCCCTCACATTCCATCTCTCCGTCCGCTCTGCGGTTGGCCGGACGGTCACTCGGAGAACACCCATGTCTGCAGTACGCCCCATCATCACCCGTCCGTCGCAGCACCCGACCCTGCGCATCACCGAGGAAACCGAACGGGATGTCTACTGGATCCACATGCATGCCAACCTGGTCAACCAGCCGGGCCGCCCGTGCTTTGCCTCACGCCTGGTAGACGACATCGTCGACTATCAGCGTGAACTGGGAGACCGTCTCAGTGCCGCCCACGTTCTCTCGCCTCACGTGGTCCTGGCCTCCGATAGTGACGTATTCAACCTGGGCGGTGACCTCGAACTGTTCTGCCGGCTGATCCGCGAGGGCGACCGTGCCCGCCTGCTCGACTATGCGCAGCGCTGCGTGCGCGGCGTGCATGCGTTCCACGCCGGGCTGGGCGCACGCGCCCACAGCATCGCGCTGGTCCAGGGCAATGCACTGGGCGGCGGCTTCGAGGCCGCGCTGAGCTGCCATACCATCGTCGCCGAAGAAGGCGTGCTGATGGGACTGCCGGAGGTGCTGTTCGACCTGTTCCCGGGCATGGGCGCCTACTCCTTCCTGTGCCAGCGGGTCAGCCCGCGGCTGGCCGAGAAGATCATGCTGGAGGGCAACCTCTTCACCGCCCGGCAGTTGAAGGACATGGGCCTGGTGGATGTCGTCGTGCCGGTGGGCGAAGGCGTTGCGGCGGTCGAACAGGTGATCCGGGACAGCCGGCGCATTCCGCACGCCTGGGCGGCCATGCGCGAAGTGAACGAGATCGCCACCATGGTGCCGCTGCACGAAATGATGCGCATCACCGAGATCTGGGTCGACACCGCCATGCAGTTGGGCGAGAAGTCGCTGCGGACCATGGACCGGCTGGTCCGCGCCCAGGCCCGCCGCAATGGCGAGGCGGGCTGACAGACCTCGCGGTCAGGAGGGCGTGCGTTCCCCGTCGTCGCGTTGCTGGATGCCTGCGACGCGGGACGCCAGCGCTTTCCTGCCGATGCGCAGTGCACCTACCAGGCTGGACAGGCGCATTGTCCACTCGGCCTTCAATTGCCAGTCGGCCATGCGCATCATCTCGCCACTGGCGGCAGCAACCTGGACCAGGCCCAGGTTGCTCGCCACGCCACGCAGGGCGTGGGCGTGTTCGCGGAAGTCCTCCCAGTCCAGCCGCTCGCCACAGGCCTGCATCTGCGCCATGCTCGCGTCCACATCGACCAGGCACTGGTCGATGAACTTGCGTTCGAAGCCATCGCCCATGCCCAGTGACGCCAGCTCGTCCAGCACGGCGGTGTCGAGTACGCCGTCACCGACCTCCATGGCCGGTACCGACTGGATGCCCGGCTCGGTGCGCGTGTTGGCGGCCACATCGGCCAACACCTCCAGCAGACGCGTCGCGACGACCGGCTTGGCCAGGAATGCACGTGCACCTGCCTGCTCACAGCGCAGGATGGATTCCGGGGTGACATCGGCGCTGAGCACCATCACCGGCACATACGGCAGGCCACTGGCCTGCATCACCCGCAGCTGCTTGAGCAGGTCCAGGCCGCTCATGCCGGGCATGTGCAGATCAACGATGGCTGCGTCGTAATTGGCCTGCTCGAGAGCGTCGAGCACCTCGACCCCACCATTGACGCATGTGACCTTGTGGCCGGCCTTCTCGAGCAACCGCTGCAGCACCATGCGGTTGGCGGCATGGTCATCGGCAACCAGCACCCGCAGGCTGCGTACACGGGCCCGATGGCGCAGGAATGGATTGGAGAACGCAATGACGTTTCCGCCCTCCGGCAGCTCGCCCTGCACGTCCGGCGTCGGCGCCACGTCCAGCGCGATTTCCACCCAGAACACGCTGCCGCGCGGCGTGTTCGGCAGGTAACCGACCTGCCCGCCCATCGATTCGACCAGCCCCTTGGCGATCGCCGTACCCAGTCCGGTGCCTTCATGGCGGCGGGCCAGGCCGACGTCGGCCTGCTCGAAGGCGTTGAACAGGCGGCTGCGCAGGGCCACGGGTACGCCGATGCCGCTGTCGAGGATCTCGAAACGCAGCCGGGCACGCTCGCTGCCACGCTCGTCATGGCTGCTGACACGCAGATGGACGAAGCCACTGTCGGTGAACTTCACCGCGTTGCCCATCAGATTCAGCAGAATCTGCTGCAGATGGCCGGCGTCGCCGAACAACCGTGGCGGAACGTTGTCGTCCACGTCGACGCGATACTCCAATGACTTGGAACGCGTCTGCGGGGTGAGGATCAGGTTGATCGCCTGCAGCACGTCGGCCAGCGCGAACTCATGCCATTCCACCCGGACCTTGCCGGCCTCGATCGCCGAGATGTCCAGCACCTCCTCCACCAGCGCCAGCAGGCTGCGGGTGGACGCCTGGATGGTACTGAGGCACTCGCGCTGCTCCTCATCCAGCCGCGTGGTGGCCAGCACTTCGGTCATGCCGGCCAGGCCGTTGAGCGGCGTACGGAATTCGTGGCTCATGTTCGCCAGGAAACGGCTCTTGGCTTCGTTGGCCTGGCGCGCTTCGGCCACCGCACGGGTCAAGGCATGCAGCAGCGAATCGAAGTACAGCGGAATCGCGCCCAGGCCCAGCAGCAGGCCCCAGCCGAGGTAGTCGTGGCTGCGCCAGTAAGGCGACAGCATCACGGTGCACAGGAAAGCCAGGCACCCCATTGCGGTTGCCACCCGCAGGTAGGTGCTGCCGTAGCGCATGCCGTTGCCGATCGTGACCCACAGCATCACCGCGTACAGCGGAGCTGCCGGCTCACCCTGGATGGTCATGATCCAGGCCATGCAGGTGTAGTCGGTCAGCATGCCGATCACGCGGCGGACGTGTGACACCCCGGGATCGACCAGGATCGCCACCAGCAGGCCCGCCGAGATGGCCAGCTCGAAGGCGAGGATCAGCCACGTCGTGGTCAGCGTCTCGCCACCCGCGCTCAGGTAGCGCCAGCCGAGATAGCTGATGAACAGCGCGGTGATCACGATGCGGATCAGGTTCTGCGCGTGCTCGCTGTCCTCGCGTCCGGACAGCCGTTGCTTCACCCGGGCCAGCAGCGACCGGGCCGGGGAGGATTCAACGGCAGGAGTGTCCATGGGGGGATGTCGCATCCGTCGTCGCAACAGGGAGGAGCAGCACAGCGGAACCGCCACCAGGCCCAGCCACAGGGGCACGGCCAGGCTGGGGTTGTCACGCCAATACGGTGTCAACAGCACGGTGGTACCGAAGCTGACCAGGGCCATGGCGATCGCCACGCCCAGGTAGCGGTTGCCGAAGCGCAGGCCATTGCCCACCGTGACCCACATCACCACCGCATAGACCCAGGCCAGAGGCTCGCCCATCTGCACCATGCCGACCGTCATCAACCCATAGTCGGCGACCATGCCGACCACCCTGCGCGCATCGGAGCGCCCCGGCTTCCACAGCAACCAGGCGAACAGCAGCAGGGATATCGACAGCCCGGTCAGCACGGTCACGAGCACGCCCTGGTACTGCTCCAGGCGATGCATCCGGGCCCCGGACAGCAGTACGTAAACCAGGATCAGCGAGATCAGCGCGATCCGCACTATCACCTGCCCGTGCTCGGAGTCGGGCCGCTGCGACAGCCGGCGCTTCAGCCGTGCGAACAGGTCCTGCATCTCATCCACCCGGTCGCGTGGAGGCCGTCGAGTGCTGCGCGCAGATGTCCAGCAGTTGCTGGCGGCCCCGCAGCAGCGCATCCACGCAGCGGGGGTCGAACAGGCGGCCACGCTGGGCATACAGATAGGCCAGCGTTGCTTCCATCGTCCAGGCTTCCTTGTATGGACGCGGGGAAATCAGGGCGTCGAAGACATCGGCGACGGCAACGATGCGCGCTTCCAGTGGAATCGCTTCGCCTACCAGCCCATCGGGGTAACCACTGCCGTCGTAGCGTTCATGGTGGCGCAGCGCGATCAGCGCACCGACCTGGATGAAGCGGTTCTGGCTGCCGCTGAGCAGTTCATGGCCGATGCGCGGGTGACGGCGCATGATCGCCAGCTCCTCTTCATTGAGCTTGCCCTGCTTGAGCAGCACCGCATCCGGTATGGCGATCTTGCCCATGTCGTGCAGGGGCGCCGCCATCTCGATCAGCCGCACCTCGTCTTCCGGCAGGCCCAGCTGCTCGGCGATAAGCCCGGCCACGCGGGCCATCCGCTCCAGGTAGGCACTGGTGCCGGCGTCACGAAACTCGATCGCACGAGCCAATCGCGACAAGGTCTCGCGCTCCCGCTCCTCGACCTCGTGCATGCTGGCGAGCAGGCGCTGTTCCAGTGACAGCGCGCGCTGTTTCACGTTCTCGGTCTGCTGGCGCAGCTGCAGCAGGTTGTAGCAGCGCGCCCGCAGTTCGCGCGGGCGGATCGGCTTGACCAGGAAGTCGATTACGCCTGCCTCCAGCGCGGCCTGCCGGATCGGCTCGTCGCCCACCACGGTGATCAGGATCACGGGGATGTCGCGATGCTTGGGCAGGCGCCGGAAGCGGCGGGCGAATTCCAGCCCATCCATTTCCGGCATGCGGTAGTCGAGCAGCAGCAGGTCGACCGGATGCGATTCGCACCAGGCCAGCGCGGTCAGGGGATCGCCGAAGTCATGCACGCTCAGTTCCGGCGCGATGTCCTCGATGACGTGCCGCAGCATCGTCCGCGCGGAGGTCTGGTCATCGACGATGACGATGTTCAACGTGTACTCCGCCTGGTTTCTCGACCACGCTTGGTCATCAGCAGGCGTGGAAACGCTGCCGCTGCGCACGCTGGCACCCTGCATCGGACTGACTCCCGTGTCATGCGTCCCGGTTCATGATCGTGGTCACATTGTGAAGCGGGCTCTCCACATTGCGCTCTTCCCCGTCACCGATCAAGCCATAGCCGGCGTCAAGGTAGTGCAATTACGATACGCCGAGTGCCAGAGACGTCAATTGCGCCGTCCCGTTTCGGGACGGCGCGCACAAACGGGAGTCACAAAACCCCGGCTCAGTGCTCCGGACGCATGTACGGGAACAGCAGCACGTCGCGGATGGAGCTGCTGCCGGTCAGCAGCATCACCAGGCGGTCGACGCCGATGCCGAGGCCGCCGGTCGGCGCCATGCCGTACTCCAGCGCGCGGATGTAGTCGGCGTCGTAGTGCATGGCCTCGTCATCGCCCCCCTCCTTGGCGGCCACCTGGGCCTGGAAACGCTGGGCCTGATCCTCCGGGTCGTTCAGCTCGGAGAAGCCGTTGGCCAGCTCCTTGCCGTTCACGAACAGCTCGAAGCGATCGGTGTAGCCGGGGTCGTTGTCGTTGGCACGCGCCAGCGGCGAGACCTCCACCGGATGGTCGGTGATGAAGGTGGGCTGGATCAGGGTGTGCTCGACGGTGGCTTCGAAGATCTCCAGCAGCAGCTTGCCCCAGCCGTAGGACGGCTTGACCTTGATCTTCAGGCGCTCGCAGTGCCGCAGCAGCGCTTCGCGGTCGGTGCAGTCGGCAGCGGAGATCTCCGGATTGTGGTGCCGCACGGCCTCGTCCATCCGCCAGCGGCGGAACGCCGGGCCGAGATCGATCTTCGCGCCGTCCCACTCCACTTCGGTAGTGCCGTTCACCGTCCTGGCCACGTCCCGGATCACGCCTTCGGTCAGGTCCATGATCTCGTTGTACGTGGCGTAGGCCTCGTACAGCTCCATCATGGTGAACTCCGGGTTGTGCCGGGTGCTGACACCTTCATTGCGGAAATTGCGGTTGATTTCGTACACCCGCTCCAGGCCACCGACGGTCAGGCGCTTCAGGTACAACTCCGGCGCCACGCGCAGGTACAGGTCCAGGTCCAGCGCGTTGTGATGGGTGGTGAACGGCTTGGCCGCCGCACCGCCGGGGATGTAATGCATCATCGGCGTCTCGACTTCGAGGAAGTCGCGGTTGTCCAGCCACGCGCGCATGGCACGGATGATCTTCGAGCGCTTGATGAACACCGCGCGCGACTCCGGGGTCACGATCAGATCGACGTAACGCTGGCGGTAGCGCTGCTCGACGTCGGCCAGGCCATGCCACTTGTCCGGAAGCGGACGCAGCGACTTGGTCAGCAGTCGGATCGTTGCGGCCTTGACCGACAATTCGCCGGTACGGGTACGGGTCAGGCCGCCCTCGACGGCGATGATGTCACCCACGTCCCAGCCCTTGAAAGCAGCGTAGTCATCGCCCAGGGCCGCGCCCTGCAGGAACAGCTGGATGCGGCCGGACTCGTCCTGGATCTGGGCGAAGCTGGCCTTGCCCATGATGCGCTTGGCCATCAGGCGTCCGGCCATGCGCACCTGGCGGCCATTGGCTTCCAGGGCCTCGGCGGTCCAGGTTTCGGCGTCGCTGTACTCGTCCTGCAGCTGGCCGGCGAAGTCCTCGCGACGGAAGTCGTTCGGGTACGCGATCCCCTGCCCGCGCAGCGCTTTGAGTTTCTCGCGGCGCTCGGCGATCAACTTGTTTTCGTCGACGGAAGGGGTTTCGGTAGCTTCGCTCATGGATCTGCGGGAATCGTGTAGTTGGGGGAGTCTTGCGCCCGGCACGGCCGGCTGCACAGCATAGCAAAACCACCCTCCCCCGGCCTGGAGAGGGGTCAGATCCCTTTGCCCAGCAAAGGGATCTGACCCCGTTTGGCGGTAGCGCCGGGCCATGCCCGGCGGTCAGTCGGCAGGAATCCCCGGGCGTGGCCCGGCGCTACCTCAGGCATTCCCGGGGAACGCCTGCCGCAATTCATCCACCAGCACCCGCTCGTTCTCCGAATAGTCGATCGGCACCGACACCAGGTGCACCCCGCCTTCGTTGAACGCCGCCTCCAGCGTCGGGATGAACTGCTCGATGGCCGTCACTTCGTGGCCCTTGCAACCATAGGCCTCGGCGTACCTGACGAAGTCAGGATTGCCGAAGGTCATCCCATAGTCGGTGAAGCCATCCACCGCCTGCTTCCAGCGGATCATGCCGTAGGCACCATCGTTGAGGATCAGCACCACCAGGTTCAGCCCCAGCCGTCGCGCGGTTTCCAGCTCCTGGCTGTTCATCATGAAGCCGCCGTCGCCACACACCGCCAGCACCCGGCGCTGCGGGTACAGGATCGAGGCCATGATCGCCGAAGGCAGGCCCGCGCCCATCGTGGCAAGCGCATTGTCCAGAAGCAGCGTATTGGCTACCTGGGTGCGGTAATTGCGCGCGAACCATATCTTGTACATGCCATTGTCCAGCGCCACGATGCCGTCGGGCGGCATCACCCGGCGCACGTCGTGGACCAGCCGCTGCGGGGTGAAGCGGGCCTCTTCGGCACGGTCGGCGAGATGGTCGAGGATGGTGGCCCGCAGCGGCAGCAGCGCATCGGCGTGGGCCACCTGGCCTTCGATGCGATCGGCCAGCTGGGTCAGCGAGCGGCCGATATCGCCGATCACCTCCACCTGCGGGAAGTAGACCTGCTCGACCGCCGCCTGCGAATAGCCGATGTGGATGACGGTCGGTCCGCCGGGCCGCATCACGAAAGGCGGCTTCTCGGTCACTTCATGGCCGATGGTGACGATCACGTCGGCCTGGTCGATGGCCATATGCACATAGTCGCGTTCGGTCAGTGCGGCGGTCCCCATGTACAGGCCTGATCCGCCCGCCACCGCACCCTTGCCCATCTGCGTGGTGAAGAAGGGAATGCCGGCACGCAGTACGAAGGCTGACAGCGCGTCGCTGGACTGCGGCCGTGACGCCGCGGAGGCGATCATCAGCAGCGGACGCTTCGCATTGCGGATGGTCTGCGCGGCGCGATCGAGCGCCTCGGGACTGGCGATCGGTCGATCCACCGCATGCGTCGGGATCAAGGCCACATCCTCGACTTCAGTGGCCGCGATGTCCTCCGGCAGTTCCAGCAGGACCGGGCCCGGACGTTCTTCCTGCGCGACACGGAATGCCTCGCGGACGATGGTCGGGATGGTGCGCGCCGATACGATCTGCCGCGCCTGCTTGGTCAGCGGCTTCATCGTGCTGACGATGTCGACGATCTGGAAGCGCGCCTGCTTGCTGGCGACGATGCCCTTCTGCCCGGTGATCATGATCACCGGCCATGCGCCCAGCAGCGCGTAGGCCGCACCGGTGGTGAAGTTGAGGGCACCCGGGCCGAGCGTGGCCAGGCACACGCCCGGCTTGCCGGTCAGGCGTCCGTAGGTGGCCGCCATGAACACCGCCGCCTGCTCATGGCGGGTGATGACCAGCTCGATGCTGGAATGGCGCAGCGACTCGACGACATCGAGGTTCTCTTCGCCGGGAATACCGAAAATACGTTCGACGCCCTCGTTCTCGAGCGCCGCGACAAGCAGATCTGAACCCTTGGACATGGGAATGCCGTCCCTCTTCACTGGACTGGTGGTGGATCGTTACAGGAAGGATGCAAGCCGTGCGTCAACGACGGTCGAACCACACGGTCTGCGCGTTCACGAACTCGCGGATGCCGAAATGCGACAGCTCGCGGCCGAAGCCACTCTTCTTCACGCCACCGATCGGCACGCGCGGGTCGGACGCAGAGAAGCCGTTGACGAACACGCCCCCGGTCTGCAGCCTGCGTGCCAGCCGCATCGCGCGCTCGCGATCGCCGCTCCACAGGTTGCCGCTGAGGCCGAATTCGCTCTGGTTGGCCAGCTCCACCGCATGATCGGCATCGCGTGCGCGGCTGATCGAAGCCACTGGGCCGAAGGTCTCGGTATCGAACGCCTGCATGCCCGGCTCGACACCGGCCAACACCGTGGGGGCATAGAAGCTGCCCGGACGATCCAGCTGATGACCGCCGACCAGCAGCTGCGCACCGGCCTCTACCGATGCACGCACCTGCGCATCGAGCTGCTCGAGCAGGTCCTGCCGGGCCATGGGACCGATGCGGTTGCCGGGTTCACGGCCATCACCGACGGTCAGCGCCTGCACCTTCGCGCAGAACTGCGCCACGAAACGGTCGTACACGCTGTCCTCGACGATGATGCGCTTGCCGGCGATGCAGACCTGTCCGGTGTTCTGGAAGCGCGAGGCGAGTGCCGCATCCACCGCCGCGTCGAGGTCGGCATCGTCCAGCACGATGAAGGGGTCCGAGCCCCCCAGTTCCAGCACGACCTTCTTCAATGCCTGCCCGGCCTGCGCGGCAATGCTGCGGCCTGCGCCGACGCTGCCGGTCAGGGTGACGGCTGCGATGCGGTCATCGGCGATGGCACGGCTGGTGCCCTCACGGCTGATGTTGGCGGCGATGAAGGTGCCTTCCGGCAGGCCCGCGTCGCGCCAGGCGGCGTCGAGCAGATGGGCGGTACCGACGATGTTCTCGGCCGGCTTGAGCAGGAAACCATTGCCTCCCATCAGGATCGGCACCGCTGCGCGCATCACCTGCCAGTACGGGAAATTCCACGGCATGATGCCCAGCACCACGCCCAGTGGCAGGTAGGACACGTAGGCCTTGTCATCGGGAACCAGCGTCGGCTCGTCGCGCAGGTACTGTGCGCCGTTATCCGCATACCACTCGCAGAGCACCGCGCACTTCTCGATTTCGGCCAACGATTCGGCATGGACCTTGCCCATCTCGGCGGTGGCCAGCGCCGCAAGCGATTCGCGGTCGCGGCGCAGGACCGCGGCCATCGCACGCAGGGCATCGGCGCGCTGCTCCAGCGACTGCGCACTCCAGGCGGCAAAGCCGGCCTGGCCTCGATCGAGGATCACCTCCAGCTCGGCGTCGGTAACGAAGGGATGGCGGGCGATTTCCTGGCCGGTGGCCGGATCGAGGGAAATCGCAATGGCGGGGGCAGCGGACATGCAGGGCTCCTGTTGTCTCGGCAACGGGCCGATTGCCCGTCTCCTGTCGGAATGTGGACCCGAAGCTGCCGCGCAACAAGGCGTCTGCTTATCCTGTGACCTGCACTTACCTGCCTGAATGGGGTTGCTGGCAGGGCTGCGCCCTGCCCCCTAAGCCACAGCCCAGCAACAGCAGAAGCTGGATTCCTGCGGGATGGCGGGGTGGGGCCGATGGCGGGAGACGCCGTGAACCCCGCCATGGGGGCTTGGCAGCCGCATCCATGCCGCGGACACAGTTTCCCGCGATCTGTTGGAAGTACTCTCGGGGTCAGATCCGTTTTCCGCAGGAAAACGGATCTGACCCCGGAATTTCATTCGATATCTGACAGATGTGTCGACCAAGGTCGACACCCACCCACAGCCGCGGGAAATTGTCAGAGGCGGGGCGGCGTCGGAGTGCGGGGTGTCAGCCGCATGGATACGGCGTCCCCGCACTTCGACGCCACCCCGCCATCCCACGGAATGCACGCCGTTGCCGTTGCCGTGGCTTGAAGCCTCTGCGGGTGCAGGGCGCAGCCCTGCCGACCCACCTACTTTCGCGGCAGGTAGGTGACCAACGACAGGTCGTGCCGGCTCTCCGGCACCAGCGCCACGTACTGCAGGTCCAGCAACCCGCGCGTGGGGTGGTTCAGCTTCTTCGCCCCCTCGTCGAAGCGGCGCACATCATGCTCCGGCCACCACTGCCGGAACGTATCGCTGTGGGCAGCGATGTCCTCGGCCAGCGCCAGGAAAGGCGCCTTGTCCTGCGCCTGCGCCATCGCCGCGCGGAAGCCGGCCAGCAGGCCCCGGGCCATCTCCTCCCAGTTGAGGATCAACGTGCGATAGGGCGGATACAGGAACATCAGCCGCAGCGTGTTGCGCTCATGCGGCGCCAGCTGGCTGTAGTCGACGAACAGTTCGGCAATGGCCGGATTCCAGGCCAGGATGTCGAAACGGGTGTTGCGTACGTAGGCCGGGATCGGCTGCATCGCGTCCACCAGCTGGCGCAGGCCATCAGTCACGCTTTCATCTGGCGACTCCAGCGGAACGCCATAGCCGGACAGCGCGAACGCATATGCGCGCTCGTCATCGCTCATCCGCAACACCCGGGCCAGGCGCTCGAGCACTTCCGGCGACGCACGCACTTCACGTCCCTGCTCGATCCAGGTGTACCAGCTGACACTGACCCCCACCGCCAGCGCCACTTCCTCGCGCTTCAGGCCGGGGGTACGCCTGCGCCCGGCCGGCAGGCCCAGCGTGGCCGGGTCGACACGGGCGCGGCAGGCCTTGAGGAAACCGCCGAGCTCCCTGCGTTCACTCTCGCTGCGCATCATCGCCCTCCGTTGCGGAAGGCGATGATATCGGCGCAGGCGTGCGCATCAGGCATCGACGCGCTTGGACCCCACCGCCAGGCCGGCCTTCAGGCTGGCCTCGACGAACTCATCGAGGTCACCATCGAGCACCTTCTGCGTATCGGAACGCTCGATGCCCGTGCGCAGGTCCTTGATGCGGCTCTGATCGAGCACGTAATTGCGGATCTGGCTGCCCCAGCCGATGTCGGACTTGGTCGCTTCCACGGCATCCTTCTCCGCGTTGCGCTTCTGGATCTCGAGCTCGTAGAGCTTTGCGGCCAGCATCTTCATCGCGTTGTCGCGGTTCTGGTGCTGGCTGCGGCCGGTCTGGCACGCCACCACGATGTTGGTCGGAATGTGGGTGATACGCACCGCCGACTCGGTCTTGTTGACGTGCTGACCACCGGCGCCGGACGAACGGTAGACGTCGGTGCGCAGATCGGCCGGGTTGATGGTGATGTCGATGTTGTCGTCGATCTCCGGCGAAACGAACACCGAGGTGAAGCTGGTGTGGCGACGGTTGTCCGAGTCGAACGGCGACTTGCGCACCAGGCGGTGCACGCCGGTCTCGGTCTTCAGCCAGCCATAGGCATAGTCACCTTCCACGCGCAGGGTGGCCGACTTGATGCCCGCCACATCACCGCCGGAAACTTCCATCAGCTCGGTCTTCCAGCCACGCGATTCGCACCAGCGCAGGTACATGCGCAACAGGATCTCGGCCCAGTCCTGGGCTTCGGTACCACCGGCACCGGCCTGGATGTCGACGAACGCAGCGGCATTGTCCATCTCGCCGGAGAACATGCGCTGGAACTCCAGCTTCTCGACGTGCGACTGGTGCTTGTCCAGATCGGCAACCACGGCCAGCGCGGTGTCCTCGTCCTGCTCGGACTCGGCCAGCTCCAGCAGCTCGGTCGCATCCTTCAGGCCATCGAGCACCGAGGCGATGCCGCCCACGGTCTTTTCCAGGCTGGATCGCTCGCGCCCCAGGTTCTGGGCGTACTCGGCGTTGTTCCAGACGTCGGGGTTTTCAAGCTCCCGCGTTACTTCTTCAAGACGCTCTTTCTTGGCGTCGTAGTCAAAGATACCCCCGAAGCGACAGCACGCGATCGGTCAGATCGGTGATGCGCTGGCGGACAGGATTCAGTTCGATCATGTCGGCGGTCGTGCGTTCAAAAAATGACTGCCAATGATAACGCAGGCGCCCGGCAGGCGGCGAGGCACCCCCAGCGGCCCGGCCGGCGGCTGGACACGGGCCGGGCTGAAGCCGGTAGACTTCCCGGCCGCCGCGGCAACAGGGGGACGCGCGGCCCATCCCAATCCAAGGAGCACCATTTCAATGAAGATCATGCGTTCCACCCTGTGCCTGGCCGCCTGCCTGCTGGCCGCCAATGCCTCGGCCATCGACCTGAAGGGCCTGACCAGCACCGGCCTGAAGGCCGGCAAGGCGCTGACCCTGTCCGACGCAGAGGTCTCGGCGGCCGCCGACCAGGCCTGCGCCTACATGGACAAGGAGAACCAGCTGGCACCCGCCAACGATCCCTATGCCCAGCGCCTGGCCAAGATCACCCAGGGGCTCGCCAACGAGGACGGCCTGAACCTGAACTTCAAGGTCTACCGGACCGCCGATGTCAACGCCTGGGCGATGGCCAACGGCTGCGTCCGCGTCTACACCGGCCTGATGGACATGGCCAGTGATGACGAGGTGCGTGGCGTGATCGGCCACGAAATCGGCCACGTGAAGCTGGGCCACAGCAAGACCAAGATGCGCACTGCGCTGCTCGCATCGGCCGGCCGCGAAGGCCTGGCAGCGTCGGGCAACGGCAACCTGACCCAGCTCAGCCAGGGCCAGCTCGGCGACCTCGCCGAGGGTTTCGTCAACGCCCAGTTCTCGCAGAAGGAAGAGAGCGCGGCGGACGAGTACGGCTACCAGTTCATGAAGCGCCACAACTATGATCCGGCAGCCCTGGCCAGCATGTTCCGCAAGCTGTCCAGCGAAGGCGGCCTGATGTCGTCGCACCCCGGCTCGGAAGCCCGCGCCGCGCGCATCGACGCGATGATCAAGAAGGACAGGAAGTAGGCACGAAGGGGGCGGGCGCTCCGCAGGTCCGCCCGCCCCTATCCTCCCGCCAGCGCCTGCCGCAGCAGCGGCAGCTGGCGCCTGCTGCAGGGAATCTTGGCCCCATCGGCCATGTGCAGCAGGGCCTCGCCGCCATCCAACGGCTCGATGGAGCGCAGCTGGCCGCGGTTGATCAGCCAGCTGCGATGCGGCCGCAGGAACACCAGCGGATCCAGCCGCAGTTCCAGCACCGCCATGGTGATCCGCAGCGGATAGTCATGGCCGCGGACCCTCAGATTCACGTAGTTGCCAGCGGCCTGGGCGTACTCGACGTCCTCGGTGGCGACGAGGAATTCCTTGCCCAGCTTGCGCACCAGGAAGTGCTGCGGGCGCTCGACCGGCTCGACCGGCGGACCGACATCCGGCGCGGCCAGCAGGGATGCCTCACCCTGGCGGCGGCGGCCGAACCAGCCGGCAAGGTGCTCCAGCGCCACGAACAACGCGAACGTGCGGACATCCTTCAGGTACTCGTAGGCAAAGCGCTGCAACCAGCCGTCATCGTCCTGGTAGTGATGGCCCAGTGCGGCGTACGCGAGGTGGCGGATCACCATCATCCCCACCACGTGCAGCAGCGACCACCCCACGCTGGCCAGCAGGTACAGCGGCAGCAGGCGCCTCCAGGTGTCGGCATGCAACGGCCAGCGCTGGCACCCCCACCACAGCAGCGGCAGGGTCAGCAGCACCGCTCCGGCGCTGCTGAACTCCCAGACCAGGGGCTCCCACAGGGCCAGGGCGGTGCCGTGGCGCCCGGAATCCATCACTTCCACCAGCGCGTTCGTCACTGCGGTCGCCGACAGGATCGCGGCCCACACCAGCAGGCGACTTGACGTTCGCCAGCGCGGCAGTCTGCCCTGAGCCATTGCTGCATCCATCTCGTCGCGGTCCCTCAGCGTGCATCAAGGGAGCGAGCGTAGCCTCCCCGTTGATCCCGGCACGCCCGCCATTGGTCACTACCGCGGCACCGGTGGCCCCCTGCCGCTTACGCCGCCACCTTTGCGGACGCAGTCTGGCGTCACCTTCCTGCCGGTTGCGGCCATGACCCGACGCCATGACATCGACACGCTCCGCGTGCTCGCCTTCGCCCTGCTCATCCTTTACCACGCGGCCATGGCCTACGTGGATGGCTGGGGCTTCCATCTCAAGAGCGCCTACACGGCCGAGTGGCTGCAGTGGCCGATGATCGCTCTGAACCGCTGGCGCATGCCACTGCTGTTCGTGATCTCGGGTATCGCTCTGGGCCTCTCGCTGCCGCGGCACGGGCGGCACCGGTTCGCACTGAAACGCAGCGGACGCCTGCTGCTGCCGCTGTTGTTCGGCATCGTCGCTGTCGTCTCGCTGCAGGCTTACTGCGAAGCGGTGGACAAGGGCGATGTGACGCCAGGACTCGGCGCCTTCCTGTGGCGTTACTGGCAGTTCCGGCCGTGGCCGGGCGCGCATTTCGACGGCGCAGCCTACGGGTTCACCTGGAATCACCTGTGGTATCTGGCGTACCTGGTGCCCTACACCCTGCTGGCCATCGCGCTGGCCGGTCCGATGCAGGCCCTGTGGGCGCGGCTGCCGTCATGGCGGCCCGATGACCGCCTGATCGCGATCATCGGCCTGGTGCTGCCGGTGCTCTGGCTGGCCTGGGCCCTGCTGGTGGTGATGCCTGCGTGGCCGCCCACCCATGCGCTGCTGAACGACCTCTACGTGCATGCCGAATCCCTGCCCCTGTTCCTGGCCGGTTTCTGGGCCGCACGCTGGCAACGCGGCTGGGACCTGCTCGTGCGCGGCCGGCGCCTGACGTTGGCGCTGGCCGTGATCGGGCTGCTGGTCGAACTCGGCATCCGCGCCCTGGGCCGGATGCCGGACCTTGGCCAGCTCGATCCATGGGTGCTGTCGCTGCCATGGGCGCAGACCGAGCGCGTCGGCCGGGCCCTGTACACCTGGTGCGCACTGCTGGCGATGTTCGGCTGGGCCCGCGTGCTGGTCGACCGGCCGTGGCGTGGCCTCGACTACTGCCGAGAGGCGGTCTTCAGCTGGTACATCCTGCACCAGACCGTGCTGATCGTCCTGCTCTACTGGCTGCGGCCCCTTCAGCTCGGCCCCTGGCTGGAACCGGCTCTGCTGGTTGCCGGCACCGTCGCCGGCTGCCTGCTGATCCACGAGCTGCTGATCCGTCGTGTCCGCTGGCTGCGTCCCCTGTTCGGCCTGCGCGTCCATCCGCCATCGCCTTCGGTGGCAGGCGCAGCGACGGCACCGTGACACCATCGCGTGGAGCCGGGTCATGCCCGGCTCCGACTCAAGCCTGCCCGAACTGAGCTCGGCGCTATCTGACCTCGAACTCGCCCACCAGCACTGTTTCGGCACGATCCTTCAACCGCATCGTCACCCTCTGGTCCTTCTGCTTCGGCGTGCCCCAATGGGTGGTCAGGCGCAGCATCAGGGTCGTGGCACCGGTCACCAGCTGCTGGCGACTGCCGAAATAATTGGCCTCCACCTTGTACCTGCCCGGCTTGGCATCACGCAGTGAGAACTGCTCGGGTCCATAGCCTCCGGTGAAGTCCTGTGACATCTGTCCTCCCTGGTAGGTCAGACGATTGCCGTAGTACGCGCGCTCGCCGTTCGGGTCGGTCACCCACAGGTCCATGTCGCTGTTGTCCGCATCCCACGACAGCACTACCCGCAGGTCCAGCGGCATCGGCTGCAGCAGGCGCGGGTCGATGGCCGAGGTATCAAGCCCTGGCGTGCTGCGTGCAACCAGTTGGGTCAGCTCGTCCAGCGCGATCAGTGCAATGCCGTTGAACCGGCTGTCCCAGGGCCGCGTCACCACCTGGTACAGCGGCGCCAGCGCCTGCTGTGGCCGGCCCGCCGCCGCCAGGGCCAGGCCGAGATCACGGAAGCTCTGCGGCTCCTCCTCGCCCATCGCCAACACCTGCTCGAACACCGGCACCGCCAGCATCGGTTCGTCGGCCTGCATCAGGCGGTAGCCGAGCACGCGCAGCAGATGGCGGTTATCTAGGTCCATCTCGGCCAGGTTGGACAGCACGCGCAGGGCCAGGTCCCGCTGCCCCTGCTCCAGCAACAGATCGGCCACGTCGAGAAAGAACGCACTGCTGTCGGCATGCGCGGCGCGCTCGGCCAGGTAGCGGTCGTACAGCTGCGAGGACGGCCCCTGGCGCAGGCGCCGGGCAATGGCCGAATCTGGCTGCCATGCGGCCAGTTGGATGCCGAGCGCACCGCTGTTCGCTGCCGCCTCTGGCGCTGCGGCAGCGCCGCTCCCTGTGCTCGCATCGCGTGCGGCTTCCTGTGCAGGTGCCGAGCGACGGGCGCGTGCACGCGACACCTGGACGTCGCGTTCCGCGGCCGCAAGCATCGGTGCGGGCGCGGGAGGTGCGGCCGCCAGCATCGCTACCGGCGCGGCGGCCGAAGCAGAGACGGCAACCCTGTCCAACGCCTTTCCCTGCAACTGCGGCGGCGTGTCTTTCGGCCAGCTGCGGCGCCACCACTCCCGGCGCTCCTGCCACTGTGCGGCGATGTCGTCCAGGCGACGGCGCTCGGCGGCGCTGCGGTCAGCGACCACGCGTGCAAAGCGGGCATCGTACCCGGCCCGCAGCGCGCCGGCAGGCCGGATCGCGTAGCGCAGGTAATCGTCCAGCGTCTCCAGCACGATCAACGAGGTATCCGGACCGACCAGGCCGAACTGCTGCGACAGGCGCTGCATCGCCTCACGGTTGCCGCGACGGTCGGCGGCCAGCTGCTGCAGGCGCGCCTGCGCCCACAGGCCGGCCAGCAGTTCTCCATTGCCGCTCGTCTGTGTCGCGGGCAGCGCCAGCCATTGGCCGCCGACGCGGACCCGCATCGGCACGCCGTCCGCCGCCAGCCGCGAGTGCAGCCACAGCCAGCCCTGGGCTTCACTGCGACGATCGATCACCACGTCCTGTACACCGCGGCCCGCATCGACCTGCACGTCCAGCGGCGAAGACAGCAGTTCGCGTGCAGCGGCATCGACATCCGTCCCCAGGGCGATGAAGCGACCGCCATGTGATTCGCTCCAACCGCGCAGCCGAACGACATCGGTATGTGCGCCCGCACTGCTGACCGCGAACAGGCGCTGGTCGGCGGCGAGCGTCGGCAACACCTGCGGGCCGTAGGTCAACAGACCGTCGCTGACCAGCAGGTACTCCTTCACGGCTGCCTGCGGCTGCCACTGCGCCAGCGCGCTGGCGCCATCCGGGCGGACGGCCTGCAACGCCTGCCGCAATGCCGACCAGTCACCGCCGCGGATACGGAAGCGACGCACCGGCTCGGCCCGGTCACGCAGGACCGTCAACGCGACCGTGCCGTTTCCCAGCACAGCAAAGTAACGGTCCAGCAGTGCAAACTCCCGCGAACGGTCACGCCGGCCTGATGAGCCGGAGCCATCCCACAGCAGGCCGATATCGGTCGGCAGCGTACGCGGCGCGTTATCGACCGGCACCGGCAGCTGTGCCAGCAGATAGTGACCGTCCTGCCACGGTGCGACCTGTACCCGTGCCTGACGTGATGCCGGGAGCGTCCACTGCAGCTGCGCCGGCAACAGGGCGCCTCGGCCCTGCCAATGCAGTTGCCCCTCAGTGAAGCGGAACGGCCCTGCGCTCGTGGTCGCCGCATCCGGCGCCTGCAAGGTCAGCTCGACCGAGGCCGCGCCGGCGGCGAACTGCAACGGCAAGGTCCATTGCCAGCCGTGGACGGCAAACGCCAGCGGTTCGCGCAGCACCAGCTGCACACGGCGGCTGCCGCCGGCGGGCAACGGGTAGACACGCAGGCGGAACTGATTGCCGGCGGTCTGCTCCAGCAGGCCCGGATCGACGCCGCGACGCGCGATGTCCTCGAACACCTGACGCCCCCGGTCCTTGGGCACGGGCACCGCCTCGCGCAACTGGCCATCGATATCCAGGGCGAAGCCGGTGATCTGCTGGCCGTCAGCCAGCGGGAACTGCAGCTCGCCCTCCATGACCCGGCGGTTGGGGTTATGGAACTCCAACGTGACGCGGGTCTGGGCGATACCCGCCTGGACCTCCCCTTCGATGGAGGCCCGACGCAGCACGATGGGCTGCTCGGCGCCCGCGACCTGCAGCAACGGGACCGCACGAACCGGCCGGACGGCCGGACGGCCGTGGGTCTGGGCGGCCGTGGTGAAGGCACAGAGCAGCAGCGCCAGCAGGCACAGCACACGACGAAGGACGGGCGACATGGTACGTCTC
The DNA here is from genome assembly GCF_056479905.1 of Stenotrophomonas sp. 112478_Sma. Taxonomy (NCBI): domain Bacteria; kingdom Pseudomonadati; phylum Pseudomonadota; class Gammaproteobacteria; order Lysobacterales; family Lysobacteraceae; genus Stenotrophomonas; species Stenotrophomonas sp. 112478_Sma. The sequence goes on along the minus strand of NZ_CM151072.1, from coordinate 1,892,753 downwards.
CAGAGCGAGGACGAACTGTTCAACGCATGGCAGGCCGGATCGGGGTTGATCGGGTGATCGTCCGCGATGGCTCTGGAAGATATTGCTGCCGGACGCCACCCAGTGGTCGTCCGGATTCTGCTGCCCGAATGTCGCCTTACAGGACCGACATCTCAAACAAGGCCATCCTGGATCTGTTCCAGAACAATTGACCACCGTGACCCTTCCGTCAGTGCAGCGGCATCAAGCCTCCTCCACTCCGACACCAGCGTCCTGATCGCCCTACTGCGATCGAATCGCGGCTTTGCAGAGCGCTTGGGAATCTCACCCCGCTCGAATGCCTCCAGCCGGGCCTGCATCTCCGCCTGGGAGTAGACCATCGGACCGGAATCATCCGCCTTTGCCTGGGCCTGGAATGCCTCATACGCTTCGAGAAACCCAAGGAAGCTCGACAGGCGTCCATTCACGATCTGACGTCCGCCATCGCCCACGGCAAGTACCTCGCCACTCGCCGACAGGCACAGCAGCAGATCCTCGCCCCATGGCTCTCGCGCGATAGCCAGAAGTCCGGTGCCATCGATCTCGACCACGTGGGGCACTTCGAACTGAACAACAGGTACATCGCCCGGCAGCCGTGAAGGAAGCCCCAGCCGAAGCATCAGCTCACTCGTCGACGGTTCCAGTCCGAAATCCCGAAGGACCTGGGCACTCACCTCCAACGAACCCGAGGCATAAACGCGGGAGCATGCAGTTTCAGTCACGCATGAACCTCATGCAGTTTCAGCGGGCAGGGATCGACGCCGCGACGAGCGATTTCCCCGAACACCTGGCTTCCGCGGTCCCCGGGGCACCGGCACCTCCTCGCACAACCCGCCGGATGGTGCGCAGCGGCACCGATCCACCTGGCTCAGCAGACCGGCACCGCACATGCAATGTGGCTAGGTCGTCGCCCCGATGGTGCGCTTCTGAAGCGATTCGATCTTTGCCTGTATTTTCTTCAGACCCACCTTTCCGCAACCCACGAGCGTCAACTCACGAAGCGCGGAAAGATCATTGATGACCTCGATGTTGGCAATCTTCTTGCAGTACTGGATATCCAGTTTCTTGAGCTGCTCGAGCCCCACCAGTGCACGGATGTCTGTCAGCGAACTCAGATTCTTCAGCCATACCGACGTCAACGCGGCAAGTGTCTCGATGCCATCGAGGCTTTTCAGCTTCGTGCCACCCAACAGTCCCAGGCGTTCGAGGCCACCAGCCGATGCAGACAGGATGTTGAAGATCTCACCATCCACGGGGACATTCAGAATGTTCAGTTCTTCCAGAGGCAGGGCCAGGGCCTGCCTGAGATTCTTCAATGACCTGTCTGGATAGAGCGAAAGTACTTTCAACGCGGGGAAGCTTGATGTGTCGAAGCGCACCGGCACGTCGACATACAGCGTCCTCAGATTGGGTAGCACAACGCCCGGCCAGGCCAACGTCCCCGTGCCAAGATGGATGCTCAATGCCTCGATGCTCTCAGGCAGAAGCCCCTCCTCGAGTCCATCCATGATCGACGGTGCGATCGATCCCGGCCCGATGCTGAGCGTCTTGAGACCCCGCATTTCCCTGAGGATCTCCGGAAGCGCTTCGAGCTTGTCGCCGGGAGGTGACCAGAGGTGAACCTGCTCGATCCGGGCGAGCCTCTCAGTGTTGAAAGGGGCGTTGAAGAACACCAGCTCAGCACCCGGAGTCGGGAATGCTGCTTCGTGTCTGCCATGCATCAGAACAACTTTCTGCACGCGCTTTCCGATCTGGCCGATGCCCACGTGCTGCAGCCGCGTCTGCGCGCCAGCGGATGCTGCCGGTGCGCACCCGGCAACTAGCGCCCAAAGAATAGTTCGTCGTACTGGCCATTCATCGCCGCAGTGAGAAATTCGTCGAATGTCTCGGCAAGCCTAGTAACATTTTCAAACTCAGGCTCAACGCCGTGCACAACCGCCCCAGAGCTCCGGCCCAGCCCAACGAATTGATAGTCTCCGTCGACCGCCATAAAAATCGGCAAATACTCTGCCCAGAACTTTCGAACATCCTCGCCATCAGCATCCGTCATTGCAGCGTCAATGCTCATCTTCTCAAACTCATCCCAGGAGAACGCGCCATCCGAGACACCCGCAAACTCCTCGATTGAGACGAACCACCGTGACTCATCCTTGTTCGAGAGCGATGTGAAATTCGAAAGAAACTCCAAGTAAAAGGCCGGAACATCTGCATTTATCGAATCATCGATAACAGGTGGCGATCCATCACCACCATCCCTACCAACCAAAATCCAGCCCTTTCCCACAAGAAAATCCAGGAAATTCGAATACAGAATATTCATATCAGCTCCTACACTGCGCCTTTATCACATTTATTATTCTTCTCTGCAATCCAGTTGCAGCACTATGATTCGGATTCTTAATTTTTCTCGTTTCATTCGTAATCGTTAGTACCTGCCCCTCTGGCCCACCCAGCGCCAAGCCGTGAGGATGATGGCCACCGGATTCTCCAGGTTTAGCGCGAATAACGTCCACTTCCGATTTCGGCCGATAGAACACGGGCGTACTATCCGGGTCGATGCCCTGCCACTCAGGCGCGCTCTTGAATTTATCCCTAGCCTCCTGCAATAGATCTGGGTAATCCTTCAACCACTCAGCAAGTGTTTTTGTTACATAGAGCCCCAGCGCATCAAACCAGCGAAACGGATTCCTTGCATATCCATATATGTTTACTCCACCAGCAATAGCAATTGGATCCTCTGAAACATACGAACCCGCGTGCGGATCGTAATAGCGATATCTATTGTAGTGGAGGCCGGTTTCAAGGTCCGCGTACTGCCCTTGGAATCTGATGAAGTTGTGAACCCCGTCATCGAAGCGTTCCTCATGCAACTTGCCCCAACCATCATACGAGCCTGACCAGCCGCACCTCCCGTCGCGACAAAGCAGCCGGATGGGCCGTCCATTAGGATCAACTTGATAGACCCATACCTCCTTGCCCGGTTGGTTTTCCTTGACCTTGGCACCCGAAGATCCCAGCTCGCCCACTAGGCTTGAAACGGGATCGGCAAATGCCGCTTCACTGTGAAGCGGCTCGGGTGGCTTTTCACCGCGCTCGACCACCTCGGCGGCAATGATTAACCCACTTGAGCCCAATGATGCTCCACCGCCCAACAAACCGATACCGCTTTTACTGGCCCCAACTGTGGAACTCACTGGTATTGAAGCACGATTACGATGTAGCAGAGCATCTGCGCCGCTCGCTGCGGGAGTTGGAGCACTGCTAGTTGCGCTTACGCCCCTGCTGGAGCGCTCTACAACCAACGCCAACGGCACAAACGTACCCGGGTAGTACACATACTCCCGCACCCGCTCATGCAGCCTCTCCAGCTGCCGCTGCCGACGCCGTACCTCGACCAGGCTGCCCACATTCCCCACCCACACCGGCGCCGCCTCTTCGGCGTCATTGGTCTGCTGCACTTCGCCCAGCAACGCATCACCATCCCAGAAGAACCACGTCGTCTGCGTCGGGTTGCGCTTGAACACCCGCCGCCCCAGCGGGTCATAGCCGTAGTACGTTGACTGCCCGTTGCGGCGGCTCTCCGCCAACCGATGGTTGGCATCCCAGATCAGCGTCAGGTCATCCGGCGCATCCCCTTGCGGTGCGCCCTTGCGCACCAGATCACCCGCCCGGTCAAACACGTAGTGCACGCCCTGATAGGTGCCTTCGCGCGTCCAGGTGGTCAGGTCGTCGTCGTCGCCGCCTACCACCTTGCGCGCCTGCACCTGCTTCACTTCGGTGCGCAGCCGGTCGCCGGCCGGATCGTTGAAGTAGCGCTCGACCCTTCCCTTCGGGTCGATATGCTGCAGCAGGCGCCCGATCGCGTCGTAACGGTACTCATCGACGCCCTGTGCGCTGTCGCTACGTTTGGTCAGGTTGCCACTGCGGTCGTAGTCGTAACGCGTCTCGAACAACGGGGCGGCATCTTTCAACACCGACTGTGAGGTCAGCAGGTTGCGGCTGTCGTAGGTGAACTCGCGTTGCAATTGCGGGCTCAGCTGCTCGCGCGTGGTGCGGCCCAGCGCGTCGCGCTCCATCGAGATCGGCGGCTCGTCATTGATGGCCACCGATACGGTCTGGTCGCGCAAGTCGTAGCCGAACGCTAACCGATTGCCGGCAGCGGTCTCGCGCAGTACGCGGTTGCCTACTTCATCATAGGCATAGCCGACGCGGAACCCGTCCTGCAGTTCCTCCAGCAATTGCCCCAGCGGGTCATACCGGCGCTTCACTGTACGCACCGGATTGCGCAGCTCGACAATCTGGCCCTGCACGTCGTAGACAAAGTGTTCCTGTACCTGCTGTCCAGGATGGCGTACATCCGGCAGCGTCTTGCGGGTGATGCGCCCGAGCTTGTCGGTGGTGAAGGCGATGCGCTGGCCCAGCGGATCCACGGTGGCGGTCAGTCGTCCGGCCGCGTCATAGGTATAGCGCCGCGACTGCCCCCAGTAGTCCACTTCCTCGACGATGCGGCCCAGCGCGTCGCGCACCAGCTGATAGGTTTCGCCGCGCTGGTTGACGACCGCGATGAGCTGCTCTTCGGTGTCGTAGCGGTACTCCACGCTGTGCCCATCGGCCTGCAGGCGCTTGCTGATCTGTCCGATGCCCACGTACTGCAGCCGCGTCTGCGCGCCCGCTTCGTCGGTATAGCGCAGCAGCTGATCTTCGGCATCATACTCGCAACGCACACCGTTGCCGTCGGGGCCAGCGGTGGCCAGTAGGCGTCCCTTGGCGTCGTACTCGTAGCGGCTGACCTGCCCCAGCGGATCGACCTGGCGCAGCAGGTTGCCGAGTGGATCATGCTCAAACCGGCTCTGATGGCCCAGCGCATCGATAACCGCGGCCACCAGTCCATGACGGTCATAGCGCAGTTGCGTGACCGCGTGCCGTGCGTTGGTCTGCGCCTGCAACTGGCCCTGTGCGTCGTAGTCGAAGCGGGTGGTTGCACCCAATGGATCGGTCTGGCTGACCAGCAGGCCCTGGCCATTGTAGGCCTGCTGCCAGTCGACACCATCCGGCGTACGCAACGACACCATGTGGTCGTCCAGGTCGTACTCCATCTGGATCGACGTGCCATCGGCGCGGGTCAGGCAGACCAGGTTGCCATGCGCATCATAGGCAAACGCCGTGCGCAGCCCCTCCGGGTCGGTCACGGCCACGGTGCGCCCGAAATCGTCGTACTCGAACAGCGTCACGCCATCGAGCGGATCGATCTCGCACAGTGGCAGCTGGTTCTCGTCAAATTTGACCACGCTCAGGTGACCCAGCGAGTCGGTCACCCGGGTCTCGCGCAGCAGCGCGTCGTACTCGAAGTGATAATCGTAGAGACCACCATCGCCCCACGAATGCACCACCCTGCCCTGCGCATCGAACGCATAGTGGAACGACAGGCCCACGCGGTCGGTATGCCGCACCATGCGGTGACGTTCATAGGCAAACGTGCGTGGCGCCCCCAGTGCGTCGACTGCCGCCAGCAGGTCACCTTCGGCACTGTACCGGTAGCTCACCAGCGGATGGGCCAGGCCGGTGGCGGGGTCGTGCAGGGCCATGCGCTCAATGTGGCCGTGGCGCGCCTCCACTTCGATGAAGCGGCCCTGCAGGTCACCGATACCGCTCTCGACGATGCGCACCAGATGGCCGTCGCGACGCTCGAAGCGCCAGTGGTTGCCATGCGCATCCTCGATGCGCTCGATCGGCCAGGACTGCGGGCCCGGCAGCGCGCTGACACCTGCAGGCAGCTCGCCACCGAACACGTACTGCAGGCCGTTCTTGAAGCGCACCCGCCACTGCCCGCGCCGCCTCAGCAGGCGCGCGCCATCGACGAAATCGAGAATCGCCCCAGCCTCTCCCTCAGCGGGCGGCAGCTCGGGGAAGAACGCGACCTGGTCGGGGCCGGACAGCCAGACGCTGCCATCGGCCAGCAGCTCCAGGCGGATGTCTGCCGGCGTCTGCCAGCCCGCGCCGCACAGACCCGGCGCGTCCGCGTGGCGCGAGCCGTAGCTGCGTTGCCAAGTGAGCGGCAAGCGGCCCGGTACATCGAAATCCTGGTGGTTGACCACCACGCTGCCATCACGGATATCCACCGGCTCGGCGCGAAGCACCTTGCACTTCAGGAAACCCGAGGGCAGGTTTCCCCACTTGCCCCGCCGCCAATTGGCAAAGGCATCCATCTTCTTGCGGAAGAACGCACTCTTGCGCAGCTTGCCCAGGCCTGCGAACGCCGCGCGGAACGCGAGCGCGGTCCATGACACCGTCGGTGGTCCTCCCACCTTGACGCTGGTGGGAATGGCCACGTTCAGGCCGGTCGGCAGTGACATCGCCCGAAGTGGCTTCTTCGGCTTCTTCACCCGGAACGGGTTGATCATGCCGGCCAGATTGCAGTCCAGCACCGGCATCGCCAGCCGCGAGAACGGCTCGCCATCGGCCGACACGGTACGACTGCCCATGAAGATCTCTTCGCCGTCGAACTGCGGCCCCATCGGTGCCGCCAACGGCGGCCCCCACACACCGAGCGGGATGTGGATGTCCAGACCGCCGGTACCGGCGGTGCCACGATGCACGCCGTTGACCTTGATGGTCGAACCGATGAACGGGATGTAGTCGAACGGATCGAGCACCAGGCCGATGTGCGGCGTCGGCAGCGGGCACGGCGGCACCGCATACATGTGGATGTCGATACCCAGCTGCGGATCGAAATGCTTGGCGGCGATGCTCACGGCAACACTCCCTGTTGCGTTACAAGGCGCGGAACAACGCGCGCAGGAACGCCTTTACTTCGTCACGGTACTCGGCGCTGATCCAGGTCACGACGATGATGCCAAGCACGATGGCCACCAGCATCACCACGGTCTTGTTCGACTTCATGCAACAGCCACTCCTGTAACGGCGGGCCCTGCAGCCGCCGCCACGGGCGACTGCAGCAGGCCACTGGGATCGGGCAGCGGCTGCATCGCCGGGGGCTCGCTCCACACCGGAATCTCGTGGTCGAGCGGGTGTTCGATCGCCGGCAGGCCGTTCCAGCCCGGGTCGAGGAAATCACGGCCGACGGCCACGATCTTGCGGAAGAATTCGTCACCGCCCTGGATCAGCCGCTCGCGTTCCTGCTGCGCACGATGAAAGCCGCGCTCCAGCGCGGCATCGAGCTCGGCGTCGATGGCATCCAGCGCCGGACGCGGAGGACGCGGGCCGAGTGCGCGCCCCTGCGCGTCCGCCTTCTCCAGCAGGCCGGTGCTGGCCTGCAGGTAGTCAGTGGCGACCTGCTGCAGTTGTTCGCAGCGTCGTGCGTCCTGAAGCTGCAGCAGATCCCACAATGCCTGCGGCAGCGTCGTTGCCTTGCGGTCGGCCGGCGCCAGCGGCTTGGCGATGCGGATCGCCTCCAGCAGCTGCGTGCGCGCCGCCTCGCGCTGGCCCGCCTGCACGTGACACCAGCCCGCCATGCGCTGGCCCTCCAGTGCGAACATGGGATGCGGAATGCTGGCTGCGGACGCGGATGCCTGCAGGTAGGTGTGTGCCGCACGCTCGGGTTGCTTGGCCGCCAACCAGCAGCCCGCTTCACCGAACCAGCTCTGCATCACCAGTTCCGGCGCGGCAGGATTGCCGCTGGCACGTGCACCTTCTGCGGCGCTGCGTGCCTGCCGGTAGCTGTTGATCGCCTGGCTGTGATCGCCATGTTTCAGCCAGGCACCAGCCACCATCATCTGCACCACCGACTGCTGGTCCTGCCAGCCATGCCGCTGCGCCAGGCCCTGCGCGCGTCCGGCGCGGGCCACCACCTGCGACGGACTGCCTCGCTCCAGCAGCAGCATCAGGTCCGCCAGCAGCTGCCGGTACAGCACTTCCGGACCGCGACCACCGGATTGCGCGGCGGTATCCCGGGCAATCGCAAACATGTCGACCGGTGCGGTGACCACCCGTGCGGTCCTGGCATGACGCTCCAGCAGCGGCTGCCAGCGCGGGTCCTCTTCGGTATCCACCAGCACCAGTCGCAGGCGCTCTCCCGGCGCAGCGGCCAGCGCCGCATCCAGCCAGCGCTCGAAGCCTTCACCGGGCACGCAACGCTCCGGTTCCAGCACGGCAGCCAGCAGGCGCAGATGCTCGCCGTGATGGTCGATGAAACTCTCCAGCACATCGACCACACCCTGCGCGCTGTCCGGATGCGCCTCGCTCGGGCCACGCCAGCCCAGTGGCACCTGCTGCGCGCGCAGCTCGTCCTGGCTGGCCAGATAACGGTCGAGCAGATCCTGCTTGACCTGCCGGCTGTAACGGAAGCCCAGCTCATAGGCGGTATCGATGCGCAGGAAGCAATCCGGCGTATCACGCCCTGCGTCGTTGCGCTGCATCTCGAAGAACGCGGCCAGCAGGCGGCTGGCGGCAGCCGGCAGACGCCATACCAACAGGCGCCTGCTGCTGTCGGCGCTGGCCTCCAGCCAGGCATCGCGCAATGCGTTCAGGCCGCGCAGCATGGGGGTGTCCTGCATGGTGTATCTCCCGTGCTGTTCAGCAGTTGAGCTTGATCTCGCTGCCGTTGACTGACACACCGCCTGCGTCGATGACCACTTCCGAGCCACCGGCGGTGATCTTGATGGCGCTGTCGGTGATCTCGATGACCGAGCCACCCACCTTGGTGGACAGCTTGACCGCCGACTCCAGGCTCATCGCGCCATCCGAGCCCTGGCTGTGCGTACCGGTCACGTCCTGGCTGAAATTGCCGGTGACGTCGATCACCCGCTCGCCGACATTGCTGTCGTCGACCTTGCCCTGCACGCTGCGCTTGTCATGACCGGTAATGGTCACCTCCCGCGCGGCGTTCAGCGTCTCCGTCACCAGTCCGCCAACCGTGCGACTGGAGGTCGAGGTGACGGTCTCTGTCCACGTGCCGGTGCGCTGGCTGGTGAAGTTGCCGGTCAGGGTGGTCTTGAAGTCGCCGGTGATGGTTTCGGTATAGCCGGCTGCGGAGATCGTCTTGGTTTCGCCTGCTTCGTACTTCTCGGTCACCGCGCCGGTCACATTGGTGGTGCGGGTGCCGGTAACGCCGAGCGTGTCGGTGCCGGTGACCGTGATGCCACGGTTGCCGCCGACGCTGATGTCCTGGTTGGCGCCGACGTCCATTCGATGGTTGACCGACACCGATGTGGACTTGTTGTTCTTGACGCTGGCGTTCTGGTCGTTGAGCACGGTGGTGACCATGTCACGCTGCGCCCGCATGTTCAGCAGCTCGCCACCGGCGCCATCATGCATGGTGATCTCATTCCAGCCCGCGCCCTTGACCGTCTTCGACTTGAGGCCGCTCACCTCCATGCCGAACGGCGGCATGTTGTCCTCGTTGTAGACACGACCGGTGATGATGGGGCGGTCCGGGTCGCCATCGAGGAAATCGACGATCACCTCCTGGCCCACGCGCGGCGGCGACACGCCACCCATGTCGGCGCCTGCCCACGGACTCGCACTGCGGATCCAGCACGAGGCATTCTCGCGGCGATCCAGCTGGCGGTCCCAATGGAACTGCACTTTCACCCGGCCGTAGCGGTCGGCATGCAGCTCCTCCCCCGGCGGACCGACCACGGTGGCGGTCTGCGGACCCGGCATGCGTGGCCATGGCGTCCGCCGCAGCGGCCTGTAGGGGATGCGACGGCGCAGCACCTCGGCCTGCACTTCGACACTCGGGGCTTCAGCGCTGCCGAAATCGGCAGCGAAATTATTGTGGCCTTCCCGCTGCACGCTCACCACGAAGAAGCTGCGGTCGGTATCGTCACGTCCGATGAAATCCGGGTGCCGCTCCAGTTCGAAGCAGGCGCCGGCATCGAGCTCACCGGCGTTGCCCGCGCACTCGAACAGCTTGGTCGGCCACGCCACTTCCTCGTTGCGCACCGCCGCCAGCGCCTGGCCAATGCGGCTGTTGGTGAAACGCGCCGCACCGTCGTAGCGGTACTGCTCGAGCGGCGGCAGCAGGCCCAGCGGCACCTGATTGCCCTGGTTGCCATCCAGCGTCTGGCCCGGCTGCTTGAAGTCGAAACTGCGCAGGGTCTGCACGCTGGGCCCGACGCGTCGGCGTGCACCCCAGCGGTGCAGACCGGTGCTGGCCAGCGTGCCCTGGTCGGACACGAACGCGATGGGCTGCGGTTCGCCGTGCGCGGTGCTCAGCGTTGAATCGTCGCTGATCACCATCGTATGGCCCTCTTCGTCATGGACGAAGCTGTAGTACAGGCCGGCATCTTCCAGCAGGCGACTGACGAAGGCGAAATCGGACTCGTTGTACTGCACACAGTACGGCAGTGGCGGCAGCTTGCCGGCATTGAGGTCGTAGCGGAACTTCGCCAGCTGTGCGTAGCCCTGGAACACCTCCTCGATGATCTGCAGCACGTTGCGGTCCTGGAAGATCCGGCAGTTGCAGGTGTAATCGAGGAAGGCGAACCAGGGCGCGAGCTCGGCCCGGTAGGCACTGAACTGGGCCTGTTGGCCGGTACTGGCGAACTCGCGCACGTAGCCGTGCACGCTGCGGTTGCCGAATTCATCGCCCAGCTGCAGGCGCAGCGGCTGCCCGACCAGCTGTTTCAGTTCCAGCCGCGGCTGGACCGACAGCAGTTCGATACGGTAGGCGAACGGGCTGGACACCGCCTCGCTGCCCTCGAAACGCTTGACCAGGAAAGTGTCCGGATCCAGAGCGGTTTCGACGCGGATCAGGCGTCGGTCCTGGTGCAGGCGCTGCAGTGCGGCGCCGGGAAGCAGTGATTCGGCGTACATCGGGCGTTCCGTCGTCCCATGTTGGTCGTGGCCCGACTTTGCCACCGGCAGGTGACATGCGCCAGCTTTTTGACGCTTTTGCCTCTGAATAAAGAGATGAATTCATTAAGGAAATTCAAGGAACTGCGAATTTCCTCACATTTCCTTCCCCGCGACCCCGTCGCCAACGCTGGCCCCGGCGGGAGTGCGCGAACGCTGCCTCACGCCGGCAGGCAATGCTCGACAATCAGCTGGATGGCGCTACCACCGCGATAGTCGTCGCAGGCCAGCCGGTAGGCCAGATGCACATGGCGGCTTGGCGCATTGCCGTGCCAGCCGCCAAAATGGATCGCGTTGATCGTGCCAGGCACGCCAGGCAGGCGCAGTTCCAGCTTGAGGTGGCGTTCCTTCAGCACGCGCCAGTTGGCCACCTCGAAATGGCCATCGAACAGCGGCTCCGGGAAGCCCTGCCCCCAAGGACCGGCCAGGCGCAGCGCATCGGCATGGCGATGGTCGAGCTCGTCCGCTGCCAGTTCGCCGTCGCTGAGCACCTGCTGTTGAAGTGCCGCTGGGTCGAGCATCTCCAGCACGACGGCAACGAAGGCCGCCTTGAAGGCGTCGACATGATCGAGCCGCAGGCTGAGGCCGGCCGCCATGGCGTGACCGCCGAAGCGCTCGATCAGGCCGGGATGTCGTGAATCGACCAATGCCAGCGCGTCACGGATATGCAGGCCCGGAATCGAACGCGCGGAGCCACGCAGGGTGTCGGCACCGGGCTCGGCCGGCGCGAAGGCGATCACCGGCCGGTGCAGGCGATCCTTCATCTTCGAGGCCACCAGACCGACCACGCCCGGATGCCACTCGGCATCGAACAGGCATGCCGCCACCGGCCGCTGCCCGGCCATGTCCAGCACAACTCGGGTCAGCGCCTGCTCGGCATCGTCGGTCATCGACTGCTGCACGGCGCGGCGTTCCGCATTGATCTGCTCCAGCGTCTGCGCGATCTCCCGCGCCTGCCGCGGGTCCTCGGTCAGCAGCAGCGCGATGCCCAGCGCCATGTCTTCCAGCCGACCGGCGGCATTCAGGCGTGGGCCCAGGGCGAAGCCGATGTCGGTCGCGGTCAGACGCGCCGCGTCGCGCCCACTGGCTTCGATCAGCGCCTTCAGGCCGACACAGCCCTGCCCCGAACGCAATCTGCGCAGGCCCGCACTGACCAGTGCGCGGTTGTTCGGATCCAGCGCCACCAGGTCGGCCACGGTGCCGACCGCCACCAGGTCCAGCAGCGTGGTCAGGTCCGGGCCCTTGCCATCGGCGAACACGCCGGCCTCGCGCATCCGCCGGCGCAGCGCCATCAGCACGTAGAAGATCACGCCGACACCGGTCAGCGACTTGCTGGGAAATGCGTCGCCATCCAGGTTCGGATCGACGATCACGTCGGCCGCAGGCAGCTGCGGGCCCGGCAGATGATGGTCGGTGACCAGCACCTGCCAGCCACGCGCCTTGGCGGCCGCGACGCCGGCATGGCATGCAATGCCATGGTCGACGGTGACCAGCAGGTCCGGCTTCAGCGCGACCAGTTCCTCCACCAGCGAGGGCGACAGTCCATAGCCGTGCACCATCCGGTTGGGCACCGCGTGGAAGACATGCTGTGCGCCGAGCATGCGCAGGCCGCGCACGCCGACCGCACAGGCGGTAGCGCCATCACAGTCGAAATCGCCGACCACCAGGATGCGCTTGTCATTGGCGATGGCCTCGACCAGCAGGTCGACCGCAGCGTCGATGCCGGTCAGCAGTTCGGGGGCATGCAGATTGCCCAGCTTCGGCAGCGCCAGTTCCGGCGTCCCCGCGCCACGGCTGGCATAGAGACGTGCAAGCAGTGGCAGCGTTCCCTCCGGCCATGCAGCCGGCGTCGCTGCCTCACGGCGTCGGATTGTCGGCGTATCGGAAGACGGCAGCGCTGGATCGGCGGCAAGGGACATCGGCATCGCCGGTTACGAAAGACAGAGGGATGATACCGCGCGTGGGAGAGGCTGGCGGGATTGCGCCCGGCACCTGCGGTAGTGCCGGCCGCTGGCGGCAACCCCGGCAAACATCGGGGTCAGAGCCGTTCTCCGATGGAAAACGGATCCGACCCCCGCTCGACCGAGGCCCCGCTCAATCGTGCAGCTGCCGTGGCTTCTTCCAGAACTGCCAGCGCTGTCCGCGATCCAGCTGGAACTGCAGGCCGTCCTCGAAATCGAGCACCAGCCGCTGCAGTTCGCCACGCTTCAACGCGGCCAGCAGCGGGCGGATCGCCTCGTTGCCCAACTGCTGCAGCGAACGCAGCTGGCGCAGGTCAACCAGCGCATCGACAGCCTGCTCACCATCCACCGCCACGCCAGCGGCCTGCGCCAGGCTCTGCAGCAGCGCATCGCGGCTGCGCACCTGCGCATGCACCGTGCTGACCGACACCGGCATCACGCCACCGCCCCAGAACCACAGCGAATTAATCGGCTGCTGGCCCTGCGCGGCGCGCTGCTGGTTCCAGGAGTGGTTGTGCAGCAGCACCTGCGCCTCGGTCATCAGCGCCCGCCAGCGGCGGCCGCCCTCGCCTTCCGGCAGGTGCGAGAACAGGTCATCGCCGAGCACCTCGTCGGGACCGTCGAACGCCGGCAGTGCGGTATCGATCGGCAGCCGCAGATACCAGCGCGACGGATCAGGCGCGTCGAGCACGAAGCCGACCTCGGCGAACAACGGCTGCAGCACCGGCAGCAGGGCGAGGCTGTCTGCCAGGGTTGGTCGCAGGGTTTCGCCGTAGGCCATCATCCGCGCGCCATGCATGTCCGGCACCATGCAGGCCGGATCGGCGCGCAGCCAGCTGGCACCGGCCGCATCGCCCACGTCACGCTGGCGGGTCAGCGCGGCCACCGGCCAGTGCGGCGCGGCGACCGTGAAATGGCGCATCAGCTGCGCCCGTTCACCCGGCTCGACCTGCACCGTAGTGGCACGGCCGAGCGCACGTGCCACATCGTCCGGCAGCGCAGCCGCGGCAAAGCGGCTGCGTGCGGGCAACAGCAGGGTCGCCGTCGCCACGTGCTCAGTCCACGTAGCTGACGCTGACGATCTCGTACTCGCGCTGCCCAGCCGGGGCGTCGATCACGATCGAATCGCCTTCCAGCTTGCCGATCATCGCGCGCGCCACCGGCGAGGAAATCGCGATCAACCCCAGCTTGATATCCGCTTCGAGGTCACCCACGATCTGGTACTTCTTCTCTTCGTCGGTTTCCACGTCGGCCAGGGTCACGCTGGCGCCGAACACCACCTTGGAGCCGGCATTGAGCTTGCTCACGTCGATGATCTCGGCGTGCGACAGCTCGCCTTCCAGCTGCTTGATGCGGCCTTCGATGAAGCCCTGTTCCTCGCGCGCGGCGTGGTACTCGGCATTCTCCTTCAGGTCGCCATGCTCACGCGCTTCGGCGATCGCGGCGATCACCTTCGGCCGCTTGACCGACTTCAGGTGATCCAGTTCGTCGCGCAGCTTCTGCGCGCCCTTCATCGTGATGGGGGCTCTCATGCATTCAACTCCTTGTGCAGCTCCTGCAGCGACCAGACGGGGCCGGTGCCGCGGAATTCCAGTGAATCCACCAGCGCCTTGGCGCCGGCAATGGTGGTCGAGTAGGTGACGCGGTGCTGCAGCGCCTCGCGACGGATCGAGAACGAGTCGTTGATCGCCGACCGACCTTCGGTCGTGTTGACGATGTAGACGATCTCGCCGTTCTTGATCGAATCGACGATGTGCGGACGACCCTCGACCACCTTGTTGATGATCTCGCACTGCATGCCATGCTGCTGCAGCCAGGCGGCGGTGCCACGGGTGGCCACCAGGCTGTAGCCGCGCGCCAGCAGCGCCTTGGCGACCGGCAACACGCGCTTCTTGTCCGGGTCGCGCACCGACACGAAGGCCTTGCCGATCGGCGGGGCCTTGATGCCGCCGGCTTCCTGCGCGCGTGCGAAGGCGGCGTTGAAGCTGCGACCGACGCCCATCACCTCGCCGGTGGACCGCATTTCCGGCCCGAGGATCGGATCGACGCCCTGGAACTTGGCGAACGGGAAGATCGCTTCCTTCACCGAGTAGTAGTCCGGCACGATCTCTTCGGTCGCGCCCTGCTCGGCCAGGGTCTTGCCGGCCATGCAGCGTGCGGCGATCTTGGCCAGCGGCATGCCGGTGGCCTTGGACACGAACGGCACCGTGCGCGAGGCACGCGGGTTCACTTCAAGCAGGTAGACGGTGTCGTCGCCCTCGTCGCTGGTCTGGATCGCGAACTGGGTGTTCATCAGGCCCACCACGTTCAGCGCCTTGGCCAGCTCCACCACCTGGCGACGCAGCTCGGCCTGGGTCTCGGCCGACAGCGAGTACGGTGGCAGCGAGCACGAGGAGTCGCCCGAGTGCACGCCGGCTTCTTCGATGTGCTCCATCACGCCACCGATCAGCACGTTGCCATCCTTGTCGGCGATGATGTCGACATCGCACTCGACAGCGTTGTCGAGGAAGCGGTCCAGCAGCACCGGCGAATCGTTGGACACCTTCACCGCATCACGCACGTAGCGGGCCAGATCGGCTTCGCCGTACACGATCTCCATCGCACGGCCACCGAGCACGTAGCTCGGACGCACCACCAGCGGGTAGCCGATCTCGCGGGCCAGCAGCAGGGCTTCCTGGTCGTTGCGGGCGATACGGTTCGGCGGCTGCTTCAGGCCCAGCTTGTCCACCAGCTGCTGGAAACGCTCGCGGTCCTCGGCCAGGTCGATGGAGTCCGGGCTGGTACCGATCACCGGCACGCCATTGGCTTCCAGCGCGCGCGCCAGCTTCAGCGGCGTCTGCCCGCCGTACTGCACGATCACGCCCTTCGGCTGTTCCAGCTCGACGATCTCCAGCACGTCTTCCAGCGTCAGCGGCTCGAAGTACAGGCGGTCGGAGGTGTCGTAGTCGGTCGAAACGGTTTCCGGGTTGCAGTTGACCATGATGGTTTCATAGCCATCCTCGCGCAGCGCCAGCGCCGCATGCACGCAGCAGTAGTCGAACTCGATGCCCTGGCCGATGCGGTTCGGACCGCCGCCCAGGATCATGATCTTGTCGCGGTTGCTCGGCGCGGCCTCGCACTCGTCCTCGTAGGTCGAGTACAGGTAGGCGGTGCCGGTGGCGAACTCGGCAGCACAGGAGTCCACGCGCTTGTAGACCGGGCGCACCTTGTGGGCACGACGCAGTGCGCGGATGGCCGCTTCGTTGGTGCCGGTCAGCTGGGCCAGGCGGGCGTCGGAGAAACCGGCACGCTTGAGCTTGCGCAGACGCGCAGCGTCGAGCGCGTCGATGCCGTCGGCAGCCACTTCGCCTTCGGCAGCGATGATTTCCTCGATCTGGTCCAGGAACCAGTGGTCGATGAACGACAGCGCATGGATCTCTTCCACGCTCATGCCGGCGCGGAACGCGTCGGCCACGTAGAACAGGCGCTCCGGACCCGGAGCCTTCAGCTCGCGGCGCAGGGTCTGCAGGTCTTCCTCGTTGGCCAGGTCCAGGCCGGTCGGGTCGAAGCCGACCTTGCCGGTTTCCAGGCCGCGCAGCGCCTTCTGTACCGATTCCTGGAAGGTGCGGCCCATCGCCATGACTTCGCCCACCGACTTCATCTGGGTGGTCAGGCGCGCATCGGCGGCCGGGAACTTCTCGAAGGCGAAACGCGGAATCTTGGTGACCACGTAGTCGATGGACGGCTCGAACGACGCCGGGGTCAGGCCACCGGTGATCTCGTTCTTCAGTTCGTCCAGGGTGTAGCCCACGGCCAGCTTGGCGGCCACCTTCGCGATCGGGAAGCCGGTGGCCTTGGAGGCCAGCGCCGAGGAGCGCGACACGCGCGGATTCATCTCGATGACGACCACGCGGCCGGTCTTCGGGTTGATGCCGAACTGCACGTTGGAGCCGCCGGTATCGACGCCGATCTTGCGCAGCACGGCGATGGAGGCATCGCGCAGGCGCTGGTACTCCTTGTCGGTCAGGGTCTGCGCCGGGGCCACGGTGATCGAGTCACCGGTGTGCACGCCCATCGGATCGAGATTCTCGATCGAGCAAACGATGATGCAGTTGTCGGCGGTGTCACGCACCACCTCCATCTCGAATTCCTTCCAGCCCAGCACCGACTCTTCCACCAGCACTTCGGTGGTCGGCGACAGTTCCAGGCCGCGGCTGACGATTTCCACCAGCTCTTCGCGGTTGTAGGCGATACCACCGCCACTGCCGCCCAGGGTGAAGCTCGGACGGATGATGGTCGGGTAGCCGACGCGGGTCTGGATCTCCAGCGCTTCGTCCAGCGTGTGAGCGACGGCGGCGGTCGGGCACTCCAGGCCGATCTCGCCCATCGCCACGCGGAACAGCTCGCGGTCTTCGGCCATGCGGATCGCTTCGCGCTTGGCACCGATCAGCTCGACGTTGTACTTCTCCAGCACGCCGTTGTCGGCCAGGTCCAGCGCGCAGTTCAGCGCGGTCTGTCCCCCCATGGTCGGCAGCAGCGCGTCGGGCTTCTCCTTGGCGATGATCTTCTCGACCGTCTGCCAGTTGATCGGCTCGATGTAGACGGCGTCGGCCATCTCCGGGTCGGTCATGATCGTGGCCGGGTTGCTGTTGACCAGCACCACGCGGTAACCCTCGTCGCGCAGGGCCTTGCAGGCCTGGGCGCCGGAGTAGTCGAACTCGCAGGCCTGGCCGATGACGATCGGGCCGGCACCGATGATGAGGATGGTCTTTAGGTCAGTGCGCTTGGGCATTTTCTTCTCTAAGTCAGTACAGCGTGACAAGGGGGAGTGATCGCACGCTGTCGATCAGGAATCTCGATCCGCAGCGCCGCGCCGGGAGGCAGCAGCAATGCGGGGGCTTACGGTCCATCGCGGTGCCACCGGTCGCCGGTGGCCTGCGGATCACGCCTTGGCCTGTTCCATCAGGGTCACGAAACGGTCGAACAGCGGACCGACGTCGTGCGGGCCCGGCGACGCTTCCGGATGGCCCTGGAAAGAGAACGCCGGCACATCGGTGCGTGCGATGCCCTGGTTGGTGCCATCGAACAGCGACCGGTGGGTCACGCGCAACGTCGCCGGCAGGGTGGCTTCATCGACCGCGAAACCATGGTTCTGCGAGGTGATCATCACCCGGCCACTGTCCAGGTCCTGCACCGGATGGTTCGCACCATGGTGGCCATGGCCCATCTTGACGGTCTGCGCGCCCGAGGCCAGGCCCAGCAGCTGGTGGCCCAGGCAGATGCCGAAGGTCGGAATCTTCACGTCGATGAAGGTCTTGATCGCGGCGATCGCGTAATTGCACGGCTCCGGGTCACCCGGGCCATTGGACAGGAAGACACCGTCGGGCTTCAGCGCCAGCACTTCAGCCGCCGGGGTCTGCGCCGGCACCACGGTCACTTCGCAGCCGCGTTCGGCCAGCATGCGCAGGATGTTGGTCTTCACGCCGAAATCGTAGGCCACCACCTTGAAGCGGGCCGGCACGCTGACGAAGGCGTTGGCATCCAGGTCCAGCTGGCCCTCGGTCCAGACATAGGTCTTCTCGGTAGTGACGACCTTGGCCAGATCCATGCCCTTCAGGCCTGGGAACTTGCGGGCGGCTTCCAGCGCCTTCTCAACATCGATGTCACCTGCCATCAGCGCACCGTTCTGGGCGCCGTTCTCGCGCAGGATGCGGGTGAGCTTGCGGGTATCGATGCCAGCGATGGCCACCACGCCACGCTGGATCAGCCAGTCCTGCAGCGACACCTGGCTGCGCCAGTTGCTGGGGCGGCGCGGCACATCGCGCACGATCAGGCCGGCCGACCACACCTTGGAGGCTTCGTCGTCCTGGTCGGTCATGCCGGTGTTGCCAATATGCGGATAGGTCAGCGTGACCATCTGCCGGGCGTAGGACGGATCGGTCAGCACTTCCTGGTAACCGGTCATGGCGGTGTTGAACACCACTTCACCGACGGACAGGCCGGGCGCGCCTACGGATTCGCCCTCGAATACGGTGCCGTCTTCGAGGACGAGGATTGCGGCTTGGGTCACGGAAATCTCACTTTGGCTACCGAGGGGGTGCCGAAGTCACGCCTGTGCTTCACGGAAATCCGGTTGCAAAAAAGCGCGGACGTGCGGTTCAGGACCGGTCCGGCTTTGGTGATTCGGCGAGTGCGAATTGTAGCGCTGCCGGAGCGCTCGCGCCAGCGGTTGAATCGTTTCATGAACAGGCGACTGCGTATTCATTTCAATACGCCCGCGTGTGCAAAGCGCGATGGCCGGGGTCGGATCCCTTTTCATGCGGGAAAAGGGCTCTGACAGCAATCGCGGCGAGGGGTCAGATCCCTTTCCGTGGGAAAGGGATCCGACCCCGTGAATCAGTCCGCCGGGGTGTCCAGCAGGTCGCGCACCCGGTAGCTCCCGGGCGCCCGCCCCTGCAGCTGGCGGGCGGCAAACAGCGCACCGCGGGCGAAGATGTCGCGGTTGGTCGCCCGGTGGACCAGTTCGATGCGCTCGCCCAGGCCGGTGAACTGCACCAGATGCTCACCCACGATATCGCCGGCCCGCAGGCTGGCGTACTGCGGATCCGCCCCACCCCGCTGCGCGGCTGCGCCCAGGGTCAGTGCCGTTCCCGAGGGCGCATCCTTCTTCTGCGTATGGTGCGATTCCACGATGTCGCAGTCCCAGCCCGACAGAGCCTGCGCAGCGCGCTCGACCAGCTCGTCCAGCACCGCGACACCGAGGCTGAAGTTCGAAGCCCACACCAGCGGAATGCGCGCCGCGGCGGCGTCCAGCGCTTGGCGCTGCGCACTGGAGATGCCGGTGGTACCCGATACCAGGCCTGCGCCGCGTTCAACGCACAGGGCCAGCATCGCATCGAAGCCTTCCGGCAGGCTGAAGTCGATGGCCACATCGAATGCCGGCGCCCCTGCCAGCTCGCTGGCGGCAAAGAACGGCACTCCGTCGACCACCCGCTGGGCCGGCGCGCGGCCGGTCACCGCCGCCACGATCTGCAGGGTTTCGGGATGATCGGCGGCCAGCCGCAGCAGGGCCTGGCCCATGCGCCCGGAAGCGCCGTGAATGAGCAATCGCAGGGGAGTCTGGTTCATGCCCCGCAGGCTAGCGGCAGCATGCCCGGTCCGGCAAGCATCATCGCTGCTA
The DNA here is from genome assembly GCF_056479905.1 of Stenotrophomonas sp. 112478_Sma. Lineage (NCBI taxonomy): Bacteria > Pseudomonadati > Pseudomonadota > Gammaproteobacteria > Lysobacterales > Lysobacteraceae > Stenotrophomonas > Stenotrophomonas sp. 112478_Sma. Next base: position 1,872,800 of record NZ_CM151072.1, on the reverse strand, counting down.
CGCTGCAGGACTCTTCATGCAATGGACCGCATTTCCCATGCAGATCAGCGAACAGCTGGTACTGGTCACCGGCGCTGGCCGCGGCCTTGGCCAGCATATCGCCCGCGCATTCGCCGCGCAGGGTGCCCGGATCATCATCAACTATCACCGCAGCGAGGCGGCCGCACGTGCATTGGCGGTGGAGCTGGGCGGGCAGGCACTCGCGCTCCGCGCCGACGTCACCGACCGGGGCCAGATCGAGGCACTCCTGCAGCAGGCGCTGGCGCATTTCGGCCAGGGCGTGACCACTGTGGTCAACAATGCATTGGCCGACTTCTCCTTCAATGGTGATGCGCGCGACGGCGCTGCCGACATTGGCTGGCCGGCGTTCCAGGCGCAGTTCGAAGGCAGCGTGCGCGGCGCGCTCAACACCGTGCAGGCCGCCCTGCCCGGCATGCAGGCGCGCGGTTTCGGCCGCATCATCAACATCGGCACCAATCTGTTCCAGAACCCGGTGGTGCCCTATCACGACTACACGGCCGCCAAAGCCGCCCTGCTTTCGCTGACACGCACCCTGGCCGGCGACCTGGGGCCGCACGGGATCACCGTCAACATGCTGTCCGGCGGCCTGCTGCGCAGCACCGATGCCAGCGCCGCGACACCGCAGGCGGTGTTCGATTACATCGCCGCCAACACGCCACTGCGCAGCGTGACCACGCCGGCCGAGTTCGCCGACGCCGCGCTGTTCTTCGCCAGCCCCTGGGCGCGCGCGGTCACCGGCCAGAATCTGGTGGTGGACGGTGGGCTGGTGCGGGATTGACGCTTCGGCGAGCGCAGCAGCCCCCGCTCTCTCCCGGCATCGTCAGTGCTGCTTCGGCGGCGTCGGCCCGCAGCTGTCGCAGCCACCACAGGCACCGCCGCCGCCACTGACAGGGGGCGCGATCCTGCGGCCCAGCGCCTGCAGCCAGCCGGCGCGGCCGGGCTTGAGCAGCGCCAGTGCCAAGGCACCGCGCATTCTGCGCACGGTGCCGGGGAACTGCTTTTTCAGTACGACCCACGCGCTGACCAGCACGGCCAGCGCAACGAGCAGGTACTGGAGCAGCAGTCCTGCGTCCATCAGCCGCCTCCCAGCGCCACGGTCACCTGGTAGGTGATCAGCGCTGCAACGTAGGCCGCTGCGAACAGGTAGAACGCCGCGAAACCCATCTTCTTCCACGAGTTGGTCTCACGCTTGATGGTGGCCAGCGTGGAGATGCACATCGGCGCATAGATGAACCACACCAGCAGCGACAGGCCCGTGGCCAGCGACCAGCCATCGGCCACCACTGGCGTGAGCGCCGAGATCGCCGCATCGTCGTCGGCCGCGGACAGCGCGTACACGGTCGCCAGCGAGGAAACCGCCACTTCACGCGCGGCGAGGCCCGGAATCAGTGCGATGCAGATCTGCCAGTTGAAACCCAGCGGGGCGAAAACCGCGGTCATCGCATGGCCGATGCGGCCGGCGTAGCTGTAATCGATGACCGGCAGCGTGGCGTCGGCGGGCGCACCGGGGAACGACAGCAGGAACCACAGCAGCACGGTCAACGCCAGGATGATGCCGCCCACGCGCCGCAGGAAGATCATGCCGCGCTCATACAGGCCGACTGCCAGATCACGCGGATGCGGAATACGGTACGAGGGCAGCTCCAGCATCAACGGATGCTCGCTCTTGTCGCGGCGCCACTTCTTCATGACCCACGACATCGCCAGCGCGCTGAGGATGCCGGCCACGTACAGTCCGAACAGCACCAGGCCCTGCTGGTTGAAGATGCCGACCTTGCCATCGGGAATGAAGGCGGCGATCAGCAGGGCATACACCGGCAGGCGGGCCGAACAGGTCATCAGCGGTGCCACCAGGATCGTCGCCAGCCGATCGCGTGGATCCTGGATGCTGCGGGTGGCCATGATGCCCGGCACCGCGCAGGCGAAGCTGGACAGCAGCGGGATGAACGAACGCCCCGACAGGCCGGCCGCGGCCATCAGCCGATCGAGCAGGAACGCTGCACGTGGCAGGTAGCCGGACTCTTCCAGCGCGAGGATGAACGCGAACAGGATCAGGATCTGCGGCAGGAACACCACCACGCCTCCCAGGCCGGCGATGATGCCGTCGGTCAGCAGGCTGGTCAGCGGCCCCTCTGGCAGCGCGCCACCGACCACCTCGCCCAGCCAGCCGAAGCCGGCCTCGATGCCATCCATCAGCGGTGTCGCCCAGGCGAACACCGCCTGGAAGATCAGGAACATCACCACGACCAGCGTCACCAGTCCGAACACCGGGTGCAGCAGCCAGCGGTCGAGCGTGTCGTCGATCTTCGCGGTGCGTGCCGGCATGCGCACGGCCACCGCCAGGATGTCGCGTACCCGGGCGTGGTAGTCGATGCCGTCCTCGGCCGGCGGCACCGGCGCATCCAGGTGCGGCACCATGCGGTCCAGGCGCTCGACCAGCGCACGCGCGCCCTGCTTGCGTACCGCCACGGTCTCGACCACCGGCACGCCCAGCTCGCGCTCCAGCGCTGCCACGTCCAGCTGGATGCCACGGCGCTCGGCCGCATCCACCATGTTCAGCGCCACCACCATCGGTTTGCCCAACTCGCGCAGTTCCAGTGCGAAGCGCAGGTGCAGGCGCAGGTTGGTGGCATCGATCACGCACAACAGTACGTCCGGCGCGGCCTCGCCCGGATAGAAGCCCCGGCACAGGTCGCGGGTGATCGCCTCGTCCAGGCTCGCCGGGTGCAGGCTGTACGCACCCGGCAGGTCAAGCACGGCGAACTCGCGGCCGGAGGGTGCGCGCAGGCGTCCTTCCTTGCGCTCGACGGTCACGCCGGTGTAATTGGCGACCTTCTGCCGGCTGCCGGTCAGCTGGTTGAACAGGGCGGTCTTGCCGCTGTTCGGGTTACCGACCAGCGCGATGCGCAGGGGGGCGGCAGTGGCGGATGCGGTCATGCACGTCTTTCCTGGCTGGCAGCGTCGATCACGACGCGCTTGGCTTCACTGATACGCAGTGCGAAACGGGTGAACCCGACCTGCACCAGCAACGGCTCTCCCCCCAGTGGGCCCTTGGCCACCAGGCGGACCTCCTCGCCCTTGACGAAGCCCAGCTCGCGCAGGCGGCGGGCAATGGCATCGTTGGCATGCAGGTCCTGCACGGAGTCGACCACGGCCGAGGTATGCAGGGGCAGTTCGGACAGCGTCATCTAGCCTGTTCTCTGCTGGATGTAAATGGTTCTCGATTCTAACATTCCCGCGTCGCGTCATGGCCCATGACCAATGGCCCGCTATGATCCATACAGGTATGGAGTGACCCTGGAATCCCATGAACGATGCTTTGCAGATCGAGCGCAGTGGCGCCGTCCTCACCCTCTGGCTGAACCGGCCGGAGCTGCACAACGCCTTCGATGCCGGCCTGATCGCCCGGCTGACCGCCGCGCTGGAGGCGGCCGGGCGGGAAGACGCGGTGCGCGCGGTGGTGGTGGCCGGCCACGGCGCATCCTTCTCGGCCGGTGCCGACCTGCAGTGGATGCGGGGCATGGCCGCTGCCAGCGAGGCTGACAACCGCGAGGATTCGCTGGCCCTGGCGCGCCTGATGCGCACCCTGGACGAACTGCCCAAGCCGACCCTGGCCCGGGTCCACGGTGCCGCCTTCGGCGGGGGTGTCGGCCTGGTCGCCTGCTGCGACATCGCCATCGCCAGCACCTGCGCCCGGTTCGGCCTGACCGAAAGCCGCCTTGGCCTGCTGCCCGCCGTGATCTCACCGTACGTGATCGAGGCGATCGGGCCGCGTCAGGCCCGCCGCTGGTTCGCGACCGGCGAGCACTTCGACGCCGACACCGCGCTGCGCATCGGCCTGGTGCACCAGCTGGTGGAACCGGAGCGGCTGGACGAGGCGGTGCAGCGCCAGCTGGCCCTGCTCGACAAGGCCGGCCCGATCGCCTCAGCGTCGGCCAAGCGCCTGGTCCGGCAGGTCCGTGACAGCCATGACCGCGATGCGCTCGACCGCGACAATGCCGCCCTGATCGCGCGCCTGCGGGTCTCGGCCGAGGGTCAGGAAGGCCTGGGCGCCTTCCTCGACAAGCGCGCCCCCCATTGGGTCACGGAGGCCTGAACATGCTCGATCATCTTGGTTTGACCAGCGCCGACCTGGCGCGCAGCAGGGCGTTCTTCAGCCAGGCACTGGCCCCACTGCAGATCGGCGTGGTGATGGAAGTCACCGCGGAGCAGACCGGCACCCACGACCAGGTCGGCTTCGGCCGCGATGGCAAGCCGTTCTTCTGGATCGGCAATGGCGGCAGCGTCAGCCATGGCGTGCACGTCGCCTTCGCCTGTACCGGCCGCGCGCAGGTGGACGCGTTCCATGCCGCCGCCCTGGCCGCCGGAGGACGCGACAATGGTGCTCCCGGCGTACGTCCCTGGTATCACCCGAACTACTACGCCGCCTTCGTGCTCGACCCGGACGGCAACAACATCGAGGCGGTCTGCCAGCGCCCCGCTGCGGAGACGGAGGCATGAGCGACTACGTCCGCATCGTCGAGGTCGGCCCGCGGGACGGGCTGCAGAACGAAAAGCAACCGGTCTCTACGGCCGACAAGATCGAGCTGATCAACCGCCTGTCGGCCACCGGCCTGCGCAGCATCGAAGCGACCAGTTTCGTCAGCCCGAAGTGGGTGCCGCAGCTGGCGGATGCCGCTGAGGTCTATGCCGGCATCCAGCGCCGGCCCGGCATCCACTATCCAGTGCTGGTACCGAATGAACAGGGCTACGAGCGGGCGCTCGCGGTCGGCGTGGAGGAAGTGGCGGTGTTCACGGCCGCCTCCGAGGCGTTCAACCGCACCAACACCAACGCCGGCATCGACGAGTCGCTGGCACGCTTCGAGCCGATCCTGCGCCGCGCCGCCGCCGATGGCGTACGGGTGCGCGGCTATGTCTCCACCGTGCTGGGGTGTCCCTACCAGGGCGAGGTCCCCCTGGCCGATGTGGTGCGGGTGGCGCGCGCCCTGCACCAGATGGGCTGCTATGAGATCTCGCTGGGCGACACGATCGGCGTCGGCACGCCGCGCAAGGCACGGGCGATGCTGCAGGCAGTCGCCGCGGAGATCCCGATGAGCGCGCTGGCCGTGCACTTCCATGACACCTACGGGCAGGCCATTGCCAACATCGCCACCTGCCTGGAAGAAGGCGTGCGCGTGGTCGACAGCGCCGTCTCCGGCGCGGGCGGCTGCCCTTACGCGAAAGGCGCCAGCGGCAACGTCGCCAGCGAGGACGTGGTCTATCTGCTGCAGGGCCTTGGCCTGGACAGCGGGGTGGACCTGCCGGCGCTGGCGGAAACCGGTCGTTGGCTGGCCGGCCTGCTCGGGCGTGCGACCGCCAGCCGCACCGGCCAGGCCCTCGCGGCCGTCTGATTCATCAGGGCGCGTCGCCCGGGCTCCGGGCGGCGCGGTGCACAACGGCAGCGGTCGTGGCTTCCGTTAGAATCGGCGGTTCTCGAACCTGCAGGACCGTGCAATGCAGCTGTCTTCCGTACGTGCCGTGATCACCGGCGGCGTTTCCGGCCTTGGCCTGGCCGTGGCCGAGCACCTCGTCGCCCAAAGCGGCAAGGTGGCCCTGTTCGACCTCAACGACGACAAAGGCAGCGCCGCCGTCGCCACGCTGGGTGCCGACAACGCCCGCTATTTCAACGTCAACGTCAGTGATGAAGCTGCCGTGGCGGCGGCCATCGACCAGGCCCACGATTTCCTCGGCGGGCTCAACGTGGCGATGAACTGCGCCGGCATCCTCGGCGCTGGCCGTGTGCTCGGCAAGGAAGGTCCGATGCCGCTGGCCGGCTTCCAGGGCACGGTGATGGTCAACCTGGTCGGCAGCTTCAACGTGGCCAAGGCCGCCGCCAACCGCATGCAGCACAACGAGGCCGGCGCCGATGGCGAACGGGGTGTCATCATCAACACCGCCAGCATCGCCGCCTATGAGGGCCAGATCGGCCAGGCCGCGTACGCCGCCAGCAAGGGCGGTGTGGTGTCGATGACGCTGCCGATGGCCCGCGAGCTCTCGCGCTTCGGCATCCGCGTCAACACCATCGCCCCGGGCGTGTTCTGGACACCGATGGTCGATGGCATGCCCGAAGCCGTACAGCAGTCGCTTGCCGCCTCGATCCCGTTCCCGTCGCGGCTGGGCAAGCCGGAGGATTTCGCCAGCCTGGTCGGCTTCATCCTCGGCAACACCTACCTCAATGGCGAGACCATCCGCCTGGACGGCGCTACCCGCCTCGCTCCGAAGTGATTCCCCCGGGCGCCGGGACGGCGTCCACCCCCAACGACCCAGATCACCATGAAAGCCAACGACATCAAGAAGGGCAACGTCGTCGAGTACAACAACGGCGTCTACCAGATCCGCGACATCGAGCGCAGCTCCCCGCAGGGCCGGGGTGGCAACGTCCGCTTCCGCTTCATCATGTACAGCGTGCCGGGCGGCAACAAGCTCGATGCCAGCTTCGATGCCGACGACAATCTGGTCGAGGTCGAACTGCTGCGCCGCCAGTCCACCTATTCGTACAAGGATGGCGATGCGTTCGTCTTCCTCGATGACGAGGACTACACCCCCTACACCCTGGATGCGGACGTCATCGGCGACGACGCCGGCTACATCACCGATGGCCTGACCGGCATCTACGTGCAGGTGATCGACGAGCAGCCGGTGGCCATCCAGTTGCCGGCCTCGGTGGTGCTGGAAGTGATCGAGACCCCGCCGGAACTGAAGGGCGGCACCGCCACCAAGCGTCCGAAACCGGCCAAGCTCAATACCGGGATCGAGATCATGGTGCCGGAGTACATCGTCAATGGCGAACGCGTGCTGGTGAACACTGCCACCGGCGAGTTCGCAGGCCGCGCGGACTGAGCTGACCGCACGCGCCTGGCAGAGCCGAGCCCCGCTCGGCTCTGCCGACCAACTTACGGCTGCCTGGCGCCGAAATTGCCACACCCATGGTACTGGCGCGTGCCGACGGTCAGCATCGCCTTCGCCTCGAACGGCTCGCCGCTCATGTCGTCCGTGCACGTCGTGCGCTGGAAGGTGAGCTTGATGTCGGTACCGTCCGCAGCCTTGCCACTCCATCCGTCCGCCCCCTGGTTGGGCGCGCCCACGTCGAAGTGCCGCTGGCCATAATCGACCTGCACCTGCAGGCCCGGCGTGTCACCGTCGACCACCGCCAGCCAGCCCGGTTCGTTGCCGGTCGCCCTGAACGCGGCAGCACCGGCACGGCCGTCGCCTTCCGTGGTCTCCACCGCGCGGCACTCGCGGTCCACTTCGCCCTTCAGGCTGAGCAGCCCGTCGTCGTGGCCCTTCGTCCAGAAACTGTTGCCCTGCCCGTCGCCGTACTTCGCCCCCGAAGTAGCACGCTCGGAGGTCATGGCGAACGTGCGATCCCCGATCACCACGGTGGCTGCGTCCTCGCCGTTGAACGTCGCACGCACGGCCAGATCGCCACACTGATAGGCCGTCTGGCTGGCGGTCGAGTTCGTGGACAGCGGCTGCGGCTCCGGCGGCGCCGGGTCAGCCGTGCCACCTGCTGCGGCAGGCGGCGTCGATGGCTGGCAGGCCGCCAGCACCAGGGCCAGCGAAGCCGACGACAGACTGGAAACTACACGCATGACTCGACTCCTTGTCGACCGTACTGAAGATAACCACCCTATCATCCGGCGATGAGCCGGCGCTGAAACCGATGTGATCGCGTTCACGCCGCGAGCACCGTCATCGACAGCAGCTGCGCGCCCTCCCCGCCGGAACTACAGGCCCAGACCCGCAACAGACGCATCCGCAATGCCTGCTCCTTCCCGTGCCGGACGACCACCATCTGCACCGGGCTGGACAGCAGCGCCAGCCGACCGCACAGCAGGGTGTCCACCGCCTGCAGATGCAGCGCCCGCACCTGCAGGTGCCCGCCCAACCAGTCATCCAGCCAGGGCAGATCAAACAGACGCCCGCCATCGCCATCCATCATGAACATCGCCGGCGACAACAGCAGCGACAGTGCCTGCCGATCACCCTCGATCAGGGCCTGGCACAGGCGCCGTTCCAGCGCCTTCAGCTGTACGTCGTGCAGCCTTTGACCGTTATCCGTTCCCATCCACAGATCCTTCCGGCAGTGGCCGGCGCCTGCGCAGGCGCCGCGCGATCCGTTGCCGCACCCCCTGCACCACCACATAGAACACCGGCACGAAGAACACCGCGAGCACGGTCGCGCTGACCATGCCACCGAACACACCGGTACCGATTGCCTGCTGTGTTTCCTTCGAGGCACCCTGCGCCACCATCAAAGGCACCACGCCGAGCGCGAACGCCAGCGACGTCATCACGATGGGCCGCAGGCGCAGGCGCGCTGCCTCCACGGCCGCTTCCACCAGCCCGCGTCCCTGCTGCTGCAGCTGTCGCGCGAACTCGACGATCAGGATCGCGTTCTTCGCCGACAGGCCGATCACCGTGATCATGCCGACCTTGAAGAACACGTCGTTGGGCATGCCCCGCAGCAGCACCGCCGCTACGGCTCCCAGCAGGCCCAGCGGCACCACCAGCATCACCGCCATTGGTATGGACCAGCTCTCGTACAGCGCCGCCAGGACCAGGAACACCACCAGCATCGACAGCAGCAGCAACCACGGGGCCTGCGCGCCGGACTCGCGCTCCTGCAGCGACTGACTGGTCCACTGCAGTGCGAAGCCCGCCGGCAGCTGCCGGGCCAGGCGCTCCATCTCGTCCATCGCCTGCCCGGTGGAAACGCCCGACGCGGGCGCGCCGGACAGATTCAATGCCGGGAAGCCGAGATAGCGCTGCAGCTGCAGGGGCGCTTCCGTCCACTGCGGATCGACCAGCTCCGACAGCGCCACCATGCCCCCTTCGCTGTTGCGGACATACAGCTTGAGCACGTCGCCCAGCTCCATCCGGTACGGCGCATCGGCCTGGACGATGACCTGCTGCAGCCGTCCCTTGTTCGGAAAGTCGTTGACGTATTGCGAGCCCATTGCCGCCGACAGCGTTCCGCTGATCTCGCTGAACGCCACGCCCATCGCCTCGGCCTTGGCGCGATCGATGTCAAGCCGGACGCTGGTACCTGCGGGCATTCCATCGGCATGCACATCGGACAGCAGTGTGCTGGACTGGGCCAGCTGCAGCAGCTGCTGGAGGGCAGCGCGCAGCTCGGCCTGGGTCTGCCCGGTCCGCGCCTGCAGCGCCAGCGAGAAGCCTGACGAGCGGCCGAGGCTGTCGATGGCCGGCGGCATCACGCTCATGACTTCGCCCTCGACCAGCGTCGACATCGCCTTCCGTACCGCCTCCACTTCGCCGGCAGCCGTCGCACCGGCACGCTCCCCCCAATCCTTCAGCATCGTGTAGGCCAGTGCAGCACTCGGCCCCGAGCCGGAGAAGCTGTACCCGAGGATCGACTGGTTGGATGCAACGCCGGGGCGCGAGGCCACGTGACGTTCGTACGCTTCAACGACGGCAAGCGTGCGCTCGGTGGTCGCCTCGGCCGGCAGCTGGATCGAGGTCATGAAGTACCCCTGGTCCTCCTCCGGCAGGAATGCCCCGGGCAACCCGTTCAGGCCCAGCAGAAGCGCTGCCACCAGTGCGACGAACACCCCCATCACGCGCCCGCTTCGCTGCAGCACAGCGGCCACGCCACGCTGGTAGCGGCCGGTCATCCGCTCGAAGCCGCGGTTGAAGGCGCCGAACAGTCCACTGCGGCCATGATGCCCGCGTGTACTTCCGCGCAGCAGCGTGGCGCACAGTGCAGGCGTGAGGCTGAGCGCCAGCAGTGCGGAGAACAGGATCGATACCGACATCGCGACGGTGAACTGACGGTAGATCGCGCCTACCGAACCACTGGCGAACGCCATCGGAATGAACACCGCGGTCAGTACCAGGGTGATGCCGATCACCGCGCCGGTCAGTTCGCGCATTGCCTTGATCGTCGCCTCGCGGGGTGGCAACCCCTCCTCGGCCATGATCCGTTCCACGCCTTCGACCACCACGATCGCATCATCGACGATGATGCCGATCGCCAGCACCATGCCGAACATGGTGAGGACGTTGATCGAGAACCCCAGCGCCAGCATCGCTGCGAACGTACCCAGCAGCGCAATCGGCGCGACCACGGCAGGTATCAGCGTATAGCGCCAGTTCTGCAGGAACAGGTACATCACCGCGAACACCAGCAGCATGGCCTCCAGCAGTGTCTGCACTACTTTGCGGATCGAGATGCTGACGAAGGGTGCGGTATCGAACGGAATGCTCGCCTCGACACCACGCGGCAGCAGCGGCGCCAGCTCGGCCATCCTTTCGCGCACCGCTGCCGCAGTGCGTACGGCGTTCGCTCCGGGCCGCAGCTGGACGCCCGCCGCCGTCGCAGGCTGACCATCCTCTCGGGTGCCCCAGGCGTAGCTCTGCGCCCCCAGTTCGACCCGGGCGACGTCACCCAGCAGTACCCGCGAGCCATCCGCCCGCCCACGCAGCACGATCGAAGCGAACTGCGCGGGCGTGGACAGCTGGCCATCGGCGCTCAGCGGCACGGTCAGGCGCTGGCCGGGCAGACCGGGGGAGTCGCCGATGCGACCCGGTGCGATCTCCAGGTTCTGCTGCTCGATGGCGCTGGCAACGTCACCGATGGTCAGGCCGTACCCGGTCAGCCGCGTGGGATCGAGCCAGACGCGCATCGCCTGCTCCGCGCCGAACAGCTGCACGCGCCCGACACCGTCGATGCGGCGCAGTTCCTCGATGATGTTGCGCGCCATGAAGTCACCCAGCGCGGCCTCGCTGACGCTGGCATCCGGCGAACGCAGGCCGACCAGCATCAGGAAACCGGAATCGGCCGCCTCCACGTACAGCCCGTTCTGGCGCACGCTGCGCGGCAACCGCGGCTCGATCGCCTTGATCCGGTTCTGCACATCGACCTGGGCCAGTTCGGGGTTGGTTCCCGGCTGGAAGGTCGCCGTGATCGACGCCTCCCCGGAGGTATCCACCGACGATTCGAAGTACAGCAGGTGCTTGACGCTGGACAGTTCGCGCTCGATCAGCGCGACCACCGCATCGTTCAATGTCTGCGGGCTTGCGCCTGGATAGCTCGCATAGATGCTGACACTGGGCGGAGCGACTGCCGGGTAACGCTCCACGGCCAACCGCGGAATCGCCAGGACACCGGCAAGGATGATGAAGATCGCCAGCACCCAGGCGAACACCGGGCGATCGATGAAGAAACGTGCCATGTTGGATTTTCCTGGATCGGCCGGGTCCTGGCGGACTCAGCCCTGACGACCTGACGGTGCAGCCCCGGCAATGGCGACGGGCCGTGACCAGTCGTGCATCTGGACCACCACGCCTTCCTGCAGGCGCTCCTGGCCTTCGACGACCACCTTCTCGCCCGCCTTCAGGCCATGCCGGACCAGCCACTGCCGATCCACGCTGCCATCGATCTCCAGCGTGCGGATCACCGCCTTGCCGTCACTGCCGACCACCCAGGCGTAGGCCTGACCACCGGCACTGCGCAGTACGGCCTGCTGCGGCAGAACCAGCGCACTGGACGGAGCACCGCGCGGCACTCTTGCCCGTACATACATTCCGGGCAGCAGCTGGCGCTGCGGGTTGTTCACCAGGATGCGCAGCATCACGTCGCCCGTACGCGCATCGACGCTGATGCCGGAGAACAGCAGCTCGCCACGTTCCGACAACGGCCGGCCCGCCGGGCCGATGATCGCCACCGACGACTGTCCACCGCTCGCGGCGCTGCGCTGCAGCGACTCCAGCTGGGACGCAGGCTGGCGAACATCCACGTAGACCTGGTCGATCTGCTGCACCACCGCCATCGGCTCGGCATCGGCCACGCCGACCAGCGCTCCCTCGGTCACCCATGCCTGATCGATGCGTCCGCTGATCGGCGCGCTGACCGTCGCATAGCGCAGGTCCAGCTGGCGGCGGGCAAGAATCGCCCGGGCTTCATTCACCGCGGCGCGCGCCTGCTCGTACTCGGCGCTGGCGTCGTCGCGATGCTGCTGGCTGACGGCCTGCGCCGCCGCCAGGGCGTGCAGCCGCTGCGACTGCACACGGCTGCGGGCAAGCGCCGCCTCGCTGCGCTGCAGGGCCGCCAGCGCCGAATCGACGTCCGCACGGAAGGCCGCCGGATCGATCTGGAACAACGCCTGCCCGGCGGTGACTTCGGCCCCCTGCTCGAACAGGCGACGCTGCACGATGCCGCCGACCTGCGCACGGATCTGTGCGGTACGCACGGCCGTCACGCGGCCCGGCAGCTCATCGTCGCGCTGCACGACCTGTGGGCCGACGGTGACCACACTCACGCGCGGTGCGGGTTCGGGGCTGGCTTCGGGAGAGGAACAGGCCGTCATGGCCAAGGCGAGGACCGCGATCAACGCGGCCGGGGTCCTGAAGGTTCTCATTGCTGTGCACAATGCCGCGGGCGCGGCGGATAGGTCATGAAGCGCGCAGTCTGCGCGGCGATGATGGGGTTTCGATGGAGGAAGTGTGGAGATACGATGGAGGCAAGCACCATATGGCCTGATCCACGCATGCACGCCTCCACCGCCCTCGCCGCCCTGGTCCTGATCGTGGAGGACGAGGCCGAGATCGCCGACATCCTCACTGCCTATCTTGAACGTGAGGGCCTGCGCACCCTGCGCGCCGGCGACGGCCACAGTGCACTGGACCTGCACCGCAACATGCGTCCGGACCTGGTCCTGCTGGATGTACAACTGCCGCGGCTGGACGGATGGAGCGTGCTGAGCCAGCTGCGCCAGCGCGGGGAAACGCCGGTGATCATGCTGACCGCGCTCGACCAGGACCTGGACAAGCTGACCGCGCTGCGCATGGGCGCCGACGACTACGTGGTCAAGCCGTTCAACCCGGCCGAGGTGGCTGCGCGCGTGCGCGCGGTGCTGCGGCGGACGCTCAGATCCTCACGCGTGGATGCACCGGCGGCACTGCGCATCGGGCAGCTGCTGATCGATCCGGCAACCCATGCCGTGCATGTGGAGGGCGATGGCTACAGCCATGAAGTCCTGCTGACGCTGACCGAGTTCAAGCTGCTGCACTGCATGGCCCTGGCACCGACCCGCATCTTCAGCCGCAGCGAACTGATGCATGAATGCCTGCCTGAGAGTGAAGCGCTGGAGCGCACGGTCGACAGCCATGTCAGCAAGCTGCGCCGCAAGCTGGACGACGTGGGCATGGTCAACATCCCGGCCAGCGTGCGCGGCGTCGGTTACCGCCTGATGGCCGACCGCTGATGCGCCGGTCCGGGCTCAGCCGGCACATCGTCGTCTCGATGTCGCTGATGGTGATCGGCGTCATCGTGATGATGATCCTCTCGTCCTGGCTGCTGTATGCGGTGCTGGTCGAGTTTTCGCCGGCCAGTACGGTCGAGCCGGAAAGCTGGCTGCCCACCGGACCCGAACTGGCCTGGATGGTCGGTGTCATCCTGACCGGGCTGGCCCTTGCGATCGCCGCATCGTTCCGCCTCGCCCACCGTATCCTGTCCCCGTTGAATTCGCTGGTCGACAGCGTGCGCGCGCTGGCCAGCGGCGACCTGGGCGCACGCGCCAGCGCCGACGGCAACTCTCCCGGCGAGGTCGCCGCGCTGGTCGACGACTTCAACGCGATGGCGCGCCGCCTGCAGCACATGGAAAGCGAACGGATGATGTGGCACGCCGCCATCGCCCACGAACTGCGCACGCCGGTCACCATCCTGCGTGGTCGCCTGCAGGGCCTGGCCGAAGGCGTGTTCCACCCCGACGAATCGCAGTTCCGCAGCCTGCTGGCGCAGGTGGAAGGGCTGTCGCGGCTGATCGAGGATCTGCGCGTGCTGAGCCTGGCGGACAACGCCCGGCTGGACGTGCGCCGCGCCCGTACCGATGTGGTGGCCGAAGTGCACTCGGTGATGACCCTGGTCGATCCCCAGTTCCGCGCGGCCGGCTTCGTGCTGGAACTGGAGACCAGCCGCGAGGAGCACAACGCCCACTGCGATCCGACCCGCCTGCGGCAGGCGCTTCTTGCGTTGCTGGAGAACGCACGCCGCTACGCCAGCCCGGGCCGGGTGCGGATCGCCGTGCATGACACCCCGGGACACGTGCAGGTTGCCATCGAGGATGAGGGCCCCGGCATCGATCCGGCACTGCACGCGGACATCTTCAGCCCCTTCATGCGCGCCGACGGTTCACGTTCGCGCCAGGGCGGTGGCAGCGGCCTGGGCCTGGCCGTGGTCAAGGCCATTGCCGATGCACATGGCGGAAAGGTCTACTGCGCGCCCGGTGGCAGCGGCGGCAGCCGCTTCGTCATCGAACTGCCGCGTCAGTAGGCGTCGCCTGCCGTCGCAGACGCTCACCCAGCGCCGCCAGGTTCGCGTCGATGTCATCGAGTTCCCCCCGCTGCGACGCCGGCAGCTGCTGTCGCAGCTGCATGCGCAGGGTCCGCCATGCCGGCACCGCCTGGGCGCTGGCCAGCGCAACGCGGTCGGCCAGCAGTACCTGTTCCTCGGGCAGCGGCAAGCCGTAGCCGCCGTCCGCCAGCAGCTCCCCAGGACGCAGCCACTGCCCGCTCAGGTCCAGCAGTTCACGCAGACTGCGTGCCTCAGCGCTCTCCGGCGCCGCCAGCAGACTACGCTTCAGCACGTCACGCGCGCGCAGCTCCGCGCGTCGCTGCGCGGCCTGTTCCAGCAGCAGCAGGCCAGCACTTGCGCGCAGATCACCCTGCAGCAGCCAGGGGCCGCGCTCGCGCGCGGGCAGATTCAGCCATGCGCGCACGTCGCGCGCCGGCAAGGCGAGCTGGGTGGCAGCCACGGAAAAAAGCTGCTGGTAATGATCACGCGCGGAAGCAAAGTAATACCCCTGCGCCTGCGCACCCGCCCGATCCGCCAGGACCTGGTCGTCCAGAACATGCAGCCGTGCCAGCCGACGCCGCAGTCCCCGCGGGGTGAGCTGGGCGAGCCCGGCCTGGCCGAGCCGGGGCACGCCGGCCTGCAGCAGTTTCGCAGTCTCCACCGCGCAGTTGTTGCTGACGAAGTAGTAGCGTCCATCATAGGTCCAATGCACCTGCGCGGTGCGTTCCAGCAGGCTGGCGATTTCTTCGCGCTGCAGGCGCAGGGGCAGCGACTGCAGGCCACGCAGCTCGACCTTGGTGTATTCATCCACCACCTGTTGCAGCGGCAGCACGAACAGGCGCGAAGGATAGTCGCCGGTCAGGCCACGCCAGTTGGAAATCTGCACATCGCCCACGAACGCGCGGAAGGACAGCACGCGGTGATGTTCGAGATCCAGCCGGCACGCCGGTCCCGGCGTCCGGCCCGGCCGGCAGATGACCAGCCGCAGCATGCTGTGGCCCCAGCGGCTCATCGGCTGCCGGCTGCCTTCGGCGAACAGGTAGTCCACCGCATAGACGCGCGCGGGATCCAGCTGCAGCAACGAGGCTGCCCCCTCCTCCGCTTCGGCCTGCAGCAATGGGAGGGTTGCCTCACAGTGCGGGCGTGGCAGCGATGGCGGCGTGCCGAAATGCGCCCGGTACCACTGCGCCAGGGCTGGACGGCGGCAGGCGAACGCACCATCGAGCACGAAATGCTCGGCATTCACTGCCAGGTACTCGGCCGCATCCGTCAGCTCGTAGGGATCCGGGCTGCGGTCACGGAAATCATTGTCACCGCGGCCCAGATGCCACGGCCTGCGCTGCCAGCCGGACAGATCGCGCCAGCGCGCGCTGCGCGACCAGCCTGCACCGTTGCGGTCGGCAACGTGGGCCAGTTCGTGCACCAGCGCGCTGCGTCGCGCGCGGCGGGCGCCGGGCACCTCCTCATCCAGCAGGTCGCGACGCAGCGACACGCGTCCGCCAAAGGCCCGACCGTGCACATCGGCCGGCAGGGCCTCACTCCAGCGAACCTGCACCTGCGGCGGCAACGCGCGCAGCAGCCCCTCGGGCAGCAGCGACTGCACGTCGGCCAGGGTCTGCCGGGCCAGCCGTTGTTGTGTTGGGTCCAGGCCTGCGGGGTCCAGCTGCAGGCGGTCGGTCGCATGCGCCACCGGTATCGCCAGCCACGCCAATGCGATACCCCATCCTGCATGCAGGGCACGCTTGGACAGCGCCGGGTCGCGGCCGGCATCTGCTGCTGCCCGCGTACGCAAGACGTTCAGCCGTGCATCGGCCGGCGCCACGGCAAGCGAAACCGCGGGCGGCATGCGGCCCGGATCAACGCGCCAGCAGGGCGCGCGCCAGTTCCAGATCGCTCTGCTGCTGCGCGGCAGCGTCCTGCTCGCGCAGATGGACCAGCGCGGCCTGCAGGCGCGCGCCACGGATCTGGCCGTCGCTGGCGACAAAGGCCGCGGCATCATCGCGCGCAGCGCGCACGACCTTGTCGTCACCCGAGCTGCTGCCCGACGAGCCGGACGATGCACCGGTTGCCGAACCGGCCGAGGTGCCGGCGAAGCTGGAAGCGAAGCCGGCCAGCGGCAGGGACAGCAGGGCAATCAGCAGGAACGGTCGGATCATCGGTCGCAGGCCGGTTGAAGGAATGGGTGGAGCGTAACGGGTGCGTGAAGGGTTTGCCCAGATCAGGCGTCGAACAGCTTGCCCGGGTTCAGCCGCCCTTCGGGATCGAACGCACGCTTGACCGCCTTCATCAACGCGATTTCCGCCGGTCCGCGCGTGCTGTCCAGGTAACCCTTCTTGACCAGGCCGATCCCATGTTCGGCCGAAATGCTGCCATCGAAACGCGCCAGCACCTGCGCCAGCAGCTTGGTCACCTGCTCGCACTGGGCAAGGAACTCGGCGTCGCTGGTGTCGTCCGGCTTCAGCACGTTGATGTGCAGGTTGCCGTCGCCGATATGGCCGAACCAGACCACATCGAAGTGTGGATAGGCCTGGCCGATCAGCGCCTGGGTCTCGGCCAGGAACGCCGGCATCGCCGAGATACGCACCGAGACGTCATTCTTGTAGGGCTTGTAGCGCGCCAGTGATTCGGTGATGCCCTCCCGCAGGCGCCACAGCTGGGCCGCCTGGGCGTCGCTGGCGCTGATCACACCGTCGCTGACCCAGCCGTTGCCCATGCAGTCCTCGAAGGCCGCCATGGCCGCGGCTTCCTGTGCCTCATCATTGGCAGCGAACTCGGTCACGACATAGTACGGATGCACTTCGTCGAACGGCGCCTGCGCACCATGTGCCAGCACGTGTTCCAGCGCCCGGTCGGTGAAGAACTCGAACGCCTGCAGCTGCAGGCGCGCGCGGAAGGCGGCGAATACCTGCATCAGCACCTCGAAGCTGGGCAACGCCAGCAGCATCACGTTGCTGGCCGGCGGGGGATCGGTCAGCTTCACCGTTGCCTCGACGATCACGCCCAGCGTGCCTTCTGAACCGATCAGCAGCTGGCGGAAGTCGTAGCCGCTGGAGTTCTTGATCAGGCCCTTGTTCAATTCCAGCAGCTCGCCGCTGGCAGTGACCACCTTCAACCCGGCGATCCATTCACGGGTGTTGCCGTACCGGATCACGCGGATGCCGCCGGCATTGGTGGCGATGTTGCCGCCGATCGAACACGATCCGCGCGCGGCGAAATCGACCGGATAGATCAATCCATGCTCCAGCGCGGCGTTGTGCAGCGCTTCGAGCGGCATGCCGGCCTGTACCACCAGGGTCCGGTC
Source organism: Stenotrophomonas sp. 112478_Sma (assembly GCF_056479905.1). Lineage (NCBI taxonomy): Bacteria > Pseudomonadati > Pseudomonadota > Gammaproteobacteria > Lysobacterales > Lysobacteraceae > Stenotrophomonas > Stenotrophomonas sp. 112478_Sma. The sequence continues at coordinate 1,855,122 of NZ_CM151072.1, read as the reverse complement.
GACCGCGTCGTAGGCCAGGGCCTTGTTCATCCGTTCCAGGCTCAGCACCAGTTCGCCGTGGGCGGCTACCGCGCCGCCGGACAGCCCGGTACGGCCGCCGGAGGGCACGACCGCAACCGCTTCGGCCGCGCTCCAGCGCATCACCGCCTGCACCTCCTCGACCGTGGCCGGCAGCGCGATCGCCAGCGGCGCCGGCGTCCAGCGCCGGGTCCAGTCGCGACCGTAATGCTCCAGGTCGGATGGGTCGGTCTTCAGCTTCAGGCCGGGACAGGCCTGCAGCAGCGAGGCAATGCGGGAATCGGTCATGTCGGTCCAGCGCGGTGCGTGACGAACGGGCAAGCGTGCCAGTGGCACGCGCCAGCGTCCAGCCCCGCAGTGCCGCACAGATAGCTACGGATGCAACCAATTGCGCACTGCACCATGGGCGGTCCGATCTGGCATAGTGGTCAGCCCCTGTCCCACTGGCCGTGTTGCCCCATGTCGCCGAAGAAGACCTCGTTCCCGAAGCAGGATATCCGCGTGCTGTTGCTGGAGGGGGTCAGCCAGACCGCCGTGGAGGTATTCAGCGCCGCCGGCTACAGCCAGATCGAGGCGCACACCAAGGCGCTGCCCGAGGACGAACTGAAGGCGCGCATCGCCGAGGCGCATATCGTCGGCATCCGTTCGCGCACCCAGCTCAGCGCCGAGGTGCTGGCCGAGGCCAAGCGCCTGATCGCGGTGGGCTGCTTCTGCATCGGCACCAACCAGGTCGATCTGGACGCGGCCGAGCTGGCCGGCATCCCGGTGTTCAACGCGCCCTATTCCAACACCCGCAGCGTGGCCGAACTGGTGATCGCCGAGGCGATCATGCTGACCCGTGGCATCCCGCAGAAGAACGCTGAATGCCACCGCGGCGGCTGGTCGAAGTCCGCCAGCGGCAGCCATGAGGTACGGGGCAAGACGCTGGGCATCATCGGCTACGGCCACATCGGCACCCAGGTCGGCGTGCTGGCCGAATCGCTGGGCATGCAGGTGATCTTCCACGACGTGGAAACCAAGCTGGCGCTGGGCAATGCGCGTGCCGCGGCCAGCCTGGACGACCTGCTGGCACGTGCCGACATCGTTACCCTGCACGTGCCGGAGACCCCGGCCACGCAGTGGATGATCGGCAGCACCGAGCTGGCGAAGATGCGCAAGGGCGCGCACCTGATCAATGCGGCGCGCGGCACCGTGGTCGACATCGATGCGCTGGACGCAGCGCTGGCCAGCGGCCATGTCGGTGGGGCTGCACTGGATGTGTTCCCGGTGGAGCCGAAGGGCAACGGCGACATCTTCGAATCACCGCTGACCCGCCACGACAACGTGATCCTGACCCCGCATGTCGGCGGCAGCACGCTGGAAGCGCAGGACAACATCGGCGTGGAAGTCGCCGCCAAGCTGGTGCGCTACAGCGACAACGGCAGCACCCTGTCGGCGGTCAACTTCCCGGAAGTCACCCTGCCCGAACACGAAGACAGCCTGCGCCTGCTGCACATCCACCAGAACGTGCCGGGCGTGCTGTCCAAGGTCAACGAGATCTTCTCGCGCCACAACGTCAACATCGACGGCCAGTTCCTGCGCACGGACCCGAAGGTGGGTTACGTGGTGATCGACATCACCGCCAGCGAGGAGCAGGCCGCCGCGGTGCGCGAAGAACTGGCGGCCATTCCGGGCACGTTGCGCACCCGCATCCTGTATTGATTGAAGGTTCGCCGGGCACGGCCCGGCGCTACCCACGCGATCACGGTAGCGCCGGGCCATGCCCGGCGGCCCGCGCATGAGGTGGACGTCCCCGTCAGCGCGCCAACCACCGGCGCGCCATGCGCTGCATCGATTCGTCCGATTCCGGGTCGGCCGCGACTTCGGTCACCGGCCGCCAGGCCAGGTCCAGCGATTCCTCGCTGAGCACGAAGTCCTCGCCCCCCAGCGCCCGGATCACGAAGCGCACGTCGTAGTGCCAATGCCCCGGCACGTCCCCGCGTTCGGGGATCCAGTGCTTGTCCAGGTCGAAGATCGCCGGATCGTCCAGCACCAGCCCGGACAGCCCCGACTCCTCCTCTGCCTCCTTCAGCGCCACCCGGGCCAGGTCGCGGTCGCCGTCGGCGTGGCCGCCCAGCTGCAGCCAGCGCTGCAGCTTGCGGTGGTGGGTCAGCAGCAGGCGCTGGCCATCGGCGCTGACCAGCCAGCAGCTGGCGGTGAAGTGGCCGGCCAACCGCTCGCGCCGGAACGGATCTTCCGGATCGTCCAGTAATGTGCCGAATTCGGCAGCCAGGGCGTCGTGGGCGGGCTCGAGGCGCGCATGGTCCCGCAGCAGACTGCGCAGGCGATCATCAAGCGCGGCAAGGGTTTCGGCGGTGTGGCTCATGAATGGGGGTGGTTCGGAAAAATACTGTTCATTATCGCCGCTCATTGTTGCGATTGCGCTTGTGCGTTGGCTTCAGCTTTGGCTAAGGTACAGCGGGCCGTTCGCGCGGTCTTCACCATTCAGGGCTGCCGGCAACGTATCGACGGCCCCCAAACCGATCATTAGGGAAGTACTGCATGCTGAAAGCTCTGTTGAGGGTCAAGCCGGTGCAACCGGCCGGGCACGTCGATGCCGGCGAACCCATCGAAGGCAGCCTGGACGGCGAAGCCACGCTGAAACGGACCCTCACGGCGAAACACCTGATCCTGCTTGGCGTAGGGGCGGTGATCGGTGCAGGCATCTTCGTACTGACCGGTCAGGCCGCGGCCAACCACGCCGGCCCGGCAGTGATGCTCTCGTTCGTCTTCGCCGGCATCGCATGTGCACTCGCCGGCCTGTGCTACGCCGAGTTCGCCGCGATGATGCCGGTATCGGGCAGCGCCTACTCCTACTCCTACGCCACGCTCGGCGAGGGCATGGCCTGGTTCATCGGCTGGTGTCTGGTACTGGAGTACCTGTTCGCCTCGGCCTCGGTCGCGGTGGGCTGGTCGGCCTACCTGATCAGTTTCATCACCACCACGCTGCACATGCCGTTCCCTGACGCACTCAGTGCGGCACCGATCGCATGGACCGGCAGCGAGTTCATTTCTTCCGGCAAGCTGTTCAACCTGCCGGCGGTCCTGATCGTCGCTGCGGTCTCGGGCCTGCTGTACGTCGGCGTGACCCAGTCGGCCTTCGTCAACGCCATCATCGTGGCCATCAAGGTCACCGTGATCTGCCTGTTCATCGGCTTCGGCGCCGCCCACATCGATCCGGCCAACTGGCAGCCCTTCATTCCGGAGAACACCGGCGTATCCGGCGAGTTCGGCTGGAGCGGCGTGTTCCGTGCCGCCACCATCGTGTTCTTCGCCTATATCGGCTTCGACGCGGTTTCCACCGCAGCCGGCGAAACCAAGGACCCGCAGCGCAACATGCCGATCGGCCTGCTCGGGTCGCTGGCCGTGTGCACCCTCGTCTACATCATCGTCTGCGCCGTGCTGACCGGCATGATGCCGTATCACCTGCTGGGCACCGACAAGCCCGTGGCCACCGCGCTGGAGCCCTATGCCAGCCTGTCCTGGCTGAAGACCGCAGTCGAGATCGGCGCCATCGCCGGCCTGTCCTCGGTGGTGCTGGTGATGATGATGGGCCAGACCCGCATCGCCTACACGATCTCCCGCGACGGCCTGCTGCCGAAGTTCTTCGGCAAGGTCCATGCCCGCTTCCGCACCCCGTACTGGGCCACGATCGTGGTCGGTGTGATCGCTGCGGCACTGGCCGGCCTGATGCCGCTGAACGTGCTGGGCGAACTGGTCTCGATGGGTACCCTGCTGGCGTTCGCAACCGTATGCATCGGCGTGCTGGTTCTGCGCTATACCCGTCCGGAGCTGCATCGTCCGTTCCGCGTCCCGGTGGTGTGGATCATCTGCCCGCTGGGCGCGGCGGCCTGCCTGTTCCTGTTCTGGCAGGCCTTCGTGGTGCACTGGCATCTGTTCGTCGGCTGGACGGTGCTGGGCCTGCTGATCTACTTCGGCTACGGCATGCGCAACAGCAAGCTGGCCAAGTCCGCCTGAACCTGCGGGCCGGCCCTGCGCCGGCCCGTCTGCGCCTGCCAGTGTTTCCGCCCGCGCGCCCACCCGGCGCGCATCGACAAGATCCCCACACATGTTCAAGCAACTCTGGGCCACCAAGCACCCGCATGCCGCCCATGAAGACGCCAATGGCCTGAGCCTGCGCCGCCACCTCGGACCCTGGGGGTTGACCGCCCTGGGCATCGGCGCAGTGATCGGCGGCGGCATCTTCGTCATCACCGGGCAGGCCGCAGCCAACCATGCCGGCCCGGCCATCATGCTGTCCTTCGTGCTGGCCGCCATCTGCTGCGCGTTCTGCGCCATGGCCTACGCCGAGTTCGCCTCGATGGTGCCGGTCTCGGGCAGCGCCTATACCTACACCTATGCCACCTTCGGCGAGCTCTCGGCCTGGTTCATCGGCTGGATGCTGGTGCTGGAGTACGGCGTGTCCGCCTCGGCAGTGGCGGTCAGCTGGACCGGCTACTTCCTCAGCCTGCTCAGTCACTTCGACATCCACCTGCCGGCCGCGCTGGTGAGCGCACCGCTGGACGGGCAGCTGCGCCCGACCGGCGCGATCGCCAACCTGCCCGCGGCCATCCTGGTGCTGCTGCTGACCTGGCTGTGCTACGTGGGCATCAGCAAGTCCTCGGCCATGAACATGGCCATGGTGGTGCTCAAGACCGGCCTGATCGTGCTGGTGATCGTGGTTGGCTGGAAGTACGTCGATCCGGCCAACTGGACCCCGTTCATTCCGGAGAACCAGGGGCCCGGCAAGTACGGCATGGAGGGCGTGCTGCGTGGCGCTGCCATGGTGTTCTTCGCCTATATCGGTTTCGAGGCGGTCTCGGTGGCGGCACAGGAGTCACACCGTCCGCAGCGCGACATGCCGATCGGCATGATGCTCTCGCTGGTGGTCTGCACGGTGCTGTACATCGCCATGGCGGCCGTCATGACCGGCCTGGTGCCGTACACCCTGCTCGGCACCGATGAGCCGGTGGTCACCGCCGTCGCGGCGCATCCCCAGCTGGGCTGGCTGCGGGTGGTGGTGGAAATCGGGGCACTGGTCGGCCTTTCTTCGGTCGTACTGGTGATGGTGATCGCGCAGCCGCGCATCTTCATGATCATGGGTCGCGATGGCCTGCTGCCGCCCGTGTTCACCCGGATCCATCCGAAGTACCGCACTCCGCATATCAATACGGTCATCACCGGAATCGGCATCGCCCTGCTGGCTGCGCTGTTCCCGCTGGATGTGCTCGGCGAACTGACCTCGATGGGCACGCTGATCGCCTTCGCGGCGGTGTGTGCGGGCGTGCTGATCCTGCGCCGCACCCAACCGGACCTGCCGCGCCCGTTCCGCATGCCGATGGCGTGGCTGATCTGCAGCCTGGGCGTGCTCAGCTGCCTGGCGCTGCTGTCGGCGATGACGATGCACAACTGGATGCTGATGGGCGTGTGGACGTTCTTCGGGTTCGTGATCTATTTCTGCTACGGCTTCCGGCACAGCCGCCTGCGGGTGAAGTAAGGGGTTCTGCATTGCAGGGCCTGCGGTCCTGCACCCGCCTTTGAAGCCGGAGCAACGGCAACAGCAACAGCGGAGCCGAGGGTTTGGCGGGACGGGTTGGGTTCGCGGGGGACGCCGTGAATCCATCCCTGGAGGCTTGGCCGCGGCATCCATGCCGCGGACACCCCCGCGAACCCAACCCGCCCCACCTCCGACAGTCTCCTGGCGCGTCTGGTTGGTCCACGTCATGCGTGGATGAATTCGTCCAGGAGATGAATTTTCGTAGGTCGATGAATCCTCTGTAGAGCGGAGCCATGCTCCGCTCCGAGCAAGTGCAGCGAAGCGACCCGCTTTTCGCTTTTCCTTCTTCACTCCGTGGCTGACACGCACGGAACCTGTCCGTGGCCGGGCGGGTGGGTTGTGCAGGGGTGTCCGCGGCAGGGATGCCGCGGCCAAGCCCCCAAGGATGGCTTTACGGCGTCCCCTGCACAGCCCACCCGCCCGGCCAAAGCAAGAAATCCCGCCCGGCGAGACAGCCACGAGGGGCTCAGCCGTTGGCCGAATCCAGTAAAATCGCCCGCATGAACGCCGCCCCCCTCCCCTATGACACCGCGCGCCTGAGCGAGCTCGCCCAGCTGCTGATCGACAACGTCCGCGAACTGGCCCAGGCCGGCTGGACCCCGGCCACCAGCAGCAACTTCTCCCATCGGCTCGACGACCGCCATGCGGCAATCACCGTCTCCGGCAAGGACAAGGGGCGGCTGATCGAGGACGACATCATGGTCGTGGACTTCGATGGCCAGGCCGTCGGCCGTCCCCTGCGCCCGTCCGCCGAGACGCTGCTGCACACGCAGCTGTACCGGCGTTTCCCGGAAATCGGCTGCGTCCTGCATACGCATTCGCCGGTGCAGACCGTCGCCTCGCGCCTGTATGCACCACAGGGGCACATCCGCCTGGAAGGCTATGAGCTGCTGAAAGCCTTTGCCGGCAACAGCACGCACGAGATGGCCATCGACGTTCCGGTGTTCGCCAACACCCAGGACATGAACGTGCTGTCGGCCCAGGTCGAGGATCTGCTGGACCGCCAGACGCTGTGGGGCTACCTGATCGATGGCCACGGCCTGTACGCCTGGGGCCGCGACATGGCCGAAGCGCGCCGCCACCTTGAGGCATTCGAGTTCCTGCTGCACTGCGAACTGGAACTGCGCAGGCTGCGTGGCTGAGCAGATTCCAAACCGCAATCTGCGCCCGCCCGCCACCCTGCTACCCTGTCCTCCCCCCGAGACGTTCAAGCTGCCGCCATGAGCCGACTGCGCATCTACGACGACACCCGCCCCGAATCCCCGCTGCTGGACAGCCAGGACGGCGCCATCATCGCTGCCGAGCTGCAGAAGATCGGCGTGACCTTCGAGCGCTGGCAGGCCACCGCACCGGTCGCGCCGGGCGCCAGCCAGGACGAGGTGTTCGCCGCTTACCGCGCCGACATCGATCGCCTGGTCGCCGAACGCGGCTTCAAGAGCGTGGATGTGGCGTCGATCGCGCCGGACAATCCCAACCGCGCCGAGCTGCGCAGGAAGTTCCTCGACGAGCACTTCCACAAGGAAGACGAAGTGCGCTTCTTCGTTGCCGGCTCGGGGCTGTTCACCCTGCACGTGGGTGACAAGGTCTACGAGATCGAATGCGTGAAGGATGACCTGATCGCCGTGCCCGATGGCACCACACACTGGTTCGACATGGGCGAGGAGCCGAGTTTCGTGGCCATCCGCTTCTTCACCGAGCCGGATGGCTGGGTCGGCCACTTCACCGGCACCGACATCGCGCAGAAATTCCCCCGTTACGTTCCGACCCAGGCATCCTGATCCATGCAGCCCCGCGTCATCCTGACCGACATCGAAGGCACCACCAGCAGCATCTCGTTCGTCAAGAACGTGCTGTTCCCCTATGCGCGCCAGGCGCTGCCCGGCTTCGTGGCCGAGCATGGCCAGCGACCGGACGTGCGCCGCTGGCTGGACACGGTGGCCAGCGAAATCGGCGGCGCCTGCCAGGACAGCCTGGTCGCCGAGACCCTGCAGGGCTGGATCGACCAGGACCGCAAGCACACGGCGCTGAAGGCGCTGCAGGGCCTGATCTGGGACGCCGGCTATCGCCGTGGCGACTACACCGCGCACTTCTATCCGGAAGTGGCGCCGGTGCTGAAGGGATGGCATGCCTCGGGCCTGCCGCTGTACGTCTACTCCTCCGGTTCGGTGCCGGCGCAGAAGCTGTTTTTCGGTTTCAGCGACGCGGGCGATCTCAGCCCGCTGGTGTCAGGCTGGTTCGACACCGAGATCGGCGGCAAGCGTGAGGCCGACAGTTACCGCCGCATCGTCCAGTCCATCGGCGTGCCGGCAGGCGAGATCCTGTTCCTGTCCGACGTGGTGGAAGAGCTTGATGCCGCGCGCGAGGCCGGTCTGCAGACCCGCCTGCTGGATCGTCTGGACGACTACCCGATGCCGCGCGTCGGCGACGCCGCCCACGGTCACGAGCGGGTCGAGAACTTCCAGCAGATCCAGCTGTAACACGATCCCTTTCTGGTCGCAGCCAACCCGGGTTGGCACCGGCCCAGGCCAGGTACCGCCGACGGCGCAGCCTCAACGATCGTTGAGGCTGCGCACCTCCAGCGCCTCGCGCAGCGTGGCCAGATCCACCGGGCCGCGCACGTTGATGTCGCGGCTCTCGCCCGGCAGCAGATCGAGCAGGTTGTCCTCCAGTTGCACCTCCAGGGCACCGAAGTCCACCCATGCCGCGCGCACGAATGCCCTGCTCTGCAGCCGCAGCCGGTAGTGGTCCCCCTCGACATCCAGCGTGGCCCTGAGCGCCTGGCGGGGCAGTACCTGATCCTTCGCTTCGACGAATCCAACGACCTGACGCGCAGTCGTCTTCCTTCCCTGCAGCACCTCGAACACGGCAATCGTGCGCTTCGGATCGGCACCCGCCAGCAGTTCGGCATCACTGAAATCGCCGACCGCCGTCACGCCCGCGGCCGCCAGGGTCACCGCCTGCTCGCGACGACGTAGCACTTTGCCGTCGACATCCATCACCCGCAGCCGCCAGCGCGCCTCGCCGGCGTCGCCATCGTTGAGCAGACGCACGCGTGTCGTGCCCTCGTCACGCAGCGCCGCCACGGCAACGGGAGCGAAGAAGCGCCGCGCCTGGTAGTGCAGCGCCTTCCAGCGCCCGAAGTAGTCCACACTCGACCAGGACGCACCCGGCCATACGTCATTGAGCTGCCAGTAGAGCGAGCCCATCGTGTAGGGGCGTGAGGCGCGATGGTGCAGCGCTGCCAGAGCGATGCCATCGGCCTGCATCACCTGGCTGAGATACACGAAGTCCCCGAAATCCTTCGGCGTACCGTAACCCCGCTCGATATAGTGCAGCAGACGGCTGTTGCCCTCGCCCGCCATGAATTTCTGGTGCGCGCGAATCACCGGGCTGTCGATCCGCTGCTCGGCGCGGGTTGCGATCTGGTCCACCGTAGCCACGGCCGGCCACGCCTGCAGGCCGTACTCGGACATGAAGCGCGGCGTCTCGCGCAGATAGGCCTGCACCGGCAACGCCGGATTGCCCCACACCTGCCAGTAGTGCTTGTCGCCACGGGTGGAGTCGTTGGCCTTCTCGTCGAGGTCGTTGCTGGGCGAACTGGACCAGTACGGCACCCCCAGCCCTTCTTCACGGACCACCGCACGCAGGTCATTGCCGAACAGGTCCACATAGCCCTGCCAGACCTTTGCGGCGAAGACCGGATCTGCGGCCTTCAGGTCGCGGCCATGGCCCCAGTCCTTCCACGCGGTTTCCTCTTCGTTGTTGCCACACCACAACACGATGCTGGGGTGATGGCGCAGGCGGCGCACGTTCTCGCGCGCTTCGGCAACCACGCTGGCGCGGAATGCCGGGTCGTAGCCGGGCTGCATGCCGCCGCCGAACATGAAGTCCTGCCAGACCAGCAGGCCCAGTTCATCGGCAATATCGAAGAACACATCGTTTTCGTAGTAGCCGCCGCCCCAGTTGCGCAGCATGTTCATGTTGGCGTCGCGCGCGGCGGTCAGCACCTGGCGCACGCGCGCGGAATCCACATGGGCCGGGAACGCGTCGAAGGGAATCACGTTCGCACCCTTGGCGAAGACCGGCACGCCGTTGATCACGAATGCGAAGCCCTGGCCGCCATCAGCGTCCTTGTCGCGGCGCAGTTCGACCGTGCGCAGGCCGATGCGCTGCTCGCGCGCGAGCGACTCGCTATCGCCGCTGTCCAGGCGGACCGCCACCACGTAGCGATCCTGTGCCCCGTAGCCGACCGGCCACCAGCGGCGGGGCTGGGCAAGCGCCACCGGCAGCTCCACCGTATTCGCTCCCGGGGCCACTGCAACGTGCCGCTGCACCCGCGCGACACTGCGCATCTCCGGATCGAACACCTCCACATCGACGGCCGCGGTACCCACGGCAGCGTCCTGTTCCACCTGCAGCACTACCGCAAGCTTCGCCTGCTGCGCGTCCAGCATCTCGGTGCGTACGGCCACATCGCCGAGGCGGCGCTCCCCCCAGGACTCCAGGTCGATGCCACGCCAGACCCCGGCGGTGACATAGCGCGGACCCCAGTCCCAGCCGAAATGGTAGGCCGGCTTGCGCGCGAAATTACCGACCATCGCATCCTTCGGCTCGTCACCGTAGGGCGAAGGATAATTGCCAGCAATCCTGTGCGGCATCGCCTGGACAGCGGGCAGCAGCGTGCGGATCGGCGAACGGAACACGATCTGCAGCGTGTTGCCCGTCGCCTTCAGGCGGCCGTCCACGCGCACGCGCCAGCTGCGGTGAGCGTTGTCGGCGCGCAGCAGCGGCCTGCCGTTGAGGGTGACTTCCGCGTACGTATCCAGACCGTCAAAGCGCAGTTCCGCGTTCGGCCTGGCCAGGGTCGCGGCGTCCACATCAAAGCGTGCACGGTATTCCCATGCCGCCAGGCCGATCCACTGCAGCTCGGCCTCGGCGGCGCCGACGTAAGGATCACGGATCAGTTCGTGCGCCAGCAGGTCGGTGTGGATGCTGCCCGGCACCTGCGCGCTGCGCCATTGCTGCAGGCCGGGATGCGCCGCGCCCTGCGCGTCGCCCGGCAGCATGCGGAACTCCCAGCTTGCCTGTAACGGAGCGGCCGCTGCCGGGAATACGAGAGTGGCAATCCACAACAGGACCAGAGAGGCGAATGGGCAAACGGCACGGAAAGGGCGATGCACGGGCGGGACTCCTGTTGTGTCCGCCGGGCATGGCCCGGCGCTACCGATCATGCTTCGACGGGCATGGCCCGGCGCTACCGATCATGCTTCGCCGGGCATGGCCCGGCGCTGCCGGTCATGCTCAACGCACGACGTTCAGCACTTCGTAGCAGGCACCCATGGTGTGGTAATCCACCTTGCCTGCGGGGCTCTTTTCATCGCTGTACTTGCGGTTGTCTGCATCGAGGATCCGGAACCAGGCGCCGTAGCGGTGATCGACGAAGTGCTCCCAGGAATAGGCCCAGATGCGGTCGTACCACTGCCAGTAGCGGTCATCACCGGTGCGCGCAGCCATCAGCGCAGCGGTTGCCAGGGTTTCGGCCTGTACCCAGAAGTACTTGTCGTCGTCGCAGACGAAGCTGTCGCCGCCGATCGGCGCGCCGTCCATGCCCGGCTGCCGCCGTGACTCCGGCGCGAAACCGTAGTACAGGCCACCACGGGCCTCGTCCCAGCTGCGCTCCACGGCCACGTCGAACAGATGACGCGCCGTCGGCACCAGCCAGTCGGCCTGCACGTGCCGATCCAGGATCAGCAGCAGTTTGGCCCACTCCGTCTGGTGGCCCGGCTGGAAGCCCCAGGGACGGAACAGATGCTTGGGGTCGTCCAGGTTGTAGTTCCAGTCGATCTCCCAGTTGGAATCGTAGTGCTCCCATACCAGGCCACCGGCCTTGGCTGCCTGTCGACGGGTCATGTTGTCGGCCAGCTGCAGGGCACGTTCCACATAGCGCTGTTCGCCACTGGCCTCGAACGCAGCCAGCATGGCCTCGCACATGTGCATGTTGGCGTTCTGTCCACGGTAACCGGTGAAGTTCCACTGGCCGTCCGCCTCGTCCCGGTACAGACCGTGCTGCGGCTCCCAGAAGCGCGCCTCCAGCAGCTGCCAGGTCTCATCCATCCACGCGCGGGCCTGCTCGATGCCGGCCTTCAACGCGCAGCTGTAGGCCAGCAGGACGAACGCCACGCCATAGCAGTGATTCATGTCGTCCTCGACCTGGCCATCGCGCAGGGTCCAGGCATAGCCACCGGTGGCCGGATTGCGGTGCACCTCACGCAGATAGCGCACGCCATGCTCGACGGCCTCGCGGTACTCGGCCTTGCCGAACTCGCGATAGGCCATCGCGTAGTTGAAGACGAAACGGGTGCTGCTTACCAGATGGCGATGGCTGGCATCGTAGACGCTGCCGTCGTCACGGAAATAATGGAAGAAACCACCGGCCGGATCGATGCAGCGCGGATGATAGAACGCCAGGGTATCGGCGATATGCGCGCGCAGGAACGCGGGCGAACGGAAGTCGGGCGAGGTGCTCATGCGGTAATGTCCTGTGCCTGCAGCAGCTGCTGCACTTCGTCGAGCGAGGGCATCGCGGCGAACGCGCCCTTGCGGGTAACTGCCAGCGCGCCGACCGCGGCACCGAAGCGCAGCGTGGCGTCGATGGCCTGCGGGTCCCGGCAGAACGCATTGAATCCCGCGCCTGCGCCACCCCGCTCCAGCAGTCCCACCAGCACACCTCCCACGAAGGCATCACCGGCTGCGGTGGTATCGACAGCCGCGACCTGGAAGCTGGTCACCGTGCCCTGCGCCTGGCGGGTGTACCAGTGCAGCGTTGCCGCACCATCGGTCACGATCACCCAGCGAGCCTGCGCCGCCAGCAGCCGCTGCAGCACCGCGTCGTCGCCGCCGTCGCCCAGGGGCGCCGCCAGGTAGTCCAGTTCTTCGCGCGACAGCTTGACCAGGTCCGCGCGTTCGAGCGCCTGCCACAGGCGCGGCGACGGATCGACATCGGCCGGCCACAGCGCCGGCCGCAGGTTGAGGTCGAGACTGACCACAGCCCCGGCAGCGCGCGCGCGCTCCATGCCCGCGAAGGTTGCGTCCGCGATGGCCGCCTCGGTCAGGCTGTTGGAGCAGACGTGGAAGCACTGCGCACTGTCGAAGCAGGCGGCCTGGAAATCACTGTCGCGGAACAGCAGATCGGCCGCCGGCGGACGGTAGAAGCTGAAGCTGCGCTCCCCCTCTGCATCGAGAGCGACGAACGCCAGCGCGGTCTTGGCGGCATCGGTGCGGACGATGTAGTCGGTACCGACACCGTGCTCGGCCAGGCTTTCGGCCAGGAAGTCGCCGAACATGTCGCGGCCCAGCATGCCGACGAACTGGGTCTTCGCGCCCAGCCGCGCGGCAGCCACCGCGACGTTGGCCGGTGCCCCGCCGGCGTATTGCAGGAACGCGCGCGGCGTGTCCGCATTGGCCGGCGGCTGCGCCAGTAGATCGATCAAAATTTCGCCGAAGCAGACAATCGCACCCATTCCGGACTCAGCCTCCCTGCGTTGCGGAGGCCGGCGTACGTGCGCCGACCAGTCCGTAGAAAATGATGTAGACGTAGCACAGCAGCGGCAGGATGAAGCTGGCCTGCACCCCGATGTGGTCGGCCAGCACGCCCTGCAGGTACGGCACCACGGCGCCGCCGACGATGGCCATGATCAGCAGGCTCGAGCCCTTGTTGGTCAGCGGCCCCAGGCGCTCGATGCTGAGCGCGAAGATGGTGGGGAACATGATCGAGTTGAACAGGCCGATCGCCACCACCGAGTACAGCGCGACACTGCCGGCGCTGGCCATGGTCAGCGCCAGCAGGCCGACGTTGACCAGTGCGAAGATCGCCAGCAGGCGGCTCGGCGAGAAGCGGGCCAGCAGCGCCGAGCCGGCAAAGCGGCCGACCATCGCCATCGTCCAGTAGGCGGAAACGTAGTGTGTGGCCTCCTGCTCGCTGAATCCGCCGATGTCGGGCATCGACAGGTAGTTCACCAGGAAGCTGCCGATCGACACTTCCGCACCGACATAGAAGAAGATGCCAAGCACGCCCAGCAGCAGATGACGCTGGCGCAGCGCATCCAGATAGCTGTGGTGATGCCCCTGGTCGGCCTGTTCGGTCGCATCGCTCAGCGCCGGCAGGCGGAACAGGAACACGAACAACGCCAGCAGCACCAGCGCCACCGCGAGGCCCACATACGGGCCCTGCACGGCCTGCGCCTCGGCAGCACGATAGGCCAGCTGTTCGGCGGCCGGCATCGCCTCCATTTCATCGGCGCTCTTGACCGTATTGGAAAGAATCAGCATGCCGCCGAAGATCGGCGCGATCGCCGTACCCAGCGAGTTCAACGCCTGCGCCAGGGTCAGCCGGCTGGAGCTGGTCTGCTCCGGGCCCAGCAGCGCCACATAGGGATTGGCCGCCACCTGCAGCACGGTGATGCCGGTGGCGAGCACGAACAATGCACCCAGGAAGGCGCCGTAGATCCGCAGTTCGGCCGCCGGCCAGAAGCCCAGCGCACCCACACCTGCAATCAGCAGGCCGGCCACGATGCCCTTCTTGTAGCCGAGAGCCGCGACCAGGCGGCCAGCGGGCAGCGACATCAGGAAGTACGTACCGAAGAAGGTGAACTGCACCAGCATCGCCCGCGCGTAGTTCAGCTCGAACACCGCCTTCAGGTGTGGAATCAGGATGTCGTTGAGGCAGGTCAGGAAGCCCCACATGAAGAAGATGGTGGTCACCACGGCCAGGGCCTTGCCGTTGGTGACGGCCGGTGCGTTGCCCGGGGAACCCGACGGACGGGGCGTTGCTGAGATCGGCATGCGGAACGCGCCTCGTTGCGCGGAATCGTTGTTGCGTGGAAGGAGTAACGGCAGTGAAATCAGGTCGGCCGGGCGGCACTGCTTTCGCGGATCCGCAGCTGCACCGGAGCCACCGTGCGCCGTGGCGGCGCATCCGGTTCGTCCAGGCGCTGCAGCAGCAGTGCCGCCGCCTGCCGGCCACGCTCGCGCGGGTCGGCGGTCAGCGTCGTCAACGGTGGCACCGCCACCGAAGCCTCGGAAATATCGTCGAAGCCGGTGACAGCGAAATCGCCGCCCGGCCGGATGCCGCGCGAGTTCAGGCCCAGCATCAGCCCCAGCGCGACGGTGTCGTTGTAGCAGACCGCTGCGCTCGGCCGATGGCCATCGGCGAACAGTTCGTCGGTGCGTGCAGCCGCCTCCAGCCGGTTCGGCGCCGATTCGATCATCCAGCCGGGTGGCAGCGACAGTCCAGCCTCAACCAGCGCCTGCTGGAAGCCGGCACGGCGCTGGTGGCAGGAACTGGACGCCGCGTGGCCGCCGAAGAAGGCGATATGGCGATGGCCGCGCTCGATCAGGTGGCGGGTGGCCAGATAGGCCCCATGCTGGTTGTCCAGCGTCAGGAAGTCCCAATCAGCCCCGTCCAGCTCACGGTTGAACAGCAGGACGTTGGCATTGGCTCCCAGTGCCTGGCGCAGCTGCGTGGCATCGCTGCCTTCGGCCGGCGACAGGATCAGCCCCGCCGGGGTGTGTTCCATCAGCGTGGACAGCACCGCCTGCTGGCGTTCCGGCGATTCGCCGGTGCTGCCCAGCAGGGTCACGTAGCCACGCCCACCCAGCGCCTCGTCGACGCCGGAGGCGAATTCGGCGAAGAATGGATTGGACAGGTCGTTGATCACCAGTGCGATGCTGGAGGACGTGCGCCGCCGCAGGTTGGCTGCTGCGCGGTTGTAGACATAGCGCTGGCGCCGCAGCTCGGCCTCGACCTTGGCCCGGGTATCGACGTTGACCAGCGGGCTGCCGCGCAGCACCAGCGACACGGTCGCCCGCGATACGCCGATGGCGCGCGCGATGTCGGTCACCGTCACTGCCTTGCCGGCGCGTTTGCTGGAAGTGCTGCTGCCGTTGTCGTTCATCGTATTCCCGGGCTCCGCTGAGGGCTCAAGCCTAATGGATCGCGGCCGTCTCGTGCCGTGCCGTTCGCTGGGTCGCCGCGAACGGCACAGCCCCGATCAACGCAGCTGGCTGCCAGGTGCCGCGCACCAGGACACCGGCAGATCCTTCACCGCCGTGCCCCACCCCTGGGTCGGCGCCTGCGCGTCGAGGGCGAAGTGCAGGCGCGGGCCCTGCTGCAGGCGCTCCCAGTCCAGCCAGACCGGGGCATGCGCCTGGCCATCGACCTGCACGCCCTGCACGTACTGCAGGCGGCGGCCGTCCGCCCCCGGGGCATTGATGCGCAGGGTGCGGCCATTGCCCATGTCGACCTCGACCAGGGCAAAGCGCGGCGTATGCAGCAGGAACTGGCCACTGCCCGGTACTGCCGGGTACATGCCGATCGCACTGAACAGGTACCACGCCGACATCGTTCCAAGATCGTCGTTGCCGGTCACGCCATTGGGCGCATTGGTGAACAGCTGCTGCGCGGCCCGCACCACCGCGGCGGTCTTCCACGGCTGGCCGATCAGGGTGTAGAGCCACGGCGCGTGCAGATCGGGTTCGTTGTTCGGGTTGTAGCGGAACTGGTTGTAGTAGCTGTAGGGTCCGACCACCCATTCGCGCCGCGCGGCATTGAGCGGGTCGGCCTGCAGTGCATCCATCGCGAAGAAGGCATCGAGCCGGCGCCCGGCCTGCTCACGACCGTCCATCGCCTCGACCAGCCCCGGCATGTCCTGCTGCGCCAGCCACTGGTACTGCCACGCGGTGCCTTCATGGAAGCCGTGGTGGGAACGTGGGCTGTAGTGCCCGTCGGCCGGGGTGTACCACTGCCCGTCCTCGGTGCGAGGCCGCGGGAAGCCGCTGAAGCCGGTCTCGGCGTCGCGGACCTGCGGGTCCCACACCTTGCGCCAGTTGCGGCCGCGCTCTCGCAGCGTCGCCGCATCCCGGGCGTGACCCAGGCCATCGGCCATCTGCGAAAGCGCGCAGTCGGCCAGTGCATATTCCAGAGTGGCCGAGCCGCCGTGATGCGGATCGACGTCCATGCCCTTGGACGGGAACGCACGGTCGTAGACCACGTAGCCCTTGTCCAGATAGGTCGGATTGCCCGACCGGCCCGCATGACGGGAATTCAACGGCGGGGTGCCGAACGCATTGCGGCGCAGCGCATCCCACGCCTGCGATTCACGGCCCTTGAACGCACCGAAACGCCACAGGTCGACCATGAACGGGGTCACCGGATCGCCGGTCATGATGTTCGTCTCAAAGTTGGCGTAACCCCAGCGTGGCAGCCAGCCCCCCTGCTCGTCGATCGCCAGCAGCGTGCGGCCGATGTCACGCGCCACATCGGGGCGGGTCAGCGCCAGCCATTGGTTCTGCGCACGGTAGGTATCCCACAGCGAGAAGTACTCGTAGTAGGTCCAGCCATCCGCGCGATGGATGCCATCGTCGTAGCCGCGGTAGCGGCCGTCGGCATCGCTGCCGGTCAGCGGCTGCAGCAGCGCGTGGTAGGCGGCGCTGTAGAACACCGTGCGGTCATCAGCACTGCCGCCCTGCACGCGCACCCGGCCCAGCTCCTCGCGCCACGCCTGCTGCGACAGCGCGCGCATGCGGTCGAAGCCCATCAGCGCTCCGCCCTGCATGCCCTCGGTGCGCAGGTTGGTGCGCGCGCCTTCGGCATCGACATGCGAAATCGCGCTCACCGCCGTGACCGACTGCCCCTTGGCCAGGTCGAAGCTCAACCAGGCACCGTTCGGCTTCTGCTCGCCTTCCATGCTGTGGCGCGCCCCCGGCAGGCCACCGGCCTCGCCCCAGGTCCCATGCGCCTTGAACGGGCGATCGAACTCGATGCGGAACCACGTCGTGTACTGGTGGCCACCGCAGAAACTCTTGGTGACCAGCTTGCCCTCGACCACGCGGTCGCCGACCACGTCGATCACGCTGCCGATCACCGAATGGCGTTCATTCGCCTGGCCGACATTCACCAGCACGTGGCCATCGCCGCTTCGCTGGCTGAAGGTGTAGCGCTCGGCGGCGGCACGGGTGCGCGCGGTCGCCTCGGCATCGACGCCACCGTAGCTGGTCAGGCGCACCTTGTAGTAGCCGGCCTGGCCGATTTCGCCGTCATGCGTGTACGACGCGGCATAGGTCTTGTGGTTGAAGCTCTTGGCGTCGGCGGTGTCGAAATCGCCACCGGGACCGATGCTGCCGGTCACGGGCAGGACCGAGACCTGGCCGCCCTGCTCCCAGCACCCGGCACCGGACAGGAAGGAGTGGCCGAAGCCACGGATCTTCTCGTCGTCGTAGCGCCACCCCGAATAGTGGCTGCCGATGGGGCTGACCTGGATCAGGCCGAAGGGTGCCGAGGCGCCCGGGAACGTGTTGCCATCGTCCTTGCTGCCGATGAAGGTGTTCACCTCGCGCTCGAGTGCGGCCGGGGCGGCCTGCAGCAGCACCGGCGACATCGCCAGTGCGAGCAGCCAGGCCAATCGCGTCAACGGGCGCGGCGTCGAGGGGACAGCGGGAGCGGACGGCACTGGGCGCATGTCGGGTTCCTGTGGTCGATGGTGCGGTGGCAGACGGCTGGAGCCTGCAACGCCTTCCGCTGAGCGCTGCCTGCAGGCAGCCTGCTCCCCGTGGAATGGCGCGAGACCCGCGCAACCGTGAATTTAGATCGATTCAAGTAGAGCATGGCGATTCGCGCCAATGCATTCTGCGCCGCAGCATACGTCCCGCCGCGCGGCCTCTTGGCCGGCCTGCCGGGGAATCGCGCGAGAAAACGTTTCCAGCCGATTCAGAAAAACGTCATGCCCCCGCCACGGCAATACCATATTGCGCAGCAGCATGCGCCGACGGGCAACCCATGCTAAAAAACGCCCGCCCATCGCTTAGATCGATCCAAGACGACGTTGCGGTGGCCGGGAGTTTGGGGAAGCAGCGACAGGACGGGCCGGCACAGACAAAGGATGCAGTTGCAACTGCGTAGCGACCGCACCGGCATCACCACAGATTAGATCGATTCAAGTCATCCGCACCACGTCACACGTCACCGGATCAATCCAGGAGAGAGGGAGAGATGGGAATGAGTCACTCAATACGCATGCATGGCCAGGACGCGCTGTCGCTGGCCATCGCGCTGGCATTGGCCGCCGCCGTCCTGCCGGCGGGCGCCGCCGCGCAGCAGGCCACCACCGGCACGCCCGACGCCACCACGCTGGACAGCGTCCAGGTCACCGGCTACCGCTACGCCATCGAAAAGAGCCTTGAGCAGAAGCGCGACGCCAACGCCGTGGTCGAAGTAATCACGGCCGAAGACGTCGGCAAGTTCCCCGACAAGAACGTGGCCGACGCGCTGCAGCGCGTACCGGGCGTGGTCATCACCCGCGACGGCGGCGAAGGCAAGACGGTCAGCGTGCGCGGCCTCGCTGCAGACCTTACGCTGACCCAGTTGAACGGCAACTACGTCGCCACCTCCGAGACCAACGACGAGGCGACCCGCTCTTTCAACTACACCCTTCTGCCGTCCAACATGCTGTCCAGCGCCGAGCTGTTCAAATCGCCGGAAGCGCGCATCGATGAAGGCGGCATCGGCGGCACGGTCATCCTGCACACCCGGCGCCCTCTGGACATGGAGTCCAACTCGGGCTTCGTCACCCTTGAAGGCACCTCGTCGGATACCAGTCACGACATCGATCCGCAGGCCTCCGCACTGTACTCGTGGCACAGCAAGGACGAGCGTTTCGGCGTGCTGGTCGGCGTGACCCAGCAGAAGCGCACCAGCCGCACCATGGAAGTCACCACCGAGAACTATCAGTGGTACGGCACCGATACCGATGCGCGCGACGTGCATGGCAACCCCATGCTGCAGGACGGCATCGAGTACTGGTGGGGCAACTCCGGCTTCAACAACCAGAACGGTCGCAACTACACCGACTTCTTCATGCCGACCTCGGTCAATTTCGCGGTGAAGGAGGAAACGCGCGAGCGCAAGGGCGGGCAGCTGACCTTCCAGTTCAAGCCGGTCGACAACGTGACCATGACGGCCAACTACTTCCGCTTCGAGCTGGAGGGCAACTACGCCCAGCACATGCTGAAGGTGCCGGAGTGGAGCATGGCCCGCTTCAATGGTGACGGCAACTGGGCCGGCGGCCGCATGCTCAACGGGCTGGACTTCGATCCCAGCGGCACCGTCGTCACCGGCGCGCAGTTCGAGAAGCTGGCCGGCAAGACCTATTACTGCAATGAAGCCGAGGCCGAAGCGGCCGGGCTCGAGCCGGGGGGCTGGGGCCCCGATGACTGCACCATTCCGACCCCGCAGCTCACCGGCGGCTACAGCCGCGAAAAGGCGCTCTCGCAGACCGCCGACCTCAGCATCGACTGGGACATCAGCCCGCTGTGGAAAGCGTCGTTCACCGGCGGCCGTACCTGGTCCGAAGGCGGTCCCTCGATGAACTTCCGCATGTCGGCCAAACCGCGTCGGCAGACCAATGGCGTGTGGGAATCGTCCAGCAGCACCTCCTGGGACCTGACCGGCACGCCGTCGGGCACCTTCGCTCCCGACCTGCAGCAGCAGCTCATGGCCGGCATCGCCGAGATCGACACCGGTTCGACCGACTCGTCCTGGAAGCAGACCGAGATCAAGCAGAACTATTTCCAGGCCGATGTCACCAAGCTGTTCGAATCCGGCTGGCTGGACTCGATCCAGTTCGGTGCCAAGTATCGTGACGGCACGGTGCACCGCAACACCGGCAATACCTACTGGGTGTGCCAGGGCCGAGACCCGTCGGACTACGACAACAACCGCTACCAGAGCGGCTGCGACCCTACGGCCAATATCGCCCAGCCCGGCTTCTTCCTGTCCAACCCGATCAGCAACATCCCCGGCGGCTTCAATACCAACGTGTTCCCGGGCATCAACTATCCGGCCTACATCGATTACCTGAACAAGACCTACGGCGGTTCGCACAACCGTGTCGAGGACGACTTCATCTACAACGTCAACGAGAAGATCTACTCGGGCTACTTCCAGGCCAACTTCCGCACCGAGCGGGTGCGCGGCAACGTGGGCGTGCGCGTGGTGCGCACCAAGCAGCTGGCGCAGTCCACCGATTCGATCGAGCGTTTCGACGACTACTTCCTCGACAACGCCGCAGGCGCACCGATGGCGTGCTCCGACCCGGCCGCGGCGGCCTACCCGAACTACAGCTGCGAGAGCGGTTTCGTGCGCCTGCCGTACAACCTGGCACAGAGCAAGAGTTTCGAGCTGCTGGGCGTGGACCGCACCTACACCGACGTCCTGCCGAGCTTCAACATCGCCTGGGACATCACCGATACCCTGCTGCTGCGCGGTGCCGCCTCGAAGGTCATCGCACGCCCCGGCTACACCGAGATCGGCGCTCCGGGCAGCCTGCGCTACTACAGCGAGGAGTACGTCAATGACCGCCGCGTGGCCGGCGGTGCACCGACCCCGGGCTGGACCGGCGACGGCAGCAACAAGCAGCTTGAACCCTTCGAGGCCACCCAGTTCGACCTCGGCCTGGAGTGGTACTTCCAGCCTGGCGCGGTGGCCGGCGTGGGCCTGTTCCGCAAGAACGTGGACAACTTCACCGTGCCTGTCGTGCGCGACATGCAGATGCAGGTCGGTGGCGAAACCGTGACCGTGCAGGACTACGAGACCCGTGCCAACGGCCAGGACGGTGTGTCGCAGGGCGTGGAGCTGTACGGCCAGTACACCTTCGATTTCGGCGTCGGCGTGCAGGCGAACTACACCTACAACGACACCAACCTGGCCTCGATCGTGCTGGATGGGCAGAACATCGGCTCGTCGCCGCTGGTCGGCAGCGCCAAGAACCAGGCCAACGTGACGGTGTTCTACGAGAACGACACGTTCCTTGCCCGCGCCTCGTACAACCGTCGCGGCCAGGTGGTCGGCGGACTGAACAACGGCATGACGGTCTACACCGAGCCGTACGACCAGCTTGATCTCAACGTGGCCTACAACCTCACCCCGGAGTGGACCCTGACCGCGTCGGTGATCAACGCCACCAAGTCCGAGCAGCGCGTGCATCTGGGCAATGACACCAAGGCCCGCCTGATCTCCAATACCTACGCGGGCCGCCAGCTGTACTTCGGCGCGACCTGGAAGTTCTAAGGCAGTCGCCCCGCCCGGCGCGGGGACATTCCTCCACGGCAGCCACGCTGGTACAGGTGGCTGCCGTTTTTCATGGGCACCGCGGAGGCATCACTTGACCCTGCCATCGTTGGAAGGTGCACACTGGCTGCATTCCCCGGAACCGAAGGAGCTACAGATGGACTTCCATGTTGACGGCATGACCTGCGGCGGATGCGCGCGCAGCGTGACCCGCGCGATCCAGAGCGTTGATCCGCAGGCCCGCGTGGTCGCCGATCCGCCGACAGGCCGCGTGCAGGTGCAGACCACGGCCAGCGAAGCGGAGATCTTCGCCGCTGTGAAGGACGCAGGCTTCCCGCCGCGCACCGCCTGATCGCCCGGCTCCGGGCGATGCCCACGTCCTTCTGAAGGAGCCACAGCACTCCCGCCGCGCAGGTGCGAAGACCCCTGCGCCCCGCGGCTCAGCTCCGGCGCGCCTGCCGCCGCGCCGCGACTGGCTCCGCGCCTTCCTCGCCCTCCTCCAGCCGCTGCAGGATCGGACACTCCGGCCGCTCGTCGCCCGCACAGCAGCTGATCAGCGACTTCAGCGTATCGGCCATCTGCCGCATGTGGTCGATGCGCTGCTCGAGATCATCGATGTGCTGCTCGGCCAGGCGCTTGACGTCGGCGCTGTGGCGCGAGGTATCGTTCCACAGACCCAGCAGATCCGTGATCTCGGCGACCGAGAATCCCAGGTCCCGCGCGC
The DNA here is from genome assembly GCF_056479905.1 of Stenotrophomonas sp. 112478_Sma. Lineage (NCBI taxonomy): Bacteria > Pseudomonadati > Pseudomonadota > Gammaproteobacteria > Lysobacterales > Lysobacteraceae > Stenotrophomonas > Stenotrophomonas sp. 112478_Sma. The sequence goes on along the minus strand of NZ_CM151072.1, from coordinate 1,832,664 downwards.
GGCGTATGAACCGCAGTCGATGCACGTCGGCGTGCGAATAGGCCCGGTAGCCGGATGCCGTACGGTCGGCAGCAGGAATCAGCCCGATCTGCTCGTAGTAGCGGATCATCTTCGCCGAAACGCTCGATGCCTTCGCGGCCTCACCGATGTTCAAGACAGTCTCCTTTTCAGTGGCTGGCGGCGTCGGCCATTGGCGCCCGGAAGCGACGCAGGCGCAGTGCATTGCCCAGCACGAACACGCTGGACAGTGCCATCGCACCGGCGGCGAATACCGGCGACAGCAGGATGCCGAAAGCCGGATACAGCACGCCGGCGGCCACCGGAATCAGAGCGGTGTTGTAGGCGAAGGCCCAGAACAGATTCTGCCGGATGTTGCCAAGGGTGGCCCTGGACAGCGCGATGGCATTGGGCACGCCCAGCAGACTGCCGGACATCAGCACTACATCGGCCGATTCCACCGCCACATCGGTACCGGTGCCGATGGCCAGGCCCACATCCGCCTCCGCCAGCGCCGGCGCATCGTTGATGCCGTCGCCGACGAAGGCCACGTGACCATGCGCAGCCTTGAGGCGTCGCACCGCCTCCACCTTGCCTTCGGGCAGCACTTCGGCCACGACCTCGTCGATGCCCAGCTGGCGTGCGATCGCCTGTGCGGTGCGCGCATTGTCGCCGGTGATCATCGCCACCTTCAGTCCCAGCGCATGCAGTGCGGTGATGGCGGCCGGCGTGCTCGTCCTGATCGGGTCGGACACTGCGATCACCGCTGCCAGCCGGCCATCGAAGGCGGCGTACAGCGGCGACTTTCCTTCACCTCCCAGACGCTGCACCAGCGCGGCAACGCCATCGATATCAACGCCCTGCGTTCGCATGAACCGGTCGGCCCCGACTTCAATGCGGCTTCCCTGCACGATCGCACGCACCCCCATGCCGGTGACCGATTCGAACTCCTGCAGGGCCGGCACGGAGATGCCCTCCTCCTCGGCGGCCATCACGATCGCGCGTGCGATCGGATGCTCCGAGCGCGATTCAACGGCCGCGACCGCGCCCAGCACCGCCGCTCGCGCAAAACCGTTGCTCAGCTCCAGATCGGTCAATCGCGGGCGGCCCTCGGTCAGGGTTCCGGTCTTGTCCACCGCCACCACCCGCGCATCCTTCAGCAACTGCAGTGCCTCGCCCTTGCGGAACAGCACGCCCATCTCCGCGCCCCGCCCGGTGCCGACCATGATCGAGGTCGGCGTTGCCAGCCCCATCGCACAGGGGCACGCAATGATCAGCACGGCCACGGCATTGACCAGGGCGAAGGTAAGCGCCGGGGACGGCCCGAGCAGCAGCCACGCCACGAAGGTGGCCAACGCGGCCAGCATCACCGCAGGCACGAACCACAGCGTGACCCTGTCGACCACGGCCTGGATCGGCAGTTTCGACCCCTGTGCCTGTTCAACCAGGCGGATGATCTGCGCAAGCACGGTCTGCGCACCTACCGCCGTGGCACGCACGGTCAGTGCTCCCTGCTGGTTGACCGTACCACCGACCACGGCCGCGCCCGATGCCTTTTCAACCGGAACCGGCTCACCGCTGATCATCGACTCATCGACGAAGCTGCGCCCCTCGACCACCTCGCCATCCACCGGGACGCGTTCGCCGGGACGTATTTCCACGAGGTCGTCACTGACCACCTCGCCCACCGGGACGTCGACCACCCGACCATCGCGTACTACGTGGGCGACCTTGGCCTGGAGCTTGACCAGCCGCTTGATGGCTTCCGACGTACGGCCCTTGGCACGCGCCTCGAGAAAGCGGCCCAGCAGGATCAGCGCGACGATCACCGCCGCAGCTTCGTAATAGACGTTCACCGTGCCGGGCGGCAGCAGCCGCGGTGCGAAGGTCGCGATCACCGAGTAGCCGAACGCCGCCGCGGTGCCCACCGCGACCAGCGAGTTCATGTCCGGTGCCAAACGCAGCAGTGCCGGAATGCCCTTCTGGTAGAAGCGCCGGCCGGGAATCACGAGAACCAGCGTGGTCAGCACGAACTGCACATACCAGCTGGCCTGCAACCCGATGGTCGACATCACCCAGTGGTGCATGCCCGGGATCAGATGCGATCCCATCTCCAGTATGAACACCGGCAGGGCCAGCACGCTGGCCAGTATCAGCGCGTGTTTGAGTTCAGCACGCTCGGCGTCCTTCTTCTCCCCGCCGTCATCGGCCTGCGCGCTGCCATCGAGAAGACGAGCGCCGTAGCCCGCCCTGTCGATCGCCGCCAGCAGCGCCTCCACGTCTGCTGCGCCGCGAACGGTGGCACGCTCGGTGGCCAGGTTGACGCTCGCCGCGCTCACGCCCGGCACGGCCAGCAGTGCGCGTTCGACCCGGCCCACGCAGGACGCGCAGGTCATGCCCTCCACGGCCAGCTCCACGGTCGTGGCCGCAACCTCATAGCCGGCCTTGTGCACCGCCTGGATCAAGGCGGCGCGGTCCACCGGCCCCGACGGACGGATATCGGCACGTTCCGTGGCCAGGTTCACCGAGACGCTGCCGACCCCCTCCACCTTGGCCAGCGCGGCCTCGACCCGGCCTACGCAGCTCGCGCAGGTCATGCCTTCGATGGGCAGGCTGATCGGATCAGGCACGGAAGCGGCGGTGTTGGCGTGCGACAGGCTCATGACTGGATTCCCGGGTTCCTTCTGGACCGGAACAGGCTAAACCTTGCCATCGTGGGAAGGTCAAATCCAGCCTGTCCTGTCCGGCGGCCCAGCGGTCAGTTCATCCGCGGGGCATGGATCCACCGGTCGAGGGTGGATCCATGGCGCGGGCTCAGAACGTGAACACGTATTCCAGCGCGAACTCGCGGCCGACCGCACCGAGCAACCGGGTCGGCGCGAAATCGTAGTCCAGCTTGTAGGGATCCTTGTGGTTCCAGCTGGCCGAGTTGAAGACGTTGTTGACGTACACATTGACCTTGGCGCGTTCAGTCACCTGATAGCCCACATTGACGTTCCAGGTGATGAACGGTCCAACCCGGCCGTAGTAGCGCGCCGTGCGCTGGCCGGCGTTCGGATTCGGATTCGGCGAACCGTCGGGACGCGTGGCAGGTTCCAGGCAGTCCAGCGAAGGACTGTCGCTGGGTACGTAGCCATCGGCGAACGGCAGGCAGCCGCCGGGATTGTCCAGGCGGTCGGTGCCCCAGTGGTAACGCACGCCCGGCACCGAGCCGATGCGGTCGGCGTACACATTCGCGTTCCAGTGACCACGCTGCCAGGCCAGGCTCGCTCGCAGCTTGCTGCGCAGGTCGCGGTCACGGCGCTGCGGATTCGGATCCGCGGCATAGCGCTGCTCCTTGGTCGACAGCTGGTTGGTGTAGTTCACGCCGAACTGGAAGCTTCCCCATGCCGCGCTGTCCCACCGGTAACGCGCGGTCAGGTCGATACCGCGGACCTCCCGGCTGGCCAGGTTGAACGGCCCCCGCTCGATCGACACCAGGCGGCCATTGCTGTCGCGGTTCACGCGCGCGAGGATGCCGGCGCAGTAGTCCGCACCGGCCGGATTGGCCCACGGCGTGCCGTCGATGTTCAGTCCCGTGCGGCAGCCCGCTTCGCTGGCCAGCACCTCGTCGGCGCCGACATCGACGATCATGTCCTCCAGCTTGATGGCCCAGTAGTCGGCACTGATCGAAAGATTGGACATCACATCCCAGACGAATCCGACCGTCCATGAATCCCCCGTTTCCGAGCGCAGCAGCGGAGTACCGCGACGATTCACGTCGAACGTGTACCAGACATCGGTATTGCCCACTCCACAGTTGTTGACCAGATAGGCACCGCTTTCGATGCAACGCAGGCGGTCATAGGTCTGCACCTCGGAACTGCTGGGCTGCCCCAGCAGGTAGTGCATGTCAGGCGCGTGGAAGCTGGTGGCGTAGGAACCGCGTACCAGCAGCGACTCCACCGGCCGCCATTCCAGACCGACATTCCAGGTGGTCTCCTTCTGGCTGCCGATCTCCAGCGCCTCTACATTGGCGTCGGCCTTGTAACTGCCGTAACGGTCATAGCGTGCCGCCGCGGTGGCGATCACGCTGTCCAGCAGTGGAATCTTGAACTCCACGCCCGCCGAGTAGCGCGTGCGCTCGCCGCCACCGCGATCAACGTTCTGCAGGTCGAAATCGATGCCGGCGCGAGGGTCGGGAGCGAGGTGATATCCCTGTTGCGCCACCTCGGCCACCGCCGCGAACGAAACAGGCCCCGCCCAGCCCTGGAACAACTCACCGGTGATGTCCGCCGACGCCTGGTTGACCCAGGAAGACGCACGGTTCTTCGCCACCGTACCCATCTGCCAGTACTGGTCCGGCGTGAGCGGGTTCCACCAGCGTGCTTCGTCCAGTGCGTAGATCGCTTCACCATCCGCCGTCGTACCCAGGCGCGGGCCGAGGAAGAAGTCATAGGACTTCTGCTCGTCCACTACATTCTGCCGCTCTTCCACGCGGTAGTAGGAACGGCCGATGGTGGCACTCCAGTCGAAGCGGTCCGCCAGGCGCCCGCGCAGGCCTGCACTCCAGTCCCAGGACAGCTCCCGGTTGGTGTTGCGAAGGGTGTCCAGGCCGCCCACTTCGTTGGGCGTGAACTGGCGCACGCCCAGGATCGCGCGGTTGCGGTTGGCATCCCAGTAGTAGCCGTTGTCATCATCGATGAGCGTCACGCTGGGCGGATTGGTCCCCCAGATCGCCTCCGACCGGTACACCGCCAGGTTGGTCCAGCCCTGCAGGTCGCTGTCGAAATCGAACGTGGCATACAGATTGCCGGACACATTCTCGGCACCACCGGTCAGCAGCCAGTTGGCATAGTCGGCCGTCATGCCACACAACTGCCCGGTATTGGTGATCGTATCGGTGTTGTAGTTGTAGACCAGTCGATCGGCGGTGTAGTACTCGCCGTCGAACTTCTCGCAGGTGCCGGTCGGCGGCGCCAGTCGCTGGCCGGTACCCGGGTCGATCAGGGCCAGGCCGGCGGTAGGACGGAAACCGACCTTGCGCTGTTCCATGTTCCAGGAGGGGCGCGGCGCATCATCGGCATCATCCATCTGCGGCCGGTTACGGCCGAACAGCGGATCGCGCTTGGTGTACTGCAGCGCGTAGGTCACGCTCCAGTTGTCTCCGGTCCTGCCACCCGCCCACGACAGATCCCAGGTATCGCGACCACCTTCAGTGGAGGTGCCGCCGCGCACGCGCACTTCGTCGCCGTCGTAGTGGGTCTTCAGGATGACGTTGACCACGCCTGCAATGGCATCCGAGCCGTAGATCGCAGAGGCGCCGCCGGTCAGGACCTCGATGCGCTCCACCGCAGCGGCGGGAATGTTGCCGTAGTTGGAGAAATTGGTCTCCCCGCCATAGGGCAACGGGTAGTCGGCCACGCGACGGCCATTGACCAGCAGCAGTGAGCGGTTGGGGCCCATCCCGCGCAGATTCAGGCCGCTGGCGTTGGGCGTGTGCGAGCCCCACTGCGACGCCGCCTCCACGGTGCCGGTGGCTTCGGTCAATGTCTTCAGCGCATCGTACACGCTGACAAAGCCTTCCTTCTGGATCTGCTGCGCGGTGATCACGTTGACGGGAGCTGGGCCTTCGACGCTGGCGCGCTTGATGCGCGAGCCAGTGACGGTGACCGCGTCGAGATCCTTGGTGGACGAACCTGAGACTTCCTGTGCATTGGCAGCCAGCGGAAGCAGGGCCAGGACCAGGGCCTGGGACAGCAGGTGACGACGATTGCGGACGAACTGAGCCATGTGGTCGCTCTCGGAGGGTGTGGTCGCACGGATGGGTGGTGGCGCGGCACTACGGAAGATCCAGGTGCCGGGTCGGTTCAAGCCGGTTCCGGCGCCCCCCTGTGGATCGATCCAAACTAAAGCACGGCTGAACCGGAGAGAGCATTCCGCGGCGCAACACGCCGCTGCGGATCCGCTGCCGTCCCCGCTTGAAAAGTAGATGAATCAGTGGCTTGCGCAGGTTGGCCGCCGCAGGCCGGAGATGAACTGATGACACGCGAGCGGCAGACCCGCGCGGAACCGACTTCGCCCGGTATCAGGACAGATCGCCGTCCAGCGCCCGCCGCAGCCCCGCCACGATTGCGGCATCGGTCTGATCCCAGTGCGGGTCCAGCCCGCGCAGTGCCGGGTTGTGGAACTGCATGGCCGAGTGCCGGCGGCGCTTGGCCGACGCGTGCAGCTCAACGCAGCCGCTGTGCCGCGCCACCGCAGCGATGTTGGCCGGGTCCAGGCCAGCACCCGCCATCACGCTGATGCGCCCCGCCGCCCGGGCGACCAGGCCTTCCAGCACGTCGACACCGGCAGCCGCGCTGGCCTGTCCCCCGGACGTCAATACACGGCTGCACCCCAGAGCGATCACCTGCTCCAACGCCGCCGGAAGGTCGCGCGCGGCGTCGAAGGCACGGTGGAACGTCACCTGCAGCGGACCCGCCGCCTGGATGAGCGCGCGGCACAGGGGCAGATCGATATCGCCCTGCCGGTCCAACGCACCGATCACCACGCCATCGCAGCCCAGCGCACGGCACTGTGCGATATCGCGCAGCATCAGCTCGGCCTCCAAGGCGTCGTAGTGGAAATCGCCCGGCCGCGGCCGCACCAGCACGAACAGCGGAATCGACAGGCGTTCGCGGGCCATGGCGATGCTGGCGAACGACGGTGTGGTGCCGCCCTCGGCAAGGTTGTCGAACAGTTCGATGCGGTCGGCACCACCGGCCTGCGCGGCCAACGCCGAAGCCAGCGAGTTGCTGGCGATCTCCAGGGTGAGCCGCGTGCTCACGCCTGTGTGCTCGTGTAGATCGACGGTGAATCGCGCAGGTCGTCCTGGCGCTGCGCATCGCAGACGGCATAGACGAAACCGCGATGCAGCGCATAGGCGCCCACCTCGCCCTGCTTGTTCATGGCCAGGAAGCACACCTGCAGGGTCCTGCTTGCCTCGGGACGCTTGCGTACCACGCGGTCGATCGCCTCACGGCAGGCCTGGGCGGGCGTTCGACCCTGGCGCATCAGCTCGACCACCAGGAACGAGGCCGCATTGCGGATCATCTCTTCGCCCACGCCCGATGCGGTGGCGGCACCGACCTCGTTGTCGACGTACAGGCCCGCGCCGATGATCGGACTGTCGCCGACCCGGCCGTGCAGTTTCCAGGCCATGCCGCTGGTGGTGCAGGCACCGGCGAGATGGCCCCGGGCATCCAGCGCCAGCATGCCGATGGTGTCGTGGTTGTCGCTGTTGCCGGGAAGGCCACGTCGCTCGGCGTTGATCTGGGGCTGGTACTTCTCGGTCTTCAACCACTCGCGCCAGGCCGCTTCGGCCTGCGGCGTCAGCAGACGCCTGCGCTCGAAGCCCTGCTGCACGGCGAACTGCTGCGCCCCTTCACCCACTAGCAACACGTGCGGGCTGTTTTCCATCACTTTGCGGGCCACCGACACCGGGTGCGGGATGTCGACCAGCGCGGCCACCGCACCGCAGCGGCCATCGCCGTCCATGATGCTCGCGTCCAGGCTCAGCACGCCGTCCCGATCCGGATTGCCGCAATGGCCCACGGTGGGATTGCACAGCTCGCTCTCGGCCCAGCGTGCGCCGGCCTCCACTGCGTCCAGGGCACTGCCGCCCTGCGCCAGGACCTTCCATGCCGCCTGGTTGGCCGGCACACCGAAATCCCAGGTCGAGACCACCTTCGCTCCGCCCTGCACACGTGCCTGTACGCCCGGCAGGGCGGCCATGCCTGCCACCAGCGCTCCGGCCTGCAGGAACTGCCTGCGATCCACCATGTTGCCTCCCAGTCTGCAACGTGTCGCCGGCCCGATGCCGGCAGCACCGATCAATCGTGTACGGGGTACCGCGCCGCATGCCAGACGGCGGCGCCCAGCACGCCCAGTTGGCCGTGTTCGACCCGCCATACCGGCACCTGCCGCAGCACGTCGGCCAGCACGCCCTTGTTGAGGAAGCGCTCGCGGAAGCGGCCATCGGCGAGGAAATCCTGCACGTGGGTGGAAATGCCGCCCGCCAGGTACACCGAGCGGGCCCCCACGGCGATGGCGGCATCGCCGGCCAGGCTGCCCAGCCAGGCGCAGAACACCTGCAGCGTCTCCACTGCAAGTGCGTCTTCGCCGCTGCGTGCGGCGCCGATCAGCGCTTCGGTGCTGGACCACACCGGAGTGACGCCACGCAGCTCGCACAGGCACGGATACAGATTCATCAGACCGCTGCCGGACAGCACACGCTCGTTGTCCACATGTGGCCACCGCTGCAGCAGCCTGCCCAGCACCTCCAGCTCCAGCGCGTTGCCGGCCCCCAGGGCAGCGTGGCCGATCTCGCTGGGCAGCACCGGACGCCCGCCATCGGCGAAGCGCAGCGCCGCGCCCAGGCCGGTACCGGCCCCCAGCACCAGCGCCGGGAACGCCATCGCCGGGTCGGCATCGCCGTTCAATGGAACCAGGGTGTCGGCCTGCAGGTAGGGAATGGCCAGTGCCACCGCCTCGAAATCATTGATGAGCTGCAGATCGTCCAGACCGGACTGTGCGCGGGTGGCGGACAACGACACCGTCCACGGCAGATTGGCATTGATCAGCACATCGCCATCGAGCAGGCCGGCGATGGCGACCACCGCCGACCGCACCGGCAGTGCGAGGCTCCGGGTGAAGTCGGCCAGAATCGCCGCCAGGCTGGAATGATCGGCACACGCGTAGGTGCGATGACTGCCCAGCCGTGGCGCCTGCCCGGGCAGCGTTTCAGCCAGCGCCAGGCGGGCAAAGGTACCGCCGACATCGGCGACGATCAGGCTTCGCGGAAGACCGCCGCGGGAGGAGTCGGTGGAAACCGGGGGCACTGCTGCGATGGTCACTCTGGCCTGCTTGAATCGATTGAATCGCACCGATTCTCAGGCATCAGGGTCGCTTTGCCTAGCGCGGCGCGGCGCCGGCATGCCGGCCCTGCCATGGCCTTGTCCGCAGCGCCCGGGTGGCGGCAGCCCGGACGCAGCGCGCAGCGGCACCTGCGGATCAGGGCTCTGCGGTCTGCAGACTATAACGGGTGGTGGCAGTGAATACCGCACCATCCGGCTGGGTCGAACGCACCTCGATCCTGTGGTCGCCCACGGCCAGGTGGGTGGGCAGCGCGCCGCGCCACAGATGCGGCGAAGCGGTGGCCTCCGGCGAGCGATCGTAACCGCGCAGCACGCTGGACAGGTCGTCCGCCGCATTCTCCACCAGCAGCCGCGGGTCGGGCTGGCGGACCTGCTTCATCGGCTGCCATGCCCCACCGTCCACGCGGTACTCGACCACGCTCGCGTCCTCACCCATGTACACGTTGGCGTACACGCCCCATGCCGGATACGCGCCCTGGCGCAGCACCTTCGGCGCATGCAGGCCGATCTGTTCGCTGGCTGGCGCGCCGGCCACGCGATACTGCAGGCGATAGCTGCCGTTGCCAGCCACATCCAGCAACGCGTAGCCCTTTGGCGTGCCGTCGCTCATGGTGCTGTCCGGCACGCCGGCAGCATCCTTCACGCCGGACCAGAACGCACCGCAGTTGGCACCGACGTTGTACTCGTGCAGGGGCTTTTCGCCGTGCCAGCCCTCGGCCTTGCCATGGTAGACATGCTGCTGGGTGTGGCTGTGGCCGCTCAGGACCAGCACGTTGCGGAAGTCCTTCAGCAGGTCGAACAGGCGCTGCCGGTCGGCGTGCCGGAAGCTCTCACGACCCGGCGCTGCATCGAACAGCGGAATGTGCATGCCCAGCACCAGCAGGCGGTCGCGATGCAGACCCTTGAGGTAGGCGGCAAGGAACGCGAACTGATCCTCGCGCAGGCCACCGACGTAGCTCGGCCTCGCCTTCGGGTCGTACACCACATCATCGAGGAACACGAAGCTGGCACCGCCCTCCTCCACGGCGTACGTGTCCGGGCCGTAGACGTTGCGCCAGCTGTCCAGCGAATGCTCGTCGACGGCGGCATCGAAATCGAGATCGTGGTTGCCCGGCACATGGAACCACGGCACGCCCAGCTGCGTGGTGACCTTGTTGATGGCCGGATACAGCGTCAGGTCATCATTGACGATATCGCCGAGCGTCGTGCCAAGCCGCGCCCGGGTCTGGCCGACCAGCGGCGCCACGATGGACTGCTGGTAGTAGCCGATGTCCTTGAGGCTTGCGGTCTGTGAATCAGTGAACACCAGCATCTGGAAACCACGCCGGTTGTCATGACGATCCGTCTGCAGCGCGAAGTCCCAGTTGCGGGTGGCGTCGCCGGTTGCGGCGATGCCACCGTACTTCAGTGCAGGCGAGCCGTTGGGCTGGAAATGACGCCAGAATGACGGGAGCCCGTCGCTCGCCTTCGGGAACGCGTACGCATCCGGCTTGATCACGAACACCGTCTGGCCCTCGCGCACGGGCAGGCTGTAGCTGCCATCGGCTGCGGTCTTCACGATGCGCTCGCCGTTGGACACCTGCACCCCGGCCAGGCCCGGGTCGGTCGCACCACGGCCGGGCCTGCCGTCGCGTTCCAGGTAGACCTTGCCGCTGACAACCGCATCCGCAGCCCAGGCCGGCGAGGTCAGCAACAGGCAGCACAGCCACGCAGCGGGCGATTTCATGGGCAATCCGGCAAAGAAGAAGACTACCTATTGTAGAGCGGAGCCATGGCTATCTGCCGCCCGGATGCAACCGGGCCGGCGCCGGCGCCGAAAGCGCGTGCGGACCGCAGGCCACATGCAACCATCAACGATGGCGCGTTTCCAGCACCCGCCGGGCGTCGTCAAGCGACAGGCCGCGTGCGCGCAGCAGCACCAGCAGGTGGTACAGCAGGTCCGAAGCCTCGCCCAGCAGCGCCGCGTCATCCTGTGCGACCGCGGCCAGAGCGGTTTCCACGCCCTCCTCGCCCACCTTCTGCGCGATACGGCGGATGCCGTCCTCGAACAGGCGGGTGGTGTAACTGCCGGGTGGACGCTGTGCTTCACGCAGGGCCACCAGTTGCCCCAGCCCGCCCAGGAAATCCTTCGGCGCCTGGTCGAAGCAGCTCTCCGCACCGGTGTGGCAGGTCGGTCCTGCCGGGCGGGCCAGCACCAGCAGCGTATCGGCATCGCAGTCCACGCTGATGGACTGCACCGCCAGCACGTTGCCGGACTGCTCGCCCTTGGTCCACAGGCGCTGCCTGCTGCGGCTGTAGAAGGTCATGTGCCCGACGGCAAGCGTCGCGGCCAGCGACTCCGCGCTGACGTAACCCAGCATCAGCACCTGCAGGGTATCGGCGTCCTGCACCACCGCGGGCAGCAGGCCGTCCCCCTTGCTCCAGTCCAGCCCCTGCAGGGCCTCCAGCGACGGTCGCACCTCAATAGACATCCCGTACCTCGATCTGCTGTTCGCGCAGGTAGCGCTTCAGGTCTGCAATGGCGATGGCGCCGCTGTGGAACACGCTGGCGGCCAGCGCACCATCCACGTCGGCGCGGTCGAAGGCCTCGGCGAAATGCTCCATCGTGCCCGCACCGCCCGACGCGATCAGCGGCACCTGGCACAACGCACGCGCCTGCTGCAGCTGGGCCACATCGTAGCCGCGGCGCACCCCATCGCTGTCCATGCAGTTCAGCACGATCTCGCCTGCGCCGCGGCGCTGTGCCTCGACGATCCAATCCAGCGTCCGTATGGGTACCGCTCGGGTCTTGTCCGGGTCGCCGCTGAAGCGGCGCACCCGCCATTCGCCATCGGCCTCGCGCACCGAGTCGACGCCGACCACCACGCACTGCACGCCGAACTCGGCAGCCAGCTCGTCGATCAGTGCGGGACGGCCCAGTGCCGGCGAATTGATCGAGATCTTGTCGGCACCGGCAAACAGCACCCGCCGTGCGGTTTCCACGCTGTCGATGCCACCGGCTACGCAGAACGGGATATCGATCAGCCGTGCGATGCGCTCGACCCAGGCCACATCGACCGAACGCGCCTCGGGGCTGGCGCCGATGTCGTAGAACACCAGCTCATCGGCCCCCTGGTCGCGGTAACGCTGCGCCAGCTCGGCGATATCCCCCATGTCCACGTGGTCACGGAAGCGCACCCCCTTGACCACCCGTCCTTCGCGCACGTCCAGGCAGGGAATGATGCGGCGACTCAGCATGCCAGCGCCTCCGCCAGGTCCATGCGCTGTTCCAGCAGCGCCTTGCCAAGGATGGCGCCGCCACAGCCGGCAGCACGCGCATCGGCCACGTCGGCCACATCGCGGATGCCACCGGAGGCCTGCACCTGCACGCCCGGCAGCAGCGACACCAGGTGCTGGTACAGGCCGATGTTCGGCCCGGCCAGCATGCCGTCGCGGGCGATATCGGTACACAACAGGTGGCGCATGCCCGCCCGTGCATACCGCAGCGCAAGGTCATCCAGGGTCACGCCCGCGTTCTCGGTCCAGCCATGCACCGGCAGCTGCCACTGGCCCTGAGGGTCCTGGCGTGCATCCAGCGCGATGGTGATGTGATCGGCACCGAACGCCTGCAGCCAGCCGACCACTTCATCGGGCCTGCGCACTGCCAGCGACCCTACCACCACCCGGCTCGCGCCCGCATCGAGAATGCGCGCCACATCATCACGCCCACGCACACCGCCGCCGGTCTGCACCTGCAACGTCGTCTGCGTGCGAACCGCCGCCAGCAGCGGGGCCAGCGTGTAGCCACCGGCACGCGCTGCGTCCAGATCGACCAGGTGCATCCAACGCGCGCCCTGCGCGGCGAATGCCTGCGCGCGCGGCAGGGGATCGTCGCCGTAGTGCGTTTCCTGCGCGTAATCGCCCTGCCGCAGCCGCACCACACGGCCTTCGCGGATATCCAGTGCGGGGTAGACCGTGAAACTCATGCAGCGGTGCCCTCGAGGAAGTTGCGCAACATCAGCGATCCGGTATCGCCGGAGCGTTCGGGATGGAACTGCGCACCGAAGTAGCGCCCCTGCTCCACCACGGCAGTGAACAGGCCGCCGTGATCGCAGGCGGCCACCGTGTGGCTGTTCAATGGCGCCGCATAGCTGTGCACGAAGTAGGCGCTTGCACGATCAGGCACATCGCGCAGCAGCAGCGAGGACCGCAGTGGCAGCAGGCGGTTCCAGCCCATGTGCGGCACGCGGATGCCGCACGCCGGTACCAGCTTGCGCACCACCCCGGGAATCAGGCCGAGCGCTTCCACGCCGGCTTCTTCCGAGCGCTCGAACAGCAGCTGCATGCCCAGGCAGATGCCCATCAACGGCACCTCGATCCGTCGCAACGGCTCCACCAGTCCCTGCGCGTGCAGGCGCTGCATGCCCGGCCCTGCCGCACCGACGCCGGGCAGGATCACCCGCCGTGCGCCCGCCAGCCCCTCTGCGTCGCGTACCAGGCGCACACTGGCGCCCAGCCGTTCCAACGCATAGCGTACGGAACCCAGATTGGCACCGCCGGCATCGATCAGCGCGACTTCGCTCACAGGGCCCCCTTGGTCGAGGGCAGCGCCGTACCCTGGCGCGCCAGCGCCGGGCGCAGCGCGCGGGCCAGCGCCTTGAAACAGGCCTCCACCTTGTGGTGGTCATTGTCGCCACGCACCTGCAGATTGAGATTCAATCCACCTGCATCGCACAGCGAGCGGAAGAAATGCGGCACCAGTTCGGTCGGCATGTCGCCAACGCGCTCACGCTTGAACTCGCCCTCGAAGACGAAATAGGGCCGGCCACTGAAGTCCAGCGCTGCGCTGGCCAGGGTCTCGTCCATCGGCAGGGTGAACCCGTAGCGGCCGATGCCGCGCTTGTCACCCAAGGCTTCGCGCAGCGCCTGGCCCAGCGCCAGCCCTGTGTCCTCGATGGTGTGATGCTCGTCGATGTGCAGGTCGCCCTCGGCGCGGATGTCCAGCGCAAAACCACCGTGCTTGCCGATCTGTTCCAGCATGTGGTCGAAGAACGGCAACCCGGTGCGGATGTTGGCGTCACCGGCGCGATCCAGATCCAGCTCGACGCGTATCTTCGTTTCCTTCGTGTTGCGCTGGACCACGGCCGTGCGCGGCGCATCGGCCAGTGCGTGGGCGATGCCCGGCCAGTCCCAGTCACCGCCGAACTGCTCCGTGCGCAACTGGAAGCCACGGATGTTGAGGTTGTCGGCGAACTGCAGGTCGGTGATGCGGTCGCCGACCATCGCCGAGCGTGCCCAATCGATGCTGCGGTCCTGCAGGTAGGCCGTCATCAGGCCGATGCCGGGCTTGCGGGTCGGGGCATTGTCCTGTGGCCAGCTGCAGTCGATCAGCACATCACGAAACACGATGCCCTGGCTTTCGAAGATCTGCAGCATCAGATCGTTCGGTCCATCGAAGCTGGCGCGCGGATAGCCCTCGCTGCCGAGCCCATCCTGGTTGGTGACGATGACGAACTGGTAGCCGGCATCACGCAGCTTCAGCAGTGCCGGAATCACCTGCGGCACGAAGCGCAGCTTCTCGTAGGCGTCGATCTGGAAGTCGGAAGGTTCCTCGATGAGGGTACCGTCGCGGTCGATGAACAGGATCGGGGTCATGCAACGGCCCTCCGGGCCGACAGGGCCGCAAGCACGCGGTCATTCTCTTCGGGGCTGCCGATGCTGATCCGCAGCGCATCGTCCAGCTGCGGGGCTGCACGCTGGTCGCGCACCACCACGCCGGCCGCCAGCAACGCATCGAACGCGCCCTGGGCATCGGCAAAGCGCACCAGCAGGTAGTTGCCTGCGGACGCATGGACCTGGCGTACGCCAGGCAGGCCCTGCAGCGCAGTACGCAGGCGCTCGCGTTCGGTGATCACGGTGGCCACGCGCTCGCGTGTGCGTGCCAGCGCTCCCGGCTGCAGCGCCTGCACCGCCAGTTCCGCGCACGGCGTCGGCACCGGATACGGTGCCTGGCAGCGACGCAGCACCGCGATCAGTTCCGCTGCGGCGATCAACGTTCCGATCCGTGCGGCCGCCAGCGCATGGGCCTTTGAAAGCGTACGCAGCACTGCCACATTGGCGTGCGTGGCAAGCAGGGAGGTCGCCGAAGGACGCTGCGCGTACTCGACATAGGCTTCATCGACCACGACCAGCGCCCGACCGCGCAAGGCTTCGGCCACACGCTCGATGTCGGCCAGGGCGATATCGCTGCCGGCCGGGTTGGAGGGCGCACACAGAAACACCAGCTTCGCATTGCGCGCTCTGGCCGATTCGATCACCGCATCCAGGTCAGCGCGCAGGCCGTCGGCGGCATCGACCAGAGGCACCTCGATCAGAGGCGCGCCCTGCAGCCGTGCACAGACCGCATACATGCCGAACACCGGCGGCGTGACCAGCACACCATCGCGCCCCGGCACGCACAGCGCGCGCACCAGCAGGTCGATGGCTTCATCGCTGCCGCGCCCGACCAGCACCTGTTGCGGCTGCACGCCATACAGCGAAGCCAGTCCATCGCGCAACGCCTGTGGCTGGGGCTCTGGATAGCGCCGGCTGCGGCCCTCGGCGTCCGCGGGGTTGGCCCAGGCCGATTCGTTGGCGTTCAGCCAGACATCGCCCTGCACTGCCGCACTGCGCGCCGAGCTGTAACCTGCAAAGGCCTGCAGGTCGGGGCGCACCAGCGCCAGTACCTCGTCGATCCCGGCATTCATGCAGCCACCTCCATGCGCAGGGCAACGGCGCGCTCGTGCGCGTCCAGCCCTTCGGCGCTGGCAAGGGTGCGCGCGCAGCCGCCGATCGCCGCCAACCCGGCGGCGCTGGCACTCTGCACGCTGATGAAGTTCTGGAAGCTGGCCACGCTGACACCACTGTACGCACGTGCGGCGCCTGCGGTGGGCAGCACATGGTTGGTACCACTGCAGTAGTCGCCCAATGCCTCGGGGGTGTAATCACCCAGGAACACCGAGCCTGCAGCCTGCACCCGATCAAGCCAGCCGCGTGGTTCGCGCAGGGCCAGGATCAGGTGCTCAGGGGCGTAGCGGTTGCTGATCGCGAAGGCATCGGCCAGCGTGTCGACCAGGATCAGGCGCGACGCCGAAAGCGCCTGGCGGGCGATATCCTGCCGCGGCAGCAGCGCGACCTGGCGTTCCACTTCGGCCTCGACCGCGGCCAGCATCGCGGCATCATCGGTCAGCAGCAGCACCTGCGAATCGGGGCCGTGTTCGGCCTGCGACAGCAGATCGGCAGCCACAAACGCCGGATTGGCACCGGCATCGGCAATCACCAGAACTTCCGACGGCCCTGCAGGCATGTCGATCGCCGCTGCACCGTTCTGCGCGACCTGCTGCTTGGCTTCGGTGACGAAGCTGTTGCCGGGCCCGAACAGTTTGTCGCAGGCCGGAACGCTGGCGGTGCCATAGGCCATCGCAGCGATCGCCTGCGCGCCGCCCAGCTTGAAAACGCGTTGCACGCCGGTCAGCCGGGCAGCCACCAGCACCGCCGGATCGGCGCTGCCGTCGGCGCGCGGGGGTGTGCACAGCACCACCTGCGGGCACCCGGCCAGCTGCGCCGGCACGCCCAGCATCAACGCCGTGGACGGCAACGGTGCGCTGCCGGCCGGCACATACAGGCCGACCCGGCCGATCGGCCGCAGCATGCGTTCACAGACCACGCCCGGCGCGGTCTCCACCGCATAGCCCTGGCCCATGCCTGCGCTGTGGAAGCGCGCGATGCGCCCGGCCGCTTCCACCATGGCCTGGCGCAGATCGCCTGGCACCGCCGCTTCGGCAGTCGCGAATTCGGCGTCAGACACTTCAAAAGACGGCAGTTGCACACCGTCAAAGCGTGCGGTGATCACACGCAGCGCCTCGTCGCCCTGCGCGCGCACCTGCGCGATCAGGGTCGCGACCGCATCGCGCGTCTGCTGGGCCACGGCCTGCACCGGGCGGGTCAGTGCCGCGCTGCGCGCAGCCTCATCAAGTTGCGACCAGATCAGACGATTCATGCCAGCGACCGCTCCACGCTCAACACCATCAGGCCCTGCGCGCCCGCACGCTCAAGCTCTTCCATGCGCTGCCAGCTCAGTGGTCCGGGGCACATGGTCTGCAGCCGCAGCGTGCCGCCGTCAGCCGGCAGGCGCTCCAGCGGCCCGGCATCGGCCAGCAGCTGGGCCAGGGCATCAACACGGTCTTCGCTGGCGCGGAACATCAGCAGCTTGCGGTCCTGCTTCTGTACCACGCCATCGAGACGGCGCAGCAGCATGGCGCGCAGGCCCGCTCGAGCGTCATCGGGCACGCGCACCGCACCGGCCAGCACCGCCTCGCTGTCCAGCAGGTTGTGCACCGGCACAAGCTGGTTGGCACGCAGGGTGGCACCGCTCGACACCAGATCGCAGATCAGGTCGGCCGTGCCCAGCCGTGGGGCGATCTCAACCGAACCGGACAGCTCCACCACCTGCGCGTCCACGCCCTGCTCAACCAGCCATGCCTTGAGGATGGCGGGATAGCTGGTGGCGATGCGCATGCCGGCCAGCTGCGCCGGCCCCTGCCATTGCCAGTCCTCCGGCACCGCCAGCATCAGCCGGCACTGGCCGAAACCCAGCCCCCGCAGGGCCTGATAGGCATCCGGCAGGCCGATCTGGCGACGCGCGGCGGCCTGCTCGTCCAGTTCGTTGCGACCGACGATGCCCAGGTCGCAGACACCGTCGGCAATCAGGCCAGGAATGTCGTCGTCGCGCACCAGCAGCAGGTCCACCGGCAACGATTCTCCGTAGCAGAACAGCTTGTCGCGGCTTTCGCGCCAACTCAGGCCGCAGGCACTGAGCAGGTTGCGGGCGGGCTCGGCAAGCCGCCCGCTCTTCTGGATGGCGATACGCAGCCGGTCTCGTGCCGGGGCTGCCTGGGTTGCACTCATGGGAAGGTCTCGAAGTTCGGTACGGGGCGCGGATCAGCGCGAGGCCAGACGGTCGATGGCGGCGGCATAGCCTCGATGGCCATGCTCGAGCGAGCGCGCCACCCGCCCGGTGGTGGTCACGCTGACCCCGGTGCGCTCGTGGATCTCGCGGTATGGCACCCCCTGCTGCAGCAGCGGCACCACTTTCCAGCGGTCGGCCATGGCCTCCAGCTCGGCCGGAGTACACAGGTCACGCAGGAAAGCCATGACCTGCTCCGGCTCACGCAGGGCCGCGAACGCCTGGGCCAGGGCTTCCAGATCGGCCTGGGGGTCTTTGGCGGCGATGTCGGGGCGGGCTTTCACGGGGCGGATCTCTTGCATCAATGTAATAGCACGCTAGTACATTAGCGCATTCTTGCGCAGTGCGTCAAACCACCCTATCGCCTCCACCCGAGCATTCAGGTTCCGGAAACGAAAAACGCCCGCCAGAGGCGGGCGTCATCCAGGTCAGCGCCGCCCCACCGGGAGAGCGGCGGCACGGCAATGTCAGTTCACACCATCACCTTCGACTGTTCCAGTTCCACCTGCAGGGTGCTGGCCAGCTCCTCGCGGGATACCTCGAACTGCTGCTCGCGGAGCAGATCCTTCACCGCCACCACCCCGCGCGCCAGTTCGTCCTCGCCGGCGAGCGCCACGAAGCGGATGCCCGCCTTGGCCGCGTACTGGAACTGCTTGCCGATCTTCTTCGGCTCCATCTGCACTTCGGTGTTGATGCCACCGGCCCGCAGGCGGCGGGCGATATCCAGTGACTGCGCCATGCCCTGCTCGTCCATCAGCGCCACCAGCGCCTGCACGCTGCTGGCCTCGATTCCGTCGATCAGGCCCGCCTCACGCAGCTGCCAGAACAGGCGCGACAGGCCGATCGAAATGCCGACGCCGGGCAGCTTCGACTTGCTGTAGTGGCTGGCCAGGTCTTCATAGCGGCCGCCGGAGCAGATCGAACCGATCTGCGGGTGGTCGGTCAGCGTGGTCTCATAGACGGTGCCGGTGTAGTAATCCAGGCCACGGGCGATGGAGAAGTTGAGGCAGTAGGCACTCTCCGGCACACCCAGCGCCTGCACCAGCTGCAGCACTTCGCGCAGCTCTGCCACGCCGGCACGCAGCGTTTCCGAGGACCCCGCAGCGTCCTCCAGCGCCGAAAGCTGGGCCAGCGCATCGGCATGCCCCTGCGAACGCACGGCCACGAATGCCAGGATCTTCTCGACCTGTCCGGCCGGAATGCCGAACCCGTCGCCCACCAGCGTCTCGCGCACGTAGTCGGCGCCCCGCTTGTCCAGCTTGTCCACTTCACGCAGCACCGCCAGCTGGCGCTCGCCCTCGGCCACGCCCAGGCTTTCGAAGAAGCCACGCATCAGCTTGCGGTTGTTCAACTGGATGCTGAAGTCTCCGATGCGCAGCTCCGAGAACACCGCGTGGATCACCGCCAGCACTTCGGCGTCGTACCGCACGCTCAGGCTGTCCTTGCCGATCACGTCGATGTCGCACTGGTAGAACTCGCGGAAACGGCCGCGCTGGGCACGCTCACCACGGTACACCCGCTGCATCTGGTAGCGCCGGAACGGGAATGTCAGTTCGTGCTCATGCTCAGCCACATAGCGCGCCAGCGGCACGGTCAGGTCGAAGCGCAGGGCCATTTCCGGAAGCGAGCGGTCACCCGACTCGGCGGCATTGGCCAGCGCACCGGTGGACTGCACGAAGTACACCTGGCGCTCGGTCTCGCCACCGGACTTGGTCAGCAGCACATCGGACAGCTCGAACACCGGCGTCTCCACCGGCAGGAACCCGAAGCGCTCGTAGTTGCGGCGGATGACGTCCAGCATGCGCTGGAACGCAATCTGCTCGCGCGGCAGCAGCTCAAGGGTGCCGGGCGGGGTACGGGGCTTGATCACGGGAGCAACTCCTGCTGGAACGGGACGTGGGAGGGGGCGACATTCTAGCGCCCTGGAGCGCGCGGCCGCCTGACGCAGGGTCGAACAGCCGCTTGAAGTATCATAAGGCCCTCCCCGCCCGCGATACGCCCACGCACCATGTCCCGGCCTTCCGGCGCCCCGTCCGCCAACAACGACATCGCCGGGCAGTCCTGCTCCACGTTGGACTGCCTGCACTGCTCGGTCCGCCACCTGGCGGTGTGTTCGGCACTGTCTCCTGACGAAGTGCAGGCACTTGAACAGGTGACCGTCTCGCAGGCGGTGACGATGGGCAGCACCCTCGCCCGCACCGGCGAAGAGCGCCAGCATGTCTATACATTGACCGCCGGCGCACTGCGCCTGGTGCGGACGTTGGCCGACGGCCGCCGCCAGATCAATGGCTTCGTGCTGCCGGGCGACTACCTGGGCCTGAGCGGCAGCGACCATCACCGCTACGACATCGAGGCGATCGCTGACAGCCGGGTCTGCCGCGTCGCGCTGCCGCAGATGAAGGCGCTGCGCGGGCGTTATCCGCACCTGGAGCGCAAGCTGCTGCAACGCGCCTGCCAGGAGCTGGACGCTGCGCAGGATGCGGCCCTCGCCCTGGCGCGGCTGCAGCCCGCGGAAAAGCTGGCTGACTTCCTGCTGCGCCTGGCCGCGCGCGAGGCGCGACTGGGCGGCGACGGCCTGCGCGTCTCGCTGCCGATGGGGCGCGGCGACATCGCCGACCACCTCGGCCTGACCATGGAGACAGTCAGCCGCACCTTCACCAAGCTGCGTCAGCAGGCGCTGATCGCGCTGCCGCACCTGAACGTCGTGGAGATCCTCGACGAGGACGGGCTGCGCCAGCTGGCGGGCGACGTCCAGGGTTGAGCGTCGCGCCACGACCTGCGCCTGGTGGTACCGGGCGCCCCACCCTGCCCCTTGCTTCAGACGACACCGCGCCATGCCCGGCACCTGTGCGTCAGCGCAGCAGCACCTCGCGCAGCGCCGCATAGTCGGCAGCCAGCGGTTCCGCATGCGCGGGACGCTGCAGCAGCGCCGCCAGCGCCGGAGGCACCGGCACTGCTTCGCCGATCAATGGCTCCACCACCGCCTCGAACTTGGCCGGGTGCGCGGTTGCCACCACCGCCCAGTCGCCCTTCGCCCCGCCCGCGCGGAGGTCCTTCAGCACCTTCACTGCCGTCGCGGTATGCGGGCAGAACAGCTCGCCCCCGCTGGCGTGCGCACTGGCGATGGTGGCGCGGATGGTCACATCATCCACCGCGAAAGCACGGAAGGCTGCGCGCAGTTCGGCATCGTCGCCGTCGTACAGCCAGCGCAGGCGCTCGAAGTTGCTCGGCGCGCCCACATCCATCGCATTGGCAACCGTGGCGACACTGGCCTGTGGCTGATACGCGCCGCCCTCGAAGTACTTCGGCAGCACATCATTGGCATTGGTGGCCAGCACGATCTGGCCGATGGGAACCCCCAGCGTGCGTGCCAGCACCGCAGCCATCGCGTTGCCCAGGTTGCCGGTCGGCACCACCAGGTTTAGCCGGCGCCGATGCTGCCCATGATGGACGAGTGCCGCATGCGCGTAGTAGCTCATCTGTGGCAGAAGACGCCCTAGGCTGATGCTGTTGGCCGAACTCAGCGGCACGTCCGCCTGCAACGCCCGATCGGCCAGCGCCTGCTTGACCATGGCCTGGCAGTCGTCGAACGAACCCGCCACGCGCAGCGCCTGGATGTTGTCGCCGAAGCAGCCGAGCTGGTGCGCCTGGCGCGGCGATACCCGGCCATCCGGATACAGCACCACCACGCGCACGCCCGGTTGGCGATGGAAGGCCGCCGCCACGGCGGCACCGGTATCACCGGACGTGGCAACGACGATCGTCAGGTCGCGTCCCTTGCCCGCCTGCAGCCTCGACAGCGCGCCTGCCAGGAAACGTGCGCCGATGTCCTTGAAGGCCGCAGTGGGACCATGGAACAGCTCGAGGACGTAGTCGCCACCGCCAAGCGGACGCAACGGCACCGGAAAATCGAACGCCTCACGGCAGATCGAAGGCAGCGCCTCCTGCAGCGCGTCGCCGTCGAAGAAGGGTGCCAGCAGATCGGCGGCGGTTTCGGCGAGGGTCTCGCCCTGCTGCACATGATGCGGCGCAGGCAAGGCGCTGGGCACATACAGCCCCCCATCGGGGGCGAGGCCGGCGGCGATGGCGGCACTCAGGCCTACGGCCGGCGACTGGCCGCGGGTGGAAACGAATTGCATGGGATCGGCATCCAGTGAGAGGAAAGAAGTCAGCACAGTCGTGCTCCCGCCGCGTCCAACGGCGAGACCCACGCGTCACTGTCGAAGCCCGCAGCCGCAAATGCCGCGCGGACCTGCCCTGCGGCAGCCTGCGCCTGCACCGCATCTTCGAACCAGGCGAACACGCTGGGACCGGCACCGGATATACCCGCGCCCATCGCGCCCGCCGACAGCGCGGCGTCACGCGCTGCCTCGAATCCCGCGATCAGGCCGGCACGTCGTGGCTCGATCAGCACATCGCGCAAGCCTGCGCGCACCAGCGTGGCATCGCCGCGATGACAGCCACTGAGGACCAGGGCCAGATTCGCGCTCTGGGCGACAAACTCGCGCAGCGCGTAACTGCCCTGCAGCGCCTGCCGTGCCCTGCGCGTTTCCAGCACGGCATGCGGATGCACCAGCAGGCTGTGCCAGCACGCAGGCACCGGCACCGACACCACCCTGTCGGCGGTGCACAGCGCCAGCCCGCCCGCCAGCAACGGTCCGACGTTGTCGCCATGGCGACCGCCGCTGGCCACCGCTTCGCCGTCGAGCGCGTGCGGATACAGGGCGGCGCGTGGCAGCGGCGCATCCAGCAGCGCGTTGGCTGCAACCAGTGCCGCGACGCAGGATGCTGCTGAGCCACCCATGCCGGAGCCGAACGGAATGCCCTTGTCGATCTCCAGCTCGAACCCGTAGCCCAGGCCCAGGCCCTCGCGCAGTGACAGCAGTGCCGCGCCAGCCGTGTTGCCCGCGGCCTCCAGTGGAAGCTCGACCGCACTGCCACGGATCGCCGCGATACGCACCACAGGCTCATCGATGCGGCGCACGCTGACCGTGTCGCCGATACCGGCGATGGCATGGCCCAGAATGTCGAACCCCACTGCCACATTGGCCACTGATGCCGGTGCGAATGCACGTGCGATCACAGGCGCGCCCCTTCACCGGCCGCCACCCGCAGCAGGTCGGCAAACACGCCTGCAGCCGTGACCTCCGGTCCCGCGCCGGGCCCCTGCACCACCAGCGGATTCTCACAGTAGCGGCGGGTACGGAACTGCACCACGTTGTCGGTCAGGCGCAGGTTGGCGAACGCGTGTGCCGCCGGCAGCTCGTGCAGACCCACCGACGCGCCGTCCGCGTCAAGCCTGGCCACATAGCGCAGCACTGCGCCGCGCTCGCGCGCGTCCTGCAGGCGTTGCTGCAGTGATGCATCAGACTCGCCCAGGCGGGCCATGAAGTCCTCGACGCTGCCTTCGCGAAGCAGCGCCGGCACCAGGCTTTCCACCTGCACCTGTTCAAGACTGAGTGCGTGGCCGGCCTCGCGCGCCAGGATCACCAGCTTGCGCGCGACATCCACGCCCGACAGGTCATCGCGGGGATCCGGCTCGGTGTAGCCCATCGAACGCGCCTGCGCCACCAGCGAGGAGAACGGCTGGCTGCCGTCGAAGCGGTTGAACAGCCAGGCCAGCGTGCCCGAGAAAATGCCTTCGATGGCCAGCACCTCGTCGCCGGTATCGACCAGGTCGCGCAGCGTGGTGATCACCGGCAGGCCGGCGCCCACCGTCGCCTCATAGCGGAAGCGCGCGCCGCTGGCAGCCGCCGCCGCACGGATCCGCTGGTAGCGCGACAGCGGGCCGGCGCCTGCCTGTTTGTTCGGGGTGACCACATGGATGCCCGCGGCCAGCCAATCGGCATAGCGCTCGGCGACCTCGCTGCTGCCACTGCAGTCGATCACCACCGCATGCGGCAGGTGCGCGGCCAGCAGGTGCTCAGTGAAGCGGTCGAGATCGCTGGCCTCACCGCCCGCCTGCAGCGCCTGCCGCCAGTCGGCATGCAGACCATCGGCCTCCAGCCGCATCCGCGAACGCGATGCCAGTGCACGCAGGCGCAGATCGACATTGGCCTTGGCCAGCAGCTGCGGGCGCGCCGCCAGCAACTGATCCAGCAGCGCGGCACCGACGTTGCCCGGCCCGATCACGCCCACCGCGAACGTCTGCGGCGACAACCAGAATCCGGCGTGGGCGGCGCGCAGCGCGCGCGTCGCGTCAGCGCTGTCCACGGCCACCGAGATGTTGCGCTCGGAGGAACCCTGGGCGATCGCCAGGATATTGACCTGCGCCCGGCCGAGCGCCTCGAACAGGCGCGCAGCCACACCGGGCTGGCCCGCCATGCCATCGCCCACCGCCGCCAGCACGCTGACCCCTTCGTGGACCTGTACGCGCTGCACCTGGCCGACCGACAGTTCATGGGCAAAGGCCTGCAGCAACGCTCCGCGGCCACGGCCCGCTTCGGCAGCCCGCACCACGCAGCAGATCGAGTGCTCCGAAGAACCCTGCGAGATCATCACCACCGACACCTGCGCCTGGCGCAACGCTGCGAATACGCGCTCGGCGGTGCCAGGCACGCCGATCAGGCCGGTCCCCTCGAGATTCAGCAGGGCCAGGTCGGGACTCAGCGTGAGCCCCTTCACCGGTCCGCGCGGCGAGCGCTCGGCGCTGATGCGCGTACCCGGGTGGGTCGGCTGGAAGGTGTTGCGGATGAAGATCGGCAGCCCGAGCCGGATCGCCGGCGACATCGTCTGCGGGTGCACCACTTTCGCGCCGAAGTACGCCAGCTCGCAGGCTTCGTCGTAGCTCAGCGACTCCAGCTGCACCGCCTCCGGCACCAGTCGCGGGTCGGCCGACAGCACACCATCGACATCGGTCCAGATGTGCAGCTCGTCGGCATTGAACAGCGCGGCGAAGATCGCGCCGGAGTAGTCACTGCCGTTGCGGCCAAGCGTGGTGATGCGGTCGTTGCGGTCCCGGGCGACGAACCCGGTGGCGACCACGCGCGTCTGCGGATGCTGCAGGCGCCATTTCGCCAGACGGTCGGCGCTGGCTTCCCAGTCCACATCCACGCCCAGCTCGCCGTGGCCGACCACGAGCACGTCGCGTGCATCAAGGACGGCGCAGTCCTCGCCGCATGCGCGCAGGTACGTACCCAGCAGCTGCGCGGAGAACACCTCTCCCAGGCCCTGCACGCGGTCGAGCACTTCACGCGGCAGCTCCCCGATTACGGTCAGCGCGGCCAGCACTTCGGACAGCTGCTCGAAACGCGCGTCGATCCACTCCACGGTGTCGCCCACCTGTTCGCCGAGCAGGGCCACCGCAGCCCCACGATGGCGGGCACGCAACGCATGCCAGGCCTCGCGCCACCCCTCGTCTCCCCGCGCCGCAAGCTGGGCCAGTTCAATCAACGCATCGGTGACGCCCTTCATGGCCGAGACAACGGTGACCTGCTGCGATTCGGGGCGGGCCCGCAGCAGGCTGCCGACATGGCGGTAGCGCTCGGCGTCGGCCACCGAAGTGCCGCCGAACTTGTGCACGACCGTGGACGGCGCGGCCAGCTCGGCCGGGGCAACAGGAGGGGGGAGAACGTGGGAAGACATGCAGACCTCGGCAGGAGGCCCCGTCGCATGCAGGTGTCGAGTTTCCCCGCCACCTGGATGGTGCGGGGCCGTGGTTTTCGGGAGTTACACGAAGACGACGGGCCGCACCAGGGCAGTGGTGACGGTGGTGGTGGTAATGGTGGTGATGGCGGCCGGTGCAGTCGGACGCCCCGCGATAGCGGGTGCAATCAGACTGACGGTGGCGGCATCAAGGACCATGACGGACAGAAAACACTGTTCAGCCCGCTGCTGTCAAGTGCTGCAGCGCAAAAACTCCCTGCGCCGATCATCTGCCAACGTGCCGTCATTTGGTTGCAACTGAGACAAAGCAGCGATCGTCGACTCTGAGATGGCCATTCAGCCGGCATGTTCGGCGATCGCGCGTGGCGCGCGGTGAGCGTGCGCGCACAGCATCACTCCCGCCACCAGGAACACGATCGCCAGTGCCTCCAGCACGGTTGGCCAGCGCTGCTGCCAGGCAAATGCGTACAGCAGCGCGAACAGGGTTTCGAACACGATCATCTGCCCGGTCAAAGTCAGCGGCAGCAGACGGCTGGCACGGTTCCAGAATGCGTTGCCCACGATCGACGCCACGACCGCGACACCTGCGCTGATGGCCCAGAATGCGCCCCATTGTGCGGCCGTATGGCTGCCGGCGGACCCGGCGAAGGCCATCGGTACCAGCAGCAGGGACAACCCGCCGGTGGTGACACCCGTCAGCAACGACCAGTCATGGCTGGACAGATCCGGGCGCCGCGCCAGCCAGCGGCTGTTGCCGATCGAGTACAACGCCCACGAGAACAGTGCACCGAAGGCACACAGCAGGCCGATCAGGCGCTGCCGCCAGGGCGTCGCCAGGTGTTCGGACATCAGCGCCTCCCACCCGACCAGGGCCACGCCGAGCACGCACAGCGCCAAGGCGGGCAACAGCTGCTTCAGGGGAACCGCCCCCTGCTCGCGCACGCCCACCAGGGTCACCACGACCGGAATCAGGCCGACGATCAGCGAGGCCGCAGCGCCACCGGCCCACTGCACGGCCGTGGCCAGCAGCAGGAAGTACACCAGGTTGCCCGCCAGGCTCAGCCACAGCAGGCCGTACCATTCCGCGCGCCCCAGCCTCGGCGCCAGCCGCATCCAGCGCGGCAGCAGCAGGATCACGGCGATGAGGCCATAGACCAGATAACGGCCGGCAGACAGCTGCAGGGCATTGAACGTGTGCAGCACGGCGGGGGCCAGGAACACCACGCCCCACAGCGCGCCCGCGGCTACGCCATTGGCGATGCCCAGGACCATCGGATTGTTGCGCATTGCGGATTCTTCGGGGGAGAAGAGGCCGCGCAGTGTAGCCGCCCACCGGACGACCTCTCTTGACCCAGGCTATTGCTGTCCCGGCAGCGCCGGACGCACTCGGCGGCGTTCCCGCAGCGCCATGGATCAGAGGCTGCCCCGCCGCCAGGCCGCAGGGGTTACGCCGCTCTCCCGGCGCAGCGCTCGGGTCAATGCGCTCTGTTCGGAATACCCCGCGGCCAGCGCAATCTCGCTGATCGGCAGCGCACTGGTCCGCAGCTGGTGCTTGGCCCAGCGCAGGCGGCAGGCACTGACCCAGGCCTGCGGACTCAAGCCGAATTCGCGCTGGAACAACGCATGCAGCCGGCTTTCGCTGACGCCGACGAATGCCGCCATGCGCGCGACCGGCCAGGGCTGCCCCGGGTCGGCCTGTACCGCCGTGCACAGCCCCTGCATGCGCGCGCCACTGCCTGCCGGTGCAAACACCCTCAGCAAGGCAGGCAGCAGCAACGGCAGCGGCTGCCCCTGCCGCACCTCGGCCAGCCCCTGGCGCAGGGCCAGCGGCAGATGCAGCCACCGCTGCCTGCACAGGTGCTCCTGCGTGTCGTCGTCCAGAACATCCGGACCGCAATCAACGATCACGAAACCGTTCGGACCCTCCGCCATCTGGTCATGCGCCTCGCCGGCGGCCACGAATGCGCCCTGCAGAAGGTCCAGCCGGCCGCCCCGCCCTTCCAGCTCGAACTGCAGCTCGCCCTGCAGTGGCAGCACCCATTGCGCGTAGTCGTGGCGATCCAGGCCGGTGGCCTGGCCATAGTGCCGGAGGTGGAAAATGGCGCCCATTCGGCAAGTCTGCGCGCCTGACACCGGCGGTGCAATTGACTGCTATAGTCGGGCCGTCTATCCAGCAAGGAGTGCAGGTCATGGCATATCGACAGGTTTCCCTGGCTCTGGCCGCGAGCATCGGCCTGTCCCTTTCCGTCACCGCCAGCGGGCAGGAACGCCGGGCGCCGGCACCGCACTGCCTCGACGCCGTGGGCGTGCAGGAGGTGGAGCAGGCCTCGCCGCGCTCGATCGCCGTCCGCGCCGCGTCCGGCCAGGCCTACCGGATCGACTTCAGCGAAGACTGCCCGAACGTGCGTGCGGCCACCTCCCTGAAGCTGGAAGCGCCGGCAGGCTGGGCCTGCGGCCGCCCCAGCGAACGCGTTGTCGTGGACGGGCACAGCTGCGCGGTCAGCGCGGTCAGTCCAGTGCAGAACCGCGACTACGCCACTGTCGCCCGTGACAGTGACCGCCTGAGCACCGCGACCCTGCCTGCGGTGACCATCAGCGAGCGGCGCGAGCAGCGCCGCAGCTTCGGCGGATCGCCCTCCTACTGTTTCGCAACCCGCAACGTCCGTGCCTGGTCCTCCGATCAGCAGGGGCTGCTGGTGGAGACCAATCCACGCCGCAATGGCGGCCACCGCTACTACCGCGTCGAACTGGGCGGCAGTTGCCGCCAGCTGGACCGCGCGCCTCAGGTCAGCTTCCAGTCCGGGCTGCAGAACGGCCTGATCTGCGGCAATCCCGGCGATCGCATCCTCAGTGCCGAGTTCGAGCCCGGCGACGAGCGCGGCCTGGGGCCGCTGCCGCTGTACACCCGCGGCAGCTGCCAGATCCAGGCGGTCTACCCGGCCGCGACCCAGGCGTCGAACTAGCTCCCGACACCGAGGAAGGTGAACGGTGCGCTGGGAACGAAATGCTCCAGCGCATCGCCGGAGAAGGTGTTGCGCTGGTCCTTGCCCAGGTCCAGCTTGAGCACCTTGCCACCGAAGTCGATCCTGTTGAGGTCCACCCAGAACGTATTCGGCGTCATCGCGGACTCGAAGAAGTACAGGCGTCGCTTGTGGTCGGCCACGGTGCGCCAACGCGTGGACGAGATATTGGGCTCGCCCGGCGTGGTGATTCCGTACGGCACCGAGACATTGCGGATCACACTGAACACACTGGCCAGTGCCACCACGGGGTCTTCCGCCTTGGGAATCGCATTGATGTAGAACGACGCGCGTGCAAAACGGTCGGCCGATCGGTTGGTGCCCGGCAGCATCACCGTGCCGCCGATCTGCTGCCAGTAGCTGTTGAGCGCAAGCTGATGCTCGAAGATGGGCGAATTCGTCATCACCTGGTAGCGGCGATCATGATGGATGACCTGACGGCCACCGATGTATTCCACGATCGCGCTGTCGCCGCTGGCATCGGACAGAGAGAGATGCAGGGTCGCCTGCCGGTCCTCGCCGGGCACCTTGTCGGTGACGATGGAGTACGGCTCGCGCTGCAGCGCCGCCACGGCCTCTGCGACTGTCGCGAAATTATCCAGCACGTACTGCGCCCACAATGAAATGGCCAGGCCGGGCTTGCTGCCGCGCTGCTGCGGATACTCCGATTCCACCAGCCATAGCAGATTGGCGACCAGCCCCTTCTCGTTCATGCCATCGGTGGTCGACACGTCGTAGCCGGTGGCCACCACACTGCCGTACCGTGCAGTCCATGCCAACGACTTCGGCCCGGCCTCGCCGGTCCGTGCAATTCCGCGCGGCAACACGTACAGGTTGGTCGCCACATCGACCTTCCAGTCCATCGACCGCGCCGTGATCACATCGCCGTTGTCACCCAGATAGACCGCACGTGTGCAGGCCAAGGCAGGCATTGCAGCGCCTGCCAGGGCCGCCACCAGCAGCGCGGCCCCTGTGAGTTTCATCCGTACCATGTTGCCCCCTTCCATGCCCTGGAGGTCCAATCTCAGCGCATGCAGGGTGAGACAGCGGTGAAGCCCGGCGCCCCTGCCGCGACTCAGCCGGCGTGGAGCGCCGGCTGCACGATATCGGCGAGCAGGTCCACCGCCGTCGGCGCCGCGCGGTCGCCCTGCAGCGCACGGCTGAATCCGGCCCAGTCGCCCACCGTGAGTCCATGCAGCATGGACGCCTCCACCTGCAGGACACGCATCGCCCAATAGGGAAACTGGCGCTGGCCAAGCCTGCTGCGCGCCAGCTCGACGATGTCGGCATGGCTGCCGGCCTGCAGGATGCGCTCATACACCGAATCAATGCCATCCGGCGGCCCTTCGATGTACTGCAGGAAGCGCCCGCCATCATGCAGCAGCACCCCGGTCACGCCAGCCAGCTTGTTGAAACGGGCGGCGTCGTCCACCAGCGCCTGCAGGCGATCTGCGGAAAGATCCGGCAGCGCCTGGCTGACGTAGGCGATGGCTCGCAATGGCATAGCGCTTCCCTGGCAAGATGTGCAGCCACGGTAGCAGTTGCGGATGAGCCCGTCATAACGCTGCGCCCCGCTTGCTGAAGAATTCAGGTTCAGGCCATGTCCGGTCCACCGCACCGCCGCGGCAGTGCTGCCTCCAGCACGACCTGCCCTGCGTCGTTGCGCGCGGTCAATCGACCGCCGTGAGCGCGCACGAACTGATCGACGATGTACAGCCCCAGGCCGAGGCCCTTGCTCTGGTGGAAGCTGGCCTTGAAGGGCTCGAACAGCCGCGGCAGCAGCGCCGCGTCGATGTGGCCGGCATTGCTGACCCGCAACACCACCCGCTGCGGGTCACGCCCGTCCAGTTGGACATGCGCTTCGCCGGCATGCGTCAGTGCGTTGCCGATCAGGTTCGATGCGACCTGCCCCAACCGGTCCATGTCGCCCTGCAGGACGGTATCGCCCTGCGCCTGGAAGCGGATCCGCTCGAGTCCGTGGGCACTGCCCGCCTCCGCAATGACCGCGCGGGCCAGGGCGTCGAGGTCGCAGGTCGTGGTCTGCAATCGCAGGCCGCCGCTGCGGATGCGCGAGAAGTCCAGCAGCTGCTCGACCATCCGTGCCATGCGCAGCGTGCTTGCTTCCAGGTGCTGCAATGTCTGCTGTGCAGCGGAATTGCCCGCAGGCAGTTCCAGGCTGAGCTTGTCCGCGCAGAGCAGGATGGCTGACAGCGGCGTCCGCAGGTCGTGGGTAAGCACCGCGGCCATGGTCTCGTTCAACTTCAGCGCGCGCTCCAGGGCTTCGTTGCGCACCTTCAGCAGCTGCCGCTGCTGGTACAGCTCGATGAACACATTGACCTTTCCGAGGATCACCTGCGGCGCCACCGGCTTGTGCAGGAAATCCACCGCGCCGGTTTCGTATCCCTTGAACGCGCGCACCGGATCATCCGGCGACGCGGTGAGGAAGATGATCGGCACGTCGCGGCTGCGCAGCGAGCCCCGCATCAGTTCCGCCAGCGTGAAGCCGTCGATCTCGGGCATGTGCACATCCAGCAGCGCCAGCGCCACCTCGTGCTCGAGCAGCAGTTCGAGCGCCTGGGCGCCGGAGCTGGCCAGCAGCAGGTTGACGCCCTCGCGCTGCAGCAGTGCCTGCATCGCCACCAGGTTCTGTGCAACGTCATCGACGATCAACAGGTTGACCGGGGCCTGGGCCTGCGCAGGGTCCGGTGGCAACAGGTTCATGAAAACAACTCCTTCAAGCGGCGACACATCAGTTCAAGGGGCAGCACCGCATCGGCGCCGGCATGCTGCAGGGCCGAGGCCGGCATCATCGAAGCTTCGGCCTCTTCGGGGCATTGCAGCCAGGCGCGACCTCCCGCCTCGCGCACTGCCGCCACGCCCTCGGAGCCATCACTGCTGGCGCCGGTCAGCAGCAGTGCCAGCACGCGCGGACCAAACACCGCCGCGGCCGATTCAAACAGGGGGTCGATGGCCGGACGCGAATACAGCACAGGGGGATCGATCGACAGGGCAACCGAGGACCGGTCTTCCACCAGCAGGTGATAGTCCGGCGGCGCAAACGTCACCGTACCGCGCTCTATCGGCTGCTTGTCCTCCGCCTCGCGCACCGGCACCGCGCAATGCGGCGCCAGCACCTCGACGATGCGGCTGTTGCGGTCACGGGGCACATGCAGAACCACCAGCACCGGCACCGACAGGCCCGCCGGCAGCGCCTGCACGATGGCCTGCAGGGCAGCGACCCCGCCAGCGGATGCACCGACCACCATCACCTCCGGCAGACCGGCGTCATTCATCAGGCGACCTTCCGGTACAGCCGATGTTCGCGCGAACACACGTCGAACGCGTCGTGATGGCAACCGAACTGCAGCGACTCCTTGCTGCCCAGGCCGAGGAAGCCACGATGCACGAGCGCTTCCCGGAACAACCCCACGGCCCGGTCCTGCAGGTCCCGGTTGAAATAGATCAGCACATTCCGGCACGACACCAGGTGCACCTCGGAGAACACCGTGTCCGTCGCCAGGCTGTGGTCGGCGAACATGATGTTGCGTCGCAGGTGACGATCGAACACGGCCCCGTCATACGCCGTCGAATAGTAGTCCGACAACGACGCCCTGCCCCCCGCCGCCAGATAATTGCGGCTGAACTGCGCCAGGCGATCGATCGGGTATGCGCCGGCCTCGGCGGTCACCAGGGCCCCGGGATTGATATCGGTGGCATAGACGATGCTGCGCTCCAGCAACCCTTCTTCGTGCAGCAGCACCGCCAACGACCACACCTCCTCGCCCGTGCTGCAGCCCGCCACCCACAGCTTCACCGAAGGATAGGTGCGCAGCACCGGCACCACCTGCTCGCGCAGGGTGCGGAAATATGCCGGGTCCCGGAACATTTCCGAGACCTGCACGGTGAAGAACTGCATCGCCTGCGTGAACAGCTCCGGCTCGTGGAGCAGGCGATGCTGCAGGTCCGACAGCTTCTCGCACTCGTAGCGCTGCATGGCCTGACGCATGCGCCGTCGCAGCGACGACACCGCGTAGCTGCGGAAGTCGTAGTGGTAGCGCTGATAGATCGCCTCCAGCAGCACCTTCAGCTCCAGGTCGAACAAGGCCTGCTCGTTCATTGACGCGAGCACCACACCCGGCACAGCGAAACCAGCTTGTCGACATCGATCGGCTTGGCGATGTAGTCGTTGGCGCCGGCCTGCAGGCAACGCTCGCGGTCATCGGGCATGGCCTTTGCGGTCAACGCGATGATCGGGAGATCCTGCAGGTGGCGCTGCGCACGGATCTCGCGCATCGCCGTCAGACCATCCTTCTCCGGCATCATGATGTCCATCAGCACCAGGTCCACCTCGCGCTGCGCCAGCCGATCGACCGCCTCCTGGCCGTTGCGCGCGATCTCGAGGTTGACACCCAGCGGCTCGAGCACGCTCGACAGCGCGAAGATGTTGCGCACATCATCCTCGGCCAGCAGTACGGTGCGCCCATCAAGGATGGTGTCGCGCCGGCGCGCCTCGCGCAGCAGGCGCTGCTGATCGGTGGGCAGGCTCGCCTCCACGCTGTGCAGGAACAGGGTGACCTCGTCCAGCAGGCGCTCGGGAGAGCGCGCACCCTTGATGATGATGCTCTTGGAATAACGACGCAGCCGTTGTTCTTCCTCGCGGCTGAGCGCACGTCCGGTGTAGACGATCACCGGCGGGAAGCCGACGTCATCATTGCCGGCCATGTGTTCAAGCAGGTCGTAACCACTGCCGTCCGGCAGGGAAAGATCCATCACCATGCAGTCGAACGTGACACTGCTGAGCTGCTCCAGCGCTGCGGCCAGTGTGCCGACGGCGACGATCTGCAGTTGATCACGCCCCAGCAGCAGCTCCAGGTTGCGCCTCAGCTCGCTGTCATCCTCGACGATCAGCAGGCGCCTGACATCGCGTTGGCTGGTCTGCTCGAGCTGCTCGATGGCCGCCGCCAGCCGCTCGCGCGTGGTCGGCTTGATCGCATAGCCGATCGCGCCAAGCTCACGGGCCACCTGGCTGCGGTCCATCGCCGAGACCACGTGCACGGGGATGTGCCGCGTGTCCGGGTTGCGCTTCAGACGCTCCAGCACGCTCAGACCTGACACGTCGGGCAGGCCGATGTCGAGCAGGATGCCGTTCGGCCGTAGTTCGGCAGCCAGCGCCAGCGCTTCCTCTGCCGTGCCGGCAACCACGCAGTCGAAGTCCAGTTCATGCGCCAGCACCACCAGCGCTTCGGCGAATGCCACGTCGTCCTCCACCGCCAGGATCAGGCGTCCCATGCGCTGCCGCCGGCCACGATCATCTGGAACGTGTGTGGCAGCTGCGGGCGGGGGCGCAGGTGCAGCCGGCGCCATCTGAGCAACCACTGGACGCGCTGCTGGAGTCGCCACGCGCGCGGGCTCCGCTCCCGGCTCCGGCGCGGACACGGGGGCGCCCTGCAGTGGAAGCTCCAGCACGAAACAGCTGCCACGCCCCGGTTCGCTGTCCACCTGGATTTCGCCGCCCATGCGGGCAGCCAGGTCGCGCGAGATCGATAGGCCCAACCCGGTGCCGCCATAGCGCCGGCGGGTGCTGCCATCAGCCTGGCGGAAAGCCTCGAAGATCACCTGCAACTGCTCGCGCGCGATGCCGATGCCCGTATCACAGACCTCGAAGCGGATGCGGCCACTGCCGCCGGGACGCACGTGCAGGCTGACCTTGCCGTGCTCGGTGAACTTCAGTGCATTGGCCAGAAGGTTCTTCAGAATCTGCTGCAGGCGCTGGCTGTCCACCACCAGCTGACCCGGCGCCAGCGCATCGGCGCTGATCTCCAGGGCAAGCCCCTTCTGCCGCGCGATCGGATCGAAGGTCTCGCGCAGCCGCTGCAGCGCGCTGTCGACCGCGACCACTTCATCGCTCAGTTCGACATGCCCGGCTTCGATGCGCGACAGGTCGAGAATGTCATTGATCAGCGCCAGCAGATCGTTGTTCGACGACAGGATTGCCCGTGCGTACTTCACCTGCTCTTCGGTGAGCGTACCATCCTTGTTGTCGGCCAGCAGCTTGGCCAGGATCAACGAGCTGTTCAGCGGCGTACGCAGCTCGTGCGACATGTTGGCCAGGAACTCGGACTTGTAGCGCGACGTCGCCGCCAGCTCGTTGCTGTTGCGCACCAGCTGGCTCTGCGCAACCAGCAGGGCCTGCTTCTGCGCCTCCAGCTCGTGCGTGCGCTCCTCAAGCTGTACGTTGCTCTGCTCCAGTTCGGCCTGCTGCTGTTCCAGATGGGTCTGCGACTGCAGCAGGCTGCGGCTCTGCTCTTCCAGCTCCTCGTTGGCCACGCGCAGTTCTTCCTGCTGGGCCTGCAGCTCCTCTCCCTGGCGCTGCGACTCCTCCAGCAGCACGACCAGCTGCGCGCGCAGCAGCGACGCCCGCAGGGCCATGCCGATGGTGTCGCCACAGCGCTCCAGCAGTTCGCGGTCCAGATCACGCTGTTCGCCGACGCTGGATCGACCCAGCTCGACGATGCCGACCACGGCACCGTCACTGGTGATCGGTGCAAGGATCCGCTCACGCACCGGAACCCGCCCCAGGCTGCTCTGGAGTTCAAGTACCGAGGCCTCATCGCCCTGCAGGTGGCGGGTGCGCAGGTCGCGCGCGACCTGTCCGGCCAGCCCCTCCTGCAGCGCCAGCGACGCCGGCATGCCGGCCGGCAACGCCAGTCCGCCCGTCAATTGCAGGCGGCCGCCCTCAAGCCGGTACACGGCGCCGACATCGGCCTGCAGCTGCGAGGCCAGGCTGGTCGCCGCCGCCTCGGCGATCTGCTCCGGCCCCAGGTCTCCCCGCAGGCTCATGGCCACCGCGTTCTCCGCCTCCTGCAGCCACAGGGCGCGCATGGCCTGCCGGCGCGCCTGGATGGCGCGGGACACGATCAGCGCGATCATCAGGAAGGCCGCACCGCCGATGGTGCGGTTGACCAGCGAGAACGCCGAATTCGTGCTTGCCGGGGCGATGTGATAGCCCACCATCAGCAGCGCGCAGGCCAGCACCGCGACCACGAACGGTGCGCGTGCACTCCGCTGGAACACCGTCACGCCAACGGCCAGGAAGTAGGCCAGCCACACCGCATAACCCAGAGGCACGACAAGTTCCAGTGCGATGGTTGCGGCCAGCAATGCGGCAGCAGTCATCCATATCCAGCGGTCGCGCGAGGTTGCACCGGGACGCATACGGGGCGATTCCAGAAGGTAAAGAAGTGCGTGATGGTACCCCGTGTCGTATTCAGCCGCATACGACCAATGGCACGGGTCATCCCTGCACACATCCTTCACACTGCAGTGCCTAGCTTTCCGGCCCTCACAGGGGTAATGCTCATTTCCACGTGGACGCACCCGCTTCTACGAGGTCCGCTCTGACGGACACTTCCCAACAGCTGCGCCTGCTGATAGACAGCGTGCGGGACCATGCGCTGTATCTGCTCGATCCCGAGGGCATCGTCTGCAGCTGGAACCCCGGGGCCGAACGCATCAAGGGGTATGCAGCCGAGGAAGTCATCGGGACCCACTTCGGACGCTTCTACCTGCCAGCAGACCGCGACGCCGGCGAGCCGCAGCGGCTGCTCCGGCTGGCCGCGCAGCAGGGTCATTGCTCCGCCGAAGGCTGGCGCGTCCGTCGCGACGGCGCCTCGTTCCGCGCCAGCATCGTGATCGAGCCGGTGCTGGAGAACGGCGAACTGCTCGGCTACGTCAAGATCACCCGCGACATCACCGAACAATGGCAGGCGCAGCGCCTGCTGCGTGACGCACAGCGTGCACTCCGGCAGACCCAGCAGTTCGAGACGGTCGGCCGGTTGAGTCGTGGGCTCTCGCATGAATTCAACAATCTGTTGACCACCATCGGCAACGCACTGGATCTGCTGGCGCTGCGCGTGGGCAGTGATCCGCGGGCCCACGAACTGCTATCCACTGCACAGACGGCGACCGACCGCGGCGCATTGTTGACCCGCCAGTTGCTTGCCTTCAGCACCGGGCAGACCCTGATCCGTGAACCGGTGGACGTCAACGAACTGATCGTCGAGTCCTTGCCGGGCCTGCGGCGCGCGCATGCCTCGGGTACACTGCTGGGCACGGAACTAGCTCACGATCTGCCGCCGGTCTGCACCGACGCGCTGCAGCTGCAGACCGCCCTGGCAAACCTGGTCGCGAACGCTGTCGAAGCCACGGCCGATGGCGGCCACGTGCTGATCGCCACCGCACTGGAGCATCGCCTTGATCCGGATGGAGAGGCTGGCCAGCAGCGCCGATACGTGACGGTGAGCGTGCGTGACCAGGGGCGTGGCATGCCCGTCGATGTGGCGGAACGCGCGACAGAGCCTTTCTTCACCACCAAGGACATCGGCAAAGGCAGCGGACTGGGCCTGAGCCAGGTGTTCGGATTCACCACCCAGAGCGGCGGCTTCGTCGATGTCTCCACCACGCCAGGCGTCGGCACCACAGTCAGCCTGCTGTTACCCGCACTAGAGGAACCCGCCCCATGACCGATGATCCGATCCGCGTGCTGATGGTGGAGGACCAGACCGACCTGCGCGAAATGATAGGGCTGGCCCTGCGCGATTTCGGCATCGACGTGGCGACCACGGCCGACGGTCATGAAGCAGTGGCCCTGCTGCGCGGCGATACCCGCTTCGACGTGGTGTTCAGCGACGTCAGCATGCCCAATGGCATGTCCGGCATTGAACTGAGCGAACACGTCGCGCGCGACCAGCCGCACGCCCGCATGATCCTCTCCTCCGGCTATGCGCGTTCGCAGCTGCCCCCCCTGCCCGAACAGGTCGAATTCCTGCCCAAACCCTATCGACTGCGGCAACTGGTGGAGCTGCTCAGGCAGGACTGAGCCTCGCCAAGTGCGTCAGGGGAGTTTTTCCCTGTCCGCACGCCTGCTGCGGCCCCTGCGCCGACGGTGAAGCCGGCTGCAGATTTCAAGAATTCCGAGCACGCAGGCGAACACCGCGGCCACTTTGCCAAGGGCGATCAGCAGGTGCATGGCGACTCCCGTCTGGACCGAAGGCGTGCAGGTGGCCGGGTACCCCTCCCGGCATTGGGGGCCACTGTAGGCCCGGCAAACCCATGCAGCCCGCAGACTGCTATGCGTTTCCGGCAAGAATCACCCGCGGACTCAGTCATCCAGAGAGTCGGCCTCGCCCGGTTTCCGGCTGATCCGTGATCTTCGCCAGCCGCCGTGGGAACGGAAGTAGCCGGTATCCCCGCTCACGGTATAGCGCAGCGCTGCCCACGCGGCGGCGACCAGGGAGGCCTGCCAGCCCCGCGCCTTGCGGAAGGCGTACTGGAAACGCCCCATCACCCGGCCGCCGGGGGGATGATCGGGAAGGCGGGGCGGCGTGCGCGTCCAGGGAAGACGGCATGGCCCACCCGGCAGCACAGGGGGACGGCGCCCGGTCCGACGCCAACGGACGTCACGGCATTGCGATTCATTCGGATCCTGCTGGTCATGGGGGAAGCGCTGCGCACGGCAGGTTCAAGGCCTGCCACGAGTCCCCCTGCCGACCCGTCACGCTGCAGTGAAACTGGGCGCTGAGCAGTTAGCCTTGTGTGAAAACGGCTTGCCTACCTGACTGGATGTTCAGGCTCCCCGCCCCTCTCGCGAACCCTCGGCCCTCACCAGAACGAAATAAGGGCTGTCAAGAACGAGAGTCTTAACAGTTCATGCTCTATGGTCACTTCATTCGGCTTCTCTTCGGCGCGAAATTCCTCGCCTCCGTGTCCAGCCCCTGACCGGCAAGACACATGACCACTCCTGTTGCATTCCGGATCCTGCGGATCCGCCCTTTGCTGCGCCTGGATGCCACCATCGAACGGCTGGATTCCGTGCAGGCCAAGTGCAAGTCATGTGGGGACGAATCACGGATGTCGCATGGGTGCGGGCTCACCGATGTGCACGGGGGTGTGCAACTGAGGTGTCCCGCCTGCGGCTCGATCGATGTCTTGACGGCGGCGGATGCCTGGGGCCACTGGGTGCAGCAGATCAGGCACGATCGAATACTCGCACTCGCTGGCCTGTTGCCAGAGGACCTGGATCGCCCCTAGGTGGGCTTGGCGGAAGGCAGGCAAGGCCGCCGCACGCCCTTTTCCAACGCACTGTGGCGGGTGGCAAGCACGCCGCAGCGACGACAGCACGCCGCAAGCAGAAGCGGCACCCGCCTGATCATCTGCGGGCAATTGACCGATGGTGACCCCGGCCCGATTCGAACGGGCGACCTTCCCCTTAGGAGGGGGACGCTCTATCCAGCTGAGCTACGGGGCCTTGCGCAAGCGGTAGAGCATACCGCGTCCAGCTGAATGGACCAAGCCACCGACGATCGCCGCGCCATCGGCGGCAGGTATGCTGGCCGCCCCCACATCAGTCCCACCGGATGTCCGAGTTCTGGCTTTTCCTCTCCAATTTGGGCGACAGCCGCTGGCTGCTGCCCATGGCCATGGTGCTGCTGCTGGCATTGCCGCGAAGCGAATCGTCCTTGAGGCGACGCTGGGCCGTCGCCATCGTCGTGACCGCTGGGCTGACAGTGGCGTCGAAGCTCGCATTCATGGGTTGGGGGATCGGCATCCGACGCCTGGACTTCACCGGCATTTCCGGGCACGCCGCCATGTCCAGCGTGGTGTACCCGGTGGCTCTATGGCTGACGGTGAGCACTGGCGAACGCAGGGACCTCCGCTGGTTCGCTGCGGGCTCTCTGCTGGCCGGTGCAATCGCGTATTCACGACTGCCTGTTCAGGCACACTCGACATCGGAGGTCATCTCCGGCCTGGCTCTGGGCCTGGCTGCAAGCTGCGCGGTGCTGGGGACATCGGTCGCCCACTCGCGGCCGAAAGTCCGGGTGCTGTTGCTGGCCTGCGTGACGGGCCTGGTGGTTCCGGCGGCCATTTCGGATCTTCGGACACACGATCTCATCAGGGACGCCGCCAAGCTGCTGTCGGGGCGAAGCAGCACGCATGAGCGGCATGACCTCGGGAACTGAACCCGGCGCTTGACACTGCGGGCCTTCCGCCGCAAGATTGGGGTGAAATTTTCCCTAACGGAGTAGGTGCCTCTCCCATGTTCAAGAAGACGATCGCCGTTCTGGCCCTGGCGGCATTCTCCGCCTCCCCGATGATGGCCTTCGCGCAGGACGCGCAGGCAACCACTGACGCCGAGACCCCGGCTGCCGAAGTGACCGCCGGCGCTGAAGCCGCTGGCTATTCGAACGCTGCCATTTTCGGCACCACTGTAGTCGGCATTGCAGCCGCAGCTGTGGCTTACAGCATCGGTGGCGACAGCAGCAGCGGCAGCGACGACAATGGTGGCGGCGAACCCGGTGGTCCGGGTCCGGGCGGCCCAGGCACCGGCGGTACGGGTGGCACTGGCGGGACCGGCGGCACCGGCGGCTGATTCGCCCTGCTGTTCGAGCAAGCCCTCGCCGGGCAATGCACGGCGGGGGTTTTTTATGCCTGTCGGAAACCCACCACATGAACATGAAGCCTCTCCGTACTCTCGCCACTGCACTCACTGTGCTGGCCGTTTCCGGCTGCGCATTCGCGCCAGGTCAGCACCTGCGCCGAAGTGATGTCACTTCGCAGAGCAGCGACGATGGCCGACTGGAAATCGTCACCATCACCTCCAAGCTGATCGCCCAGGAGCATGCAGCTCGCAACGAACAGACGCTTCCTGCCGAGCTTTTCGATTACCAGCCTTCCCCTTACCAGGTCGGCATCGGTGACATCCTCTACGTGACGGTCTGGGATCACCCTGAACTCACCGTACCCGCCGGCTCCCAACAACAGGGCGCGCTCGCCGGTCGTCTGGTGCAGAGCGATGGCACGCTGTTCTACCCCTACATCGGGAAGGTCAAGGCGGCGGGCAAGACCCCGTCTGAGATCCGTGAGGAAATCAGCCGGCGCCTCGCGCAGTACGTGGAATCGCCGCAGGTGGATGTGTCGGTCCTCAACTACGGCAGCCAGCGGGTGTGGGTCACCGGCGCGGCCGAGCGGTCCTCGCCCGTCCCACTCGGTACCTCGCCGCTTACCCTGACCGATGCCATCAGCCAGGCCGGACTGAACGCAGCCCAGGCGGATCTCTCGGGCATCCAGTTCAGCCGCGACGGAGTGAGCTACACCATCAACCTTGAAAGTCTGGCCAAGGAACATGGTGGGCGCCAGCTGTTCCTGAAGGATGGCGATTCAATTTATATCCCCTATCTGGATCGCAAGGAGGTCTTCGTCGTTGGCGAGGTCAACCTGCCAGGCGCGTACAGCTTCCGGACTGGCGACGTCACATTGAACCAGGCGCTCGGTCGTGCACGCGGGCTGCTGCAGCAGACGGCCAATGGCAATGCGGTGTACGTCATCCGCGGCAGCACCGATCTGCAGCAGGAGCCTTCGGTGATCTATCAGCTGGAAGCACGCTCACCAACAGCATTTGCCGTTGGCAGCCAGTTCAAGCTGCAGCCCGGGGACGTGGTGTTTGTCGGCGCCGCAGGTGTGAGCCGCTGGAACCGCTTCGTCAACCAGCTGCTGCCCTTCACCAATATCCTCTACACGGCCGCGCGCACCGGAACCGAAGTCAGGGACAACTGACATGGCGCGCACGGGAGCAGCCTCGGTGCGTTCATTCCGACGCACTTCAGGCCGTCTATTGCGCATGGCGTTGATCGCCGTGGCGCTCGTGCTTGCCGGTTGCACCACCGGCAGCCGGGCAACGGCGGACAGCTTCCGGCTGTTGCTGCACAAGCCCGTTGAGGTCAGCCCCGCTACCGTGGCGGCAAATCGCTTCCCGCAGGTGCTGGTCGAGACACGGGACCTGACCGCGGTGGCCGTTCTTGGCTACGTTGATGGTGGCCGGCAGCAGTGGTACGCCGGCACGCATGCCGTGATCGAGCTGGACGGCAACGGCGTGCTGCTGGGCTCAAGCGGGCTGGGACGTCAGTTGCAGACGCGGATCATCGGCGCGTCCCCCTTCGACCGCCTGACGTCGTTAAGCGGACCGGCACAGGTGCAACGCCAATACGACTGGATGTCGTCGTATCAGCTCGGCGTTGTCGTCACCGGCACGCTGACACCCGGCACCACCGAGGAGGTCAGGATTCTCGGCCGCACCCGCACCCTGCAGCGATTCGTCGAGCATCTCCAGGGCGGCGGAATGGACGCGCAGAACATCTACTGGGCGGACCCGGCGACCGGATTCATCTGGAAGAGCCGGCAGCATCTTGCCCCCGGGTACGTCGTGGAACTCACCCAGCTCAAGCCCTACCGTGCCCCGAAGGGATGACAGGCATGAACACTCGAATTCTCTGCCTGATGCTGTCGGCACTACCGTCACTGTGCTTGGCGCAGGCACCGTCTACCGTGCGCGTCGAGGGTGCGGTCGCCCATCCCGGTGACCAGGCCATCCAGCCGGAGCGGCGACTGGCCGATGCGGTTGTCCAAGCCCAGCCTGCCGCCGACGCCTATCTGCTCGGCAGCAGCTATCTTCGCCGCCAGGCGCTCGTTGAACAGGTCCGACTGCGTGCCGGAATCCTGCATGGCCTGACGCAGCTTCAGCTCAACGCGGATCCGGCCGTCGTCGAAACCGCGGCGGCCCTCCAGCAATGGGTGCAGGCGCACGCTGCAACCGGACGTGTACCGACGGTGATCTCGCCACGCCTGATGCAGGTGCAGCCGCAGAGCAATCCGGTGCTCATGGCCGGCGATGTACTCCGCATTCCCGTCCGACCTGATCACATCACGGTCCTCGGCGCGGTCCGAACCAGCTGCACTGTCTACCATTCCCCGCAGCGCGATGCGCGGGACTATCTGCGTGACTGCCCACCCAGCGCGGCCGCCGATCCCGACTCGCTCTACATCGTGCAACCCGATGGCCGGGTTCAGCAACAGGGCATTGCACTCTGGAACCGCGCGGATCCCCAGGCGGTCGCCCCTGGCGGTTCGATCTATGTTCCGTTGCGCGAATCGGTGCTGAAATCCATCGACCCGGCATTCAACAACGATCTTGCCACCTTCATCGCCACCCAGCCTGTCAGCCCGTAATGACCGACATTCCCCAGCGTGCACGCGTGCCGCGCCCAGCCCGCTTTGCGCTGACCGCGCTTGCCCTGTCACTGAGTGCCGCGTTGCAGGCGCAGGAAGCCCCTCCGCCGACCGCCAACGAATGGGGCGGCATCGGCCTCCTGCAGACACCGACGGCACGCATGGCGCCCGACGGCGACCTCAGCTTCACGGCCTCGCACAATTCCCCGTACAGCCGCTACAACCTCACGCTGCAACCGTTCCCCTGGCTTGAGAGCACGTTCCGCTACATCAACGTGTCCAACATCCGCTATGGTCCGAACATCGCGGGAGACCAGAACTACAAGGACAAATCGATCGACTTCAAGCTGCGGCTCTGGCAGGAGTCACGATGGCTGCCGGAGCTTGCCTTCGGTGTACGCGACCTCGGTGGTACCGGCTTCTTCTCCAGCGAATATCTGGTTGCCAGCAAGAATCTGGGGCCCATCGACGCCTCCATCGGCCTTGCGACCGGCTACATCGGCAACCGCGGCGATTTCGCCAATCCGCTGGGAGCGATCGACGATCGATTCAAGAATCGACGCCCCATCGCGGGCAGCAACATCAACGACGCCGGTCGCTTTGGTCTGGACAACATGTTCAAGGGCCCGGTCGGCGTCTTTGGCGGCATCACCTATCAGACGCCGCTGGACTCGCTGCTGGTCAAGGTCGAGTACGACGGTAACGACTACCGCCGTGAGCCGCGCGGGAACAATCTGGAACAGCGCACCCCCATCAACGTGGGGCTGGTCTACGTCCCCAACCGCAACGTGGAACTCACCGCCGCGTGGGAACGCGGTGACGCGGCGATGTTCTCGCTGACCTGGCGCGGCAATCCCGGCCATGCCGTGTCTGCGCCCAAGCCTTTCGATCCCCCGCCACAACGGATCGTGCCTCGCGACCCGCAGGCAGCCGCGGTTGCGGCGACCGCAGCGCCCGACGCCGGCGCCACGACAGCAGAAGGCGGCCCGGACTGGGCTGCCATCAGCGCCGACCTCACCCGGAATGCAGGCTTCCGGGTCGAGCGCATCTCCCGTCGCGGCGATGAGCTCTACGTGGACGGCTACCAGAACCGATACCTCCACAACGCCAAGGGCCTGGGACGCGCCGGCCGCATCCTGGCCAATGCGACGGGCGATGAGTACGAGTGGTTCACGCTGCGGACAACGCGACTGGGAATGCCCATCGTGGACACGTCCGTCTCCCGCAGTGCCCTCGTGGGCTATCTGGATGGTCGGGTCAGCGAGGACGTGCTACGTCGCAGCACCGAGGTGCAGTCTCCCGACGACGTCACTCGCCAGACGTTGTATGAACCCAGGACACGCCCCTATGGCGGCGGCTTCAACATCGGCTACCGACAGAATCTCGGTGGCCCGGATGGTTTCATCCTTTACCAGATTGCCGCCAATTATTCCGGAAGCCTGTTCGTACGCCCCAACATGTGGCTTACAGGAACCGTCAGCGCCAACCTGATCAACAATTACGACAAGTTCAAGTACAACGCCCCAAGTCGACTCCCGCGCGTGCGCACCGATCTGCGCAGGTACATGGTGGACTCGGACGTAGTGTTGCCAAATCTGCAGTTCAATGTGGCTGGGCGCCTGGGCCGCGATCTCTATGGCATCGCGTACGCGGGTTATCTGGAGTGGATGTATGCCGGCGTAGGCGGTGAACTGCTGTATCGTCCCGGCGGTGAGCGATGGGCCGTCAGCGCGAACCTGAATCGCGTGCAGCAACGCGACTTCGATCAGCGCTGGGATCTGCGCGACTACAAGGTCACGACCGGGCACGCCACCTTCTACTACAGTTTCGACGCCCGCGAGCGCATCGTCGGCTCGCTGTCCGTCGGCCAGTATCTGGCGGGGGACAGGGGCGCAACCCTGGACGTCGCCCGCGTCTTCGACAATGGCGTCACGATGGGTGCCTATGCAACGAAGACCAACGTTTCCGCACGCGATTTCGGCGAAGGCAGTTTCGACAAGGGAATCTACATAAGCGTCCCGCTGGACGGATTCCTGCCACGGTCGACACGCGGACGCGCCGCGTTCAACTGGAATCCCCTGATCCGCGACGGTGGCGCCATGCTCAGCCGCAAATATTCGCTGTACAACATCACCGGCGATCGCGACGAGCGATTCTTCTACGACAACATCCGCTCGATCGAC
The DNA here is from genome assembly GCF_056479905.1 of Stenotrophomonas sp. 112478_Sma. Classification (NCBI taxonomy): domain Bacteria; kingdom Pseudomonadati; phylum Pseudomonadota; class Gammaproteobacteria; order Lysobacterales; family Lysobacteraceae; genus Stenotrophomonas; species Stenotrophomonas sp. 112478_Sma. The sequence goes on along the minus strand of NZ_CM151072.1, from coordinate 1,787,918 downwards.
GATTGACCTGCCGGAACGCAGCAGGGCGGCCAAAGGCCGCCCTGCTGCACGTTCGCCCGGTGAAGACCTACAGGTACCGCACCCAGCTTTCGATGCCTTCGGCCATCAATCTGTAGACATGCTCGAAAGCAGGACGCTGCTGGCGATAGGGATCGGGGATTTCCCGGTCCTGCTGCCACTTGCCCAGCAGGAAGGTCTTGCCCGACGCCTGCGGCGCAATCTCGGTGATGCGGTGAATGTGCTTGCGCTCCATGGCCAGCACCAGATCGGCCGCCCCAAGGATCGCATCATCGATCTGGCGTGCGCGGTGAGCCAGCCCATCCATGCCCTGCTCCACCAGCAGCGCCTGGGCAGTGGCGTCGATACCATGCCCGACGAGTGCTCCCAGACCTGCGGAAGACACCTGGATGCCTCTGCCCTGGACCGCCCGTCGAAGCATCACTTCAGCCGAGGGACTGCGGCAGATATTGCCGACGCAAACAAAAAGTACGTTATTGAACACTGACCTGGATCCTGTGGCATTCCATGCAGGCCCCGCCGCGAAACGGGCGGAGCGCTGACAGCTGCACAGATTACCTTACAGCGCCGCTGCTGGCGAGAAAATAGCCATGCAATTCATGGAATTACGTCGCAGTTCGGAGTTCTGCAGGGTCAATAAGCCGACTTCTGCCCGAGAACCTTCAGCGCCGTCAACGCAATGATCCGCACATCCAGGGTCGGGCTCCAGCGACGGATGTAGTCGATGTCGTACTGCACGCGCTTCTTCATCGACCGCAGTTCCGGCGTCTCGCCCCGCAGCCCGTGCACCTGCGCCCAGCCGGTGATGCCCGGCTTGACGTAATGGCGGTGCATGTAGCGTTCGATCACGCGTTCATAGTGATTGTTGTGCTGGATCGCATGCGGACGCGGGCCCACCACCGACATGCTGCCACCCAGCACGTTGAAGAACTGGGGCAGCTCATCCAGGCTGCTGCGCCGCAGGAAGGCACCGAACCGGGTCACCCGCGGGTCGCCCCGGGTCGCCTGGGTGATCTGCCCCGTCCCTTCCTCATGCACGCGCATGGAGCGGAACTTCAGCATCCAGAACTCCTTCCCGCCCAGACCGTGGCGGCGCTGGCGGAACAGGATCGGGCCGGGTGAACTGATCTTCACGCCGATCGCCAGCACCACGAAAAGCGGCGCCAGCAGGACGACCGCAACGCCGGCCACGAGGATGTCCTCGATGCGCTTGAACAGGCGGAAATTGTGGTCCACCAGGCCCTGGCGAACGCCGATCATCGGCACATCGCCCACCTGGTGCACGCCCGGGTTCAGTGCCCCCAGGCCCGTGGTATCGGGAATCAGGCGGATCGGCACCGGGAACCGCTCGATCTGCTTGAGCATGTCACGGATGGGCGCGGTATCCCCCAGCGGCAGGGACACCCAGACCTGGTCGAACTCCCCCCGGTGCGCATCCAGGTAGCGCGGCACATCATCCAGTGCGCCCAGGCGCTGCGGGGCATCGCCGCCACGCCGGGTGGCGATGTCGCCCTTGCTGGTGAAGTAGCCGATCACTTCCTTGCCCATCTCCGGCTTGCCGCGCAGCAGGCGATGCAGCCTGAGCGCCGGGGCCCGGAGCCCGACCAGCAGGATCCGCTCATGATCCAGTCCACGCGAACGCAACCGGTGCAGCTGGACACGAAGGAGTACGCGCAGCCCCGCCATCGAGGCCAGGCCGCCAATGTACCAGCCCACCAGCCAGCGCGACGGAACGGCATCGGCCAGCCCCACCAGCACGGCATACAGCGAGAACAGGGCGAAGCTGCCGGACCAGGCCAGCAGCAGCAGCCAGAGGTCGGCCAGCAGGCCACGCAGGCGCCAGTTGCGGTAGACCGGCGCGATGGAGAAGCAGACGATGGCGCTGAGAATCACCGCACCGAAGACGATGCGCTGGGACTGGTTGGGCGCCGGCGTGCCGTAGCACACGACGTGGGCCAATGCAGCCATGCCGGGCAGGAGCAACAGGTCTCCGAGGCGAAGCCCCAGTTCCAGGGCCGCCCGGGCTTCGACCCGGCGGCGGCCGGCATCGGCACGCTCTGCGGGGAGGTCATCTACCGATCCATGTAGCACTGCACTTCTCCAAGCTGTTTTCCGATCCAGCACTACAATTGTGATGGCTGTCGCATACCAGGCCTCCCCAAGCCGGTGCGAACAGACGGAATTGCGTCAATAAGTCGAACGTGATTGTGGATGATGTGAAAGGCAATTGGTAGGAAGCGGCAGCCCGTCGCGCGCCCATTCACCCGCCCGACCCACCCTAAGTCATTAGAACTATTCCTATTTTTTAATATTTCAAAATGCGTCAAAATGATTCGCACTACGTCCGACAGCGTCCAGAAATTGACGTTTGATGCACGGAATCATCCCATCACGCCCCGAAGGATCAACCCGATTGGCGCCCCCCCGGGACGTCCCGTCCCAGCACGTCCGCCAGGCCTGGCACCCTGCACTGCACCAAGGCCGCTCATCGCCCTCTGCTACCATCGGCGGTTCTGTTCATCGCCCCCCACCCGCCCGCGATGACGCCAAACAACGTAACGAAACACAGGAGTCTGCATGTCTTCCGAGCTGCTCAAGTCCCTTGGCCTGGACGCGATCAACGCTGGCACGTACCTGGGCAACGGGGAGTGGTCGAGCGCTGCCAGCGGTGAGCTGATCACCCCGGTCAACCCGACCACGGGCGAGCCGATCGCACAGGTGCGTGCGACCACCGAGACTGAATACGAAACGGTGATCGCCCGCGCCCAGGAAGCGTTCAAGCAGTGGCGCACCACCCCTGCCCCGCGCCGTGGCGAAGCCGTGCGCCTGTGCGGCGAGGCGCTGCGCAGGCACAAGGACGCGCTGGGCTCGCTGGTTGCCCTGGAGATGGGCAAGAGCAAGCCGGAAGGCGATGGCGAGGTGCAGGAGATGATCGACATCGCCGACTTCGCCGTCGGCCAGAGCCGCATGCTGTATGGCTACACGATGCACTCGGAGCGCCCCGGCCACCGCATGTACGAGCAGTACCACCCGCTGGGCCTGGTCGGCATCATTTCAGCCTTCAACTTCCCGGTCGCGGTGTGGAGCTGGAATGCATTCCTGGCGGCGATCTGCGGCGACGTGTGCATCTGGAAGCCGTCCAACAAGACGCCGCTGACCGCCATCGCCTCGATGAAGATCTGCAACGACGCGCTGCGCGAAGCCGGCTTCCCGGACATCTTCTACCTGGTCAACGATGCCGGCACCGCACTGTCGGAAAAGCTGGTTGATGATCGTCGCGTGCCGCTGATCAGCTTCACCGGCTCCACCCAGGTCGGCCGCACCGTCAATGAAAAGGTGGCGCGCCGCCTGGGCCGCTGCCTGCTGGAACTGGGTGGCAACAATGCCATCATCCTCGACGAGACCGCCGACCTGAAGCTGGCTGTGCCGGGGATCGTGTTCGGCGCCGTCGGTACGGCCGGCCAGCGCTGCACCACCACCCGCCGCCTGATCGTGCACCGCTCGATCTACGCCGACGTGCTGGCCACGCTGGTCAAGGCGTACAAGCAGGTGGAAGGCAAGATCGGCGACCCGACCGATGCCGCCAACCTGATGGGTCCGCTGAACAGCGAGGGTGCCGTGCAGCAGTTCCTCGATGCAATTGCCCAGGCCAAGGCCGCCGGCGGCACCATCGAGACCGGTGGCACCCGCATCGACCGCGCCGGCAACTTCGTGCTGCCGGCCATTGTCAGCGGCCTGAAGAACAGCGATGCCGTGGTCCAGCACGAGACCTTCGCGCCGATCCTGTACGTGATGCCCTACGACAGCATCGACGAAGCCATCGACATGCAGAACGGGGTGCCGCAGGGCCTGTCCTCGTCGATCTTCACCCAGAATCTGAAGACCGCCGAACGCTTCCTGTCGGCCGCGGGCTCGGATTGCGGCATCGCCAACGTCAACATTGGCACCTCCGGTGCGGAGATCGGTGGCGCGTTCGGTGGCGAGAAGGACACCGGTGGTGGCCGCGAGTCGGGCTCGGACGCATGGAAGGTCTACATGCGCCGGCAGACCAACACCATCAACTACTCCGATTCGCTGCCGCTGGCCCAGGGCATCAAGTTCGACCTGTGATGCATCCCGGCCCGGACGGCGCCGAGGGTGGGGCCCCCGCGGGGGCTCCAATCCTCGACTTCAGCGGCCGCCGGGTGCTGGTTGCCGGTGGCAGCAAGGGCATCGGCCGTGAGATGGCCCTGGCCTTCGCTGCGGCCGGCGCCCATGTCTCGGTCTGCGCACGAGGACAGGCGGGGCTCGACGCCCTGCTGGCCGACGCAGCGGCCCAGGGGGCATCACTGCACGCCTTTGCCGCCGACCTGGCCGACCCCGGCCAGATCGACGCCTGGCTGCATGCGGCCGCAGCGTTCCTGGGCGGCATCGACGTGCTGGTCAACAATGCCACCGGTTACGGCATGGCAGACGATGAAGACGGCTGGGCCGCCAGCCTGCAGGTCGACCTGATGGCCGCGGTGCGGGCCTCGCGGCTCGCCCTGCCCTGGCTGCGCGAATCGAGCGACGCCTGCATCCTCAATCTCTCCTCGATCGCCGCGCAGCAACCCCGGCCGGGGGGCGCTCCCTATGCGGCTGCCAAGGCCGCTCTTTCGCACTACACCACGTCGCAGGCGCTGGCACTGGCGCCAGACCGGATCCGGGTCAACGCGATCGCCCCGGGCTCCATCGAGTTTGCCGACGGTCTGTGGGACCGGCGCAAAACCAGCGACCCGGCGCTGTATCACGGCACCCTGGCAAGAATTCCGTTCGGCCGCTTCGGCCAGCCACGCGAGATTGCCGATGCCGCGCTGTTCCTGTGCTCGCCGCTGGCGCGCTGGATCACCGGTCACGTGCTGAACGTCGATGGTGGCCAGGTACTGATGGGCTGAACCGCTCGGGCCGGGCACTGCCCATGGGATTGCCCGGACGGAGGCACTATCATGTGCCTACTGCAAGGAGGACCCGATGAGCGTGGCACCCCGACAGACAAGCGCCCTGGCCGTGGTCAGCCTGGTCATGGGCATTGCCGCCTGGACTGTCCTGCCCTTCGTGGCCAGCATCGTCGCCATCGTCACCGGCCACATGGCCCGCGCCGAGATCCGCCGCCGCCCGCATGAACTCGAAGGCGATGGCCTGGCCGTCACCGGGCTGGTGCTGGGCTGGGTGATGGTGGCAGCCGCCCTGGCGGCAGTCCTGGCCTTCATCCTCTTCTTCGGTGGCCTGGCTTGGCTCGCCGCACTGTCGAACTGAACGCCATGACCTCCTCCGACAGCACCGAACGCTTCAGCAGCCGCGTCGCCGATTATGTCCGTTACCGGCCTGACTACCCGCCGGCGTTGATGGAATGGCTGCATGGACCGATGGGCGTCGGCCACGATGCACGGGTGGCCGACATCGGCGCCGGTACCGGCATTTCCAGCCGTCTGTTCCTCGACACCGGCCATCCTGTGGTCGCGGTCGAGCCCAACGCCGCCATGCGCGCTGCTGCCGAAGGCTGGCTGGCTGCATACCCGTTGTTCCAGGCCGTCGATGGGCGTGCCGAGGCCACCGGCCTGGCAGAGCACAGCGTCGATCTGGTCAGTGCCGCGCAGGCCTTCCACTGGTTCGACACCGACGCCGTCCGTGTTGAATGGCAGCGCATCCTGCGCCCCGGCGGACTGGCGCTGATCTACTGGAACTCACGCCTGCTCGATGCCAGCCCGTTCCTGGTTGGCTATGAGCAGCTGCTGCTCGATTACGGCACGGACTATTCCGCCGTGGCAGAACGCTACCAGGATGACGCCACGATGCAGGCATGGTTTGGCGCCGGGTTGCGCGGCCAGGTGGAACTGCCGAACGTGCAGCACCTGGATCTGGACGCCCTGCGCGGCCGCCTGCTGTCGTCCTCCTATGCGCCACAGCCCGGGCATCCGCGCCATGCGCCGATGCTGGCGGCACTGCAGGATCTGTTCGCGGCCCACGCGGTCAACGGTCAGGTCGCCTTTGAATATCGAACCCGAGCCTTCCTCGGCACGCTGGACTGAACCGACGCATGTATTCGCTTGCCCGCCCCTTCCTGTTCTCGCTCGACGCCGAGCGCGCCCACGGCCTCGGCCTGTCCGCATTGGACGTGGCCTATCGCACCGGCACCACGCCGCTGCTGGCCGCACGCATCGCGCCGCTGCCGAGCACCGTGTTCGGGCTGACATTCCCCAATCCGGTCGGCCTGGCGGCCGGCCTGGACAAGAATGGCGAGCACATCGATGCGCTGTTCGCGCTGGGTTTCGGCTTCGTCGAGATCGGCACGATCACGCCGCGGCCACAGGCGGGCAACCCGACGCCGCGGCTGTTCCGGCTGCCGGCGCACAACGCCATCATCAATCGCATGGGCTTCAACAACGCAGGCGTGGATGCACTGGTGCGCAATGTCGAGCGCGCGCGCAACCGTCGCGGCCTGCTCGGCATCAACATCGGCAAGAACAAGGACACCCCCAACGAGCAGGCCGTCGACGACTATGTGGCCTGCCTCGACAAGGTGTACCCGCTGGCTGACTACATCACCGTCAACATCTCCTCGCCCAACACCGCCGGCCTGCGCGAGCTGCAGGAGGAAACCGCACTGCGCCAGCTGGTCAGCCAGCTGCGTGATCGCCAGGAAGACCTGGCCGCGCGGCACGGCCGGCGCGTACCGATGCTGGTGAAGGTGGCGCCTGACCTCAGCGAGCGCGACATCGACGCTGCTGCGCGCGTGCTCGGCGAGCTGCAGGTGGACGGCGTGATCGCGACCAACACCACGATCGACCACAGCAAGGTGGCCGGCGATCCGCTGGCGAACGAAGCCGGCGGTCTGTCCGGTGCCCCGGTCCTGGAACAGTCCACCCTGGTCCTGCGGCGGCTGCGCTCGCGCCTGCCCGAGTCGGTGCCGCTGGTCGGTGTCGGCGGCATCCTGTCCGGCGCCGACGCAGTGGCCAAGATGGCGGCGGGCGCCTCGCTGGTGCAGTGCTACAGCGGCCTGATCTTCCGCGGGCCGGCGCTGGTATCGGAATGCGTGGAGGCGATCCGCCGCCGCCGCGAAGCGCCCAGCCGTGGCGCGGTGGCGCCGCTGTGAGCACCCCCATGGATGGACTCGACACCGCCGCACCGCTGCGCTGGACACTGACCCGGAACGCGCCGCTGCAGGCGCTGAACACCTTCCACGTGCGTGCCAATGCCGCGCAGCTGCTGGAGCTGCATGACGCATCGCTGTTGCCGGACGTGCTGGCGCTGCCGGAGGTTTCCGGCGGACCGCTGCTGGTGCTGGGCAGCGGCAGCAATGTGCTGATCGCCGACGATCTGCCTGGCACCGTGCTGGTGTTCGGCAACCGCGACATCAGTTTCCTGGAGCATCGCGCCGATCATGCGGTGATCCGCGCCGGTGCCGGCGTGCCCTGGCACGGCCTGGTGATGTGGTCGCTGCAGGAAGGCCTGTCCGGGCTGGAGAACCTGGCCCTGATTCCAGGCACGGCCGGTGCAGCGCCGATCCAGAACATCGGCGCCTATGGCGCACAGGTCGGCGAGTTCATCCAGGCAGTGGAAGCCTGGGACTGCCACGAGCAGGTATGGGTGCGGCTGGACAACGAACAGTGTGGCTTCGCCTACCGCGACAGCGTGTTCAAGCAGCAGGCAGACCGCTACCTGATCACCGCCATCGAGCTGAAGCTGCCCTTGCTGCACGACCTGCGCATGGACTATGCCGGCATCCGCGAAGAACTGCAGGCGCAGGGCGTGGAGCTGCCCAGTGCCGTGGACGTGGCCAACGCAGTCATCGCGATCCGCCGCCGCAAGCTGCCCGATCCGGAGGTGCTGGGCAATGCCGGCAGTTTCTTCAAGAATCCGGTCCTGCCCCTGGAGCAGGTCGACGTGCTGCTGCAGCATTTCCCGGACCTGCCGGTGTTCCCGGCCGATCGTGAGGACCGGCGCAAGGTCTCCGCAGCGTGGATGATCGAGGCCTGCGGCTGGAAGGGCTTCCGTGAGGGCGATGCAGGCGTTGCTGCCAGCCATGCGCTGGTCCTGGTCAACCATGGCAACGCCACCGGGGCCGAGCTGCTTGCGCTGGCGCGGCGCATTTCCGCGTCAGTGCTGGAGAAATTCGGCGTACCGATCGAACCGGAGCCCCGCCTGCTCGGCGCACAGTGGTGAACACCCCCGCCCTTTCCGCCGGCGCCACCCCGATGCGGGCGGCACTGCTGATGCTCGGCAGCACCCTGGCGTTCGGCATGATGGCGGTGGCGATCCGTTACGCCACCCGTTACGTACCGACCCAGGAGGTCGCCTTCTTCCGCAACGCGTTCGGCCTGCTGGCACTGCTGCCGATGCTGCTGCGGCCGGGCCATGCGCCGCTGAAGACCCAGCAGCTGCCACGCTACTTCGTGCGTAGTGCGATCGGCCTGGGTTCGATGCTGTGCGCGTTCTGGGCGTTGGGCCATCTGCCACTGGCGCAGGCGGTATCGCTCTCGTACTCCACACCATTGTTCGTCACCATCGCCGCCGTGCTGTGGCTGGGCGAAACCGTGCGTGTGCGCCGCTGGGCCGCAGTGGTGGTCGGTTTCATCGGTGTGCTGGTGATCGTGCGGCCGGGCACCACCGGCTTCACCGCTGGCAGCCTGGTCGCCGTCGCCGCTGCGGTGCTGAGTTCACTGGTGGCCATCCAGATCAAGCAGCTCACCCGCGTGGACAGCGCCGATACCGTGGTGCTCTATACCTACGTCTTCTGGGTGCCGCTTTCGCTGGTTCCGGCAGTGTTTGTCTGGGTCTGGCCCAGTGGCGTGGCCTGGCTGTGGCTGCTGCTCACCGGCGTGATGGGCACGGTCGGCCAGCTGCTGTGGACGCGTGCGCTGCGCCTGGGAGAAGTGTCGGCGCTGACGCCGATCAGCTTCCTGCAGCTGCCGCTGGTGACCCTGTGCGGGTGGCTGCTGTTCAACGAGACCGTGGACCGCTGGACCATCGTCGGTGCGGGCATCATTCTGGCCGCCAACGCTTACATCGCCCACCGCGAGGCCGTGCTGTCGCGGCGGGCGGCGACGGCGGCGGCGTCAGCGGCGGCCAAGCCCGCCGAATGATCCACCGTCAACGCTGCAGCGGCGACGCGTCCAGCGCGCGATACGCGCGTTCGGCTGCGTCGAACACATTGCCCGGCGCGAACTGTTCGCCCAGGTAGTGCAGCGACTGACGGCGCAGCTGCGGCGAGCGCTCCAGCGCGTCGCCCCCCAGCAGCACCTGTTCGAACTCGATCAGGTCCTGCAGGATCCGCCAGTGCCGGTACCAGGCGATCCAGCGTGGGTCCCCCAGGTCCGGGCCATACCCTTCCACGAAACCGAGCGGACGTTCGCGCCCCCAGCGTCCACCCACCGCCGCGCCGGGAAACATCAGATCCCGCTCGCGGGGCGCCAGGGACAGGCCATCCCAATCAATCAGGTGCAGGTTGCCCTCGTTGCCCATCAGCAGGTTTCCCGCATGCAGGTCGGTATGGCACAACCGCAGCGGCGGCCGTTCGTCGCGCAGTTCATCGTGCAGTTCCGACGCGCGGCGGTGGACCTCGGCAATGCGTTCGCGGCGCAGCTCCCAGACGGCCAGGAACGCGCTGCCCAACCGATCCTGCGCGACCGGCAAGGCATCGCCCGGCTGCAGCCAGCGCCCAACGGTGGTCAACGCATCCGCTTCAAGGCGCAGGGTCGGCAGCGCGCGTTGCAGCGATTCGGGCACCTCAGCGTCATGCAGCCGGCGCAGCACGTTGCCCAGGCGCAGCCACTGCGCATGGCTGAGCGGCGCCTCGAAACCGGACTGGCCCTCGATGTAGGGAAACAGCGTGAACTGCAGGCCCCAGCGCTGGACCGACGCGCCGCCGGTCAACGCCGGCCAGGGCGCCACGATCTCCTCGATGCCCAGGGTGCCCCGCAGCCAATGCAGCGTGTCCCAGACCGCCGGTTGCACCTGGTAGGTGCGGCATTTCAACCACCACTGACCGCGTCGCGCGTCGATGCGGTAAACGCTGGCATTGGCGTCTGCGCCAACCGCGCGAGGCACCACGGCGGCGGTGGTGATGCCATAGGACTGTTGCAGGACTTCGCCGATATGGCGCGCCGAAGCGGATGACATGGAAGCAATCGTGCATTGATACCCGACGTCACTATCGCAGATGGCGCATCGACGGCACAGACATGTCCGTCACAGCACTGTGCTTGCGAGCCGGGCGAGCCATGCCGACGCGGTTGCCACGGCGTCAGCGCGCGTAGTGGCCCAGGAACATGGCGACCGCCGATGCCGCCACCCGCGCGCGCTCGTCGGCCCCCAGCGGCGCCTGCCCCATCGTTACCTGCGGCCAGAAGGCGAAACTCTTCACCAGTCCATGCAGCTGATGGGCGGCGAATTCGGGATCGACCGCACGCAGCCGGCCATCGGCGATCGCTGCACGGATCCAGGCGCTTTCCCCACTCTCCTTCTCGCCCATGCGACAGACGATTGCCTGCGCACGTTCGGGTGAATGGATGATCTCCGCCATGGCAACGCGGGCCAGGTCGATGAAATTGGCATCACCCAGCAGTTCCAGCTTCTGCTCCAGCAACGCGAGCAGCTGCGGCTCCAGTGGCTGCTCCGCACGGTAGGGCAGCTCGACGCCGGCCATGCTGCGTTCCCAGAGTTCCTCCAGAATCAGCGAGAACAGTTCTTCCTTGCTGGGGAAGTGGTTGTAGACCGTGCGTTTGGATACACCGGCCGCTGCCGCGATCCGGTCCATGCTGGTGGCTTCATAGCCGGCCGTGCGGAACTCCTCCACCGCCGCGCGCACGATGGCCTCGCGTTTGCGGTCGGTCAGGCGCTGCGGCGGACGGGACATGGCGACACCAGATAACTGAACGGATACCCCCATTTTACACCGATGAGTATACTTTTCCGCAGCAGGAAACTACACTGTGCAGTGTACCCTGCGGACGTCACCCATGAAGCGCCTGCTCCTTGTCCTCCTGCTTGGAATCCTCGCCGTGACCGCCTACACCTTCTGCAAGTCCTGGTCCCTCCCCGACTTCCCCGACTCCCCGCAGTACCGCGAGGGCAAGTTCCACAACGTACTGCCGCGGCCGGCGATGGGCCTGCGCAACGGGCTGGAGATCTGGTGGACCTTCCTGTTCAACAAGCCGAAGGGGACCGTACCCGCGGGCGCCATTCCGGTGCAGGCGCTGGATCGTGCCGCGCTGGAAGCCGCGCCGGATCGCAGCCTGTTCCGGCTGGGGCATTCGACGATCCTGCTGAAGCTGCGCGGCCAGTATTGGCTGACCGACCCGGTCTTCTCCGAACGGGCGTCACCGGTGCAGTGGATGGGCCCTGCGCGCTTCCACGCCCCGCCGATCAGCATCGAACAGCTGCCGCCGATCGCCGGCGTGATCCTCTCGCACAACCATTACGACCACCTGGATCACGCTGCGGTGATGCAGCTGGCGGGCAAGACCACGCGCTTCATCGCGCCGCTGGGTGTGGGTGATCAGTTGATCGCCTGGGGCGTGGACGCGGACAAGGTCGAACAGCTGGACTGGTGGCAATCGACCGAAGCCGATGGCCTGCGCCTGACCGCCACACCCGGCCAGCACTTCTCCGGCCGCGGCCTGGGCGACAGCGACCGCAGCCTGTGGGCCTCGTGGGTCATCCAGGACGGCGACTTCCGCATCTTCTTCAGTGGTGACACCGGCTACTTCGATGGCTTCAAGGCCATCGGCGAGAAGTACGGCCCGTTCGATCTGACCATGATCGAAACCGGCGCATACGATCCGCGCTGGGCATTCGTGCACATGCAGCCGGAGCAGACGCTGCAGGCCCACCTGGACCTGCGCGGCAAGTGGCTGCTGCCGATCCACAACGGCACCTTCGACCTGGCCCTGCACGACTGGCAACAGCCCTTCGAGCGCATCACCGCGCTGGCAGCCGCGCACGATGTGCCGATCGCCACGCCGATGATGGGCGAGGCGCTGGACATGCAGGCGCCGCAGGCAGGCACGCGCTGGTGGGAACAGGTGGCGCTGCGCTGAGCTTGCCTGGGCGCTGCTGTCACGGGGCGCCGGTTCGTGCAGGCAGTGACGTTGCGGACGATGGCTGTCGCGACGCCGTGCAGGGCGTCGCGCCACGCGTCCGCCCTCTGCCCTATTGCAGCGCGTCATGTAAACGATTACACCCCCTGCTAGCGTAGCGCCTGCCCGATCCTGGCCGAACCTCCAAGGCTGTCGACATGACGCTGCGTGCTGATCGCTTCCGCCCCTCCTGGGCCTGCCTGCGCTACGTCGCGCGCGCTCTGCTGCCGCTGGCCGTGATGGCCTCCGCCGCGCAGGCGCAGACACTGCCACCGCGCAGCCAGTGGCAGGCCAGCAGCTCATCACAGCAGGTCCCGGCGATGGCCATCGGCCATCTGATCGACAACGACCCGAAGACGGTCACCGGCGGCGCCTTCAGCCCCGGACACTGGTTCCAGATCGATCTGGGCGCACCTGCCCTGCTCGGGGGCGCGCGCCTGACCTGGGATGTCTCCAATCCCGAGGGCTACACGCTGCAGACCTCGATGGACGGCCGGCAGTGGCAGACCGCCTACACCATGGCCGACTCGCTGGGCGATGTGGAGACGCTGTACTTCGAACCGCGCCAGGCGCGCTATCTGAGGCTGGCCAGTCCCCAGCGCACGTCGGACTGGGGGGTCTCCATCTTCGAGATGGAACCCTTGGACGCCACGCTCAGTGCACGCGTGCACGGACTCGACAGCGCACAGGCAGCCGCGTTGTGGCAAGGCGGTAGCGGCGTCGCCCTCCCTACCGATGGCAAGGGCAGCCATGTGCTTGAAATCACCCTGCCGCGCGCTCAGCCGGGCACCGGCCTGGCGGTGGAGTGGGCGGGCCAGCGTGGCGCCGCACGCCTGCAGGCCCAGGATGCGCAGGGGCGCTGGCAGCCGCTGGCGCAGGACACGCAGGCCGCCAGCCATGCCCAGAGTTGGTTGGCCAGCGATACGGTGCACGATGTGCGTGCCCTGCGGCTCATCGTCGACGGGCCCTCGCCACAGGTCACGCGCCTGCGCCTGCTCGGCCCGAAGGCCGTGATGACGCCGATGAAGCAGTACCAGATCGCCGCCAGCGGCGCGCAGCGTGGCTTGTTCCCGGCGTCGTTGCAGATGCAGCAGACGTACTGGACGGCCGTGGGCGTGCATGCCGGACGGCAGAAGTCGATCTTCGACGAATACGGCAACATCGAGGCATTCAAGGGCGCACCGCTGGTGCAGCCGATCTGGCGCAATGCCGATGGGCGTGCCGCCGGTGCCGCGGAACAGGCCGTGCAGCATGCCCTGCGCGACGGCTGGAAGCCGATGCCCTCGGCCGCCTGGTCGCCGCAACCCGGTCTGGAACTGCGCAGCGAAGCGTTCGCGATCGAGCGCGACGGCCAGCCCGTCACCTTCCTCCGGCATCGACTGCGCAATACCGGTACCACGCCGGTCGAGGGCATGCTGAGCCTGGTGGTGCGGCCGATGCAGATGAACCCGCCGTGGCAGAACGGTGGCCTGTCGCCGATCCGCGACGTGGCCATCGACGGCCAGAGCGTGCGCGTCAATGGTCGTACCCTGCTGCACTCGCTGTCGGCGGTCAGCGCCTCCGGCGCGGCACCGTTCGGCCCGAACGGCGAAACCGAGATCACCTCCGCCATCGCTTCGGGCCGGTTGCCCGGCGCACGCCAGGCCACCGATGCGCGTGGGCTGGCGGCGGCGGCGCTGGACTACCGGATCACCCTGGCGCCCGGCGCCAGCCAATCCGTGGTCGTCGCCTTCCCGCTGGGTACGGCGGCGGCCGACGCCAAGGGCGCACTGCCGGAGCCACCGGCACTGGACCTCGCGCGCCTGCCACGCGATGCCGATGCCGGCTTCGAGACGCTGGCCGCCGAAGCCTCCGCGGACTGGCAGGCACGATTGGGCCAGGTCGGCCTGCGCCTGCCCGATCCGTCGCTGGTCGACATGCTGCGTGCCCAGGCCGCGTACATGCTGATCAACCAGACCGGCCCGGCCATGCAACCCGGCCCACGCAACTACAACCGCTCCTTCATCCGCGACGGCATGGCCACCTCGGCGATGCTGTTGCGGATGGGCGAAGCCAAGGTCGCACGCGACTACCTGGCGTGGTACAGCGAACACGGGGTACATGCCAACGGCCTGGTGTCGCCGATCCTCAATGACGATGGCAGCGTCAACACCGGCTTCGGATCGGACATCGAGTACGACAGCCAGGGCCAGTACGTCGCGTTGGTGGCCGATGTCGCGCGCCTCGACGGTGGCCCCGAGTCCGTGCGTGCGTACCTGCCGAAAGTGAAGGCCGCGCTGCGCTTCCTGCAGGAACTGCGTGAGCGCACGCTGGTACCCGGTTACAAGGCCGATCAACCGGCGCCGGAACGCTTTGCCGGCATCCTGGCACCGTCGATCAGCCACGAGGGCTATCCCTCTCCCACCCACAGCTACTGGGACGACTACTGGAGCCTGAAGGGCTGGCATGACGGCGCATGGCTGGCTGAATCACTCGGCGACCACGCCACCGCCACCTGGGCACGCGGGCAGTACAAGGCGCTGTATGACGCACTGCACGCTTCGATCCGCGCGACGATGGCGTGGAAAGGCATCGATTTCATTCCCTCCTCCGCCGATCTTGGCGATGGCGACCCGACCGGCGTCTCCATCGCGCTGGATCCCACCGGTGCGCAGAGCGTGCTGCCGGCTGATGCGCTGCGCACCACCTTTGCCCGCTATCTTGACGACGTCCGCAAGCGCAACCAGCCCGGTGCGCTGTATGCGTACACCCCTTATGAAATCCGCAACGTTCTGAGCTATGTGCATCTGGGCCAGCCCGCAGCGGCCGACGAACTGCTGCAGGGCCTGCTGCGCGACCGTCGCCCGCTGCAATGGCAGGTGCTGGCCGAAGTCGTGCACTCACGGCTGCGTTTCCCGCGCTACCTGGGCGACATGCCGCATACCTGGATCGGTGCCGAATACGGCCGCACCCTGTTCGGGATACTGATGCGCGAGGACGACGATGCCCTGTCACTGCTGCCGGGCACGCCACCGTCCTGGCTGGCCGGCGATGGCCTTGCGGTGGAGCGCCTGCCGACGGCGTACGGCACGCTGCGGATGCAGGCACAGCAACGCGACGGTACGCTGACCGTGACGCTCGGCGAAGGGCTGCGCAGCGCCACGGCCGTCAAGGTCTGGTGGCCCGCGCGCACGGCACCGAAGCAGGTGCGCGTGGACGGCCATAGCGTTTCCGACTTCGATGCCGAGGGTGTGCGGTTGGCGAAGCCGTTCAGGACGCTGGAGGCGCGTTGGTAGTGCAGCCGAGCATGGCTCGGCTCTACACAAGCCGCCTTGGTGCCGGGGCATGCCCGGCGTCAGAGATCCGGCAGGCCGGGTGGGTTGGTCTGCGACTGCGGCACGGCTTCCTCGGTCACGTTCCAGCGCGCCAGTGCCTGTGCATAGGTGCCGCTGCCGATCTGGGTGTTGAGCGCCTGGGTCACCGCATCGGCCAGGCCGCTGCCCTTGCGCGTGGTGACCGAGATCGCAGCAGCGTTTGGCCAACCGCCCGGAAACAGGCCAACGCGCCGCACCTTGCCATCGCGCGCGGAGTACGCGCCGGTGGCGTTGGGTTCGAACGACACATCGGCTCGGCCGGTGATCACGGCCAGGCGGCCGACCACCGAATCATCGAAGTACTGGTATTGCACCGGCTCCAGCCCGGCCGCGATGTTCTGTGCATCCCACTGCCGCAGGATCTGGTCCTGGTTGGTGCTGGCACCGACCACCACCTTCAGGCCAGCGACATCGGCCGGCTTCTCGATCTTCTGGATGGGCCCGTCGGTGCGCGTATAGATGCCGAGCAGGTCATAACGGTAGCTGGAGAAGTCGAACTTCTTCTTGCGCTCTTCGGTCACGGTTACGTTGGACAGCACTGCGTCGTACTTGCCCGACTCCAGTCCCAGCGGCCAGTCGGCCCAGGCGACCGGCACCACCACCAGCTTCAGGCCCAGCGCATCGGCCACCAGCCGTGCGATGTCCGGCTCGATGCCGATCACTTCCTTGCTGTCGGCGCCATAGTCGGCCAGCGGCAACTGACCGGGATGCGTCGCGACGGTCAACGTGCCCGGCGTCACGAAGCGGAAGTCCGCCGGAACCAGCGCCTGCGCTTTCGGATCCACGGTCCCCCGCAGCGCTGGCGCGCCGGCACCGGCCAGGCTGCTGGCCGCTGCCGGCACGGCCTCCGGTCCCTGCCGTGCACGGGAATAGACGATGCCGGCAATGCCGATGACCAGCACAGCGATGACCAGCAGGGTGCTGCGCGAGGGGCGACGAGACGTTGCAGGGCTCATGGGGGGTCACATCCGGATCAGAGGGTCTTGGCGAGAAAATCGGCGGTGCGCTGCTGGCGCGGGTGTTCGAATACGGCCTCGGGCGTGCCCTGCTCGATCACCCGGCCCTGGTCCATCATCACCACGTGGTCGGCAACGCGGCGGGCGAAGCCGAGTTCGTGGGTAACGATCACCAGCGTGGTGCCGGAACGGGCGAGCTCTTCGATCACGCTGAGCACTTCGGCCACCAGTTCCGGGTCCAGCGCCGACGTCGGCTCATCGAACAGCAGCACCTTCGGCTGCAGGGCCAGTGCACGGGCGATGGCGATGCGCTGCTGCTGGCCACCTGACAGCTGGCGCGGGAACGCATCGGCCCTGTCCGCCAGACCGACGCGCTCCAGCAGCACGCGCGCCTGCTGTTCGGCCTGCGTACGCGGCACACCGCGCACCGCCATCGGCGCCTCGATGATGTTCTCCAGCGCGGTCAGGTGCGGGAACAGGTTGAAGCCCTGGAACACCATGCCCACCTCGGCACGACGGCGGCGGATCTCGCGCTCCGGCAGCTCGTACAGGGTGTCGCCGTCACGGCGATAGCCGATCAGCTGGCCACCGACGCTGACCAAGCCGGTGTCGGCGCGCTCCAGGTGGTTGATCAGCCGCAGCAGCGTCGACTTGCCGGCACCGGACGGGCCGATCAGCACCGTTACGCTGCCGCCGCGCAGTTCCAGGGTGATGTCCTCCAGTACCGGCTGCCCGTCGAACGCCTTGCCGACACCGTGCAGCGATATCGGCGCTCCCTGTCCGGCCTCGGCCACGCTCGCGATGCGCGGCCGCACCGCAACCGGCGATGCCGCACGCGGCGCGGGCGAGGATACCCGCGACACGCTGCGCTCACGCTGCAGCTGGCCACGCGCGAAGCGCTGCTCCACGCGCCGCTGCAGCAGCGACAGCACGGTCAGGATCACCAGGTACCAGACCGTGGCCACCATCAGCAGTGGCACCACCTCCAGGTTGCGGCGGTAGATCACCTGCACGGTGTAGAACAGCTCCGGCAACGCCAGCACGTAGACCACCGACGTGCTCTTGGCCAGGCCGATCACATCGTTGAAGGCGGCCGGCAGGATCGAACGCATCGCCTGCGGCAGGATGATGCGCCGCACCTGGCGGCCGCGCGGCAGGCCCAGCGCGGCCGCTGCTTCATACTGGCCGTGATCGACCGAGAGGATGCCACCGCGGATCACCTCGGCCGAGAACGCCGCCTGGTTCAGTGTCAGGCCCAGCACCGCAGCCGTGAACACACCGATCAGCTGGGTGGTGGGATACGAGAACAGGCTGATGCCGGTGAACGGAATGCCCAGTTCGATCGTGCTGTACAGATAACCCAGATTGTTCAGCAGCAGCAACAGCACCAGCAGTGGAATCGAACGGAACAACCAGACGTAGCCCCACGATACCGCCGACAACAACGGCGAGCCGGATACCCGTGCCAGCGCCAGCAGCGTGCCCAGCGCGAAGCCCAGGCCGGTGCCGAGCGCGGTCAGCAACAGCGTGCGACCCAGCCCTTCCAGCACCGGGCGGGCGAAGAACCACTCGGCGAAGGTGCCCCAGCCCCAACGTGGATTGCCGAGTACCGACTGCAGCCCGATCAGGATCAATGCCAGCGCCAGGACCGTGCCGAACACCTGCAGCGGATGCCGCGCCGGCACGATCTTCAATGCCGGTGCCGGACGCGCGGCCAGACCCTCGATCGCGGTGGACGGCGTACTCATGCGTGGACTCCCTGCACGGCGGCAGTGCTTGATGCCGGCGGACGCGCCGGTGCCCGCAGCTGCTTCTCGAACGGCAGATGGGCGATCGATTCCGGGTCGGCAGACAGATCGAACAGTGCGGTGTAGCCATGGCTCAGGTACAGGCCGACCGCCTCAGGCTGACGGAAGCCGGTGGTCAGGTACACGCGGCGATAGCCCTGGCGTGCGGCCTGGTCTTCAAGCTCCTGCAGTACCCGCCGGGCGATGCCCTGGCGGCGCAGGCCAGGCAGTGTCCAGATGCGCTTGAACTCGGCCGTATCCGGGTCGCGGTGCGGCATGAACGCGCCGCCGGAAATGGCCACGCCCTCACGCAGCAGCAGCACGAACGCTCCCACTGGCGCAGCGAATGCCTGCGCTGGATAGCGTTGCAGCTCCTCGCGCGCACTGCCACCGATGCGTCGCCGCACATCGGCGTAACGACTGTCGTACTCCTGTTCGAGCCCATCGAACAGTGGCCGCGCCAGTGGATCGTCCACCGAGGTGTAGAGGAAGCGCTCCTCGAACGGTGCCGTACTCATGCTGCGTCCTCCACCAGATAGTGTTCGGCCAGCCGCGCCCAGAGGCTGGCGGCGGGAGCGATGACCGCATCGTTGAACACGTAGCGCGGGCTGTGCAGCGATGCACTGTCACCGTTGCCGACGAACACGAAGCTTCCGGGCCGGGCCTGCAGCAGGAAGGCGAAGTCCTCGCTGGCGGTGCGCGGCGCGAAGGCATCCTGCACCTGCCCTGCGCCGAATCCCTGCAGCGCCACCTCACGGATATAGGCGGTCTGCTGCGGATGGTTGATCACGCTCGGGAAGCCACGCGGGAACTCGATCTCGGCGCGCGCCCCGAACGCGGCGGCGGTCTGCTCGGCAAGCTCGGTCACGCGACGGCGCAGCGTGTCGCGAACGTCGGGCAGATAGGCGCGTACGGTCAGGGTCAGCTCCACCACGTCGGGAATCACGTTGGCCGCCTGCCCACCGTGGATCGAACCGACCGTCACCACGCCCATCTGCCGCGGGTCCACATTGCGCGACACCACACTCTGCAGTGCGGTGACGATGTGCGCGGCGGCGAGGATGGGATCCACGCTTCCCTGTGGTTCCGCACCATGCCCGCCCTTGCCGATCACCCTCAACCGTGCCCAGTCGACCGATGCCATCGCCGGTCCGTCGACAAAGCCGAAGTGCCCCACCGGCACACCCGGCCAGTTGTGCAGTCCATAGATCGCATCCACCGGAAAACGCTCGAACAGACCGTCGGCGAGCATCCTTGACGCACCGGAGCCGGTTTCTTCCGCCGGCTGGAACACCAGTTGCAGGGTGCCATCGATGCGCCCGTGCCGGGCCAGGTAATGCGCCGCCGACAGCAGGATCGCAGTGTGGCCATCATGACCGCAGGCGTGCATCCGTCCTTCGTTCTGGCTGGCATAGGGCAGCCCGGACGCCTCCTGGATCGGCAGCGCATCGATGTCGGCGCGCAGCCCGAGCCGGCGGCTGCCCTGCCCCCGCTGCAGCGTTCCTACCACGCCGGTTCCGCCGACGCCCGTGGTCACCGTATAGCCCCACTGCTGCAGCAGTTCGGCTACGCGTGCGCTGGTGCGATGCTCCTCGAAGGCGAGCTCCGGGTGTCGATGCAGGTCGTGGCGGATGGCGATGGCCTCATCGGCGCGTGCGGCTATTTCAGGCAGCACGCCCGTCGGCCCGGTGGGCGCCACAGTCAACGATGCCCGGCGCAGTACGTTCATCGCCTCACCCCACCTTCCGCGCCGGTTCGGCGGCCGTCGAATGACGGCTGGCCTTGTACGGCAGGCCCAGGTGGTCGCGCAGCGTCTTCCCCTCCAGTTCGCGCTGGTGATACCCGCGCGCCTGCAGGATCGGCAGTACCAGGGTCACGAAATCGTCCAGTCCCTCGCGCTGCGCCGCGAACCCCAGAATGAAGCCATCGCTGGCGCCCGCCTCGAACCAGCGGATCAACTCGTCGGCCACGTGCTCGGGTGTACCTATGAAGTTGGGCCGCGGGCTCACCGCCTGCAACGCGACCTGGCGCAGGCTCAAGCCCTGCTCGCGGGCATCCTGCTTGATCCGATCGGTGGTGGAGCGGAACGAATTGCTGCCGATCTCGCCCAGCTCGGGGAACGGCGCGTCGGGATCGTACTGGGTGAAATCGTGATGGTCGAAGAAGCGCCCGAGGTAGGCCAGCGCATCGTCCAGGCCCGCGAGTGCGGCAATCGCCTGGTACTTGGCTTCGGCCTCCTCGGCGGTGTGGCCGACAATCGGCCCGATGCCCGGAAAGATCTTAACGTCATTGCCGCTGCGCCCGTGGGCGATGGCCGAGTTCTTCACCTTTTGGGTGAAGGCACGGGTTTCTTCCAGCGAGGGCGAGTGGGTGAATACCGCATCGGCATACTTGCCGGCCAGCGCGATGCCGTCGTCGGACGAGCCCGCCTGGAAGATCACCGGCTGCCCCTGCGCGGAGCGCTGGATGTTCAGTGGGCCTTCGACCTGGAAGAAGCGGCCCTTGTGGTCGAGGCGGCGGAACTTGTCGGCGGCGAAGAAGGTGCCCTGTTCGCGGTCGCGGATGAAGGCATCGTCGTCCCATGAATCCCACAGGCCCTGCACCACCTCCAGGTACTCGTCGGCGATCTGGTAGCGCAGCGCATGTTCCGGATGCGGGCGGCCGTAGTTGCGGCCTGATCCTTCCAGCGGCGAGGTCACCACGTTCCAGCCGGCGCGCCCACCGCTGATCAGGTCCAGCGAGGCGAACTGCCGGGCCACGGTGAACGGATCGCTGTAGGAGGTGGACAGCGTGCCGGCCAGGCCGATCTTCTTCGTCGCCGTGGCCAGCGCGGACAACAGCGAGATCGGCTCGAAGCGGTTGAGGAAGTGCGGGATCGATTTCTCGTTGATGTACAGCCCATCGGCAACGAAGCCGAACGCGATGCCGTTGTCTTCGGCCGTGCGCGCGATGTCGATGTAGAAGTCCAGGTTCACGCTGGCATCGGCCGGGTTGGACGGATGCTTCCACGCATGCATGTGGCTGCCCGGTCCCTGCAGCATGATGCCGAACGGGATGGTGCGCGGTGTCTTGCTCATGGGTATCGCTCCTGCAGGTCAGGCCACCGCCGCGCGTGGCGCGGGCGACAGCAGTTCAAGGGATGCCAGGCGTGCGTCGAGGTCGGCCACCGGCGCATCGAGGATGAATTCGCCCACGCCGAAGCGGCGGTGCAGTGCGTCCAGTTCCCCGCGCACCTGCTGCGCGTCGCCCGACAGCACGCTGGGCCGCGTCTCTTCGATACGGAAGTCGGTCACGCCGACCTGGCGGGCATACTCGGCCGCGGCGTCCGGGCTGGGCAGGTTCACCGTCTGCCCCGGGCCGAGGTGCAGCTTGTAGACACGCAATGCGCCGACATGGCGCGCTGCCGCTTCGCTGGTGGGCGCCGCGAAAGCGACGGTGGCCAGCAACGGCGGCTGCGTGGATACGGCGCGATAGGCCTCGAACGCCGCTTCGATGTGCTTCGGGTCGCCGTCGAAATGGGCGGCATAGACGAAGCGCCAGCCCAGCTCTGCCGCCTGTCGTGCGCTCTGCGGGCTGGCGCCCAGCAGGAAGCGCTCGGCCGCTACCTGCGGCACCGGCCGCGCCTGCGCATTGGCATGCGCATGATCTTCGGCCAGCGAGCCGGACAGGAATCCTTCCAGATCGCGCAGCTGCTGATCGAAATCGGCGAAGGCCGGTCGCCCGGCGGCCAGCGCTGCGGTGGACGCCGGCAGGCCACCGGGTGCCTTGCCCACCCCCAGGTCGACGCGTCCGGGCGCCAGCGCCGCCAGCAGGTTGAAGTTCTCGGCCACCTTGTACGGCGCATAGTGGCGCAGCATCACGCCACCGCTGCCGATGCGGATGCGCCGGGTCTGTGCCAGCACCCATGCTGCCAGCACCTCCGGCGCCGGACTGGCCAGGGTCGGTGCGGCGTGATGCTCGGCAAACCAGTAGCGGTGGTAGCCCAGCTGTTCGGCACGCTGGGCCAGCTGCAGGCTGTTGCGCAGCGCCTGCTCGGCGCCTGCGCCTTCGGCCACCGGGCTCTTGTCCAGCACGCTGATGAGGTAGCTCATGTCCGCGTCCTCGCTCAGGGGTGGGCCACAGGAATGCCAAGCAGGCCATTGAGTGCGGCCAGGATCGGCTCGGCACCGGTCACGTACTGCCGGTCCTGGTAGGCACCGTTGGCGTGTTCGCTGCGCACGCCCTGCGGCAACACCAGCTTCGGCAGCGACTGGTCCTGCTCGCCCACCGCCGCGATCACCTCGCGGCGTGGCCGCGCGAAGCCGATGCGGCGCACGTCCAGCTGTGCATCCAGGCCGTCGATGCTGGACAGCGCGCCTTCCAGCAGCAGGCTGTGCCGGCAGAAGAAGCGCTGGCCCGGCAACTGGCCGTCGACGAACTCGCGATCAAGCAGGAACAGGATGGGTTTGGGGGAGGCAGCTGCAGCCACGGGTTCGTCCTCGTCTGGGCCGGCAATGAAGTGCCGTTTCGCTATCGATGCTAGAGAAGCTGTGCGCCGCGCCCGTACCTGCTGGCGACAATCGCCGGTCGGATCCGGCCACGCAGATGCAGGTTGGCAATAAGCAGACTGCTGGCCGTTATGGGCAGCTCAGGCGATGCGGCGCAGGGGCGCCGGCCCGCTGGCGGCATGCGGCAGCAGATGCCCGGCAGCGCGCTCGGCAGCCAACTGGATGCGCGCCTGCAACGCCGCGCTGTTGATCTGCTCGCCATCGAAATCGGCTGGTGTGGCATACACGCCGATGGGCAACGTATGCGCCTGCAGGAAGCTGAACAACGGTCGCAGCTGATGGTCGATCACCAGCGCATGCCGCTCGCTGCCCCCGGTGGCCGCCAGCAGCACAGGGGTGTCCACCAGCGCCTCGAGGTCGATGAAGTCCACCAGGTGCTTGAACAACCCCGGGTACGAGCCACGATGGACCGGTGCGGCCACCACCAGCAGCTCGGCGTCCTCGAGGGTGGCCAGCGCCTGCTCCACCGCGGGCTCGGCCTCGCTGCGCGACAGCGTCTGCCCCAGCGCGCGCGCTATCGGCGCCAGCTCCACCAGTGTCACGCTGGCATGCAGGCGCTGCTGCAGCGCCTCCAGCAGGTGCCGTACCAGCAACAGCGTGCGCGAATTCACCGATGCCGTTGGCGAACCGATCAACGCAACAATCTTCAACCCAGATGACATGCCACTCTCCTCGGTAACGCCGGACGCTGGCCGGCGACGCCATGCCTGAACCTCAGAACCGGTAATTGACCCGCCCGTACCAGAACGCGCCGATCCTGCTGAGCACGTCACCGCTGTCCCAGGTGGTCTCGATGCTGGCCACGTCGGTGGCGCTGCGCGCGTACTCCGGCACCTTGCGGGTGCGCTTGTCGAACACGTTGTTGATGCCCAGCGCCGCACTCCAGCCCGCGCCCAGCTCCACACCGCCGGACAGGTTGGTCACCAGCACCGGTGGCTGCCTGTATTCCACGCCGTTGTTGAGGCGCTTGATCGACCCGTAGTAGGTAACGTCCACATTCGAGCGCCAGCGTCCGTTCTGCCAACCCAGTCCGGCCACCTGGGTGTAGCTGGGCGTACGGAAGCGCAATGCGTACTCGCCGGACTTCGTCAGCAGGTTGATGTTGGGCAGCCCCTGCAGCGCCGCAGGAATGGCGCTGACGCTGCGGATCGTGGTGCGTCCGACGTTGGCGGCATAGCTCCAGCGCAGCTTGCCCCACGATGTGTCCTGGTTCGCCTCCAGCGTCAGCTCCACGCCGCGCGTGCGGGTGTCGCCCACGTTGGTGAAGTAGCTGGCATAGAACGCGTCGCCCGGCAGGATGCTGATGCCGGCCGAACCCAGCAGCGCATCGATCGTGTTCTTCTGCGCGGAGGTCAATACGGTGCCGGTGTTGTCGGTGATGCGCGCCGGATCCTGCGCGTTGTAGCCGATCTGGCTGGACTGGCCGAGCTGGCCGCGGATGTCGATCTGGTAGGCATCCACGGCCAGGTGGAAGGCCGGGCTCGGGTCCCAGGTCACGCCGATGCTGTAGTTGGTGGCCTTCTCCGGTTTCAGCGGGGTGGCACCCAGTGCCACCGCAGCGGGCGAGGACACCTGCGCCACCAGCGTCGTACCGCACGGGCAGCTGCCCGTGGCCTGGTAGAACTGCGCGCCCAGGCTTGGCGCGTGGAAGCCGTTGCTGACCGTCGCACGCACGCCCAGTGCGTCGGTGATGTCGAAGCGGCTGGTCAAGCGTCCGGTCGAGACGCTGCCGAAGTCCGAATGGTCTTCCCAGCGCGCGGCCGCATCCAGGTACCAGCGCGAGGTGACGTTGGTCGCCGCCCCCACGTACACCGCCTTGCTGTTGCGCGTGGCTTTCACCGCGTCGGCGGTGGAGTAGCCGACAAACGCAGCGGCACCGAATCCGGTGTACGACTCCCACTGCCCCGCCCCGCGCTCGTAGCGCTCGTGCTGGTACTCGGCACCGGCACTCACTTCCAGGGGTGAGGCAAAGGCCGCTACGTCAAAGCCCCGGCGCAGGTCCAGGTTGGCAATGCCCTGCTGGTAATCCAGCTTGCCGTCATAGAAGTCGGTGGGCGAGCCCGGGTACGGCAGCGAGTAGTTCACCGAGTTGCGGGTATAGGTGCGCACCGTGCTGCGGTTGCCGGTCAGGCTGGCGTCGTAGTCCCAGCCGGCCACCTGCCCTTCTTCACGCCGGCGGTGCCGGTGTACTGCTTTTCCTTGGTCTCCAGCACCGGCAGGAAGCCGTCGGGAAACACGCTCAGCACCCCCGGTGTCCGGTAAGTGGTGAAGATCGTGGCCGGCAGGCGGAAGTTCTGGATCGCCTGCGCGGTGCGGTCACTGGCAGTGGCGTTGGCGTAGAACTGCGCGCTCTCACCCAGGCCATGGCCCACGTTCACCGCAAACGCCTTCAGCGCATACGACGGTGAGCTGAGGATGGTGTTGGCTTCGGCATCGCGCGTGGCCTCGGCAGGGTCCGGCGTCGCACCGGCCGGCAGGCGGTTGTTCGGCCGCAGCGCGACCCGGTTACCATTGGCATCGATCGCCGGATAGCTCAGATAGCCATCGATGTAGCGTCGCGTCCGGATCGCGTGGTGCTGGCGCGTGGTCTCGCCCGAGAGGTTGACGAAGCCGTCCTCGCCCCAGGGCAGGCCGACGTTGGCGCGCACGCTGGTACGGGTGCCATCGCCATCGATGCTCTGCCCGCTCTCCACCGACACCTCGCCGCCCTGTGCCTGCGATTTCAGGATGACGTTGACCACACCGGTTATCGCGTCCGAGCCGTAGATGGCGGAGGCACCATCGCGCAGCACTTCCACGTGGTCGATGGCCGACACCGGAATCAGCGCCAGATCCGCCCAGGCGTGGCCAGGAAAGCCGCCGCCGTTGGCACCGCTCACATAGGCACTGGCGTTGCGGCGCTTGCCGTTGACCAGCACCAGCGTGTAGCCCGGTGAAAGATTGCGCAGCTGATAGCCGCGGATCAGGCTCTCCTGGTCGCTCTGGTAGCCACCGATCTGGCTCAGCGACGGCAGGCTGCGCTGCAGCGCTTCGAGCAGGTTGGCCTGCCCGGTCGCAGCAAGATCCTCGGCGGAGATCACGTCGATGGGCGTGGAGCTGTTCTTGACCGTGCGCGTGCTGGTGCGCGAGCCGGTCACCACCACTGCGTCCAGGGTGGAAGCAGCGACGTTGGCGGCAGCCGCTGTGGTTGCCGGCTGCGCATCGGCGTCTGCCGCATGCACGGGGGCCGCAACCAGGGCGGCGGCGATCAACACAGCAAGAGGACTCAGGACAGGGGCGTAGGCGGCAGGCATGGGGGCTCGTGGGGTGGGCCGGAAACACGCTTCCATTCAAGGGCCTGTTCACCCGCCACGACAGGCGTGATCGCGTCACCCAGCCGTAACATCCGGCCACCCACATGACCGCTGGTAATGACGTTAGGCAGCGCACTTGCATGGGGTCGGATCCCTTTCGAAGGAAACGGATCCGAACCCAGCCGCCATATATCCCGCAGGCATCACCTCATGACCGCATGCCACGCGGCGGCATGCACCATCACCGGTAGCATCAGGCCATGCCCATCCACGCTGCCGATCCCACCGCGCCGACCGTCGCCATCGTGGCCTGCCACGGCCAGGGCTTGTTCGAGTTCGGTTGTGCGGTGGGCCTGTTCGCACCGGTGCGTCCGGAACTGGGCGTGGCGTGGTACCGCACGCAGCTGTGCGCGGGCGAACCCGGTGCACTGCGCATGCTCGGCAATACGCAGGTGCAGTTGCCGCATGATCTCAACGCGGTGGACGATGCGGACATCATCGTCATTCCCGGTTGGCGCGAACCCAGTGAACGCCCGCCGCAGGCGTTGCTTGATGCGCTCGTCCGCGCACACGCGCGCGGCGCCCGCATCGCCTCGATCTGCTCGGGCGCCTTCGTGCTGGCCTGGGCCGGCCTGCTCGATGGCCGCCAGGCCACCACCCACTGGCGGCTCACCGAAACGCTTGCGCAGCAGTTCCCCCGCATCGGCGTGCGCGACGACGTGCTCTACGTCGACGCCGGCAGCATCATCACCTCGGCCGGTTCGGCCACCGGCATGGACATGATGCTGCACATGGTGCGCAAGGATTACGGCGCGCGCGTGGCCAACCTCGTTGCCGAGCGCCTGGTGCTGGCGCCCTGGCGTGATGCCGGCCGCAGCCAGCGCGTCAGCCGCGCCATTCCCAGCGGCGAGCCGACGCGCCTGGCCAAGCTGATGGAATGGATGCGGCGCAACCTGCGCGAACCGCACTCGCTGGGCAGCCTGGCCGAACAGGCTGCGTTGAGCCAACGCACCCTGCAACGGCAGTTCCTCGACGCCACCGGCCTGTCACCCATCGACTGGCTGATCCGCGAACGGGTGGCTTTCGCCCGCGAACTGCTGGAAACCACCGACCGCCCGCTGCACTGGGTCGCCGATCAGGCCGGGTTCGGCTCGCAGGAATCGTTCCGCCGCCATTTCCGCGGGCTGGTCGATGCCAGCCCCACCGAGTACCGCAGCCTGCATCGGCAGGGCATCGCAGCCGATCGACTGGTCGGCTGCTGAGGTACGCCTGCGGCAACGTCCGCCTTTCCACTCCGTCACCGGACCGGCAAGATAACGCCATGTCCCGCAGGCCGATGGAACGGTGATGACTGACCGCCCTTACAGGAACTACCGCTTCGGGATAGGCGTGTCGCTGGTGCTGGCGGCGTTCATCGCCACCCTTTCGCTCATCGCCGTGGCCACCCCCAATCTGGGTTGGGGCGTTGTGGCGCTGGCCACCCTGGCGATCTGGGTGGGCGTACCGTTGCTGCTGGTGCTTGTGCTGGCGTGGCTGCGCTACATGGTACGGGACCGTGGCCAGGTGCCCGGCCGCGTGCACGCCGTGATGTTCGTGCCCACCGCCGCAGCCATGCTCATCGTTCCGCTGTGGCAGTCCCTGCAGAACACCTGGGACAGCCTCGCCGGCGGCTCGCGTGCCGCCATCGCGGAACTGCACGTCAATCTCAGCGGGCAACCGCTGTGGCTGGACACCTCGCCGTATGCATCCACCGGCTCCGGCGCTGGCCCGGACCTGCCCATGCAGGGCGACACGCCCGAAGGTTTCATCACCTTCCACCGCTACCCCAACGCGCAGTCCGATGCAGACAGGGCATTCCCGTATGAAGGCGGACGCCTGAAGCGCTCGGTGGACCACTACCGCTACGCCACGCCCTCCGGAGATCGTGCCGTCACCGACGTGCCCTTGCTGCGCCACCCCTATCCGGACCTTGCGCCCTTCAACGCGTCATGGAGGCGCCCGGGCACGCCGGAATTGGTGCACCTCTATTACCACTACCGCGATCATGTGGAGGTCGCGCCCGCGCTCGCACGCCTCAGCGGCACTACCGCAGATGATCTGGAGCGCAGCCGCTTCGAAGGCCTGGTGCTGTTCAAGGTCCACAACTACGGCGGCGCGCCCATCGTGCGGATGGAGGTCAATGGCCTCACGCTGGACATCGGTGACGGCGCCATCGCCAACATCCCGACGCCGCCCGCGGACTGCACCGCCTACGGCTACCCGGACGGCGCCGCCCTGCTTCCGCTCGATCAGCCCCTGCAGGTCCGCTGGCAGACCAGCAGCGAGCCGATGCGCTGGCACAGCGCCCGCGTGCAGGTACCGGCGTTCCGCACGCCGCAGCCCATGGAGAGCCAGTCAACCCTGCAGCGCGTGCTGCTGTATGTGCTGCCTGATGACGCGCTGGCCGCCGAACGCTACGCGGAAATATTCGACCGCGATACGCGGCGCGGCATCCGCGCTACTGGCCTGCCCGCGGCGGCCGCTACGGTGGCCACCTGCGGCAGCGCCTACGCCACCTATGGCGAAGACGCGCCGCCGCCGCTGGCAGACTGAGCAGCGTCGCCGCAGCGCCTGTTCTCAGCGGCGGCCACGCATCCGCCAGCACTGTGCGATGAAACCGAGCACGAACACCACGAAACACCCCAGCAAGGTCTGCAGCACGACCGGAGCCATCGGCGCGGCCGCAATCGGATGTGCCACCGGGATGCGGGTCAGCGTTTCATTCACGCCCGGCACCAGCGACAGCAGGAAACTGAACGACAACGCGAAGGTGGACAGATACCGCGCCGCCCGCCCCAGGAAGCGCAGGCGCGCGGCTAGCACGCCGCCGAAAGCAACCAGCAGCACGATCACGCCAAAGGCGTGGCCGGGATTGAGTCCGCCCGTGCTGGACACGGTGAACGAGGTTGCCACCGACAACACCAGGCCCAGCAGGTAGAGCTTGCCGGCACGCGTGGCCGGATCGATGGCGCGGTGGCGGACGAAGCCATAGAGACCGGCCACGATGGGAAGCAGGCTGACGGCAGTGTGGATGACGCCGAGGGCGGACAGCGGGTGTGGCATGGGAGTGCTCCGTTGGGATTAAACAAACCTACTAGTAGGTAGTCATGGTGGACAAAAAGAAGACCCGCGTTGCCGCAGGCCTTCCGCATACAGTTCTCAGGAGGCGCTCACCCGCGCGATCGCCAGCCGCGCCAGGGCCGCGAAGGTGGCCGCATCGCCAAACCCCCGCGCCGCCAGCATCGCACCATGCACGGACGCCATGAACGCCTTGGCTTCGTCGTCCGCCGGGCCCTGCAGGCGCAGCTGCCCCTGCGCAGCGCCCTTCTGCAGGGTGCGGGTCAGCCACTCGGTCAGGTCCTCGAAGTGGCCGCGCACCTCCTCGGCAATCTCCACCGGGATCATCGGTGCTTCCGCGGCCAGCATCGCGCAGATGCAGAACGACGCCGTTCCGCCGGCAATGCAGCTGGACCAGTAATCGACATAGGCGTTGAGCTCCCGCAGCGGATCACCCAGCTGCCGGTCCAGCAGCGCCAGTCCCTCGCGTGCCTCGGCCCGGTACAGCACCACCACCGTGCGCACCAGATCGGCCTTGCTGGGGAAGTGGTGATGGATGCTGGCCTTGCTGATGTTCACCCGCGCGGACACGTCCGCGTAGCTGAAACCGTTGTAACCACCGGCTTCCAGCAGGGAACGGGCCTGCGCCAGGATCTCCAGCGCCTTCGGGGACAGCGACTCTTTCATGGGCGTAAACCTACTAGTAGGTAGACAGGCCTGTCAACGGGCCGACCCGCGCCGTTCAGTGAGAGGACACATACAGCGCACCGGCTGGCGCGGGCGGCACCGCGAAGCTGCGCCGCATCCGCGCCACTTCCGCCGCCGGCGGCAGGCCGAACAGACGCTTGAACTCCCGGTTGAACTGCGACGGGCTGGCATACCCCACCGCCAGCGACGCCGCCTCGGCGGTCATCCCCTGGCGCAGCATCAGCAGCCGCGCCTGGTGCAGGCGCGTGGACTTCACGTACTGCATGGGCGAAGTGCCGGTGATGTCACGGAAGTGATCGTGGAAGGTCGCCACGCTCATCCCCGCCTCCGCCGCCAGGCGTGCCACGTCCAGCGCCGTGGCATAGGCCACATGGATCTGCCGCAACGCCCGGCCGATGCTGCCAAAACGGCCGCGCATGGCCAGCGCCTCACGCATCGCAGCGCCCTGCGCGCCGGTCAGCACGCGGAAGTACACCTCGCGCACCAGCGCCGGGCCCAGCACTGCCGCTTCCCGCGTGTCGCCCAGCGCATGCAGCAGCCGTATCACCGTGGCCTGCATCGGCGGGTCCATCGGGCTGGCCATCATGCTGCGCGCGTGTGTCTGCCCCGGCGCCTCATGCGCGTCCAGCGCAAGCAACAGCTCCGCCGCCAGTTGCAGGTCCAGGTGCAGGTAGATCGCCAGCAACGGCGCCTCCGCCGACGCGTCGGTTTCCATGGTGAACGGCACCGGCACCGACACCGCCAGGTAGTGCTGCGCGTCGTACTGGTAGACCTGCCCGCCCAGGTAGCCGCGCTTGACGCCCTGGCAGACGATCACGATGCCCGGGTCGTACAGCACCGGCGTGCGCGCCAGCGGCCGGTTCGAGCGCAGCAGGCGTACGCCCGGCACGGCGGTGAGCGTGTAGCCCTCCTCCGGCGCCAACGCCTGCAGCAGCCCCACCATGCGCGCCTGCGCATCCTGCTGCACCGGATCATCGCCAGACCGCACCGCACACCTCAGAGGAATAGGCAAGATCGGCCGAAGCTTAGGCCTGTAGGGCATCCCCCACAAGCACTACTGTGCAAGCCCGCTTTCCATGAGGCCATCACCATGTCCCCCTCCCGTCTGCTGCTCATCACCGGCGTCAGCAGCGGCTTCGGCCGCGCCCTCGCCGAACAGGCCCTGCAGGCCGGCCACCGCGTGGTCGGTACCGTGCGCAACGAACCGGCCCGCCAGGCGTTTGAATCCCTCGCCCCCGGCCGCGCGTTCGGCCGCCTGCTGGGCGTCACCGACCACGCCTCCATCGACGCGCTGGTCGATGCCATCGAAAGCGGCATCGGCGCCATCGACGTGCTGGTCAACAACGCCGGCTATGGCCACGAAGGCATCCTCGAGGAATCCACGCTGGACGAACTGCGCCACCAGTTCGAGGTCAACGTGTTCGGCCCCGCCGCGCTCATCAAGGCCGTGCTGCCGCATATGCGCGCGCGCCGCCGTGGCCACATCCTCAACATCACCTCGATGGGCGGCTTCATCACCCTGCCCGGCATCGCCTGGTATTGCGGCAGCAAGTTCGCACTGGAGGGCATCAGCGAGGTGCTGGGCCAGGAAGTGGCCGCGTTCGGCATCCACGTCACGGCCGTCGCGCCGGGATCGTTCCGCACCGACTGGGCCGGCCGTTCGATGGTGCGTGCGCCGCGCAGCATTGAAGATTACGACGCCTTGTTCGACCCCATCCGCAGTACGCGCGAGGCCAAGAGCGGTCATCAGCTGGGCGATCCGGAAAAGGCGGCGCAGGCCATGCTGAAGATCATCGACAGCGACGCACCGCCCAGCCACCTGCTGCTGGGCAGCGATGCCGTGCAACGTGTGCGTGACAAGCTGCAGGCCATGTCCAGCCGCATCGACCAGTGGGAGGCCGTGAGCCGATCCACCGACGGCGGTTGACATGCAGGTATTTACCTGCCTATTCTGTCCGCCATGGATGCAGACAAGGTGTTCAAGGCCCTGGCCGACCCCACGCGCAGGACGCTGCTGGACCTGCTCTGCGCAGACAACGGCCAGACGTTGGGCCAGCTGTGCGAACACCTGGACATGGCCCGGCAATCGGTCACCCAGCACCTGGGCCTGCTGGAAGACGCCAACCTCATCAGCACGGTGCGCCGCGGCCGCGAGAAGCTGCACTTCATCAACCCGGTGCCGCTGCATGACGTCTACGAGCGCTGGGTACGCAAGTTCGAGCAGCAGCGCCTGAGCCTGCTGCATGACCTGAAACGAGAACTGGAAGGAGAATGACGATGTCCGCAGCGTCCACCCGCTTCATCCACGTGATCTACATCGCATCCACGCCACAGAAGGTGTTCGAGGCCATCACCCGGCCCGAGATCGCCCGCCGCTACTGGGGCCACGAGAACGTCTCGGACTGGAAACCCGGCTCGCCCTGGCAACATGTGCGCGCCAACGACACGCGCTCGGTCGAGCTGGTCGGCGAAGTGGTGGAAAGCACCCCACCCTCGCGACTGGTCATCACCTGGGCCGCGGCCTCGCAGGCCGACAACCCGGACAGCTACAGCCGCGTCACCTTCGAGATCGTGCCCTACCAGGACATGGTGCGGCTGACCGTCACCCACGACGATCTGGAACCCGGCAGCGGCATGGATACCGGCATCCGCCAGGGCTGGCCGATCGTGCTGTCCAGCCTGAAATCGTTGTTGGAGACCGGCAAGGGTCTGGACGTGTTTGCCAAGCCGAGCTGACCGGTGAGGTGTCTGGCCGCAGTCACTTCAACGCCGGGTCGATGACCGGAAGCAGCCCGAGATCCACCAGGCTCATCTCGACCTGGTTGGCCTGTTGCACGGCATGCGGGTCGGCAAGATCGAGTACGTCGGTGGCGAGGATGAGTGTTCCGTTGCCCCGTCGCTCAAGCTTTGCCGCAGCAGGAACCTGATCACGGGTGAGCGCCTCATCCACATATCCCATCCAGCCCAGGAACTCACGATGGGGAAACGGTGCTCGATGCAGGCTGTAAAGCAGTAGATCAGCGCCCACACGCTGTTTCACGTTCGTCTGTATCAAACACACATCGGGCCGCTTGGACATCGCATCCAGAATCGTCCACAGCACGCGCGATGGCCGCTCGAAGACCACCTCCACATCGCTGATGCTGATCCGAATCGAGCCAAAGCTTGGAGAGATCGCCAGCCCAACCCGTCCGCGCGCCCTCCAGCTCGCCTCATCTCCCGCGTTCGTCAACAGCAGGCCGGGAGCGCCGGCATGCCGAAGCTCTGGAAACTCGGCATCGTCCGCTTCCATTCGGGCGATGATCCTCGATCGCTCTACGAATGACACGAAATGGTCCTTCGGCCCTTTCGGCATGCCCCACCATTGCCGGAAATCAGGCGTGAGCTCTCCAAGATTCTCGATCAATGCAGCCGAATAGGCGTATGCCTCTGAGAGAGACAGCCTCTGTGGGACGAACTTCACGGTCAAGGTAACGATCATCTCAAATGGCACCCAGCACGTAAGGGGTATGGCGCGCACTCTCAGTTGGAATCCCGGCTTCAATTCCAGCAATGAAAGCGACGACGTCCATGAAGTGCCACTCAAGCTTCCCTCTAGGCATTGCAGGGGCGACGAGCGCGGATTGCACTCTGTAACTTTTGAGCCAGGACTCAGTTACGGCAAACGTAAATGGCGTTGCATCACGGCCATATTCGTCGAAGAATTTTTCAAAGTTGGCCTTCGCTTCAACCACGGTACACCGATCTCGCCAGAAGCCATCAAACGAGGTACCTCCGTATAGCCATTCAAGGGTGGTGTACTCTCCGCCCTTGCCAAAGAACCCCTTTACAACTTCTACGCCAATGCTCACGATCTGGTCAGCACTATCGCCTCGGCGTACATAGCCAAACCGCTCCGGACCGGCAAACATGTTGGCGATCTGTAGCTGGTAGTCATAGTTGATGCGTGTGCTCAAGGTTATGTATCTCGGCGTCGGCGGCTGCCCCACTCGCCCATTCCCCAGCAAGCACTGATTGCACTCGCTGTGGTCTGGCACATCAGAGCAGTCTGCTTCTCGACTTCGGACGTCTGGCTTGTCCTTGACGGCGTCGTTCGCCGCGGTGGCCGCGGCTGCCGCTGCCGCCGCCGCAGCGGCTCTCTCGGCCAGCTTGCCTATGCCCCAACGAACAGGAACCGCAACCATCACTCCTCTCCCTTCGGCCACCGATGCAAGGCGGCCAAGGCGCCGAGCACATCAGCCGCCTTGGTGCTCGGATGCTCCGCGTGGCGAATCGCGATATCCACTTCAGCATTGCGATGAAGCTCACCACCACTGCCGACATCCGTTTTCGTCCAGGCAACGAGCACCGGAAGGTGGGTGATGCCCAACTCGTAGGCCGCGTAGGCATAACAGCGATCGGTTTCCGCAAGAAGTGCGGCGTCATCCATGCCAAGGACCCGTTCGGGCATGTCACGACGAATCTCGCCAGCAAGCTTGGGGAGGAAATCGAACAGATCAGGCAAGCGCAGCAACGCCTCCTGCCTGGCACTGAACGTCAGCATCAGCTTTTCTCCACAACGTCGCGATCCAGCTGCCACTGCTGCCCCTGCAGCCAGACTGACCACCGGAGGAATGGCGCCATGAACGCTCTCTTCTGTTCACGCGTCATGACGGTCCACACACGATACAAGGCGCGTCCATCCCAGAACCGGAACAGCGCCAAGCCTCCATCTGACAGCCGTACTTCCAGGCGGGCTTGAAGATGCTCGATGACGGCGCCAACCGGCTCGTCACTGGTCACCCAGCACACCCGTCCCGGACGCGCCTCAAGATTCAGCAGCCATCGGCGCACCCATCCATCGCCATTCAACTGGATCAGCCAAGGCCCAACATCGGCGCTGCTGGCTTCAGGCTGATGTTCAAAGAGCGGCCACGCAATGCCCGATGTGGCATAACCCCCCAGAACATTGGCAATCTGCGGGGACGCAGCGGCGTCAACAATGGCGTATTCCATATTCATCTCCGCAGGTAAGCGGCACCGCTCCTTGCCGCCGCCAGAAGGCATTCCCGGCAGACCGGCTCCTTTGGGGTCGAGTGCACCGTGAACTCGTCGGGCGGTGGCGCGGGAGCCGTGGCATCCCCTTCCGACGTGGCAGGTGCCAACGCACCAGCAGCCGCGATGTGGGCCGTCTGCTGGGCGCCCGCCAACAGGCTGCATCCGCAGGCCAGCCGATCGCCGTCGCGCGCAACCGGCTGCCCATCCACAATCCAGGAATCGTCCCCGGTCACGATCGGAAAGATGCCCTGATGCTTGGGGCATGTCGCGCGGTCGGACACACGTGCTACGGCGTGCCCGTTGATATCAGTAAACGCAGAGCCCGTGATAACGCGCCCGCCGC
The DNA here is from genome assembly GCF_056479905.1 of Stenotrophomonas sp. 112478_Sma. Taxonomy (NCBI): domain Bacteria; kingdom Pseudomonadati; phylum Pseudomonadota; class Gammaproteobacteria; order Lysobacterales; family Lysobacteraceae; genus Stenotrophomonas; species Stenotrophomonas sp. 112478_Sma. The sequence continues at coordinate 1,752,685 of NZ_CM151072.1, read as the reverse complement.
CACTGGTTGCATCCCCGACGACCACAATCAATCGACCCATATCAGTTCCACACGAAGCAGGCACCGACCTTTCCAGCCAGCTGCGCGAAGCTACCGAAGCCGATGACAGGACTTCCAGGCGCGAAACGGCGGCGATCTACCTGCAATCCCGCAAGTGGATGAGCTACAAGGAGAATTCTGGAATCGTGTAAACACAACCACCTCTCAAATGCGGCAGAATGCGTCTCCAGTTAAGGGCGAACACGTCACCATGAGCGAGCAGCCGGCCTGATCGACCCACACCGTCCGCAAAAGGGGCAGCCCTAGCTCGCTCCCTCCCCCACCCCGCTCAACGCACACCACCCACTCCACCCCCATGCACCCGCACCTGGAAAAGATCGGCGACACCACCCTCCTGCGCGTCCATGACCAAGGCCCCGTGCTGGATGCCAGCGGCCTGCGCGACCTCGTCGGCGACGCGCTGGGTCACGATGCCGAGTGGATCGTGGTTCCCGCGCAGCGCCTCTCGCCGGACTTCTTCGATCTGCGTTCGGGCGTGGCCGGGCAATGGGTGCAGATGCTGGTGAACTACCGCCTGCGTTTTGCCGTGCTGGGGGATGTCAGCGCCCACCGGGCGCGCAGCGAATCACTGGATGCGTGGATCACCGAGTGCAATCGCGGGCGCGAGGGCTGTTTCGTGGCCGACTGGGACGCGCTGCGGGCGCGGCTTGCGGCGCCGGCCCGCTAGCGCGCGGTCCAGCCCCCATCCGCCGGCAACGCTGTGCCGGTGATCTGGGCGGCGGCGTCCGAGGAAAGGAACACCACCATTTCTCCCAGCTGCTCGGGGGTGACGAACTGCAACGAGGGCTGCTTTTCGGCCAGCAGCGCACGCGCGGCAGACTCCTGGTCGATGCCCCCGCGCTCGGCCAACGCGGTGATCTGTTGCTCCACCAGCGCCGTGCGCACCCACCCCGGGCAGATGGCATTGGCGGTGATGCCGGTGCCGGCATTCTCCAGCGCGGTCACCTTGGTGAACCCCACCACGCCGTGCTTGGCCGCCACATAGGCCGACTTGTTCACCGAGCCCACCAGCCCATGCGCCGAGGCGATGTTGATGATGCGGCCGGCGCCCTGCTGCTTCATGTGGGGCAAGGCCGCCGCCGTGGCATGGAACACCGCCGAGAGATTCAGCGCCAGGATCGCGTCCCACTTCTCTGCGGGAAATTCCTCGATCGATGCGGTGTGCTGGATGCCCGCGTTGTTCACCAGGATGTCGATACGGCCCATCCTCGCAACGGCGTTGGCGATCATGGCTCGTACCGCCTCGCCTCGGGACAGATCAGCACCGTCATGCGCCACCCGCACACCGAACTCCGCCTCGAGGTTGGCGCGGAGGCTCTCGATCTGCGCCGCATCGCCGAAGCCGTTCAGCACGATGTCGGCGCCCTGTCGCGCCAGCGCCGTGGCGATGCCAAGGCCAATACCACTGGTGGAACCGGTAACCACCGCGACCTTTCCGTTCAACATGGGCAAGCTTCCATCACGTGCAGGGGGCCAGTGTAGCTCCGCAACTGCACGCCACGCGTGGATGCGCCCCTCTCGGCAGGAATTCATATTGGCTCTATAGTCGGCGCCATCCACCCAAGGATGGCTCGATGAACCCCAGCAAGGCCCTGCTGCCGGCGGCCCTCGCCGCACTGCTCGCTCCTGCCCTCAGCCAAGCCGCATCGCCCGAGCAGCTGGCAACGCCGCTCACCACTGGCAGTGTGCGCCTGGATATCGCCAGTGGCCGCGTGGAGGGCGATGCATGCCTGTCCAATCGCCCCGCCGACGCACAGGGCCACTTCGTGCTCAATGCCGGTCTGAACGTCGCACGGGTCACCGATGACGAGGGCAAGCCGGTCGGATTCGATGGCTGGTACGACCCGGGCGTGGATGGCGAGGCGCGCGTCTACACTCTGGCCGAGCCCACGGCCACGCTCTGCGTGCAGTACGTGGGCGCGTTCCCGCTGTACCCGAAGCACGATGCCATGGGCGACTTCAAAGGCATGATGGCCTTCAACGGCGACAGCGCCCGTTTTACCGAGCAGTCTGCATGGCTGCCTCAGGCGTTCGACCCCAAGGCCCGCGTGCGCGGCAGCGAAAGCCGCTACGACCTGCAGGTGGACTGCCGCGGCTGCCGCTTCCTGTACCTCAATGGCAGCCCCGCCATCGAAGGCACGCAGGGCCGCTTTCGCAGCGACAACGCGCGGCCCATCCTGCTGTTCGGTGGCAGCGGCCCGATCACCCACACCGCGCAGGTCACCCTCCTCAACGAGAGCCTGCCCACGCCCAAGGTCGACGCGCTGTCCCGCGTCGTGCAGCAGGTGGCCGACGCGCACGCGCGCTACATGGGCGTGCCGCTGGCCGACCGCCCCACCTTCCTGCGCATGGTCACGCTCAACCAGGCCGAGCGCGACCGCGACGGCAGCGAATGGGGCTTTGCCACCTGGCCGACCATCGCCATGAGCGGCAGCATCGGCAACGTGGCCGATTCGCTGCTGGCCGGCGGTGAACAGGCCGAACGGCGCGTGCAGTACATCGCGCACGAAATGGGCCACTACTACTTCGGCACGCTCAACCGGCCGCAGGGGCCGTACTACTGGGTGCTGCTGGAATCCAGCGCCGAATTCCTGTCGATCAAGGCGCTGCGTCAGATCAGTGGTGACGCTGCGGCGGACCACTATGTTGCAAGGTTGCAGGCCACCGTCGATGCGCTCGATACGCCGCTGCCGGCGCTTGATGCCGTCGATGGCCACTCGGACCTGGGCGAGATGTATCGCTACGTCTATGGTCCGTTGCTGCTACTTTCGCTGGAAAAGCAGGTGGGTGAGGCGAAGATGCAGGCCTTCATGCGCGGGCTGCTGACCGCGCCTTCACCGAAAGACTGGGCGGAGCTGCAGGCCATTGCACTGAAGGCCAGTATCGATGCCGAGGCCTGGCAGCACTGGCAGGCCAGCTGTGTGGCAGGGGGCAGGCCGAGGTGTCGGGGCTGATGCCGGGACGGGCAATCATCGCCTGATCGCATCACCAACAAGGGCGCCCATTGGCGCCCTTGTTGATTGCAGGGCAAGGCCGAAATGTCGCTTACGCCCCACTGGCATGGGTAGAATTGGCCAAACCCTGTCGTATAAGGCCATGCCATGGAACACCCTCTTGTCGAGGTTCGGGGCGCTGCCCAAGCGCTCAGGGAGTTCGCCGAAGCCCGTGACTGGGCCCAGTTTCACTCCCCCAAGAATCTTGTCATGGCCCTTTCCGGCGAAGTTGGAGAGCTGAACGAGATCTTCCAGTGGATGACAGAGGCCGACTCGTTCAAGGCGGCGACTTCGGAAACCACCGCCAAGGCCGTACGCGATGAAGTTGCCGATGTAGCCCTGTACCTCATCCGGCTGTCGGACGTGCTCGGCATCGATCTGAACGAAGCCGTCAGCAGCAAGCTGGCCACCAATGCCGCCAAGTACCCGGTGGACCTCTCGCGGGGCGTCAGCACCAAGTACAACAAGCTGTCGCAGCCATGATCGTCTACCAGGCAGACAAGGCGTCCTTCCTTCGCCAATGCAACGACGAGGAGATCGAGGAGGTCATCCGCGCCAGCTTCAAGGCGGCGACGAAGGGCGACGTAGGCGAGTCCGAGATCCGTTCCTGGCGCGAGTCGCTTCGGTACGTCGCGCGTGCACTCACCCATCACTCCATTCCCGATGACATCGGCGTGGCGGTGGAGTTCATTCTTCCCCAGTCGAAGAAGCGCATCGACGTCGTCCTGACCGGTCGCTCCGAGGACGGTTCACCCCACGTCATCATCGTCGAGCTCAAGCAATGGTCCGCCATCAAGCCGACCAAACGCGACGCCATCGTGGAGCTTCGCGAAGGGCAATCACTCGTTCACCCCAGCTATCAGGCGTGGTCCTATGCTGCATTCCTGGAAGGCTTCAACGAAGCGGTCCATGAAGGAAAACTCCAGCTCCACCCCTGCGCCTACCTGCACAACTATGTGCCGGACGGTGTGATCGATTCGCCCCACTATCAGCCCTACATCGAACGTGCCCCGCTCTTCCTGAAGAGCACCGGGGACCTCGAAAAGCTGCGTGGCTTCATCAGTCAGCACACCAGCAAAGGCGATGGCGCGTTCGTGCTTGCCGAGCTGGAGAATGGGCGAATCCGCCCTTCCAAGGCGCTCGCCGACGATGTGCATCGGCTGTTGAGGGGAAACAGTGCCTTTGCGCTGCTTGATGAGCAGAAGCAGGTATTTGAAGCCGCCAAGGCCGCGTGTGCCCAAGCGCACGCCAGCGGAAAGCCCCGCGTCGTCATCGTCGAAGGTGGTCCAGGCACGGGCAAGTCCATTGTCGCGGTGAATCTTCTTGCCGCGCTTCGCGATGGGTTGACCGTCAAGTACATCTCCAAGAATGCGGCACCTCGCGCCGTCTACAGCAACACGCTCATCCAGAAGCCCGAGAACGCCCATCTGGTGCATCTTTTCGGCGGGTCCGGCTCCTTTACCGAGTCGGCACAGAACGCGTATGACGTGTTGGTCGTGGACGAGGCACACCGCCTTACCGAGAAGAGCGGGTTCTATGGGAACCTGGGCACGCACCAGATCCAGGAACTGATAAATGCCGCACTATGCAGTGTGTTCTTCATCGATGAAGACCAGCGCGTCACGCTGAAGGATGTCGGCACCAAAGAGGCCATCCGGGACTTCGCGATTGCCCGTGGAGCGACGGTGGAGGAATACGTACTGTCTTCGCAGTTCCGTTGCGCGGGTTCAGACGGCTATCTGGCGTGGCTGGACGATGTACTGCAGATCCGGCCCACCGCAAACACAACGCTGGACGAGAACAGCTACGACTTCCAGGTATTCGATGATCCGTCCGCGCTGCATGCCGCCATCGAAGCGAGGAACACCGTCAACCGTGCGCGCGTTGTGGCCGGCTACTGCTGGCCTTGGAACAGCAAGAAGAACAGCAAGGAGATGGACATTGTCATCGGCAGCTACCAGCGCCAATGGAACCTCAATGACGACGGAAGCCTCTGGATCATCTCGCCGGACTCGATCGACCAGGTGGGATGCATCCATACCTGCCAGGGTCTGGAAGTGGACTACATCGGGGTGATCATCGGGCCGGACCTCGTCATGCAGGACGGCGTGCTCAAGACCGTGCCGCGCGCGCGGGACCGGCACGACAAAACCATGAAGGGTTTCGTGAAGCTGTCAAAGGCTCATCCCGCCCACGCCGCTGAACTCGCGGACACCATCATCAAGAACACCTACCGCACCTTGATGACCCGAGGGATGAAGGGCTGCTACGTCTACGCGACCGATCCGCAGGTTGCCGCCTACTTCAGGGCCCGACTGCAGTCCGTCGCCAGCGTTGAGCACGCTGTAGAGGTGGAGGCCTGAGCGCCTCCACCTGACAGGCCATCAGCGGTAGATTCACGCGGGGCGAAGATGCTCCCCCTCAACCCATCACTTCCAGTGATCCGGCCCCAGAAACGGCAGGCTCAACACAAACACCGGAACCGCCACAGGAATCAAAGCGGCGCCCAGCACCTTGCCCGCCGCTGACCCCACGCCCGGCCCGTCCTCCCGCTCCGGCAGGATACGCTCGGCGCGCGCGTTGATCGGCTGCGCCAGCGCCGCCTTCTCCGCCAGCGCCGCAGCGTGCGGCAGCTGCACGCGTTCGCCATCGCCCTCGAACAACGCGCTGTAATAGCTGCCACCCTTCTTTGAAAGGTCGCAGGCACGATCAAAGGCCAGCGAGTAACGGGTCCGCTCCAGCGGCAGGTAGTAGCGCGCGCGCTCATCGACCACCTTGGCTTCGCGCGGTGTGACGTCAATCCGTTCCAGCCTGAACTGCGCTGCGTGTTGCGGCGTCACCTGCTCCGGCCGCAGCAGCAGCGCGTAGCTGCCATGCACCTTGGCCTTGTTGGCCGGGTCGCGCCAATCCTCGTGGAAGTACATCTGCGCGCACACCACCGCCTCGCGCAGCGGGCTGTCCATCAGGGCGCGGTAGTCACGGAACGGCGCGGCATCGAAACGCATCGGTTCGTCGTAGCGCGGCAGCAAGTACAGCTGGCCATCGTCGGCCACGAAGGCACCGGTGATCTCGCGGCTTGAGGTGTGCTGCTCCGGGCCACTGGCGCACCCGGACAGCAGGCCCAGGCACAAGGCGGAAAGAATGAAGAAGGACGTTCGCATGTCGTGTCGAGGGCTTCCCTGGGAAACGGCCTCGCCAGCAAGGACGAGGCCAATCCGCCATGGTGCCATGCCGGCCATCACACGCCCAATCAACCGGTTTACTTCAACCGCTCAAGCAACCGCTGCCCGACTTCCAGCGCCGAGGCCGGGTTCTGGCCGGTAATCAGCTCGCGGTCCACCACCACATGGCCGGTCCACGGCGTGGTGTTGCTGCTGAACTTCGCACCCGCCCGCTGCAACGCGGTCTGCGGGTAGAACTTCATCTCGCCGCCGCCCAGCAGCGGCTTGGCCTGTTCTTCTTCCTGGTTGCTGATCACCGTCATCTGGTAGCCGCTGTAGATCCAATTCGGCGTAGCCGGCATCGCACCCGCGTCCAGCTTTGCCACGAAACCCGCTGCATCCGGCAGGGTGGACAGCAGCGCGATCGGGCCGTGGCAGACCAGCGCGGTGGTCTTGCTGCGCTGGTGGAAGTCGGCCAGCAGCCGGCCCAGCGCCGGGCTCTTCAGCAGGTCCTGCATCGGCGCGTGGCCACCGGGAATGTAGACCGCATCGAAGCGCGCGTAGCCCTGCTGCTCCACACGCGCCAGGCTGACCACCGGCGAGGCCGTCAGCGAGGTCAGCGCCAGTTTCTCGAGCAGGTCCTTGTGCAGCGTCAGCTGCGCGGCATCGTTGCCGAAGTACGCCGCCGTCACCGAGGACGCATCCACCGTCGGCGCCCGCCCCTGCGGCGTGGCGAAGGTCACCGCGTGGCCGGCGTCCAGCAGCAGCTTGACCGGCTGCATCAGCTCGTTGAGATAGAAGCCGGTGGACAGCACCTTGCCGTCCTTCAGGTCCAGGTGGTTTTCGTCGGACAGCACCACCAGCACGTTGGCGGCGTGGGCGCCGCTGGCGGCCAGGGTCAGGGCCAGCGCTGCGGCCAGCCGGGTCATCAGGTTCATGGGGAGCTCCTGTTCGGGGAATGGCGGCCACTTTATTCATCGCCCCAGCGGCGATAAATTGGCCCCATCGCAAAACATCTGTTCCCCGGAGAGCCAAATGAGCCGCAAGTTCGACTACCTGGGCGATGTGGAGGTGTTCCTGACGGTGGTCGAGCATGGCTCGTTCACGGCGGGCGCGGTGGCGCTGTCCACCACGCCGTCGGTACTGAGCCGCGCGGTCACGCGCCTGGAAGCGCGTCTGGGCCGGCAGCTGCTGCAACGGACCACCCGCCGCGTGGGCCTGACCGACGCCGGGCGGCTCTATCTGGAACAGGTGCGCACGGCCTTTGGCCTGCTGGACGACGCCGAGCGCGACGTACAGGGCCAAGACGGCGCGCTGGCAGGCCGCGTGCGCCTGAGCGTGCCGACCACCTATGGCCACTACCGGCTGCCGCCCGTGCTGGCGCGCTTTGCGCAGCAGTACCCGCAGGTGCAGGTGGAACTGAACATCACCAACCGCAATGTGGACCTGGTGGCCGAAGGCTTCGACCTGGCCATCCGCCTGGGCCAGCTGCCGGACAGCGGGCTGGTGGGGCGAAAGCTGGAAGACGCGCCGCTGCTGCTGGTGGCCGCGCCGGGCTACCTGCAACGCCGTGGCACGCCGCAGACGCTGGACGACCTGCAACAGCACCTGTGCCTGCCCTTCGTGATGCCGCGTACCGGGCGGTTGGCGCCGTGGATCTTCCGCGACGAGGGGCGCGACGTGGACTGGCTGCCGCGTTCGTCCATCGAGACCTCCGACGATGTGCTGGGCGTGGTGTCGCTGGCCGAACAGGGCATCGGCATCTGCCAGAGCTATGAGTTCATCGTGCGCGAGCGGTTGCAGCGCGGGCAGCTGGTGGAGGTGCTGCCGCAGCTCCGGGGGCGGTCACGGCCGTTCTCGGTGATCTATGCGCCGCATCGGCGGCAGTCGGCGGCGGCGCGGGCGATGATCGAGTTGCTGGTGGGGAATGCTGGCGCGGTTGAGGGCGGCGTCGGTTGAGGGTGCGATGCCTGCTGGCAGTGTCGTGATTGAACCGGTTTTTCAGGTGCGCGGGTGATCGGGCAGCGACGCCAGCCGATTTTGAGCCGAAAGGGGTGTTAAGAACGCTGTCGCGCTATTCGCTTGTGGCGTGGGCGATTGCGCCAGTTTGATTCGCAATCAGCAGGGTGACTGCGCGAATGCGTCTGGCGATGTCGCGTGCTGCACGAATGGTGCGTGCCACAATAGTTCTTCGCTCTCGATTCCTGCGATTTCTTCGGGAATTTCTATTGGCATTCGGAGCGACGGCGTAAACACCATGGCGCGCCACCGACAACGGGTGGCCGGGTCTGCAAACCCGAAGAATGCGACGTCTGTTGTTTGCGCTTGCCCGTCGGCACCGGCCTTAGTCGGTGCCGGCGGGCAATCCGTCGGCCCTTATGGCGGGCGGTGCGTGGGGGTCTTCGGGCCCGCCGGTCTATGACGTCGCTTCATCCGGTTTGCAGCCACGCATCGTCCGCCACCCCGTTCACGCGGTGGCGCTGTCACGTACAGCCAGGGAAACCGACGCCATGAACGATTCCGAGAACTTCTCGTCGTATACGTCCGTTGAGCCCATCAACGACGACACCCCACCGCCCGACCTCAACTCCCTCATTGGCATCCTCAAGCGCATCCGTCGCTGCGAGGGCGCCGATGGGTTGCCTTGGCCGGAGAACGATGTGTCGCCTGGACGGCGAGTCAGTCTTGCCAGGAGTGAGCGCGCGATGGTGGGGGCGCTGACGGTGCTGGAGGTGCTGCACGCCGCGGATCGCTGCCGGGTGGCTGCTGACCCGGAGCGGCATTTGGATGAAGGGGTGGTGGATGGGTTGTTTCTGGCTTGTAGGGGGTTGCTTGAGTGGGCTTGTCGGGAGGTTAGGCCGGAGTGAGACTCGAGCCCTTCAAGATCAATCAAGTCACCGATAGAGATCAGCAAGACGCACATTGACGCTCTCGATGAAATTGGTGGTTATAGATCACCTTCTAGATATCAGGTGGGAACGCGAAGGAGCTCTACCCCGATGTCGCGGACGCTCTTCGTTCTGGCACGGCCGCGAGATTTGAACTCACAGCCGGCAGCAGCCGTCTGGGCGGCCATGTCCTCGGTGGCGAAGAACGTTTCGTTCTCATCGTTCAGTTCCATGCTGACAGCATAGGGACGATCTAAAGACCAGAAGCCTATCCACCTCACTTTCAGCCGATCAGTCAAGAACTTCCGGCCGCCTCGAGAAAGTTGCGACGTGCCACGATAGCCTTGAACAGATTGCCAGCCCGATCATCGATGAGTTCGATCTGCGGCCATGCCCTCAGTGGGCGCAGCAAGCCGCTACCCAATCCGCGATAAGGCAGGAGCTTGGCGGCAAAGGACGCCAGGATGGGGTTGCGCATACTGGAGTTGCCTGCCTTGATGTTCTCGATAGTCAGGTTCTTGGGCAGGTGGCCAGGGCTGACGATCTCGACACGATCCGCGAAGACCAGTATGCGGATAGGCGCGCTGACGAAGTAGTCGCAGTGAATGAGGGCGTTGGCAACCAGTTCTTCCCAGACGATGCGGGGAATCTCAGGCTGCCCTTGAGAGTTAAAGCCCTGCTCGCCCTGCGCGGCGCGGGTGTTAGCGACTATAAAGCCCAGCGTCTGCTGGAACACGTCGGCCAGCTTGCCGACGATGTCGCGGCTGTCGATGTAGCGTTCGTCCTCAATCTGGGTGCCAACAAAGGCGACGGCCTTGACGACGAAGGCAGGCAGCGCGTAATACGGCGATTTGGCAAACAGCAGACCGCCCACCAAGTTGAGCTGCTCCTGGTTCATCAGGTTCATGTTGGTCAGTACCTGCGGCAGCGGCTTGTTATGCTGAGCGAGCGACTCACCGAAGTGCTGCTCGAAAGAGGTTTCGAGATAGGGCATGTCCACATCGCCCGCGCTCAAGCCCGCTACGGGCGTTTCGTCGGCGTGCACCAAACCTGCCTGCTGGAACAGGCGCTGCAATTCCTCGCGCCAGGTGGCCCGGCGCTTGTCCGAGGTGTTCTTCACCCAAATTGTGCCGTTCTTGTCCATGTAGGGCTTGTTAACACCGTCAGCGACGAAGAGCACCAGCACCGTGCCTGCCGAGTGGGGCACGTTCTCAGTGAGCGGGTTCACGGCTGGACGCACGACCTGCGAGGCGACGTTGGCGATGAGCATGTTGAGACGAGCAACATCGGCGCTGGATAGACTCCGCACCGAACCGCGTCGTTCACCCCGATGAAGATGCGACCACCAGCGGTGTTGCTGAAGGCAAAGATTTCTGCTGCCAAGGGGTCAGAATTGTTGATGTCCGTTTTGAACTGCTGCCTACTGTCCTCTCCCCGGCTGAGCAGGTCGATCAGCTCTGTGGTTCCATAGGTTATAGACCTCTTTGCGGCGGTTGAAGGCTTCCTGGCCTCCTTCCATGATGTTGATGATGGCGTCCTGCACCCGCCGGGCGTCGATGCTGCCGCTTCGCGTGGCGACCTTCTCGTCCTGATATTGGCAGGCGTGCACCTGTTCCGCGTCACCCAGCACCGGGAAGTTAGCGTTGTGGGTCGCGAAAATGAACTGGGCATGAGGCTTCATTTCCCGTAGCAGCTTGATCACATCGTCGTAAATGGTCTGGTTGTCCAGATCATCTTCCGGTTGATCGATGATGATCACGTCGTTCTGGCGTTGACTGAGCACGTACAGCAACAGCGCCGAAGCGCGCTGCCCGAGAGAGTGGTGCTTCAACTCTTTGCCGCGATAGCGGATGACGAAGCGGTTGGGCACCTGCCAAGTGACGAAATCGGTCAGGTTCTGCATCAAGGTCCTCTCGAAGACCTCGGGGGTACTGCCAGCCTTCGCCAAGGCTCCCGGCAGGGCACGCAGGAGGCCGCCGAAATCGGCATAGTCATCCATCACTGCGCGCAGCGTGGTTTCGCGGATGTTGCTGCCCTTGAAGAGTTGTTGCATGAAGTTGATGGCGGCTTCCTTGTCACCCTTAAAGTCCGCTTCGATCTGCAGGGCAGTGTGGCCAGCGTTCACGCGGTCCAGCTCTGCCTTGATGGTGTTGAACTCGCGCAGCCATAGTTCATTGAGCTTGTCGATCTCGGCAAACAGCGCGTCGCGGATGCTGGTCTGCTGTGATTCCTGCTTGGTCAGTGCCTCCAGCATTTGCTCCGCCTTGGTTTTGCGCTGCTGCTGGGCCAGGAAGTCGTCCGGCTGGATGGCAGTCATGCCGGTTTGCTTGAGCTCCTGAGCCAGTTGGCGCTCAACTTGTGCGAACTCCTCCTGAAGGTTCTTGCTTGCATCTTCAAATTCGCCCTGTTTGGTCTTGAGGCGAGCCGCAATGGCCCGCGCGTCTTGCTCGATCTGCTTGAGCTGATCGACCTTGGCAACGAGGTTGGAGAACTCGGCGTAGCAGGCCGTGAAGAAATCCGGGTTCTGCTTGGAAACGTAGCTCGTTGCGTTCCGCAGCTCGTCCTCATGCTCGGCAATCAGACTTCCTAGGGCGAGGATGAAGCTGTCTGCCCGCTCCATCATGCGCGCGAGCGCTGTGGCGTCCTGCTGGAAGCCAAGTCGCTTTTGGAGCTTATCGGCGACACCATGCTCCGCGAACTTGGTCAGACGGAAGTTGGCATCATTTAGTTGGGTCTCGAAGTCGCGCTTGAGTTCGGCCGTGTTGCTGAGCTTGAGCCAGCGCTGAGCAGCGTCACGCACGCGCTGGCGTTGAACCTCTATTTCGTCACGCAGCACACGCAGCTTCTCGCCAACCAGCTTTTCCACCAGGTCGGTCTCGAAGCCTTCGCCGGTACTGGAAAGGTCCTTCTGGCCGAAGTAGATCGGACGGCGCAGTACGGTCTCCCGGATCGACACGCCGGGTTGCAACTTGCCGCCCAAATAGACATTCGGGGCTTCGCGGAAGATGCGGGAGATGGTGAATTCCTGTCCGTAAACGTCACATGCTGTCAGCGTCACCTTGCCGCCGCTGCCAAGGGTATGGCGGATCAACTCATCCTTGTACTTGGTGTCCTGCGCCTTCTCACCGCGTGGAATGTCGAGGGCGTAGCGTACTGCCTCCAGGATGGATGATTTGCCGCTGCCCCGAATGCCGATCAACGTGTTGAGTTCGGAAGAGAAATGCAGCACTTGCCCGTCGAGGATGCCGCCGTCGAAGCGGATGCTGCGGATGTGCGACGCTTGATGTTTGGGCGGCTCCATGGCTACCCGCCCAGCGGGATCGCTCAAGGCAAACTTGACCGCCTCGAAGGACAGTTCGCCCAGCTTCAGGTAGCTGGCTTTGCCTCGACCGATTTCATCGACACTCTTGGGGTCGCTGCCTTCCAGTTCGGCGGGGTACCAGCTCTGTAGCCAGCTTTGAATCTTGGTGCGGCAGGGTTTGTCTTTGCCTGCGCCGTCGTGCGTGCGTACCTTCTGAAAAGCCAGCGTTCTGCGTCGGAAGAACTCGTTTTGCCCCAACTCAGTAAGCCGGCCGCCATCCAGCTCCGCCCACAGGCCACTCGGGGCTTCGACATGGGCGAAGACAAGGAAGAAGTCCCGGTGATAGCCTTCCAGCTTCTTGATGGTCTCCAGAAGCGACCATGAAGTGCGCCCGTTCTCCTGCTCGTACTGCGCGGGCGTTTTACCTTCGAATGCGCTGGTCAGAAAGGGGTTGATGTAATTGTGTTCATCGATCCATTCGTCGGAGAACACAACAAGCGTGTGGATGCCATTAGCCCCGTCATTGACCGACAACTCAACGCCTGGCAGCAGCGCAATACCCTTCTTCTGCGCCGTCTTGCGCAGTGCTTTGAATTCTTCGAAGTCGAACTTGTTGTGGTTGGTGATGACGCCCAATCGGATGTCCGCTTTCTCCAACGCATCCACATAGTTGCTGTTGTAGAAGTTGTCATCGCCCTTGAACTTGAATTCTCGGTCCGCTCGGGTATGCAGATGAAAGTCAGCACGGACCCACAGCGCCCCTTCTGCAAAGACCATAGATCGAGTCTCTGGTTGCTTCGGTCGCAGATTTTCCATCATGGTCCATCCTTACATTGAGTCCGCGCGTAGACTGCCAATTGCGAGGTAATTGGATCATAGATAACTTCGTTAATCGATCCATTTCGAATGTGCTGATTCGTCATTGCGCCTAGACGGTCACTGGTAATCTTCCGCCAACCCGCTGCTGAACAGAACCTCTGCATCCTGGCCCACGGCAATCGCATCCCGCACTTCCGGCCGTTTCAAGTCAAGCACGCGCAGTTTGTCACTGCCCTTCACCTTGGCAATGGACTCGATCCGGCGATAGGCATCGGCATGGTTGGCTGCGTACAGCGCCAAGCCCTGCAGCTTGACCAGCGCGTCACTCAAATGCAGCCCATGCGGATCAACCAGATCAACGACAAGGGAGCCATCCCCCTGAATAGCAAAGAACAGAAAGTCCGGGCGAACAATTCCATACTGCCCAGCATTTTCATAGGCGATACCCAGCGAAGCCTGCCCTGGCTGCTGCGGGTTGCGATACCAGAACGAGAATCCCGGCTTTGCCGATTCCGTATCGACGACCGTCCGCTCCCAGTCATTCAGTTCAGCAGGATACTTGCCGGCCTCGTTGCACAGCAAGTGGCCATCCCAGACCTGGAGCACTCTCACTTTGCCGTTCTCGTTCGCCTTGGTCGCCTCATAACGAGCCTCTGGCTTGAGCAAGCCCACGTCCTGCGGCTCCGTGCTCATTTCGATGATCTGCCTGTAGGATTCCCGTCGATCGTCACTGAGCGCCTTGATCTGCGCCCCATGCTTGACCAGCCAATCCTTCGTCAGCTTATCGGCCTCGGCATCGAAATAAGCCTGTGCCTCCATCACCAGCCCCAAACCGGCAATGGTTACGCGAGCCTCCATAATGGCCTCAAGAAAGCCCTCCGGGTCTTCGTCGCGGTCGGCTTCCTGACTGGCAAGATGGTCAACATAGGAATGGGCAATCGGCGGGCTGAAGATGCGCGCCGCACGGCGGTAGGCATCGTCGATGACTGCCACATCGGCGTCTTCCCAGAATTTCTCTAGACTTCGGCCCTGACCCAGCAGGTCAGCCTTGACGGTCTCGCCGTCCACAACCAGGACCGACTGCCGCTTAGCCTTGATCTTGGCCTCGTTGTCGGCCTGAAATGCATCCAAGACCGTATGCATCGCGGCGTGTGCCCGTTGGCCTGCGCCGGACAGAATATCGTCAGATACCAATTCATGTGCCAGTGCGGTCAACCTGACCGCCGGCCTGGCACCCCGTTGCGGCCGGGTTTGCGACGGCAGCGCCTCGAATGCCTCCCACACCGCAGGCGGGGCCGCCGGGTTCGGCCGCACCTCGATGTAGTCGATCAACACCCGTCCCGGTGTGGCGGCCTCGCTGCCGGTCATCAACGCATCAACCACTTCTTCCACGGCCTTGCGATTGAATTTCGGCAGCAAGCAGTCAACCGCATTCAGGCGGTCGTTACCGGGAACACGGCGGGCCAGCGGCGAGCGCACCAGACGACCCAACAACTGCGTGATGTGCGTTTTGTCGTTGGCCGCACGGAACGACACCATCACCTCGGCACGCGGGCAATCCCAGCCGGTACTGATGGCATCCTTGGCAATCAGCACCCGCACCCAAGTCGATTCCTGAACCCGCTGCGGCTCGATGTAGGGCACATCGCGGTTACCGAAGCGCTGGGTAGTGTGATCCCCGAAAACATGCGCCACGCAGGCAGAGGGCAGCTCCGGATATTGTTTGAAGATCGTATCCAGCGCCCTTCCGATTTCATCGGGATCAGGCGTGTTGGGTACCTGCAGGACCATCAACGGCACAACAGCATGGGCTTCCTGTTGCAGCCTAGAGTAAGCGCTCCAGGCAAGGCTGGACTCCTTCAATTTATCAGTCGCTCGCCGCACCAGCACGGTATCAAAGTCGCCAGCTTCATCTGGAATATCCAGCAGGATGGTGTCCTTGATCAGGCCGGATTCCTGCACCTTGGAGGCATCCACTTCCACATTCGGCAGCTTGATGTGCTTGCCTGCCGACTCAATCGCCTTGTTGAATCGTTCCACTGTGGCCGAAATGCCCCAAACCGCCGGAATGCCCGGCACGCTGCCCACGCCATTGATCAGCCGCTGGACGATGGTGCTCTTGGCGTTCTGACTGGCGGCTGTTTGCGCGCCCATGCCACGGTGCGCCTCATCCAGCACCAGATAGAGCGTCAAATCCGGGTCTTCAATGGTGTTCTGAATGGTGTCCCAGATCGTGTAAGCCCGCAGGTCTGGTCGCATGTCCGGGAAGGTGCCGTCCCGCTTGGCGGCCAGCTCTTCAGGGTCGTAGCCGCGCACCAGCAAGCTGTTCTTGCTGAGCTTCTGGGTGTTCAGAAAGTAGATTTTCCCCGCCTGGAACTTCGGCTGGTTGAAGGTGTTCTCCACCACCACCAGATCGGTGTAGCTGATGCGGTCACTGGCCTCGATAAAGCGAAAGCGGGTCTGCTCGTTCAGCGAAGGATCGTCGCTGAACCAGATCACCACCGCGCCAGGGTCGGCGTCGAAGCTGAATTCATCGTCACCGTGAAACAGCGCCTCGAACGTGGCAGCGGCCATCACGGTCTTACCCGCGCCGGTAACCGCCGTCAGTGAAAACGCCGTCCTGTCGGCCTCGCCCCGCCACAGGCGGCGGGCCTTGCCCAAATTGCTCAGGGAGTCGCGGACGGCGTCGCGCTGGTAGTCTTTTAGCGTGAACTTCATCCCTTACTCCCCGTTAGCGAAGCTGAAATTAGTCAGATACGATTCGTACAAGCGCACCGGCTCAACGCCATCAGGCAAGCGCTTGGCAATGGCCTGAAAGCGCCGATCGTCATCGGTGACGATATAGGCGATGCGGATTCCATCAGCCTTGGACAGCGCCTTGATAAAGGGTGTCGCCGCGTCCACCTGGTGAAGCAAGCCATAGGCGTCTGCCACCGCCCAGCCATCACTAGGCAGCTTGTCTATGCGGCCGCCCCGCGCCCCGGCTCGCAACCACAGCAACGGCGCAATCCGGTTGAACGCAAGGTTGTAATTGACCGATACCGGCGTCTCATAGGTCAGCGTGAAGAACTCTGCATTTTCCTCAAAGCCATCCGCCATCGGGAACTCGTCGGGGAATTTGTAGTCGCCCTTGATGGGCTCGCCGTTGGGTGTCCTGCCTGTGATGGCGCTGGCAACGCGGGGCTTGGTGATGTAGTCGCAGATGCCGTTTTCTTCCCACTCGGCATCACCGGGGCGTAAACCCGCTTCGCGTAACTTCTTCTGTTCATCGGCAGCGACTTCATTGTTGGTGACGCTGATGCATTGACGATGACCGCCATCCTGACGGTTCAGTCGCATTACTGCGTGGGCAGTGGTGCCGGAGCCGCTGAAAAAATCGAGGATGACGGCTTCGGGCTTGTCGCCTATGAAGAAGCGAAGTGAGTCTTCTACGGCATACAGTGATTTAGGAAATGGGAACCGGCGACCAGGAAGCAATTTGGACAGGATCAGTGACCCGCCGTTCTCAGCATTGTGCGACGTCATGTTCCATACCCGTTTGGGGATCACGCCTTTGCGTTCGCGGTAAACCGCTTGAACCGCGCCGTCAGGATCGTGGCCAACAACGTCGATCCGCCCATCTTGAATTGCGCTCACCGTTCCGCTGGGAAGGTAGTGGATAGAAACCTGTTCAAGCTCTGGCTTGTAGTTGCGGGCGCGGATGTAGCCGTCTTTGAGGTAGCACTTCGCGGTTTCAGGCGTAATTCCCCAAAGCCCTTCGCCGCCATTTGGTCTCAGCGGCCAGACCGCGAAGGTTCCCTCTGGGACTTTGACTTTCAGTCGGTCGACATCATCGGTGATCGGTTCACCGACTGACTCGATGTAGCCGGTCTTTGTGTCCACGAAGATCGGGTAGAACTGATTTGGTCGCGCTCCGCGCTTTGCCGTGGGCTCCCGACGGCGCAGCCCAAGCCAGTCAATGTCTTTTCCGATCTGTGCTGTCGCCGAACGCGACTCGTCCAGCATATTGTTCTCGCCGAGCTGGACCGTGGACTTACCGATTCTTGCAAAAAAGATGAACTCTTCAACTCGAGAAAACTGACCAAAACGAGCCACACCTTTGGCACTGATCACTGTCGTGACCATTTCGATTTGGGCCTCTGGGAACAACTGCTCCAACAGCAGCCCCAGACGCAGATACTCCTTTTCATCAATCGTAACAATCAACACCGAATCCGCCGGATTCAACAACTCCTTCGCCACTTGCAAGCGGCGCTCCATCATCGCCAGCCATTTGCTGTGGCGATATTGGTCATCACCTTCCACATAGTCGTTGTTGTACTTCCAATCCTTCGCCCCGGTGTTGTACGGCGGGTCGATGTAGATGGCATCCACCATGCCCCGATGCGTGTAGGTCAACGCTTTTAGAACGTGGTAATTCTCGCCATTGATGACAGTGTGGCAGGGCTTGTCACCACCACGCTGCACCTTACCGGTACTTACCAAGCCGGGATAGATGGTGTCGCGGAACTCGGCCACCACCACCAGATCATCCAGCGCCTTGGTCTGCGTTTCGACCTCTGCCGCACCCAGCAACTCCAGGTCGGCCGCCTTCTTCGCCTTGTGGATTGCCTTCACCTGCCACAGCCGCTGATCGCCCTTTCGGGTTTCGCCACGCTCCGGCAGCACACGCACCTTGTCGCCCTTGCGCAGCGGGCGCAGCGGTAGTTCCACCGCCTCCGGGCTATGCCGCTCGAAGTTCAAGCCAAATGGAAGGCGCGAAGAGAGTATCTTGAACTCTCGATCCAACTCAGCCCCCAGAGTCGAATCCTTGGCTTTGGCCTTGGCAATCAAATCAGTCAGTCTGGACACGGAAATGTCTTCTCTCTATTGCTTCTTTGCTATTGATGACGTGGTTGTACGACACCGCAATGCTTGTACATGGCGGTTCGGGATACGCCATAGCGGCCGGCCACGTCCGCCAACTGTATACCGGGGTCATGCAGCAGGGCCTTGATCTCTCTCACCTGCTACTCGCCAAGCTTCGGTTTGCGACCACCGGCACGACCAGCTTCCCGTCGCTGGCTTATCCGCCAAGCTGCTGTCTTTCTGTGGGGCGCCCATGTCTTGTCCTGCGTCTTCTAGGCTATCGGCAACTTCTCATGACGTAGAAGCGCTCAGTTTTGTCCATCATGCCATGAAGAAACGGTATTTAGCGATGCCAGATGTTGGCCGGCAATGCGCTCAGCCAAATCATAAAAAAGCCCGCAGTTGCGCGGGCTTAGGTAGACCTTCGTGCGACTAACTGCCAGCAAACACCAGAGGCCGAATCATTCCCACTCAATAGTAGCCGGCGGCTTCCCCGAGATGTCATAAACAACGCGCGACACCCCCCGCAACTCATTGATGATCCGGTTGCTCACCGTCCCCAGGAACTCATACGGCAGATGCGCCCAGTGCGCCGTCATGAAGTCAATCGTCTCCACGGCCCGCAGCGCAATCACCCACTCGTAAGCCCGCGCGTCACCCACCACGCCCACCGACTTCACCGGCAGGAACACGGCAAACGCCTGGCTGGTCTTGTCGTACAGATCCGCCTTGCGCAGCTCATCAATGAAGATCGCATCGGCCTTGGCCAGCAGCTCGGCGTATTCGCGCTTCACTTCGCCCAGAATACGCACGCCCAGGCCCGGGCCCGGGAACGGATGGCGGTAGACCATGGTGCGCGGCAGGCCCAGCTCCACACCCAGGCGGCGCACTTCGTCCTTGAATAGCTCGCGCAGCGGCTCCACCAGGCCCAGCTTCATGTGCTCCGGCAGGCCGCCCACGTTGTGGTGGCTCTTGATCACATGCGCCTTGCCGGTCTTGCTGCCGGCCGACTCGATCACGTCCGGGTAGATGGTGCCCTGCGCCAGCCACTTCGCGTTCTTCAGCTTGTTCGACTCTTCGTCGAAGATCTCAACGAACAGGTTGCCGATGATCTTGCGCTTGGCTTCCGGGTCGCTCACGCCTTCCAGCGCCTTGAAGTAACGGTCGGCGGCATTCACGCGCACGACTTTCACGCCCATGTGCTCGGCGAACATCGCCATCACCTGGTCGCCTTCCTGCCAGCGCAGCAGGCCGGTATCCACGAACACGCAGGTCAGCTTCTCGCCGATGGCCTTGTGCAGCAGCGCGGCCACCACGGACGAATCGACGCCGCCGGACAGGCCCAGGATCACTTCATCATCGCCCACCTGTTCGCGCACGCGGGCGATCTGGTCGTCGATGATGTTGGCGGCGGTCCACAGGGTCTGGCAGCCGCACACGTCCACCACGAAGCGGCGCAGCAGCGTCTGGCCCTGCAGGGTGTGGGTCACTTCCGGGTGGAACTGCACGCCGTACCAGCGCTTTTCTTCGTTGGCCATGGCGGCCACCGGAATGCGGTCGGTGGTGGCGGTGATGGTGAAGCCCGGCGGCGCAACGGAGACGTGGTCGCCGTGGCTCATCCAGACATTCAGCTTCGGCTCGCCGCCGTGGTCGCTCAGGCCCTTGAACAGTGCATCGGGGTTGATCACGTTCACTTCGGCGTGGCCGAACTCGCGCTGGTCGGCGGCTTCGGTGGCACCGCCCAGCTGGGCAGCCAGGGTCTGCATGCCGTAGCAGATGCCGAAGATCGGCAGGCCGCTGTCGAACACTTCCTGCGGTGCGGCCGGGGCGCCCGGCAGCGTGGTCGATTCGGGGCCACCGGACAGGATGATGCCCTTGGCGCCGAAACCGGCGATCTCGGCCGGGTTGTGGTCCCACGCCCAGATTTCGCAGTAGACACCCAGCTCGCGGATGCGGCGGGCAATCAGCTGCGTGTACTGCGCGCCGAAATCGAGAATCAGGATCTTGTCGTTATGGATGTTGGTCATGGTGCCGTTCCAGTGGTGTTTTTCGCAGCGCCCGGCGCTTCAAGGCTCTGTGTCAGCGTGGCGATGAACGCCTCGCGTTGTTGAATATGTGAGGGGTCTTCCTCGTCCCAGCGCAGCATCAGCAGGCCGTGCGGTGCGGTGGGGTTGGCGCGGTCGGCGCGCGGCAGCTCGGCGATTTCCTGCACTTCGGTGCCGGGCACGATGCGCCGTTGAAAGGCGTGCATCGGGTAACCGGAATCCACGGCGTTGCCCCAGAACGCGGACTGCACGCTCATCCGTTTCGGCTCCAGCGGCCCCAGCTCGGCGGTGACCACAGGATCTTCAAGCCTGTCACCCAGATCGGTAACGCACCGCAGGATGACCTGCAACGGGCGCTCGCCGGTGCCTTTCAGCAGCCAGCGCTGTTCGCCGGCGGCCTGCACCTGCCAGCCCTTCGGCAGCGAGAACGCGTTCTGGCACGCCTGCACGTGCTGCAATTGCGAAACCGCCGCGCCCGGAGACCCGGAGCGCGGCGGCGGTTCGGACAACGAACAGCCTGCCATCAGCAGGCTGCCCGTAATCGCAAGAGCAGTTCGCAAGCGCATCAGGCGCGGTAGTTCGGCGGCTCTTTGGTGATCGTCACGTCGTGGACGTGGCTCTCACGCTGGCCGGCGCCGCTGATCTTCACGAACTTGGGCTTGCTGCGCATCTCGTCGATGGTGGCGCAGCCCACGTAACCCATGGTGGCGCGCAGGCCGCCCATCAGCTGGTGGATGATGCCGCCCACCGGGCCGCGGTACGGCACGCGGCCTTCGATGCCTTCCGGCACCAGCTTGTCGGCGGTGGCGGCGTCCTGGAAGTAGCGGTCCTTGGACCCCTTCTCCATGGCAGCCAGCGAGCCCATGCCGCGGTAGCTCTTGTACGAACGGCCCTGGTACAGCTCGGTCTCGCCCGGCGATTCCTCGGTACCAGCCAGCAGGCCACCGACCATGATGGTCGAGGCACCGGCGGCCAGTGCCTTGCCGATGTCGCCCGAGTAGCGGATGCCACCGTCGGCGATCAGCGGGATGCGGTCCTGCAGCGCTTCGGCCACCAGATCGATGGCGGTGACCTGCGGCACGCCGACGCCGGCGACGACGCGGGTGGTGCAGATCGAGCCCGGGCCGATGCCGACCTTCACCGCGTCCGCGCCGCTGTCCAGCAGCGCCAGTGCGGCTTCGCCGGTGCAGATGTTGCCGCCGATGACCTGCACGTTCGGGAAGTTCTTCTTGACCCAGCTGACGCGGTCCAGCACGCCCTGCGAGTGGCCGTGCGCGGTATCGACCACGATCACGTCCACGCCGGCGGCGACCAGCGCTTCCACGCGGCGATCGGTATCGCCACCCACGCCGACGGCGGCGCCGACCAGTAGGCGGGTCGACAGATCCTTGGCGGCGTTCGGGAAGTCGGTGTTCTTCTGGATGTCCTTGACGGTGATCAGGCCACGCAGTTCGAACGAGTCATTGACCACCAGCACCTTCTCGATGCGGTTGCGGTGCAGCAGCTGCAGCACTTCATCAGACGCGGCGCCTTCCTTGACCGTGATCAGGCGATCCTTCTTGGTCATGATGTGGCGGACCGGATCGTCCAGCTCGGTCTCGAAGCGCATGTCGCGGTGGGTCACGATGCCGGCCAGCAGGCCGTCGCTGCCCACCACCGGCACGCCGGAGATGTTGTGCGCCTGCGTCAGGGCCAGCACGTCACGGATGGTGGTTTCCGGGCCGACGGTGATCGGGTCGCGGATGACACCGGCCTCGAACTTCTTCACCTTGGCCACTTCCGCGGCCTGCTGTTCCAGGCTGAGATTCTTGTGGATGATGCCCATGCCGCCGAGCTGGGCCATGGCGATGGCCAGGCGGGCTTCGGTGACGGTGTCCATGGCTGCGGACAGGATCGGAAGCTTGAGCTTCAGGTCTCGGGTCAACCGCGTTTCAAGGTTGACGTCCTTGGGCAGGATGGTCGAGTGGGCGGGGACGAGCGAGACGTCGTCGTAAGTGAGTGCTTCAGCCTGGATGCGCAGCATCGGCATACCCGAGATGTGGGGAAGCGCGACATTTTACCTTGTTTTCGCGCCGCGTGGCAGGGGGTGGATGCGACGCAGTGTCGCGCGGGCGGCGGTCCATTCAGGGGGCCGGCTACCGCTTCGGTGGGTGCCAACCTTGGTTGGCACAAACAGGGAGAGGCCTTTACCCCATCTGGGGTCCAGGCACCTGACGGATCGTGCCAACCAAGGTTGGCACCCACACAGGCAGGCCGACGACGGTTGGCACCTACCAACAGCCGCTCGCTGCGATCAGCTCAGCGCTTCCGCCGCTTCCAGGGTGTTCTGCATCAACGTGGCCACGGTCATCGGGCCGACACCGCCCGGCACCGGGGTGATCCAGCTCGCCCGCTGCGCCGCCGCGTCGAAGCCGACGTCGCCCACCAGCCGGCCATCGTCCAGACGGTTGATGCCAACGTCGATCACCACCGCGCCCGGCTTCACCCACTCGCCCGGCACGATGCCCGGACGGCCCACCGCCACCACCAGGATGTCGGCGTTGCGCACGGCCTGTTCCAGCACGTCCTTCGGGGTGAACTTGTGGCAGCTGGTGACGGTGCAGCCGGCAATCAGCAGTTCCAGGCCCATCGGGCGGCCGACGTGGTTGCTGACACCCACAATCGTGGCGTTGCGACCGCGCACCGGCTGGTCGGTGTGGCCCAGCAGCGTGGTGATGCCGCGCGGCGTGCACGGGCGCAGGCCGAACTCGCGCAGAGCCAGATGGCCGACGTTTTCCGGGTGGAAGCCATCGACATCCTTGCGCGGGTCGATGCGCTGGATCAGCCGGCGTGCATCGGGGATGCCCGGCAGCGGCAGCTGGATCAGGATGCCGTTGATCTTCGGATCGGCATTGAGCTGGTCGATCAGGTCCAGCAGCTCGGCCTCGGTGGTGCCGGCCGGCAGGTCGTAATCGTGCGCTTCGATGCCGACCTTCTCGGCGGCACGGCGCTTGTTGCGCACGTACACGGTCGAGGCCGGGTCGCCGCCCACCAGCACCACGGCCAGCCCCGGACGGCTGCCACCGGCCGCGATGCGGGCGTCGACGCGCACCTTCAGGCTGTCGAGCAGGTCTTCAGCGATGCGGCGGCCATCGAGAATGCGGGCAGGATGCGGGGCGGCGGAATCGTTCATCGAATGCGGGGGCGGCGGCGGTGGGGAGGCTATTGTCCCCGATTCAGGCCCCCTCGCCCACCGCCAATGCGGCCGCTGCGCTCGCCGGGCATGGACCGGCGCCACCTTGGAACGCTGACCCCGGGTGACGTTACGGGTTGCATCCCTCATTCTTCCTCTTCGGGCACGTCCTGCGGGTTCAAGGTCTTGCTAGCCCGCTTCGGCGCGGTGAACGGGGTCGGCGTCGGTACGCCCTGGCCGGAGTTGCCAAACACCATCTTGGCGCCGGCGTTCAGGCCGCCACCGGCGATTTCCAGCTCGAAACGCTCGGCGTCGCGGCGACGGATCTGCTCGGCGATCTCGATCGCGTCGTCCTCGTCGGCGCCCAGCTCGACCAGGGCGGCCTGACCGAACAGCACGGCCGATTCAAAGGTCTCGCGGATCTGGAAATCGACGCCGGCATGGATCAGCCGCAGCGAATGCTCGCGGTCGAACGAGCGCACCATCAGCTTGGCCTGCGGGAATTCGTGCGCGACCAGCTCGACGATGCGGTCGGCGGCGTCAGCCTTGTCCACGCACACCGCGATCGCGCGCGCGGTCGCCGCGCCGGAAGCATGCAGCACGTCCAGGCGGGTGCCGTCGCCGTAATAGATCTTGAAGCCGAACCGCGCCGCGCTCTGGATCATCTCCACATCGTTGTCGATGATGGTCACGTCCACGTCGCGCGCCAGCAGCGACTGGCTGGCCACCTGGCCGAAGCGGCCGAAGCCGATCAGCAGCACGCTGCCGGACAGGCCGTCGGCTTCGTCCACGCCCTCCAGGTTCACCGTCGGCTTCGGCGCCACGCGCTTGTAGACCAGCACCACCAGCGGGGTCAGCGCCATCGACAGCACCACCACGGCGGTGAAGTTGGCATTGATGTCCACATCGATCACACCAGCGGCCGCCGCCGCGGAGAACAGCACGAAGGCGAACTCACCGCCCTGCGCCATCAGCACGCCACGGTCCAGCGCCTGCGCGTGGTCGCTGCCCATCAGACGCGCAACGACGTAGATGCACAGCGCCTTGGCCGCCATTAGCGCCAGCACCAGGCCAGCGATCAGCTGCCAGTGCGAAGCCACCACGCCCAGGTCCAGCGCCATGCCGACGCTGAGGAAGAACAGGCCGAGCAGGATGCCGCGGAACGGTTCGATGTCGGCTTCGATCTGGTGGCGGAAGGTCGATTCGCTCAGCAGCACGCCGGCCAGGAACGCGCCCATCGCCATCGACAGGCCGGACAGCTGCATCAGCAGCGCCGCGCCCAGCACCACCAGCAACGCGGCGGCGGTCATCACCTCGCGTGCCTTCGATTCGGCCAGCAGGCGGAACAGCGGGTTGAGCAGGAAGCGGCCGACCAGCACCAGGCCGACGATGGCACCGACACCGATCGCCACCGACAGCCAGCGCGAGCCCTCGCCATCGGCGCTGCCCGCGCTGGGCGCCATCCACGCCACCAGGGCCAGCAGCGGCACGATCAGCAGGTCTTCGAACAGCAGGATGGAGACGATCTTCTGCCCCGAAGGCAGCGCGATATCACCGCGCTCGGCCAGCAGCTGCATCACCACGGCGGTGGACGTCAGCACGAAGCCGGTGGCACCGATGAAGGCCACCTGCCACGGGAAGCCGAACAACTTGGCGATGCTGGTCAGGACCAGCGCGCAGGTGACGATCTGCAGCGTGCCCAGCCCGAAGATTTCATTGCGCAGGCTCCACAGGTGCGAGGGCCGCATCTCCAGGCCGATCACGAACAGGAACATCACCACGCCGAGTTCGGCGGTATGCAGGATGGCCTGCGGATCGGAGAACCAGCCCAACCCGAACGGTCCGATCGCCAGGCCGGCGGCGAAATAGCCCAATACCGACCCCAGGCCCAGCCGCCGGAACAAGGGCACCATCACCACCGCCGCGCCCAGCAGGGCAACCACCTTGACCAGCTCGCTGGTCGCTGCTTCTACCGCCATGCGGTGCTTTCCCCGGAATCCAGAATCGCTCACCACGATAGAGCAATGTGGATGACGGCAATAGCACGCATGTTGCGCCGGATTGTCTTGGAGGTGGAACGATGCCGGCAGCCACCCCATACATCATTCTGAAACGATCAACGGTAGCGCCGGGCCATCCCCTGCGGATATGCGTGCCGGCCCCGCTGCGCCCGCCGGGCATGGCCCGGCGCTACCGGAATCACCCGCCTTGGCAGAAGGCGGCGTAATCGATATAGCCCGGGAACGGCACGCCCGGCGCGCAGACCGGGCATTGTGGGTCTGGGCCGATGCCGGTCTCGCGGAAGCGCATGCCCAACGCATCGAAGCGCAGCAGACGCCCCACCAGGGGCTCGCCGATGCCCAGCAGCAGCTTCAACACCTCGGTGGCCTGCAGCACGCCGGCCAACCCTGGCAGCACGCCCAGCACGCCGGCCTCGGAACAGTTCGGCGCGAACTCCGGCGGCGGCGGCTCCGGGAACAGGCAGCGGTAGCAGGGCGCGACACCGCGCTGGCGGCCGGCGTCGAACACGCTCACCTGGCCGTCGAAGCGCTCGATCGCCGCATACACCAGCGGCAGCCGGTGCTTGATGCAGGCATCGTTGAGCAGGTAGCGCAGCGGGAAGTTGTCCGAGCCATCCAGCACCACGTCCACCCCGTCCAGCAGCGCGTCGACGTTGTCGGAGGTGACCCGCTGCGGCACGGCTTCAATGTCGATGGCGGGATTCAGCGCCAGCAGGCGCTCGCGTGCGGAGTCGACCTTGAGCTGGCCGACACTGGCTTCGGTATGCACGATCTGGCGGTGCAGGTTGCTGCGTTCGACCCGGTCGTGGTCGGCGAAGCGCAGGTGCCCGACCCCGGCGGCGGCCAGGTAGAAGCCGGCCGGTGCGCCCAGCCCGCCCGCGCCCAGCACCAGCACACGCGACTGCTGCAGGCGACGCTGACCCGCCTCGCCGATCTGCGGCAGAAGCAGGTGGCGCGAGTAGCGATCGAAGAAATCGCGGTCGGCAGCGCTGGCCACGGGCTGCACCAGCGGCAGCGCCTGCTCGCGCCAGGCCACGGTGCCCCCGGCGACCGACGCCACGTTTGCGTAGCCGGCATCGAGCAGGGCCTGCGCGGCGTCGGCCGAACGCTTGCCGGTCTGGCAGATCAGCAGGATTTCCTGTTCCGGGCGTGGCAGGTGCGCGGCCGGGTCGGCCTGCAGTTCCGCCCTGGCCACACCGCGGGCGCCTTCGGCCATGCCACCGGCGCGCTCGTGCGCCTCCCGCACGTCGATCAGCACGGCGCCATGGGCCAGGCGCTCATGCGCCTGCGCGGGGGAAAGCTCTCGGATGCTCATGGCGCCATTATCGCGCAGGCCCTGCCCACGGTTCCGCCTCCGCCCGGTGCTGCTGGAGGGTCCGGATCAATGCCTTCAGTCCCGATGGCACATGACGATGGCCGGGGTAATAGAGCGAAAGCCCCGAAAACTCGGGGCACCAGTCCTGGAGCAACCGCACCAAGCGTCCGTCGGTCAACGCCGCAGCCGCCAGATGCTCGGGAACAAAGGCGATGCCGATCCCGTCGATGGCCGCATCGACCATCAGTGGCTGGTCGGTCAGGGTGATGGGGCCATCGACATTGATCCGTTCGGCCACGCCCTGCCGCTCGAACTCCCAGCGGTAGATTGCGCCGCTCTCGAAGCGGAACCGGATGCATGCGTGGTGGTGCAGATCCAGCGGCAGCTGCGGCCAGCCGCGCGTGTGCAGATAGTCGGGCGAGGCCACTGCGGCGAACCGCATCGGCGCCGTGACTGCAATGGCCACCATGTCCCTCGGCACCGCTTCTGTCAGGCGGATGCCAGCGTCGAAGCCCTCGGACACGATATCACCCAAGCGGCCGTCACTGACGATATCCAGGTGGACGTGCGGGTAGTCGCGCAGGAACCGCGCAAGCACCGGCTTCAGCACGAGCCGTATCGCGCCTTCGCTGGCGTTGATGCGCAGGGTGCCACGCGGTGTGGCGGTCTCGGCATCTACCGCCTGCAGCGCTTCCTCGATCGATGCCATCGCCGGCCGCAGCTTCTCGGCCAAGCGTTCTCCGGCATCAGTCAGCGACACGCTGCGCGTGGTGCGATTGAACAGGCGCGCGTCCAGCCGCTGCTCAAGCGCCTTGATGGCATGGCTGATCGCCGACGGCGTGATGTTCAACTCGGCGGCGGCGCTGCGGAAACTGCGATGTGCCGCCACGGCGAGGAAGGCGCTGAAGGCGGTCAGATCTCCGCCCACCCATTGATGAACTGATTTCACCATGACATGCAATATTGGAGAGATTGTCTCGATAGTCAACCGATTCTATGCTCCAACGCGCCCCTGGCATCGCACCTCGCGCGGCCCTGACGCCGGCACACCCACACAGGATCAAGACGATGAAGACCATGAAAGCGGTCGTGATGACCGGACCGAACCAGCCCTGGGAAGTCCGTGAGGTGCCCGTTCCGGAAGTGCAGCCGGGCCAGGTACTGGTCAAAGTGCATGCGTCCGGCATGTGCTACACGGATGTGTGGGCAACTCAGGGCTACGGCGGCGACATCTACCCGCAGACGCCGGGCCACGAAGTGGTGGGCGAAGTCGTCGAGGTCGGTGCGGGCGTGCATGCGCGCCGGGTCGGTGACCGGGTCGGGACCACCTGGGTGCAGTCCTCGTGTGGACGCTGCCCCTACTGCCGGGAACAGCGCCCGTTGTCGGGCCAGACCGCGATGAACTGCGAGGCGCCGCGCACCACCGGCTTCGCCGCGCAGGGTGGCCACGCGCAGTACATCGCGATCTCGGCCGAAGGCACGGTCCTGCTGCCCGACGGGCTTTCCTACATCGATGCCGCGCCGATGATGTGTGCCGGCTACACCACGTGGAGCGGGCTGCGCGATGCGGCGCCCCAGCCACGCGAGCGGGTGGCGGTGCTGGGCATTGGCGGACTGGGACACGTGGCGCTGCAGCTGTCCAGCGCGTGCGGTTTCGAGACCATCGCCATCACCCACTCGGCCGACAAGCACGCGCTGGCGCGTGAGCTCGGTGCCCACCACGTGGTGAGCACCGGCAAGGAACTGAAGGCGATCGGCGGTGCCGACGTGCTGCTGGTGACAACCAACGAATTCAGTGCCGCCGAAGAAGCCATGGCCGGACTGCGCGTGGATGGCCGCGTCGTCCTGTGCGGGCTCGACTTCAGCAAACCCTTCTCGATCTCTTCCGAAGGCGTGCCATTCCACATGATGCGCCAGCGCGTGATCGGGTCCACGCACGGCGGCCAGCAGTACCTCAGCGAAGTGCTGGATCTTGCCGCCCAGGGCAAGGTGAAGCCCCGCGTCGAGACCTTCGATCTGGATCACGCCACCGAGGCCTATGACCGGCTGGCGTCTGGCCGCATGAGGTTGCGTGGCGTGCTGCTGCCGTGGGGCAGCGCCTGAGTCCGGCCCTGCCGGCCACAACGCGGTACAACGAAAAAGGCGGCCCTGCGGCCGCCTTTCCGGTTACTTGCCCTTGACGTGTTTCATCAAGCGCCGCTTGGCCTTGATCTGCCGTTCGGTCAGCACGTTCTTCTTGCCCTCGTACGGGTTGGCACCTTCGCGGAACAGGAACACCACCGGCGTGCCGATCAGCTTGAAGCGCTTGCGGAAGAAGTTCTCCAGGTAGCGCTTGTACGACTCCTGCAGCTCCTTCAGGCGTGTGCCATGCACGATGAAGGTGGGCGGGTTGGCCCCGGCCGGGTGCACGTAACGCAGCTTGGAGACGTGGCCGCGGATGGTCGGCGGCGGGTTGGTCTCGTAGGCCACTTCCAGCGCCTTGTTCACTTCGCTGGTGGTGAACGTCTTGTTCGCCGATTCGTGGGCGCGGTGCACCGCACGGAACAGCTCACGCAGGCCCGAGCCATGCTTGGCCGAGATGCGTACCGATTCCGCCCACGGCACGAAGCCCAGCTTCAGCGACAGCATGGTTTCGGCCTGCTCGCGCTGGTACTCGGTCAGGCCATCCCACTTGTTGATGGCGATCACCAGGGCGCGGCCGGCGTCGAGCACGGCCCCCAGCACGGTGGCGTCCTGGTCGGTCACGCCTTCGGTGGCGTCCAGCATGAGCACGGCCACCTGGCACTGCTCGATGGACTGCATGGTCTTGACCACCGAGAACTTCTCGACCACCTCGTCCACCCGCGAGCGGCGACGCAGGCCGGCGGTGTCGATCAGGCGATATTCGCGGCCATCGCGTTCCAGGTCCACCGCGATCGAATCGCGGGTGGTGCCGGGCACGTCGGAGGCGATCATGCGCTCCTCGCCGAGGATGCGGTTGACCAGGGTCGACTTGCCCACGTTGGGGCGGCCGACAAAGGCGATGCGCACACGGTTCGGATCGTTGTCCAGCTCTTCGCCACTGCCCTCTTCCGGCAGACGCTGGATCACTTCATCGAGCAGATCGTCCAGGCCCTGACGATGCGCGGCCGAAACCGTCAGCATCTCGCTGAAGCCGTAGCGCGCGAATTCCGAGCGCACGGCCATCTCGTCGGTGCCGTCGATCTTGTTGATGAGCAGCAGGGTCGGACGCGACAGCTTGCGCAGCCACGACAGGATCTCGTCGTCCAGCGCCGACGTGCCCTCGCGGGCATCGACGACGAACAGGATCAGGTCGGCTTCGGCGGCAGCGGCCCGGGCCTGACGCGTAGTAGCGCCCGCCAGGCCCTCGTCTTCCCCGGCGATACCGCCGGTGTCCACGACGAGGAAATGATTGTCCTCGTCGAGGCGGCAGACGCCGTAGTTGCGATCACGGGTGACGCCGGGCTGGTCATGGACCAGGGCGTCACGGGTGCGGGTCAACGCATTGAAAATGGTCGACTTGCCGACATTCGGCCGTCCAACCAGGGCGACCAAAGGCAGCATCGCGATTACTCCGTATTAATTTGCCAACCGGAAGGCGGTCAGCTTGCCATCCACGTTCTGCACCAGCAGCACCCCGTCGACGACGATCGGCTGGGCCAGCAGAGCTTCACCGCCGCTCTTGGCCCGCGCCGCCATCGCGCCATCGGACGTCTGCAGCCAGTGCACGTATCCCTTGTAGTCGCCGACCACCACGTAGTCGCCGTGCAGTGCCGGGCCGGTCAGCAGGCGCCGGGCGAGCCCGGTCTGCGACCACATCGCCGCGCCACTGGCCTTGTCCAGGCCGAACACGCCACCCTTGTTGTCGGTGACGAACACATTGCCCGACGAGACCGCCACGCCACCGGCACCGCCGTGGTCGCGCGCCCACAGCGGGCGACCGGTCGGGCCTTCGATGGCCATCGTCTGGTTCTTGAAGCTGCTCACGAACAGCGTGTTGCCATCGAGCACCGGCGCACCGTCGATGTCGGCCATGCGCTCCAGCTCGGTGCGCCCTTCAGCGCTGCCCACGTTCTGTTCCCACAGGGTGCGGCCATCCTGCATGGCCAGCGCGGCGATGGCGCCGTCATCCCTGCCGATGAACAGCACGCCCGGACCGGTCACCACCGGCGCATTGCCACGCACGGTCAGCGCCGGCAGTTCGCTCGGGTTGAACCAGCGCTGGGTGCCGTTGCCCACGTCGAAGGCGGTGATGCGGCCGTCGTTGCTGCGCACGAACACCATGCCCTGGGCCACCGCCGGCGCGGCGATCACTTCGCCGGGCACGCGGGCGCGCCACTTCTCGCTGCCATCATTGATGTCCAGCGCGATGACCTGGCCGTCGAGCGTGCCGATCACGACCAGGTTCTCGCCAACACCCGGGCCACCGGACAGGCGCAGCTTGTCCTTCTTCTTTTCCTTCTTCGGCTCCCAGGTCCAGACCTTCTTGCCGGTCTGCAGGTCGATGGCGTGCACGCCCCCGGTGATCGCCGCAGCGAACACGTGACCGTTGGCCACCGCCGGGCCCTGGCGCACGCCGATGCGACGCTCACCCTTGCCCAGATTGACCGACCAGGCCTTGTTGACCTTCAGGGTCGGCTCGAACTTGACCAGTTCGGCCGGCTCCTGCGCCTTCTTCGCTTCCGCGTCCTTGCCGGCGAACCAGCCCTTCATGGTGCTGCAGCCGGACAGCGCCACGCCGAGCAGCAGCACGGTGGCGACGCGGGTGATCATGACCTTCTGACTCATCAAACCGACTCCGCAGGGGCGGCGACGGTGCCGCCGGCGTCCATAACCTTGGTTTCCAGCAGGCGCCGCTGGGGCGCCGCCACGTCCAGCGTCTTCAACGCCTTCTCGTACTGTTCGCGGGCGGCATCACGCTTGCCCTGGGCCATCAGCGCATCGCCATGGATCTCCAGGCTGCCGCTGTCGGTGGCGCTGCCCAGCAGGGAGATGGCCTCGTCGGCCTTGCCGGTAGCGACCAGCAGGCGGGCCACGCGCTGGTCGACCACGCGCTGCAGGTCACCTTCGACCTTCACGCTGCGCAGCGTCGCCAGGGCTTCTTCGTTCTTGCCGGCGTCGACCTGGGCCTTGGCCAGCTGCAGCGCCGCGAGGTCGCCGTAGATGCTGGAGGGACCGGCTTCGAGCGCCTTCACCGCCTTGGCGGCGTCGTCGAGCTTGTTCTGCTGCAGACCCACCAGTGCCTTCTGGTATTCGACATTGGCCGAGGCCAGCTTGCCGCCCTGCTGCGTCTGCCACCACTGCCAGCCGGCGATGGCGCCGATGGCGATGGCCACGCCACCGATGATGCTGGCGCCATTCTTCCGCAGCCAGCTGCGGACGCGTTCACTTTGTTCGTGCTCGTCGAGCAGATCGTCGATCGCCATGCGTACTCTCGCCCCGCCCATCGGGAGGGACCATTGGGATTATCGAAGGTGGTGAAACCGCGCCTCAGTGCGAAACCGGGACCACGGAGCCTTCAGAGGATACCTGAAAGCGTGCCACGTTGGCTCGCTGGTAGGGCGCCAGATCGACGATAGCGCCGTTCTGCTGAACCTGGACCGCCGAGGCGTTGCCCAGAGTGACCCGGGTCACCTGGCCCGGGGTGAAACTGCGGCTCTCGCCCGACCGGATCAGCGCCTTCTCGACGGTGCTGCCATCGGGGCCGCCGATGTCGACCCAGCTGTCTCCGTTGAACTGCATCTCCAGCGTGGTGCCGGCACCCGCCGCAGCGGCGGCCGGACGCGGTACCGGCGCCAGCGAGGCGACGTAGGGGGTCGCGGCCGGCTTGGCGGTGGACGCCACCGAGGTCTCCGTCGATGCCACCGGCTCGCCGCCATCGGCGGCGGGGGTGACCGGCACGGTCGCCGGGATCACGTCCAGCGAGGCGGTGTTCGGCGACGGCGTGCCGCCATCGAAATGGCCACGCGTGGCGAACCACACCGGCACGGCCAGCACCGCGGTGATGCCGACATACAGCACGCGCCGGCCGAGGTTCTCGGCGATCCGGCGCGCACGCGGGGTATGGGTATGGCTGACCAGGGTCGGCGGGACCACCGGGCCCACCTGGGCCTGCTCCAGCAGTTCGCTCACATCCACATTCAGCAGGCGCGCATAGCTGCGCAGCTGGCCGCGGACGAACACCGGCGCACCGAGCTTCTGCCACTGTTCTTCTTCCAGCGACCTGACCACCTGGACCGGCATGCGCAGCCGCTGTCCGACGTCGTCAAGGGTCAGTCCGGCCGCCTCGCGGGCCTGGCGAAGGCGGGTGCCACAGCCGGCCGCAGTCTCGAGAGCGCTCACAGTCTGGTCATCAATCACAATGCATCAACCCTGGAGTTAGGAGCCCGCATCCTGCGGAAATTCCTGTCGAATCCGCTGCAGATAGCGATCGGATGCTGCGTGATCGCCCAGCCGCGCCTCGATTTGAGACGCAAGTTGTAACACGGAACGTGTTGCGGGTGCAGCCGAAATCCTGCGCTCGGCGAAGGCCCGGGCCTCCATGTAGCGGCCCTGGCGGAAGCTCAGCTGGGCCATCGCCTCCAGGGCGACCGGGTTGGCCGGAGCCACCGCGAGTGCGGCACGCAGGTCGCGCTCGGCCCGTTCGGGCTGCCCCGCGTCAAGCGCACAGCCCCCCGCGTTGGCCTGCGCCTCGGCCGGCGTGGCATAGCCCGGCGCCTGCAGCGCACGATCGAACCACACCAGCGACTCGGCGGCCTGCCCCTGCTGGCACAGCCAGGCGCCATAGTTGTTGAGTACGTCACCGCGCTGCGGGGCCAGCTCTGCGGCCCTGCGGAAGCCCTCGCCCGCCTGCCGGGTACGGCCGCGGCGGTCATCGATGCCGGCCAGCAGGACCAGTGCGTCAGGCTCGTCGGGCTGCAGCTTCAGCACCTGGCGGGCCTTGCTCTCGGCACCGTCCAGATTGCCCAGCTGCATGTCCCGCGAGGCCAGCACCAGCAGATCGTTCACGCGCACCTGGCGACGCACGCCGTCCGGGTCGCGCACCGAATAGACCGGCGCTTCGCTGGGACCGAGCCGGCCCTTGGGCGTGGAGGAGCAGGCACCGACCGCCATGGCCAGCACGCCCGCAAGCAGCGCCAGCCGGAAGCGGTCAGGCGGCCGCATCGCTCCCCTTCCCCGCCTGCAGCGTCTTGTTGAACTCCGCCTGGCGCCGGGTGCGGTCCATCACCTGGCCCTTGAGCTGGCCACAGGCGGCGTCGATGTCATCGCCGCGCGTGCGGCGGACCATCGTCAGCACATTGCTGTCGAGCAGGATCTTCTGGAACGCGCGGATGTCGGCTTCCTCGGAACGCTCGTAACGGGTGCCCGGGAACGGATTGAACGGGATCAGGTTGACCTTGCCCGAGTCCTTGGCCTGCACCGCGTTGTCGAACTGGCGCATCAGCCGGGCCAGCTGCCGGGCATGCTCGGGCTGGTCGTTGATGCCCTTCATCAGGGTGTATTCGAAGGTCACCGACTCGCGACGCTTGTTGGCGCGCAGGTAGCGCGCGCACGAGGCCATCAGCTCGGCGATCGGGTACTTCTTGTTGAGCGGCACCAGCGTCTCGCGCAGCTCGTCGTTCGGTGCGTGCAGCGACACCGCCAGGGAGACATCACTCTCGCTGGACAGGCGGTCGATCTGCGGCACCAGGCCGGACGTGGACAGTGTCACGCGCTTGTTCGCCAGGCCGTAGCCCAGATCGTCGCGCATCACGCTCATGGCACGCACGACGTTGTCGAAATTCATCAGCGGCTCGCCCATGCCCATCATCACCACGTTGGTGAGACGGCGCATCTGGTGCGGCACGTTGCCCAGGTGGCGCGCAGCCACCCACACCTGGCCGATGATCTCGGCGGTGGTCAGGTTGCGGTTGAAGCCCTGGGTGGCGGTGGAGCAGAACGTGCAGTTCAGCCCGCAGCCGACCTGCGAGGACACGCACAACGTGCCGCGGGTCTTGTCCGGGATGTACACGGTCTCGATGGCGTTCTTGCCATCCACGCCCATCGCCAGCAGCCACTTGTGGGTGCCGTCGGCGGAGGGCTTGTCGAACACGATGTTGGGAACGACGACCTCGGCATGATCCTGCAGCTTGGCGCGCAGGACCTTGCCGAGATCGGTCATCTCATCGAAGTCGGTGACGTAGCGGTGGTGGATCCACTTCATCACCTGGTGGGCACGGAACTTCTTCTCGCCGAGAACCTCGACGAAAAACGTCTCCAGGCCCGCGCGATCGAGGTCGAGCAGGTTCTGCTTGCCGGCCGTGGGTGCCGACTTCGGCAGCGGCTGGATGGCGGGTGTCTGTACGACCTCGTTCACGGCATCACTCTCAGCGCGAGACGACTTCGGTCGCGGCGAAGAAGTAGGCGATTTCGATCGCGGCATTCTCGACCGAGTCCGAGCCGTGGGCGGCATTGGCATCGATGGATTCAGCGAAGTCGGCGCGGATGGTGCCCGGCGCGGCTTCCTTCGGATTGGTGGCGCCCAGCAGGTCGCGGTGGGCCAGCACGGCGTTCTCGCCTTCCAGGGCCTGGATCATCACCGGGCCGGAGATCATGAACTCGACCAGGGCGTTGAAGAACGGACGCTCGCGGTGCACGGCGTAGAAGCCTTCGGCTTCACGGCGCGACAGCTGCTTGTACTTGGCGGCGACGACCTTCAGGCCGGCCTTTTCAAAGCGGGCGTAGATTTCGCCGATGACGTTCTTGGCAACGGCGTCCGGCTTGATGATCGAAAGGGTGCGCTCCAGCGCCATGGGATGTCTCCAATGGAATCGGGCCGCTGATGGCCCGAAGGGTACATGAAAAAAACCCGCGTCGGAACGCGGGCTTAGCCTGATAAACGTAGGCGAATTGTAAGAGATAAAGCGGCGCGGTGGTAGTGTGCCCCTGGCTGGCGGCTCGTGGCGCCGGGGTCCGAGCCCCTGCGGGGATCCGCCCCCGGCTGTACCCCATTCACCCACCTGAGTGAAATCTGACCGGACCCCGCGTTTTGCTGCACTGCAAAATGCCATACGCTGCCGTCTGGTTCTAGTATCAAACAATCGTTTGATTAAGGTCCGCCTGCCGATGGCCAAGCCCGCCCACTTCTCGACCAAGGACCGGATCCTCGGTGCCGCGGAAGAGCTGTTCGCCCTGCACGGCTTTGCCGGCACGTCGCTGCGCCAGGTCACCAGCCAGGCCGACGTCAACATCGCCGCCGTCAACTACCACTTCGGTTCCAAGGAAAACCTGGTCAACGAGGTGTTCCGCCGTCGCATGGACGAGATGACCGGCGCCCGCATGGCCCAGCTCGAACGCGCCCGCAGCGAACACCCCGGCGAACTGCGCCCGGTGCTGGCCGCCTTCGTGGAGCCGGCGCTGGCGCTGGCCCAGGACCGCCAGAGCGGCGGCGCCTTCGTCCGCGTGATCGCCCGCGCCTACGCCGAGAAAAACGACAACCTGCGCAAGTTCCTGTCCGACCACTACGGCCACGTGCTGCGCGCGTTCGGCAAGGCCATCGCCGAGTGCGTGCCCGACCTGAGCAAGGAAGAGCTGTACTGGCGGCTGGATTTCCTGGCCGGCTCGCTCACCTACGCCATGGCCGATTTCGGGCTGATCAAGCGTCCCGCCGGTGTCACCGAAGCGGCGCATCGTGCCCAGGCAGCCCACGAGCTCATCCATTTCGCCGAAGCCGGGTTCCGCGCCGCCGCACGCAGCGGCAGCGCCCTGCCCGCCTCCGCCTGATTCCACCCAGTAACTGCTGACCAACAAAGGCCCTTACACCATGTCCAATTCCCTGCTAGTCCGCCGCGCCGCCGTGCTGGGTGCCGGCGTCATGGGTGCCCAGATCGCCGCCCACCTCACCAACGCCGGCGTCGACACCGTGCTGTTCGACCTGCCCGCCAAGGAAGGTCCGGCCGATGGCATCGTGCTGAAGGCAATCGCCAACCTGGGCAAGCTCAGCCCGGCGCCGCTGGCCAGCAAGTCGCTGGCCGAAGCGATCACCCCGGCCAACTACGAGTCGGGGCTGGAGCAGCTGAAGGACTGCGACCTGATCATCGAGGCCATTGCCGAGCGCATGGACTGGAAGCAGGACCTCTACAAGAAGATCGCTCCGTTCGTGGCCGATCACGCCGTGCTGGCATCCAACACCTCCGGCCTGGGCATCAACAAGCTGGCCGACGTGCTGCCGGAACAGCTGCGCCACCGCTTCTGCGGCGTGCACTTCTTCAATCCGCCGCGCTACATGCACCTGGCTGAGCTGATCCCGGCCTCGACCACCGATGCCGCCGTGCTGGAAGGCCTGGAAGAGTTCCTGGTCACCACCCTGGGCAAGGGCGTGGTCTACGCCAAGGACACCCCGAACTTCATCGGCAACCGCATCGGCGTGTTCTCGATCCTGTCGACCATCCACCACACCCAGCAGTTCGGCCTGGGCTTCGATGAAGTCGATGGCCTGACCGGGCCGCTGGTCGGGCGCCCGAAGTCGGCGACCTACCGCACCTCCGACGTGGTCGGCCTGGACACCATGGCGCACGTGATCAAGACCATGGGCGACACCCTGCCGAACGACCCGTGGCATGAATTCTTCAAGTCGCCCAAGTGGCTGGACGCGCTGATTTCCAAGGGCGCACTGGGCCAGAAGACCGGAGCCGGCATCTTCCGCAAGGTCGGCAAGGACATCGTCGTGCTCGATCTGGAAAAGCAGGACTACCGTCCGGCCGACCGCAGCGCCGCACCGGAGGTGGTCGAGATCCTGAAGATCAAAAACCCGGCCGAGAAGTTCGCCAAGCTGCGCGAGAGCCAGCATCCGCAGGCACAGTTCCTGTGGGCGACCTTCCGCGATCTGTTCCACTACAGCGCCTACCACCTGGCCGACATCGCCGAGACCGCGCGCGACGTCGATCTCGCGATCCGCTGGGGCTACGGCTGGTCGCTGGGCCCGTTCGAGACCTGGCAGGCCGCGGGCTGGAAGCAGGTCGCGCAGTGGATCGCCGATGACATCGTCGCCGGCAAGAGCATGAGCAACGCCCCGCTGCCGGACTGGGTCTTCGATGGCCGCGACGGCGTGCACGCCGCCGAGGGCAGCTACAGCCCGTCGCGCAACGCCAAGCTGCCGCGCTCGTCGCTGCCGGTGTACCAGCGCCAGCGCTTCCCGGATCCGCTGCTGGGCGAAACGTTCGCGCCGGGCGAGACCGTGTTCGAGAACGATGGCCTGCGCATGTGGCACGACGGCGACGGTATCGCCGTGGTCAGCTTCAAGACCAAGATGAACACCGTCTCCGACCAGGTGCTCGATGGCCTGCAGGAATGCGTCTCGCGCGCCGAGAAGGACTTCCAGGGCCTGGTGATCTGGCAGCAGAAGGAACCGTTCTCCGCCGGTGCCGATCTGGCCGGCGCCCTGGGCCTGCTGCAGGCCGGCAAGGTCGACCAGTTCGAGCAGATGGTCGCCAACTTCCAGCGCGCCAGCCAGCGCATCAAGTACTCGCTGGTGCCGGTGGTGGCTGCCGTGCGCGGCCTGGCCCTGGGCGGTGGCTGCGAGTTCCAGATGCACAGCGCCAAGACCGTGGCCTTCCTGGAAAGCTATATCGGCCTGGTGGAAGCCGGCGTCGGCCTGCTGCCAGCCGGTGGCGGCCTGAAGGAACTGGCCGTGCGCGCCTCGCAGGCGGCCGGCCCGGGCGGCGACGTGTTTGCCGAACTGAAGAAGACCTTCGAGACCGTGGCCATGGCCAAGGTGTCCAACTCGGCGGTCAACGCCAAGGAACTGGGCCTGCTGCGCAACACCGACAAGGTGGTGTTCAACAGCTATGAGGCGCTGTACATCGCCAAGGCCGAAGCCCGCGCGTTGGCCGAAGCCGGCTACCGTCCGCCGCTGCCGGCACGCCGCATCCAGGTGGCCGGCGACGTCGGCATCGCCACCTTCAAGATGATGCTGGTCAACATGCTGGAAGGTCGCTTCATCAGCCCGTACGACTACGAGATTGCAGAGCGCATCGCCACCGTGCTGTGCGGCGGCAAGGTCGATCGCGGCACCCTGGTCGATGAAGAGTGGCTGCTGACCCTGGAGCGCAAGCACTTCGTCGAACTGGCCCAGCAGGAAAAGACCCAGGCCCGCATCGCGCACATGCTCAAGACCGGCAAGCCGCTGCGCAACTGATTGATGGCGGGTGCCGGCCCCCGGGCCGGCATCACCTGCTGTGGCAGTCGAGCATGGCTCGACTCTACAAAACCTATTCGAGAGATCACTGCAATGACCAAGCAAATCCAGGACGCCTACATCGTCGCCGCCACCCGTACCCCGGTGGGCAAGGCGCCCAAGGGCATGTTCCGCAATACCCGCCCCGACGACATGCTTGCCCACGTGCTGCGCAGCGTTGTCGCGCAGGCGCCGGGCGTGGACGTCAACCGCATCGATGATGCGATCATCGGCTGCGCGATGCCGGAAGCCGAGCAGGGCATGAACGTGGCGCGCATCGGCGTGCTGCTGGCCGGCCTGCCGAACACCATCGCGGCGCAGACCGTCAATCGCTTCTGCTCCTCCGGCCTGCAGGCCGTTGCGCAGGCCGCCGATGCGATCCGCCTGGGCAACGCCGACCTGATGCTGGCCGGCGGCACCGAGTCGATGTCGATGGTGCCGATGATGGGCAACAAGATCGCGATGGCACCGAGCGTGTTCGACAACGACCATGTGGCCATCGCCTACGGCATGGGCATCACCGCCGAGAAGGTGGCCGAAGAGTGGAAGGTCTCGCGCGAAGAGCAGGATGCCTTCGCCCTGGCCTCGCACCAGAAGGCGATGGCTGCGATCCAGAAGGGCGAGTTCAAGGACGAGATCAGCCCGTACGAGATCGTCTCGCACCTGCCGGACC
Source organism: Stenotrophomonas sp. 112478_Sma (assembly GCF_056479905.1). Taxonomy (NCBI): domain Bacteria; kingdom Pseudomonadati; phylum Pseudomonadota; class Gammaproteobacteria; order Lysobacterales; family Lysobacteraceae; genus Stenotrophomonas; species Stenotrophomonas sp. 112478_Sma. The sequence goes on along the minus strand of NZ_CM151072.1, from coordinate 1,713,175 downwards.
TGGCCGATGGCCAGCGCATCATTACCCGCAACAAGGTTGCCGATACCGACGAAGGCCCGCGCCCGGATTCCTCGGCCGAAGGCCTGGCCAAGCTGCGCCCGGTGTTCCGCAATGGCCAGTTCGGTGGCACCGTCACTGCCGGCAACTCGTCGCAGATGAGCGACGGCGCCGGTGCCGTGCTGCTGGCGTCGGAACAGGCGATCAAGGACTACGGCCTGACCCCGCTGGCGCGCTTCGTCAGCTTCTCGGTGGCCGGCGTGCGCCCGGAAGTGATGGGCATCGGCCCGATCGCCGCGATCCCGAAGGCACTCAAGCAGGCTGGCCTGAACCAGGATCAGCTGGACTGGATCGAGCTCAATGAAGCCTTCGCCGCGCAGTCGCTGGCGGTGATCCGTGACTGCGGCCTGGACCCGGACAAGGTGAACCCGCTGGGTGGTGCGATCGCCCTGGGCCACCCGCTGGGTGCCACCGGTGCGATCCGTACCGCGACCCTGCTGCACGGCCTGCGTCGTCGCCAGCAGAAGTACGGCATGGTGACGATGTGCATCGGCACCGGCATGGGCGCGGCGGGTATTTTCGAGGCGCTGTAAGGTTCAAAGCGTTGCCGGCTGATTGCTGATGGTGGGGCCCGGGTGGGTGAGGCTGCCCGGGACACGCCGCAAGTACATCCCTGCAGGCTTGGCAGCGGCATCCATGCCGCTGACAGTCCCGGCCAGCCTCACCCACCCGCGCCTTCCAGCATTCCGCGCGGCGGAGGGATGAGCAGGAGCTGGGGTCAGATCCCTTTGCTGCGCAAAGGGATCTGACCCCAACAAGCAAAAAGGCAGCCGATGGCTGCCTTTTTGCTTTTGCTCTTGTCTTTGATTCCGCCCTTCCCGTCCGCGCCCGCAGGAAATCTGACAGGCGGTACGGGTGGGCCTTTGCAGGACCGTTGGCGCCATGGATGGCGCCATCGAGCCCCCATGGATGGGTTTACGGCGTGTCCTGCAAAGGCCCACCCGTACCGCCCACCACGTATCAATCAAGGCGCCGCGAACGGAGCGCTTGATAAACCTTATTCCGCCAGCATCGCCGCCAGCTTCTCGCGCGCCGGGCCCGCCAGCTTCGGGTTGTCCAGCGCGAAGCGGATCGTCGCCTCGACCAGTCCCAGGTGCGTGCCGCAGTCGAAACGGGTGCCCTCGAAACGGTAGGCATCGACCTGCTCGGTCTTCAGCAGCTGCGCGATCGCATCGGTCAGCTGGATCTCGCCACCGGCACCACTGCCGGTCTGCTCCAGCAGATCGAAGATCTTCGGGCTCAGCACATAGCGGCCGACCACCGCCAGATCGCTGGGGGCGTCCTCCGGCTTCGGCTTCTCCACGATCTGCGAGATACGGCCCTTGCGGCCATCGAAGGCCTCGGTGGCCACGATGCCGTAACTGGCGGTCTTGTCGTGCGGCACGTCCTCGACGGCGATCACGCTGGCACCGCTGGCCTCATTGAGATCGGCCATCTGCTTCAACGCACCGTCGCCGCGGTTCCAGATCAGATCGTCCGGCAGCAGCACGGCGAACGGCTCGTCACCGATCACGGCCTTGGCACACAGCACCGCGTGGCCCAGGCCCAACGCTTCGGCCTGCGTCACGAAGACCGCACGCACGCCGTTGGGCAGCACGTGGCGGATCATCTCCAGCTGTTCCTGCTTGCCGGCGCGCTCGAGCTTCTGTTCCAGCTCATACGCCTTGTCGAAATAGTCGGCGACGGCGTGCTTGTAGCGGTTGGTGATGAACACCAGCGTGTCACAGCCGGCTTCTATGGCCTCATCAACAGCGTACTGGATAAGCGGACGATCGATGATCGGCAGCATTTCTTTCGGCACCGTCTTGGTCGCCGGCAGGAAGCGCGTCCCGAGCCCTGCCACGGGAAAAACTGCTTTACGAATTCGCTTGCTCATTAGTGCCTGTTGGCCTCGCGTGTCGGAAACGGCACGACTTTAGCGGATGAGATGTAAGCATCCTGTTCGATTGGAGAAAACTCCGGCATCGTCGCGAACAGGATCTCCTGGATGGTGTCGATGTCGTAGCTGCTGATCGCTTCGCGCAGCTTCGGAACGTTGCCGAGCACCATGTCACGCGAGAACGCGCGCACGCCGGCTTCGAGGATCTTGGGGTGCGCGGTCGAACGATAGTCCTCGTCGGAATAGAACAGCGTCTCGTGCAGCTTCTCACCCGGGCGCAGCCCGGTGTAGATGATCGGAATATCCTTGTACGGCTGCTTGCCGGCCAGCCGGATCATCTGCTCGGCCAGCACCCGGATCGGCACCGGCTCACCCATGTCGAGCGTATAGATGGCGCCATGCGACGCCGAGGCGGCCGCCTGCAGGATCAGCTGGCAGGCCTCGGGGATCGTCATGAAATAGCGGCTGACCTCCGGGTCGGTGACCGTGACCGGCCCGCCCTTGAGGATCTGCTCGCGGAACAACGGCACGACGCTGCCCGCCGACGCCAGCACGTTGCCGAAGCGCACGGTGACGAAGCGGGTATGCGTGGACTTCTGGTCCAGGCTCTGGCAGATCATCTCGGCGTAGCGCTTGCTGGCACCCAGCGCATTGACCGGATCGACCGCCTTGTCGGTGGAGATGAACACGAAGTGCTCGACGTGTGCCTCCAGGCAGGCACGGGCGACGTTCTCCGTGGCCAGGATGTTGTTGCGCACCGCCTCGCGCAGCTGCCGTTCCAGCACCGGCACATGCTTGTAGGCGGCAGCATGGAAGGCCGTATCGACCGGGTGCAGCGACAGCGCATGGCGGATCACTGCGGGGTCACCGCAGTCACCCAGCACGGCTTCGATCTCGATGTCGGGAAAACTGCGGCGCAGCTCGCCTTCGATGGTCAACAGCAGCAGTTCGCTGATCTCCAGCAGGACGATGCGGCCTGCACCGTGGCGCGCGCACTGGCGGCAGAGTTCTGAACCGATCGAACCACCGGCACCGGTCACCATCACAGTGCGCCCGCCCAGCCAGCCACGGATCAGGTTCCAGTCCGGCATGATCGGCTTGCGGCCCAGCAGATCCTCGATCGCCACTTCCTTCAGCTGGCCCGGCAGCGACTGCCCCTGCAGGATGTCACTGAGCTTGGGCACGGTGCGGAACGGAACCCCGGTGCTCTCGCAGATAGCGACCACGCGCTGCATGCCGGCGGCATCCAGCGACGGAATGGCGATGACCAGCAGCTTGGCTGCGGTTTCGCGGGCCACGGCCGGCGCATCGTCCAGCGTGCCCAGGATCGGCAGGCCCTGCAGTTTCGCGCCGCGCAGGTGCGGGGCGTCATCGAGCAGGCCGACCGGCTCGAAATTGCCGGAACGACGCAGATCGCGGACCAGCGTTTCGGCGGCCTGTCCGGCACCCAGGATCAGCACCCGGCGCGCGCTCGAATCGGACTGCAGCGCCTGGTAGTCCTTCCATGCGCGATACAGCAGGCGCGGCGCGCCCAGCAGGGCCGACAGCGCGAAGGGATAGATCACCAGCACCGACATCGGCACGCCGTTGAAGCGCTTCCACATCAGCACCAGGACGATGGCGACCATGCCGATGAAGCTGGCTTTGAAGATGTTCAGCAGGTCGCTGACGCTGGCAAACCGCCACAGGCCGCGATACAGGCCGACGCGCCAGAACACCAGTCCCTGCAGCAGCAGGACCAGGGTGGTATCGACATTCCACAACGGCAGCGCAGGCGCGTCCGGCAGGATCGAGTAACGACCGGCATGGAGCAGCTGCCAGCATGCCCAGACCATGAAAAGGTCGTGGCAGACAATGGCCGTACGCGGCAACAGGCCGAGGATTCTATCCCGCCAGGGTGAAGACATATTTCAAGGAGTTCCTTGTCGGAGGCGCATTCCATTGCGCAGGAGGAGCCACAGCATGCTCAGCGTGATGAACCAAGCAATTGCCACGACAGCCTCCCACCTCGGCTGCAGATTCGAACTGACATTGAACACTGTAATACTGAATAGGCCCAAAACAAAGTACATCCCTGTCACCAAGGCGTGGCTGGCTCCTGCCTGCACAGCGCGCTGATAGACGTGCTGGGTGTGGGGTTCCATCCAGCGTTGTCCGGAAATGATGCGCGCCAGCAGTGTGAAGCCCGCGTCCACGAGGAACGGTGACAGCGGCACCAGCAGGAGGATCCAGTTGATGTCCGTGCGCAGGCTGGCCACGGCCACAACGGCCGCCACCGCGTAGCCCAGCGCTCCGCTGCCGACATCCCCGAGGAAGATGCGTGCGCGCGGAAAGTTGAAGGGCAGGAAACCCACGCAGGCCAGCCCGAGGGCGATGGCCAGCAATGACCACGGCCAGGGCAGCACCGGAGCGAACCCCAGCGCGACCACGATGGCCTGGCTGCTGGCAATGCCGTTGATGCCATCCATGAAGTTCCAGATGTTGATCAACGAGGCGGTGAAGAACAGCACCAGCAGGGCCAGCAGCCAGCTGCCGCCGTGGATCTTCACCAGCCCGGCCAGCAGGCCCGCAGCAATGAAATGAACAAGCAGCCTGCGCATGGCCGGCAGCGGGCGATGGTCGTCCCACCAGCCGATGCCCGCGACCAGCAGCAGGCCGGCAGCGGCGACCAGCAGGCTCGGCATGGCCTGCGGCCACGCCCACATGGCCACGGCGGCGGTGGCCAGCAGGCTGATGACAATGGCGATGCCGCCGCCGCGTGGCGTGGCGACGCTATGGCTGCGGCGTTCCCCGGGGTGGTCCATCAGCTGCCGGCGCAGCGCGTAGCCGCGCGCCGCCCAGGTCAGGGCGGCGCTCAGCAGGGCCAACGCCAGCAGCGCGCCCATCACGAGCCAGGGCATGATTCAGAGCACCGCGTAGTTCAGCAGCGGCTTGACCGTACCCCATTCCTTGCAGCTCGGGCACTGCCAGTGGTGGGTGCGCGCGCCGAAGCCGCAGCGCGTGCAGCGGTAGGCCGGATTGCGCACCAGCAACTGGTCGGTGATGTGCTTGAGATCGTGCAGGGTGGCGGTGGAATCGGCACCTTCGGCGAGGGTCAGGTCGATCAACGCCGATTCGCCGCGCACCGAGGGGCGGTCCTTGAGCTGGCGGCCCAGATAGGCGCGCGCAGGGGCGACACCTTCCTGTTCCTCCATCAGCCGGGTCAGCGCCAGCACCGGCGCGATACCGCGGTAGTGCTCGGTCATTTCCGAAAGGAAGGCACGGGCGCCGCCCAGGTCGCCGACCTTGCGGTAGTTCTGCATCAGCGCCGGCAGCAGTTCCGGCAGATACTCCGGGTCATTGCGCGCAGCACGCTCGAAGGCTCGCACCGCCGCTTCGGGATTGCCGGCATCGCTCTCCAGGCGTCCTTCGATGATGCCGGCGCGCACCGACATCGCATCGGCCTGGTAGGCACGGGCAATGGCCGCCCTCGCCTCTTCCAGCTTGCCGGCGCCACGGAAGCGTTCGGCCAGCTCGCACTCGAACTGCCCGATCAGCTTGCCCATCGGCTCACCGGTGACATCCTCGAAGCGGGTGGCGTTGTCGATCGCCTTCTCCCAGTCGCGCTCGGCCTGGTAGATCCCGATCAGGTGCTTGAGCGCCTGCGGCGCACGCTGGTCCAGCTGGGCCAGCTCGGTGAACACGGTTTCGGCGCGGTCCAGCAGGCCGGACTTCATGTAGTCCTCGCCCAGCGCCAGCAGCGCCTGCACGCGCTGCGCATCGCTCAGATCGTTGCGGTTGACCAGGCCCTGGTGCAGGCGGATGGCGCGGTCCACTTCGCCGCGGCGACGGAACAGATGGCCCAGCGCGACCTGGGTCTCGAAGGTTTCCTTGTCGAGCTCGGCAATGTGCAGGAACAGCTCGATGGCCTTGTCCGGCTGCTCGTTGAGCAGGTAGTTCAGGCCACGGAAGTAGGTGCTGGACAGTCGGCTGACCTGGTTGTCACCGTGGCGCTGACCGCCACGCCGTCCGATCACCCAGCCGGCCAGGGCGGCCAGCGGCACGAACAGGAAAAACCAGAACCACTCGGTGACGAAATCCATCTTCGATCAACGTCCGTCAAAAGATTGGGGGGAAGCGGCCGGTGCCGGCGTCGCGGCAGCGGACTTGTTGGCGCGGCGCAGCTGGCTGTAGAGCGGAACGACCACGCTCACCAGCACCAGGCCGGCGCCGACCACCACGCCCACCAGCAGGGCGGCGATCAATGCCACGCCGACGGAGGTATGCAGCTCGGTGAACAGCAGGTTGATCGACATCGCGGTCATGTTGACCGCACCGATGATCAATCCAAGGATCAGCACCGCCAGCAGGACCAGCAGACGAAAGACCTTCATGCGACAGCTCCAGGGGCGGGAGACCGTAGCTTATCCGACTCGCGGCTGGATTCGCACGCGGTGGCGCGACGGGACGCTCAAGCGGGATCGGCGTCCAGCGGCAGCACGCTGCTGACCCGCTCGCGCAGTTCCTTGCCCGGCTTGAAATGGGGAACGTGCTTGCCCGGCAGGGCAACCGATTCGCCGGTCTTGGGGTTGCGACCCAGGCGCGGCGGGCGGTAGTGCAGCGAGAAGCTGCCAAAACCGCGGATTTCGATGCGATCCCCGACAGAGAGGGAACCGCCCATCATTTCCAGCAACGACTTCACCGCCAGATCGACATCATCGGCCTTCAGGTGCGCCTGACGGCGCGCAAGGATTTCGATCAGTTCGGATTTGGTCATCACCGGCTCACATCAGGGGCATTTCAGCCTGAAACGGCCCGGGCAGTGCCCGGGCCGTCCAGGAAACAACGAACAACGGGCCCGATTACTCGGACTTGCTACCGTTCAGCTGGGCACGCAGCAGCGCGCCGAGCTGGGTGGTGCCACCCGAAGCGGACTGGTATTCCTCCAGCACTTCGCGCATTTCCGCGTCGTCCTTGGCCTTGATCGACAGCTGCAGGGTACGGCCCTTGCGGTCCATGCCCACGAACTTGGCTTCGACCTTGTCGCCGACCTTCAGGTGCTGGGTGGCGTCGTCAACGCGCTCGTTGGCGATGTCGCGAGCCGAAACGTAGCCTTCGATGCCGTCGGCCAGTTCGATCACGGCGCCCTTGGCGTCGACTTCCTTCACCACGCCTTCGACCTTGGAGCCCTTCGGATTGGCCGCCATGTACTGGCCGAACGGATCCTGCTCCAGCTGCTTCACGCCCAGGGAGATGCGCTCGCGCTCCGGGTCGACGGCCAGGACGACGGCGTCCAGGGTATCGCCCTTCTTGAAGTTGCGAACGACGTCTTCGCCGGTGGTGTTCCAGCTGATGTCGGACAGGTGGACCAGGCCATCGATGCCGCCGTCCAGGCCGATGAAGATGCCGAAGTCGGTGATCGACTTGATCTGGCCGGACACCTTGTCACCCTTCTTGTGGGTGGCAGCGAAGGTTTCCCACGGATTGGCGGCAACCTGCTTCATGCCCAGCGAGATGCGGCGACGCTCTTCGTCGACGTCCAGCACCATCACTTCGACTTCGTCACCGACCTGCACGACCTTGGACGGGTTGACGTTCTTGTTGGTCCAATCCATCTCGGAGACGTGCACCAGGCCTTCGACGCCCGGCTCGATCTCGACGAACGCGCCGTAATCGGTGACGTTGGAGACCTTGCCGAAGACGCGGCTGTTGGCCGGGTAACGACGGGCGATGTTGTCCCACGGATCTTCGCCCAGCTGCTTCAGGCCCAGCGAAACGCGGTTGCGCTCGCGGTCGAACTTCAGCACGCGCACGTCCAGCTCGTCGCCGACGTTCACGACTTCGGACGGATGGCGCACGCGCTTCCATGCCATGTCGGTGATGTGCAGCAGGCCGTCGATACCGCCCAGGTCCACGAACGCGCCGTAGTCGGTCAGGTTCTTGACGACACCCTTCAGGATCGCGCCTTCCTGCAGCTTGTCCATCAGCTGCTCGCGCTCTTCCGAGTGCTCGCTTTCGACGACAGCGCGGCGCGAGACCACGACGTTGTTACGCTTGCGGTCCAGCTTGATGAGCTTGAATTCCAGCTCCTTGCCTTCCAGGTAGGCCGGATCGCGCACCGGGCGCACATCGACCAGGGAACCCGGCAGGAAGGCGCGGACATCCTTGATGTCCACGGTGAAACCACCCTTGACCTTGCCACTGATGCGGCCGGTGATGGTTTCGTTCTTTTCCAACGCTTCTTCCAGCTCGTCCCACACCATCGCGCGCTTGGCCTTCTCGCGCGACAGGACGGTTTCGCCGAAGCCGTTCTCGATGGAGTCGAGGGCGACCTTGACGATATCGCCTTCGGCGACATCGATCTCGCCAGCGTCGTTACGGAACTGTTCGATCGGCACGATGCCTTCGGACTTCAGGCCAGCGTTGATCACCACGACGTCGCCGCGGACTTCAACAACGGTACCGCTGACGATGGCGCCCGGCTTCAGCTTGGCCAGATTGGCCTGGCTGGCTTCAAACAGTTCGGCAAATGATTCGGTCATTAGATTTACTCTGTTGGACACATGGGTCGGTGGCGTCCCTTCGGGGATGGGCGACCGCCCGCCTGTTGGTCGACCCCGGAAAAGCAGGTCGTGTGTGAAGTAGGAAAACCGCCACGCATCATTGCGCGACGGAGCTTGTACAGCACTGCTATTGCGCGACCACCACCGATGCGGCTGGCAGTGCTCCCGCGCGAACGGATCAGGCAGCCGGAACCGGAAGCAGATCCATCACTCGGGCAACGACATCTGCGATGCCGATGCCTGTGGTGTCGATGAGGACGGCATCGTCTGCCGGCTTCAGGGGCGCCACGGTACGCTGAGCATCACGGGCGTCGCGGGCCATGATCTCGCGCAGGAGGTCATCAAAGTTAACAGAAACCCCCTTGTCTTTCAACTGCTTATGCCGGCGCTCGGCGCGCTCTTCGGCACTGGCGGTCAGGAACACCTTGTAGGGGGCATCCGGGAAGATCACCGTACCCATGTCGCGACCGTCCGCGACCAGGCCCGGCAGCTCCCTGAATGCGCGCTGCCGCTCCTTCAGGGCCGCCCGGACTTCGGGAATGGCCGCGATGGCCGACGCCAGCGCGCCGGTGGTCTCCAGCCGCAGTTCGTCGGTGGCATCGCTGCCATTGACCAGGACCCGCATCGCATCACCCTGTTCAACAAACTGAACATGGGTATCGAACGTGCACCGCACCAATGCCGAGGCGTCGGAGGTATCGATGTCGGCCCAGCTGGCGGCCACGCCCACCGCCCGGTACAGGGCGCCTGAATCCAGGTAATGCCAGCCCATCCGGCGCGCCACGATGCGGCTGATGGTACCCTTGCCGGCCCCTGATGGGCCGTCGATGGTCAGGACGGGAGCGAGTGGATTCATGGGGGTCCCAGTACGTGTGAAGGGGGCATTCTAGCCCCTGCCAGACACCCCGCGACGGATCTTTTGTGCAACCACTTGAAACCATGAGGAAAAGCCCGGTAGAATGGCGGGCTTGAACGAGCGTCAACTGCCGATTGTCTTTCGCATATCGCGGCCACGCTCCACCCGAACAACTACTGTTTACGCCGAGGTATGCCATGAAAGTCCTGTCCTCCCTGAAGTCGGCGAAGGCCCGTCACCGTGACTGCAAGGTCGTCCGTCGCCGTGGCAAGATCTTCGTGATCTGCAAGTCGAACCCGCGTTTCAAGGCGCGTCAGCGCTGAGCCCAACAGCCTTCGTGGCTGCGGCTGGTCCCGCGCGGGACCGACCCGATGCAAAAAGCCGCCTTCGGGCGGTTTTTTGCTTATGCGGCTTTTTCCTGCCGATTTTGCTGTAATCGCCTTTCTTGACCACTGGGGAGTAGATCGAGATGAAGCGTTACCTGTCCACCCTGGCCGTGCTGGCCACTCTGGCTGCCGCCACGCCGGCCCTGGCCGACACTCTGCTTGTCGACCGCGCCCGCGAGAAGCCGGCCGGCGCCCTGCCCCTTCGTGGCCAGTCCATGCAGCAGGTGCAGAGCCAGTTCGGTGCGCCCAGCGAGCAGCTGCAGCCGCGCGGCGGGCAGAAGCGGCAATGGCCGACCATCAACCGCTGGGTGTACCCACAGTTCACTGTCTACTTCGAGAAGCAGAAGGTGATCGACGTGGTGGCCAACCAGGCGGACCCGAACGAAATCGGCCCGAAACCGCCGATCCGTTGACCCCTTTACCCGCCCCGGGCGGGCCTGTGTAGCGAGACCATGAACCAGACCCTTCGTTTTCCTGCCGAGTGGGAAGCCCAGAGCGGCGTCCTGATTGCCTGGCCCACCGCCGATACCGACTGGGCCGACCGCCTGGGACAGGTGGAGGAAACCTATATCGCACTGGTTGCAGCGATCACCCGCTTCCAGCCGGTGCTGATCTGCGTGGCCGATGACGATGTGGAGACCTATGCCGAAATGCGGCTGCGCTCCAACCGCATCGACATGGACAGGGTGCACTTCACCACGGCGGCCTACGACGACACCTGGCTGCGCGACTCGGGCCCGATCACCCTGCGCCGTGCCGACGGCGGTTTCCAGCTGCTGGACTTCCGCTTCACCGGCTGGGGCGGCAAGTTCCATGCCACCCTCGACGATCAGCTGGTGGGCGCGCTCGACCAGGCCGGCGTTTTCAACGACGCGCCGGTGCGCAGCATCCCGTTCGCGCTGGAAGGCGGCGCCATCGAAACCGACGGTGAAGGCACCCTGCTGACCACCTGGAAGTGCCTGCACGAACGCCACCCGGATCGTGACCGCGCCAGCCTGAGCACCGACCTCGCCGACTGGCTGCAGCAGGAGCGCGTGCTGTGGCTCGACCACGGCTACCTGGAAGGCGACGATACCGATGCCCACATCGATACCCTCGCCCGCTTCGCCTCGGCGGACAGCATCGTCTACCAGGCCTGCGACGACGAGAACGACTCGCACTACGCCGAGCTGCAGGCGATGGGCAGGGAACTGGCTGCGCTGCGCACCCGTGACGGTCAGCCATACCGCCTGTTCCCGCTGCCGTGGGCACAGCCGGTGATCGACGAGGGCCGCCGCCTGGCGGCCTCGTACGCCAACTACCTGATCGTCAACGGCGCGGTGCTGATGCCGGCGTACGGTGATCCGGCCGACGATCTGGCCCGCGACGTGCTGGCCAAGGCCCATCCGGGCCGCGAGATCGTGCAGGTGCCGTGCCGCTCGCTGATCTGGCAGAACGGCAGCCTGCACTGCATCACCATGCAGCTGCCGGAAGGCCTGCTGAAGGCGTAGCACGATGCGGTAGCGCCGGGCCACGCCCGGCGAGCACAGCGGCATTCGGTTCGTACGCCGGGCATGGCCCGGCGATACCGGCTGCGTGCACCTGTTCAGCGGCCGACACGCTGCGGCATCGCATACGCGCTAACATGCGGGTTTTCCCCCGCAGGAACACCCGCATGAACTCGCGCAGCCCGCTTACCGTCGCCCTGATCCAGGAGCGCAACCACGGCGATGCCGCCGCCAATCTGGCGGTGATCGAGGCACGCGTGGCCGAAGCGGCAGCGCAGGGCGCCAAGCTGGTGCTGCTGCAGGAACTGCACAACGGCCCCTACTTCTGCCAGCACGAGTCGGTTGACGAGTTCGATCTGGCCGAACCGATCCCGGGCCCGAGCACCGAGCGCCTGGGTGCGCTGGCGAAGAAGCATGGCGTGGTGCTGGTCGGTTCGCTGTTCGAGCGCCGCGCCGCCGGCCTGTACCACAACACCGCGGTGGTGTTCGAGAAGGACGGCACCCTGCTCGGCAAGTACCGCAAGATGCACATCCCGGACGATCCGGGCTTCTACGAGAAGTTCTACTTCACCCCGGGCGACATCGGCTTCACCCCGATCGACACCTCGGTGGGCCGCCTGGGCGTGCTGGTGTGCTGGGACCAGTGGTATCCGGAGGCGGCGCGCCTGATGGCGCTTGCCGGCGCCGAGCTGCTGCTGTACCCGACTGCGATCGGCTGGGACCCGGACGACGTGCAGGACGAGAAGACCCGCCAGCGCGATGCCTGGGTACTGAGCCACCGTGGCCATGCCGTCGCCAACGGCCTGCCGGTGCTGAGCTGCAACCGCGTCGGCCATGAGGCCTCGCCGCTGGGCGCGTCGGGCATCCAGTTCTGGGGCAACAGCCACGTGCTCGGCCCGCAGGGCGAGTTCCTGGCCGAAGCCGGCACCGATGCCGCTGTGCTGGTATGCGACGTCGACCTGCACCGCAGCGAGCACGTGCGCCGCATCTGGCCGTTCCTGCGCGATCGCCGCATCGATGCCTACGGCGATCTGCTCAAGCGCTACATCGACTGAACCGGAGCCGCGCATGGCCGTCCTCATCCGTGATGCCGGCCCGGCCGACATCGCCGCGATCACCGCGATCTACGCGGTCGAAGTGACCGACTTCGTCAACACGTACGAGTACGACATCCCGGACCAGGCCGAGATGCTGCGCCGCATGCGCGACATCATCGACCGCGGTTTTCCCTATCTGGTCGCCGAGATCGACGGCCAGGTCGCCGGCTACGCCTACGCCAACACCTACCGCACGCGCATTGCCTACCAGTGGACCGTGGAGAACTCGGTCTATGTCGATGCACGGTTCCAGGGCCAGGGCGTCGGCACCGGCCTGTTGCAGGCGCTGATCGACGCATGCGTCGCACGTGGCTTCCGGCAGATGGTGGCGGTGATCGGCGAACCGACCAATACCGCTTCGATCAGGCTGCACGAGCGTTTCGGCTTCGAGCTGGTCGGCGTGTTCCGCGGCCTCGGCCGCAAGCACGGCCGCTGGCTGGACACCGTGCAGATGCAACGCGCGCTCGGCGACGGCGCCGACTCCGCACCTTCCAATGAATGACTCCATGACCGAAATCCTTCCCGAGACCGACGACGATCTGTTCGCCGGCCAGCCGGTGCGCGTCGTTGAACGCGACGGCGTGCGCTACACCCTGCTGGGCACCGCCCACGTTTCCCACGCCAGCGTCGAGGCGGTGGAGAAAGCAATCAACAGCGGCCGCTTCGATGCCGTCGCGGTCGAACTGGACCCCCAGCGCCTGCAGGCCCTGAGCGATCCGGACACGTTGGCCAAGCTGGACCTGGTCGAGGTGATCCGCAAGGGTCGCGTTGCCCTGTTCGCCGCCAACCTGGCGCTTTCCGCCTACCAGCGTCGTCTGGCCGAACAGCTCGGCATCGAGCCGGGTGCGGAACTGAAGCGCGCCGTCGAACTGGGGCGTGAGCGCGGCCTGCCCGTCCACCTGATCGATCGCGAGGTGGGCCTGACCTTCCGCCGCGCCTCGCAGCGGCTGGGCTTCTTCGGCAAGCTGAAGCTGGTTGCAGGCCTGGGCGCCGGCCTGTTCTCATCGGAAGAGGTGGGCGAAAACGAAATCGAGAAGCTCAAGCAGGGCGACATGCTGGAGTCGAGCTTCGGCGAGTTCGCGACCGAGAATCCAGCGCTGTACGAAACCATCATCGGCGAGCGCGACCGCTACATGGCCACGCGCCTGCGCGAAGAACACGACCCGCGGCAGCGCGAAGTGCTGGCGGTGGTCGGCGCCGGCCATCTGGCAGGCCTGGCGCGATACCTCGAAACGGATACCGATGCACCGGCATCGTTGCGCGCCGAACTCGAAGCCGTGCCGAAGAAGCGCAACATCCCGTGGTTCACGCTGGGCATCCTTGCCATCGTCATCACCGGCATCGCCGTCGGCTTCTACCGCGGAGGCCTGGGCGTGGGCACCGAACTGCTGGCCACGTGGGCGATGTACACCGGCGGCCTGGCCGGCCTCGGCTGTCTGCTGGCCGGCAGTCACCCGCTGAGCATTCTCACGGCGATCGTGGTCGCCCCGTTCAAGCCGTTCCGGCTCAGCATTCCCACCGGCGCGTTCTCGGCGCTGGTCGAGGCACGCCTGCGCAAGCCGGCGTACCAGGATTTCCTGCAGCTGCGCGACGATGCACAGTCGTTGAAGGGCTGGTATCGCAATCGGGTCACCCGCGTGGTGCTGACGTTCATGCTGACCAATCTCGGCAGCATGCTCGGCCTGTGGCTGACCGGCTTCCAGGTGTGGGGCAAGGTCGCAGGTTGATTGCAACGCCCCGCCGGGCATGGCCCGGCGCTACCGCGTGGCGGTGATGGTAGCGCCGGGCCATGCCCGGCAAAAAAGGGGGGAGGCCGCCCCACTACGACCGGCCTCCCCACACCACAACACGTTGTCGTTCCCCGTAGTCGGGCAAGCTCGACGCTAGGCGGCCGTTGCCGCCACCTTTTCCAGGCCGCGCGCGCGGCGGATCAGCCGCGTCACGGCATTGCGCAGGTCGTCCAGCACCGCGTAGATCGTCGGCAGGAACAGCAGGCTGACCACGGTCGAGAACGCCAGTCCACCGGCGATGGCTCGGGCCATCGGCGCGTACTCCGGGCCGTCGCCGAACATCTGCGTGTTGGTCAGCGAAATCGGCACCATCGCCAGGATCGCCGTTCCCATGGTCATCATGATCGGGCGCAGGCGCTCGCGTGAACCCTCCACCAGCGCCTGGGTACGCCCCATGCCGCTGCGCCGGAGGTTGTTGATGTGCTCGATCATCACGATGCCGTTGTTCACCACCACGCCCATCAGCACCAGGATGCCGATGAAGGACATGATTCCGAACGAGGTGCCGGTGATCCAGAACAGCCAGAACACGCCGAAGATCGAGAACAGCACGCCGCTCATGATCGCCGCCGGGAACAGCAGCGATTCGAACACCGCCGCCATCACCACGTAGATCATCACCAGCGCGATGAGCAGGTTGAACACCATCTGCTGCATCGCCTCGTCATCGTTGCCATAGTCGCCGCCATCGAAGGTGTAGCCATAGCCGGCCGGGAAGCTCATCGGCTTGAGTACGGCCTCGATCGCCTTGCGTCCGTCCGGTGCGGTGATCTTCTCGGCCAGGTTGGCCTTGATCGTCAGCGTGGTCTGCCGGTTGGTTCGGCCGATCTGGGTGGCGGACGAACCGACATCGACGCTGACCAGACTCAGCAGCGGCACGCTGCGACCGTCGCCGGTACGCACGCTGAAGCCGGCCAGGTCCTCCGGACTGCTCTGCTCGGCTCCGGCGAAGCGCACCCAGACCGGAACCTCGTTGTCGCCTCTCCGGAACTCACGCATCGGTGCGCCGCGCAATGCCAGGCCGACAAAGCTGGCCACCTGCTCGGCGTTGAAGCCGAAGGCGGCGGCACGCTCGCGATCGACGCGCACCTTGAGTTCACCGCCCTTCTCGCCATTGTCGATGCGCACGTCGCGCAGCTCCGCACGCTGGGCCAGCAGGGGCAGCACTTCCTGGCCGATTTCCTGCAGCATGCTGCTGGAATCGCCGATCAACTGCACCTGCACGCCCTGGTTGCCGCCACCACCATCACCGCCCTGGTTGCCGACGAAGTAGTCGGTACGCGCGGACTTCGGCAGGCCCTTGCGCAGCTCCTCCTGCAGTGACTTGATGTCCTTGGCGTACTTCTCGTCCAGGGTGACAACCGTCGAGCTGCCTTCCTGCTCGCTGTACCAGGAGTACACCTGCTTGACGTGCAGGCGCTCACGGTTCTCGTCGATCCAGTTCTCCACCCGAGCCACTTCCTCGGACATCTGCCGGTAGGTGTAGGCACCCTTCCACATGTAGCCGATGAAGATGTCCTTGCCACCTTCACCACCGAACATGTCCACCTTGGTCAGTTTCATCGGCACCAGGCTGACGGCCACCACCAGCACGATGCCCAGCAGGCTCCAGCCACGATGGTGCAGCGACCAGTCCAGCACCTGCGCGTAGCGCCGCTGCAGGCGCGCGATCAGGCCGGTCTGCGAGTGCACGAGCTTGGGCGTGGCCATGCGCGCGGACAGCATCGGAATCAGGCTGACCGCCACCAGCCAAGACGCCAGCAGCGATACCGAAATGGTGATCGCGATCTGTGCCATGAAGATGCTGATGTTGTTGGTCTCGCCGAACAGGTTCGGCACGAACACGATGCAATGGCACAGGGTGCCGGCGCTGAGCGCGATGGCGACGTTGCGGGTGCCGATGATCGAGGCCAGCCGTGGCTGTCCCGGCATGCGCTCGCGCTCCTGGTAGATGCTCTCCACCACCACCACGGCGTTGTCCACCAGCATGCCCACCGCCAGCAGCAGGCCCATCATGGTCAGGATGTTCAGCGTCACCCCGACGAAGTACATGAAGCCCAGGGTGATGGTGAAGCAGATCGGGATGGCCAGCGTCACCATCAGCGTGGACGGCCAGTGGCGCAGGAAGAAGAACAGCACCGTCACCGACAGGATCAGGCCCACCGCACCGGCTTCGGCCAGCTCCAGCAGCGAGGAGGTCACCGCCTTGCCCTGGTTGTCGATGACCTTGATCTGCACATCGCGCATCGAGGCCTGTGCGCGGATCGCTTCGACTTCGGCCAGCGCCGCGCGCGAGACGTCGACCAGATTGGCGCTGCGCTCCTTGAAGATATCCAGGCCCACTGCCGGGTTGCCATCCAGGCGGCGGCCATAGTTCATCCGCGCCGGCTTCAGCCGCACATCGGCGATGTCACCCAGCCGCAGGCCCTTGGCGTTGATCACCAGATCGCGCAGTTCCTGCAGGTCGGTGATCTCGCCGACCGGTTGCACGCGCACACGCTGGCCGTTGTCATCGATCTGCCCGGCCGAGATCGAAAAGTTCAGCGTGCGCAACCGTTCGCTCAGCTCGTTGATGCTCAGCCCGTGCGCGTTGAGCCGGTTGGGATCGATCGCGATCTCGACTTCATTCGGCGGTGCACCGGTGATGTCCACGCGCGCAACGCCCGGAATGCGCTCGATGCGCCGCTTGAACTCGCGGTCGAGCATGTCATAGGCGGTCGTCAGGTCGGTGGTGCTGGCCAGGCGCACCTTCAGCACCGGCTGGTCGCTGCTGGACCACTTGAACACGTTGTAGCGCTGCAGGTCGTCAGGCAGGTCGCTGCGGATCGCATCGATACGTTCGCGCGCGTCGGAAGCGGCGATGGCGATGTCACGGTCCCAGTCGCTGAACTCGATGAAGATCAGCGCCGCTTCGGACGTGGCCGAGGAGCGCATGCGCTTGATCCCGGTCATCGTTGCCAATGACTCTTCCACCGGCCGGATGATGGTCCGTTCCACTTCTTCCGGTGTCGAGCCCGTGTACGGAATCTGCACGAACAGGAACGGCGCGGAGATGTCCGGCAGAGCCTCCAGTGGCAGCCGGAATGAAGCGATCAGGCCGATCACCACCAGCGATACGAAGCACATGATGGTGGTGACCGGACGGCGGATGGAGAACTCGGCGACACTCATGCCGGCTCCTCGCCGCCGACGCGGCCACCTTCTGCGATCCGCAGTCCGTCGCCGGCGTGCGTGCGGCCGCGTTCGCGGTAGTAGGCGTCGCCGCGGCGATCCATCAGGTCGTAGACCACCGGGATCACCAGCAGGGTCAGCAGGGTGGAGACCAGCAGGCCGCCGATCACGGTGATCGCCATCGGCGCACGTACTTCAGCGCCCTCGCCCATCGCCACCGCCAGTGGCAGGAAGCCGAACAGCGTGCACAGGGTGGTCATGATGATCGGACGCAGGCGCGAGCGCGCGCCTTCCACCAGCGCCTCGTGCTTGGCCACGCCGGCCTCGCGCAGCTGATTGACCTTGTCGATCAGGATGATCGCGTTCTTGGTGACCAGTCCCACCAGCAGGATCAGGCCGATGAACACCACCACCGAGATCGGCTTGCCGGTCAGCATCAGCGCCAGGATCGCGCCGACCAGCGCCAGCGGGATGGTGAACAGGATCACGAACGGATGCAGCAGCGATTCGAACTGCGACGCCATCACCAGATAGACCAGGAAGATCGCCAGTCCGAAGGCGAAGATCAGCGACGTTGCCGCCTGCGCCAGTTCCTCGCCCTGGCCGCCGATATGCAGGCCGACGCCCGCACCAAGCGGCTGTTCGGCGACCATCTGCTGCACTTCGCGCATGGCCGCGCCCAGATCGATGTCACGCAGGTTGGCCGAGACCACCGCGACGCGGGTCTGATCGGCACGGTGGATCTCGCTCGGACCGGTGGTGGCCACCACGTCGGCCACGGCGTCCAGGGTGACCGGACGGGTACTGCCCGGGTTGACGATCAAGCGGCGGATGCTCTCCACGCTGGCCCGGTCGCCTTCCTGTGCCCGTACCAGCACGTCGATCTTGCGGTCGCGGAAGCTGTAGCGGGTGGCCACATCGCCGCGCACCTTCTTCACCACGACGTCGGCGATCTGGCGGGTGGTCAGGCCCAGTGCACCGGCGCGCTCCTGGTCGAAGCGGATCTGGATCTCCGGGAAGCCCTCCTCCACCGTCGACTTCACGTCGGCGTAGTGCGCATTGCCGCGCAGCAGGGCAGCCAGCCGCTGGCCGGCCTGCTCCAGCGTGGCCATGTCCTGACCACGCAGTTCGATTTCCAGCGGCGTCGAGAAACTGAACAGTGCCGGCCGCGCGAAGTCGACCTGCGCGCCGGGGTGTCCGGCCATGGTGCCACGCAGGCGCTCGGTGATGGCCGCTTCGGTGCGCGCATCCCCACCGCCTTCCATCACCACGGTCAGCTTGCCGATGTTCTCACCGCTCTCGGTCGGGCTTGCGTCCAGCCGGGTACCGCTGCCACTGACGCCGTACAGCGAGGCCACGCCCTCGCCCTTGCCGTGCGCCAGCTGCAGTTCGCGGACCAGTGCATCGGTCTGCTTCAACGGCGTGCCGGCCGGCAGCTTGACGGTCATCTCGAAGCGGTCCTGCGCCAGCTGCGGGATGAGGTCGGCGCCCAGCATCGGCACCAGCGCCATGGTGGCTGCAAACGCCAGCGCGGCCAGGCCCAGCACCTTGCCGGGGTGCGCCAGCGCGCTCGGCAACAGCCGCAGGTAGCCACGTTCGGCCCCCGCATAGGGCTTCATCGCGATATCGCTGGCCTTGCGCATGACCGGACCGATCACGGCGGCAACGCCGCGGCAGGCACGTACCACCAGCCAGGCCAGCGCATAGAAGGTCCAGCGCACCGCAGCGACGAAGCCACGACGGCCGGCTGCAACGGGCTTCTGCCAGCGACGCTCCGGCTGCCACGCCTCGCTGGCGGGCTCTTCGGGGAACGCCAGCGGCGGCCGCCCCTTCAGCGAACTGAGCATCGGAATCAGTGTCATCGATACCAGCAGCGAAATGGCGATGGCGATCGCCACGGTCAGCGCCTGGTCGCGGAACAGCTGGCCGGCGATACCGTCGACGAACACCAGTGGCAGGAACACCGCGATGGTGGTCAGGGTGGAGGCGACCACCGCCATGCTCACTTCGCGGGTGCCTTCGATCGCGGCCTGCAGGATGCCCAGCCCGCGCTCGCGCGCCTTGGCGATGCTCTCCAGCACCACGATCGAATCGTCCACCACCAGGCCCGTCGCCAGCGCCAGGCCGCCCAGCGACATGACGTTCAGGCTGAGACCCAGTTGGCCCATGAAGAAGAACGTGGCGATGATCGACACCGGCAGCGACAGGCTGATGACGAACGTGCTCCAGCCATCGCGGAGGAACAGGAAGATGATCAGGATCGCCAGCAGGCCGCCGATCACCGCATCCTTCTTGACGTCGCTGATCGCATGCTCGATGAAGCGCGACTGGTCCTCGATGGTGGTCAGTTCGGCATCGCCGGGGAACGTGCCCTTGATCTGCTCCAGGCGCTTGCGCAGCGCTTCGGCGGTGGCGACGGTGTTGGCGTCGCCTTCCTTGTAGATCGCCAGCTCGACCGATTCCTTACCGCCCAGGCGGATGATCGCTTCACGCTCCTTGTAGCCCTGGCGCACGGTGGCCACGTCCTTCAACCGGACAGGAACGCCATTGGCGACCACGCTGGAGCCACCGCCGGACGATGCGCTCTGTGCGGCCGAGGCTGCGGCGATGGCCGCAGCGGAACCGGTGGAGGCGGCAATGTTGAACATCTGCTGCAGCGCGGAGTCTGCCGCGCTGCCATTGGACGCCTGGGTGGTGACCAGCAGGTTGCGGATCTCCTCCAGGTCGGCGAACTGGTTGACGGTACGCACCAGGAAGCGCTGCGAGCCCTCTTCCAGCCGACCGCCGGAGATGTTGATGTTCTCGTCCTTCAGGCGCTTGATGACGGTATCGATCGGCAGATTCAGCTGCGCGAGCTTCTGCTGGTCGATGTCGACCTGGATCTCGTCCTCCAGGCCGCCGCCGACCTTGACCGCCGCCACGCCGGTGACCGGCTCCAGCTTCTTCTTCAGATCCTCGTCGGCGTAGCGGCGCAGGATGGTCAGCTCGCGGATGGCGTCGGCATCGCTGGACGGCGCCGCCTTGCTGGACAGCACCAGGCGCATGATCGGCTCGGTGGACGGATTGAAGCGCAGCAGCACCGGGGCCTTCGCCTCCAGCGGCAGATTCA
This sequence comes from Stenotrophomonas sp. 112478_Sma, assembly GCF_056479905.1. NCBI lineage: Bacteria > Pseudomonadati > Pseudomonadota > Gammaproteobacteria > Lysobacterales > Lysobacteraceae > Stenotrophomonas > Stenotrophomonas sp. 112478_Sma. The sequence continues at coordinate 1,692,801 of NZ_CM151072.1, read as the reverse complement.
GCGCTTCCATCTTGTCGCGCACCTCCAGGCTGGCCTGGTCCATGTTGGTGCCCCAGGCGAACTCCAGCACCACATCGCTCTGGCCGGTGCGCGAGACCGACTTCAGCTTGCGCAGGTTCTTGACCACGCCCACGGCTTCTTCCACCGGCTGGGTGATCAGGGTTTCGATCTCGGTCGGTGCCGCACCGGTGTATTCGGTGCGTACCGTCAGCGTCGGGTAGCTCAGGTCCGGCAGCAGGTTGACCTTGAGACTGCCCAGCGCAATCAGGCCGAACAGCAGCAGGGTGACCGTGCACATGGCAATGGTGACGCGGCGGCGGGTAGCGAACTCCACCAGGCCGCCGCGCATGCCGGCGGCGGCGCTTTCGCCGTGGGGCGAAGCACCGTGGTCGTGGTCAGGATGGCTCATTGCCGGCTCCCGGCCTTGTCTGCCGGCTTGGCCGAGGCCGTCGCCGTCTTCGCCTTCGGATCAGCGATCACCTGCACGGCGGTGCCGTCGCGCAGCGCGACCTTGCCTGCGGTGACCACCTGGTCTCCGGCCGCCAGGCCATCACGGATCTCCACCCATGGCCCCTCGGCGTAACCCAGCTTGACCGGAACGCGCGCGACCTTGCCGTCGCGCACCCGGAACACCGCCGGCTCACCATCGTCGAGCAGCGCCAGGCGCGGCACGACCAGGGCGTCGGCACGCTGGTCGTAATCGATGCGGATCCGGCCGAACATGCCCGGCTGCAGGGAATGGGCAGTGCCGTCGAAGGCACTGACAACACGGAACGTGCCGCTGCCCGAATCCACCACCGGTGCGATGCGATCAACGATGCCGGTGAAGCTCTGGCCCGGCAGTGCATCCGCCGACAGGGTCACCGGTTGGCCGGCACGCAGCGTTGCCAGCTCGCGTTCGGGAACGTTGAGGGTGGCTTCCAGGCGCGAGTTGTCGACGATGCGGAAGATCGGCGTGTTGATCTGCACGAAATTGCCGGTCTTGATCGAGCGCGAGGCGATCACGCCGGAGATCGGTGCGACCACCGTGGTGTACGACAGCTCCAGCGTGGCCAGGCGATACTGCGCGCGCACGTTTTCCAGATCGAAGCGCAGCTGGTCGACGTCGGCGGCACTGACCATCTGCTGGCCGACCAGCTTCTGTGCGCGCTGGTAGTTGTTCTCGAGCTTGCGCATCTGTGCCTCGCTCTGGGCAACCGCCAGGCGTGCGCGGTCCGGATCGAGCCGTACCAGCGGCTGCCCCGCGCTGACCCGCTGGCCTTCCTCGACCAGCACCGCCAGCGCCACGCCAGAGGTCTTGGCAACCACCTGCGACTCGGCGCGCGGCTCCAGCGCGGCGGTGCCGGTGTAGCTGGCCGCCACCGCGCGGCGGCTGGCCACCGCGACCTCGACCGGCACGGACTCGACTTTTTTCTCATCCTTGGTTTCGGCGGCCTTGGCCTCGCTGTTGGGGCCCGCGGCGCAACCGCCCAGCATCAGCGTGGTGGAGATCAGCAGGGCGGCGGCGCAGAGTCCGCTGCGGCGGCCATGCAGGAAGATTGGGTGCGACATCGTCAGGTCCCTGGAGGATGCGTGGGCAGGTGTGGTAGCAAAGTAATGCACCACTTCACGGCAACACCATATCCCAAAGGTCATGGTGTCTTCACGCCGCTGGTCGGCCCACCCCCATTTCAGCTAGATGAAACCTGAGGCTATACTCGGGTCGTTCCGTACCCCACGCCGGAACGACCAGACCCGAATCCCCGGAAACGACATCATGCGCCCGCAGCCGCTCGCCGCTTGTCTCGCTCTGGCCGTCCTCCTGCCCCTCGGGGCCGCCGCACAGCCCGCTCCAGCTACCACGACCGCAGCACCCGCCCCAGCCCCGGCACCCGCCGCTGCTGCCGCCGCCGCACCTGCCGGCAATTACGACAATGGCCGGGTGCTGGCCTACACCTGCCAGGGGTGCCATGGCATCACCGGTTACAAGAACGCCTACCCGAGTTACCGGGTACCGAAGATCGGTGGCCAGACCCAGCAGTACCTGACCCAGGCCCTGACCGAGTACCGCCAGGGCAAGCGCCGGCATCCGACGATGCAGGCCCAGTCGATGAGTTTCAGCGAACAGGAGATCGCCGATCTCTCTGTTTACCTGTCCACCGTCAAGTAAGGCCCGCCCATGTCGAAAGCCGCGCATCCACTGCGTCATGCCATCGCCCTGTCCGTCGCCCTGCTGCTGGCGGCCTGCTCGCAGTCACAGGTGGAGAACAGCGAGAAATCCGCCGCCGATCCGGGCCATGCCAGCGGCGAGCACGGCTCTTCATCGTCGGCAGGCCTGCCCACCGGCCGTGAGGCTGCCGGTGAAGCCCGGGCCAAGGTGAAGGGCAAGGCCACCAACCAGAGCTGCATCGATTGCCATGGTGCCGACGGCAACGCCCCGATCGATCCGACCTACCCGAAACTGGGTGGGCAGTACGGTGATTACCTCGCGCATGCGCTGCAGGCCTACCGTTCCGGCGACCGCCAGCACGCGTTGATGACGCCGCAGGCGACGGACCTGAGCGATCAGGACATCGCCGACCTGGCGGCGTACTTCGGCAGCCGGCCAAGCCAGCTGCGGGATCTGCACGGGGTCAAATAGGATCAGGGCGCCGTGGCGCCCTTGCATCCCTGGCGCCGGGCCATGCCCGGCGGAACGCCAGAAGCCCGCGCTGTGCGCCCGCGGGGCATGGCCCCGCGCTACCCTTGCACCGCCAGCGTCGGTCAACGATCAGCCTTCCAGCTCTTCCCAGCGCGCGTACGCGGCGTCCAGTTCGGCCTGCACCTTGGCCAGCTGCTGCGTGTGTGCCGTCACCTCGGCGCTGCTGCGGGTGTAGAACGAGGGATCATTCATCGCTGAGGTGAGGCCTTCGACGTCACCTTCCAGCTTCTCGATCGTCTTCGGCAGCTGCTCCAGTTCGCGCGCTTCCTTGTAGCTGAGCTTGCGCTTGACCGCGGCAGGTTCCGCGGCAGCCACAGGCGCAGCCGCTGCCGCCGGCCTGGCTGCGGCGGGCACTGCTGCCGCTGCGGTACTGGCCGCGTAGCGCTGCCAGTCGGTATAGCCTCCAACGTACTCGCCGATCACGCCGTCGCCCTCCATCACCAGCGTGGACGTCACCACGTTGTCGATGAAATCACGATCGTGGCTGACCAGCAGCAGCGTGCCGGTGTACTCGCCAAGCAGCTCTTCCAGCAGCTCAAGCGTTTCCACGTCCAGGTCGTTGGTGGGTTCGTCCATCACCAGCAGGTTGGACGGCTGCGCGAACAGCTTGGCCAGCAGCAGGCGGTTGCGCTCCCCACCGGACAGCCGGGTGATCGGCGCGCGCGCGCGCTCGGGCGTGAACATGAAGTCCTGCAGATAGGCATGCACGTGCTTCCGCTTGCCGTTGAACTCGAGGAAATCACGGCCTTCGGCCACGTTCTCGATGGCGCTCCAGTCCTCGCGCAACACGGCACGATACTGGTCGAAATAGGCCACCTGCAGGTTGGTGCCGGCGTTGACCTCGCCCTTCTGCGGCTGCAGTTCACCCAGCAGCAGCTTCAACAGGGTGGTCTTGCCGCTGCCGTTGGGGCCGATCAGGCCGATCCGGTCGCCGCGCAGGATGGTGGTGGTGAAGTCGCGGACCATGGTGCGGTCGCCGAACGCGAACGAAATGTCCTTGACGTCGATGACCTTCTTGCCGGAGCTCACGCCCTGTGCCGCTTCCATCCGGACATTGCCGCTCAGCTCGCGTCGCTGCGACCGTTCGGTGCGCATCGCTTTCAGCCGGCGCACGCGACCTTCATCGCGGGTGCGGCGCGCCTTGATGCCCTGCCGGATCCACACTTCTTCCTGTGCCAGCAGCTTGTCGAAGCGCGCGTTCTCCTGCGCCTGCGCGTTGAGGCGCTCTTCGCGGCGGCGTTCGTAGTTGGCCCAGTCGCCGGGCCAGCTGGTGACCTGGCCACGATCGATCTCGACGATGCGGGTGGCCAGCGCACGCAGGAAGCGGCGGTCATGGGTGACGAACACCACGCTGCCGCTCCAGCCCTTCAGGAATGCTTCCAGCCAGTCGATGGCTTCGATGTCCAGGTGGTTGGTCGGCTCGTCCAGCAGCAGCAGGTCCGGGCTGGAGACCAGCGCGCGGCCCAACAGGACGCGGCGCTTCATGCCACCGGACAGGCGCGCGAACTCCGCATCGCCATCCAGGTCGAGCTTGGTCAGTGTCTCGGCCACGCGCTGGTCCAGACCCCAGCCATTGGCCGCGTCGATCTTGGCCTGCACCCGGCCGAGTGCATCGCCGTCGAACTCGTCGGCATGGCTGAGGTGGTGGAACTCGGCCAGCCACTGGCCCAGCTCACCCAGGCCATCGGCCACCACGTCGAACACCGAGCCGGCCGCGCCGTGCGGCACTTCCTGTTCCAGGCGGGTCACACGGACGCCCTGCTGGACGCGTACTTCGCCATCATCGGGCTTGTGGTCGCCGGACAGCAGCTTGAGCAGGGTGGATTTGCCGGCGCCGTTGCGGCCGATCAGGGCGATGCGTTCACCCGGCTCGATCGACAGTTCGGCTTTTTCCAGCAACAACGGGCCGCCGACGCTGAAGTCGACGTTCTGCAGAGTAATCAGAGGCATCCGGATATTGTACGGGTTGGGGGCGCCGGCCGGGCTGCTCCCGGAGATCGATCAGCCCACCTCCCCCAGCAACGCCTGCAGACCCGGCAACCATTGCTTGCCGGGGTGGCGCACCAGCCACAGCGTGCGCTGCAGCGCGGGTAGCGGTGTATCCAGCACACGCAGGCGACCCAGTGCCAGCGGCTCCTCCAATGCGTGACGTGACAGGCAGGCCACGCCGAGGCCGGCGATCGCGGCTTGCTTGATCGCCTCGGTATTGCCCAGCTGCAGGGTCTGCGCGAAGCCGCGCAGATGCGGCAGAAGCGCCTGCTCCACGGCCTCGCGGGTGCCGGACCCGGGTTCGCGCAGCAGCCAGCGCGCCGCGCGCAGATCCTCCAGCGACCAGCGCGCCGCCGCGTCGGCGGCGGCAACGATCACCAGCGGATCCTGCTGCCACGCGGTCACCTGCAAACCCCGCTCGTGGCATGGCCCCTCGATCAGGCCGGCATCCACATCCAGCCGCTGGACGGCGGCGACCACGCCGGCGCTGTTGTCGATGCGCAGATCGACTTCCGCCTGTGGCGCCTGCCGCAACAGGTCGGCGATGCGCGCCGGCAGCAGGTAGTTGCCGATGGTGGTGCTGGCCGCCAGCACCAGCCGCAACGGTGCCCCCTGCGCGGGGTCCCCGCCGGCAGCGAGCTGGCGCTCGAGATCAACGGCATTGACCAGCAGCGCGCGGGCCGGTTCCAGCAGCGCGCGGCCATGGCCGTTCAGCACCAGGCGGCGACCGACACGGTCGAACAGGGGCGTGCCGAAGTGCGCCTCCAGCTCCTGCAGGGCGGCACTGCTGGCCGACTGCGAGAGCGCGATGGCCTGGCCGGCCGCGGAGGTACTTCCGTGGTCGGCAATGGCGACGAAGACCTGTAGCTGGCGCAGAGTCAGGCGCATGGCCTTTACCTATAAAGCAGGTAGATTATACTTATATTATTCGTTTTACAGGTCATTGGCGCAGGCGCACGCTTTTCATCGTTCCCCACACCGGTCCCGCGATGAGCACCTCCGCCCCCTCCACCTGGTCCCTGCCCGTTCTGCGGCAGCGCTGGCAGCCGCGCCTGCCCGGGCTGCTGCTGGCGGGCCTGCTCGCTGCGGCATCGCTTCATCTGGCGGACCTGCCATGGCTGCAGGCGCATGGCCTGAGCGCGCTGACCGTGGCGATCGTCGCCGGTATCGCGGTCGGCAATACCCTCTACCCGCGGCTGGCGCCGCGCAGCGCGGCAGGCATCGGCTTCGCCAAGCACTGGCTGCTGCGTGCCGGCATTGTGCTGTATGGCCTGCGCCTGACGTTCCAGGACATCGGCCATGTCGGCATCGCCGGCGTGCTGATGGACGTGCTGGTGGTCGCCAGCACATTTGGCCTGGCCTGTTGGCTGGGCACGCGCGTGTTCAGGATGGAGCGTGAGGCGGCGATGCTGATCGGCGCCGGCAGTGCCATCTGCGGCGCGGCGGCAGTGATGGCGGCCGAGCCGGTGGTGCGTGGTCGTGCAGCACAGGTAACGGTGGCGGTATCGACCGTGGTGGTGTTCGGTACGCTTGCCATGTTCCTGTATCCGGCGCTGTATGCGTTGCTGCAGTCGCACGGCTGGCTGGCGATGGACGCGCGGCAGTACGGCCTGTTCACCGGGGCGACCGTGCACGAAGTGGCGCAGGTGGTAGCTGCCGGCCGTGCCGTGGGTGAGGCGGCTGCCGATACCGCCGTCATCACCAAGATGGTTCGGGTGATGCTGCTCGCGCCGTTCCTGGTCGTGCTGTCGCTCTGGCTGGCACGCGGCAGCAGGGCAACGCCCGAGGGCAGCAAGGCCCGCATCGTTGTGCCGTGGTTCGCGTTCGGTTTCGTCGCCGTGGCCGGCATGAACTCGCTGCAGCTGCTGCCCGCCGGACTTCACGCAGCGCTGGTGCAGCTGGACACGGTGCTGCTGGCGATGGCGATGGCGGCGCTGGGCGTGACCACCCATGTCTCCGCGCTGCGCCAGGCGGGCCTGAAGCCGCTGCTGCTGGCGCTGCTCCTGTTCGCCTGGCTGCTGTTCGGTGGCCTGGCGATCCACCAGGGCGTGCTGGCGATGCTGCACTGAGCGCAGGTCTGCCGATACGGCCGCTGCCCCGGGAGACGGGGACGGCCGCGCGCGCAGGTACAATGCGCCATGACTGACTTCTCGACCCTGCCGCTGAGCCCGGCCCTGCAGCCCGGCCTGGATGCCCTCGGCTACACCACCCTGACCCCTGTGCAGGCCCAGAGCCTGCCCGCCATCCTCGATGGCCGCGACGTGATCGCACAGGCTCCGACCGGCAGCGGCAAGACCGCTGCGTTTGGCCTGGGGCTGCTGCAGGCGATCGATCCGAGCCTGATCCGCGTGCAGGCGCTGGTGCTGTGCCCGACCCGCGAACTGGCCGACCAGGTCGGCAAGCAGATCCGCAAGCTGGCCACCGGCATCCCCAACCTGAAGCTGCTGCTGCTGGTCGGCGGCGTACCGCTGGGACCGCAGCTGGCTTCGCTGGAAGGCCACGACCCGCACGTGGTGGTCGGCACCCCTGGCCGCGTGCAGGAGCTGGCACGCAAGCGCGCGCTGAATCTTGGCGCGGTGCGCACGCTGGTGCTGGACGAAGCCGATCGCATGCTCGACATGGGCTTTGAAGAGCCCATCCGCGAAATCGCCGGACGCACCCACAAGGACCGGCAGAGCCTGCTGTTCTCGGCCACCTTCCCCGACAGCATCCGTGCCATTGCACGTGATCTGCTGCGCGATGCCGTTGAAGTCACGGTGGAAGGCGCTGACCAGGCGCCGGCCATCCGCCACCTGTTCTGCGAGGTCGAGCCGGCCCATCGGCAGAAGGCGCTGGCCGGCCTGCTGCTCAAGTACACGCCCGAATCGGCGGTGGTGTTCTGCAATACCCGCAAGGACGTGGATGAGGTCGCCCATTCGCTGCAGCAGTTCGGCTTCTCGGCGCTGGCCCTGCACGGTGACATGGAGCAGCGTGACCGTGAGGAAGTGCTGCTGCTCCTGGCCAACCGCAGCTGCAACGTGCTGGTCGCCAGCGACGTCGCCGCGCGCGGTCTGGACGTGGAAGAGCTGGCGGCGGTGATCAACTACGAGCTGCCGACCGATGTCGAAAGCTACCAGCACCGCGTTGGACGTACCGGCCGTGCCGGCGCCAGCGGCCTGGCCATCAGCCTGGTGGCGGGCCGCGAAAAGACCCGCGCCGAAGCAATCGAAGCACAGATGGGGCACGCGCTGGACTGGCAGAAAACGCCGCTGGCGACGTCACGTCCCGCCGAGTTGCCGCAGGCAGCGATGCGCACCCTGCGCATCGACGGTGGCAAGACAGACAAGCTGCGCCCGGGCGACATCCTCGGCGCCTTGACCGGCGACGCCGGCCTGTCGGGCAAGTTCATCGGCAAGATCGCAATCTTCCCGACCCGCTCCTACGTGGCGATCGCGCGCGAGCAGGCCAGCAAGGCCGTGGCGAAACTGGAGGCCGGCAAGATCAAGGGCCGCCGCTTCCGCGTACGGATGATGTAAGGCCCAGCGACAGGTAGCGCCGGGCCATGCCCGGCGGCAGTTCCCAAGCCGGTAGCGCCGGGCCATGCCCGGCGACAGTCTCAGAACGGGTAGCGCCGGGCCATGCCCGGCGGCAGTCTCAGAACACCAGCTCGGTGTGCAGCGGCAGGTCCGCCTGCCAGCGGGCGCGGCCACCCAGGCCATCCAGCTCGACCAGGACGCCAGCACCGACCACGTCCACGCCCAGCCGGCGCACCAGCGACAATGCGGCCACCAGCGTGCCGCCGGTCGCCAGCACGTCATCGATGATCGCCACGCGCGCGCCGGCCGCCAGCGCATCGGCATGCACTTCGATGCAGTCGCTGCGGTACTCCAGTGTGTATTCCTCGCGCAGCACCTGGCCGGGCAGCTTGCCCGGCTTGCGCACCGGCACGAAGCCGACGCCCAGTTCCAGTGCCATCGCGGCGCCCAGGATGAAACCACGCGATTCGATACCCACCACCGCGTCCAGCTTCTGGTCGCGCCAGCGGTCGGCCATCGCGCGGATGGCATCACGGAAGTCCTCGCCGTGCGCGAGCAGCGGCATGATGTCCTTGAACAGGATGCCGGGCTTGGGGAAGTCGGCGATGTCGCGCAGGCGCGAGGCCCACGCGGGGACGGCCACGGTGGCGTCGGTCATTGCAGCTACCAGCTTGTATGGCGGCATAGGGTAACCGGTTCGTCCGTACGCTGCCCGTTCCCGGCATCTTCGCGCCGCTGCGTTCCATCAATGGCGCCACAGCATCACGCAAAAATCGCACACGCGTGCGATACTCGCCGTGATCGGTCATTCACCCGCCTTGCGTCATAAGCAGATCGACGCCTGCACGCCGTCACGGCCCGCAGCCGCCCTGGATGCCGTCGGCCCCCGCCACGCCTGGCGCGCGCGGGGCTTCCCCGCCTTCGCGCGGGTTCCTGCAATGAGGTTCATGCAACGTGGACGAGACGACGAAGGTTCCGGCCGTGTGCCGTGTGCTGGTGATCCTGCTCGGCATCCTGGTGACGCTGTTCGGCCTGGCTCTGCTGGTCGGCGGCGTACGCCTGGTGCAGCTGGGGGGCAGCTGGTACTTCCTGCTGATGGGTGTGGCGTCTGCCGTGGCCGGCGTGCTGCTGGTGATGCGCCGGCCGAATGGTGCGCTGCTGTACGGCCTGGCGTTCGTGGCTACGCTGCTGTGGGCGCTGGTGGATGCCGGCTGGAATTTCTGGCCGCTGGTTTCGCGCCTGGTGATGCCCGCCGTGCTCGCCCTGCTGGTCGCCTTGGCCTGGCCGGTGCTGCGCCGCAGCCGCGGCCAGGTGGCCGGTCGCGGCGCCTATGGCGTGGCTGCAGTGCTGCTGGTGGGTCTGCTGGGTACTGCATTCGCAGCGTTCCAGCCGCGTCCCGTGCAGGCGGCGCAGGGCACCCCCCCCCCCGTAGTGCCCGTGGCCAAGGGCGCTGAGCAGCGCGACTGGATGCACTGGGGCAATACCACCGCCGGTACCCGCTTTGCCGCACTGGACCAGATCACCCCGGCCAATGTGAAAGAGCTGCAGGTGGCCTGGACCGCGCGTACCGGCGATGTACCGGAAAGCAACGGCTTCGGCGCCGAAGACCAGAACACCCCGCTGCAGATCGGCGACACCCTGTACCTGTGCACCCCGCACAACCAGGTGATCGCCGTTGATGCCGATTCGGGCAAGCAGCGCTGGGCCTTCGATCCCAAGGCCACCGCACCGAACTGGCAGCGTTGCCGGGGCCTGGGCTATTTCGATGCGACTACCGCACCGGCCGCCGCGACGACGGCTACACCGGCACCGGCACCAGTGCCGGCCACTGACGTGGCGAGCACCGGCCCGGCGCTGTGCGGGAAGCGCATCCTGATGACCTCCATCGACGCCCGCCTGTTCGCGCTGGATGCGAACACCGGTGCCCTTTGCCCGGACTTTGGCAGCAACGGGGTGGTCGACCTGAAGGTCGGCATGGGCGAGATCAAGCCCGGTTTCTACACCCTCACCGCCGCGCCGCTGGTGGCGGGCGAGCTGATCGTGGTCGGCGGTCGGGTGGCCGACAACATCGAAGTGGGTGAACCGTCCGGCGTGGTGCGTGCGTACAACGTGCGCACCGGTGCGCTGGTCTGGATCTGGGATCTTTCAAAGGAGACCCCGGACGTGCCGCTGGATCCGTCGATCCACTACACCCGTGCGACGCCGAATGTGTGGACGTCGATGGCCTACGACCCGCAACTGGGCCTGGTCTACCTGCCCACCGGCAACACCACGCCGGATCAGTGGGCCGGCGAACGCACGCCGCAGGACGACAAGTACAGCTCTGCCGTGGTCGCGCTCGACGTCGCCACCGGCAAGGAACGCTGGGTGTACCAGACCGTACACCACGATCTGTGGGACTACGATCTGCCCGCGCAGCCGACCCTGATCGATGTACCCGACGGCAAGGGCGGCACATTGCCGGCGCTGCTGCAGGTCACCAAGGCCGGGCAGATCTTCATGCTCAACCGGCAGACCGGCGTGCCGATCAGCGAAGTGCGCGACATTCCGGCGCCGCAGGGCAACGCCGAGGGCGAGCGCTACGCCGCCACCCAGCCGCTGTCGGTGGGCCTGCCGCAGATCGGCGCGGAAACGCTGACCGAGTCGGACATGTGGGGAGCCACCCCGATCGACCAGATGCTGTGCCGCATCCAGTTCAAGCAGTTCCGCTACGACGGCATGTACACGCCGCCGGGCGAAGACCTGGCGCTGCAATGGCCGGGTTCGCTGGGCGGCATGAACTGGGGCAGCGCCTCGGTCGACCCGACCACGGGCTATCTGTTCGTCAATGACATGCGCCTGGGCCTGTGGACCAAGCTGATTCCGCGCGCGCAGATGAGCAGCGGCGACGGCGGCGTGGAAATGGGCGCGGCCTCGCAGACCGGCACGCCCTATGGTTCGCTGCGCGACCGCTTCCTGTCCAAGCTTGGCATTCCCTGCCAGAAGCCCCCGTTCGGCACGATGTCGGCGATCAACCTGGCGACCCGCAAACTGGTCTGGCAGGTACCGGTGGGCACGGTGAAGGACACCGGTCCGATGGGCATCAAGATGGGCCTGTCGATCCCGATCGGCATGCCGACCCTGGGCGGTTCGCTGGCCACCCAGTCAGGCCTGCTGTTCTTCGCGGGCACGCAGGATTACTACCTGCGTGCCTACGACAGCCGTACCGGCGATGAGCTGTGGAAAGCGCGCATGCCGGTGGGTAGCCAGGGCACGCCGATGACCTATGTCTCGCCAAAGACCGGCCGTCAGTACGTGGTGATCTCCGCCGGTGGCGCCCGCCAGTCGCCGGACCGCGGCGATTACGTGATTGCCTACGCGCTGCCCGAGCGCAGGTGAACCCTGCCCCGTAGCGTCGCCTGCCGGGCGGCGCTACCCGGGTACCGGTTGCTGGTGCGAGCGCTTACCATGCAAGGTCGAACCCGATGAAAGCTGCTGCCATGCCTGCCGCCGTTCCTCCCAGCCGTCGCCCCAAGCGCGCTCCTGCTCCGCCGCAGGACCGTGGCCTGGCCCATGAGCTGATGCAGCAGATCCAGGACAACCAGGGCGATCCGGACTTCATGACATCGCTCGGTCGCGGCCTGGCCGTGCTGAGCGTGTTCTCGCAGCACCCGCGCGAAGTGACCATGTCACAGATCAGCACCGATACCGGCATCTCGCGTGCCGCGGTGCGGCGCGTGCTGTATACGCTGGAAAAGCTGGGCTATGTCGGCGAACAGGGCCGTGGCTACGTGCTGCTGCCGCGCGTGCTGGGCATGGGCGGTGCCTATGTGGCGTCGTCGTCGATGACCGCCGCAGCGCAGCCCGTGCTCGATGCCCTGCGCGACGACGTGCATGAATCCTGCTCGCTGGGCGTGCTGGACGGCGACGACATCCTGTACGTGGCACGTGCGGAAACCGTGCGCATCATGTCGATTGGACTGCGCGCGGGCAGCCGTCTGCCTGCCTACTGCACATCGATGGGCCGCGTGTTGCTCGCGGCGTTGCCGCGCGACACGCTGGAAGGCTATCTGGAACGCAATCCGCTGCGGCCGCGCACCGAGCGCACCATCACCCGCATGGATGATTTCCTGGACACGCTGGAGAAGGTGCGCCGCGAAGGTGTGTCCCTGGTCGACCAGGAACTGGAGATCGGCCTGCGCTCGATCGCAGTGCCTGTGCGTTCGCGCAGCGGTGACGTGGTTGGTGCGTTGAACATCGGCACCCAGGCGGGCCGTATCGGTCTGGGCGTGATGCAGACCCAGCTGCTGCCGCGCCTGCGCGAAGCGGCGCAGCGATTGGGCACGTTGTTGAATTGAGGCACGCCGCCGGGCATGGCCCGGCGTCATCGTGGGCCGCTGCGCTCGCCGGGCATGGCCCGGCGCTACCACAACGCGGCCAGGTAGCGCCGGGCCACGCCCGGCGCTACCGGCGTCAGCCCTCGGCGGCCTGCTCTTCCAGAATCGGCTTAGCCAGCGCGAAGGCGTGGTTGGCCGCAGGCACGCCACAGTAGATCGCAGCCTGCAGCAGCACTTCCTTGATCTGCTCCGGTGTGACGCCGTTGTTGCGGGCGGCACGGATGTGCAGCTTGAACTCCTCGTCGTGGCCCAGCGCCACCATCATCACGATGGTCAGCAGCGAGCGCGTATGCCGCGGCAGCCCCTCACGCGTCCACACCGTGCCCCACGCTGTGCGGGTGATGAAGTCCTGGAATTCGGTGGTGAAATCGGTGCGCGCCTGCAGCGAGCGTTCAACGTGTGCCTCGCCCAGCACCTGGCGGCGCACCGCAAGTCCGGCTTCGTAGCGTTCCTGTTCGTCCATCGTGGTCTACCTGCTATGCGGGGGTCAGTGCTGCGCGGAAAGATGCGCAGCCAGTGCGGAAGTGAACGCCTGCGATGACTCCAGGTTGCAGATGTGGCGGCCCGGGACAGCGGCGTAGTGGCCATGGGCCACGCCCTCGGCGATTGCCTGCAGATCGGTCGGCACGCACACCGGATCATCATCACCGGCAATGGCCAGCAGCGGCACGCCGATGCGGCCCAGCACATCGCGGAAGTCGGCCGTTGCCACAGCGTTGCAGCAGCCGACATAACCGTCGACGCGGGTCGCCAGGAATACCTGCAGGATCTCTTCCACCTGGCTGGCATGGGTCTGTGCGAAGGCAGCGGTGAACCAGCGTTCGCGGGTGCCATCCACGAGGGGCAACAAGCCATCGTGCTGGACCTGGGCCATACGCGCCTGCCAGCTCTCCAGCGTGCCGATCTTCGCCGCGGTGGCGGCCACGGTGAGCGTGCGCAGCCGGTTGCCCGCATGCACGCCCAGCCACTGCCCGGTCAGACCACCGATCGAAAGACCGCAGAAATGGCTGCGCTCGACGCCCACGTGATCCCACAGCGCCAGCACGTCGGCGCCCAGTTCGGCCACGGTGTACAAGCCCGGCGGAGCGCTGGACTGGCCGTGGCCCCGACGGTCATAACGCAGGATTCGATACTGCGAGGCCAGCGCATCCACCTGCGGCTGCCACATGCCCAGGTCGGTACCGAGCGAATTGCAGAACGTCAGCCATGGCGCGTCTGCACGGCCCTCGGTCTGGTAATGCAGGCGGTGCTGCGGAAGGTCGAGGAAGGGCATGCGTGCTCCAGCGGTGAACGTGGGATCAGCCGCGCGCGAGCACGCGGTCGATCCAGGTATCGGCCATGCCGCGCCAGCTGTCGGCAGCGAACAGGGCATCCAGTTGTGCAGCGGAAAGCTGCGCGGTGACCTCCGGCGTCTGCGCCAGCACGTTGCGAAGATGCTGCGATTGCGCCAGCGCCTGCTTCGCGGCCTGCTCCACCAGGGCGTGCGCGGCCGACTTGCCGATACGCTCGCCCAGGGTGACCGCCACGGCCTCGGCGTAGAGCAGGCCGCCATGGCTGTCCAGATGCTGGCGCATGCGTGCGCGATCCAGTTGCAGGCCCTGCACCACCATCTCAACCTGGGCCAGGCTGCCCGCACACAGGCGGACGATCTCCGGCACGGTCTCCCATTCGGCATGCCACTGCCCGGCCGCGCGCTCGTGCGGCTGCGGCATGGCGCTGAACAACGTGGACAGCAGGCCCGGCACGCGCGTGGCGGCGGCGATGGCCGCCACGCAGCCCACCGGATTGCGCTTGTGCGGCATCGCCGAGGAGCCTCCCTTGCCCTCCCCGGCCGGCTCGAAGGCCTCCGCCACCTCGGATTGCATCAGCAGCACGATATCGCTGGCGATCTTGCCGAGGCTGCCGGTCAGCAGCGCGAACACGCTGCCCAGTTCGGCGATACGATCACGTGCGGTGTGCCAGGGCAGCGCCGGCAGCGGCAGCTGCAACTCGGCAGCCAGGGCTTCGGCCACGTCCAACCCGCGCGTCTGCAGCGAGGCCAGCGTGCCCGCGGCGCCACCGAACTGCAGCACCAGGGTGTCTTCGGCCAGTGCATCCAGGCGCCGCTGGCTGCGCTGCAGGGCATCAAGCCAACCGGCGGCCTTCAACCCGAAGGTTACCGGCACGGCCTGCTGCAGCAGCGTGCGTCCCGGCAGACCGGTGCCGCGCTCGGCCTCGGCCAGCCGCGCCAACGCCGTGCACAGCACCTGCAGTCGCGCCTGCACGTGACCGACCGCCGTGCGCAGCTGCAACACGGCGCCGGTGTCGATGATGTCCTGGCTGGTGGCACCCCAGTGCACCCAGCGCGCGGCTTCGGCATCATTCGCCTTGACCTGCGCAGTCAGCGCCTTGACCAATGGAATGGCCGGGTTGCCAGCCAGCGCGGTGGCGGCCGACAGCGCCGGCAGCGCATACAGATCGGCGCGGCAGGCCGCTTCGATCGGGGCCAGTGCAGTGGCGGGAATCACCCCGCACCGCACCTGCGCGCGTGCCAGCGCGCGCTCGACGTCCAGCATCGCCTGCAGGCGCGCTTGATCACTGAACACGGCGTCGACGGCAGAATCGCCGAACAGACCGCCCAGCAGCGTTGGGGAGAGGCTCATCGGTGCAGTCCATCCTGGGTGGCCACAGCTTACCCGCGCCCGCTGCGTGCGGGCGTGGAGTGGCCGGAAGGCGCGTCGCGCGCGCCGCGATCAGTAGGCGAAGAAGACCGTCTCATCCGGGCCCTGCATGCGCACGTCCCAGCGGTACAGACCCTTGCCCTGCGCCTGCGCAACCAGCGTGTGACGGCGCTCGGGCGGTACCAGCGCGAGGATGCCGTCCTCGCCATTGCTGGCCTCGTCGCTGAAGTAGATGCGGCCCCGCACAGCCTGCAGCAGGCCACGCATGAACACCAGCACGATCAGGTGCGGTGCCTGCGGCTCGCCGCGCAGGCCCGGCACGCGGCCCGGCTTGACGGTGCTGAAGGCAAACCGCCCCTGCTCATCGGTCGGCACGCGGCCCCAGCCATCGAAGGCCGGGTCGTGGTCGTCGCGGCGCGGGTCTTCGCCATGGGCATAGATGCCCTGTGCGTCGGCCTGCCAGATTTCCAGCACGGCATCGGACACCGGCACGCCATTGCCATCGAACACCTGGCCCTGCACGTGCACGCGTTCGCCCTGCGCGGTGGCCGGGGCGATGTCGGTGCGGTACAGCGGTTCCAGGCCCAGGCGGTAGTACGGGCCGACGGTCTGCCACGGAGTGGATTGGAAACTCATGGTCTTACTCCCAGACGGTCATCTTGCGACCGCGCAGCACGATGTCGAAGCGGTAACCCAGCGCGAATTCGTTGGTAGTGGTTTCCCAATCGAACGAGGACACCATGCGCTCGCGCGCGTTGGCATCGTCCACGCAGTTGTAGATGGGATCGAACGCCAGCAGTGGGTCGTTGGGGAAGTACATCTGCGTGACCAGCCGCTGGCCGATGCCATCGCCATGCAGGGAGAAATGGATGTGCGCCGGGCGCCAGGCGTTGTAGTGGTTACGCCACGGGTAGGCGCCGGGCTTGATGGTGGTGAAGCGGTAACGGCCTTCACTGTCGGTCAGCACCTGGCCTGTACCCTTGAAGTTGGGATCCAGCGGTGCATCGTGCTGGTCACCCTTGTGCAGGTAACGGCCAGCAGCGTTGCACTGCCATACCTCGACCACGGTGTTGCGCACCGGGCGGCCATTCTCGTCCAGCACGCGGCCGCTGACGATGATGCGCTCGCCCTGCGGCTGGCCGGGGAAACCTGCGGTCAGGTCCGCGGCGTGCTCACCCAGGGTGATGCGGTTGATGCTCGGGCCGGTCACTTCCGAGAGCGTCACCGGGATGGCGATCGGATCGGTACCCGGGCCACGCAGCGCGGTGGAGGCATACGGCAGGTGGATGCGCGGCGGCTGGCTGCCGGGATACGGCGTGCGGTAGCCGCGCAGTTGAGTGGGATCGCTCATGGCGTACTCCTGTTGGCGAGCGGCCCGCAGGCCGCGGCTGTCGTGCAGATTATGGGTTCGTTGGGGCTCACACGCGCTCAATGGCCAGGGCTACACCCTGCCCCACGCCGATGCACATCGTGGCCAGGCCACGCCGGCCCCCGGTGGCTTCCAGCTGGCGCAGCAGGGTCAGGGCCAGGCGCGCACCGCTCATGCCCAGCGGGTGCCCCAGTGCGATGGCGCCGCCGTTGGGGTTCACGTGCGCGGCATCATCGGCCAGGCCCAGCTGGCGCATGCAGGCCAGGCTCTGCGAGGCGAACGCTTCGTTCAGTTCGATGGCATCGAAATCGGCAATGGTCAGGCCCAGGCGCGTCATCAGCTTCTGGCTGGCCGGCACCGGGCCCATGCCCATGATTGCCGGCTCCACGCCGGCGCTGGCAAAGCCGAGAATGCGTGCGCGCGGGGTGAGGCCCAGCGCCTTGACCTGCGCACCGGACGCCAGCAGCAACGCCGCGGCACCATCATTGATGCCCGAGGCATTGCCTGCGGTCACCGTTCCGGGTTGCCGGAACAGTGGCTTCAGTCCAGCCAGCGCGTCTGCGGTGGTATCGCCGCGCGGGTGTTCATCGCGGTCGACAGTCACGGTCTCGCCGCGCCTGCGGCCCGGCACCTCCACCGCCTCGATTTCGCCATCGAAGAATCCACCCGCCTGCGCGGCGGCGGTGCGTTGCTGGCTGCGCAGCGCGAACGCATCCTGGTCCTCGCGGCTGATGGCGTAGCGCTCGGCCACGTTCTCGGCGGTCTGGCCCATGGTCTCCACGCCATGCAGCTCGCGCAGGCGGGAGTTGATGAAGCGCCAGCCCATGGTGGTGTCTTCAATCTGCTGGTCGCGGGCGAACGGCGAGGTCGCCTTGCCCATCACGAATGGCGCGCGCGACATCGACTCCACACCACCGGCAATGGCCAGACCCAGCTCGCCCGTGGCGATCCCACGGGCCACCGTGCCGATCGCATCCAGGCCCGACCCGCACAGGCGGTTGATCGTGCTGCCCGGCACCGTCACCGGCAGGCCGGCCAGCAGCAGGCTCATGCGCGCAACGTTCCGGTTGTCTTCGCCGGCCTGGTTGGCACAGCCGAGGTAGACGTCCTCGACCAGCGCCGGATCCAGCTGCGGGTGGCGCGCCAGCAGTGCCTTCAGCGGAATCGCGCCGAGGTCGTCGGCGCGCACACCGGACAGCGCACCACCATAGCGACCGATCGGGGTACGGATGCCATCGACGATGTAGGTCTCGTGCAGGCTCATCTCAGGCTCCCTCGGCCAGCGCCAGCGGCAGGCCGGTCAGTTCACGCAGTTGTCCGATATCCATCCCTTCCACCATCTCCAGCACGGTCGCGCCATCAGCCCCCAGATCGAACACCGCCACATCGGTGTACACGCGCGACACGCAGCGCAGCCCGGTCAACGGGTAGCTGCACTCGGTCACCAGCTTGCTCTCGCCCTTCTTGGTGAACAGGTCCATCATCACGAACACCTGCTTGGCACCGATGGCCAGGTCCATCGCGCCGCCCACGGCCGGAATCGCATCGGGGGCCCCGGTGCTCCAGTTGGCGAGGTCGCCCTGCACCGAGACCTGGAAGGCACCCAGCACGCAGATATCGAGGTGGCCGCCACGCATCATCGCGAACGAATCGGCATGGTGGAAATAGCAGCCCCCGGTCAGCAGGGTGACCGGCTGCTTGCCGGCATTGATCAGATCCGGATCCTCCCGGCCAGGCGCCGGCGCCGGTCCCATGCCCAGCAGGCCATTCTCCGACTGCAGGAAGATCTCCTTGTCGGCCGGCAGGAAATTGGCCACCGTGGTCGGCAGGCCAATGCCCAGGTTGACGTAGGCACCTTCGGGAATGTCACGCGCCACGCGCGCGGCCATCTGTTCGCGGCTGAGCTTGTTCATGCCTGCACCCCCGCTGCGGCCACCGGAACCACGCGCTGCACGAAGATGCCCGGGGTCACCACGGCCTCCGGGTCCAGTTCACCCAGCGGCACCACCTCAC
The DNA here is from genome assembly GCF_056479905.1 of Stenotrophomonas sp. 112478_Sma. Taxonomy (NCBI): domain Bacteria; kingdom Pseudomonadati; phylum Pseudomonadota; class Gammaproteobacteria; order Lysobacterales; family Lysobacteraceae; genus Stenotrophomonas; species Stenotrophomonas sp. 112478_Sma. The sequence goes on along the minus strand of NZ_CM151072.1, from coordinate 1,674,199 downwards.
GCACCTGCACGATGGCGCAGCGCGCGGCCATCGCCATCAGCGGGCCGAAGTTGCGTGCGGTCTTGCGGTACACCAGGTTGCCCCAACGGTCGCCGCGGTCGGCCTTGATCAGCGCGAAATCAGCGTGCAGCGGGTACTCAAGCACGAAGTGACGCCCGTCGATCTCACGCGTCTCCTTGCCCTGCGCCAGCTCGGTGCCGTAGCCGGTCGGGGTGAAGATCGCGCCCAGGCCGGAACCCGCCGCGTGGATGCGCGCGGCCAGATTGCCCTGCGGCACCAGCTCCAGTTCGATCTCACCGGCGCGGTAGGCGGCGTCGAAATGCTGCGAATCGGCCTGGCGCGGAAACGAGCAGACGATGCGACGCACGCGCTTGTGCCTGATCAGCGCGGCCAGGCCGGTATCGCCGTTGCCGGCGTTGTTGTTGATGATGCACAGCTCGCGCGCACCCTGTGCGATGAGCGCGTCGATCAGCTCGTCGGGCATGCCCGCCGTGCCAAAGCCGCCGATCATCACGGTGGCGCCATCATGGATATCGGCCACCGCTGCTTCCACGCTGGCCACGGTCTTGTCGATCACTGCATTGCTCCTTGCCCTGCGCGCCAGCGGTCATCACCGCCTCGCTTCAGAGCCACTGCGAAGGGAAAACACGGCCTCGACATGGTCGCCATGGCACTCCGTCCGGTCAATGCGATATTCGCACTCATGATTCGATAATCGCACATTGAGTCAACGACTCCCTCGCGGTTCAACGCTGGTTCCGGCCCACGCCCACGCGCAGACCCAGGCACGCCCAGGCCGCCAGCAGCAGCGGCAGCGCGCACAGCACATACAACGCGGAGGGCCGCCAGTGGCCATCCACCAGCACACCCACCGTGAGCGGCGAGAGGATCGCACCGACGCGGCCGATGCCGATGGCCCAGCCCAGACCGGTGGTCCGCACTTGCGCGGCGAACACCACCGGCGCCGCGGCATACAGGCCCGCCATCGCGGCGAACAGTGCTGCACCGATCACGAACGCCAACGGGAAGGCCATGCCCAGCTGTGTGTTGAAGGCGGCAAAGCCCAGCATCGACACCATCGCCAGCAGCAGCGCACCGGCGGTCAGCTTCGACAGCGACCAGCGCGAGGCCAGCCAGCCGAACAGGCTGCCGCCGACGATGCCGCCCAGGTTCAACAGCACGCCTCCGGTGATGCCCTGCTGGGCGGAGACACCGGCAGAGACCAGCAGCTTCGGCGTCCAGCTCAGCACGAAGTAGAAGGCGAACATGTGCAGGAAGAAGGCCAACGCGATCAGCAGCGCGACGCGCCGCAGGTCACCCACGAACAGCGCCGCATAGCCCTGCCGCTGGCCATCACGCAGCGGCGCCGGCGGCAGCGCCTGCAGCTGCGGCATGCGCATGCGCGAGAGCAGTGCGTTCAGGCGCGGCAGCGCATCGGCCGGGCGACGCGCAACCAGGAAATCCAGCGATTCGGGCAGGCACCTGAGCACCAGCGGAATGCACACCAGCGACGCCACGGCGCCGATCAGGAACACGCTGTGCCAGGACCAGTGTTCCAGCATCCACGCCGCCAGCAGACCGCCGGCGGTGGCGCCTATCGGATAGCCGGTGGCCTGCAGCGCGACCGCCGTACTGCGCCACTTGGCATTGGCGTACTCGGCGGTGATCACGCCCACGCCGGCCAGCATGCCGCCGATGCCGATGCCCGTGTACACGCGCAGCGCGCCCAGCTGCCAGGCGTTGGCAGCCAGCGCCGACAGCGCCATGCCGCTGGTCAGGATCAGCAGGCAGCACACGATCATCGGCCGCCGGCCCCAGCGATCGGCCAGCGGCGCCAGCAGGAACGAGCCCAGCGCCATGCCGACCAGGCCGGCGCTGAGCATCATCCCCAGCACCTTGCCCGACAGCTCCCAGTCCGCCGACACATGCGGCGCGGTAAAGGCCATGACCATCACATCGAAGCCATCGAGCATGTTCAACAGCACGCAGATGGCGATGGCGGTCCACTGGAAGGGACTCATCCGTTCCAGGACAAGCGAGGGTGCGGGGGCGGCGTGGCTCATGGGGCGGTTTCCTGCAACAGCGTGATGCGGTGGAACGTCCGGCGGGGAAGGTCTCAGTGACCGGCCTGGCTGGATGCATGGATGACCTGCAGGACGTCCTGCAGGCGATCGACTTCGACCTGGCCCGGTGCCGACGGAGTGCCGATCATGCCGAAGGTGAGCGCCTGGCCGAAGGTTTCACCAGCCAGGCGCGAGACCACACCGGTGCCCCCCATCGACATGGTCAGCAGCGGCCTGTCGCTCTGCTGGCGCACCTGCCAGGTGGCATCGAGCAGGGCCAGCACGTCGCCTGCGTCGCGCGGCATCACCGCGATCTTCAGCACGTCCGCCCCCAGCGCCTGCTGCCTGAGCAGGCGCGCGACGATCTCATCGCGGGGCGGCGTTGCGTGGAAGTCATGGTTGGACATCACCACCTTCACGCCGGCCTTGTGCGCCTGCGCCACCAGCGCCTGCACCACCTTCGGATCACGGAACATCTCCACGTCGATCAGCTGGGCCACGCCGCCGCGCAGCAGCGTGGCGTAGAGCGCGCCGTAGTCGGCATCGCTGATCGGCTTGGCGCCGCCCTCGGCCTTGGTGCGGAACGTCACGATGACCGGCTTGCCGCCCAGCGTGGCCTGGATGCGCTTGCCCAGCGCGACCAGCGCCTTGCCATCGGTGGCGATGTCCAGGTAGTCGATGCGCCACTCGGCGATGTCGGTGGCCTTGCTGGCAGCGATGGCCGCCGCCTGCTGCAGGGCCACGTCAGCGGTGGCGCCAGTGATCGGCACGATGGTGCGGGGATGGCCCTCGCCGATACGCAACTGGCCGACCTGCAGTACCGCCGGCGGCGGTGCGGCCAGGGCCAGCGCCGGGACGGCGCACAGTGCACCGGCCAGCACAACCGGAGCGAGCGGAAACTTCATGGCGGTCACCAGAGCATGGAAGGAGCGCATGGCCATCAGAAGGTCACCTTGGCCTGTACGCCCACGGCCCAGGCGTTGTCGGTACCGCTGTAGTTGAACGTGCCCGGGTTGACGATGTACTGCACATCCGGGCGGATCATCAGCCACGGGTTTACCTGGACGCTGTAGGACAGTTCGAACAGCTCCTCGGCCTGGCTGAGGTTGTACAGCGGCGAATCGCCAGGCACGCCACCGGCGGCCAGCGTGGCCCGGCGCGCATCGACCAGCCGGTTGTTGATGTCGGCGCCTACGTAGCCCAGCGCGATGCTGTCCTGGGCGCGCGAGCCAATGCCCTGGTAAACCCCGCCCAGCGCATACCAGCGTTTGATCTGCGCGGTGTCGGTGTCGGACACCATGTACTGCGCGAACGCAGTCAGGCCGCGGCTGGGATCGGCCGATTCCCGGGTCAGACGCTGCTCGGCGAGCACGTAGGCGCCGTGGCGCCCGGTCGTCGGCGAAGCATCCAGACCGCGCTTGTCCACGCGTGAGGTGTCGTAGTAACCGCCGAACTTGTAGACGCCCGCGTAGCGGCTGCCCTTGGCCGGGGTCCAGGTCACTTCCACCGGGAACAGCGAACCGGTGGTACCGGAAGCGAGCGGACGGAACGCGTTGCGTTCGATGTTGCCACCCAGGTTCGGATTCACCTGGAACCAGCCGGTGCGAACGTTGACGGCCGGGCTGACCTGCTGGGCGAACTCACCGCCCCAGCGTGCCACGGGGTAGTTGTACCAGCCGCTGTTGCCCGACATCGCCAGCGGGTGCGCGCAGAACGCCGCATTGACGAAGTGGGTCAGCAGGCTGTGCAGGCCGAACTGGTTGCCCATCGCGTAATAGCCCAGCTTGTAGTACGACTGCCCCGCGTTGAAGGTCTGGTCGTAGCTCAGTTCGGTCAGCCGCGTGTACTGGCCGCCGTACGCTTCCTGGATGGGGAAGCGGTTGCCGACGAAGTCCACCGAGGTGCTGCGGCCGCGACGGTCGTTGAGGGTGAAGTGGAAGGCACCGCCGTTCCAGCCGGCCAGCGTGCCCATGTCCAGGTCCACGCCAACGCGCACCTGCTGCGCATAGCGCGCACCGGTTTCGCCGTAGCCTCCATCGACCACGCCCATGGCTTCACCCACGTAGTCGCCGCGGAAGGCGATGCCACGCTCGAACAGATCGGTGCGGGTGCCGCCCCAGTCACCAGTAAGCGTCCTGCCTTCGTAGCGGTTGCTCGACTGCGCGCTGGCGATGCAGGGCAGCAGCGCGGTGGCCAGGACGGCCAGGGAAACGGGCTTCGCAAGATTCATGATCGCGGTCTCGTGGAGATGATCAGCGCAGCGACAGCGGCGCGCTCAGGGGGGAGGTGGCGCCCTGCGCCGAGGTGACCGTGGCGGTCAGGCTGCCGGCAGCCGCAGCATCTGCCGCGGCGCCGAGCGGGAAGGTGAAACGGCCCTGCCCCTGCGCATCGGTGCGCGCCTGCACGCTGCCCAGCACCCACTCGGCCTCGCTGCCGCTGGCGGCGCGGTTACCGAACACTTCGACCTGGTAACGGCTGTCGGGCGTGCCCTGGAAACGACCGATCAACTGGCGCTGCGTACCCTCGCCCTGCACGCCAGTCAGCTGCGGCGCCGCCTGGCCCAGGTTCGGCAGCGGCTGGCAGTCGGTCTGGCCGGCAGCGGAGCAGATGCGCGCACGCTTGGACGGATCATTGTCGACACCACGACCACGTGAACCGACGAAGCTGGCGTGTTCCAGGCCCGGCACGCCGAACACGATGGCGCCGCGCGGTTGGCCCTTCACGCAGGCGCCGCCGGCCTCGCAGCGCTCGATCGGCAGGCCGTTGCCGAAGATGCGGTTGGCGGTGAAGCGGTTCGGCGCACTGACCGGCTGCGGGCGCACGCCGATGCCGATGCCATTGCCGGTGATGATGTTGCCATCGACCACGTTGCCGCTGCCGGTGATGCTCAGGCCCAGCGAATTGCCGGTGAAGGTGTTGGCGGCGATGTAGTTGCGGTTGCCCCAGTTGATCTGCAGGCCATCGGAGTAATCGACGAAGCGGTTGTGTACCACGCTGTTGTCGTTGCCCCAGAGGATTTCGATGCCCTGCGACGGTTCCGGGTTGGCCCGGGTGGACTGGAACAGGTTGTCGGCCACCAGGTTCCAGGCCGCGCCACGGGTCAGCTCAAGTCCGTCGCCGTTGTCGAGGAATTCATTGCGCACGATGCGGTTGTGCACGGTGGTGGTGGCAGTGGACTGCCCTGTGCCGTCGTCCCCGGTGAGCATGATGCCGGCGCCGCCCTTGTTGGCGACGATGCGGTTGTCGTGGATCTCGTTGTGGCTGGAGCGGTTGACCAGCACACCGATGCAGAAATTGCGGATCTCCAGACCGGCCAGTTCAACGCCTTGGGTATCCCGCAGGACCAGCCCCGGCAGCGTGGTGGTGCGCACGTTGGTGCCCGACTGGCCCGGTTCGGCGCCCGGACAGGCGTCGGTGCCGGTGCCGGTGACGTAGGCCGAACCGTCGATGGCGACGAACTGGCCATCGCGGTCCCAGGACGTGCCGATGATCTGCACCGGCCCCTTGATCTCCGGCAGCGGCGAGGTCGGCTTGATCACATGGGGCGCGGTACCCACCGCGTCGATCTCGATGCGATAGCGACCCGGCGCGGTGTTGGCGGTGGTGATCGCCCAGCGCAGGGAGCCGGGACGGGTGTCGTCGGCGTAGCGGTCCACGCGCAGCACCTGCAGGGGCCCGCGCGGCGGTTCGGCCTGGTAGGCCAACGCCAGGGTCGGCAACTGGGCGAGCAGGAACAGAGAAACAATGGACAAGCGACGGCGCATGCGATCACTCCGCACAGGTGAAGGGAAATCCTGCGGTCTTCCCCTGCACCTGGCTTCAGCACCGGGTCGGGTGCTGCCCTCGCCCCGCCAGGGGTGGATCGCTTGGACTGCTTTGAATCTGCGGAAGTGAAATTAGGTTTATCGCACTGCACCATTCAAGTGCGGTAATCGACTACGCGTGCGAATATCGCACTGAATGGGTACGACCATCGTTGTAGGGAAGGCTGCACTGGCACTTGCCAGGCGAAGCGCACGGCTGCGCCGTAGCACCGGTCAGGAACTGCAGGACAGCATCGAGCAGCCGGCGCGGTCGTCGGCCCAGGCCGGGCGCCTGCTGGCGAAATGCTCACGTCCGGCGCGTTGGGTGTACGGATCGCGCAGCACGTCCTGCAAGGCGTGTACGCCGCCCATGTCCCCTTGTTCCGCACGGTCGATCGCTTCCTGCGCCAGCCAGTTGCGCAGCACGTACAGCGGATTGGCCGCGCCCATCTTCGCCAGGCGCTCGGCGGCCGGAAGAGGATCCGCCCGCAATCGCGCGGCGTAGTCCTGCAGCCACTGCCGCAGCGGCACCTGCACGGCCTCCTGCCGCTCCCGGTCGTAATAGACCTCAGCCAGTGCCGCCGGATCGGGCGATGCCGGATCGATCCGCATCAAGGCGCGCCAGGACAGGGTCATGTCCATGCCACCGTCCTGCAGCAGCTGCTGCCAGCGCTGGTAGAGCTGCAGATCGGCATCATCGGCAGCTGCCAGGCCAAGCTTGGCCGCCGCATCGCGACGCGTGCAGGCGGCAAAGGTGGCCTGATAGGCAGCAAGGCCCGCCTGCAACGGCGCGACGTCGGCAAACAAGGGCGACAGCGCCTGCGCAAGCCGCCCCAGATTCCAGTACGCCACCTGCGGCTGCGTTCCGAAGCGGTAGCGACGGCCCTGTGCGTCAGTCGTGTTCGGGGTCCAGTCCGGATCGAAGTCCTCGACCCAGCCATAGGGGCCATAGTCGAGAGTGAGGCCAAGCACGGAGAGGTTGTCGGTGTTCATTACCCCATGCACGAAACCGACACGCATCCAGTGCGCGATCATCTCGGCGGTGCGCACCGCGATCTGCGCGAACCAGTCACCGTACAGCGCCTCACCCTGCCCTGCCAGTTCGGGGAAATCACGGGCGATGCAAGCATCCACCAGTTGCTGCAGCAGTGACGTCTCACCGCGCGAGGCCGGCAGTTCGAACGAACCGAAACGCAGGAACGAGGGCGACACACGGCATACGATCGCGCCGGGCTCGGCTCGCGGACGGCCGTCATAGAACATGTCGCGCACCACGTGCTCGCCGGTACCGACCAGCGACAGCGCACGCGTGGTCGGTACACCGAGGTGGTGCATGGCCTCACTGCACAGGAATTCACGGATCGACGAGCGCAGCACCGCGCGACCGTCGGCGCCACGGGAGTACGGGGTCGGGCCTGCACCCTTCAGCTGCAGTTCCCAGTGCCGGCCATCCGGCGCAACCAGCTCGCCCAGCGAGATCGCCCGCCCATCGCCAAGCTGGCCCGCCCAGTGACCGAACTGGTGCCCGCCGTAATTGGCGGCCCACGGCTGCATGCCCGGATACAACGCGTTGCCAGCGAATACCTGGGCAAACGTGCCGCTCGACACTTCAGCCACATCGATGCCGAGCAGAGCGGCGACCTCCGGCGACCAGGCCAGCAGGGTCGGCGCGGCGACCGGCGTCGGCATCACCGACGACCAGGCCGCCTCTCGGACTTCACGCCGGCGGGGCCCGGCTTCCGGGTCGCCCGGCAGGACGGTCAGCAGACGGTTGTCGAATCGCGGGAAGGGGCTGTCCATGGCCCTGACATGGGGATGGACGCCGCCGACCTCAATCGCCGCGCAGCGCCTGCAGCGATCCGCCGTGCGCTTCAGCGCGCTGGTAGGCCGGGCGTTCACCGATGCGCTGGAGAAACGCGCGCAGCGCCGGCTTGTCGTCCAGTCCGCCTCCGCGCGCCGCTGCGGCCTGGATCGGGAAGCTCATCTGGATATCGGCCGCGGTGAAACGCTCACCCGCGAACCACGGGCTCTCGGCCAGGCGGCGCTCCATCCAGTCCAGGTGCAGGCGGCGCTGCGGGCCGACAAAGCTCTGCTCGGCCTTGTCGGCGATGCTGCGGGCAATCGGGCGCACGAAGAACGGCACCGGCGCGTTGCGGATGCGGCTCATCACCAGCGTCAGCAGCAGCGGCGGCATCGCCGAGCCTTCGGCGTAGTGCAGCCAGTAGCGATAGGCCATGCGCTCGGCACCTTCGGCCGGTATCGGCGACGGCGACACCTGCCGCTGCGTGTCGTAGCGGTCAGCCAGGTAATCAAGAATGGCGCCGGATTCGGCCAGCACCTGCTCACCGTCCTGCAGCACCGGTGATTTCCCCAGCGGATGTACCTGGCGCAGTGCCGGCGGTGCCAGCAGCGTTCTGGGGTCGCGCGGGTAACGGCGCAGTTCGTAGTCCAGCCCCAGCTCCTCCAGCATCCACAGCACGCGCAGCGAACGGGAATTCTCGAGGTGATGGACGATGCGCATGAAGGAACTCCAGAGGGGTGCAAGCATCGTAACGCGCCTGCACGCATGCGCCTGTGGATTCGATCCGTGCCTGCTCCCGCCGAGGCAAAAAAAAACGCCGGAAGCTTGCGCTTCCGGCGTTCTGGCTACCCGAGGGCAGCAGACGGATTAGACCGCCTGCACCTGGTCAGCCTGCATACCCTTCTGGCCCTGGACGGCGATGAAGGTGACCTTCTGGCCTTCCTGCAGGGTCTTGAAGCCGGTGCCCTGGATGGCGCGGAAGTGCACGAACAGGTCCGGGCCGCTTTCCGGGGTGATGAAGCCGAAGCCCTTGGCGTCGTTGAACCACTTGACGGTGCCGGTCTGACGTTCAGACATATTTACTAACTCCTGAAACACATGTTGAAAAAAATCGCAGCCACCGGGTATCGGGGCCGAGACTGAGTTGCAGGCGTTGGTAAAGCGGATCGATGAGTGGATCGTGAGATCAACTGCACCAGGCCACGATTCACGGTGACCCTAGCAAACACAGTGGGTCGCACGATACGCGTGTTTTCCCCAAAAAGCGATAGCCGCGGCATTCATCGCCACCCCGCCCCCGCTAGGCGTGGCAAGGGCTGGCAGTCGGTCGGGCCCGGATCCGGGGACCCATTCAGGTTTTTCCTACCCTACACTGGGTAAATGACTGAAGCTGAAACCCCGGCTGAACTGCCCCGTCCCCGCATCTGGGTGGACGCAGACGCCTGCCCCGTTGTCATCCGCGACATCCTGTTCCGGGCCGCCGAGCGGGTCGGCCTGGAGTTGACCCTGGTCGCCAACCAGTGGATCCGCACCCCGCCCTCGCGCTGGATCCGCTCCCTCCAGGTGCCGCAGGGCCTGGACGTGGCTGACAGCGCCATCGTCGAACGGGTCGCCGCCGGCGATCTGGTTGTCACCCAGGACATTCCATTGGCCGCGCTGGTGCTCGAACGAGGCGCGCTGGCCCTGCATCCGCGCGGGGAGCTGTTCACCGCCGACACCATCGCCCAGCGCCTGTCGGTACGCAATTTCCTGGAAGAGCTGCGCGGCGCCGGCGTCCAGACCGGGGGCCCGCCTCCCCTGCATGCGCGCGACCGCCAGGCGTTCGGCAGCGCGCTGGACCGCTGGCTGGCCCGCATCCGCGTGGCGCGATGAGGCGGGGCCCGGCTCACGCCACCACTGGGCCCAGCTCCAGGCCCAGCTGACGCTGGCTGCTGAACACCCGTCGTTCCCCATTCAGGGGATCGTCGAAGGACAACGCCCGCGCCAGCAGCTGCAGCGGCGCCTGCGCCCCGCTCGCGGCCGGACGCAGCTGCGGATACAGGTCGTCTCCGATGATGGGCGCGCCCAGCGCCGCCATGTGCACGCGCAGCTGGTGCTTGCGACCGGTTCTCGGCTGCAGGCGGTAGCGCCAGACCGGACCTGTCGCGTCGATCACCTCGATGCGGGTACTCGCATTCGGCTCGCCCTCCATTTCGCCCATGCGGAAGAACGGTTGTGCCGGGCCGATGCGACTGTGGCGCTCGAACGGGAAGTCCAGCGCCGGCAGCGCCGGGGCCAGCGCTTCGTAGGTCTTGTCGATACGGCGCTCGCGGAACAGGCGCTGGTAGGCATCGCGCGACTCCGGTCGCAGTGAGAAAAGGACCAGCCCGGCGGTGAGCCGGTCCAGGCGGTGCAGCGGTGCCAGCTGCGCGTTGCCGGTCCGCGCCACCAGCCGCGCCAGCAGGGTTTCGCGGACATGGGCACCCGCCGGGGTCACCGGCAGGAAGTGCGGCTTGTCGACCACCAGCAGATGCTCGTCCTGGTAGAGGATCGTCTCGTTGAACGGAATGCGCGGCTCGTGGCTGACCTCGCGGAAATACAGGATTTCCAGCCCCACCTGCCACGGCTGGTCCGCCGCCAGCGCCCTGCCCTGCGCATCCTGTACCCGTCCGCGCGCGAACCGGTCCTGCCACTGGCTGCGGTCGATGCGCGGAAAGCGTGCGCACAGGCCGTCGAGCAGGGTCGGCCAATGGCCGGGTGGCAGCTGCAGCCGGCTGGGCAGGGTCATCGCGTCCGCTCCGGCGGCAACAGGAACCGCAAGCGTGCCACCGTTGACGCGCGGCAGACACCCCGGCCACGGACACCCCTGCAGCAAACCTCTATCATTGTCCTCTTTAGTCGACGGATCCCCCATGGCCCTCACCGCCACCATCCGCAAGGCCGAGTTGCAGATCAGCGACATGGATCGCGGCTACTACGCGACCCACAACCTGACCCTGGCCCAGCATCCGTCGGAAACCGACGAGCGCCTGATGGTGCGCCTGCTCACCTTCGCCCTCAACGCCGACGACCGCTTGGAATTCGGCCGGGGCCTGAGTACGGATGACGAGCCGGACCTGTGGCAGCACGACTACACCGGCGACATCCTGCAGTGGATCGACCTCGGCCACCCCGATGAATCCCGTATCCGCAAGGCCAGCAACCGCAGCCGCCAGGTGCAGGTGGTCAACTACGGCGGCAATGCGTCCGACATCTGGTGGGGCAAGCAGGGCAAGGGCCTGGCGCGCTTCGACAACCTGTCGGTGATCGACCTCGATGGCACCTTCGTCGAGCAGTGGGGCCAGCAGATCCAGCGTGCCATGCGCTTCAGCGTGCTGATCCAGGACGGCGAGGTGCAGATCCTCAACGACCAGATCCAGCTCGACATCATCCCCACCTGGCGCAAGCGCGCCAAGGCATGAGTACGACGCGCTGCGACGTCGTGGTGATCGGTGCCGGTGCCGCCGGCCTGATGACCGCGATCACCGCCGGCCGGCGCGGCCGCCAGGTGCAGGTGATCGATCACGCCAACAAGATCGGCAAGAAGATCCTGATGTCCGGCGGTGGCCGCTGCAACTTCACCAACACCGGCACCACCCCGGCCAACTTCCTGTCGGCCAATCCGCACTTCTGCAAATCGGCGCTGGCCCGCTATACGCCTTGGCACTTCATCGAGATGGTCGAGCGCCATGCCATCGCCTATCACGAGAAGGAGCTGGGGCAGCTGTTCTGCGACGTTTCGTCCAAGCAGATCGTGAAGATGCTGGTGGACGAGTGCCAGGCAGCGGGTGCGCACATCCGTACCCACTGCAGCGTCGAGCGCATCGAGCACGGGGCGGATGGCTTCCGGGTGCACACCACGCAGGGGATGTTCCACTGCGCCTCGCTGGTGGTCGCCACCGGTGGCCTGTCCATCCCCAGCCTGGGCGCAACCGGCTTCGGCTACGAGATTGCACGCCAGTTCGGGCATGCCGTGCTGCCGACCCGCGCCGGACTCGTGCCGCTGACCCTCAGCGGCAGGCACCAGGAGCGCCTGGCCGACCTGAGCGGTGTCGCCCTGCCGATCGAGGCGCGCTGCAACGGCATGCAGTTCCAGAATTCCATGTTGCTCACCCATCGTGGCGTCAGCGGCCCGGCGATCCTGCAGATCTCCTCCTTCTGGCAACCCGGCGATGCACTGGAACTGGATCTGCTGCCCGGCCAGGATGCCGGCCAGTGGCTGCGACGGATGAAACAGGAGCGGCCAGCCGCCGAACTGCGCACGGTGCTGGCCGAGGTCCTGCCCAAGCGCCTGGCCCAGCGCCTGTGCGAACACTGGCTGCCGGACCGCCCGGTACGGCAGCTGGATGAGCCCCAGCTGCGCCAGGCTGCGCAGCTGCTGGGTGCGTTCCCGCTGGTGGCCAGTGGCACCGAAGGCTACCGCACCGCCGAGGTCACGCTGGGCGGCGTGGACACCGCCGACGTTTCGTCCTCCACGATGGAATCCAAGCGCGTGCCGGGCCTGCATTTCGTCGGCGAAGTGCTGGACGTCACCGGCTGGCTTGGCGGCTACAACTTCCAGTGGGCCTGGGCCAGCGGCCACGCCGCCGGCAGCGTGGTGTGAACCGCATCGCCGTTCGGGGTGCGGGATGCCTGCACGCATGGACGGCTCGCCGAGCATCGTGTATCAAGATCCGCAGATTGGGGAGCAGTGCATGCAGAACGCGAACGACATCACCATCCGCCTGCTGATCGTCGACGACAGCGGCGAGAATGCGGAAGCCATCGTCAGCACGCTGCGCAACAGCGGCATCGCCGTGCGCCCCTGGCGCCCGCAGGATTCGGCCGAGCTGTCGCAGGTGCTGGCCAACCAGGCCATCGATCTGGTGCTGGCCTCGCCCTCGCAGGGCATCCCGCTGCCGCTGGTGGCCCAGCACATCGCGGCCAGTGGCAAGGACATTCCGCTGGTGCTGCTGGCCGAGCGCATCGACGAAGATGAGCTGGTCCAGGCCAGCAGCCATGGCATCCGCGCCCTTGCCCTGCGCCAACGGCCGGAGCATCTGCTGGCGGTGGTCCGCGACCAGTGGGTCGACCTGCAGGCGCGCCGCGGGCTGCGCCGCATCGAGGCACAGATGCGCGAGACCGAGCGCCGTTGCGACGCGCTGATTGCCTCCTCCCGCGAACCCATCGCCTATGTGCACGAAGGCATGCACATCCGCGCCAACGATGCCTATCTGGACATGTTCGGCTACGAGCATTTCGACGACATCGAGGGCATCTCGCTGCTGGACATGGTGGCCGCCCAGCATGTTGATGACTTCAAGCAGCTGCTGAAGAGCCTCAGCCGCGGCGAAGCGCCACCACCGCAGTACCAGCTCGATGCACGCCACCAGGATGGCAGTGCGTTTCCGGCAACGATGGAATTCACCGCAGCCACCTATGAGGGCGAATCCTGCCTGCAGGTCGTCTTCCGCCGCCGGATCGAGTTCGACCCGGAACTGGCCCGAGAGGTCGAGGATCTTCGCCAGCGCGACCAGGTGACCGGCCTGCTGAACCGGCCGACCTTCATGCTGCAGGTCGAAAGTGCGGTCGCCCAGGCTGGCCGCAGCGAGGGCCAGTTCGGCCTGCTGCTGGTCGAGCCCGACCACTATGCGCGGCTGATGCCGGACATCGGGCTGGCCTCGGCCGATACCCTCATCGGCGCGCTGGCCTCCCTGCTGGCCGATGTCGTGGGGGAGGACGCGCAGCTGGCGCGCTTCGGCGAACACAGCTTCGCCGTGCTGCAGGCCGGCCCCTATGCGCAGACCGTGGCACTGGCCGAACGCATCCGTGAGGCATATGCCGCCCATGTGTTCAGCATCGGCGCGCGTTCGGCCACGGTCACCGTGAGCATCGGCGGTGTCCAGGTCGGCGAGAAGATCGCCAGTATCGGCCAGGTCCTGGCGCGTGCCAGCGAGTGCACGCAGGCGGCCGCCGAGCTGGGCAACACCTGTCGCATCTTCGATCCGGCCGCGGTCGATCGGGTCGAGGAAGAACGTGTGCAGCGATGGGTCGGCCGCATCCGCGAAGCCCTGGACGGCGACGGCTTCCAGCTGCATTACCAGCCGGTCCTGAACCTGCAGGGCGAGCCACTGGAGCTGTACGAAGCCTATCTGCGACTGGAGCACAACGGTGAACTGCTCAGTCCCACCGCTTTCCTTGGCATCGCCGAGGAACACGGGCTGCTGGCCGAGATCAACCGCTGGGTGGTGTCCAAGGCCATCACGGTGCTGGGGCAGCGCGCGCGCGAAGGCAGCGCCACCCAGATGCTGGTGAAGGTCACCCCCGAATCGTTCGACGACCCGCAGATGATTGCCACCCTGCGTGGTGAACTGAAGGCGCACGGGGTTCCGGGCGAGCGCCTGTGGCTGCATGCGCCGGAAGCGAAGGTGTTCACCCACCTGCGCAGCGCCCAGCAGTTCCTGGCCGACGTGGCCCCGCTGGGCTGCCGCATCGGCCTGGAACAGTTCGGGTCCGGCCTGGATTCGTTCCAGCTGCTGGCCCACTTCCAGCCGCAGTTCCTCAAGCTGGACCGTGGATTCACCAGCGACCTGGCGGCGACCCGCGAGAACATCGACCGCATCAGCCAGATCACGGCGCGCGCGCAGGAGGCCGGTATCCGCACCATCGCCGAGTTCGTCAGCGATGCCAACTCCATGACGCTGCTGTTCAGTGCAGGCGTGGACTACGTGCAGGGCGACTTCGTCGGTCCGGCGCTGCCGACGATGAGTTTCGACTTCGGGTGATCCCGCATCGCGGGGCATGGCCCGGCGCTACCAAGGGGCGCCGGGGTAACGCCGGCCCATGCACGACGAGCCTGCTAGCGCCGGGCCATGCCCGGCGAGCACAGCGGCGCGCCCTATGTGAAAAGGCCGGCTTTCGCCGGCCTTTTCGATCAGGTCATATCGACCAGATTGTTGATCTTCACATCCGGATCGACGTCGGCCTCGTAGTCGACGCCTTCAACGCCGAAACCGAACAGGCGCAGGAAGTCCGCCTTGTAGCCGGCCAGGTCGCTGATCTCGTACAGGTTTTCGTTGGTCACTTGCGGCCACAGCGCAACCACCTTGCCCTGCACGTCTGCCGCCATTTCCTTGTAGTCGGCACGCAGGCGGCCTTCTTCATCGACCAGCGCGACGGTATGGCCATCGCCATCGACCAGATCGTGACGCAGGCGGTCGATCGCCACGCCGTCGGCCTTGCCGCCGTAGAGGATGTCGTAGAGCACGTCCAGCTGCTCGATGCAGCCTTCGTGGGTGCCCTTTTCCTTCATCACCTTGAACAGCAGCGACAGGTACAGCGGCATTGTCGGAATGGCCGAGCTCGCCTGGGTGACCACGGCCTTGAGCACCGACACGCGGGCATCACCGCCGATCTTCGCCAGCTTCTCGCGCAGGCCAAGCACCTTGGTGTCGAGATCCTTCTTGGCAGCGCCGATCGAGCCATTCCAGTAGATGGCCTGGGTGATTTCTTCGCCAACGTAGGTGAAGGCGGTGGTGGTGCAGCCATTGGCCAGCACGCCGGCATCGGCCAGCGCGTCGATCCACATCTGCCAGTCTTCACCGCCCATCACTGCGACGGTCCCTGCGATTTCCTCCGGCGTCGCCGGCTGCAAAGTGGTCTCGGTGATCACTTCCTTGTCGGTATCCAGGCCACGCAGCGTGATCGGCTCACCGATCGGCTTCAGCGTGGAACTGATCACTTCACCGGTTTTGGGGTGCTTGCGGCGCGGCGCAGCCAGGCTGTAGACGACCTGGTCGACCTGGCCGAGATCGGCCTTGATCATCTCGATGGTGCGCGCCTTCACTTCATCCGAGAACGCATCACCATTGATGCTCTTGGCATACAGGCCCGCCTCATCGGCATAGCGGTGGAACGCCGCCGAGTTGTACCAGCCCGCCGTGCCCGGCTTGGTCTCGCTGCCGGGACGCTCGAAGAACACGCCCAGGGTCGCCGCACCGCTGCCGAACGCGGCAGTGATGCGGGCGGCCAGGCCGTAGCCGGTCGAGGCGCCGATCACCAGCACACGCTTGGGACCGTTCTGGATCGGCGGGCGGGCGCGGATGTAGTCGATCTGCTGCTTGACGGCGGCGTCGCAGCCGGTCGGATGGGTGGTGACGCAGATGAAGCCGCGGACGCGCGGTTTGATGACCATGGATACCTCGGGTTGGCAGATGCGGCGCGCAGGGCGCTCAGCAGGAATCGGAGGGCGCGCCTGCGCGCGCGAACCGCAGGATCGTAGTGTGCGGGGCACGATTGCACAACCGACGCTGCCGTAGGGTGGTGTTTGTTTTGCAGGGTTGCACCCTGCACCCGCCGAATCAACGTCAACATCAACGGCAGAAGCGAGCTATCTGCGGGATGGCGGGGCGGGTCCGGTTGCGGGGGACGCCGCAAGTACGTCCATGTAGGCTCGGTCGCGCCATCCATGGCGCTCACGCCCCCGCAACCGGACCCACCCCGCCTTCGACAGTCTTCCGCGTTCTGTCGGAACCGCATTCTGCTCTGGTGGGTGTCGACCTTGGTCGACACGATTGAATTCATTCGAAATCTGACAGATGTGTCGACCAAGCTCGACACCTACCGACAGCCGCGTGAACCCGCACTCCGACACCGCCCCGCCAACCCACGAAATGCCCGCTGTTGATGTTGCCTTTGCCTCGGCAGGTGCAGGGCTACACGCCTTGCCAACAAAAAACCCCGCTTGCGCGGGGTTCTCTGTGCGTTGCGTGCAGCGCGAACGCTTACGGACGGCGGGCCAGAGCCTCGATGTCCTTGGCCTTCGGCAGCAAATCCTGCTTGCTCACGCGCAGGAAGCCGATCGTGAGCATCGGCACCGCGACCAGGATCGACGACATGACCACGATCACCGCACCGATCATGTGCGTTTCGGCCAGGCCTTCCATCGAGCTGCCACCGTACAGGTACAGGGCCAGTGCGGACAGGAAGAACATCACCGCGGTGATCACCGTACGCGACAGCGTCTGGTTGATCGAACGGTTCAGCACTTCCATCGGTTCCACGCGCAGGCTGCGGAAGTTCTCGCGGACGCGGTCGAACACCACGATGATGTCGTTGATCGCAAAGCCCATCACCGACAGCAGGCCGGCCAGCACAGTCAGGTCGAACTCGCGGCCCAGCAGGGACACGTAAGCCACCGTCACGATCAGGTCGAACATGGCCACGATGCTGGCGGTGACCGCGAACTTCCATTCAAAGCGGACGGCGATGTAGATCAGGAAGCCGGCCAGCATGAAGATGGTGGCGTACAGGCCGTTCATCGCCAGATCCTTGCCGATCTGCGGGCCGACGAACTCATTGCGCAGCACCGTCGCCTGGTTGTCGGCCGAGGACAGCGCCTTGACCACGGCCGCCGCGGTGGCCTTGTCCTCGGCGGCGGAATCGCCGGTACCCGGGGCATGCTCACCGTGCGGCGCCAGGCGGATCAGCAGGTCGGTACTGCCACCGACGCTCTGCACCTGGGCGCCGTCGAAGCCGCTCTGCTCGAGCTTGGTGCGGACCTGCTCGACGTCCACCGGGCGCTCGAAGCGGGCTTCAATCAGGGTGCCACCGGTGAAGTCCAGGGCATAGTTGAAGCCCTTGAAGCCGATGATGGCGATCGATGCCAGGAACACGATGATCGTGACGACCATGGCGACATGGCGCCACCGCATGAAATCGATCTTGGTGTCGTTCGGGAGGATGTGCAGCGGAAACAGTTTCATGTGCGTGTCGTCCCGTCAGATGGCCACGTTCTGGAGCTTCTTGCGACGGCCGTAGATCAGCGTCGCCAGCGCACGCGACACGGTGATCGCGGTGAACATGGAGGCGAAAATACCGATGATCATGGTCAGCGCGAAGCCCTTCAGCGGACCGGTACCGAATGCGAACAGTGCCACGCCGACGATCAGGCCGGTCAGGTTGGCGTCGAGGATGGTGCCGGACGCGCGCTCGTAACCGGTCACGATCGCGGTCTTGCCCGGAACACCGGCCCGCAGCTCTTCACGGATACGCTCGTTGATCAGCACGTTGGCGTCGACCGACAGGCCGACCGACAGCGCCAGGCCGGCGAAGCCCGGCAGGGTCATGGTCGCGCCGAACAACGACATCACCGCCACCACGATCAGCAGGTTGAACAGCATCGCCACCGACGTGATGATGCCGAACATGCGGTAGTAGATGCTGAAGAACACCAGGGTGAACAGGAAGGCGAAGACCACGGCGCGCATGCCGTTCTTGACGTTCTCGGCACCCAGGCTCGGGCCGACCACGCGCTCTTCGACGAAGTCCATCGGCGCGGCCAGCGAGCCGGACTTCAGCAGCTTGGCCAGATCTTCGGCTTCCTTCTTCTGCAGGCCGGTGGTCTGGAAGTTCTTGCCGAATACGCCGTTGATGTTGGCCACCGAGATCACTTCCTCGTTGACCTTGAAGCCGCGCACTTCCTGGCCGTCGACCACGGTCACGGTCGGCACGCGTTCGGTGTACACCACCGCCATCGGCTTGTTCACGTTGGCGCTGGTGAAGTCGAACATGCGCTGGCCACCGACGTTGTTCAGCGTCACGCTGACCGCCGGGGCACCGCTGTTGGCGTCGGTCACCGCCTGCGCAGCCACCATCTGGTCGCCGGTGACGATCACGCGCTTGTTCAGCAGGATCGGGCCGCGGCCGTCACGCTGCTGGTAGACCTTGGCTTCCGGCGGGATGCGGCCGGCGTTGATGGCGTCCTGGGCGTTGCCCTCGACCACCGCACGGTATTCCAGGGTGGCGGTCGCACCGATCATGCGCTTGGCTTCGGCCGTGTCCTGCACGCCGGGCAGCTGCACCACGACGCGGTCGGCGCCCTGGCGCTGGATGATCGGCTCGGCCACGCCCAGCTGGTTCACGCGGTTGCGCAGGGTATTGATGTTCTGCTCGATGGCGCCGTTGGCGATCTGCGAGATCTCGGCCTCCGGCACGGTCACCGTGATGCGGCTGCCGCTGACGTCATAACCGAGGGTCGGCTGCGCCTTGAGCAGGGCCGTGCGGGCGCGCTGCGCGGCGTCGTCACCGGCGGACGGGCTCAGGTTGGCCACGATGCTGTTGTCGGCGCGACGCTCGACCGACTGGTACGGAATGCGTGCGTCGCGCAGGGTGCTGCGCACGTCTTCGGTATAGGCATCCAGGCGCTTGTCCAGCGCAGCCTTCTGGTCCACCTGCAGCACGAAGTGCACGCCGCCCTGCAGGTCCAGGCCGAGCGTCATCGGGCGACCGCCAAGATTGGCCAGCCAGTCCGGAACGGTGGATGCCAGGTTCAGCGCGACCGTGTAGTTCTCACCCACGCTGTCGCGCAGCAGGTCGCTTGCCGCGGCCTGGGTCTTGAGGTCCGGCAGGCGGACGATCAGGCTCTCGCCTTCCTTCTCGGCGCCGAGGCTGGCGATGCCGGCCTTCTTCAGGTCAGCCACCACGCGGTCGCGGAGGGCGTCGTCGACCTGTCCGCCACGGTTGGCGGTGATCTGGACGGCCGCGTCCTTCTGGTAGATGTTGGGCAGCGCATACAGCGTACTGAGCGCAAGTACGATCAGGATGACGACGTACTTCCAGCGTGGAAATTCGAGCATTGCTTGGGTCCCGCGCGGCGCCATCCCCGGCGCCGCGGTTGTGCATCGGAAAGGGAGTGGCTTACTGGGCCGACTTCAGGGTACCGGCCGGCAGCACGTTGCCGACAGCGCCCTTCTGCACGCGGATGCGCACGTTCTCGGCCACTTCCAGGGTGACGAAGTTGTCGCCGATGTCAGTGACCACGCCGGCGATGCCACCGTTGGTCAGCACTTCATCGCCACGCTTGATCTTCTCCAGCATGGCCTTGTGCTCCTTCTGCCGCTTCATCTGCGGGCGGATCATCAGGAAGTACATGATGGCGATCAGGATGATCGGGAACAGCAGCGTGGTCAGGCCCATGCCCTGCGGTTGGCCACCGGCGGCCTGGGCGTGGGCGGCGGGAATCAGGAAGGCAAGCAGGTTCATCTTTGGTCCTTTGGTTGGGCGGCGCTCCGGCCCTTTCACGGGCGCGGGGTGTCGACCGCGGATCTGGGTCAGCCTTGAAGTATGCCATGGCCCCGGACGTTCGTCCCCGGGCCGTTCGACAGGGGGGCGCCGGGTTACAGCGGCGGCGGAACCGCTCCGCGTGCCGCATAGAAGGACTCGCGGAAGGCCTGGAAGGTTCCCGCCTCGATCGCCGCCCGGATGTCGGCCATCAGCTTCTCGTAGTAGAACAGGTTGTGCAGGGTGCCCAGCATCGGCGCCAGCATCTCGTTGCAGCGGTCCAGGTGGCGCAGGTACGAGCGGGTGTAGCCGCCGGTACAGGCCACGCAGCCGCAGCCCGGTTCGATCGGGTCCATATCCCGCGCATACTGCGAATTGCGGATGCGGACGGTACCGAACGAGGTGAAGTAATGCCCGTTGCGCGCGTTGCGGGTCGGCATCACGCAGTCGAACATGTCCACGCCGCGTGCGACACCCTCGACCAGGTCTTCCGGCCGGCCCACGCCCATCAGGTAGCGCGGGCGGTCGCCCGGCAGCTCCGGATCCAGGTGGTCGAGCATGGCGTTGCGCTCATGCTCCGGCTCGCCCACGGCCAGGCCACCGATGGCATAGCCATCGAAGCCGATCGCCTGCAGGGCCTCGGCCGAGCGGCTGCGCAGGTCGGTATGCACCCCACCCTGGACGATCCCGAACAGGGCCGCATCGTTGCCGAGCTCGTCATGCGCGTTGCGGCTGCGCTGGGCCCAGCGCAGGCTCAGCTCCATCGACCGGCGGGCGACGTCCTCGGTGGCCGGGTACGGGGTGCACTCGTCGAAGATCATCACCACGTCCGAATCGAGCACCTTCTGGATCTTCATGCTCTCTTCCGGGCCGAGGAACACCCGGGCCCCGTCGGTCGGCGAAGCGAAGGTCACGCCCTGTTCGGTGATCTTGCGGCGGTGGGCCAGCGAGAACACCTGGAAACCGCCGGAATCGGTCAGGATCGGGCCGTCCCAGCGGCAGAAGCCATGCAGTCCGCCGTGGTCGGCGATGATGTCCAGGCCCGGACGCAGGTACAGATGGAAGGTGTTGCCAAGGATGATCTCGGCACCCAGCGCGCGCACCTGGTCCGGCAGGATGCCCTTGACCGAGCCATAGGTTCCCACGGGCATGAAAGCCGGCGTTTCCACCGTGCCGCGCGGGAAGGTCAGGCGGCCGCGACGGGCACGGCCGTCGCGGGTCTTGAGCTGGAACTGCAGTCGGGACATGGAGCGGTCGTTCAGGCAAATAGTTGCCTATTGTCTCCCAAGAAGGCGTGCGCACCAAGGTGCGCACCCGCAAGGGTCCCTGCCCTCCCGGCGCGCCCTACCCTGCCTGCGGGAACAGCAGCATCGCGTCGCCGTAACTGAAGAAGCGATAGCGCTGCTGGATCGCGTGCTGATAGGCCTCGAACACCCGCTCCTTGCCGGCAAAGGCCGAAATCATCATCAACAGGGTGCTTTCCGGCAGATGGAAATTGGTCACCATCGCGTCAACGCTGCGGATCCGATAGCCCGGGGTGATGAAGATCTGCGTCTCGCCGGCGAACGGCAACAGCTCGCCGTCACGCATCGCACTTTCCAGCGCGCGCACCACGGTGGTGCCGACACCGATCACGCGCCCGCCCG
The DNA here is from genome assembly GCF_056479905.1 of Stenotrophomonas sp. 112478_Sma. Classification (NCBI taxonomy): domain Bacteria; kingdom Pseudomonadati; phylum Pseudomonadota; class Gammaproteobacteria; order Lysobacterales; family Lysobacteraceae; genus Stenotrophomonas; species Stenotrophomonas sp. 112478_Sma. The sequence continues at coordinate 1,652,829 of NZ_CM151072.1, read as the reverse complement.
CAGCGCGGGTCCGACGCACCTGCTGCACCAGCTCGGCGCCCACGTTCAGCCACTCGCGGTGCATCACGTGGTCCTTCAGGTCATCGGCTCGCACCGGCTGGAAGGTGCCTGCCCCCACGTGCAGGGTGACGTGGCCGAACTCCACGCCCTTGTCCTTCAGCGCGGCCAACAGCGGTTCATCGAAATGCAGGCCGGCGGTCGGTGCCGCCACCGCTCCCACCTCCCGCGCGAACACGGTCTGGTAGCGCTCGCGGTCGTCCACGCCCGGCTCGCGCTGGATGTAGGGGGGCAGCGGCAGGCGTCCGGCGTGCAGCAGCCACTGCTCCAGTGACTCGGGCACATGGAACTGCAGCACATAGAACTCGCCGTCGCGGCCCAGCACTTCGCCTTCGCCACCGGCATCGAGCGCGATGCGGCTGCCGGCCTTGGGCGACTTGCTGGCGCCGACCTGGGCACGCGCCTGCTGGCCGCCGAGCAGGCGCTCGATCAGGATCTCGACCCGCCCACCGCTGGCCTTCTGACCGAACAGGCGCGCCGGGATCACGCGCGTATCGTTGAATACCAGCAGGTCGCCCGGCTGCAGCAGCGAGGGCAGATCACGCACCTGCAGGTCGGTGAAGGCGGCAGGGGCCGGAGGCACCAGCAGCAGGCGGCTGGCGGAACGTTCAGCCAGCGGCGCCTGCGCGATCAGTTCAGCCGGCAGGTCGTAGTGGAAATCGGACTTCTTCAAGGCAGTGGGCGGCAACAGGTCGACAATGGCGCGCATTGTACGGCCAGCGTCTGCGAGCCGGCGTGGTCCGCGGCGAACGTCGCGCAAAATGCTGCTATGCAACAGGTTTCTGCGGGGTTATCGCGCAAAAAAACAAGTGCTAGCATCGAGATGGAAGTCCGCTGCACGAGGCCGCCCAGCGCGCGTGATGACGCGCGTTTTGCTTTTTGATGGCCCGTGCGCCCCATTGTTTCAGGAGATCTGCAATGAGCTTCATCGAACGCCTCGCCCCCCTGCGCAGCCAGCCCGGCACCCGCCTCACCACCGGCCTGGACGACGCCACCCTGACCACCCTGTCCGTCCGCCATCCGCAGCTGGTGGCCGCGGTCGAGGCCGCCGCCGCGGAGTTCGCCCGTGTGCAGGGCGAACTGGGGCCGTTGCTGGCGCAGGACGAACAGGCGCAGATCGATGCCATGCAGGACGGGTTCGTCAATTTCTACGCCGACGACGCCGTTACGCCCTATGTGGCGCTGGCCGCGCGCGGCCCGTGGGTGGTCACCCTCAAGGGGGCGGTGCTGTATGACGCTGGCGGCTACGGCATGCTCGGCTTCGGTCATACCCCCGACACGGTGCTGGAGGCGATGGCCCGACCGCAGGTGATGGCCAACATCATGACCCCCAGCCTGTCACAGCAGCGCTTCATCACCGCCCTTCGCGCCGAGATCGGCCACCGTCGTGGCGGCTGCCCGTTCGCCCGTTTCATGTGCCTGAACTCCGGCTCGGAGGCGGTCGGGCTGGCCGCACGCATCGCCGACGTCAACGCCAAGCTGCAGACCGACCCGGGTGCGCGCCACGCCGGCGCCGCGATCAAGCGCGTGGTGGTCAAGGGCAGCTTCCATGGCCGCACCGACCGGCCGGCGCTGTACTCCGATTCCAGCCGCAAGAGCTACATGCAGCATCTGGCCAGCTACCGTGGCGAGGATTCGGTGATCACCGTGGCGCCGTACGACGAAGCCGGCCTGCGCGCGGTGTTCGAGGACGCCGCCCGCAACAGGTGGTTCATCGAGGCGGTGTTCCTGGAGCCGGTCATGGGCGAAGGCGATCCGGGCCGCTCGGTGCCGCCGTCGTTCTATGCCCTGGCCCGCGAATTGACCCGCGCGCACGGCAGCCTGCTGCTGCTCGATTCGATCCAGGCCGGCCTGCGCGCGCACGGCGTGCTGTCGGTGGTTGACTACCCGGGCTTCGAAGGCCTGGATCCGCCGGACATGGAAACCTACTCGAAGGCCCTGAACGCGGCCCAGTACCCGCTGTCGGTGCTGGCGGTGACCGAGCATGCCGCACAGCTGTACCGCAAGGGCATCTACGGCAACACCATGACCAGCAACCCGCGTGCGCTGGACGTGGCCTGCGCGACGCTGGCACAGCTGACCCCGCAGGTGCGCGCCAACATCGCCGAGCGCGGCGCCGAAGCCGTGCGCAAGCTGGAACAGCTCAAGGGCGAGCTTGGCGGGCTGATCACCAAGGTGCAGGGTACCGGCCTGCTGTTCTCGTGCGAGCTGGCGCCGCAGTTCAAGTGCTACGGCAGTGGTTCCACCGAAGAATGGCTGCGCCGGCATGGCATCAATGTGATCCATGGCGGCGAAAACTCGCTGCGCTTCACGCCCCACTTCGGCATGGACAGCGAAGAGCTGGATCTGCTGGTGGGCATGGTCGGCCGCGCCCTGCGTGAAGGCCCGCGACGCGAGCAGGCTGCGGCGGCGTAAGCCCCCGCTTTTTGTAGAGCCGAAGGCAGCGGCAGGAGCCGCTGCCAACGTCGCTGGCGACGGCCCGAAGGGTGCCGGTCAGGACGACCGGCATAGCCCATGCTCGGCTAGGGCACTGCCGCGATCTGAACGAAGAGCAGCCGAGCATGGCTCGGCTCTACAGAAGGCCTCTCAAGGCCTCATAATCCTTGGACACCCCGTCCCTGACCGCCCTGCGGTCGGCGACGGGGCGTTTTCGTTTCCGGCCAAGAGACAGGAAGATCCATGAAATCGATCTGTGTGTACTGTGGTTCCAACGCTGGCAGCAAGCCGGCCTATACCGAACGCGCCATTGCACTGGGCGACCGCATCGCCCGCGACGGCCTGCGCCTGGTGTATGGCGGCGGCAACGTCGGCCTGATGGGAACCGTGGCCAATGCCGTGCTCGCGGCCGGCGGCGAGGTCACCGGCGTGATTCCCCGCCAGCTGGCCGACTGGGAAGTGGCCCATCGTGGCCTGACCGAGCTGGAGATCGTCGGCTCGATGCACGAACGCAAGTCGCGCATGTTCGACCTGGCCGACGGCTTCGTCGCCCTGCCCGGCGGCTTCGGCACCATGGAGGAGATCTTCGAGATGCTGACCTGGCGCCAGCTGGGCATCGGCAACAAGCCCTGTGCATTCCTGGACGTGGACGGCTTCTACGCGCCGCTGATCGGCATGATCGATCGCATGGTGGATGAGCGCTTCCTGCACCCGGACCAGCGCCAGGACCTGTGGTACGGCTCGGACATCGAGCAGATGCTGGAGTGGATGAAGAACTACCAGCCGGCACAGGCCTCCAAGTGGATCGACGAGAAGCGCCGCGCCGCCCTGCGTTGATTGTCCGCCGCGTGGCGTCTCAGGTCGCCACGTCGGCCCAGGGAGCCGGTCGCCCCAGCAGGTAGCCCTGGCCGTAATCGCAGCCCAGTTCGCGCAGTGTCTGCCGCTGGGCTTCGGTTTCGATGCCTTCGCCGATGGTTTCGATGCCCAGCGTGCGCGCCAGCGACAGCACGCCCTGTACAAGCGCGCGGGTGCTCTGCACTTCCGGTCCATGCAGGCCGGCAATGAAGCTCTGGTCGATCTTCAGCGTGCTGATCGGGAAGCGGTGCAGGTACGACAACGCCGAGAAGCCGGTGCCGAAGTCGTCCAGCTGCACCTGGATGCCGCGCTCGCGCAGTCCCTGCAGGATATGCAGCGTGTGCGGGCCGTCATCCAGCAGCGCGACCTCGGTGATCTCCAGGCGCAACCGGCGCGGATCGGCCCCGCAGGCGTCGAGCAGGCCGAACAGGCGCGCACTGAAACCGGCCGAACGGAAATGCCGCGGCGACACGTTCACCGACACATAGCCCTGCCCGCCCGCGGCCAGGCCGGCGATGACCTGTTCGTAGATCAGCCAGTCGACCTGTTCGATCAACCCGCTCTCCTCTCCCAGCTCCAGGAACGCGCCCGGCAACAGCAGGCCACGCCGTTCGTGCTGCCAGCGCAGCAGCGCTTCGTGGCCCACCACTTCCCCGTCGGACAGGCGCACGATCGGCTGGTAGAACGGCACGAAATCCCGGTTGTTGATCGCCCGCCGCAGATCGGCTTCCAGATCGAGGCTGCGCATGGCCTGCTCGCGCATGTCCTCGTCGAAGATCGCACAGCGATCATGCCCCTGCGCCTTGGCCCGGTACATGGCGGCGTCGGCATCGCGCAGCAGCTCTTCTCCGGTCCGGTAACGCGGATTCCACAGCGCGATGCCGAGGCTGCCGGACGGGAACAGCTCGCGCCCGGCGATCCACATCGACTCCTGCAATGCCAACAGCAGGCGTTGACCGAAATCCAGGGCCTGCGCCAGGCCCAGCGGGCACTGCAGCAGCACCGCGAACTCATCACCGCCCAGGCGCGCCACCACGTCGTCGGGGCCCGCCATCGACACGATGCGCTTGGCCACTTCCACCAGCATGTGATCGCCGGCGGCGTGGCCGATGCTGTCGTTGACCAGCTTGAAACGGTCCAGATCCAGGAACAGCACCGCGAACACCGGGCCGTCCTCCTGCCTGGCCAGTACCAGCGCATCCTGCAGCCGGTCCAGCAGGTGCAGGCGGTTGGGCAACCCGGTCAGCGCGTCGTGCATGGCCTGGTGGGTCAGCCGCTGCTCGGCACGCAGGCGCTCGCCGATCTGGCCCAACAGCTTTTCGTTGACCTCAGCCAGTTCGCGCGTGCGTTCGTCCACGCGCTTCTCCAGTTCGGCATGCGCCGAACGCAGGCGCTGCTGGTCGCGCTGGCGGGCCAGTCCGGTGCCGATGTTCTGCGCGACGAAGGTCAGCAAGCGCTGGTCGTGGATGCTGAAGGCACGCTGCTCGCTGTAGCTCTGCACCACGATCGCGCCAACCACTTCGTCATCCCGCAGCAGCGGCACGCCCAGCCAGCACAGCGAGCGCGCGCCGGACTCGCGCACCTCGCCACTGGCGCGCAGCGAGTCGATCTGCGCGCGGGAGGCCAACAGCGGCTGGCGGTTGCGCACCACGTATTCGGTCAGGCCACGACTGAACGCACGGGAGGCGCGGCTGGCGTGGCGTTCATCCACCGAGTAGACGAAATCCAGTCCATCACCCGCCTCGTTGACCAGCGCGATGTAGAAATTGCGCGCGTCGAGCAGTCGGCCGACCACGCCATGCACCTGGCCGTAGAACTGCTCCAGGCTCTCGGCGGACATCGCCATCTCTGCAATGTCGTACAGCGCGATCTGCAGCTGCTCGGCACGACGACGCTCGGCCACTTCGTCCTGCAGGCTGTGGTTGGCGCGCTGCAGCTCCTGCGTGCGCAGTTCCACCTGCTGCTCGAGCCGCACCTGGGCCTGGCGCCGGTCCATCGCGGTCTGTACGTGCTGGGCAACGAAACCCAGCAGTGCACGCTCGGCCTCGCCATAGCGGTCTGCCTGCTCGTAGCTCTGCACCACGATGGCACCGCACACCCGGCCATCGCGCAGCATCGGCACACCCAGCCAGTCCAGGCTTTCGGGGCCGCGAAGCGGGTCATGCTCCTGCCCGACCTCGCGGGCCAACAGTTCCCGCGAAGGTCCGCTCAGGGGCCTGCCATGGTGCAGCAACGCCACCGTCAGGCTGCGCGGCATTCCACTGGCGTCGAAGCTCTGCGCCGGATCGGCGACGAAATCATCCACCTGGTCGGCGAAGTACAGGAACCTGATCTGGTCATGCAGGTCATCGTATTCGACGATGTAACAGTTTTCCGCGTACATCAGCGTGCCCAGCACGTCGTGCACGCGGCGCAGCATCTGCCCCATCTCCAGGTCGGCGCCGGCAAGATCGGCAATCTGGAACAGCGCCTGCTGCAGCCGCTCGGCCTCTTCCAGCGCCTTGATCTGTCCCGCCTGGCGGCCCCGCTGCAGGGCCAGTTCCATGGCCTGCCGCGCCAGACCCCACCATGCGGACGAAGGCGCCGCGCCTTCCACCACCAGGTACAGGCGGGCACCATCATGATCCCAACCGTGGCGGCCATCGCCGGCAGCCGGTGCCCCGCTGTCGGCCGCGACCGGGGGTATCGGCCAGATGGCGTCACCGCGCCCCAGCTGGGGATCGTCCCAGCCGACCCGGACCACCGCCGATTCCGGCAGCAGCGCATGCAGCGCGCGCACGAGTTCCGTACTCAGCACGGCCTCGTGTGATGGCGTTTGCGCAGGTTCAGCGTGCGTGGACAAATGACAATCTCTTGGCGCCGTCTGTGCGTCGCCTCCCCTGAGCCGCCGAGCATAGCGCGCCACCGGGGGGGCAATGGAAGCCCGGCAACCCCGAATCGTGCGCCCGTTCGTTATTCCTGGCGTCCGCACCCCGTTCCGAGCCATGAACCTCGCCCTGTCCGCCCCCGCACCCCGCTATGCGCCATCGTCGGCAGGCCTTAACCTGTACCGCGTGGAAGCCAGCGCCCTGCCAACCGATGAAGCCTTGATGCTCGCCTGGGCCGGCGGCGACCTGCACGCGTTCGAGAGCCTGTATGCGCGCCATCGCAAGCGCCTGTTCGGCTTCCTGCTGCGCCAGCTGCGCGATACCGCCCTGGCCGAGGAGATCTTCCAGGACGTCTGGCAACGGGTCATCAGCGCACGGTCCGGCTGGCAGCCGGATGCCGCCTTCAGCACCTGGCTGTTCCGCATCGCGCACAACCGGCTCAACGATCACTGGCGCGCCGCACGCCACCGCCCGGCGGCGCCGGCCGATGCCGAGCTGCGTCTGGCCGCGCTGGAAGACGGGCAGACCCCGGAAGCAGAGCTTTCAGAATTCGAGCAACGTCGCCGCATCCAGCGCGCGATGGAAGAACTGCCGCTGGAGCAGCGCGAAGTGCTGCAGCTGCGGCTGGATCAGGAACTGAGCCTGGAGGAGATCGGCCAGATCACCGGCGTAGGCCGGGAAACCGTGAAATCGCGGCTGCGCTATGCGATGGACAAGCTGCGTGCGGGACTGAACGCATGAACCGAGACGAACCCCTGACGCCTGAAGAGCGCGAGCTGGCGCGCCTGCTCGGCCGTCGTGTCGAACAGGCGCCTCCGGCGGCGCTGGATGCCACGATCCTGGCGGCCGCCCGTGCGGCGGTGCAGGCGCCACCGGCCGACGCGGCCGACGCGGCCGACGCGGGCAGCGTGCGTGCACGGCGGCCGCGCCGGCACTGGCCTGCGGTGTTCGGCGTTGCTGCATCGATGGTATTCGCCATCGGCATCGCCTGGCAGCTGCGCCCGGAACCGCCCGCGGTCCCGGCGCACGATGCACAGATCACTGCGCCGCGCGTCGCCGGCGAGGTCGCTGCCGAAGTGGCCGCGCAGCCTGCCGAGGACCCCACCCGGCCTTCCCCTGCCGAGCCGGCCATCGCAAGTGCGCCGCCGGCACCACCGGCGCCGGTCGCGGCACCCAGGCCCGCCGCGCCGGCCCGATCCTCTGCACCGCAAACACCGGCACCGACGGTGGCGGCACGAGCGAAGGCGGCGGCTCAGGCCACCGAGCGCGCCGCCGCCGACACCGCAGCTCCGCCGCCGGCTGCGGAACCTCCGGCCGCTGTGGCCTATTCGGCACCGCTGCCCGCTGCGGCGCCTGCGCCGCCGTCGCTGGAAGCGCGCGACGCCGTTGTCCCCCTGTCCGGCGCGATGGAGGCCGCCCCGGCCAGCGCGGGACAGCGCGGTGACACCACGACGCTCAAGCGGGCCGTACCGCTCCGCAGCGCACCGGGCGTGATGCGTCGCGGCAGCGATGCCGCGCTCAGCGCTACGGCCGTGCAGGCCGAAGTGGCCGCCGACGCCCAGCTGCCCCGCCGGCAGTGGCTGCAGAAGATCCGCGAACGTCGCGACGAAGGCCAGCGCGACATCGCCCGTGCCAGCCTCGAGCGCTACGTGCAGCAGTATCCGGAGTCGCGGCTGCCACGCGACCTGCGTCCTCTGCTGGACGACTGAAGCATGGGGGCGGCAACCCCGTAGAATGAAGGGAATGCCCGATACCCTCGCCCAGCCCGTCAGCCACACGCTGGAAGTCAAGCACAGCCGCTTCATCGCCCATGCCGCGCCCATCGATGGCGCGGCGGCGGCGATGTCGTTCCTGCAGCGGGTGATGGTGGCCGACGCCACGCACAACTGCTGGGCCTACCGGCATGGACAGGAGTATCGTTCCAGCGATGATGGCGAGCCGGCGGGAACTGCCGGCCGGCCGATCCTGGCCGCCATCGATGGCCAGGGCTTCGACCGGGTCATGGTGGTGGTGATCCGCTGGTACGGGGGTATCAAGCTCGGCGCCGGCGGTCTGGTCCGCGCCTACGGCGGTACCGCCGCCGAGTGTCTGCGCACGGCACCGCGGCTGCCGCTGGTGGCGATGGCACGGCTGCAGCTGCTGGCCGGCTTCGAGGACCTGGGTACCCTGCATGCGGCCCTGCCCGCATTCTCCGCCGAGAAGCAGGATGAACAGTTCGACGCTGAAGGCGTGCGCCTGCGGATCGAATTACCCGCCGACCAGGCCGACGCATTGAAAATCCGCCTGCGAGACGCCACCCGTGACCGTATCCGTATCCGAGATGACGACCAGGATGACTGACAAGGACGACGCGGCCGCCGCGACCCCGCCATTGCGCCGCCTCGGCAGCCTGCGAACGCTGTGGCCGTTCGTGCGCCGGCACAGTGGCCTGTTCGCCGCGTGGCTGCTGGCGCTGGCCGTCTCCTCGGCCGCCACCCTCAGCCTGCCTCCGGCCGTCAAGCAGATGATCGACCACGGCTTCAGCAGCGGCGGCCAGATCAACCGGGCGTTTGCCCTGCTGATGCTGGTGGCGGTAGTGCTGGCGATCGCCACCTCCGCACGCTTCTACTTCGTGTCGCTGCTCGGCGAGAAGGTAGTTGCCGACCTGCGCAGCCGTCTGTACGGGCACCTGATCCAGTTGGGTGCCGGTTTCCATGACCGCAGCCGCAGCGGCGAACTGGTCTCGCGCCTGACCGCCGACAGCGAGCTGCTGCGCAGCGTGGTGGGCTCGACCATGTCAGTCGCATTGCGCAGCAGCGTGACGGTGGTCGGCAGCCTGGCCATGCTGTTCGTGACCAGTCCGCGCCTGGCGGCGTGGTCGCTGCTCGGCATCCCGCTGGCGGTGCTGCCCATCATCATCGGCGCACGCAAGCTGCGCACCGTCGCGCGCAGCAGCCAGGACCGCATCGCCGACGCCAACAGCCTGGCCAGCGAGACCCTCGGTGCCGTCCGCACGGTGCAGGCACATGCGCGCGAGCCTTACGAGCGCGGCCGCTTCGACCTGGCGCTGGGCGATGCGATCCGTGCCGCACGCCGGCGCATCGGCGCACAGTCGCTGGTCACCGCCAGTGCTATCCTGCTGATCTTCGGTGCCATTGTCGGCGTGCTGTGGCTGGGCGCCCACGATGTCATCGAGGGCCGCCTCAGTGCCGGCACCCTGGGCCAGTTTGTGCTGTATGCGCTGATCGGCGGTGGCTCGGTGGGCGCTCTGGCCGAAGTCTGGAACGAGCTCCAGCGCGCTGCCGGCGGCATGGGCCGGATCGGCGAACTGCTGCAGGAGGATGTCGAGATCCGCGCGCCCGCGCATCCACGCGCGCTGCCGCAGCCGCTGCAAGGCGAGATCCAGTTCGATGACGTGGTGTTCCACTACCCGCAGCGACCGGACCAGGCCGCGCTCGACCACTTCAGCCTGCATGTGCGCCCCGGCGAGACCGTGGCCCTGGTCGGTCCCTCGGGTGCCGGCAAGAGCACGGTGCTGTCGATGCTGCTGCGCTTCCATGACCCGGCCAACGGCCGCATCTGCGTGGACGGCATCGATGTGCGCGAGGTCGATCCCGCCGACCTGCGCGCCCAGCTGGCCCTGGTGCCGCAGCAACCGACGCTGTTCGCCGCCAGCGCCCGCGACAACATCCGCTACGGCCGCCTGCAGGCCAGCGATGCCGAAGTCGAGGAAGCGGCTCGTGCCGCTGAGGCCGATGGCTTCCTGCGTGCGTTGCCGCAGGGCTATGACAGTGAGCTGGGCGAGCGCGGCGCGCGCCTGTCCGGCGGGCAGCAGCAGCGCGTGGCGATCGCCCGCGCGCTGCTGAAGGATGCGCCGATCCTGCTGCTGGACGAAGCCACCAGCGCGCTCGACGCGCAGAGCGAGTACGGTGTGCAGCAGGCGCTGGAGCGCCTGATGGCGGGCCGCACCACGCTGGTCATCGCACACCGTCTGGCAACCGTGCTCAAGGCAGACCGCATCGTGGTCATGGACCAGGGGCGCATCGTCGCCGAAGGCACGCACGCACAGTTGCTGGCTGAAGGGGGTCTGTACGCGGAGCTGGCGCGGCTGCAGTTCATCGATTGATGACGGTCGGCTAACACCTCTGGCGCCAAGCTGGCCGCGCAGAAGCAGCATCCGCTGAAGGAGGTGGACGATGTCGTTCCGTCAGTTTCCCGCAGTCGACAGCAATGGCGAGAGCCATATCATCATCGAGTTCAAGCCCGAGGCCAATGGCAGCGGACATCATTCCGAAGCCACCCCGCGCTACGAGCTCGACGACGGGCGTCATCTGGTGCGCAATGGCCGCGAGTTCAGCACCAGCGGCGGCGAACTGCGGCTGACCATCTAGCGTCGCCTGGGTCATCGCAGGGCCGCCGGGCGTAGCCCGGCCCCACCGGCAGCACCCTGGTCAGTTTTTCGCCACAGATCTTGACAGCTTGTGCTGGCAAGGGATGAGCAGTGTTATCCACATGTTTGCGCAGAATTCATCCACATCCCCTGTGGATGAATGCACTACGCCAGTACCCGTCCGATTCCGCTGGCATCCACGGCGGCCGCTGCGTCGGCCAGGGCACGTGGATCACTGCCGGCGACGAAGCCGATGCGGAAATGCACTTCCCCGCCCGGCGTGCGCGAGGAATGGATGGAAGCCAGGCTGATGCCGTGCTGCTCGAAGATGTTCAGCAGTTCACGCAGTGAGCCCGGGCGATCTTCCGGCAGGTGGACCGACACGGCGTTGCGCTCGGTCAGATCGGCCAGCAGGTAGCCCACCCGCTCGAAGGTATAGTTTCCCGAGGCCAGTGCAGGCGCGCCGAAGGCGGCCTGGTTCGCCGCCAGCATCTGCTCGCGGAACGCACCGCGCGCCATGTCGTCGCCTTGGTCCACCTGGGCCTGCAGCATGCGCAGCTGGCCGACCAGGCGTTCCAGCATCGGCGCGACATGCGGATTGCCGAACTGGATGTCCTCATAGATCGCCGGATTCAGCGAGAGGATGCGCGAGATGATCGCGGTATCCAGTTCGAACGACGCCGAGCGATAGGGAAGCATCGCTTCCAGTGTCCCCAGTTGCGGCTGATATTCCCGCAGCACGCCGGCCTGGGCCAGATGCGTGGCATGCACCATCGCCTGCACCAGCGCCATCATCTGGTCATGGTGCTGTGGCGTGGCGCGCACGCACTCGGCCTGCAGCGCCACGCACAGCGCATCCAGCCAGGGCCGACAGTGCTGCAGTCGCGCTTCGCAGACCACCATCACCCTGCCCTTCAACGTGGGGGCCTTCGGCGGCGCGGTCATCGGGTGCAGGCCGACCACTTCGGCCTGTGAGTCAAGCATCGCCTGTACCGGCGCGTCCTTGACCGAGGTGACATCGAGCCACAGGCGCCCGCGTTCACGACCCGCCGAGCGGCGCACGTATTCGGCGATCAGTTCCGGCGTATGCCGGATCGGTGCGGAGAACACCAGTACATCGGCCTCGGCCAGCAACTGCTCCGGTGTATGCGAAGCAGCATCGGCCGGATCGTGGCCGATCACCTGCAGTCGCATCTGCTGCTCGAAGAAGCGGCCCAGCCAGCGCCCGTAGGCGCCGGCACTGCCGACGATGCCGATCGTGCGCGGCGCAAAGTGCTGCACTGCCGTCATGCCACGCGTTCAGCGCGGAAGCGCGTGCCTTCGGCCAGTGCGGCGGGCGCCGCGGCAATCACGTCGAACTCCTCGAAACCATTGGCCAGCGTGGCCTCCAGGGCGGCATGGGTACCCGCGATGGCACGCGAGATCGCCTGCTGCATCGACTCTCCCCGCAGCAGGAACGACACCACCAGCGACATCAGTACGTCGCCGGTCCCCGCCACGTCCACCGGCAGCAGCGGCGAGGTCCAGCGCCAGGTCTCGTCGCGTCCCACCGCCAGCGTCACCAGCTCGCCCGGCGTGCCACCCACGCTGTGCGCGATCACCCAGTGCGGACCACGCGCCAGCAGCGTACGCGCGGCGGCGATGGCGTCGGCCTCGGCCAGTGCCGGCATGCCGGTCAGACGGGCCAGCTCGAATGCATTCGGGGTGACCAGCCACGCATGCGGCAGCAGTCGTTCGGCGAAGATCGCCTCCAGACCCGGCTCCACATAGGGGCCGGTATGGGTATCGCCGATCACCGGATCCAGGCAGTAGCGCAGCTGCGGGCACGCGGGCAGGACCTGATCGAGCCAGTCGGCGAACGCCGCACCATTGGCGGTGCTGCCGAAGTAGCCGGAGACCAGCATCCTGGCCCGCTGCGGCAAGCCACGCTCGTGGGTGCCCAGCAGCAGATCGGCGAACCAGTCACTGGGCAGTACGCGGCCGCGGGTGGTCTCGTAGAACGGCGCGTTGCTCAGCAGCGTGGTCGGGATGTCGGCCACGCGCACACCGAGCGCGCGCATCGGCGGCATGGCGGCACTGTTGCCGGCATGGCCGTAGACAAGCTGCGACTGGACCGAAATGACATCGACCGGCGACGGCCCATCCGGCCGCTGGCGGCGACCGTGGACCAGATGGGTATCAAGGGATTCGCTCATATCCGCATTCTACGCCCAAGGGGGTTTTCGGCAGGGCTTGCAGCCCTGCACCTGCTCAATGCAACGGCAACGGCCGAAGCCAAAGCGGCATTCCGTGGGGTGGCGGGGCGGTGTGGGTGGTCAGGACACGCCGTAAACCCATCCATGGGGGCTCGATGGCGCCATCCATGGCGCCAACGGTCCTGACCACCCACACCGCCCCACCTTCGACAGGTTCACGCGGCTGTTGGTAGGTGTCGACCTTGGTCGACACATCTGTCAGATATCGAATGAATTCATCCACGCATGGCGTGGATCTACCGTGTCGACCAAGGTCGACACCTACCAGAGCAGAGTGCTGTTCCGACAGATCGCGGAAAACCACCGAAGGCGGGGTGGGTCCGGTTGCGGGGGCGTGAGCCGCATGGATGCGGCGACCGAGCTTACATGGACGTACTTGCAGCGTCCCCCGCCAACCGGACCCACCCCGCCAATCCACGGATAGCGCGCTTCGGTTGTTGCCGTTGCCTCTGCAGGTGCAGGGCTGCAAGCCCTGCAAACCCACCCTCCCTCAGTGAGCAGCAGGCCGCGACGGCGGCAGCCATGCCGCCACGATGCCGAGCAGCGGCAGGAACGCCGTCAGGTGATAGACGTATTCGATGCTGGTCCTGTCCGCCAGCAGGCCCAGCACCGCCGCGCCCAGGCCGCCCATGCCGAACGCAAAACCGAAGAACAGGCCCGACACCATGCCGATCCGGTGCGGCATCATCTCCTGCGCATAGACCACGATGGCAGAGAAGGCAGACGACAACACGAAACCGATCAGCACCGCCAGCACCGTGGTCCACAGCAGATCCGCATGCGGCAACGCCAGTGCGAACGGCGCCACACCCAGGATCGAGGTCCAGATGATCGGCTTGCGGCCGATGCGATCGCCCAGGGGACCGCCCAGGAAGCCACCCGCCGCCGAAGCCACCAGGAACGCGAACAGGTGCAGCTGCGCCTGCGCCACCGGAATGCCGAAATGGTGGATCAGGTAGAAGGTGAAGTAGCTGCCGATGCTGGCCATGTAGAAGTACTTGCTGAAGATCAGCACCAGCAGGATCGCCAGCACCTTGGCCACGGTGCGCGGAGGATGCCGCGACGCCACCGCCGCCACGCCGGCCGGGCGGGGTGCGCCCAGGTGCAGCGCATACCAGCGGCTCACATAGGTCAGCAGGGCGATGCCGACCAGCGCAGCACCGGCAAACCATGAGGCCGCATGCTGGCCGTACGGCACGATCACGGCGGCGGCAATCAGCGGCCCCAGCGCGGTACCGAAGTTGCCGCCGACCTGGAACACCGACTGTGCGAAGCCATGGCGCCCGCCGGACGCCAGCCGTGCGATGCGCGACGCTTCCGGGTGGAAGATCGCCGATCCGATGCCGACCAGCGCGGCGGCCATCAGGACCATCGCATAGTTCGGCGCGAAGCCGAGCAGCAGCATCCCGCACAGCGTCGAGGCCATGCCGATCGGCAACGAGTACGGCGCTGGATGGCGGTCGGTCTGCATCCCCACCAGCGGTTGGAAGATCGACGCGGTGAGCTGGTAGGTCAGCGTGATCAGTCCGATCTGGGTGAAGCTGAGATTGAAGCCGCCCTTGATGACTGGATAGATCGCCAGGATCAACGACTGCATCATGTCGTTGACGACATGCGAGGTGGAGATGGCGGCCAGTACGCCGGGCGCCACCGGGCGGGAGGTCGTTGCAGGGGAAGCCAGAGTCGACATGGACGCAGTCAGATTTGAGGGCGGTTCCGCATGCTACGGTTGCCTTCCCCTCCCTTCTGCCGCGTTCGGGTCATGGCCTATCGCAAAAAGGACATTGGCGGTGACGTCGATCCGGCTGCGCCGTGGCGCGATGTGCCGCTGCATCGCCCGGTCACCTACCGGGTTACCCAGTACCCGGCCGGCACCCATATCGCAGGCCACAAGCACCAGCGCCACCAGCTGGTCTATGCCATCTCCGGGCTGATGGTGGTGCGCTCGGAAGTCGGTCGCTGGGTCGTGCCCTCCACCCGTGCGATCTGGATGCCGGCCGGCATGGTGCATGCGGTGGACTGCATTGCCGCCGTGCACATGCGCAGCCTGTACATCGACCCGTCATTCGCCCCGCAACTGCCGGCCGAACCGTTCGCGGTACAGGTGGCACCGCTGCTGCGCGAACTGCTGCAGGCAGCCACCCTGATCAAGGGCGAGCACATCGAAGACAGCCGCGATGGCCGCGTGGTGCGCCTTCTGCTGGACGAGCTGCATCGCATGGACGTATTGCCGCTGCACCTGCCCGCGCCTACCGATCCGCGCCTGCAGCGGATCTGCCAGCACCTGCAGAAGCATCCCGGCGACGATGCGACGCTGCAGGACTGGGCGCAGTCACTGGAAGTGGATGTGAAAACCATCCAGCGCCACTTCGCCAACGAACTGGGCATGACCTTCGGCCAGTGGCGGCAGCAGGCGCGGCTGCTGGCGGCAATGGAACGGCTGGCGACCGGCGAGAAGGTCATCGATGTCGCACTGGCGATGGGCTACGACAGCCCCAGCGCGTTCACCAGCATGTTCAAGCGCCAGCTGGGGCAGACCCCGGCGGCGTTCTTCCGCTGACCCTATGCACAGAAACGCCGGGCATGGCCCGGCGCTACCGGATTCATAAGGTCACGGACCGATGCCCGGCGGCGCGCAATGCATTCCCATACACGACAACGCCGGGCATGGCCCGGCGCTACCGTTCAACGCTTGCGTTGAAAATTCAGGACGTCATCCGGTCCCAGAAGCCCTTCACGCCGTCCATGAAGGTGGCGGACTTCGGCGAGTGCTTGCGCGCTTCCTCACCGACGAAGGTGGCCTCGAACTGCTCCAGCAGCCTGCGCTGGTCGTTGGTCAGGTTGACCGGCGTCTCGACCACCACGCGGCAATACAGATCGCCCTCGCTGCGGCTGCGCACCGAACGCACGCCCTTGCCGCGCAGGCGGAACAGTTTGCCGGTCTGGGTCTCTGCCGGAATGCGGATCTCCGCTTCGCCACCCAGCGTCGCCACGCGCACGGTATCGCCGAGCGCCGCCTGCGAGATGCGGATCGGCACTTCACAATGCAGATCGTCGCCATCGCGCTGGAAGATGGGGTGCTCGCGCACGCGCACTTCCACGTACAGGTCGCCCGGCGGCGTGCCGGCCGGCCCCGCTTCGCCCTCGCCAGCCAGGCGGATGCGATCGCCGGTGTCGACGCCCGCCGGCACCTTCACCGACAGCACCTTGTCTTCCTCGACACGGCCATTGCCGTGGCAGGTCTTGCAGGGCTTGGCAATGATCTGGCCGCGGCCGCCGCAGTTGTGGCAGGCCTGCTGCATGGCGAAGATGCCGCGCTGGATGCGCACCTGGCCGCGGCCGTGGCAGACGTTGCAGGTCTCCACCTTGCCGTCTTCCGAGCCGCTGCCATCGCAATCGCCGCATTCGGCCAGGGTCGGGATCTCGATGCGGCGCTCGACGCCACGCACCGCTTCTTCCAGGTCCAGCTCCATCACGTAACCGATGTCGGCACCGCGGCGTGCCTGGCGCGGACCGCCGCCGGCACCACCGAAGATGTTGCCGAAGATGTCGCCGAAGATATCGTTCATGTCCGGACCACCCGGACCGCCCCCGCCCATGCCGTGCTCGAACGCGGCATGACCGTGGCTGTCATACATCCGGCGCTTGTTGCCGTCGGACAGCACCTCGTAGGCTTCCTTGCACTCCTTGAAGGAGGCTTCGGCGGCCGCATCACCCGGATTTCGGTCCGGATGGAACTTCATCGCGCAGCGGCGGTAAGCCTTCTTCAGCTCTTCTTCGTTGGCGGTGCGGGCCACGCCCAGCACTTCGTAGTAATCGCGCTTGCTCATATCGTGAATCGGCTTCCGGAATGTCGGGATTCGTCAAAGCGGAAGAGCGGAACCAGGTCCGCTCTTGCGTCGGGCGCCCCGACGCGCCGGAGGCGGTCAGGACCCTGATGCGACAACGGGACGCTGCCAGGCAGCGTCCCGCGTCGGTCCGGATCAGGACTTCTTGTCGTCCTTGACTTCGGTGAACTCGGCGTCCACCACGTCGTCGTTGCCCTTGCCCGCATTGCCGGCATCGGCGCCCGGGGCACCGCCCTGCTCTGCCGACGCTGCGGCGAACAGCGACTGGCCGGCTTCCTCCAGCACCTTCGACTTGGCTTCGATCTGTGCCTTGTCGTCGCCCTTCATCGCGGTTTCAAGATCGGCCAGAGCCGCTTCCACCTTGCCGATGACATCGCCGCCGACCTTGCTGCCGTGCTCGGTGATGGCGCTGCGGGTGCCGTGGATCAGGGCATCGGCCTGGTTGCGGGCCTGCACCAGTTCCTGGAACTTCTTGTCTTCTTCGCGGTTGGCTTCCGCGTCGGCGACCATGCGGGCGATCTCTTCCTCGGACAGGCCCGAGCCGGCCTTGATCTCGACCTTCTGTTCCTTGTTGGTCTTCTTGTCCTTGGCCGACACATGCAGGATGCCGTTGGCGTCGATGTCGAAGGACACTTCCACCTGCGGCAGGCCACGCGGCGCCGGCTCGATGCCGGACAGGTCGAACTTGGCCAGCGACTTGTTGAAGCGGGCCTGTTCGCGCTCACCCTGCAGCACGTGCACGGTCACGGCCGACTGGTTGTCCTCGGCGGTGGAGAACACCTGCGAGGCCTTGGTCGGGATGGTGGTGTTCTTCTCGATGATCTTGGTGAACACGCCGCCCATGGTTTCGATGCCCAGCGACAGCGGGGTCACGTCCAGCAGCAGCACGTCCTTGACGTCGCCGCCCAGCACGCCACCCTGGATCGCCGCACCCAGTGCCACGGCTTCGTCCGGGTTGACGTCCTTGCGCGGCTCCTTGCCGAAGAACTCGGTCACCGCCTGCTGCACCTTCGGCATGCGGGTCTGGCCGCCGACCAGGATCACTTCGCTGATGTCGCTCGAACGCAGGCCGGCATCGTTCAGGGCGACGCGGCACGGCTCGATCGACTTCTTGATCAGGTCTTCCACCAGCGCTTCCAGCTTGGCGCGGGTCAGCTTGATGTTCAGGTGCTTCGGACCCGACGCGTCAGCGGTGACGTACGGCAGGTTCACTTCGGTCTGCTGGGCGCTGGACAGCTCGATCTTGGCACGCTCGGCAGCGTCCTTCAGGCGCTGCAGAGCCAGCGGATCCTTGCGCAGGTCGATGCCCTGGTCCTTGTTGAACTCTTCCACCAGGTACTCGATGACGCGGTTGTCGAAGTCTTCGCCGCCCAGGAAGGTGTCGCCGTTGGTGGCCAGCACTTCGAACTGCTTCTCGCCGTCGACGTTGGCGATCTCGATCACCGAGACGTCGAAGGTACCGCCGCCCAGGTCGTACACAACGATCTTGCGATCCTTGTTGTCGCCCTTGTCCAGGCCATAGGCCAGCGCGGCCGCGGTCGGCTCGTTGATGATGCGCTTGACGTCCAGGCCCGCGATGCGGCCAGCATCCTTGGTGGCCTGGCGCTGGCTGTCGTTGAAGTAGGCCGGCACGGTGATGACCGCTTCGGTGACCTTCTCACCGAGGAAGTCCTCGGCGGTCTTCTTCATCTTCTCCAGTACCTTGGCCGAGATTTCCTGCGGCGCCATCTTCTTGGCATCGCTGGTGGCCACCCACGCATCACCATTGTCATGGGCGAGGATGCTGTACGGGACGTGGGCGATGTCCTTCTGCACCTCGGCGTCGGTGAACTTGCGGCCGATCAGGCGCTTCACCGCGTAGAAGGTGTTCTTCGGGTTGGTCACCGCCTGGCGCTTGGCCGAGGCACCGACCAGGACTTCGCCGTCCTTGGTGTAGGCGACGATCGACGGGGTGGTGCGATCGCCTTCCGAATTCTCGATGACGCGGGCCTTGCCGCCGTCCATGATCGCCACGCACGAGTTGGTGGTGCCGAGGTCGATACCAATGATCTTGCCCATGGGGGAGACTCCTGAGAAATGCTGTGTGGATGTCAGTCCGGCCGCTCGGCCGGTGGATGAATGGGATGTGGGGGAGGCTCGTGGAACATTCAAGCCATCTCCCGAACGCTGTGTTCAGCCGTTCAAGGTTCGCCGGGCATTGCCCGGCGATGACGATCCGGGGGTAGCGCCGGGCCATGCCCGGCGGCCGCTCCCGGATCGACCGCTCAGTCGGCGGCCACCACCACCAGCGCCGGCCGCAGCAGGCGCTCGTTGAGCAGATAGCCCTTCTGGAACACGGTCACCACGCTGCCCGGGGCGGCGTCAGGGGCCGGCACCTGGCTGATCGCCTGGTGGTGCTCCGGGTTGAACGGCTGGCCGGTCGGGTCAATCAGGACCAGGCCGTTGTCGGCGGCGACCTTCAGCAGCTGCTTGTAGGTCAGCTCCAGGCCCTCGCGCAGCGGGTGCGGGTCGTCGCCGGCGGCCTTCAGGCCGGCATCCAGGCTGTCGAACACGGGCAGCAGTTCGCCCAGCAGCTTCTCGTTGGCGAACTTGCGGGCCTGCTCGATGTCGCGGGCCACGCGCTTGCGCTGGTTCTCCAGGTCGGCGCGCTCACGCAGCGCATCGGCCCTGACCTGCTCGACTTCCGCGCGCAGGCGCTCCACTTCGTCATTGACGCCTGCTGCGGCGGCCGCGTCGGCGGCGCTCTGCTGGGATTCGAAATCTGGATGTTCGTGGTTCATGTCTGGGTCCCTGGCGGTCACTCCCCGCCTCCACCCACCCTAGTGTGGGCGGGATGCTGCGTTTCAAGCGTCCGCGGCACCGGATCCGCGTCCGGTCGGTGAAAAGGCCGCCCCCAGCACGTCGGCGGTGGCCTGTACCAGCGGGATCATGCGGTCGTAGGCCATCCGCTTCGGCCCGATCACCCCCAGCACGCCCAGCACCTGCCCGTTGGCCGCATACGGGGCGGTCACCAGCGAAACGCCCTGCAGCGGCATCATCCCGGTCTCTTCGCCGATGAAGATGCGCACGCCCGGGGCCTGGATGGTCCGCTCCAGCAGCTGCAGGATCTCGCGCTTGCTGGAAAACAGCTCGAACAGTTCACGCAGGCGCTCCAGGTCGGACAGGTCCTGGACCCCCATCAGGCGCGTCTGGCCCGCCACCAGCATGTCGTCGGCCGCGGGCTGCAGGGCCTGCTCGGCCAGTTCGATGCTGTGCGCCAGCAGCTGCTCCAGCTCGGAGCGGGCATCGCGCAGCTCCAGCAGCAGGCGCGCCCGGATCTCCGCCAGCGGCAGCCCGGCGAAATGGGCGTTGAGGTAATTGGCGACCTGCTCCAGCTGGCCCGGCGCGAAGTCCTGGCGGGTTTCGATCACCCGGTTCTGGACCTCGTTGTCGGCGAACACCAGGATCGCCAGCACCCGGCGGCCGTCCAGCGCCACGAAATCGATCTGGCGGAAGGCGAACTGCTCGCGCCGCGGCGCGCTGACCACGCCGACGAAGTGGCTCATCGCCGACAGCAGCTCGGAGGCACTGCCGAGCAGGGCCTGGGTGCTGCCGCCACCGGCCAGTTCCTGGCGCAAGCGGGCCAGCTCGCCCTCGCCCGGCGGCTGCATCTGCAGCAGGCTGTCGACAAACACCCGGTAGCCATGCGCGGTCGGGATCCGCCCGGCGGAGGTATGCGGCGACGCCAGCAGGCCCAGGTCCTCCAGGTCGCCGAGGATGTTGCGGATGGTGGCCGGGCTGACTTCCAGCCCGGCCACGCGCGCCAGCGTCTGCGAGCCCACGGGCTCACCATCCTGGATGTGGCGCGCGATCAGCGTGCGCAGCAGATGGCGCGCGCGCGGGGCGAGTTGGTCGGCGGAACCGTGCATGGAATCAACCTGTGAGACACGGAGACTAGATAATGGCGCCGGATCACCTTGGCAAGCCATTGGACCGCCCGCGTGCGCGTGCTAGCGTTGCGCGGCTCAGATACCCCCAGACCCATGCTCAGACACCTATCGATCAAGGATTTCGCCGTCGTCCGCGCTACCGAACTTGAATTCGGGCCTGGCATGACCGTGGTTTCAGGCGAGACCGGCGCCGGCAAGTCGCTGATGGTCGACGCGCTGGGCTTCCTGTCCGGCCTGCGCGCCGACAGTGGCGTGGTCCGCCACGGTGCCGCCCGTGCCGAGCTGTCGGCCGAGTTCGCGCTGGAGCATCTGCAGGCCGCACGCCAGTGGCTGGCCGACAACGAGCTGGACGATGAGGACCAGTGCCAGCTGCGCCGCGTGATCCGCGCCGACGGCGGTTCGCGGGCCTGGATCAACGGCCGCCCGGTCACCCTCGCCCAGCTGGGCGAACTGGCCGCGCTGCTGGTGGAAATCCACGGCCAGCATGAACAGCAGGCCCTGCTGGCGCGTCCTTCCCAGCTGGCCCTGCTCGATGCCTATGCCGGCAACGAGGAAGAGCGCCGTCAGGTCCGCCGCGCCGCAGCCGCCTGGCAGGCACTGGTCGATGAATCCCTGGCGCTGTCGCAACAGGGCGACGTCAGTGACCGTATCGGTTTCCTCGAGCATCAGCTGCGCGAACTGGACCGTGAGGATCTGGAGCCCGAATCGATCCTCGCGCTGGGCGCCAGCCATCGGCGCCAGGCCCATGCCAGCGCGCTGCTGACCGCCTGCCAGGCCGCCAGCAACCAGCTCAACGGCGACGAGGGCAGCTCGGCGCTGGATCAGCTGCAGCAGGTGCGGCACGAACTGGCCCGGCTGATCGAACACGACCCGCGCCTGGGCGAGGTGGACAGCCTGATCGAAAACGCGTCGATCCAGCTGCACGAAGCCCTGTCCCTGCTCGACCGCGTGCACGACGACCTGGATGCCGACCCCGAGCAGTTCGAGGAGAACGAGCGCCGTCTCGGCCGCCTGCACGACCTTGCGCGCAAGCATCGCGTGCCGATGGACGAACTGGGCGCGCAGCGCGAGCGCATGCATGCCGAAGTGGAGCAGCTGCGCGGCGCCGACGAGCGGCTGCAGCGCCTGGCCGGCGAGATCGACAAGGCCGCGGCCGCCTGGCGGGTGCAGGCCGAAGCACTGAGCGCAAGCCGGCGCAGTGCGGCGGCCGCGCTGTCGACCACCACCACCGGCATCATTGCCGAGCTGGGCATGGGCGGTGGCCAGTTCCTGATCGAGCTGGAACCCCAGGACGGCGGCAAGCCCGACCCGCAGGGCGCCGAACGCGTGGAGTTCCTGGTCGCGGCCAACGCCGGTCAACCACCACGCGCCCTGCGCAAGGTGGCCTCGGGTGGCGAACTGTCGCGCATCTCGCTGGCAATCGAAGTGGCCGCGCTCGACCTGGACGCCGTGCCGACCATGGTGTTCGACGAAGTCGACTCGGGCATCGGTGGCGCGGTGGCCGACATCGTCGGCCAGAAACTGCGCGCCCTTGGCGAGAAGCGCCAGGTGCTGTGCGTGACCCACCTGCCGCAGGTCGCGTCCAAGGGCCATGCCCACTACCGGGTCAGCAAGGCACCGGTGGAAGGCATGACCCAGAGTGCGGTGGAGAAGCTGGACCTCAAGGCACGCGAGGAAGAACTGGCACGCATGCTCGGTGGCGTCGAAGTGAGCAAGGAAGCGCGCGCCGCCGCCCGCAAGCTGCTGCAGGTCTGACGCCGGCGGCGCCGAGCGACGCCCGGTCCGTCCCACCGCAGGTTCACCCCAGCGGCCGCGCCAGATCCACCTTTTCCACCAGGAAATCCAGGAACGCACGCACCCGCAGCGGCAGATAGCCACCCTGCCCCAGGAATACCGCGTGCACCTCTTCCAGATCGCCGGGATTGGCCTCTTCCAGCACCGGCAGCAGCCGCCCGGCCGCTATGTCGTCCCTGACCTGGAACGCGGCCAGCCGGGCCAGCCCGAGCCCTCCCAGCACCAGCTGCCGCAGGGCATCGCCGTTGCTGGCGCGCGCATTGCCGCTGGTGGGCACGCGCAGCACCTGGCCGCCCTGCAGCAGCGGCCACCCCTGCATCGCCCGCGCATGGCCGATGTCCAGCCGGTTGTGCGTCTGCAGGTCGTCGACGTTGCCAGGCAGACCGTGTCGCTGCGCATAGCCGGGTGAGGCCACGATCATCATCCGCGTCGCCCCCAACCGTCGTGCCACCAGGCTGGAACTCTTCAGCGGACCGGCCCGCACGGCCACATCGGTGCGCTGCTCGAGCAGATCGATCACTTCATCGGTCAGGGTCAGATCCACCCCCACCTGCGGGTGCTGCTGCAGGAACATGGGCAGCAACGGCAGCAGGAAATGCTGGCCGAAGGGCACGTTGGCATTCACCCGCAGCCGCCCGCGCGGTTCGGCATGCGCGCTCGCACAGCGCTCGGCCTCTTCCAGGTCAGCAAGCACGCGCAGCCCGCGCTCGTAGAAGGCGCAGCCCTCCGGGGTCAGCTGCAGCTGGCGGGTGGATCGCTGCAGCAGGCGCGTGCCCAGCCGCTGCTCCAGCCGCGCCACCAGCTTGCTGACCGCCGAGGGCGTCATGTCCAGGCTGCGGGCCGCCGCAGAGAATCCGCCGGTTTCGATCACCCTCACGAACACTTCCAGCTCGCCGGAGCGATTGATGTCGGGTCGCGGCATGGTGATGAATCCAGTTCACAGATGATTATCCAGGCGCAGTCTAGTTCACAGAAAGCAGCAGGGACACCATGGCCCCTCCTTCCGACGGACCCTTCCGATGAACCGCCTGAGCACGTTGACTACCGCTGCCCTGCTCACCCTGTCCGCAGCAGCCAGCGCCACGGCCGCCCCTCCCCGGCACTGGGTGGCCAGCTGGCAAGCCAGTCCACAACCGGTTTGGCAGGCAGACTTCCTGTTTCCGACGCTGATCCCCGCAGAGCTGGCCGACCAGACCTTCCGCCAGACCGTCCGCATCAGCCTGGGCGGCTCGCGCCTGCGTGTCCGCTTGAGCAACGCCTACGGGACACAGCCACTGCGGGTGGGCCGGGCCACCCTGGCGGCACATCCGGGCGAGGTGCCGCAGGCGCTGACCTTCGATGGCCAGCCCGGCGTGCTGATCGCGCCTGGCCAGGACCGGCTCAGCGACGCGCTGCCGCTGCCCACGCGCAACCTGCAGTCGCTGCAGGTCAGCATCCATCTGCCACAGTCCACGCCGCTGCGGACGTTCCACTGGGAGGGCCGGCAGACCAGTTGGATCGCGCCGGGTGACCAGAGCCTGGCTGCGGACCTGGACGGGGCCCGCAGCACCACGGCCCGCCTGCTGCTGTCCGGCATCGACGTCGAAACCGCAGCACGCGCGCGCAGCGTGGTGGTGATCGGCGACTCGATCACCGATGGCGCAACGGCCAGCCTCGACCAGGACCAGCGCTGGACCGACCATCTCGCCGCACGGCTGGCACCGCAGGGAATCGCAGTGGTCAACGCCGGCATCTCCGGCGGACGCCTGCTGCGCGACGGCATGGGGGAATCCGCCCTGGCCCGCTTCCCGCGCGATGTCCTCGACCAGCCCGGTGTCGCCAGTGTGATCGTGCTGATCGGCATCAACGACATCAGCTGGCCGGGCACAGCGTTCGCGCGCGGCCAGGACCGGCCCGGGCTCGCCGAACTGCAGGCCGGCTATCGCAGCCTGGCCGGACAGGCCCATCGCCATGGACTGCGCATTGTCGGCGCAACCCTGCCGCCGTTCGCCGGTGCCCTGCCCGGCACCCCGCTGGACGACTACTACCAGCCGGACAAGGACGCACTGCGCCAGCAGCTCAATGCCTGGCTGCGGCAGGACAGCCCATTCGATGCGGTGATCGACCTGGATGCAGTGCTGCGCGACCCCGCCGATCCCTCACGGATGGCCGCCGCCTACGATTCAGGCGACCATCTGCATCCGGGCGATGCCGGCAACCGGGCCATGGCCGAGGCCGTGGATCTGCGGATGCTGATGCCGCCATCGCACCCGGCGGTGACTCCGCCGCGCTGACGAAAAACCCCGGGGCCAGCCCGGGGTCTCGTCGCAACCGGCACGCAGGGGGTGCCTATCTGCGCTTCTTGCGCACGTACAGCACCAGCGAGTGTTCTTCCAGCTCATAGCCGTGATCGGCCGCGATCTTGCGCTGCAGTTCCTCGATCTCGGTACTTTCGAACTCGATGATCTTGCCGCTGTCCACATCGACCATGTGATCGTGATGGCCGCCGCGGTCCAGTTCATAGACGGCCTGGCCGCCTTCGAAATTGTGCTTGAGCACAAGGCCGGCAGCCTCGAACTGGGTCAGTACCCGGTACACCGTGGCCAGGCCGATCTCGTCACCATGCTCCAGCAGCTGGCGGTAGATGTCTTCGGCGGTCATGTGGTGCTGGGCAGTGCGCTGCTCGAGCAGCGCCAGGATCCGCATCCGTGGATGGGTTACCTTCAGGCCGACTTTACGCAGGTCGTGGGTTTCCATAGGTCTCCGTTCATTGGCGATTTAGCGCCAGCTGCCTCGGATTGGGTCGCGGTGGCACGCCGGGAGTGTATCATCGGTTCGATTTCCCCAACCGCCAGTCCCGATGCGCAATCTCCTGTTGGTCGCCGCCGTCGCCCTGTCCACCACCGGGTGCGGCATCATCTACAAGCAACCCATCTATCAGGGCAACCTGATCCGGGAAGATGCCGTGGCCAAGCTGCAGGTCGGGCAAAGCAAGCAGCAGGTGAACGCGCTGCTGGGCACGCCCTCCGTGCCGGACCCGTTCCATGCCCAGCGCTGGGACTACACCTCCAGCCAGCGGGTCGACCGTCTCGGCCGCACGGAAGTGAAGAACTTCACCGTGTATTTCGAGAACGACGCCGTGACGCGCTGGGAGGGTGACTATTTCCCGGCCAACGACAAGGCGCTGGCCCAGCAGACCGTCCGCCAGTTCGGCCGCAACCTGCCGAAGGACAAGAAGAAGAAGGGCCGCTGAGGCCGCCGGCCCGTTCCGACGGACGGGCCCTGGCCCTCAACCGCCGAGCGCGCGACGCCGGCGGTTGTCCTTGGGATCGGCCTGCAGCGGGCGCAGCAGTTCGACCCGGTCCCCATCCAGCAGTGCCTGCTGCGGGCGGGCCAGCACACCATGCACGGCGGCAGCCGGGCAGCCGGCACTGCCCTCAAGAGCGGCAGCGGCGATCGCATCGGCAACCGTGGCGCCCTCTTCCAGCTGCAACCGGCGTGACAGCACCCGCTGCGGCCAGGCAAGCACCACCTCGACCTCGATCATCGCTCAGTCCTCGTCGGCGACCCGGACGAAATCGTTGACCATGCGATCGGCCAGACCCTGGAAGCCGATCGCCAGCGCCGGGCCCAGCAGCCGTGAGCTGGGTTCGAATTCCAGGGTCAGCGTCACCTTGCAGGCGTCTTCGGCCAGCGCGTGGAATTCCCAACGGCCATGAAGCTGCTTGAAGGGACCGTCGCGCAGCTGCATGTCGATGCTGTGCGGGCGCTGCAGGGTGTTCTCGGTCTGGAACCAGGTACTGAACGAACCCAGGCCCAGGTCCAGACGCGCCACCAGCCGGTCCTCGCCCTGCTCCAGGATGCGGGCATCGGAGCACCAGCGGAAGCGGCGCGGATAAGCCTGGACGTCGTTGACCAGGTCGAACATGCGCGCGGCCGAATGTTCGACCAGGGCGCTGCGGCGGATAGTAGGCATGTATACGGGACGTTTCGGCAATCGACCGGGCGGGCCCGAATCGGAGACAATACGGAAATGAGCAAGAACAGCGGCAAGGATAAAGCAAAGAGCGCGACGGCCAACAAAACCATCGCGCTGAACAAGCGTGCCCGCCACGAGTACCACATCGAAGAGCGCTTCGAGGCCGGGCTCGCCCTGCAGGGCTGGGAGGTCAAGTCGATCCGGGCGGGGCGCGGCAACATCATCGACGCCTACGCTTACGTGAAGCGTGGCGAGATCTACCTGATCGGCGCACAGATCACTCCGTTGATCCAGGCCTCCACCCACGTGGTGGCCGAGGATCGGCGCGAGCGCAAGCTGCTGCTGCACCGGAACGAGATCGACAAGCTGATCGGCAAGGTCGAGCGTGATGGCTATACGATCGTGCCGACCGCGATGTACTGGAGCAAGAACAAGATCAAGCTCGAGATCGCGCTGGCCAAGGGCAAGCAGAACCACGACAAGCGCGATGCGGCCAAGGATCGCGACTGGGCGATCGAGAAGCAGCGGGTGATGCGGCGCGGCAACCGCGACGCCTGAGGCAGGCCCCGCCGCCTTGTGGCGCCGGGCGATGCCCGGCGGCCCGGGCCATCAACCAGCCAGCATGCCCTGCCCGCGCGCGCGCGGCGCCAGGGCCGCGTGCATCACGGCCAGGTGCATCACTACCGCCAGTTCAGGCGCGTGGCGGTCATCGCCCGCCCGCCACTGCTGGGCGAGCTGGGCTGCATCGGCCGGCAGCAGGGCCAGCAGCTGCGTATCGTCGAGCGCATCGGCTGCACCCTGCAGCTGGCGCGCCAGCTGCCGCGACTGCCACACGTGAACGCCGATGCTGAGGCTGGCCAATGTCATCAAGGTCAGCGCCAGGCCGTGCTCGAACCACTGCGCCAGCACGTCCGGCCCCCACAGCAACGCCGCCAGTACCGCCAGCGCCGGCAGCCGCCAGCCCAGCCAATGGGTGCGCCCACGCTGCGGCCAATGCACCACCACTGCGCTGGCGACCAGCGCCACCGCTGCGGTGGCCGGCAGTTCGGTCAGCCAGGTCGCCGCCAGCAGCACCGCCAGCAGCGCCCAGACCCAACCGGGAGGCAACGCCCGTCGCTGATAGTCGGCCCCGACCGGGCCCACCAGCTGGCGCAGGCTGCGCTGTTGCATCGCGTCGGTCACCCACAGTCTCCCGTTTCTGTCCTGCCCTGGATGGTCACGACCAGTGTGTCGCAAATCCGTGCCGGAGACGTTAGCAATCCGCTATGACACAGGCAGTACAACATGTTGCGGATTGACCGGCCGCGCGAGGTGACTGTTCAGCTGTTTTGCCGTAGCATGACAACCGTTGGGCAGGCCCTGCCCGTGGTGACACGGAATCGGCCCTGTACCTTGCAGCACTGTAGAAACCGGGGGTGCATTGGTTTCGACGGGGGTTGTGAAGTCGCCTGGCGCATGCCGAGGGGGTAGCTTTCCTCGTAAATCCAGCTGCAAAACTCTAGTTGCCAACGACGACAACTACGCTCTGGCCGCTTAAGGCCTAAGCCTCGAAACCGCTTGTGTCCATGCTCGCGGTGTAGAGTCACTATCATGGAATCGCGCTGGACGGCTGCCTGTCAGTCCGGCACTAGAACACAACAGGCTGGTTCCCGGATGCGCTTTGCACGCCGTGCTGTTCGGGGACGAGATTCAACGGCGAGCTAAGCATGTAGTGCTGGGGATGGAGTGCCTTCGGACGGCGGTTCAATTCCGCCCACCTCCACCAACGAGCGGTCCTTCAAGGACCGGAGAAGCCCGGACATTCCCGCCAGAAGGGGATCTCCGGGCTTTTTTATTGCCTGCGGTATACACCGCTCGCCGCGCGTGTCGATCTCGACATCGGTAAATCGGTTCAGAAATTTCCTACCCCCGCACTGGGGGAGAACGGTCTGCGAAGCCGTTCGTTCAAGGTCGCCATCAGAAAGGAGACCGCACGGACATACCCCCTTCATCTCGAGTCGAGCCCCCAGGGCACGACCGGCTCATCGCACCTTTCACAAAGGAACTGTATTCATGCGTACGTCGCTTCGGGTTTCCCTTGCCAGTGCCATCACCCTGGTCCTGGCCAGTGCCCCTGCCTTCGCCCAATCCACCGAACGGGTGTGGACACGGGGCATGGACAACAACCAGCAGTACAGCAGTTTCATCGTCAAGTACCGCGATGGCAGCCGCAAACGCGTCTCTGCCGACACCGCCCAGGATGCGCTGAAACAGCGCCTGGGCGTGCAGCAGCGCAGCAAGCGCTCGGTGGGTGCGGCGCAGGCTGCGGCGGTGGCGCATCAGCGCCGCATGGGTGGCGGCGCCGATGTGATCAGGACAGACAAGGCACTGGATCGTCCGGAGGCCGAGATCCTGATGCAGCGCATCGCCGACGACCCGGACGTCGAATACGTGCAGCCGAACTTCATGATGAGTGCGTTCGCCACGCCCAACGATCCGCGTTACGCCGAACAGTGGCACTACAGCAATCCCGTCAGTGGCGCACGCGTGCCGGCGGCATGGGATCGCTCCACCGGCCAAGGGGTCGTGGTGGCGGTGATCGATTCGGGCTATCTCGACAACAACGACCTGCAGCCGAACCTGCTGCCAGGTTACGACATGATTTCCTCCACCCGGCCGTTCAGCAATCTGCAGTGCATCCTGGGCGGGCTGAATCCCGGTTGTGGCGGTTCCGACGATGGGGATGGCCGCGATGCGGATGCCTTCGATGCCTCGGGCATCGCGCACGGCACCCACGTTGCGGGAACCGTCGCGGCGGTAACCAACAACCAGATCGGCGTGGCAGGCGTGGCCTACAACGCGAAGGTCGTACCGGTACGCGTGCTGGGCAACCAGGGCAATGGCGGCTCGGATGACATCATCGACGGCATGCTCTGGAGCGCTGGCATCGCTGTGCCGGGTGTTCCCGCCAATGCCAATCCGGCCGAGGTCATCAATCTCAGCCTGGGCGGCCGTCGGCCCTGCTCGCCGGCCGAGCAGGATGCGATCGACGACATCACGGCCACCGGCACCCTCGTGGTGGTCGCGGCGGGCAACAGCAACCTCGATGTGTCCGAGTTCGCACCGGCGAACTGCAACGGCGTGATCGCGGTAGCCGCGAACGACCAGGGCGGGCGCCGCGCGTTCTACTCCAACTACGGCGCAGGCATCCATATCACCGCGCCCGGTGGCGAGACGTGGTCGTGCCGCGCCTCGGTGGGCGAGTTCCTGCCCCTGGCCACACCGCCGAACTCGACCAACTGCGCACCGACCCGCCAGCATCCGGCGCAGGGCGTTCTGTCCACGGTGGGCAACAATGCCTTTGACTTCATGTCCGGCACCTCGATGGCGGCACCGCACGTGGCCGGCGTCGTCGCGCTGATGCAGGCGGTGGCACCGGTGCCGAAGACCACCAGCCAGGTCAAGGACATCCTGCGCCGCACCGCCCATCCGATCGCGGCGGCCAACTGCCCGGGGGGTTGCGGTCCGGGCATCATCGACGCCGCAGAAGCTGTCAGGGAGGCCAGCAACTGAGGCCCGGGCGCAGCGGCCCGCCACAGCCGCTGCGCCATGCGTTGCCCGCCGGTCAGATCCACAGGCCACCTTCTCCCACACTCCCGGCACGAAACCCATGAACTGGTTCGACGGCATGGCCATCGGCTTCCTGCTCGGTGTGCTGGCATGTACTGCTGCAGTGGTCCTGGCAATCCGCAACAGCGATCTGGACGATTGACGACCGGCCGCTGAAGGAACCGGCGCACGCCGCTTCCGCCTTGACATGCCTCCCGCTAGAGTGGCGCGACCGCGCAGGAGGATCGTATGGCAACCACGGGAATGGGCATCGTCGGCCGCACGGCTCTCGTCTTCACCCTGCTGCTGGCGCTGAGCGGCTGCGCCACCCTGCGCCAGTTCGGGCCCTCGGTGCAGGTCGCCTCGGTTACCCCCGGCCAGTACATCGCGCTCAAGCGCGGTGACATCCTCACCACCGGCAAGCTCAGCTCGGCCACCCTGGAAACCCTGCGCGTGGCCGGTCTGGACGAGGGTGTCTGCGCCAGGCCCGGTCCGCCCTGCATCGATGCAATGGAGGCCAGCATCGTCGTGCGCGAGGAAGACAAGCGCTCGGCCCTGGCCGAACTCTGGCTGCAGTACGCATTGACCCTGCCCGCCCCCAAGCGCGAGTACTCCGCCGAAGGCCGCGCCAAGGCCGTGGTCACCGAACTGGACGCCGGCTTCCAGCCGCGTCTGGATGCGTGGATGCAGGTTGCGCGGCAGGCCTACGCCTATCTGTTCTTCACCGAGCGCACCGCCAACCAGCGGGGTTTCGAGGATCGCCAGACGCAGGTGCGGGACTACTACAACCTGGCCGTGCAGGAAGCCTCCGTGCAACTGTTCGAGGCCTACGCTACCGGCCGGGTGCACAGCGACACCAGCCGCTTCCAGCTGGGACGATGGACCTTTGTGCTGGCCCCATCGGACGACGGCTCGCCCTTGGACGAGCGTACGCCGAGGGAGCTGGTTCCCGCCGCAGCGCTCTCGTTCACCGGCACCCTGCGCAGCGTGCATCGCCGGGATGGCTTCGGCGCCGAGCTGGTGGCGGTGATGGATGATCCCGGCAGCGACGTGGACACGCCTGCTGGCGCGGCCAGCGCCGCCGCGTCCGTACAACGCAGCTGGAGCGAAATGCCTTCGCCATCGATGTCGGTGCTGCTGCGGTTCTCCGGCAACAACCTGTGGGAAGTGCTGCACGACGACGAGCCGGAGGTGGAGATCCACGATCCCTACCAGGTTTCGGAAGTCACCCTGCATGGCCAGCAGGTGCCACTGGCGGCCAACTTCACGGCAGGCTACGCGCTGTGGCTCGCACGCTCCAACTTCAGCCGGCAATCGCTGCGCTCGCTGTTCGGCAGCAAGGGCGGCATCGATACGCCGCATCTGTACATGATGCAGCCCTACGACCCGAAGCGCCGCGTGCTGTTGATGATCCACGGCCTGGCAAGCAGCCCGGAGGCATGGGTCAACGTCGCCAACGAGCTGATGCGCGACGATGAGATCCGCCGGGACTTCCAGGTGTGGCAGTTCTACTACCCGACCAACATGCCCATCGCGATGAGCCACGATGCGATCCGCCACATGCTGGCCGATGTGCTGCAGCACTTCGATCCCACCGGAAAGGCCGCGGCCTCGCATGACATGGTGCTGGTCGGGCACAGCATGGGCGGAGTGATCTCGCGGCTGATGGTGTCTTCGTCCGGCGACCATCTGGTCGAGACCCTGCTGGCAACCGCGCAGATGACGCCAGCACAGCGCGAGCTGCTGCGCACCCGCGGCGCGCCGGTGCTCACGTTCAAGCCGGAACCGGAGATTTCACGGGTGGTATTCATTGCCACACCGCATCGCGGCACCGACGTCGCCGGTACCCGCCTCGGGCGCTGGATCGGCCGTCTGGTACGGCTGCCACTGACCGTGCTGGAGGACGTGGCGACGATCGCCAACGACGGCCACGTCGATCGCGACGACGGCAAGCACGGCTACCAGATGAACAGCATCCAGAATCTCGACAAGGATGACCCCTTCGTCAAGGCCGTCGCCGATCTGCCGATGTCTCCGAGCGTGCGCTACCACTCCATCATCGCGCGCGCCAAAGCCGACGGACCGCTGGAGCAGACCAGCGACGGACTGGTGCCGTACTGGAGTTCGCACCTGCCGGGCGCCGAATCGGAGAAGGTGATCGTGTCCGGTCACAGCGTGCAGGAAGCCACGCCCGCCATCGTCGAGCTCAGGCGCATCCTGCATGAAGACATGCAGGCACACGACCGGCGCGATGAATAGCGCAGGCTGATCGCCGTTCCGCCACCGGCGGAGACGGCGGGTCAGGCGTTGCGGGAAATCCCTCATCGCACGTACGCACAGTGCCTCCTATGCTGGCCGCACCTCCCCGACAGCAGGCCAGCCACATGAACACCCAGGACCTCAGCCGCCAACCCCGTCCCGATCCGGCCGAGCGCGATGCCTTCTTTCCCTCGCCCTGGTCGCTCTCGCAGTTCACGTCACCCACCAGCAATCTGTCCGGCGCGGACTATGCCGACGCACGCCGGGATGGCCGCTGGAAGATACTGATGATCGGCGCCGATGAGCGCTACCTGCCGACCGCCAACGGCCACCTGTTCTCCACCGGCAATCACCCGGTCGAAACGCTGTTGCCGATGTATCACCTGGACAAGGCCGGCTTCGACTTCGATGTGGCAACCCTGTCCGGCAACGCCGTGAAGTTCGAATGGTGGGCGTTCCCCGGCGAGGACCGCGACATCGGCGGTCTGTACGAACGTTACCAGGCGCGGTTCCGCCAGCCGAAGGTGCTGGACGACATCGTGGCCTCGCTGGACGCGGCGTCGGACTATGCAGCCATCTTCATTCCGGGCGGGCATGGTGCACTGATCGGCCTGCCGGAGAGCCGCGCGGTCAGCAAGGCGCTGCACTGGGCGATGGCACAGCAGCGCTACATCATCACGCTCTGCCACGGCCCTGCAGCGCTGTTGGCTGCCGGGATCGATGAAGCGGGCGGTGATTCGCTGTTCCGTGGCTACCGCATCTGCGCCTTCCCCGATGCGATGGACCGGCAGACGCCGGACATCGGCTACATGCCCGGGCAACTGCCGTGGTTCTTCGGTGAAAAGCTCGCGCAGCAGGGCGTGCAGATCGTCAACGAGGGTATTGACGGCAGCGTGCTGCAGGATCGCCTGCTGCTGACAGGCGATAGTCCGTTGGCCGGCAATGCACTCGGCCAGTTGGCCGCACGCACCCTGCTGGACGCGCTGGCAGGTCGCTGAACACCGTGGCCGCGCTGGTGCCGATGCTGCTGGAACTGGAGCAGGCGCGTTCGATCGCCGGGATCGGCGCGCTGCTTCGCTCGATCGCCGCGCCCCTCGGCTACGATCGCGTGCTGGTGTTTGCGGCCGGCACCGGGCTGGAACGCGGCGCACACCGCGTGTACTGGATCGAGGGCGACTGGCTGGGCGAAGGGCGTGAGACCGATCTTGCCCGCTACCTGCATGCCTGCCCGGTCAACCGCCACGTGCTCGACAGCGATGCCCCGTTCTTCTGGAGCAAGCGCGACGGCGCAAGGGGGGCCCGCTACCAGGTGGTCAGGCAGCCCCGCGGCGACGGCCTGCATGGCCTGCAGGTACCCGTGTTCGGAACCACGGGGCTGGAAGGGGCAATCAGTTTCGCCGGAACGATCATCGACGCTTCCGCGCCTGCCCGGCTGCTGCTGGAGTCTGCCGGCACAGCAGCATTCCGCGCCGCCCGCCGGCTGGCCGAAGCACCGGCTGAACGCCCCCTGGGCGAACTGAGCACGCGGGAACGCGAGGTTCTGCGTTGGGTCGCAGCCGGCCGGCGCCAGGCGGAGATCGCCGCCACGCTGGGGTTGTCCGCGCGCACCGTGGAGAACCACCTGCGCCGCGCGCGCCAGCGCCTGGGCGTTGCGACGACGGCGCAGGCCGTGCGCGCGGCCGCGCGACGCGGCGAGATCGAAGACTGAGCGGGCCCCCGTGCAGCCGCCACGCCAATGACCCATCCCGGCATACCCTCCCCTGCCAATCCGTGCCATCCTTCATGGAATCGTTTACATGGAATGGAGGGATTCCACGATGCTGTCGCGTTTCCGTCGCCCTGCGCTGTGTGCGCTGCTGGCCTTCGCTCTTCCCGCCATCGCCTGGGCGGCGGCCCCTGCGCCGCTGAAGGTGATGTCCTTCAATGTCCGCACCCCGGCCGACACCGCGCCAGGCAAGCGCTGGCCGGATCGCCGCGATGCGATGGTCAAGGTCATCCTGGATGCCCGCCCGGCCGTCATCGGCACCCAGGAGCTGGTACAGGAACAGGCCGACTATCTCGCCGGCCACCTGCCCGGCTACGCGTGGTTCGGTGAAGGACGGCGCGGTGGCAGCGGCGATGAGCACATGGGCGTGTTCTACGACACGCGGGTGCTGGCCGTGGAGGAATCAGGCAACTTCTGGCTGTCCGATACACCGGAGGTCGCCGGCAGCATCACCTGGGGCAACCTGTACCCGCGCATGGTGACCTGGGCCCTGTTCCGTCGCCTTGACGATGGCCGCCGCTTCTACTTCATGGACACCCACCTGCCCTATCGCGACGAAGACGAACCGCGCCGGGTCAAGGGAGCCGAGCTGATCGGCAGGCGGGTGGCGACGCTGCCGCCGGATCTGCCGGTGGTGCTGACGGGCGACTTC
Organism: Stenotrophomonas sp. 112478_Sma; assembly: GCF_056479905.1. NCBI lineage: Bacteria > Pseudomonadati > Pseudomonadota > Gammaproteobacteria > Lysobacterales > Lysobacteraceae > Stenotrophomonas > Stenotrophomonas sp. 112478_Sma. The sequence continues at coordinate 1,618,197 of NZ_CM151072.1, read as the reverse complement.
AACAGTGAACCCGGGGGCGGAACCTACGCGACGCTCACCCGCGTTCTGCAGGACGCACGCACCCAGGTGGCGTCTCCCCAGGGGCCGCGCCTGACCTTCCATGATTTCACCGGCAAGGCCACCACGCAGCTGGACTGGGTACTGGTGAGAGGCTTCCGTGCGCGCAGCTTCCTGACCGATGACCGGCGCATCGACGGCGTGCTGCCCTCGGATCACTTCCCGCTGGTGGTCGAGCTGGACTGGCCCCGGCCCTGAGTCGGATTGCCGCCGCGTTCACCGCGGCGGCTGCCGCGCCAACAGGCGATACAGCGCCTGGTGCTGATCGCGCGCCTGGCAGATGCGAGCGCCGATGGCCAGCAGCACGGCCACGCCGATCAGGCCCAGGCCCAGCATGGAGTCCGGCAGCCGTACGAAGCCGATGGCCGCGGCCAGCATCGCCAGCACCAGCAGAACGACCACCGCGACGGACAGTCCTGCACCGGGTGGTCCCGGATCGCCGAACAACATTCGTTGGGTATCCCGCTTGCCGTCCGTCATCGCCTGTCCTCTGATGGCCCGCCCCACTTGTTACACGGCAGAAGGCGCTTCCGGGAGAGTCAGAAGCGTCATGAATGTGACGGTGTCCACGGCTCACGCCGCGCTGCCCTGCCTGAGTTCGCAAAGTGTGGAGGACGGCATGGCAGGGCGGCAGGCGCCCGCCCATCGGTGGCCCTGACCGGAAACGAGGACGGAGGCCACTGCCTCCGTCCCCGTCCGGTCAATTCACCTGTGCCACGCTCGGCGCCTGCGGGGACTGGCCCCAACCACCCAGCGCCTTGTATACGCCGACTACGCTGACGTTGACCTCCGCCTCGGCGGCCGCCAGTGCATCATCGGCGGCCAGCTGGGTGCGCTGCGCGTCGAGCAGGGTCAGGAAGTCTTCCGAGCCCTCGCGATAGCGGATCTGCGCCAGCGACTCGGCTCGTCGTGCGGCCTGCGCCTGCTCCACCACGATCGCCAGCCGTGCCTGCTGCTTGGAGTAGCGTGTCAGCGCGTTCTCGGTGTCTTCCAGTGCCAGCAGCACCGTCTGCTCGTACTGCGCGGCAACGCCCTCGGCCTCGGCCTTGCTGGCACGCAGACGTGCGCGCACGGTTCCGAAATCGAAGGCTGCCCAGCTCAACGACGGCGTCAGCGACCAGGCCTTGTTGCTACCGTTGACCAGGCCATTGGCGTCGCCGCCGAGGAAGCCGACGAAACCGGAAAGCGACAACCGCGGGAACAGATCGGCCGTTGCCACCCCCACCCGTGCCGTGGCGGCTGCCAGCCGCCGCTCGGCCGCACGCACGTCGGCACGCTGGCGCAGCAGTTCGCGGGTATCGCCCAGCGGCAACGGCTTGGCGAACGCCGGCACCTCATGCGGCGCGAGCATGTCGGCCAGTACTTCCGGGCGCTGGCCCAGCAGCACCGCCAGGCGATTGCGGGACTGCGTCTCGGCCACTTCCAGCAGGGGAATATCGGCCTCGATCGCCTTCAGCCGGGCACGGCTGCTCTGCACATCCAGCTCGCTGCCGGCACCGAGTTCCCAGCGCGCCTCGGTCAGCTTCTGCGTATCACGCAGATTGACCAGTGTGTGCTGGGCCACGGCGATGCGCTTCTGCGTGCCGCGCAGCTCGAAGTAGTTGCGTGCCACTTCGGCGGCAACCAGTACCTGCGCATCGGCCAGGTTGGCCTGCTCGGCCCCCAGATCGGCGCGTGCCGCTTCGGCAGCACGGCGCTTGCGGCCGAACAGATCCAGCTCCCAGCCCGCATCGAACCCGAGCTGGTAGCTTTCACTGAACACCCGCTGCCCACCCAGCTGCGGATCGGGTTGCTTGCGGCGGTCGTAACTGCCGCCTGCGGTCACGTGCGGTGCCTGGTCGAAGCGGCTTTCGACGAACACCGCCCGCGCCTGGCTGACACGCGCCACGGCCACGCGCAGGTCAAGATTGCTCGACAGTGCGCCGTGCACCAGCTCTTCCAGCACCGGGTCATCGAACTGCGCCCACCAGCTGGCAACGGGCGATGTGGTGCTGAACACCGGCTGCTCCGCGCCCTGCAGGACGACAGGCTCCTGCTGGGGCGCCTTGTAATTGGGACCGACGGTGACACAGCCGGCCAGCACGAGGCTGGAAACGGCCACCGCCAGGGTGCGGATCACCATGGCAGCACCTCGCCCAGATAGGTGAAGCTGCCACTCGGGCCTTCAGGGCCGATCAGCGCCATCTGCACGCTGGAACGCGCACCTTCGGCGATCTCGATCTCGCCGTGGCCACCATTCATGTCGGTCTTGACGTAGCCCGGGTGCACGGTGTTCACCTTGATCGGCGAGCTGCGGAGCTCGTATGCCAGGGCCAGCGTCCAGCTGTTCACCGCCGCCTTGGAGGCGTTGTAGGCCGGAATCTTGAAGTCATAGATGCCCGAACCCGGGTCGGCGTGCAGGGTCTGCGAGCCGAGGATGCTGGACACGTTGACGATGCGCCCGGCCTTGGCCTGCTTCAGCAGCGGCAGGAACGCCTGGGTCACCGCCACCAGTGCATATACATTGGTGTCGAAGGTGCGACGCCACGTATCCAGCGACTGCTCCGACGGTGCCTGTGCCGGGTTCTCGATCATGATGCCGGCGTTGTTGACCAGGATGTCCAGCCGGCCGTGACGCTGGCGCACCTGCTCGACCGCGTCGGCGATGCTCGCAGCGTCGGTAACGTCCAGCTGCAGCGCTTCCACCGGCAGGCCTTCCGCCTGCAGCTTCAGTGCCTGCTCCACCGCCGTCTCACGCTTGCGGCCGGCCAGCAGCGTGTGCACGCCTTCCTTCGCCAGCTGGCGCACGGTCTCGGCACCGATGCCACGGGTAGCGCCGGTAACCAGCGCGATCTTGTTCTGATGGGTGTTCATGGATTCATGCCTTTGGAGGGATAAGCCAACGCCGGTCATCGACCGGCGGCGACGGGGTTCCGTATCAGTGATGAATGGTGGGCTCGCCGTGCTGCACCAGCTGGCCACCGCCGTTGCGGGTGACGAACTTGCGCAGGGCAACGTAGAACACCGGGGTCAGGAACAGGCCGAACAGGGTCACGCCCAGCATGCCGGCGAACACCGTGATACCGGTCACCGAACGCACCTCGGCACCCGCACCGTGCGAAAGCACCAGCGGCACGGTGCCGGCGATGAACGCGATGGAGGTCATCACGATCGGGCGCAGGCGCAGGCGGCAGGCTTCCAGCGCGGCCTCGACGATGCCCTTGCCGCCCATCTCCAGCTCACGGGCGAACTCGACGATCAGGATCGCGTTCTTGCATGCCAGGCCCATCAGCACCACCAGGCCCACCTGCACGAACACGTTGTTGTCGCCGCCGGTCAGCCATACGCCGAACAGAGCCGACAGCAGGGTCATCGGCACGATCAGGATCACCGCCAGCGGCAGCGACCAGCTCTCGTACAGCGCGGCCAGCACGAGGAAGGCCAGCATGATCGCCACCGGGAACACGATGAACGCGGCCTTGCCCTGGGTGGCCTGCTGGTAGCTCAGGTCGGTCCATTCGGTGGCCATGCCGACCGGCAGCACCTGCCCGGCGATCTCGGTCAGCTTGTTCATCGCTTCCGCCGAGGACAGCAGGCGCGGGTCGGCTTCGCCGGCCAGGTCCGCTGCCGGGTAGCCGTTGAAACGCAGCACCGGGTCCGGGCCGAACGTCTGCTTGATGGTCACCATCGAACCGATCGGCACCATCTCGCCGCGGTCGTTGCGGGTGCGCAGCTTGGCGATGTCCTCGACGCTCTCACGGAACGGGCCGTCCGCCTGGGCGATCACCTGCCAGGTGCGGCCGAACTGGTTGAAGTCGTTGACGTACGCCGAACCCAGGTAGGTCTGCAGCGTGTCGAACAGCTCGGTCAGCTGCACGCCCTGCGCCTTCGCTTTCACACGGTCCACTTCCGCATCCAGCTGCGGCACGTTGGCCTGGTAGCTGCTGATCGGGAAGGCCATGCCCGGAGTCTGTGCAACGGTCCCCTGCATCGCCTGCACGGCATTCTGCAGCGCGCCGTAACCCAGGTTGCCGCGGTCCTCGATGAACATCTGGTAGCCATTGCCGTTGCCCAGGCCCAGGATCGGCGGCGGCATCATCGCGAACGCGAAGCCCTCCTGCAGGCCTGCGATCTTCTGGTTGATCTCGGCGTTGATCTCCGCCGCGGTCCGGCCATGACGCTCGTTGAACGGCTTGAGCGGAATGAACGCCACACCGGTGTTCGGGGTGTTGGTGAACTGCAGCGCGTTCAGGCCCGGGAACGAAATGGTATGCGCCACGCCGTCGGTTTCCTGGGCGATCTTGGCGACCTTGCGCAGCATTTCATCGGTACGTGCGATCGACGAACCTTCCGGCAGCTTCACGCCCGCGATCAGGTACAGCTTGTCCTGGGTCGGGATGAAGCCCGGCGGCACCAGCTTGAAGATCACACCGGTACCGACCAGCAGGATCGCGTAGACCACGAACACAGCGCCGCGGCGGCCAAGGATGCGCGCCACGCCGCGCTCGTACTTCTCCGAGCTGGACTTGAAGAAGCGGTTGAACGGGCGGAACACCCAGCCGAACAGGCGATCGATCAGACGGCTCGGACCATCCTTCGGAGCGCCATGGGCCTTCAGCAGGCGGGCGGCCAGGGCCGGCGACAGGGTCAGCGAGTTGATCGCCGAGATCACCGTGGAAATGGCGATGGTGACAGCGAACTGCTTGTAGAACTGACCGGTGACGCCCGACAGGAACGCCATCGGCACGAACACCGCGCACAGCACCAGTGCGATCGCAACGATCGGGCCGGACACCTCACGCATGGCCTGGTGGGCGGCTGCGGTCGGCGACAGACCTTCTTCGATGTTGCGTTCAACGTTCTCCACCACCACGATCGCGTCGTCGACCACGATGCCGATCGCCAGCACCAGGCCGAACAGGCTCAGCGTGTTGATCGAGAAGCCCAGTACGTACAGCGCTGCGAAGGTACCGACCACCGACACCGGAACCGCGATCAGCGGAATGATCGACGCGCGCCAGGTCTGCAGGAACAGGATCACCACCAGCACCACCAGGGCGATCGCTTCAAGCAGGGTCGAGACCACCGCCTTGATCGAATCACGCACGAAGATGGTGGTGTCGTACACCGCTTCGTACTTCACGTCGGCGGGCATGGTCTTCTGCATCTCGTCCATCGTGGCGATGACCTTGTCGCGGATCTCCAGTGCATTCGCACCGGGCGACTGGAAGATGCCGATACCCACCGCATTCTTGCCGTCGAGCTGCGAGCGCAGGGTGTAGTCGCCAGCGCCCAGTTCCAGGCGGGCAACGTCGGACAGTCGCACGATCTCGCCGTCGACACCGCTCTTGAGCACGATGTCGCCGAACTCCTGCTCGCTGCGCAGGCGGCCCTGGGCATTGATCAGGGTCAGGAACTGGCTGTTCGGCAGCGGCTCGGCGCCGAGCTGACCCGCAGAGACCTGCACGTTCTGCTCACGCATGGCACGCACCACGTCGCTGGCCGTCAGGCCGCGCGAAGCAACCTTGTCCGGGTCCAGCCATGCGCGCATGGCGTAGTCACCACCACCGAAGATCTGCGCGTCGCCCACGCCGGGAATGCGTGCCAGCGCGTCCTTGACGTGCAGGCGGGCGTAGTTGCGCAGGTACAGGGTGTCGTACTTGCCATTGGGCGACGTCAGATGCACGACCATCAGGAAGGTGGGCGACTGCTTCTGCGTGGTCACGCCCTGCCGGCGCACGTCCTCGGGCAGGCGGGCCTGCGCCTGCGCCACACGGTTCTGCACCTTCACCGCCGCCGCGTCCGGATCAGTGCCCGGGCGGAAGGTGACGGTCATCTGCAGCACGCCGTCGGAACCGGCGACCGACTTGAGGTACATCATGCCCTCGACGCCGTTGATCGCCTCTTCAAGCGGCGTGGCGACGGTTTCGGCGATGACCTTGGGATTGGCGCCCGGATAGACCGTGCGCACCACCACCGACGGCGGCACCACTTCCGGGTACTCGCTGATCGGCAGGATCGGAATCGTGATCAGGCCTGCGGCGAAGATCACGATCGACAGTACCGCCGCGAAGATCGGCCTGTCGATGAAGAAACGGGAAAAGTCCATGGAGGAATTCCTGGGAAATGCCGCCGGCGGGCAACAGCCCCCCTGCCCCTCGCCGATATGACGAAGGCAGGGAAGGCCGCCGCTGGCGCCGGCAGCTAAGCGGAAACTCGGATCAGGCGACGGCGGATCAGCGGTTCAGCGCAGCAGTGGCATCACGGCCTGGTGCGGCGGCCGCAGCCGGCTGCATCGCCACCGCCTTGGCCTGCACCGGCATGCCCGGCATGAAGACCTTCTGCACGCCATCGATGATGACCTTGTCGCCTGCGGACAGGCCCTGCTCGACGATGCGCAGGCCTTCCGCCGTGCGGCCAAGGCGGATGTCGCGGCGCTGGGCCTTGCCATCCTTGTCGACCACGTACACGTACTTGCGGTCCTGGTCGGTCAGCACAGCCTTGTCGTCGATCAGCATCGCCTGGAACTGGCCACTGCCCAGCAGCTGCACACGGGCGAACAGCCCCGGGGTGAACTGCCGGTCGGCATTGTCCAGCAGCGCACGCACGCGGATGGTGCCGGTGCTGCGTGCAACCTGGTTGTCGAGGAAGTCGACCTTGCCCGCGTGCGGGTAGCCTTCTTCACCCGACAGGCCAACCTTCACCGGCAGGTCGCTGTCGCGCTCGCTCGGGCGCTCGCCCTTGCGTGCCATCTGCGCGTAACGCAGGAAAGTGCTTTCGTCGGCATCGAAGTAGACGAACACGGTGTCCAGCGAGACCAGCGTGGTCAGCACGCTGGCGCTGTCGCCGGCGGTGACCAGGTTGCCCGCGGTGACCATCGCGCGGCCGGCACGGCCGTCGATCGGCGCACGCACCTTGGTGAACTCCAGGTTGAGCCGGGCAGCATCCAGTGCCGCCTGCGCGGCCTGCACGGCTGCGCCGGACTGGTCTGCCGCAGCGCGACGCTGCTCGGCGGTCTCGGTGGAGATCGCCTGCTGCTCGGCCAGGCGCTTGGCCCGCTCCGATTCACTGCGGGCCAGGGTTGCCTGGGTGCGGGCGCGGGCCAGTTCAGCGGCGGCGCGATCGTACTCGGCCTGGTAGCTGCGCGCGTCGATGGTGAAGAGCACATCGCCCTTCTTCACTTCCTGGCCTTCGACGTAGTTGACCTTGTCGATGTAGCCGGACACGCGTGGACGCAGTTCAACGCTCTGCACCGCCTCGATGCGGCCGCTGAACTCGTCCCATTGGCTGATCTGCTTGACCAGCACCGGGGCTGCGCTGACCTGCGGCGGGGGCGGTGCACCGGCTTCTTCGGCATGGCCGCCACTGCAGGCAGCGAGCACCGCCGCGGCGAGGATCGACACGCCGACCATCGCAATGCGATGGCCGAAACGATGTGGGGTGGTTTTGGGGGAAGTCATGGCATGCATCCGTACGGAGGGGTGGTACAGCTAATGAGAATGGCTATCAGAAAGTGCGGCGTATGCTGCAACCTCAACCAAGGTCAAGGTCAAGCGACACCGACGGCGTCGCGCCACGGTGGTGGAACTTCCAGTCGCAGCAGGCCCCGCGGCAGTTCCGCATCGCTGCTGTCGCAGCGAACGATGGCGCGGTTGTCGCGGCAGCCATCAAGCAGCGACACCACGCGCCGGCCGACCAGCAGCGAGCTCGGCCACTCGATGCAGGCGTTGGCGGCGTTGGCCGGTGTACACACCGGGCTGCACACCTCCAGCATCTGCGCACGGACACCGACCGCCTGTGCTTCCTGGTGCACCACCTGCGCGTACATGCGCAGGGCGGCGGTGGTGATCGAGGTCTCGCCGTAGCCGGCCCAGGGCTTGAGACCGGCAGGGCTGCCGATCATCACGTAGCGCCGCGCATGCACGTTGTCACGCAGCAGCGGCAGCAGGTGGCGTACCGCATGCACATGGGGCATCAGGTCGGCCTGCAGTGCGCCGAGCAGTTCGTCGCCCTTGCGGTCCATCACCCGGCCACGGTTGTAAGGACCGCCCATGGCCGCGATCACCGCCGCCAACGGCCGAGGGCGTTGCGCGACGCGCTCGGCCAGGACCTGCGCCGAACCGTCGTCTGCCAGTGAACCGAGCATGGTCTGCAGGCCGGGCTCATCGGCGAACTGCGCTTCCAGCGACGCCAGCCGTCCTGGATCGCGGCCGACCACCAGCACCGGGCTGCCGGCTTCCAGCAGCGCACCGACCACGCCCTGGCCGACCGCACCGGTTCCGCCGAGGACCAGGACTTCGGGCATCAGAATCCCATTCACGGGACATTTCCTCCCAAATCCGGGATAGTCCCGATTCGGCGCAGTCGATCGCTCTTCTGCGGCGCCAAGCGGATGGCACCGCCACGCTGCTGCCGCATGGGCGCGGTAAACTCACGGAAATCCTTGTGCACCAAGGAACTCGGGCGGATCTCAACGGTCATCGCCAGATCCAGGGCGTTCTGGCCGGCATGCCGGAAACGGGCAAGAATGTTGCGCAGGCTCATGGCGGGGGGACTCCATTTCACGAATGGCGCCACGATAGACCTCAAACCTTTACTTGATTAGTCCTGATTAAGGGGAATAATCATCCCGTTCCCGGTCCAATCGATCTGTCACGATTGTCCCACCCCCGACGTCCAGGACTCCCGACCATGTCCCACGATCTCAATGAAACGCTGATCTTCGTCAAAGTGGTCGAGCAGGGCAGCTTCATCGCAGCTGCCAAAGCGCTCGGCCTGCCCAAGACCACTGTCAGCCGCAAGGTGCAGGAGCTGGAGACACGGCTGGGCGCGCGCCTGCTGCACCGGACCACGCGCCGTCTTGGCCTGACCGAGGCGGGCTCGATCTACCACGAGCACTGCCAGCGCATCGCGCGCGAGCTGGAAGAAGCCGAGAGCGCGGTCAGCCAGTTGCAGTCCGGCCCACGCGGCTGGCTGCGTTTCACTGTGCCCTACTCCATCGGCATCACCTGGATCGCGCCGTTGCTGGGCCAGTTCCATGCGCAGTACCCGGAAATCCGCCTGGACATGCACATGGGCAACGAGAAGCTCGACCTGATCGCCGGTGAAGCCGATCTGGCCCTGCGCGTCGGCGCCCTGCCCGATTCAAACCTGGTCGCACGCAAGCTCGGCAGCCTGCGCACGCAGGTGTTCGCCAGCCCAGCCTACATCGAGCGCTACGGCGAACCACTGCACCCGGAAGAGCTTCAGTTCCATCGCATCCTGGCCATGCGCAAGCCCTACCACACTGGCAATTCACCGCGCTTTACCTGGCAGCTGGGCGAGAACGGAGGGGAACTGCGTGACTTCCCGGTGACGCCGCTGATGACGGCCAACGACATGTCCGCGCTCAACGGCGCGCTGGTGTGCGGTGAAGGCCTGCTGCTGACCGGCGATGTGATGGCCAAGCCGTTCGTCGAGTCAGGCATGGTCCGTCGCGTGCTTGCCGGGTGGACAGGTCCGGAGGTGGATTTCAACGCGGTCTTTGCCGGCGGCCGCCTGGTCTCGCCGAAGGTGCGCGCATTCGTCGACTTCCTGGTGGAGAAGCTCAACTTCGACGCCAATTACATGCTGGCGCAGTGCCCTGGCGCGAAGCTGGCGCGGCAGCAGCAGGAGCAGGAAGATGCCGCGCTTGAGATCAGCGGCAAGCGGATCCTGGAGAAGGTGGCCGCGCCGGCGGCGTGAAGCGGGGCCTGCCCGGCGTCATGCGGTGCGCTGTTCCAGCAGATGCTCGATCAGTGCCCGCAGCTTCGGCTCGGCCTGGCGCCGGCTGGGGTAATACAGGAAGAACCCTGCGAACCACGGGCAGTACGGCTCCAGCACGCTGACCAGTTCCCCACGCTGCAGCCACGGGCGCCATGTGTCCTCCATGCCGAAGGCCAGCCCGGCGTCCGCCAATGCCAGGCGGGTCATCGTGGCCATGTCATTGCTGGTGATCTCCGGCTGCACATCGACGCTGAACTCGCGTCCGTGCTCTTCGAATTCCCAGCGATAGGGCGCCTTGCGTGGTGCGGCGCGCCAGCCGATGCAACGGTGCCCGGGCAGCTCGCGCGGGTGCCTGGGCATGCCGTGCTGCTGCCCATACCGCGGAGTGCACACCACCACCTGCCGCTGCCGGCCGGACACCGGAATCGCCACCATGTCCTGGGCGATCACCTCGCCCAGACGCACGCCCGCGTCGAAACCCGCCTCGACGATGTCGAACTCCTCATCGGTCACCGTGATGTCCAGCTGCAGCTCCGGGTGCCGGGCGGCGAAGCTGGCCAGCAGGGGACCGGCCAGGAAATGCTCGGCAATGGAGGACACGGCCAGGCGCAGCTGGCCCTTGAGGGTGCTGCCGCGACGTAGCGTGGACTCCACGGCGCTGTCCAGTTCAGCCAGGGCGGGTCTGACCGCCGCAAGCAGCGCCTGGCCGGCATCGGTGAGGTTGACGCTGCGGGTGGTGCGCAGCACCAGAGCGACACCGAGCGACTGTTCCAACCGGGCGATGGTCTGGCTGACGGCCGATCGGGTCACGCCCAGTTGCTGGGCCGCCGCGGTGAAGCTGCTGCAGTCGGCTACCCGCTGGAACACCGCGAGGGCATTGAGATCGACGGACATTGGTTAGCGGATCTATACAAGGTAGTCAGCAGTCGCCATCTTATCGCGACGAAGCAGGCCGTCTACCGTCACTGCACCGGGCACGACCCGGCATTTCCCCCTAGCCCTTCCGGAGACCTGCCATGAGCCATTCCCGAACCATCCTGATCACCGGTGCCTCCAGCGGCATCGGCGCCGGCATCGCCCGCTCGCTGGCGCAGCCCGGCGCGCGCCTGGTGCTGGGCGCGCGCCGCCTCGAACGGTTGCAGGCACTGGCGGATGAACTGCGCCAGCACGGCGCCGACGTACGCGTGCATGCGCTGGACGTGACACAGCGCGCGCAGGTCGAAGCGTTCGCCGCTTCGGCCCTGGAGCAGTTCGGCGCCCTCGATGTGATCGTCAACAATGCCGGTGTGATGCCACTGTCGCCGATGGCATCGCTGAAGGTGGACGAATGGGACCGGATGATCGACGTCAACATCCGCGGTGTACTGCACGGGATCGCAGCCGTGTTGCCCCATATGCGCGCACGCGGCCGCGGACAGATCATCAACATCGCGTCCATCGGCGCGCTGTCGGTCGTACCGACCGCTGCGGTCTACTGCGCCACCAAGCACGCGGTACGCGCCATCTCGGAGGGCCTGCGCCAGGAACACCGCGAGCTGCGGGTCACCTGCATCCACCCCGGCGTGGTGGAAAGCGAGCTTGCGGACAGCATCACCGACCCGGTCGCCGCCGAAATGATGGTCGGCTATCGTGCCATCGCCCTGCAGCCGGATGCGATCGGGCGCGCGGTGCGGTTCGCCATCGAGCAGCCCGACGACGTGGACGTGAACGAGATCGTGGTGCGGCCGACGGCCGCGGCATGACCCGGCCGCCGTTCCTGCGCTAGGCGCCGCGCATCTCGCCCAACGAAAATGCCGCCTGCAAGGGCGGCATTCCCGTTCCGGCTGCGCCGGACCTGCACGCACGCGCCGCGCGTTACTGCTGCAGCGGAATCACGCGGATTTCAACACGGCGGTTCTTGGCACGGCCGGCATCGGTGTTGTTGTCGGCAATCGGGTACGCCTTGCCGGCGCCCAGCGTTTCGATACGCACGCTCTGCACGCCCTGCCCGATCAGGTACTGGGCGACCGAATCGGCGCGCTCCTTGGACAGGCGGTTGTTGACCGCATCGCTGCCGATGCTGTCGGTATGGCCGACCACTTCGATCATGGTCTGGTTGTAATCACGCAGGGTGCCGGCCACGCCGTTGAGCGCGCCGTAGAACTGCGGCTTCAGTGCCGACTTGCCGAAATCGAAGGTGATGCCGTCGGGCAGGTTCAGCATGATGTTGTCGCCCTGGCGCTGCACATCGATGCCGGTGTTGGCAGTGCGCTCGCGCAGCGCGCGTTCCTGGCGATCCTGGTACTGGCCCACGGCCGCGCCACTGAGCGCGCCGATGCCTGCACCGATCAGCGCGTGCTGGCGGCGCTCGGTCGCACTGTCGCCGCTGAGCAGGCCGGCGGCCACGCCAATGGCGGTACCGATCAGCGCGTTGCGACCGGTACGGTTCTGCTGCTCGGTCGGGTTGCCGTACTGATCGCTCTGCACGTAGGAACCGCCGGTGGCGCAGGCCGACAGGACGGCCGCGCTCATCAGGGCCAGTGCGACATTGCGGGTGGTGTTGCGGATCATGATGGTCTCCTTGGTTTCCGGTCGGGCCGGCGGCTTGCGGGCCGCCCAGAGGATAAACAGCAGGACGCGATGCCGGGATGATGAACACGCCGCTCGACAGGCCCTTGTTCAGCTAGCTGTCTGGAACCCCGCGGCGGCGCTTTACCCCGCTCCCGACTGGCGGTAGGCGGCGAGCGCTGCATCCCGGCCGGCGGCCAGATCCACCAGGGGGCTGCGCGGATACTCCGGCGCGTGCTCGGCCAGCCACTGCGGATGCTGCCACGGCGCGAAGCGCGCCTTCACCGGCAGCGCCGCCAGTTCCGGTACCCAGCGGGTGATGTAGCGCGCCTGAGGATCGAACTTTTCGGCCTGGGTGACCGGATTGAACACGCGGAAGTAAGGCGCTGCATCCGCACCGGTACCGGCCACCCACTGCCAGCCCATCGTGTTGTTCGCCAGGTCGGCATCGACCAGTGTGTCCCAGAACCAGCGTGCGCCATGCAGCCAGTGCGCGCGCAGGTGCTTGCACAGGTAGCTGGCGACGATCATCCGCACCCGGTTGTGCATGTAGCCGGTATGCCACAGCTCGCGCAGGCCGGCATCCACGATCGGTACGCCGGTGTTGCCGCGCTGCCAGTCATGCAGCTGGCCGGCGCTGGGCGTGGCCCACGGAAAGCGGTCGAAGCGCGGGTTGAGGTTGCCGGTGGGGGTCTCCGGAAAGTGATGCAGCAGGTGGTAGGCGAAGTCACGCCAGCCCAGTTGCCGCAGGTAGCCGTCGATGTCGGCGTCGGTACCGGCGCTGCGCAGCCCTTCCAGCGCATGGGCGATGCGCCAGGGCGCGATCTCGCCGAAGTGCAGGTGCGGTGACAGCCGCGAGGTGCCGACCCGGTCCGGCAGGTCGCGCTGCGCGCGATAGCCTCGCAGCGCGCCGTCCTCGAACACCGAAAGCGCCTCCAGCGCGCCGGCCTCTCCCGGCTGCCAGTGCTCCCAGAAGCCCTCGTCCCAGCCGAGCGCCGGTGCCAGCCCGAGCGCCTGCAGCGACTCGCCTTCGACGGCATGCGCTGCCAGTGCCGCGGGCGCCGCCTGCAGCCCGGGCAGGCGCCAGTGACTGAGCACGTTGCGCCAGTAGGGGGTGAACACCTTGTACGGCTGCCCCTGCTGGGTGGCGATGTCCCACGGCTCGAACAGCAGACTGCCGTTGCAGCTCTGCGCATCGATGCCCTGCTCGCGCAGCGTGCGCTTGATGGAGGCATCACGTGGCTGGGTGGCGGGCTCGTACTTGCGGTTCCAGTACACCGCCGTGGCACCGGTCCGTGCGATCAGTGCCTGCAGCACCGGCAGGCTGTCGCCGATCTGCAGCACCAGGGAAGAACCGCGGCCACGCAGATCCGCATCCAGCGCGGCAAGCGAGCGATGACGCCACGCGTTGGATGCCGCTCCCGGCGCCCACTCGCCTTCTTCGTGCGGCGCGTGGATGTACACCGGGACCACATCGTGCCCCGCATCCAGTGCGGCCTGCAGGGCCGGATTGTCCTGCAGCCGCAGGTCGCGACGGAACCAGACCAACGCTACCGACACGTGCACCGCCTTTGCTGTGGAAGGCGGCCATGATAGCCAGCACAGGTGAAGACCGCGCAGGGGTGCAACGCCGTCCGCAGGCGGACTACTTCCCGGCGTCGAAACGCTGCATGGCTTCGCGGATCAGCGTACGCGCCTCGGCCGCGTTGCCCCAGCCCTGCAGCTGCACCGGGTTGCGTCCGGCTGGCAGATCCTTGTACACGCGGAAGAACGCCTCGATGCGCTGCCGCTCGATCTCCGGCAGATCGGCCAGATCGCGGACGCCTGCATAGCTCGGATCAACCTTGTCGGTCGGCACGCCGATGACCTTCTCGTCATGTTCGCCGCCATCGATCATCTTCAGATAGCCGATCGGGCGGAAGCGGATGATCACGCCGGGGTGCAGGGGCTCACGGGTCAGTACCAGCGCGTCCAGCGGATCGTTGTCACCCGCCAGCGTGCGCGGCATCGAACCATAGTTGGCCGGATAGGCCACCGGCATCGACTGGAAGCGGTCGACGTGGACCAGCCCGTCGTCCTTGATCTCATACTTGGTGAAGCTGCCAGCGGGAATTTCCACGGCCAGGTTCACCTCCTGCGGTGCCTGCTGCGGCTGGGCCGCCAGGAACGGATGCAGCACCGCATCAGCGGCGGCCACCGCACCGGCCAGCAACAGCAGGGCGGCACCGATGGCAGCAAGAGGAACGATGCGTCGGGGCATGGTCATCGGCGTCTCCTTATTCCCAGCAACGGTCGGCGCGACCCTTGGCAGTCTGCGCGCGCGGGCAGTCGCGTGGCGTGATGCGGCCTTCGGTCAGCTCCGTGCGCTGCTTGCCCCCGCTGGCGTCACGGTGCAGCTCGAAAGCATCGTACAGCTGCCCGGTCACCGTGCGCGCCTCATAGCGCAGGTGCTGCGGATCGATGCGCAGCACCTGGAACAGCTGGGTGTCCTCGGCCACCGGGGCCATCGTCCTTCGGGCTTCATCGGAAAGACGGTACTGCTTCGGTCCCGCCACGGTCACCACATACTGTGGTGTGGCGGCCTGTCCTTCGCCACGGCGGCCATAGGTGTGGTCGTGCCCCTGCAGCACCAGGTCCACCTGGTGACGACGCACCACCGGCAGCAACACGTCACGCAATGCGGCGTTCTCGCGGCCTTCGCGCGGCGAGTAGAAGGGCTGGTGCAGCAGTACGATGGTCCACGGCTGCGGATTGCCGGACAGCACCTTGTCCAGCCAGTGTGCCTGGGCCTGGGCGGTGCCGAGATCGAGTGCCGAGGTTCCATCAAGCACCGCCACGCGCACGCCCTGCGCATCGAACCAGTAGCTGGTCTGCTGCGCGGCAGCGGCGCCATTGCCCGGCAGTGCGAAGGTCACCGGCCAGTGCCGGCCCAGCACACGGCGTTCCTGCGGAGTGTCCTCGAACTCCTCGAAATACTCGTGATTGCCGATGGCAGGCGCCACCAGTGTTTCCTGCGCCAGCCAGGCGGTGGCGGCGAACCATTCGCCCCATTCACTGTCGTCCACACCGTCGCCGCCGCTGACCAGGTCACCCGCGAACAGGCTCAGGCGAGCGTCCGGTGCCGCCTTCTGCGCGGCCCGGATCACTCGGCTGACGTGACTGAGATTCTTGTTCTGGGTATCGCCGAAGTACAGCAGCGTCAGCGGCTGCCCGGCGGCCGCCAGCGTGCGCAGCTGGTTCCATGCACTCCAGCCTGCCCTGCCCTGCACACGGTAGATGTATGCGGTATCCGGCTGCAGGCCATCGATGTCAACGCGGTGATGGTGCGACAGGCCGTTCTCGGTCTGCAGCGCCTGCGTGGTCGCGCGCAGCGCGCGAATGCCTTCGATGGCCGGCGAATCGCCGGCACGCGCGATCTCCAGCAGTGGCGCCTGTACGCTGCCATCCGTGCGCCAGGCCACGGCGAATCCGTGGCTGGGGTCGGCCGAGGGCGAGGCAACGATGCGATCCGGCAGTGGCGATGCCGCATAGTGGCGGCTACCCGCAGGCACCTGCGTGTTGGGTTCGACCGCCGCGGTGACCAGCAGAGGCAGGGCCAGCAGCAGGCTGGCGACGAACGCGCGCGTGCTGTGCCGCCTCATGCGCCACACTCCAGCGGCAGCGCCAACTGCCTGGCAACGCTTTCCCAGTCAAAGGCGACCACGCCCTGATCGTCATGCACCGCATACAGCGCACCGTGCGGGAACCGCGTGCTGGGCTGCTGCATCAGCCAGATGCCATCGGTGTTGGCCACGGTATTGCCCTGGAAGGCACCGACCGGCTTCAGCGTGTGCCGATCGAACAGATGGAACACGCTGCGCTGCTTGCCCTGCTCGGTGGTGATCCACCAGCCGTCCTTGCCGCAGGTCCGCAGGGTCACCCCTTCGGCCTGCGCCTTGAACACGTCACGGCCGAAGGTGGTGCCGGTGAAGCGGCCTGCCAGCGTATAGACCTTGAACTCGCTGGCGTAGCTCTCATCCTCTTCGGCAATCAGCAGACGGTCGTTGTCCGGATCGCCCCAGATCGATTCGACCACGCGCAGCGCACCGGCCTCACTGGTGTCGCCGATGTCGGCGATGCGATTCGCGTCGATCTTCGCGCCGTCGCGGGAAACGTGGTACTGGCGCACGCGCTTGTCCAGTTCCGCCAGCGGCGGCAGGATGTCGCGGCCCTGTGCGTCCTCGCCGTTGTCCCAAGAGTCCGTGACGTAGACGCTGTAGCCGTCCGCCCTGCGATCGACCCACAGCCCATAGGGCTTGCGCAGATCTTCGGCAGCGAACGTCGCCAGTGGTATGAAGTCCGGCAGGGACAGGACCTGGACCCGGTGATTGTCGCGTTCCACGATCCACAGCAGGTCGTCGGTCACGGCGATGCCATTGGGGCGATCGAACTGTCCCAGGCCGGTACCGGTGGCACCGACGTCGCGCAGGTGACGGCCGGTGCTGCCGTCATACACCACCAGTTTGTCGGTGGCCTTGGCGGTGGCGATCAGCCAGATCTGCCCGTCCGGCGTGCGCCAGCTTGCAGGCGAATCGATGTTGTCGGCGGGCGTGAGTGGCGACACGAACGCCTCGGCAACGGTGGCCACCGTGCGCGCCGGAGGCGTCGGCGACGCCGCATGTGCCGCCGGCGCGCGGTCGGCCGCTGGCGTGCAGCCCACGACCAGCGCGGATGCGATCGCTGCCACGAGCACCGGAACGTGCCGCCCCATCACAGCGCCACCTTCAGGCCCAACGCATAGGTGCGCCCATATTCTTCCATCTGCAGCGTGCGCGAGCGCGTGCCCTGGTACAGCTCCAACGGCTTGTCCAGCAGGTTCTGCGCCTCGAAGTACAGGCTGACGCGCGGGCTGAACCGATAATCCAGCGAGAAGTCGAGCTGCGTGTTGGGTGCCACGTAGATGTCGAATGCACGGCCCTTGCCGATGCTGTCCAGATATTCGCTGCGGTACACCGCAGCCAGGCGGGTGCTCAGGCCATATTTCTCGTAGCCGACATGCGCGCTGTACACGTGCTTGGAGGCACGCGGCAGCGTGAAGTCCTCGCCGGCACGGTCCGCGATGCCGGCATCGAATTCGGTATCCAGCCAGGTGCCGCTGGCCCCGACCAGAAGACCGTCGAAGCCTGCCGGCAGGAAGGCCAGCTGCTGCTGCCAGTTGAACTCGGCGCCGCGTACCGTGGCCTTGCGGCCATTGATCGGCTGGGTCACGTCGAAGCCGTCGTAGTCCGGATCATTGGTACGCACGGTTTCCACGATATAGCCGTCGATGGACTTGTGGAACAGGCCAAGCGAAACGATGCCGGTGCTGCCGATGTACTTTTCCACCGACAGGTCGATGTTCTTCGACTCGTACGGATCCAGCTCGGGATTGCCCAGCCGCACTTCCTCGTCGCCGCGGCTGTAGCCCACACGGGGCGAAACGTCGCCGAAGGACGGGCGCGAGACGGTCTTGTTGGCCGAGGCGCGCAGCACCCAGTCATCGGCTGCGTCGTAGCGCAGATGCAGGCCCGGCAGCACATTGGTGTAGCTGGTGTTGGCCACGCGCGGGGTGACGGTGAAGCTGCGCCCGTTGGCCGCCACCTCGACCTGGTTGCCCACCGCCTTGAAACGGGTGTTCTCCACGCGTGCGCCGCCGATGATGCGCAGCGCGCCGATATCCCAGGTCCCCATCGCATAGCTGGCGAAGATGTCTTCGCTGGCCACATAGTCCTCTTCCAGTGAGGCCAGGGCATTGGCGCCGGCATCCTGCGGCCGGGCGCTGTACTGGCTGCCATTGGCCGCCCAATAGGCCCGCATCGCCGCCGAATCCATGCCATCGCCCAGGTTGCCATGGCGATGCTCGGGGGCCGACGTGGTCCAGCTCGACAGTGCCACCTTCGGGCCCACCCGCAGCTCACGCTCGTCGGTATTGACATCGCGGTCGCGCCAGCGGCCCAGCAGGCCGAACTTCAGGCTGCTGCTGTCGCCGTCGAAGCGTACGTTGACCTGCGCGCTGTGCTCCTTGTCGTTGACCTGCTTGGGCGAAAGCACGATGCGGTCGAAGGCGTAGTTGCCGTTGTCCAGCCACTGCGGGTTGTCGAAACTGTAGGTCGGCAGCCGGCTGCGCTGGTCCAGGGTGCCGTTGAAGTCATCACCATCCAGTGTGAACCGCGCCTCCATCTCGTCGTTCACCCGCTCCTCGGTGCGGGTGTAGCCGATACGGTAATCGACCACCGCGCTGGTCAGCCGGTTCTCGCCACCGAGGCTGGCTGCGAAGGTGTTCTCCTTCTTGGTGCGGTAACGCATGCGCTTGTCGATCGCATCGCCCGGCATGTCATCCAGCCGGTACTGGTCGGTGCCGGTGCGCACCATGTCGGCATCGTCGAAATTGAAGATCACCCGCTGGCGGGTCTCGGCATCGTCGAACTGGCTGTACAACGTGCGCAGGTAGTACTTGCTGTCTTCATTCGGGCGCCAGTCCAGGTTGAGGTTGGCGCCGATGCGCTTGCGCTCGATCTCGTACTTGCGGTGCTGCAGGTTGATCGCGGTGACATCCCCCGGTGCAGCATCATCCTCGCCGTCGTACTCCACTTCGGTGTTGTCCGATTCAAACCTGCGCTTCTGGTAGTTCACGCCCAGCGCGATGCCGAACGTATCGGCGAACACTTCGCTGTAGTTGAAGGCGGCCTTCGGGCTGGTTTCGCCCGAGAGCTGCTGGTGGCTGCCCTCGATCTTGGCACGCAGGCTGCGCCCGTCGCGATCGAATGCCGAGGCCGATTCGACCAGGACCGCACCGCCGATCGCGTCGCCGGGCATGTCCGGCGTTGGCGACTTGACCACGCGCAGCCGCTCGGTGGAGTCGGAGGGAATGACATCCAGCGGTGCAGCGCGGCTGGAGTCCTCCGGCGTACCCACGGCGATTCCATCGACGCTGACGCTGTTGAGGTTGGCGTCCAGGCCCCGGATGACCACGAAACGGCCTTCGCCCTGGTCGCGGGTGACGCTGATGCCGGGTAGACGCTGCAGCGATTCGGCCACGTTCTTGTCCGGATACTGGCCAAGGGCGTCGGAAGACACGGCGTCTTCGATCGCGTCGCTGCTGCGCTTCAGATCGACCGCGCGGATCTGCGATTCGAGCTGCGCACGCACCTCGACGCGGTCCAGGTCGATCGCATCGACCGCCGCTGCCCCCGTGGCGGCGACCGTCTGCTGCGCGGCGGCCTGCAGCGGAGCGCTGGCCCCCATCGCCAGGGTCAGCGTGATGGCAACGGCCAACGGAGTCTTGATATGCACTGGGAATCCCCATTCCTGTTAAGAATGGGTCTGGACGGTATGTCCGCAAGGTTGCATGGCCATGACAGACGCCCTCGATCCGCGCCCGCTGGCTGCGCTCCGTTTGGGGTTCCGCACCCCGATCCGGCAGAATGATCGCCTCTCCCTTCCCCCTTTCCGACCATGAAGATCGTCGAAGTGCGCCACCCGCTGGTGCAGCACAAGATCGGCCTGATGCGCAACGCTGCGCTCAGCACCAAGGATTTCCGCGAACTCGCCAACGAGCTGGGCACGCTGCTGGCCTATGAGGCCACCGCTGACCTGGACACCGAGCCGCACACCCTGCCCGGCTGGGCCGGTCCGGTGACCGTGCAGCGCATCGCTGGCGCCAAGATCACCGTGGTGCCGATCCTGCGCGCCGGCCTGGGCATGCTCAGCGGCGTACTGTCGCTGATCCCTGCCGCCCGCGTGAGTGTGGTCGGCCTGCAGCGCGATGAGGAAACCCTGCAGCCGGTGCCGTACTTCGAGCGCCTCACCGGGCGCCTGGAAGAGCGCGATGCGCTGATCCTGGACCCGATGCTGGCCACGGGCGGCACCCTGATCGCCACCATCGACATGCTCAAGCGGGCCGGTGCGCGACGCATCAAGGGCATTTTCCTGGTCGCCGCTCCGGAGGGCATCGACGCGGTCAAGGCAGCGCATCCGGATGTGGAGATCTACACGGCGGCAATCGACGCCCAGCTCAACGAAAAGGGCTACATCCTGCCGGGCCTCGGCGACGCGGGCGACCGCATCTTCGGCACCCGCGTCGGCTGACCGGTGCGACGGGGTCAGATCCCTTTCGCAGAAAGGGCTCCGACCCCGGCACTCACCCCAGCGCGCGCGCCTTCAGTTCACCCTGCTCGTGCAGGGTCACGAAACGCCCCTTGTCGTCGCGCCCCAGCTGGGCCAGTGCGACCTGCGGGTCGTGGGTAAAGAACAGATGCACGTTGCGCGCCAGCTTGTCCTCCAGGAACTGCCGCTTCTCGTCGATCAGCAGTTCCGCGTTGCGGTCATATCCCATGGTGATCGGCACGTGCACCCACGAGCGCCCCGGAATCAGGTCAGCGCAGAACACCACACCACCGCGCGCGACCTCGCCTGCATGCCCATGGCCGACGATCTCGGCCAGCATCAGCCCCGGCGTATGCCCATCGCTGTAGCTGAAACGCACGCTGCTCCCCAGCGCCCGGGAGAACTCGCCGTCGACCACTTCCAGGCGCCCACTGGCCTGCAGCAGCCCGGGCAGCTCCGGGATGAAACTGGCGCGGTCGCGCGGGTGCGGCTGAAGTGCGCGCTGCCAGTGCTGTGCACCGACCACATAGGTGGCATTGGGAAACAGCAGTTCGGGCTCGCGCCCCTCGCTCCATGCTGCCAGCAGGCCGCCGGCGTGGTCGAAGTGCAGGTGGCTGAGGACCACCACGTCGATGTCCTCGTGTTCGAAGCCCGCCTCACGCAGCGAATCGATCAGCACGTGCTGGCTTTCCTGCACGCCATAGCGCTCGCGCATGCGCGGATCGAAGAACGCGCCGATGCCGGTTTCAAACAGGACCGTCTTGCCTTCCAGCGGGCTGGCCAACAGCGCGCGGCATGCCAGCTCGATACGGTTCAGCTCATCCGGTGCCGCCCATTTTTCCCACAACGCACGGGGTGCGTTGCCGAACATCGCACCGCCGTCGAGGCGCTGCGAGTTACCACGAATCGACCAGAGTTTCATGCGCCGATTATCGTCGGCAGGCCGTTAAATAATCGCTAGAACGAAACTGCAGCGCCCTGCCGTTGCGGGCAGGGCGCTGCGGCTCACCGTCGGCCGGATGGGACCCGGCGAGCCCGGCCGTTACCTGCCGGGCACCACCTGGGCGCTGCCGACCGGGTTGCGCGGATCGCTGCCGCCGAACAACCGGTTGCTCCTGCGATCCCATTCCACCGTCTGCAGATTGCCCCAGACGTGGCTGGAGCCGCGGCCACCGGCGGCGACATTCCCCGGCAGATCGATCTTGTGGCCCATCGCCTGCAGTTGCTTCACGGTGGCCGCGTCGAACGCGTTGTCTTCGGCCTCGATCAGGTCCGGCAGCCACTGGTGGTGGTAGCGTGGCAGCGCCGCGACCTGCTGCGCGTCCAGGCCGGCGTCGTAACCAAGGATGCCCAGCAGCACCATGGTGATGATGCGGCTGCCGCCGGGGGTGCCCAGCACCACGACCTTGTCGGCGTTCTCCATGAAGGTCGGCGTCATCGAGCTGAGCATGCGCTTGCCCGGCTTCGGTGCGTTGGCCTCGTAGCCCATCACGCCGAACGCATTGGGCGTGCCCGGCTTCAGCGCGAAATCGTCCATCTCGTTGTTCAGCAGCACACCGGTGCCCTTGGGTATCAGGCCCGAGCCGTACAGCAGGTTGACGGTCTGGGTGGCGCCGACGCGGTTGCCATCACGGTCGATGATCGAGAAATGGGTGGTCTCGTCGTCCTCCAGCGGCGTCGGATTGCCCGACAGCAGGTCGCTGGGCGTGGCCTTCTCCGGATGGATGGTGGCACGCAGGCCCTGGGCATAATCCTTGCTGGTCAGCACTTTCTGCGGGATCTGCACGAAGTCCGGATCGCCCAGGAAGAACGTGCGGTCGCGGTAGGCGCGCCGCATCGATTCGACTACCAGATGGGCGCGGTGCGCCGGGTCCATCTGCTTGAGGTCCCAGCCTTCGAGGATCTGCAGCATGCTGGCCAGGGCGATGCCACCGGACGACGGCGGCGGCGCCGTGGTGATCTTCCAGCCGTTGTAGTCGAAGACGATCGGCTCGCGCTGCTTCACCCGGTAGCCGGCCAGCTCCTCGGCGGTCCAGCGGCCACCGGCCTGCTTCACCCCGGCCAGCAGCAGCTTGCCGGTCTGGCCCTTGTAGAAGCCATCGAAGCCACCCGCCGCCAGCCGCTCCAGCGTCTGCGCCAGTTCCGGCTGCCGGAACACATCACCGGTGGCGATCGGCCTGCCGTTGCGCAGGTACACCTCGCGGGTCCCGGGGTAACGCTCCATCACCTCGCGGCGCGAGGCATAGCCCTTGGCCATCCGCTCGTACACCGGGAAGCCGTCGCGGGCGATGCGGATGGCCGGTTGCAGCGAAACCGCCAGGGGCAGCCTGCCGTGCCGGGCCGAAAGCTCCACCAGCGCCGCAGGCAGGCCGGGGATACCCGCCGACCAGGCGCCGTTGACCGAGCGGTCGCGGTCCAGGTTGCCCTTCCCGTCGAGGAAGGCCTGCGGCGTGGCAGCAGCCGGCGCGGTCTCGCGCGCATCCAGCATCACGTCCTTGCCGGTGGCCGCGTCATGCAGCAGGAAGAAGCCGCCACCGCCCAGGCCGGAACTGATCGGCTCGACCACCGCCAGCGTCGAGGACACCGCCACCGCGGCGTCGAACGCGTTGCCTCCCTGCGCAAGGATGTCCACGCCGGCCTGGGTGGCCAGCGCGTGGCCGCTGGCAATGGCAGCGCCATCGGGACGTTCGGCACGGGCCGGCGCATCGGCCCAGGCAAGCGGGCTCAGCAACAGGCCGAGCAGCAACACGGGACGGACGAGCAGCGTCTTCATTCGGATGGGGGCTCCGCGTAGAGTTCGGGATGATCGTGCTGCAGCCGGCGCAGTTTGGCCAGCAGCTGGTCTTCCGTTTCCACGATCTCCGGGTCCGGATCGATGCATTCGACCGGGCAGACGACCACGCACTGTGGCTCGTCGAAATGGCCCACGCACTCGGTACAACGGGCGGGGTCGATCACGTAGATGGTTTCACCCATCGCAATGGCCTGGTTCGGGCAGGCCGGCTCGCAGACGTCGCAGTTGACGCAGAGCTCATTGATTTTCAGCGACATGGCGATACTCCTCGCCCGCGCCTTGGGACAAAGGACCGGCCAGCGCGGGCGCGCGGGCCGGTCAGGTCATCGGTGACGCCCGCTACAGGCGCCACCCGGGCCACGTTGCAACGTGGCCGCCACGGCTCGGTCTTACTTGGCTTCGACGAAAATGTACTCGGCACCGGTCGGCTGCACGGCCGCCTGCACGCGGGCGTTGTCGGCCGACTGGCCGATGAAGACGACGCGCACGCCCTTCATCGAATCCGGCGACACGTCCTTGAACACGGCCTGGATCATGTCCGCCATCTTGCCCGAGGCCGACGAACCGAAGGCCAGCATGTTGCCCGGCTGCACGCCACGGGCCACGGCCTGGGTCGCGCTCTCGGTCTGGCGCTCGTACTTGGCCTGGAAGTCCGGGTCCGATTCCGGCGAGAGGTAGTACAGGAACGGGCTGTTGGAGATATTGCCCATGTTCTGGATGGCGACTTCCTGCAGGTACTTCTTCCAGCCTGCGTCGTCGTCCTTGGACGGGGCGACCAGCGCCTGCTTGGCTTCGTCGACCGGAGCGGCCTCTTCCTTCTTGCAGGCGGTGAAGGCCAGGGCCAACGAGGCGATCAGCATCGCGCGCATGGTGGTGTTCATGGTTTCCTCCCGGAATGGTGCGTGGTGTTGTACGTAAGGGGTGCGGGTACGGCGGGGCTTATGACTGGGTCGATTTCGCCTCGCGGACCCTGCGCAGGGCTTCAAGCACCGCGGCCGGCACGAAGCCGGACACGTCGCCGCCCAGGCGCGCGATCTCGCGGACCAGCGAAGACGAAATGAAGCTGTGCTGCTCGGCCGGCGTCAGGAACAGGGTCTCGACTTCCGGGATCAGGTGGCGGTTCATGCTCGCCATCTGGAACTCGTATTCAAAGTCCGACACCGCGCGCAGGCCGCGCAGCAGGACCCCGCCCTGGACGGAGCGTACGAAATGGGCCAGCAGGGTATCGAACCCGCAGACCTCGACGTTGCCATGGTGGCCCAGGGCATCCCGGGCCAGCTGCACGCGCAGTTCCAGCGGCAGGGTCGGCCCCTTGGACGGGCTCTGCGCCACGCCGACCACGACCTTTTCAAACAGCGGCGCGGCCCGGTTCACCAGGTCGATATGACCGTTGGTGATCGGATCGAACGTGCCGGGGTAGACGGCAATGCGGCGGTTGGCCACGGTCATGGGCGGTTGCAGATGTTCAGATGAAGTCAAAGTGTAGCAGCGGCGCGGCGGTACAGGGCAAAGCGCACCTCACGGGTGCCGCCCTCGCGGTGCAGCAGCCAGTCCGGCGGCAGCACCGGGACGTGACCGGCCGGCGACTCCAGGTAGAGCCAGGCGTCGGCTGCCAGATGCCGCGGCAGCTGGGCCAGCACGTCCTGCCAGAGGCCATCGGCGAACGGCGGGTCGATGAACACCAGATCCGCCTGCTGCGCGGGCGCGCCCTGCAGCCAGCGCAGGGCATCGGCCTGGACCACGGTGATCTGCGCGCTGGCCTGCAGCTTGGCGACGGCGGCCGACAGATTGCGGCCGAGCTGGGCATCGCGCTCGACCAGGGTGGCGTGAGCGGCGCCGCGCGAGACGGCTTCCAGGCCCAGCGCGCCGCTGCCGGCAAACAGGTCCAGCACGCGGGCCCCGGCCAGTCGGGGCATCAGCCAGTTGAACAGGGTCTCGCGCACACGGTCACTGCTGGGCCGCAGGCCCGGCAGGGTCGGCACCGGCAGGCGGGTATTGCGCCAGCGCCCGCCGATGATGCGGACCTGGCCGTCATTGCCTCCACGGCCGCTCATCGGGGCCACCGGCGAAGGGTGTTCGAGAATTTCAGCATGAGCGGGATTGTAGTTCGGGCGGGCGGCGCCCGGCACCCGCAGTAGCCAGAGCAACGGCTGGAGCAACGGCAAAGGCTGGCTGTGGGTTGGCGGGGTGGGTCAGGTTGTGGGGGACGCCGTGAATCCGTCCATGGAGGCTTGGCCGCGGCATCCATGCCGCGGACACCCCCACAACCTGATCCACCCCGCCTTCGACCGTTTCCTGCGATCTGTCGGAACGGCTCTTGGGGTCAGATCCGTTTTCCTGTGGAAAACGGATCTGACCCTGGCTTGGATCTCGAGATCTGAGAGATTTCATCCACGCACGGCGTGGATCTAGTGGCCACCGGCCAACTGTCGAAGGCGGGGCACTGTGGGTTCGCGGGGTGTGAGCCGCATGGATGCGGCGACCAAGCCTCCATGGACGGATTCACGGCGCCCCCGCGAACCCACAGTGCCCCGCCATCCCACGGAGTGCCCGCTCTTGCTTTGGCTCTGGCCTCTGCGGGTGCAGGGCGCCGCCCTGCCCGACCAACCCCCTTGATTTCGGGACAATCACCCCTACCCCTTGGCGAGGCCGCACGCGCTGGCGCGGCATTGCACACGGAGCCCTATCGATGACCGAGACGACCCAGACCGAAACCCTTGGCTTCCAGACCGAAGTCAAGCAGTTGCTGCAGTTGATGATCCACTCGCTGTACTCCAACAAGGAGATCTTCCTGCGCGAGCTGGTGTCCAATGCCGCCGACGCGGCCGACAAGCTGCGCTTCGAGGCGCTGACCCAGCCGTCCCTGCTGGAAGACGACAGCGACCTGCGCGTGCGCGTCAGTTTCGACCCGGCCGCCCACACCATCACCATCGAGGACAACGGCATCGGCATGAGCCGCGCCGAGGCCATCGCCCACCTCGGCACCATTGCCAAGTCCGGCACCGGCGACTTCCTGCGCCAGCTGTCCGGCGACCAGAAGAAGGATTCGCAGCTGATCGGCCAGTTCGGTGTCGGCTTCTACAGCGCGTTCATCGTCGCCGACGAAGTCGAAGTCACCTCGCGGCGGGCCGGCCTGGCCAGCAGCGAAGGCGTGCGCTGGACCTCGCGCGGCGAAGGCGACTTCGACGTCGCGACCCTCGACAAGCCCGAGCGCGGCACCCGCATCGTGCTGCACCTGAAGGACGGCGAACACGACTTTGCCGATGGCTGGCGCCTGCGCAGCATCCTCAAGAAGTACTCCGACCACATCGGCCTGCCGATCCAGATGCCGAAGGAAGGGGGTGAAGAGGGCGCGGCGGTCGAATGGGAAACCGTCAACCGTGCCAGCGCGCTGTGGACCCGTCCGCGCACCGAGATCAGCGACGCCGAGTACAGCGAGTTCTACAAGCACGTGGCACACGACCACAGCGATCCGCTGGCGTGGAGCCACAACAAGGTCGAAGGCAAGCTGGAGTACACCTCGCTGCTGTACGTGCCGGGCCGTGCACCGTTCGATCTGTATCACCGCGATGCGCCCAAGGGCCTGAAGCTGTATGTCCAGCGGGTGTTCGTGATGGACCAGGCCGAGCAGTTCCTGCCGCTGTACCTGCGCTTCATCAAGGGCGTGGTCGATTCCAACGACCTGTCGCTGAACGTCTCGCGCGAGATCCTGCAGTCCGGCCCGGTCATCGATTCGATGAAGGCCGCGCTGACCAAGCGCTCGCTGGACATGCTGGAGAAGCTGGCAACCGACAAGCCCGAGCAGTACGCCACGTTCTGGAAGGAGTTCGGCCAGGTGCTGAAGGAAGGACCGGCCGAGGACTACAACAACCGCGAGAAGGTGGCCGGCCTGCTGCGCTTCGCCTCCACCCGTGGCGAGGGCGATGCCCAGACCGTCTCGCTGGCCGACTACATCGGTCGCATGGCCGAAGGCCAGGACAAGATCTACTACCTGACCGGCGAGAGCTACAGCCAGGTCCGCAACAGCCCGCACCTGGAAGTGTTCCGCAAGAAGGGCGTGGAAGTGCTGCTGCTGACCGACCGCATCGACGAATGGCTGATGGGTTACCTGACCGACTTCGACGGCAAGGGCTTTGTCGACATCGCCCGTGGCGACCTCGACCTCGGCGCGCTGGAGACCGAGTCGGACAAGCAGGAACAGGAAGCGGCGGCCAAGGACAAGCAGGCCCTGATCGAGCGGCTGAAGGCGGTGCTTGGCGACGACGTGGCCGAAGTCCGCGTGTCGCACCGGCTGACCGATTCGCCAGCGGTGCTGGCCATCGGCGAACAGGATCTGGGGCTGCAGATGCGCCAGATCCTGGAAGCCAGCGGCCAGAAGGTGCCTGACAGCAAGCCGGTGCTGGAGATCAATCCGGGGCACCCGTTGATCGCCAAGCTCGATGGCGAGGCCGACGGTGATCGTTTCGATGATCTCGGCCGCGTGCTGTTCGACCAGGCCGCGCTCGCGGCCGGCGACAGCCTGAAGGACCCGGGCGCCTACGTTGCGCGCCTGAACAAGCTGCTGCTGGAACTGTCGGCCTGACACGCTGGGTGGTCGCCGGGCATGGCCCGGCGCTGCCAGGCGCTGGCTGTCATCTGCCAGGCCGGGCTGCTCAGGCCCGGCGATCCAGCAGCGACCCCAGCATCTGGTCCTGGCGGCGGACCAGCGAAGCGTTGGCGGCGAAGGCCACCACCTCCGCGTTTGCCGCCAGCAGATCAGCCAGCGGCGCGGCGGGATCGGCGCCGGCAGCGGTCACCCGGGTCTGCACCCCACCCTGCTCCACCGCCGCGCGCTGCACCTGCAGGCGCGGTGCATCGGCTGTCGCCAGGTTGGCCACGTTGTGCGCGGCCACCTGCACGCCTTGCCCTGCTGCCCGCATGCCGCTCCAGGCCGTTGCCATCACGTTGTCCATGGCGGTCTCCGGGCCGCCCGGTGCAGCCCTCCGAAGCCATTAGCGGCTGCCCGGCCGCGACCTTGAGTCCACATCGGGCAGACGGGCCCGGGTGGTAGCATATCCCTCTGATTTCAGCGCCTTTTGCCAATGCTCAGTTTTTTCCGCCGCAAGAAGCCCCAGGACGCCGCCACACCGGACGCGCCCAAGACCCAGCACTACTCGGCTGAAGAGCTGGCGGCGGCATTCCCGTCGGCCGCGCCCGTCGAGGACACCACGGTCGTAGCCGACGCCCCGCCAGCCGTGGCTCCGGCTGAGGCGGTGCCCGTCCCGGCGCCGCCCGCCGCTGCCCCGGCGTCCCCGCCGGCGCCGGCAGCGACCGAACGCGTCCTGGCACCGGAAGACTTCGAGGCCGAGGCACGTGCCGCCGCAGCCGTGCTCGCCCCGCTGGCTCCGGTGATCCCCGCACAGCAGCCCTCCGCACCGGCCGCCGACCTGCCGGTGCTGGTGGATGCCGCACCGGCCCCGGCGGGCAAGTCCGGCTGGCGCGAACGCCTGCGCAACAGCGTCATCGCGCGCAGCTTTGGCGGCCTGTTCTCGCGCAATCCCAAGCTCGACGATGACCTGCTGGACGAACTGGAAACCGCGCTGATCACCGCCGATGTCGGCGTCGGTGCGACCACCGAGCTGGTCGAAGGCCTGCGCAGACGCATGAAGGCACGTGAGTTCGCCGATGCCAACGCACTGCTGGGCGCACTGCGTGCCGACCTGATCGCGATCCTGCAGCCGGTCGCCAGGCCACTGGTGATCGATCGCAACGCCAGGCCCTTCGTGGTGCTGACCGTTGGCGTCAACGGTGTCGGCAAGACCACCACCATCGGCAAGCTGGCCAAGCGCTTCAAGGACGACGGACACAGCCTGATGCTGGCCGCCGGCGATACCTTCCGTGCCGCTGCCGTGGCGCAGCTGCAGGCCTGGGGCGAGCGCAACGGCGTGGCCGTGGTGGCCCAGGGCCAGAATGCCGACGCCGCCTCGGTGGCCTACGACGCGCTGCAGGCCGGCAAGGCGCGCGGCACGTCGGTGCTGATTGCCGATACCGCCGGCCGCCTGCATACCCAGTCCGGCCTGATGAACGAGCTGGGCAAGATCCGTCGTGTGCTCGGCAAGATCGATCCCGCTGCGCCGCACGAGGTGCTGATGGTGATTGACGGCACCACCGGCCAGAACGCGCTGTCGCAGCTGCGCCAGTTCAACGCCGCGGTGAACGTGACCGGCCTGGTGGTGACCAAGCTGGACGGCACCGCAAAGGGCGGCGTGGTGTTCGCACTGGCCCGTGAGTTCGGCATTCCGATCCGTTTCGCCGGCATCGGTGAACGCCCGGAAGATCTGCGTGAATTCGATCCGGAAGCCTTCGTCGACGCGCTGCTGCCCGAAGCGCTTGGCAGTGCCTGAGGCCACCGTCGTGCCTGCGGGCGACCCGTTCGTCGCCCGCCTGCTGCACTGGTTCGACGACCACGGCCGCCACGACCTGCCCTGGCAGCATCCGCGCAGCCCCTATCGGGTCTGGCTGTCGGAGATCATGCTGCAGCAGACCCAGGTGGCCACGGTCATCCCGTACTTCCAGCGGTTCCTGCAGCATTTCCCGACCCTGCCCGCGCTGGCCGCGGCCAGCAACGATGCGGTGATGGCGCAGTGGGCCGGGCTCGGCTACTACGCCCGTGCGCGCAACCTGCATGCGGCGGCCCAGCGGTGCGTGGAACTGCATGACGGCGAACTGCCGCGTGATTTCGACGCGCTGCATGCGCTGCCCGGCATCGGCCGCAGCACCGCAGGCGCGATCCTCAGCCAGGCCTGGAACGACCGGTTTCCGATCCTCGACGGCAACGTCAAGCGCGTGCTCAGCCGGTATCACGGCATCGAAGGCTTCCCCGGCCTGCCAGCCATCGAAAAGCAGTTGTGGGCCATCGCCGAAGCGCACGCGGCCCAGGTGCCGGATGGCCGGATGGCCGACTACACGCAGGCGCAGATGGACCTCGGTGCCACCGTGTGCAGCCGCGCCAGGCCCGCCTGCGTGATCTGCCCGCAGCAGCAGGACTGCGTGGCGCGCCGCGAAGGCCGGACCGCCGAGCTGCCCACGCCGAAGCCCGGCAAGGCCCTGCCCGAACGCGAAGCCGTGGCCCTGCTGCTGCGCGATGCCCAGCAGCGCGTGCTGCTGCAGAAGCGACCGGAGACCGGCATCTGGGCGCAACTGTGGACCCTGCCGCAGGCCGACGCCGGTGAAGCGCTGCAGGACTGGTTCGATGCACACGTGGACGGCTCGCTGGAAGATGCCGACGAGCTGCCGGTGCTGCAGCACACCTTCAGCCACTACAGGCTGCACCTGCAGATCCTGTCGCGACAGGTACGCGGCCTGCGCGTGGAAGAATCCTCGCTGCGCTGGGTCACCGCCGACGAACTGCCGACGCTGGGCTTGCCGGCTCCCATCCGCAAGCTGCTTGATGGCACTGCGATCAAACCGCCACAACGCAGATCCAAGAAACCCCGCAACCACGAGTGAGTGCCATGCCCCGAACCGTCTTCTGCCAGTACGAACAACGCGATGCCGAGGGCCTGGACTTCGTGCCCTATCCGGGCGAACTGGGCCAGCGCATCTTCAACCACATCGGCAAGCAGGCCTGGGCGGCATGGCTGGCGCACCAGACCATGCTGATCAACGAGAACCGCCTGTCACCGCGCGACCCGAAGCATCGCGCGTTCCTGGAAGGGGAACTGGTCAAGTTCCTGTTCGAGAAGGACGCGGAGAAGCCCGCCGGCTTCGTCCCGGAAGCCTGATCCGGAGATGGCGCCGGCCTAGTTCGCCGGCTCCTCGCGCTCCTGCACCTGCGCCTGCCGCAGCTCCTGTTCCGAAGCACGCAGCGCCTTCACGTCAAGCTTGCGGATGCTGCTGATGAAGCACGGCAGGCGCGGGCCTCCGGTCGGGTCCCGGACCAGCACCTTGTCGAAGCGGGCCGACACGCGGTTCATGCGGCTGGTCAGGCCAATGGCGGTCGCAAACGACAGATCCTGGCAGGGGCCGTTCAATTCCAGCAGGTAGGCCTCGCTGGGCCGGGTCCATACCGCCAGTGCACTGTCGCCCAGTTCGGTCCAGCCGTTGAGGCTGCCGAAGAACTGCATGTCATTCTGCGGTGCGCCGGCGTGCGCCCGGTACAGGTCCAGCCGCTCGGCACTGCTCAGGCGGCCGGTGGTCGCACACGCGGCCAGGGCAAGGCAGAGCCCTGCGATCACAAGCGGGGTCTTCATGTCGATCTCCACGGGGAACCGGGGCCATCATGCGCCTGCCCGGGTATGGGCGGCGAGAATCCCGGCGCCACCGTTCAGGCGCCGGGAGGTGCACGTTGCCGGCCGCTCAGACGTCGGCGTGGGCCAGCTCGTGCAGGCGCCCTTCGCGCAGTTCCAGCACCCGGTCCAGGCGCCGCGCCAGACCGCGGTCGTGGGTGACCAGCACCAGGCTGGTATGGCGGGCACGATTGAGTTCGAGCATCAGGTCGAACACGGTGCCGGCCGTGCGATCGTCCAGGTTTCCGGTCGGCTCGTCGCCCAGCACGCAGGCCGGATGATTCACCAGCGCGCGCGCCACCGCCGCACGCTGGCGCTCGCCACCGGAAAGCTCACCCGGTTTGTGGTCCAGGCGATGGCCCAGCCCGACCGACTCCAGCAGCAAGGTTGCGCGCGCGGCCGCCTCCTCCACTTCAGGACGACCACGGACGAAGGCGGTGGCCCCGTTGACGATGCTGGCCAGCGCCGTCCCCACCACGCCCAGGCCGGCGAACATCGCCCGCTGTGACATCGGCGAATGCGAGCGGGACAGCAGCAGCGGCATCATCACGTTTTCCAGCGCAGTGAATTCCGGCAGCAGGTGATGGAACTGGTAGACAAAGCCCAGCGCCTGGTTGCGCAGCAGGCCACGCGCGGTATCCGACAGCGCCGACATGCGTTGACCGGCCACGTACACCTCGCCGGCACTGGGTACGTCCAGTCCCCCCAGCAGGTGCAGCAGCGTGCTCTTGCCGGCACCGGACGCGCCGATGATGGCCACGGTTTCACCCGCGGTGACGGTCAGGTTCAGGCCGTCGAACACCGGGGTCTGCATGCGCCCTTCGGCATAGATCTTGCCGAGGTGCTCGGCGCGGATCACTTCCTGGCCGCGGTCAAAGGCTTCATTCATAGCGCAGGGCCTCCGCCGGCTGGGTGCGTGCCGCCCGCCAGGCGGGATACAGGGTGGCCAGGAAGCTCATCAGCAGTGCGACCACGGTGATCACCACCACGTCGCCGGTCTGCATGTCCGTCGGCAGGCCGGTGATGTAGTACACGTCTTCCGGCAGCAGCTTGACGTTGAATACGCGCTCGATGGCACCGAGGATGCGTTCCAGGTTGAAGGTCAGGGTGATGCCGCCGATCAGTCCGGCCAGCGTGCCGAAGATGCCGATCAACGAGCCCTGCACCATGAACACCTGCATCACCCCGGCCGGGGTCAGGCCAAGCGTGCGCAGGATGGCGATGTCCGCCTGCTTGTCGGTGACCAGCATCACCTGCGAGGACACCAGATTGAACGCGCCCATGGCGATGATCAGCGACAGCAGGATGCCCATCACCACTTTCTCCATGCGCAGCGAGTGGTAGAGATTGGCGTTCTGCTGGGTCCAGTCACTCACGCGATAGGCGCCGCCGAGGTTCTGCGCAAGGTCCACGCCGACTTCCAGCGAGCGGTCCATGTCGTGCAGCTTCAGACGCACGCCGGTCGCGCCATCGGCGCGCAGCACGCGCTCGAGATCCTTCATGTTGGCGAAGCCGACGCCGCGGTCGACCTCGTTGTAGCCGGCCTCGAAAATACCGCTGACGGTGAAGCGTTTCATCCGCGGAACGGCGCCTGCAGGTGTGCCCTGCACTTCGGCGAAGGTCACCAGCACCTGGTCGCCGACATCGACGCCC
The DNA here is from genome assembly GCF_056479905.1 of Stenotrophomonas sp. 112478_Sma. Classification (NCBI taxonomy): domain Bacteria; kingdom Pseudomonadati; phylum Pseudomonadota; class Gammaproteobacteria; order Lysobacterales; family Lysobacteraceae; genus Stenotrophomonas; species Stenotrophomonas sp. 112478_Sma. The sequence goes on along the minus strand of NZ_CM151072.1, from coordinate 1,585,032 downwards.
AGCCAGATCGCCAGTTCCTTGCCCAGCAGCAGATTGAAGCTGCCGGGTTTCAGGCTGTCGTAGCTGCCCTTGACCACCTTCTGGTCGATCACCGACACCTTCGGCTCCAGTGCCGGGTCGATGCCCTGGATGATCGCACCCTGCACGCGCGGGCCGCTGATCATCGACTGGATCTCGATATAGGGTGCGGCGCCCGCCACGCGCGGGTCCTTGTTGGCCACGTCCACCACGCGCATCCAGTCCGGCATGGGCTCGCCGTCGCGACTGATGGTGGTATGCGCCGTCATCTGCAGCAGGCGGCTGCGGATTTCCTTCTGGAAGCCGCTCATCACCGCCAGGGTGGTGATCAGCACCGTAACGCCGAGCGCGATGCCCAGGATCGATGCCATCGAAATAAAGGAGATGAAGCCGTTGCGGCGCTTGGCGCGCAGGTAGCGCAGGCCGATGGCCACGGGAATGGGTTTGAACATGCAGGCACGCCGGACGATTCAGCCTATGGTGCCATCGACCGGGCTCGACGGGAAACGGCGCGTGCGGCGACGGCCAGTCGCAGTTCACGTCGCTGCCGGGCATCGAGCACATCCGGCCAGAACAGCAGCCGCCGTTGCCGCCGCCCCTGGCGCCCATGCAGCAACAGCCACGGGCCGCGGATCACCAGCTGTGGAGCGTCCAGCGCCTGCCCCGCCACCTGCAGCGGAGCGGGCAACGCCGGCAGGCACACCCTCACCTTCGGCCGGCGCAGGCGCCAGAAGAGCTCGGCCAGGCCCAGCGCCCAGACCAGCAGTACGACGGGAACCAGGGCGTCTCGGGGCAGATCCGAAGCGCGCAGCAGCCAGGGGGCGGCGAGCAGTACCGCCAGATGGGCACCCGCCTGCAGCCGTGAAGGGCGCCACTCAAGGCTTGAGGGCGCGGATCCTGTCCATGAGCGGGATGGCGTGCGCATGCGGGCAGACCTCGTAGCCCATGAACCAGCGCCACAATTTATCGTCCTCACAGTCGAGCAGGAACAGGAAAACCTCGCGCTCTTCGGTCGGCGCAGCGCTCCATTCGCGGTCGAGGTAACGTTCGAACAGCTGGTCCAGTTCGCGCATGCCACGCCGGCAGCGCCAGCGCAGCTTCTTCAGCAGGGTTTCTTCATCCATTGCAGGCCTCCAGATACAGCGAAGCCACGCATGGCGTGGCTCGGCTGGGGTGCGTGCGGCCGCCGTCGATGCGGCCGCATGCGGGATGGATCAGGCGCGACGCTCCATCATGAGCTTCTTGATCTCGGCAATCGCCAGCGCCGGGTTCAGGCCCTTCGGGCAGGTGCGGGCGCAGTTCATGATGGTGTGGCAGCGGTACAGCTTGAACGGATCTTCCAGATCGTCCAGGCGCGCACCGGTGTCCTCATCGCGCGAGTCGATGATCCAGCGGTAGGCCTGCAGCAGGATCGCCGGCCCCAGGTAACGCTCGCCGTTCCACCAGTAGCTCGGGCAGCTGGTCGAGCAGCAGGCGCACAGGATGCACTCGTACAGGCCATCGAGCTTCTTGCGGTCTTCCGGCGACTGCAGGCGCTCGCGATCCGGCGGCGCCGGGGTCTGCGTGCGGATCCACGGCTTGATCGAGGCGTACTGCGCGTAGAAGTGGGTCAGGTCCGGCACCAGATCCTTGACCACGTTCATGTGCGGCAGCGGGTAGATCGGCACTTCCTTCTTGCCGCAGTCCGCGATGGCGCGGGTGCAGGCCAGCGTGTTGGTGCCGTCGATGTTCATCGCGCACGAACCGCAGATGCCTTCGCGGCAGGAGCGACGGAAGGTCAGGGTCGGGTCGATCTCGTTCTTGATCTTGATCAGCGCGTCCAGGACCATCGGACCGCAGGCGTCCAGATCGACCTCATAGGTATCGGTGCGCGGATTGCTGTCGTCGTCCGGACTCCAGCGGTAGATCTTGAAGGTACGCACGTTCTTGCCGCCGTTCTTGACGGGGAAGTGCTGGCCCTTCGTGATCTTGGAATTCTTGGGGAGTGAAAACTCGGCCATGGCTGCTCTCGTTGGCTCAGGCGGCCCGCGCCCTCAAGGCGCGGATTGCATGGTAGGCGGGGTCGGATCAGTACACGCGCGGCTTCGGCGGCACCACGGACACGTCATCGGTCAACGTGTACATGTGCACCGGACGGTAGTCGAAGCTGCACTTGCCCTTCTCGTCGACGCTGACCAGGGTGTGCTTCTGCCAGTTGACGTCGTCGCGGTCCGGGAAGTCCTCGTGCGCATGCGCGCCGCGGCTTTCCTTGCGCTGTTCGGCCGAGTTGATCGTCGCCACCGCGTTGAGCAGCAGGTTGTTCAGCTCGTAGGTCTCGATCAGGTCCGAGTTCCACACCAGCGAACGGTCCGAGACCTTCACGTCCTGGAACGAATCGAAGATCTTGTCCATCTTCTCGCAGCCTTCCTTCAGCGTCTGGCTGGTGCGGAAGACGGCCGCGTCGGCCTGCATGGTGCGCTGCATGCGGTCGCGGATGACCGAGGTCGGGGTATCGCCGTTGGCGTGGCGCAGCTTGTCCAGCAGGCCCAGCGCCTTGTCGCAGGCATCGGACGGCAGCGGCTTGTGCGCCGCGCCCGGCTTGATGGTCTCGGCACAGCGGTTGGCCACCGCGCGGCCGAACACCACCAGATCCAGCAGCGAGTTGGAGCCCAGGCGGTTGGCGCCGTGCACGGACACGCAGGCGGCTTCGCCGATGGCGTACAGGCCCGGCACCACGGCATCGGGGTTGTCGCCGACCTTGCGCACCACTTCACCGTGGTAGTTGGTCGGGATGCCACCCATGTTGTAGTGCACGGTCGGGATGACCGGGATCGGCTGCTTGTGCACGTCGACGCCGGCGAAGATGCGGGCGCTCTCGGCGATGCCCGGCAGCTTGTCATCGATCACGCCCGGGCCCAGGTGGGTCAGGTCGAGCAGGATGTGATCCTTGTGCTCGCCGACACCGCGGCCTTCGCGGATCTCGATGGTCATCGAACGGCTGACCACGTCGCGCGATGCCAGATCCTTGTAATGCGGTGCATAGCGCTCCATGAAGCGCTCGCCGCTGCTGTTGCGCAGGATGCCACCTTCACCGCGGACACCCTCGGTGATCAGGCAGCCGGCGCCGTAGATGCCGGTCGGGTGGAACTGCACGAACTCCATGTCCTGCATGGCGATGCCGGCACGCATGGCCAGGCCGCCACCGTCGCCGGTGCAGGTATGCGCGGAAGTTGCGCTGAAATAGGCTCGGCCGTAGCCGCCGGTGGCCAGTACCACGCCCTGGGCGCGGAACAGGTGCAGCGTGCCGTCGGACATGTCCAGGGCCAGCACGCCGCGGCAGACGCCTTCGTCGTCGAAGATCAGGTCGAGCGCGAAGTACTCGATCATGAAGCGCGCGTCGTGCTTCAGCGACTGCTGGTACAGCGTATGCAGCATCGCGTGGCCGGTACGGTCGGCCGCCGCGCAGGTGCGCTGCGCCGCCGGGCCTTCGCCGTACTTGGTGGTCATGCCACCGAACGGGCGCTGGTAGATCTTGCCTTCGGCGGTACGCGAGAACGGCACGCCGTAGTGCTCGAGCTCGATGATGGCCGGAATGGCCTCACGGCACATGTATTCGATGGCGTCCTGGTCGCCCAGCCAGTCCGACCCCTTGATGGTGTCGAAGAAGTGGTAACGCCAGTCGTCCTCACCCATGTTGCCGAGCGCGGCGGAGATACCGCCCTGGGCGGCGACGGTGTGCGAACGGGTCGGGAAGACCTTGGTCAGGCACACGGTCTGCAGGCCCTTGGCGGCCAGGCCGAACGTGGCACGCAGGCCGGCGCCGCCGGCGCCCACCACGACCATGTCGTACTTGTGTTCGGTGATCTTGTAAGCGGACATCTAGTCTGGATTCCTGTGTAGGTGCCTGGGCTCAGGCAACGCCGAGGGCGATGCGGCCCACCGCGAACACACTGACGATCATGCCGAGCACGGCGACGAACTTCACCGCGGTCTGCAGCACCAGGGCCAGCAGCGATTCGTGGATGTAATCTTCCAGCACGACCTGCATGCCGAGCTGTGCGTGCCAGAACATGGCGATCAGCAGGCCGATCAGCGGCACCGCGTTCCACGGCTTGGCGATGGCAGCAGTGGCAGTCGCGTAGTCGGAACCCAGCAGGCCCAGCACGAAGACCAGGAACCAGATCCCCAGCACCACCAGGGCGGCGGCGGTCAGGCGCTGGTGCACGAAGTGCTCGGTGCCGGTCTTGGCCGAACCCAGGCCACGCACGTTCTTCAGCGGAGTACGGAACTTGCTCACGCGGCACCTCCAAACATCACGTAGGCCCACACCAGCAGGGTGATCACCAGGCTGCCGATGACCGACAGCCAGCTGCTGCGGATGAAGGCGGGGATGCTGAAGCCGATGGCGAAGTCCTGCACCACATGGCGGATGCCATTGCACAGGTGATAGGCGAACGACCATGTCCACGCGAACAGGAACACGCGGCCATACCAGGCCCCGGCATGGCCGGTGAAGCAGTTCCACGAATCGGGCCCCATCATCAGGGCCAGCAGGCCCGCAGCGATGATGAGGGCACCAACAGACAGAAAGACGCCAGTGGCTCGATGCAGGATCGAGGTGGCCATCTGAATCTGCCAGCGATACACCTGAAGGTGCGGGGAAAGTGGGCGTTGTCTGGTCGCCATTCGCTGGGCTCGTTGTCTCGGCTGGGCGGCACGCGGCCGCGTTGGCTCAATGCTGATCAGAAATCGATGCAGCGTCCGTTTTTCTCCCAATCGCCATACCGCACCGGATCGAGTCCGCCGCGGCCGCCGAATTCCTCTGCCTTTTCCTGTTCCACGGGCACGGGTGCCGCAGGGACCAGCGGGGCTTCAGTTTCGTCGTCGGGAGTGGGGGTTGTTTGGCCTATCATGGTCGGTCTCGCAACGCACAAATTTTAGACCTCGTTCACGTGCCTGACAACCTGCCCCCTGCTTTCGTCGGATATCCACGCCTTCCGGGCCACCAGCTGGTGAGCCTGCAGGGCGTGGACGCAGCTGCCTTCGCCCACGCCCAGTTCAGCAGCGATGTCCTCGCTCTGCCCCAGCAGCACTGGCAGTGGAGCGCCTGGCTGAGTGCCAAGGGCCGCACCCTGGCGGTGTTCCAGCTGCTCCGGCTGGCTGAGGATCACGTGATGCTGGTGTTCGCCGATGGCGACGCGGATGCGACTGCGTCGCAACTGCAGCGTTTCGTGTTCCGCCGCAAGGTCAAGGTGCAGCTGCGCGACGATCTGGCCGTGGCCGGCGCGTTCACCGCACCGGAAGCGGCTACCGGCGCGGCGATCGCCGCCGATGCAGGCGGTTGGGAGCTGGACCTGGGCAGCGACGCGCTGCCGCGCGCGCTGCGCATCGGTGCCGCTGACACCTTCCCGGCCGGTGGGCCGGACGACGACGCGGCCTTTGTATTGGCCTGGCGCCAGGCTGACCTGCGGTATGGCCTGCCCCGGCTGGAGCAGAGCCAGCGCGAGGTGTGGACGCCGCAGCAGTTGGGGCTGGACCGTCTGAACGGCTACAGCGTGAAGAAAGGCTGCTACCCGGGCCAGGAAATCGTCGCCCGCACCCACTTCCTCGGCAAGGCCAAGCGCGCGGTGCAGCTGCTGCACACCCATGCGCCGGCGCAGGCCGGTGACGGCGTGCAGCAGGACGGCGCGGCACTGGGCACGATCGCCAGCGTGGCCGGCGATCTCGCGCTGGCGGTGCTGCCGCTTGAAACGAGCGACGCTGCGCTGCAGGTCGGCGATGCGCCCGCGCAGCGGATTGCACTGCTGGATGGCCTGGCGCGCTGAGGCTGCGCCCCATCCACGCAGGGCGGGGATCTGCCGATGACGCCGGGCATGGCCCGGCGCCACCAAGTCTTACAGGCGCTCGCCGGTTTCCGCGTTGAAAAAGTGCAGGCCCTGCGGATGGATCGCCACGCGGATGTCCTCGCCCACGGCCGGCAGCGCCTGCGGCGCCACCCGCATGGTCAGTGCATGCTGGCCGCTGCTGAGGTTGACGAAGATCTCGTTGCCGACCGGCTCGATGCCCTCGATGCGCGCGGTGAACGCATGCGCGTCGTCGCCCGTGGCGGGCTGCAGGTGCTCCGGGCGCACGCCGACGTTGATCGGCTTCTGCAGCCATGCGGGGTCGATCGTGGCCTGGCCCAGCGGCGCGCGCCACTCACCCTCGACCACCGTCACGCCGCCCGCATCGCCCTGCAATGTCCCGCGCAGCACGTTCATCGCCGGGCTGCCGAGGAAACCGGCCACGAACAGGTTGGCCGGGCGGTCATACAGCGCCATCGGCGTATCGATCTGCTGGATGATGCCGTCCTTGAGCACCACGATGCGCTGGCCCAGCGTCATCGCTTCGACCTGGTCGTGCGTGACATAGATCATGGTCGTACCCAGCTTGCGGTGCAGCTGCGCGATCTCGGTACGCACGCTGTGGCGCAGCTTGGCATCGAGATTGGACAGCGGCTCGTCGAGCAGGAACACCGCAGGTTCGCGCACCAGCGCGCGCCCCAGCGCAACACGCTGACGCTGGCCACCTGACATCGCCTTGGGCAGCTTGTCCATCATCTCGGTCAAGCCAAGCGTCTGCGCCGCTTCGGCAATCCGCCTGTCGATGGTCGCCTTGTCGTGGCCACGCAGCTTCAGGCCGAACGCCAGGTTCTCGGCCACGGTCATGTGCGGGTAAAGCGCATAACTCTGGAACACCATGGCGATGTCGCGATCCTTCGGTGCCACATCGTTGACCACGCGGTCACCGATGCTCAGCGTGCCACCGCTGATCTCCTCCAGGCCCGCCACCATCCGCAGCAGGGTCGACTTACCACAGCCGGAAGGACCGACCAGCACCATCAGTTCGCCATCGGCGACCTCGAAAGTGGCGTCCTTCACCGCAACCTGGCCGTTGTCGTAGACCTTGCGCACACCCTGCAACTGCACTTTTGCCATATCACCTGATCCGGTCTGCCCGACGCCGGGCTGTCTTTTGGGACTGCCTCGGCCCTCCCGATGGCAGCAATGATTGCGCGACTGCCGCATGACGGCGAGCACTGCAATCGAATACAGTTGCCCATTCTGCCATGTAAACGTTTTCACGTGGCACTATCCGATGGTCGGTGCGCACCGACCTGCGTCGGCGGACAATGGAACGTTCGCCGGTGCGGTGGTTTCGCATGGAACGGCCTGCTGGTATCCCCTGCAGATCGCGTTCCGCGAACCTCGGACAGGCAGTTGCGCGGATGTCCCCCGAACCCAGCCATGAAGCGATTGACAACGATGTCACCCGGATCTGAAACTCGAGCGATGCACGACACCCTCTTCCTGTTCGGTGCCACAGGTGATCTGGCCCAGCGCTATCTGTTCCCTTCGCTGCTGCGCCTGCTTGGCGATGGTCTGCTGCCGGAGGATTTCCGCATCCGTGCGCTGGCCCTGTCCGGCCATGACACCGAGGCCTTCCATGACATCCTGCGCCCGCGCCTGCAGCAGGCCATGCCGATGGCCTCGCAGGACGACATCGCCGCGCTGCTGCGCCGCATCGACTACCGTTCGGTGGACCTGCGCGATGTCGACTCGGTCGCCGCCGCCGTCTCCGACCTGGTGGACCGCCGGTGCGTGAGCTACCTGGCCATTCCGCCGGGCCTGTACATCTCCACCTGCGAAGGCCTGGCCAAGGGGGGCGCCCTCGCCGCACCGGCCCGGCTAATGCTGGAGAAGCCGATCGGCAGCGACAGCGAAAGTGCCGAAGAGATCATCAGCACCATCGGCCAGTGGATCGACGAAGACCGCGTGTTCCGCCTGGATCACTATCTGGGCAAGGCTGCGGTGCAGAACCTGATCGCCCTGCGCTTCGGCAACACCCTGCTGGAGGCGGTGTGGAACCGCAACTACATCGAGTCGGTGCACATCCTGGTCGCAGAGAGCGAAGGCGTGGACGGCCGCGACGCGTACTACGCACGCTCCGGCGCCCTGCGTGACATGGTGCAGAGCCATATCCTGCAGCTGCTGTGCCTGGTGGCGATGGAACCGCCGGCGTCGCTCGAAGCCGACCGCATCCGCGACGAGAAGGTCAAGGTGCTGCGCGCCCTGCGCCCCCTCGACGCCCAGCATGCGGCCCGCGACAGCGTGCGCGGCCGCTATACCGCCGGCACCATCAACGGCCAGCCGGCACAGGCCTACCAGCCGCCGGAAGGCAGCGACGTGGAAACCTTTGCCGGCGTCACCGCGCACATCGACAACTGGCGCTGGTCCGGCGTTCCCTTCCATCTGGTCACCGGCAAGCGCCTGCCCGAGCGCACCACCCGCGTGGTGGTGACCCTCAAGCCGGTCACCCATTGGCTGTTCGAGCGCCCGCAGCGCGCGCAGGCCGCACCCAATCGCCTGGTGTTCCAGCTGCAGCCGCAGGAAAACATCGAGCTGGGCCTGATGAGCAGCCTGGCCGGTCCGGAATGGGGCGCGCTGGAACTGCATCCGCTGGAACTGGAGCTGTCGGTGCCGACGGGACTGCACCGCCGCATCGCTTACGAGCGCCTTTTCCTGGACGCCTTCAACGGCAACCATGCGCTGTTCGTGCGCGACGACGAAGTGCGCGCCGCCTGGGCGTGGATCGACAGCGTCGCCGATGCCTGGAAGGCAGCCGGCCTGCCGCTCCAGCCTTACCCTGCTGGCCAGTGGGGTCCGGCGGATGCCAGCGACTTCCTGCCACAGGGCGTGGATGCGCCGGACACCGGAGCTTCGGCATGAGTGGCAGCTCGCAGCCGGTTCTGGTCGCCGACATCGGCGGCACCAATGCCCGCTTCGCACTGGCCGACACTTCGCTGGATGCGCCCCTGCAGAAGGACAGCATCCGCGAGTTCGCAGTCGCCGAGTTCCCGTCGCTGGGCGATGCCGCCCGCCACTACCTTGAGCAGGCCGGGGCCACCGCGCGCCGCGGCGTGTTTGCCGTGGCCGGCCGCGTCGATGGCGACGAGGCACGCATCACCAACCATCCGTGGGTGATCTCGCGCAGCCGCACCGCAGCGATGCTCGGCTTCGACGAGCTGCACCTGATCAACGACTTCGCCGCACAGGCGATGGCCGTCGCCCTGCTGCAACCGCAGGATGTGGTGCAGATCGGCGGTGCGCACTGGACGCCGGCCGCGCCGGGCCAGCCACGCAACTACGGAGTGATCGGCCCCGGCACGGGCCTCGGCGTCGGTGGCCTGGTGGTGCGCCACGGCCGCAGCTACCCGCTGGAAACCGAAGGCGGTCACGTCAGCTTCCCGCCGGGCACGCCGGAAGAAGTGCGGATCCTGGAGATCCTGTCCGAGCAGTTCGGCCGGGTGTCCAACGAGCGTCTCATCTGCGGTCCCGGCCTGGTCAACATCCATCGTGCGGTCTGTGAGATGGCCGGTGTCGATCCGGGCCATCTGCAGCCGGCCGACGTCACCGCCCGTGCCGCCCTCGGCGATCCGCAGGCGATGCGCACCGTGGATGTGTTCTGCGCAGTGTTCGGCGCCATCGCCGGCGACCTGGTGCTGATCCAGGGTGCCTGGGATGGCGTGTTCCTGACCGGCGGCCTGGTGCCCAAAATGCTGGATTCGCTGCAGCACTCCGGCTTCCGCCAGCGCTTCGAGCACAAGGGCCGGTTTTCCTCGATCATGGCGCGGGTGCCTTCGCTGGCGATCATGCACCCCTGCCCCGGCCTGCTGGGCGCTGCCGCCTATGCAGCCGATGCCGAACGTGACGCTCCGGGAGTTGCCGCATGAGCCCTGTCTTCCAGGACGACCGCATCGATTTTGTCAGTCACGGCGATGCCGATGGCTGGATCGAAGCGGTGGCCACCGAAATGGCACAGACCATCAACCGCGACATCAACGAAGTCGGCCGCGCACGCATCCTGCTGTCCGGTGGCACCACGCCGGCGCCGGTGTACCAGGCGCTGGCAGAAATGGAAGTGCACTGGGACCGCGTGGAAGTGAGCCTGGCCGATGAGCGCTGGCTGTCGCCGCAGGATCGCGACAGCAATGCCTGGCTGGTACGCGAGCACCTGCTCAAGCGCGCCGAAGGTGCACATTTCGACCCGCTGGTGCGCATCGGCAAGCCGCTTCCGGAATGCGTGTACACCGCCAATCTGCAGGCGCAGCACAGCCAGCCGCCCAGCCTGGTCGCGCTCGGCATGGGCAATGACGGCCACACGGCCTCGTTGTTCCCCGGCTCGAAGGACCTGGCCCGCGCGCTGGAAAGCCCCCTGCCCTATGCCGCACTGGATGCGACCGGCTGCCCGGGCGCCAACCAGTGGCCGCTGCGGATCACGCTGACCCCGCACGGCCTGCGCCAGTGCCGCCAGCGCCTGCTGCTGCTGCGCGGCAAGCAGAAGCTGCAGGTGCTGCGGCAGGCGCTGGACAGCAACAATGCCCAGCAGTACCCGATCCTCAACGCAATCCACCTGGAGGGCGCGCGCCTGCGCGTCCACTGGGCAGATTGATGTCGGTGGCGGCATATCGCCGCCGCCCACCTCTCGCCACCTCGAACGCCGGTAGCCAATGAGCCTCCATCCGCAACTGCAAGCCATCACCGACCGCGTCATCCGTCGCAGCGCTGCCTCGCGCGCGGCCTACCTGGCCGCTGTCGACGCCGCCCTGCGCGAAGGCCCCTTCCGCAGCCGCCTGAGCTGCGGCAATCTCGCCCATGGTTTCGCTGCCTGCGGCGGCGCCACTGACAAGAGCCGCCTGCGCGGCGGGGTGACGCCGAACCTGGGCATCATCACCGCCTATAACGACATGTTGTCGGCCCACCAGCCGTTCGAGACCTATCCGGAGCAGATCCGCGGGATCGCCCGTGAACTGGGCGCCACCGCGCAGGTGGCCGGCGGTGTGCCGGCGATGTGCGACGGCGTCACCCAGGGCCGCGGCGGCATGGAACTGTCGCTGTTCTCGCGCGATGTGATCGCGCAGGCCACCGCGATCGGCCTCAGCCATGACATGTTCGATACCACGGTCTACCTTGGCGTGTGCGACAAGATCGTGCCCGGCCTGCTGATCGGCGCGCTCGCGTTCGGCCACCTGCCGGCGGTGTTCATTCCGGCCGGCCCGATGACACCGGGCATTCCGAACAAGCAGAAGGCCGAGGTGCGCGAACGCTATGCGGCCGGCGAAGCCACCCGCGAAGAACTGCTGGAGGCCGAGTCGGCCTCCTACCATGGCGCAGGCACCTGCACCTTCTACGGTACCGCCAACTCCAACCAGGTACTGCTGGAAGCGATGGGCGTGCAGCTGCCAGGCGCATCCTTCGTCAACCCGGGCACTGCGCTGCGCGATGCGCTCACCCGCGAGGCCACCGAGCGTGCGCTGGAGATCACCGCGCTGGGCGAGGATTTCCGTCCGCTCGGCCGGATCATCGACGAGCGCGCGATCATCAACGCCGTCATCGCCCTGATGGCCACCGGCGGCTCGACCAACCACACCATCCACTGGATCGCGGTCGCGCGTGCCGCCGGCATCGTGCTGACCTGGGACGACTTCGACGAGCTGTCGCAGCTGATTCCCCTGCTGGCTCGCGTCTATCCGAATGGCGACGCCGACGTGAACCGCTTCGCGGCGGCCGGCGGCCCGGCTTTCGTGTTCGGCGAATTGATCAGGGCCGGGCTGATGCACGGCGACCTGGTCAGTGTGGCGCGCGGCGGCATGGCCGATTACGCCCGCGAACCGCAGCTGCGTGACGGCACCCTGTTCTATCTGCCCGGGCTGGAGCGCAGTGCCGACGAGGAGGTGGTGCGCGGCGTCGACGCTCCGTTCGAGAGCCAGGGTGGCCTGCGCCTGCTGCGCGGCAACCTGGGCCGGTCGTTGATCAAACTGTCGGCGGTGAAGCCGCAATACCGTTCGATCGAAGCACCGGCCGTTGTCGTTGATGCGCCCCAGGTGCTCAACAAGCTGCATGCTGCCGGGCTGCTTCCCCAGGATTTCGTGGCGGTGGTGCGCTACCAGGGCCCGCGCGCGAACGGCATGCCGGAGCTGCATTCGCTGGCGCCGCTGCTGGGCCTTCTGCAGAATCAGGGCCGACGCGTTGCGCTGGTCACCGATGGCCGGTTGTCCGGGGCGTCGGGCAAGATCCCGGCAGCGATCCATGTCACGCCGGAAGCCGCGCGTGGGGGTCCGCTGGCGAAAGTCCGCGAAGGCGACATCATCCGCCTGGATGGCGAGGCGGGCACGCTGGAGGTCCTGGTGGACGCTGCGGAATGGGCAGCACGCACTCAGGCCCCGAACACCGCGCCCGCGGCGAATGATCTGGGCCGCAACCTGTTCGCGATCAACCGTCGTGTGGTCGGGCCGGCCGATCAGGGCGCCATTTCGATTTCGTGCGGGCCGGCAGCGGCCGATGGCGGGCCGTGGGATTACGACGCCGAGTACGAACTGGGACACGATGCGGCGGCTGCGGCAGCGCCGCATGAGGCGAAGGACGCCTGAGGGTTGAAGAGCGCTGCGGGTGTGTTGCGGCGGCGAGTGTGCTGGTGGCGGCGTCACACTTTCCGGCGCATCAACGCCGCGAAGTGATCACTGAAAATCAAATTCGGAAGCAAAGGCAGAAGCAGAGCTATGGGTATCGAACAACATCAGCTGAAGGCGGCGGAGCTGTTGCATGCGGCGGGCATCCTGCCGGTGGTGACGATTCATACGCTGGACCAGGCCCGTGCGGTGAGTGCGGCGCTGCTGGAAGGCGGTCTGCCGGCGATCGAGCTGACGTTGCGCACGCCGGTGGCGATGGAGGCATTGGCCATGCTCAAGCGCGAACTGCCGGACGTGGTGGTGGGTGCCGGTACGGTGCTGACCGTTGAGCAGATGCAGCAGTCGATTGATGCCGGCGCGGACTTCCTGGTGACCCCGGGTACGCCGCCCGCGCTGGCCGATGCGCTGGCCGCTGCACCGCTGCCGGTGGTGCCCGGTGCGGCGACGCCGACCGAGCTGCTGTCGCTGCATGCGCGCGGATTCCGGGTGTGCAAGCTGTTCCCGGCCACGGCGGTCGGCGGCCTGGCGATGATCAAGGGCGTGGCCGGTCCAATTGCCGATCTGAAGCTGTGCCCGACCGGCGGCATCACGGAAAACACCGCCGCCGAGTACCTCGAGCAGAAGAACGTCGTCTGCATCGGTGGCTCATGGATGGTGCCCGGCAACTGGATTGCGGACGGCGACTGGGACAAGGTGCGCGCCAGTGCCGCGCAGGCGGCGGCCATCGTCAAGCGCGTGCGCGGCACCTGAGCGCCCGATGGGTGAGCGCGGGGCCGACGCTCGGCCCCGCGACCGCGGGCCGGAACTGGAAGACAGATTCCGGGCGCGCGACGCACCTCAGCCGTTGGCTGAAACCCTCACAGCGGCCGTGCCGGATCCACCAGCCCGTACTGGCTGGCCATGCGCGCCAGCGCGATGTTGTCGTGGATACCCATCTTCTCGAACAGGCGCGCCTTGTGCGTGTTGACGGTCTTGGCGCTGAGGCTGAGGCGGCGCGCGATGTCTTCCTGGCGCAATCCCTGGGTCAGCAGCAGCGCCACTTCCAGCTCGCGCGGAGACAGGGTGTCGAACGGCGAACCATTCCCCTCCACCGTCGACAGCGCCAGATTCTGCGCGATGCTGGTGCCCAGGTAGCGGCGCCCGCCTGCCACGTCGCGCACCGCGCGCAGCAGTTCCTGGGCGTCGCAGCCCTTGCCGATGTACCCGGCCGCGCCGGCTTCCAGCAGCCGCTTCGGCAGCGGGCCATCCTCCAGGACGGACACGATCACCACGCGCGTGCTGCGATGGCCGCGCACGATGCGCTCGGTCACTTCCATGCCGCTGACACCCGGCAGGTGCAGGTCGCACAGCACCACGTCCGGCTGCAGCTGGCGGATTTCGCGCAGCGCGTCCTCGCCGGTCTCGGCCTCGCCCACCACCTCGATGTCGGTCTCACCCGACAGGATCATCTTCATCCCGGTGCGGACCAGTGCGTGGTCGTCCACCAGGTAGACTCGAATCGTCATTCACGTACCTCTTCGAATGCGGCCATTGCGGGTCAAGCTAGGCAGGGTGCCGAACCCTCGCAAGCGCGGTCGAAGTGCATACCGGGCAAGAGTGCCGGGTTGATCACAGTCTCACGCATTGTGCTTACCCCCTGTCTTGCAGAACCCACTGCAACGAAACAGCTCATCTATCACGTAGACGCCCGCGAAGAGCCATCCACGTCACTCCCCCTGTGTTGATGCTTCGCTGGCCGTCGATGGCGGCGAATCGCGGCGTCGCCAGGGATGCCGACGACTGAACATGACCAGGTAGCACCCTACCACCCAAACCAGTGCTGCACACCATCCGGCCAGGATATCCGACGGGTAATGGACCCCGAGATAGACCCGGGACACGCTGACCAGCAAGCTGAACGCAGGGGCCAGCACCAGCACCGGCCAGCGCCAGCGGGTATTCCAGGCCAGAAGTACCAGGGTTGCCGCCAGGGTCATCGACCCCATGGCGTGACCACTGGGGAAACTGAACGTCGATTCCGGTGCGATGGACTCCCACAGGCTGGGGCGGTCCCGCTGGAAGAACCGCTTGCTGCCCATGTTCAACAGTGCCGATCCGAGGAAACTGACAGCCACGAAGGTGGCCTCGCGCCAGCGGCGGTAGCCCAGCAGTGCCGCGACGATCAGCACATCGGCGGGAATCAGGAACCACTCGTAACCCAGCCGGGACAGCAGCACGAAGAACCGGTCCAGCCACGGCGAATGCAGGCCGTGCATCTGCCACAGCAGCGGCGCGTCGAAATGGAACGATTCAAACTCATGCACCTCGTCGGCCAGCGCGACGAAGCCGGCCAGCGGCAACAGCACGCCGGCGAACAGCAGGACCAGGCGCCACGCATTGCGCGCCATCCAGTGACGGAAGCCGGAGGCCGGCTCCGGCGCGGCAAGGATCGCGGGCTTATCCTGCGCTTCGGACATAGGTTCGTTCGACGTAGTCGTCGATCAGGGCGACGAATTCCTGGGCGATGTTCTCGCCACGCAGGGTCACCTTCTTCTCGCCATCGACGAACACCGGCGCCGACGGCGCCTCCCCGGTTCCCGGCAGCGAGATGCCGATGTTGGCGTGCCGCGATTCTCCCGGGCCGTTGACCACGCAGCCCATCACCGCCAGGGTCATGTTTTCCGCCCCCGGGTGCTGCACTTTCCACAGCGGCATCTTCTCGCGCACGTGGTTCTGCACCACCTTGGCCAGCTCCTGGAAGAACTCGGAGGTGGTGCGGCCGCATCCCGGGCAGGCCGTCACCAGCGGCGTGAACGCGCGCTGGCCGGTGGTCTGCAGCAGCTCCTGGGCGACGATCACTTCCTGCGTCCGCGACTGGCCCGGCTCGGGCGTCAGCGAGATGCGGATGGTGTCGCCGATACCTTCCTGCAGCAGCACGCTCAGCGCCGCTGCCGACGCAACGATGCCCTTGCTGCCGATGCCGGCTTCGGTCAGGCCCAGATGCAGCGCGAACTCCGAACGCTGTGCCAGGTCACGGTAGACCGCGATCAGCTCCTGCACGCCACTGACCTTGGCCGACAGCACGATGCGGTCGCGCGGCAGGCCCAGCTCCACGGCCTGTTCGGCCGAATCCAGCGCTGACCGGATCAGTGCCTCGCGCAGGACACGTCCGGCGTCCCAGGGCTGCTCGCGCTCGTTGTTCTCATCCATCAGCCTGGCCGCCAGCGCCTGGTCCAGCGAGCCCCAGTTGGCGCCGATGCGCACCGGTTTGTTGTAGCGGATGGCGAACTCGATCAACTGCGCGAACTGCAGGTCCTTCTTCTTGCCGAAGCCCACATTGCCCGGATTGATGCGGTACTTGGCCAGTGCTTCGGCACACGCCGGTTCGGCGGTCAGCAACTGATGGCCGTTGTAGTGGAAATCACCGATCAGCGGCACGTTGATGCCCATCATCGCCAGCTTGTCGACGATGCGCGGGATCGCGGCCGCGGCCTCGACGGTGTTGACGGTCAAGCGCACCATTTCCGAACCGGCGCGCCAGAGCTCGGCGACCTGCTTCACGCTGGAGGCCACGTCGGAGGTGTCGGTATTCGTCATCGACTGCACCACCACCGGCCTGCCGCCGCCGACGGTGACTCCGCCGATCTGGACGGCGTGGGTCTGGCGACGGGACCAGGCGGTGGGCTCGGAAGGCGGGGTCGGGCGGGTAACGGCGTCGTGCATGCGGGCATTCTAGCGCCCGCCTCCGGTTTCCGGGTGACTCGCATTCAGCCGCCGGCACGGCTGCGGCCGATTGTCGCAGGCACACCCGCCCGCGAACGCATACGATGGGCGCGAATGACCGGTCCCGACGCCCCGTTTCTCCGCACCCTGTGCAGCCTGCGATGGCTGGCCGTGGCCGGCCAGGCCGCCACCATCCTGGTCGCCACCTGGGTGCTGGGCCTGCCGCTGCCGCCACTGCCGCTGTGGGCCGGCGTCGCCGTGCTCGCGCTGTTCAATGTCTACACCCAGCTGCGGCCGGAAGGGGCCGATACCGCGCCACTGACAGCCTTCGGCCACATCCTGGTGGACGTGATCATCCTGACCTGGATGATCAGCTGGAGCGGCGGCATGGCCAATCCGTTCAGCTCCCTGTTCCTGATCCTGATTGCGTTGGCCGCCTTCGCCCTGCCCCTGCGCTGGGCGTTGGCGGTGGCCCTGGCCTGCCTGCTCGGCTACGCCGCCAGCGGACTGTTCGGCCAGCCGCTGCCGGACGGCTACTTCCGTGCGCAGGACCTGAACCGCTGGGGCGTGGTCGCCAATTTCCTGATCTCCGCCACTGTCGTGCTGACGTTCTCCACGCGCCTGGCCCTGGCCCTGCGGCAACGGGAACTGGAGCTCTCGGCACTGCGTGAACGCTTCGCCCGCAACGAGGGCATTGTCGCCCTGGCCACCCACGCCGCCTCGGTGGCGCATGAACTGAACACGCCGCTGGCGACCATGACCCTGCTGGCCGACGACGTTGCCGAGCGCAGCGAGGAGCCGGAAGTACGCGAGGACATGGAAACCCTGCGCGAACTGCTCGTGCAGTGCCGCGAACGGGTGCTGGCACTGGCCGCGCCGGCATCGGCCGACATGCCCGGACGCAGCCGCTCCAGCGCCCAGCAGGTGCTGGAACAATGGCGGCTGGTGCGGCCGACCATCGACCTGCACCGCAACGACGATGCGCCGCTGCGGCTGCCGCTGGACCCCGGCGTGGGCCACCTGCTGATGGTCCTGCTCAACAACGCAGCCGATGCCGGAGAGCAGGCCGGGCGCCCGCGCGTGGACCTGAGCCTGCGCATCGACGGCGACGACCTGATCGGCGAAGTCCGCGACTACGGCCACGGCTTCGATGCCCGTGCCGCCGTGCTGCCGGGCACGCTGTTCGGCAGCAGCAAGAGCGAGGGCATGGGCGTCGGCCTGGCCCTGTCCCATGCCACCATCGAACGCCTCGACGGCGAGATGTGGATGCGCCCGGCCCAGGGGGCCGGCAGTCGCGTCGGCTTCCGCCTGCCGCTGGCCCCACGCGAGGACACCCCATGAGCCTGCACCACTCCACCCAGGGCCTGCTGGTCGACGACGACGAGCTGTACCTGCGTACCCTGCAGCGCAGCCTGGCGCGCAAGGGACTCGAAACGCAGACCGCGCAGGACGCGGCCACTGCGCTGATGCTGGCCCGCCAGCATCCACCGGCCTTCGCGCTGATCGACCTCAAGCTCGGCAGTGATTCCGGCCTGGCCCTGATCCAGCCCCTGCGTGCCCTGCGTGCGGACATGCGGATCCTGCTGGTCACCGGTTATGCCAGCATCGCCACAGCCGTGGAAGCCATCAAGCTGGGCGCAGACGATTATCTGCCCAAGCCGGCAACGGTACCGATGATCCTGCGCGCGCTGGGCGAAGAGGACGACGGCCCGGCCGACGACGGCGAGATGGAAGTTCCCGACGCGATGACGCCGATCAGTCGCCTGCAGTGGGAACACATCCAGCAGGCGATGCACGAGACGGGCGGCAACGTGTCCGCTGCCGCCCGCCTGCTCGGCATGCACCGACGGTCGCTGCAGCGCAAACTGGCCAAGCGGCCAAGCCCGGAACGCGATCCGAGCCGTTGAGCCCGGCACGCCGGGCCAATGCCCGGCGACACATCCCCGACCTGGCTCAGCCCTTCAGCTGCGCCAGGATCTCGCGGGTCATCGGGTCGGCGATCGCCACGCCCTCGCCCTGCAATGCCGGCAGCAACTGGTTGGCCAGCTGCTTGCCCAGCTCGACCCCGAACTGGTCGAAAGCGTTGATGTTCCAGATCACCGACTGCACGTACACCGCGTGCTCGTACATGGCGATCAGCGCACCCAGCGCCTGCGGCGTCAGTGCATCGAGCAGGATCAGCGTACTCGGACGACCGCCCGGGTAGTCGCGGTGCGGATCGTCGCTGCCCTGACCGTTGGCCAGCGCTTCGGTCTGCGCCAGCAGGTTGGCCAGCAGCGCCTGATGATTGACGGTATAGGGATCGTCGTTGTGCACACAGCCGATGAAGTCAGCCGGGACGATGCTGGTGCCCTGGTGCAGCGCCTGGAAGAAACTGTGCTGCACATCGGTGCCCGCACCGCCCCACCACACCGGCACGGTATCGGTGGTCACCGGCTGGCCATCACGCTGCACGCGCTTGCCCAGGCTTTCCATCACCAGCTGCTGCAGATAGGCCGGCAGCAACGCCAGGCGCTGGTCGTAGGTCATCACCGCATGGGTGGCGCAGCCCAGCAGGTTGCGGTTCCAGATGTCGGTCAGGCCATGCAGCACCGGCAGATTGCGCTCCAGCGGTGCATCCAGTGCGTGCGCGTCCATCTGCGCCGCACCCTCCAGCAGCTGTTCGAAACGCTCGAAGCCGATCGCCAGCGCAATCGGGAAGCCGACCGCCGACCACAGCGAGTAACGGCCACCGACCCAGTCCCACATCGGCAGCACGCGCTCTGCGGCGATGGCGAAGGCCTTCGCTGCGCGCTCGGGATTGGCGCTGACGGCATACAGGCGTTCACTGCCACCCAGCCAGTCGTGCAGGATCTGGCCGTTGAGCAGGGTTTCCTGGGTGCCGAAGGTCTTGGAGATCAGGATGCCGGCGGTGCGCGCCGGGTCAAGCGTGGCCAGCGTGCGCTGCATGGCCGCGCCGTCCACGTTCGATACGAAATGCACGCGCAGGCGCGCGCCGCTGACCGGGCGCAACGCATCGGCGACCAGCCGCGGGCCAAGATCGGATCCCCCGATGCCGACGCTCACCACGTCGGTCACGCCGCTGTCTTCCAGCGCACGCACGAGGACTCCCATGCGCTGACGGATTTCGCGTGCAGTGGCATGGGCATCGGCGGCCACCGGCGCGTCGACCACGTCACCGCGCAGCGCCGTGTGCAGCGCCGCGCGGCCTTCGGTCAGGTTGACCTGCTCGCCGCGCATCAGGCGGTTGATGGCGCCCCCGACATCGCGTTCTGCTGCCAGCGCCAGCAGCGCCTGCAGCGCCGCGGCGTCGTACTTCTGCCGGGCAAAGTTCACGTACAACGGACCGACCCGCAGCGCCAGCTCCTGCACACGGCCAGGTTCGGCGGCGAGCAGGCTGGGGATGCTTGCGCCCTTCAGGCGCTGGGCGTGGGAATGCAGCGAGTCGAATCCGTTGTTCGTTGTCATGCGGCCTGGGTCGGGATCGTGTCGTTGGTGTGGGTGATCTGGTTGCTGCCATCCACGTACACCAGCTTCGGCTTGAAGCTGTCCGCTTCCTGCTCGGTCATGCTGGCGAAGGCGGCGATGATGATGATGTCGCCGACCTGCACGTGGCGCGCGGCGCCACCATTGAGCGAGACGATGCCGCTGCCGGCTTCGGCGCGGATCGCATAGGTCGAGAAGCGCGCACCGTTGGTCACGTCCCAGATGTGGACCTGCTCGAACTCGCGGATACCGGTGGCAGCCAGCAGGTTGTCATCGATGGCGATCGAGCCTTCGTAGTTCAGCTCGGAGTGGGTGACGGTGGCGCGGTGGATCTTGGTCTTGAGCAGGGACAGGTGCATGGCACGGTACAACGCAGAGGAAAGCGTGGATTCTAGCACCCGCACAACGCGGGGCATCACGACCGGCAAACCGTTCAGGTAGAGCCGGGCCATGCCCGGCGCCACCATCACAGCGGAACTCAGAACTCCAGGTTGTCGATCAGCCGGGTCGTGCCCAGCCGCGCGGCGATCAGCGCCACCCGGCCGCCACCCTCAAATGCCGGCTCGGCCAGCTCGGGCGTGCGCAGCACGGCGTAGTCGACCTGAAAACCAGCCGCCTGCAGCGCGGCGGTGGCATCGGCCTCGATGCGCTCGCGCGGCTGGCCTGCCACATAGCCTTCGCGCATGGCCAGCAGGGTCCGATGAAGGGTCGTCGCGACGGGGCGCTGTTCCGGGCTCAGATACTGGTTGCGCGAACTCTTGGCCAGCCCATCGTCATCACGGACGATCTCCGCACCGACGATCTGGACCGGGAACGACAGCTCGGCCACCATCTGGCGGATCACCGCCAGTTGCTGGTAGTCCTTGCGGCCGAACACAGCCACGTCCGGCTGCACCTGCAGGAACAGGCGGGCGACCACCGTGCAGACGCCATCGAAATGGCCCGGACGGCTGGCACCTTCCAGCACCTCGCTGATGCCGGGCGCGTGCATGCGCGTGGTCTTGTCCACGCCCAGCGGATACATCGCCTCGACGCTCGGCAGCCACACCGCATCGCAGCCGACCTGCTCCAGCCCCGCGACGTCGGCCTCGGGCGTGCGCGGATACCGGCTGAAATCCTCGTTGGGCCCGAACTGGGTCGGATTGACGAAGATGCTGGCCACCACCCTGTCGGCGTACTGGCGGGCCAGGCTCACCAGCGCGTGATGGCCACCGTGCAGGTTGCCCATGGTCGGCACCAGCGCGACGCGCAAGTCTTCGCGCTTCCACTGGGCGATCTGCCCGCGCAACGCGCCGAGCTCATTGAAGGTCTGGATCATTGGGCGTAAGCGTGCTGTTCGTCGGGGAAGCTGCCGTCACGCACGGCGTCGGCGTAGGCGCGGGTGGCTCCAGCCACCGAGCCCCCTTCGGCAAGGAAATCCTTGACGAATTTCGGTCGGCGATGGCCGCTGTCCAGGCCCAGGAAGTCATGCAGGACCAGCACCTGGCCATCGCACTGCGGACCGGCACCGATGCCGATGGTGGGCACCGGCACTGCAGCGGTGACCTCGGCCGCGACCGGGGTCGGCACGCATTCCAGCACGATGATGCTGGCGCCCGCGTCGGCCACGGCCCTGGCGTCCTCCACCAGCTGCCGGGCCGCATCGCCACGGCCCTGGATCTTGAACCCGCCCAGGCGCAGCACCGACTGCGGGGTCAGGCCCAGATGCGAGCAGACCGGAATCTCGCGTTCGACCAGGTAACGGACGATATCGACCTTGAAGCCGGCCCCCTCGATCTTGACCATCTCCGCGCCTGCCTGCAGCAGCTGCAGCGACGCATCGAGGGCGCGTTCCGGGGTTGCATCGGCACCGAACGGCAGATCGGCAACCAGCAGCGCGCGCTGCAGCACGCGGGCCACGGCGCGGGTGTGATAGACCATGTCGGCCACGGTCACCGGCAGGGTGGAATCGTGCCCCTGCACGACCATGCCCAGCGAATCACCGATCAGGATCAGGTCGACGCCGTTGGCGTCGAAGGTGCGGGCGAAGCCAGCGTCGTAGGCGGTCAACATGACCAGCTTCTGGCCATTCCGCTTGGCCTCGGCCAAGGCGGGAACGGTCCAGGGCTTGCTGTCTGCGTGGGTGCTCATGTGCTGATAACCGGGGGAGATAACCCGGGCATTATCACCCTATCGGCGCAATCCCGCAGGCATCCACCCGCATCACTGCATCCCGCACGCGACCATGGCCGGGAATGGCCAGATCCGGCGCGATCTCGGCCAGCGGCACCAACACGAAGGCACGCTCGTGCAGGAAGGGATGCGGCACCTGCAGACCCGGCTCATCCAGTACCTGCGCGCCATACAGCAGCAGGTCCAGATCCAGTGCCCGCGGTCCCCAGTGCACGGCTGGATCGCGCACGCGACCGAAATGCCGCTCCAGCTCCAGCATCGCCCGCAGCAATCCGGAGGCCGGCAGGCGCGTTTCCACCGACGCCACCGCGTTGACGAACGGCGGCTGATCCTCGTTGCCCCAGGCCGGCGTGGCATACAGGCGCGACGCCTGACAGCGCCGCGTGTCAGGAAGCGCGTCCAGCGCGGCAATCGCCGCACGGACGGTCGCGGCCGCGTCGCCAAGATTGGCGCCCAGGCCGATCCAGGCCAGCGTCACGGCCTACTCGCCAGCGCTGCCGGCCGTGGCACCGGAGCGCCGACGGCGGCGCCGGCGCTTGCGCGGTGCGCCCTCTTCCTCGTCGCCCGGTTCGGCATGCATCGCATCCAGCGCGGATTCCAGCTCGCGGCCCGGTTGCACCTGCGCCTCACGCCAGAACGCCACATCTGCCTCGTGTTCGGCCGACGCGACCTGGCGCAGCGTCAGGAAATCGAACGCTGCACGGAAGCGCGGGTGGGTGAGCGTGCGGAACACGCGCTTGCGCTGGCGCGAGCCGAAACGCGACTGCAACAGCCAGATCTCCTGCATCGGCAGCGAGAAACGGCGCGGCAGCGCGATGGTGCTCAGCTGCTGCACCGTCACGCGGTCGGCAGCACGACGCTGCGCTTCTTCCGGCGCCACGCCCTGCTTGAGCAGGGTGGCCTGCGCCCGGCAGAACGCCGGCCACAGCAGCAGCGCGAAAAGGAACGCGGGCGAGACAGGCTCATCGTTGGCCACGCGCGCATCGGTATTGGCCAGGCCCTCGACCAGCATGCGGCGCAGTGCACCGGTGCGGTTCGCCTTCAGCGCCCTGCCACTTTCAGGGAACAGGACGTCGAGCAGGCCGTAGCGCTCAAGGCCTTCGAAACTGGCAACACCGTGGCCGGACAGGAACAGCTTCAGCACTTCCTCGAACAGCCGCGCGGGCGCGGCTTCGTTCAGCAGGCCTGCCAGGTGCGGGATCGGCGCGGCGGTGCCCTCTTCGATCTGGAAGCCGAGCTTGGCCGCCAGGCGCACCGCGCGCAGCATGCGCACCGGGTCCTCGCGATAGCGCTGTTCGGGGTCGCCGATCAGCTTCATCAGGCGCGCCTGGACGTCTTCGAAACCGCCGACGTAGTCGCGCACCGAGAAATCCTCGATCGCGTAGTACAGGGCATTGCAGGTGAAGTCGCGGCGCACCGCGTCGTCTTCGATGCTGCCGTACACGTTGTCGCGCACGAGCATGCCGTTTTCCATTTCGCGGTCGCCGCTGCCGTCATCGACGTTGGCGCGGAAGGTGGCGACTTCGATGATCTCGCGGCCGAACACCACATGGGCCAGGCGGAATCGGCGGCCGATCAGGCGGCAGTTGCGGAACAGCTGTTTGACCTGTTCGGGCGTGGCATCGGTGGCCACGTCGAAATCCTTGGGTTGGCCATTGACCAGCAGGTCGCGCACCGCGCCGCCGACAAGGTAGGCGCCGAAGCCGGCATCGCGCAGGCGATAAAGCACGCGCAGGGCGTTCGGGCTGATGTCCTTGCGGGAAATGGTGTGCTGGTCGCGCGGGATGACGCGCAGGCTGAACGGTGATGGAGCAGGAGAAATGATGTTGGCGCTTCCGGTTGAAGTTTCGGGATTGCCCAATGGCATCGAGGTGCATATACTAGCGCTCCTGCCTCGGCAGCGACACATATACGCTCCCTTCGTCTAGTGGTTAGGACGTGGCCCTCTCAAGGCTAAAACAGGGGTTCGAGTCCCCTAGGGAGCGCCAGTCGCCACAGCAGGAACCGAAAAAGCCCGCCTCGTGCGGGCTTTTCTGTTTCCCGGGGTTTGCCTGTTGCGTCGAGCGGGTCGCCTCGGGGGCGAGCCGCCCCTGCCTGTCCTGGAGCGGCTGGCCTGCCGCCGCCACGGAACAGGAAGGCGCTGGAAACCAGGGCGGCGCCATCAGCCTTCCATCTGCTCCAGCTCCTTGCCCTTGGTCTCGCGGACGTAGCGGACGACGAAGAAGATCGAGAGGATCGCTGCAACCGTGTAGATGCCATAGGCACCGGCCAGGCCGATACCCGCCAGCAGCAGCGGGAAGGTCACGGTGATGGCGAAGTTCGACGTCCACTGCGCCGCACCGGCCACCGCGAGCGCTGGGCCGCGGATCTGGTTCGGGAACATCTCGCCCAGCATGACCCACATCACCGGGCCCCAGGACATGTTGAAGAACACCACATAGACGTTGGCCGCCACCAGCGCCAGCCGGCCCATGCCATCGGACAGGTGCAGGCGCCCTTCGACCAGGCTGCCGCTGGCGAATGCCACCACCATCAGCACCAGGGCAACCGACATGCCGACCGAACCGACCCACAACAGCGGCTTGCGCCCGATCCGATCGATCAGCATCACCGTCAACAGGCAGGCGCCGATGCTCAGCGCACCGGAAAGAACGTTGATCAGCAGCGCATCGCTTTCCGAGAAGCCGACGGCCTGCCACAGGACCGCGCCGTAGTAGAACACCACGTTGATGCCGACCAGCTGCTGGAACATCGCCAGGCCGATGCCCACCCAGATGATCGGGCGAAGCCTGCCGGTGCCCTTGTCCAACAGGTCGCCGAAGCGCGGCTTGTGCTGGTCCTGGTCCAGGCTGGCCTCGATCTCCGCCTGTTTGGCGGCCGCCGCGGCGTCGCCGTACAGCCGCGACAGAACCGCCCTGGCCTGCGCCTGGCGCCCCTTCACCACCAGGAAGCGCGGGCTTTCCGGAATCACCAGCAGCAGCAACAGGAACAGCGCCGACGGCAGCGCCTGCATCCAGAACATCCAGCGCCAGGCCTCCTGCCCGAACCACAGGGGCTCGGTGGAGGTGCCTGCCGCACGGGCCAGCAGGTAGTTGCTGAGGAAAGCGGCGAACAGGCCGCAGATGATCGCCATCTGCTGCACCGTCGCCAGGCGGCCCCGGTAGCGTGCGGAAGCGACCTCGGCGATGTAGGCCGGCGACATCACGCTGGCCGCACCGACGGCGAAGCCGCCCAGCACGCGAGCGGTCACGAACAGCCAGGAGGCGTGCGCGGCGCCCGCACCCAGCGCCGACAGCAGGAACAGCACCGCCGCCACGATCAGCACGCCGCGTCGGCCCAGGCGGTCGCCCAGCCAGCCGGCGAGAAACGCGCCGATCGCGCAGCCCAGCAGCATCGAGGCAACCTCGAAGCCCAGGGCCGCCTCGCTGGAGTTGAAGGCCTGCCGCAGGCCATCAACCGTGCCGTTGATTACGCCACTGTCGAATCCGAACAGGAAGCCTCCCAAGGTGGCCACGCAGCTGATCAGGACGATGAACGCGGTGTTCTCTCCACCATCGGCGGCGGCAGGCTGAGCTGGGGACATGGGCATTCCAGGAGGGAGGACAGTCCGGCTGCCACGGCAGCCAGCAGCGCGCAGCCTCGCACAGGCGCCGCCCCATCGCCAATGGGCCGTGCCCTCGAGCCCGGCAGATCCCCCTTTTCAGGCCCGCGCCGACACCGGGGGGCAACCTGTTCTAGAATTGGCGGGTTCAGGAATCGATCCACCCCCAAGCCCATGCCCTTTGTCGTCACTGAAAACTGCATCAAGTGCAAGCACACCGATTGCGTGGAAGTGTGCCCCGTGGATTGCTTCCACGAAGGCCCGAACTTCCTGGTGATCGACCCGGATGAGTGCATCGACTGCACCCTCTGCGAGCCGGAGTGCCCGGTCAACGCGATCTTCCCCGAGGACGATGTCCCCGCCGGACAGGAGGGCTTCGTCGCCCTCAATGCCGAACTGGCCAAGGCCTGGCCGGTACTGACCGTGCGCAAGGACCCGCCGGCGGACGCCGGTGAGTGGGATGGCAAACCGGACAAACTGAAGCTGCTCGAGCGCTGAGGCGCCAGCACCCGCCGCCATGAAAAAGGGCGCCATGGGCGCCCTTTTCCTGTTCCGGCAATGCCAGACCCTGCCCGGCCGAACCCGGGCGCGTGGCCCGGTCCGCAGCTGCCGGCGGTTCCTTACTTCGCCAGCGCGGCCTTCAGTGCGGCAATCAGCTTCACCGGGGCCTCGGCGGTCGCCGGCAGACCACGCGGATCGACCGCAGAGACATAAGCGCCGGCATCGACGGCCACCACGCGCACCAGGAAGTTACTGCCTTCATAGGCCACGTCGTAGGAGCCCAGCAGCTGGGCACGGCTGGCGATGGTCACGCCCTGCACGCCTTCCAGCGCGGTGCCGACCTTGGCGAACGCCTCGTCCTTGCTGCCCGGAATGGTGAAACCGGTATTGCCCACGGCCGGGGCAGCCGGAGCGGCCACAGCAGCCGGGGCGGTGGTCGAGGCCAGCCTCGGCACCTGGTTCTCGCCCGACGCGGACGGCAGGTTCAGGTCCGGCGGCACTTCCAGCGGACGCATCTCCGGGGCCAGGGCGTAGTCGCCCTTGGCACCGCGCTTGAAGCAGCCGGTGGTGGTCACGACCGTGGTGAGGGCGATGAGCCCGAAGGACAGCACGCGGACGGCGGAAACGGATTGACGCATGTGGATCTCCTGGATCAGACCAAGACGGAAGGTCAGTGGCTGGAAAGGGCTTCAAGCGCGGCGATGTCGCCGGCCAGATGATCGGCTGCCGGATGATGCGCTGCCGACAGTGGCAGCAGCGGCAGGCGCAGGTCGTGGCCGATGCCGATGCGGCGCAGCAGCGCCTTGACCGGAATCGGGTTGGATTCGATACCGCAGAAATCGTGGTACGGCTGCAGGCGCGCGTCCCAGGATGCGGTGGCGTCATGGTCGTGGGCGGCAGCCAGCTCGCACATCCGGCGGTACGCACCAGGCAGCGCGTTGGAGCCGACCGAGATCAGCCCGTCGATACCGGCCTGGATCGAGCGCGCAGCCGTGCCGTCGTCGCCACTGAGCACGGCGAACCTGGAACTGCGCAGCGCCAGCAGGGCCTTCACGCGCCCGATGTCGCCGACGGCCTCCTTGATGCCGACAATGTTCGGATGATCCGCCAGCTCGGCCACAGTCTCCGGCAGCATGTCGCATCCGGTGCGCCCGGGTACGTTGTACAGCACCACGGGCAACCCGCCGTGGTCGGCCACGGCCCGGTAGTGCGCGATCAGTCCGGCCTGCGTCGGACGCACGTAAGGCGGTGTCACCACCAGAGCGTGACTGGCACCCTGCGCGGCAGCGCGACGGGTCTGTTCGATGGTCTTGGCGGTGCCGGACAGGCCGGTACCGGCCAGGACCGGGATGCGTCCGCCGATGCGTTCGACCGCACTGGCCAGCAGCTGGTCGTACTCGGCATCGGACAGCGTCGCCGCTTCGCCGGTCGAGCCGGCGACGACAACGCCATGGACGCCACCTTCCAGTTGCAGATGCAGCAGGCGCTGCCAACCGTCGGGATCGAGGGCACCGTCGGCCCGGAACGGGGTCGCCAGCGCGGTGATGAGGCCGGAAAGGGACAAGGACGTGCTGCTCTTGGCTGGGAAGGGAAAACGCCCGCCACGAAAGGGCGGGGGCGACTTGAATGTTACTTGCGGCGCGAAAGCACGGGCAAGTATGCTGCACTCCGGTGGATCCCCGCCTCTGGCGGGCATTCAGACTCACGCATGCATTACCCGGAATCGCCTTGACCGACACCACCCCGCGCCCCGCGCCGAGCGAAAACCACCTCCTGATCAACGCCTATACGACGCATCCGGAGTCCCCACTGCTGTCCGTCACCCGACGCATTGCCGACAGCGGCTGCAATCTGGTGGACGCGCGCCTGGCCACGGTTGGCCGCGACGTATCGGTCACCGCGCTGGCCACCGGGTCGTGGGACTCGGTCGCCAAGCTGGAAGCGATGCTGACCCGGCTCGAGCGCGAGGAAGGCCTGAAACTGGTCTGGTACCGCACCGAGGCCAAGCAGGCGCAGTCCAATCTGCTGCCGTACATCGTTGAAGTGATCGCCGCTGACAAGCCGGGCATCCTGTTCCAGCTGGCCGACTTCTTCGACCGCCAGGGCATCACCATCGAGACCCTGCAGAGCACGCGCTATCGCGCCATGCAGACCGGTGCGGAAATGTTCAGCGCGCAGGTCACCATCGGCGTGCCGGCCAACATGCACATCGCCGCCCTGCGCGATGATTTCCTCGAATTCTGCGACCACCTGAACCTGGACGCGATCATGGATCCGATGAAGTTCTGATTTTTCGCGCGTTCGTCACGGGCGCGCGGCGTTTCATGCAACTGTCGTAGAAATACCCCAGGCTCCGGAACCAAGGACCTCATGAACAACGGCGATACCCTGGACCGCACCACCCTCTCGCTCCCGCTGGCCCTGTCAGGCGGCGAACACACCACCCTCGGCGACCTCGCGGGCCAATGGCTGGTGCTGTACTTCTACCCCAAGGACAGCACCCCGGGGTGCACCACCGAAGGCATCGACTTCAACGCGCTGCTGCCGGAGTTCCGCAAGGCCGGCGCCACCGTACTCGGCGTCTCCCGTGACTCGGTGAAATCACACGACAACTTCTGTGCCAAACAGGGCTTCGCGTTCCCGCTGGTCAGCGATGGCGACGAAGCGCTGTGCAACGCCTTCGATGTGATCCGGATGAAGAACATGTACGGCAAGCAGGTACGTGGCATCGAGCGCAGCACCTTCCTGATTTCTCCCGACAGCCGCATCGCGCAGTCCTGGCGCAAGGTCAAGGTCGCCGGCCATGCCGACGCCGTGCTTGCCGAACTGAAGGCCGCCCAATCCAAGTGATTCCCATCGCCCACTTTGTCCGCCATCACCCTGCCCCGCAGGTCGTGGTGGTTTTTCCCTGTCCGTAACCAGGAATCGACGATGACCCGAGGCAAGCGCATCTACGTGCTGGATACCAACGTGCTGATGCACGATCCGACCGCGCTGTTCAAATTCGAGGAGCATGACGTCTACCTGCCGATGCAGGTGATCGAGGAGCTGGACAACGGCAAGAAGGGCACGTCCGAGGCAAGCCGCAACGCCCGCCAGGTCAGCCGCTTCCTCAACGAGCTGGTGCAGGCCTCCGGCCTGGACAATCTGGCCGACGGCATTCCGCTGCAGCGCCCACAGGGCCTGCAGCTGCGTGGCAAGCACAGCGCCGGCAAGCTGCGTTTCCAGACCAGTCATTTCGACGCCGGCAAGAGCTTCGGCCAGGTCATCCCGGACAATGCCATCCTCGGTGCCATCCTGGCGCTGAAGGAGCAGACCCCGGAGATCCCGGTGGTGTTCGTCTCCAAGGACATCAACCTGCGGATCAAGGCGGCCATCGCCGGCATCGTTTCGGAAGATTACGAAAACGACCGCGCACTGGACGATTTCAGCCTGCTCTACACCGGCGCCACCGAGCTGCCGGAGGATTTCTGGAAGCTCCATGGCGACGACCTGCGCAGCTGGAGCGACAAGGGCCGCACCCATTACGAGATCCTGGCCAGGGACGACGAGGAGTGGTACCCGAACCAGTACGTCTACCTGCCGGGCGAGGACGAGGTGGAGCTTCGCGTCAGCCGCGTGGTCGGCGATGGCAAGGTGGTGCTGTCGCTGGTTGATGATTTCCGCCACGGCAGCCATGCCGTGTGGGGCATCAGCGCGCGCAACCGCGAGCAGAACTTCGCGCTCAATGCACTGATGGATCCGGAGATCGACTTCGTCACCCTGCTCGGCACCGCCGGCACCGGCAAGACCCTGCTGGCACTGGCCGCGGGGCTGGCACAGACGATGGACCAGCAGCGCTACCGCGAGATCATCATGACCCGGGCCACCGTCAGCGTCGGCGAGGACATCGGCTTCCTGCCGGGCACCGAGGAAGAGAAGATGACACCGTGGATGGGCGCACTGACCGACAACCTGGAAGTGCTCACGCACAACCAGGAAGGCGGAACCTGGGGACGCCAGGCAACCAACGATCTGCTGGCCAGCCGCATCAAGATCCGCTCGATGAACTTCATGCGCGGCCGCACCTTCCTGTCGCGCTATCTGATCCTGGACGAGGCGCAGAACCTCACCCCGAAGCAGATGAAGACGCTGATCACCCGTGCCGGTCCCGGCACCAAGATCGTCTGCCTGGGCAACGTCGAGCAGATCGACACCCCGTACCTGACCGAGACGACATCCGGCCTGACCTACGCGGTGGACCGCTTCAAGAACTGGCCGCACAGTGCGCACATCACCCTGCGCCGTGGCGAACGCTCGCGGCTGGCCGATTACGCTTCGGAGGTGCTGTGAACCGTTCTGCCCGCCTGCTGCTGCCGACGGCTGCGATCACCCTCGCAGCCGTCCTTGGTGCCTGCACCACCACCCGCGGGCCGGCCAGCGTGCCGACCGCCGAACGCACCGGCCAGTCGTGGGTGGTCACCCGGCCGATCCTCGCCGCGCAGGTGCTCGACACCTGCTCGCGGCACAGCCCGGGCCGGGATGCCGGCCGCGTCACCGGCTACTGGGCCCCCAGCCGGCAACAGGTGGACCAGCTGGAAGCCGCACTGCCTTCGCTGCAGGCGCAGGTGCCCGACGTACTGGACTTCGACCGCCAGTACGTCGGCATCGAAAGCGCCGGCAAGCGCCTGATCTACATCAATGCGTTCCGCCTGCCTGACGACAGCGGCATCAAGCCGGCGCGCGAGGCCATCCGCGTCTGCGATGGTGGCAAGCAGTTCTGGGGCGCGGTGTTCGACCCGGCCACCGGTGCGTTCAGCGAGCTGCAGTTCAACGGCGGTCTCGGCGGTCCCTGAGGGTCGCGCCGATGGGCATACGCCTTCCCACCTGGGTCTGGATCGGTGCCGTAGCGCTGTCGTGCGTGGCCGGCATGGTCAACGTGGTCGGCTTTCTGGGTTTCGAGCATCAGGCCGTCAGCCACATGACCGGTAGTACCAGCCAGCTCGGCATGGCACTGGCGCAGGGCGACTGGCGCGCGGTCGGGCACCTGTGGGGCCTGCTGATCGCTTTTTCGCTGGGTGCGATGCTCAGCGGGCTGCTGATCCAGGACAGCGCACTGCAGCTCGGCCGGCGCTATGGCGTCGCTCTGGCACTGGAATCGGCGCTGTTGCTGGCCGCCATTCCCTTGTTCAAGCAGCAGCAGATCTGGGGCGCGTTGTCGGCAGCGATGGCCTGCGGGTTGCAGAACGCGATGGCCACCACCTTCAGCGGCGCGGTGATACGGACCACCCACCTCAGCGGCATGTTCACCGATCTTGGCATCGGCCTGGGCCATCTGTTGCGCGGGCTGCCGCTGCAGGTGCGGCGGCTGACGCTCAGCGGACTGATCATCAGCGGCTTCCTGGCCGGTGGCGTGATGGGTGCGTGGCTGTTCCTGCGCTGGCAGTACGATGCCCTGCTTGCCCCCGCGCTGCTGACCGGCGCGACCGGGCTGGTCTATGTGCTGTACCAGCAATGGGTACGCTGGCGGTACTGAGCGTCGCCGCACGCACGCGCAGCATGAGGCGTCCGCCCCTGCCGGCAGCCCGTAGCGGGCACTACCCCCATCCCGGTGACCACGGCACAATCGCCGCATGAGCCCGACCACTCCCGTTTCCGCCCTCACCATCGCCGGCTCCGACTCCGGCGGAGGCGCCGGCATCCAGGCCGACCTGAAGGCCTTCGCCGCACACCGCGTGCATGGCCTCTCCGCGATCGCCGCATTGACCGCGCAGAACACCCGCGGTGTCACCGCCGTGCATGTGCCGCCAATCGAATTCCTGCGCGCGCAGCTCGACGCGTGCTTCGATGATTTCGACATCCACGCGGTGAAGCTGGGCATGCTGGCCAATGCCGAGGTGATCCACGCCGTGGCCGATGCGCTGCAGCGTCACCGGCCCGCACATGTGGTGCTGGATCCGGTGATGGTCGCCACCAGTGGTGCGCGCCTGCTGGAAGACAGCGCGCTGCAGGCAATGCGCGAGCGTCTGCTTCCGCTGGCCACGCTGGTCACTCCCAACACACCGGAGGCAGAACTGCTGGTGGGCCGCACGATCGGCGATGGAGACGACGCCGAGCGGGCTGCGTCGGCACTGCTGGATCTCGGGGCCGGCGCGGTGCTGCTCAAGGGCGGCCACCTGCACGAGGGCAACCGCGTGATCGATCGCTACTTCGATGGCGTCAGCAGCGAGGAATTCAGTCACGCGCGCTTGCCGCTGGATGCCCACGGCACCGGCTGCACACTGGCCTCGGCCATCGCCGCGCAGCTGTGCAATGGCCTGAGCCTGGCCAACGCCTGCGAAGCGTCGATCGACTACGTGGCACGCGGGCTGCAACTGGGCTACATGCCGGGGCGCAGCGATGTGCGCGTGCTGGATCATTTCGGCGCAGCGCCCCACGCATGAGCCTGCCATCACGGACACTGGCCGTGGAATGCGGCGACGGCCATCGCTTCGAGGTGATGGCCTGCGTACCCGAGCAGCCGCTGGCGCGGCTGCTATGGCTCCCCGCACTGGGCGTGGCCGCGCGCCACTACCTGCCCCTGGCACAGGCCCTGGCTGCGAAAGGCATCGCGGTCTACCTGCACGAGTGGCGTGGCAACGGCAGCAGTTCGCTGCGCCCTTCGCGCACGCGAGACTGGGGCTATCGTGAAGTGCTCGAGCAGGACCTGCCTGCCAGCCAGGCTTTGCTCGCCAACGCCGATGCCGGCGAAGGCGTGCTGCCCTGGATCATCGGTGGGCACAGCCTGGGTGGGCAGCTGGCCTGCGTGCATGCAGGACGGCAACCGCAGCACTTCGAGCACCTGTGGCTGGCCGCCAGTGGCACGCCGTTCTGGCGTACGTTTCCGCCTCCGCGCGGATGGCTTCTGCCGCTGGTGTACCGCTTCCTGCCCTGGATCGCCCGCCGCCAGGGCGTGCTGCACGGCCGGCGCCTGGGCTTTGGGGGCACCGAAGCACGCGGCCTGATTGCCGACTGGTCGCGGGTGGGCCTGAGCAACCATTACGCAGCCGCGGGCATGACCGAGGATCTCGATGCGCAGATGGCACGCGTGCATGGCAGCGCGCAGGCCGTGGTGATGGAACACGACTGGCTGGCACCGACCGGTTCGATGCAGGCGTTGCTGGACAAACTGCCGAATGTGGCATCACACCTGCATGTGCTGTCCGACGGGGAGCTGGGCACGCGTGCCGACCACTTCGCGTGGATGAAGGCGCCACAGGCGGTCGCCCACCAATTTTTCATTCAGCTGGATGAAAATCTTCACAAAAACGGTTGACGGTACGCGCCGACATCCGCATAATTCCGCTCCTGTCGCAGGGCGCCCGTAGCTCAGTTGGATAGAGTACCTGGCTACGAACCAGGCGGTCGGGAGTTCGAATCTCTCCGGGCGCACCACTCGACAGGTTTCCGGCATCCGCCGCTG
This sequence comes from Stenotrophomonas sp. 112478_Sma, assembly GCF_056479905.1. Lineage (NCBI taxonomy): Bacteria > Pseudomonadati > Pseudomonadota > Gammaproteobacteria > Lysobacterales > Lysobacteraceae > Stenotrophomonas > Stenotrophomonas sp. 112478_Sma. Next base: position 1,551,624 of record NZ_CM151072.1, on the reverse strand, counting down.
GAAATGAAGTAAAATTTGATTGTGTACCGCGCGCCCGTAGCTCAGTTGGATAGAGTACCTGGCTACGAACCAGGCGGTCGGGAGTTCGAATCTCTCCGGGCGCACCATACACGATCAACACAACAGGTTTATGTAATTGGCGCCCGTAGCTCAGTTGGATAGAGTACCTGGCTACGAACCAGGCGGTCGGGAGTTCGAATCTCTCCGGGCGCACCATTACACCGAAACAGCAGGCCTCGGCCTGCTGTTTTTTTTATGTGTGTTCTTCGGCAGGGCTGCGCCCTGCACCCGCCGAAGCCAAAGCCGGAGCAACAGCAACAGCGCGCGTTCCGACACCGCCCCCACCTTCGACAGGTTCACGCGGCTGTTGGTAGGTGTCGACCTTGGTCGACACATCTGTCAGATATCGAGTGAATTCATCCATGCATGGCGTGGATCTACCGTGTCGACCAAGGTCGACACCTACCAGAGCAGTACGCCGTTCCGACAGATAGCGGAAAACTGTCGAAGGCGGGGTGGGCCCGGTTGCGGGAGTGTCCGCGGCATGAATGCCGCGGCCAAGCCCCCAAGGACGGGTTTACGGCGTCTCCCGCAACCGGACCCGCCCCGTCCTGCCCCGGCAAACCCGCTTCGGCCGTGGCTGCTGCTGTTGCCGTGTTCCCGCCCGTAGCGGGTGCAGGGCGCAGCCCTGCCGCACACCTATCCCCCGGCCATTGCCCGCCACCACTGCGACAGCAACTCCGGCCTGCGCAGGCGCTCGCGCCACCAGCGCAATGCCGCGCCATCCTCACCGGTCCGCCAGGCCAACCAGAAGGTCTCCTCCGGCTTGTGTTCCTCGACCTCACGGATCACCAGTTCGCCTCGTGCCACCGCCGCGCGCGCGCACGGCTCGGGCAGAAAGCCGAAGCCCACGCCCTCGCATTGCAGTTTCAGCTTGCTGGCCATGTCGGGCACTGTCAGCATCTCCTGCCCCATCAGCAGGCCAACCGTCCGGGGCAGCAAGCGCCGCGCCGAATCGGACACCGCGATCGCACAGTGCTCGACCAGCTGCTCACGTCCCAGCACGCCCGGCACTGCCGCCAAGGGATGATCCGGGGCAACCGCGAACACGAACTCGACCGTACCCAACGGCTCGACCACGTAGCCACCACCGCTCGGCCCCTCGCCCGGCGCGCCCACCAGCAGATCGGCACGCCGGTCCAGCAGCGCCTCCCAGGTGCCGGACAGCGCCTCGCCGATCAAGCGCAGGCGGGTCGGCGCCTCAGCGCCGCGAAATGCGGCGATGTCCGGACCCAGCAGCCAGGTGGGAAACACCGAATCCACTGCCAGGGTCAGTTCGGTTTCCCAGCCGGAGGCCACCCGGCGCACCCGTAGTTCCAGTTCGCGGGCCGCACGGAGCAGATGCCGGCCCTCATCCAGCAGCGCGCGACCGGCCTCGGTCGGCTCCGCACGCGGGCCCACCCGGTCGAACAGCTGCACGCCAAGATCCTCTTCCAGCTTGGCCACGGTGTAGGAAATGGTGGACGGCACCTTGTGCAGGGCCTTGCCGGCACCCGCAAACGAACCGCGGCGATCGATGGCGTCCAGGATCTGCAGGGCTTCGAGGCTGAGCTTGAGCATTCGAATTTTTCGATGATGGCTTTCAAAACTATCCGTTTTTCAAAGCACCGGCGCAAGCGGATACTTCTCTCCAACAGGGAAAAACGGCGATCAATGCCCTGCCCCGCCCCATCGAAAACATCGAACAAGGAGATATCCCATGCTGCAGATCCGCAAGAGTGCTACCCGTGGCCTGGCCGAACATGGCTGGCTGTCCTCGCGCCACACCTTCTCGTTCGCCAACTACTACGATCCGCGCTATGTCAGCTTCGGTCCGCTGCGGGTGATCAACGAGGACAAGGTGATCGGCGGCCAGGGCTTCGGCACCCACAGCCACAGCAACATGGAGATCGTCTCCTACGTGCTGGGCGGCGCACTGGAACACAAGGACTCGATGGGCACCGGTTCGGTACTGCGCTACGGCGATGTGCAGCGCATGAGCGCCGGCAGCGGCGTCAGCCACAGCGAGTTCAACCACTCGGCCACCGAACCCGTGCATTTCCTGCAGATCTGGATCTTCCCGGACACGGAGAACATCACCCCGTCGTATGAGGAAACCCACTTCACGCCGGACAGCAAGCGCAACCAGCTGCGCCTGATCGCCTCGCCCGACGGTGCCGATGGTTCGCTGCGCATCCACCAGGATGCCCGCATCTTCGCCACCCTGCTCGACGGCAGCCACAAGCTGCACCACGCCCTGGGCAGCGGACGCGGTGCCTATGTGCAGGTCGCCCGTGGCCAGCTGCAGGTCAACGGCATCACCCTGGAAGCCGGTGATGCGCTGCAGATCAGCGACGAAGCGCAGCTGACGCTGGAGAACGGCAACGACGCCGAAGTGCTGGTGTTCGACCTGCCGCTGTGAAGTCACGCCCGCGGTGCCGACCGGTACCGCGGGCGACCTCTGGCCTCAACCGCCGACGGCGGCGCAGGCCTCCAGAATCAACGCAGTCACCTCGGCCGGTTTCGACGCCAGCGAAGCATGGCTCGCATCCAGTTGCAGAAGACGCCGGGGCTGGATCCGATCGGCCATCATCGCCTGGTTCTGGGGCGCAATCATCCGGTCCTGGCGCGACAGCTGGTACCAGCTCGGCCTGTGCTTCCACGCCGGATCGGTGATCGCGTCACCAAACGTGCTCGCCAGCGGCGCCTTCTGGGTCACCGCCATCACGCGGCCCTCGTCGGCGGTGAGGTCCTGGCAGAAGCTCTCGTGGAATCTGTCCGCGCGCAGCCACAGATAGCCGTCGCTGTCCGGGGCAAGGTTCGCTGCCGCCTCGGGCAGGTGTTGCTGGGTAATGCCACCCGCGCTCTCGCCCTCGTCGGGTGCGAATGCGGCGATGTAGACCAGGCCCTTGACGTTGGCCTCCCTGCCCGCCTGGGTGATCACTGCACCACCGTAGGAGTGGCCGACCAGCAGGACGGGGCCATCGATCTGGCGGATCATCTTCTGCGTGCGGCTGGCATCATCGGCCAGCGAGGTAAGGGGTAGTTCGACCGCCTGCACGCGGTCATGGCCGTTGCGATGCAGTTCCAGAATGACCTTGGCCCAGTGTGCGGCCCCGCCCCAGAAACCATGGACGAGGAGGATGGTCGGCGCAGTACTCATGGATGGATCTCCGGCAGCGGCCAGGCGGAATGCCGACCGTGAGCCCACTGTCGCCGCGCAGCGTTAAACAGCAGTGACGCCCTTGGCGCGCTGCAATCGTATGCATGTCGGCCCCCCTCCGTTGGCACTTGCCGAACGGCCGTGAAATCGCTTCCATGACGGTTCACTGGAGCTTCCTACCGCGCATGACGCCTTCTTCCCCACGTGCCCAGCAGCACGCCACCCGCGCCGCCTTCTTCATTCCCGGTTTCGCCACCGCCGCGTGGGCACCGATGGTGCCCTTCGCCAAGGCCCAAGCAGGGCTGTCCGACGCCGGTCTGGGCGCCGTGCTGCTGTGCCTCGGGCTGGGCTCACTGCTGGCCATGCCGCTGGCCGGTGCGCTGACCGGTCGCTTCGGCTGCCGTCGGCTGCTGGTGGTCACCTGTGCACTCGTGCTGCTGGCACTGCCGCTGCTGGCGGTGCCGCCTTCGCCCTTCGTGCTCGGTGCGGCCCTGTTCGTGTTCGGCGCGGGCGTGGGTGCGATGGACTGCACGATGAACATGCAGGCAGTGGCCGTCGAACGCGAAGCCGGCCGGGTGATGATGTCCGGCTTCCACGCCTTCTACAGCATCGGTGGCTTTGTCGGCGCCGGCTGCATGACCGGTCTGCTGATCCTGGGCACACCGCTCTGGCTGGCCGCGCTGCTCGCGGCGGCGGCACTGCTGCTGGTAGCTGTGCTGTCGGCACCGCACTGGCGTCCGCAACGGATCCTGCACGAAGGCCCCTTGCTGGCACTGCCACATGGCGTGGTGCTGTTCATCGGCGTGCTGGCATTCGTGGTGTTTCTCGCCGAAGGCTCGATGCTGGACTGGAGCGCCGTGTTCCTGGCCGAGGTACGGCAGGTGCCTCGCGACCAGGCCGGCGCGGGCTTCGCGGTGTTCACTCTGGCGATGACAGCCATGCGCCTGTTCGGCGATGGCATCGTCGAGCGTCTCGGCCGCACCCGCACCCTTGTCATCGGCGGCATCACCGCTGCGGCCGGCTTTGCCGTGGCCACCCTGGTGCCATCGTTGCCGGTTGCCCTTGCGGGCCATGCGCTGGTCGGCCTGGGCTGCGCCAACATCGTGCCGGCACTGTTCTCGATGGCTGGACAGCAGCGCGCGATGCCCGAGAACATCGCCATCACGGCGGTCACCACACTCGGCTATGCCGGCATTCTCGCCGGCCCGGCCGCGATCGGCGCACTGGCCCATGCCAGCAGCCTGGGCTTCGCGTTCCTCTGCGTGGCGGCACTGCTGATCGGTGTCGCGCTGTCGGCGCCGGCACTAGCGCGCCGGCTGTCCTGACGATGCATCAACCGCGTGCCGGCTCCGCTGCCGGCACATCGTGCACCAGCCACTCGGCCTGTGCCGGCAGCTGCGGCGCCGGGCAGGTGGACGGGGGGTGCCGTTCGTCGCGCGCCATCCAGTCGTCGACCACACCGGCCAACAGATCCAGCCGCAGCGGCAGGGTGATATGGTCCTCGCCGCGCATCTCGATGTAGTGCGCCCGCGGGTTGGCCTGCGCGAGTTCGCGCCCCTGGCTCACAGGAATGTGCTGGTCGCCCTGCCCGTGCAGCAGCAGCACGCAGGCGCGCGTGTCGGCCAGCGCGCGAGCCACATCCACATGGTCAAGATCGACATCGATGCGGCGGCTGGCCGCAGCAATCACCTGGTCGATGTCCTGTCCGCCATAACGCCACCGCGCATATGAGGCCACGGCCTGTGCCTTCCACCCTTCCGGCTGCAGCGCCATCAGGTGCGGAATCATCGTGCGGATGGCTACGCCGGCATTGGCGAACGACTCCATCGCGACGACGCCGGCAACCTGGTCACCGAGCTTTTCAGCGGTGAACACCGCCGTCGCCGCGCCATAGGACACGCCGAACAGATACAGGGGCCCGGTGACTTCGCCGCGTGCGCGCAGCTCAGCGATCACATCGACCACGTCGTCCGATTCGTAGGTGCCATAGCCGGAGGGTCCAGCCCCGGACTGACCGTGGTTGCGCAGGTCGAGCGTGACCACGCGATAGCCCGATCCGGCCAGCTGCAATGACCACGGCAGCATCGAATCGCCGTTCATCATCCAGCCGTGCAGGAGCACCACGGTGCCACGCGGCGCCTGTGCCTGGAACGGCTGCGGCACCGACAGGCTGAGTCCGGTGTCCAGCGGCAGGCCATTCTCGTGCCGCTGCGGCAGATAGCGATAGCGGGCGCCGTAGTCGCCCGGATCGAACACGCGCCAGAAGATCGGCACGCCATCACGGCCCGGCGCGAAACCATGGCGATTGGGAATCCCGGCAATGGCCGCAGCGATGCGCGGCTGGTCAAGCAGCGTCGACACGCCGCCGGGCGCGACCAGGCGGTCGGCGAGCGAGGTGGATGCGGCATTCATCGAGGAAGAGCATGCAGCCAGCCATAGGCCGGCGCACGCCAGCAACAGCAGCAGCAGGCGCTTCATGGGCGATCAGGGAAGAAATGCGACAGCGTGGCAGCCTAGCGGGCACCGCGCTTGCCATCTATCGCGGTTCGATGACGGCTTGATGACAGCGCAGCATCGATTCAGCTTGGTGCAGGGCGCCTCCCGCGCCGCGGGTGCAATGAAGGCTGCATCTGCACGTCACCGTCACGTCACTGCCGCTGCCGACACTCCGGGGCTTCCCCCACTCGTGAAGGTCCGGTTTCGATGCCAACGCATGCGCGTATTCCCCGTATCTCGTTGCTTGCCCTGCTGATCGCGCCCACACTGGACGCCCTCGCCGAAGCACCGCAGGGAGAGGGTGACACGACACGTCGCAGCGACGCCCGCACGCTGGACCAGGTCCAGGTGATCGGCCAGGCAACCAGTTACGCCAAGACTGCGGTGCGCACGGAAACACTCAACCGGCAGCTGGTGATGAGCAGCGTCAACGACGCGCTCAACGAAGTGCCCGGCGTGGTCGTCAGCGAGGCCGATGCCACCGGTTCGTCGGTGTGGGGCACGCAGATCAGCATGCGCGGCTTCGTCACCAACCGCGATACGCAGCAGATCGGCACCACCATTGATGGCCTGCCCAATGGTGGCTCGGGCTACGGCGGTGGCTCCCTGGCCAATCGCTACATCGACACCCTGGACCTGGAAACGGTGGAGGTCAGCCAGGGCACGGCTGACATCTCCTCGCGCTCGAACGAGGCGCTGGGCGGCACCCTGAACTTCCTCACCGGCGATCCGCTGCAGGACAGCCGGCTGCGCTTCGTCGTCGGTGCCGGTGACAATGAAGCGCGCAAGTACTACGTGCGCTATGACACCGGCGTGCTTGGCGGCCACACACGTGCTTGGGTCAGTGCATCCTCGGCGCGCGTGCACGATTGGATCGACGGCAGCGGCCGCACCCGCAACGACCATATCGCCGGCAAGTTCGTCACCGAACTGGACCGCTGGACACTCACCGGCTATCTGTCCTACAACGATGCCGACGAACCGGAGTACACCAGCGTTTCGCCACAGGGCTTCGCCACCAATCCGGACCGCGACAACCTGGTCGGCACCCTGACCGGCATTCCCTATCTGGACCAGAACTTCCGTTCCGGTTCCCGTGCCCTGCGCGAGAACACCTTCGGTTACCTGCGCGCGGCCTTTGACGGTGGCAACGGCTTCAAGGCCTCGATGGCGGCCTACGGTCATCGCATGCAGGGTCGCGGCGACTGGCTGCCGCCGTACCTGGCGCAGGTCAGCGACGATGGCAGCGGTCGCCCCGAGTCGGAGTACACCGGCGGCAGCACCGTGTACGGCGGCAGCAACCGGGGCCAGATCTACTTCGTCAATCCCGATGGCAGCGCCGCCCAGCGTCTGGCCACCTGCACGCCGCGGCTGGGCTTCACGGCCGAGTATGATCCGGGCTGCTACGCCGGCAATGTGCTCGGCGCCCAGTCCTACCGCCACACCCACTACGACAACGACCGCATGGGCGTCACTGCCGACGTCGAGTGGCGGCAGACCTTCGGCAGCATCGACAACACGGTCCGCGGTGGCCTGTGGGTGGAAAAGCTGGACCGCTCCGCACGCCGCGACTGGCACCGGCTGCTCAACGTCGGGCAGGACATCGCCTTCGATCACCAGCCGTACTGGGTCCAGTTCGAAGACCGGTACAAGGTCGATGAGCAGATGTACTACATCGAGGACGTGGCCCGCTTCGGCCCCTTCAGCGCGCGCCTGGGCGTGAAGCAGTTCTTCGTGGACCAGTCCCGCCGGCGTGTGATCGGCGCCGCCGAGAACGTCACGTCCGATTCAAAGTCCGATCCGCTGCTGTCCACCGGCTTCACCTGGGCACCCGGTGTTCAGGGCATGGAACTGTTCGCAGGCTTCTCGCAGAACTTCGCGGCCATCCCCTCCGGCGTACTGGGCGAGACCGATCCGCAGCGCTTCCGCAACGTCGAGCCGGAGACCGCCGACAACATCGAACTCGGCATGCGCATCAGCCGCTGGCCGTTGACCGCCTCGGTCACCCTGTACAACATCAAGTTCGACAACCGCATCGTCTACCTGCCGGCCGGTTTCGTCAGCGGCATCGACTACCTGGGCGAGACCGACGGCGTCTACGAGAACTTCGGGGGCGTGGAGAGCAATGGCCTGGAAGCGGCGCTCGGATACGGCTGGGACAACGGCTGGCGGATCAACGCGGCCTATACCTACAACCGCTCGAAGTACCTCGGCAGCGGCGATTCCGCGCGTGACGCCCAGCTGGGCATCGTCGATGGCGCCAAGGTGATCGGCCAGCCCGAGCAGATCCTGGTGGTCTCGGCTGACTGGCAGGGCGAGAACTGGAACTTCGGCCTGTCAGGTCGCTACCTGGGAACGCGCTACCTCGATGCCGCCGACGCCAGCAGCCTCCCCTCGGCCACGGTGTTCAATGCCAACATCGGCTTCGATCTGCAGGGCCTGTCGCCACGCCTGAAGGGCATGGGTGCGAACCTGGTGGTGAGCAATCTCACCGACAAGCGGTATCTTGCAGGTGTCGACGGCCGCGACAGCGCCTTCATCGGCGCTCCGCGCACCGTCGGCATCTCCTTCCGCGTGGACCTGTGAGTGAACCCGTGACCGATATCGGCCGTCGCCGACTGTTGCAGGCCGGCCTTGCCGCCGGCCTTTCACCGCTGCTGCCGAGCATCGCCCGGGCCGCCGCGATCGCCCCCGATGCACGCACCCGGAGCCTGCAGGACCTGCAGCACATCGTGGTGTTCATGCAGGAGAACCGCTCGTTCGATCACTACTTCGGCACCCTGCCGGGCGTGCGCGGATTCGGTGATCGTTTCGTGGCCCCCGCCGCGCCCCTGGCGGGCGGTGGCGCTGCGCGCACCCTGTGGCTGCAACCCGATGCCAGCGGCAGCCGCGCGATCGCACCGTTCCCGCTGGATACCGCCGCGCACTTCGGCTACATGCGCGTCGAAGGCACGCCGCACACCTGGCCTGACGCGCAGCGTGCCTGGGACCATGGGCGCATGGGGCAGTGGCCCAAGGCCAAGCAGAATCACTCCATGGGCTACTTCCAGCGCAGCGACCTGCCCTTCCAGTTCGCACTCGCCGATGCCTTCACCGTCTGCGATGCCTATCACTGCGCGATCCAGGCCGGCACCAACCCGAACCGGGTGTTCCTGTGGACCGGCCACAACGATCCCTTTGCCCGCGCCGGCGGCCCGGTGATCGCCAACTCCCACGACAACTTCCCGGAGCACGGCGGCCATCCGGCGTCCTACCAGTGGACCAGCTACGTCGAGCAGCTGCAGCAGGCAGGGGTGTCCTGGCAGATCTACCAGGACATGGCCGACAACTTCACCGACAACCCGCTGGCCGGATTCGAGACCTTCCGGCAGGCGTACCGCGCTGCACCGGGTCACGATCCGCAGCTCCGCGCACGCGGGGTCAGCACGCGCGGGCTGGCACAGCTGCGCCAGGATGTGGTCGACGGGCAGTTGCCACAGGTCAGCTTCATCATCGCCGACGCTGCCGGCAGCGAACATCCCGGCCCCTCCAGCCCGGCGCAGGGCGCGGCCTACACCGCGCGCGTGCTCGACGCGCTGACCGCCGACCCGGAGGTCTGGAGTCGTACCGCCCTGCTGTTGATGTTCGACGAGAACGACGGCTTCTTCGACCACGTGCCGCCGCCCGCCCCGCCTTCACCGCTGGCGGATGGCTGGGCCGGCGCATCGTCGGTCGGCACCGAAGGCGAATACCATCGGCATCCTGCGCCTGGCGACGAGAAGTACGACGCCGCCGAGCTGCGTGGCCGCCCCTATGGACTGGGCCCGCGCGTGCCGTTGTACGTGATCTCGCCCTGGAGCCGGGGCGGCTGGGTCGATTCGCAGGTGTATGACCACACCTCGGTACTGCGTCTGATCGAACGCCGCTTCGGTGTGCCCGCACCGGGCATCTCACCGTGGCGGCGCGCGGTCTGTGGCGATCTGACCCACGCGTTCGATTTCGCCCAGCGCGATACCCGCCCCTTCGTGCAAGCGTTGCCTGACGTCGATGCGGTGGCCGCGCGCGCGGCGGCCCTGCCGGGCCGGACCGTGCCTGCCCTGCCGCAGGGGTTGCACCCTGCACGCCAGGAAGCCGGGGTAAGACCGGCACGCGCCCTGCCCTATCGGCCGCAGGCCCGGATCACCGCATTGGCCGCCGGAAGCATCGATCTGCAGCTGGCCTGCGAAGGAGCGGCAGCGGTACTGCATGTCTACGACCGGCTGCGCCTGGACGCGATTCCGAGGCGTTACACGCTGGTGCCGGGCACGCCCGTGCAGGCGCGCTGGCCGCTTGCTGCCGATGGCCGCTTCGACCTGTGGCTGCTGGGCCCCAATGGATTCCATCGCCACTTCCGCGGCGATGCCACCTCCCCGATGTTGCTGGCGGAGATGGAGCGCGCCGATGGCCAGCTTCGCCTGCGTCTGCGTAATCCAGGCGATGAGCCCTGCCGGGTCCGCGTGCAGGGAGGCGCCTATGCCGGGCACATGCCGGACCAGACGCTGGACATTGCCGCGCGCTCGGAAACATCACTGGCCTGGGATGCAGCGCCTACCGCAGGGTGGTACGACCTGCATGTCAGCGCTGGAAGCGGTGCGCTGCGCCTGGCAGGGCGCGTCGAGGATGGCCGCCCCGGCACCAGCGATCCGGCGATGGGCAGTGAACCCTTGCGGTTCCAGCACGATTGAGGTCGAGGACGAAATTCGGCAGGCCGCGTCCTGCCCCATAGAAACCGACGGAATCGGGACTGCGCGTCATTGATCTGCGATGCAGCAGTCCGCGTACACCTGCGTCGCCCGCTCGCGCGCAGCCTCGCGCTGCGCAGGGCTCAACTTCGCCTGCAACTCCTGCAGGCTCCTCGCCGGCATATGTGCCGGATTTGCCTTGGCAGCGGCCAAGGCATATGCATAGGCATTCACGCCATCGTAGGCGGTGATTCTTCCCTTGTCGTACGCGCTGGACAGGTGACTGACCGCATCGAGGCTTCCCGTTGCCGCAGCATCATGGAGATGGCGCATCGCACTCTCCCGCCATCTGACCAGGGATTCCGGATTCGCAAGCCACTCCGACGGAGGGCCGATGACGGTCTCGGGATCGGCCGCGTAAAGCAGCTTGGCTTCGATTGAACCCTGCGAGGCGGCCCTGGCAAGCCATGCTCCATGATAGAAGGCAGGCGCAGCTACCAGGGACGCACACTCGCCCAGACGACGCTCATCATTGACCAACGAGGCAGGATCCGGCGTCATGCCTGCATTACGAAGGAAATCGAATGACGCGACCGGATCATGCTTGATCAGGTTCCTGCACTCGCGCACCGTCAACTCCATCAGATAGCTCGCATCCGCATCACCGGCGTCGGAACGCTGCTTCATCACCCTCATGTACTCAAGCGCATCGCCCGGCGGCCGCCGCTCACGGTTGCCGGCAATCTCGTATGCCTTCGGACCTACCCGGCGGAAGACCTGGGGATTCGGCGGCTGCGGACCCGTTCGCGCAGCGGCACGATGCTGCTTTGAGGGCACGGGTGCGACGTCAGTGCGGCCTTGCGTGTGAGGCGCGTGCGCCGCAATCGCCTGCGGCATGGAATCCGCGCGGCCCCACAGGACATAACCGCCGGTCAACACGACAACTGCCACGCCGCCCACGATCAGAGCGCGCTTCAATGAAATCTGCATCCGCACTTCCCGTCCCATCGATCGCCGATCCGTCGGCGTACCGGCTCAGCACATCAGAACCTGCAATCCAAGTCCAGCAATCAGCGCAGACTCGATTCCTGCAGGTGATGGGCAACGTGCTGCACGGGAGAATTCCGGCCACAAAAAAGCCCCTGTCTCCAGGGGCTTTTCTGAGTATCTGGCGGAGTGAGAGGGATTCGAACCCTCGATAGAGCTTTTGACCCTATACTCCCTTAGCAGGGGAGCCCCTTCGGCCACTCGGGCATCACTCCGGGGATTTCACCGCGGGGGTGCGTCGCACCTCAGCGGGGCGTGAATCATAACGTTAATCACGCGCGAAGGTAAAGCCTTATTCCGCAGAATTTTCACCACCGGCGCTGCCGGCTTCGTCACCACGCTGGATGCGCTGGTAGATCTCTTCGCGATGCACAGCGACGTCCTTCGGCGCAGTGATGCCGATACGTACCTGGTTACCCTTGACGCCGAGCACGGTGACGCTCACCGAGTCACCGATCATCAAGGTTTCGCCGACGCGGCGAGTCAGGATCAACATTTTTGTAAGTCTCCATGGAACCGTGTGGAAGGGTATCCCCCACCGGCTTGACGCTTCGTCAAGAAGCGCTACCACGACAAAGGGAAAAGATTCGCAATGGTACCGTCAGCCGTCCCGCTCCTACAAGAAGGGGGACGGCAGGCTTCATCACAGGCGGGGGCTGACCCATTCGACGACGGCAGCCAGTGCAGTGGCAAGGGCGGGCCCGTCCTCGCCACCACCCTGGGCGAGGTCCGGGCGTCCGCCGCCCTTGCCCCCGATCTGACCGGCGATATGCGACAACAGTTCCCCGGCCTTGACCCGGCCCGTTGCACTGCCGTTCACGCCGGCGACCAGGGCGGCCTTGCCGTCCTGGGCACCTGCCAGCACGATCACCGCGTCTCCCAGCTGCTGCTTCAGGCGGTCCACGGCATCGCGCAGCGCCTTGGCGTCGAAGCCCTCCAGGCGGGCCGCCAGTACCTTCACGCCCGCGACCTCGACCGCCTGGCTGGAAAGGTCGGCGGTCGCACCCGCGGCAACCTTGGCCTTCACCGCTTCCAGTTCACGTTCCAGCTGCTTCTGGCGCTGGCCAAGCGCCCGGATCTTCTCGACCACGTCGGCAGCACTGCCACCCAGCAGCTCGGCCGCCTCGGACAACCGCGCCTCTTCGGCATCGACGTAATCCAGGGCGCCCTGACCGGTGACCGCTTCGATGCGACGCACGCCCGCGGAGACACCGCCTTCCGAGGTGATCTTGAACAGGCCGATATCACCGGTGCGCTTGACGTGGGTGCCACCACACAGTTCGGTGGAATAGTCGCCCATTTTCAGTACCCGGACCTGTTCGCCGTACTTCTCTCCGAACAGTGCCATTGCGCCGAAATCGAGTGCTTCCTGCATGCCCATGGAGTGCACTTCGGCAACATTGTTGGCACGCACCTGCTGATTGACCTTGCGCTCGATCACGGCCAGTTCTTCGGCACTGATCGGCTGGAAATGCGAGAAATCGAAACGCAGGCGGTCCGGCGCCACCAGCGAGCCCTTCTGCTGCACGTGCGTACCCAGCACTTCGCGCAGGGCCGCGTGCAGCAGGTGGGTGGCCGAGTGGTTGAGGATGGTGGCGCCGCGGCGCTCACCGTCGACCTCGCCAGCCAGCACATCGCCCACCTTCAGGTCGCCTTCGGTCAGGGTACCGACATGGCCGTGGAACTGGCCCGCGAACTTCTGGGTGTCTTCCACCGCCAGGCGCACGCCGTTGCCGGTCATTACGCCGGTATCGCCGACCTGGCCGCCGGACTCGGCATAGAACGGCGTCTGGTTGGTGATGACGATGACGGCATCGCCGGCACTGGCCGACTGCACCGGACGCCCCTCCTTGAGCAGCGCCAGCACGGTCAGGTCACCGGCCTGCAGGCGGTCGTAGCCCAGGAACACGGTCGGGGTGAGCGTCGCCACCAGCTCGGCCGGCAGGGTCACGCCACCGCCGAACTTGCCCGCGGCACGCGCGGTCTCGCGCTGCTGTTCCATTGCCGCATCGAACCCGGCGATATCGACCGTCAGGTCACGCTCGCGGGCGATGTCCTGGGTCAGGTCCAGGGGGAAGCCATAGGTGTCGTAAAGGCGGAAGGCGTCACCTCCCGGGATCACGCCATTGCCGGCCCTCGCCGCAACGTCTTCGAAGATTTTCATGCCGGCGTCGAGCGTCTCGGCGAACCGCTCCTCCTCAGCCTGCAGCGCGCGGGTCACGGTGTCCGCTGCCGCCGGCAGCTCCGGATAGGCCTCGCCCATCTGTGCAACCAGCGTCGGCACCAGCTTGCTGAAGAACGGCTGGCGCACACCCAGCATCCAACCATGACGCAGGGCGCGGCGGATGATACGGCGCAGCACATAGCCCCGTCCTTCGTTGGAAGGCAGGACGCCATCGACGATCAGGAACGAGCAGGCGCGGATGTGGTCGGCAATCACGCGCAGCGACTTGTTCTCCAGGTCGGAGGTACCGGTCAGCTCGGCGGCCTTGCGGATCAGAGCCTGGAACAGGTCGATCTCGTAGTTCGTGTGGACATGCTGCAGGATCGCCGCAAGACGTTCCAGGCCCATGCCGGTGTCCACGCACGGCGCCGGCAGCGGCACCAGAGTGCCGTCCGGCTGGCGGTCGAACTGCATGAACACCAGATTCCAGATCTCGATGAAGCGGTCGCCATCCTCATCCGGCGACCCCGGAGGACCGCCGGCAATGTGGTCGCCGTGGTCGTAGAAAATCTCGGTGCACGGACCACACGGGCCGGTGTCGGCCATCTGCCAGAAGTTGTCCGAAGCGAACGGCGCGCCCTTGTTGTCGCCGATCCGCACGATGCGCTCTTCCGGCACCCCCACCATGTCGCGCCACAGTTCGTAGGCTTCGTCGTCGGTCTGGTAGACAGTCACCAGCAGGCGCTCGGCCGGCAGCTTCCAGACCTGGGTCAGCAGCTCCCACGCCCACGCAATCGCGTCCTTCTTGAAGTAGTCACCAAACGACCAGTTGCCCAGCATTTCAAAGAAGGTGTGATGGCGGGCGGTGTAGCCGACCTGGTCAAGATCGTTGTGCTTGCCACCCGCCCGCAGGCAGCGCTGGACATCGGCCGCGCGCACGTAGCTGCGCTTCTCGGCACCGAGGAACACGTCCTTGAACTGCACCATGCCGGAGTTGGTGAACAGCAGGGTCGGATCGTTGCCAGGCACCAGCGGTGCCGACGGCACGATGGTATGGCCTTTGCCCTTGAAGAATTCAAGGAAATCGCTGCGGATCTGGGAGGTCGTGAATTTGGCGGGTGCGTTCATTGGGGGCTGGCAGTCTGCGGGCCGGCGGACCCGGACCACCGGCCGCCTGGGCCAGGGTCGCGACGGACCGCCGAAAACCTAAAGGGTATCAGGCCCGGCGCCGCCAGTCTCAATCGTCAGGGTCGTAGCGGGTCGCACGGCGGATGCTGTCACCGTCGAAGCCTCGCCGCGCCAGCAGATCCGCCGCTTTGCGGCGCTGCGCCAGGTCCTGTGGGCCGGCCTCGCCAAAGCGGCGGCGGACCAGATCACGGGCGTTCTCCTGCCAGTCGCCCTCGTAGCTGTCCATCGCTGCGGCAATGGCGGCACTGTCCAGCCCGTGGGTCCCCAGTTCGGCACGCACATGGATGGGGCCGTAACCGGTGTTGGCCCGCATGCGTACCAGGTTCTCGGCAAACCGGGTGTCGTCCTGCCACCCCGCTTCGGTCAGCTTGGCGACCGCTGCCTGCGCGGCTTCGTCTTCGATACCCCGCGCAGTCAGTTTGCGGGTCAATTCCTTGCGTGAATGCTCCCGGCGGACCAGCAGGCCCAGTGCCCGCTGCACCGGAGTCTGCTCGCGAGGCCGGCGCTTTCGGCCTGTCGAGGTAGGTTCGTCGCTGTAGGACATCAATCCCTCCAGGGGTGGCGCCGTCCCTGGCACCCTGCCCATCCTGGGCGGTTCGAACCTGCGGGGTAGAGCGACGTCACTGACGGCGTCACCCTACCCCACAGCAAGACTTACTCGTCGTCGCCTTCGTCGTCGCCTTCCTCGCGGACGGCCTCGGACGGCTGGAATTTCTCGCGCAGCTCGGCTTCGAGCTTGGCGGCGACGGTCGGGTTGTCACGCAGATAACCGCGGGCGTTGTCCTTGCCCTGGCCGATGCGCTCTTCGCCATAGCTGTACCAGGCACCGGCCTTCTCGACCAGCTTGGCATCCACGCCCATGTCGATCAGTTCACCTTCACGGCTGATGCCTTCGCCATACAGGATCTCGGTGATTACCTGCTTGAACGGCGGGGCCAGCTTGTTCTTGACGACCTTGATCTTGGTCTGGTTACCGATGATCTCATCGCCCTTCTTGATGGCACCGATGCGGCGGATGTCCAGACGGACCGAGGCATAGAACTTCAGCGCGTTGCCACCCGTGGTGGTCTCCGGGCTCTGGCCCGGCATCATCACGCCGATCTTCATGCGCAGCTGGTTGATGAAGATCACCAGCGTGTTCGAGCGCTTGATGTTGCCGGTCAGCTTACGCAGCGCCTGGCTCATCAGGCGGGCCTGCAGACCCGGCAACTGGTCGCCCATCTCGCCCTCGATTTCGGCCTTCGGGGTCAATGCCGCGACCGAGTCGATCACCAGGATGTCCACCGAGCCGGAACGGACCAGCATGTCGGCGATTTCCAATGCCTGTTCACCGGTATCGGGCTGCGACAGCAGCAGGTCGTCCACGTTCACGCCAAGCTTGGCGGCATAGATCGGGTCGAGAGCGTGCTCGGCATCGATGAAGGCAGCGGTGCCTCCCATCTTCTGGCACTCGGCGATGGCCTGCAGCGTCAGCGTGGTCTTGCCCGAGGACTCCGGTCCATAGATTTCCACCACGCGGCCCTTCGGCAGCCCCCCGATGCCCAATGCGATGTCGAGCATCAGCGAACCGGTCGGGATGGCTTCGACGGGCTCGACCACACGGTCGCCCATGCGCATCACCGAGCCCTTGCCGAACTGCTTTTCGATCTGGCCCAGAGCAGCAGCCAATGCGCGCTTCTTGTTCTCGTCCATCGTATTGGTCCTTGCAGAGGTCATTTCGTTGGGGGTGCTGTCTTTGGGGGTCTTCTTTGCCATGGGTTCACTTTAAGGCGGACGTATCGCACAGGCTGAGATTCTGCCCGGCGCTTTGAAAAGAATTATCGGACATCCGTACCAACCTCGGTGGAACCAGAGAATCGCCACAAAAGACCGCGGGGTAACGCACCTTCGAACGCTTCAGCGATTCGGCCGCAACAGGCCGCAGTACAGGCCTTCGATCGAAAAGTCCTGGTCGGGAAGCACTTCGATCGGCTTGTAATCGGGGTTCCGGGGCAACAGCCGGATACGGTCCTTCGCGATCTTCAGCAGCTTGACGGTGATCTCATCATCGATGCGCGCCACCACGATCTGCCCCGAATGGGCGTCGCGGGTGCGGTGCACGCCGATCAGGTCACCATCGAAGATGCCTTCGTCGATCATCGAGTCACCCTGCACCTTCAGCAGGTAATCCGGCGCGGGCGAAAAGAACACCCGGTCCAGCACCACGAAATCGTCCGAGCCGATATCCGCGCCGATAGGGAGGCCGGCGGCGACCCGCCCCAGTACTGGCAGCCGCAGCACGCTCTCGGGCAGCCCGGGCTCGGCCAGGGTCTCCACGGGGGGAGCCTGCACCAGGCGGATGCCCCGGGCCTGGCCGGGAATGCGGCGGATCGCTCCCGCCTGCTCCAGCGCCTCCAGGTGGTACTGGGCCGCGCGTACGCCCTTGAAGCCGAACGCACGTGCGATTTCAGTCTGCGACGGCGGCGCGCCTTCGCTCTCGATACGCTCGGCGATCAACTGCAGGATCGCCTGCTGGGTGTCGGTCAGGTCCATGGTTAGTAGTATTACTACTAACTACGGGAACTGCAAGTGCCGGACACGACAGGGCGAAGCGTGCCGGGCGATACCGCAGCGAACGACACTCAGTCGTGCCTGCCACTTCTCCAGATGGAGAACAGGATCCAGACGCCGCAGATACCGGCCCCGACGAATCCGGAAACCCCGAGCGCCAGCAGCCAGCGGCTGGAGACCCCACCGACGCTGTGCATGACGATCGATGAGCCGATGATCAGCGCTGCAGTCACGATGCCCATCACCATTCGATTGGCCGCACGGTTCACCTGCTCGCCAAAGCCCTGCAGCGCACTGGTCTCGACCTTCAGCTGCAGGCGCCCGCGGCGCGCCGCCTGCACCAGCTTGCGCAGATCGCGCGGCAGATCGCCGGCGAAGTCGATCATTCCCAACAGGCTGCGCCGGCCGCGTTTGAGCAATGCCCGCGGCGCGTAGCGCTGCAGTACCACCCGCTCCAGGAAGGGGCGTGCGGCACTGGCCATGTCGAAGTCCGGGTCGAGCTGCCGGCCCATGCCTTCCAGGGTGAGGAACGCCTTGATCATCAGTGCGAGGTCGGCCGGCAGGGTCAGGCTGTAGCTGCGCAGCAACTGGGTGATGTCGCCCAGCATCAGGCCGATACGCAGATCCTTCAGCGGCACGCCACGGTACTGGTCGACGAACTGGCTGATGTCGTGCTGCAGCCGGTTCTCATCCACCTCCACGCCCCCGGCCCAGTCCAGCAGGACGTCGGCCACCCCCTGCGGGTCCTGTTCGACCAGCCCGTGCAGCAGTTGCGCAACCTGGAAGCGACGCACTTCGGACAGTGCCCCGACCATGCCGAAGTCGATCACGCCGATGCGGCCGTCACGCAGATAGATGATGTTGCCCGGGTGTGGATCGGCGTGGAAGCTGCCGTCCTCCAGCACCATCTTCAATACGATGTTGGCACCGCGCCGCGCCAGTTCGCGACGGTCCAGCCCTGCTGCGTCCACGCCGGCAAGATCGCGGCCCGGAATGCCGTCCACGAAGTCCTGCACGTTCAGGCTTTCGCAGGTCCACTGCCAATGCACGCCGGGAACAAGGATGTCGTCGCGACCTTCAAAGTTGCGTGCGATGCGCTCCGCGTTGCGGCATTCGGCCGCGAAATCGAGTTCGCGCCGCAGCGATACGGTGAACTGCTGCACCACCTCTGCCGGCCGGTAACGGCGCAGATCCGGAAGACGCGCCTCGACGATTTCGGCCAGCCGTGCCAGCAGGCGCAGGTCGGCTTCGACCACGTCACGGATGCCGGGACGACGCACCTTCAGCACCACTTCGCGGCCGTCCAGCAGGCGCGCGCGATGGGCCTGCGCCAGCGAGGCCGCCGCCATCGGTGTTTCGTCGAGGAAGGCGAATACCTGCTGCGGAGGCGCGCCCAGATCGGCCTCCAGCTGCGCACGGATCTGCGCATACGGGAGGG
Organism: Stenotrophomonas sp. 112478_Sma; assembly: GCF_056479905.1. NCBI lineage: Bacteria > Pseudomonadati > Pseudomonadota > Gammaproteobacteria > Lysobacterales > Lysobacteraceae > Stenotrophomonas > Stenotrophomonas sp. 112478_Sma. The sequence goes on along the minus strand of NZ_CM151072.1, from coordinate 1,532,839 downwards.
CCGGTACCGCATTCTGGAGTTCGGAAAGCTCGGCGATCCACTCCGGCGGCAGCAGATCGACACGGGTCGCCAGCACCTGTCCAAGTTTGACGAACGTCGGGCCGAGGTCCTGCAGCGCGCTGCGCACCCGCACCGGCGCGGTCATCCGCAGCAGATGCTGGCGGTCCTCGTTCCAGTGCAGCAGGCGCCCGGCACGCTCCAGCACCGTGGCTAGGCCGATCCGGCGCACCACGTCGCCGAAGCCATAACGGATCAGGACCGCTGCAATTTCCTGCAGCCTCCCCAGGTCACGGACGGTGCCCAGCGTTTCCCACATCATGCGTGCTCCGGACGATTACCGCAGCAGCATGTCACAGCTGGGCGTCGATACCGTGCAATGCCGCAGCGACGGTTTGCCTGCGGATGGCTTCGCGGTCGCCATCGAACTGGAACAGTTCCGCCCGGGCGTATCCGCCGCGGCGCTTCCAGCCGATCCAGACGCTGCCGACCGGCTTGTCCGGGCTGCCGCCACCAGGACCGGCAATGCCGGTAACCGCCACCGCGATGCCGGCACCGGAGTTGATCAGAGCGCCGGACACCATCTCCAGCACCGTTTCGCGGCTCACCGCACCGAACTGCTCCAGCGTCTGCGCGCGTACCCCCAGCAGGCGCTGCTTGGCTTCGTAGCTGTAGACCACCATGCCGCAGTCGAAGAACGCCGAGGAACCGGCGATGTCGGTCATGGTCTTGGCGATCCAGCCGCCACTGCAGCTTTCAGCCGTCACAAGCTGCAGCGAGGCCTGCTGCAGGCGCTGCCCGAGTGCGGCAGCTTGGGCGTTGAGGTCGGCGTCGGTAGGGATGGACATCGAGATGACAGTGGGGTGAAGAACCCGCCTGTTGTACCGCAGATCGCAGACGCGTGTCGCGTCCCGGCCGGTACACGCCCGACTACGCAGCGGCGCGCACCGGGATTGTGCGGCGCTATCTCACCATTCCGGCAGCTTTTCCGGCAGCAGGGCACGGATCGGCCCGCCATCAATGCCCGCCGCGAGTTTTTCGGCTTCGGCAATCGGAAGATCGACCTGCAGCAGCCAGCCCTCCTCGTCTGCCCGCTCGCTGCGGATCACTTCCAGCTGATGCAGGCGCGCGCGCAGGCGGCCCGCATCCGGCGGCAGGCGCAGCTCCCCGGTCACATGCTGCAACCCCAGGCGCTTGCCCAGCACCGCCTGCAACAGCTCCAGGCCCTGCCCGTCACGCGCGGAGATCCAGACCCGCTCGCGGCGCGACTCGTCCGGCACGCCATCCTGACCATCGTGGCGCACTTCGGCGCCCTCGATACGGTCGATCTTGTTGAACACCAGCAGCTGCGGCAGATCACCCGCACCGACCGCAGCCAGCACCTCGTCGACCTGGGCGATGCGCTCCTCGCGGTGCGGATCGGCCCCATCGACCACGTGCAGCAGGAAATCGGCCTCGCGGGCCTCGGACAGGGTCGAGCGGAACGCGGCCACCAGGTCGTGCGGCAGGTCACGGACGAAGCCGACGGTGTCGGCCAGCACGACGTTGCCACCCGGCACAGCGATGCGGCGCACCGTCGGGTCCAGGGTCGCGAACAGCTGGTCGGCCGCATAGGCCTCGGCGCCGGTCATCGCGTTGAACAGGGTCGACTTGCCGGCATTGGTGTAACCGACCAGGGCCACACGCGGCAGTTCGCTGCGCACGCGCGCACGGCGCATCTGGGTGCGCTGGACTTCGACCTTCTCCAGCCGCTTCTGCAACTGCTCCACCCGCTTCTGCAGCAGACGGCGGTCGGTTTCCAGCTGGGTTTCACCCGGGCCGCGCAGGCCGATCGAACCACCGCGCTGGCGCTCCAGATGGGTCCAGCCGCGCACCAGCCGCGTCGCAAGGTGACGCAGCTGCGCCAGCTCGACCTGCAGCTTGCCTTCGTGGCTGTGAGCGCGCTGCGCGAAGATGTCCAGGATCAGCCCGGTACGGTCGATCACCCGGCGCTCCAGGAAGCGTTCCAGGTTGCGTTCCTGGCCGGGGCTCAGCGCATGGTTGACCAGCACCAGATCGGCGCCGGTGGCGTCAGCCGCTGCCTTGATCTCATCCAGCTTGCCGCTGCCGATCAGGGTCGAGGGATTGGGACGGTCCAGGCGCGCGGTGATCGTGGCAGCGATGCTGGCCCCTGCCGAGCGGGCCAGATCACCGAACTCTTCCAGCACGTCGTCTTCCAGCTTGCCGAAGTGCGGCTGGATCAGCAGGGCATGTTCACCCTTCTTCGAGCGGTCAAACATTCACCGCTCCGGTCTTACTCGTCTGCTTCATCACCTGCCTGACCACCTTCACCCGACTGCACATAACCACCGCCCGGCCCGACCTTCACATTGCGTGCCGGCACCACGGTGGAGATCGCATGCTTGTAGACCATCTGGCTGACCGTATTGCGCAGCAGGACCACGAACTGATCGAACGACTCGATCGTGCCCTGCAGCTTGATGCCGTTGACCAGGTACACCGAAACCGGCACGCGCTCGCGCCGCAGTGCATTCAAGAAAGGATCCTGCAGCGATTGCCCCTTGGACATTGCTCACTCCTGATTATTGTTCTTATTGGGTTGCCGGCGGCCGCCGCGGCCCCCGAGCCGCCCGCCGGACAGTGATGTTACACGGCTGGCGGCGGTTCAGCGTGCGACGAAGGTCGACACCGCGTCGGCCAGCCGCTCGTGGTCGATATGGGGGTCGAACCAGCGCGCGTCAAGCTCACCCCGCAGCCAGGTCAGCTGCCGCTTGGCCAGCTGGCGGGTGGCGAAGATCGCCTTGTCGCGGAAGCCGCCGGCATCGATCCGGCCGTCCAGATGCTCCCAAGCCTGGCGGTAGCCGACCGCACGCACCGCCGGCAGGTCCAGCGGTGCCGCGACAGCGGCCATTTCCGGCATCGCGCGCAGATCGCGCACTTCGTCGAGGAAGCCCTGGGCCAGCATGGCATCGAAGCGGGCCTCGATCCGCCGGTGCAGGATTGCCCGGTCGTGCGGCGCCAGGACCAGCTTCAGGGTGCGTACCGGCAGCGGCGCCACGCCGGGCCGGCGCTGCCACTCGCTGATCGGCGTTCCCGTCAGCCGATAGACCTCCAGCGCCCGCTGGATCCGCTGTGGGTCTGTCGCATGGATGCGGGCAGCAGCGGCGGGGTCCACCTTCGCCAGTTCGGCATGCAACGCGGCCCAACCGCGCTCGGCGGCCTCGGCTGCCAGCGTGGCGCGCAGGGCCGGGTCGGCCTCCGGCATGGGCGACAGTCCCTGCAGCAGGGCGCGGAAGTACAGGCCGGTGCCCCCGGCCAGGATCGGCATCCGTCCACGCGCAACGATGTCGGCGACGACGCGGCCGGCGTCGGCGGCGAACTCCGCCGCTGAGTAGGTCTGCCACGGATCACGCAGGTCCAGCAGGTGATGCGGCGCCTGTGCGCGCTCGGAAACGTCGGGCTTGGCCGAACCGATATCCAGATGGCGATAGACCAGCGCCGAGTCAACGCTGACGATCTCGCCATCCAGCTGCCGGGCCAGGGCGATCGCGGTGGCCGTCTTGCCACTGGCGGTCGGCCCCATCACGGCAATCGCCAGCGGCCGCCGGTCAACCCCCATCAGTCTTCGTCCGGCCAGCTGATCGTCGGCCGGGTGTCATCGCGTGGCGCCGGCACGGCGTCCACCGCCTGCCAGATCTTCAGTGCATCGACGGTGGCGGCGACGTCATGCACACGCACGATACGCGCACCGCGCTGCACGGCAATCAGGTGCGCGGCCACCGACGCCGCCACCCGCTCGGCCGGCGCGTCACGCCCGGTCAGCTCGCCAAGGCTGCGCTTGCGCGACAGGCCCGCCAGCATCGGCACACCCAGTTCCAGAAAACGCTCCGAACGCGCCAACAGGGTCATGTTGTGCGCGGTGTTCTTGCCGAAGCCGAAACCCGGATCGATGACCAGATGCTTCTTCGCGATGCCGGCCATCTCGGCGGCGAACAGGCGCTGCACGAGAAACCCGTGGACCTCGGCAACGACGTCGTCGTAGTGCGGATCGGCCTGCATGTTGCCCGGCTCGCCCTGCATGTGCATCAGCACCACCGGCACGTTGGCCGCAGCGGCCGCTTCCAGCGCGCCGTCCTGGCGCAGGCCGAAGATGTCGTTGATCATGCCGGCGCCGGCGGCCACCGCCGCGCGCATCACCTCAGGCTTGAAGGTATCGATGCTGATCGGCACGGAGGTACGCGCCGCAAGCTGCTCGATGACCGGAACGATGCGGCGGAGCTCTTCCTCCACCGATACCGGTACAGCGCCTGGACGGGTCGATTCACCCCCGATGTCGAGCAGGTCGGCGCCCTCTTCCACCAGCTTCAGGCCATGCGCGACCGCGGCCTCCGTGGTGTCATGGTGCCCCCCGTCAGAGAACGAATCCGGGGTGACGTTGACGATGCCCATGACCCGGGCACGGTCCAGGCGCAGGATGCGACCGGCGCAGTCGAGCTGGGGCGAGGTATCGAACATGGGCAATCCTGCAGGGACAACGGCGGGTAGTTTAGTTCGGCAGGGCTGCGCCCTGCACCCGCAGAGGCCAGAGCGACAACAACAGCCAGAGCAACAGCTGGTTTGCTGATGAAAGGCGGTGCCGGTCCGGTTGCAGGGCGTCAGCCCTGCCGACACCCCTCAACGGCGGCGGCGCTTGCGGTCCACGTACAGGGTCCTGGCAATGCTCAGGACGATGCCGATCGCAATACCCACCACGCAGCCCAGCAGCAGATTGTCGGCCCCCAGGCCCACACCCACACCGACCACGGTGGCGATGACCATCTCGACGGTGTGGGAAATCGGTTCGGGCTTCGGGGCGGACATGCGGGCTCCAGCGTCAGATCGGTTCTTCGGGGTGGGCCGATGGCCCGGAAACGACGAGGCCGGGTTGCCCCGGCCTCGTCTGATATCACGTGCAGCGGGCCGTCAGTGCGATTCGGCCGGACCGGCGATCGGCGGCAGCGGGCGAGCATCACCGCCCTTGTCGTTGCTGCCACCGTCCTTGTTCGACTTGTTCCAGCCCGCCGGCGGCGGCGGCTCGCGACCTTCCATGATGGCGTCGATCTGCGGCGCGTCGATGGTCTCGTACTGCAGCAGCAGCTGCGACATCGTGTGCAGCTTGTCGATGTTGTCGGTCAGCAGCTGGGTGGTGCGGGCGTAGGCCTTGTCGAGGATGTTGCGCACTTCCTCGTCAATGCGGCGCGCGGTGTCGTTGGACACGCTCTTGTGCTGCGTCACCGAGCGGCCCAGGAAGACTTCGTCGTCCTCCTCGCCATAGGCGATCGGACCGAGTTCTTCGGACAGGCCCCACTTGGTGACCATGTTGCGGGCCATCTTGGTGGCGCGCTCGATGTCGTTGGACGCACCCGTAGTGACCTTGTCGGTGCCGAAGATCAGCTCTTCGGCGACGCGGCCGCCGTACAGCGAGCACAGCTGCGACTGGATCGCCACGCGGTTCATCGAGTACTTGTCGCCCTCAGGCAGGTACATGGTCACACCCAGGGCGCGGCCGCGCGGAATGATCGTGACCTTGTAGACCGGGTCGTGCTCGGGCACCAGGCGGCCGACGATGGCATGGCCGGCTTCGTGGTAGGCGGTGAGGGTCTTCTCCTCCTCGCTCATGGCCATCGAACGGCGCTCGGCACCCATCAGGATCTTGTCACGGGCACGGTCGAAGTGGTCCATGCGGACTTCCTTCTCGTTGCCACGCGCAGCAAACAAGGCTGCCTCGTTGCAGAGGTTGGCCAGGTCCGCGCCGGAGAAGCCCGGGGTACCGCGTGCGATCACCAGCGGCTCGACGTCGTCGGCCAGCGGCAGCTTGCGCATGTGCACCTTCAGGATGTGCTCGCGGCCCTTCACGTCGGGCAGACCGACCACCACCTGGCGATCGAAGCGACCCGGGCGCAGCAGCGCCGGGTCCAGCACGTCCGGACGGTTGGTCGCGGCGATCACGATCACGCCTTCGCCACCCTCGAAGCCATCCATCTCGACCAGCAGCTGGTTCAGGGTCTGCTCGCGCTCGTCGTGACCGCCGCCCAGGCCGGCACCACGGTGACGGCCGACGGCATCGATCTCGTCGATGAAGATGATGCACGGGGCGTGCTTCTTGGCCTGCTCGAACATGTCACGCACGCGGCTGGCGCCGACACCGACGAACATTTCCACGAAGTCCGAACCGGAGATCGAGAAGAACGGCACCTTCGCCTCACCGGCGATGGCCTTGGCCAGCAGCGTCTTGCCGGTACCCGGCGGGCCGACCATCAGCACGCCACGCGGAATCTTGCCGCCCAGCTTGGTGAACTTGGACGGGTCGCGCAGGAAGTCGACCAGTTCGCCCACTTCCTCCTTGGCCTCGTCGCAGCCGGCGACATCGGCGAAGGTGACCTTGATCTGGTCCTCGCCCTGCAGCTTGGCGCGCGATTTGCCGAAGGACATCGCGCCCTTGGCGCCGCCGCCGCCGCCCTGCATCTGGCGCATGATGAACAGCCAGAAGCCGATGATCAGGATGACCGGCAGGAAATTCATCAGGATCGCGCCCAAGGAGATGCCGCTGGAGGGCTCCTCCTGCACGATCTCGACGTTCTTGGTGCGCAGCACGTTGATCAGGTCGCGATCGAACGGCGCGGTGATGGTGGACGACTGTCCACCCCGGGTGGTGTAGGTGATCTGGCTGGTGCCGCCGCGCATGTCGCCGCCGAAGGCGACCTTCTGCACGTTGCCGCTGTCCACCTGGTCCAGGAACTGCGAATAGGACGCACCCTGCGCACCGGGCCCGGAGGACTTGGGCGAGAAGCTCTGGAAGACCACCATCAGCACGACGGCGACGACCACCCATAGCAGGAGGTTCTTGGTCAAGTCGTTCATCCTCATTGGCTCCGGTGTTCCTCTCAGTGCGGGCGTTGCGTTGGGGTTGAAACTTACGTTGCGAGCTTACTTCATGTGGGCGCGTTTGCCCTGACCCAAGGCGTACACCTCGGGAGAGCGTTTGCGCGACGCTTCCGGCTTGCGGATGGAGACCTTGTCGTAGCGACGGCGCATTTCACGCACGTAGTCGTCAAAGCCCACACCCTGGAACAGCTTGATCAGGAACGCCCCGCCGGTCTTCAGGTGGTTGTCGGCGAAGTCCAGCGCCAGCTCCGCCAGATGCATCATCCGCGGCTGGTCGACCGCGTCCATGCCACTTTTATTGGGGGCCATGTCCGACAGCACAAGGTCCACCGGCTCGTCCCCGAGCATGGCTTCAAACTGAGATAGGACGGCTTCTTCCCTGAAGTCACCGTGAAGGAACTCCACACCCGCCAGCGGCGGCATCTCCAGGATGTCCAGCGCCAGCACGCGGCCGGTGTCTCCCATCTGTCTCCGAACCTGCTGAGACCATCCGCCAGGGGCGGCACCGAGGTCCACCACGACCATGTTCCGCTTCAGCAGGCGGTCACGTTCAAGCAACTCTTCAAGCTTGTAGGCCGCCCGCGAGCGCATGCCTTCGGCCTGCGCCTTCTTCACGAAGGGGTCGGAGAAGTGTTCCTTGAGCCAGCGCTGGCTGCTTTTGCTGCGGGTTGCCATTGGAAATAGGGGCTGATGGGGCCGTCATGATACCCTGATCCCCCCATTCAACCGTCTTTTCCTGCATGTCCATCGCCCTGACCGCCTCCCAGACCCGTTTCCTGCGCGGCCAAGCCCACGACCTGAAGGCCCTGCTGCAGACCGGCGGCAAGGGAGTGACCCCGGCCTTCATCGCGGAGCTGAACGAAGTGCTGGAGCGCCACGAGCTGGTCAAGGTCAAGGTCGCAGCCGAGGACCGCGAGGCCCGGGACGCGATGATCGGCGAGATCGTCGAAGCCACCGACAGTGCGCTGGTGCAGCGCATCGGTCACGTTGCCGTGCTGTATCGCCCGAGCAGGGAACAGCGCCAGATCGTGCTGCCGCGCGGCTGATCGCGCCTCCGCCATGCAGCTGAACCACGAGCCGCCCGATTACGCCTACAGCCTGCGCGCTGCCGATGGCCGCTCGGCCAAGGTCAATGACACGGTGCTGGCCAGCAGCTTTCTGCTGACGCCGGACCAGCTGGTCGAACATTGGCCTGTCGCCGATGCGGCGGCGCTGACGGTGGCCGACCTGGAACCGGTGCTGGCACTGAGTCCTGCATTGATCGTGCTGGGAACCGGCGAGCGGCAGGTGTTTCCGTCGGCTGCGGTCATGGCCGCCTGCCTGTCGCGCGGGATCGGCCTGGAAGTGATGAACAACCCTGCCGCGGCGCGCACCTTCAACATCCTTGCCGGCGAAGGCCGCAAGGTGGCGGCCGCGTTCATCCTGGAAGGTTGAGGACCACCGCCGGGCATGGCCCGGCGCTACCGTACCTGCCTGCGCTAGCGCGCTGGCAGGTACTGCTGCGGATCGACCGGCTTGCCGTTGTAGCGGATTTCAAAGTGCAGCATGTCGCGATTCGCGCCGGTGCGCCCCATCTCGGCAATCTGCTCACCCGCCTTCACGCTCTGTCCCTCGTTGACCAGGCGCTTGCGGTTGTGGCCGTAGGCCGACAGCCACTGGTCGCTGTGCTTGATGATGATCAGCTCGCCATAGCCGACCAGTCCGGCGCCCGAGTACACCACCACACCGTTGGCGGTGGCCTTGACGGCCTGCCCGCTGGTGCCGGCAATGTCGACGCCCTGCTTGGTTGCGTCGCCTGCCACGTAGCGGCCCACGATCGCGCCATCGGCTGGCCAGCGCCAGGCGATGTTGCTCTTCACCGGACCGGCCGGTGCCGTGGCCGGTGACGTGCTGCCGCCGCTGCGCGGCGCGGTGACCACGGTGGTCGGTGCGCGGCCGCTGCTGGCCCCCGGCGGATACAGGCGGATGACCTGCCCCGGATAGATCGTCGACGGGTTGTCCAGGCTGTTCCACGCGATCAGATCGGCCGGGGTGATGTCGTGGATGCGGGCCAGCGCGTAGATCGTGTCGCCCTTGCGCACGACCACGGTCTGCCCCGGCTTGGCCACCGAAGTCTTGGGCGTAGTGACCGCCGCCCCGCCACCACTGCCATTGGGCCGCACCACCGTGGCAGTGCCACAGGCAGCCAGGCCGGAAACCAGCAGCACCAGCGCGCCGACGCGCACTCCCTTGCTCAGACGATCAGCACTCATGCGAACTTCGACCTCCATACAAGCCAGGCGATCAGCACCACCACCAACGCGGTGGCGATCCAGCCCAGCGGTTCAATCCAGCGACGCAGCGCCGCTTCGGCGCGCGCTCCACCGATGCGGATCACGGCAGCGAGCACATACACGCGCTTGCCGCGTCCGATCAGCATGCTCAGCAGGTACTGTGGCATCGGTACGCCGACGATACCCGATGCCCACGTGAAGACCTTCATCGGGATCGGCATGAAGCCGCCCAGGACCAGGAACGTGAACACCGCCCACGGCGATTCGGCCATCTTCTCCTGCACGGTGGTGATGCCCTGTTCGATTGCCGGCAACATGCCCAGCACTTCGAACAATGGCTTGATCGCCTCGAATGCGAAGTGACCCAGCGCATAGCCGACCACGGCACCGACCATCGAACCGGCCAGGCTGAGGGTCGCGAACCACCAGCCGCGCCGGGGTTGAGCCACGCACATCGGCGCCAGCATCACTTCCGGCATCACCGGAAAGATGATCGCCTCGAAAAAACTCAGCACCGTCAGGTAGGTCGGTGCGCGTTCGTGCGCCGCCCACTTCATCGCCCGCTCGTACAGCGGTCCGAAAATCTTCATGCAACCCTGCTCCGTGGATTCAGTCCAGCATGCCAGACAGCAGCGGCACGAAGGTGACCGGTGCCAGCACGCGCTGTTCGACGCTGCCGTCGGCCCTGCGGTCCAGCTGCACCAGCGACTGCGCGCTGGCACCGCCGACCGGCGCCACCAGCCGGCCACCTTCGGCCAGCTGCTCGATCAGTGCGTCGACCAGCGCCGGGGCCGCAGCTGTGACGACGATGGCATCGAACGGGCCGTGCTCGGCCCAGCCGACACGGCCGTCATCGTGCTTGGTGCGGATGTTCATGCCGAGTGCGCGGAACCGCTTGCGGGCCTGCCGCAGCAGGTCGCCGATGCGCTCCACGGTGTAGACCTCCAGACCCAGTGCACCAAGCACGGCGGCCTGGTAGCCGGAGCCCGTCCCCACCTCCAGCACCCGCTTGGGCGCCACCTGCACGACCGCTTCGGTCATCCGGGCCACCACCCAGGGTTGCGAGATGGTCTGGCCGTGGCCGATCGGCAGCGCGGTGTCTTCATAGGCCCGCGAGGCCAGGGCCTCGTCGATGAACAGATGGCGGGGCACCACCCGGATCGCGTTCAGCGTGGATTCGTCGACGATGCCGGCTTCGCGCAGGCGATCGACCAGACGATCGCGGACGCGCTGTGACGTCATGCCGATGCCGACGGCTTCCGGTTGCAGGCGCAGGCGTGGGCTCATGCCGGCTGGTCCAGCGCGGCGCTAAGACCGCCGACCCAGCTGGCCACTTTCTCAAGCGCCTGATAGCGGGTCAGATCCACCTGGATCGGGGTGATCGAGATATGCCCGGTACGCACCGCGTGGAAGTCGGTGCCGGGGCCGGAGTCCTGCTCGCGGCCCGCCGGACCGATCCAGTACACCTCGTTGCCGCGTGGATCCTTCTGCGGGATGCAGCCTTCGGCGCGATGGCGGTTGCCCAGCCGGGTGACTTCGAAACCCTTGACCTCGGTCCACGGCAGGTCGGGCACGTTGACGTTGAGGATGGTGTCCGCCGGCAGCGGGTCGGCCTTGAGGCGGGCGACGATTTCCACGGCGGCACGCGCCGCGGTCTCGAAGTGACGGGGATCGTGATTGCGGGTCACCAGGGACACCGCCACCGCGGGCAGGCCGAGGAAGCGCCCCTCCATCGCCGCCGAGACGGTTCCGGAATAGATCACGTCGTCACCCAGGTTGGCGGCGTTGTTGATGCCCGACACGACAATGTCGGGTTCGAACTCCAGCAGGCCGGTCAGCGCCAGATGCACGCAGTCGGTGGGCGTGCCGGCCACCGACACGGTGTAGTGATCGATGCGCTTGAGCCGGATGGGCAGGTCCAGGGTCAGTGAATTGCTGGCGCCTGAGCGATCGCGGTCGGGTGCGACCACCGTCACTTCGTGGCCGGCGTCACGCAGTACCGAGGCAAGCATCCGGATACCTGCGGCGTCGACGCCATCGTCGTTACTGACCAGAATTCGCATCTTCGATTTAACCGCTTGATTTTCCAAGAATTCGATTCCGTCACCGTGCGGTGTTGGCGGGACCGTCGTGCTTCCCTGCGGAAGCCGACGACCTTGCAGGGGCATCGTCTATTGTGCCGCATGCGAGCCGCAGGTCCTACCCTGCCGGCGGTCACGACTGGCCTCGCATTGCGATAGGCAGGCCCGCGTCACCGGTTTACCCTGTGCGCATGTCGCATCCAGAAGACGAAGACCCTGCCGCGCTCTTCCGCGCGGCCATCGGCGAAGTGACGCCGCTGCGCAAAGAGGCCGAACCCGCGCCGGCCGCTGCCCGGCCGAAGCCGCGCGCGCGCATGGCCGAACGCGACGAGGCCGAGGCCGCCGGCGAGTTCGCCCGGCTGTTGCGCGACAGCGCACCGCTGGAAGCCGGGGATGTGGCCAGCTACCGGCGCGACGCCCTTCCGCCGCGGCTGTTCCAGCGTCTCAAGCGCGGCCAGTACTCGGTGCAGGACGAGCTGGATCTGCATGGCGCGACCGCAGCGCAGGCCGAGGCCATGCTGCGCCAGTTCCTGCTGGAGGCGCACGCACATGAGTATGGCTGCGTGCGCATCATCCACGGCAAGGGACTGCAATCCGACGGTGGTGCGCCGGTCCTGAAGAATCTGGTCGACCGGCTGCTGCGCCTGCGCAATGATGTGCTTGCCTTCCATTCGGCGCCGACCAGCCAGGGCGGAACGGGTGCCGTACTGGTGCTGCTGTCCCGGCGCTGATGCAATCCGCTCAGGACTGCGCCGCGTCCTCGACCGGCCCGAGCTCGTGCAGGACCGCGGTGGCGTAGCAGCCCGGCGGCAGCGCGAACGACAGCTCAAGCACATCTTCCGCCAGCCATTGGTGCTGCAGCAGCGCAGGACGCAGGCGCAACGCGCGGCGCTCCTGCTTCAGCCGTGCCTCTTCCAGTCCGGCACGCAGCGCCTTCGATTCCTCGTCGTCGAGCGCACGCAGTTCGAGCTCGCGGGCGGCGCCGGTACTGCGCAGCTCGCCCTCTCCCCACAACGGCGCGCTGGGATGGATATCGAACCCGGCCAGCCGCGCTGCCAGTGCATCGGTGTAAGGCTCCGGACCAAACACGCTGCGGCTGCCATCCAGCATCCACACCTCACCGTCCAGCGGCTGGTCCCAGACACCCTGCTCCACGCGTGCGGCAAGCACGCGATTGAACAGTGCCGAACGCGCAGCCGACAGCAGCAGCGAGCGCTGGTCCTTGCGCATGCGGCGGCCACCGAACATCGCCAGCGCTGCCGGAACGTTGCCGCCATCGCGGCCGAAACGCTGCTCGCCGAACCAGTTCGGCAAACCACGATCGGCAATCTGCTGCAGGCGTTCGCTGATTGCGACCGCATCGCCGCGTACCTGGCGCAGCACCAGCCTGAAACGATTGCCGGCCAGCGCGCCACGCTGCAGCTTGCGGTTGTGCCAGGTTGCATCGAGCACTTCGATATCATCGCTGGCCAGCAGCGCCAGATCCGGCGCGACGCGCTTGGGCAGATGCACACTGAAGCGCTGGGTGGTGACCGCGTGGCGATCCTTCATCCCGGCATAGCTGACCGCCATCTCCGGCAGGCCGGCCCACTTGGCCAGCACCTTGGCCACATGCACGGTGTTGGCACCGCGCTTGCGGATATGCAGCAGCAGATGCTCGCCCTCGCCCGTGGCCTCAAAGGCCGGCAGCTCGTCGACCTGGAAATCCTCCGGCGTGGTGCGGATGCGCGCCTGCAGCAGCGGCGCACCGAACGCGAGCGGCAGCGGAATCATGCCGCCACCAGCAGGACCACAGCCTGTGCCGCGATGCCTTCACCGCGACCGGTGAAGCCAAGCTTCTCCGACGTGGTGGCCTTCACGCTGACCGCATCCAGTGGCAGCTGCAACAGTGCCGCGATGCGTTCACGCATTGCCAGCGCATGCGGCCCGACCTTCGGTCGTTCACAGATCACGGTGACATCGGTGTTGCCGACGCACCAGCCGCGCTCACTCAGGAGAGCGTCGCAGTGGCGGACGAAGTCGCTGCTGTCGGCCCCCTTCCAGCGATCATCGCTGGGCGGAAAGTGCTGGCCGATGTCGCCCAGCGCCAGCGCGCCGAGCATGGCGTCACACAGCGCGTGCAGGATCACGTCGCCATCGCTGTGCGCGAGCACACCGTGGCTGTGCGGCACGCGCACGCCTCCCAGCATGATGTGGTCACCCTCACCAAAGGCGTGGACGTCGTAGCCCTGGCCGATGCGGACGGGCGGGAGCGGAGCAGTGCTCATGGATGCAACCCTTGCAGCAGGGCCGCGCGGGCGTTCAGCCGGCGCGGCGGGAAAGTACGAATTCGAAGCGGTCCAGGTCGGCGGGCGTAGTGACCTTGAAGTTGTCCTCGCTGCCTTCAACCAGCAGCGGGCGCTGGCCCTGGCGTTCCATGGCCATGGCTTCGTCGGTGACGTCCACGCCGGACGCAGCGGCGTCGGTCAGCGCGCGGATCAACTGATGGCGGCGGAACAGCTGCGGGGTCAGCGCGCGCCACAGGCGCTCGCGGGGCTCGGTGCCGTCGATGCCACCATCGTCACCGGCCCGCTTCAGGGTGTCGCGTACCGGCGCGGCAAGAATGGCCCCGACCGGATCGGTACGGCCAACCTCCAGCAGGCGGCCCAGGTCGGCCAGCGACAGATTGGGCCGTGCGGCATCGTGCACCAGCACGAACTCATCGGCGCGGACGCTCTCCGGCAGCGCAAGCAGGCCGGCCAGCACGGAGGCGGCGCGGGTCGCCCCGCCCGTGCAGGTCAGCACCGGCTTGCCGGCCCATTCGCTCCAGCCCGGCCAATCCGCGTCATCCTCGCCGATCACCACCATCGCGCCGGCAACGGCCGGGTGGGCCAGCAGTGCCTGCAGGGTGTGGGCCAGCAGCATCTGCCCGCCCGCCTGCAGATACTGCTTGGGCAGTGGCGCACCGAAGCGGGCGCCACGACCGGCAGCGGGAACGACCACCCAGATCGCCGCGCTCATGGCACGTCCGCCGGGTGGTCGCCCGCCTGTTCGGGCATCGGCACCGGCGGCTGCGCCGGACGAACCGGCGCGTCGTCGACCACCCGGTAGAACTTCTCGCCGGGCTTGATCATGCCCAGCTCACTGCGTGCGCGCTCTTCGATGGCGGACTGGCCTTCCTTGAGGTCCTTCACTTCGGCAGCCAGCGCATCATTGCGCTGCTGCAGACCTTCGTTGTCCCGTTCCTGGCCGGCAACCTGGGCTTCGAGCATCATCACTTCCCCCGAATTGCCCGGGCCGAACCAGAAACGGTACTGCAGCCATGCCAGCAGCAGGGCCAGCACCAGCAGCAGCCAGCGCCAATCGCGCATGGCCTCAGCGCTTCAGCGAAACGAACGCGTCACGACCGGCGTAACGCGCGCCGGCACCGAGGGCTTCCTCGATGCGCAGCAGCTGGTTGTACTTGGCCACGCGATCGCTGCGGCACAGCGAGCCGGTCTTGATCTGGGTGGCAGTGGTCGCCACGGCGATGTCGGCGATGGTGGTGTCTTCGGTTTCACCCGAACGGTGCGAGACGACAGCGGCATAACCGGCACGGTCAGCCATGGCAATCGCTTCCAGGGTTTCACTCAGGGTGCCGATCTGGTTGACCTTGATCAGGATGGCATTGGCAGTACCGGAGTCGATGCCCTCCTGGAAGATCTTCGGATTGGTCACGAACAGGTCATCGCCCACCAGCTGCACCTTCTTGCCGATGCGATCGGTCAGCAGCTTCCAGCCCGCCCAGTCGTTCTCGGCCAGGCCGTCCTCGATGGTGATGATCGGGTACTGCGCGGCCCAGTCGGCAAGGAAGTCGACGAACTGCTCGGAGGTCAGGCGCTTGTTCTCGCCGACCAGGTTGTACTTGCCATTCTCGAAGAACTCGCTGGAGGCCACGTCCAGACCCAGCAGCACGTCCTCGCCCGCGGTGTAGCCGGCCTTGCCGATCGCTTCGAGAATGGTGTCCAGCGCCTCGACGTTGCTGCGGAAGTCCGGTGCGAAGCCGCCTTCGTCACCAACCGCGGTGCTCAGGCCATGCCCCTTCAGCACCGACTTCAGCGAGTGGAAGATCTCGGTGCCGGCGCGCAGCGCTTCGGAGAACGAGGTGAAGCCGACCGGCAGCACCATGAACTCCTGGAAATCGACGTTGTTGTCGGCATGCGCGCCGCCGTTGATGATGTTCATCATCGGCACAGGCAGCGACGGGGTCACGCCGGTCCTGCCGGCCAGGTACTGCCACAGCGCCTGCTTGCTGGATGCTGCGGCGGCGTGCGCGGCCGCCATCGAGACACCGAGCAGCGCGTTGGCGCCCAGACGGCCCTTGTTCTCGGTGCCATCAAGGTCGATCAGGCGGCGGTCCAGGCCGGACTGGTCGGTGGCCTCGAAGCCCTTCAGCGCGGCAGCGATGGTCGTGTTGACGTTGTCGACAGCCTTGCGCACGCCCTTGCCCAGGTAGCGGGTCTTGTCGCCGTCACGCAGCTCGACCGCTTCCTTGGTGCCGGTCGAGGCGCCGGAGGGAACCGCGGCACGACCGAACGAACCGTCCTCCAGGGTGACTTCGGCTTCCAGCGTGGGGTTGCCACGGCTGTCGAGGATTTCACGGGCGTGGATGCTGCGGATCGTACTCATGGTCGGGCCGGTTACCTGTATGGAGAGGGGGCGACAAAACGAATGCCGCGTGATTATCCCCGGCTGCCCGCCCGTTGCCAAATGGCGCGAACGGCGTCAGCCCCGGCTGGCCCCCGCCCCGGCAGCAGCAGCGATACCAGGAGCACCCGCAAAGCAGCGGCCATGGCCGGACAGACGGTGCCATGCCTGCGCCGCCAGCCTGAGCGCGATCAGGCCCTTGGGCCAATCGCGTGCAGACGTGCTCGTATTCATCACAGCATCCCGTAGGACAGCGCACCGAGCCACAGCGAAAGCAGGACAACCGCCAGCCCGGCGGCCACCTTGCCGCGATTCAGGCGCCAAGCCAGCACGGCGGCAGCGATGCAGCCGCCGGCAGTCAACAGCTCGCCGGCCAGCAGCGCCATGAAGTACGCCCGCAGATTGAGCACGCTGCTGCCATCACCCGGGGACCGCACGGACGCTGCGCCGATCAGCACCAGACCGAACACGCCCACCGTGAACAACCCCGCCAGGCCCAGTGCGATCAGGCCCCACGGCCACTGTTTCCAGTGCCGGCGGCGACGCTGGGTTTCCAGCGCCGTCCATGGGTCAGACTTCACGCGAAGCGTGAGAAACCGTGCTTCTTGGTCACCGCATCGAGCTCCATCAGCGTTTCGAGCAGTGCTTCCATCTGGTCCAGCGGCCATGCGTTGGGACCGTCGGAGAGGGCCTTGGACGGGTCAGGATGGGTCTCGGCGAACAGACCGGAGATACCCACCGCCACCGCGGCCCGGGCCAACACCGGCACATGTTCGCGCTGGCCGCCGGAGCTGGTGCCCTGCCCACCCGGCAGCTGCACCGAATGGGTGGCGTCGAACACCACCGGACACCCGGTCTCGCGCATCACCGCCAGCGAACGCATGTCGCTCACCAGATTGTTGTAGCCGAAGCTGGCACCGCGTTCGCAGACCATGATCTGATCGTTACCGGTCGCCTTGGCCTTCTCCACGACCGGCTTCATGTCCCAGGGCGCCAGGAACTGGCCCTTCTTGATGTTGACCGGCTTCCCGGCCGAGCACACCTTGCGGATGAAGTCGGTCTGGCGAACAAGGAATGCCGGGGTCTGCAGCACATCCACGACCGAAGCCACTTCGTCCATCGGGGTGTACTCATGGACGTCGGTCAGCACCGGCACGCCGATCTGCTTCTTGACCTCGGCCAGGACTTTCAGCCCCTCCTCCATGCCCGGGCCGCGGAAAGCGGTACCAGACGTGCGGTTGGCCTTGTCGAAGCTGGACTTGAAGATGAAGTTCACACCGAGCTTGCCGGTGATCTCCTTCAGCTTGCCAGCGGTATCGAGCTGCAACTGCATCGACTCGATCACGCAGGGGCCGGCGATCAGGAACAGGGGCTGGTCCAGCCCCACTTCGAATCCACACAGTTTCATGGCGTTTCCTTAGAGTTGTCCGCTACATCGAACGGGCCGATGCACTTGGTTCAAGCGAGCAAGATGGGGCCTGGCGGGCCCCATCGCAAGTCAGGCGCGCGCTTCCTGCAACAACTGGCCACCGGCCTTGCGCTCGCGTGCGGCGCGGATGAAGCCGATGAACAGCGGGTGGCCGTCACGCGGCGTGGACAGGAACTCCGGATGCGCCTGGCAGGCCAGGAACCAGGGATGCGCATCGCGCGGCAGCTCGACCACTTCCACCAGGGTGTCGTCCATCGACTTGCCGGCGATCACCAGGCCGGCGTCTTCCAGCTGGGTGCGGTAACGGTTGTTGAACTCATACCGGTGGCGGTGGCGCTCGGCCACCACGTCCTTGCCGTACAGCTCACGCGCCAGCGTGCCCGGCTTCAGGCGCTGCTCCTGCAGGCCCAGACGCATGGTGCCGCCCAGGTCGCTCTTGTCGTCGCGCTTCTCGACGTCACCGGCAGCGGTGCGCCACTCGGTGATCAGGCCGATCACCGGATTTGGCGACTGGCGATCATTCTCGGTGCTGTTGGCACCTTCGAGGCCGACCACGTTGCGCGCGTAATCGACCACGGCCGCCTGCATGCCGTAGCAGATGCCGAAGTACGGCACCTGGTTCTCGCGGGCGAACTTCGAGGTCAGCACCTTGCCTTCGAAACCACGGTCGCCGAATCCGCCCGGCACCAGGATGCCATCGACATCGGCCAGCGCGGCCATGTCCGTGCCTTCCAGGTCCTGCGCTTCCAGCCACTTCAGATTGACCCGGGTGCGCTGGCGCAGGCCACCATGCTTGAGTGCTTCGCCGACCGACTTGTATGCATCCTGGTGGTCGACGTACTTGCCGACCACGGCGATGGTCACCTCGTCGAGCGGATGCAGCGTGGCGTCGACCGCGTCCTCCCACACCGACAGATCGACAGGACCGGCCTTGTCAGCGAGCTTCAGCTGGTTGACGACAATCTCATCCAGGCCCTGCGCATGCAGTCCCGAAGGGATGCGATACAGCACATCCACGTCCGGCACGCTGATCACGGCGCGTTCGGAAACGTTGGTGAACTGGGCGATCTTGCGACGCTCCGAATCGGGCACGGCCTGCTCCGAACGGCACAACAGCACATCCGGCTGGATGCCGATCGAACGCAGCTCCTTCACCGAGTGCTGGGTCGGCTTGGTCTTCAGTTCGCCGGCCGCGCCGATGTACGGCACCAGGGTGAGGTGCATGAACAG
Source organism: Stenotrophomonas sp. 112478_Sma (assembly GCF_056479905.1). NCBI lineage: Bacteria > Pseudomonadati > Pseudomonadota > Gammaproteobacteria > Lysobacterales > Lysobacteraceae > Stenotrophomonas > Stenotrophomonas sp. 112478_Sma. The sequence continues at coordinate 1,514,240 of NZ_CM151072.1, read as the reverse complement.
CGCCTTCTCCGGACCACGCTCGGTACGCACCTGGCGGATCGCCTCCAGGAACGGCAGCGATTCGATGTCGCCGACGGTGCCACCGATCTCGACCAGGGCGACGTCATAGCCTTCGGTGGCTTCGTCGATGCAACGACGGATCTCGTCGGTAATGTGCGGAATGACCTGCACGGTCGCGCCGAGGTAATCGCCGCGACGCTCCTTGCGGATCACGTTCTCGTAGATGCGACCGGTGGTGACCGAATTCTTGCGGCTCAGGCGCGTCCGCACGAACCGCTCGTAGTGGCCCAGATCGAGATCGGTCTCGGCACCGTCGTCGGTGACATAGACCTCGCCGTGCTGGAACGGGCTCATGGTGCCCGGATCAACGTTGATGTAGGGGTCGAGCTTCATCATCGTGACCTTCAGGCCACGGGCTTCGAGAATGGCGGCCAGCGACGCAGCGGCAATGCCTTTGCCGAGCGAGGACACCACGCCGCCGGTTACGAAAATCAAGGGAGTCATGGCTGCAAGCATCCTGTCTGGAAATGGAAAACGACAGCGCCACGCACGCCCTGGGGGCGGACATGGCGCTTGAAGGGGGTTTTCCGGTTCGCTGGGGCAGCGAGGGAGGTGCCGATCCGTGCGGCGGCTGGCGCCAGACGGTAACCATCGCGCGAGGTCGGGGCAACCGCGCCGGTCACATCGACCGTCACCTGCGACCCGCATTGCTGGAGGCCACGCATGGCCGTGCCAGCCCATTCGCAAATGGTGGACACGCACTACTCCCGGAAAGCCATAGTTTACAGATAGATGGCCGCCAACCCAAGAGGCTTGTGCAGGCCGACCGAACGAAAAACGCCCCCTTGCGGGGGCGTCGCGTCTCCAGAAGCCCGCTTCTACAGGGCTTCCGTGGGAAAGGGAGGGTGCGCGTGCGCTCAGCGCTTCTTGCGCGCCTCTTCCTCTTCTTCCTGCTGCGGAACCGGCTGGCCCTTGGCCTTCAGCTCCGCATTGGCCTGCGCGCGGCGCTTGGCCTTGGCGTCGGCTTCGGCCTGTGCCTTGTCGGCCTGGTCACCCTGCTGCGGGGCCGGCTGGCCGGCGTTCTGCGCCATCACCAGCGGCACCGCAACGGCGGCAGCGGCCAGGATCGCAATGGTCAGCAACTTCTTCATGGAGTCCTCCTCGCGGTATGGCTGGGACATGGGGACGCTGGCGTCCGGATTCCAGCGGCTGCCATTTTACCCCCTCCCCGGTGGCGAGGCTGAACCGCAGGCGTGCAAATTCGCCGCCCAGACCGCACACTTGCGCGTCGCTCCGCGCTTTAGAACATAGATGAACGCCCGCTATAACGCCGCCGATATTGAAGTCCTGTCCGGCCTTGACCCGGTCAAGCGCCGTCCCGGCATGTATACCGACACCGCGCGCCCCAACCACCTGGCGCAGGAAGTGATCGACAACTCGGTGGACGAGGCCCTCGCCGGCCACGCCCGCTCGATCGAGATCACCCTGTACAAGGACGGCAGCGTGGAGGTCAGCGATGACGGCCGTGGCATGCCGGTGGACATCCATCCGGAAGAGAAGATCCCGGGTGTCGAGCTGATCCTGACCCGCCTGCACGCGGGCGGCAAGTTCAGCAACAACAACTACACCTTCTCCGGCGGCCTGCACGGCGTCGGCGTCAGCGTGGTCAACGCGCTGTCGACCCTGGTGGAGGTGCACATCAAGCGTGAAGGTGCCGAACACCGCATCACCTTCCGTAACGGTGACCGCGCCACGCCGCTGGAAGTGGTGGGCACGGTCGGCAAGAAGAACACGGGCACCCGCGTGCGCTTCTGGCCCGACCCGAAGTACTTCGATACGCCGAAGTTCGCGGTGCGCGCACTCAAGCATCTGCTGCGCGCCAAGGCGGTGTTGTGTCCGGGCCTGACCGTGAAGCTGACCGACGAAGCCACCGGCGAAGTCGACACCTGGTACTACGAGGACGGCCTGCGCGACTACCTGAAGCTGGAGCTGGGCGAGCGCGAAATGCTGCCGGCCGACCTGTTCGTCGGCAACCTGAAGAAGGACACCGAAGTGGTGGACTGGGCCGTGGCCTGGCTGCCGGAAGGCGAGCTGGTCCAGGAAAGCTACGTCAACCTGATCCCGACTGCCCAGCACGGTACCCACGTCAACGGCCTGCGCACCGGCTTGACCGAGGCGCTCCGCGAGTTCTGCGACTTCCGCAACCTGCTGCCGCGTGGCGTGAAGCTGGCGCCGGAAGACGTGTGGGACCGCGTGTCGTTCGTGCTGTCGCTGAAAATGACCGATCCGCAGTTCAGCGGGCAGACCAAGGAACGCCTGTCCTCGCGGCAGGCCGCCGGTTTCGTGGAAGGTGCCGCGCACGATGCATTCAGCCTGCTGCTGAACCAGAACGTGGAACTGGGCGAGAAGATCGCGCAGATCGCCATCGAGCGCGCCAGCGCACGCCTGAAGACCGAAAAGCTGGTGGTCCGCAAGAAGGTCACCCAGGGCCCTGCCCTGCCGGGCAAGCTGGCCGACTGCATCAGCCAGGACCTGTCGCGTACCGAACTGTTCCTGGTGGAAGGTGATTCGGCAGGCGGCAGCGCCAAGCAGGCACGCGACAAGGATTTCCAGGCGATCATGCCGCTGCGCGGCAAGATCCTGAACACCTGGGAAGTCTCCTCCAACAGCGTGCTGGCCTCGGAAGAAGTGCACAACCTGGCCATCGCCATCGGCTGCGATCCGGGCAAGGATGACATCAGCGGCCTGCGCTACGGCAAGGTGGTGATCCTGGCCGACGCCGACTCGGACGGCCTGCACATCGCCACCCTGTTGACGGCGCTGTTCCTGAAGCACTTCCCGGCGCTGGTCGACGCCGGCCACGTGTTCGTGGCAATGCCGCCGCTGTTCCGCATCGACGTGGGCAAGCAGGTCTTCTACGCGCTGGACGAGGAAGAAAAGCGCTCCATGCTGGACAAGATCGAGCGCGAGAAGATCAAGGGCGCGGTCAATGTGACCCGGTTCAAGGGCCTGGGCGAGATGAACCCGTCGCAGCTGCGTGAGTCCACCATCCACCCGGACACCCGTCGCCTGGTGCAGCTGACCGTGGACGATCGCGAGCAGACCCGTTCGCTGATGGACATGCTGCTGGCCAAGAAGCGGGCGTCTGACCGCAAGGGCTGGCTGGAGACCAAGGGCGATCTGGCGTCGCTGGAAGTCTGACCCCAGCGCGGGCCGGGGCCGTTTCCTGTCGGGAAACGGCTCTGGCTGCATGGCCTGGCAGTACCGCTTCAGGCCGCCCACCGGGGCATTACACCCCCATCGGCAAACCCTGCGGGTCCATAATGCGCGCTCATCCGCGTGGACCACCGCATTGCCCAGCCACTCGCTGCTGTTCCCCGGCCTGCCCCTGCACAGCACGCGGCTGGTCCTGAGCCCGATCCGTCGTGATGACGCTGCTGCGTTGTTCACGCTGCAATCCAACCCGGCGGTGATGCGCTGGTGGAACCATCCTGCCTGGACACGGCCGGGCGAAGCCCGCGAACAGATCGACGACGACCTCGCCGCACACGCCATCGGCACCCAGCTCAAGCTGGCCGTGCGCGAATCGCTGGAAGGGCCGTTGCTGGGCATCTGCGTGGTGTTTGCCGTCGATCGCGATGCTGCGCGTGCCGAGATCGGCTATCTGCTGGCACCTGAGGTCCAGGGCCGGGGCTACATGCATGAGGCGTTGCAGCAGGTGCTGGCCTACCTGTTCCGGACGCTGCGCCTGCATCGCGTCGAAGCCGAGATCGATCCGCGCAATGCGGCCTCCGCGCACGTGCTTGAACGCCTCGGCTTCCATCGTGAGGGCCTCCTGCGCCAACGCTGGCGCATCCAGGGCGAGTTGGCCGACTCGGCTGTGTACGGGCTGCTGGCCGATGACGAAGCCGCGAGCGCCCTGCCCACTTGACCCAATCTGGCCGCAACCGACGACAACGCCCGGCCATGGCTTTGGACACATACGGCGCGGCACCCTGGAGGCCTAGCATCGAAACCCCCTTCCGCTGCCGATCCGGTGCCATGAAGTCCCTGCTGCACACTGCCGCGCTCTGCGTCGGCCTGCTCATTGCTCCTGCCAGCGTGCTGGCCGCGCCCGCCGCCGAATCCAAGCCCGACGCCAGGGACGACAGGGCCGAAGCACCTGCGCTGCCGGCCGACGCCTCCACCCGCCAGAGCATCCGCCTGGCAGGCCGCACGCTCGACTACACCGCCACCGTAGGGACCCTGCCGGTACGTGACGAGAAGGGCAAGGTGATCGCCGATGTAGTGTTCACCGCCTACACGATGCCCGGCAAGGACCGGCCGGTGACCTTCGCGCTCAACGGCGGGCCCGGCGCGTCCTCGGTGTATCTCAATCTGGGCGCCATCGGCCCGAAGGTCGTGACCTTCGGCTCGGAGGGCGACAGCGCGTCGGCGCCGGCCACGCTGCACGACAATCCGGGAACGTGGCTGGACTTCACCGACCTGGTCTTCATCGACCCGGTCGGCACCGGCTTCAGCCGTGCCCGCATCGGCGATGACGAAGCCAAGAAGGCACTGTACAACCCCAGTGCCGACATCGAGTACCTGTCGCGATCGATCTACGACTGGTTGCTGCGCAACCAGCGCATGGCGTCGCGCAAGTATCTCACCGGTGAGAGCTACGGTGGCTACCGCGGCCCACGCATCACCCACTACCTGCAGACGCGGCTGGGCGTTGCGATGAACGGCCTGGTGCTGGTCTCGCCGTACCTGAGCCCGACCCTGGAAGACAACGCCGACGTCTCGCCGATGGCGTGGATGCAGACGCTGCCGTCGATCGCAGCGGCGCACCTGGAGCGCCAGGGCCGCCTGACCGACGCGGCGATGCGTGAGGTGATCGAGTACACCCGCGGCGATTACGCCACCGCCCTGATGAAGGGCCGCAGCGATCCGCAGGCCACCGAAGCGATGCTGCGCCGGGTCACCGAGCTGACCGGGCTGGACCCGCAGTTCGTGCGTCGTGCCGGCGGCCGCCTGGAAACCCAGGCCTATCTGCGCGAAGTGTTCCGCGACAAGGGCACGCTGGGCAGCCGCTACGACTCGAACGTGACGGCGTTTGATCCGTTCCCGAACGATCCGGAACAGCGCGCCAACGATCCCCTGCTCGACAGCATCATCGCGCCGACCACCACCGCGATGGTCGACTTCGTCACCCGCGTAGTGGGCTGGAAGGTCGATGCGCGCTACCAGGCATTGAACTACGAGGTGAACCGGCTGTGGGACCGCAACGGGGACCTGCGCCAGGGTGCGGTGACCCAGCTGCGCCAGGCGGTGGCGATCGATCCGAATCTGCAGGTGCTGATCGCGCACGGCTGGAATGACCTGTCATGCCCGTTCATGGGCTCGATCCTGACCGTGGACCAGATGCCGGCGATGGGCAGCAACCCGGACCGCGTGCAGGTGCGCAGCTACCCGGGCGGGCACATGTTCTACAGCCGTGCCGACAGCCAGGCGGCATTCCGCAAGGATGTGCAGGCACTGTTCCAGCGCAACTGAGGGGTTCGGCCGGGCCTGCGGCCCGGCGCCCGCTGACGGCAACGGCAACGGCAAAAGCCGGGTTTCCGTGGGCTGGCGAGGTTCCTGCTGCTGTTGGTGGGTGTCGACCTTGGTCGACACGCTGGATACGGAAAAACGATCTGCCCATGAAAAAAGCCCGCCGGAATCCGGCGGGCTTTTTCATTTCCGGGGTCAGATCCCTATCTGCAGGGAAAGGGCTCTGACCCCAGGGTTGCTGGCATCAGGTCCAGCCGAACAGCTCGAACAGCTTCAGGATCAGGTACGCACAGCCGCCTGCCGCCGGGATGGTCAGGATCCAGGCCCAGACGATGCGCTCGATCACGCCGAACTTCAGCGAACGCGGATTCTTGGCAAAGCCCACGCCCATGATCGCGGTGGAGATGCTGTGCGTGGTCGAGACGGGCATGCCGAAATGCGCAGCCAGAGTCAGGATGGTGGCCGAGCTGGTCTCGGCGGCGAAGCCGTGGATCGGATGCAGCTTGACCATCTTGTGGCCCAGCGTCTTGATGATCTTCCAGCCACCCGAAGCGGTACCGGCGGCCATCACCACCGCACAGGTCAGCACGATCCACATCGCGATGCCGTCACCGGCCTGCGCATCCGGGTGCATGAAGGCCAGCCAGGACGGCAGGTTGTCCAGTGCACCGGTGGCTTCGGCACCGATCAGGGTCATGGCGATGATGCCCATGGTCTTCTGCGCATCGTTGTGCCCGTGTGCGAAGCCCATGTAGGCGGCCGAGACGATCTGCGCCTTGCCGAAGAAGGCATTGACCCAGCGCGGACGGGCCAGGCGGCCAATCGCACCACCGATCCTGGCCAGACCGGCAATCAGGCCCCACAGCAGCACCATCACCACGATGCCCAGCAGGAAACCGGCAATCGGCGAGGTGATCATCGGCACGAACACCTTCCACAGCAGGCCCTTGTTCTGCGCCCAGCTGCCGAGCCGTTCGGACCAGATCAGCGCATCCCAGTTGTTGTGCGCGGCCGCCAGCCCGGCGCCGCACAGGCCACCGATCAGGGCGTGCGAGGACGAGGACGGCAGCCCCTTCCACCAGGTGATCAGGTTCCAGATGATGCCGCCCAGCAGGGCGCACAGGATCACCTGCGGGGTGACATCGACCACGTTGGTGTTGAGCAGGCCCGACGCGATGGTCAGCGCCACCGCCGTACCGGTCAGGGCACCGATCAGGTTCATGAAGGCGGCGAGCATCACCGCCCAGCCGGGCGAGAGCACCTTGGTCGCCACCACGGTGGCGATGGAGTTGGCGGTGTCGTGGAAGCCGTTGATGAACTCGAAGACGAGCGCAGCCAGGATCACCACCAGGACGAGGGTCAACATGCGGCGGCGTCCGTCAGCTGTTCTTCAGCACGATCTGGTACGCCACCACGCCGGCCTCGCGGCAGCGGTCGATGGCTTTTTCCAGGATCTCGAAGAATTCCTTGAGCAGGAACATCTGCAGGTTGTCCAGGCGCCCGGAATAGATGTCACGGTACAGCTCCAGCATCAGCCGGTCGGCCTCGTTCTCCAGCGAGCGCAGCTTCTCGTTGAGCGCGGTCATCCGGTCCAGGTTCATGTGGCGCAGGTCGGCCACCATCTCCACCACCACGCCGGCGGCCTGCTCCAGCATCGCCGCGCGCGGCGCGAAGTCGATGTGCTCCAGGTGGGTCGTGGCCAGCGAATAGCGATCGGCGAACTTCTCGATCTGCTTGGGGATCTTGTACAGCGCCGACCCCAGCGCTTCGATGTCTTCACGCTCGATCGGCGTCATGAAGCTGTCCACCAGCGCCTGGCTGATCTTGTCCGACGCCGCACGCTCGCGCAGGCGGGCCAGCTTGAAGGCGTCCAGCGCGGGCTGGCGGTCGGCCTCGCGCAGCATGGAATGCAGCGCCTTGGCGGCGTCGGAGGCCGCGACGGCAGCCTCATCGAGCAGGGTGTAGAACTGTTTGCCGGAACCGAAAATGGTCTGCAGAGAGAACATTGAGAAACCTGTCAGCCGTCGCGGGAAGGACGGCACCGGACGGAATTATGACGGCTAGATGACCATCTCGGGTATCCCCGCCCCCTTTCCGGGGGTGGAACCCGCCAACCTGAACAGGCAGTTGCCACCTTGCCACGGCCCTTTGCTAAGATGCCAGCGCGCCCTCGGGCGCACCTTATGGACGACGACCCTTATCCCCCAGCGCCGCGCCGGACTCTGCTCCTGAGCGCCTGCCGCCATCGCAAGCACCCGCCCTCCCTGCCACCAACCGGGGACGACGCCCGTGTTTGAAATGATCTTGATTGTCTTCGCGCTGGTTCTGTTGAACGGCTTCTTCGCCATGTCCGAGATGTCGGTCATGACCTCGCGCAAGAGCCGTCTCAAGCAGATGGCCGGCAGCTCCAAGCGCGCCGCCAAGGCCCTGGAGCTGTCCGAAAAGCCCGAGAGCTTCCTGTCCACGGTCCAGATCGGCATCACCGTCATCGGCGTGCTGACCGGCTACCTGGGCGGCGACGCCATCGGCGACGCCATTGCCGGCTGGCTGCAGGGCCTGATGCCCGGCTTCACCTACGCCTCCCAGGTCGGCACCACGCTGGCCGTGACCCTCATCACCTTCGTGACCCTGATCTTTGGTGAGCTGGTGCCCAAGCGGCTGGCCCTGACCCGCTCCGAGACCATTGCCAGCCTGGTGGCCATGCCGATGAGCTGGCTGGCCAAACTGGCCCTGCCCTTCGTCTGGCTGCTGTCCAGGACGACCCAGCTGGTGCTGAAGGCACTTGGCCTGGGCAAGGACGAAGCCGCCTCGGTGACCGAAGAGGAGATCCGCATGCTGGTGGCCGAAAGCCACGAGGCAGGTGTGATCGACACCCATGAGCGCGACATGATGAACCGCGTGATGCGGCTGGGCGATCGCACCGCCGACAGCCTGATGACGCCGCGCAACCGGATCGCCTGGCTGGACACGCAGGCCGGCCTGGACCGCAACCTGGAAATCATGGCCGAGCATGAGTTCTCGCGCTATCCGGTCTATCGCGACAACGACATGGATGTGGTTGGTGTGCTTGAACTGAAATCGCTGGCGACCCGCATGGCACGCGGCGACAACGCGCTGTTCCAGACCCTGCGCGAGCCGTTGTACGTTTCCGAGTCCACCCATGCGATGAAGCTGCTGGAGATCTTCCGGGAAGAACAGCAGTCGATGGCGCTGGTCGTCGACGAATACGGCGAGATCCAGGGACTGGTCACCATCAGCGACCTGATGGGCGCAGTGGTCGGCCGCCTGCAGGCGGTGGAGAATGCCGACGAGGACGCACTGGTGGTGACCCGTGAGGACGGCTCGCTGCTGGTGGACGGCTCGCTGCCGGTGGACGACCTCCGCGAGCTGATCGGCAGCAACGAGCTTCCCGACGCCGAAGAGGGCGACTACTACACCCTGGCCGGCATGTGCATCCACTACTTCGGCCGCATCCCGCACGCGGGCGAGTACTTCGACTGGGCCGGCTGGCGCTTCGAGATCGTCGACCTGGACGGTGCACGTGTGGACAAGCTGCTGCTGCGCACGCTGTCGGACGAGCAGGCCGATGAGCTCACCGCCTGAGTCCGGCCCGCGCGACGCAGCACCTGCCTATCGCAACGAAGGCATCCGCACGCTGCTGGAAATGTTCGCCTGGGGTGATCCGGCCCAGCACATGAAGCTGGGCCAGATCCTGCAGGATCTGCAGCAGAGCGCCTTCGGCGTTTTCCTGTTCGTGGCGATCCTGCCATCGTTCATCCCGATTCCGGGGCTGGGCGGTGCGGTCAGTGGCCCCCTGGTGATCCTCATCGGCCTGCAGATGCTGTGCTGCATGCGGCGCCCCTGGTTGCCGGGCTTCATCGCCCGCCGCGGGCCGAAGCGCGGCACCATGCACCGGTTCCTGGACCGCATCGACCGCCCGCTGCGGCGCTTGGACCGCATGCTCAAGCCACGCCTGCCGCAGCTGCTCAAGCCGCTGCCGGCTCACGCGTTCACCGGCGCACTGCTGGTCCTGCTGGGCATCCTGCTGTCGCTGCCGATCCCGTTCACCAACTATCTGTTCGGCTTCCAGCTGCTGCTGTTCTCCCTGGCCCTGCTCGAGCGCGACGGCGCGCTGATGCTGGTCAACTGGATCGGAGCATTGGCGGCAATCGCGTTCTTTGGTTTCAGTTCCGGCCAACTGGTGAGCTACACCGTCGAACTGTTCCAGCGCTGGTTCTGAACCGGGCCCATCAACGCAGGTCGACGAAACCGTTGTCGGCAAGCTGGCCTGGCTCATCCTGTACCGCAGACAGCACGAACGTCAGCGCCCTGCCCAGCAGCGTGCCCGGTCCATCCCAGTACTCGGCCGATTCAGCCTGCACGTGGATGAGCCGAAGGTTCGGATCGTCCTTGCCGCCGGGGAAGAACAGCTTCATCGCTGGCGACCACAGCGCTTCCACCTTGGCTCGATCGTCGACGATGCGCGCATTGCCCGCCACCGACACATAGGTGTTCTTCGACGTCGAAGCGTAGGCCACGTTGACCCGCGGATTGAGCGCGATTTCCGCCACTTTCGGGCTGTCGGCTGCAGTAGCGAACCAGAGGTCACCATCGAAGGCGACCTGCTGGGTGCCGAGCGGACGGCTGTACAGGCGACCATCCACACCGACCGTGGTGAACATCGCCACCTCCACATCCTTGATCAGTTCGGCCAGCTGGGCGATGTGTTCTGCGCGGGAATCCGACATGGGGAGCTCCAGGGGTAGGGAGCCCCCATCAGACGCGGAAGGTCTGCAATGCGCCGTGATGCAATCGTTCAGCCCGCGTGGCGATCGTGCCACGCCCGCATGGTCAGCTCGAACGAGCGCAGCCGCGCGCGATGGTCATACAGATTGGCGGTGAGCATCAGTTCGTCAGGTCGATGGCGTTGGACGAACGCGGCGATACCCTCGGCCACCTGCTGCGGATCACCCAGCACCGTGCACGCCAATGCCCGCTCGACCCCCAGTTTCTCGTGCGGCTCCCAGAACGATTCGATGTCGTCGATCGGTGCCGGGATCTTGCCGGGACGCCCCCGGCGCAGATTGACGAAGCTCTGCTGCTGGCTGGTGAACAGGCGGCGCGATTCGGCTTCGCTGTCGCTGGCCACCACGTTCAATGCCAGCATCGCGTGCGGTTGCTTCAACGTGGCCGAAGGACGGAATTCGCGGCGGTAGACTGCCAGCGCCTCATCCATCGCGTCCGGGGCGAAGTGCGAGGCGAAGGCGTACGGCAGCCCCATCGATGCCGCCATGCGCGCACCGAACAGGCTGGAACCCAGGATCCACGTCGGCACCCGCAGGCCGCCGCCAGGCACGGCCTGCACCGCCTGACCGGGCTGGACCGGCTCGAAGTAATGCAGCAGCTCACGCACATCCTGCGGGAACTGGTCAGCGCTGTCGAAATAGCGCCGCAGCGCGCGGGCGGTCGGCTGGTCGGTGCCGGGCGCCCGCCCCAGCCCCAGATCGATGCGGTCCGGATAGAGCGAGGCCAGCGTGCCGAACTGCTCGGCCACCTGCAGCGGCGCATGGTTGGGCAGCATGATGCCGCCTGCACCGACACGGATGCGCTGCGTGCCACCGGCAACGTGCCCGATCAGCACGGCGGTGGCCGCGCTGGCGATACCGGGCATGTTGTGGTGTTCGGCCAGCCAGTAGCGGCGGTAGCCCAGCGCATCGGCATGCTGGGCCAGTTCCAGCATGTTGGAGAAGGCGGCGGTGGTATCGCTGCCCTCGCAGACCGGGGCCAGGTCGAGGATCGACAACGGGATCATCAGGCGGTTTCCGTCAAAAGATTCCCTGTGCATGGGGTCGGCCCGGCACGGCGGCCAGTGCCGGTGGCGGGACGCTGATTCCTGCCGGGCGGGTCAGCTCCCCAGGTGGACCGGACAGCCGTGCACGACCGGCGCCCGGGACAGCCGCTCAGAAGGCGCTGGGGCGTGGTTCCGGCAGCGGCTCATCCACCAGCGGCCTGAGCTCCGCATCCAGCGCCACCCGTTCATCGAACACGAAACAGCGCCCGTCGTAGCCCTCGCCGCCCACCTCTTCGAAGTAGCCGAGAATGCCGCCATCGAGCTGCAGCACGTTGTCCATGCCGTCATTGAGCATCCACAGTGCGGCCTTCTCGCAGCGGATGCCACCCGTGCAGAAGCTGACCACGGTGCTGTCCTTCAATGCGTCGCGGTGCGGCGCCAGGGCCTCCGGCAGATCGGTGAACTTGTGGATCGGCAGCACCAGCGCGTCCTTGAACGTGCCGTACTCCACCTCCTGCAGATTGCGGGTATCGAGCATCACCACCGGCTTTCCCGCATCGTCGTGGCCCTGCCGCAACCAACGCTGTACGGTGGCCGGATCGACCGCCGGCGCGCGTGGATAGGCCAGCGGCTGGCCGTCATCGCGGCGGAAACTGATGATCTCCGGCTTCACTCTGGCCTTGAGCCGCGCGAAGGGCTGATGCTCGCTGAAGCTGGTCTTGACCCGCATTCCGGCCAGACGCGGATCCTCACGCAGTGCCGCGTAGAAGCCCTCGATGGCGGCCGGGGCGCCCGCCAGGAACAGATTCAGGCCCTCGCCCGCCACCAGGATCGTGCCGCGCAGCCCAGCCGCTTCGGCACGCGCCAGCAATTGGTCGCACAGAACCTCGGGGGCGTCGATGGCAGTGAAATGATAGGCGGCGGTATTGGCGATCATCCGCGCATTTTAGCGCCTGGCCGCCACCGGGTCAGGACCCGGGGTCGATGATCGGCGGCTGGAGCGCCCTACCCCCGCAGCAGCATGAACGGCAGCAGCACCAGGGCAGCAGCGCCCAGCATCGCCAGCAGTACCAGCACGACATACAGCGGCCGGCGCCGCAGCAGGCTGCCGAAGGTCTCGGCCGTGCCATCACGCAGGGCCTGCTCACGCTCGGCCCGGATGCGTGGCGCGCGCTCGGCCTGGTACTCGGCCATCAATGCCTTGGCGCGCGCATGATCGCCGTCATCGCGCAGCCACAGCCCGCCATTGGAAATGCCCCAGGGACTGGGCTCGGTGCGGTACCAGGCGATGCCGTGGCGATCCAGGAGCGTGCAGACGTCGGCGTATTCGTCATCGCCGACATTGCGCAGATTGAGCAGGAGTTTGGCCATGGCGCCATGATACCCGGCGCCGATGCGCTACCCTTGCCGCCCTCGCCCTGCGCCCGACGGAGATGCCCGATGCGCCGACTGCTGCTTCCCCTGTTGCTGTCCCTTGCTGCTGCCGGCTGCTCGATGGAGCCGTCCGGCCCACCACCGGGAGGCACGCTGACCACCTTCGAGCGCATCGACACCCAGCCCGGTACCGGGGCCGAAGCGGTGGCGGGCCGGAAGGTCACCGTGCACTACACCGGCTGGATCTACGACAACCGCACCGAGAGCAAGCATGGCAAGACATTCGACAGCTCGGTCGGACGCGGCCAGCCGTTCACCTTCGTGCTCGGTGCCGGCCAGGTCATCCGCGGCTGGGATGAAGGTGTGGCCGGCATGAAGGTCGGCGGCAAGCGCACCCTGATGATCCCCCCGGACCTGGGCTACGGCAGCCGTCGCGCCGGCCCGATCCCGCCGGGCTCCTCGCTGGTGTTCGATGTCGAGCTGCTCGATGTCCAACCCTGATCGACATGCGCCGCGCCGCGTGGCTGTCGTCGGTGGCGGCCCGGCAGGGCTGTTCGCTGCCGAGCGCCTGCGCGCCGCCGGCCTGGAGGTGGACCTCTATGAAGCCAAGGGTTCCCCCGGTCGCAAGTTCCTGATCGCCGGCAAGGGCGGGCTCAACCTGACCCACTCCGATGCGCGCCCGCTGTTCGACAGCCGCTACCGCGAGCAGGCCGGTGAAGTCGGCCGCTGGCTGGACGGGTTCGACGCGCAGGCACTGCGCGACTGGGCCGCCGATCTCGGCGTGGAGACCTATGTCGGCAGTTCCGGCCGCGTGTTCCCGGTCAATCGCAAGGCTGCGCCCCTGCTGCGCGGCTGGGTGCGCCGCTTGAAGGAGCAGGGCGTACGCCTGCACGTGAATCACCGCTGGTGCGGATGGGCCAGCGACGGCGCGCTGCGCTTCAACACCGAAGACGGCCACCTCGACGTGCACGCTGATGCCACCGTGCTGGCGCTGGGCGGCGGCAGTTGGCCGCATCTCGGCAGCGACGGTGCCTGGGTGGCACCGCTGCAGGCGCGCGGCGTGGACATCGCGCCGTTACAGGCCGCCAACTGCGGGTTCGACGTCGACTGGACGCCCCTGTTCGCCCAGCGCAATGCCGGTGCCCCTTTGAAACCAGTGGTAGCGCATTGGATCGACCTGACCGGCCAACCACGGTCACTGCAGGGCGAATGCGTCGCCAGCGACTATGGCATCGAAGGCAGCCTGATCTACGCGCTGTCGGCCGACCTGCGCGAAACCATCAACCGCAAGGGTTGTGCGCCATTGTGGCTGGACCTGGCACCGGGCCGCGATGAGGCACGCCTGCTGGCCGATCTGTCGCGCCCACGCAAGGGCCGCAGCTTCGGTGAGCACCTGCGCCGCCAGGCCGGGGTGGACGCAGTGAAAGCGGCACTTGTGTTCGAGCACCTCGGCAAAGACGCGGGCAACGATCTTGCTGCGGTCGCAGCGACGCTCAAGCGCCTGCCGCTGAAACTGCTGCGCCCGCGGCCGATGGCTGAGGTGATCAGCACGGCCGGAGGGGTAAGGCTGGACGCGCTCGACGCAGGGCTGATGCTGCGTGCCCTGCCCGGCGTGTTCTGCGCTGGCGAAATGCTGGACTGGGAGGCGCCGACCGGCGGCTACCTGCTGACGGCCTGCTATGCCAGTGGCCTGCGCGCCGCCGAAGGCGTGATCCAGTGGTTAGCCACACGCTGAATCGCCTGCGGTAGCAGCGGGCGTGGCCCGGCGCTACCGGAAGCAGCGCCTCACCACGGCCTTCGCATGCGTACAGAGGCGAGTGGTACCCCGCTGGGATGGGGATAGATTTCCTCGCGTTCGCGGATGAAACCCTGCCGCTGATAGAAGGACACGGCATTGAGCGAGGCCGACAGCACCACCTCGCGCCCCGGATCGGCCAGCGCCAGCAGACGCTGCATCAGCGCCTGGCCGATACCCTGTCCGCCACGATCCGGATCGACGAACAGCGCATCCACCTCATTGCCATCGATATCCAGCACGCCAAAGCCGAGCAGCTCGCCCTGCCCGCCTTCGGCCACCACACAGCCGCCCTGCGACAGCAGCCGCGGATACTGCGCCGGCGGCAGCGACGCCGCCCAGGGTGCGATCACCTCCGGCGGATAGTGACTGCTGCAGGTCTCGCGCACGCACCGCGTGCGCAGGGCCCACAGCGGCGTGACATCGTCGATCGTCCCGGTCCTGAACTGCATGCAACCTCCGTGTGGAACCCATCACCGCGACTTGCTGGCTCTCAGCGCCTGGATCCGGGCCGGCGGCTGGAATGAATCACTGCGCGCGTCTGCCCAGAACGCATGGAATACCGCGTGATCCGGCACCCGCCGCAGCAGTTCTCCCGGCTCCAGATAGCGATACAGCGTCGCCAGCGAGCGGATCTCCACCGGCGACACGCGGCGCAGGATGTGCTCCGGCCCCAGTTCGGCCGGATCATTCAGGCCGGCCGCGCACAACAGCTCCTTCAGGGCATGCAGCGTGTGCTCGTGGTAGCTATGCACGCGCGTGGCCTTGTCAGGCGCGTCGAGGTGCTTCCAGCGCGCCGGGTCCTGCGTGGCGATGCCGGTCGGGCACTTGTCGGTGTGGCAGCTCAACGACTGGATGCACCCCAGTGCGAACATGAAGCCACGACCGGCATTGCACCAGTCCGCGCCGAGCGCGATGGTCCGGGCAATGTCGAATGCGCTGGTTATCTTGCCGGCCGCACCGATGCGGATGCGCTCGCGCAGGTCCAGCCCGACCAGGGTGTTGTGGACCAGCAGCAGTGCCTCGTGCATCGGCACGCCGACATGATCGACAAACTCGGCCGGTGCCGCGCCCGTGCCGCCCTCGGCGCCATCGACAACGATGAAGTCCGGCAACAGGCCGGTCTCCTGCATCGCCTTGGCGATACCGAACCACTCCCAGGGATGGCCGATGGCCAGCTTGAAGCCGACCGGTTTGCCACCGGACAGTTCACGCAGGCGGGCGACGAACTGCAGCAGTTCGACCGGCGTGGAAAACGCCGAGTGCCGCGACGGAGATACACAGTCCACCCCCATCGGCACGCCCCGGGTCACGGAGATCTCGGCCGTCACCTTCGGCGCGGGCAATACGCCGCCATGACCGGGCTTGGCCCCCTGGGACAGCTTGATCTCGATCATCTTCACCTGGTCATGGGTGGCGTTGGCGACGAACCGCTCTTCGCTGAAACCGCCCTTCTCGTCGCGGCAACCGAAGTAGCCCGAGCCGATTTCCCAGACCAGATCGCCGCCCATCTCACGGTGGTAGGGCGAGATCGAGCCTTCGCCCGTATCGTGATAGAAGCCGCCACGGCGTGCGCCTTCATTGAGCGCGCGGATCGCGTTGGCCGACAGCGAGCCGAAGCTCATCGCCGAGATGTTGAACACACTCGCCGAATAGGGCTTGGCGCAGCCTGCGCCGATCAGCACACGGAAATCGTGCCGGGCGATGGTGGTCGGTGCCAGCGAATGGTTGATCCATTCGTAGTCCACCGCATATGCACTACGCAGCGTGCCGAACGGCACCGTATCCATCTCGTTCTTGGCACGCTGGTAGATCAGTGCACGCTGCTGGCGCGAGAAGGGCACGTCTTCCAGATCACTCTGCACGAAATACTGGCGGATCTCCGGGCCGATCGATTCCAGCCCGTATCTGAAGTGCGCCATGACCGGATAGTTGCGGCGCAGGGTGCTGCGCTTCTGCAGCAGATCCCAGGTCCCCAGCGCCACCATCGCGGCGGTCAGACCGACGCCCCAGTACCAGGCAGGCCATATCGTGGCCAGCCACAGGCAGACGGGGAACATCAGGATGGCGAGCAGGTAGACGATATACCGGTGCATGGCGTTCCTTGGTTGCAACTGCAGCCGAGTCTACCGCGCCCGCCATCATCAACGCCTACAGGCGATCGTCGACCACGCTGCGCGGCCAGGCCGATTTCACGTCATACACCAGGCCGCCGGGCGCCAGCAGGCCGCGGATGCGGGCTTCATCCATCGCCTTGAAACTGGCATGCGCCACTGCCAATACGACCGCGTCGTAACAGCCGGCCTTCGGCTCGGCCAGCCACCGCACACCGGCATCGGCCAAGGCCGCCGGGCCCACCCATGGATCGCTGACATCGACCTGGGCGCCTGCGTCTGCCAGGCGCTGCGCCAGCTCCAGCGCACGACTGTTGCGCAGATCGGGGCAGTCTTCCTTGAAGGTGACGCCCAGCACCAGCACGCGCGCCTGGGCCGCGGTCCGCCCGCGCTCGGCCAACATGGCCAGGACGCGCATGGCCACGTGCTCGCCGACACGGTTGTTGACCTGCCGCGCGGTGTGGATGAGGTCCGGGTGGTAACCCACACTTTCCGACTTGTGCAGCAGGTAGTAGGGATCCACGCCGATGCAGTGGCCACCGACCAGACCGGGACGGAACGGCAGGAAATTCCACTTGCTGCCCGCGGCGTCCAGCACGTCCTGGGTATCGATGCCGAGACGGTCGAAAATCAGCGCCAGCTCGTTGACCAGGGCGATGTTGACGTCGCGCTGGATGTTCTCGACCACCTTGGCCGCTTCGGCCACGCGCATCGATGGCGCCGGGAAGGTGCCTGCGTCGATGATGCGGCGGTACAGCCCATCGACCACCGACGCCACCTCCGGTGTCGAACCCGAGGTGATCTTGCGGATGTCGGCCAGACGGCGCTGGCGGTCCCCCGGGCTGACCCGCTCCGGACTGTAGCCGCAGTAGAAATCTTCGTTGAATCGCAGGCCCGAACCCTGCTCCAGCAAGGGCACGCAGACTTCCTCGGTCGTGCCGGGATAGACCGTGGACTCGTAGATCACCAGATCGCCGGCGCGCAGATGGCTGGCGATCAACCGCGTCGCCGAGCGCAGGGGTTCCAGATCAGGCTGCTCGTAGGCATCGATGGGCGTCGGCACGGTGACGATGTACACGTTGCACTCGTCCAGCCGCGCAGGGTCGCTGCTGTACTCCAGCTGGCGTGCAGCGGCGAGTTCCCCGGCCTCCACCTCCAGCGTGTGGTCCTGGCCCGCGCGCAGCTCGGCGATGCGTTCGGGGTCGATGTCGAAGCCGAGCGTCCGCTGTTCCCGGCCGAAGGCCACGGCCAGTGGCAGGCCCACGTAACCCAGACCGATCACCGCGAACCGGGGCGCTTCCGCCGCCGACACCGGCACGCTCATCAATGTACCCGCCATGCCGGCAGCGACGGATCGCCCACTGCCGCCGCTTCGGCCATCACGCTCATTCGCTGCCCACTCCGGGAAGTCTTCGCAAGAGGGCTACAGCGTAACGGTGTCAGGACCTTGTCGCCAAGGTCAGGAGCCCAGTGCGACCGCGGCAGGCTCCAGCTCGCCATCGGCCCCGGTCCAGGCCTGCAGCAGGTGCTCGAACCCCACGCTGCCCAGCGTCAACCCCGGCCACGCCTCACCGACGATCTGTGCCAGCAGCTCCGCCTCGATGCGTCGCGTCCCCATGTTCCAGCGGGGGAACGCCCGCTGCGGCACGGGCGCCCGGCACAGCACCTTCAACTGGGTATGGCTGCGGGCATTGAGGATGCGCGGGAACACCGAATCGATACCATCCTGCGGACCTTCGAGATACTGCAGGAAGCGCGCACCGTCGAACATCAGCACCCCGGTGACGCCAGCCACGCGATTGAACGCCGTGGCATCGGCCAGCAGGCGGTCAAGATCGGATGTCCGCAGATCGGCGCGGGCATCGCTGACGTAGGCGATCGCGTAGAGCGACATCAGGTGGCTCCCCCCTGGGAACGATGGTCGGGACTATGGCATGAATGGGCGCTACAGTTAAGCGCGCCGTGCGATGCCCGGCCGCCGGTGCTGGAGCCCCCGCTGGGCTACAATCGGCGCCGCACTGCAGGCCCGGATGGCGAAACTGGTAGACGCATCGGACTTAAAATCCGCCGACCGCAAGGTCATGCCGGTTCGATTCCGGCTCCGGGCACCAGGGCTTTCGGGCAGAATGCGACACGCAGTGGCGTGAACCTCCCAACCACTTCAGATCGCGCGCGAATAGCGCGGCTGCTCGTGCGCTGCACGCAGATGGGGATCGAAGCACATCGCCAGCAGGCGCAGAAGCGGCCGGCCGCGTTCGCTGGCACGGACCACGCCATCGCGATACTCGACCAGGCCATCGTCCTGAAGCCGTTGCACGGCGCACAGGTCCTCGGCGAAGTAGTCGTCGAACACGATGCCGTGGCGATCGCCGAGCGCGCGTCCATCGACCTCTCCCTGGCACATCAGCTGCTGGATCAGGTCTGCGCGCAGCTGATCGTCGGCGCTGAGCGCCACGCCACGCCAGACCGGCAGCTGGCCCTGATCGACCGCACTCTCCCAGGACGGCAGGTCGCGTGGGTTCTGGCTGTAGGTCGCACCGATATGACTGATCGCGCTGACGCCGAGGCCCAGCAGGTCGGTATCGGCATGGGTGGTGTAGCCCATGAAGTTGCGATGCAGCTGGCCAGCGCGCTGGGCGCGCGAAAGATCCTCTTCCGGCAGCGCGAAATGATCCATGCCGATGTACTGATAGCCCGCTGCCGACAGCTGCTGCACGGCAAGTCCCAGCAGCGCAAGCTTGTCCTCCGGCGAGGGCAGCGCGCGCTCGTCGATCTGCCGCTGCGCGCGGAACAGATGCGGAAGGTGCGCGTAGCCATACACCGCCAATCGGTCCGGCCGCAGCGCCAGCACCTGCTCGAGGGTGCGGCCGAATCCTTCCTGGCTTTGTCCCGGTAGCCCGTAGATGAGATCCACGTTGACCGATCGCATGCCGCTGTCACGACAGGCATGCAGGATGTCCAGGGTCTGCTGCACCCCCTGCACACGGTTGATCGACGCCTGGACCGAGGGATCGAAGTCCTGCACGCCCAGGCTGGCGCGATTGAAGCCCAGCCGTGCCAGCATCGCCACGTCACGCGTTTCGATGAAGCGTGGATCAAGCTCGATCGAGAAATCGCGCTCGGCCGAGCAGCTGAAGTCAAAACGCCGGCGAAGGCCGTCGATCAGCGTGGTCATTGCCTCGGCATCCAGGAAATTCGGCGTTCCGCCCCCCAGGTGCAGCTGGATCACCTCACGGCCCTTCTGGAACTGCGGCGCCAGCAGATCGGCCTCGGCCAGGACCCGTGAGACGTAGCTGTGGCCACGGCTTCGATCACGGGTGATCACCCGGTTGCAGCCGCAGTAGAAGCACGGGCTGGAGCAGAACGGGACATGCACGTACAGCGACAGCGCGCGCGCCAGCACGTCGCTGTCCGCGATCGCCTGGCGCAGTGCGGGCGCGCCAAAACCATCGTGGAAGTGCGGAGCGGTCGGATACGAGGTGTAGCGCGGTCCGGGCCGGTCATGCCGGCGCAGCAGATCGGGGTCGAAGGTCCAGGCCAGGCCGCCGGCAGCGGGAGAGAACGTGTCCATGCCGCCAGCATCGCGCCGGACAGTCAGTGCCGCCTTGACCCAGATCAATCCCGCGCAGGAACGCCCAGCACCGGCAGCGCCACCTGCGGCCAGCGCAGCATCTGGTACCGGCGCCAGAACGTTTCCGCAATGCGCGCGGCCACATCATCGGCCAACGCCTGCATCGGTGGATTGCCGCATTCGGCGGTGGTGCGCCGGAACAGCGCGAGCCAGCGGTCGAACAGGTCCTTGTCCAGGGCGATGGCCATGTGCTTGGACATGGGCGATCCCTTGAAGCGACGCGTTCCCCTGAGCATTGCGGACCAGAAATCCACCAGTTGCGCCAGATGCCCGGGCCAATCGTGCACATGCGCGTCGAACACGGGGCCCAGACGCTCCTCCTCACGCACGCGTGCGTAGAAGTCGTGGACCAGACGGGTCACGTCCTCTTCGGTACACAGCGTGGGCGAGGCGACAGGCGGGACGAGCGATGGCGTTGCGTTCATCAGAGGCACCAGGCGATTGCCGGCAGAGTGCGCCAACCGGCCGGCACCGCCGTTGATCCAGATCAATGTCGGCGCGCGTGGGCGCGCCTAGGCTGACATGCCTGCAGGAAACATGCCCTGCGGATGCTGCGCCAGCCATGGCGGAGTATACGCGCCGCCCCCTTCCCGACCCGCGACCGCATGAATACACCCACTTCGTCCCCGCGTCAGCGCCTGATCCAGCATTGGGGCGCCATCCTCTGGCCCAGTTTCATCGCCGCCGGGCTGGCCAGCGTGGTGTTCTTCGCTTTCGTCGACCCGTTGCGCCTTCAGGCCATCAGTTTTCCGGGCACGGCGATCAGTCGCGAACTCGGCTACACGGTCGGCTTCTTCATGTTCTGGGCGGTGACGGCGCTGTCCAGCGCGATCACCGGATATCTGCTGCGGCCGATGCCGGCAGACGCAGATGATGAGCTGCCTCTGGGATGAACGCACCAAGGCCCCCTTCCCCACCGTGGCGATGGCGTGGCGCACTGCGGCTCGGTGTGCTGGTTGGCTTCCTTGGGCTGCCCTGGTTGCGCTGGGACGGCCGCCAGGCGCTGCTGCTGGACCTGGACGCACGTCGCTTCGACCTGTTCGGCTGGACCCTGTGGCCCGACGACGTTGGCCTGCTGCTGGGCCTGCTGCTGGCGCTGGCGATGGCACTGGCGCTGTTGACCCACCTCGCCGGCCGCATCTGGTGTGGCCATGCCTGCCCGCAGACGGTGTGGAGCTACGCCTTCAGCCTGATCGACAGCTTTCTTGCCCAACGCCTGCCACGCGCCCTGGCGCGTCCTGCCACGCAGGCCGCATGGTTACTGCTGTCGCTATGGACCGGCATCACCTTCGTGGGATTGTTCAGCCCGATCACCGGCCTCGTCACCGCCAGTGTCCAGGGCGGCTGGAGTGGCTGGGAAACCTTCTGGGTGCTGTTCTACACGGCAGCCACATGGGGCAACGCCGGCTTCCTGCGGGAGCAGGTCTGCCGTTCGCTGTGCCCCTTCGCGCGCGCACAGCCGTTGCTGGTCGACCCGCAGACCCCCCGGATGCTGTATGACGCGCGCCGCGGCGAACCCCGCGGGCCCCGGCCCGCTGGCCTTGGCGGCGTGATCGGCCGCGGTCGCGGGCTGCTCGATCCGACCTCCGCGCAGGACTACGTGTTCCGCGCCGCGCACCCATGGCTGGCCGGCCCCATGCCCACCTTCAGCGCCGACCGCCTCGGCGACTGCACCGATTGCGCGGCCTGTCTCCACGCCTGCCCGATGCAGCTCGACATCCGCCAGGGCCCGCAGGCCGACTGCCTGGCCTGCGGCGCCTGCCTGGATGCCTGCGAGCAGCAACAGTCCCGGGCCGGTTTCGGTCCGGGACTGATCCGCTACTGTAGCCCGCAGACGATGGCAGGGCAGCCGCGGCGCGGGTGGCGACCGCGGACCGTGGTTCTGGCATCGTTGCTGCTGGTGCTGCTGAGCGCTGGCGCCTGGCACCTGCTCTGAATCAGCGCGACCCGTTGGCGTGCGGAGGCACCAGCTGGGCACGCCGTACGATTCCGAGCTGCTCGATGATCAGCGCCATTTCATTGGTCACTTCCGTGCGCTCGGTCCCCTGCGGGACAAGCCGGTCCAGCACCTGCTGGTACGTGTCCCAGAAGGCAGGGCCGCATCCGTGTTTGTGATAGCTGGCTTCCAGTTCGCGGCGTACCCGTTCAGCCAAGCCATGCATGCCGTATTCCATACGACCTCCGTTGGACTTGTCCTGCATCGTTGACGGTCTACCGACTCACTTGCGTGCTGAAAGACTCCCGGGCTTCACGACCGGTTGACCTCAATTAGTCACAGATTTCACGACAGGTCAATTACATGCGGCGACTTTTTCGATTGAAATTATTAATCGTTCACATAACGGTCTGTGATCGGCACAGGCAAAAGAAGGGGCCGATCCCGACGCCGTGGTGCGTCCGTCGCCAGGGCAGCCTCGTGGCGCGATCAATCGCAACGCGGGTTTCGATCAATTTTCCCTATATTGATAAGCATGCTTAACACATGCCGCAAAGCGTGCTAAATACGACATTTGCAGACGCAACCTAGCTTGATTCGTCTTCAGAGGCCTCAGCCCAAGGGAACAGGTCGGGATGGCGCTGGTGGAGGATGAACTGTCGCAATGGAGGAATGGGCGCTTCCTGGGGCCATTGCGACACAGCGGATCGCGTTATGCCAAAGAACTGCGCCAGCTCGGCGTCGGTCTGGAATCCCAGGCGCGCGCGCACCTGCCGTTTGCTCCAGAAATCGGTCATGGTCGGCCCTGTCGTTAACCAGACTTATTCTTGCGGCAAGGATTCTTTCGCTTCCACGCGTTAAGCTGGCTTGCATAGATGAATACTCTCGGCCAACGACTCGCCATTGCCATGAAGAAAGCCGGGCACCCACGCCCGGCCGATCTGGCCCGCGCCGCCGCTTCAACGACGGCGACCATCAGCAACTGGCTCAACGACCACGTCAGCCCCTCACATGTGAAGGCCGAACAGCTGTTCCGGATCGCCGACGCAGCCAAGCTGGATGCACGCGAACTGCTGTACGGCATCCATGGGCGGGGCGTCGGCGAACGCACCAGCTATTACATGCCCAGCGAAGCGCACCTGGATGTCTGGCAGGATGCCTATGAACTGGTGAGCGTGCTGGTCGCCGAGAAGGGCCTGGAGATCGACCACCGGCGCCACGCGGCACTGGATCTGCTGGCATTCGAACTGTTGATGGATGGCGTCAGCCGCAGCAGGGTGGCCCGCGTGGTGATGACCTCCCTGCCCTGACCGGGTCGGCGCTGGTAGCATGGTGACCGATGGGGATGGGGCTCCCCCGATAACCGCCAGGCATGGCTGATGGCTCCTGCTGTGACGAACCGGGCGTTCGTCGATGGCAGGCCGTGCCCGCCATCGCGTTCGCCTCCGCATCTGCGAACACGTACTCGAGGCCCGCAATGCAAGCACTGAACAATTACGTCCTGGTCTTCCTGGGAGGCGGCGCCGGCGCCTGCCTGCGCCATGCCTGCAACCTGATCGGCACGCGGTTCGCCGTCGGCAGTCCATGGCCCTGGTCCACCTTCCTGGTCAACATCAGCGGCGCCCTGCTGATGGGCGTGGTCGTCGAGGCCTTCGCCCTGCGCAACGGCGCATCGCCGCAGCTGCGGCTGCTGCTGACCACGGGCATCCTGGGCGGCTACACCACCTTCTCCACCTATTCGCTGGAGATCGGCCTGCTGCTGCAACGGGGGCAGCACGGACTGGCCGCGCTGTATGCAGGGGGATCGATCGCACTGGGACTGGCCGGCCTGTTCGTGGGCATGAAGCTGGCCCGCCTCGCGCTGGGCTGAACGCTCAGGCCGCGGAGGTCCGCACCTGCCCCCGCCACTGCCGGGGCGATTGCCCGGTGTGCGCCTTGAACGCACGCGAAAGCGCCGCTTCACTGCCGTAGCCCACCTCGTCGGCAATCCGCTTCAGCGGTCGGCCCTGCCGCAGGGCCTGCTGCGCCAGGCCTACGCGCCAGCCCTGCAGGTACTGGCCGGGGGTGGTGCCCATCGCCTCACGGAAGCTCGCCGCGAATACGCTGCGCGACATTCCTGCGACGTCGGCGAGGTCTTCCAGCGTCCATGCCTGCGACGGCGCCTCGTGCATCGCGACCAATGCCAGACGCAGGCGCGGATGACCGAGGCCAGCAAACAGACCGCCGCGCATCTCACCGCCTTCCATCAGCTGCCGCAGCACCTGGATCATCACCACCTCGAACAGACGATTGACCATTGCCGCACGGCCACAACGCTGCTCGAACGCCTCCTCGAACAGCATTTCCAGCACCGCATCGCTGCCGTGCAGGTCCGCCAGTGGCAGGCAGATGAAATCAGGCAATGCGGCACTGATCGGATTGAGCCGGCCGCCTTCGAAATGCAGGTTGGCGCAGGCCATGTCGGCGCCGAGGTGCGGGTCGGTCTGGAAACGGTGGTGCATCGGCCTCGGGTACAGCAGCAGGCTGGGCACCTCGACCTGCACGGTCTGTTGTGCATGGCTGACCTGCACCGGTCCACGCCGTACCAGATGCAGCTGGCCGGCTTCGTCCTCCCCTTCCAGGCTGTTGATGCCGCACAGTGCACCGGCGTGGAAGACCGACGCAGTGACCGCGAAACGCTCAAGCAGGACGGCGAGGCGATCCACCATGTCGGACTCCAGGGCAAGCAGAAGGGGGAGGAACCCGCAGATCGTATCGAATTCGGCGTCATTGTGTGCGGCGCTGGCCGCCGGCGCTGCGCGGCGCTATACAGGGGCCACCGTCCCGCGCATGGAGCCCACGATGTCGAACCGGATCGCCCGCGCCGTGTTGCCTCTGCTGCTTTTCGCCACCCATGCGCAGGCCGCTGCAACCGCAGACATTGAACAGCTCGGCTGGCTCTCCGGCTGCTGGCAGCTGGACGGGCAGCCACCTGGAGCCGGTGAGCAGTGGTCCACCGTGGCCGGCGGAACGATGTTCGGCAGCAGCCGCAGCCTGCGCGACGGGCGCACCGTGGGTTTCGAGTTCATGCAGCTGCGCCAGCACGACGATGGGCGGCTGGTGTTCACCGCGCTGCCCTCCGGCCGCAACGCTACTGATTTCAGTGCCGTCCGGGTGGAGGCCGACGAGGTCGTCTTCGAGAATCCGGCCAATGATTTCCCGCAGCGGATCACCTATCGCCGCATCGCTGGGCAGCGCCTGCACGCACGTATCGAGATCGCACAGGACGATCCGGCACAGGCCATGGATTTTCCGATGCACCGCGTCGCCTGCGGCGGGCCGGTGATGGCCCCCTGACCTGACGCATTGCAGCGGGCACGGCACCGCGGCCGGTTCTATGCTCGGCGTATCACCTGCCCGGATGAACACGATGCGTGCCCTTCTCCGACTGACCCTGGCACTGGCCCTGGCGTTGCCTTCCATGCCGCTGCTCGCGGCGCCGCCCGCCCCGCCACGCATGCTCAGTGGCGAGCTGCAGGGTGCGCCGTGGCGCCTGGACATCCCTGCGGACTGGAACGGCGATCTGGTGATGCTGGCGCACGGTTACGAGCCGGTGGGCACGCCACGCGAATCGCCGATGGCCGCCAACGAGGCGACCGCACCTCTGCTGGCGGCCGGCTACGCGGTCGCACAGAGCGCCTACGCGAGCCAGGGGTGGGCGGTGGCCGATGCCATCAACGATGTGGAACGCCTGCGTCAGCACACGCTGGCCGGTTTGAAGGGCGTGCGCAATACCTGGCTGCTCGGTTTTTCGATGGGCGGTGCGGTGACCGTGGCGAGTCTCGAACGGCATCCGGCCCACTACGCCGGTGGTGTTTCGCTATGCGGCGCCAACCTGTCAGGCGAGCAGCTGGCCGGCGACCTGCTCACCACCGTGGTCGCGTTCGACTACTTCTTCCCGCATGCCGAAGGACTGCCTGCTGCTGGCCTGGCATCCAGCGAAGCCGCTTCGGTACCACAGGGCGAGCTGTACCAAGGCATCGTCAACGCCCTGCAACGCGCGCCGCACTCCGCTGCACTGCTGGCCGCACAACTGCAGGTCGCATCCGATGCGCTGCCCGGAACGATCAGCCTGCACGCGCTGGTCCTGCACGAACTGGCCAAGCGCAGCGGCGGCATGCCAGTCGGCAACATCGGCGTCGTCTATCGTGGATTCGGCGATGACGTCGCGTTCAATGCAGGGGTGCAGCGCATCGCCGCCGTTCCCGCAGCACAGGCGCGTGTGCGCAAAACACTCGGATTGACCGGCGCGCTGAAGCGGCCGTTGGTGATTCAGTTCAACAATGACGATCCCACCATCGCACCGCGCATGCAGGAACGCTATCCGCAACTGGCCGCGCACGCGGGTGCGACGCCGTTGCCGCGCGTACTGCCCGCAGCAGGCACGGGCCACTGTGGCTTCTCCGGAGAACAGGTGGTCGCGGCCCTGAAGGCTGCCGCGATGCGCTAGCCGCCCAGCGTGCCCATGGTGAAGGTGTAGCCGCTGCTCATCAGGAACTCACGCATGCGCATCTCGGCACGACGCGGCGATGCCAGGTTGGCAGGCCCGTACAGCGCGTAGACCACACCTGCCCCCTCGATGGCCTCGCGCCGGACCCCGCAGTGGCGGGTTTCCGAAGCGGTGCTCCAGCCATCGCGCAGGCGCTCCGGTCCGATCGATTGTCCGTTCATCAGCCGGAATGTCAGCCAGCGTACTTCCGTTGTGGGTTTGCTCATTGCCGATCCACCGCCTGTCCGCCACGCGCCATAGTCTCCCTGCCTGCCATTGCCGCGCCCGAAGGCCTCTGCGCTGACCATACCGCCTTGCCATGTCGTGGGCGGCTGAGACTGGGATGTCAGGCACGCTTGGCAGCGCACGATGACGGCGCAAAAAAAAGCCCTGACCGAAGTCAGGGCTTTTCAATTGGAGGCCTCAAGCGGAATCGAACCGCTGTAAACGGATTTGCAATCCGCAACTAAAGCTTACAAATCAGTCATTTAGGCAACCCTGCCATCCGCCGCGACACCGTAACCCTTAGCCTCCAGCAATCTGAACGTAAGCGGCCCAAGTAAGAGCTGTAGTTGCTGCGAGCAGCAGAGTAAGGCCGCAAGGAACCGCGATCTGATGAACGCTAATTCGCAAGGAAAGCTGCTTAATGACTGGACGGAGTTGATCATAGGTTGTGAACGCGCGCTCCTTCAAAACTCTCTCTTCAGCCTCAAGCTCAGTCTTCACTTGCGTAATAGTAAGAACGTGAACCGCAATCAACATTATTGCAATGATGGCGAAAACGATTGACGACAAAAGAAGTGCATTGTTGACAATTGCGTACTCGCGTCCAATTTTCATCTGACTTGCGAGTAGACCCTGCCCAACCGGAATTGCGATCAATTTACTCATCGCATCCGAGCTAGCCCCGTTCATCTTCACGACAAAATCCAACTTCTTTCGCTCAAACTCCTCACGAGCCTTATCGAAATTGAAGCCAGAAGCAAATATATCGAAGTCTGACAGGAAAGCTGAGTAGATGGTCTTCCAGGACTTTAAAAAAACTTCAAAACGATCAGCCTCAGCAACATTGAACAGGAACCGAACCAGGACCCTCTTCAATACGTCTTTGCGTCCCGACGCCAAGTGATCTTCAAACGCAGCTTTCTTAAACGCCTCCAAGTCTGGACCGCCCGCAACCTCGTCTAGCACCCACTGCTTGTAGATCACGGGAATTTCAAGCTTGCGAGAAGTGAGGATGATTGCTCGGCCAGCGCTGCCCACTTCAGTCCGGTAATCGTCAGAGATTCCCTTGATCAACTGGAACAGCTCAATGCAGCGCTCATAGGCCTGCACATACTGATGGACAGGCATGTCTCCCGACGCGTAGTCTTCTTGAAGCAGATAGAAATTCTGCGGCATTGAGCCCAGAAAGCGCCCCATCGAATAAGTGAGCAGTCCCCCGATATTCTTTGCGATGACAGGATCTGCCCGCACTGCACCATGAATAACCAGGACGAAGTTTCCACCGACCTGCACACCATCCACTCCGGTCATGATTTCGCGACCATCGACTTTCACGGTGAGGTGCCATCCCCCGCCCTCCACGGCAGCAACTAATCCATGCACCTGCTCCGACCGAGCAAGCGTGAGGATTAGATCCGGCCCTGCCAAGTCCTTGACAGCCGACAACCTGCACAGAGCAACGATGGATTCAAAAACCGTCATGGTCAGTTCTCAGAAAGCTCCTTAATTAGCCTGTCTGGCGCGTCCTTAATCGTAACAGTGGTACCTTCAAGGTGTACGTGAGCCTGCTTGAATGTATAAGTCATGTTGACGGATAGCTCTTTACTCTTGAAGCTAATATTGGAAAGCCCCTTAATCACAGTGGCATCTGGAAGAAATCCAGCCGATGGCGCTTCGTGATGTCCATTCAAGAAGTGCAGAAATGCGGTCGGCTCACCAGGCCACAGCGCATTGGCGAGCCCATCAAAATCTTCGACGCGCGGCTCATCGCTGTTCCGCAACGCGTCCATGTAATCGAACGCCCTACGCTGAAGGTCAGGAACCATCTCGGCAGCAAGTACACCAGCCTCAACCAAATTGTTTGCAAAATCCTTAACCACAGCCACGAGCTTCTTCGATTCAACCTTCGAATCTTGATCGACCTTACAGCCGACAAACTCCTGAAAATAATCCGACGGACCCTCGTCCTTGTTCTTCCGCAACACAAAGCTAAGGTAGCGCTCCCCCTGAGCGAGCCAAGCGCCGATATCAATCCTAGCTGCGACTTGCAGGCGATCCAGATTCAAGTAAGGCGCCTTGATAACCTTGTCGAGGCCCTCAGAAAATATCGCACCAGACTGAGGATTGAGCTTTGCAACCATGAGCATATCCCGTCCCTGATGCGAATATCTCAGCAAAAGAAGATACCCACCCCCCGCGAAGACAACCTCATTCATTGATACGACAAGCCGCTTGGCCGCAAGCTCCGAGAACTTAATAAAATCAAGCTCTCCATCTGTGAACTTTTGAAGATACAGGCTAAATCGGTAGTTTTCCTGGTCATCCTCGAAGGAGCCTGCAAATCTAGAACTACGATTGTTGTAGCTATCCAGAAGAGTGAGCATCAACGAATTTAGCTCATCGGTTCGCTCAAGCTCATTTTTTGCACCACTAAGTGTGGCGCCCTTTGCGCCACGCTCTTTATTAATTCGATGCGCAACTGCGTTAACTAGTTCCATGAATCCCCCTCTCCATGTAAATGACGCTTCTCCGAAGCGGCATGGTACACCGATGGTGGCAACCTATCAGCCACCCACATTGCGCGTATAACGAGCGCACCCTTCCCTTACCCACGCCTTCATTGGATCCTTCGCTCTGGGCTTGGTCTCAGCAGGCAGCTTGCGCTGCTCCAGCGCTTCCTTGACCCGTGTCAGATCCAGCGCCCCAGACTCAGCCAGTCGGCGCGCCTGTTGCTGCTGCCCGCGCGTTGGCGGCAGGTCGGGCAGTGGTGGCGGGGGCAGCCGGATCGGCGTGCTGTCGGTCAGACGGGCGACGGCATCGCGCAGAGGTAGCTCGGGATAGAGCCTGGCCGCGCACCAGCGCTCGGCGTACCGCTTCGCCTGCCGGACGCTCACCGCGCGCACTTCCTTCACCTGCCAAAACTTTTGCCCTTCCATCCACATGCGCACCCCAGGACCACCATCGGGGGCAACGCCGGCTGTCTCCCGGCCGTTGTACCAGAGCGCCCAGCGCTCACCGGTCTGGACCCAGCCAGAGGCGATCGGGGCGGTGCGGAAACCGTGGTGGCCGTGCGAGGAAAGCATGGCCGGAAGGATACGACCGGTGGTCGCAGATCCTGCGAACGCGGCCGGCATCTGGCTGAATCGTTCCGGTTCAGCGCCGGCGCGGCGCTGTTCACGCGCCCCTAGGTTGAGCTGCCATCGGCCCCGGACCAGGCGGTGCGACTTACGCCCCTGTCCAGCCGTCAGATCGGCCCTAGATCTTTGACCACCGTCTGACCCTCCTGCAGGAACCCAATCAACAGGCGGCCGCCGGCCACCCGTCGGCCCTCCCGCTCATTGAGGTAACTCGCCTGCAGCCGCCCGGCGGCCAGCAACTCGGCCTGGGCCATGCTCGGCGGCACTGTCTTCAGGGGCTCCCCCGGCGACGCCAGTTGGCCAGTTATGGGCTGCACGCGTGCCGGTTGCCCACTACCGCTCTTCGAATACGCCGTGGCGGTCATCCTGCCCTGCTGTGGAGACCAGCCACCCAGGACGATCTCCGTTCCCAATTGCTCGATCGGCAGGCCGGCCTCGGCCACCGCCTTCTCGTAGTTCGGCCACAGCTGGTCAATCACAGAGCCGAGTTCCGCGCTCAACTGTCCCACCGTGAACTCGGCGCGGAAGCTCGCCTGTAGGGCCAGCTCGTAGATCCGGAGGAAGAACTGGGCGGATCCTCGGGTGGCCAGCAGGAGGTTGTGCTGGGGGATCAAAAGCATCTTGGCCCCCGCCGAATGGGCGCCGGTCAGCGCATCCTCGGCGAGCGTATCGACTGCGATAACAAGCTGGTCACGACTGAGCAAAACGTTGAGGATGCTCATAGGGCGATCCCATGGGTGTTCGCAAACTATGGCGGTCCCCTGCCCCTCAGTCCAGACCGACGTCCATGACCGCACCAATCAAAGAGATTCTGGATCGCCTAGATGCCTGCGAAGTCGCGCAAGAGGCCCATCGCGGCTACTTGAAGGCGATGGAATACGCACTTAGGGTGGCCCTCCTCACGCACCCCGACCCGAAGCAGCTGTCCGATGTCTGGACATCGCTGCTGCCGAGCATCGCTCTCACTCACCAGAGTGAAGGCAGCATGTTCAGTGCTGCGTTCCAACAATCCCTGGTACTTCTAACTGAGCAGATCGGCAGCGCTCAGGGCTCGCCTTGAGAGCTTAAGCGTTGTCACCGCTTGACAGTTCCGCGCACGCCGCCCCCAACCTGGGAACGTGAAGGTCGGATGCCTTCACTTTCACAAACAGCTAACAAAAGGAAGCTTAGCTTGATCGCCCCGAAGGAGAGCTCACCAGTGACTCCACATCCCACGGGCGATCTAGGCGACGAGTCGCAACAATTTGGGCTTTTGGTCAATTCCGTCACTGATTACGCGATCTACATGCTCGACCCGGAAGGGGTCATCCGTACCTGGAACCCAGGCGGCGAGCGCATCAAAGGCTACCGCAAGGATGAGGTAGTCGGCACCAACTTCTCTAGGTTCTACACAACTGAGGACGCCGAAGCCGGGCTCCCGATGCGTAATCTCCGGACCGCGGCATCCGAAGGCCGATACGCGGGCGAAGGATGGCGTGTTAGAAGGGACGGCTCGCGCTTCCATGCCAGTGTGGTCATCGACCCCGTTTGGGTCAATGGCGAACTAGTCGGGTTCGCGAAAATTACACGAGATATCACTGAGCGCTATCTTGCGCAGGAACAGCTAAGGCGGACTCAACAGGAGCTCTTCCAGGCGCAGAAGATGGAAGCGATTGGCAAGCTCACACTGGGCTTGGCACACGATTTCAACAACCTTCTAAGCGTAGTCACCAATTGTCTCGATCTGATCGCGGCTCAACCCCATGGCGATCTGTCTGGAAAGTACATAGATACCGCACTGCGTTCGGTAGAGCGAGGAGCGCTCTTGACTCGTCAGTTGCTCACCTTCGGACGTGGTCACGAACTATCTCCGGAGAGATTGGACGTAGGTAAAGCCTTGCGCGATATCCACGACATGCTGCAACGCTCAGCTGGGGCGGCAATCAACGTCACACTGGACATTGCGGACGAGCTGCCGCCGGTGCACCTGGACCGCGGTCAACTGGAAGCCGCAGTGCTCAATTTGGTGTGCAACAGCCGTGATGCGATGCCTAACGGCGGCTCCATAAGCGTGACAGCACGTTTACAGCAGGTGAGTGATCCTGAAGGTGATGCCGAAGGCCCCGCCAACTATCTCTGCATTACAGTCCAAGACAATGGCCAAGGCATAGCGCCTGAGCACCAGCAGCGCATTTTCGAGCCATTCTTTACCACGAAGACGGTCGGTCGCGGGAGCGGCCTGGGCCTTAGCCAGGTGTTCGGATTCACTACTCAATCGGGCGGATTCATCCGCGTAAAGAGCGATGTGGGCTCGGGAACTTCCATCACCCTTCACTACCCTGTGACCGACTAAAGATGCCGCTCTCCGTGCTTTTTGTAGATGACGAGGACGATCTCCGTGAGATTGTCGTTGATGCACTTGCCGCCCAAGGATTTGCGGTAACCACCGCCCGAAATGGGCTTGAAGCGATCGCGTGCTTACGCAGCGAAGCTCAGTTCTCCATTGTCGTGACTGATTACAGCATGCCCGAGGGAGTATCGGGTTTGGATGTCGCCTCTGAGGCCGCCGCTGTGCAGCCGAACGCGCGCATATTACTTGCCTCAGGATACAGCCGCTCCCAGCTGCCAGCACTTCCGGAGAACGTTCACTTTCTCTCCAAGCCCTACCGTTTCAAGCAGCTAATTGCCGCTATCCACGATCAGCTCTCGTAGGCCGAAGCCCCCGCTCAGGTGAACGGGGGCCGCATTCATGCGGCAACAACGTAGGGCTCAATCAAGCGAACAAGCAGATCCATTGCGGTGGGGGAATCGCTTTCACCGCGTTGACTGAAGCTGGTCCAATCAGCTCGAACCATTTCCCGAAGCTCAACTGATTCGACAGGCAGCCAACGCATTGGCCAGAACGGAAGCCGTCGTTGCCCGACTCTGCCTCGCTGCAGTTCGATAATTCCATGGTGACTGCTGGCACCACGCACCCTGGAGTATGCAACAGAGACGCCATCCTCCGGCCCCTCCAGATACTGCATGAATCGTTCGCCGTCGAAGAGCAGAACCCCCGTAACTCCTGCGTCACGGTTGAACCGGGCTGCATCGTCCACGACTTTGTCCAGCTTGAGGTTAGACAAGCCAAGCTTGTCACCAGCGAGCGCCTCGCTCGCTTCGCTTACATATACCACCGCCCGAATGGGCATGTGCACCTCCTTAGTGAGGAACAACCCTATCAGGCGTGAGGGAACTATCAGGTGAGATAAATGCAATCTGCGCAACGATTCAGTAACACGTGATACTGAACGGGGATAGTCATCACACAATGACGGCAACGATCGGCGCAGGATCGCCAAAAATGCCCGGTACACCGCAATGCCCGATACAGGACTTTTTTACGTTCTCGCCCTTGATGCAGCCCGAGATCGCGACGGCAACCTTAACCGCGTAAACGCCATCAGCGTCCGCTGCAACCACTGCAAGCACATCACCCATTCGAAGGTGCCGGAGCTGGAGACAATGCCCGGCGGCACCCTGCTCGCATGCGCGGGGTGCGGCGAGCGTCAAGCCGTTAGCAACGCCCGGCTGGTGGAGTGTGACCACATCTTGGGTACTGGGGGTCCATCCCCAAAGGCCGCATGACCTGTCAGCCGCCAGCCGGTAGTCATAGAACGGGGACGCGGGCCGTCAAAGATCTGCACATCTCGGCCACGGACAGGCTCCAGGGCTGGATTGAACCACACATCCGCAGACCTCCTTCCGGAGTTATTCGGAAGACTCCCCGCCACGATGGAGGCGTGATATGCGCCAGCCCCCGTGCGACTTGAAGTAGCCCGTGTCCCCAGTAAGCAAGTATCTGAGCCCTACCCACGCCGAGGTAAGGACTGGAGTGTGCCAACCACGTGCCTTCTGGTAGGCGTAGCGAAACGCCTCCATCACCGAAGACTCGGTCGTCGGATGCGACGGCTAGCCATGGCTTTGCAGCCCCAAACGATTCCATGGACGAGAGCAAGCAATGCACCCGCGGCCAACGCCGGGCCGGCGAGGGAAATGAGAAGATTCACGGCGGCAGTCCTGCAAGCCCGTGGGGGAGTGAGCACAGCCGAACGCCCGGGCATTGAGCGCCCAGCAGTCCCCCTACCGCTCTGTCGCAAACATCGCCGCCAAGGCGTGAGCGCGGCGTGAATTCTCAGGAGTGTGGGCTGGACAACCCGACCAATGCGATGGCGACGGGTCCACGGCCAATGCCAGTTGCTGATATCCCTGTGTTGCGACGCAGCTCGGATGCTTGCCGGCGTCGAGCAGCGCCCTGTTTCGTCAGACAACTACTTCCATTAACGGAAGATTGGGCGCGGCTTCCAGCAGTCGACCACCGCTGACCCAAACGTTGTACGGGATGGGCTGCTGCAGCTGACCAAAGGCACGCATCTGAGCGCCATCATAGGTTGTTAGGCTACTGGTACCATCCGCATTGTGTGCAGTGACCGTTGCCAACAATCGCGGCCGTCCGCCGACCAGCTCGCCGAATTGATCCCACAGATCAGTCCGCATCGGTGAAATGCCTCTCTAGAGTCGCCGTCTGCTCAATCACGACAGCCTGCTGATCCACAACGACCTCAATACGGATCGACTCGCACTGTCCGTGCCAGGTTCCCTCCGAACTCACCACCTGCACCAGGTCGAGCGGCAAAATGACACCGATCTGTCCTGCCTTCAACGGCTTCGGGAAGAGCGGAGCCGTCAGATCCACCGCCGCTTGCTCACCGCGATCACAGAGGATATTGCGCCCACGCTCCGCGGCGGCGGCTGCGACGTTGATCAAAGGGCTACTTACCTGCTGCGCGAAGAGCTGGCCCGCTTCGCCACCCTTTCGCACCTTACACGTGACTCCCTTTCCCGCCAGCTCTCCCGTGACCACGACCGCGTCATACAGCGGCGCACTGCGCATCTGCAGGCTCTCGGTCAGAACAATGTCCTCCTGCACCACGTGATCCGGTGTGGTCTCCCGCCACAGCCATGGGCTGGTCGGGTAGCTAGCACGGACGACCAAGGCCAGTTCAGAGGGATGGGACTGCACTACCCCACCACTCGCAGCAGCAAGCGAATTGATGGCATCCAGCGGCGTGTTCGCGTCATAGAACCAGGCACCAGGTGGAACCGACCAATCCACCGTCTCGTACTGGGCGGCAAAGCCGGTATCAGCCAACTCTTCGGCCACAAGCTGCGCCATGCTGCGCTCTTCCGTCGTGGCCTTGACGCGAGCCGGCGCATAAGGCGACGCCAGCAGGGCTGTCCTTGAGCGCCCACTCAATCGCACACCCGCGCCGGCAAACTCTCGCTGCTTTTGGAAGCTCTCGATGATGCCGGTCCACACGTAGCCGTTCAGTACCAACTCGAACTGACGCGGGCCCGAGGCTGTGGGCCTGAGCAATCCCAGTTGACCGGCATCGGCCAGCTCAATATCAAAGGTCCATCCCCAAGCAGACCGCCCCGCACTGAGAGAGACGCGCGCCAGTTCGATCGGCATCCGGTCAGGAAGCCGCACAAATGAAACCTCGTTAATCACGACGTAGGTCCTACGTTGGGGGCGCACCACATAGCACGCCGAGATACCAAGATTCAGGGGAGCAAAGCCGGGAATACCAAGGGCAGCGCAGCCGAGCGTGAGACCGACCAGGTTTCCGGGTGGAGAGGCGGGATCTGGATCGGGATCTGGGCCAGGGCCAGGGATCGGGCGTACACCCCACGGCATGCGACGCGCCGGCCCCCAAGGCAGCTGGGCAGAGACGCGGGCGCCGAATGGGCTCGTCCACGTCAGGCCCCTTTCAGGGCCCACGCGCGGTGTCTGCCCCTTCCATCGAACATCTCGCGAAGTACGCGCACGGACTTGCCCGTCCCAGCACAACCCAGATGCGCGGCCGGTGGATGAGAGCGCTGGGCGCCAGGGAAGCGCCAGCCTCCGGCGTGCGGCCGGCAATTCGCTCCAGCCCGACCTCCAACCGCTAGCAATCCATCCCATGTGCTGACGCCAGATGAACCCCACGCTTTCATGAACCCGAGTCGCCAATCCCCAAGGCAGTGAGGTAAAGACCCCAATCGGACGGGCAGCCGACCAAGTGCCTGCTGCGGTGACCGCGAGCAGCTCCGCCTCGCCCCATCGTACCGACGTGAGCGGCCTTACTGTGGCGCTGCCCGCCCAGGAGAGGCCAACTTGCCGCCTCATTCCCCGTACTACCGGTTCGGGCGCGTTGTCGTCCCAGTTGACGCCAAGATTCAGAACGACAAATGAGCCCGCGCCGGCGAACCGGGGCCCCAAGTTGAGCCCAACAAGATTGCCCGGCACGGTCATCAATCGTCCATCGGAGCCGGCAGCACCCAATCTTGGGCGGCAGCGTTGTAGTTGCCCTGATCATCAAAACCGACGACGAGGAAGTGAACGTTCAGGGGAAGCCCCTCAATACGCCAAGTTCCGTCCGCGGCACTGATGGCAGCCCCCGCGATTCTCAATGTTCCTCTCTCAAGTGCGACAACGCGCCCTCTCGCCGGGGCGTTCATCACACGAAAGCGCCCATCGGGACTATCGGGATCTCCACTCGCCGGCAACGATCCAGCA
This sequence comes from Stenotrophomonas sp. 112478_Sma, assembly GCF_056479905.1. Lineage (NCBI taxonomy): Bacteria > Pseudomonadati > Pseudomonadota > Gammaproteobacteria > Lysobacterales > Lysobacteraceae > Stenotrophomonas > Stenotrophomonas sp. 112478_Sma. The sequence goes on along the minus strand of NZ_CM151072.1, from coordinate 1,477,597 downwards.
AGGTAGCCAAATCCCGCCAAGTGGAGCGGGTTCCGCCTGATGAACTCGACGCGCCTCGCATCAACCATATCAATGCCACTCTCGGCCAAGATCGAGAATCACCTCTCCAACAGACGCGGATTCAACAGCGGTAGTGGGGCTGGCACTGAACCGTTTGCTCACCATGGCCTGCCCGGGGATAACGTTGGCGTCACCGTAAGCAAGATCCGCGCAGGGCGCGATGACGCCCGGATACTCACCCCGGAAGCGGCGAGGACCTTCCATGAGAAGTCCCGGGAATCCAAACACACCACCATTCGGGGGCGCCGGCCACTCGGCCGATGAATTGCTCCCAACCGATCCCCAAACGTAATAGGAGAATCCACGGTAGAGCGGCGCAAAGGAGGCGAGTGGGGCAGCCCCCAAGGTTCCATCGGCTTTCCTTCCTACGTACATAGCCGCAGTCGCGGCAGTTGCTTCGACATTGGAAAGGTTCTGCGTCATCGATACAAAGTTTCGATTCCGGCCGAAGCCCGAAGAGTATGTTGACTGCGCCGTGCTCGACACGGCGAAGCAGTGTTGATCGTCCGGCAAGTAGCTGACGATGTCGCCGGCAAAGTGAGGTGAGAACTGATCCGCTGTTCCCGTGTGGTTGATGAACAAGTAGAAGCATCGCTCGGTCCCCACGGCAAACCACGCGCGAGCGGTGCTGTTGGCGGCAGCAGATTTCGGCCACAGCAAGCCATTCGCCGACTGCGCGACCATAGGGACAGGACCCGTGCCAGTGTCAACGGTGTCCATGGATTCAAAGCCACGCATCAAAGCGTACTGAGCGTTGCTGTCATCGACGCGCAACCTGTAGCCGGAGCCGCTCACAACGTTGTTGCGATAAACACGCTTGTTCACACCCTGAAACTCGCGGGTCCAACCCAATGGTGCTTTTGCTTCCGCGCCAGAGCCGTAGCCGTTCACGAGTATCGCGTCCAATAGCGCAATGAGCGAATCAGCTTGGCCGGTCAGGGCTGGAGCGCCCGGATCTGTACTCTGGTAAACAGCTGGCTTGAGGCTCATGCGCCTTCCCCTGCAATGTTGCCGATGACCTGGAAGCGAGTTGAGTCGGATGCGCCTTCCGGCGTGCCCGGCAGCGTGGTGCGCATTAGCCAGACCGGAGCCAACCCACCAATGGTGTTGAATCTCACCACGTTGTTGGTGGACCAACCGGTTCCCCATCCCTCCTTCTTCATGACGAAGTACGGCTCCCCCGTGCGAGGATTAGTAGGTGCGAGATCCGTGGCCGTGTTTCCTGCAGATATCGTGCCCACTGTCTCGCCGATCACCTCAAACTGGGTTGCACTGGTAAACCGCACCGCCCAACGCTCAGTGATAGCGTCCTTGTTCGTCACAGCGAGCGGATAGTCCGTGTCGTTGTAGGTGCCGGGCGCGACACTACCGCTCGGTGAATCGGCCCATACGTTGGTCCATGCAGCCTGGTCGAACAGACTCACCACACGCGCCTGCAGGTCAAGCGATCCGTTGGCTTCACCCAGGCGCAGTGCGGTGCTGACCATCGACTCCCCCACCGGATAGTCGTGCGTCAGGGAGGTATTGATCTCGATCTCACCGGTGATCTGAGGCTGAACCACCAAGCGCCGGTCCTCGACGCGCTCGCTGATCGTCAGTGGCAGCGTGTACGCGGCCAGGTTCAGGGGGTCACTGAAGCGCAGATTGCCAATGTCCAGATCCGCCGTGAACCATGCGGCGTCGACCGGACGCCCGGCCGCGTCGCGCACTTCGATGCCTGCAATCCTTCCGCGACCAAAGCTGACAAGCTGGCCCGCTTGCGGCGATGGCACCACGTGCTTGGCCGTGTGGTGGATCAGCACGGTCTGCCCTGGCTTGAAGGCTGGCGCACGGCCGTCGCTGGGTAGGCGCACAGACGACAAGCCGATCACTACCTCCGACAGCGGGATCGATCGATACACGACCGCGCCCATGTAGATCGTGCCCGGCAGCACGAGCGTCGGCCTCCAGACCTGGTCCCCTTCCACCAGATCGGGGTCAAACCAGGGTTTACCCTCATTCCCTGCCACTGGCACCAGCTGGCCGAACTGAACCTTGACGACACCACTCTCCCAATCGACCTTCCCACGAATTTCCGCAGCTGACAGCACACCATTGATGTCCGCATTTGCCGTGAGCAGCTCGCCATCAATGCGGGTCGCGCGCAGCGTGAACATGCCTGGCCGGAGCGGCGAACCAGGCGCACGGAAGAAGCTGACGGCCACGCCCGGATCGGCGATCCGTGTCAGGAGGGATTGGATCTGGACAGTGTTCTCGCCGCCTGCCAGCCACTGCACCAAATTCACCACGCCTGCCGCGTAGTCGATCGTCCCTGCGTAGATGCCCGAGCCCGTGGTGGGATCGATGGAGTGATACAGCCCGCCGCTGCGGTCAACGTAGGTGCGCCCACGGAATGCAAAGCGGACGCTGCCCGGAACGATGCTGTCGCTGATGGTCGGAGTGAGCTGCAGCTGTACGGCCGGCAGCGGCATGACTTCCTGCGCAGCCTGGGCAGCCTCCCCAGCGAGCATCCACCCGACCGATACGATACTGCCGGCGGAGAACTGCGCCAACACGTCCAGGCGCTCGTAGCCAACCACCTTCAGGCGCCCGGAGCGGATCTCGTAGACCGGATAGGACACCTGGCGGACCATGAACTTTCCGGCCTGCAGCGAGATCGCGCCCGTGCTGTAGTTCACCGACCCCAGCACCGTGCTGAAGGCCGTGTCCCCCACCGAAACGCCGACCAGGTTGCCAGCCCCGTCGTCCTTCGCGATGACCCGCATTGCCTGAGGGGCCGACGACAGATCATCACGATCGCGCCTGACACTCACAAGCCAGTCGAGAAGCACTGTGCCCTGCCTCACCGGGCCTTGCGGCAGGGTGAAGGAAACGATCCCGGCCGAGTCAGGGACAGGCTGTGGTGCTGCATAGAGGGGCTGCCCCCACTCGTAGGCGATCAAGAGCTGGCTATCCGCATCAGGCAGATTCAGCGGCCGCAGCGAGATCTCGCCGGTCGAATAGCTGACTTGCCCGCGAACCTGCCCGCCGATCAGCAGGCCGCCGTTACCGTTGTCGGTGACCGCGACATTTGAGCCGCCTACACGTAGGGTCAGTTGCAACGTGCCCGGGACCGCCGAGCCCTCTCCCAGCACAAAGCGGAGCGCCGGCGGCAGGATGGAGGTATCACCGACCCGCGCCTCCGCAATGACGGGAGTGCCCCAGTTGGAGATGATGCTGCTCTTCAGGTCCGGGAGCGCACCCGCCGTTACCACTACGGCGCCGGTCTGGTAGTTGATGGTCCCGGTGCCCTGACCCGGCTTACCAATCAGGCGGCCACGACCGTTGTCGGTCAGCCTGATCCAGCGCCCCAGGGCGCGGTAGTCAACCACGACCGTACCCGGGGCAGGTAGCGGGGTCAGCTGGAACAGCCAGACCATCCCCTGATTGTTCTGCGTCACCTCGATCTCATCGGTAAAGCCCTGCATGGGGATGGAGCCCGCCGGCGACGCGGTGATGCTGATGCTGGTGCTGCCGATGCCAGTCCCGTGCGAGAGCGCTACGACCCCGCTCTGATAGTCGACCGTACCGCTCCAGGGCGTAGCCACTGCGGAGGAGAGGCCCCCTGTACCGTCGTCGGTGAGTTCGACGCTACCCGCAATCACACGCACCGCGCCCACCGCCAGTCCGGTGCCGAGATATCGGCTGACCGGCGCGCCAGCGGCAAAGCTCGCGTTGAAAGTCTGACCGAGACTGCCGGACGGGCCAGAGGGAACCTGGCTGATGGACCCCATACCGGCCAGCACATCACTGACCGGAGTTTCTGCCGTGGACGTGGGAACGATCGACACGTACGGAGTATCGACCTGCACAGCCAGATCACCAGGCTTCCCAGCGGCGGTGAGGCGTTTGACGCTGTGGTAGCTCGTAGCCTCCACCACATTGGTCTCGTAGATCCTGGTCGCAGGCTTGGTGGCCGAGTACCGCACCACCTCCTGGCCGTAGAAGTCGCGCAGCAACGCGTTCACCAGCTCGATCACCAAGACATCCCGCTCGAAGGCCCCTTGGTCATCGGTAAACGTACGCGTCGTGCGGGAAAGCACGCCCTTGACCCGCACGTACTGCTCGGCCGGGTCATGCCAGGAGCTGGCGAGCGTCAGCAGCGAAAAATTGTCATTGATGTCGGGGCTCGGCGCGTCCTTCATCGCGTAGACCTGGATAGTCATCTGGCCGCTGAAGTGGTTGCCGAGCAGTACAAAGCGGGACTCCGTGCCGCGCGTGATGTAGCTCTCCACGCGGTTCTTGGCGTCAAGGCGCACGTCACTGTAGGAGCCCGTAGCAAACATCGTGACGGTCACGCGCGGGTCAGCGGGCGGATCGATCAGCACCGCGATCGCGTCCTTCAACACGTCCGGTGCGGGCGTATCCACATGCACAAACATCTTACGGAGAGTGGTTCGGCCGGTAGTCCGCTCTTCATCACCGATATCCGGAAAGAGGTTGTTCATCGCCCCGTCAATGATTTCGGTCTGAACCATGCGGCCACCGCCGTCAGGGTTATCGGTCAAGCGCTGCGACTGCCGCAGCTTGATATCGGTAGCAAGAATCGTCATGGATTACACCGTCATGAGGCGAAGGGTGATGGCGAAGAGGTCCGCATCAAGCGCGGGGACAGCGAATCGGGTGGGGTCGACTTCGATGGCCGGGCCATCCGTACGGCGCCACCGCACCTGGAATGACCGCTCGCCACTGTTGTGGGCGGGCATGACCAGATCCAACGGCGCCAGGCGGGCCTCGCTTTCACTGGCCTGCAACGCCCGTAGCACGGGCAGGCTGACGACGCCGACATAGGCGGTACCGTCACGTGTTGTCTGGAGCGTGATCGGCCGCCCGGCCTGTCGCGCTGACTCTTGGACGATCAAGGCACCCGTCAGGCTTGTACGAGCCTGCTGCCCAACCTTCCAGGCCGTGAACTCATCCGTCCACTGGAGGTCAGCCGGCAGTTCAATTCCTGCAAGAACAATGCGGGTCATCAGCTACGCCCCCGCACGGATACGGCCCTGCTTTGCTGAACCTGGCGCAAGACCAGGGGAGCGACGAGGCCCGCGAGGCGCTGCGCTTGCTGCACCTCGGCTGCTGTGGCGCCGGCCACCACCTCCTTCGAAGGCAACTTCCAATCAATGACGATGACCTGTTCCTTGCTGCCGTTGCCGCTGATACGGGCGGCATCCGCCCTCGCCTGCGCCTCTGCCTCAGCTTCAGCCTGCTTGCGGCGCTCGGCGAGCGCAGCGGCGGCCTCCTGGTCTCGCTGCTGCCGCTGCCGCATGACCTGGGCCTCCAGCTGTGCCACCTCTGCGATTTCGCCCTTGCCGACGTAGTCAAACTGCCCGGCCAGCCGCTCCTTTGCCGCTTTGGAGAGTTCATCCTCCGCCTCGGAGGTTGCCTGAAGCTCCGCCTTGTACTCTGCCAACTTCCTGCGCTGGTCAGTGACCCGGTTCAGCGCATTCGCAAACTGGACAAGCGGGTTGGGTCCGCTGAGCTTGCGCATCGCCTGCAACGCCGATTCGGAAACCTCGCCAATGCTGAACGCCATGCCTTGCGCAGCGGCCCCGGCCTGCCCCATCTGCTTGCCCATTCGTTCGGAGCTACTCCCTACCCGGTCAACCTGGTCCGCAGCACCACCCGCGCTTTCGCGCACCTCCTCCAGCCGCTCGCGGCTGCGGCTGGCGCCGTCCTGCAGCTGGCGCATTGCGATGTCACTCACATCGCCCAGCCGCTGCATGCTGCGTTCGGTGTCGTAGATCGACTCCTGGACTGCGAGATGGCTATCGACGTTGTCCCGGCGCCATTGATCACTGTCTGCGGCTGCGGCTCGGGTTGCATCGGCATATGCCCGGAAGGCTCGACGCACGTCCTCGACGGATGCCTTGCCCCTGGCCGCGCCGTCACGGATCGCATCGAATGCACTCTTGGCGGCGTCACGTGTCGCGTTGAGCGACGCCTGGGACTGAATGCCGAGCCTGGCAAATTCGTCGGCTAGCGGGTCAATGGCAACCTGAATCTCTCGGATTCGAGCATTCAGCGCTGCGGCTGACCGCGCGGCCGAATCGAAACCGACCTTGCCCTGCCGCCCTGCCGATTCCAGCAGAGAGCCCAGCGTGCGCGCTTCGTCCAGCGTCGCGACCTTGCCAAGGGCTGCCTTGAATGCCGTCTCGATCTGGGGGGGGGGGGGGGTCCCCCCCCCCCCCCCCCCCCGGGCGGCGGGCGCCTTGCCCCCCGCCCGGGGCCGGCGCCCCCGGCGGGGGGGGGGCGGCGCGCCCCCCCCTTTGCGCCCCCCGGGCGGGGCGGGGGGCGGGGGGGGGGGGGGGGGGCCCTGGGGGGGGGGCCCCCCCCCCCGCCCGGGCCGGGGCCCGGGGGGGGGGCGGCCCGTCCCCGGGGGGCTTTTTCGGCGTTTCCCGCACCCCCTCGCGCCCGTTCCGCTCTGCGGCGGCGCCCTGGGAGGCGATGTAGCCCAGCGCCGCGCCGACTGCCTCCAGGCTCGCCGTGTCCGCGAAGTTGAGCCCCTCGAACACATTCCCGATAGACTCCTTCGCGAGCTTTGCGTTCCCGTCGATCCCCGCCAACTGCTGCGCCACCAGCTGGGCAGCCGGGCCGATTCCATTCGTGAGCGCGTCCGCAGCCGTCCGGACGCCATCCCGGAGCGACGCAAAGCCCGTCGACACGTCCAGCAACTTCTGTGTGACCTGGCCCAGCTGCTGCAGCTGCTCCGCCGTCGCGACGCCGGCCTTCTGCTGCATCAGCAGGAAGCCTTCCTGCGCCGTGAGGTACAGCTCCAGGCCGGACAGACGCTTCTCGTACGCCTGCCGCTCCGCCTCACCCAGCTTGGCGACTTCCTCGGCTGACTTGATGACTACGTCGCGGTATGCCACGAAGGACACAGCCTGCTCACGCAGCTGCAGCGCCGAATCGCGTACCTGGCTGATGTAGGCCCTCTGCGCCTCACCAGCTCGCTTCAAGGCCGGGTCGTGCTGCTTCCAGATGTCCTGCGCCACGGTCTTGAGGACATCCAGACCGCCCATCGCCGCTTCCAATCCCAGCACGGCCACCGTGATGGGGACTGCCTTCGGCAAACCGCGCAGCAACGCACCGAACCGGCCGATACCCCGGCTGCCGCTTGCGACGGCTGCATTGTTGGCAATCTGCGCGTTGGTGGTCGCGATCAGGGCTGCGCGCCATGCGTTCAGCTGGAGCAGCGCCCCCACGATCTTGAACTGCGCATATGCGGCAGCCATCAGGCCGATCACGCGAACATGGTCCACAACCCACTGCGTCGTGCCCTTCACCGCCTCGGCCATGGTGATGATGGCCTGGGCGGTCTGCTTGGCCCAGCGCGATAGGCTGCCATCGGCGGCCAGCCGATCCAGTGTGGTCAGCAGGGTGGTGAGCTGTTCCTTGAAGTAGGTCAGCACGCCTTGGTCGGCGACTTCCTGTTTCCAGTCCTTGAAGCGATCGGTGGCCGTCTTCCATAGGCCGGCGATGGTGCCCACCTTCGCGGCAGCGGCCGCGCCGCCATAGGATTCGGCCAGCAGATCGAGGATGATGGCCTGCGCCTTTGCCACCTGGCCGGTGGCTTCCAGGCTCTTGATCAGCGACTTCTGGCTGTCATCCAGCGTGAAGCCCTGCTTGCTCAGGCTCTCCATCGCCTTCGACGGGGTCTGCAGTGCCTTGCCTACGACCTCTGCCGATGACTCCAGAGAGATTTTGAGCCGCTCAGCCTGGTCGATGGTGATCTGCATCGCCGCTGGGAACTGCTCGCCCACGATGTTGGTGTAGGACAGCAGACGCACCTGCGCAGCGCTGATCTCTCCATCGTCAAACAGCCCACCCTGAAGTTCCTTCCGCATCGTGGCCAGGCTCTGCGCGGTGAACTCTCCGGTGCGCCGTGTCGCCTGCAACGCGGCCTCGAGCTGACCCAGCTCCTGCTCCGCGTCGCTGCCTTCTTTCACAATGGCCTTGATGCCATCGACCACTCGATTCAGGCCGATAAACGCGGCAGCACCAACGGCCACCGCTTTCAACTTGCCGAACCAACTGACAGTGCTCTCGGTGGCCGACGCAAGGTCGGCACTGCCTGCGGTCGCGTCGTCGGCACGCTCGCGATACTCCGCCAACGATCTTGCCGCAGCCCTGCTGGTGTTGGCCTGCTTGCGGAAGGCCGTCTCTGCCTCATCAATCTGCTGTTTGCGACGCCGCCCCGCCTCGGCCTCTGCCGCTGCGGCCCTGGCTTGTTCAGTGAGCGCAGCCGCACTCCGGGCCACCTCAATGCGCAGGCGCTGCTGGTAGTCGGCCAGATTCGCGGTGTTAACGCCGAGCGAAGAAAGCTCGTCGTCGGCCTTGCCGACAGCTTCCCATTGCTCGTTGAGTGCCTTCTTCAGCCGCTCGCCTTCTTTACGCAGATCCCGCTGGGTTGCCAGCACCTCGCGGGAGGGCTTGTCCATCTCGCCGATGCTGAGGCTGAGCGCCAGTGCAGCCTTCTGGTTGTCGTCAAACTGCCGCTCCAGCTGCGCGAGATCGGCCAGCATGCCGTCGAAGGCATCCGCCTTCGCCGCTGCCTCATTCAGTCCGGTGAGCGAGTCGAGCAGCTTCGTCGCCTTGCCAGCGGTCTCGACCGACACGTCCCCCAGGTCGCCGAACGCCGCGCGCAGTTCTTCCACACCCTCGCGGCCCTGCGTTTCGATGACGACCCGAATTGCCTCTTCCAGCCGATCAGCCATTGGAGCTTCCATTGACGCGCCACTGGCGGCGCAGTTCGGTCAGATAGGTGGTGTGGAAGCGCTCGATCAGCCGGCGACGGGCCTCCAGGGCGCGGCTGTTGCCATCAGCACCCGAGAGCATCTCGAACGGGCTGGGCCCACGGAGGATGCGAACGGGGCCACGGCCGTGGCGCTTCTGCTGCGCCCGATCCCAGCTACGCACACGGATGGCCCTTCGGCCCTTGATAGTGGCGATGAAGGCGCCCTCATAGGTCTTCGACTCGCCCACGCCAATGCCCGCCGTGGCACCCCGGGACTTCCGGCCAGCCCAGCGACCACCGAAATCGATCAGCGAGATCTGCCGCGTGCTGGCCCAGATCGAAAGGAACTCATCCCTGCCACGTTTACCGGTGCTGTAGCCGCGCTCGCCCGTCTCTACGCGATACTTCCCACGCAGCGCAGAAGCGCGGATGTTGTAGGAGCCACGGACCTCTTGCGCAGTAGCCGGCCCAGCGCGGCGCTGCAGACCAATAAATGCCCGCTGCACCGACAGGTCGTATCGATTCAGCACCTCGCCAGCCAGGTCGGTCAGGCCATGGAAGCCTTTTGCCCGCCGTCCGCTGACGTAGTACTTGAGCAGGTTGTTGTTGCGATTGGACGCCACGGTGCCCTTCCTGTTTCAAACCGGGAGGGCGCCCTTCCGGCGCCCTCCCCTTGCCGGGGTCACCGGCACGCTCAGCCTGCCGACTGCGCGGCGATCTTGAAGGTGTAGAGATCGGCCTCGCCGGCCTGGAAGATGACCGGCCCGGTCAGGGTCACCTGGATCGGCTCGTCGCTGAACCAGTCAACGTCGCCATCGACGGTCAGGTCGACATTGGGGATCGAGAGCAAGCCTTCGTCACCACTGATGCGGTCCTGCATGTCGCCCAGGACCTGGAACGACTTGCTCGGGGTGGTGCCGCCGCTGATCGCGGTTTCCAGATAAGCATCGAAGTTGTAATCGGCAACCACGACATCGCCGGCCTGCAGCGCGCCACCCTTCTTGGGGATCAGCAAACCATGACGGGGTTCGAGGTCGTAGTCGGTGCCCATCACCAGGTCCACATCGCCCTTCTTGAACATCGGCACCGGCGTTGCTTCGATGAAGTTGTGCGGCAGCTTCACGGGGGTATCCACGCTGCCAACAGTGATCGACACTGCGCTGGCCGAGCCGGCTGCCACAGTGGTGTTGACCAGGGTGCCATACAGCATGCGAGCCAGGAAGGCGGGCGGCACTTCCAGCGCGGTAATCGAGACGTTGGTGACGCCCGGATTCGAATCCTTATGGATGATCTGCTGATACCGAGCATCGCGGCGCTTGCTCTTGATCTCCACCGAATCGCCGGCTTCGTAGCTGAAGGTCAGCGAGGACTGCTCCAGGGGCTGGTTGCCGAACTTGTCGGCGGGCTCGGGAATGACGGGGACGCGACCGCCATCGGAGCCGTGCTCCCAGAAGCGCAGGTCACCTGCGAATTTGCGGACTTTTGGCTGTGCCATGGTTCTGGTTCCTTTACGGGTTGGACACGGGCTCAAAGGTCTCGGTCAGACCAGCCCGCGCGGTGATCTGAGCGACTACGGCGGTATGCCCGGCATCGTCCTCCAAGGTCGCCAGCTGGGTTTCCAGCAGCTCGAAGCTGGTCACGCCCAGCGGCAGCGACTTCTCTTTGAACGTCAGGGCGCGGATCAGGTCGTGGCGCGCGCGATGAACAAGCAACCTTGGATTCGCTTCATCGCTTCCGCGCGGAACTTCGAACTCGATGGTTATGGCCGCATCGGAGCTGGACTGGGCCACACCGCCGCCACTGCGCGAAAGCTGGCGCACAGAGATGATCGTTGCCGGCTCGGTGCTGCTCTCGCTGATCTCGGTTTCATCTATGATCACGGCGCCCGCACCGATGTCAGTGCGAAAGCCACTGCTGCGTGAGATGAGGCGGACACGAGCAGCCAGGAACTCCACCAGCTGCCAAGACAGCGGCTCTGCCAGGTCAACCACGGCTCACCAGCCAGCGGCTCTGCGAGCCGTCATCACTGATCTTCTTGCTGTTGACGAAGACCTCAGTACCGAACGCGCTCGAAACCACCTCGAAGCGATCGCCCTGGTCAGGCGCCACATCCGAACGCAGGTACGCGATCTCCACACGCCCTGCCCTGAACTGGCGCAGTTCACCGATGGTCTCAACGTCACGCTCCACGTAAGCACGCACGCCCTCGGTGGCCGGACCATCCTTGGCCGTGTACAGACCTCGCGACGCCATGCCCGCCAGCGCAAAGGCGGCGTGCAAGGTGCGATCCAGATCGCGGAGGAAATCGGGCTCGTTCACCGGGCACCTCGCGAACACAGCAACGCGTAAGCCTGAAGTCCCCTCACTTGTGCGTCGCACTGGGCTGCGGCGCCAACAGCTCGGCCCGCACTCTCAATTCGGTCGTCGGCTCGACCATCAGGCTGGCTGGCGGCAGCGGCGGCTGCGGACAGCTCGGCGGTGGCGACGCTTGCCTGCCAGCGCTGGTGCAAGCGCTGGTTGCCAGCGCGCAGATCAGCGATGAGGCGATCAGAGGCCTTCTGTGCATCGTCCTTCTCCTTTTCATATGTGGCAGCCAGGTGATTGGCGGCTTGAGCGCTTGCGCGTTCCGTCGCAAGCGCGTCATTCGCGTCAGCCAGTGCCGTCGCAGCGGCATCACGCTCATGACGAGCTTTGTCTCGGGCAGCCCAGGCGATGTCGGCAGCCCGGTGCGCTTGAGCAACCGAGCCTCTCTGCCAAATGACCAGGACGCTCAACCCAAGCAGCAGCGCCAGAAGCACCCGATTCATGCCACCGGCTCCTCGACGGGAGGGACGACCACTCCCAGCTGCTTGAGAGCGGACTCCAGCGAGATGACACGAAGCCTCAACCTATGAGCGTCCTCTTGCGCCTTCATGCGCAAGCGAACCTCCTCGTTGTACTGCTTGACCACCTCCGCCTGGGATGTTTCCAACGACTTCACCCGCTCAACGAGCCCGTTGAGCAGGTCTACGTTGGCGTCGGTTTCGGTGCGTTCTTTACGGCGCGCCAGGACCGCACCCCACGTTTCTCGGAGCAGCCACAGCGCCACTGCGCTGGCGGCCAGCCACCAAGGCGCGCCAGCCCCCTCTACGCCCCCAATCACTTCAGCGCCTCGGCGACGCCCGCAGCAACCACGGCCGCACTCCAATACATGCCGCCGTTCTCGTGCTTGGCAATGGCGGTCGCGAGTCGCCCCAGGGTCACAGGGTTCTCCAGCCGGATCACTTCCAACGGCGACACGCCCACCGCCGCCGCAACCTGCCGGGCGTAAGCGCCCGTATCGTTCTCCACCGGTGGTGCCCAGCGTCCGATGATCTCCTTCACCGTGCGCAAGCCGTGCTTGCGCTGGTAGGTCAGCAGGGTCTTCGCCAAGGCGCGAAAGCCAGCCTGCGGGGTCAGGAACACGCAGAAGCGCTGTTCGCGGGCGATAGCCGCGGCGGACCGATCCTCACCCTGCCACGGAGTGCCGGTGCGATCGATGTTGCCAGGATTGTTGTTGCGTACGCCGCGCGGCGTGCTGGTGGTGCCCATGCGATCCCCCGTTGTCGCTGTGAAAGAACCGGCACCGCTCACGCCACCCGGGCGTATGTGAGCGGTGCCGGCCAAGACTTACGCCGACTTCAACGAACCGGAGCCCGGGGTCAGCTTTGCGAGCACGGTTGCCGTGCCGGTGCCAGCGACGGCGACGGCCACCGCGCAGTTCTCCAGGTCGCCAGCATCGCCGCCGGTCGCGATCATCTGACCGGCCTGGGCGTCCCAGGTCAGGCCGGCACCTTCGACGATGTTGGCGCTGGCAAGCTTCGGCAGTTCGAACACGCCTTCGATCTGGGCACTGCCCTTGGCGCCAGCAGCAATGTCCACCAGCGCGACCGCCAGCAGCTTGCCGACGATGAACGCCTGGCCACTGACCAGGTTGGATGCTGCGGTGACATCGATCACTGCGCCCGGAAATTTGTAGTTCTTCGCCATGACGATGGTCCTCAGTTGGCGTCTTGCATGGATGAAGTGGGAGACCGCAGCTGCGGCGGGAGCGCCGCAGCCGCGTATCCGGTTACTCGCCCGGGTTGTAGGCTGCGCCGCGCCAGCCCACCGCACCCACGCCGTACTTGTGGACGACCTTCCAGCTGAGACCGTCAGTGCGGAAGTTGGTCTCCTGCTCCAACACCGGCGTCTGCACACCATTGAGGAAGGCGACTTCGATCACCGGCTCCACGTTCGGATCGGCGAAGCCGTACCAGCCCTTGCCGGTACCCAGGCGCGGAGAGGTGATGATGTCGCTGAAGGTGGCGCGCGAGGTGTTGTTGACCTGGAACCGGCCGGTCACATCCGGGTTGTACTCGCTGTTGTTCACCAGCGTCGCGCGGCCATGCATGGCGACCGTGCCCAGGAAGCGCGACAGCGAGATGTCCAGATAGTCGTTGCAACCCGGGTCCATCTGCAGCGCCATCAGTTGGCGCATCGCGTCGAAGGCATCGACCGAGACAGCGGCACCAGCGGCGATGTTGCCGTGCTCGGCGTGGAACAGGGTGTTCCCGTCCTTCATGACCGGGCCCAGCCCGCCGTTCTGCTTCAGAACATCGTAGACGTCCTTTTCGATCGTGCGGCCTGCGGCCTGACCCAGCGCCGTGGTGATGCGCACGAACGAACCCAGATCATCGTTCACCAGCACTTCCGGGGTGATCTGCAGGATGCGCCCCTTGCGAGCACCCTTGATGGTCTCGGCCTCGCCATCACCCAGCACGCCGTTCTCGTACTCGCCCGCTTCGTTGACCGGCTTCAGGTCGGAGAACGAAGACAGGTGGTAGCGGCTGTGCGCGCGGTAATCGGACAGCGTGCCGGTCGCGCAGAATCGGGTCCAGGTGAACTGCTGCAGGTTGTAGGCACCAACGAGCACCCGGTGCAGCACGTTCTCCAGCAGAACCGGGAAGTCACTGGTGGTCTGCACAGCGAGAACTCGGCGCGCGATCTGCTCACGGTCCATGCTACGGGTGTTCACACCCGCCTGGATCAGGGAGCGCTCGGCCAGCGCCAACAGCGTGGTGTGCGTGAAGGGGTTCCCGTTGCGCGCGGCCTCGGCATCAGCACCCGTCAGCACGCCGGCACGGGCGAGCAACGCATTGACCTGGGCGCGACGCTGATTGTCCTCCTCCGGCACCACGTCCGTGATGCTGAAGCCGCCGGCCAGCGGCTGTCCGCTCGCCGCCAGCTTCGCCAGCAGCTTGCCGCGCGCCACGTCTTCGGTGATCGCAGCATCAGCCAGGCACTCCGCCTCCAGCGCCTGGACGCCGCTGACCTCACGGAATCCGGCGAAGACGGTACGAATGGCTGCGTTGCGGGCCGAGATGGCCGCCATCACCTGCTCGACCGTCGCAGCCGGCGCCGAGGTCGCAGCCGCGACAGGAGCGGCTGCGGCCGGCGGTACCGGAGTGGCGGGCACGGGCGATGCCGGAGCGGCGGGGGCCGGTGCAGCCGGAGCGGTGCCCGCCTGCGCCATGATCAGTTGGCACTGCTGTTTCATGCTGGTTTCCTCAAGGTGGGCCACAACGGCCCGCTGGTGAACCTCGCGGAGCGAGGCAAAGGCTGTAGCGGTGGTGGTTGCCTGGATGTGCTTGCGCAGCAAGGCGTGCACGGCGCCCTCGGTGCCGGAGATCGCACTCACATAGGACAGCAGCGCTGCTGCGGCGACGGAGTCCGCAGGCTCCGGCTGCACGTCGGGAATGACTTCGCTGACCAGGCCCAGCGCCAGCGCTTCCGACGCGGTCAGCCAATGGTCCTTGCGATCGGTCAGCATCGTCTCGATGTCTGCCGGGTTCTTGGCCCGGCCCGAGTACGTCACCAGCATCTGGCGCCCATACACGTCGATCTGATCGGCCCGCTCGCGCAGGTCGCCGGCAAAGCCCCAGCCACCGCCCTGAGGGCCATGCAACATCAGCATGGTGTTCTCGTGCATGCGACGGGTGCTTCCGGCCATGAGAATCAGGCTGGCGATGCTGGCTGCAACGCCATCCACGGTCATGTTGATCGTGGCCGGGTGCTGCTTCAGTGCGTTGTAGATGGCCAACCCGTCGGTCACGACGCCGCCATCAGAGTTGATCCGGACGTTGATCACGCTCGCGGTCGTACCGGCCAGTTGCTCGACCACGCTGGCAGCTGTGACGCCCTCACCCCAGAAGTAGTCGCCGATTGGGCCGTAGATCAGCAGCTCGGCTTCACCGCCGCTGGTGGTGTTCAGCGCGAGTACCGACTTGCCCTTTGCCTCCGGCTGCATCGCCTCGATGTCAGCGGAATCAAAGGCGAAGGTAGCGGCAATCACGGCGCTGGCCAGTAGCGAAGTCTTGCCCATGATCAGTTGGTTCATTGCGTATCCTCGAAGGTGTTCGGGAGAGTGGTGCCGTCCGGCCGGGCTTGCGTAACGCCCGCATCGCTCACCTGACCCGGATCACTGTCCAGAATGATTCCCAGGTCTCTGGCCCATTTGCGTTCGTTGCGGATCTCTTCCAGCGTGTCGTACATGCGCCCACCGCGCTCGCTGATGACCGACGTGAGAGAGCGAATGCCGGCGCGGATCATCATGCGAAGGCCGGTCGCTTCATGGACCGGGTTGATCCACGGCATCACCGGCGGCATGTACATGGCGTCGGTGATCGTGGTCATCGAAACGCCGCTCGGAACGACCAGCTCTCCGGAGGCAATTGCAGCCTGGATAAAGCGCTCGTAGATCGGCCGAACGATCTGTGAGATCACCTCATAGGCCAGAACACCGTACGCGCCGTACTGCTCAACCAGCTCCTGCCGCTGCGCGGAATAGGTGCCGTTGTAGTTCTTCGACAGCGACGAGAACGAAACCCGCATACCGCCTGCTACAGCACGCAGCTGCCCGTTTCGGTAGGTCTCCAGATTCGGGTTGGGGCGATTGGTGTCGACCGTGCCAACGCTCTCACCCTTCACCAAGTCATCGAACACCATGCCCGGCTGGAACCGCATGGTCCTGCGTTCCGGCACCGTATCGTTCTCGCCGTAGCTCTGCGCATCGCCCTTGATGATGAAGGCAGCCATGCTGGCCGCGATCTTGGCGGCGACGCGCTCGGATTCCTCGTAGTCCTTCAGGTCATCCAAGCGGGTGAGGACAGACGCCAGCAGGCTGACACCGCGCACTTGGCCGATGCGATCAACCATCTTGGCGTGGTGAACGAAGTCAGCACTCACGCGCTTCAATTCCGGCATGACCGCGTTCGGGTCACCGGGATGCTGCTTGTAGAGGTGATACGCGATGGGCCTGTTCCAGGCGTTCTTCTCCACGCCCTGCATGATGTTCCTGACCGGATCGTTGAAATCAATCGGCAGGAGATCAGGCTCCATCATTTCGATGCTGTAGGGCACAACGGTGCCATGGTCGAGATACGGAACCGGCCCGATCAGATCTTGGTACAGGACTTCCCCGTCGCGGAACAGGGTCCGGGTCATCAGGCGCTGTGCCGCGCCGAAGTCATGGCACCAGGTGACCTCTGGGCGCTTCCAGAAGTCCCGGAGCAACGGGGTGATCTGATCGACCAGGGATTCCACGATGTTCCCGCTTGCGTCACGCGGCTGCGGCTCGATGCCGATGCCATCGCGGCCGATCACGTTCTGGACCATCTGGTTGAAGCCGTTCACCACGATGTCGTGGTTACGGTCGAGGTGCCGCGCCTGGGTGCGGATACGGGTCGCACCGCTGGCCACCGCCGTGTTGCCGGAGCCAAATTCACGCGCGGCCTCTCGCAGGCGGCTGGGCGTGGCACCGTCGTAGGCGCTGCTGTAGGCCGCAATGCGCGCACGCGCCATTGCGCGCTTCGCGCCCCAGCTGGGCGCTACTGCAGCAATCGCACGGTCAAGGCGGTTCACTCACGCCCCCGGAAGTCTGCAAGCGCCACAGATACGCGGCTACCGCCTCGCGCCTGCATGCTCACCCTGGCCTCCCATTCGTGGCGGCCTGCGCGGATCTCCGCCAAGTCCGCGCGATTCAACTGCCGCTCGCCCATGCGGAACGACTGTCCCTGCAGTACCGCAACTTCGGCGGCCAGGTACATTTCCAGCATGGTTTGAGCGGGAGTCGGCATGGAACTAGTTTGGAGACGGGGCCGTCTCAACCGTTACCAGCGAAGTGAGACGATCACCGCGCAGCGCCTCGTAGAATCAGTCATTTACGGAGCGGCCGTCTCAATCTTTGCCAGAAGGTGAGACGGCCTCCGGATTCGTCAGCCGACTCTGGACGGCTTCGGCAGTCCACCAGGGAACATTCGATACAACGCGGCTCGCGATACACCGTGCCGGCGGCAGACCAGTCGCCAGTCCTGGCCTTCAGCCAACTCCGCGCGAATCACCTCCACGCGTGAGCACGGCTTGTCCTGCCCGGCGGCCTTGGGGATGTGCAGGCGCTCACCACCGTACTCAGTCTGCAGAACGGTCATCACCGCCGTCGCGTAGGGCATGGCGTGTTCCTCGTTCAAACCCGTTTGCTCGACGATGCCTCGAATCACCAGACGACGCAGTTGCTCGGCAGCATCGATGTCGCGCGAGTTGCTCATAGGCGACTACTCCAACCGCTGGACCCAAAGTCGTCGCGCGACGTTTCACGGGAATCGCGCGCCACCCGCGCCGGGGCCGGCGAGGGCCTTTTCACGATCTGGTTCACCGGCGGCGCGGGCGCTGCAACTTCCGCCGCCGGCAATGCCGCAGCCGGCGGGATGCCAAACAGATCGTTTTCCGGCTGCACCTGTTCCTCCAACTGATCCCACCATTTCGCCTTCTTGGGTCCCCACAGGTCGAGCCGTTCCTCCAGCCATATTTCGTAGGTCAGGCAGTCCTTGACCTCGATTCGCTTGCGCGTTGCGGTCCACCTGGACTCCGACCCACCCTTCATCCTCCGCGTTGCGCGGATCTCGCCCGCCAGCTGTTTGAACCATTCGGGCGAGAGCTGATCTGACAGGTGCACGTAGCCCGGCCCCGGCACTGCAACGTCCAGCCGGGACTGGAACCGATCCTTCGCGAGGTTCGTGCCCACGTGCCAGAGCACCGGCCCGTGCTTCTCGATACGCCCATTGAAGCGGTAGCCGACGCGGCTGTTGCCGTTCTCGATGGACCGCTCCTGGCCGCTCGCGCCCTTCACCGCGTGCACGCGCAACGACTTCAACTTGTGTGCGAAGGCGTACACAGCGTCGGCATGGTGACCGCCCGAGTCGATCGCGGTGGCATAGATCCGTTGCGGCCTGCCGCAGGCATGTGTGTATTCCTGCTCACGCAGGAACGCCTCAGCCTCGGTCCAGACCTCCATCTGTGCAGGGTTACCGAAGAAAACGCGGTGGTCGATCGTCCACATCTGTCCACCCCGCCCCACACCCCAAATTCCGGCCTCAAGCCGATTGTCTTGGGTATCCATGCCACACAGGAGCAGCAAGCAGTCGCGGGGCATCGTCTTGAGCGGGAACGGCTCGGCCCTGTTCGCCAGCTCATCAGCATCTGTGCGTTCGACCTCTCCCTCCCAGGTCTCACCCAGAGTGGTGTTGGTCCATGCCTTCAGTTTGCTGTCGTCGCCTTCCTGGTGCTTGGTGTACGCCTCCAGGAACTCCCGGACAATCTGCTGCCACGCAACTGCCGGGCTGTAGGCGGTCCAGATGTGGACCGCCACGTGACGGGGAGCCTGGACCACGTGGCCCTCCGGCGTGGTGAAGCGGCCATCGGCGCGAAGCCAGAGATCACCGCGCGAGTTCACCCATTCGCCTTGCTCAGCCGCCAGCAGATACTCGCCCTGCGTCATTGGGTACGTACAGTGCGGGCAGAGGTGGTAGACGTGGACAACACCGCCAGATGCGTCTCGCTCGAATTTGAAGCCGTGCGATTCGTCCTTGCCACCCCACGTCAGTGCGTGGAAGGCGTCGCATTGTGGGCAGCGCACCCGGTAGGTGAATCGCTCATCCGCCTGCGAGTAGCGCGTATCCACCAGACTGAAGCCCTTGAGCTTCGGGGTACTGCCAGCCACGAGCTTGGGGAAGGTGGCGCCTTCCAAGCGCTTGGCGGCCAGCGAGTCCGGAGCGCCCTCCTTCTCAATGTCGTTGTCGAAGGCGTCCAGCTCGTCCAGCAGGGCAACGTCCACGGAGATTCGACGGTAGTTCTTCGCGGCCTTGCCGCCGCGCACGCGCAGGAGCGAACCGATGAACTTCTTCTGCTGCAGCGTGTTGTCCTTGTGCCGGGCCAGGTAGGCCGGGAACACCGCCCGCATGCACTCCACGTCACGTAGCATGGGCTCGAGCTCTGACTTGACGAAGTCGTCAGAGTCGTCGTCAGTCGGCTGCCAGATGCATTGGTTCCGGCGCCGGTGCTCTGCGTTGTAGCCAAGGAAGGCCAGGAGGATCTTGGTATAGCCCACACGCGCCGACTTCTTCACCGAGACCTCGGCTACGTCATCATTGCTGATCACCGCCATCATTCCGCGCTGGAACGGCCATGGGGTCCACTTCTGTTCGACATAGCTCGATTCGGCGGATAGGTAGAAGTGCTCCCGTGCCCAGGCTTCCAGCGTGATTGGCTCTTGCACCGCCCAGGATGCGAGCCCGCGCTGGAGATGGCGCTCCACGGCCTGCAGCTGGCTTGCATCGATTCCACGAAGAAGGGTCATTCGCACCGATCCTCCGCATCCACCGGCGTCGCGGTGGACGCGTCCTCATCGGAGTCGTCGTCGGCATCAACATCAGCCAGACGCATCGACGCAGCGAGGTTCCGCGCCTTGGCGACAATCTGGGCCACGACCTCGACATCTGCTGCCTTCAGCTGCGGAAGCCGGCGCCGCAGCGTCCCCGGGATCGTCTCAAGGATGCGCCCCGCCCGCGCGCCGACTTTCGACAACACCTGTTCCATGAGATGTGCCGGCGCCAGCTCGCCCCTGGTCACGGCGTTCTGCATCGCCAAGCGGTCAGCCTGCTCTCGCGCCAGCCGGGCGCGCTCGGCGGTCAGATCCTTACCCGCCTCACCGCCACGGCCAGCAGCGACCTCGCGCAGGTGATCGCAGTAGGCAAGCAGCCACTCATCACCGGCAGCACCGTCTGCGAGGACTCCACGGCGCACCAGGTCGCTGACCGCCTGCTGGGATATGCCCACCAGATCCCCAAACGCGCCCTGTTTCATCGGGCTGCTCAGATCAGAAACCACTACAACCCCCTTGGAAATGCTTCATGACTAGCGAGAAATTGCGCGACCGAATACCCGTGGAATCTGAGGCCGGGGAGGACCCATCGGCCCGCCCTCTTCCCCCTGCCCCTCCTGCCCAACCAACCGCACGATGATTCGCGTGGAACATGCCAGCCGTCCGCACCGTCCAAACCATCAAGGCAAGGTCTGGACGCCCGGAACCCGCGCCGTTCCTAAGCTGTCCACACTGTCCATACCGTCCACACCTATTCTTTTGATTTGATTGATTGAGGGCTGGGGAGGTGTGTTGGTACATGTACGCGCGCGAGAAAGGGTGTGGACGGTCAGGACAGCGCTGTCGCAGTAAGCGGCAGGTCTGGTCAGTGGTTCGGACGGGTGTGGACGAAGCTGGAAAGGTCTGGTCAGAAGTCAGGTCCACTGGGGCCCTCCTGCCTTGACCGCTGTACGGTTGCCAGCCAGTCATCGATCGCGAGGCCCGGCCTGAACCACCGGGGCTCCCGACCGCCGTCATCCGGCCAACGCCTGCGCTGCTGCTCCCAGCCCAGCGTCTTCATGATCGAGGCGACCCGCATTTGCTCGGGCTTGCCGTGCTTGCCTGGGTCCAAGCCGATGGCGTACGTCAGGAGGTTGTCGGTGGTCGCCCAGTCGATCTGCGGCGCCATCGCCAGTCGTGTCGGGTACTTGCTCGGCTCCATCCGAAGATCGAGCCACTGCTCGACTCGTCCCTCCCAGCTGTCGCCCACGTACCTGCTGGCCTGCTCTTCCTTCGCGTCTGCTGGCAGCTCCCACCACTCGAACCCAGCGTTGAACATGGTCACAGCCTCGGCCCACAGCTGGTCGCGCAACGCCGCGATCTCTGCGATCTGCACGTCGCCGTCAGTTCGCACGGGGAGGAAGCGCCGCCCACCCGTCGGGTCGCGTAGGTACTGATGCTCGTTCGTGGTGCCGGCGAACACGCATTCGCGGCGGTAGGAGCGAGGCACGCGCTCGTAGGGCGCTCGGAACTTGTCCACGCGCCTGGTGATGGCGGTCTTTACGCTGGTCACGTCGGCCTTCGAGAACGAGTCCATCTCGCCGATCTCGACGCCCCACGCACCTTGGATGACCTGGTAGAAGTCCTTTCCGCTCGGAGATTCGCTGGTCTCGACAAACCATTCGCTGCCGAAGATCGCGCGCAGGGCGCTCGACTTCCGCTTGCCCTGCTCACCTTCCAGCACCAGCATGAAGTCCACCTGTGCACCCACGCTGGGCTGCTTGGCGTCTACCCACAGGATGCGAGCCACGGCACTTACCATGAAGCACTGCGCTGCGCGCAGGCTGTAGGCATTATCCGCCGCACCAAATAGCTCAACGAGCATGCGCTCCACGCGCGTGACGCCATCCCATTGCAGGGCGCCGAGGTAGTCCTTGATTGGATGACGGCGGTGACGGCGCGCGACGGCGATTACGGCTTTCAACACCAGGTCATCGCTGCACTTCATCCAGTAGCGATCCGGGTGCTGCAGCCAAGCCGCCAGCTCGTAGGCGTCCGAGTCGATGAACTCGTCCCTGCTTCCACCTGTCCACGGTGGATCTCTGTGCAGCTTTACTTGATTGCTGGAGTCGTTGAGCCACCACAACCCCTTCAATCGATCATCGTTCTCCATGATCAGAATCAGGTTGTGCAGCGTACCTTCGACATTGCCATCGCGATTTCTGGTGAGGTGCTCCTTCCAGGCATTGGGGTCTACCCCGCCACCGCCTGGCGGTGGCGCACCGCCACCATCGATCACTGTCATCCTGCGCCTTGTCCCCACGCTCATTGCCGCATTGCCTTTTCATAGCCCCGCGCCAAGCGCAGGTATTCTTTTGCCCGCTCCCGGCGCAAGCGCCGAGAGTGCTCATATGGGTTGTCCAGGGCGGCCTGCGCCGCGATTCGGTAGGCCTTGGCGAGCTTCGCATTGGAGTGCAGCACTCGCTCCTCCAGCCTCCTGTCATGTGCCATTGGCATCCACCACGTCGACTTCAACCACACGGTTTGCGGCCCAAGCCGCAAGCTGTCGAGGCGTCCAGCCGTCGCGCTCCAACGCATCTGCGATGTCCCAACCATCGGGCTGGCCGGTCACATCCACAAAGCGGATCGATCTGGCGCCTGCCCGCTTCAACAGCTGGGCGACCCCCGGTTTGAACTGATTGGCATCGTTCCTCCACCCCAGCATTGCCTGCTGCCCGGGAGCGTCGGCATCGGGCCAGAGCACGCAATCCCGGCCGGCCAGCGGCGACCAGTCAGCTTTTGTGACGGCTTTCCCGCCGCCCGACCAGCTGATTGCCGCATAGCCAGGGAACGCATGTGCCCCCACATCCCGACATTTCTCGCCCTCTGGGATCAACACTGGCGCGTCGGGTTTCGCAGCCAAGGCATCCAGCCCGTACAGCGGCCGCGCGCCAGGGAAGCTCTCCAGGCACCATTGCTTCTGCCCTTCCGGCCCAACGCACCAGGTCACCTGCGGCGTCCACTTCCTGAGCTTGCGGCTGTCGCGATCGATGAATTCGCAACGCAGCACGTATCCAAGGATCTGCGATTCAGCGTTACGGTAGGCAAACACCCTGACCGGCTTCATTC
Organism: Stenotrophomonas sp. 112478_Sma; assembly: GCF_056479905.1. Taxonomy (NCBI): domain Bacteria; kingdom Pseudomonadati; phylum Pseudomonadota; class Gammaproteobacteria; order Lysobacterales; family Lysobacteraceae; genus Stenotrophomonas; species Stenotrophomonas sp. 112478_Sma. The sequence goes on along the minus strand of NZ_CM151072.1, from coordinate 1,454,942 downwards.
GGCGTAGCTTGTCCCGCTTGGCATTCCAGATCGGTACCGTCCAGCCGCTGTCGGTCAGCAACGCCGGAGCATCATCGGGGACGGGCAGGATCGGCACCCACTTGACCCGCAACGACTCCTGGCTTGGCAGCCTCTCTCGCTCAGCCGCAACACCCAGCTGACCACCGGTTAGCTGCGCGCATGCCTCAAGGAATCCAACTTGCAGGTGCTGCACCAGGAAGCCGATCACATCACCGTGCGCACCACAGCCGAAGCAGTGGTAGAAGCCTTTGACTTCGTTGACAGTGAAGCTCGGCGAGGACTCGTCGTGAAATGGACATAGCCCGCTGTACTCCCCACGGCCGGCTGGCCTGAGCTTGACGTAACGGCCGATGACATCGGCGATATTTGCCGACTCGCGTATCGCATCGGTGTCTACGGAGCTGTTCGCCATCAGCGGCGCCTCGCGGCTCGTGATTCGCGACGCTCGATCATCCACCACTGCACCCGCAGGTACTCGGCAATTCGCTGGCGGCAACCAACGCCCCCCGTGCAAACGCCTGGCGCCTGGCAGGTTTCTGCGATCTGGTCGATCTGTGTGCGCCATTCTGACCGTGGCTGACGGGCAATCAGCAGGGCCTGGTGCAGACATCGATTCACACCCAACGGATACCTCCTTCATCGAGCTGGCGCTGGGCGCTGTCTCTACGTTCGGTTTCTTGGCGAATGCGCTCGCGTTCTGCCAGTGCTTCATCGCCCACTAGCCCTGGCACTGCATCGGTCAACGCAAGTGCGGCAAGCTCCATGGCCCGCCGCGCGGATGCGCTGGCTATGCCACGCCTTCGATACTGAGATCGACGGGCGTGGTCCGTACCCACGTCAGTCCTCCGTCCCCAGCTGCCCAGCCGCACGGCACGCATTGCGCTCCAAGCGGTAGCAGAGCTTGCGCACCTCGCGCGAAAGGTCTTGGATTCGATCTGCCTCGGGAACGCTCAGGCGTTGATCCGCTATCGCGTCGATGCCCGCACCAGCCAACGCCCCCGTCAGCTTGTGCAGTTCCAGCAGCTTCGCCTGGATCGCGGCCAGCTCGTCAGGCCACCCCCCTGCGGCGGCGGCGGTACGTAATCGACCATCAGGTCGTACTGGGCAGCAAGGGAGCAGACCCAGTCAGTTGCAATCTCCTGCGTACCGACGAATAGCTGCAGGTAGTCCGTCAGGATCTCGGCCATCTCCATCGAAACGGACTCGCCATCGACGCCCCTGAGCTTCTTTCTCAGCGTTTCCGCCGAGATCGACTTGCCACGGCGCTTGCTAATGTGCGCGGCCGCGTCCTGCAGCCCCCCAGGAGCACGGGTCACTGCGTTGTGCAGCGCGTCCCGCCAGTAGAGGTCAGAGCGACGGCACGTCATGCGGCCCCCTGAAATGCGCCATCGATCATCGTGGAAAAGCTAACTGTGGCGGGGACAACATTGACCGCATGGCAGAGATCATCAGCTTCCCGCAGCGCATGCGCTTCACCGCTGTCCGTACCTATGACGCCGCAGCAGGCGTCGGCGGAGTGGTAGCGGTGCTGTTTGCGCCCGCAAACCTGGCTCATGTCTGCCGAGGCGGTCATGCAGTTTCAGCCGGCCAAATGTCGGGACGGATTGCGGCGAGCGCCAACGGCTCGCAACCCAGCGCGACACCGATCTCGACCGATGCCAACTGAATCTTTCGCGCCAAGACCGGGCTGGGCTTCTTGTTCCTCCATCCGGTCGCGCACTGCCACAGGTATCCCTCAGAACTGCCGGTCAAGGCAGCGAGGCGCCGCTTACGTTCGGGGTCCGAAATGAAGGTGAGTAGGTCCATAGGGCCAGTATTTAGCCCGGAGCTAAACCTCGTTGTCAAGCGCTCAGCGCAACTTCCTTGTTTAGCTACTAGCTACGCTTGGCGCATGGATGCCATCACCGCCAGACACCTCAACCTCCAGGCCCTGGTGGCCACGCTCAAATCGCAGCTGGGGACGCAGAAAGCGATCGCCATCCATCTGGACATGGCGCCGTCCTATCTAAACCAGCTATTGAGCGGCAAGAAGATGGGGGATGACGTAGCGCGTAAGATCGAACGTGCGGCCGGGCTATCCCATGGCTGGCTGGACCAGCCGAGGCCGGACGACGACGCTGGCGCAGGGGCCGCTGCTGGTTCTCAGGATCTGCGAATCGACCCTGAGATCATTGCCTCCGCGATCAGGCTCGTGAGGCTCACGTTCGCCAACCTCGGGATTGATGACTTCAGCAATGAAGAAGATGGTACGCCTCTGGCATATGCCTATGAGTACCTTTACCAGCGGGGCGAGGCAACGGTAACTCCCGACAACCTGATTGACTTCAGTAAGGCGCTTGCACAGAGGCTCAGGGAGAAGGATGGAGAAGCAGAAGAAGGAACCCCCGGCCGCCGGGACGCTCGAAGCACTGGCTCAGGTGATCGCACAACGCGTCGCAAGGCGTGACGGGCAAAAGCCCAAGCTCCGCTTGGTGGAAGCACCTAGGCCATCAACCATCGATAACGTAACGCGAGACAGCATTCTCCGGCGAATCCGCTGGCTCCGCGATCACTACAACTTGGGCTGCTTGATCGACCAGGCAACATTCAACACGCCAGGCGTCGATTGCCTTGAAAACGACGCGCTGGTGCGTCTGCATCGGGAGATGGAAGCCGCGAGGGAGTGCTGCATGGACGGAGTTCCTTTGGATGAAGCTGGCTTCATCCGAGATGTTTCCATCCAGGACGCGTGACCCTGAATCGAAGCAAGTGGGCGCGTAACGCGCCCACATCTATGGCGTGCCAGCGCCTGAGTATTTTTCCCGCGTGGCTCTTTCTCGCTCAATACGAGCGTCAGCACATCGCTTCCTGGCCTCGGCCATCTGGCTATCTGCAGAGATCCTGTCGGCTGTGTGGGCCTGCTGCAGGCTAGCAATCTGAGACCTTATCCCCGACGCGTAAGTGGCGCCGGCAAGGTTGTTCCTTGCAGTGGCCAGTTCATGGTTTAGCGCAGCAATCTGACGTGACACATCCTGCCCCCGGGTGTTGACCGGGCCGTAAATCCGACTGTGCTCCGAGAACAAGCAGTTCCGTTCGGAGATGCCAGCATCTGCAAGTTCTGTCGTCTGATACACCGCTGCTCGATTGGCAGCCTCACCCGCACTCTCTGTAGAAGCTCGATTGGAGCGCAGCTTCATCGGCGCTGCGCCTGCGGAACATGGGGATTGCGAGTAGACCGTCTCCCCGGCTGCCCCCTTGCACTTGAACACCTGTGCCGAAGCCCACGGTGAAACTGCAAGCGCAACCCCTAGCACCACCAACCTGTTCAACGTCGCAGCCTCCCTGGCCCCTGTATGCCTGGGAATTATCAGGCGTGCCCCTCACTTTTTCAGCCCCTGACGAAAATTTAGCTCACAGCTATTGCAATGGAAATTTAGCTGTGGGATAAATTACCTCGCCGGCCAACGACCGGCGGGCGACCGGCGGGTCGCCACCCTGCCGCCCCTCCCCGGCCGGCAGTAGCCGCCCCTTTGGCCAGTGACCCGCCGGCGTCCTCCTTCGAACAGGAGCGCGCCATGTCTCATCGCTACGCCGATCCAAGCCCCTGCCTGCTGCCGCTGTTGGCCGTGAAGGCCCTGCGGGCCGTGGCAGCACGCGATCACAGCACCGCCCGAACCCTGTGGGTCCGCAGCAAGGGCGAACACAACCGCAACCAGCTGCGCCGCTCCCGGCGCATGAGCGTCGCCAGCCTGCGCCTGGAGGCCTGCTCGCGCGACATGTCGGCCGAGGTGCGGGCATGAGCGAGCTGACGGCTAAGGACCATCACCTGTGGTGCTTCAACTGCGACGAAAACAGTCCTGCCGCTGCAAGCACGGACGAATGCGACGACCTCGCAGGGCGCGAGGGCTGGGTGCTTGGAATCGACATTGACGGCGGCGGCGGGGCGCAGTACGCATGCGCCGACTGCGCCGAACTTCTGGATAAAGCGCATCCAGTCCGAAGCACGCGGGCGATGAAGCGAGAAATCAGCGGGGGTGCGGCATGAGCCGCCGCCTACGCCTCGCATGGGCTGCAGTGGCGCTGGCAGCTGCGATTGTGGTGCCGCTGCGCATCGCGGAGATCCACCAGGCGCATGTCGACCGTGATGCGGCCAAGGCACGCTGGGCGATCAGCACCTCGGTGAGGGGCTGACCATGCGCCAGACCTCTCGCCCGCTCCCCGATTCCGTGCCGCTGTGTGGTCCCGGCCATCGACCTCACGTCGTGGTGACCGAGGGCGCCCCTACCGGCCATCGCCTGGGCGCCCCCTGCCCGCCGCTGCTGCACATCGAATGCCATCGGTGTGGCTTCGCCACCCGCCCGGTACCGATGGAAAAGGCCGCGCTGGCAGAACTGCGCTGGACGGATGCAAGCCTGGCACACCTGCGCATCCCGATCTCCCTGCTCGCCCGCCATCGCGGCGAGGTCCTTGCCGAGATCGCCGCCGACTCCCCTTACTCGCCCATCGCTGCCTGACCAGGAGAACAAGCCATGTCCGCTCCACTCAAGCCGAAGGAAAAAGCCGCGTTGCTCGCAGCGCATGGCGCTTCCGACCTCACCCTCCACCGCACCGCCAACGGATTCGCGCCCCGCAACCGCCCCGAGAAGCTGTTCACGCGCCGCGTCATGAACTGGCTGGATGAGCGCGTGCTGATCAGGTACGACGACCCGCGGCTGCCGCGCAAGGCGACCTTGACCGCCACCGGCATCGCCGCCGCCGAGGCGGAGATCGCCAAGGCCCGCGACCTGGCAATGACGGCATGAGCGTGCAGCCCACTCTGCCAGTGGAGCAGCAATTCGCCACCGGCCATCAGGGCGAGTCACTCGTATTGATGGTCTGCCAGGGCTGGCTATGGGCCGGCCTCTACACCGCCGCGCCGCGCGAGTCGCTCCTGAAGGTCGCCGCCAGCGCCAGCCGGAGCGTGGGGGTATCGCAACACTCGCTCACCCTCGGCGGCGTCTCGTTTTCGCTCAACCGACTTGCCGCCCAGGCCGCGCACCGCTGGCTCGACCGCCAAGGCGTGCGTGTCCGTTCGATCTCCCCCAACAACCGCGCTACGCGCCGCACGCGAGGAATCGCAGCATGAACCGCTCTGTTGTCATCTATGGGCCGCAACGCTGCGGCAAGACCCCCAACGCACAGGAACTGCGCACGCACTTTGGCCTGCGTGAGGTACTGGACGACTGGGACGGCCACACCGCGTATCCACTGGAGGACACGCTCGTCCTGACCAACAATCCGGATGCCGTTGCTCACCACTCATCGCGTGTCCTGCACCACGGCTGGGCAATGCGCGAAATGCTAGCGGAGGCCCGCGCATGAGCGCCCGCCCGCAACAGATCGGCCGGGCCGCCGAAGTGCGCAAGGTCCTGTCCATGTTCCCGCAAGGCGCTACGGTCGAACAGATCAAGACCGCTGGTCGCATCAACAGCACGCACCAGGCTATCGGCTACACGTTGAAGGGGTTGGCGCGCGGCGGCCAGGCCATCTGTCACCGCTCGGGCGTGCGCGGAATCTGGCGCCTCTCCAGCCACACGCAACATGCGATCGCGCCGCTGCGCGCGGCACCCGGGCGGGAGCGACCGACTTGCGTGGTAGGTCCGCTCACCGGCGTCAGTGACGCGGCGACCACGATTCGTCACAGGGAACTGGACCGGCAGCAGCTCGCCGACGACCTGGAGGCTTTCCTCGCGGCGGGCGGGCACATTGAGGTGCTCGGGAACACCCCACTTCGCCCGCTGATGAGCCGGCACACCGCCAACCACGGGAGCTATGCAGAGCGCATGGCAGTCCATGACCACGACTGAGGCACGCATGAGCAGCGAATCCCACGCCGCGACCGCCACCGAACCCGGCAGGCCCGGCAGTACCTATTCCGATGGGCCCGTCTGGCGCGCCTTCGGCCTCAGCCGCGCCGCCTATCACGTGGTGCCGCGTCGCACCCTGCAATCGATGCCGGTCGAGTGGCAGGCGCGCTTTGTCGCGCTGATCGAGGAAGCACGCGAAGTGCTTCCGGATGAGGCTTTCCCTGAGTACCAGGTGATTCGCATCGACGCCGGCCGGTTCGCCTCCGACCCGAACCGGCGCTATCGCCATGCCGCGCCCTTCCCACTTCGCTGCGCTGGCGCCGAGCAGACGTCCCAGGTAGCGCCGCTCGCAGGCGCGTTCGTCAACACCGACACCCAATTCAAGCAGGCCCGCCGATGACCGCGAATCTCACGCTTCTTCCCACGAACTGCCCCGTTCTGCGCGACGCATTCGACACGATCACCGCGATTGCGGTCGAGGCCGTATGGCTGCCGAACCAGGCGAAGGCCATCACGGTCGCGCAGGCGCAGACCGCGTTGCGTGACCTGCATCATCGCCTTCCCCGGCAGCAGGATCTGCGCGTGTTCGAAGCACCCGTAGCCGCGTATGTCTCGACGCTGCGTAGCAGCCTGCTGGACGGCGACACGCCCCTCTGCGATACCACCCGTGCCCGGCTGGCGCAGGCGACTGTATTGCTGGAGCTGGTCAGGAAGCAGAAACACACCGTGGTCGATCCGGCAGACCCGTGGCGCGGCCTGTACCACCCCAGTCGCCTCCCGGCGCGCAACTCTGACGGCGAGATCCCGTGCCACCCGGACGTGCCCATGTGGGCTGACGGTCGCGAGGTATCGCTGCGCCCTCTTTTCCTCGCTCAGGGCTTCGACCTGGCCGTGGTCGAGGGCGAGTTTTCCGAAGAGGGCACCGGATCGGGCGCTTACAACGCCGCACAGGAACTGCGCGACTGGAATCCTGAAGCACCTGGAGAGGACTGGCGTCTGGCGTGGCTGGGGGAGACGGAAGACGGTCTCGCCGCGTGGTTCGTGCGACCTCTGGCGATCGCTGCAATGGCGTCGAAGGAGACTGCACATGGCTGACGGCTCCGGCGGTTTCGGTTTCCCGTTGCACGACCTCAAATCATGGCTGCGCTCGGACGAGATCGTTGTTGATCTGTTCGCAGGAGGAGGCGGCGCAAGCCATGCGATGGAGACAGCGCTGGCTCGGGCGGTCGACATTGCGATCAACCACAACCCTTGGGCTGTGGGACTGCACTCCGCCAATCACCCCTTTACTCGCCACCTGTGCCAGGACGTGTGGGAAGCAGACCCGCGCGTCGAGTGCGGCGGTCGCCCTGTGGGCGCACTACATGCCAGCCCGGACTGCACGCACTTCAGCCAGGCCAAGGGCGGTCAGCCGCGCAGCCGAGCAACCCGCTCGCTTTCGTGGGTTGTGCCCCGCTGGGCCGGCACCGTGCGTCCGCGCATCATCACGCTGGAGAACGTCAAGCAGATCCTGAAGTGGGGCCCGCTGATCGCCAAGCGCGACAAGGCAACCGGCCGCGTGATCAAGCTGGACGGCATGGTCGCCGCTGTCGGCGAGCGCGTTCCGCTGGACCAGCAGTTCCTGATCCCAGACAAAAAGCGCGAGGGCAGCACCTGGCGCCGCTTCGTCGCTGTGCTGCGGGCGCTCGGGTACCAGGTGGAGTGGCGCGTGCTGCGAGCCTGCGACTTCGGTGCGGGAACCACGCGGGAGCGGCTCTACATGATCGCCCGGTGCGACGGGGAGGCTATCGTTTGGCCCGAACCTAGCCATGGGCCTGACCGCGCACGGCCGCACGTGTCCGCAGCATCCAGCATCGACTGGTCCATTCCGTGCCCAAGCATCTTTGGCCGCAAGAAGCCGCTCGCGCATGCGACCCAGGCGCGCATCGCCCGAGGCATCAAGCGCTTCGTGCTGGATGCCACTGAGCCGTTCATCGTCCACGCCACCCACGGCGGGGAATGTAGGCCGCACGGAATCGGTGAACCGATGCCGACCATCACTGCAGCCAACCGTGGCGAGATGATGATCGTGTCGCCCACCATCGTGCAGTGCGCGAACGCATCCGCCAACGGCGTCGCTACCGGAAGTGAGCCGCTGGGCACCATCACCGCCTGGCCGCGCGGCGGTTCCCACGCCGTTGTGGCACCTGTGCTTGTGCAGTCCGGGTACGGCGAGAGGATCGGTCAGGCACCTCGCAGTCTCAACATCGATAAGCCGTTAGGCACTGTGGTCGCGGGAGGCACCAAGCACGCGCTGGCCGCTGCAAGCTTAGTGAAGTTCCGGGGCAGCAGTGATGGCGCGGACGCCGGCCAGCCGATGCCGACCATCACCAGCGGCGCTGGCGCGGCCCGGCCGGCCGGTGCCGCCCATGCCATGGGGGTCGTGGCGGCGTTTCTGGAACAGGCCAACGGCGGGTTCTACCAAGGCGCCGGCAGTGCCGCCGATGAGCCCTTGCCGACCATCTGCGCCAACGGGAGCCACCAGCGCCTCACGACCGCGCACCTGGTTACGCTGCGCAGGAACCTGGACGGCCAAACAACGGCCGATCCGCTCAGCACCATTTGCGCAGGTGCAACCCACCATGGGTTGATCGAGTGCGTCCTGAGCCCTGAGCAGGAAGCCGGCGCGCTGCGCGTTGCAGCCTTCTTGATGCGCTACTACGGCACGGGCGGACAGCATGGCGAACTGGACGAGCCGCTGGCGACCATCACCACGAAGGACCGGCTGGCGCTGGTCACGGTACATCTGAGCGGCGTTCCGTATGTGATCGTGGATATCGGATTGCGCATGCTCAAGCCGCACGAGCTGTTCCGCGCTCAAGGCTTCCCCGCCAACTACATCATCGATCGCACGCAGGATGGCCGGCAGGTCAGCAATAGCCGCGCGGTTGCCATGGTTGGCAACAGCGTGAGCCCGCCACCTCTCCGCGCCATCTTGGAAGCAAATGTTCGTCTGCGGGCAACTAACGTCGAAATGGAAGCCAAAAGCTCCAGCAAGAATCGCCGCTTGTAGCTCACGTCTTGGCTGTCAGCGTCGCCAGAACCTTTTGCGCGTCTCTCCCTTCAGCATCTTGTCGACTGCCTCACCCGCGAGCTTCAAATGATCATCACACTGCTCCAGAATTCTAAACAATCCTTGTCGCGTACTGTCCTTCATTACGCCCCCATCCTTCTCCTCATTCTCAGCGATGAACACAACCTGTTCCATGCGCTTGATGCATGCAAAAGCCTGCTGCATCGACTGAGATGCACCACCAAATTCGTGAAGGTAGGGCAGGACGGCCTTCAATTGGGGCGAGAGATTCGTAATGATCTTTCCCCATCTAAGCACTTCGGCGATGCTCTTTCCGCACGAGTTTCTCGCTGTAGCAACCGCAGCTCTCAGCATTACAAGATCAGTGAGCACACCGATAGCATGCGTGTTCGCCTTCGCCTTCTTCTCTTTGACTCGCTCCGCCCTGTCCATCAGGTTGAGAGTCAAAGGCACACCGATTGCAATCACGAGGCCAACGAGGCTCGCCCAGAACTGTGCCCAAGCAGGATCGATGCTAGCAGCATCTACCTTTGGAACGGCTTGAATGATGGTTTGCTTTATATCTATCGCCCATTGATTGCTCGGCATATGGCCCCCTGCTGCCTATGGAAGGTGAATTCTGCCACCCCTGATATTCGCTTGGCAGGGGGGGCGCATGAATAACCTTGCACCCCAACGCTACGAGAGCGAAGAGCAGACGGTAAGTCTAGAAGCGGCCGCAAGAATCCTCCGCATCGGGCTAGAAGCAATGAAAGAACTGGTCGATAAGGGCGAGGTGCCGGCCGTTCGCCTAAATCAGAAGCACACGGTCATGCTGCGCGAGGACCTGATCGAGTTCCTACGCTCGGAAGGGCGCAGGCAGGCCGCCGAACGAAAGAAGTCGATGATCGGCAACCGACTTGCCGCCAACACGCCTGAGTCAGGGTCGCCAAGACGTGCAAGCAAGTCGCGTCGCACAAAGCTCCCCGACCTCCGCGCCTACGAACAGGCCGATCACCAAAGCTGATCGGCCAGATCGGAAGCGCGAAGATTGGCGTACCGCTTTAATTGCCGCGGATCGCGATGCCCGGTGATTTTCGCAATCTGAATGTCCGTCAGCGAGGTCCTTTCGTACAGTCGGCTCGTCGCTTCGTGGCGCAGATCGTGGAAGCCGAGATCCGCGCACCCCGCCGAGACGAAGATGCGTTCGAACTGGCGCGACAGCTTGCTCGATACGCGCCGCAGGGCCAGAGGGCTACGCTCTCCGGTCCAGAACGGGAAAAGCCGCCCTTCGTAGTCACCCCCGTACACGGCAAGCTTCGCCAGCAGAACTGATGTCATGGGTACCTGACGCTTGCTCCCGTTCTTGGTCTTGTCCAGGAAGATCGTACGCTGCGCCACGTCGAGCTGGCTGCGCTCCAGCGTGTAGATCTCGCGCATGCGCATGGCGGTTTCCAGCGCCATGTCGAACATCATTATCAACGCCTCGCGCTGTGGCAGATCGAGCGGCCGCTGACGCCCCGGCGGCTTTGCGCCGGCCAGGATCTCGCGGATGCGTTCTTCCTCACCAGGCTCCAGACGGCGATCACGCTCCTGGTCAGCTTTCGCTTCCCCGTCGATACGCTTCACAGCTACCTTGTCGTCAGCCGTGTACGTCGAATAGCCCCGGGGCAGAAGCCGCAGTGGATTCATTGGCAGCGCGCCATGCGCAGCCAGCCAGTCCAGAGCCCGCGACAAGGCCCCCACGTAGTGCCGGATGGTCGAAGGCGCGAGGTTCTGCTCACGCTTCATGGTCGTGACCCACTCGGTCGCCCACGTAAACGTCAGCTGCGGCAGGGTAATTCCGATTGGCAGTCGAGAGAGCAGGACGGGCAGCAGCTGCTCGTCATCGACAGAGATGTGCTGAGCGCTCCGATACTCGCTGACCTGGCTGCGTAGATCCTTCGCGGCGGCCTTGGTGTTGGCCAGCTCCTCCGGCACCACTCCACGGTCGAGCAGCGCCTCGAGGCGGCGCACGTACTCGTCGCCCTCCGCCTCCGAGGAAAAGCTCAGGTAGACCGGCTGGGGCAGCAGCCCCGCCCGCTTGATCGTGTACTGCCAGGAGTCGCCCCGGCGTCGCTTGGTTGCCATCCCTGCTCCAACTCACGTAAACGCACTCGGCACATGTTAACGCGAGTTTGCCACCCGGAAACGGATGGCAGACCGATGATTTCAGGGCCGAATCAGGGGATTTTGGCTAGCGCCGCCAAACGCCAGAAAAAGAAAAACCCCTGATAAATCAGGGGTTTATTTGGAGGCCTCAAGCGGAATCGAACCGCTGTAAACGGATTTGCAATCCGGTGCATAGCCACTCTGCCATGAGGCCAACGTACTGCGCGCCAGGAATGGAGCCCCTGACATGACAAAACCCCGCGATGGGGCCTGTCGGAACATGGAGCGGGAAACGAGACTCGAACTCGCGACCTCAACCTTGGCAAGGTTGCGCTCTACCAACTGAGCTATTCCCGCATAGGCCGTCATGATACCGGAAGCCCGGAACTCACACCAGCGATTTCACACCTGATTTCACTTTTCTGACTGCGCGAAAAGCCTTGTGGCTCAACGGGCCCCGCCTTGCCAAGGGCGGGAGAAAAACAAGGCCCCAACCGGGGCCCTGTAGAATCTGGAGCGGGAAACGAGACTCGAACTCGCGACCTCAACCTTGGCAAGGTTGCGCTCTACCAACTGAGCTATTCCCGCAGATTCTTCGACCTGCGTCGAAGGAGCGCTATTGTGTCGAAGTTCCTTCACGCCGTCAACAGTCTTCCGATGGCGTGCGACGCGCGGCTTGGTCCACCGGGGCCCGCTGCCAGATCGCATACAGCGTTCCGACGATCTCCATTCCCTGCTCGAATGCCGAGAATCTGGCCTTCACCTTGCGGGGCCGGCGGCGCAGGTCGTCGTTGGCCATCAGTTCGCCAGACCGGTCGGCAGATGCCGCCTGGGCCTTCTGCAGGTACTGCTTCTCGAGGTACTTCTCGATCCCGGGAAGGTTCGACAACAGATGGGCCCCGTTGTGCCAGGGCATCAGTACCGCAACCAGGTCGTTGCGTTCTGCGATCTGGATGGCGATGTCCAGGAAGGACTCCACGATGGACCGGAGACAATGCGTCGCAAGCATGTCTTCCATGGGATTGATCGCGCGGATGATGAGGCAGCTCCCGGAAGCGTGCAGGGACGGCACGACCTCGATGTTCACCATGGCCATGCCCGCCAATCGTCGCTGCCTCGGATCGAATACGACCAGGTGGGCGTGGCGCGCCTCCTGCCACATCGCAACGCGATCGCGTGAGCATAGATTGGCGGCATGCTTGGCGAAGTACGCCGCCGGGTGCTTGGTCAACGTCGCCTGCAGATGCGTGCACGATCCGGAAGGGTCCGGGCGGCCATACCTGCCCTTCTCGCGCTTCACCCAGCGCACGCACACATCCAGAACGTTCTTGCGCATCTGCGCGAAGGCCTGATCCAGTGACATGACCGGTACCGTGCTGTCAGCGGACGGCGACGGCGGCAGCAGCCGCTGCAGCAGCTGCCCGGCGTCATCGGGAGCGAGGCTATGCAGAAAACGCTGAGCATGTTCGTCGAGGGCATCCGGCAATGCGCTGTTGAACAACCGATCCAGCTGCTCCAGGTACGCGCTGGTCTGCGCACCGTCCTCCGGCATGCTGGCGACCTCGCTGAAGGTGCTGCGCCGCCACTGGAGGATCTCCGGATCATTGCCTGCGGCAGCCAGCAGCAGGCCGAGATGGGCGGAGACCGACCAAGGATCCCGCGCGGGATCCAGCAACCGCTTCGATCGCAGGTCACGGAACGTTCGCGGCCCCTCATCCGGGCCGTGCTGGAACCGCGTCGCGTGTTCGCTGGCGCGTTTCAGTGCCAGCAGGCTGCTGCGCTCCAGCACGCCTGTGCGTTTTCTGATCGAGCGTTGCCAGGCCATCGGATGGAACGGCTCCAGCCTCCATCCATCCAGGTGCGACTGGAATCCGCGTGCCGCCGCCCAACTTCCACGAACGACATCGACGGACGTGCGGTAGACCATCGAAATGAGCTCCGCATCCACCTCGTCCAGCTCGGCTGACGTTGCTCCCTGCCCGGCCAGCAACTGCTCGACCGCGGGCTGTAACCGGGCCAGCCTGTCCTGCAGTGCTGTCATCGACGTTCCGCCTGCGCGAAGGACCGATGCGAGCAGAAGTCCGCCGGTTCCCTCCAGCATCGCGGGCAACTGCGGCAGGAGGCGCGCCATCTCTTCGCGACGCCGCTTGGCCAGCTCATCGTAGTAGCGCGCCATGGCATCTGCATCGACGGTTCTCTGCGGGCGCGGAACCACCTGGTGCGCCCGTCGTTCGACCACCTCCAGGACGCATCGATGGTTCTGCATCATGAAGCCGAAGTTGTGGCGCTGGAAGGCGTCATCCGCCAGCAGCCGACACAGTTCGGGATCGCTGCCGCTCCACCAGGTCACCCCGTGCAGGCCCCGGGTAGCGAAGTACCAGTCGCGCAGCGCTTTTACCGAATCCAGGCCTTTGTCTTCAACCAGGTAACGCAGCAGTCCCGGACCGAGGGACGCCAGCACTTCCAGCTTCCGCAGCTCTGCAAAATCAGCAGGCGCAATGGCCGAATGCAGGTACTGGAATGCGTCCAGGCTCCCCTGTGCAAGCATTCGACCCACCCATTCGACCAGGACATCGACGTCCATGCCCGCTGTGCGCCCCGCAATGAGGGTCAACCACGCGTCCAGGCGATCGGCGTCACCGACGCGATAGCAGGCCTGGAACGCAACAACGTGGCCCGCTGCACCGAGATCATGGCGAACCAGCACCTGCAGGAATCGATCCAGCCGATCGGGCCGTCGCAGATACTGGCTGCAGGCCCCCAACTGCGTGAAGTCGAGGCAATGAGGTGCTGCCAGCAGAAGATCGATGGCGGCCTCCACATCTTCGGCCGGGGCATCATCGCTCAGCTCGCCCAGCAACCGACAGCAAGTGGCAAGTGCATCGAGGCCTGTACCACACGCGATCAGATGATGGGCGATCCAGTCAGGCGGTGGAGCATGAAACCCCAGGTAGCCGCGCAGCGTGTGGATATCCGCAGGTGTGCATGCACCGGCTGCACCCACCACCCAGGCCCACGTCTTCGTCGGCGTGCGCCATAACAGATCACGTGCAGAATCGAATACCTCGTGCACCGGCGCAATGCCGGCATCGGCCAGCAGTGTCAGATTCGCGGCCAGACGCGCCGCATCAGATTCTTCCAGGTCGACATCATGAAGCCGCGCCAGGTGCGGCCGCGCAACGCCCGCGCGCATCAGTTGGCGCACAACGGAACGCACCGGCTCGCGCTGCGTTCGCCGCGGCCGCCAGCCGACGCTCCATGCCCTGTGCGCGGACTGCAGCCACTGCAGCTCTTCCTTGTGCTGGATGATGCCTTCATCCACCATCCACCGCGCAAACCATCCAGGCGCTTCAGACCGTCCAGCACACCGGTCGAGGTCCGTCAGCCGACGGAGGCCCAGGCGATGGGCAGCGATGAGCCAGCCGGCATCCCGCAGCTGCAGCGCCCGCAGTTCTTCCCACGACGTGGCTTCGAAGCGGCGCAGGGCGATGTCCAGGCTGCGGCTGTACATGCGTGCTTCCGCATGCAGGAACAGCCGTGCGTGGAACTGGCAGTACACGTACTGGCGGCCCTCGAACGTCCGGATCCGCGACAGCGCGTGTCGCACGTACCTGAGCACCCACGGGAACGGCATGAACACCTGCACCAGAAGCGGCCACCCGCGGCCCTTGCCAGGATGCAGCGCGATGTCCGCCGGAATGCCCAGCGCACGGCGCGCCATGTCTTCCTCGGTGACCACAGTCGGGTCTTGCCCGCGCAGCGCCTCGGCCACTGCGATCCGGAAGCCACGGATGCGGTTGCGCGGTGCTTCGGGCCGGTCATCCGTCTGCTCATCGTCGATGTCGTCGTGGAACGCACCCGCGGATCGTCCCCGGCAACCCTCCAGCATCCGATCACGGTACGCCCGGTAGGCGGTCTGCCCACCGTCCTGCCTCGTTTCGTGCACAGCCTCCATCTGCCAGCCCTTGCCCCGCTCCCTGCGTCACCCCGACGACTACAGCGGATGATATCCATTCGGCCCGGTCCGCAATGGCGGGCAGGAGGGTCCGGCCTGACCGGAAACGAAAAACGCCCCCTTGCGGGAGCGTTCTTTTTTGAATCTGGAGCGGGAAACGAGACTCGAACTCGCGACCTCAACCTTGGCAAGGTTGCGCTCTACCAACTGAGCTATTCCCGCAGATTCCGTTCGACCTGCGTCGAAGGAGCGCTATTGTGTCGAGATTGCAGCAATGCGTCAACAGAAATCTCCTCGGCGATTCCCGTTTTCCGTTCAGGTTCGGATGAGCGGAAAGCCCGGCAATCCAGGGCCGGCACAACATAAAAAAAGAGAGGCCAGAGGCCTCTCTTTCAGAATCTGGAGCGGGAAACGAGACTCGAACTCGCGACCTCAACCTTGGCAAGGTTGCGCTCTACCAACTGAGCTATTCCCGCTTGGGAGGCGAAATTCTACCCATTCTGGAAGGGGCGTCAAGGCCTTTTTTCAACCGCGCGCATCCAGCAACCAGCGCGCTTCGCAACCTGACGGGCATCCGGTGTGCCGCCGATCAACCGCTGCCCAGCTTCTTCTGTCGTGAGCGCTCGCGTGCGGCACGCTCGTCCTCGCGCAGGCTCGGCCAGGCCGCGTGCAGATACTGCAGGCCGGACCACAGCGTCAGCACTGCCGCGATGGCCAGCGTCCAGTCACCGATGTGGAAGATCGGCCAGCCCATCCAGATGTCCTCGACCGCCACGCTGGGCGCGACCGAGTACAGCAGGCACAGCAGCGCGACCATCTGCGCCGTTGTCTTCACCTTGCCGATCATCGCCACCCGCACCTTGGCACGCTGGCCAAGCTCGGCCATCCATTCGCGCAATGCCGAGACCGCGATTTCGCGGCCAACGATGACGGCGGCCCAGAACGCCATCCACGGCGTCGGATGCCCCTGCACGATCAGGAACAGCGCCACCGCCACCATCAACTTGTCCGCCACCGGGTCGAGAAAGGCGCCGAACGCCGATTCCAGCTGATAGCGGCGGGCGATCCAGCCATCGAGCCAATCGGTGATCGCGGCCAAGCCGAAGATCGCCGCCGAAGCGAAGTTGGTCCAGGTGTAGGGCAGGTAGAACACCAGCACCAGCACCGGGATCATCACGATCCGCAACAGCGTCAGCCAGGTGGGCAGGGTCAACTTCATGCTTGCGCGCTTCTCTCTCTAATCGGCCGCATCGGGCGTGGCCAACCCGTGCAGGTTAGCGTAGATACGGGCCGCGAGGGCATCATTGATGCCTTCCACCTTGGCGATCTCCGCTTCACCGGCCGCCTTCAGGCCGACCAGCCCACCGAAATGCTTCAGCAGGCTGGCACGACGACGCGGGCCGATGCCCGGGATGTCTTCCAGCCTGCTGGTCATGCGCGCCTTCTGCCGGCGGCCGCGGTGACCGGTGATGGCGAAGCGGTGCGCCTCGTCGCGCACCTGCTGGATGAACTGCAGGGCGGGATTGGCGGCACCGGGGCGCAGCTCGCGGCCGTCGGGCATGACCAGCGCCTCATGACCGGCGCGGCGCTCCACGCCCTTCGCCACGCCCACCAGCAATACGCCCTCCACGCCCAGGTCGGCCAGCGCTGCCTGCGCCTGCGCCAGCTGGCCGGCGCCACCGTCGATCAGCAGCACGTCGGGCAGTACGCCCTGCTCTTCCACGGCACGGCGGAAGCGGCGGTCGATGGCCTGACGCATGGCGGCATAGTCGTCGCCCGGCTCGATGCCGCTGATGTTGTAGCGACGATATTGGGCACGCACCGGACCGGCCGCATCGAAAACCACGCAGGACGCCACGGTCGCCTCACCCAGCGTGTGGCTGATGTCGAAGCACTCCACGCGCTTGACCGGCTCGGCCAGGCCCAGCATCTCGCGCAGGGCTTCGCTGCGCACGTGTTGCGCGTTGCGGCTGTTGAGCTCGGTGGCCAGCGTCAGCTGCGCGTTGCGGCTGGCCAGCTCTACATAACCGGCGCGCTCGCCGCGCACGTTCCACTTCAGCTGCACCTTGCGCTCGGCCGAAGCAGACAGCGCGGCCATCAGCAGATCGGCATCCGGAATCTCGCGATCCAGCAGGATCTCGCGCGGTGGCTCGAACTCGATGTAGTACTGGGAGACGAACGCCGCCAGCACTTCCTGTGGGCTGTCCTCGCCATTGGTGCGGGGGAAGAACGGGCGGGTGCCCAGGTTGCGCCCATCGCGGAATGCCAGCAGCAGCACGCAGGCCTGCGATCCCTGCATGGCCACGGCCAGCACGTCCAGGTCGGCGGCGCGGCCATCGACGTACTGGCGGGTCTGCATGCTGCGCAGCGACGAAATCAGATCACGCAGGCGCGCGGCCTGCTCGAACTCCAGTGCTTCACTGGCAGCCTGCATCTGCTCACCCAGTTCCCGGGTCAGCTCATCGCTCTTGCCTTCCAGGAACAGCGCCGCGCGGCGCACCGACTCGGCATACTCGCCTGCCGGTACCAGCTCGACGCAGGGGGCACTGCAGCGGCCGATCTGGTACTGCAGGCACGGCCGTGAGCGGTTGCGGAACACGCTGTCCTCGCAGCTGCGCAGCTTGAACAGCTTGTGCATCAGGTTCAGCGTCTCGCGCACCGCGGTGACACCCGGATACGGCCCGAAATAGCGGCCGGGGATCGCACGCGGCCCCCGGTGCAGGGCGATGCGCGGCCATTCCTCGCGGGTCAGCAGCACGTGCGGGTAGGTCTTGTCGTCGCGCAGGGAGACGTTGTAGCGCGGTGCCAGCGACTTGATCAGCTGGTTTTCCAGCAGCAGCGCCTCGGCCTCCGAGCGCGTGACAGTCACATCCATCCGCGTGATCTGCGAGATCATCGACATGATCCGCGCGTTCTTCGGGCTGCCATTGAAATAGCTGCCCACGCGGTTGCGAAGCGCGCGTGCCTTGCCGACGTACAGCAGGGTGTCGTCGGCGGCGTACATGCGGTACACCCCGGGGGCGGTACTGAGTTGGGCCGCGAAGGCCTTGCCGTCGAAGGCCGGGACGGGAACGTCGGTCATTCGCTGATCGGTACTTCGCTGAGTACACCACTGTCAGGGTCGAAACGCAGCACGGCGTGCGCGTCGGTCTCGGCGATCCACACCGCGCCCGCGCCCACGGCCAGGCCGGCCGGGCCATGCAGGCGCCGTGGCAACGGTTGCGTGGTCAGTTCGCCGCCGCCCAGGCGCAGCGTGCGCAGGCGACCGTTGCCGGTATCGGCAATCCACAGCAGCGGTGCGCCCGGACTCAGTGCAATAGCCTGCGGGAACTGCAGGCTGGCGTGGGCACGCGGGCCGTCGGCTTCACCGAAGCGCCATGTGCCCTGCCCGAGAAGCGTCTGCACCAGATCCCCACGCAGCTGCAGCGCGCGGATCGAAGACCCCAGCGCATCGGCCACGTACAGGACCTGTTGTACTACGGCAAGCGCGGTGGGTTGCGCGAAGGCAGCCAGATGCCCACTGCCGTCGCGCTCGTCGATCGCGCCACTGCCTGCGCGCCATTGCAGGCTGCGCTGGCCGAGGTGGTAGCTCCAGATCCGGTTGTCACCCGCCATGGCGATATGCAGCTGGTTGTCGGCGATGGCGAGGCCGACCGGATGATCCAGCGGCACCTGCCGCGGCTGGGCGATAGGCCCTTCCACCGGCGCGCCCGGGCGCCCATTGCCGCACAGGGTGTCGACCAGACCGGTCAACAGGTTGATCCGGCGGATGGCGTGGTTGCCGGTGTCGGCGACGTACAGGGCGTCGCGCTCGAGCACCAGTGCCTGCGGCCTGTGGAAGGCGGCCTCGGCCAGATTGCCATCCATGAAATCCGCGGTCCCCAGCCCGAACTGACGAAGCACGCGGCCGCCGTGGCTGCATTCGAGAATGCGGTGATGGCCGCTATCAGCGATGTACAGGCGCTCGGTGCTGACCGCCAGGCCCAGCGGAAAGCGCAACGCATGCCGCGGCTCGGGGTGCAGCTCGTTGCCACCGCGCGGCGGGGCCGAGGGTGCACCCTCGCACAGTGCGTTCAGCGCGCGCTCGAGCTCGCCGGCAGCGCCCTGCCCGACCAGCCGCTGCCGCTCGCGTCCCTGCGCGTCGAGAAGGATCAGGGTCGGCCACGCGGTGACACCGAAACGGCGCCAGCCGTCCCAATCCGCATCCAGCAGTACCGGGGCGGTCAGGCCCTGGCGGCGCAGCAGTTTCAACGCGGCATCGGCGTCGCGCTCGAAGTCGAAGCGCGGCACCTGCAGCACCAGCGGCTGCAGCTTGCCCGGATGGCGCGACAGCCATTGGCCGAACTCGGCCAGGCGTTGTGTGCTCCAGGCAGAGGCAGCGTTGACGAACAGCAGCGCGACCGGCCGGCCGCGCAGTTCCGCCAGGGTGCAGGGGGTGGCATTGAGCCAGGTGGCGAACTCGGGCAGGTCCGGGACAGGCTGGGCGTTCATGCCCTGATTATGCCGGAGTCGACGTCATGCAACAGTCGTGCCACCGCACGTTCTGCCGCTTGGTCAACCAGGGTCCAGACCTGCTCGAAATGATCGCTGCCACCGGTGTACGGATCCGGAATGGCGGCCGCGCACTGCCCGCCTGACCATGGCAGGTACAGGGCCAGGCGCTGGCGCTCCTGCGCGGTGGCCAACCGTCCGGCATCGCGCAGGTTGGCCTCATCGGCGCAGAGAATCCAGTCGAAGCGCTGGAAGTCATCGGCGCGCAGCTGGCGGGCACGCAGCCCGCTGATGTCAACGCCATGGCCGGCTGCGCAGGCGATCGCCCGCCGGTCCGGCGGCTCGCCCACGTGCCAGTCGCCGGTGCCGGCCGAATCGACCTGCACACGGCCGGCCAATGGGGATGCCTCCAGGCGCGCGCGCAATGCCCCCTCGGCCATCGGCGAGCGGCAGATGTTGCCCAGGCAGACGACCAGCAGCTTCATTGCGGGGTCATGGCCCGCAGCACCGCCTCGGCCCGCTCCAGGTCCTCCGGGGTGTCGATGCCAGGCGGAAACGCTTCAGGCGAGATGGCGACGCTGATCGGGAAGCCGGCTTCCAGCACGCGCAGCTGCTCCAGCGCTTCGATCTGCTCCAGCCGGCCCGGCGGCATCGCCGCGACCTGCTGCAGGAAGCCGGCGCGATAACCGTAGATGCCGATGTGACGAAGCCACTGGTGGCCTTCAGGCAGGGCCTCGCGGCTGCGTGCGAAACCGTCCCGGTGCCAGGCGATCGGGGCGCGGCTGAAGTACAGCGCCTCGTTGCGCACATTGCGCACCAGCTTGACCACGTTCGGATCGAACAAGGTCTCGGCGTCCTCGACCGTCGTAGCCAGGGTCGACATCGGCGCCGCGCCATCGACCAGCGCCTCGGCCACGGCGCGGATGCCGGCCGCCGGCGCGAACGGCTCATCGCCCTGCAGGTTCACCACCACGGTGTCGTCGTCCCAGCCGGCGATGCGCGCGCACTCGGCCAGGCGATCCGTGCCGGATGCATGCGATGCGGCGGTCATCGCCACCTTCACTTCGCCCAGGCCCGCCAGTGCGTCGGCGATCCGCTGATCGTCGGTGGCCACCCATACCTCGCGAGCGCCAGCCAACAACGCACGGCGCGCCACGTGCAGCACCAGCGGCTCGCCGCCGAGCAGGCGCAGTGGCTTGCCCGGCAGCCGCGAGGCGGCATAGCGGGCGGGGATGGCAACGACGAATTCAGTCATGCGGGCGGTACTCGGCAGGCTCGTTACAACGGGAATGTGGCCAGCGGCGCCTGATTGCAAGCGTCGCCCGGCCCCTCAGTTCGGTCGCAGCTTGTCCAGGCGATCGGTCAGCGCCACCCAGAACGCGGCAGGCAGTTCAGCGCGCAACGGCACGGCGTAATGCCAGTCATTGCCGAACGCGCGGCACTTCACGGCGTCCTTCTCGGTCATCAACACCGGCAGCTGGCTGCCAAAGGACAGTTCCTGCGGCTGGTAGGCATGGTGATCGGCGAAGGCATGCGGCACCACGCCGATGCCACGCGCGCGCAGCATGTCGAAGAAGCGCTGTGGATGGGCGATGCCCGCCACGGCATGCACGCGCTGGCCCTTGAAATAGCCCAGCGGGCGCGCACGCCCACCCGCGAGAGGCTGTGCGGTGTCGATATGCAGGGCCATCGGCCATTGACCGAATCCGCAGGCCTGCGCCGCGCCGTCCTCATCCGTCTGGCCCAGGTTGACCACGCGGAAATCGCACTCGGCAGCGCGGCTGACCGGCTCGCGCAACGGGCCGGCCGGGATCATCCGGCCGTTGCCGTAGCGGCGCTGCGCATCCACCACTTCGATTTCGATGTCACGCGCCAGCCGGTAGTGCTGCAGGCCGTCGTCGCAGACGATCACATCGCAACCGGCCTCGATCAGCGCACGGCCCGCCGCCACCCGATCGCGATCGACGCGCACCGGCACGCCGGTCTTCCAAGCAATCAGCACCGGCTCATCGCCGCCGGTTGCAACCGGCGTATCGGCCTTTACCCACTGCGCCTTGTCGGCGTTCTCGCGGCCATAACCACGGCTCGCCACGCCTGGCGTCCAGCCGGCCGCGCGCAGCCGCTCGACCAGGGCGATGGTCAACGGCGTCTTGCCGGTGCCGCCAGCGGTGATGTTGCCGACCACGATGACCGGCACCGGCAACGTGTGGCGCTTGCGCCAACCGCGCTGGTACAGGCGTCGCCGCAGCGCGGTGACGCCGGCATACAACGGAGCCAGCAGGCGCATGGGCCATGGAACCGAACTGCCGTCATACCAGTACGGCGGGGTCTGGGTACCCTTGCCTGCCATCAGTCCTGCCTTTCGCGGAACTGCATGCTGTGCAGGTGCTGGTACAGGCCACCCATGGCAAGCAGCTCATGATGGGTGCCACGTTCGACGATGCGGCCGTGATCCATCACCAGCACCTGGTCGGCGTGTTCGATGGTGGACAGGCGGTGGGCGATCACCAGCGTGGTGCGCTCCGGCATCAGTCGCTGCAGCGCGTCCTGCACCAGCCGTTCGGATTCATTGTCCAGCGCCGCGGTGGCTTCATCCAGGATCAGGATCGGCGCATCACGCAGGATCGCGCGGGCGATCGCCAGGCGCTGGCGCTGGCCACCGGACAGCAGCGCACCGTTCTCGCCCACCGGCGTCTGCAGCTGCTGTGGCATGCGTGCGATGAATTCCCAGGCATTGGCCGCTTCGGCCGCGGCACGGATCTGCTCGTCGGTCGCATCCATGCCATAGGCGATGTTGGCAGCGATGGTGTCGTCGAACAGCATGACCTTCTGCCCGACGATCGCCACCTGCCGGCGCAGGTCAGCCAGCGGATAGTCATCCAGGGGTACGCCGTCCAGCCGGATGACGCCGCCATTGGGCTCGTAGAACCGTGGCACCAGCCGGATCAGGCTGGTCTTGCCGCTGCCGGAACGACCAACGATGGCGGTGACCGTTCCGGGCCTGGCAACGAAACTGATGTCATCCAGGGCGATGCCGCTGTCTTCGCGATAACGCAGCATCACGTGCTCGAACGACAGTTCACCGCGTACGCGCTGCACGACATGCGTGCCGTCGTCGCGCTCGACCGGCATGTCGATGATGCCGAACAGGCGCTCGGCCGCCGCGACGCCACGCGAGATCGAGGTCTGCACGCTGGTCAGGCGCCGCAGCGAAGGGATGATCGCCATCATCGAGGTCATCAGGCCCATGAACTGGCCCGCATTGAGCTTGCCGGCCAGTGCTTCGCGGGTGGACACCCAGACGATCACCGCCAGGGCCAGCGCAGCGAGGAACTGGACCACGCTGGACGCGGCGGCACGCGTCACTTCGACTTTCATGTTCAGCGCGAGCATGCGGTTGGCCAGGCGCGAGTAACGGGCGATCTCATGCGCCTGCGTGCCATGCACCTTCACTTCCTGCTGCGCGGCGAGCGACTGTTCCGCCGTCTGCGCCATCGTGCCCATGCCGTCCTGGATGCCGCGGCTGATGCGGCGGTAGCGCTTGCCGACATAGGACACGATGCCGCCGATCAGCGGCACCACCAGCAGCATCGCCAGGGTCACCTTCACGCTCATCTGCAGCATCACCACCAGCATGGCGATGATGGTCAGGGTGTCGGCGACCACGGTCTTCAGTGCGTCGGCGCTGGCCTGGGTGACCTGCTCGGTGTCGAAGTTGAGGCGGCTGACCATCACCGGCGTCGCCTCGTTGTCGAAGTGCGAAGACGGCAGGTGCAGGTACTTCTGCAGAACCTGCTCGCGCAGGTCGCGGACCACGCTGCGCCCGGTCTTGGCCAGCGTGTAGTCGCTGACCCAGGTGGCCAGGCTGCGCATCAGGAACAGGCCCAGGATGGTCAGCGGCAGGATCACCGCCATGCGCGGCTCCGGGTTGACGAAGCCCCGGTTGACCAGCGGCTCCATCAGCTTGGTGAAGTGATAGCCGGCCAGTGCCTCGACCACCATCGCGATGACCGCGGCCACCATGAACACCCAATAGGCCCGTGTATAGCCCAGCAGGCGTTTGTAGATCGGCCACACCGGCGCGTGTTTGGAACTCATGGACGCACCTCTGGCGCAGTGGCGATTGCAATACGGCGGAAACCGAGCTGACCGAGCGCATCCTGCGCGGTCACGACGGCCTGGTAGGGAGTACGCGCATCGGCACGCAGCAGCACGGTCTGTTCGCGATCACTGCCCGCTACAGCGGCAATGGTCTGCTTGACCGACTCGACATCGCTGCGCAGCACTTCCTGGTCATTGATGAAATAGCGGCCGTCGGCGTTGATCAGCACGCTCAACGAACGCGGCGGTTCGTCGGTGTGCTGCTGGCTGGCGGTGGGCAGCTGCACCTGCAGCGTCGAACGTGCATCGAAGGTGGTGGTGACCACGAAGAAGATGATCAGCACCAGGATGACATCGATCAGCGGTACCAGATCGATATGCGGCTCATCCTGGGATCGGTCGTTGCCGATACGCATCGATCAGGCCTTCGCCGGGGCGGGCGCAGCGGCACGTGCAGCCGATGCCGGTGCGGGCGCCATCACGCCGGGACGACCATCGAGCGTATCCAGCAACGCGCTGGCTTCCTGTTCCATCTCCACCACGTAGCCGTGGATCCGGCCCTTGAAATAGCGATGGAACATCAGCGCAGGAATCGCCACGATCATGCCGGTAGCCGTGCAGACCAGGGCCTTGCCGATGCCACCGGCCAACTGGTTCACATCGCCCACGCCGTGGTCGAGGATGCCCAGGAACATCTGGATCATGCCGATCACCGTGCCGAGCAGGCCCAGCAGCGGGCCGGCCGAGGCAATGGTGCCGAGCGCGTTGAGGAACCGCTCCATGCGGTGTACCAGGTGGCGGCCGGTGTCCTCGATACGCTCGCGGATCTGGTCGCGCGGACGATTGCGTGCTTCCAGCGCGGCGGCCAGCAGCGCTCCCAGTGGCGAGTTGGCACGCAGCGTCTGCAGATGGGCAGGGTCGAGCTTGCCGCGCGCAGCCCAGTTGCGCACTTCCTGGCCCAGCCCCGGTGGCAGCACTTCAGCGCGCCGCAGGGACCAGAAGCGCTCCAGGACGATTGCCAAAGCCAGTACGCCCAACAGCAGCAGCGGCACCATCGGCCAGCCACCGGCCTTGACCAGTTCCCACACGTTTCAACCCTCCGGCCCAGCGGCCGCCTGTTCGATCGGCGATAGGATAGCAGCCGACCGCGCCCGCCCAGCGGCATCCCACCACCGGGCCGCGTGGATGCGCTGTTCACGCAGCTGCAGGCCTTGTGCGCCAAGCCATATGCGGATCGCGCCGGATTCGGCCGTAGCCAGCACTTCGGCGCCCACGGCGCGCCAGCGCTGCACCACGTCACGTTTCGGGTGGCCAAAACGGTTCTGGTGCCCGGCCGAGACCACGGCCAGCCGGGGAGCCACCGCTGCCACCCAGGCCGGATCCGAACTGCCCCCGCTGCCATGATGCGGCACCAGGACCACGTCCGCGCGCAGCTCGCCGGGCGCCCGCTCCACCAGGCGCCGTTCGGTCGCCGCGCCGATGTCGCCGGCCAGCAGGATCACGCCATGTGCGCTGGCGATGCGCAGCACGCAGCTGTCCTCGTTGCCGGCCGTCGGCACGTCGGGCCCGGGATGCAGCACCTCGAAGTCCACCCCGTCCCATCGCCAGCGAACGCCGCGATGGCAGCTGCCGGCACCGTCGAGGCTGCTGCCTGGGGGTGCCAGCAGCTCCAGGTGCGGCAGCTGCCTGCGC
This sequence comes from Stenotrophomonas sp. 112478_Sma, assembly GCF_056479905.1. Lineage (NCBI taxonomy): Bacteria > Pseudomonadati > Pseudomonadota > Gammaproteobacteria > Lysobacterales > Lysobacteraceae > Stenotrophomonas > Stenotrophomonas sp. 112478_Sma. Next base: position 1,429,654 of record NZ_CM151072.1, on the reverse strand, counting down.
AGCCGCGGCAGTGCGCCGGTGTGATCCAGATGGTCATGACTGAGCACCACGCGACCGGGCGGCACCTGACCCAGCGCACGTACGGCCGGCAGCAGGACCCGTTCGTCGCCATCGCCACCGATCGCAGGGCCGACGTCGTACCACAATGCATGCCGTGCCGTGCGCACCAGCACCGCCGTGCCCTGCCCGACATCATGCACCAGCAGCTGCACCTCCCCGGCAGCCGGTATGTCACGTGACGGCCATGACAGCGGCAGGCACAGCAGCGCGCCGGCCAGCACGCCGCCGGCCCCGCGCGGCAGCAACCACCAGAACAGGCCCGCCAAGGCCGCTGGCACGGTCCACGCCGGAGCCTCGGCCAGCCACCACATCGCCTGCGGGTGGTCTGCCAGCGGCTGCAGGGCCTGCCAGCTGAGGTCGAACAGCCAGGACGCTGCGCGCCAGGGCCATCGTCCCGCCCCGCTGTACAGGGCATCCAGAGCGGTGCCAAGCAGTGCCAGTGGCACCACCAGCAGGCTCCACCACGGGATGACCGGCAGATTGACCAGAGGCCCAAGGCGCGCGGCGCCTCCGAACAGGGCCACGCACAGCGGCAGGAGGCCGAGACTGGCCACCCCCTGGGCCGCGAAGAAGGCCTGCAGGCGGCTCCCCACACTGTCGGCGCTTGCCGTCGGCAGGCACCACAGCAGCCAGAGCACGCCACCGAAGCTGAGCCAGAAGCCGGCCGACAGCACGGACAGTGGTGCTGGCAACAGCAGCACCAGGGCCGCCAGTGACACGGCCTGGACCACGTCGGGAGGTCGCCTCCCCCCGCGTGCCAGGGCGATCAGCCCGATCATCAACGCCGTGCGTACGGTCGGCAGTTCCGCGCCGGCCACCAGGGCATAGCCGGCCGCTGCCAGCGCGGCGGAACACGCAGCGGCCTGCGGACGCGGCCAATGACGGGCCAGCGACGGCAACAGCCACCACACTGCGCTGCACAGCAGTGCCGCGCAGCCACCCACCAGGCCCACGTGGAAGCCCGAGATGGCGATCAGGTGGGTCAGCCCCAGCGCACGTAACTGATTCCAATCGGTGTCGGACAGCCATCGGGTATCGCCCAGCGCGAGCGCGCGGATGAAGCGCGATGCGGGGCTGGGAACCTGCATTGCAATCGCATCGCTGCTGCGCTCGCGCCAGGCCAGCAGCCCGTCCGGCGCCTGCAGTTCACGCGCACTGCCCGCTGCACGCACCGTGCCGTGACCGGCAATGCCGGCCAGCACGGCATGACGTTCCGCGTCGAAGCCGCCAGGATTGATCCGCGAGCGTGGCGCCCGCAGCCGCAACGGCAACCGCCACTGCGCCCCCGCACGGACCTGATGACGGCCCCCACCCTCAACGCGCGTGCGGGTTCCGGGCCATGGATCGCCCCAGGTGATCTGCAGGCGCTTGCCCGCCAGTGCGGGATGCCCCGGTACATCGCCGACCTGCAGGACGAAACGGGTATGGCCGCCCGCCGTTACCGGCAGATCGACGACGCGCCCGCTGACCACGGCATCGCGGACCGGCATGGCCGGCGGCAATTGCTGCTGCAGCGTCCATTGACCATGCAGGGCCGCCCACGCTGCGCCGAACAGCAGCGCGGCAACCGCGCGGCCGCGCCACGGCAGCGCCCACCCCAGGCCGGCCACGGTGCTCGCCAGCGCGCAGCTCCAGAGCGGTGGCAACGCGGGCAGCAGCACGCACGCCAGGGCGCCGCTGACGAACGCGGCAGTGCAGACCCCGCCAATGGGAGCGGGCAACGGAGTATCGGCGGCCATCGCATCAGCCTGCCGCGTGCTGCCCCTGTCCTCCTATCAGGCAACGACCCGCGCAGCGGTCAGCGCCGCACGCTGCCGCGATGGAAATTGACCCGGAAGCTGGCGCCGCCGCCGACGGCTTCACCCACACTGACCGAGCCACCGTGATGCTGGACGATCTCCTTGACCAGGTGCAGGCCCAACCCGCTGCCACTGCCCGCCGCACGCAGTCGATGGAAGGGCTCGAAGATCGCCTCGCGGTCGCCGACCGGCACGCCCGCGCCCTGGTCGCTGACTTCCAGCAGACCGGTCCGGTCAAGACGTACGCAGATCGTGCCACGCCCGCCGCCATGAACGATGGCGTTGTGCACCAGATTGGCGATGACCCGCCCCAGCGCCAGGCTGTCACCGTGGATCCACACCGGCGTCTCTGGTGCGTCCACCTCGAAACCGTAGCCGGCGCCCACCACCAGCGGAGCCAGTTCGGCCGCCGCTTCGCGCACCACCAGGGCCAGATCCAACCGTTGCATCGCACTGGTGTTGCGATCCAGCCGCTGCAGATCCAGCAGGTGCTCGGCCACGTTGCCCAGGCGAGCAATGTCGGTCAGCAACTGCGATTTCAACTCGCCCTGCGGCAGCTGCGACAGGCGCGCCTGCACCACGGCAATCGGCACGCGCAGCTCATGCGCGGCATCAGCAAGAAACTTGTCACGCGCCGCATAGCCCTGCTGCACCTTGTCGATGGCATCGTTGAACGCCTCCACCAGCGGTGCTACCTCGGTCGAGACCAGCTGCGCGTCCAGCCGCGCGCCCGGCTGGCCGATGTCCAGTTCCTTGGCCTGCTGCGCGGAGCGTCGGACACCTCGCATCGCGCGGTGGATCACGGTCGGCATCACCAGCAGGGTGACCACGATCAGCGGCAGGAAGAACCACAGGCCAATCAGGCGCAGCACCATCAGCGCGCCATCCAGCAGGCCGCCCTTCGGTGCGCCCCCCACCATCACCGTGATGCGACGCCCGTCCTCGTTGCGGATCATCACCCGCGCCACGTCCAGATAGGGCGGCACCAGTGAACCCAGTTCGGTGGCACCCAGCGTCGGCAGCCGCGCCAGCAGCGGCGCATGGATCGCCGGTACCTTGCCACGCTCGAGCCAGGCTCCCCGGTCATCGACGGCGGCGAACCAGAGGTTGCCACCGGCGCGCGCATCCAGCTTCTGCCAGCGTGCCTCGTCCAGCGCCAGGCCCCCATCCTGGCTGTGCACGGCCTTGGCCACCGCCTCGGCGGTGAACATGTCCATGCCCCAGGAATCCTTGTCACCCCAGGTGAGGATCAGTGCGACCACGGCGAACAGCACGGTGAACGCCTGCGCCAGGAACAACCGCCAGGCCAGGCCGAGGGTGATCGATCGGATCGGTCGCGCCATGTCAGGCCTCCGCCAGCAGGTAGCCGACGCCGCGGATGACATGGATCTCCACGCCAGCGCCCGCCTGTTGCAGCGCTTTGCGCAGTTTGGAGATGTGCGCATCCAGCGCGTTGGACTGGATCTCGTCATCGAAACCGTAGACCGCCGCCTCCAATGCGCTGCGCGTGACCGTGCGCCCCTGCCTCATCGCCAGCGCCTGCAGCACCAGCACCTGGCGGCGCGGCAGTGCCAGTGTCTGGCCCTGCACCTGCGCCTGCAGCGATTCGAAGTCGAATTCCAGCTGCCCGAGCCGCAGGCTGGGAGTGACCATCGCCGATGGCCGACGCGATACCGCGCGGATGCGTGCCATCAGTTCTTCGATCGCCACCGGCTTGACCAGATAGTCATCGGCACCGACATCCAGGCCCTCGACCTTGTCCGACAGCGTGCCCTTGGCGGTCAGCATGATCACCGCCAGATTCGGCCGCAACGTGCGTGCGGTGGCGACGAAGGTGGCACCATCGCCGTCCGGCAGCTGGCGGTCGAGCAGCATCAGCTGGTGCACCGGTTCGCGCAACGCGATGGCGGCTTCGGCGAGGCTGCCGACCACGTCGGCGACCACGCCCTGCCGCTCCAGCCCGGACTGCAGGGCCCGCGAGAGGTCGGGATCATCTTCGACCAGAAGAATGCGCATGGAGGTCTCTGCTGCGGGAAACGGTTCGGATCATTGTGCCAGCCAGGGCCCCGTCGCGCTCCGTATGCATCGACGCAATGTTGCGACAATGTTGACACCGCAGCATGCAGCCTCATCCCCTGCAAAGCTGTCGATCGATGCCCTTGTCGCCCTCTGCCCTGCTGCGCCCGATGCTGTTCTCCGCCGTGCTGTCGATGCCGCTGCTGGCCCAGGCGGCGGAACAGACACCCGGCGTGAAGGCCGGGATCACGGTCGGCGCGACATCGGGCGCCTACGCGCACTACGACGTCAAGCCATTGGTCGTGCCCGCCCTCTCCTGGCAGGGCGAGCGCTTCTTCGCCAGCCCCGGCTCGCTGGGCATGTACCTGTACAAGGGCGAGGGCCTGCGCCTGTCGGCGGCGCTCACGCCCTACACGCTGCGCTTCAAGACCGATGACGTGAACGATCCACAGCTGCGCCGCCTGCACAGCCGGCAGATGTCGGCGATGGGAGGCATCAATGCCGAATACAGCGCCGACTGGGGCATCGTCGAAGCCAGTGTGATGCGCGAGATCAGCGGCCATGGTGGCGGCCTGGAATCAAGCCTGTACTACAGCTATCCGCTGCAGGCCGGTCGTTTCACCTGGGTGCCGAGGGCCGGAGTGGTGCATTCCAGTGCGCGCCTGCTCGATTACTACTACGGCATCAGCGACGAGGAAGCACTGCGTTCGGGCCTGGCCGCCTACAGCCCCGGCAGCGCCACCTCGCCGAGCGTGCAGATCGCGGTCAGCACGCCACTGGGCAGCAGATGGCGCGCCACCGGCGTAGTGGCCAACCAATGGTTCGGCGATGCGGTCAAGGACAGCCCGATGGCGCGCCGTGGCAGCCAGACATCCGCCTTCATTTCCCTGATGCGTTCGTTCTGACCGAGCGCTCCCCGGACGAGGAATCCCCATGGCCTCACCCAGCCCCGCAGCCGATGCGCACGCGATCCTGCGCGCCCCCGATCTGGACAGCGCCGAACGCGCGTATCTCGGCCTTCTGCCGGACCTGGACCACGTCGATGCACTGACCCGTCGTGCAGTGGGCCTGTCGAAGGTAGCCGACGCGGCACGCGGCTACGCCCTGTCGATGACCCTGATCGGCCTTCGCCTGCAGGAACTGGAGATGGGTGAGCCCTGCACAACGGAGCACCGCCAGGCGACACTGCGCAGCCTGCGCCAGGCCTTCAGCGCCTGACCGCCCCCCAGAACGGCACCCTTCCGTAGCCGATGCGGGCCACGCGTGTCCGAGTGTGCGGCACGCCGGCACGCAGGTGCGCCATCAGCGGCAGGTCGTCCAGGCCAGCACGGCACACAGGATGGCCACCCAGACCACGGCCTTGAACGTGCCCGCCAGCATGTTGCCGCCGAACAACAGTTCGAGCAGCGGGTTGGGCCTGGAAACGGGAACGTGATCGCTCATCGCAGCTGCTCCTTGTGATGGCCGCGATTGCGCGGTCGCCGCAAGTCTACGCCTGCCCGGTGCGGATTCATCGGCGCCTGGCTGCGTTTGGCGGCTCAATCCCGGTGTTCGTCGCAGGCCGGCTGTGGTCCCGGCGGCGAAGTGCCAGTCTGCCTGCACTTTCCCGCTGGAGCACCGTGCCATGCCGATGCTTGCCCTGTTGCTGCTGTGCGCTGGCGCGTTCGGTCACGCCACCAGTGCCGACGAGCCCGTGCTGGTCGATCTGCCCCTACAGTCCGGATCATCGACGAGGGTGGCGCAGCCCGCCATGCAGCGCGAACTGGAACCTGCGAGCCTGCGGCTCTTCCACCTGCGCCAGGATCGACTGCTGCGGGTGGGACAGCAGTGCCTGTCGCAGGAACAGGCCGATGGCCATCGCGAAATCGTCGGCGAGGCACGCATGATCCAGCTGTGGGAGCGTATCGATGGGCACTGGCGGATACGGCGGACGCTCGTCATTGACCACCGGGCCACGCGGACGTGACATCACGCGGCCATTGCATGCGCCCATGAAAAAAGCCGGCGATGGCCGGCTTTTCGTATTACCACCGCTGCACCGGCAGGGCCGGGAGCCAGGTGGTGGGCGGTACAGGGTTCGAACCTGTGACCCCTACCATGTCAAGGTAGTGCTCTACCGCTGAGCTAACCGCCCCATCGTGTTCCTGCGGCCCGCCAGCGGGCCTCTTTACGTAAAAACCCGGCGCCAGGGCCGGGCTTTCAATTCACGACCGCCCTCTTTCGAGAACGTCGTGGTGGGCGGTACAGGGTTCGAACCTGTGACCCCTACCATGTCAAGGTAGTGCTCTACCGCTGAGCTAACCGCCCGTTTGGGGTCTGAACGTCCGCGAATGCGTCGGTGCAGGCCGCGTATATTACGGATGCCGGCCCGGAAGCGCAACACTTTTGTGAAGACGTGCGGCACTGTCGCGTTCAGCCCAGGCTGGCCTCCTTCAGCTGTCGGATCTGGTCGCGGACGCGGGCCGCGTCCTCGAATTCCAGGTCCTTGGCGTGCTGGTACATCTGCTGTTCCAGCGCCTTGAGACGCGCCGCCAGCTGCGCCGGCCCGAGCGCGCGGTAGTCGGCCACATCCTCGGCCACTCCAGGCCTGCCCTTGCCTTTTCCCTTGCGCGATTCCTTCTCGGCCGCTTCGGATCGGGCACCTTCCAGTACGTCGGTGATCGGACGCGCCACCGAGCGCGGAATGATCCCGTGCTCTTCGTTGTACTCGACCTGCTTGGCGCGTCGGCGGTCGGTCTCGTCGATCGCGGCCTGCATCGAACGGGTCACCTTGTCGGCATACAGGATGGCCTTGCCGCGCACATTGCGGGCCGCACGGCCGATGGTCTGGATCAGCGAACCGGTGGAGCGCAGGAATCCCTCCTTGTCCGCGTCCAGGATCGCCACCAGCGACACCTCGGGCATGTCCAAGCCCTCGCGCAGCAGGTTGATGCCGACCAGCACGTCGAACTTGCCCAGGCGCAGGTCACGGATGATCTCCACGCGCTCGACGGTGTCCACGTCCGAATGCAGGTAGCGCACGCGGATGCCATGCTCGGTGAGGTACTCGGTCAGGTTCTCGGCCATGCGCTTGGTCAGCGTGGTAACCAGCACGCGGTCGCCAGCCTTGATGCGCTCGTTGGCCTCGCTCATCAGATCGTCGACCTGGGTGGCGACCGGGCGGATCTCCACCATCGGGTCGATCAGGCCGGTCGGCCGCACCACCAGCTCGGTCACTTCGTCGCCCGACTCACGCATTTCATACGGGCCTGGCGTGGCCGACACATAGATGCTGCGCGGCGAGCGCGCTTCCCACTCTTCGAAACGCAGCGGGCGGTTGTCCAGCGCCGAGGGCAGGCGGAAGCCGAATTCGACCAGGGTTTCCTTGCGCGACCGGTCGCCCTTGAACATTGCGCCGATCTGCGGAATGGTCACGTGCGATTCGTCGATCACCAGCAACGCGTCGGCCGGCAGATACTCGAACAGGGTCGGCGGTGGCTCGCCAGGGCCCTTGCCGGTGAGATGCCGCGAGTAGTTCTCGATGCCGTTGCAGTAGCCGACCTCGGCCATCATCTCCAGGTCGAACTGGGTGCGCTGGGCAAGGCGCTGCGCCTCGACCAGCTTGTTCTGTGCGTAGAGCTGCTCAAGCCGCTCCTTCAGTTCCACCTTGATGGTCTCGATCGCCGCGAGCACGCGTTCGCGGGTCGTCGCATAGTGGGTCTTCGGGTAGACGGTGAAGCGCATCAGGTTGCGCAGGGTTTCTCCGGTGAGCGGATCGAACATCGTGATCTTCTCGACCTCGCCATCGAACAGCTCGATGCGCAGCGCCTCGCTGTCCGACTCCGCCGGGAACACATCGATCACTTCGCCGCGCACGCGGAAGGTGCCGCGCTGCAGTTCGTATTCGTTGCGGGTGTACTGCAGCTGCGTCAGATGATTGATCAGGTCGCGCTGGTCGATGCGTTCACCCTTGGACAGGATCAGGCGCAGCGACAGGTAATCCTCGGGCGCACCCAGGCCGTAGATCGCCGACACGGTGGCCACCACGATCGCGTCGGGCCGCGACAGCAGGGTTTTGGTCGCCGCCAGCCGCATCTGCTCGATGTGCTCGTTGATCGAACTGTCCTTCTCGATGAAGGTGTCCGACGACGGCACATAGGCCTCCGGCTGGTAGTAGTCGTAGTAGCTGACGAAATACTCCACCGCGTTGTGCGGGAAGAACGCCTTGAATTCACCGTACAGCTGTGCGGCCAGCGTCTTGTTCGGCGCCATGATCAGCGTCGGCTTCTGGATCTGCTGGATGACATTGGCGATGGTGTAGGTCTTGCCCGAGCCGGTCACACCCAGCAGCGTCTGCTTGGCGATGCCGGACTCGAAATTGCTGGTCAGCTTCGCGATGGCGTTCGGCTGGTCGCCCGCCGGTGAATACGGCGAGACGAGTTCAAAACTGTCGCTCATGATGTTGCCAGATCCCGGGAACGGCCAGTATACGGGGCATCCGGTGACGGCCGGCTGAGGGGAAGCCGGACACCCCGACGCGCCAACCTCCAATGGAGACCGGCCGGCGGGGCCGGCAGGCTGGGGGCATGCTCCAGACCCTCTGCAAACACCCCGCGCGCAAGGCCCGGGGGCTCCACCTGCCTGAAATGCTGGTGGTCCTGATGATCCTGTGCGTACTGCTGGCTGTGGCCTGGCGCCCCTGGCAGCGCGCGATGCGCCAGCTGCAGGCCGAATCCCTGCGTGCCCAGCTGGTCGGCAGCCTGTCGCTGGCGCGCAGCACCGCCATCACCGAGGGACGCCCGGTCACCGTGTGCGGCTCCGGCGACGGCAGCCGCTGCGACAACCGCTGGAGCCAGGGCTGGCGCGTTCAGGTTGAGCCGCGGGTGGCCAGCGGGGGAATGACCACCCTGCTGCACACCCAGGAGAACCGCCATCGCCATGTGGAACTGCGGGCGAGCGACCATCGCGCCCACATCCGATTCCGCGCTGACGGGCGCAACGCCGGCACCAACCAGTCCATCGTGCTGTGCGTGCAGGGCCTGGAACACAGCCGCGTGATCATCAACATCCCCGGACGGATCCGGAGCCTGCGCCCACGCGTGCCTACGCCCTGCTGATCCCGCGCGGCATGCCCCAACGAAAAAAGCCGCGATTGCTCGCGGCTTTCTCGAAACTGGCGCCCGAAGTTGGACTCGAACCAACGACCCCCTGATTAACAGTCAAGTGCTCTAACCGGCTGAGCTATTCGGGCGGGGTGCGCATTCTAGCCAATTCCAGAAGTGGGGTGCAAGCCCCTTCCACACTCGCCGCTGCCGTCTTACCAGCACTCCGGGTTGGTCTTGCTGTCCGGCGTCTTGCGGCCCGCCTGATCGAGTGTCAGCGTGCCGCACGCGTCCTTGTCCTGGCCGGTTTCCGGAACCGCCTGCAGGGTATAGGTCCCGGCGGTCGCCTTGCCGTCGAACGATATGGCATAGCGGGCCGAGCCCTGCCGCGGCGACTGGCTGAACGGCAGCGAGAATCCGTCGTAGCTGTTCTGCACGGTGTGATGCCGCTCGAGCAGCTGCGCGATCTCGACCAGGTCAGCCTTGGCCATCGCGCGGTGCGTCTTCAGCACATGTCGCTGGTAGGAGGGCAGCGCCACAGCCGCAAGTACCGCGATGACGGCAACGGTGATCATCAGTTCGATCAGGGTGAAGCCCGTTACCTGCTGTTGTCTGCTGGATGTGCGCATGGCAGCTCCCGTATTCCTGGTAGTCATCGGATCTGGCGCCACGACTGGCGACCACAGGCTCGCTGGCCATACGCAGTATCCGCGCCCGGCGTGTTCAGAGCCACGATGCAGCGGTCCAGCGATCCATCGACCGTGCACTTCGGATCGCTGGGATCGCAGCCCTTCAAGGTGGTGCTGTTGACATTGGTGGACAGCACGGGGGCACCGGTTGCGATGTCTCCGCCGCGGGTCAGCGCACCGGCACCGCAGTTGGCGCCGCACAGCGCGTTTCCGCCGACCTCGTCGGTCAAGCCGCTCATCGCCGGCTGGCCGGTCAGCATGTTCAGGCGATAGCGCCAGTTGGTGCCGCCGCCGGTGCCGCAGACCGCCTGCCCGGGCACATAGGTGGTGAACATCACCGCGCCGCCCTGCAGCGTCGGATAGCCGAAGAAGCGCTCACCTTCCACATCGGAACCCACGATCAGGTCGACGTACCAGCCGCGCTTGCTCGCGTAGTCCACGCCGTTGCCCGACACGTCACGGAAGCCGGCACCATTGGCACTGACGGTCTGCCCCACCAGCGAATCACGGCTGGAAATGGCAGTGGAGAGGTTGTCCCAGAGCCCATACAGCGTCTGCACCGGCGAATTACGGGTCACTGCATTGTCGTCAGCGGTGAAGTAGCGACCGGTACCGAAGAACAGGCTGACGCCACCGCCCGGCCCCGCCGAGACTTCGATCGCGCCGGTAATCGGCTGGGCGACAGCGCTGCGCACTGCGGTGAACAGCGGCGTGCCGTTGAGGGCCACATTCCAGGCGCTGGGATCACCGCCACGCAGGTCGAAGCGCCACATGTTGCCCTGCATGTCGCCGCCATAGACGGTATCGGCCAGGCCACTGCTGTTGTGCAGCGCTACCGCGGTGACATGGTTGAGGCCATTGGCGACTGCGTACTTGCCCGCCGTGGGGTACACGCGCTTGAGGATCTCGCCGGTGCGGATGTCGACCACATAGAGCACCGGTCGGCCGGTGCTGGAATTGACACCGTTGCCGAACAGGGCGACGAACCGGGGCGGACTGTCCGCGTTGGGGCCGGCGACGGGCACCACGACCGGCTTGCCCATGACGAAGCCCAGGTCCGACTCGGTCTTGCCGGAAATCTCCCACAGCACGTTGCTGGCGGTGAACCCGGTCGGATTGCTGATATCCAGGGCGAACACCGAACCGTTGCCCACTGCCGTGGCCGACGGCCCGCGCGACGCGCCGCCGCCGCCGGTCGAACCGACCAGTACCGTGCGCCATGCATCGCCGTAGTAGACGTCCGACGAGGTCAGTCCGCCGTCCACGTAGTAGCGATGTCCATAGGTGGGGTTGGCCAGCTCCGCCATGTGCTGCAGCGAAGCCGATGGAATGAAGGCGAACTGCTCGCTGCCCGCCGAGGTGCCGGTGCTGGCATTGAAGCCATGCAGCATGCCGTCGTTCGCACCGACGTAGACCATCGAAGGTGGGCCACCGTTTGCCACCTTGGTCGCCAGGTAGGCCCGATAGCTCAAACCGAGCGTGGTCTTCCAGCTCACTCCCCCCTGCGCCTGCCACGAGGTGAAGCCGTAGTCGTCCTTGTTGGACACAATCTCCACGCTGGAATTGACGATATCGCCGAGCAGCGAGCTGCGCGGGCGGAAACCGCTCACCGGTGAGCCGCGCAGGTAACTGACCAGATCCGCCACGGTGTGCGAACCGAACCAGTTCGGCACCGTGTTGAGCCCCATGTTGCCGAGCTTCTCGGCGCGATCACGCCCGGGAACGTTGTCGGCGGTGAAATCGGCCGCTGCCACCGGCACCAGTTGGTTGGACGTGTTCACATAGGTGGGTGCGGTCGACATCACGATGGTCCGCCCGGAGGCGCTCATCTTGGTCGACGCACGCCACAGTTCAGCGCCGGCGCCTCCGGTGCTCGTGGTCTGGCTGGCGATGACATCACCGGTCCAGTCGTTCGAGCCCGACGGCACCGTGTAGTGCGCGGACACGGTGAAGGAGCCGGCGTTGACACGGGCGCCGGTGCCGCTGCCACCGACCGGGGCCTCGCCAGCCGCAGCGCTGTCGAAGATCGATTCCAGCGCGGACTTCAGCTTGGCCGGATTGCGTGCCAGGAAGTAGTTGTCCGGTACACCAGGCACCTTGCTGTCCCACTTCTTGCCTTCCGGCACGCCGTACTTGGCGGCGTACCACAGCGGGCTTTCCAGCTGCCCGGCCTGACCGGTACCCAGCTTGTAGCGCACCACGACCGCGCCGGTCCAGGTAGCCGGCGGATCGGCGCTGGTGCTCAACACCGAACCATTGCGGTTACCCGGACGCAGCACCAGCCGCTGCACGTTGTCAGCCGCATTGGAGCCCACGATCGTGTAGCCGGTCAGCATCGCGTTGCCTGCATAGGCGGACAGGTTCTCGATGCGGACCAGCACTTCGTCTTCGCCGACCTTGTTGCGAACGGCGTTGTTGTTGCATTCACCACTGTTGGAGCGCCAGCAGATGTTGCGGAATGGCGTCGTGCCACCGTCGCTGCAGGTGCTGCCTACGCAGTAGCTGAGCATGGAGACCACATCGTTGTCGTGGTCATTGCCCCACAGCGAATCCTCCCAGACCAGCGAGAAGCTGCCGGCCTTGCCATCGGCACGATAGTCACGGCCATAGACGTAGTTCGGCGATACCGCTGACCGCTTGGTACCAATGCCGACCGAGCCGAGGAAGCAGCTGCGCCAGCCGCCACTGTTGATACCGGCCCCTTCGCTGTTGTTGGCCTGGCACAGGGGCGCCAGGGTGATCTTGCCGTTGCCCACCGGAATCTCGAACTTCGGCAGGCTTTCGGCCATGGCCACGGTGTAGGTGGTGGCGGTCAGCTTGTAGGTGTTGGGTTTGTCCTGCACGCCCGGGCGCAGATCAGTCTCGGCAGCAGCTTTGGCCAACCCCGAGATCAGATAACTGCCTTCCGTGGACGGCACGTCCGGGCAGATGCCGCGCACGAGCGACAGACCGGTGACCTTGGCCGCCCGGCAGATGTCCTCATGGGTATTGATCGAGGCATAGCGCTCGGTCAGGCCCACACGGCCTGCCATGTAGCTGCCACCGGTGATCTTCTCCAGGTTGCCGATCGCATCGGTGGCCGCCGCTGCCGTGGTCAGGCCGTTGACCGTACCGATGTTGTCGCTGTCGAAGGACGGCAGGCCCGAGGACATCACCAGGATGTTGCAGGTGGCGCAGTAGGAGTTGCCGCCGTTGTTCGGCGAGCGGTACGGATCTTTCCACGCCACCGAATTGGGCAGGCCGCTGAGATCACCGGTGGCACTGTAGATCCCCTTCGTTTCACCCTTGATGTAGCGCAGCGCCTCGGCATACATCTCCGCCAGCGGATTGCCCCAGGCACTGCAGTTCTTGGACGCATTGCCTGGATCGGTCAGATTGCCGTTGCCGTTGAAACCCTGCCGATTGAGGATGCTGTAGGCGTTGCAGTCGTTCCAGTTGTCCTTCCAGTTCCACTGGTCGATACGGAAGTTGGAGATCGTATTGATGATGCCCTCTGCCCCGCCCGTCAGCGTGTTGCAGAACTGGCCATTGGACAGGTTGATCTCATCGCCGGCCGCACAGAAGGTCGTGCCGTTGCCGGCGATCTTGCCGATGTTGCGGCGGACCACGCCACCATCGCGCGGATTGACATAGGTGCCGGTGACCAGACCAAACCGCAGTCGGCCACTTTCACCATAGGACTGCAGCAGTCCCGCCGGTTTCAGGTAGTCCCGGGTGCCGTCGTTGTACTTGCGGCAGAACGCCTCTTGGAAAGTTCCTGAACCGGTGGCGCAGACCTCGACGCGTACATTCAGATCAGTCGCCGAACCGGGGGAGTCATCCTTGCCCTCATCCGTGCGCCCGGTAATGCACTGCCGCCCGGCAGTCGAGGCCCATTCACCCCAGCTGCCGCTGGCAACACGCATCAGCGGCGCGCCGGTGGCACTGATGCTGGCGTTGCAGAACGACATGGTCGTCTTGTACGGGGTGAAGTTGTTGATGTCGGCGCCGCTGTAGACCTTGACCCAGGCATGCAGGTCGTTGGGAATCTGCGCCCGCTCCAGTACCGTCTTGCTGGCGGTATCGGTGATGCGATGGCCGCCGTACAGCACGTAGCGCATCACATCCAGGCGGCTCATGGTCGCCCAGTTGAGGAAGTTGCCCGACCAGGTACCCGAGCAGGTGTGCCTTTGCGTGCCGGTCGCCTGGGCCGTGGCCTTGAACTGGCTGCTGCTGTACGTGTAGCAGAGATTGGAGTCGAAGTACCCGGAATAGTCGAACTTGTCCTGGTAGGTGGTGTCGAGCGTGCCGTCCTCGTCCAGATCGCTGTAGTCGCTGTAGGCCTTGTTGAACAGCTGCTCGTCGCGCGACATCACCATCATCATCAGCGGCGGCTGTGTCTTCTTGCTGTAGAGCGGCTCCTGCGCGATGTCATAGTCGCCAAGCGCAGCGAACAGCGGATAGACCAGTGCGCCCACGCCCACCAGCACGGCAGCGGCGGTGCCTGCACGCAGCCACGGGGAGGAGACAAGGCGGGAGAATCGGCGCGGAGTATTCATGGAATGAAGATCGTGTCGATGACGGCGCTGGAAGAAGGATTGGCCGGATCGTCACTGGCCAACACGGTGATCTGGTAGATGTTCTCGGTCTCTTCGTTCTTGCGCCGCCCCAGGCCCAGCGGCCCGACCGGCACGCATTTGTCCAGGCGGCGGGTATTGATCGCCGTTGCCGTGGTCTTGCCATCGGCCCAGGTCGCCGGGTCGAACACCGGGCTGCACTCTTCCTGGTTGGCCTCGAAGATCTTGCCGCTGTCGATGACAGCCTGGATCGCCGCTTCCTGCGAACGCACGTCGGCCTCGGCGTTCTGGAACGCCTGGTTCGAGCGCAGGTAGTTGGCGGCCATGCGTTCCTGCATGCCGGTCACCTGCATGCCGGCGATGCCGATCAGGGCCAGCAGGATCAACATGATCAGGGCGACATACAGCACCGCGCCGCGCTGTTGGCGGTGCGATGCGAAGGAGGGGGGCGCGGGCGCGGATGCATGGTGGCCTCAGTTGCCGAAGAGGCGATTGCGGAGGGCGATGGTGGTCTGGTAAACGGCGCGCATGCGGCCGTCCTCGGGCGCGGTGAATGTCACGCCCATCGAGGTCAGTACCGCATTCTGGTCGGCCTGAGGGGCTGCCGAGGGATCGGGACTGGCCATCACCAGGCCCATCTGCACGGCGCCCACGCGCCGCCAGGCGTTGATGTTGGGATTGGCCGATGCCTGCACGGTGGCAGCGGTACCCTGGCGATCAATGAAGCCGGTCGGGTAGGCACTGGTCAGGCGACGATCCTGGCCGTACAGCAGCTGCATGTTCTCCACACCCTCCACCAGGGCCTCAGGCGCGCCGGCGACCAGCGCACCGTTGGGCGTGGCGTTGAAACGCACACGGTACAGTGAGGAACGTGCGCTGGCAGCGTCGTAGCCCACGTAGTACACAGCGCTTTCCGCACGATGCAGCATCGCCTGGCCTGCGGTCACCGGACGGATGAAGTTGCTCGCATTGTTCGGTGCATCGCCGAAGGTGATCGTGCCCCCTGCCTTGTCGATGCTGCGCGCCTGGAAAACGGTGGCGCTGGCGCAGTCGGCAGCGCCGTACAGCCCGGAATCGGCAACGCCACTCTGCAGCACGGCGAGTCGCGTCTTGTCGAAACTGAAAACCGGCTGCGCGACGGTACCGCCGGAAGCCGTGACCGGCACGCCGTCCGGCATCAGGTATCGCAGGGCGACGATGTCGCTGCCGTTGACCCGGTTGGGCAGCGCCGCAGCGAATTCATCGGGCAATGCGGGTGTGTAGGCGGTGCCGCCCGTCGCCGGAGTGGCCGGCAGCGTCACCGCATCGCCGGGTGCCGTATCGGTCGCCTCGTAGCCCTGGATGGATCGCTGGAAGTCCAGCGCCGGATGAGGCGTGGCCGCGAACGTCGTAAACAGCGAGACGCCATCCGGCGACTGCCGGGCCTGATCGTTGACGCAGCCGAAATGACCTGCCATGCGCAGTTCGCGCTGCAGGGTATCCATGGCGAAGCGACTGTTCTCCTGCACGCGCGCCAGGCCATCGGACAGCTGATAGGCAGCACGCGAGGCCGCGAACACCTGGACGACACCGAGCATGACGATCACGCCGATGGTCAGCGCGATCATCAGTTCGACCATGGACAGGCCGGCCATGCGCCGGGCCGGGGAAGGCGCGCGCATCACAGGCGGCTCCCGGCACTGAAGGTGGTATCGCTGGCGTCAGCGTTCCAGCGCTCGTCACCCCACGTCACGCTGACCGTGTACTGGGTGCCGGCACGTGCGACCTTGGCCGTGGCCCCATCCCCCAGCGCCTTGCCGAGACGGCAGGTCCAGTCCAGGGTGAACGCGTCCTTGCCGATGTCGTTGCCGACCGGTGGCAGGCAGTTCTTGGCCGCGGTGGTCGCGGTGTAGTCGCCCACATAGGACGGAGCCATCGAGCGGTTCATCCGCAGCTGATCGAGCATTTCGTAGGTCAGGTTGGTCGCCTGGGTGCGATAGTTGGCGCTCTGCACGAAGCGCACGTTCATCGTCTGCAGCAGGGCGAAACCCAGCAAACCGACCCCCAGCACCAGGATCGCGATCAATACCTCGATCAGGCTGAAGCCGCCCTGCGCTTTGCGCGGGGAACGGAAACGGGGCGTTCTCACTTGCAGTCCTCCTTCAACAGACGCACCTGACCGGTCGGTGACAGGCGCAGCGTGCGCTGCAGCGGCTGCTTGCCGCAGTTGTCCGGGCGCAGCGTCAGGTCGAGCGTGGCATTGGCGCGATTGCGGCCCCGCGGGTCGAAACTCACCGACAGGTCGGGCGTACCGACGGCGACCAGCGCCGAACGCCCGGGGCTGTAGCGCAGGACGGTTTCGCCGGCACTGAGCGCGCCGTCGCCGTTGCTGTCGGCCCAGACCAGCCAGCCATCGGTCCAGCTGTCGCCATCACAGGACGTGCCTCCGGCAGAGGCACACACGCCGCCGCCCCTGCGGTTCTTCACCGCTTCACTGCGGGCCAGCGCCATCGACGCGATGAGGTCATTGCTGGTGGTGGCGATGCGGTTGGAGCGGATGGTGCTCTGGAAGCTCGGAAACGCGATCGTCGCCAGCACGCCCAGCACGACCACCGCGATCATCAACTCAACCAGCGTGAAGCCGTTCTGCCGGCGCAAAGACATGTGGACGCTCCCCAGCGTATTGATCGCCACCATGGGCCATCACCCTGCCGCCAGCAAGCGGCGGCAGGATGAACGGTCAATCCGGGGCGACGGGCGTCAAACGCTTGACGAACCGCCCTTCCCCACCGCTGCCGGCGCGATCCCCATCGCGCCGGCACGGTCTCAGGCCAGCACCTGGTAACAGGGCTGGTACTCGCCGGAGATCTTCATCCGGCGCTGCTCGACGAAGGCGCGCAGCAGCGCGTCCAGGGCCTGCATCATGTCCGGGTCACCGTGGATCTGGAACGGCCCGAACTGCTCGATGCGGCGCATGCCATCCTCCTTCACATTGCCGGCAACGATGCCGGAGAAGGCACGACGCAGGTCCGCCGCAAGGGCATGCGGCGCACGCCCATGGTGCAGATCCAGTGCAGCCATGGCCTCATGCGTCGGCACGAAGGGCTGCTGGTACTCCCACGGAATCTCGATGGACCAGTTGAAGAAGAACGAATCCTTCTGCGCCAGGCGATGCTCGCGCACGCGCTTGATGCCGGCGGACATCTTCCTGGCCACGGCAACCGGGTCGCCGATGATGATCTCGTAACGCTCGGCGGCAGCATCGCCCAGGGTCAGCCGGATGAAGCGGTCGATCTGCTCGAAATACGGCGCAGCCACGGTCGGGCCGGTCAGGATCAGCGGGAACGGCAGGTCCCTGTTCTCGTCGCGCAGCAGGATACCGAGCAGGTACAGGATCTCCTCGGCGGTGCCGACACCACCGGCAAACACGATGATGCCGTGGCCGATGCGGACGAACGCCTCCAGGCGCTTCTCGATGTCCGGCATGATCACCAGGTGGTTGACGATCGGGTTGGGCGATTCCGCAGCGATGATGCCCGGCTCGGTCAGGCCGATGTAGCGCGTCACCGTCTTGCGCTGCTTGGCGTGGGCAATCGTGGCCCCCTTCATCGGGCCCTTCATCGCACCTGGTCCACAGCCGGTGCAGATGTCCAGGCCGCGCAGGCCCAGCTCGTAGCCCACCTGCTTGGTGTACAGGTATTCGTCGCGCGAGATCGAGTGACCGCCCCAGCAGACCACCAGGTTCGGGTCACCGGGGTTGAGGATGCGGGCGTTGCGCAGCAGGCCGAACACCGCGTTGGTGATGCCTTCGGAGGACTCCAGTTCGGCCGCGTAGGCCGGGCCCATTTCGATGGCCATGTAGGCGAGGTCGCGGACCACGGCAAACAGCAGCTCGGCCACGCCGCGGATGATTTCGCCATCGACGAAGGCCATCGCCGGCGCATTGACCAGGTCGATGCGCACGCCACGATCCTGCTGCGCGACCTGGATGTCGAAGTCGGGATAGAGATCGCGCGCCGCGCGCGGATCATCCGATGCGCTGCCGCTGGTCAGCACGGCCAGCGCGCAGCGGCGCAGCAGCTCGTGCATGCCGCCGCCGGAGGCGTCGCGCAGGCGCGCCACTTCTGCCCGCGACAGCACATCCAGCCCACCGCGCGGGTAGATCCGCGCGTCCTGTACCGGCAGCGCACGGGCTGCCTTTTCGTTCGTGGTCATATCCAACGTTTCGCTTCCTTCAAGGTTTCCGACTGTACTGCCGCCCCCTTAAAAAGCAAAACGGCCGGGAATCCCGACCGTTGGATATGTGCTGACCGCGTTCGCCATTCCGGGACCGCATCTGCGGCATCGGCGCCGCGCACGAACCCGGATGCTACGCCGATGTCGTGGCCACTGCAAGAACTTTCACCCGAACGGGAAACGGCCGGGTTACCCCGGCCGTTTCCGTCTACTGCGTGATGTTCCGACGGATCAGAACTTGTACTTCAGGGTCAGCTGCATCGACCAGCGCGACACGGCAGTGTTGCCCTTGTCGTTGTTGTTTTCCTGGATCGCGGGGTTGTCGGTGGAACCGGTGAACGAGTACACGTACTTGCCGGTCGCCGGGTCGATACCCGCGTAGTTGGCGACGCGACGGGTGGCGTAGAAGCCGTAGTCGTCGATCAGGCCCCACTTCTTGTTCAGCAGGTTGCCGACATTCATGATGTCCAGCGCGATCTCACCCTTGTGGCTCTTCACGAAGCCCGGGAACTCCTGGCTGATGCGGACGTCGAAGGTGTTGATCCACTTGGCACGGTGCGAGTTGGCCGGGACCACGCTGCCACGGTAGGCATCGAGCTCCGGATTCTGCGCCAGCCAGTTGAAGAAGTCCTGCTCCATCTGCGCGCTCTGCACGAAGCGACCACCGACCACCGAACCGAACAGCACGTCACCCGGGCCGCTCGGCACATAGAACAGATCGTTGGTGGTAGCACCGTCGCCGTTGGCATCGTTGTAGAAGATGTAGCTGTACGGACGGCCCGAACGACCTTCGTAGAACAGGCCGACGCGGGTGGCGTTGTCACCGAAGAAGTTGTGCTTCCACTCCAGGGTGCCGGTGATGCGGTCCTTGATCGCGTAACGCGAGTCGTAGGCCACGTCTTCGTTGGCGTTGAAGATCAGCGTGTTGTTCCAGTTCGAGGTGTTCTGCGAGCTGGTCAGCGGGCTGACTTCCTTGGACTTGGTATAGGTGTAACCCAGCGACCAGCCCCAGTTCTCGGTCAGCGGCTTGGCCAGCGAGAAGGTGGCCTGCGTACCACGACCCTTGTCGGTGTTGCGCATGACCAGCACGTCGCCGATGTCGCTCGGACGGTTGGCACGGTCGGTGGCACGGTTGGTGCCGGTGGTCATGCCGAAGTTGGTGCCACCCGACATGCGGCTGTTCGCCGGATTACGGCCATTCGCATCCCAGTAGATCGCACGACCGTCCTGGCCGTAAGCGGTCGGCGCCGAAACGTCGAGACGGTCGAAGTAGATGCCGTCCTTGACCTTGGTCATCAGCACTTCGGCCGACGCCACGATGCCGTACCACGGCAGCTCATGGTCGAACGCCAGGTTGGCCTTCCACACCGACGGCAGGCGGGTGCCCGGGGCGATGATGTCGACGTTCTGGCGCGCAGCTGCGGGGCCACCAGCCGGAATGTACGGATTGTTGCCGTCCGGGGTGAAGCCGCTGGTCAGGTTGCGCTCATCGTACTCGATGTAGTTCAGGCCGGTGTTCTGGTAGGCACCCGCCAGCCACACGTTCGGGGCAGCGCCGCCGAACAGGCCCACGCCACCACGCAGCTGGGTCGGGCGCTCGCTGTCGAAGGTGTAGTTGAAGCCGACGCGCGGCTGCACCAGGTTCTTGTCGACCAGCTGGGTGTTGTTGAAGCCGTACAGCTGCTCGATGCGCGGGTTGTACAGGCGCTGGCTGCTGAAGTCAGGCATGTCGACGCGGACACCGAACATCAGGCTCAGGTTGTAGTTGATCGCCCAGGTATCCTGGACGAACACACCGGTGTTCTTCAGGGTGAAGTCTGCCGGGATATCACTGCGGCTGCCGCCGGCGCGCGGGGCACGCAGCTGGTAGCGCGCGATGCGACCGTTCAGGAAGTCCTCGACGCTGTTGAACTCGTAGACGCCGTTGAGGTTGCGGCCGTAGAAGTTCATCAGGTCGTTCTTCGAGTAATCGAAGCCGAACTTGACGGTGTGATCGCCGATGTACCAGGTACCGGCACCGAAGGCGCTCAGTTCCTTCGATTCCACGATGTTGACGTGCGTGTTCTGCTCGGTACCGACGTACAGCGAGTCGTTACCCGAACGGATGCGGATCTGCGGCATGTCGACCAGCGGAACGCGGTTGGCCGAGTAATCCTTGTGCGAGACCTTGAACTCGGTCGAGAAGTTCTCGGACCAGTCGCTGAACAGTTCGCCCATCCAGGTTTCGTATTCGGTCGGCTGCTGGTACCAGAAGTTGCTCAGCGAGATCGCACTGGTGCTGACCTGCGGGAAGCGGACGACGTTCTGCTCCATCTTGTTGTAGCGCAGGGCCGCACGGTGGTTTTCATTGATGTTCCAGTCCAGCTTGACCGCGTACTCTTCGATTTCGGTCTTGCTGTTCGGTGCCGTCAGGCTGCCCGGGTCATAGCCGAGTCCACCCAGGAAATTCTGGACGTCGGTGATCTGCTGCTGGGTGATGGTGCCCTTGCCGATCGGGGTGTCGCTCAGGCTGATGCCAGCGGCCGAACGCTCGTACTTCTCGTAGTTGCTGAAGAAGAACAGCTTGTCCTTGACGATCGGGCCGCCGAAGGTCATGCCGTAGGTCTTCTCGTCCTCGAAGCCGTTGAACTTCTCGCCACGCAGTTCCTCGCGGACCATGTCCTTGTCGCGGTAGGAACCGTAGACAGTGCCATGGAACTCGTTGGTACCCGACTTGGTCACGGCATTGATCACCGCACCGGTACCACCGGCGATGGTGGTGTCGTAGTTCGCGAGATCGATGTTGATTTCCTGGATGGCATCCATCGACACCGGCTGACGCTCGGTCGGCAGGTTGTTGGAGCCCAGGCCGAACGGATCGGAGGCACTGATGCCGTCGATACGGATCGCGTTGTAACGGGTGTTCTGACCGCCAGCCGAGATCGCGCCGTCAGCCTTGCTGACCTGCGAGATGCGCGGGTCCAGGCGGATGTAGTCCTGGATGTTGCGGTTGGCCGACGGCAGCGCGTCCATCGTTTCGCGGGTCACGTTCGAGCCGGTACCCATCTTGGTGGCGCTGAAGATGTCCAGGCCGCCCGCGGTGGCGACAACATTCACGGCGTCCAGGTTGGTGGCCGCCACGTCGCCGGTCAGGTTGGCATTGACGGTGTTGACCTGGTTCAGGTTCAGGTAGACACCCTCTTCGGTCTTGGTGCCTTCACCCGGCTTGGTGATGGTGATGGTGTACGGACCACCCACGCGCAGGCCGCGCGCGTTGTAACGACCCGACGCATCGGTCGTGGCGCGCGAAACGGTGCCCGACTCGGTGTGGGTGATGGTGACTTCAGCACCGGCGACAGGCTGGCCAGCGGCGGACACGACCTGGCCGCCGACACCTGCAGAGGTGCTCTGGGCGAAGGCGGGAGCGGCAGCAAGTGCGGCCACGAGACCAAGGGTGAGCTTGGACATCCGGAGTGGGTGGGTCATCTAGGGTAGCCTCGATACGAGTTGGCGATGGCGGAAAAAAGACGCATCCAAGCGGCCTTGCGGGTGGCCGACTGGACAGTGATCTGGGGTTCCCGACCGTGTTGGCTGAAGGCAGCCATAACGGTTAACACTAGATTAACACGCTACGCCATCAATGTGACGGTTGTGCGACAAACGGCACCGGATCGCAACGCAATCATGACGGGATCTTCATCCCGCCTTACGTCGCCCTTCACTCTGCCGGGCGTGCGCTGCCTGCATCCAGGATCTGCCCCCGCCAGGCCGAGCCGGCACTGGACAGCAGGGTCACGGCCGCGGCCGCGGCGGCCTCGGGCCCCTGCGCAGCCGGGTCCTGGTCGATCGAGTAGGCGCGGGCGCGCAGGGCCGTGCGCAGGGGCCCCGGGTACAGGCCGCTGACCCGGACCGGACTGCGGCCCAGCTCATCATGAAGGCTGGCGATCAGGCCACGCAGGCCATGCTGGGCGGCGCCATAGCCTCCCCAGTAGGCCTGCCCCACCCGTTCCGGGGCATCGACCGTGAACACCAGCGCCGCATCCTCGCGCTGGCGCAGCAGCGGCAGGCAGGCCTGCGCCAGCCAGGCGGGTGCGGTCAGGGTGACGTGGACGGCGCGGGCGAAACTTGCCGGGTCGGCCAGTTCGAACGGGGTCAAGCCCGGAAAGTGGGCGGCGCAGACAAGTAGCCCGTCCAGTCGCCCCAGCTCCGTCTGCAGCGCCTGGGCGAGATCGGCGTAGTCATCGGGACCGGCCCCTTCCAGATCCAGCGGATACAGCAGGGGCTCGGGACCGGCTGCCTGCACCTGGGCGTAGACCCGGTCCAGCCGGCGCGGCTTGCGCCCCAGCAGGACCACGGTCGCGCCTGCGCTGGCGGCGGCCACTGCGGCGGCACTTCCGAGGCCACCACCGGCACCGGCCACAAGCACCACGCGGTCCTGCAACGGGCGGCCATCGAGCGCCCCGTTGGTCGGTGACGTCGATGGCGGCGCACTCATCCCAGGGTCGCCTCTTCGACGATGCGCTTGAGCTCGCCGGATTCGAACAGCTCCATGATGATGTCGCAGCCGCCGATCAACTCCCCGTTGATGAACAGCTGCGGAAACGTCGGCAGGTTGGAGAAACGCGGCAGGTTCGCGCGGATTTCCGGCTCCTCCAGCACATTGACGGTGCGCAGGGAGACGGCGCCGGCAGCCATCAGCGCCTGTACGGCGCGGCTGGAGAAGCCGCACGTCGGGTATTGCGGGGTGCCCTTCATGAACAGCACGAGCGGGTAACGATCGACCTCGGCCTGGATTTGCTGCATTACCGCCACAACCACACTCCTTGCTTCGCCGGACAAACCGACCGCGATGGTCGGCTAGACTGCCCAAGGTAGCCGCCATTGTAAGCGGATGGAACCGGCTGCCGCCGCCCCTCTGTCCACGAACCTGTCCATGCCCGTCGAACTGCCTGCCCTGCCCTACCTGTCCGGCTCCCTGCAGCCCCATCTTTCCGCGCAGACCGTGGAACTGCATCACGGCGCGCACCATCGTGCCTACGTCGATGCGGTCAATGCCGGCATCCACGGCACCGAATGGGAAGAGGCCTCGCTGGAGGAGATCGTCCGTCATGCCCAGGGCGCCCTGTTCGACGCCGCGGCCCAGGCCTGGAACCACGGCTTCTATTGGCAGTGCCTGCGCCCGCGCGGCGGCGGTGAGCCACAGGGACGGCTGGGCGAGCTGGTCAAGCGCCAGTTCGGCGACGTGCAGCGCCTGCGCGAGGAGTTCAACCGTACCGCGCTGGGCCTGTTCGGCTCCGGCTGGGTGTGGCTGGTGCAGCATCCCGGCGGCCAGCTTGGCATCCAGGCCACCCGCAACGCCGGCACCCCGCTGACCGGCGACAGCACGCCGCTGCTGTGCTGCGACGTGTGGGAACACGCGTACTACACCGACTACCAGAACGACCGCACGCGCTACCTGGAGGCATTCTGGCAGCTGGTCAACTGGGAATTCGCCGAGGGCCGGCTGCGCTGAGAGCATCCGCCGGGCGTCGCCCGGCAGCACCGGGCCATGCCTGGCGACACGGCGGGCATCAGGCGCTCTCGTGCGCCGCCACCGCATCCATGACCCGGGCCGAGTACACCAGTGCCGCGCCCGCGTTGAGCGAAACCGCCACCCCGAGCGCCTCGGCGATCTCCTCGCGGCTGGCGCCCTGCTTGAGCGCGGCATCGACGTGCACCGTGATGCAGCCGTCGCAACGGGTGGTCACGGCGACCGCCAGCGCGATCAGTTCGCGGGTTTTTGCATCGAGATGGTGAGTCTGGGCACCGGCATTGGCCAGAGTGGCGTAACCCTTGATGGTATCCGGCGAGAGCTTGCCGATCTCGCCGATACGGCCCTTCAGTTCCTTGCGGTATTCGTTCCAGTCGAGCATGACGATGACTCCGGGGAAAGGAGCCTTACGCTATCACCCTGGTTGATGCGCCGATGCGTGCATCGGCGCGTCACAGCGTTGCGCTTCCGCGTCGCGGTCAACCGCGCAGCGCCCGCACCGCCGGTGCGACCTGCAGCTGGCGCCCCAGTGCCTCGCCCACCTGTTCCAGCGCCGTGGCCAGTGCGCCGGCCTGGTCGTCGCGCAGCGTGGCGTGGCCCACCTTGCGGCCTTCGCGGGGCTGCTTTCCATAATCGTGCCAGTGGCCGCTGGCCTGGGCCAGCACCGGCGCCGGGTCCGGCATCTCGCCCAGCCAGTTGAGCATGCAGGCGTGGCCGAGCATGCGGGTACTGCCCAGCGGCAGGCCCAGCACGGCGCGAAGATGATTCTCGAACTGCGAGGTCTCGCTGCCTTCGATGGTCCAATGGCCGGAGTTGTGCACGCGCGGCGCCATCTCGTTGGCCAGCAGTTCGCCGTCCCGGCAGAACAGCTCCAGAGCGAACACGCCCACGTACTGCAGATGCTCGGCCAGCCGTCGGGCATAGCCGATGGCGGCATCCTGTTCGGCGGCCGACAGCACAGCAGGCGCCACACTGGCCGAAAGCACGCCATCCACATGCCAGTTGCCGGTCACCGGCCAGGCCTGGAAACCGCCGTCACGACCGCGCACGGCCACCACGCTGACCTCGCGCTGGAAAGCCACGAAGCCCTCCAGGATCAGGCCGGTGTGCTCGACCTGGGCGCCCAGGGCCTGCCAGGCAGCGTCGATGTCAGCTTCGCTGCGCAACCGGAACTGGCCCTTGCCGTCATAGCCGAGGCGACGGGTCTTGAGGATGCACGGCAGGCCGAACGCGGCCGCCTTCGCGGCGAGCTCCTCGCGGCTGCGGATATCGGCGAACGGCGGCAGCGGAATGCCCAGCTGCTGGAACAGCGTCTTCTCGCTCAGGCGGTCCTGCGCTACAGCCAGCGCTGCGGGCGGCGGATACACCGGCACCCGCTCGGCCAGCCACTGCGCACTGTCCGCGGGCACATTCTCGAAGTCGAACGTCACTACATCGACTTTGGCGGCGAAGTCCGCCAGCGCCTGGCGGTCATCGAAGGCACCGACGGTGAGCGGTGCCAGCGGCCCGCTGCAGGCGTCCGCCGCCGGATCGTACAGTTCGAAGCGCAGTCCCAGCGGCGCACCGGCCAGGACCATCATGCGGGCCAGCTGGCCGCCGCCGAGGATGCCGACAGTCAGGTTCATTGGCGCGGGTCGTCGTGGGCCATCACATCTTCGGTCTGGCGCGTGCGGAAGGCATCCAGCGCCTGGCCGATGGCCGGCTGGTCGCTGGCCAGCATCGCGGCGGCGAACAGCGCGGCGTTGGAGGCACCCGCATTGCCGATGGCGAAGGTAGCCACCGGAATGCCGGCCGGCATCTGCACGATCGACAGCAGCGAGTCCATGCCATTGAGCGCCTTGGACTGCACCGGCACGCCCAGCACCGGAACCGCGGTCTTGGCCGCGATCATGCCCGGCAGATGCGCGGCACCGCCGGCGCCAGCGATGATCGCGCGCAGGCCACGTCCGCCCGCCTGTTCGGCATAGCTGAACAACACATCCGGCGTCCGATGGGCGGACACCACCTTCACTTCAAACGGAACACCCAGGGCCTCAAGCTTCTGGGCGGCGTGCTGCATGGTTTCCCAGTCGGAGCGGGAACCCATGACGATGCCGACGAGCGGCGCGTTCGGATTGGGGGTCATTGGCCGTCACCTGCCTTAAAGACGTATTCTAGCCGTCTTCCACGCAAGACGAAGAACCATGGATCGCAAGCTGCTCGACCTGCTGGTGTCGCCGGACACCCGCCAGCCCTTGTCCCTGCTGGATGGCAAGGGCCTGGAAGCCCTCAACAAGGCGATTTCCGCCGGCGCGGTGAACAAGGCCGACGGCAACCCGCTGGCGCAGCCGCTGCGCGAGGCCTTGGTCACCCGTGACCGCAAGCAGGTGTTCCGGGTCGACGACGGCATCCCGGTGCTGCTGGCCGAGGAGGCCATTCCAACCGCGCAGATCGCTGACTTCCCGGCCGCATGAGCATGCTGCCGACGCCGGATGCGGCCGTCGTCGCCGCCGATGTCGCCCGCGCGCTGGCGGAGGATCTGGGCAGCGGCGACGTCACCGCCGCCCTGCTGCCCGACCAGACTGACAGCGCCTACCTGCTGTGCAAACAGGATGCGGTGATTGCCGGCCGGCCGTGGTTCGATGCCACCCACCGCGCGCTCGACCCGGACGTGCGCATTGAATGGCGCATCGCCGAAGGCGAGTCCGTCACTGCCGGTACGGTACTTGCACTGCTGCACGGCCGCAGCCGCAGCCTGGTCAGCGCCGAGCGCACGTCGCTGAACTTCCTGCAGACCCTGTCCGGCACCGCTACCACCACAGCGCGCTACGTGGCCGCCGTGGCCGGCACCGGCACGCGCATTCTCGACACCCGCAAGACCCTGCCCGGCCTGCGCCTTGCACAGAAATACGCAGTGCGCTGCGGAGGCGGGGAAAACCATCGTTTCGGCCTGTACGACACGGTGATGCTGAAAGAAAACCATATCCGTGCCGCCGGTTCGCTGGCCGCTGCGGTGGCGGCCGCGCGTCGGCAATGGCCACGGTTGCCACTGGTGGTCGAGGTCGAAGACCTGACCCAGCTCCGTCAGGCGCTGGAGTCCGGCTGCGAGCGCATCCTGCTCGATGATTTCAGCCCCGACCTGCGCCGTGAAGCCGTACGCATCACCGCCGGCCGCATTCCGCTGGAGGTGTCCGGCAGCGTCGGCCTTGGCGGCCTGCGCTCGATCGCGGAGGACGGCGTGGACTGCATCTCCATCGGCGGCCTGACCAAGCATGTACAGGCCATCGATCTGTCACTGAAGCTGGGCCCACCGCCGGGTTGAGGCCCGGTAACGCCTGACGCAACCGCGTTGCCCGCCGGGCATGGCCCGGCGCTACCGGACGCGTCATGCATTGGGGAGCGCCCGGCCATGACCGGCCGACATTGACGGATCCACCCAGCGTTCACGACGGCGCTGCGACGCTGCGCGCATCCCCCACTGGAGCCGCGCATGCGCCGGATGCTGTTGCCTGCCTGTCTGCTGCTCGCGTCAATGCCCTTGTCCGCCGCAGCGGCCGAGGCCTGTGATGTCCCGCCGCGCTTCGGCCTGAGCCCCTTGGCCATCGCCATCCGCAACGCGGCGTGCAACGAGCATCGGCTGTGGTTCCGCCCCTTCATCGACCGCGATGGCCGCGCCGCCAGCCTCAGCGTCACGGAAGCCGAGAACGAGCATCTGGCCGACAACGGCCTGATTGCCTGGCAGCGCGTCTCCCACTACTGGCGTGACAGCGGGACGCTCAACGCCATGGGCAGCATCGCCGGTGCCAGCAGTTGTGCCGCGCCACTGGGCTCGCGCTATACCGACAGCGACTGCCGTGCCTTCCTGATCGACAATCCCTGGTCGGCTGCCTTCATTTCCTGGGTGATGGTGCGTGCCGGTGTCCCCGGCTTCAACACCTCACCGCGCCACATCGACTACATCCGTGCTGCCTACCAGGGTGGCCCTTCCGGCGTGCCTTACCGGCTGGCCGATCCAGCCACGGCTAAGCCAGCCCCCGGTGATCTTCTATGCTTCCTGCGCGACCGCAGCACCACGCTCAGCTACAGCGGACTGGTACAGGCGCTTGGCAATGGCTCGGTCGGCCATTGGAAGTCGCACTGCGAAGTGGTGGTCGCGGCCAATCTCGGCGGTGACCAGACCTTGTACCTGGTAGGCGGCAACGTCATGAACACCGTGGCGATGCGGCTGCTGCCGCTGGATCGGACCGGACTGATCCAGTTGCCTGCGGCCCGCGAACGCGACAGCACCGGCATCGAGCCCAGCTGCACGCCGGGGCGCGAGGACGAATGCAGTTTCAACCGCCAGGACTGGGCCGCACTGCTGCAGCTGACTGCGACCGCGCCGTTGATCGCACCGGCACCGGCAGCGGCAACGCCACCGATGACCACAGCGCCCGCAGTGCAGCCGGCTTCCGGTGATCCGCAGCGGATGAACTGAATCTTCTGCTTGATCCAGCAGGCATTCGCCGCCATCTTTGCCGCATCGACACCCGACGCCCTGGAACCATGCCCACCCTGCTGCTGTTGCTGATTGCCGGCGCCATCGTCTACTTCTTCTGGAACGCTGCCCGCTCCGCCGCCGAGCGCGCGGTCGAGCTGGGACGCAACGCCTGCCGCGCCGCCAATGTGCAGTGGCTGGACCAGGCGGTGCATGCCACCGGCCTGCGCCTGTCGCGCGGCGAGGATGGCCGGCTCGGTTTCGAGCGCACCTTCAAATTCGAGTATTCCTACGATGGCATCGATCGCCATGTGGGCCGGATGGTGCTGCGCGGCGATCAGCTGGTGTCGTTCACCGGCCCGGGCGCGGCGCGGATCAGCCAGATCCGGCCGGATGTGGACGATGCCGAGGATGTCTGAGATTCGAGCAATGCAGAGCGCGTGACCGATCCTTCCCGGGCCACCTCTTCCCCGTCCTTTGAAATGGGGGCAGCGCCCTCTGCGCCTTCTGCGGAAATGCGGGCGAGTAGGCGAAAACGCAATTTTTCACGTTGATAATCGCATACCCCCGTGTTAGAACCTGAGGCGAGCGAGCTTCTGGAATCCCTCGGCAACTGGCACCCTATTCAGTTGATTTCGCTCGCCTTGGCGGCGATCTGCTAGCGATCTACCGCCCACTCTCGAAAGACTCGACTGCGTAACAGGCACATCAAGGAGAGATGTTGATGTCAATGATTCTCAATCAGCAGCTACGGAAAGGTGCAAGCTGGATTCGCGTGGGATTGATCGCCACATTCTTAGTGGTTATTTCTTCGTTTGCGCCGAGCGCGTTCGCTGGGCAATGGGTGCAAACGGGACGGGCATTCCATCTGGACTCGGAAGGAATTGCCCCATACGCGGTGTTCTGGACGAATTACTGCCACGGCGGCGTAGCAGGACCAACTGGCGTTTACACCTATGGGGAGACTGGACCCGAGGGCTACGGGTCATGCCCTACTGACGTAAGCACCGGCTGGGCGGCAAACATCGGGTCCCACGTCGGCTACTGCCGCCCGGATCCCGAAAGCATGGGTGGTGGGTACTCCTGCGAGGAGCGCACCTACACTATTGTCGGCCAACCCCAACTTCCAGGAACATTGCCCTCCTCCTGCAGTGTCCCCGGGACCTACGCATTGACCTACTTTCGTCGGGCAGAACTGGTCTACTTTGGAAGCGGCGATAATCCCAACGACTACTACGACCGAGTCTTGGAAACCTCGCTCGAGTACTACTGCCAATAGATTTCAAATCTGACAATTGAATGGAGTCGGCGATTGACCTCGCCGACATCCGTTTGCGCATCCGAATTCTGAACTACTTGACCACGCGCAGGTTCGGCCGGCCCTTCGGCGGCGGCCCTGCCGGCGGCGTATCCTCCGGCGGCGTGTCGTCGTCATGCAGCACTTCGTCGCCGGTCGACGCCGGTTCGCTGCCCGGAATGTCATCCGGCAGTGCCATGCCCTGCCCGGTCTCGCGGGCGTAGACGGCCAGCACGGCACTGATCGGCACCTGCACCGGGTAGCTGGTACCGGAAAAGCGCGCCGAGAAGCTCACCATCTCGTTGTCGATCATCAGGCGCACTACCGCGCGTTCGGCGATGTTGAGCACCACTCTGCCATCCTTGACCGCCGAAGGCGGCACCTGCACGCCGGGGACGGCGGCGTCGACCAGGATGTGCGGGGTCAGCTGGTTGTCATTGATCCATTCCACCAGTGCCCGCAGCAGGTACGGGCGGTGGCTGGTCATGTGGAAGAAGTCTTCGGTCATGCGTGAAGTGTACGCGCCCGACGCCCCGACCGGGGCGGATCGCCTGCACGCCGGTCGGCGTGCAGACGGGAAAGCGGCGGCCGGCTCAGACGGGCAGGTCGCGCAGCTTCTTTTCCTGCTCGGTCAGGCTGCGCACGAACCCCGGGTGGCGGAAGATGCGGTTGCCGTAATCCTCGATGGCCTTGCCGTCCTTCGGCAACGGCACATCCAGTGACTGCAGGCGCCAGATGATCGGCGCCATCGCGCAGTCGGCCAGGCTCATTTCCGGGTTCAGGAAGAACTTGCTGGCCTTGAACAGCGGCAGCGACGCGGTCAGCAACTCCTTCAAGCGCTTGCGCCCGGCCTCGGCCTGGGTCTTGTTGCCCAGCTGGATGGCCTGCACCTGCGGCACCCAGTCGTGCTCGATGCGCAGCATCGCCAGGCGGATGCGTGCACGTGACAGCGGATCGACCGGCATCAGCGGCGGATGCGGATAGCGCTCGTCAAGGTATTCGCTCACCACCGAAGCGGCGTACAGCACCAGTTCGCGCTCGACCAGGGTCGGCACCGAATGGTACGGATTGAGGTCGATCAGGTCTTCGGGCGGATTCTGCGGATCGACCGCAACGAAATCGAACGTCACACCCTTGGCCGCAAGGACCAGGCGCACACGGTGGCACAGTACATCGTCGTTCGAGGAAAACAGCGTCAGTGTATTGCGCATGCGTACGCTCGCCGCCATCAAAGGCTCTCCTACGACAGGAGACCGCCTGCCGCATCGGCGCCGCCAGCACCGTGCCAGCGGTCGACTTCTCCCCGAGTGTGCAACCGACCATCACAAAAGCCAATAGGCCCAGCCAACGGCCGGCGGCAGAATCAGTGAACGTCCTTCCAGTATTCCTTCTTCAGCAGGTACACCAGGAAGGTCAACAGGGCCAGGAACAGGATCACCCACACGCCCAGCTGCTGCCGCTTGAGCGCGGCCGGTTCGCCGGCGTATTCGAGGAAGTTGGTGATGTCCCGCACGGCCTGGTCGTACTGGCCGGCATCAACCGAGCCGGGGCTGTCGATGCGCAGCCCGGTCACCGGCGGGTCCATGCCTGGCCCTTCGGCCTTGCCGTGCACGGCATGCTGCAGGCCCTGCATTTCCCAGAGCGGGTTGGGCATGGAGGCGTTGGCGAACAACGCGTTGTTCCAGCCCAGCGGGCGGCTGCTGTCGAGATAGAACGACTTGAGGTAGGTGTAGACCCAGTCGCTGCCCCGCACACGCGAGATCAGGCTCAGGTCCGGCGGCATCTTGCCGAACCACTTCTCGGCCTGCTCCTTGGGCATCGCCACCGGCACCGGATCGCCGATTGCCGCACCGGTGAAGTTGAGGTTGTTCATCACCTCTTCCTCGGTCAGCCCCAGGTCCTGCGCCATCCGCGAGTAGCGCAGGTACTTCAGCGCGTGGCAGCTGGAGCAGTAGTTCATGTACAGCTGCGCGCCGCGCTGCAGCGATGCGCGGTCACCGAGGTCGTTGCCGGCCTGCAGCAGCTTGGTGCCGCCTTCGGCAGCGGTGGCCAGGAAACTGCCCAGCATCAGGGCGGCCGCGAGGGCCAGCCGGACCATCCAGCGCTCAGTCATGCGTGGTCACCCTCTCCGGTACCGGCTTGGTCTTGTCCAGCCTTGTCCATAGCGGCATGGTGATGAAGAACGCGAAGTACAGGAAGGTCAGCACCCGCCCGATGTAGGTCTCGTGCACGTCGGTACCCGGACCGGAGCCGATCACGCCCAGCCACACGAAGCACACGGCCAGCATGCCCAGCATCACCTTCGAGATCCAGCCGCGGTAGCGCACCGACTTCACCCGCGCCTTGTCCAGCCAGGGCACCAGGAACAGGATGGCGATCGCCGAGAACATCACCAGCACGCCACCGAGCTTGTTCGGCACCACGCGCAGCATCGCGTAGTACGGGGTGTAGTACCACACCGGTTTGATGTGTTCCGGGGTCACCAGCCGGTTGGCCTCGGTGAAGTTGTCGTGCTCCAGGAACAGGCCACCAAAGCCGGGGGCGAAGAAGATGATGAAGGCGGCGATGATCAGCAGGAAGCCCGCGCCGACGCCATCCTTGAGCGTGTAGTAAGGATGGAAGGGAATGCCATCGGCCGGTGCATTGGGCGACCAGCGGTTGCCCTTGGGCCCCTTCTTGATCTCCACGCCATCCGGGTTGTTGGACCCCACTTCATGCAGCGCGCCCAGGTGCAGCACCACCAGCAGCAGCAGCACCAGAGGCAGTGCGATCACGTGCAGCGCGAAGAAGCGGTTGAGCGTGGCATCGCTGGGCAGGTAATCGCCCATGATCCACTCGGTCAGGCCATTGCCGATCACCGGAATCGCGCCGAACAGCGAGATGATCACCTTGGCGCCCCAGAACGACATCTGGCCCCACGGCAGCACGTAGCCCATGAAGGCCTCGGCCATCAGCACCAGGTAGATCAGCATGCCCAGGATCCACACCAGCTCGCGCGGTTTCTGGTAACTGCCATACAGCAGCCCGCGGAACATGTGCAGGTAGACCACGATGAAGAACAGCGATGCACCGGTGGAGTGCATGTAACGGATCAGCCAGCCCCACTCGACATCACGCATGATGTATTCGATGGAGCCGAAGGCCTCCGCCGCGCTGGTCTTGTAGTGCATCGTCAGGAAGATGCCGGTGACGATCTGGTTGACCAGCACCAGCAGCGCCAGTGAACCGAAGTAGTACCAGATGTTGAAGTTCTTCGGCGCGTAGTACTCGCTGACGTGCTTGCGGTAGATCGGCATCAGCCCCGGCGCGCGGGCGTTGACCCAGTCGGCGACGCCTGTCGCGGTACGGCTCAGGATATTGGCCATCAGGCTGCCCCCTCCGGATCGACACCGATGATGAGCGTGTTGTCGTCCTGGTAGTGGTGCGGTGGCACCAGCAGGTTGATCGGCGCCGGCACGTCCTTGAAGACGCGGCCGGACATGTCGAAGCGCGACTTGTGGCAGGGGCAGAAGTAGCCGCCCTTCCACTGCGGGTCATACGGTTCGGGGCGGATCTCGGCCACCATCTCCGGCGAGCAGCCCAGATGCGTGCACAGGCCGACCAGTACCGACACATCGGGCTTGATCGAGCGCAGCTCGGGATTCTGCTTGAGCACGTAGGCGGGCTGCTGGTCCTTCTCGCCGGACTCCGGGTCCTTGAGGCGGTCGTCGAGCCCATGCAGCGCGTCGAGGATCGCCTTGGACCGTTTGACGATCCAGATGGGCTGGCCGCGCCATTCCACGATCAGGCGCTGGCCTTCCTGCAGGGCACTGATATCGGCCACCACCGGTGCTCCCGCGAGCTTCGCGCGGGCACTGGGGTTCCACGATTTGATGAAAGGAACTGCGGTGAATCCGACGCCGACGGCGCCAACCACGGCTGTGGTGGCAGTAAGAAAACGCCGACGTCCGGTATTGACTGGATCGTGTACCCCATCGTTGGCCATCCGGCACTCCGATATTGATTAGGTAGCTTTAAGGCTGCCAGCGGTCTGGTGGGGGCCAGAGCCGCATTGAATCATGGGCGAGTGTAGCGGAACCGTTACGCGCCACACAACGCATTGCAACAACTCTTTGTACCGTGTGCCGACCGGCAGCCGGCGATGGGCCGTCAGTCGGCACCGGCACCGGCCGGACTACTGGTGACTCAAGGCATTGCGGTAACGCTCGGCCAGCTGGCCCACCCGACGCACGTAGTACTGGGTTTCGCTGTAAGGGGGCACGCCACCATGGCGGTCGACCGCACCTTCCCCGGCGTTGTAACCGGCGGCGGCCAGGGTGAGGTTGCCGTTGAATCGCTTCAGTAGCCACGACAGGTACTGCACGCCGCCACGGATGTTCTGGCCCGCATCGTAGGAATCATTGACCCCGAAGCGCGCGGCAGTCGGCGGCATCAGCTGCATCAGGCCCTGCGCACCGGCACGGCTGAGTGCAGTCGGATTGTAGGCCGACTCGGCATGGATGATCGCCCGGACCACCGCCTCCTCCACGCCGAACTCGCGCGCGGCCGAAGCGATCTCGGTCCGGAACGCCGTCGTGTTCAGACGCACGGTGCCGAAGTCCACGCGCGGGTTGGCCCCGCAGGCGTAGCAGCGCTCCATGAAGCTGTAGCGGATGGTGCGCACCGGCCCCAGGTGGGCAACCTGGCTGGGCCGCGCACTGGTGTAGTGGCGCACCCCATCCTTCATATAGGAATAGACCTGGCCACTGACCATGCGCCCGGTGCGGGACGTGCCGGCAGCAACTGCCGGAGTCGAAGCAGGCACCGGTGCAGCCGGCACGGGCACGGCTGCACTGGCGGCCACCGCCACCGGATTGCGCTCGATGCTGGCCACAGTGGCCGGCACAGGCCTGGCGACAGTCGCTGCCGGGCGGGCCGGGCGGGCGGCCTCCCGGCTGTAGCTGATGGTGCTGCATTGGGCGCCGGCCACACGCTTGCTCACATAGCTGGTGACCCCGTCTGCCCCCTGGCACTTGTACAGGGTGCCGGCGCTGGCCGGCGCAGCGGTCAGCGCAGCGATGATGATCGCCGTTGTCCCCAGTCTCCCCTTCATGGCCGCGAGTGTCCCAGCTTCGCCCCGCGTTGCCAAGCCGTGCGGCTCAGCCTGTGACGTCAGGCACAGCCAGCAGCTGCGCCAGCCCGCCCAGGCGCTGCGCCAGTTCCTGGCGCAGCGCCGGCGGCGTGGTCCACAGCTCCAGCGGCACCCGGTCGAGGCTGAGAATCTGCGCCAGCATCATGCCGCGGCTTTCCGCGCCCATGCGCAGCAGGCAGTGATCGGCACCCTCGG
Organism: Stenotrophomonas sp. 112478_Sma; assembly: GCF_056479905.1. NCBI lineage: Bacteria > Pseudomonadati > Pseudomonadota > Gammaproteobacteria > Lysobacterales > Lysobacteraceae > Stenotrophomonas > Stenotrophomonas sp. 112478_Sma. The sequence continues at coordinate 1,394,650 of NZ_CM151072.1, read as the reverse complement.
CTTCGAGCACGCCACACCAGGGGGGAATGCGACCTTCCAGCTCGGTGTGGCTGCCGGCCAGGCGCAGCACCGCCTGCAGTGCGAACGGCGCCTGGCTGACCGCCTGCCGCACCATCACATCGGGCGGTGCGGGCGTGCGCCGATGCAGGCCGGGCTCGGCCAGCGCGCGCACCGCGCCCATCCGGTCCACCCGCAACGTGCGCCAGTCCTGGCGGCCCAGATCCCAGGCCAGCAGGTACCAGCGACGTCCGTAGTTGACCAGATGCTGGGCCTCGACCTCGCGCTGGGTCACCGCGTCCTGCGCGCTGCGGTACTCGAAGGCCAGCCGGGTTGCCTGGCGGCAATGCTGGGCCAGGCGCCCCAGCAGACGTGCATCGGTGGAAGGCAGATCCGACAGCGTCGCGGTGGCGGCGTGCACCTCGCCAGCCTGCTGGCGGCGGCGGGTCGGCACCAGTGGGTCGAGCTTGGACAGCAGACCGCGCGCGGTCTCGTCGATGCCGGCCACCGTGGCCGAGGCCGCACGCAGGGCGATGGCCAGGGTCGTCGCCTCCTCTTCGTCCAGCAGCATCGGCAGTACCGGTGCGCCCGCCCCCAGCTGATAGCCGCCCCCTACCCCGGCCGATGCCCTGACCGGATAGCCCAGCTCACGAAGGCGCTCGATGTCGCGGCGGATGCTGCGCCGGTCCACCCCCATGCGCTCGGCCAGTTCAGCCCCCGACCACTGTCGGCGGGCCTGCAGCAGGGCGATCAGGCGGAGCAGCCGATGGGCGGTATGGCGCATGAGGGATCGAGGACAGAAGTCGTCCGCAATAGTGCCCCAGCATGGGCCCCAGTTCACCCCTCTGCTGCAAGGAGCACTGCCATGACGTCCCGCCAGATCACCCTCTATCACGCTGCCCGTTCACGCTCGAGCGGCGCCGTGGCCCTGCTTGAAGCCCTGGGTGCCGACTACCGCCTGCATGTGCTGGACCTGAAAGCCGGCGCCAACCTGGCCCCGGCCTACCTGGCCATCAACCCGATGGGCAAAGTGCCGGCGATCATCCATGAGGGCGCGCTGGTGACCGAGCAGGTGGCGATCTACCTGTACCTGGCCGATCTCTACCCCGAAGCCGGCCTGGCGCCGCCGATCGGCTCGCCGCTGCGCGGCCCCTACCTGCGCTGGATGGCCTTCTACGGCGCCTGCTTCGAGCCGGCGATGATCGACCGCGCGATGCGCCGCGACCCGCCTCCGCAGTCGATGTCGCCCTACAACGACGCGGAAACCGTCCTGCAGGTGATCGAGGCGCAGCTGGCGCAGGGACCTTACCTGCTGGGTGAGGAGATGAGCGCCGCCGACGTGCTGTGGGGCAATGCCCTGAAATGGACCACCGACTTCGGGCTGGTGCAGCCCGCCCCCGCCACGGCGGACTACATCGCCCGGATGGGCGCATTGACGGCCTTCGACCGCTCGCGGCAGATCGACGCGGAGCTGATCGCGGCGTAAGGGCGCCCGCCGGGCACGGCCCGGCGCTACCGGGCGCGGCAGGGGCCGTGCCCCATGAGCGTGCACCGCGGCGGGAGGCGCAGGATGCGGGTAGAATTGCCCGCTTTCCCGCCACCCGAATGGATTAAGCGCCATGACCGGGACGCCAGACGTCTTTCCGCCCGCCACGCCGGGCGGCACCCCGCTCGTTGCCCTGCCCTCCGCTCCGCGCACGCCGGAGCAGATCAAGGGCAAGCTGTACATCAAGACCCACGGTTGCCAGATGAACGAGTACGACTCGGCCAAGATGGCCGACGTGCTCGCCGCCAGCGACGGCCTGGTGCTGACCGACACCCCGGAGGATGCCGACGTCATCCTGGTCAACACCTGTTCCATCCGCGAGAAGGCGCAGGAGAAGGTGTTCAGCCAGCTCGGCGTCTGGAAGGGGCTGAAGAACCAGGGCCGCGAGGTCATCATCGGCGTCGGTGGCTGTGTCGCTTCGCAGGAGGGCGAGGCCATCATCAAGCGCGCGCCGTTCGTGGACCTGGTGTTCGGCCCGCAGACCCTGCACCGGTTGCCGGAGCTGATCCGAGCGCGTCGCGAGCAGAAGCGACCGCAGGTGGACATCAGCTTCCCGGAAATCGAGAAGTTCGACCGCCTGCCGGAGCCGCGCGCTGAAGGCGCGTCGGCGTTCGTGTCGATCATGGAAGGCTGCTCGAAGTACTGCTCGTTCTGCGTGGTGCCCTACACCCGCGGCACCGAAGTCAGCCGTCCATTCGAGGACGTGGTGGTGGAAGTGGCACAGCTGGCCGCGCAGGGCGTACGCGAGATCAACCTGCTCGGCCAGAACGTCAACGCCTACCGTGGCCCGTATGGCGATGGCGAGTTCGCCGATCTGGGCCTGTTGATCCGCACCATCGCCGAGATCGATGGCGTCGGCCGCATCCGCTTCACCACCTCGCACCCGCTGGAGTTCAGCGACTCGCTGGTGGACGCGTTCCGCGATGTGCCGCAGCTGGCCAACTTCCTGCATCTGCCGGTGCAGGCCGGCAGCGACCGCGTCCTGTCGGCGATGAAGCGCGGCTACACCGCGCTGGAGTTCAAGTCGAAGATCCGCAAGCTGCGCGCGGTGCGCCCGGACATCTCGATCAGTTCGGACTTCATCGTCGGCTTCCCCGGCGAGACCGAGGCGGACTTCGAGAAGACCATGAAGCTGATCGAGGACATCGGCTTCGACCACAGTTTCTCCTTCATCTATTCGCGTCGTCCGGGCACTCCGGCCGCCGACCTGGAAGACACGCTCAGCGATGCCGAGAAGCACGCGCGGCTGTCGCGCCTGCAGGAGCGCATCAACGCGCACGCCGCCGGCATTTCCGCAAAAATGGTCGGCACCGTGCAGACGGTACTGGTGGAAGGCCCATCCCGGAAGAACCCGAACGAGCTGACCGGCAAGACCGAGAACATGCGCTCGGTGAACTTCCCGGCGCCGGCACGCCTGATCGGTCAGTTCGTGGATGTGGTGATCACCGAGGCATTGACCAATTCGCTGCGCGGGCGGGTGGTGACGGAAGGCTGATCGCCGGAGTGGGGGAAGCCATGTACGGCTTGCGCCCCACGCAGCAGGCGTGGTGATTTTCTCACCACGCCACGCAGACCCTCTGTGCAGAAGGCTCTGCGTCACCTATCCACAGGTTGATTGCGCGTCGTTCCACAGTGATTGTGGAAAAGCGGTGGGTCTCAGGGGCGAGCCCGCCGGGCCTCGTTGCTGGCCGCAACCTTCGCTTAGCGGGTCTGCTCTGAGCCTCAGAAGGACGCATCGCGCTACTCGCTCAGGAATCCCAGCTTCGTCGTCCCGAATCCGTACCGGGTCTCCATCAGCTTCTTCGCCGGCCCCATGCCCTCTATGATCACCTTGCCATCAGGCGTGCCACAGCGGGCTGCCAGCTGCGTCCTGCCGTACTGCAGTTCGGCTTCACGACTGCGTTTGGGACGGGGATCGGGCTCCCACCAGGGGAAATGGGCATACGGCTTGTTGGCCGAGACCTCATGGCGCCAGCACACGAACGAGAGCGTCTCGTTGCCTGCTGCGTCATAGTCATAGACGCGGTAGGAGGTGTAGCCGCTGGTCAGCGGCGTAAGCTTCAACACACCCTTCTCTGCGTATGCGCGCAGGTTCTCGGTGTAGCCACCACTACCGGGAACCGGGCCGAACAGGATCACCCGCGTGAGCCTGCCGTTTGCGTCGTAGTTCTCCTGGCGATTCAGATCCAGCGTGCGCCACTGGCGTTCGTGGGGCTGCTTGGCACCGGGCCCGAAGACCTCGAAGATCCGTCGATGCGAGCGATGGTAGTACTCCCGGACGCGGGTGTAGTCAGTTACTCCTTCGAACAATCCCGTGGCAAGTTCCATTGGAACGCGCTCGCCGGGGAAGGTATACCGCAGCTTGTGCCGAGGGTCCCGGCTACGCTGCGCGAAGAGCGCAGTAGCGTCGGATTGCACGACAGTCATGGAGGAGTCCCGAACCCCCAAAAGGCCTTGCCTATCACTTCCGTGAAAGGTGATCGCCACTTCTCTGCGACCATTCGCCCCATCAACATACATGTAGCCACTCGCAATCCACGCTCCGTCCGTAGTTTCGGCGCCCGTTGCCGTGTCGTCACGTTCTGGCTGCTCACCACGCTTCCTTGTGGCCTCCTTGTCAACAACTGAAACCAACGCGCCATCCGACCGATACGTGAAGTACCAGGTCATCTTCTTCGAGGCCTTTTCACGTAACTGCGAGCACGTGAAGTCAGGAACATCCGAAACACTCATCCCGGAACTCTGATTGGCCACCTCTATGCGGCCATCATCATCATAGAGCGCACAGAACGTAGTCTCCCTATGCCCCTTCGCGTCAGTTGCATGAATCGACGTCAATTGACCGACCGAATCATAATCGAGCTCATACATCTTGTGCAGCTCGAAGTACGGATACACGGGCCTCACCGCAGGATGCAGACGCTCAGGAGGTGCTTCGCCAATCAACTTGGATTCCCGCCTTCTCCATTCCTCAGCACGGCAAATCCGTTGCGCTTGGCCACCGCTTTCCAAGTAGTAGACCGAACCACCATTCGAGTCGAATGGCTCATTCTTCAACTCAGTCAGGTCAGGACCAGTCCTGATCCTTATGTAAGGTTCCGCCTCGTTCGCGCGACTGAGACTGGCGCCCACTGCATCTCCTCCGCCAACCAAGCTCGGCCTGAACTTAACCACCAATCCGTTGCCCTGAAAGCGGCCATCGTCTTCATTGATTGAAATACAACCTGCATGCGCAGCTTGCACAGCGCACAGAGCACCAACCGCATGCAGGGCTTTCAACAGCAAGCGCTCAATCACACCTTCTCTCCTTGATTCAATGCAGCATGTCGAATCGAATATGCCAATTCACTTGAACTGCCTCCCTCAACAGGCACGGCTGCAATGATCTCGCTCGGCATCGTGGCAACCGGATCGTCCATGTTGCTCCCCCAAAGCAGCGGCATGGTGACCCAGAAGCCTTTGATCCGTGGGCGTCCCGGCTCGCCCCGAAGAAAGTCTGTCGCCCTACGCACATCGTGCCGACCTACTACACTGGTCACATAGTCGCTAACGACACTAGGCTCCTCCATGAAATCTGGCTGCAGGTCAGGTGGTTGCGCATGCAACATGCGTTTGACGTGACCCTTGTCATTCAAGCCTGCGGCGGGAAATCCATGAAGCACGGAGTCGTAGCGAGGGAACGAGTCGCGGGGGACATTGGTGAAGACACGCTGATAAGCGGCGGAATTTGAATCGGCAAGATTCCTGATGCTTCTCCACGTCTCGGCACTTGCTGGCCTGTCCACCGTCAGGGTTGGCACGTTCTTGTTGAACCAAGGCAGATACGTCTGCGCCGCTTCCACTGCCGAGTATGGCTTGTTCTCCTTCTCCGGCAGCTTTTGAATCTCCTGCCCCAGAAACTTCCTCCACAACTTCAACCGCAGCTCCCGAGCAAACGTTCGGGTTATTACCTGCACGCCGTTGCCCAGATCCATCCGCTTCGCCTCGCCATCAACGATCACCGCGGCGATCTCGGTATCACCCGTCCCCAGCAGACTGCGGTCATTGCAGTTCGCGCTGCCGATGATCGCCACCGCGTCATCAACGATCAGCAGCTTGGAATGCACATAGCACTGCTCGGTCACCACATACAGGGAGGGGCCATGCTCGGAGCCGATCGTGTGCGGCGGCAGATGATCGCTTCTGCGCGTTTCGGCCAGCACGCCGTAGCTGCGCAGATTCATCACCGACAGGTATTCCTTCCGCCGCCCGGCCTTGACCTCGGCCTGCAGGTCAGCCTCCTCCACGCCGGCCTCGCGGATGTCCTTGTCGCGTGCGATCAATGATCGGCAGATGCGCCGGATCAGGCTGTCGTCACCACGCAGCAGGGTCTGCTGCACCCAGTACTGCTGCTTCACGACGGCACCGTCCGCCAGGCTGCCCTCCGGGTGCACCGGCAGGGTGATGTACACATGGAAGCCCTGCCGGGCCAGGATCGCGCGGCGGATGCGCGCGGCCAGGGCGGCCACCAGCGGGTTGCTGGCCGCCGACTTCACTCCCTGCCTGCGTTCCACCACATCCTGCACGATGCCGGCCCTGCCTACCGGGCCGCTCATCCCCACGCCGCGCCCCACGTGACCAAGCTTCGCCTTTTCGGCATCCGTCGCATCCCGCCGCTCCCCGCCCTTCACTGCGGTTTCCACCACGCTGCCCGGATCCGCGTCGGACCAGCCGCAATCGGAAATGAGGAACTGCGTTTCCAGATAGATGTAGGCACTGGCCGATGCGATGCAGTTGACCATTGCGTCGAGAATGGAGTGCATCGGCTGCTCACGCTCCCAGTACGGCTGCAGGCAGCTGGCGTCGTCCAGGTTCAGGCCGAGTTCCCTGCACCCCTTCTTCTCCAGCGCATGCAGGGCGGTGCCCGAGGAACGCACGATCTGCACGCTGATCTTTCCCGCCGTGCCCGGCACCGTCAGGTCACCGAACACCGCCTGCATGCCCCCCATGGACTGCAGCCACTGATCGCTCAATGGCGTCAGTTCCATGCCACGCGCCAGGGTGGTCTGCTCGGGCAGCGCTGTGTCGAGCCATTCATTGGTCTTGCGAAGGCCCGTGTTCAGCCCCTTGCGCAGCAGCGAGCCGATGGTCCGGTCGCCGCGCTGGTTCTGCCAGACCATGGCATTCCAGCGGTGCATGAAGTTGCTGCAGATATCGAACACGGCCGGGCCCGCGATCTGCGCGTGCACGTCCTGCCAGGGCATGCGAGGCTGGCGGCCACTGTCGAGCAGCCGCTGGGTGCGATCAACCGGCGTATTGATCCACTGCACCAGCGATTCCCAGTCTTTCTTCGCCTTGTCGATCTTTGCTTCTATTTCGCTGAGTCGGCCTTCGATGTCCGCGCGCAGGCTGCGCGGATCGAGCAGGTAGCCCGCCGCTTTCTCTGCAGTCTGGAAGGGCCGCAGCGCTGCCGCCCGGATGTCGTTCTTCTGCTGGTCGAGCCAGCTGCCGAACTTCTTCGCCTGGATGGCGCTGAAGCCTGCCACCGCACGCCCTGCTGCGGCAGCCGCCTGGACCGGATTCAGTTTGATGGCTTCGTCGGCGGCACGGTTCGACGCGGCAATGACATCTGCATATTCCTGGCCGATCTCCTCCAGTGTCGTCTGGATGGCCAGGAACGTGCGCGCGACGGTGCGCTTGACCGCCATCCCCTCTTCCATGCCGGGGATGATCCACTCGGCGATCTTCCTGAGGCCTTCGCGCTCAAGCGCGTCGGGTACGCCCAGCTTGTCCGCATAGTCCTGCAGTTCGGCCAATGCGGCACCGGCATCCCACTGCGACTTCATCTGGTCCAGTGCGATGGCCATGCCGGGCACATACGCCTGTGCGAAGCCGGGACGAACGCGGCCTGCCGCATCCGGGCTGGTATCGGGCTTGTCCAGCGTGAGCTCCGTCTCATCATCCGTCATGCTCCGATACTTGCTCAGGCAGTTGTTGTAATGGTCATTGATCACGTGCAGCGTCGGGTCGCAGACCACGTCGAAGTTGCCGTCGTCCCAACGGCCATGGGCGACGTCGAGTCCTCCGACGAAGCCGATGCGTCCGTCCACCACCAGGATCTTCTGGTGGTGCGAGAAGGCGATGTTGAAGGCATCGGTGCGGCCGGTCGCCGGGTTGTGCAGGCCCACCTGGACCTGCCCGGGCGTCTTGTCATCCTGCATCTTGTACAGCGCCGTGCGCACCTCGTTCTCGTGGGTGTAGGCGGCCGCCTCCACGCTGTCGTAGAGCAGTACCCGCACATCCACGCCGCGCTGGTTGATAGCGTCGAACAGCAGCTCGCTCAGCCGCGCGGAGTGCGCGTCGCCGCGCGCGTCCATCTCGGTATCAAAGTTCATCTGCCAGTCGGCGATGAAGATGAACTTCTGCGCGCCGCGGATGGCATCGGCCATCGCCTTCATGGCCGAGCGCCCGTCGGTGAACGCGTCGACGCGGTTCCCGTGCCGCACCGGCGCGAACTGACGGTCCGGTGGTGCGTAGTAGTCGCCGCTGGTCGTGCCTTTCTGGCCATCCCTGCAGATGAGAGAGGCGCGCTCGACCCTGCCCCATGCGTTGGCGTCTGCCATGATCAGATCTCCTTGCGCCGGGCCGGGCTGGCGTCGATGTGGGACTGGAACTCGTACTCGGCGCGCTGCCGGTAGGCATGCAGTGCGGCATCGTCAGGCAGGTCGGCCAGACTCTTGCCATAGTTGATCGCCTCCAGCGTGTCCAGGGTTGCCCGCACCCCCGGGGAGCCGCTGTATGGCCGGGGCCGCTGCAGCGGGATCACGTCGATTCCGTGTACCAGGAACAGGCAGCCGGGATGGCGGCCTGCGTCACTCCAGATCCTCGCGCACAGCGCATCGTCCAGGCTGACATCGCCCTGTGCGTCGGCCTCACCTTCGGCCAGGGTCTCAGCCCAGCGTTCCGGCAGCAGGGCGCTGTCACGCTGCTCATCGTCCAGGGCGCGGTGCGTGCGCACGACCCTCCAGGGCTGCCCGCCCAGCGGCACACCCTGCGGGCCCGGGATGTCCTGCAGCCTGAAAGCAAGCTTCGGAACCTGCCCGTCCAGCGCGCTGGACGGCATGTCCGGCAGCGGACGGGTCAGCTGCGCCGGGCCGACGAAGGTGCGCTGCCCGGCCTGCACGGTCACCGTGCCGGGGCAGACCAGCACCAGGTTGCCATCTTCCAGCGTAATGCTGGCGCCACCGGCGGTGGCGATGTGCAGGGTGCGCGGTGCGGCAAGCTCCACAGCGCCCTGCCCGCTCGCTGCACGCACGGTGCTGCGCGCCTGCAGGTGGATCGTTTCGGACTGGGCCCGGATGTCCAGTACCTCCTGCCCAGCGACGATGGTCAATGCCGCATCACCGGCAAAGCTGCGGCCACTGGCCGCCAGCATGCCCACCGCCTGCGCCGCGTGCAGGCGCGCACCGCCGCCCACGTTGGCATCGGTGTGCCCGCCACTGGACAGTGCCACATTCCGGGCACCGCCCCAGTGCAGTGCCTGCCCGGCCACCATCATCAGACCGGCCTGCCCATGCAGGCCCAGCGTTGGCTGGCCGGTATGCGGAACATCGCCGGGCGCGGGGTGGCCCTCCTCACCGGCGCTGGCCTGCGCATAGGAAAGTCCGGTCACACTGGCCCGGGCAACCCGTTGCAGACCTGCCAGGCCGGTGCTGTCCTCCCGTACTGCGTGGCTGTCCAAGCCAGCCGTGCCGTGCATCGTAGCCGCGCCATGGCTGGACGCGGCCAGGAGGGCGGCCTGCTGCAGCAGCGCGCCGGCCGCAGACACCTCGCCTGCGGGTGACAGCGCAGCGTGGCCACGCGCGGTCAACCAGACACCCCGTTCGGCACGCAGCGCGCCCCACGCGTCAGTGCGCAGTTCCGCGCCTTCTCCGCGCAGGGAACCTCGATGGTTGTCAGCCATGTGCAGCAGATGACCCAGATTCAGCTCGCTGCTGGCGTGGCTGCTGGCCAGCTGCACGCGCAGCTGTGCGTCGGAATCATCGAAGGCCAGCCGGTTGTAACCCGTTCCGGACCATTCCCGTGATTGGATGCCCCATACCGCCCCGGCATGCCGGTGCTGGTCCTGCCCCGGTGCCATCGCGTGCCAGACAGGCGCATGGCCGCCGGCCGCATTGCCCTGTGCGCTCGGGCGGGAGTCGGTGGCATGCCCGAACAGGCCGCCGCTTTCGTCTGCGGCCGCTGCTCCGGCCGGGGTGCGCGCAACGCCCGCCTCGCCACGACCGTTGTACAGCGCGCCCAGCACCAAGGGCTGATCGATGTTCCCGTCCAGAAAGCCGATCACCACCTCCTGGCCGACACGCGGCAGGAACTGTGCACCGACGCCCGGTCCAGCGTAGCGCTGCGCGACCCGCAGCCAACAGGTCGTACCGGCATCTGTGGCGTCCTGAAGATGCAGACGTACCCGTACCCGGCCCAGGTGATCGGCGTACAGAGCGGCATCATCACGGCCATCGCCAGCGATGACCGTAGCGGTCTGATGGCCTGGCGCGAGCGGCCGCGGGTGGATGCGTTCGCCGGTGCCATCGGCCAGCACGGGCCGCCACGGTCGATTCCGATCGACGGCGCGGAAGCGATTGGCATAACCCAGGGGCGCGTTTGTCTCCAGCGCCACGCCGGGCATGGCTGAACCGGCCTCAAGCCAGCGGGCCGGTGCCGCAGCGCGTGGTTGCTCCGCCCCCTGCGTGATCGGCGGCGGATTGCACCCGTAATGCAGTAGTTCCGTCGGCAGCAGGCTCGGCGTCGAACCAGCGCTCGCGGCCAGAACGCGGATGAAGCGACCGACCTGCAGGCTGCGTACGCTGCCTGCCGCCAGCCAGCCTGCACTGCCGGCCTCGTGCGCTTCAGCTGCTCGCCGCGCGCGACGATACCCCTCATCGGCGCCAGCCAGGGCGTGGGTGCCCACCGGCTCATAGACCTCGCGCGGGCTGTGCCCGGCGTCCTGCAGTGGCATCTGCACATGTCGGACGGTGGCCGCCGGGGCATCGTCGGTGACGAGCGAGAGCCGGCTGCTGCCCAGCCGACGCCACCTGCCCAGCTGCTGCAGGGCATCTGCGCGCTCGGTGGCGTCGTCACGGTGGAAACGGATACCGCCGTCTCGGGCCGATTGTGGATTCTCAGGTTGCACGCTGCTGTCGGCGAACAGCACGAGCGTCAATCCGCCGCTGCTGTCGCTCTCGAACGTGCCCGCAATGCCTTCATCGGCCAACAGCCGCTGCACGAACTCAAGGTCCGGCTCCCGATACTGGATGCAGCAGTCGCGCACGGGTGCGGCGGCCAGAGCGGCCAGGGCATCGTCGCTCCAGCGCCAGCGGGCCAGTCCGCTGTGCGTGCCGAACACGTCCTCGACGATGTCCCGGACGGTCCGCTGCTGATGGACACGGCTGCGCCGCGCATGCCGCAGGAACCACGTCCATGGCACGAGATGCAGCCGATAGCGCGCCAGACCGCCGTCTGCGCCAAGGAGGTGAGCGGCGGCGATGTAGCCGCAGCGATGGTGGTCCTGGCCATCATCGAGGCAGGTGACCAGCGCGGCGCTCAGTCCCGGCCAGTCTGCGCATGACAGGCCCGCATCCGGGTGCACGGCATCTACCCAGTAATCGAAACCGTTGACCAGGCTTTCGTGGCCCCACCACTGTTCGACGAACAAGGGAGGCAGGCCCTCAGCCTGCAGCCGATGCAGTTGCCCGTTCGACCCGAGCCCCGCCAGCGGCGCGTGCGCAGCTGCCGTATGTGAAACATCCATGACCTCTCCCTGGCCGGGCGCTCCGCCCCGACGCTCAATGCCTGTGAACCTTCCCGTGGCCACCGCTGCTTCCGGTTTCCGTTCCCCACCCGGCCGTGACGCTTTTTTCACCACCGGCGCAGGAAGCTTGTGGCACAAGCATTGCGAACGTCTATCCACAGGTTCCCGCAGGCCCGATCCACACCCCGTGTGGAAAACCGCGTCGCAGCCCCCGTACTGGCCGTGTGCGCCCCCGCGCGCTACCCTTGTTTCCCCTTGAAGACACTGTGGTGGAAGGCTTCCGCCCCACCTCCAGCAATGAAGAACATCGAGCATCGAGACTTCACCCTGTCGCCGGAAGACAACGCGCGCCTGGCCAACCTGTGCGGCCCGTTCGACGGCCATTTGCGACAGATCGAACTGAAACTCGGCGTGGAGATCGCCAATCGCGGCTTCGTGTTCCGCATCAGTGGACCGAAGGAAGCCAGCGTGGAAGCGCAGAAGCTGATCGAGGCCCTGTACGCCGAAGCCGGCGAGACCACCTTCGACAACCACGCCATCCACCTGCGCCTGGCCCAGGCCAACGTGGAGCAGATCGCCGAACGCTCGTACGAAGCACAGGACGTGGCGATCCGGGTCAAGCGTGGCACCGTGCGCGGTCGCGGCGCCAACCAGGGCCGCTACCTGCACCAGATCGCCACCCATGACATCAACTTCGGCATCGGCCCGGCCGGTACCGGCAAGACCTTCCTGGCCGTGGCCAGCGCGGTGGAAGCGCTGAACGAGTCGCGCGTGCAGCGCCTGATCCTGGTGCGGCCTGCGGTCGAGGCCGGCGAGAAGCTCGGCTTCCTGCCTGGCGACCTGACCCAGAAGGTCGATCCCTACCTGCGGCCGCTGTACGACGCCCTGTACGAAATGATGGGCGTGGAGAAGGTGGTGAAGCTGCTGGAGAAGAACGTCATCGAGATCGCACCGCTGGCGTACATGCGTGGCCGCACGCTCAACGACGCGTTCGTGATCCTGGACGAGGCGCAGAACACCACCATCGAGCAGATGAAGATGTTCCTGACCCGGCTGGGCTTCGGCTCCACCGCCGTGGTCACCGGCGACCTGACCCAGACCGACCTGCCCAAGCACCTGAAATCGGGCCTGCGCGATGCCATCGACGTGCTGCGCGATGTCGAGGGCGTGAGCTTCACCTTCTTCGAATCGCGCGACGTCGTCCGCCATCCGCTGGTGGCCCGCATCGTCAGTGCCTACGACCGCCGCGACCTGCATCAGATCCAACCCGGAGCGACATCATGACCCGTGGTCCCGTACGGCTGGACGTCGCCGTCAGTTACGCCCTGCCCCGCGCCGGACTGCCGGCCGCGGTGAGCTTCCGCAGGTGGGTTGCCGCGGCCCTGAAGGGGCGGATCCGCGAAGCCGACCTGGCGATCCGCGTGGTCGATGCGAAGGAGGGGCAGTCGCTGAACCGCCACTACCGCGGCAAGGACTACGCCACCAATGTGCTCAGCTTCCCGGCCGAAGTGCCCGAAGGCCTGCCCAAGGGCGTGAAGTTCCCGCTGCTGGGCGACCTGGTGATCTGTGCCCCGGTGGTCGAGCGCGAGGCCGGTGAGCAGGGCAAGGCGCTCAACGCCCACTATGCGCACCTCACCGTGCACGGCGTGCTGCACCTGCTCGGCTGGGATCACGAAGACGACAAGGAAGCCGAGGCGATGGAGCAGCTGGAACGCGAGATCCTGGCCGAGCTCGGCATCGCCGACCCTTACGCCGGCGAGCGCTGAGCCCGCCGCCCCCCTGACCGGAAGGCAGCCGAGCCCAGGCTCGGCGCCACCACGGAGTGCCGCTGTGTTCCTGCCCCTGCTGCTTGCCACCTCTGCGTCCGCCGCTCCGCTGGACCTGCCGGCACTGATCGAATGCCGCCAGGACGTGGCCGCCCATGCCGCGCTGGCACCGCTGCTGGCCGACCCGCTGAAAGCGGTCGCCAGCGGCCTGCAACCCCTGCCGCAGGGCAACCGGTTCCTGAGCGAGTACCGGCTGGCGCAGCCCATCACGGTGTTCGGCACCCGCACGGACCGGGTCGCGATGGCCGGTGCCAGCATCATGGCCATCCTCGATGAGGCCGACCCCCGGCCACTGGCCAGGCGGCTCGGGCTGGAGACCGCATACGACCAGGACGGCAAGTTCATGGCGGGGCGCGAACTGGTCAGCCGTGACGTGACCGACCCGACCACCGGCGAGGCGCAGATCGAGTCGATCATCCTCAGTGTCTCAACGGTGGCCTCCCACCCGGGCCGGACGCTGGCCGGCTGCACCTACAGCCTGGACCTGCCCGAAGCACCGACGTCCCGGCCTGAACTGGCGCCGCCCCCGATCACCGGCCCCGACAGCGGGGGGCGCTGACAGGCCGCTACATCCTGCTAGACTGGCGCCAACGCCCGGCATGCCGGGTGCCCTTTTTCCAGAGATGTCTGAAGACGACAGTAGTAGCTCCCTGCAGGAGCACAGTGAAAAGAAGCGCGGCTGGCTGGAACGCCTGACGTCCGCGTTCTCCGGCGAACCCCATACCCGCGACGAGCTGGTCGCTGTCCTGCACACCGCGCAGGAAGAAGGTCTGATCGCCGCCGATACCCTGAAGATGATGGAAGGCGCCATTTCGGTGGCCGAGCTGACCGTGGGCGACGTGATGATCTCGCGTTCGCAGATGGTCTCGCTGCCCGTCGAAGCGCCCTTCCTGGAACTGATGAAGCAGGTGGTCGAATCCGGCCATTCGCGCTTCCCGGTGCATGGCGAGAACAAGGACGACATCCTCGGCATCCTGCTGGCCAAGGACCTGCTGCGCGGCGTGGTTGCCGACCACGGCCCGGCCAACGTACGCGAACTGCTGCGCCCGGCGGTGCTGATTCCTGAAGCGAAGAAGCTCAACGTGCTGCTGAAGGAGTTCCGCCTGTCGCGCAACCACATGGCCATCGTGGTCGACGAGTACGGCGGCGTCGCCGGCCTGGTCACCATCGAGGACGTGCTGGAACAGATCGTCGGCGACATCGATGACGAGCACGACGAAGCCGAGGATCCGTCGGCACAGATCGCGATCCAGGCCGACGGCCAGTACGTGGTCGATGCTCTGACCCCGATCGGGGATTTCAACGAGCGCTTCGGTGCCACGTTCTCCGACGAGGACTACGACACCATCGGCGGCCTGGTCACGGAAGCGGTCGGTCACCTTCCGGAGATCGGAGACGAACTGGCGCTGGACCGCTTCATGTTCCGCGTCGCGCGTGCCGATGCGCGCCGGGTACAGGCCTTCCACGTGACGGTGCTGCCACCGGACGCGCAGGACGACGCTTGAAACGGCGCGGGCTGATCCTCACCCTGTGGCTGGCACTGTGCATGCTGGCCACGGCCGTGCCTGCCATCGCCTTCGCGCAGGCGACGGCTACAGTCGCCGGAACTCCGGCGCCGCGCATCGGCGTGGTGACGATGCAGCCCGGCACGGTGTTCTTCGAGCGTTTCGGCCATGACGCCATCGTGGTGCTCGATCCGGCCAGTGGTGAGGCAACGTCGTACAACTTCGGCTACTTCGATCCGTCCGAGGATGACTTCATCGGTCGTTTCGTGCGTGGCGACATGATGTATTACCTGGTGGCGCTGCCCCTTCAGCAGGACCTGTCGTACTACGACGAGACCGGCCGCGGAGCGAGCGTGCAGTGGCTGGATCTGCGCCCGGACCAGGCGCGCGCACTGGCCGCCGACCTGGCCGAGCGGGCCAGGCCGGAGAACGCGCGCTACCACTACGACTACTACACCGCCAACTGCGCGACGATGGTGCGCGACACGCTGGACAAGGCGCTGGGTGGTGGACTGCATGCTCAGCTGTCCGGACGCTCGCGCGGTAATACCTACCGCAGCGAATCGGTCCGCCTGGCCTCGCCCGCGCCGTGGATGTGGCTGGGCTTCGACGTGGGCCTGGGCCCGTTCGCCGATCAGCCGCTGTCACGCTGGCAGGAAGCGTTCGTGCCGATGCGCCTGGCCGACGCCCTGCGCCAGGCGCGCAACAGCGACGGTCGTCCGCTGGTGCAGTCCGAGCAGGAACTGCTGCCGCACCGCATCGATCCGGAGCCCAAGGAATTCCCGCGCCGCTGGTGGCCGTGGCTGCTGTGCGGCCTGGCCATCGCTGCCGGCGTGCTGGCGTTGCGCAACCGGCCGCGCCTGCTGGCCGGACTGGGACTGCCGTTGTGGCTGCTGTGTGCCGTCGCAGGTGGCCTGCTGGTGTTCCTCTGGGGCTTCAGCACCCATTACGCCGCCTGGGCCAACCGCAACCTGCTGCTGCTTTCGCCGTTGTGCGTGCTGCTGCTGCCGGGCGCGGTCCGGCTGCTGCGCCGTCGCCCGCCGGGCCGCATGTTCACGGTCGTGCTGTGGCTGGTGGCACTGCAGGCCCTGGCCGCGCTGGTCCTGCACTGGCTGAGCCTGCAGGCACAGTACAACGTGCAATGGATCGTGCTGCTGCTGCCGATCCACGCTGCCCTGGCCTGGGTGCTGGGGCGCGATCGTCACTTGTCGGATACGCGGCACTGACGCACGATGGCGGGCATGTCACTGCCCGCCTCCGCTGCCGCACCTGCTTCGGCCAATCCCGCCTGCGTCATCAACTGCGTCCACTACGATGAGCAGGGCGTCCGCCATGACATCAGCCTGGACGCCATCAGCGACGTCATCGCCAGCGGCAACGGCTTCGTCTGGGTCGGCCTGTTCGACCCCAATGAAGACGTGCTGCTGAAGCTGCAGGAGGAATTCTGCCTGCACGACCTGGCGATCGAGGACGCGCGGAATGCGCACCAGCGGCCGAAGGTGGAAGCCTACGGCAACTCGCTGTTCGTGGTGATGACCACCGCGCAGATGGTCGATGAGCGCATCCAGTACGGTGAAACCCACGCCTTCCTCGGGCCGCGTTTCCTGGTGACCGTGCGCCACGGTGCTTCGCTGTCGTATGCACCAGTACGTGCCCGGGTGGAACGCGAGCCGCAGCTGCTGAAGATGGGTCCGTCGTATTGCCTGTATGCCGTCACCGACTTCGTGGTCGACAACTACCTGCCGATCACCAACCGCTTCCGCGACACGCTGGAGCTGCTGGAGAAGGACATCTTCGCCGAGAGCTACAAGCGCAGCACCGTGGTGCGCCTGTACGAGCTCAAGCGCGAGTTGAACAAGATGCGGATGGCCGTGGCCCCCTTGCAGGACGTGCTGGCGCAGCTGCGCCGCTACCAGGGCGAATTGATTCCGGACGAAGTGAAGCTCTACGTGCGCGACGTGCATGACCATGCGGTGCGCATCAGCGACGTGATCGATACCCTGCGCGAGATGCTGGGTACCGCACTGAGCGTGAACCTCTCGCTGGTGACGCTGGCGCAGGGCGAAACCGTAAAGCGGCTGGGTGCGTGGGCGGCCCTGCTGGCGGCGCCGACACTGATCACGAGCTGGTACGGCATGAACTTCAGTCACATGCCGGAGTTGAGCCAGCCATGGGCGTACCCGCTGATGATCGTCGGCGTGGGCGGTGTCTGCGTGGGCCTGTACCGGTTGTTCAAGCGCGCGCGGTGGTTGTAGAGCCGAGCCCAGGTTCGGGCTCGGCTGCTTCTTTACCGTGGCACACGGAATGCATCATCAGGCCACGTAGACGGTCTTGATGTTCATGAACTCATGGATGCCATGGTCCGCCAGTTCGCGGCCGAAGCCTGACTGTTTGCTGCCGCCGAACGGCAGCCGCGCGTCACTCTTGACGATGGCATTGACGAAGGCCGCACCGCATTCCATGCGCTGGGCGAAGGACTCGCCACGCACCGGGTCTCCGGTCCAGACACTGCCGCCCAGCCCGAAGCGGGTGTCGTTGGCCACGCGCAGCGCTTCCTCTTCATCCTTGACCCGGATCACCGCAGCCACCGGCCCAAACAGTTCCTCGTCGTAGGCGGGCATGCCCGGCCCGACCTGGTCCAGCACGGTGGCCGGATAGCCGGCATGCGTGCCCGCGATCGGCTCGCCGCCCAGCAGCACCCGCGCCCCCTTGGCCACACTCGCCTGCACCTGCTTGTGCAGCTCGTCGCGCAGGTCCGCGCGGGCCATCGGTGCCAGCGTGGTCTCGCGCTCGCTGGGGTCGCCATACCGGCGCTGACCAGCGGCCTCGACGAAGCGGCGGGTGAATTCATCGGCCACGCGCTCCACCACGATGAAGCGCTTGGCAGCGATACAGGTCTGCCCACTGTTGTCGAAGCGTGACTTCACTGCGGCCGCCACGGTCTTGTCGAGGTCGGCATCGTCCAGCACCACGAAGGCGTCACTGCCCCCCAGCTCCATCACCGACTTCTTCAGCTGGCTGCCCGCATTGGACGCGATCGAACGCCCGGCGCGTTCGCTGCCGGTCAGCGTCACCGCCTTCACCCGCGCATCGCGCAGCACCTCGGCTGCCTGGTCGTTGTCGATGTGCAGAACGTCGAACACACCGGCCGGCAGGCCACCGTCGCGGCACACCGCCAGGATCAGGTCCGCACACTGGGGCACGTTGCTGGCGTGCTTGAGCAGCGCCACGTTGCCGGCCATGAAGGCAGGCGCAAGGAAGCGGAACACCTGCCAGACCGGGAAGTTCCATGGCATCACCGCGAACACGCAGCCGATCGGCTCGTAGCGCACGTAGCTGCGCTGTGCCTCGGTATCGATCAGCTGGGGCTTGAGGTAGTCGGCGGCGTGATCGGCGTAGTACTCGCAGGCCGCCGCGCATTTGTCGACCTCGGCCAATGCCTCGGCCTTCAGCTTGCCCATCTCGTGCGTCATCGCCTGCTGCAGCTCGTCACGCCGCGTGCGCAGCTGCGCGGCGATGCCTCGCAGGACGGCACCCCGCTCCTGCAGCGAACGTGCGGCCCAGGCCGGGAATGCGTCGGCCGCGGCCTGCAGGCGCTGCTCGACGTCGGCAGCGCCCATCAGTTCATGGCGGTAGGTCACCTGGCCGGTGGTGGGATCGATGATCTCGACAGTCATGGGGGATCTCCTTCAGGCAGATCCCCAGTGTGCGCCCTTGCCCGTGAGCCGCGCGTTGCCGGATCAGCCGTTGTCCTGCCGGGCCAGCTGCAGGTCGCGCTGGCGCCGCTTCTCGGCGCGCGCGTTGATGTACCAGCCGATCACCGCCGCGATCGACACCGCCGATACCAGCAGCGTGGCCAGCGCATTGATCTTCGGGCTGATGCCCATGCGGACCGAAGCGAAGACCTTCATCGGCAGTGTTGTCGAGCCCGGCGTGGCGACGAAGCTGGCCACCACCACGTCATCCAGCGACAGCGTGAAGGCCAGCAGCCAGCCCGCTACCAGTGCTGGGGCGATGATCGGCAGCGTGATGCGGGTGAACACGGTCAGCCGGCTGGCCCCCAGGTCCATCGCCGCTTCTTCCAGCGACAGGTCCATTTCCTGCAGGCGCGAAGACACCACCACAGTGACGAAGCACAGGGTGAAGGTGACGTGGGCGATCCAGATGGTCGCCAGTCCACGCGCCGGGAAGCCCGGAATGGCCCCCATCGAGGCCAGCAGCGCCATCAGCGAGAAACCCAGGATCACGTCCGGCATCACCAGCGGCGCGGTGACCAGCGCGCCGAACAGCGGCTTGCCGCGGAAACGCTTGAATCGGGTCATCACCATGGCCGCCAGCGTACCGAGCACCGTGGCGGTGCAGGCGGTCCAGAACGCCACCACCAGGCTGGTCCACATCGCGTCCATCAGTGCACGGTCGGCGAACAGATCGCTGTAGGCGCGGGTGGAGAAGCCCGCCCATACCATCGCCAGCCGCGAACTGTTGAACGAATAGAACATCAACAGCAGGATCGGCAGGTACAGGAAGGCGAAGCCGAGCAGCAGCACGCCCAGACCCAGGCCCTTGGCGGTACGCGGGCTCATGCCTGCTTCCCTTCCAGCAGGCGCTGCTGGGAACGGTTGAACAGCAGGATCGGCACCAGCAGCAGCAGGATCATCGCCACCGCCATCGCCGAGGCGCCCGGCCAGTTGCGGTTGTTGAAGAACTCGTTCCACAGCTGCCGGCCAACCATCAACGTCTCCGATCCGCCGAGCATCTCAGGGATGACGAACTCGCCGACCGCCGGAATCATCACCAGCATGCAGCCGGCGATGATGCCGGCCCTGGACAGCGGCAGGGTGATGCGCAGGAAGGCCTGCCACGGCTTCGCACCGAGATCGTAGGCCGCCTCCAGCAGGCGGTGGTCATGCTTGACCAGGTTGGCGTACAGCGGCAGCACCATGAACGGCAGATAGCAGTAGACGATACCGATATAGGCCGCGGTCGGCGTATCGATCAGCTGCAGCCTGGGCAGCCCCATGCCGGTCATCAGCGTCTGCAGACCGGTGAACTGCAGGAACTGGTCAAGCAGGCCGTTGCGGTCCAGGATCGCCTTCCACGCGTACACGCGGATCAGGAACGAGGTCCACGACGGCAACACCACCAGCATCATCGCCACGTTGCGCGCCGCCGGCGACAGCCGGGCGATGGCATAGGCCATCGGGTAGCCGATCAGCAGGGTCAGGAAGGTGGAGATCGCTGCGATCTTGATGGAACTCAGGAACGCCTGGGCGTAGATCGAATCGCGGAACAGCGCCAGATAGTTCTCGAGGTTGAGCTTGAGCGAGAACCCGCCGTCCACGTACTGCAGCAGCCAGGTGTACGGCGGCGAGCCGACACGGCTGTGCGAGAAGCTGATCATCAACACGATCAGGAAAGGCACTGCGAAGAACAGCAGCAGCCACAGATACGGCACACCGATCACCGTGGCACGCAGTCCCGGCAGCCAGCGCTTCAGCCCGGCGACACTCATGAGGTCAGCACCACGCCGTCATTGTCGCGCCAGTGCACCCACACGCTGTCACCCCAGGTCAGGCCATCGCTGGCCCATCGCTGCGAATTGGCGAAGTTGGCCAGCACCTTGGCTCCACTGGGAAGCCGCACGTGGTAGACCGAGTGACTGCCGAAGTAGGCGATGTCCTCGATCACGCCCTGTGCCTTGTTGGTGTGCCCTTCCGGTTCGTCCTTGCCGATCATCACCTTTTCCGGGCGCAGCGCGAATGCGACCGGCTGCCCTTCATATCCAGTGATGCCATGGGCGATGTAGATCGGCGCCGGGAACAGCGGCGATCGTACGGTCACATACTCCGGCAGGTCCTCGTCGATCACGCCGTCGAACAGGTTCACCGAGCCGATGAACTCGGCGACGAACCGGTTGGCCGGCTGCTCGTACACTTCGTCCGGCTTGCCGACCTGCTGGATCCAGCCCGCATCCATCACCGCGATGCGGGTGGCCATGGTCATCGCTTCTTCCTGGTCGTGGGTGACCATCACGCAGGTCACGCCCGATGATTCAATGATGCTGACCAGTTCCAGCTGCATCTGCGAACGCAGCTTCTTGTCCAGCGCACCCATCGGCTCATCCAGCAGCAGCAGCTTGGGGCCCTTGGCCAGCGAGCGTGCCAGCGCCACGCGCTGCTGCTGGCCGCCGGACAGCTGATGCGGCTTGCGCTTGCCGAGGTGGCCCATCTGCACCAGCTCCAGCATTTCGCCGACGCGCCTGGCGATCGCATCCTTGCCCAGCCCGTCCTGCTTGAGGCCGAACGCGATGTTCTGCTCGACCGTCATGTGCGGGAACAGGGCGTAGGACTGGAACATCATGTTGACCGGCCGCTGATAGGGCGGCAACGCGTCCAGACGCTGCCCATCAAGGGTGATACTGCCCTTGGTGGGTGTCTCGAAGCCGCCCAGGCAGCGCAGCAGGGTGGATTTGCCGCTGCCGGAGCCGCCCAGCAGGGCAAAGATCTCGCCCTTGCGCACATCCAGATTGACGTCGTCGACGGCGACGAAACCGTCGAATTCCTTGCGCAGGTCACGAATGGAGAGATAGCCGGGCGCACTCACCGTATCAACGGCGGCGGCTTCCGGCTGGGCTTCAACGGGCATGGGGGCTCCGGGAGCGGGCGGTGGACAGCGGGCGCCATTCTACCGGCCAGGGGGCGATGACGGTATGACGGGGTATGGCGAGCGGCCGTTGCCCGCCGGGCATGGCCCGGCGCTACCCGCATGGCCTGGCTCCGGTAGCGCCGGGCCATGCCCGGCGGAGAGGATCAGCGAACAGCCACCGGCGGTGCCTCCTGCCAGCCCAGCCCCAGGCTCTTCTGCAGCGCCACGTACCGCACCAGCAACTGCAGCCGCGCCTGGGCGGCGGCATCCTGCGCCTGCAGCCGCTGGCGCTGTACGTCCAGCAGATCGATCTGCGAGGTGGCACCCGCCTGTCGACGCTGGCTCATCAACGCCAGCGAACGGTCCGCCGAAGCCTCGGCGCGGACACTGGCCTGCAGTTGCTGCCGGGCCGCACCGAAGCGCGCCAACGCGGTGTTGGCATCCTGCAGTGCAGCCAGCACCGTGCCCTCGTAGGCCGCCAACCGGGCCTCATTGCCGGCCCGAGCCTGGGCCACACGGGCCTTGTTCACGCCGAAGTCGAACAGCGACCAGCGCAGGAACGGGGCGACGATGGTGGCGGCTGAATCCCGCCCCAGGTCGGAAACCGAGGTGGCGCCCGCGCCGATGCTGCCCAGCAGGGTCACCTGCGGAAAATATGCTGAGATCGCCTGGCCGATCTGCGCCGAGGATGCCGCCAGCTCGCGCTCAGCCTTGCGCACATCCGGCCGGCGCTGGATCAACGCGCCCGCATCGTCTACCGGCACGCTGGCCGGCAGCACCGGCAGCGGCTGGTCTGCCGCCAACCGCGCATCCAGCGCCCCCGGCTCGCGGCCTACCATCAGGGCCAGCACATCTCGGGCTTCGTCGGCCTGTGCCTGTAGCGGCGGCAGCGCAGCCTGCTGCTGTTGCAGCTGGGCCTGCGCGCGCTCCACCTGCAGGTCCGAATCCGCACCGCGTTGGCGGCGCTGACGGGTCAGCTGCAGGCTTTCATCGGCGGCTCGGAGGTTGTGCTCGGCCAGGGCGATACGCTCGCGGCTGCTGCGGTAGCCGAGGTAGACCTGGGTCAGTTCCGCGGCAAGCTGCACCTGCGCATCGGCCAGTGCTGCGGCGTTGGCCTCGGCTTCGGCGGCGGCCTGCTCGGCCGCGCGGCGTCGGCGGCCGAACAGGTCCAGTTCCCAACTGGCGTCGAAGCCGGCCACGTACAGCTCGGTGTCCAGATCGATATCGGCGAACTGCTGGCGCAGCTGCGCCGCCTCCTGCGGACGGCCGTTGGCCTCGGCCACGCCGGCGATGTTCTCGCCCAGACCGCGCACGCTGTTTTCCAGCGAATCCGGTGCCTTGATGTTGGCGTAGCCCGCCGCCGCGCCCACGCTGGGCAGCTGCTCGGCGCGGCGCTGGCGCTGCAGCGCGCGCGAGGCCAGCAGCTTGGCCTGGGCGGCGCGCAGGTTGGGGCTGTTGCGCAGCGCCTCGTCCACCAGCTGGTCCAGCAGCGGATCGTTGAGCGCGCGCCACCACTGGCTGGGCGGGCTGGCGGGCTGCACGCCGGCCTGCGCCGCGCGTGGGAGCTGCGCCTGCGCGGTAGCGACCGTGGCCACGTCCGGTTTCACGTAATCCGGCCCCACCATGCAGCCCGCCAGCAGCAGCGGCAGGGTGGCCGGGCACAGCCGGCGCAGAAGGGGGGAAACGGGCAAGGTCGTCGAAGTCATCAGTGCATCGCCAATGGAACGCCCTTGGGCAGGGGCTTGAGCAGGAAGACCAGCGGCAGGGTGGCCACCACGATCAGGCCGAAGATCCAGAACAGGTCGTTGTAGGCCATAACCATCGCCTGCATCTGCACCGTCTGCGCCAGCACGGCCATCGCCTGGGTGGCGTCGCCCAGCTGCTGGCCGTAGGCATGCAGCGCGTCCTGTGCGATGGTCGAGTTTACGGTAACGCTGCTGCCGATCGCATCGATGTGCAGGGTGGTGCGGCGTTCCTGGAAAGTGGAAATGATGGCCAGCCCGATCGAGCCGCCGAGATTGCGCGCGGCGTTGAACAGGCCGGACGCATCGCTGGTGTACTCGCGCGGCACCGAGGTGATGGCCGCCTGGTTCAGCGCCATCATTGCCAGCGCCAGCCCACAGCCCTGCAGCAGCTGGCCTATGACGAAGTGCGGGCCGATGCTGTCCGGAGTCAGCCCCAGATTGACGAAGCAGGCAGCGGCGAAGCACAGCATGCCGCCGAACACCATGATGCGTACGTCGACCGTTTCCAGCATCTTCGGCATCAACGGCATCAGCAGGATGGTCGGCAGGCCGGCCAGCAGCAGCACATAGCCGGCCTGCTCGGTGTTGTAGCCGGCGATGATCGCCAGGAACTGCGGGATCATGTACATGACCCCGAACAGGATCATGCCCACCGCCATCACCATCACGAACACTGCGCCGAAACTGCGCTGGAACAGGATGTTGAGGCGGATGACCGGCGCCTTGCTGGTGAACTGCGAAAGCGCGAGCAGCGCGAAGCCCAGCACCGAGACGATGCTGAGAACCACGATCATCGTCGATTCGAACCAGCGCTCGCGCTGGCCGTCTTCCAGCACCACGGTAAGCGCGGACAGGCCGGCGGTCATGCCGACGATGCCCAGCCAGTCTGCGCGCAGCAGCCCACCCCAATCAGACGTTTCATGCGGAAGGCCGAGCAGCAGCAGGGCAACCAGGCCGGCGCAGATCGGCACGTTGATGAAGAACGCGTAGTGCCAGCTGACGTTCTCGGTCAACCAGCCGCCCAGCAAGGGGCCGATCACCGGGCCCAGGATGACGGTCATGCCGAACAGCGCCGTACCCAGCGGCTGCTGCTTCGGCGGCAGCCGCGTGCCGACGATGGTCAGCGCGGTCGGGATCAGCGCGCCACCGGCAAAACCCTGCCCTACCCGTCCGGCGATCATCATCGGCAACGAATCGGCCAGGCCGCACATCACCGAGAACGCAGTGAACAGCGTGGCGCAGATCAGCAGGAAAGTGCGCAGGCCCAGCGTGCGCACGAACCAGCCGGTCAGCGGAATCATCACGATTTCCGAGACAAGGAAGGCGGTGGAGATCCAGGTGCCTTCGGTGCCGCTGGCGCCCACTTCGCCCTGGATGGTGGGCAACGCGGCGTTGACGATGGAGATGTCCAGCGTAGCCATGAACGAACCGATGGTGCCGGCCGCCACGGCCAGCCAGGCCGCGGCATCCGCCTTGCCCCCGGCGACAGGTGCTGCATGGGCACGGGTGGCGTTCATCGCGCCGGCGCGGCCATGGCCTCGGCCTCGTCCTGGCTGCGCTCGCGCGCATCCTTTGCATTGCGGGTATCGACGGTCACTTCCACCGACATGCCCGGCACCAGCACCTTGCGAGCTTCGGCACCTGCCTCAACCCGGATGCGCACCGGCACGCGCTGCACGACCTTGGTGAAGTTGCCGGTGGCGTTCTGTGGCGGCAGCAGCGCGAACTGCGAGCCGGTACCCGGCGAAATGCTCTCCACCGTGCCGCGCAATGGGGTGCCTGGCAACGCATCGACCTTGATTTCGGCCGCCTGGCCGGCGCGCATCAGGCCCACCTGGGTTTCCTTGAAGTTGGCAACGAGGTACAGCGAAGCAACCGGCACGATGGTCATGGTGCGGGTACCGGCAGCAACAAACTGGCCAACCTGCACGGTCTTGTTGCCGACACGGCCGTCGATGCGCGCGCGCAGCTCGGTGTCCTCAAACGCCACTCTGGCCTGCGCAGCGTCGGCCTGCGCCTGCTTCAGTCCGGCCTGGGCCTGCTCGAGCTGGGCCTGGCTGGCTTCGATCTGGCTCTGCGCGCCCTGGATCTGTGCCTTGGCCGCGTCGTACTGGGCCTGGGCGCGCTCGACATCGTGGCGCAGGCTTTCGACGTGTTCATGGGTGTCGGCACCACTGGCCGCCAGCGGGGTGAAGCGCGCCAGCTCTGACCGGCCGAAACGCAGCGAGGCGGCGGCCGCGGTGAGCTGGGTCCGTGCCTGCAGCAGGCTGGACTGCTGGCCCTGCACCCCAGCGGCGGCAGCGGCGATGTCGGCTTCGCGCACGGCGATCACGGCCTCGGCCTGGTCCAGCGTGGCACGGTAGGTGCGCGGGTCGATGCGCAGCAGCGGTTCGCCAGCCTTGACCCACTGGTTGTCCTGCACCAGCACTTCGGTGACGTAACCGTTGATGCGCGGAGCGACCGCGACAGCGTCGGCCTGCAGATAGGCGTTGTTGGTGTCCTGCAGGTAGCGGCCGACCAGCAGGTGGTAGATCAGCCAGGCAACCAGGGCGATGACCACGACGACGCCGATGATGGCCAGCGTCCAGCGGACCTTGGGGTTCTTCAGCGGCGAAGGCTTGTCCTCGGTGGAAGGCGTTTCGTCAGGGGCGGCGTCGGCGCGCTGGGGCTGTTCGGTCATTGTCTGAAGGCGGTGGTCGGTGCCATACGGGACGGTAGGGGAAGCGATGCGGAGGCAAGGTGAAAAAAAAACGGAGGCCATTGGCCTCCGTTTCCTGTGCGCTGACGTCTGCCCGCATCCGCCGGGCATGGCCCGGCGCCATCGTCATCTCACCTGCCGGTCTTCACCTCGGTCCACAGACGGGTGTACAGCTTGTCCGTCTCCGGGGTGTTGATCGAATAGGTGAACATCTTCGCAGCCACATCGGCCGGCGGGTAGATGGTCGGGTCGGTACGGATCGCCTCGTCCACCAGCGGAGTCGCGGTCGGCACCGGGTTGGCGTAGTGGATGAAGTTGGTATTGGCCGCAGCGACCTTCGGCTCCAGCAGGTAATTGATGAACTTGTAAGCGGCCTCCGGATGCTTGGCGTCCTTCGGGATCGCCAGCATGTCGAACCACTGCGGTGCGCCTTCCTTCGGAATCGAATAGGCGACATGCACGCCGTTGCTGGCCTCCTCGGCGCGGTCGCGGGCCTGGATGATGTCACCCGACCAGCCGACCACCAGGCAGGTGCCGCCGTTGGCCAGCGAGCCGACGTACTGCGAGGAGTGGAAGTTCTGCACGTACGGGCGGATCGACTTCAACAGGTCGGCCGCCTTCTGCAGCTCGGCCGGATCGCCGCTGTGCGGGTCCAGGCCCAGATAGTGCAGTGCGATCGGGATCATGTCAGCCGGCGTGTCCAGGATGGTCACGCCGCAGTCTTTCATCTTGCTGATGTTCTCCGGCTTGAACACCAGGTCCCAGCTGTTGGCGATGTCGGTGCTGCCGCCGAAACGCTCCTTCAGCATGTCCACGTTGTAGCCGATGCCGGTGGTGCCGACCATGTACGGCACGCCGTAGCGGTTGTCCGGATCCTGGGTGGCGATGCGCTTCATCACCGCCGGGTCCAGATTGGCCAGGTTCGGGATCTTGCTCTTGTCCAGCGGCAGGAACACGCCCGCCTGGATCTGCCGGCCGAAGAAGTTCAGCGTCGGCACCACCACGTCGTAGCCGCTGTTGCCGGCCAGCAGCTTGGTCTCGACCATCTCATCGCTGTCGAACACGTCGTAGGTCACCTTGATCCCGGTTTCCTTCTCGAACGTCGGGATGGTGTCCTCGGCAATGTAATCGCTGTAGTTGTAGACGTTCAGGACCTGGCTGTCCTGACTGCCACCGTTGCCACCGCCACAGGCGGCGAGCATGGCGGAGGCCAGGCCGAGCGTGAGGATACGCAGCTTCATCGGGTGCTCCAGAATGCGGGGAGGGGGGCCGGCTCGGGCCGGCGACGGATGCCAGCCTACCCCCCGGCGGCGGATTTTTCTATTCCACGCTTTCACACGTTCAGCAGCAGGAACTCGCGCTCCCACGAGCTGATGACACGGAAGAAGGTCTCGTACTCCTTGCGCTTGACCGAGATGTAGGCCCGGCAGAAGCGCTCGCCCAGCAGCGCCTGCAGTTCGCCGCAGCGCTCAAGCCCGTCCAGCGCTTCGCCCAGCGAGCGCGGCAGGTTGTAGCCCAGCTCCTTGGCGCTGCCGGTGACCGGCGCATCCGGCGCCAGCCGCTCGCGGATGCCGAGCAGGCCACAGGCCAGGGTGGCGGCCATCGCCAGGTAGGGATTGGCGTCGGAGCCCGCGAATCGGCTCTCCACCCGCATGTTCTCCGGTGTATCCAGCGGCACGCGCAGGCCGCAGGTGCGGTTGTCGAAGCCCCAGTGCACGTTGCTCGGCGACACCTCGCCGAACACCAGCCGGCGATAGGAATTGACGTTCGGCGCGAAGAACGCCATCGCCTGCGGCGCATACTTCTGCAGCCCCCCAAGATAATGGCCGAACACCGGGCTGAACTCGCCTTCGGCATCGGTCTCACCGGCGAAGACGTTGCTGCCATCGCTCACCCGCACCAGGCTCTGGTGGATGTGCATGGCGCTGCCCGGTTCGTTCTCCATCGGCTTGGCCAGGAAAGTGGCGTACACGCCGTGGCGCATCGCCGCCTCGCGCATGGTGCGCTTGAACAGGAAAACCTGGTCGGCCAGATCCATCGCATCGGCGTGGGTGAAGTTGACTTCCAGCTGTGCCGCGCCGGATTCGTGGATCAGCGTGTCCACGTCCAGCTTCATGGCATCGGCGTAGTCGTACATCAGGTCGAGGATGGGGTCGAACTCGTTGACCGCATCGATCGAATACGACTGCCGCGCTGTTTCCGGGCGACCGGAGCGGCCGGCAGGCGGCAGCAGCGGGAAATCCGGGTCGGTGTTCTTCTGCACCAGGAAGAACTCCAGTTCCGGCGCCACCACCGGGCGCAGGCCCAGCTCGGCGTAGGCCGCCAGCACGCGACGGAGCACATTGCGCGGCGCCAGCTCATGCGGCTCGCCATTCTTGGTGTAGCAGTCATGGATGATCTGCGCGGTGGCATCGGCGGCCCACGGCACCATGCGCACGGTGTCCGGATCCGGGCGCAGCATCATGTCCGAGTCCGACGGCGAGGTCAGTTCGTAGTAGTCATCCGGAAACTCGCCGGTGACAGTCGTGGCGAAGATGCCCTCGGGCAGGCGGGTCCCGTAGTCGTGCGAGAACTTATCGGCGGGAATGATCTTGCCGCGCGCGTTGCCGGTGATGTCGGGCACCAGGCATTCGACTTCGGTGATACGCCGCTCCTTCAGCCAGCGCAGCAGGCTGCTCTCCTGCGGTGCGGGGGGCGTTGCCGTCTTGCGCGGGCGCGTTCGGGAACTCATCGGGAATCCAGTTGGTTCTGTTGATGCTGCCGGCAAGCTTGGCCGAACGCACGGAAAATAGCGTGATAGAACGGCGCCTGCATGACGCGCCACTCCGGGTGCCACTGTACGCCGAGCACGAAGCGGTGGCGCGGGCTGCGTGCCGCCTCGACCAGCCCGTCATCGGCGCGGGCCTCGACCTGCAGGCCGCTGGCCAGGCGGGCAATGCCCTGGCCGTGCACCGAATTGACCTGCACCCTCCCCTCGCCGTGCCAGTCCGCCAGCCACCCATCCGCCACCAGTGTGACCGCGTGGGACGGCCCGTACTGCACGTCCACGGGCGCCTGCGGATCTTCGCGATGATCGGCCAGCCCGGGTACCCGATGGACCTGTGGATGCAGGCTGCCTCCCAGGGCGACGTTCAATTCCTGGAAACCACGGCAGATCGCCAGCACCGGCAGGTCCATCGCCAGCGCCTCGTCCAGCAGTGCGAAGGCATTGGCATCGCGCGCAGGATCATGCGCATTGCCGGGCCAGCTGCGGCCACCGTCGTAATGCTGCGGCTCGATGTTGCTGACCGCACCGGTCAGCAGCAGACCGTCGAGGCCCTGCAGCCAATCGCGCGCAGGTAGCGGCGGCTGCAGGCTGGGCAGCACCAGCGGCGTGACCTCCGCTGCCTCGGCCAGGGCGCGGACATACTTCTCGCCGGCCACCGCAAAGCGATGATGGCCAAGCACCGTACTGTCGGTGGGCAGGCCCACCCAGGGCAGGCGACGCATGGGGAAACTCCTTGGCGTGCAGACACGTTACCCGCAGGTCCGCGAGTGCGGCAAGTCGTCGCCATCACGCGCGAGGTGCCAAGTATCGGCGAAACTGGGGGCGTGAACGCCGATCAACCTCCTCCGCCCCGTCTTCCCACCCTGCGCCCGCGAGGCCCGCAGTGACGTCCGCCTTTCCAGCCAGCTGGTATGCCGCCAGCCTGCCGGAGCCGGCCGCCCTGCCTCCGTTGCAGGGCGACATGCAGGCCGATGTCGCAGTGCTCGGTGCAGGCTACACGGGCCTGACAGCGGCGCTGGAACTGGCCTCACGCGGCCAGCACGTGGTCCTGCTGGACGCCCACCGGATCGGCTGGGGCGCGTCCGGTCGCAACGGTGGCCAGGCGCTGGTGGGCTATGGCTGCGAGGTGGACGAACTGGAACGGCAGCTGGGCCGGGACGATGCCCGCCATCTGTTCGACTGGTCACGTGACGCCGTGCAGGCCATGCGCACCCGCATCGACCGCTACGGCATCGACTGCCATTGGCGTGAGGGCCACGCCAGCGTCGCCATCCGTGCCCGCCACGAGCGCGAGCTGCGTGCCCACTGCGAGCACCTGCAACAGCAATACGATTACCCGATGCAGTGGTGGGATCGGCAGACACTGCGTGGGCAGCTGGACAGCCCGCGCTATCGCGCGGCCATGTTCGATCCACTCAGCGCGCACCTGCACCCCCTGGCGTATGCGCGCGGCCTGGCCGACGCAGCGCGCGCGGCCGGGGTGGTCATCCACGAGAACTCTGCGGTCACCCGCGTGCAGCGCGGGCCTCGCCCGGCCCTGCACACCGCGCACGGCAGCGTCAGCGCCGCGCATCTGGTGATCGCCGGCAATGCCTGGCTGCAGGGCCTGCTGCCAGTGCTGGAGCACCGCATCATGCCGGTAGGCACCTATATCGGTGCCAGTGCGTGCCTCGGCCCCGAACGGGCCCGCGCCCTGATCCGTAATGACATGGCAGTAGCAGACACTGCCTGGGCGCTGGACTATTTCCGCCTGAGCCACGACCACCGTCTGCTGTTCGGGGGCCGCGCCAGCTACTCGGCGCTACCGCCGCCCGGGCTGCGCGGAGTGATGCAGCGACGCATGCACGCGGTTTTTCCGCAGCTGGCCGACGTCGCTCTCGATCAGGTCTGGGGCGGCTATGTCGACATCACCCGCAACCGCGCCCCGCATTGGGGACGGCTGGACGGCAATCTGTACTTCGCGCAGGGATTCTCCGGCCACGGCGTGGCGGCAGCCGGCCTTGCGGGTGACGTGATCGCCGCGGCAATCGCCGGCCAGAGCGAGCGCCTCGACGTGTTCCAGCGCCTGAAGCACGCGCCGTTCCCGGGCGGGCGCCTGCTGCGCATGCCGCTGCTGGTGGCTGCGATGTCGTGGTACAGGCTGCGGGATGCGTTGTGGTGACGATATCAACGCCCTTGACGGGACTCCACGGCAGCGCGACTTGATCCCTTCACACCGATTGTTTGCATAATCTGCACAGGAGCAGGGGGAGCACGTGGATGCAGTGGTGGAAGGAAGGTCTACCGGTGAACATCCGGATCAGTCCCCAGGGACTGGTGCTGATGCTCATCTATGCCGTCGCCTGCGTGGCCACGCGCAAACTTTCGGTAGACCAGTTCTACCTGCCGGCAGGTGTGCGTGTGGCCGCCTTGCTGCTCTGTCCACCGCGCCTGTGGCCTTACCTGTTGCTGGGCGAGTACGCCTACTTCGCCCATCTGCGGATTCCGCTGCTCGAAAAATACGGGTTGGCATGGGTGCTTCTGGCCTCGGCATTTCTCATGCCGGCAGTGATGCTGATCGTACGCATGCACCGGAAGTTGCTTGCGCGCACCACGGTCCTCGGCGTGATCTCGATCGCGGTCTGTGCCGCGACGATCATCAGCCTGCTCAACCTCGGAATCTCGTACCTGCTCTGGGAGCCGCTGCATAACGCGTCGTTTATCACCAACGTAATGCGCTATGCGCTGGGCGACTTCACTGGGATCCTCATCCTGGCGCCACTCGCGCTGCTCTGGATCCGTCGCGCCGAGGAACAATGGACACCCCGGTCCGTTGCGGCCACAGTCGGAGCACTAGTAGCCATGCTGGTCATTGGCCTGCAGGCGACGCCGGTACCCGCCTCGATCACGGCCCCTGGCTCGCTGCAGTTGTTGTTGATCCTGCCTATTCCCGCAATCGCCCTGACCTGCCTGCTGGGATGGCGCGGGGCGGCCGTCGGTGTCGCCGCAGTGAACATGATTCTTGGTCTGAGCACCCCTTCTGACCACCCCGCATCATTCGATCAGGCGACCTTTGCCACCCAGCAGGCCATGGCCATCGCCAGCGTCGCCCTGTTGTTGCTGGGTGCGCGCATCACGCATTTCCAGAGCCAGCATCGGCTGCGTGAGGAAGACGGCAGAAACTCGATGAAACTGGCCCGCAGTACGCACATGGCCAGCGAAATGGATCTGCGAGAGCGAGCGGCGCACCTGCGCAGGCTGGGCGAGGGGATGGACCTGTCGCTCAACGAGATGGTGAACTGGCTGCACGCGCAAGGGCACCACGCTGTCGCCAACAGCCTGAAACACACATCAGAAGTCCATTCGCGCCAATTCCGCGCGCAGGCGAGCATGATCTACCCATCCGCCCTGGAGCGTCTCGGGCTTTACGTCGCTCTTCGTGCAGGTGGCGTGCGGGAGGCATGGGACAATACGCACCGGGTTACGCAGCCCCGGCTGACGGGCGACCCATGTCAGTTGGGAGTGGATCTGCAGCTGGCCGCATACCGGACCGTGGTTGAGGCCGTATCGTTGCTGCTCAGGTATGAGCCCGGTCAGATCTCCGTGCGCATCAGGTGCGGCGTCTTCAGACAGATGCACGGAGTACTGATTTCCGCCGCTCTTGTCGATCCTCACCATGCGCTTTCGCAACAGACTCAGGAACTGGTCCGTTCACAGCTATTGGGCCGGATCGTCGCCTATTCCGGGGCCGTCGATGTTCAGAAAAACAGGATCCGGATCGCCTTGCTGGATGGGCTGGCCACCTATCCGCAGGCCCCTCTGGCAGCACACTGTCCAGATGCGCCGTGGCCGTTCGACCAAGGTCGGCAATCTGCAACCTGACATAGAATTGCCAGTCAAAGCGCGATGGATGTCACTAATTCGCAGCAGTGCTGAACTGGTGTCGGCGGCAAAGAGCCAGGTAAGGAAGAAGAGATCCGATTGCGTAGGCGGGAATCTGCCGATACTGTCGCCAGAGGTGTAGACGTCCAGAGTGGATGGAACGCCACCATGGTACGAGCAAGGGAGGCTTGGGATTGAACTGGTGGAAGAACGATGTCGAGCTGAGCTTCCGGATACGCCCCATCGGACTTTTCATCGCTGGGATGTACGCCGTCACGTGCTGGGCCGCTCGTCAGGTCTCGCTCGACCAGTTTTACCTGCCGGCAGGCATACGGGTCGCTGCGCTGCTGCTCTGCCCTCCCCGCCTCTGGCCCTATCTGCTGCTTGGCGAATATGCTTACTTTGCCCAGATGCGATATCCACTCATCGGGAAGTATGGGCTGGCTTGGGTGATCCTGGGCTCCGTGTTCCTCATGCCAGCGGTAGCCTTGGTCGTGCGGGCGCATCGCAGATTCATGACTGCGACAACGGAGGGCTGGCTTCTCTCGATGGCGGTTTCCGCCGCGCTCATCGCCACCGCATTGAAACTGGGCTTGGCCCACCTGCTCTCCGAGAACCCGTCTTCCGTGCCATTTGCGACACGAGCTGTCCGCTTCGTGCTCGGTGATTACATCGCAATACTGACTGTCGCCCCACTCGCACTGCTCTGGATCCGGCGCCGGTCACTGTACGAGTGGAAGTTTTGGAAGCACGCGCCTACCGTAGCCGCATTGACACTACTGATATCACTGGGCGCATTCATGGCCTCGGGTGTCGAGCTCCCAGATGCCACCAAGACATCCCTGCAACTGGTGATGGCTTTGCCGGTTGTTGCCTTGACCTGCATCCATGGCTGGCGAGGAGCAGCTGTGGGTGTTCCGCTGTTGAACATAGTGATTGCAATGACAACACCAGCATCAGGACTGCCTGGTTCGTTCGACCAGCGAACATTCATGATGCAGCAGCTCATTGCCGTTGCAGGGACGGCGCTTCTTCTACTCGGTTCCCGCATCACTCAGCACTATCATCAGCATGCGCGCCATGATCTGGATGGGAGTCAGACGGCCAGGCTTTCGAGAACTGCTCATATGGCCAGCGAACTCGATCTGAGGCAGCGGGCGCTTGATCTCAGGAAGATCGCAGACGGCGTCGAGAAATCACTGAACCAGACTGCCGATCTTCTGAAAATGCACGGACACCATGCACCTGCAATGGATCTGCTGCACACCTCGACGACACATTCACGCCAGTTCCGTGAACTCACAAGCCTGGTGTATCCAACCGAAGTCGAGCAGGTCGGGTTGTATGTTGCCCTGCAGGTCAGCGGCATCAGCGAAAACTGGGACCGGACCAGCAGGGTTGCGCTCCCCCGCATGACGGGCGACCCCTGCAGGCTGAGCATTGCACTGC
The DNA here is from genome assembly GCF_056479905.1 of Stenotrophomonas sp. 112478_Sma. Taxonomy (NCBI): domain Bacteria; kingdom Pseudomonadati; phylum Pseudomonadota; class Gammaproteobacteria; order Lysobacterales; family Lysobacteraceae; genus Stenotrophomonas; species Stenotrophomonas sp. 112478_Sma. Next base: position 1,360,827 of record NZ_CM151072.1, on the reverse strand, counting down.
AGCTTGCTGCCTATCGAACCCTTACCGAAACGGTCGCACTGCTGCTCAAACACGAACGGGGGCAGATCCAGATCCAAGCACGCTGCGGCAGCCTGCATGGTCAACAGGGCATCCTGATCAGTGCATCTCTGTTGGACAGAGATCGCCACTTGTCGCTGGAAACCGCAAAACTGATCGTCGAGCGCCTGAGTTCACGTGCACTGGCCTATGGCGGTAAAGTGCAGACACGTCAAAACCGCGTAAGAGTGCTACTGCAGGAAACGGCCACGGGTGCAACCCACGGCAGCACGCATGCAGCGTGGATTGCTCGCGCCGACATCACCTGACTCTCACTCATCCGCCTCGATCAAGGAAAAGATCATGCTTCAGCGACTCGTAGCCGGCAGTTCGATCGCCCACGTTGCGTTGCTACCAGCACCATAGACGACCAGCGAGAACTCGGCTTGCCTGAGTACCACATGCCGCTGGGACTTTTCCGGCAATGCCAGCCGCTGCGACGGCAATGACACGGTAATCGGACTTTTGCCGGCCGGGAGCGTCCAGAACGTGGTGTCAACCTTGCCGATTATCAGCAGGACCTGTCCGGAGAGGTCATTCACCTGATAATAGTTGATTCCCTCACGCTCGAACCCATACACCAGCCAGTTCGGATCTGCACTCAGATTCGTCGCTGCTGGACGGGACTCACCAAGCCCCGCCTGAGCCATATGTGTTCCGTTGTCGTCACTCGGGCAGCATGCCGCCTCGGCGACGGCAGGTGCGGACAACAGAGTCATTGCAGGCATCAAAAAACGCAGACCAGAGAAATTCACACTCACCCCCGTGTTCGGTTGGACAACGCCAGGCAAACTCACTTCGCCACCCCATGACTGGATGGGCTCTCGGCCTCGCTTGCGGGCTGCCTCAGCCGGACGGAGTCAACCTCAGGCCGCCGGCAGGGTGGCGCAGCCAGCATAACCATCATCCAGCACCAGCGCCACGAGCAGAACTTCCGCCACTCCGCTCGTCGGGCCCCGACACTGAACGTGTCGGCCGGCGTTCACGCGATGACAACGCATGCGGTACCACCACTAAAGTTACGGCCGAAACCGCCGCTACCCGTGCCAAGACTTCCCTGACGTGAGCCTCCGCATCATGCCCGTCCTGCCGCAGGCCGCCGTCGATGGCGACCTCGCCGATCCGCTTCCGCAGCGGATCCTGCTGGTCGAAAACTCCCGTGCCTTCACCGGCATGCTGCGCGAGGCGATCGAACAGCGCCTGGAGCTGCCCGTCGTGGTCGCCTCCACCCTGGCCGAGGCCGACCGCCTGCTCAATGAGGGCGGCGGCTGGTTCCTGGTCCTGACCGGCCTGGTTCTGGCCGATGGCGACAGGGACGCGGTGGTCGAATTCTTCCTGAAACGCGATCTGCCCACCGTGGTGGTCAGTGGCGTGTATGACGAGGATCTGCGCAAGCGCGTGCTGCAGCAGCAGATCATCGACTACGTCCTGAAGAACACGCCCGGCAGCATCGACTATCTGGTGTGGCTGGTGCAGCGCCTGGAACGCAACCGTCGCATCGCCGCGCTGGTGGTGGACGATTCGCCCTCGGCACGCGGCTATGCGGCCGCGCTGCTGCGCATGTACGGCCACGAAGTGTACGAGGCTGCCGATGGCAATGAAGGCCTGGCGGCGATCGAGGCCCATCCTGCGATCCGGCTGGCGGTGGTCGACCAGGAGATGCCCGGCATGCAGGGCGTGGAATTCACCCGCCGCCTGCGCACCCTGCGCTCGCGCGACAAGGTGGCGGTGATCGGCATTTCCGGCAATACCGACGCATCACTGATTCCGCGCTTCCTGAAGAACGGCGCCAACGACTTCCTGCGCAAGCCCTTCTCGCGCGAGGAATTCTTCTGCCGCGTGTCGCAGAACGTGGACCAGCTGGAGCTGATCGGCACCCTGCAGGATCTGGCCACCCGGGACTTCCTGACCGGCCTGCCCAACCGCCGCTGCTTCCTGGAACAGAGCCAGCGCCAGCTGCCCCAGCTGCAGACCCATGGCCAGAGCGTGGCGGTGGCGATGATCGACATCGATCACTTCAAGCACATCAACGATACGCACGGCCATGAGGCCGGCGATGACGCCCTGCGTGCCGTGGCCGGGGCGGTGGCCGTGCATGCGCGCAGCCAGGACTTGATCGCGCGCTTCGGCGGCGAGGAGTTCTGCCTGCTGGTGCCGGACATGGAGCAGGACGAGGCAATGCTCTACTTCGAGGAACTCCGCCAGCGCATCGCGGCGCTGGAAGTGGATATCGGCACCGCCACACTGCGCATGACCGTCAGCATCGGCCTGTGCTGCCTCCGCCCGCAGCGCGATGCGCTGCATCGCCTGATTTCCGAGGCCGACCGTCAGCTGTACCTGGCCAAAGCCGGTGGCCGCAACCGGGTCAGCTGCACCACCATGGGCAGCCCGCTGCGTCCGCGCGAGCCCGCCCTGCCCTGATCGATCCGCTTTGATCCAGATCAACGCTGCCTGCCGGCAGCAGCCCTACAGTCGGCCCCGACATCACGCATGAAGGGGAGCCGGGGATGGCATTACTGGTCTGGCAGGACGATCTGAACATCGGCATCGATGTGATCGACCAACAACACCGCCGCATCATCGAGATGCTCAATCACCTGCATGTGGCCCAGGCCAGCATGCAGCGTGCTGCTGTCGGCGAAGTGATCGACGAGGTGGTTGATTACACCATGTCGCACTTCGCGTTCGAAGAAGAGCTGATGGAGGAAGCCGGCTATCCGTTCTGCGCTGCCCACAAGCGCGTGCATGAGGTCTTCATCAAGCGCGTGGCCGAGTACCGGCTGCGGTTCCAGGCCGGCGAGGACATCAGCGACGAGCTGCGCACGATGCTCTCGCGCTGGCTGTTCAACCACATCCGCGGCGACGACCAGGCCTACGCCGAACAGGTCAAGTCACATCTGAACCAGTTCACCCGTGAACACCAGGGCGGGGGCTGGCTGGGCCGCACGCTCAAGCGGATCTTCGGCTGATCAGCGCACGCGACGCTGCAGTGCCACCAGCGCGGCCAACGTCGCAACCGCGGTCAGGCACAGGTAGTAGCCGACCGCGACCAGGCCGAAGCGCTCGGCCAGCCAGGTCGCCAGGTACGGAGCGGGCGCCGCACCGAGAATGCCGGCCAGATTGAACGACAGCGATGCGCCGGTATAGCGCACTTCGACCGGATAGATCTCGGCCAGGAATGTGCCGCAGGGGCCATAGGTCAGGCCCATCAGGAACAGACCCAGGCACAGGAAGCCCAGCACCAGCCACGGGCTGCCGGGCTGGAACAACGGCGCAAACAGCAGGCCGAAGCCCAGGATCAGCACGCTGGCCACGATCATCGTCCGGCGGGTGCCCCAACGGTCGCCGTAGCGCGCCGACAGCGGGATGCCCAGCGCGAAGAACAGCATGGCGGCCATCTGCATCAGCAGGAACTGCTCGCGGCTGTAACCGAGTACCGCCGTGCCATGGCCCAGGCTGAATACCGTCATCAGATAGAACAGCACGAAGGTGGCGAATGCGCCCAGCGTACCCAGCAGCATCGGCACGGGATGGTCGCGCAGCACCGTCCACATCGGCAGCCGCACCGGCGCTCTGCGTTCCAGCGCCTTCTGGAAGTCCGGCGTCTCATGGATGTTCAGGCGCACCCACAGGCCCAGCCCGACCAGCAATGCGCTGGCCACGAACGGAATACGCCAGCCCCACTGCAGGAAGTCGTCCTGCCCCATGCTTCGGCCCAGCACCAGGAAGATGCCTGCCGACAGCAGGAAACCGAGCGGCGCGCCCAGCTGCGGGAACATGCCGTACCACGCGCGCTTGCCCGGTGGTGCGTTCTCGGTTGCCAGCAGCACCGCCCCGCCCCACTCGCCGCCCAGCCCCAGCCCCTGGCCGAACCGGCACAGCGCCAGCAGCGCCGGAGCCCACAGCCCGATCTGCGCATGGGTCGGCAGCAGGCCGATTGCGACAGTCGACAGTCCCATGGTGAGCAATGCCGCGACCAGGGTGGCCTTGCGGCCGATGCGGTCGCCGAAGTGGCCGAATACCGCCGAACCCACCGGCCGCGCGATGAACGCCACGGCGAACGTGGCCAGGGATTGCAGCAGCGCGGCCTGGTCACTGCTTTCCGGGAAGAACAGATGCGGGAACACCAGCACCGCGGCGGTGGCGTAGATGTAGAAGTCGAAGAACTCGATGGTCGTGCCGATCAGGCTGGCCAGCAGTACACGGCGAGGGGAATTCACGGGTGACGCGGCAGCGGTGATCGTCGACATCGGCAAGGCAGGCAATCCGGATCGTCCGATTCTGCCACGCATGACCCAGCAGGCGTGACGATGGTTTCAGCCGACACGGATGCAATCACACGCGATGCGATGTGTTCAGGGCGGTGGTGCCGCCACTCCCTTCGGGGCGCGACCCGCTGCTACAGCTGGATCCAGGTGGCCTTGATCTCGCTGTACTTGTCGAAGGCATGCAGTGATTTGTCGCGCCCATTGCCGGACTGCTTGTAGCCCCCGAAGGGGGCGGTCATGTCACCGCCGTCCCAGCCGTTGACCCAGACGCTGCCCGCGCGCAGCTGCCGCGCAACCCGGTGTGCCCGGCCCAGGTCCCGCGTCCACACGCCCGCCGCCAGGCCGTAGCGGCTGTCATTGGCCAGGCGCACCGCTTCGGCCTCGTCGTCGAAACCCAGCACCGCCAGCACCGGACCGAACACCTCCTCGCGCGCCAGGGCCTGTTCCGGCCGGACCTGGTCGAACACGGTCGGCTGCACGTAGCAGCCGCCTGCTTCCACCTCGGCGCGGCGTCCCCCCAGCAGCAGGCGCGCTCCGTCAGCTTCGGCCATGGCGATGTCCGCCAGTACCTTGTCCACATGCGCGGCATCGACGAGGGCACCCATCGGTGCGTCGGCCTCCAACGGGTGGCGCGGCTGCATGCGCTGGCCATGGGCGATCACCCGATGCACGAACTCCTCGCGGATCGAACGCTGCACCAGCAGCCGCGAGCCGGCGGTGCAGACTTCTCCCTGGTTGAAGAAGATGCCCTGCGCCACCCCCTTGGCCGCCTGCTCCAGGTCGGGCGCATCGGCAAACACTATATGCGGGCTCTTGCCGCCGCACTCCAGCCAGACCCGCTTCAGATTGGAGCGCCCGGCATGCTCGAGCAGCTTGGCGCCGGTGGCGGTGGAGCCGGTGAAGGCCAGCACGTCGACATCCCTGTGCAGCGCCAGCGGCTCGCCCACGCGGGCACCATCGCCCGGCAGAACGTTGAGCACGCCATCAGGCAGACCGGCCTCGCTGGCCAGCGCTGCCAGCCGCAACGCCGTCAGCGGCGAGCGCTCGGAAGGCTTGAGGATCACCGAATTGCCCATGGCCAGCGCCGGCGCGATCTTCCAGCAGGCCATCAGCAACGGGAAGTTCCACGGCACGATGGCGCCGACCACACCCGCAGGCTCACGCGTGACCAGGCCCAGCTCCTGGGGGCCGGTCGGTGCGATCTCTCCGTACAGCTTGTCCACCGCCTCTGCGGTCCAGGCCAGGCAACGCACCACGCCCGGCAGGTCGATGCGCCGTGCATCGCGCACCGGCTTGCCCATGTCCAGCGTTTCCAGCAGGGCCAGTTCGTCGGCATGCGCTTCCACCAGCGCCGCCAATGCCAGCAGCACGCGCTTGCGTTGCGCAGGGCTCACCTGCGACCAGTGGCCGGCCTCGAAGGCGCGCCGTGCCACCTGCACGGCACGCTCCACGTCCTGCGCGTCGCAGTCGGCGACGGTGCCAAGCACGCGGCCGTCGATCGGGCTGACGCAGTCGAAGCGGGCACCGCTGGCGGCATCCACGTAGCGGCCCGCGATGAAGGCCTGGCCGGGAATGGAGAGCTGGCCGGCCAGCGCCTGCCAGTGGCTGCGGTCGGGGAAATCGGCCATGACAGGATCCTGCAGTGCGTGTCGTTCCGGTTATACCGGTGCCGCCGCGACCTCGCCGTGACAGGCCATGCCCCGTGTGCACGGCGGGCATGGCCCGGGCGATGACGGCTGCGCTACAGTCCCTGCATCGGACCCGACGGAACCGGCATGAAGAACCCCGCGAGCGACGTGCACGAGCTGGCCATCCAGCGCCCCGACTCCCTGGAGGCGTACTGGATGCCCTTCACCGCCAACCGCCAGTTCAAGGGCGCGCCGCGCATGCTGGTACGGGCCGAAGGCATGCATTACGAAGACGTGGACGGGCGCCAGGTTCTCGATGGCACCGCCGGCCTGTGGTGCTGCAATGCCGGCCACGCCCGCCCGCGCATCGTCGAGGCGATTGTCGAACAGGCACGCACGCTGGATTACTCACCCGCCTTCCAGATGGGTTCGCCACCGGCATTCGCGCTGGCGCAGCGCCTGGCCGCGCTGGCTCCGGCCGGGCTCAACCACGTGTTCTTCACCAACTCGGGCTCCGAGGCGGTGGATACCGCAATGAAGATCGTGCTGGCCTATCACCGCCAGCGCGGCGAAGGCCAGCGTACCCGTTTCATCAGCCGCGAGAAGGCTTATCACGGTGTGGGCTTCGGCGGCATGGCGCTCGGCGGCCTGCCCAACAACCGCCGCCAGTTCGGCCTGCAGCTGGCGGGCGTGGACTATCTGCGGCACACGCTGGATCTGCAGCGCAACGCGTTCAGCAAGGGCCTGCCGCGCCAGGGCGCGGAACTGGCCGACGATCTGGAGCGGCTGATCGCCCTGCACGACGCGTCCACCATTGCGGCCGTGTTCGTCGAGCCCATCGCCGGTTCTGCGGGAGTGATCCTGCCTGCGCCCGGCTATCTGCAACGGCTGCGGGAGATCTGCGACCAGCACGGCATCCTGCTGGTGTTCGACGAGGTCATCACCGGTTTCGGCCGGGTCGGCATGCCGTTCGCCGCGCAGCGTTTCGGCGTCACGCCGGACCTGCTGACCTTTGCCAAGGGAGTCAGCAACGGCGCGGTTCCGCTGGGTGGCGTGCTGGCCAGCGATGCGGTGCACGCCGGCCTGATGCAGGGCCCGGCACAGGCCATCGAGCTGTTCCATGGCTATACCTATTCGGGGCACCCGCTGGCCTGCGCGGCAGCCCTGGCCACACTCGACGTCTATGCAGAGGAGCGCCTGTTCGAGCGTGCCATCGAACTGGGCGAGTACTGGCAGGAGCGGCTGCACGCCCTACAGGGGCTCCCCAACGTGATCGACATCCGCAACTTCGGACTGGTCGGTGCGGTCGAGCTGGCCCCGCGCAAGGATGCTCCGGGCAGCCGTGGTCACGAGGTCTACCGGCGCTGTTTCCACGACGGCGGACTGCTGGTGCGCTGTACGGGCGACATCATCGCGCTGTCGCCGCCACTGATCGTGGACAAGCCCCAGATCGACCAGATCACCAGCACTCTGGGCGAGATGATCCGGGCCACCGCGTAAGCCCGGGCCGGCGACAGCAAGCAGGTACAATGGTCGGTTCCGTTCCTGCCCGTTGCCGTGCCCATGGACATCGTCGTCAAAGAAGAACTCAAGGCCTACATCGACCCGCTCACGCCCGACGAATATGAGGCGCTGGAGCGCAGCATCCTCGCCGAGGGCTGCCGCGATGCACTGGTACTGTGGGGCGATGTCCTGGTGGATGGCCATAACCGCTACGGCATCTGCCAGAAGCATGGCCTGCCGTTCAACACGGTGCAGAACAGCCGCTTCCAGAGCATGGAGGACGTGCACCTGTGGATGATCGAACAGCACCTGGGCCGCCGCAGCGTGTCCGATTTCCAGCGCGGCGTGCTGGCCCTGCGCAAGCGCGACATCCTGTCGGCACGCAAGCAGATCGAGCAGGCCCAGCTGCAACGCGAAAGCGATGGCACCGCCGCATCGGCCGACGATGCCGGTGAAGACAGCCCACCGTGGGAACCGGCGCCGAAACTCAGCCGTGCGGAACTGGCCCGCGAAGCGAAGCTGAGCACCAGCCAGGTCGGGATGATCGAACGCATTCACGCACAGGCCGCCGCCGAAGTCGTGGAAGCGGTCAAGGCTGGCGTGATCTCGATCAGCGCGGCCGCGGCCGTGGCCGACCTGCCCGAGGAAGAGCAGCGCGCGGCAGCCGCAGGCGGCAAGGACGAACTGAAGCAGGCCGCCAAGCGCGTACGCGAGTCCAAGCGCAAGCCGCGCGCGGCGAAGCCAGAACCGGCGGAAATGGCGTTCGAGGAGCCCAGCGAGGACGAGATCGCCCTGCGCGATGCGGAAGTGCTGTCCGCGCTGGAGCAGTTGGGTGAGGATGCGCCGGCGCTGCGCCGACGCGTCGTCGCGCTCACTCGCGAGAACGATGCCCTGCGCACGCAGCTGGCGGCATTGCGCAGGCAGCTGGAAGCGCTGTAACGAATGGGTAGCGCTGGGCCATGCCCGGCGAGCGCAGCGGGCCCTGAAAAGCCGCCGGGCATGGCCCGGCGCTACCGATGCGCCGGCATCATCCGGTGGCGGTTAGACTGCCGCCATGACGTCCGCAATCGATCCGCGCCGCGCCCAGCTGCGACGCCTGAAAGCCATCGCCCTGGGCCTGCTGGTGTTGATGTTGGCCGGTTTTGCGGTCAGCCACTGGCAGGGCGAGCGCGGCGCCTGGGCCTGGGTATCCGCCTTCTGCGAGGCGGCAGCGGTGGGCGCGCTGGCAGACTGGTTCGCGGTGGTCGCCCTGTTCCGCAGGCCGATGGGCCTGCCGATTCCCCATACCGCCATCATTCCGCGCAGCAAGGAGCGCATCGGCGACAGCCTGGCGCTGTTCGTGCGCGATCAGTTCCTGGAACCACAGGTGCTGCTGGCCAAGCTGAAGGTGTTCGATCCGGCTGGCCGTCTCGGCAGTTGGCTGGCCGAACCGGCACGCGCACGCATGCTGGCCGACATGGCACGCGGCTGGGCGTTGCAGGCACTGGACTTCTTCGATGAACGCGCCGTGCGCCGGCAGCTGCACACGTTCGTGGTGCAGCAGTTGCGACAGTGGAACGCGGCATCCACCGCCGGCGAGCTGCTTGCCCTGCTGACCGCCGACGGGCGCCACCAGCGTGTGCTGGACGAGGGCCTGCAGAGACTGGGACGCTGGCTGGAGCAGCCGGAAGTGAAGGAGCGCGCGTCGCAGCTGATCGTGCGCTACATCCAGCGCGAATGGCCGACGCTCTCAAGCACGGTGAACTGGGTGAAACCCATCGACGAGATCGGTGACAGCCTGGCCGAGCGGCTGGCACGCGCCGTGCTGGAGGAGCTGCAGCAGGTACTGGCCGAGCCGCAGCATCCGCTGCGGCAGGATTACGAGGCGTGGCTGGGCAACTACGTCCAGCGCCTGCGCGAAGACCCGGCGCTGGCCGAGCGCATCGAACAGCTCAAGCAGGAGATGATCGACCATCCTGCCCTGCAGGAGTACGTGCAGGGGCTCTGGGCACGCATCCACGCCAGTCTGCGCGCCGACCTGCAGCGCGAGGATTCGGCGCTGGTCGGCCACCTGCAGCGCAGCCTCGCCTCGCTGGGAAGCACCCTGCAATCCGACCCTGCGCTGCGCGATGCACTGAACCAGCATCTGCTGGAAGGCGCACAGCGCCTGACCGGGCGACTGCGCGAGGGGGTCACCACGCACATCGCACAGACGGTCAGGGGCTGGGACGAGCGCCATCTGGTCGAGCAGCTGGAACTGAGCGTCGGGCGCGATCTGCAGTTCATCCGCTTCAACGGCACGCTGGTTGGCGGCCTGATCGGCCTGCTGCTGCACGCTGCAACGGTGGTGTTCCGCTTCTGAGCGTGGGTCCGCTGACCTGCTGCGTAGGCACGGAACGACTCCTCTTTCGTCACGCAGCCTTGATTAACAGAATGCGAATGCCTATCATTTACTGATCGGTGGTGCGCTTGGCCGCACGGGCAAGGAAGACCTGTCCGGTGCCCATGTACAGCCCTGACCTCCGGCTGCCCGTCTGCGCGGGCAGCGCTGCATTGATGGGACACGCTGGGCGACGTGCGCGGGGCGCAAGGGGGCCGCAGGCGCGTTCGATCCCCTCCCCGACCGACAGGACCACCGTGGACCGCTCGCCCGCAACCGCCAGCTCCCGTGTTTTCTTCCGCAACCCGCGCTGGGGCATCCTGTCGCGCTCGCTGGCCGCGATCTTCGGTGGCTATGCGCTGGCCTCCATGACCGGCGTGTTCTGTGCCGTCGTCCTGCCGGGCGCGCGGGGCCAGACCGTGCTGACCGGCATGCTGCTGGCCATCCTGGTTGCCGCCTGTGCCGCGCTGTGGGCATTCGCCACCCGCAGTGCCCTGCGTGCGTGGATCGGCATCCTCGCCCCTGCCCTGCTGATGGCCGGCATCGCGCGGCTGATGGGAGCCTGGGCATGAAGAACGGATTCCGCCAGTCGATGGCCTGGCTGCACACCTGGACCGGCCTGCTGGTCGGCTGGCTGCTGCTGCTGATCTTCATGGCCGGTACCGCAAGCTACTACCGTGAAGAGATCAGCCGCTGGATGCGCCCGGAACTGCCGGCCAGCACCGTCAGCATCGATGTGGCCGCGCAACGCAGCGTGGACTACCTGCAGACCCATGCGGCGCAGGCCCAGACCTGGTTCGTGACCCTGCCGCAGCCGCGCAACCCGGCCATGCAGCTGTTCTGGCGCCTGCCACCCGAGCTGGCCGATCCAAGCCGTGGCCGCCGCGGTGCCTTCGGCGATGCCACGCTCGACCCGAACACCGGCGACGAACTGAACGCCCGCCAGACGCGCGGCGGAGATTTCTTCTACCGCCTGCATTTCGACCTGCACTACATCCCCGTGCTGTGGGCCCGTTACCTGGTCGGCTTCTGCGCCATGTTCATGCTGGTGGCCATCGTCACCGGGGTGATCACCCACAAGAAGATCTTCAAGGACTTCTTCACTTTCCGCAAAGACAAGGGCCTGCGCTCCTGGCTGGATTTCCACAATGTCAGCGCGGTGATGGCGCTGCCCTACCACGCGATGATCACCTACACGGGCATCGTCACCCTGATGATCATGTACCTGCCCTGGGGCGTGAAAGTGGCCTACCCGCAGGATGAGGACAAATTCTTCAGCGAAGCCTTCGGTGGCCTGCCTGAAGTAACCGCGCCGGCCGAAGGCCGCGCCGCGCCGCTGCCGATCGCCCGCCTGCTGGACGATGCGCGCGCCCACTGGCATGGCGCCGAAGTGGCCGGCTTCACCGTGTCCAATCCGGGCGCGCGCAACGCGGTGATCGACATCCGCCAGCGTGACGGAAAGCGTCTTTCCATCGACACGCCTTCGCTGCGTTACGACATGGTGGACGGCAGGCTGCTGGAACAGACCCCGGCCTCCGGTGGTGCCACCGCCACCCGTGGCGTGCTGTATGGCCTGCACCTGGCGCGCTTCGCCGACTGGGGGCTGCGTGCGTTGTTCTTCCTGTCCGGCCTGGTCGGCTGCCTGATGGTGGCCAGTGGTGTGGTGCTGTGGGCAGTGAAGGAACGACCGAAGCATGCCAAGAGCGGGCGCACCGGCTTCGGCCTGCGCCTGGTCGATGCGTTGAACATCGGTACCGTGGCCGGCCTGCCGATCGCCTTTGCCGCCTACTTCTGGGGCAATCGGCTGCTGCCGCTGGATCTGGCCGATCGCTCCAATGCCGAAGCCAACGTGTTCTTCTATGCGTGGGGCGGCGCCCTGCTGGCCGCGTTCGTCTGGCCGAAACGGGTGATGTGGACGTGGCAGCTGTACGTGGGCGCAGCCGCATTCGCGCTGGTTCCGGTGGTCAACGCGCTGACCACCCACGCCCATCTGGGCATTACCCTGCGCAGCGGCGACTGGGTGCTGGCGGGCTTCGACCTGTCGATGATCGCCTTCGGTGCGATGCTGGCGCTGTGCGGCTGGCGCATGCAGCGCTGGACGCCACCGCTGTCTGCGGCCGAGAAGAAAAAGCGTGCCGCGGCAACCGTTGCGCCCAGGGCACCGACCGAAGCCACCGAAGTGGAGGCCAGCGCATGATGCTGCTGGCGCTGGCGCTTTCCTTCTCTGCGTTCACCGCGTTGTCGCTGGCGATGGAAAGGCACCAGCACGATCTGCACGGCAAAGCCGCCGCCGTTCCGGCACGGCGCGCCCAGTGGCGGGCGCTGGGCTGGTTGCTGCTGGCGGTCACCTTCGCCCTGTGCGTTGCCGACCATGGCTGGGCCATGGGTCCGGTGCAGTGGCTGGGCGTGATGACGGTGGGCGGCGTGACGCTGTCGTTCGGGCTGTATCCCTACCGGCCGCGGTGGATCGTGCCGCTGGCGATCACCCTGCCGTTGCTGGGCCTGGTGGTGGCGCTGGCATAGCCGGTAGCGCCGGGCCATGCCCGGCGAACCTTCAACCCAAACGCTTCAACTCCCACGCACGGTGGATGCGTGCGTTGCGCTCGAAGTCCGGACCGATGGTACGCGCAGTGATCTCACGACACTGGGCGAACTCGGCGATCGCGTTCTCTTCCAGCTTGAAACGGCGGAAGTTGTTGGAGAAGTACAGAACGCCTGCCGGTGCCAGCCGTGCCACCGCTGCACGCAGCAGCCGCAGCTGCTCGCGCTGCACATCGAAATCATCGGCGCGGGCGGAGTTGGAGAACGTCGGCGGATCGCAGAAGATCACATCGTACTGTCCGCGGTCGGCTTCCAGCCAGGCCATCGCATCGGCCTGCACCAGAAGATGCTGGTTGCCGCCCTGACCATTCAGGGCCAGGTTGTCGTAGCACCATTGCAGGTAGGTAGCGGACAGGTCGACACTGGTGGTGCTGGCCGCGCCGGCCACGGCTGCCTGCACGCTGGCCACGCCGGTGTAGCAGAACAGGTTGAGGAAGCGCTTGCCACGCACCTGCTCGGCCATCATCCGGCGCAGCGGACGATGGTCCAGGAACAGGCCGGTATCGAGATAGTCGAACAGGTTCACCTGCAGCAGCGCATGATTCTCGCGCACCACCACGAACTCGTCGCGCTGCTCGAAACGGCCGTACTTGCTGCCGCCCTTGCCACGCTCGCGTGACTTCATCGATACCTGTTCGGGCGGCACGCCGAATACCTCACGCGCGGCGGCCAGCAGTTCGTTGCGGCGGCGGCGCACGTCGTTCTCGGGAATCGCCGCCGGTGCAGCGTATTCCTGCACGTGCAGGAAGGTACGGCGCTGTCCACCGTCCTCTTCGTAGACATCGATGGCCGCCGCGTATTCCGGCAGGTCCGCATCGTAGGCGCGGAAGCAGGTGATGTCCTCGCGCGCGCGCCAGCTCTTGAACTTCTTCAGGTTCTTGCGCAGGCGGTTGGCCACCATCTGCGCACCTTCGCTCAGCTCCCGCGGCTGTGCCGGATCACGCCCCGGCACCGCGATCGGGTCGCAGACGATCAGCGCGCATTCCAGCGCGCCATTGAACATCTGGTACTTCTTGGCCGCACGAAGACCCGTGGCGAAGGCCAGCTCGTCGTTGCCGCACAGCAGGCTGGCGCGCCACTGCGGCACCGCCTTCTGCAGCGCGTTGCCCAAGGCGCGGTACAGCGCCGGATCGGCGGCCAGGCGCTCGTCGTAGGGCGGGTTGCAGACCACCGCACCGATCTCCTGCTCCGGCGAGGTGAGCTCGGATACGTCGGCGCGGGTGAAGCGGATGGCGTGGGCCACGCCCGCCACTTCGGCATTCTCGCGTGCCGCTTCGATCGCCGTCGGATCGATGTCGCTGCCGTGGATCACCGGCTTCAGCGCGGCCAGGCCGGTGGCCTCGCGCTCGCGCGCCTCGCTCTGGATCGCCTTCCAGGCCACCTTGTCGAAGCCCAGCCAGCGGCTCGGCGGCAGGCTGCCGTGGCGCATCAGGCCCGGCGCGACGTCGGCCGCCATCAGCGCGCCTTCGATCAACAACGTGCCGCTGCCGCACATCGGGTCCAGCAGGCCACCACCGGCGGCATGCAGACGCGGCCACTGCGCCCGCAGCAGCAACGCGGCCGCCAGGTTCTCCTTCAGCGGCGCTTCGTGCGCGGCCCCCCGCCAGCCACGGCGGTGCAGCGGGCCGCCGCCGAGGTCGATCGACAGCGAGGCACGTCCCTTGCGCAGCGACAGGTTGACGCGCACATCCGGCAGATCGGTGTTGACCGACGGCCGCTCCAGGCCCTCATCGCGCATGCGGTCGACGATGGCGTCCTTGATCCGCTGCGCGGCAAAGCGGGCGTGGGTGATCTTGTCGCCGGACACATGCGCATCCACCGCCAGGGTCATCTCCGGCTTGATGTGCTCATGCCACGGCAGCGCACGCACGCCGTCATACAGCGCCTGCTCGTCGGGGCATTCGAACTCGTCGATCGGCCACAGCACGCGGCTGGCCAGGCGTGACCACATCACGATCCGCAGCGCCTGCTCCAGCTCGCCCTCGGCATTGACGCCGGCAATGGTGGCAGTGGCCTTGTCCAGGCCCAGGGCCGACAGTTCATCGGCAAGCAGGTATTCCAGGCCCTTGGCGCAGGAGACGAAGAATTTCACGGGATCGGTTCGCAGGTGGTCGGGCGCGGCAGGGGAGCCGCGCCAGTCGGAAAGGAGGGCCGTGGGCACGGCCGGCAGGCCCGCGCCGGGGGCGGCGGGGCTGCCATTGTAGTCAATGCGGGCCGGCGCGCCGTGCGCCCCGGCTTCACAGTTGGCGCAGCAGGCGCTCGAAGGCGTGTGCGGATGCCTCCACGTGCCGCTCCAGGCGGTGGCCATCGTCCACCAGCAGCAGCTGTGCCGAGCGCGCCTGCGCCCAGGCGATCACCCCGGCGGCAGGCACAACATCATCGTGCCAGGCCTGGACCACGGTGGTGGGGACCGCTGCGGCGTCCAGCGCCGGCATGGGCCCCATGGTGGTCGGCGGGACCATCAGGAACAGGCCCGCCACCGGTACCTGCAACGAGGCGATCGCAGAGATGTAGGCGCCCAGGCTGGAACCCGCCAGTACCAGCGGCCCTTGTGCCGCCGCATGTGCAGCGCGTTCCAGCAGGCGCTGCAGACGCCCCGGCACGTCACCGACGCGGCTCACTTCGCTCATCGCGTCCAGATCGGTGTAGTCCGGCCGCTCATGGGTCCAGCCCAGGCGTTGGGCGACCTCGGCCAGTGCCGTGACCTTGGTGGCCTCCGGCCCGCTCTCGAAGCCATGGGAGAGGATGCAGTGACCGCGGCTCATGCGCACGCTCCGCAGGCGCGCACCGACAACGAAAGAGAATGCAGGTTCATTGCGCAATGCTAGCATCGCCGCATGCCCAACCCGCTCCTGCCCGGCCTGCTGCTGCAGCCCCTGCCCTATCACGACCTTCTGCCGCTGCGCGCGCCGGACACGCTGGAGATGGTGGTGATCCACTGCACCGAGCTGCCCGACCTGGCCACGGCCCGTGCCTATGGCGAGCGGGTGCTGTACGACAGCGGCGCCGGCAACAGCGGCCATTTCTACATCGACCGCGACGGCAGCGTCGTGCAGTACGTGGCACCTGAGCGCGTGGCCCACCACGTCCGCGGCATGAACGCACGGACGCTGGGCATCGAGCTGGTCAACAGCGGGCGCTACCCCGACTGGTTCGACAGCCGTCACCAGGCGATGGACGAGCCGTACACCGAGCCGCAGCTGCAGGCCCTGGAACAGCTGCTGCTGGCCTTGGTGGCGCGCTACCCGTCACTGCAGCGGATCGCCGGCCACGACCAGCTGGACCGGGAACAGGTGCAGGCCAGTGACGATCCGACGTTGAGCGTGGCCCGCAAGCGCGATCCGGGGCCGTTGTTTCCGTGGGCTCGGGTGCTGGCGAAGGTGCCCCTGCAATCGATCGGGTAACCGGCAGGACTGCCGCCTGAAGGGGGCAGATCCGTTCTGCGCGGGAAAACGGATCTGACCCCGGTTCTGTCTCAGGTACCGCTGGCGACCGGTCGGCTGTTGTCGCTCACCCAGCCGCTCCAGGAATCGGCATAGATGCGCGCCCCGGACAGGCCCGCCGCTTCCATCGCCAGCAGCAGATGGCACGCCGTCACGCCGGAACCGCACATCAGTACGACCTGCTGCGGATCGCGATTGCCGATGATGCCCTGCAGCTCGGCACGCAGCTCCTGCGTATCGCGCATGCGGCCATCGAGCACATTGGATGCGAACGGGCGGTTGACCGCGCCGGGCACGTGGCCGGCCACCGGATCCAGCGGTTCGACTTCGCCGCGGAAGCGCTCTCCCGCGCGGGCGTCCAGCAACCAGCCCGGCGCATGCTTGAGCCGGGCGGTGATCTCGTCGGCGTTGGCGATCTGCGTGGTGTCAAAGCGCCCCGGATAGGCCGGCTGGGCCGGAACCTCGCCCGCACCGGTCGCCAGCGGCAGCCCCGCTGCCTGCCAGGCCGCAATGCCTCCATCGAGCACCGCCACCCGCGCGTGGCCCATCAGGCGCAGCAGCCACCACAGGCGCGCGGCGGCCATGCTGCCATCGCTGCCGTCGTAGACCACCACCTGGGTCTCCGGGGCGATACCCCAGCGACCCAGCCGTGCGGCGAACGCGTCGCTGTCCGGCAGCGGGTGGCGACCGTGGCCGGCACGCGTGAGGTCGGACAGATCCCGGTTGAGGTCGGCGTACACCGCACCGGGGACATGACCGGCCAGGTACTGGCCCTCGCCCGCCTGCGGATCGCCCAGCGACGCGCGCGCATCGACCACACGCACGGCGGTGCTCGCCGTTGCACGGGCGTCGACCACGCGCACGTCCTCGCCCAGTGCAGCGGCGAGGGTGGCGACATCGACCAGGGTGGTCCACGGCGGATCGATCGGCTTCATTGCACTTGCTCCAGGCGGCGACGCAGGTTGTAGAGAATGGCCGCCGTCGCCCCCCAGATCCGCTGGCCAGGCCAGCCGTACTCGAGCACATGACGGATGCGGCCACGATGGTTGATTTCGACCTGGCGCAGGTTGTCGGCCGCCATCAGGTAATCCAGTGGCACCTCGAACACCTCGGCCACTTCACTGGGCTGCGGCACGGGCACGAAATCCGGATCGACCACCGCCACCACCGGGGTGACACGGTAACCGGTGATGGTCACGAACGGATCGAGGTAGCCCAGCGGCTGCACCTGCGCAGGCGCCAGCGCGATTTCTTCCTGGCTTTCGCGCAGCGCTGCGGCCAGCGCATCGCGATCATCCGGCTCGGTACGGCCGCCGGGAAAGCCGACCTGGCCGCCGTGCTGTCGCAGGGTTTCAGTGCGACGGGTCAGGATCACCTGCGCGCCGCTGGCACGCGGCACGATGCCGGCCAACACCGCCGCTTCCACCGGCGGACCCGGCGGCAGCAGGTCGATCAGTTCACTGCGGTTCCAACCGTCACCGGCGGGCGGGGCGGCCAGCGGATGCAATGCGCGCAACAGGCGATCATGGTCGGCCAGCGAGCCGTGCAGCGATTGCTGCAGCTGCTCGCGCAGCGGCAGCACGCGATGCAGGATGTGGCTGCGTTCGCTGTCGCTCATCGACGACCACCGTGTGATCTCGTCGATGTGCCGCCGGCAACCGCGGCACAGCCGGTTGCCATCCAGCTTGCACGTTCCGATGCAGGGGCTTGCGACAACACGCGCCGGGTCTTCCGTAGTTTGCACGTTGCAACAGTAGCGCGATTGCGCTGAATTTGCGCGGGCTGAAGATGCGGCATGCGGTCCTTCGCCGCGCGCCTTCGCCGAGCATGGCCCGATGCTGCCGGCCGCGCGCGGCGCAAACAAAAACGCGCCGGTGGGATCACCGGCGCGTTGATGTTGATGCGGAGGCTTACTTGACGCTGACCAGCTTGATCTCGAACTGCACGGCCACGTTCGGCGGGAACGGGGTGCGCGGGTCGGCACCGTACGCCTGGTCCGGCGGCAGGGTGACTTCCCACTTCGAACCCGCCGGCATCTGCAGCAGGGTCTCACGCATGGCCTTCATTTCGACTTCGCTGACCTTGATCGACGGAATCTGCTGGGCCGGGCGGGCCTCGGTCGGGCGCTGGCCGTACGGGAACGGACCGGCAACTTCCAGCTGCACGGTGCTGGCCTGGGTCGGCTTGGCACCCTTGCCGGCTTCGATCACGCGGTACTGGACGCCGCTCGGCAGGGACTGCACGCCGGCCTTGGCCTTGTTCGCCGCGATGAACTGATCGCTCTTGGTCTTGTTTTCGGCAGCGGCCTTTTCGTACTCGGCCTTGGCGGCCTGGGCACGACC
Organism: Stenotrophomonas sp. 112478_Sma; assembly: GCF_056479905.1. Taxonomy (NCBI): domain Bacteria; kingdom Pseudomonadati; phylum Pseudomonadota; class Gammaproteobacteria; order Lysobacterales; family Lysobacteraceae; genus Stenotrophomonas; species Stenotrophomonas sp. 112478_Sma. Next base: position 1,342,626 of record NZ_CM151072.1, on the reverse strand, counting down.
CTGCTCGCGCTTCTGGAACGCTTCAACGGCCGGCTTCAGCTGCTCGGCGGTGATCGCCGGCTGCTTCTTGGCGTAGGCGTCCTGCAGACCCTTCACCACCGAGTTGATGTCCAGCTGCTCACCACGACCGGTCAGCTCCGCCAGGTTGTTGCCGTAGTCGTAACCGAAGTAGTAGCTCAGCTTGCCCTTTTCGGACGAGACGTCCTGGGCGAAGGCATTGCCCGTCAGGGCCAGGGCCGCGACGGCGACCGCGATAGAACGCAACTTCATCAAACAGTTCTCCAGGGGTGGTAACTCAGGGACGTTCTGCGCCGCCCTGAGGCGACGGGTTAGGATAACGGCCACAACGTGTAACCGCTACTCACCACGCAGGCTATGACCTGTCTGCGCGGGCAGAGTTCAAAATCACTCTTTTTTAACGTTCCAGGAGTTTCACCGTGGCCGATGACCTGATCGCCGTCACCGACGATGGCGCCATCCGCACCGTGACCGTCCAGCGCCCGGACAAGCTCAATGCCCTCAATGCCGCGACCCTGCAGGGTCTGGCCGATGCGTTCAGGGACGCCGCGGCCGACCCCGAGGTGCGTGTGGTGGTGCTGACCGGTGCCGGCCAGAAGGCCTTCGTCGCCGGCGCCGACATCGCCGAGATGAACACACTCAGTGCGGTTCAGGGACGTGATTTCTCCCTGCTCGGCCAAGGACTGATGCGTCAGATCGAACGCATGCCCAAGCCGGTCATCGCCCGCGTCAACGGTTTTGCCCTGGGCGGCGGCCTGGAACTGGCGCTGGCCTGCCATCTGCGCGTTGCCGCTGACTCGGCCAAGGTCGGCCAGCCGGAGATCAATCTCGGCCTGATCCCCGGCTTCGGCGGCAGCCAGCGCCTGCTGCGCCTCTGCGGCCGGGCTGCCACCCTGGAACTGTGCCTGCTGGGTGCGCCCATCGATGCCGCCCGTGCGCTCGCGCTGGGCATCGTCAACGAGGTGGTGCCGGCGGCCGATCTGGACACCCGTGTGCAGGACATCGCCCGGCAGCTGGCACGCTCGGCGCCCCTGGCGCTGCGCGCCCTGCTTGATGCGGTCCACGTCGGCGGCGAGTGCAGCCTGGAGGCGGGACTGGAGTACGAAAGCGCGCAGTTCGGCCTGCTGTTCGCCACCGAGGATATGCGCGAAGGCACCGGTGCCTTCCTGCAACGCCGTCCCCCCGCCTTCCAGAACCGTTGACCCCATGGCATCCCGACCCAACCCCGCGCTGCTGTTCGCCCGGGTCCAGGCAGACGATCTTGATGGTGCCCTGCAGGCCGGTCTGATGGACTATGTCGCCAACGAAGGCGACACACACGAGGTTCCCGGGCACCCGGAACTGCCGGAGGTGCTCAGCCAGGCGCGGCAGCAGCTGCAGCGCGCGTGGGCCGCACGTGACCGTTACCGCGCACGCGCGGTGCGCCTGGCCCGCCGCGACGCCGAACGCGATGCGCGTCGCACGCCGCGCCCGGCGCCGGACGTGAAACCTGCGCTGCCCGCCGCCGCTGCCGCCATCCTCGCCCGTGCCAAGGCACGCGCCACCGGCAAGGAGCGCTGATGGCCACCGCGAAGAAGGCCGCCCGCGCGCCAGCGCGGCGTGGCAGCAGCATGCCGCGCGCCGACGTGGTGGAAATGTTCACGCGCCTGCGCGAACTCAACCCGCATCCGAAGACCGAACTGGAATACAGCTCGCCGTTCGAACTGCTGGTGGCGGTGGCGTTGTCGGCGCAGGCCACCGATGTCGGCGTCAACAAGGCCACGCGTCGCCTGTTCCCCGTTGCCAACACGCCCGCGCAGATCCTGGCGCTGGGCGAGGACGGACTGAAGAAATACATCGCCACCATCGGCCTGTTCAACGCCAAGGCGAAAAACGTGATCGCCACCTGCGCGATCCTGCTGGAGAAACATGGCGGTGAAGTACCACGCGAACGCGAGGCACTGGAAGCCCTGCCCGGCGTCGGCCGCAAGACCGCCAACGTCGTGCTCAACACGGCTTTCGGCGAACCTGTGATGGCGGTGGATACGCACATCTTCCGCGTTGCGAACCGCACGGGACTGGCGCCGGGAAAGAACGTGCGCGAAGTCGAGGACAGGCTGGTCAAGGCGATTCCTGATGAATTCCTGCTCGACGCACATCACTGGTTGATACTGCACGGACGCTACGTCTGCAAGGCACGCAAGCCGGACTGCCCGGGATGCGTGATCGCTGATCTGTGCCGCTTCAAGGACAAGACACCGGCCCCCTGAGGCATCCCGCAGCGCCTGCGGGTAAATGCCATCGCAGCGCAATCCCCACGTCATATCGGCCCGGCATCAATGCCGGGCCCAGTCGTGGCAAGGGTCGCGGCGGACAGACTGCGCGCGGAAACTGTCACATTTACGCAATCTTTACCTTCTAGCCTGCGCGCATCTTCCCACCTGCCTGCAAGGCTCCTCTCCATGAAACTGCATCACCAACTCCTGACGGTGGCCGTGGCCGCTGCGCTCTATGTGCCGGCTGCCCACGCTGAAGTCGCCATCGACGTGATCGGCGGTTCGGAAATCACCTTCGAAGGCCTGGTCCAGGCCGACGGCAACTGGTTCCACAACGACGTCGTGGACCTCAATGGTGGCGATGCCGGCAATGGCAAGGACAGCGAGTTCGAGCTGCGCCGCGCCGAGCTGGTGCTCAAGGGCAAGGGCCCGGGCAACGTGGAGTGGGTGCTCGGCTACGACGCCAAGGCGGACAAGTTCCTCGACACCAACGTGAAGTACAAGCTGCTGGGCAATGCCAACCATTTCATCCAGGTCGGCCAGTTCAAGCAGCCCAACAGTCTGGAAGAGCTGTCCAGCACCAAGAACAACGACTTCATCTCCAAGGCCGCGGTCACCAACACCTACGCGATCGCCCGCCGCCTGGGTGGCGCCTACAGCTACGGCCAGGACAACTGGTCGGTCACCGCCAGCGCCTTCGGCCGCGAGCTGACCCGCAACCTGGCCCATGGCAGCGGCTACGGTGCGCGTGGCACCTGGGCTCCGATCAACGAGAAGGGCCAGGTCCTGCACTTCGGCCTGAGCTACGTGGACTACGACGCCGACGCCGACACCCTGCGCGTGCGCGCACGTCCGAACGCCGACCTGGCCACCGCCCGCCTGATCGACAGCGGCAACCTGACCGACACCGACCGCGTCAGCACCGTCGGCGCCGAAGCCATGTACTTCCAGGGCCCGTTCAAGGCCCAGGCCGAGTACTACACCAGCAAGGCCAAGCGCTACGACCACGACAACTACACCAGCGACGGCTACTACATCAGCGGCCTGTGGAATGTCACCGGCGAGACCTGGAGCTACAAGGGCGGCACGCCCGGCACCGGCCTGCCGAACAACCCGGCCAGCGGCCAGTGGCAGCTGGGCGTGCGCTACGACCACATGGACCTCAACGACGGCAACCTGGCCGCGAACCCGGTCGCCGGTCGCCCGCCGATCGTCGATGGCGTGCTCGGCGGCAAGATGGATGTGTGGACCGTCGGCGCCAACTGGTACTGGCGCTCGAACTTCAAGCTGATGCTGAACTACGTGAAGGTCGACAGCAAGAAGTACAGCTCCAGCGCCCGCGGCTTCGTCAATGACGATCCGAACATCCTGGAAGCCCGCGCGCAGTTCTTCTGGTAAGAGCCCGCGTCATCGCATCACGCACCGGCAAGGGCACGACTGCGGTCGTGCCCTTGCCACGTGCGGTGACGCCTGTAACGCAGCGCGATCCCCTCATCCGATGTCACACCGGCGTCATATGACAGACCTTTCCGTGTCACGGAATGGTTATGGAATGTGCACCGATACGTTGGGCAACCGCCCTTCGACCACCCCAGGAGTCTCTCCCGTGATCCACGCCTTCAAGTCGCGCGCCGCTGTCGCCATCCTGGCCGCGTCGTCCGTGTTCGCCGCCAATGCTGCCGATGTCACCGGCGCGGGCGCCTCCTTCATCTACCCCGTGATGTCCAAGTGGTCGGCGGACTACAGCACCGCCACCGGCAAGAAGGTCAACTACCAGTCGATCGGTTCCGGCGGCGGCATTGCCCAGATCAAGGCAGCGACCGTCGATTTTGGTTCCTCCGACGCGCCGCTGAAGCCGGAAGAACTGGCTGCCGCCGGCCTGGCCCAGTTCCCGTCGGTGATCGGCGGCGTGGTGCCGGTGATCAACGTCGCCGGCGTCGCACCGGGTGCGCTGAAGCTCGATGGCCCGACCCTGGCCAACATCTTCCTGGGCAAGATCACCACCTGGAACGATCCGGCCATCACTGCACTGAACCCGGGCCTGACCCTGCCCAGCGGCAAGATCACCATCGTGCACCGCTCCGACGGTTCGGGCACCACCTTCAACTTCGTCAACTACCTGTCCAAGGTCAGCCCGGAGTGGAAGAGCAAGGTCGGTGAAGGCACCTCGGTGCAGTGGCCGGCGGGCATCGGCGGCAAGGGCAACGAAGGCGTGGCCGCCTACGTCAAGCAGATCAAGGGTGGCATCGGCTACGTCGAGCTGTCCTATGCGCTGCAGAACAAGATGTCGTACGCGGCAATGAAGAACGCCGCGGGCAAGATCGTGCAGCCGTCGGACGCCTCGTTCTCGGCCGCCGCCGCCAGCGCCGACTGGGCCAATGCCCGTGACTTCTACCTGGTGATGACCAATGCCCCGGGTGCCGATGCGTGGCCGATCACCGCCACCAACTTCATCCTGGTCCGCAAGCAGCCGAAGAACGTCGCCGGTGCCAAGGCCACGCAGGAGTTCTTCCGCTGGATCTACAGGAACGGCGACCAGCAGGCCAAGCAGCTTGATTACGTCCCGCTGCCGGACACCCTGGTCCGCCAGATCGAGACCTACTGGACCCAGAACCTGAAGTACTGAGCAAGACCTCCCCCGCAGGAGCGGGGCCGACGGGTCCTCTCTCCCCCGCCGGCCCCACCGGGCGCGAGATCCTCGGGATCTCGCGCTCTTCTCGTTTGTGGGGTCCGGCCTTCCACCGGACCGGCGACCCTGCCGGTGCGCAGATCGGGCGGCCGCGGCGGTCTCCGGGGATGTCCGCAGTGGGCGACGACCCTGTGAAACCCTTGTCGGAACGTGATCCAGGACACCTCTGTCATGGACGTCATACGGCTGTAACAAAAACATCATTTCATAGCCGCATCCGCCGACGCCGTCGGCTCTTCCCCGCTATGGAGTGACCATGAAACTGCACTCGGCCGGCCTCGCCGCCCTTTCCCTGGCCATTGCCCTGGGCCTGTCGGCCTGCGGTGGCGACAAGCAGGCCGCGCAGCAGCCGGCCGCCGACGGTGCCGCTGCCCCGGCTGCCGCCGGTGCGAAGGTGACCGCCGAAGTCTCCGGCGCCGGCGCGTCCTTCATCTTCCCGCTGGTGTCGAAGTGGTCGGCCGACTACAACGCCAGCACCGGCGCCAAGATCAACTACCAGTCCATCGGTTCCGGCGGCGGCATCGCCCAGATCAAGGCCGGCACGGTCGACTTCGGCTCGTCCGACAAGCCGCTGAGCAGCGAGGAGCTGGCGCAGGCCGGCCTGGCCCAGTTCCCGTCGGCCATCGGCGGCGTGGTGCCGGTCGTCAACATCGAAGGCCTGGAAGCGGGCAAGCTGCGCCTGAGCGGCGCCCTGCTGGCCGACATCTTCCTCGGCAAGGTCAAGACCTGGAACGACCCGGCGATCGTCGCTGCCAACCCTGGCGTGACCCTGCCGGACGGCAAGATCACCATCGTCCACCGTTCGGACGGCTCGGGCACCACCTTCAACTTCTCCAACTACCTGTCCAAGGTCAGCCCGGAGTGGAAGAGCAAGGTCGGCGAAGGCACTTCGGTGCAGTGGCCGGACGGTGTGGGCGGCAAGGGCAACGAAGGCGTCGCCTCGTACGTCAAGCAGATCAAGGGCTCGATCGGCTACGTCGAACTGGCCTACGCGCTGCAGAACGCCATGCCGTACACCTCGCTGCAGAATGCCGCCGGCACCTGGGTGCAGCCGAGCGCGGAGACCTTCGCCGCTGCGGCCGCCAGCGCCGACTGGGCCAGCGCCAAGGACTTCAATCTGGTCATCACCAATGCTCCGGGTGAGCAGGCGTGGCCGATCACCGCCACCAACTTCATGCTGATGCAGAAGCAGCCGAAGGATGCCAAGCGCAACCAGGACACCCTGGCCTTCTTCAAGTGGGCCTTCGAGAACGGCCAGGCCCAGGCCAACGAGCTGCACTATGTGCCGCTGCCGGCCGAACTGGTCACGCAGATCGAGGCCTACTGGGCGACCGAACTGAAGTGATGGATCCGACGGTGCCCGCCGCGTGCGGGCACCGTGTCTTCCACGCCGTGCCGCCCCGCCCCTTCCTGGCCCTGCCGTCCCCATGAATGCCATCGCCCAGCCTGTAGCCGCCCCGTCCACGCGTGACGCGCGTGATGCCCGCAACGACAAACTGTTCCGATGGGTGCTGGTCGGCACCGTCATCTTCGTCCTGATCGCCCTGGCCTGCGCGGCTCTGTCGATGCTGTGGGGCGGCCGTCATGCCCTGCAGATGCAGGGCCTGAGCTTCTTCTTCTCTTCCGACTGGAATCCGGTCGAAAACAAGTTCGGTGCGCTTGCTCCGATCTACGGCACCCTGGTCACCGCGCTGATCGCGATGGTCATCGCCGTGCCGGTCAGCTTCGGCATCGCCTTCTTCCTGACCGAAGTGGCGCCACGCTGGCTGCGGGGGCCGGTCGGCACCGCCATCGAACTGCTGGCAGGCATTCCCTCCATCATCTACGGCATGTGGGGCCTGTTCGTGCTGGTACCGGTGATGACCGAGTACGTCACCCCGTTCCTCAACGAAACGCTGGGCGAATGGCCGGTCATCGGCCCGATCTTCCAGGGCCCACCGCTGGGCATCGGCATGCTGACCGCCGGCTTCGTGCTGGCCATCATGGTCATCCCGTTCATCTCTTCGGTCATGCGCGAGGTGTTCCTGACCGTACCGACCCGCCTGAAGGAATCGGCCTATGCGCTGGGGTCGACCAAGTGGGAAGTGAGCTGGGACATCGTGCTGCCCTACACCCGTTCGGCGGTGATCGGCGGCGTCTTCCTCGGCCTTGGCCGCGCACTGGGCGAGACCATGGCCGTGGCCTTCGTGATCGGCAACAGCGTGCGCCTGTCGCCGTCACTGCTGGAGCCGGGCACCACCATCGCCGCCCTGATCGCCAACGACTTCGGCGAGGCCACTGAAACCTACCGCTCGGCGCTGCTGCTGCTTGGCTTCGTCCTGTTCATCGTCACCTTCGTGGTGCTCGCCATCGCCCGCCTGATGCTGATGCGCCTGGCCCGCAAGGAGGGCAACTGATGTCCACCACCGCTGACTCGCTGTACCTGCGCCGCCGCATCGGCAATGTCGTCGCCATCGCGCTGTCCTGCGCCACCGCGCTGTTCGGTCTGTTCTTCCTGGGCTGGATCCTGTTCACCCTGGCCGCGAAGGGCCTGGCCGGCATCAACCTGGACCTGTTCACCAAGATGACACCGCCGCCGATGCAGGAAGGCGGCCTGGCCAACGCCTTCTTCGGCAGCGCGGTGATGTGTGCGCTGGCGATCGGCATCGGCACCCCGCTGGGTGTCCTGGCCGGCACTTGGCTGGCCGAGTACGGCAATGCCCGCAAGGCCGGCACCGTGGTCCGCTTCGTCAACGACATCCTGCTGTCGGCCCCGTCGATCGTGCTGGGCCTGTTCGTGTACACCCTGTACGTGATGCAGACCGGCGGCCAGTTCTCCGCCTTCGCCGGTGCGCTGTCGCTGGCCTTCATCGTGCTGCCGGTGGTGGTGCGTACCACCGACGAAATGCTGCGCCTGGTGCCCTCGCAGATGCGCGAAGCGGCGCTGTCGCTGGGCATCCCGCAATGGAAGGTGATCGTGCAGGTGCTCTACCGCAGCGCCTCGGCCGGCATCATCACCGGCATCCTGCTGGCGCTGGCCCGCATCTCCGGTGAGACCGCACCGCTGCTGTTCACTGCCTTCGGCAACCAGTACTGGAACAGCAACGTGTTCCAGCCGATGGCCTCGGTGCCGGTGGTGATGAACCAGTTCGCCGGCAGCCCGTACGAATCCTGGCAGGTGCTGGCCTGGGCCGGTGCCCTGGTGCTGACCGTCTTCGTGTTGCTGGTCAGCCTCGCCGCCCGCGGCCTCCTGCTGCGCAACCGCATCTCCCATGACTGACCTTTCCGTGGAAACCACCATGAACGATCTTTCCAATGCCGTGCCGATGCAGCGCATCGCCGTGCCGGCCTCGCACGAGAACCTGCATACCCCGGCTCCGGTCAAGCTCGCTGCGCGTGGCCTGGACTTCTACTACGACAAGTTCCACGCCCTCAAGGGCATCAACCTGGAGATCCCGGAAAAGCGCGTCACCGCGCTGATCGGCCCCTCCGGTTGCGGCAAGTCGACCCTGCTGCGCATCTTCAACCGCATCTACGCGCTGTACCCGAAGCTGGAAGCACGCGGCGAAGTGCTGCTGGACGGCGAGAACATCCTGTCGCCGAAGTTCCCGATGAACCGGCTGCGCAGCAAAGTAGGCATGGTGTTCCAGAAGCCGGTGCCGTTCCCGATGACGATCTTCGAGAACGTGGCCTACGGCATCCGCCACCACGAGAAGCTGTCCAAGGGTGAGATGAGCGACCGCGTCGAGCAGGCACTGCGTCAGGGCGCGCTGTGGGACGAGGTGAAGGACAAGCTCAACCAGAGCGCGCTGGGTCTTTCCGGTGGCCAGCAGCAGCGCCTGTGCATCGCCCGCGCCGTCGCCCTGCGCCCCGACGTGCTGCTGCTGGACGAACCGACTTCGGCACTGGACCCGATCTCCACCAGCCGCATCGAGCAACTGGTGGAAGAGCTCAAGAACGATTACACCATCGTCATCGTCACCCACAACATGCAGCAGGCCGCCCGCGTATCGGACTACACCGCCTTCATGTACCTGGGCGACCTGATCGAACATGACCGCACCGAAGTGATCTTCTCGCAGCCGTCCAAGCAGCAGACCGAAGACTACATCACCGGTCGCTTCGGCTGACCGGACCGCGGCTTCTTCACAGACAACGCCAGTCGGGCATGGCCCGGCTCTACATGACGGAACAACCATGAATCTTCCCAACGACCACATCGTCAAGAGCTACGACGAAGAGCAGCAGCGCCTGGTGGCCGAAATCGTGCGCATGGGCGAGATGGCCGTCGCCCAGCTCGAAGCATCGATGGACGTGATCGAGAAGCGCGATGAGAACGCCGCCCATCGCATCATCGCCAACGATGAGGCGATCGATGCACTGGAGCAGCAGATCAGCCACGACGTGATGCGCCTTGCGCTGCGCGGCCCGATGGCGCGCGACCTGCGCGAAATCCTTGCGGGCCTGCGCATCCCCGCCGACATCGAGCGGATCGGCGACTACGCGGCCAACGTTGCCAAGCGTTCGATCGCACTGGGCAAGGTGCCGCCGCTGCCGCAGATCCAGGGCCTGCGCGCCCTGGGCCGGCTGGCCGCACAGCAGGTGCGCCGCGCCATCGCGGCCTACCGCGACAATGATGCCGAGGCGGCGCTGGCCCTGCGCGAGGATGACGCGCGCCTGGATGCGCAGTACACCGCGCTGTTCCGCGAACTGCTGACCTACATGATGGAAGATCCGCGCAACATCACGCCGTGCACCCACCTGCTGTTCATGGCCAAGAATCTGGAACGCGTGGGCGACCACGCCACCAACATCGCCGAGAACGTCTGGTTCCTCGTGCATGGAGAGCAGCCGCTGCCGCCGCGCGAGAAGCGCGACGAAACCTCCAGCACCGGTCAGCCCTGACGCTGCACTGCAACACCGGAGTCGACTCCAGAGTGGCCGCTGTCCGCGCGACAGCGGCCTTTCTTTTTGGGCCTTCCAGCATTTCCAAAGGCGCCGCGCCTGCCTGGCAAGGCCCCGCCCCCTGACTGCGCGGAAAATCTCACGAAAATTTGAGTTCTCTGCGAGGATTCGTTGAGTAGGATCGGCGCACGATCGCTTCCACCGGCACCTCTGCCGGCCACCCGGGCACCTGCCCACACCACCCAGGAGCACAACCGATGAGCAGTACCAACAAGACCCTGTCCCTGCTGACCGCTACCGCCCTTGTCACCGGCCTGGGCATGACGGCCAGCGCTTCGGCTCTGAGCATGAGCGATCTGGCACAGGGCTATCTGGTGGCCGGCCAGGCCGCCAAGGCCACCGATGCCAAGGCTGCCGACGCGCGTACCGGCGACGCCGCCAAGCATGCCGAAGGCAAGTGCGGCGCCGATGGCAAGAGCGCCGAAGGCAAGTGTGGTGGCGACAAGGGCAAGGCCGCCGCCGGCACCGATGCCAAGGCCAAGAGCACCGGCGACAAGAAGGCGGCCGAAGGCAAGTGCGGCGAAGGCAAGTGCGGTGGCAAGCACTGACGTCCGCGCCAGCGCTGCCCACCGGCGTTCGCCGCTTCCCGCGGCGGCCGCCGGGTTGGGCCTGCGCCGCGCGCTGCTGCAGGCGCTGCGCGAGGCGCCGGCCGGCGACTTCGACTTCCTCGAATGTGCACCGGAGAACTGGATCCACGTAGGCGGCCCGGCAGGCGATGCACTGGCCGAACTGGCGGCGCGGCATCCGCTGAGCTGCCACGGCCTGTCACTGTCGCTGGGCGGCAGTGCACCGCTGGACACGCAGCTGCTGGCACAGGTTGGCCGGTTCCTGGACGAGCACCGCGTGCCGCTCTACAGCGAGCACCTGAGCTACTGCAGCGACGACGGCCATCTGTACGACCTGCTGCCGATTCCGTTCACCGATGAAGCCGTGCGCCATACCGCCACGCGCATTGCCCGTGTGCAGGACCTGCTCGGCCGGCGCATCGCGGTGGAGAACGTGTCCTACTACCTGGCACCGGAACCGTCCATGGACGAACTGGCCTTCACCAACGCGGTGCTTGCCGAAGCGGACTGCGACCTGCTGCTGGACGTCAACAACGTCTACGTCAACGCCTGCAACCATGGCTACGACGCCGACACATTCATCGCCGGCCTGCCGGCACAGCGCATCGTCTGCCTGCACGTGGCCGGGCACCTGGATGAAGCGCCGGACCTGAAGATCGACACCCATGGCAGCGCCGTGATCGATCCGGTCTGGGAGCTGCTGGCACGTACCTATGCGCGCATCGGCCCCCGCCCCACCCTGCTCGAACGCGACTTCAACTTCCCCCCATACGCCGAGCTCCAGAGCGAGCTGCAGACCATCCGCCGCCTGCAGGCCGACCCAGCCGGAGGCAGCACGCATGGCTGAAGCGCCGGAACGGCTGCGTGCGCAGCAGCACGCGTTCACCGCCCATCTGCGCGACCCGGACACCGTGGCCGCGCCGGCCGGCATGGAGCCGCGACGCGTAGCGGTGTACCAGCGCCTGCTGTTCAACAACCTGCTGGGTCTGTTGAGCAACGGGTTCCCGGTCTGCGTGCGCCTGCTCGGTGAACCGGGCTGGAGTGCCCTGGTGCGCAGCTACTTCGCGACGCATCGCTGCCGCAGTCCGCTGTTCACCGAACTGGCTGCCGAGTTCGTGCAGTGGCTGCAGGCACAGCCGCAGCTTCCGCATCCGGCGCTGGCCGAGCTGGCCCACTACGAGTGGGTGGAAACGGCGTTGTACCAGCTGCAGGCCGAGCCGCTGCCGGTGGCCGGCGCGATCGATCCGCGGGTGGTCGCCCTGCAGCGTTCGCCGCTGGCCTGGCCCTTGCTGTATCAATGGCCGGTCCACCGGCTTGGCGCGGACGATGCGCCGCGCACGGCTCCGGCCGAGCCGACCGGCCTGCTGGTCCGGCGCGATGCTGACGGTGTGGTGCGTTTCGCCAGCCTCAGCCCACTGGCGGTGCATCTGCTGGCCCGCATCGGCGAGCGGCCCGGCGCCGATGGCAACACCTACCTGCGGCGGCTGGCACTGGCGCACGGGCTGGAGGAGCACGCGTTGGACGAGGCCGGTGCCACCCTGCTGCAACAGTTCCTGCAAGCCGGCGTGATCGGCCCGATCACGCCGCCGCCCTGACGCCCCACTCCCGGAGATTCCCGATGAACTACCCGATCCTGGCCACCGCGCGTGGCCAGCTGGACCGTCTCGCCCCCTGGTTGGCCCCGCTGGGCCTGCGCGCACTGCTGGCCTGGGAGTACTTCGAATCCGGCCTCGAGAAACTGCACGGCCAGAACTGGTTCGCTGACCTGCAGCAGGCCTTTCCGTTTCCATTCGACCACTTGCCGGCCGCGCTGAACTGGCAACTGGCCACCTGGTTCGAACTGCTGGGTGCCGCCTGCCTGCTCGTCGGTTTCGGCACCCGCTTTGCCGCTGCCAGCCTGCTGGTGCTGACCGTGGTGGCGACCCATGCGGTGCACTGGCCGATGGAATGGCACTCGCTGGGCGACCTCGCCATGGGGTATGCAATCAGCGACCAAGGCTTCGGCAACTTCAAACTGCCCGTGCTGTTCATGGCGATGCTGCTGCCGTTGCTGTTCGCTGGCGCCGGCAGGCTGAGCGTCGATGCACTGCTGGCCCGGCATGGCGCTGGCGGGGGCACCTGGGCGGGAGCCGGTCCGCGATGCCGCTGATTGGCGCGCCGCCCGCAACGCCCCATCCGGCTGCGCGCACCGGGCGCTCAGGAACGCTCTGCTAGAATCCACGCATGACCGACCCCACCCCCGCACCTGACGTCGCCCCCGTTTCCGCAGTACCGCAGGCGCAGCGTGCGATGTCACAACGCTTCCGTGGCTTCCTGCCGGTGGTGGTGGACGTGGAGACCGGCGGCTTCGACGCCCAGCGCAACGCGCTGCTGGAGATCGCGGCGGTGCCGATCGAGATGGACGAGAACGGCCTGCTCTTCCCCGGGCAGACCGCCAGCGCGCATGTCGTGCCGGCCGAAGGGCTGGAAATCGATCCGAAGTCGCTGGAAGTCACCGGCATCATCCTGGATCACCCGTTCCGGCTGGCCAAGGAAGAGCGCGCCGCGCTGGACCATATCTTCACCCCGGTTCGCGCCGCGATGAAGAAGTACGGCTGTCAGCGCGCAATCCTGGTCGGCCACAACGCGCATTTCGACCTCGGTTTCGTCAATGCCGCCGTCGCCCGGACCGGGCACAAGCGCAATCCGTTCCACCCCTTCAGCGTATTCGACACGGTGACGCTGGCCGGCATCGCATACGGGCAGACGGTGCTGGCACGTGCTGCCAATGCGGCGGGACTGGGCTGGGATGCCAACGAAGCGCATAGCGCGGTGTACGACACCGAGCAGACGGCACGGCTGTTCTGCACGATCGCCAACGCCTGGCCGCGGTAACCGTCAGCGCCCCTCTCGCCGCGCAGGCGTGGGTGCCGACCGTGGGCCGGCACCGCCGGCGCGTCAACCGATGCTCGTGCGATCCCGCCCGTCGCTCTTGGCACGGTAGAGCGCGCGGTCGGCGCGCTGGTACAGCAGGGCCGGGGTGCGGTCTTCGGCCTCCAGTTCGACCAGTCCCGCACTGAAGGTCACCCTCAGTCCATCCACGCCCGCCCAGTCCGGGTGGTCATGGAACAGCCCCCGCAACCGCGCGCACAGCTGCGCGGCTTCCTCCAGCCGGGTGTCGTTGAGCAGCAGCGCGAATTCTTCGCCGCCTGTGCGCGCAGGCAGGTCCGAGTCACGACAGGCCGTGGCGATCACCCGCGCCACCTCGACCAGTACCGCATCACCGGTACTGTGGCTGTAGCGATCGTTGACAGCCTTGAAGTGATCGATATCCAGCACCACCAGGCATAGCGGGTGGCCGCTGCGCTGCGATCGTGCGAAGTCACGCGCCAGGGTTTCATCGAAGCCGCGGCGGTTGGCCAATCCGGTCAGCGCATCCTCCCGCGCCTGGCGCTCGAACGCTTCGGCCTGCCGTGCGAGGCGTTCGGCCAGCTCGGTCTTCTCCTGGTTCACCGCCTGCAGATGGACGGTCTGGGCCTGCAGGTCGAAGGTGGCCTCGTCCACGCGGCGAGCCAGACGCAGGTTGCTGGCCTTCAGCTGCTGCAGCAGGAAGCGGTACAGCGCCACCAGCCCGGCCAGCAGCAGGATGCCGCCCAGCGCCTGCACGCTGCGCCGTTGCCACCAGAACGGCTCCACGCTGAAGCTCCATACGGCTTCCTGCTGGCCCCAGGCGCCACTCGGGTGCGCGGCGGCCACGTGCAGCGTGTAATCGCCCGGTGGCAGGCCAACGAACTCCACGCTGCGCTGTGGACCGCGCTCGACCCAGCCGCTGTCCAGTCCATCCAGGCGCGTGCGGTAGCGGATCCGGTCCGACATCAGGTAGCTCAGGCCGACATAGCTCACCGCGAGGCGACGACCACCGGGAATCAGATTGCGTTCGGCGCCCTCCCAGTGCACCGGCGCGCCGTCCACCTGCACGTTCTCGATCGCCGCTGGCGGTGCCCGCCGTTCGCGGAAGCGCTGCAGGCGCTGCGGATCGACCGTACTCAGGCCCCCCGCGGTGACCACCCAGAAAGTGCCATCCTGGCGCAGGATCGCCGAGGGGCCGGAGCTGCCGTTGGCCTGTGCATTGGCCATGCCGTCGATCTCGTTGTAGCGCTCCACGCTCACCCGCGGCGCGCGGCCGTCGGCCACGGCATTGAGAGTCGCCATGTCGGTGCGCAGCACGCCACGGTTGCTGCTGATCCATACGTTGCCCAGCCGGTCGGGTACCAGCTGGAACACCGCGTCGACCGGCATGCCCTGCTCCAGGCCGACGCGGGCCAGCCGCCCGCCCTGCCAGCGGTACAGGCCGCGATCACTGCTGATCCACATCGCGTCACCGAGCTGGTGGAAGCCGAACACACTGCGTCCGCCCCCCAGCGGCGCCAGATCGATCGCCTGCACACGGTTGCCGCGCAGCACGCGGATGCCCTCGATCGTGCCGATCCACAGGTTGCCCTGGTGATCGTGTTCCAGCGCTGTGATCAGCCCGGTCGGCATGCCCGCCACCGGCGACACCTGCACCCGGTCGCCGTCGATGCGCACCACTCCCTTCTGCGTTCCGGCCCAGACCGCCCCGCTCGAATCCACGCTGATCGCGCGGATGTTGCCACCCGGCATGCCATCGTCGGCGGCGTAGTTGTGGCGCAGGCGGCCGTCCCGGGACAGGCGGTAGACGCCGTCACCGAAGGTTCCCACCCAGAGATCGCCGTCCGGCCCCTGCGCCAGGCTCAGCACCGACGGCGCCTTGCCACCGCGGTTGTGCAGCGGCATGGCCTGGAAACGGCCATCGGCATTCTGTCGATCCAGGCCACTGGCACTGCCCACCCACAGCTGGCGGTCACGATCTTCCAGCACGGTGCGCACGTAATCGCCGCTGAGCCCATCGCGCTCGGTGTAGCTGCTGAACAGGGTCTCGCGCAGGCGGTACAGGCCGCCGTTGGCCCCCACCCAGATGCTGCCCTCGTCATCCTCGCGCAGGCTCACCACGCGCCCGCCCGGCAGGCTCAGGCCCGCAGGCAGCCGCTCCAGTCCATGCGAGGAAATCCGCAGCAGCCCCTGGTTCTCGGTGCCCAGCCAGAGATCACCGTGGCGGTCCTGCAGCATCGAGGTCAGGTGCAGCTGGCCCGGCAGCCGGTGCACCAGCACCAGCCGGTCATCCTCGACCCGGTACAGGCGCTCGCCCGCCACGATCCACAGCGCACCGTCCGGCGCCCGGTACGGCCAGGACAGGCCACTGCCCGCGCCCAGCCCCCAGGCGGCGGGCGCGCGCTTCAGCACGCCATCGTTGTCACGCAGTACCAGGCCATCGAGCGTGCCGACCCAGACCCGATCCTGCGCATCCACCACCAGTTTGGTGAAGCTCATCGCCATCGGCAGATCTGCAGCCGGCGCCTGATAGACAAGGCCTTTGTCCGGCGCGAGATAACCCAGGCCCTTGCCTTCGTAGAGCAGCCACAGGCGCCCCTGGCTGTCCATCTGCATCGACTGGATCAGTACCTGCGGGGTATCCGGCTGGTGCTCCCACACACGCCACTGGCCATCACTGCCACGTCGGCTGACATTGCCGCGCGAGTCGCTGATCCACAGCCCGCCCTGACGGTCGACGAACAACGCGCCGATGCCGTTGTCGCGCAGCCCGGGCCGCGTGCTGCGGTCGTACACGGTGAAATCCAGGCCGTTGTAGCGCACCAGGCCTTCCCAGGTGGCAAACCAGAGATGGCCTTCCGGCGTCTGCGCGATGTCGCGCAGCGAGTTGTGCGGCAGGCCGTTGCGCGAGGTCCACACATCGATGGCGTAGTCGCGCAGCGGCGGTGCACCGCTCTGTGCCTGCAACGGCAATGCAGCAGCCAGCAGCAGCCACAGAAGGCTGTGTCGCAGCACCGCCCTCCAGTCCCACGCGTGACGCTCCACCCAGCGCCCGTCGTCCCCCTGCCCGCCCATCACCGCAGCAGTGGCGGCCGGGTACTGCGGCCAGGCGGGGCGGCAGGTGGAAATGCCCAGGCAGCGCGGGGCGGCGTGCCGACGGGAACAGGCTGGCTCATCGGGGGGCGTCTGGGGAGATGCGCGAATGATAGGGCAAACGCCAGCCCGCCGCGCCTGCCCAGCCGTGCCCCCCTCCCCCGGGCAGCAACGGCGGGCTTTCTGATCCAGCCGTGCAGGCGGTACGGATTTCTGGCGGAGGGGCGTGGTCCGGCACACTTTCCCGAGCCCAGGCGGTGACCACAGGCAGGACCAGAAGACCCCTCGCCTGGCGCCTCTGCGGAGGGACAGCTACGTCCTGTCGCCAGCACGACGCCTGTAATGGGCCACCAGATCCGCCGGGTAGTACTCGTGGTCGCGGAAGCTCGAATCGTCGATGTCGAACAGCATCACGACCAGCGCGGCCTCGAAGGCCCAGTAGCCCATGTAGCCGCTGTCGTCGTCACGGTGGTTGCCGTGCCAGTACACGTTGCGGCTGCCTGCATACCAGCCGTCCAGGAATTTCTTTACGAGCCCGGGCCGGTCCGAGGGTGAGGCGATTGCTTCCATGAGCGGGAGGTACTGGCGATACAGCACCTGCCTCCCCGGAACTCTTCCGTCTTCAACCAGCAGTATCGCGATTTCGTCAAAGAGTCGATCCTTTCCCGCATTCCCAATCAGCGTGAGGGCCTTCGCAAGGTAGGTCGAACCCATACCGGCGCTGACCGCGATCGCCAGCCACCAGAGGTGATCGACGTAGTGATCTTCACGAAGATCCTCGAACTGTGCACGATAGTTCTGGTCCTCCAAAGGCAATTGATCACACTGATGCAGGAGCTGCGCATGCGAAACAAGCAGCTGGTTCAGGTCATCATGAAGCAAAACAATAGCGTCGCCCCTTGAGAATCGCATGACCAACCGACGAAGGATGCGACCGGACACATCCGACGCGCCGAGAACACATCCCTTGGGAGGATAGGCTCGAGTCGCGATTGAATGATCAGTACGCGCCACCTCCACGGAGTCATAATCGATCCAATCCGTGAAGTACGGCTCCAGCATCCGGGTGTCACGCTGCGCACTCATGCGCCATCGCCCCACGGGCCGATCAAAGAACCAGTGTCGCCGATTTTTTCATCACCAATGTATGTCAGGCGGCGGATCCGGGTAGCTGTAGGCCACATCGATGCCATTCTCTCCCGGACGATACACGCCATCGGTCTTTCCCACTGGCGTCAGGCCCTTGCCCAGCATCGCCTGATGCGCCATCGCCTCGCCGAACGCGGCGCCTGCGGCGCGCGTGCGCCGCCCTCGCCATCCATGTGGCCGCCGAGCACTCGGTATCGGGTAGGGTCGCCGTAGTGGCGATGCAGCACCACCTCACCTCCGGCGACCGCGTCGCGGGCGACGAAGCCGCTGGCTGATCACATCGCCGCCGCGCTCGATTCGTCCCCGCACCCGGTGCAAGCATCTGAGCCGCCTGACCATCAGATACCTGCGCCAGCACAACGCCTGTAATAAGCCACCAGATCGGCCGGGTAGTACTCGTGGTCGCGGAAGCTCGAATCGTCGATGTCGAACAGCATCACGACCAGCGCGGCCTCGAAGGCCCAGTAGCCCATGTAGCCGCTGTCGTCGTCACGGTGATTCCCGTGCCAATAGAGGTTGCGGCTGCCCGCATACCAGCCATCCAGGAACTTCTTTACGAGCCCCGGTCGGTCCTGGATCGATGCGACGGCCTTTGCTAGCGGAAGGTACTGGCGATACAGCACGTGATTGGCAGCGGGTCGGCCTGTGTCTCCCAATGCAATCGCGACTCTGTCGAAAAGCTCGTCTTCCCCGGCGTGCTTCATCAAGCCAAGTGCACTTCGCACATAAGAGCCCTCCATACCCGCGGCAACCGAGAATGCCAACCACCAGAGGTACTTTGTGTACCTGTCCGGCCGAAGATCCTCCCATACTGCACGAATCGTCTGATCCTGTGCGCCCAAGGCATCGGCGCACAGATCAACGCGCCGCCTTGCAAACAACAGTTCTTCCAGTCCCCCCAGCACTTCAACCAGATCGTCGCCACGCGAGTAGCGCATGACCATTATCTGAAGGAGCAGGGAAAACACGGAACTCGATGCATTGGCGCGCCCGACGTCGGTGTACCGGTGTGAATCAATGCGATCAACAACCTCTGCAACCTCATCCAGCCGGAACTCGATGATTCCAGAGAAATATGCCTTGGATTTCCTGCTATCGCGCATCATCGGTCCAGTTCAAAATGATGAAGGGCCAATCACCCTTCCGTCCATGCCAAGCTTGTAGGACTGCGTCGTGCCATCTTCGGCCACCCTGATCAGAATCGACTCAACCCGCCCCTGATTCATCGCATCCCTCATCCTTCTTGCCTCTACGACCCCCACCTTGGAATCAAGACGCTCGTTTATCCATTCACTATCCATCTGCCGCGTACCGTCCCTGTACGGTCCACCCAACCGGCCCGTGTTGTACTTCGCTTCGGTGATCACATAGTCGGGCGGCGGATCCGGGTGGCTGTAGACCCCATCGATGCCATTCTCTCCCGGAGGATACACGCCATCGGTCTTTCCCACTGGCGTCAGGCCCTTGTCCAGCATCGCTTGATGCGCCCTCGCCTCACCGAACGCGGCACCTGCGGCGCGCGTGCGCGGCAGCCGGGTTTCCACCACCCCATCGGCATCCGGCGCCCGGCTTTCCGTGTGCCGACGCTTGCGCAAGCGCAATGCCCGCGCCAATGCGGTGAACGCCTCGCCCAGCTCGTCCAGCAGCGCCGCCAGACGCTGCCCCAACCGCCCGATCCGGGCCGCCCAGGTTGCGCCGCCATAGGCGGTTCCGGCCGTGCCTGCGCTGAACGCGCCCAGCAGCACGCTGATCACGACATTGAGCGCAAACTGGCTGCCGTAGCGCTGGGTCAGCTCCTGCAGCTCGTCTGGCGGCACCGCCTTCGCTCAGTCCGCGGGGAACGCCGCCAACAGCTGCCAGGTCGGGCCGTCGTCGAACAGCAGGATCAGCTGCTCCTTGATCGCACTGGCCTTGTCCAGCACCTGCTCGCCTGCTGCACGATGCCCCGCGATGCGTGCATCCAGCCCGTCCCAGTCGCCCGTCAGCAGCAGTCCGCTCAGTTCGCGCAGTTCCGCATCGGCCTTGAAGCGCAGCACCGCCAGCTGCCACACCGCTTCCACGCTGCCGCTGGCCCAGTCCCATGCGCCTCTGGCCTGGCCTTCGATGCGATTCAGTTCCATCAGGAAGGCCTGATGCGCAGCGCTGGCACTGTTTCATTGCCGCCAGTCCGCAGCAAAATCCTGCCGGGTCTGCTGCACGATGCGCTGCAGGGCCGCGCGAAGGCGTTCGCGGCAGGCCTGGATCTCAGCCGAGTCGGTGCTGTCGGCCTCGTACTGGTAGATCACCTGCACCGGCCCCACGCTTACCTGCGGCAGGCGTGCACGACCTTCGTCATCGAGATGGCCGCTGAGCACGCGGCCATCGGACAGGGTCGCCCGGTAACTGACACCGCGCGCGGGCGTGCAGTCCAGGTCGCCGTAGTGGCAATGCAGCACGACCTCGCGCGTAGCGACCGCATCGCGGGCAACGAAACCGCTGGGCGGCGGCGTGGCGTTCCACAGGTCCACTGCTGCCGGCGCGGCAGGCGGCGCGGAGACCGACGCACCGCCACCGCCACCGCCTCCGCCGTCAACCACATACACCAGCGACTGAGCACCTCCGAGCAACCTGCAGCCACAGGCCAGCGAATCGCCTTCGCGCGCGATCGGCTTGCCATCGAGGATCAGCGTCGGGTCCCCGGTGACGATCTCGAACGCGCCGCCGTGCTTCGGGCACGTTGCCTTGTCGCCCACGCAGGCGACGGCCTTGCCTTCGATATCCGTATTCGACGATCCGGTCAGCACCCGCCCGCCGCCCGTGGTGGCGTCGCCCACCACGATCCACATCCGTGCCATCTGCCATCCGCAAGGAACTTCGATGGCTTCAGGTGACCGGCCGCACGCAGCGCAGGCAATTCAACGCTGACGCAATTGCCTCGACTGCCTGTAAAACGCCTTGCAGCGCAGGCAATTACCGTGGGTGACGCATTCGCCCTATCGTGCTGCAGGCAGGGCTATCGCGTCAGTTTTGCGTGGGGCCTGCCGGAACGCAGCCCCCACCGCGTCTGCTCAGCCTGCCCGACCCGGCGCCACCACCTGTGCACTGGCCGGCCATTGCACCACGGCTTCCAGTCCGCCCTCGGCACGGTTGCGCAGCCACAGCCGCGCGCCGTCCTTCTCGGCCAGAGCGCGCGCAATGGTCAGGCCCAGCCCGGCCCCACCGGTTTCGCGCGAACGCGAGGTTTCCACCCGCACGAACGGGTCGAACACGGCTTCCAGCTGGTCGTCGGCCAGGCCGGGGCCATCATCGGCCACCACCACGGTGATGCTGCCGCCGCCCCGCTCGATGCGCACCCGCACGCGCTGGCCGTACATCACCGCGTTGTCCACCAGGTTCGAGAACAGGCGGTGCATCGCCAGTGGCCGCAGCATCAGCACCGCATCGCTCCTGCCCTCGAAGACGACATCGGCCCCACCTTCTGCGGTGTCCTCGACGATGCTCTCCAGCAGCGAATCCAGGTCCAGTGCAGCGCGCTGCTCGGCGCTCTCGGCACTTCGGGCCAGTTCCAGGCCTTCGCGGACCAGTGCCTGCATCGCAGCCAGATCGCCGATCAGGCGCTCGCGCAGTGCCTCATCGGTCACGTTCTCCAGCCGCAGGCGCAGGCGGGTCAGCGGTGTCTGCAGATCGTGGGTGATCGCCGCCAGCATCTGCGTACGCTCGGCCAGGTGTCGCTGCAGGCGGTGCTGCATGGCATTGAAGGCCTCGGCGGCGCGCTGTACTTCACGCGGGCCGCGCAGCGGCAGCGGATCGCGCTGCAGGTCGTCGCCAAGATCCTCGGCGGCGGCGGCCAGCTCCTGCAGCGGTGCGCTGGCCATGCGGGCCACGATGTAGGCCAGTACCGCGATGGCCAGCACAAGCAGGGTCAGGAACAGCGGGTCCACGGCCAGGATGCCGTTGTGGGCCACCGCCGGGGAATCCAGTGCCAGCTTCAGCAACGTACCGTCGTTGAGGGTGACGTCCACCGCGCGGCATTTGGGCGGGATGAACGCCGGATCGCGCTCGCGAGGATGCTTGCGGTAGCCGGGCGGCGGCGGTGGCAGCAGTTCCTGCAGCCTGGGAATGCAGGAGCGGAACGAAGTGAAGTGCACCTGCGCCCGCGCGACCGGGCCCGGGCGGTCCTCCAGCACTTCCATCAGCGCAGCATCGGCACGTCCCACGCGCGCACCGGACTGCAGCGCGCGCACGCTCGGCCCGCCCACTTCCAGCAGGCGCTCGCGCAGCTCGGGATTGCCGTCGAGCAGATTGACGTAGCCCTGCAGGCGATCGGCGATGCGGTTGAGGTTCTGCCGCTCGAACTCCTGCTGCCGCTTGGAGGTGGCCAGCATGGTCGCGCCGATCGCCGCCACCGACATGCCCAGCAGCAGGATCACGAACAGCCGCCCGACCATCGAGGACAGAAAGTGGCGCAGGCGATTCATCGCGGCTTATTCCAGGTTGACGGCCGAGGCGAGGACATAGCCTTCGTTGCGCACGGTCTTGATCAGCCCGTCGGGACCACCATCGTCACCCAGCTTGTTGCGCAGGCGGCTGACCTGCAGGTCGATCGCGCGATCCTGCGCCTCATAGTTACGGCCGCTGCTG
The DNA here is from genome assembly GCF_056479905.1 of Stenotrophomonas sp. 112478_Sma. Classification (NCBI taxonomy): domain Bacteria; kingdom Pseudomonadati; phylum Pseudomonadota; class Gammaproteobacteria; order Lysobacterales; family Lysobacteraceae; genus Stenotrophomonas; species Stenotrophomonas sp. 112478_Sma. The sequence continues at coordinate 1,320,403 of NZ_CM151072.1, read as the reverse complement.
AGCGCGACCAGCTGCTCACGCGACAGGACCTTGTTGGCATGTGCGATGAACACCCGCAGCAGGCGGAACTCCGCGCCGGACAGCACCACCACGCGCCCGTCCGGATCGACCAGGTGGCGGTGCTCCAGATCGAACACCCAGCGCGAGAATCGTGCACGGCGCACCGCCAGTGGCTCCAGATTGGCCGGCAGGGCTTCGGTACGGCGCAGCACGTTGCGGATGCGCGCCAGCAGCTCGCGCGGCTCGAACGGCTTGGCCAGATAGTCATCGGCGCCCATTTCCAGGCCCAGCACGCGATCGATCGGTTCCGCGCGGGCGGTCAGCATGATCACCGGCGTGTTCGAGCGTGCCCGCAGGTCACGGCACAGGGTCAGGCCATCCTCGCGCGGCAGGTTGAGGTCGAGCACGATCAGGTCCACGTGTTCGCGCTCCAGCAGCTGGCGCATGCTGGTGCCATCGGCCGCCGTGCTGACCTGGTAGCCGGCGCGGCCGAGCTGCTCGGCCAGCAGGGTGCGGATGTCGTTGTCGTCGTCGACGATCAGCAGTCGATGCATCGGGTTTTCAGTCTCCATGTCGCGGATCATCCCGTGTCGGGAGCTGAACCGCATCCTGGCCAATGCGTACCACTGTATCCACCCGCGGGCCGGATACCTGTCGATACGCGCTTTCGCCGACAGTGTTACACACAGACACACCCTGAGGATTGAGCGGTTGATCGCCCGGTCTTCACAATGCCCACCATCGCCGCCATCGCGGCACCGAGAGTGAAGCCACCACGTGATCCGCCGCCTGTTGCCCGCAACCCGCCGGGGCCGCCTGATGCTGGCCGCCCTGCTCGTCCTGATCGCTGCCGTGGCCGCCTGGTGGCTGCTGCGCAAGCCGGCCGCTCCGGCCCTGGCCACCACCCCCGTAGGCCGTGGCGACATCGAACAGACCGTTGAGGCGACCGGCGTGATCGACGCCTACAAGCTGGTCAGCGTAGGTGCGCAGGCCTCCGGCCAGATCAAATCGCTGAAGGTGCAGCTGGGCGATACGGTGAAGGAAGGCGACCTGATCGCCGAGATCGACGCCACCACCCAGCAGAACCAGGTACTCAACGCACAGGCCTCGCTGGACCAGGTGATCGCGCAGCGGGCGGTGCAGCAGGCGACACTGCGCCAGGCCGAGCTGGAATTCGCACGCCAGCAGCAGATGCTGGCCGCCGAGGCCACCTCCCGCCAGGAGTACGATGCCGCCGAAGCACAGCTGAAAACCGCGCGCGCCCAGCTGCAGTCCTACGAGGCACAGATCAAGGGTCGCGAAACCGAGCTGGGTACCGCCCGGGCCAACCTGGCCTACACCCGGATCACCGCGCCGATGGACGGCACCGTGGTCGCCGTGGTGGCCGAGGAAGGCCGCACGGTGAACGCCAACCAGACCGCGCCGACCATCGTCATGCTGGCGCGCCTGGACGTGGTGACGGTCAATGCCGAGGTGTCCGAGGCGGACGTTGTGAAGATCAAGGCCGGCATGCCGGTGTACTTCACGACGCTGGGCGACCCGGACCGGAAGTATCACGCCACGCTGCGGCAGATCAATCCGGCACCGGCATCGATTGCCAATGAAAGCTCGTCCAGCTCCAGCAGCTCTTCCAGTTCCAGCTCCAGCAGCGCGGTGTACTACAACGCCCTGTTCGACGTGGAGAACCCGGACGGCACCCTGCGCATCGACATGACCGCGCAGGTGTCGGTCCTGCTCAAGCAGGCCAAGGGCGTGCTGATGGTACCGGCGGTGGCACTGGGGCCGAAGACCCGCGACGGCGAGCGCGTGGTACGGGTGGTGGATGATCGGGGCCAGCCACAACCGCGCAAGGTCAAGGTCGGCATCAACAACGGTGCATCGGCTGAAATCCTCTCAGGCCTGCAGGAGGGCGAACGCGTGGTGGTCGGCGAGGCCAGCGCCGCGGCAGCGTCTGCGGGCGGCGGCAACCGGGGAGGCATGCAGATGCGCGTCGGCGGCCCGGGCATGGGCCCGCGCCGATGAGCACGACGGCGCCGTTGCTGCGCCTGCGTGACCTGCGACGCGAGTTCCCGGCCGGCGACGACGTCATTGCCGTGCTGCGCGACGTCAACCTGGACATCCACGCCGGCGAAATGGTCGCCATCGTCGGCCAGTCCGGTTCGGGCAAGTCCACCCTGATGAACATCCTCGGCTGCCTGGATCGCCCCACCCGGGGCAGCTACCAGGTGGCCGGCCGCGAAACCGGCCGGATGCAGCCGGACGAGCTGGCCGAACTGCGGCGCGGGCATAGACGCTCAAGGCCAGCGATGCCGATGCGCTCTCACGGCAGAGCTACGTGGACAGCGCCACGCCCAGCGTGTCGACCTCGGTCACCGCGCGTTACCGCAACCAGTCCTCCACCGCCCAGGTCAGCGGCGTTGGCGAGCAGTTCTTCCGGGTGAAGGGCGTGACCCTGCTCAGTGGCAGCTTCTTCGATGCCGATGCGGTGCGAGGGCTGGCCCAGGTCGCGATCATCGACGAGAACACCCAGACCCAGTTCTTCCCCGATGTCGATCCTGTCGGCCAGGTCATCCTGCTCGGCAACGTGCCGGTGCGGGTGGTCGGTGTCGCCAAGCGGCAGAGCTTCGGTTTTGGTGGCAGCACCAGTCTCAGCATCTGGGTGCCGTACACGACCGTGATGTCACGCATGCTGGGCCAGAGTCACGTCTCCAGCATCACCGTGCGCGTGGATGACGCCACGCCGATGGACGCCGCGCAGGAGGCGATCACCCGCCTGCTGACGATGCGCCATGGTACCGAGGATTTCTTCCTCAGCAACAGCGCCGAAATCCGCGAGACCATCGAGCAGACCACACGCACGATGACCCTGCTGATCGGCGCGATCGCCGCCATCGCACTGCTGGTCGGTGGCATCGGCGTGATGAACATCATGCTGGTCTCGGTCACCGAGCGGACCCGCGAGATCGGTGTGCGCATGGCCGTGGGTGCCCGGCAGAGTGACATCCGCCAGCAGTTCCTGATCGAGGCGGTGCTGGTGTGCCTGCTCGGAGGCCTGCTCGGCGTCGGCCTGGCGCTGCTGCTGGGCTCGATGATCGGACGTTTCGCCAGCGACTTCCAGGTGCTGTTCTCCACCGCTTCGATCATCGCCGCATTTGCCTGTTCCACCCTGATCGGCGTGGGCTTCGGCTTCCTTCCCGCGCGCAATGCCGCGCAGCTCGACCCGGTGGAGGCCCTGGCCCGCGAATGAAGACGATGCCCATGCTCCCCTTTCCTGCTCCCTCGCGCCTGCTGCTGGCCGGCGCCGTACTGATTGCCCTGTCCGGCTGTGCCTCGGTCGGCCGTTATCCGGTTGCCGATCCCGACGTGGCTGCTACTTATGGGCGTGGCAATGCCGCACTCAACGCACCGGTGGACGCTCCGCGCAGCAGCCTGGATACGCCTGCCCGCGACATCCGAGAGGATGTCTGGTGGAGCGGTTTCGGCGATGAACGTCTGGACCGGCTGGTGGCCCGGGCGCTGGCCGCCAACAGTGACCTTGCCGCCGCCGGCCTGGCCGTGCAGCGTTCCCGCCTGCAGGCCGGACTGACCAGCAACGCGCTTTGGCCACAGCCGTCCTCGTCGGGCGTCAGTGGCAGCGGCAGCCGTGCCACCGACCAGGCCGACGACTGGCGCCGCAGCTATTCCACCGGCGTTTCGCTGGCCTGGGAAGTCGATCTGTGGGGCCGGCTGAGGACCCAGCGCGACATCGCACGCTGGGAGGCTGAAGCCACCGAGGAAGATCGACAGAACACCGCCCTGCTGGTGATCGGCGATGCCATCAGCCAGTACTGGGCGTTGGCGTATCTCAACCAGTCGATCAGCACCGGCCAGGCCAACCTGGAGCGGCTGGAACGCACCCGCGAACTGGTCCAGGCCCGTTTCGACGCCGGTGCGGTTTCGCGCCTGGAAGTACGCCAGGCCCTGCAGAACCTGCAGTCGCAGCGCGCTGCGCAGAGTGCGCTGGAACAGCAGCGCGTGGAAGTGCGCAATGCGCTGACCGTGCTGCTCGACGGCACCCCCTGGCCGCAACAGGACGAGCCGCAGAACCTGCTGCAGGCACGCAGCCCTGCCATCGCTGAAGGCCTGCCGGCGGACCTGCTCGCTCGCCGTCCCGACCTGCGCGCGGCCGAGCTGCGGCTGCGCAACAGCCTGAAGACGATCAAGGTCACCGCCACCCAGTACTACCCGGCGTTGAGCCTGACCGGCAGCCTCGGTTCCAGCGCGACCTCGCTGGGCGATGTCCTGCGCAATCCGGTGGCCACGCTCGGTGCCGGCCTGTCCCTGCCCTTCCTCAACCTGCAGCGCGCACAGCTGGATACCGACGTGGCCGGTACCAACTACCAGATCGCCGCGACCGGGTTCCGCAAGACGCTGTACACCGCCCTGTCGGAAGTGGACAACGCGCTGTCGGCACGCGAGCAGCTGGCGCGCCAGGTGGCGGCGTCGCAGGCCTCGTATGACGAGGCGGTGGAAGTGGAACGCATGCAGGAAGTGCGCTACCGCGTGGGTGCCACCGACCTGCGGACCTGGCTGGAAGCCCAGCAGACCCGGCGCGATGCGGAGTTGTCACTGGCCCGCGTCCGGCAGAGCCAGTTGACCAACGATGTGACGCTGTTCAAGGCGCTGGGCGGCAGCGCGGGGTAGCGCCGGGCCATGCCCGGCGGCGTAGAGCGCGGCACGCCATGAGCGTGGTCGGACTGGATCCGCCGGGCATGGCCCGGCGCTGCCACGGGACGATCAGCCGCGCTGGCGCACGGCCTCGAACAGGCTGACGCCCGCGGCGACCGATACGTTCAGGCTCTCGATCTCGCCCGGCATCGGGATCTTGACCAGTCCATCGCAGTTCTCGCGGGTCAGGCGGCGCAGGCCGTCGGCTTCACCCCCCAGCACCAGGGCGATGTTGCCCTTCAGGTCCAGATCGTACAGCGACGCGGTCGCTTCACCGGCCAGGCCGTAGATCCACACGCCCTGCTTCTGCAGATCCTTCAGGCAGCGCGACAGGTTGGTCACGGCCACCACCGGGATACGGTCGGCGGCGCCGGCCGAGGTCTTGCGCACGGTGGCATTCACCGTCGCCGACTTGTCCTTGGGAATGATCACCGCAGTGGCACCGGCCGCCGCGGCCGAACGCAGGCAGGCGCCCAGGTTGTGCGGGTCCTGTACCTCATCCAGCACCAGCAGCAGGGCCCGGCCTTCAGCGGCAGTGACCAGTCCTTCCAGTTCATTCTCGCTGTAGGTGCGCGCAGCGGCATAGCGCGCGGCCACGCCCTGGTGGCGGACCGCACCGCCAACGCCGTCCAGCGCCTGCGCGGTGACCCGGCGGACATCGATCCCCTTGCGGCGCGCGTTCTCTTCGATTTCGGTCAGGCGTGGATTCTTCGCACCGGCCTCGACCAGCACTTCGCGGACGTTCTCGGCGTCGTTCTCGATGGAGGAGGCGACGGCGTTGACGCCGACGATCCACTGGCTGTTCTTGCTCATGCGGGCGGGACCGGAAAGGGGGTGGCTATGGTAGAGCATCGGCGACGGCCGCGCTTCGCGCTCGCCGGGCAGGGCCCGGCGCTACCCGCCGTTCACCCTTCGGCTGAACGGCTGCGCGGCGGCCAGTGTGGCGTGTCGTGGTCGGGATGCTGGTGGGAAACGATCGCAGCCAGGAAGTCCAGCGCCGCCACGTCCTCCTCCGTCCGCCGTGCCGGCAGGCTGCCCAGGGCGTCGACGAAGGGCAGCTTGCGCTCGACACCGTACTGGATCGTCGGCGGCAACCGTTCCGGCTGATCAAACGCCCCCGCCGCCACGGCCATGCCGTCGGGGGCTTCATAGGTCAGCGGCGTGCCGCAGTCGCCGCAGAAACCGCGCCGGACCACATTGGAGGAATGGAAATAGCGCGGCTGGCCGCGGGTCCAGCTGAACTGCACGCCGCGCACCGAGACCAAAGGCGCGTAATACGCGCCAAAGGCCTTCTGGCACATCCGGCAGTGGCAGATCGAACTGTCGGACAGTTCACCGCGCACCTGGAAGCGGATGGCACCGCACTGGCAGCCGCCGCTGTACTCGGGTTGGCCCTGCATGCTGCTTTCCTCCGGAACGGGCTCTACGGATCAGTACTTCTCTTTCCTGCGCTTGGTCGGTTTGCCGCGTTCGGGCAGCGGCGACAGTCCTGCCTCTTCTTCCTCGCCCTTGTGTTCGACCAGCCGGAAGTCGATCTTGCGCTCTTCCATGCTGGCCTTCAGTACGAGGATGCGCACGCGGTCACCCAGCCGGTAGCTGCTGCCACGACGTTCACCGGTCAGTGTCTTGCGGGTCGCATCGAACTTGTAATAGTCCTGCGGCAGCTGGGTGACATGGACCAGGCCCTGCACCTTGGAATCGTCCAGTTCCACGAACAGGCCGAAGCTGGTCACGCCACTGATCACGCCATCGAACTGGCCGCCGACATGCTTCTCCATCCACGCGGCCCGGTAACGCTCGTCGACCTCGCGTTCGGCCTCGTCAGCGCGGCGCTCGCGCTCGGAGCACTGCAGCGCCAGCGCTGCCATCTCGCGTGCGGTGTAGGTGAACTTGTCCAGCGGCCTGCCCGACAACGCATGCTTGATCGCGCGATGCACCAGCAGATCGGGATAGCGGCGGATCGGCGAAGTGAAGTGCGCGTACGCCTCCAGCGCGAGCCCGAAGTGACCGTGGTTGTCCGGACTGTAGACGGCCAGGCTCTGGCTGCGCAGCAGCACCGACTCCAGCAGCGTGGCATCGGGACGGTCGCGGATCTTCTTCAACAGCTTGGTGTAGTCACCGGGGCGCACCTTCGACCACGGCGGCAGGCTCAGCTTGAACTCCTTGAGGAATTCCAGCAGGTCGGCGTACTTGGTCTCCGGCGGCTTCTCGTGGACGCGGTACGGCGCCGGCACATGGTGCGACAGCAGGTACTTCGCCGCCTCCACGTTGGCGGCGATCATGCATTCCTCGATCAGCTTGTGCGCGTCGTTGCGCACCAGCATGCCGGCCTGGGTGACTTCGCCACGATTGTCCAGCACGAAGCGCACTTCACTGCTCTCGAACTCGATGGCCCCGCGCTTTGCACGTGCCTTGGCCAGCACCTTGTACAGCTGGTGCAGGCGCTGCACCTGGGGCAGCAGATCGCCGATGACGGCCTTCGCGCCGGCATCGTCCTCGCCCACGGCCTGCCACACCTGGGTATAGGTCAGGCGTGCGTGCGAATTCATCACCGCTTCGTAGAAGCGCGAGTGGACGACCTGGCCATCGCGGTCGATCTGCATGTCGCAGACGAAGCACATGCGGTCGACCTTGGGCATCAGCGAGCAGATACCGTTGGACAGGGTCTCCGGCAGCATCGGTACGACGAAGCCCGGGAAGTACACCGAGGTAGCGCGCTTCTGCGCCTCCTCATCCAGCGGCGTGCCCGGACGCACATAGTTGGAGACATCGGCGATGGCCACCACCAGACGGAATCCCTCCGGGTTCGGCTCGCAATACACCGCATCGTCGAAGTCCTTGGCATCCTCGCCATCGATGGTCACCAGCGGCGTGCGACGCAGGTCGACGCGGTCGCCGATCATCGCCGGCTCGACCACCAGCGGCACCGCGGCGGCCTCGTCCAGCACCTCCTGCGGAAACTCGAACGGCAGCTCGTGGCCATGGATGGCGGTCTCCACCACCAGCGAGGCGGTCAGCTTGTCACCCAGTACCGCGATGATGCGGCCGATCGGCGGACGGCGGCTGTCCGGCGCCTGCGTCAGCTCGCAGACCACCAGCTGGCCATCACGCGCACCTCCGGTCTGATCAGGCGGCACCTGCACGTTGCGCTGCACGCGCTTGTCATCAGGCACCACGTAATTGATGCCCATCTCGATGCTGAAGCGACCGATCAGACGGGTCATGCCGCGCTCGAGCACGCGGGCGATGCTGCCTTCGCGGCGGCCGCGATGATCGATGCCGGTGACACGCGCCAGCACCTTGTCGCCGTGCATCACCTTGCGCATTTCATAGGGCGGCAGGAACAGGTCGTCGCCGCCCTCGACCGGGCGCAGGAACCCGAATCCTTCCGGATTGGCGATCACCACACCGGTGACCAGGCTCAGCGCCTGCACCGGCGCGAAACCTCCACGGCGGTTCTGTACCAGCTGGCCATCGCGGACCATCGCACCCAGCCGGCGCGACAGCGCTTCGGCCCGGTCCGGCGCGGTCAGGCCCAGGCGGGCACCCAGTTCCTCGGCAGTCTGCGGCCCTTCGCAGCGCTCCAGCAGGGCCAGAATGGCCTCGCGGCTGGCGATGGGCTGTTCGTACTTCTCGGCTTCGCGGGACGCGTAGGGATCCTCGATCACCTTGCCGGCCGGCGGCAGCTTGCGGCCCGGCGCCGGTCCCGGTGCGTCGCCACCACGGCCCGGGCGACCGCGCGGCGGTGCGCCGCCACCCCCCAGCTCCGGGAACCAGCCCGGCAGTGGCTTGCCCGGCTGGGAGGTACGGGCTGCACCCGTCTTGGCGCCCTTCTTCGGGGCCTGGCTGCGGGACTTGCTCCCGCCCTTGCTTGGTTTTTTGGTAGTCATCGCCCTCCATGGTAGCCGCTGACGGCGTGCAGAACCGGTCAGCGACCCGCTTGCAGGCGCCACGTGAAAAAACTCCGCGAAGTCGTTGACAGCCTGCGGATTCATCTTCACAATTGCGCCTCTGGAACGCCCAGGTGGCGGAATTGGTAGACGCACTAGTTTCAGGTACTAGCGGGTAAAACCGTGGAGGTTCGAGTCCTCTCCTGGGCACCAACGAAAAATCTCCTCGCCTCGGCGGGGATTTTTTTTGCCCGCGTTTCCTGCCGTCGTTCCGCAGCGTGGCCGGGCGTTCACAAGGGTGTTGACACCCCCGTCACGGCACCCCATAATCTCGCTCCTCGACGCCCAGGTGGCGGAATTGGTAGACGCACTAGTTTCAGGTACTAGCGGGTAAAACCGTGGAGGTTCGAGTCCTCTCCTGGGCACCACGTCGAGACTGAGAAAAACCCGCGAAAGCGGGTTTTTTCATGTCCGGGCGCCAGCCAACGGGATCAGAACAGCGGTCGCAGCACCAGCTCCAGGCCCAGCAGCAGCAGGAAGCCCAGGAAGCACACGCGGAACACCCGCGCACTGATCCGCTGCCGGATCACCTGCCCCAGCCACATGCCCGCCAGCGCCGGCAACACCGCCAGCGCGCTCAATCCCAGCTGCTGCACACCGAATGCGCCGTGCAGCACCAGCCCACCCGTCAACGAGAGGGTCGACACCGTGAACGCCAGGCCCAGCGCCTGCACCAGCTCTTCGCGCTGCAGCCCCAGCGACTGCAGGTACGGCACCGCCGGCATCACGAACACACCGGTCGCCCCGGTCACCACGCCTGACAACGCCCCCACCAGCGGCCCCAGCCAACGCTCACGCCGCTGCGGCACACGGAATACCGGCGCAACCAAGGCGTACAGCGCATACACCACCAGCGCCACGCCCAGCGCCACGCGCGACCACGTGCGGTCGACCCGCACCAGCAACGTCGCCGCGCCCAGGGTCACCACCACCACGGCCAGCATCATCGGCCACAGGCGTCGCACGATCGGCCCCAGTGATGGCCCGGCCAGCAGTTGCCAGGCGTTGGTGACGAAGGTCGGAATGAACAGCATCGACGCCGCCGCCACCGGCGACAGCGCCCCTCCCAGCAGGCCCATCGCCACGGTCGGCAGGCCCATGCCGGTCACGCCCTTGACCCCCCCCGCCAGCATGAACACGGCGACCAGCAGACCATAGAAGAATGTCGTCTCACTCATGCCGTCATTGGAACCGGCGCGCCTTCCGCGCACAATGCGGCTTATGCGCCCCACCCTTCGGCTGACCCGAAGGCAGGCGGCACGCAACGAGGGCCGTGACATGCGGATGGACATCGCCGACCTGCGCCTGTTCCTGGCCGTGGCCGACGCCGGCAGCATCACCGCAGGCGCCGCGCAGGCAAACCTGGCGCTGGGCTCTGCCAGCGAACGCCTGCGGGCGATCGAGAACGACGCGGGCACCGCGCTGCTGGTGCGTCACCCGCGCGGCGTGAGCCTGACCGAAGCCGGTGCCGCCCTCGCCCACCACGCGCGCCAGATCCTGCATCAACAGGCACAGCTGCGTGGCGAACTGCAGGCCTTCGCGAAGGGCGCGCGCGGCACCCTGCACCTGTATGCCAACACCGCCGCACTGACCAGCTACCTGCCTTCCCGGTTGGCTCCCTGGCTGGCCGAACGCCCACGCCTGCACGTCGAACTGCACGAACGCACCAGCCCTGAAGTGGTCCGCGCCCTGACCGCTGGCCAGGCCGAAGCGGGAATCATCAGTGATGCGGTCGAGGCAACCGGCCTGCAACGCCATGTCGTTGCCGAGGATCCCCTGGTGATGCTGCTGCCCGCAGGCCATCGTTTCGCGGCCCGTCGCACGCTGGCCTTCGCCGATGTGGCCAGCGAAACCTTCGTCGCGCTGGCCGATGGCAATGCGCTGCAGACCTACATCGAAGCGCAGGCACGCGACATCGGCCATCGGTTGGACGTGCGCATCCGCATGAAGACCTTCGAAGGCGTGTGCATCATGGTGGGTCACGGCATCGGCGTGGGTATCGTGCCGCGCACCATCGCCCGCCAGCACCGCCGCGCGACACAGGCGCTGGCGGTGCCCCTCGCGGATGCGTGGGCACAGCGCCGCCTGTGTGCCTGCTTCGCCGACTGGACACGACTGTCGACAGCGATGCGCAGCCTGCTGCTGCACCTCGGCGTGGAAGCGGAGAAAAAAGCATGAAATGGTGTTGACACATCCGATGCCGTACCGCAGAATTCCCCTCCTGAGTCGCCCAGGTGGCGGAATTGGTAGACGCACTAGTTTCAGGTACTAGCGGGTAAAACCGTGGAGGTTCGAGTCCTCTCCTGGGCACCACGACTCATGATGATGAAACCCGCGAAAGCGGGTTTTTTCGTTTCCGGAATCCGCAGCGTCAACGCAAGGGCGACGCCTTCCGCGCGTTGCGCGAACGCCGCCTGGCAGAACTCACCACAGACAAAAACCCCGCCTTGCGGCGGGGTCGACATACAGCGCCGTGTTTGCGGGCAGTTTCAGTGCCCGCCACCGGCCGCTGCACCGGCACCGGCACCGAACGGCGGCTTGGCCAGCCACAGGAAGGTGATGATGGCCAGGAAGATCCAGCCCAGCAGGAAGAAGATGTCGTTGAAGCCCATCTGCGATGCCTGGTGGTTGATCATGGTGTTGAGCACCGCTGCACCATGCTGCAGGTCACCCTGCCCCATCGCCGCAACCTGGTCCTGCATGCCCGGCTGATAGGCCGAAATGTGTTCGGTCAGATCGGCGTGGTGCACCTGCGTGCGACGTGCCCACAGCCAGGTGGTCAGCGATGCTGCGAAACTGCCGCCCAGCGTGCGCAGGAACGTGGCCAGGCCCGAACCCGCGGCAATTTCGCGACCATCCAGATCCGACAGCAGGATCTGTAGAACTGGCATGAAGAACAGCGCCACGCCGATGCCCATGATCAGCTGCACGCCGGCCACGTGCTGGAAGTCCACCTGCAGATTGAAGCCCGAGCGCAGGAAGCTGGTCATCGACAGGAACACGAAGGCGATGGTCGCCAGCATGCGCATGTCGAAGCGCGAGGCATACTTGCCCACGAACGGCGTCATGATCACCGGCAGCACGCCGATCGGCGCCGTCGCCAGCCCTGCCCAGATCGCCGTGTACCCCATGTCGCGCTGCAGCCACTGCGGAATCAGCAGGGCCACGCTGAAGAATGCGGCATAGGCCACCACCATCGCCAGCGTGCCGGCGCGGAAGTTGCGGTGGCGGAACAGTTTCAGGTCGACGATCGGGTCCTTGTCGGTCAGTTCCCAGATCAGGAACACCGTCAGCGCCACGACCGCCACGCAGGCCAGCACCACGATCCGGGTGGAGGAGAACCAGTCCTCGTCGTTGCCCAGGTCGAGCACCAGCTGCAGTGCGCCGACGCCGATCACCAGCGTGATCAGGCCGACGTAGTCCATCTTCGGCTTCTCCACGTGTTCCGGACGGCCCTTCAGCTGGTTGCCCACCACCAGCGCGGCGAAGATGCCCAGGGGCACGTTGATCAGGAAGATCCATTCCCAGCTGTAGTTGTCCGTGATCCAGCCCCCGAGGATCGGCCCGCAGATCGGCGCGACCACGGTGATCATCGCCAGCAGCGCCAACGCCTGCCCGCGTTTCTCGCGTGGATAGATCGAGACCAGCAACGACTGCGTGATCGGATACATCGGGCCGGCCACGAAGCCCTGCAGGGCGCGCGACACCACCAGCATGCCCATGCTCTGCGCCAGGCCACACAACAGCGAGGTGATGACGAAGGCCAGCGTGGCCCAGACGAACAGCTTGCGCTCGCCGAAACGGCGGCTGAGCCAGCCGGTCAGCGGCAGTGCGATGGCCGTGCTGACCGCGAACGAAGTGATGACCCACGTCGCCTGCTGCGAACTGGCGCCGAGATTGCCGGCGATGGTCGGCAGCGAGACGTTGGCGATGGTGGTGTCGAGCACCTGCATGAAGGAGGCCATCGCCAGGCCCACGGTGCACAGGGCCACGCTCGGCGGCAGGAACCCGGCGGCCGCACCCGGCGCCGCCGGTGCGCCCGGGCTTCCGGGCGCGGCTGGAGCTTGGGCGGACATGGCGACCTCAGCCCACCTTCGACTGCTGCGGCACGTTGCCCTGGATGATCGAGTGGATCACCTCGTCGGCATCATGCAGCTGCTTGGCATAGACGTCGGTGTCGAACACCGTGCCCTTGGCCGGGGCGCTCGGCAGCACCTCGCCCTTCTGGTCGCGCAGGCTCACCTCGGCCTTCATCGACAGGCCGATACGCAACGGATGTTCGGCAAGCTGCTTGGCATCGATGGCGATGCGCACCGGAACGCGCTGCACGATCTTGATCCAGTTGCCGCTGGCGTTCTGCGCCGGCAGCAGCGAGAACGCCGAGCCGGTCCCCAGACCCAGGCTCTGCACGCGGCCCTTGTACTTCACATCGCCGGCGTACAGGTCAGACTTCAGCTCCACTTCCTGGCCCAGGCGCATGTGGCGCAGCTGGGTTTCCTTGAAGTTGGCCTCGACCCACATCTGCTCGGTCGGCACCACGGCCATCAGTGCGGCACCCGGCTGCACACGCTGGCCCACCTGCACCGAGCGACGGGCCACATAACCGGTGACCGGCGCGACGATGCCGGCGCGGGCATTGTTGAGGTAGGCCTGGCGCAGCTGCGCGGCGGCCGCCTGCACGTCGGGCTGGGTGGCGATCACCGTATCGTCGACCAGCGCACGGTTGCGCTCGACGGTCTCGCGCGAACCGGCCACCGCTGCTTCCGCCGCCGCCAGCTCATCGCGGGCATGGGCGAGTTCTTCGTTGGAGATGGCACCGGTGGCGGCCAGATCCCTGCGGCGGGCGAAGTCCTCGCGCACGCGCTTCAGGGTCACCTGACGGGCATTCAGGTCTGCCTGCGCGCCTTCCACGCTGCGATACAGGCCACGGGTCTGGCGAACGGTCTTGGCCAGGTTGGCTTCAGCCTGCTGCAGGGCCACGGACGTATCGGCCGGGTCCAGCTGCACCAGCAGCTGGCCACGCTCCACGCGCATGCCGTCATCGGCATTGATGGCGACCACGGTGCCTGCCACCAGCGGGGTGATCTGTACGAGGTTGCCCTGCACGTAGGCATCGTCGGTTTCTTCGAACCAACGGCCGAACATGAAATACCACAGCGCCAGTGCGGCAAGCAGCAGCACGACGATGACGAACAGGCCCCGCAGCAGGTTGCTGCGGCGGTTGGAGGCGGCCGGGGCCGCAGTGTCTTGGGTCTGGCTCATGGCGGAGATCTTCAGGAATGCGAGGAATCGGAATGGGAGGCAAGCGGCGCGCGATCAGCATCACTGGGCTGGAAGCCGCCGCCCAGCGCCTTGCTCAGGCGCACCGAGGTCTGCACCTGCTGCGACTGCAGGCTGGCCAGCTGCTGTTGTGACTGCAGCAGGGTGGACTGTGCGGACAGCACATCCAGGTAGCTGCCGATGCCGGCGCGGTAACGCTGCCCGGCCAGGTCGAACGCTGCACGCGCCGTGTCCACGGCCTGCTCCTGCGACTGCGCCTGCTGCGCCAGCGAGCGCACCGCATTGACCTGGTCGGCCACGTCGCGCAGTGCGTCAAGCACCGCCTGGTTGTAATTGGCCACCGCCAGGTCGTACTGCGCATCGGTGTCGGCCAGGTTGGCGCGCAGCTTGCCGCCTTCGAAGATCGGCAGGCTCAGCGCCGGGCCGATGTAGGCGAAGGAGGAACTGCTCTGCAGCAGATCGCCGACATTCGGCGCCACCACGCCGGCCAGCGCGGTCAGGTTGAGGCTCGGGTAGAACTTCGTCCTGGCGACCTTGATCTGCTTGTTGGCCGCTTCCACGCGCCAGCGTGCGGCGACGATGTCAGGACGACGGCCGAGCAGCTCGCTGGGCAGCACGCCTGGCAGCTGCAGGGCCGTCGGATTCAACGGCTGCGGACGCTCGATCGTCAGGCCACGGTCGGGGCCCTTGCCGACCAGGGCAGCCAATGCGGTGCGGGCGGCGTCGATGCGTTGCTGCGCGGCCTGCACCTGCTGTTGCGCGGCGGGCACGCGGGCTTCGGCCTGGCGCACCTGCAGATCGCTGTCGATGCCAGCGCGGCGACGCTGCCGGGTCAGTTCCAGCGACTTCTGCGACCGCGTCAGTTCTTCCTCGGCGACATCGTCGAGCTGCCACGCGTAAGCAAGGTCCGCATAGGCCTGGGCGATGCCGGTGGACAGGTTCAGGCGTGCGGCCTGGGCCTCCACGGTGGCGGCATGCGCGCCATCCACGGCCGCTTCCCAGGCGGCGCGCTTGCCGCCCCACAGGTCGATGCCGTAGCTGAAGTCGAAAGCGACCTGGCTGCTGCCTGCGTAGTGGCCACCGATCTCGTCGCCGGCCATCGACTCGGGCAGGCGAAGCCCGGTATAGCCGCCGGAAACGGAGAGACTGGGCAGGCGGTCAGCGCGTGCGGTACCGACCTTGGCCTGCGCCTGGCGCAGACGTGCGTCGGCGGCGTCCAGGCTCGGATGACCGGCCAGGCCTTCGGCGATCAGCGCGTCCAGCTGCGCGTCGCCCAATGCCTTCCACCAGTCCTGTGCGGGGAAGCCGGTGGCACTGAGATCGGTGTCGGCCAGGGTGCGCTCGCTGTGCAGGCTGTCCACATCGAGCAGGCGGCCCTGCGGTTCGAGGCCGCGGCTGCTGGCGCAGGCGGCCAGCGCCAGCGCCAGCGCCGACAGCAGCAGCGCGCGCCCGGACCGGCGGAATGAGGAATGCGGGATCGGGTTCATGGGGTCGTCAGGGAATCGCGGATTCGGGTCAGGAGGGACAACAGCAGCGTGCGCTCGTCGGCGGACAGATCGCGCAGGGCGTAATCCATCACCGCGTCGCCGCGCAGCTTCAAGCGCGCCCACAGTGCGCGGCCTTCATCGGTCAGCACGATCTGCAGCGCACGGCGGTCCTGCGCATGTGCCTCGCGGCGAACGCAGCCCAGGGCTTCCAGCTTGTCCAGCAGGCGGGTGACGGCACTGGGTACCTGGTCGATGGCCTGGGCCAGTTCGTTGGCGGTACAGGGGGCCATGTTCGAGAGCACCTTCAACCCGATGTAGTGGGTGAAGCCGATGCCCAGGTCTTCTTCGGCCATGGACGCGTCAAGCTGGCGGACCAGGCCGTCGCGCACCTGGCGCAGCAGCAGGCCGAAGCTGGGGGGAGTGGTTGCAGGACAGATCATGGGAGTGCATTCTCTTCCAAAAAAAATATTTCTCAATGGAAATATTCGATCTGGCATCGAATGCTGTGTTGCAGCAGCGGGCTGGATCAGTGAAGGCGCCTACCTTAATGGCGCCCCAGGATGGCCCGGTAGTACCATCAAGCCAATGAATGACACATTCCAGCCATCGGACAGGATGAACAAGGGGGACATCGCCCCGGCCCGGCAGTTGCTGCGCAACGAGGCGCTGGACTGGTTCGAGCGCAACGATGGCCCGCCGGTCGTCGGTTTCCGCTTCGACAGTCCGCAGGGGCTCGCCCGTGAAGTCGACTGGCACCATCACCAGCGTGCGCAGCTGATCTGCGTCGAACGCGGCCTGCTGACCACCCGCACCTCGCATGGAACGTGGTCGCTGGCGCCCGGTTCGGCCGGCTGGATGCCGCCCTTGGAACCTCACACGGTCGCTCTGGACGGCCCGCTGCGTGGCTGGGGCATGGCGCTGGCCGCGCCGGCCTGCACTGCCCTTCCCGCCGCCCCCTGCGTGCTGGGCCTGTCCAGGCTGGCGCAGGCACTGGCGGACCGGATCTGCAGCTGGTCGCTCGACCAGGTCGCCACGCCCGAGCACCAGCACATCATCGAGGTTCTGCTGGATGAGATCCGCACCGCACCGCGCCAGCGCATGCACCTGCCGATGCCGCACGATCGGCGCCTGCTGAAGATCGCCTCGCAGCTGCTGGCCGATCCCTCCGACGAGCGCAGCCTGGCCGAATGGGCGCATTGGGCCGGGCTTTCGCCGCGCAGCCTGACCCGCCACTTCCGCGACGAGACCACGCTGAGCTTCGCGCAGTGGCGCCAGCAGGCCCGTCTGTCCGAAGCGCTGCGGCAGCTGACCGATGGCCGCAGCGTGGCCGATATCGCCCATGCGCTGGGCTTCAGCAGCGCCAGCGCTTTCGTCACCGTGTTCCGCCGCCATTTCGGCCTGCCGCCCGGGCGCTACCTGGCGCGGGCCGGGAATGGACTGGAAACCGGCCTGGACCCTGCGCGCGGCTTGGCATCCCCGGCCGCATCCGGATAATCACAGGATTGCGAGCGGCGACCGCCGTCGCCGCCTCCCGACATAGGTAACAACGCCGCATGACCGAACTTGCCCGCCCCGTGTTCCACGGATTCGAACAACTGCCGTTGCGCGAGTACGCCGAACGCGCCTACCTCGACTACTCGATGTACGTGGTCCTGGACCGCGCCCTGCCGTTCGTCGGCGACGGCCTGAAGCCGGTGCAGCGCCGCATCATCTATTCGATGAGCGAGCTGGGGCTGAATGCCGCGTCCAAGCCGAAGAAGTCCGCACGCACCGTCGGTGACGTCATCGGTAAATACCACCCGCACGGCGACAGCGCGTGCTACGAGGCGCTGGTGCTGATGGCCCAGCCGTTCTCCTACCGCTATCCGCTGATCGAAGGCCAGGGCAACTTCGGCTCCAGCGACGACCCGAAGTCGTTCGCGGCGATGCGCTACACCGAATCCAAGCTCACCCCCATCGCCGAAGTGCTGCTGGGCGAGCTGGGCCAGGGCACCACCGACTGGGCGCCCAACTTCGATGGCACGCTGCAGGAGCCGACGTGGATGCCGGCCCGCCTGCCGCACCTGCTGCTCAACGGCACCACGGGCATCGCCGTGGGCATGGCCACCGATGTGCCGCCGCACAATCTCAACGAGATCGTCAGCGCGCTGCTGCACCTGCTGGACGATCCGGACGCCACCGTGCGCGACCTGTGCGAGCACGTGAAAGGCCCGGACTATCCCTCCAGCGCCGAGATCATCACGGCCGCCAACGATCTGCGCACCCTGTACGAGACCGGCAACGGCAGCGTGCGTGCGCGCGCGACGTTCAGCCGTGAAGCCGGCAACATCGTGGTCACCGCACTGCCGTTCCAGGTATCGCCCTCGAAGGTGATCGAGCAGATCGCCGCGCAGATGCGCGCCAAGAAGCTGCCGTGGCTGGAAGACATCCGCGATGAATCCGACCACGCCAATCCGGTGCGGGTGGTGCTGGTGCCGCGCTCGAACCGCGTCGATGCCGAGCAGCTGATGGGCCACCTGTTCGCCACCACCGACCTGGAGCGCAGCTACCGCGTCAACCTCAACGTGATCGGGCTGGACGGCCGTCCGCAGGTGAAGAACCTGAAGATGCTGCTCAGCGAATGGCTGACGTTCCGCAGCAACACCGTCACCCGCCGCCTGCAGCATCGCCTGCAGAAGGTCGAACGCCGCCTGCACCTGCTGGAAGGTCTGCTGGTGGCCTTCCTCAACCTGGACGAGGTGATCCATATCATCCGTACCGAGGACGAACCGAAGGCCGCACTGATCGCGCGCTTCGGCCTGTCCGAAGAACAGGCCGAGTACATCCTGGAGACCAAGCTGAAGCAGCTGGCCCGCCTGGAGGAAATGAAGATCCGCGGCGAGCAGGACGAGCTGGCCAAGGAACGCGAGAAGATCATCGGCATCCTCGACAGCAAGGCCAAGCTGAAGAAGCTGATCCGCGACGAGCTGCAAGCCGATGCGAAGAAGTTCGGCGACGAGCGCCGCTCGCCGCTGGTCCAGCGCCAGGCGGCGCAGGCTATCGACGAGACCGAGCTGGTGCCAAGCGAGCCGATGACGGTGGTGCTGTCGCAGAAGGGCTGGATCCGCGCCGCCAAGGGTCATGACGTGGACGCGTCGGCCCTGTCCTATCGCGATGGCGATGCGCTGCAGGGCGCCGTGCGCGCGCGCAGCACCCAGCAGGTCGCATTCCTGGACAGCGAAGGCCGGGCCTATTCAACGGCGGTGCACACCCTGCCTTCTGCGCGGGGCAACGGCGAGCCGCTGACCGGCCGTTTCTCGCCGGCGCCCGGCACCAGCTTCGTCACCCTGGCCAGCGCCGAGCCGGACGCACGCTTCGTGCTCGCGTCCAGCCATGGCTACGGCTTCGTCACCCGCTTCGAGAACCTGATCGGCCGCAACAAGGCCGGCAAGGCGATGCTGAACCTGTCCGCCGGCTCGTCGGTGCTGCCGCCGGCGGTGGTCGCCAATGTCGAGAGCGACCGCATCGTGGCGGTGACCAGCTCGGGCAACCTGCTGGCGATTCCGGCCAGCGATCTGCCCGAACTGGACAAAGGCAAGGGCAACAAGATCATCGAGATCCCCAAGGCCAAGCTGGCCACGGAACGCGTGGTCGCCATCGTGGCGATCGGGCCGGGGCAGACCCTGCAGGTGCGCGCCGGCCAGCGCACGATGGGCCTGAAGTTCAACGAGCTCGATGCCTACCTCGGCGCGCGGGCGACCCGCGGCCACCTGCTGCCGCGTGGCTGGCAGAAGGTCGAAGGCCTGTCAGTGGAATGACGCAGCGGGGTCGGATCCCTTTCCAACGGAAAGGGCTCTGACCCCAGCTCTGCCCGCCGGGCATGGCCCGGCGCTACCGAAACGCAGCACCAGACACGAAAAAGCCGGGGCATTCCCCGGCTTTTTCGTTGTCGGCTGGCGGGCGGTGGAGCGGCTGGCGGGCGAAGGCTGGCGAGCGATGCTCCGGTGCTGGCGGGCGACGGTACCGGTTCAGTGCGCCGGGGCGCCGCTGCCGTCGATCTTGCTCAGCTGGTACAGCTCCAGGCCGATGCGCTTGATCAGGCCCAGCTGCTGCTCCAGCCACCAGGCGTGGTCCTCTTCGGTGTCCTTCAGCTGCGCCAGCAGGATGTCGCGGCTCACGTAGTCGCCCTTCTCTTCGCACAGCTTCATGCCGGCGGCGAGGTTGTTGCGCACGGCGTACTCGGTGTCCAGATCCTTCTGCAGCATCTCCTCCACCGTCGTACCCGGCTCGGTCAGGTGCGGGCGCATGTCAGGATCACCGCCAAGGAACAGGATGCGGCGCAGCAGCGCGTCGGCATGCTGGGTCTCTTCCTCCATCTCGTGGTTCAGGCGCTCATACAGCGCGAACAGGCCCTGGTCCTCGTAACGGCGGGAGTGGATGAAGTACTGGTCACGCGCGGCAAGCTCGCCGCGCAGCAGTTCCTTCAGGCAGGCGATGACGTCCGGGTTGCCTTTCATGGGGGGCTCCTGTGAATCGATGCGGCATAGGGTGCCCCATTTCGGGATACGGTGATCTAATCGGAATCAGTCGCAGTTGCGCCTGCGGCTACAATCGGCCCCGGCGTTCGGAAAGGACCTGCAATGCGACGTACATGGCGTTGGCTGCTCGGCGTGCTGATCGCCACCCTGCTGGTGGTGGCCCTGGCAGCGTGGCTGCTGCTGCGCGGCAGCCTGGCCGATCTGGAAGGTGAACATGCCCTGCCCGGCCTAAGCGCAGCAGTCACTGTCGAGCGCGACGCGCTGGGCGTGGTCACCATCACCGCGGGCAGCCAGGCCGACGCCATGCGTGCGCTCGGCCGTGTCCACGCACAGGAGCGCTACTTCGAGATGGACCTGATGCGGCGCAGCGCGGCCGGCGAACTGGCTGCGCTGTTCGGCCCGAAGGCCATCGAGGTGGACAAGCGCATGCGGGTTCATCGCCTGCGCGCGCGGACCGACGCCCATCTGGAGGCCGCCCTGGGCAGCAACGCCGCGGCGGTGAACGCGTATGTCGATGGGGTCAACCAGGGCCTGGCCGATCTCTCCGTGCGCCCGTGGGCCTACCTGCTGCTGCGGCAGGCGCCGCAGCCGTGGACCGCCAGCGACAGCGTGCTGGCCGGGCTGGCCATGTACGCCGATCTGCAGGATCCGGGCAACCGGACTGAACTGGCGCTCAGCCGCATCCAGGCGGTGGTGCCACCGGCGCTGCATGCGCTGATCGCGCACCAGGGCAGCGAATGGGATGCGCCCCTGTTCGGCGAGCCGCGCGGCAATGCCCTGCTGCCCGATGCAGGGCAACTGGATCTGCGCACGCTGGCCGCCTCGCCCGCCCCCGTGCCGGTGGAAGCCGGCGCAGTGGGCAGCAACAACTTCGCCGTGGCCGGCGCCCTCACTGCCGATGGCCGTGCGATCGTTGCCGACGACATGCACCTGGGCCTGCGTGCACCCGGCCTCTGGTTCCGCGTGCGCCTGCGCTATCCCGATCCGCAGGCGGCCGATGGCCAGGTCGACATCAGTGGCTTCTCGCTGCCCGGTCTACCGGCCGTCATCGTCGGCAGCAACGGGCATGTCGCCTGGGGGTTCACCAACAGCTACATCGACACCGCCGATTTCCGCAACGAACCGGCCACGGCCCCGATGACGGTGCATGAAGAGCGCATCGCCGTGGCCGGCCAGGATGACGTGGTGTTCCCGGTGCGCGAGACCGCCTGGGGGCCGATCCTGCACACCCACGCCGATGGCAGCGGCGACGCACTGCGCTGGGTCGCACATCTGCCCGGCGCGGTGCGCCTGGATTTCGCCGACATGGCCCGCGCGGGCGACCTGGACCAGGCCCTGCGCGTGGCCGACCGCGCCGGCATTCCTGCACAGAACCTGGTGATCGGCGACCGCAGCGGGCGCATCGCCTGGCGTCTGATCGGCGCCCGTCCGGACCGTGGCTCCGGATGTGCGGCGGCCGGCTACGCGCCAGCGCGCAATGACGCCTGCGCACCCTGGTCGCTGCGCAGCGACGCTGCCCCCGCACTGATCGATCCCGCCGACCACCGTCTGTGGACCGCCAACGGCCGCGTGCTGGACGGCGCCGCACTGGCAGTGGCCGGCAATGGCGGCTACGACCTTGGCGCCCGCGCGCGGCAGATCCGCGACCTGCTGGCGGTCCAGGACCGTTTCGATGAGCACGACCTGCTGGCGATCCAGCTCGATGACCGCGCGGTAATGCTGCAACGCTGGTGGGCGCTGCTGCAGCAGATCACCGCACACAGCAGCGACCCTGCACTGCAGCGCCTGCATGCAGCCAATGCGCACTGGGAAGGACGGGCATCGGTGGACTCGGTGAGCTATCGCATCACCCGCGGCTTCCGTGGCAAGGTGCTCGATGCGGTCGAAGGCGCGCTGCTCGCGCCTGCCCGCGCACAGCTGGGCGCCGACTACCTGCCGCCGCGGCTGCCCGAGCTGGAGGGCGTGGTCTGGCCGATGCTGGAACAGCGCCCGGCACATCTGCTGCCACCCGGTATCGACAGCTGGGATGCGTTGCTGGCGAAGGCCGCACGTGAGCTGGAAGCAGATCTTGCCAGCCAGGGACCGCTGGCCCAGCGCCGCTGGGGAGAGCGCAACACCGCGTCGATCTGCCACCCAGTCAGTCGCGCCCTGCCCGCCTTCGCACGCCGCGCGTTGTGCATGCCGGCCGAGCCGTTGCCCGGCGACCGCGACATGCCACGGGTGCAGGCCCCGGATTTCGGTGCTTCGCAGCGGATGGTGGTCTCCCCCGGTCACGAAGCCGACGGCATCGTGCACATGCCCGGTGGCCAGAGTGGCCACCCGCTGTCCCCCTACTGGGGCGCGGGCCACGAAGACTGGGTGCATGGCCGCCCCTCGCCGTTCCTGCCGGGCAAGGCCCAGCACGTGATGACGCTGGTGCCGGCGAGATAGAGGGGTAGCGCCGGGCCATGCCCGGCGAGCGCGCAGCGCGGACGGACAGCAAAGCCGCCGGGCATGGCCCGGCGCTACCGGCTCAGGTGCGGCGGCGATCGATCAGGTTCAACAACGGCCCGGTCATCGCAGTGGTCACCAGTGCCATGATCACCAGTACCGCGAACAGGCGATCCCCGAGCAGGCCCAGCTCATAGCCCAGGTTGAGCACGATCAGTTCCATCAGGCCGCGCGTGTTCATCAGCGCTCCCAGCCGCCATGCCTCGCGGGCCGGCAGGCCGGTGCTGCGGGCGGCACTGAATGTGCCCAGCAGCTTGCCGGCCGTGGCCACCGCGATCACCACCAGGCACAGCACGATGTCGCCGGCGTGCAGTGCGTCGGCGCGCATGCGCAGGCCGGTCATGGCGAAGAACAGGGGCAGCAGCAGGGTCACCGCGAACGGCTCGACGCGGGCCATCAGCAGTGCGCGCAGCGGCGCATTGGATGACACCGCCACGCCCGCAGCGAATGCGCCGAACAACGCATGGATGCCCAGCATCTCGGTCACCAGCGCACTGGCCAGCGACAACAGCAGGATGCCCAGCAACCACCGTCCTTCACGTCCTGCCACCACCTGCTGGCGGGCAAACCACGGTCTTACCAGGCCAAGCATCAGCGCCACGAAGGCCACCACGCCCAGCAGGTTGAGGCTTGCCGGCAGCCAGCCACCGGCCTGTGCAGCCGCCACGATCAGCGCCAGCAGGCACCAGGCCGTGGCATCGCCGAGTGCCGCGCAGGCAATGGCGGTCTGTCCCAGCGGAGTATGGGTGATGCCGCGATCGGCGAGGATCCGCAGCAGCACCGGGAATGCCGTGATGCTCATCGATATCCCGACGAACAGCGCGAAGGACGTGAAGCCCACGCCCTGCGGACCGTGCTGCGGGTACAGCCAGATCGCCAGGGCCACGCCCAGCATGAATGGCACGGCGATACCGGCATGGCTGACGGTGAACGCGAACCGCCGTCGTCCGCGCAGTGCGGCCAGGTCGAGTTCGGCACCGGCCACCAGCAGAAACATCAGCACACCCAGCTGGCCGAGCAGGCCCAACGGCGCCAGCGACGCCGCCGGGAACAGCGCGCCATGCAACTGCGGCAACAGGCTGCCCAGCACCAACGGGCCCATCATCAGGCCTGCCGCCATTTCGCCGATCACCGCCGGCTGGCCGAAGCGCTTGAGCAGCGCTCCCGCGCCCTTGGCCACCAGCAGCAGGACCAGCAGCTGCAGCAGGAACAGGCCCAGCGGCGATGACAGATGCCGGGCCCAGCTGCCTTCGTCGGCAACCGTGGCGCGTGCGACCGCTTCAGGCGCCGCCGGCCCGGCATACCGCGCCAGCAGCAGGCCGGCCAGCAACGGCAGTCCGGCCCAGGCCACGTAGCGCCACCCCCACTTCATCGGCGGCGCCCGGCCCTCGCTCTGTACGTCCATGAACATTCCCCAATGTGCAGGGGGCGATGATACGTCCTTGCCTGCGCCGACGCTGCGCGCCCGCCGGGCGTAGCCCGGCGCTGCCGGTCACGCCAGGGCCTGCTCGTGTACCCCGGCAATCGCCCGGCCGGACGGATCGGCCGCTGCGGCGAAACTCGCGTCCCAGGCAATCGCGGCCGGCGAGGAACAGGCGATCGATTTTCCACCCGGGACCGTTTCGGCCGCGGCCCTGCTCGGGAAGAACTGTTCGAACAGGTGGCGATAGTAGTACGCCTCCTTGGTCTGCGGCGGGTTGTGCGGGAAGCGCTTGTCGGCGGCGGCCAGTACCCGGTCGCTGACCTGCGCCTCGGCGTGCGCCTTCAATCCATCGATCCAGCCATAGCCGACGCCATCGCTGAACTGCTCCTTCTGGCGCCACAGGATGCTGTCCGGCAGATAGCCATCGAACGCTTCACGCAACACCGCCTTCTCGATACGGCGACCGCCGAAGCCGCTGCCGACCATCTTGTGCGCGGCGTCGATGCGCATCGCCACATCGAGGAAGTCGCGGTCCAGGAACGGCACGCGAGGCTCCACGCCCCAGGCCATCATCGACTTGTTGGCACGCAGGCAATCGTAGTTGTGCAGGGCATCGAGCTTGCGCACCAGCTCCTGGTGGAATTCGCGCGCGTCCGGTGCCTTGTGGAAGTACAGGTAGCCGCCGAAGATCTCGTCGCTGCCTTCGCCGGACAACACCATCTTCACCCCCATCGCCTTGATCCGTCGTGCCAGCAGGAACATCGGCGTGGACGCGCGGATGGTGGTGACATCGTAGGTTTCGATATGGCGGATCACCTCGGGGAGCACGTCGAGGCCTTCCTCGAAGGTGTACTCGAAGCCGTGGTGCACGGTGCCCAGCGCTTCGGCGGCGACGGCGGCGGCGGCCAGATCGGGCGATCCCTTCAGCCCGATCGCGAACGAATGCAGGCGCGGCCACCAGGCTTCGCTCTGGCCGCCATCCTCGATGCGGCGGCGGGCATAGCGGGCGGCGACGGCGGCCACCAGCGACGAATCCAGTCCACCAGACAGCAGCACGCCGTACGGCACGTCGCTCATCAGCTGGCGTTCCACCGCATGTTCAAAGGCCTGTCGCAGCTCGGCCAGATCGGCTTGGCGCCCTTCAACGTCCGCATACTCGCGCCAGGGCTGCTGGTAGTAGCGCACCAGTTCGCCACTGGCACTGTCGTAGTAATGACCCGGCGGGAACTGGGCAACGTCGGCACAGGTATCCACCAGCGCTTTCATCTCCGAGGCCACCCGCAGGCGCCCCTGCGCGTCGTGCCCCCAGTACAGCGGCACCACGCCGACCGGATCGCGCGCCACCAGTACGCGACCGGCATCGCGGTCCCACAGCGCGAAGGCGAAGATGCCGTTGAGCTGCTCCAGCCAGCGGGACGGCGAGCCTCCCTGCCGGTACAGCGCGTTGATCACCTCGCAGTCCGAGCCGGTCTGGAAGTCGTAGGGGTGGGCCAGCGCGGCCTTGAGCAGCTGATGGTTGTAGATTTCGCCGTTGACCGCCAGCGCCAGCTGACCGTCCGCCGACAACAGCGGCTGCGAGCCACCCGCCGGATCGACGATGGCCAGCCGCTCGTGCACCAGCAGTGCACCTTCATCAAGGTAGACGCCGCTCCAGTCCGGGCCACGATGACGCTGCCGCTGCGACAGCTCCAACGCATGCCGGCGCAGGGCGGGAAGATCATCACCGGCCTGCAGGCCGAAGATTGCGAAGATCGAACACATGGGGGAACTCCTGTTGTCGGTTCTACGAGGGGCAAGGTGTTCGACCGGCCATCCAGGCCCGGGTAGCGCTGCGCCCGGGCACAAAAAAACCCGCATCGGCCGATGCGGGTTTTCTGGTGTCCGGGCGTGTGTTGCTGTCTATCTACCCAGGGCGCAGTCCCGCATCGGCCGCGCACGATTATTCGCGCGCAGATTATTGCGGTTGTTGTTGACGGCGGTGGCCAGGCGGATCGACATGACCCGACCCTAACCCGGTTTCCGGGGCCGCGCAACAGTTGCGTTGGCAACCAGGTGCGTCGTACGCCGGGCATGGCCCGGCGCTACCGTCGGCCAAGGGCGGCGCCGGGCCATGCCCGGCGTCGTGCCTCACACCAGCAGGCGCTCGACCAGCCGCAGGTACAGGCCCGGCAGGGCCTCAAGCTCGTCCACACGCACGTTCTCGTCCACCTGGTGAATGCTGGCGTTGACCGGTCCCACTTCGATGCACTGCGCGCCCAAGGGCGCGATGAAGCGGGCGTCGGACGTTCCGCCACCGGTGCTTTCTTCCGGCGCACCGCCGATGTGATCGGCCAGCACGGCGCGCGCGGCGGCACGCAGCGTGCCTTCGGGCGTGTAGAACGGCTCGCCGCTGCGGTGCCACTTCAGCGTGTACTGCAGGCCGTGACGGTCCAGCACCGCGGTGATCTCCGCTTCCAGTTTCGGCGCATCCCAATGCGGGTTGTAGCGGACGTTGAAATCCACTTCCAGCTCGCCCGGAATCACGTTGTTGGCACCGGTGCCGGCATGGATGTTGGAGATCTGCAGGCTGGTCGGCGGAAAGCTCTCGTAACCCTCGTCCCAGCGCCGCGCACTCAGTTCGGCCAACGCCGGCGCCGCCTGGTGGATCGGATTGCGTGCCTTCTCCGGGTAGGCCACATGGCCCTGCACGCCCTGCACGCGCAGCTTCGCCGACAGGCTGCCGCGGCGGCCGACGCGGAGCAGATCGCCCAGCGTTGCGGTCGACGAGGGTTCGCCGGTGATGCACCAGTCGATGCGCTGGCCACGCTCTGCGAACAGGCGCGCGACATGGCGCACGCCGTCGATCGCATCGCCCTCCTCGTCACTGGTCAGCAGCACCGCCAGCGTTCCCGCATGATGAGGGTGGGCTGCGGCGAACTGCTCGGCCGCGATCACGAACGCGGCTACGCTGCCCTTCATGTCGGCCGCGCCACGGCCGTACAGCACGCCATCGCGGATCTTCGGGACGAACGGATCGCTCTGCCAGGCCTCGCGCGGTCCCGGTGGCACCACGTCGGTGTGGCCCAGCAGGACCAGCACCGGCGCACCGCTGCCATGGGTCGCCCAGAGGTTGTCGACGTCGCCCAGGCGCAGGTGCTCGCAGTCGAACCCTGCACGCTGCAGCCGCGCCGCAAGCAGCGCCTGGCAGCCGGCATCGTCCGGCGTGACCGATGGCCGTGCGATCAGCTCGCAGGCCAGGTCCAGCACCGCGCTCACGCGCCACCCACGCCGAAGCGCGCCTTGAACCCGTTGTCGCTGAATCCCTGGCTGACCTTGCCGTCGGACGTCACCACCAGCGGGCGCTTGATCAGCTGCGGGTACTCGCGCAGCAGCAGCTTCCACTCGGCATCGGAGGCGGCCGCCTTGCGGTTGTCCGGCAGTTGCCGCCAGGTGGTCGATGACCGGTTGACCATCGCGGACAGGCCGCCCAGCTGCGCGGCCCACTCGACCAGCGTTTCCGGGCCGGGCTTGGTCTCGCGGTAGTCGACGAAGGTGTATGGCACGCCGAAGCGGTCCAGCCACTTGGTCGCCTTCTTGCAGGTATCGCAGTTCTTCAATCCGTAGACAGTGGTGCTCATGGCCATCGGCAATGCTGGAAAACAGAGGGGCAGAATCTCACAACAGACGCTCGGACACGACCCGGAACGGCACGCGTGGCAGGTGGAAGGCCAGCCCGTCGGGCAGCGCAACGCCCATCGCCTGCAGGCGTGGACACTGCAGCGTACCCTGCAGGTGCAGCGGCCGCAGATGGGTCAGCTCCACCGGCAGGTCGATGCGGGTGCTGGCCCAGTGCCCGTCACAGGTACGGGCGATGGCCTCGTCCTGGCAGGTCAGGAAACGCAGCAGGGCGTGATGGCCGCCAAAGGCCGCCGACCACGTGGCATCGTCCCAGCCTGCGGCAACCTGCCACTGCAGTCGAAGCGCCGGCGCGCTGCCGTGCCCACCTTCGATCAGGGTATGGCCGCCGCCATCGGCCCCAAGCACATGTGCGAAGCGCACGGAGAGATGAGGTTGCATGGCATCGCTGAAGGCACGCGCACCGGCGACGAAGGCCAGCTGATCCATCACGTTGCGGTCGAACAGCACGACCGGGGTGCCGTCCGGATCGTCGTCGCGGCGCAGATACCACCGCCAGTTGCTCTGCTGCGGCGATGGCATCAGCGCCCGCAGAGGGCCGGCCAGGGCCGGCCCGAAGTGACCGTGCCGATAGCTGAGGATGGAGTAAGGCGTACGACCTGCATGGACCACGTAGTGATGGCCAGGTGGCGGTGACGGCGCATGGCGCACATCGACCCACCAGCTGGCGTAGATCACATCGCGCACATCGCTGGCCAGCGCCGGCATCGGCCAGCGCCGCGACAGCGCGCGGCGCAGCCGGGTCCAGCGCGGTGCGTGCAGCAGGCGCGGCAGCATCCGCGCGAACACGTTGTCGAACGGATGCCGGTAGATCGCGGACTGCGCCAGGTCGTCCGGCGCAGCCATCGTCAGTCCGCCAGGCCGCGCAGAAGATCGTTGACGCTGGTCTTGCTGCGGGTGCGGGCATCGACCTGCTTGACGATCACCGCGCAGTACAGCGAGTGCGTGCCGTCCTTGCTCGGCAGCGAGCCCGACACCACCACGCTGTACGGCGGGATGTAGCCGTAGGTGATCTCGCCGGTGGCGCGGTTGTAGATGCGGGTGCTCTGGCTGAGGAACACGCCCATGCCGATCACGCTGTGGTGGCCGACCACTACGCCCTCCACCACTTCCGAACGCGCGCCGATGAAGCAATGGTCTTCGATGATGGTCGGGCTGGCCTGCAGCGGTTCGAGCACGCCGCCGATGCCGGCGCCACCGGACAGGTGGCAATGCTGGCCGATCTGCGCACAGGAACCGACGGTGGCCCAGGTATCGACCATCGTGCCCTCGCCGACATGGGCGCCGATGTTGGTGAAGCTCGGCATCAGCACCACATCCTTGCCGAAGTAGGTACCCCGGCGCGCGATCGCGCCCGGCACCACGCGTACCCCGGCACGACGGAACTTCGCTTCGTCGTACCCGGCAAAGCGCGATTCGACCTTGTCCCAGAACGGGGCCGGACGGGCGTCGACCACTGCCATGTCATTGACACGGAAGTACAGCAGCACCGCCTTCTTCAGCCATTCGTTGACTTTCCAGCCCCCCTGCCCGTCCGGCTCGGCGACACGGAACTCGCCGCTTTCCAGGCCGTCGATCACGCGGTTGACCAGCACCCGGGTCGAGCCCTCCAGTTCATGCAAGGTCAGCGTCGCGCGGCGCTCGAAGGCGCTTTCGATGCCGAACTTCAGTTCTTCCACGCCCGGCGCGGCCGGCCTGCGCAGCGACTTGCGGGCGATGGTCTCGGCGCGCGCGGCTTCCGCGCTCTTGGCCGGGGCCTTCTTCGGCGCCGGCTTCTTCGCGGCAGCCACCTTCTTCACCGGGGCAACGGTCTTCTTTGCGGCCGTCGCGGCAGTGGTCTTTCGGGCCGCCGCGCTCTTGGCGGTCGCGGCGGTCTTCTTTGCAGGCTTGGTGGCCATCAGGTGGGGTCTCCGGCGTTTCGATCAGGGTCCAGGCAGGCCAGCATCGCGTCATGCAGCTGCTGCCGGGCGGGTTCGGTCAGGGGGAGGTCGTGTTCGTCACTGATCACGAAGGTGTCTTCGGCGCGTTCGCCGAACGTGGCAATGCGCGCGTCATGCACGCGCAGGCCCTGGTTACGCAGCACGAACGCCACGTCGGCCAGCAGGCCGGGGCGGTCGGGTGCGACCAGGGCGAATCGGGTTGCGCCAGGCTCATCGCGGAACTCGATGCGCGGCACGAAGCGGAAGTGACGCAGCTGCCGCGGCACCACCCGCCGCGACGGGCGCAGACGGCCCAGGTCACCGGCCAGCGCCTCGCGCAGCGCAGCTTCCAGGTTGGCGCTGCTGCCATCGGCGAAGGTATCGGCGGGGCTGACCTCAAAGGTATCGAAGATGGTGCCCGCGGGGCCGTCCAGTACCCGTGCGCGATGGATGCCGTAGCCCTTGCGGTCCAGCGTCATCACGATGGCAGCAAACAGGCCGTCGCGATCCGGCGAATGCACGAACACTTCCAGCGCGGGGTCGTCGACGCTGATGCGGCGCACCTTCACCAGCGCCTGGCCCTGCTTCACCGGCACCAGCGCAGCGGCCTGCCAGGCCAGCTGCTCCGGACGCAGGCGGATGAAGCCTTCATCAGGCATGACGGCGAACTGGCGGTCGATCGTGGCGTCGTCATAGCCCTGTTCGCGTACCAGCGCGCGCACGCTGTCACGCGCCTCGGCAACGCGCTCGGCGGCCGGCACCGGATGCTCCAGGCCCTCGCGCAGTGCGCGCCGCGTGGCGAAGTACAGATCGGCCAGCAGCCGGTCCTTCCAGGCGTTCCACAACTTGGGGCTGGTGCCGGCGATGTCGGCGCAGGTCAGCAGGTACAGGTAGTCGAGGCGGTCGCGGCTGCCGACCAGGGTTGCGAAACGATGGATCACGGCCGGATCGGCGATGTCCTGCTTCTGCGCTGTCACCGACATGCGCAGGTGCTGTTCGACCAGCCACGCCACCAGTTCGGTATCCGAGGCACTGAGCGCATGCGCCCGGCAGAACGCGCGCGCATCCACCGCTCCCAGCTCGGAATGATCGCCGCCGCGGCCCTTGGCAATGTCATGGAACAGCCCGGCCAGCAGCAGCAGCTCCGGCTTGCGCAGCCGCGGCCACACTTCATGCGCGATCGAGAAGCGCTCGTCGGCACGGCTGCTGGCGAACTGGCCGATGTTGCGCAGAACCATCAGCGTGTGCTGATCGACGGTGTAGACGTGGAACAGGTCGAACTGCATGCGTCCGCTGACCTGGGCGAACGCGGGAATCCACTGGCCCAGCACACCCAGCCGGGCCATCCGCGAGAGCGTGTCGACCGGGCGCTGGCCACGCAGCAGCGCCATGAACTGCTCACGCGCATCGGCATCGGCCTGGTCATAGGCGGGCAGCAGCGGCAGCGACTCGGCCAGTGCGCGCGCGGTCAGCGAATGCAGGCCACGCACCTGCGGGTTGTTGGCCCAGCCGGCGAACAGGGCGAACACCTGGCCGATGTCGCCGCGCGGCCACGCCGCCTCGTTCGCCGCCAGATAGCCGCGGCGCAGCGAGAAACCCACGGTCAGCGGTTCCGGCAGCGCTTCGCCGTCGAACTGCTCCTCGAAGCGTTGCAGCAGGCGGTCGCTGATCCGGCGCACCACCGAAGCGGCGCGATAGAACCCCTGCATCATCTTCTCGACGCCCAGGTTCTCGGCGTCGTCCTCAAAACCCAGCCGCGCGGCCAGTGTCTTCTGGTAATCGAAGCGGAGGCGCTCCTCCGGCCGCCGTGCCACCAGGTGCAGGCCGAAGCGCAGGCGCGCCAGCACCGCGCGCTCCCGCTGGAGCGCCGCGGCTTCGTCGGCACCCAGATGGCCCAGCCCGACCAGCGCCTCAAGGTCGCGAACGCCGAACGCGCGCAGCGCCATCCACCCCAGCGTATTGAGATCACGCAGCCCGCCGGGGCCATCCTTCAGATCGGGCTCGAGGTTGTCGGCGGTATCGCCGAAACGCTGGTGGCGGTTGCGCAGTTCCTCCAGCTTGGCCAGGAAGAAGGTGCGCGCCGGCCACAGTCCGCTGTCGTCGTCGGTTGCTTCGCGCAGCGCCCGGCGCGCCGCATCGTCGGCCAGGATCGGGCGCGCTTCGATCAGCGCGGTCAGCACGGTCTGGTCGGCGGCCGCCTCGCGGCACTGCGCCGCCGAGCGCACGGCATGGCTGACCGCCAATCCGCAATCCCACAGCAGGGCGAACAACCGCGCCAGGCCCGCTTCGTGGGCGACCTGCGCTGGCGGCGCGCCGAACACCAGCAGATCGATGTCAGAACGTGGGAACAGCTCCCCACGGCCGTAGCCGCCCACTGCGAACAGGGACAGCCCACTGTCGGACGGCAGGCAGCGCTGCCACGCCAGCCGGATCAGGTGATCGGCCGCGCGCGCGCGCAGTGCCAGCAGGCGCTCGATGTTGTCGCCCTGGTCGAAACGGCGGTACAGCCGCGCATCGGCCTGCTGCAGCGCCTGCCGTGCAGCGGAAGCCCAGTCCGGGTCGTTGAGCGACGCGGCCGGCGTGTCCAGCAGCGAACTCGCCGGCAGCATCCTCAGGAGACCTGCGATTCGCCCGGCGACAGGGTCAGCACGTCAACGCCGGTCTCGGTGACCGCGATCATGTGCTCCCATTGCGCCGACAGCTTGCGGTCCTTGGTCACCACGGTCCAGCCATCCGGCAGCACCTTGTTGTAACGGGTGCCCTCGTTGATCATCGGCTCGATGGTGAAGGTCATGCCCGGCTGCAGCACCAGGCCCTGCCCCGGGCGACCGTAATGCACCACCTGCGGCTCGTCGTGATAGACCTTGCCGATGCCGTGGCCGCAGTACTCGCGCACCACGCTGAAGCGCTCGCCTTCGGCATAGCTCTGGATCGCGTGGCCGATGTCGCCCAGGGTCGCCCCCGGACGTACCGCGCGGATGCCGCGCCACATCGCTTCGTAGGTGGTCTCCACCAGGCGGCGCGCCATCACCGACGGTGTGCCGACGAAGTACATGCGACTGGTATCGCCGTGCCAGCCATCCTTGATGACGGTCACGTCGATGTTGACGATGTCGCCGTCCTTGAGCACCTTGCCTTCGCTCGGGATGCCGTGGCAGATGACATTGTTGACCGAGGTGCACACGGTCTTGGGGAAGCCGCGGTAGCCGACGTTGGCCGGAATGGCGCCCTGCACGTTGACGATATGGTCATGGCAGATGCGGTCCAGTTCCTCGGTGGTGACACCGGGCTTGACGTGGGGGGTGACGATGTCCAGCACTTCGCTGGCCAGGCGGCCGGCGATGCGCATCATCTCGATTTCCTGCGGGGTTTTCAGATTCACGCTCATGGCGCCCATTATCGCCGATCCGGCCGCAATCTGAACGAACGCCACCCAACTGGACGTTCCCGGCCATGCACAGTTCCGGCAAGGCGAGCGAAAGCGTGATCGCGCCACATTCCGCAGCCCCTGTTTATCACGGATTACAGACACTTGGCGGTCCTAAGCTGGCGCCAGCGTCGCCGAAGCGGCCCCGAACGTGCCGCCTTCGCCTTGTTCAACGGACCTTCGGGTCAAGGAGGTTGTCCATGCGAATCCCACTGCGCTCCTCCCTTGCCGGGGCCATGACCGCGCTGCTGCTGGCCGGCCCGGCGCTGGCGGCCGATACCACCACCTTCAACGTCACCCTCGTGGTCACCAAGGCCTGCACGATCACGGCCGCGGCCGCCACCAACGTCGACTTCGGTACCGCCGCATCGACCACCGCGATACCTACCCTGGGCCAGGGCACGGTGACCGCCCAGTGCTCTGCGCTGACCCCGTATACGATCGCGCTGAACGCGGGTGCGAACGCCGGTACGGCCGGCGACGTCACCACCCGGCGCATGAAGAACACCGACGCGGCGGTGACCGCCAACAACTACGTCGGTTACCAGCTGTACCGCGACGCGGCACACAGCCTGGTCTGGGGGTCGACGACCGGCACCAATACCCAGGCCGGCATCGGCACGGGCCTGGCGGTCCCCTACATCGTCTACGGCCAGATCCTGAACCTGAGCACCAACAACGCGGCCGCCGGCAACTACCTGGACACGATCACCGCCACGATTACTTATTGATGGAGCACGCCTCCATGTCCCGACCCCGCCTGTGGCGCGCCGCCGGCGTGGCGTTGCTCGCCTGCCTGCTGGCCAGCGCCGTGGCCACCTCCGCCGCCACCAGCCTGCAGGTCGCGCCCACCACCCTGCAGCTGGAGCCCCGCCAGCGTGCCGCCGAGCTGTGGCTGACCAACAGCGGGACCGCGCCGGTGAAGGTGCAGGTGCGGGTGTTCCGCTGGGTCCAGCAGGATGGCAGGGAGCAGCTGCTGCCTGCCGATGGGCTGCTGGCAACTCCACCGATGCAGGAACTGGCCGCAGGCCAGCAGCAGCTGGTGCGGGTGATGCGCACGGACAGCGAGGCACCGGCCTCCCAGCAGCATTACCGCCTGATCGTCGACGAAGTGCCGGACCTGGCCACCCGCGCCAGCGGCATGCAGTTCGTGCTGCGCTATTCGATCCCGGTGTTCATCCAGCCGGCCGGGGGCACGCCGGCGCCGCGCCTGCAGGCACGCCTGCTACGGCTGGACGACGGTCGCAGCGGCGTCGAGATCGGCAATTCCGGCGACAGCTACGCGCAGATCGCCGACCTGGCGCTGGGCAGTGTCGAACGCCCGCGTATCGTCCACCCCGGCCTGCTGGGCTATGTGCTGCCCGGCCAGCTGATGCGCTGGCCCGTGGAGCGCACGGCGGTCGACCGGGACAACGACCAGATCACGGCCAAGATCAATGGCGAGTCGACGCAGACACCGCTATCGCCGCCACCGGCTCGCTGAGGCGGTGGTGGGCACGGTGCTCGCTGCCGCGTGGGTTCCCGCGGCTCCGGCCGCCGACGTGTCCGGCATCTCCGGCGTCTCCGCCGATGCCCTGCTGCCTCCCCCGACACCGCTGACGGCCGGCCAGACGCTGTACCTGGACGTCTCGCTGAACAGCACGCCGCGCGGCCTGCTGCCCTTCACTGTAGCACGTGGCCGCCTGCAGGCCAGTCCGGAGGTGCTGCGCCAGCTCGGCTTCAGCGCCACCGGCGATGCACCGGTGTTTCTGGATCAGATCAGCGGCGTGGTCGCGCGCTACGACGCCCAGCTGCAGACACTGGCGCTGGATGTGCCGCTGGACCAGCTGACCCTGCCCACCACCCTGCTCGGCCGCCCGCAGGTGCGTACGCCGGCCGGCAGCGCCTCGCCGGGCCTGCTGCTCAACTACGACGTGTACGGCAGCCGCATCGAAGCACTCGGTAACCTTACCCTGAGCTCGGAACTGCGTCTGTTCGGCATCGGCAGCGGCACCTTCGAGAACACGGCGGTCACCCGTCGCTACCAGCAGCCGGACGACCGTCACTGGCGCAGCGAAAGCGTGCGCCTGGATACGCACTGGACACTGGATTTTCCCGAGTCGGCGACCACGCTGG
The DNA here is from genome assembly GCF_056479905.1 of Stenotrophomonas sp. 112478_Sma. Lineage (NCBI taxonomy): Bacteria > Pseudomonadati > Pseudomonadota > Gammaproteobacteria > Lysobacterales > Lysobacteraceae > Stenotrophomonas > Stenotrophomonas sp. 112478_Sma. The sequence goes on along the minus strand of NZ_CM151072.1, from coordinate 1,285,413 downwards.
AGATCGGTGATTTCTACAGCGGCTTTGTCGACTGGACCCGGCCGGTGCGCCTGGGCGGCGTGCAGGTCGGACGCAACTACGGGCTGCAGCCCTACCGCGTGCTGACACCGACGCCCGGCTTCCTGGGCGAGGCGGTGGTGCCGTCAACGGTGGAGCTGTACGTCGACGGGTTGCGCCAGTACAGCGGCCAGGTGCCGGTCGGACCGTTCCAGCTGGCGGCACAGCCGGGCATCAGCGGCACCGGCACCGCGCAGGTTGTGGTGACCGATGCCTTCGGCCGCATGCAGACGCTGGATTTCAGCTTCTATGGCACCCAGCAGCTGCTGGCCAAGGGCCTGTCGGACTGGTCGGTCGGTGCCGGACAACTGCGCGAAGCGTTCGGCGAACGCTCCTTCGAGTACGACAGCCGCACGGTGGCCAGCGCCAGCTGGCGTGGTGGCATCAGCGACACCTTCACCGGCGAAGCGCACGCCGAAGGCGGTGGCGGCCTGCTGCAGGCCGGCGTCGGTGGCTGGTGGCTGGCGGGCGAGGCCGGCGTGTTCAATGCCGCCTATGCGCACAGCCGCCTGCAGGGCCTGCAGGGCGGCCAATGGGCATTGGGCTACAGCTGGAACAACCGCCGCTTCAATTTCAATGTGCGCAGCGTACGCACCCACGGCGACTACCGCGATCTGGGCGCGCTGCAGGACAACCTGCCCCCGCGCATCAGCGAACAGGCCACTGCCGGTCTCGATCTGCTGGGGCTGGGAACGCTGAGCGCAAGCTACCTGCGGCTGCGCTACCCCGATGGCGACGACAACCGCTATGCCAGCCTGTTCTGGTCGCGCACCTGGAGCCAGCGCTGGTCGGCCTACCTCTCGGTCAACCAGAATCTGGACAGCAGCGACGACCGCAACATCTACCTGTCAGTGAGCGCGAGCCTCGGCAACAACCGCCAGGCCAGCCTCTCCAGCCAGCGCAACGGCGACAGCCAGGCCTGGGTGGCCGATATCACCCAGCCGGTCCCCGGCGATGGCAGTGCCGGCGGCATCGGCTGGCGCGCGCAGGTGCGCGGGGGCGACGAGGGCACAGGCGGCCTGGCCGAGGTCGGCATCCTCAACGACGTGGGGCGTTACGCGCTCGGCGCATCGCGCCAGGCCGGCATTGACTACGCCTATGCCAGCGCCAGCGGCAGCCTGGTGTGGATGGACGGGCACACCTTTGCCACCCGCGAGGTCTCCGACGCCTTCGCGGTGGTCAGCACCAGCGGCGTCGCCGGTGTCCCGGTACGGCTGGAAAACCGCCTGATCGGCGTCACCGACGACCGTGGCCTGCTGCTGGTCAGCCCCCTGCTGTCGTGGCAGCGCAACCGGGTCTCCATCGACACTCTCGACCTGCCGGCGGACATGCGCGCCGACCGCGTCGAGGACTGGGTGACACCCCGCCAGCGCGCCGGCACCGGCGTGACGTTCCATCTGCGCTCGCGGCCGTCGCTGACCCTGGTCCTGCAGGACATGGCCGGACAACCGCTGGAGGTGGGCAGCGAAGTGCAGCTGCCGCAGGGTCGCCAGGCCACCGTCGGCTACGACGGCCTGCTGTACCTGGAGGACGTGGCGCCGGGCAGCGTGCTGTACATCACCACCAGCCGCAGCCAGTGCCGGGTGAAGGTGCCGGCCACACCGGAAGTGGCTGCCAGCGGCGCCCGGCCCCGCCCGGCACCGGTACCGTGCATTCCCGAGGTGGCGCCATGAAGGTGCCCCTGCTCGGCCTGCTGCTCGTGCTCGGCCTGCTGGCCGCCACACCGGCGCACGCGGCGGCGGTGTGCACGGCCACCGCCAACCCCACCCTGCCGTTCGGCAACGTCAACAGCAATGCCCCCGGGCCCACCTCGGCCACGCTGAACATCACCGTCACCTGCACGACGGCGGCGCTGAGCCTGCTGGCCACTACCGGCGTGCGCGTGTGCGTGGGCATCGGTGCCGGCAGCGGCGGTGGCAGCAGCAGCACCTGGCGGACCCTGCGCACCAGTACCGGCACCCCTCCCGACACCCTGAACTTCCAGCTCTACAACAATGCCGGCTACAGCCAGGTCACCGGCCTGGTTCCCCGCGGTACGCCGCCAGCGCAGGAGCTGACCATGACCTACAACGTGCCGCTGGTGGTCGGCGGCAGCGGCGCGCAGTCCACCCAGCTGTTCGCACAGATCCCGGCCAACCAGGTGCTGGCCGCGGGCAACTACAGCAGCACCTTCAGCGGCGCCGATGTGGTGCTGACCTGGGCCTGGAACGAAGTGCTGCTCGGCAACGCGACCGTACCGGCCACCTGCAACGGCGGCGCCACCGGTACCAACAGCGCCAGCGCGGCCTTCAGCTTCATCGCGACCGCGACCGTGCTGCCACAGTGCGGCAGCTACCTCACCACCCCTCTGGACTTCGGCAACGTCACCGGCAGCATCACCAGCAACATCGACCGGACCGCCACCCTGACCCTGACCTGCCTGAAGAACACGGCATTCCAGATCGGCCTGGACAACGGCCAGAACAATCCCCCGGCCACCCCGACCCGGCGCATGCGCACCACCATCGGGGGCAGCAGTTACTACCTGGCCTATGAACTGTACCGCGACAGCGCACGCAACCAGCGCTGGGGCAACACGCTCACGGTCGATACCGCCAGCGGAACCGGTACCGGCAGTGCGCAGCAGCTGACGATCTACGGCCGGGTGCCGCCGGTCACCGGCCAGCCGCCGGCAGGTACCTACAACGATGTGGTGCAGGTGACGATCACCTACTGACCGGTGCCGCGAGCACCTGCCCCTACAGATCCGGCGCGCCCGGCCGATAGCGTCCAGCAGGTATCCCGGCACGGTGGATGACAGGTGGTTCGCGCAGTTCCGATCCTGGCGATGATGCTCGCCGCCCCCCTGGCATGGGCCGAGCCGGCAGCCCCGGTGCAGGTGCGCCTGGTCGTAGTGGAAGCCTGCCAGGGCGATGCCGGCGGCCGCGCGTGTGCCGTTCCGCACCAGCGCAGCGATGCCCCGCAGTTGCCGGCACAGCTGCGTGAACTCGCCCCCGCGCCAGCCGCGCCCACCGACGACGCTTCCGCCGCGCCGACATTCATCTACTGATGCCGATGCGCGCACTCCTTGCCCTGTTCCTGCTGCTGCCGGGGCTGCCTGCCGCCGCACTGGACCTGCTGCCCACGACCCTGCAGCTGCCCGCCGAAGGGGGCCGCACCGAACTCTGGCTGCACAACCCCGGCCCCGAGCGCTGGCAGGGCGAGGTGCAGATCCTGGCGTGGGAGCAGCAGCTGGACGCCGAACGGCTGCAGCCGAGCGACCGCATCCTGGCCAGTCCGACCCGACTGGATCTGGCGCCCGGCGCCCGCCAGCGGGTCTGGCTGCTGCCCCGCAGCGCCGTCCCGGTCGCCGCCGAGCAGGCCTACCGTATCGTGCTCGCCCCCGGCAGAAGCAGCCTGCCACGCTACTCGCTGCCGCTGTTCCAGGGTGCGGCTGCGTCGTCAGTGCGCCCGGCCGTGCGTGCCCGCGTCGAATCCAACGGGTCGCAGACTCATCTGCGACTGGACAACCCGGGCCGCCTGCATGCGCGCCTGGACGGGCTTTCATTCGAGTCCGCCGGCGGCCATCGCAGCGTGCTGCTGCCGGGCCTGGCCGGCTATGTGCTGGCAGGACGGGAAAGGCGCTGGACGTTGCCGGCACGCCGCGACGGCTATCTCGGCGGCCGCTTCCGGGCCCGCCTGCAGGACGGCCGGGAGGTCGTTCTGGACGCATGGGACCCGTCAATTGCGGTGAACCCGCCCGCCGGGCTATAATCGCCGGGATGTCCTGCCGCCCTGTGCGCTGGACCCCGTCCACACCGGACGTCACCGGTGAATCCACACCTGCTGCCCCCATCCGTGCCGGGGTGCTCCGCAAGGAGTTCGGCCACGGAGGCAACAGGGAAGCCCAACCCCGGAACCGATCGCGCTTCCACGCGTCCCGCATACCTATACCGCGGGCGGAATCGCTGGTTCCATATCAGGAGTACTGCAATGCCCCAGGTCACCATGCGTCAGATGCTGGAAGCCGGCGTCCACTTCGGCCACCAGACCCGCTACTGGAACCCGAAGATGGCTCCGTACATCTTCGGCGCCCGCGGCAAGATCCACATCATCAACCTGGAAAAGACCGTCCCGCTGTTCAACGACGCGATGAACTTCATCTCGTCGGTTGCCCAGAAGCGCGGCACCGTCCTGTTCCTGGGCACCAAGCGCAGCGCCCGCGAAACCATCAAGGAAGAAGCCGAGCGTTGCGGCATGCCGTTCATGAACCAGCGTTGGCTGGGCGGCACCCTGACCAACTTCCGTACCGTCAAGCAGTCGGTTGCCCGCCTGAAGGAACTGGAAGCCGGTGAAACCGACGGCACCTTCGAGAAGCTGGTCAAGCACGAAGTGCTGGGCCTGCGTCGCGAGCGCGACAAGCTGGAAGCCTCGCTGGGCGGCATCAAGGACATGAACCGTCTGCCGGACGCCATCTTCGTCATCGACATCGGCCACGAAGACATCGCCATCAAGGAAGCCAAGAAGCTCGGCATCCCGGTGATCGCCGTGGTTGATACCAACTACAACCCGGAGCTGGTCGATTACGCCATCCCGGGCAACGACGACGCCATCCGCGCCGTGCAGCTGTACGCCCGTGCCGCCGCCGACGCCGTGCTGGAAGGCAAGGCCGCTGCTCCGCACGCCGCCTCGGTGCGCGAGGAAGAGTTCGCTGAAGCCGCCGCTGAAGGCGAAGAGAAGCCGGCCCGTCGCGCTCCGGCCAAGAAGACCGCCAAGAAGGGCGACGAAGCCCAGGCCTGATCCAGGCCCCGGGGTGGGCCCCAGCGCCCACCCCTCCTGCATGCCGCCCTCGGCGCGTGACAGGACCATGTCATACGGGCCGGCCACCATGCCGGCCCAACCCCTTTCTTTCGTGAGGTAATCCCGTGGAAATCACTGCTTCCCTGGTCAAGGAACTGCGCGAGCGCACCGGCGCCGGCATGATGGAATGCAAGAAGGCGCTGACCGAAGCCGCCGGCGACATCGACGCTGCGGCGGAACTGCTGCGCAAGTCCGGCGCTGCCAAGGCCGACAAGAAGGCTGACCGCGTGGCCGCCGAAGGCCGTCTGGGCCTGGCACAGGACGGCGGCAAGGCCGTGCTGGTCGAAGTCAACTCGGAAACCGACTTCGTCGCCAACGACGTCAACTTCAAGACCTTCGTCGACGCCGTTGCCGCTGCCGCCCTGGCATCGGGCGCTGCCGACGTCGAAGCGCTGAAGACCGCCAAGCTGGCCTCCGGCGAGACCGTCGAAGAAGCCCGCGCCCTGGCCGTGCAGAAGCTGGGTGAGAACATCCAGATCCGCCGCATCGCCAAGGTCGACGGCAACAACACCGTGGGTGCCTACGTCCACACCAATGGCAAGGTCGGCGTCCTGGTGGACCTGGTCGGCGGCGACGCCGAACTGGCCCGCGGCCTGGCCATGCACGTGGCTGCGCTGAAGCCGCCGCACAACAAGGCCGCCGACGTTCCGGCCGACTTCGTCGAGAAGGAAAAGGAAATCGAACTGGCCAAGATGTCCGAGAAGGACAAGTCGAAGCCGGCCGATATCCTGGAAAAGATCATCAGCGGCAAGATCAACAAGATCGTCAGCGAAGTGACCCTGTACGGCCAGGCCTATGTGCTGGACGGCGACAAGACCGTCGAGCAGGTGGTCAAGGCCGCCGGTGCCGACGTCGCTGGTTTCCAGCTGCTGGTCGTCGGCGAAGGCATCGAGAAGGTGGTGGAAGACTACGCCGCCGAAGTTGCCAAGGCGATGCAGGTCTGAGTCCAGCCTTCCGGCTGTGAAGCGACCACAAGGAGCCGCGGGGAACCGCGGCTCTTTTTTTATGCCGTCGGTGAACTTTGCGTTGCGCGCGAATCAGGCCGATACTCGGCGCAGGGAATCCTCAGTCACATAGCAGGATAGAAAGTCGCAGACTGTGATGAATTCCTAGGTATTCTTGCCCTAATGGAATTGAACGATCCGCCATGCCTCCCGAGCTGACAGCTGCCCTGGCGCTCTGCCGCAACCTTCCCTCGCCACCCGGTATTGCCCTGCGCATCATCGAACTGGCCCAGGATCCGGAAGCGGACATCGCCACCGCCGCCGACATCATCGCCATCGACATGGCGCTCAGCGCCCGCATGCTGCGCATCGCCAACTCGCCGCTGTATGCCAGCCGGCGGCGCATCGAGAATCTCGGCCAGGCACTGACCATGCTGGGCCTCAACGCCACCATCAGCCTGGCGCTGGGTTTCACGGTCACCCAGGGACTGACCGGAAGCGGTGCCGATCACGACCTGCGCCAGCGGGCCTGGAAGCGCAGCATCCTCAGTGCACTGGCTGCCAGCCAGCTTGGCCAGGCGCGCGGGCTGCGCCGCCTGGAAGAACTGATGCTGGCCGGACTGCTGCAGGACATGGGCGTGCTGTGCCTGGCCCAGGCCGAAGCCGAGCGCTACCTGCCCCTGCTGCGTGAAGCACGCGACAACCTCGACCTGGTTGCCCGCGAGCGCGACGTGCTGGGCTGCAGCCACGCCGATGTCGGCGCCTGGGTGGCCGAGCAGTGGGGCCTGCCGCGCTACCTGGTGGAGAGCATCAGCCACAGCGAAGACGAGGACGCCGCCGATTCGCCCTTCCAGGCGTGCGTGCAGCTGTCCGGCGCGGTCGCTGACATCTGGCTGGACGGCGACGCCGACGCGGCCCGCGAACGGGCGCTGCAGCAGGTGCATGACCGCCTGGATCTGGACAGCGCCCGCTTCGACCAGGTCCTGGCCCGCATCAGCGATGCCCTGCCTGATATCGCCAGCCTGTTTGAAGCCGGCCTGAATTCTCCGGCGCGGGTGCACGAACTGATCGATCACGCACAGGAGCTGGCCACCCTGCGCAACCTGCGCGAACTGCAGGATGCCGACCAGGCACGGCGACGCGCCGATGAATTCGAGGCGCGCGCCAAGCGGCTGGCCGACCAGGCCCACCGTGACGCGCTGACCGGCGTACTCAACCGGCGCCAGCTGGAAGCGGTGCTGGAGCAGGAATTCCTGCGCGCCGGCCGGCATGGCTGGCCGCTTTCGGTGGCCTTCATCGACCTGGACGACTTCAAGAAGATCAACGACGCCCACGGTCATCTGACCGGCGACGAGGTGCTGCGCGCCTTCGCCGGCAAACTGCAGGGCCAGCTGCGCAACAGCGACACCGTCGCCCGCTTCGGTGGCGAGGAGTTCGTGGCGCTGCTGCCCAATACCAGCGAATCGGTGGCGCTGGAGGTGATCCGGCGCGTGCTGGCGAACATCGTCGCCACGCCGATGGCCGAACTCGAGGGAGGGCCGCTGTTCGTCACCTTCTCCGCCGGCGTGGCCACGCAGGGGGGCTACGAACGCTTCGCCGACGTGCAGGACCTGCTGCGCGCCGCCGATGACGTGCTGTATCGATCCAAGAACCTGGGCCGCAACCGGGTGATTGCCCGCTCCCCCGGCGCGCTGGGCCACGACGAACTGTCCGCCACTGCCGGCCTCGAAGCGGGCTGAACGGGACGCCCCGATGAGCGGGGCGATCCAGCCGATTTTGCGCCGCAGTGCACAAAACACTTTGGCCGGGCGCCGCATGCGCGTAGAATCGCCCGCGATTTCCACGCACCCGAGGTCCCCATGTCCAAGCTCGCCTATCGCCGCATCCTGCTGAAACTCTCCGGGGAGGCGCTGATGGGAGACGAGGACTACGGCATCGACCCGAAGGTCATCAACCGCCTGGCCCGTGAAGTGATCGAGGCCCAGCAGGCAGGGGCCGAAGTGGCACTGGTGATCGGCGGCGGCAACATCTTCCGCGGCGCCGGCCTGGCTGCCGGCGGCATGGACCGGGTCACCGGCGACCAGATGGGCATGCTGGCCACCGTCATCAACGCGCTGGCCATGCAGGACGCCCTGGAGAAGCTGGGCGCCAAGGCCCGCGTGATGAGCGCGATCAAGATCAACGACGTGTGCGAGGACTACATCCGCCGCCGCGCCATCCGTCACCTGGAAAAAGGCCGGCTGGTGATCTTCGCCGCCGGCGTCGGCAGCCCCTTCTTCACCACCGATTCCGGCGCAGCCCTGCGTGCCATCGAGATCGGTGCGGACCTGCTGCTCAAGGCCACCAAGGTCGATGGCGTGTACGACAAGGATCCGAACAAGCACAGCGACGCGGTCCGCTTCGACAGCCTGAGCTACGACGAAGTGATCCGCCGCGGGCTGGAAGTGATGGACACGGCCGCCTTCGCACTGGCCCGCGACAGCGATCTGCCGATGCGGGTGTTCGACATGGGCCAGCCGGGCGAGCTGCTGAAGATCCTCAGCGGCGAGAACATCGGCACCCTGGTCCAGGGCCGCGACCCGGCCTGAGCCTGAGCGCAAGGCGACGCCCGGGCCGATCCAGGCCCGGCAGCGTCCCGTATTCGCCTATAATCGCCCGATTCCAGTTACATCCAGGACCCGGGCGATGCTCAACGACATCAAGAACAACGCGCAGACGCGCATGGCCAAGAGCATCGACGCTCTGAAGCACACCCTCACCTCGATCCGCACCGGGCGTGCTACTCCGGCCCTGCTGGACCGCGTCACCGTCAATGCCTACGGCAATGCCAGCACCCCGCTGAACCAGGTCGCCTCGATCTCCAACGCCGACGCCCACTCGCTGCTGGTCACGCCGTTCGACAAGAGCATGATCAAGGAGATCGAGAAGGGGCTGTACAACGCCGAGTTCACCCCGAATACGCTGGGCACCGCGATCCGCATCAACATGCCGCCGCCGACCGAAGAGCGCCGCAAGGAACTGGTCAAGCAGGTGCAGAAGGAAGGCGAAGGCGCCAAGATCGCGATCCGCAACATCCGTCAGGACGCGAACAAGGAAATCGCCAAGCTGGTCAAGGACAAGGCGATCAGCGAAGACGAGAAGAAGCGCGGCGAAGACGATATCCAGAAGCTGACCGACAGCAACATCAAGGATGTCGACAAAGTCGTCGCGGACAAGGAAAAGGAACTGTTGTCGGTCTGAAGTCGATGCCTTCAGTCCCGCCTCCCCTGCCGGCCGCCCTGCCCCGCCACGTCGCCATCATCATGGATGGCAACGGACGCTGGGCACAGCAGCGCCGCCGCCCGCGCGTGATCGGCCACCGTGCCGGCGCGCGCGCGGTCAACCGCACCATCGAGCGCTGCCTTGAACTGGGCATCCCGGCGCTGACCCTGTTCGCCTTCTCCAGCGAGAACTGGGGCCGGCCGCAGGACGAAGTCGATGCGTTGATGAAGCTGTTCCTGGGTGCGCTCGACCGCGAAGTGGACGAGCTGCACCGCCGGGGCGTGCGCGTGCGCTTCATCGGCGAGCGCGAGCGCTTCGGCGCCTCGCTGGTCAGCCGCATGCAGCTGGCCGAACAGCGCACCGCCGGCAACACCACGCTGACCCTGTCGATCGCCGCCAGCTATGGCGGCCGCCAGGACATCGCCCGCGCGGCGCGCGCACTGGCTGCCGAAGTGGCGGCCGGGCGCCTGCTGCCCGAACAGATCGACGAGGCGCTGCTGGGCCGGCAGATGGCCCTGGCCGACCTGCCGGCACCGGACCTGTTCATCCGCACCGGTGGCGACACCCGCATCAGCAATTTCCTGCTGTGGCAGCTGGCCTACACCGAGCTGTGGTTCACCGAGGCACTGTGGCCGGACTTCGACGCCGCGATGCTGCAACAGGCGCTGGATGCCTATGCGGGCCGTGAGCGCCGCTTCGGCCTGACCAGCGCCCAGATCGCCGCCCTGGCCACCGAGACGTCCAGCCCATGACCAAGACCCGAGTCCTCGCCGCGCTGATCATGGCGCCGGTCGCCATTGCCGCGATCCTGCTGCTGCCGACGCAATGGCTGGCCGCCGCGGCCGCCGCCGTCCTGCTGATCGGCCTGTGGGAATGGCTGAAGCTGGCCGACGTTGAAGACACCCTGGCGCGCACCGTGCTGCTGGTATTGAACCTGCTGCTGATGGTGCTGCTGGTGTGGGCCGACGGCAGTACCCTGGTGCTGTTCCAGATCACCACGCTGGTCGGCGTCGCCTGGTGGCTGGCGGCGCTGGTCTGGCTGCGCTTCTTCAACTTCGGTGCACAGCCGGGCAGCCCCGCGCGCATCCTCAAGCTGCTGGCCGGCACACTGGCTATCGTGCCGGCCTGGGCCGCGCTGGTGCTGATCCACGCCGGCGGCGACCCGCCCGGCCGGCAGGGGCATCTGTGGCTGCTGGCCGCGCTGGCGCTGGTCTGGGCCGCCGATTCGGGCGCCTACTTTGCCGGTCGCCGCTTCGGCAGGCACAAGCTGGCCCCGCGCATCAGCCCGAACAAGACCTGGGAAGGCCTGGTCGGCGGCCTGCTGGCCGGCGTGGCCGTGGCCGTCGGCCTGGGCTGGCTGGCCGGTATCGACCTGGCCCACCTGCCGGGCCTGCTGATCACGTCCGTGGTCGCCGTGCTGGCCTCGGTGCTGGGCGATCTGTTCGAGAGCCTGATCAAGCGCCATGCCGGTGCCAAGGACTCGGGCAACCTGATCCCGGGCCATGGTGGCGTGCTCGACCGTGTCGACGGCGTCCTGGCAGCCGTGCCGGTGTTCGCGCTGGGCAAGGAAATCTTCGGATTCTGACCATGCATGCAGCAGCAGACCTGCGCCGGGTCGCCGTGTTCGGCGCCACCGGATCGATCGGTGCCTCCACCCTGGATGTGATCGCGCGCCATCCGCAGCGCTACCGGGCCACCGTGCTTGCCGCCGGCCGCCAGGTTCAGGCGCTGCTTGCGCTGTGCCGCCAGCATCAGCCCCTGCACGCGGTGATCGCCGACGAGGCCCTGTACCCTGCGCTGCGCGACGGCCTGCGCGAGGCCGGCCTGGCGACCCAGGCCCACGCCGGCCAGGCAGCGCTGGACCAGCTGGCCGCCAGTGACGCCTGCGACACCGTGGTGGCCGCCATCGTCGGCGCGGCAGGGCTGTCCTCGACCCTGGCCGCCGCTGCCGCGGGCAAGCGCATCCTGCTGGCGAACAAGGAATCACTGGTGCTGGCGGGCGAACTGCTGACCCGTACCGCCGAACGTGCCGGGGCCGAGATCATCCCGATCGACAGCGAGCACAGCGCCATCTTCCAGTGCCTGCGCTCGCGCGACGCCAGCCTCGAAGGCGCCGGGGTGCGCCGGATCCTGCTCACCGCCTCCGGTGGCCCGTTCCGTGGCCGCAGCCGCGCCGAACTGGCGCAGGTCACCCCGGCCCAGGCCGTGGCCCACCCGAAGTGGTCGATGGGGCCGAAGATCTCGGTCGATTCCGCGACCCTGATGAACAAGGGCCTGGAAGTGATCGAGGCCCACCACCTGTTCGCCGTGCCGGGTGGACGCATCGAGGTGCTGGTCCATCCGCAGAGCCTGGTCCATTCGCTGGTCGAATTCGTCGACGGCTCGACCCTGGCGCAGATGGGCCTGCCGGACATGCGCACCACCCTGGCCGTTGGCCTGGGCTGGCCGCAACGCATCGCCTCGGGCGTGGCCGGGCTGGATCTGCTGGCGCAGGGCCGGCTGGATTTCGAGGCGCCCGATACCGAGGCCTTCCCCTGCCTGGCGCTGGCCTGGCAGGCGATGCGCGCCGGTGGCACCGCCCCGGCGATGCTGAACGCCGCCAACGAAGAGGCCGTTTCAGCGTTTCTTCAGGGCCGGATCGGTTTCCTGACCATCCCGGCGCTGGTCGCTAACGCTCTTTCAACACTGCCGACCGAGCCAGCCGATACACTGGAGGTCCTGTTGTCCGCCGACCAGCGCGCACGCCTGCTGACCCTGAACGCCATCGACGCCGCCTGAACCGCCCGCCTGCCCAGCCCTGCATGACGACGCCGCCCCTGCCCGCCAACGTGAGCCTGCATGACTGACTTCATCGGATCGGTCTGGTGGATGATTGTCAGCCTGGGGCTGCTGGTCACCTTCCACGAGCTCGGGCATTACTGGGTCGGCCGCCTGTGCGGAGTCAAGGTGCTGCGCTTCTCTGTCGGCTTTGGCCGGCCGCTGTGGTCGCGGCGCGACCGGCATGGAACCGAATTCGCCATTGCTGCGATTCCGCTGGGCGGCTATGTGAAATTCCTCGACGAGCGCGAAGTCGAGGTGCATCCGCAGGAACGCGGCCAGGCGTTCAACCACAAGACGGTCTGGCAGCGCATCGCCATCGTTGCTGCCGGGCCGGTCGCCAACCTGCTGCTGTGCATCCTGCTGCTGTGGGCGATGTTCGTGATCGGCAAGCAGGACTATTCGCCCACCCTCGGCCGCACCAGCGGCATCGCGGCGACGGCGGGGCTCAACAGTGGTGACCGCGTGCTGCGCGTGGACGGCCGCCCGGTCAGCACCCTGGGCGAGGCCAGCATGGCCATGACCGCGGCAGCGATGGACCGTCGTGATGTCACGCTGGACGTGATCGACCGCAGCGATCAGGTGCATGCCCGTACCCTGCCGCTGTCGCAGCTGCCGGCAGGCTTCGATGAACGGCGGGTGCCGATCCTGGCGGGCCTGTACTGGCAGTCATGGCTGCAGCCCGCCCTGGTCGACAGGCTCACACCGGATTCCGTTGTTGCGGGCCAGCTGCAGCCGGGCGACCTCATCGTGGCCATCGACGGGCAGCGCATTGACAGCGTCGACCAGGTGATCGGCGAAATCCAGGCCCTGGGCCGCACCGGCGGCCCCGGCATGATCGAAGTCCTGCGTGGCGGCGAGCGGCTGGCACTGGAAGTGACTCCGCGCCAGGGCAAGGACGGCAAGGGCGAGCCGGTCTGGCAGATCGGCGTCGGTTTCCCCACCACCTACAGCCCGGCCTACGACACCCTGCTGCGTTACGGGCCACTGGACGCGGTCACCGTGGCGGTGCGTGAAACCGGCCGGCTGGCCGCCGACTCGCTGGGCATGATGGCCCGCATCGTGACCGGCAAGGCCTCGCTGCAGAACGTTTCCGGCCCGGTCACCATCGCCCGTGTGGCCAATGTATCGGCCAAACGTGGGCTCGACTGGTTCCTGCAGTTCCTCGCGCTGCTGTCGCTGAGCCTGTGCATCATCAATCTGCTGCCGATCCCGATCTTGGACGGCGGCCACCTGCTGTATTACCTTATCGAGTTGGTCAAGGGCAGCCCGCTGAGCGAGCGTGCCATCGCCGCCGGCCAATACATCGGCCTGGCGTTGCTGGCCGGGCTGATGGGGTTGGCGTTCTACAACGACATCCTCGGCCTGGTCCCGCGATGAACTTTTCCACGTTGTTGCCGTCTACAGCGTCGGCATCCCGCACCAATGAAATCGACCTTCCTACCGGACGTGACATGACGCGACTCCCCAATCGCCGCCTGCTGGCCCTCGCCCTCGCCGCCGTCACCGGCGCTCCCGCCCTGGCCCAGGCAGCCGAGCCCTTCACTGTCAGCGATATCCGCGTCGACGGCCTGCAGCGCATCAGCTCGGGTACGGTATTCACCTACCTGCCGGTGGAGCGTGGCGAGACGGTCACCGACAGCAAGGTCGGCGAAACCATCCGCGCCCTGTACAAGACCGGCTTCTTTGAGGACGTGCAGCTGGACCGCCAGGGCAACATCCTGGTGGTGACGGTCAAGGAACGCCCGGCGATCAACAAGCTGACCGTGACCGGCAACAAGGACATCAAGTCCGACCAGCTGCTCAAGGGCCTGTCCGACATCGGCCTGACCGAAGGTGGCACGTTCGATCGCCTGAGCCTGGACCGCGTGACCCAGGAACTGCGCCGCCAGTACAACGACCGCGGCAAGTACAACGTCGAGATCACCCCGACGGTGAGCCCGCTGGACCGCAACCGTGTGGACATCGCCATCGCGATCAAGGAAGGCAAGGCGGCCAAGATCCGCCATGTCAACCTGGTCGGCACCGAGAAGTACGACAGCAAGGACATCCTGGAAACCTGGGAATCCAAGGAGCACAACTGGGCCTCGTGGTACCGCCGCGATGACCAGTACTCCAAGGAAAAGCTGTCCGGCGACCTGGAAAAGCTGAACTCGTGGTACCTCGACCGTGGCTACGTCGACTTCAGCATCGACTCCACCCAGGTGTCGATCAGCCCCGACAAGCGCGACATGTTCCTCACCGCCGGCGTGACCGAGGGTGAGCAGTACAAGATCTCCGAGATCAAGGTCAGCGGCGACACCATCCTCCCGCAGGAGGACGTGGAGCGCATGGTGATCCAGAAGTCCGGCGACACCTTCTCGCGGGCGCTGCTGGAATTCAGCTCGGACACGATCACCAACTCGCTGTCCAACATCGGCTACGCGTTCGCCAAGGTGAACCCGATCCCGACCACCAACCGTGCTGACCAGACCGTTGCCATCAACATGCAGGTGGTGCCGGGCCCACGCGTGTCGGTGCGTCGCATCGTCTTCCGCGGCAATACCCGCACCTCCGACGAGGTGATGCGTCGCGAAATGCGCCAGTTCGAGAACAGCTGGTACTCGCAGGCCGCGATCGACCGCTCCAAGATCCGCCTGCAGCGCCTGGGCTATTTCGAATCGGTGGATGTGGAAACCCCGGCCGTCAGCGGCAGCAACGACCAGGTCGACGTCGTCTACAACGTCAAGGAAACCACCTCCGGCAGCTTCGTGTTCGGCCTGGGCTACTCGCAGTCCTACGGCATGACCACCTCCGTGCAGCTGTCGCAGAACAACTTCCTCGGCGGCGGCAACCGCGTGTCGGTGGAAGCCTCGCGCAGCAGCTACCTGCAGCGCTATGGCTTCAGCTACACCAACCCGTACTTCACCGATGACGGCGTGTCGCTGGGCTACAACCTGTCCTGGCGCGAACTGGACTACTCCGACTTCAACACCGCGCAGTACAACAGCACCAACGGTGCCGCGCAGGTGGTGTTCGGCGTGCCGCTGACCGAAACCGACTCGGTCTCGCTGATGTTCGGCATCGACAGCAACCAGATCTCGACGTACCAGAACGCAACGCCGCAATCGATCATCGACTACATCAACGCCGTCGGCCGCCGCACCTTCCATGCCTGGCGCACCGAGCTCGGCTGGGCACGCGACTCGCGCAACGACTACTTCATGCCGACCCGCGGTACCTACCAGCGCATCGGCCTGGAGACCACGCTGCCGGGTTCGACCGTCGAGTACTACAAGCTGAACTACCAGATCTCCAAGTACTGGCCGATCATGCCGTCGCTGGTGATCAACACGCGTGCGGAAATCGGCTACGGCGACAGCTACGGCAAGGACACCTCGCGTGATCTCTGCTACACCGCGCCGACCGAGGCCAACCCGAACCCGGTGCAGACCGTGAACTGCAACCCGGGCTCACCGGATTACAGGAAGACGGTCACCGCCAGCGGCCTGCCGTTCTACGAGAACTTCTACGCCGGCGGTACCAACTCGGTGCGCGGCTTCGAGGACAACACGCTGGGCCCGCGCGAAGTCACCATGGGCTATCCGGAGGGCCAGCCGCTGGGTGGCTCGCTGAAGACCGTCGGTTCGATCGAAGCCTACTTCCCGCGTCTGTTCGACAGCCCGTCGGCCCGCGTGTCGGCCTTCGTCGACTTCGGCAACGTCTACAACGGCGCCGACAACTTCAAGGCCAACGAACTGCGTGTGTCCACCGGTGTGGCCCTGCTGTGGCGCGCCCCGGTCGGCCCGATCTCGATCAGCTATGCGTTCCCGCTGAAGAAGGAAGACGACGACAAGATCGAGCGCCTGCAATTCACCTTCGGCGGGCAGTTCTGACGAACCGCCCTGCGGCTCATCGGAACTGCACGCGTATTCCTCCTATCCCCCGCGCCGCTGGCGCGCCCCCCTTAACAGAAGGGGGGCTCTCCACCAGATGGGGTACGAAGCGCCGGGCTCTGCCCGGCGTTTTCGTTTAACCCGGATGGCTGAAGCGCACGATCCGCTTTTGATCTTTTCTGTTTTCCGCGGCTGGCACTCGCGCCACGCTGTCAGAGGTCGGGCGGGTCGGGGCTGCGGGGGTGTGAGCCGCATGGATGCGGCGATCAAGGCTACAGGGACGTACTTGCGCCGTCCCCCGCAGCCCCGACCCGTCCGACCCAGCCCATGAGCCTGGCTCTGCCGGCCGCGAGGGGCCCCGCCGTTGGCTGCACAACTGCCCCCCGCATGACCGCAATGGCGTCACACGTTAAACTCCCGCCGTGAATACTCCCTCCTACACCGCCCAGCAACTCGCCGAGCAGTTCGGCCTGCAGGTCCATGGCGACCCCGCCACCGCCATCCATGGCGTGGCCACCCTCGCCCATGCCGGCCCTGGCCAGCTGACCTTCCTCGCCAATCCGCGCTACCGCACCCAGCTGGCCGACAGCCAGGCCTCGCTGGTGGTGCTGCGTGCCGACGATGCCGAGGCGGCTCCCGGCGCCGCGCTCGTGGCCAAGGACCCGTACACCACCTTCGCCAAGATCGCCGCGCTGTTCGACATCGCACCGACGCGCCCGCCGGGCATCCATCCCAGCGCCGTCATCGATCCCACCGCCCAGGTCGCAGCCAGCGCCCATATCGGTCCGTTCGTGTCCATCGGCGCCCGCAGCGTGGTCGGCGAGAACTGCATCATCGGCACCGGCAGCGTGATCGGCGAGGATTGCAGCCTGGACAACGGCTGCGAACTGATCGCCCGGGTCACCCTGGTCACCCGCGTCCGGCTGGGCAAGCGGGTGCGCCTCCACCCCGGCGCCGTGCTCGGCGCCGATGGCTTCGGCCTGGCGATGGACGCGGGCAGGTGGATCAAGGTGCCGCAGCTTGGCGGCGTGCGCATCGGCGACGACTGCGAAATCGGCGCCAACACCTGTGTGGACCGCGGCGCGCTGGAAGACACCGTGCTGGACGAAGACGTGCGCCTGGACAACCTGGTGCAGATCGCACACAACGTGCAGATCGGCGCGCACTCGGCCATCGCTGGCTGCACCGGCATTGCCGGCAGCGCCAAGATCGGACGTTACTGCCTGCTCGGCGGCCACGTAGGCGTGGTCGGCCACCTGGAGATCTGCGACAAGGTCGTGATCACCGGCAAATCGGTGGTGCGCAACTCCATCCATGAGCCGGGCGAGTATTCGTCCGGCACCCCGTTGACCGACAACCGCACGTGGCGCAAGAACGCCGCGCGCTTCAAGCAGCTCGATACGCTGGCCCGGCGCATCCTGGCTGTGAGCAAGGAGAAAGAATGAACGACACGCTGCAGCTTCCGATCGATGTCCTCCAGATCCAGGAGCTGATCCCGCACCGCTACCCGTTCCTGCTGGTGGACAAGGTCCTCGAGCTGGATGTGGACGCCAAGCGCATCCTTGCCCAGAAGAACGTGAGCATCAACGAGCCGTTCTTCCAGGGCCATTTCCCGGGCCGCCCGATCATGCCCGGCGTGCTGATCATCGAGGCACTGGCGCAGGCCGGCGGTGTGATGACCCAGCTCTCGCTCGGCCGCGATGCGCAGTCCAAGCTGTTCTACATGGTCAAGGTGGAGAACGCCCGCTTCAACAAGCAGGTGGTGCCGGGCGATGTGCTGCTGCTGGACGTGCAGATGAAGCGGCTGATCCGCAACATGGGCTGGTACTACGGCGAAGCCAAGGTCAACGGCGAAGTGGTGGCCTCTGCCGAGGTCATGTGCGCCGGTGCCAAGGGCTGAGCCATAACGGAGCCAGGAATGACTGACAACGCCCCACGGATCCACCCCACCGCCGTCATCGACCCGTCCGCCCGGCTGGCCGACGATGTGCAGGTCGGTGCCTTCACCCTGATCGGTGCCGATGTGGACATCGGCGCAGGCACGGTCGTCGGCCCACACTGCAGCATTCTCGGACCGACCCGGATCGGCCGCGACAACCGCTTCATCGGCCACGCAGCCATCGGCGGCGAGCCGCAGGACAAGAAGTTCGCCGGTGAACGCACCGAACTGGTGATCGGCGACCGCAACGTGTTCCGCGAGTTCGTCACCGTCAACCGCGGTACCGGCGGCGGCGGTGGCATCACCACGATCGGTGACGACAACTGGATGCTGGCCTATACGCATGTGGCGCACGACTGCCACGTCGGCAACGCCTGCGTGTTCTCCAACAACACCACGCTGGCCGGCCACGTTACTGTCGGCGACTACGTGATCATCAGCGGCTTCGCCGGTGCCCACCAGTTCTGCCGCATCGGCGCCCACGCCTTCCTCGGCATGGGTGCGCTGACCAACGGCGATGTTCCGCCGTTCACCATGGTGGGTTCCGATTCGCTGGGCCGCCCGCGCGGCATCAACAGTGAAGGCCTGAAGCGCCGCGGTTTCGATGCCGAACGCATCTCCGCCATCAAGCGTGCCTACCGGACCCTGTACGTGGCCGGCCTGCCGCTGGCCGAAGCCAAGCAGCAGCTGGTTGAACAGGCGCGCGACAGCGAGGACGTGAAGTCCATGCTGGAGTTCATCGAACACGCAGAGAGGCCCCTGCTGCGATGAGCAGCACGTCCGGCCAGGCGCCGGCCGGCGCCGCTGTCATTCCGCTGGCCTCCCTGGCCGGCAGCGTGCCTGCACAGCGGGTGCTCAGCGAGCGGCCGCTGCGGATCGCACTGGTGGCCGGTGAGGCCTCCGGCGACCTGCTCGGTGCCGGCCTGGTGCGCGAGTTGAAGGCCCGCTTCCCGAACGCCGAGTTCGCCGGCATCGGCGGCGATGCCATGCGCAATGCCGGTTGCCAGACCTGGCACGACGCCAGCGAACTGGCGGTGATGGGGCTGACCGAAGTCCTGCGCCACCTGCCGCGCCTGCTGAAGCTGCGCTCGGCCTTCCGCCAGCGCGCGCTCGAGTGGCAGCCGGACGTGTTCATCGGCATCGATGCGCCGGACTTCAACCTGGGCATCGAGCGCTGGCTGAAGCAGCGTGGCGTGCGCACCGTGCATTACGTCAGCCCTTCGGTCTGGGCGTGGCGCGAGAAACGCGCCGAGAAGATCGGCAACAGTGCCGACCTCGTGCTGTGCCTGTTCCCGATGGAACCCCCCATCTACGCCCGGCACGGAATCGACGCGCGCTTTGTCGGTCATCCGATGGCCGATGACATTCCGCTGCAGGGCAACCGCGACGAAGCCCGTGCCGCGCTGGGCCTGCCGGCCACGGCCAAGGTGCTGGCGGTGCTGCCGGGCAGCCGCCTGGGCGAGATCTCGCGCCTGGGCGAGCCGTTCTTCGAGGCCGCGTGGCAGGTTTCCGAACGGATTCCGGGGCTGCACGTCGTGGTGCCTGCCGCCAATGCCGCCTGCCGTCGCCTGATCGAGGAACAGCTGTCGCGTTCGGCGCTGCCGGTCGCCTACTCGCATGTGCTTGATGGCCAGGCCCGCGACGCCATGATCGCCGCCGACGTGGTGGTGCTCGCCTCCGGTACCGCGACCCTGGAAGCCATGCTGGTGAAGCGGCCGATGGTGGTCGGCTATCGCGTCAACGAACTGACCTACCGCCTGGTCAAGGCGCTGGGCCTGATCAAGGTCGACCGCTTCGCCCTGCCCAACATCCTGGCCGGCCAGGACCTGGCACCGGAGCTGATGCAGCACGACTGCACGCCGGACAAGCTGGCCGCCGCCATCCAGCAGTGGTTCGACCATCCGCAACGGGCCGCCGACCTGCAGGGAACCTATTCGCGCCTGCATGAACGCCTGCGCCGCAATGCCTCGGCACGCGCCGCCGACGCTGTCGGCGAGCTGCTCGTACGCGAGCTGGACAAGGCATGAGCCGCCGCCACGCCGCCGCAGCCAGCCTGGCCCTGTTCGACGGTTCACTGCGGGTTGAACCGGACCGCCTGGTCGCCGGTGTCGATGAGGCCGGCCGTGGCCCGCTGGCCGGGCCGGTCGCCGTCGCGGCGGTGGTATTCGATCCTGCCCGCCCGCGCATCAACGGCCTGGATGACTCCAAGCAGCTCACCGCCGCGCGCCGCGAGCAGCTGTACGATCGAATCATCGATCGCGCCCTGGCCTGGCATGTGGTGCTGGTGGACGTGGCAGCGATCGACCGCCTGAACATCTACCAGGCCACCCTGCAGGGCATGCGCGACGTGGTGGCGGCCGTGGCCCACGTGGCCGGCTTCGCCCGCATCGACGGCAACGTGGTTCCGAAGGGGCTGGTACTGCCGGCGCAGGCGCTGGTTGGTGGCGATGGCATCGACCGCGCGATCATGGCGGCGTCGATCCTGGCCAAGGTGTCGCGCGACCGGTACATGCAGGACCTGCACGTACAGCATCCGCACTACGGTTTCGACCAGCACAAGGGCTACGGCACTCCGGCCCACCTGGCGGCACTGCGTGAACACGGCCCCTGTGGCGAGCACCGGCGCAGTTTCGCCCCGGTGCGTGAATGCCTGGAAAACCCGGCGGCCGCGGCCATCGCCTGAACAACCGCCGCCGGGCATGGCCCGGCGGCACCGTGCGCTCACAGTGCCGTGGTAGCGCCGGGCCATGCCCGGCGGCATGTTCGCGCAATCGACGTGCCGTCAAGAGCTTGTCGCCTCCCCCTGCCCTCGCTACCCTGACCGGGCATTCCAGCGCTTCCCGACCCCGGCGACGAACTCCCGTCGGCACCCGGGGCCCCCGCGCTCCAACCTGGTCCGGCATGTCCAACTCCCGTTTCGTACATCTCCACGTCCACACCGAGTTCTCGCTGGCGGACTCGACCATCCGTGTGCCGGCCAAGCCGGACCAGGCCGACCCGAAGAAGGCAAAGCAGGCCAACCTGCTGTCACGCTCGGTCGAGCTGGGCCTGCCCGCGCTGGCGGTGACCGACCTCAACAATCTGTTCGCCCTGATCAAGTTCTACAAGGCAGCCGAAGGCGTGGGCATCAAGCCGATCGCCGGCGCCGACGTGATGATCGCCGAGGAGGGCCAGGACCCGTGGCGGATGACCCTGCTGTGCCGCGACCGCGAAGGCTACCTGAGCCTGTCACGGCTGCTGACCCGTGCCTGGATGGAGGGCCATCGTCCGGAGGGCGGCGTCGCCGTGCATCCGGACTGGTTGAAGGCGGGCAACGCCAACCTGTTCGCGCTGGCCGGGCGCGAGAGCCTGGCCGGGCGCCTGGCGCTGGACGGCAAGCACGACCTTGCCGAGCAGCATCTGGCCGACTGGCAGCGGGTGTTCGGCGATGGCCTGCACCTGGAGCTGACCCGCACCGGCCGCGACGGCGAGGAGGCCTTCAACCGCTTCGCGCTGATGGCCGCCGGCCAGCGCGGCCTGCCGGTGGTGGCCAGCAACGATGTGCGCTTCCTTGCACCGTCGGACTTCAGCGCGCATGAGGCACGTGTGTGCATCTCGACCGGCCGCGTGCTGGACGATCCCAAGCGGCCGCGCGAGTACAGTGACCAGCAGTACCTGAAGTCGGCCGAGGAGATGTGCGCGCTGTTCGCCGACATCCCCGATGCGATCGACAACACGCTGGCGCTGGCCGAGCGCTGCAACATCGAGATGCGGCTGGGCACCTACTTCCTGCCCAACTACCCGGTGCCGGACGACGAGACCCTGGATACCTGGATCCAGAAGATGTCGCGCGACGGCCTGGAAGAACGCCTGCAGAAGAATCCGCTGGCGCCGGGCAAGACCCGCGAGGAGTACTTCGAGCGCCTCGAATTCGAGCTCGATACCATCATCAAGATGGGTTTCCCCGGCTACTTCCTGATCGTGGCCGACTTCATCCAGTGGGGCAAGAACCAGGGCATCCCGATCGGCCCGGGCCGTGGTTCCGGTGCCGGTTCGCTGGTGGCGTGGGCGCTGAAGATCACCGACCTGGATCCGCTGCCCTACAACCTGCTGTTCGAGCGCTTCCTGAATCCGGAACGCGTGTCGATGCCCGACTTCGACATCGATTTCTGCATGGACCGCCGCGACGAAGTGATCGACTACGTCGCGCGCAAATACGGGCGCGAACGCGTCAGCCAGATCATCACCTACGGCACCATGGCCGCCAAGGCCGTGGTGCGCGATTCCGGCCGTGTGCTCGGTTTCCCCTATGGCCTGGTTGACGGTGTCTCCAAGCTGATCCCGAACATCCTCGGCATCCACCTGAAGGATGCGCTCGGCAAGGGCAAGGAAGGCCCGGGCTCGGAGATGGCATCGGCCGAGCTGATCCAGCGTTACGAGACCGAAGACGATGTCCGTGACCTGATCGATCTGGCGCTGCAGCTTGAAGACCTCACCCGCAACGCCGGCAAGCACGCCGGTGGCGTGGTGATCGGCCCCGAGCCGCTGAGCGAGTTCTGCCCGCTGTACGCCGAACACGACGAGAACGGCATCGGCAAGAACCCGGTCACCCAGTTCGACAAGAACGACGTCGAAGAAGTGGGCCTGGTGAAGTTCGACTTCCTTGGCCTGCGCACGCTGACCATCATCGACTGGGCAGTGAAGGCGATCAACAAGCGCCACGCGCGCGCCGGCATTCCGCCGGTGGACATCGCGGCGATCCCGCTGGACGACGCGCCGACCTACAAGGACATATTCGCCAACGGCAACACCGGTGCGGTCTTCCAGTTCGAATCCTCCGGCATGCGCCGCCTGCTGAAGGACGCACGCCCCGACCGTTTCGAAGACCTGATCGCGCTGGTGTCGCTGTACCGCCCCGGCCCGATGGACCTGATTCCGTCCTTCAACGCGCGCAAGCACGGGCAGGAAGAGATCATCTATCCCGATCCGCGCACCGAAGCCATCCTCAAGGACACCTACGGCATCATGGTGTACCAGGAGCAGGTGATGCAGATGGCGCAGATCGTCGGCGGCTACTCGCTGGGCGGCGCCGACCTGCTGCGTCGTGCGATGGGCAAGAAGGTGCCGGCGGAAATGGCCAAGCACCGCGAGATCTTCCGCGAGGGCGCGGCCAAGGGCGGGGTCGACGGCCCCAAGGCCGACGAGATCTTCGACCTGATGGAGAAGTTCGCCGGCTACGGCTTCAACAAGTCGCACGCCGCTGCCTACGCGCTGGTCAGTTACCAGACCGCGTGGCTCAAGCGCCATTACCCGGCCGAGTTCATGGCGGCCACGCTGTCTTCGGACATGGACAACACCGACAAGGTGGTCGGCTTCCTCGACGAGGTGCGCAACCTCGGCCTGACCGTGCTGCCGCCGAAGGTGAACCAGTCCGCCTTCATGTTCGAGGCAGCCACGCCGGACACCATCCAGTACGGCCTGGGTGCGATCAAGGGTGTCGGCCAGGGTGCCTGCGAAGCGGTGGTGGACGAGCGGCTGCGGGGCGGAAACTACACCGACCTGCTCGATTTCTGTACCCGCGTCGGCTCGGCCAAGCTCAACCGGCGCACCCTGGAAGCGATGATCAACTGCGGCGCACTGGATGAGCTGGGCCGCAACCGCGCCTCGCTGATGCTGCAGCTGCCGGAAGTGATCAAGGCCACCGAGCAGATGGCACGCGAGCGCGCCTCCGGGCAGAACTCGCTGTTCGGTGGGCCGGACCCGAGCGCGGCGACGATCCAGCTGGACCTGCCGGAGGCCGAAGAGTGGCCCCTGCTGCAGCGCCTGAACGGCGAGCGCGACACGCTGGGCTTCTACCTCAGCGGCCATCCATTCGATCCGTGGCGCGACGACGTGCGCGATCTGGTCGGCAACGATCTGGGCGCGGTGGAAAAGATCTGGAGCGCCAACAGCGGCGGTGGTGGTGGCGGTGAGAAGCGGTGGCGGCCGGAAGTGCAGACCGTGCTGGCCGGCCAGGTGGTCGGCGTTCGCCGCAAGGGCGAAAGCCAGATCTTCATCCAGCTCGAGGACGGGCGTGGACGCGTGGAGTGCAGCGCGTTCTCCGACACCCTGGCCGAGTTCGGCCACCTGATGACCAAGGACCGCATCCTGGTGGTCAAGGGCGGCCTGCGTGAAGACGAATTCAACGGTGGCTACGCCCTGCGCATCCGCCAGTGCTGGGATTTCGATGAGGTCTGCGCCAACTACGCTACGCGCCTGTCGCTGCGGCTGGACCTGCGCCAGCAGCGGCCGGTGTGGGAGCGCATCGATGCCCTGCTCGACCGCCATCGCCCCGGCCGCACGCCCCTGCGCCTGGACCTGCTGCTGAAGGGCCCGCACGGTGGCATCGCCGGCATGCTCGACGTGTCCGGACAGAGCGCCGTGCGCATCGACTCGAAGCTGATGGAAGCGCTGCGCGCCGACCCGGCCGTGCGCACCCTGAAGGTGCGCTACAGCCCGCCCTGGGCCAGCTGATCCCGCCCCGCCAGGTCCCGCGTCCAGCCGGCGCGGCCAAGGCAGCGCGCTGCCTGCCGGCCAGCCCCTCCGTACGCTCCAGACAGGGGCGTACGGGGAATTTCACCGGGTTCGGCTACACTTTCCTCCTTCTTTACACGACGGCTTCCGATGAATCCGAACTACCTCGACTTCGAGCAACCCATCGCCGACCTGGAAGCGAAGATCCAGGAGCTGCGCAACGCCAGTGCCGGTCCGGCGGTCAATGTCGAGGCCGAAGTGCACGCGCTGCAGGACAAGCTGCGCATGCGTACCGCACAGATCTTCCGCAACCTGACCTCCTGGCAGGTGCTGCAGCTGGCCCGCCACCCGTCGCGGCCCTACACCGCCGATTACATCCGCATCATCTTCGATGAGTTCCAGGAACTGGCCGGTGATCGCGCCTTTGCCGACGACAAGGCCATCATGGGCGGCCTGGCCCGCATCAATGGCCGCGCGGTGATGGTCATCGGCCACCAGAAGGGCCGCGACACCAAGGAGAAGATCAAGCGCAACTTCGGCATGCCCAAGCCCGAGGGCTACCGCAAGGCGCTGCGCCTGATGAAGATGGCCGAGCGTTTCGGCCTGCCGGTGCTGACCCTGATCGACACCGCCGGCGCTTGGCCGGGCATCGACGCCGAATCGCGCGGCCAGTCCGAAGCGATCGCGCGCAACCTGATGGAAATGGCCGAACTGAAGGTGCCGGTGATCTGCACCGTGATCGGCGAAGGCGGCTCAGGCGGTGCGCTGGCACTGGGCGTGGGCGACCGCACCGTGATGCTGGAGTACGCGGTGTATTCGACCATTACCCCGGAAGGCTGCGCCTCGATCCTGTGGAAGGATGCCGGCAAGGCCAAGGACGCGGCCGAACAGCTGGGCCTGACCGCCCCGCGCCTGAAGAGCCTGGGCCTGGTCGACAAGGTCGTGCGCGAGCCGACCGGCGGCGCCCACCGCAACCCGACCCAGATGGCCCGGCGCCTGAAGGCCGTGCTGCTGAACGAGCTGGACGCGCTGGACAAGCTGTCCACCGGGGAACTGCTGGAACAGCGCTACAAGCGCCTGCGCAGCTACGGCACCTACGAGGCCGCGTAATCGCTGCTTGGGCTGCACGGTAACGCCTGAAGCCGGGCAATGCCCGGCTCCAGAGGTGCCACATCCGTGTGGCGATACGTCCCTGTTCCTGTGCGTACGGACCCGCCGTACGCCGATCTGCTTACCAGTTGTAGGACATGCCCAGCGTGGCGCTGACTTCGCGGTAGCCGGAGTCACCGCGGCTCACGTCCAGACCGCCCCAGCCCGTCCAGCCCTTGGCGAATTCCACCCGCGCGCCTGCACCCAGCGCGTAGCGGTTGCGCGGCGCGTCGCTGTCCATGGCCACGTCATCGAACGCCATGCCACCCGTGCGGGCGTCGCGATACCAGTTGGCGGTCAGGTACGGGGTCACCACGGCGCCATGCGTGCCGGTCGATTCCGCTTCCAGGCGCAGGCCGAGGCGGCCGGACAGGCCACTTTCGCCCAGACCACGCACCACGGTGCCGTTCTGCTCGGTATGTCGATCCGTGCTGACGTTGGTGTAGACCAGCTGCAGCTCCGGCTGCAGGCTGACCCTGCTGTCGCCCAGCGTGCCGACGCCGAAGCGGTAACCCGCCTCCAGCGAACCCTGCCACAGGTCGCTGTCGTAGCGCTCGGCAGCCAGGCCATCGCCTTCCACCCGGTTGTTGAAGCGGCCGTGCTGCACCCAGCTGTCCACATAGGCACGACCAGTGTTCCAGCTGCCGTACACCCCTGCGGCCACGCCGGCGACCTTGCCGCGTGCCGCAAAGCCGGTCAGCGCCGAGGTGCTGGTGCTGTCGGCACGCCCACTACCGAGCATCACGCCCAGGCGGCCACGCCCTTCATCGAACAGCCCCACGTCTGCGCCCACCTGCACCACATGGCGCTGCGTGCGCAGGTCCAGCTGCTCCTGCATGGCCCCCAGGCGCGCCTGCTGGCTGTCCACGCGTGCCCAGCCGTGCACACCCTCGGCAACGGCCGCATTGCCGTCGCGATCACTGCGCTGCAGGCGGAACAACTGCCCTGCGGCGTACTGGTTGGCCAGGTACGCGCCGGTCTCCGGGCGCAGCACCGGCTTCGGATCCGGATTGATCGGACCGGTCGGGTCACAGTCGGGCAGCGACGGATCCAGGTCACAGGGATCCGGCGGCGTCACCGGCAGTTCCGAACGCAGGTACCAGTTGCCGTCGGCCTCATCCTTGAACAGGAAGTACTCGTACTGCCCGCCGACCGCACGGCCGACCAGGTCGAACTGGGCGTCGGACGCGCCGTTGATCTCGATCAGCTCGATGCCCTTGTCGGTCTGCGCGCCCTGGCCGCCGGCATTGAGCACGCGCACATTGGCCTGCCCGGTCGCATCACCGGCGATCACCAGGCGGTCGGTCTGCGAGTCGTCCTCGCCAAGCACCGTGTTGAACACCAGCGTGCCGCCGTTACCAACGAACTCGTCCAGGGACAGCGTATTGAAACCGCCCGCACCATCGCCCAGCTTGACCATGCTGCCCGCATCCAGCTGCAGACGGCCGACACTGCTGTCGCCGGTCAGCTGCCAGGTGCTCTGCTCACCCACCGCCACCGAGCTCGCATCGACGATGCGGCCGATCAGCGTGGCGCGGTTGCGCAGCGAGACATCCAGCTGGCCCGTGTAGGAGGCGCGATCGGCAATGATGTCGCCGGTCAGCGCCGCGTTCTCCACGTTGAAGCGGACGGCAACGTTGCCGACCTGCCCCTCCTCGCCATGCTTGACCAGCAGCAGCGTGCCATCGCCGGCAATCAGGCGCGCACCGTTGCGGATGTTGATCTCGGCGGATTCGCCGTCGACGTCGGCATCGGGACTGCCCCAGTCGACATCGGGATTGACCCAGATCGCCGGGCCGGTCTGCGACTCCAGGGTGGAATTGTCGACGTTCAATACCAGGTTGTTCGCACCCCGATATTCGAAGTACATGACTGCGCCGTTGCGGCTGGCCCGGATCGTCGAACCGTTGACAATGTCAGCCCGCCCGGCACCCATCGCCAGACCGACGTTATGGTTCCAACCCGTGCTGTCGCGGTGCGCCACATCCAGGTGGGAGTTGTCCATCAGAAGGTACACGTCGCCCTGTCCACCGCGGAATTCCGGGAACAAGGCGATGGCACCACCGATGGAATCGATCCGCGTGTTGTAGAGGCGTGCCGACGAATCGACCGAGATGTTGAACTGGGTCATGCCCAGGTCGATGCGGCTGTTGCGCGCGATCAGGCTGGAACCCGATTGCACGTGAATGTTCTGATTGGCATTGCGGACCAGCACATCCGCACGCGTGAGCACGACGTTGGAGCCGTAGGTCGCATTGATGCCGTAAGTGGACGCGTCGGTCACCGTCAGGTTGGACCCATTGGTCACCTGCCATGCCTCGATCGGATCCCCCTGCACCACCTCGTGGTCCTCGCCGTTGAGGTTGCCGGCAGAAGCGTGCTGGGCCAACGGCAGGGCCAGTGCCAGCAGCAGGCATTGCGAGAGCGGACGCAACGCAAGAGAACGCCCGCGTGCAGCGGAACGATGGGTGTATTTCATGACGGATCTCCAGAGGGGGGCACGTAGGCGGCACAGCGTGCGTGCAGTACCTCGCAATCCAGCCTGTGCCCACGTGGAGCGATGGCGGGACTGCTGCAGGCAGCCGCTGTGTCGAAGGCGCGCAGTATCTGGAGACGCACGGGCGGGGCCCATGCAATTTGTTGCAAGGCGCGCCGCGCCGCTTGTCAGGTTACGCGGCGATTCATCTGGAGGTGCGCGATGTGCGCCGGCTCAGAAGGGTTTGGCCAGCACCAGCCAGACGATCGGAATGAAGGCCAGCAGCGGGATTTCGTTGATCCAGCGCAGCGCGCGCGAGGACGGCAGAGGCCGGCCCTTGGCGACGCCCTTGAGCAGGCGGCCGGTCCAGCCGAAGTAGACCAGCAGCAGCACCACCAGGCCGAGCTTGGCATGCAGCCAGCCGGCACCGCCCGGCGCGACCATCGTCGGGAAGTCCGGAATGACCCGGTAGCCCAACCACAACACCAGTCCCAGGACGAAGGCCAGGCCGAACATCGAGTGGCCGAAACGGTACAGACGCAGGCCCATCAGCTGCAGGCGCTCGACCACCGCGGATTGTCCCGCCGCCTCGGCCAGGTTCACCAGGATGCGCGGCAGATAGAACACCGTCGCCATCCACGCCACCACGAACACGATGTGGAAGGTCTTGACCCAGTAGTAGCTCTGCATGCGCTCGCTCCAGCGGCTGGCGTAGGTGGCGGCCATTCTCGCATGGCGAGCCGGTGTACCGGCTGCGGTCGGCGCGACCGATCGACGCACGGCGAGCGGCAACGCCGTACGATAGGCACCGTTTTCAACGAAACCTCCTTCTGCGTGGACAAGACCTACGACGCCGCCTACTTCCAGCGCTGGTACCGCCGGGCCGACATCGGCGGCAGCGCCCGCCTCGCCCGCAAGGTGGCATTGGCGGTGGCCAGTGCCGAGTACTACCTGGAGCGGCCGATCCGCAGCGTGCTGGACATCGGCTGCGGCGAGGGGGCCTGGCGCGCGCCGCTGCGGAAACTGCGTCCGAAGGTCGAGTATCTGGGCTTCGACAGCAGCGAGTACGCTGTGCGTCGCTATGGCCGGACCCGCAACCTGCATCTGGCCCGCTTCGGCGACTTCGCCTGGCTGCGGCCGTGCGCGCCGGTGGACCTGCTGGTCTGCTCGGACGTGATGCATTACGTGCCCGACCGCGAGCTGCGCGCCGGCCTGGCGGGCGTGGCCGAGCTGACCGGCGGCATCGCGTTCCTGGAGACCTTCGCAGCCGAGGACGCGTTCGAGGGCGACCACGAGGGCTTCCAGGCCCGCCCGGCAGGCTGGTATCGCCGGACGCTGGCCCGGCACGGCCTGCAGCCGGCAGGGTCGCACTGCTGGCTCGGCCCCGCCCTGGCAGGCGATGCGGCCGCGCTGGAACGGATGTGAATCCGGATTCATTATTTTGAGCCAACTTAACCTGCGGGACACCCGGATGGGATATGCTGCGCGGCAACATATGACCATACATATTCGGTCGTCATGCTCTATCAACTGCACGAACTGACCCGCAACCTGCTCGCCCCCTGGGTGCACCAGGCCCAGGCCAACGCCAAGTTCTTCGCCAATCCCGGCCACTGGTGGTCGCAGATGCCGGGTGCCGAACGCCTGGCGGCGGTCAACGAACTGTTCCATCGCATCGGCAAGGATTACGAGAAGCCCGAGTGGGGCATCAACGAAATCGAGGTCGAAGGCGAGCGCGTGCCGATCGTCGTGCACGAGGAAGTGAGCAAGCCGTTCTGCAAGCTGCTGCGCTTCAAGCGTCACAGCAACGAAGCCGACCAGCTGCACACCATGCTCAACCAGCCCTTCGTGCTGGTGGTGGCGCCGCTGTCCGGCCATCACGCCACGCTGCTGCGCGATACCGTGCGCACGCTGCTGCGCGACCATCGTGTCTACGTCACCGACTGGGTCGATGCGCGCATGGTTGCGGCCAGCGAAGGTGATTTCGGCCTGGACGACTACATCGCCTACATCCAGGAGTTCATCCGCCACCTTGGCGTCGAGCGCCTGCACGTGGTCAGCGTGTGCCAGCCGACCGTACCGGTGCTGGCCGCGGTGTCACTGATGGCCAGCCGTGGCGAGCCCACCCCGCGCACGCTGGTGATGATGGGCGGTCCGATCGACGCACGCTGCAGCCCCACCGCGGTGAACAATCTGGCGACCCAGAACCCGCTGTCCTGGTTCGAGAACAACGTCATCCACAGCGTGCCGGCCGGCTACCCCGGTGCAGGCCGTCGCGTGTACCCGGGTTTCCTGCAGCACGCCGGCTTCCTGTCGATGAATCCCAGCCGCCATTTCAGCTCGCACTGGGACTTCTACGCCGACCTGGTCAAGGGTGATCTGGAAGACGCCGACGCGCACCGCCGCTTCTATGATGAGTACAACGCGGTGCTGGACATGCCTGCCAGGTACTACCTGGACACCATCCGCGTGGTCTTCCAGGACTTCCTGCTGCCGCGCGGAGAGTGGGTGGTCAACGGCGAAAAGGTCGACCCTTCGGCGATCCGCGATACCGCGCTGCTGAGCATCGAAGGCGAACTGGACGATATCGCGGGCCTCGGCCAGACCGAAGCTGCGCAGGCGCTGTGTACGGGCATCCCGGCCGAGCGCCGCGAGCATTTCATCGTCGAAGGCGCCGGCCATTACGGCATCTTCAGCGGCCGCCGCTGGCGCGAGGTGGTGTACCCGAAGGTACGCGACTTCTTCGCGGCGCACGCAGAAGCGCCAGCGGCAAAAGCGAAGAAGAAGAGCAACGTCACCCCGCTGCGCCGCAAGGCGGGCTGACCCTGCGCCGGGGGTCGGTTCCCTTTCCAACGGAAAGGGCTCTGACCCCGGCACCCCGCTCGAACGGAGTCAGGGCCCTGTTCTGCGAACAGGGATCCGACCCCTCGTCGCTTACAGGCGCACCAGCAGGTTCTTGGCGATCAGGCCATGCAGCTTGCCGATGCCGCGTGCCAGGTGCAGCGTCAGCAGCAGCAGCAGGGCACCCGCCGCGGCGACCACGATCCCGACCAGCGGCGAGGCAGCCATCGGCAGCACGTTCACGCCATCAACGTACACGCCCGGGATTTCCCCGCTGAAGATCGCTGCCACCGGCGCCCAGATCAGTCCCAGCGACAGCGACAGCAGCGTCACCGCGATGGTGAAGTAGACGATGCCCAAGGGCAGCATCAGCACGAAGTACAACAGGGTCAGCCAGGTGCGGCCGTCCGTGAACATGTCGCCGATACGCTGCAGCCAACTGCGGCTGCGGTCGGTGTAGCGCGGCCGCCGC
The DNA here is from genome assembly GCF_056479905.1 of Stenotrophomonas sp. 112478_Sma. Taxonomy (NCBI): domain Bacteria; kingdom Pseudomonadati; phylum Pseudomonadota; class Gammaproteobacteria; order Lysobacterales; family Lysobacteraceae; genus Stenotrophomonas; species Stenotrophomonas sp. 112478_Sma. The sequence goes on along the minus strand of NZ_CM151072.1, from coordinate 1,254,251 downwards.
GGCATGCGCTCGCCCAGCAGCGCCTCGACCAGGCGCCCCTCCAGCAGTGCCAGCCCGCGCACCGAACCGAAGAACAGCACGGTCAACGGCACGCCGATGATCAGGATCAGCAGGCCGAGCGACAGCGACAGGCCGGTCACCACCCAGGTGAAGAAGAAGATGCCGGTGGCCAGCGACAGCAGCATGTAGAACAGCGCGCCATAGGTGTGCGGATCGGCCACCACGCCAAAGAAGCGCGACAGCAGCGAGCGCGGCACCGGCACCGGCGGTGCCGCGGCCGGTTCCACACCACTGGCCTCGGCTGCCACACGCAGCACCGGCGCGGTGTCGGCGCGCGGCGTGCGCAATGCGCGGTTCACGGTGACTTCCGTTTCGCGGTAGATCTCCGCCACTTCATCCGGCGCACCGTAGCTGCCGGCCACATCGGCAATCACCTCCGCCTCGCTGCGACCGGGCTGGGCGGCCAGCTCGGAACGCAGGTATTCCTCGGCGTCATACAGCGCGTCCTGCACCATCGCCGGATCGGCGCCCTGCAGCGCCTCGCGCAGCTGCGCCAGGTACTGCGGGATGGTGGTCGGCAGGGCGCGGCCTGCCAGGCTCGGGTCGTTCATTGCGGTACCCCCTCCAACACGGAATCGACGGAATCACGGGTGGCCTGCCAGGCCTGGCGCCACTGCGCCAGCACTTCGCGGCCACGGTCATTGATGCGGTAGTAGCGCCGGGGCGGCCCGCTGCTGGAGGGCTCGACATGGCTCTCCAGCAGGCCGCCGTTCTCCAGGTTGCGCAGCACCGGGTACAGCGCGCTCTGCTTGCCACTCAGCACGCCCTCGCCCACGCGCTCCAGCTCCTTGGCGATGAGGTACCCGTACAGCGGCTCGCCGGTACGGGCCAGCACCGCCAGCAGGGCCAGCGACACGGTTCCGGCGCTGAGCTCCTTCTGGAACTTCTTCAGGTGGATGTCGTCTTCCGACATGCCCGGCCCTCCACTACGTTGAAGTCCACAGTAGTGCGAAGTTCGGTATAGCGAATGTGTCGTTAGTCATCCTGCCGGTTGGCGTGGCCCTGCGGCTCGCGCAGAATCGAGGGCTCGTTCATGTTCCGGGGTTTCCATGCCGCACCGTCGTCGCCTTGCCCTGACCGCCCTCGCCCTGGCCTGCCTGTTGCCCTCGCTGGCCAGCGCAGCGACGCCCTACCGCAGCCCGCAGCAGATCCTTGACGCCTCGGCCGCCAGCGATTGGCGCACCCCCGACCCGGCCAACCTGCTGTACATGGATCTGCCTGCCGGCCGGGTGATCATCGAACTGGCGCCCCAGTTCGCACCACGCCATGTCGCCAACATCCAGACGTTCGCCCACGAGCACTTCTGGGACGGCACCAGCATCTACCGTTCCCAGGACAACTTCGTCGTGCAGTTCGGCGATGCCGACGCCGATGACCCGGCCAGGGCCAAACCGTTCGGCAGCGCCGCGCGCAAGCTCCCGGCCGAGTTCGAGCGTGCCAGCGCCGGCCTGAAGGTGAGCGTGCTGCCGGACCGCGATGGCTGGGCGGCGCAGACCGGTTTCGTCGATGGCTTCCCGGTCGGACAGGATCCGCAGGCCGGCAAGGCCTGGCTGGCGCACTGCTACGGCATGCTGGGGGCCGGTCGCAACAACGACGAGGACAGCAGCATCGGTGCCGAACTGTACGTGGTGACCGGGCAGTCGCCACGTCAGCTGGACCGCAACATCACCCTGGTCGGTCGCGTCCTGAAGGGCATGGAACTGCTCAGCGCGATCCCGCGCGGCCCGGCGCCGATGGGCTTCTATGAAGACCCGAAGCTGCGCACGCCAATCATTTCGATCCGCCGTGCCAGCGACGTGGCGGCCGCCGAACGCACGCCGATCCAGGTGTTGCGTACTGATTCGAAGACTTTCGCCGATACGGTGGAGGCGCGGCGCAATCGCGTGGATGATTTCTACAAGCGTCCGGCGGGGCATATCGATCTGTGCAATGTTCCGGTGCCGGTGCGGTGATGGGTTCCTGCACGTGACGCGTGCTGAAGGTGCTTCACTGTTCATGGGCGTCACTTTTCTTTGTACGCAAAGAAAAGTAACCAAAAGAAACGTTCCGCCGACCGCGAGCCGATGCGCGTTGCGCATCGGTACCCTGCGCTCCTCGGCCCGTCGAGGGACGGCGCGGGAACTCGCTGCGCTCAGACACCCGCGCCTCTTCGCCCTCGCCGGACCTGCGGTGCTCGGCTCGCTCAAGGCGGACCCAGATCAAAGTCCACAGCTGCACCCAGCAGATCCACGTCAAGCGTGGATGCTGTTGCTGTTGCTGTTGCTGTTGCTGTTGCTGTTGCTGTCGCTGTTGCTGGTGATCTTGACCTTCAGTCCGCCTTGAGCGAGCCGAGCATCGCAGGGGAATCAGGGGCGGAGAGGTGCCGATGTCTGAGCGCAGCGAGTTCGGCACCGTCCCCTGATTCACCGAGAAGCGCAGGGGACCGACGTGCGAAGCACGGCGGCTCGCGGCTTGGCGGCGCGTTTCTTTTGGTTACTTTTCTTTTCGCGCGAAAAGAAAAGTAACGCCCATGAACAGTGAAGCACCTTCAGCACGCGCCACGCGCAAAACGCCAACGCCTCAGCCCTTCTGACTCACCGCCACGCTACCCAGAATCAACGCACCCGCAATCAGCATCTGCAGCGTCACCGGCTCACCCAGGAACAACCACGCGAACGCCGCACCGAACAGTGGAATCAGGTAGGTCACCGTGGATGCACGCGACGGGCCGATGCGGCCGATCAGACGGTAGAACATCAGGAACGCCAGCCCGGTGCAGGCCACGCCCAAGGCAATCGCCGCGCCCCACGCCTTGAGCGGAATCGCGGCCTGCGGCCAATGGCTCACCGCCATCGGCAGCATCCACAGCGAGGCGCAGGACAGCGTCGCCGCCGCCGCGGCAGCAGACGGCAGGCCCGCCATGTGCCGCTTCACCAGGTTCACCCCCAGTCCGTACAGCAGCGATGCCGCGGCGCCGGCCAGCACGGCCGTGCCGATGCCCAGGCCCGAGACCTTGGCCGTCGCCAGCACCACCACGCCGGCAAAGCCGACCAGCAACGCACCCGCGCGACGCACACCGATCTTCTCGCCGAAGAACAGGAAGGCGATGAGCGCGGCGAACAGGACCGTCATCGCATTGCAGATCGCACCGATCGCCGCCGGTGCGTGCTCGGCGGCGTAGGCGAACAGCACGAACGGCAACGCCGAGTTGACCAGGCCGATCGGCGCCAGCCACAGCCAGCGCCGCGGCGGGAACTGCGCCCGCGCGCGCCACAGGAACGGCAGCAGTACCAGTGCCCCCAGCAGCAGACGCACCTCGACCAGGGCGAACGGGCCGAACGATGGCACCGCCACCCGCATGAACAGGAACGAGCACCCCCAGATGGCGCCCAGCAGGGTCAACTCCAGCGGCGTGCGCCAGTCGCGCTCGGCCGCCTGTGGGACCGCATTCATGCCCTGCCTCCGTCCATCATCCACTCCTCGGTTGGTGCAACAGGATCAGACGCAGACGCCCGCCGCACAAGCGCGTAGTATCGCTGCCAGCCACAAGTATGGTTTGAGGCTGGACATGCAGCTACGCCCTTCCCTGCTCCCTGCCCTGGCCGTGTTCGCGGTCGCCGCGCGCCACCAGAACTTCGCCCAGGCTGCGCAGGAACTGCACCTGACCGCCAGCGCGGTCAGCCACCATGTCCGCCGCCTGGAAGAGGTGCTGGAAACCCGCCTGTTCCTGCGCCATGCCCGCGGCGTGCGGCTGACCGCCGAAGGCCGGCAGCTGGCCGACGCGGCCAGTGCGGCGTTCACCGATGTCGCCGCCGTCGCCCACAATCTGCATCCGGATGCGGACAGTGTGCCGCTGCGCATCACCACCCTGCGCTCCCTGTCGTACTGCTGGCTGCTGCCACGCCTGCCGCGCTTCACCCAGGCGCATCCGCACATCCGGGTGGAACTGCACACCGGCAGCGGCCTGGACCGCTACGACGACAACGGACCGGAGGTGGGCATCCGCTATGGCCTGGGCCAGTGGCCGGGGCTGCATGCGCAACACCTGATGGACGACAGCCTGTTCCCGGTCGCCTCGCCGGCGCTGCCGGGCGTGGAAGCCCTGCACGATCCGGCGCGCATCGCCGAACTGCCGCTGCTGACCGATCTCTCGCCGCAGGGCTGGCGCGACTGGTTCCGTCATGCGGGCGTACGCCCGCCCTCGCCGCTGCCGCCGATGCACACCTTCGCCGACAGCACCGATGCGATGCGGGCCGCGGTGTATGGCATGGGCGCGGTGCTGGCGCGCACCCACATCGCCCAACCCTACCTGCAGCGCTACGAGGTGGTGCGGCTGCCTGGGCCCGCCCTGAAGGCCCGCTATGCGTATTACGTGGTGCATGCCGAAGGCCAGCCGCCCAGCCCTGCCGCACGCCTGTTCATCGATTGGCTGCTGGCCCAGGCACAGGACGACCGCACACCGATCCCGGCACTGCCCGACAGTCTGCTCGGCCGCGCGCCCACGCCCGGCTGACCAGGCCCTCACCCGGTCTTTGCCCATCGCTGGCTACGCTGCGGATACCTCCACAACGACCTGCATCTGCCATGGCCCTGCTGCGAATGCGCATTACTGGAACCGAAGACGACGCCCGTGCGATCAGCGACCTGCTGCTGGGCCTGGAAGGCATCGAACATGTCGAGGAAACCGACGATCTGATGCCACACATGGACGACGATGACTCCAGTTCGGCAGGACTGTCCGATGACATCGGTCCGGGCATCCACGAACTGGAGGTGGAGGTGGGCAACGAAAGCACCGCGCAGAAGGTTCGTGACGCGGTGCAGGAGCTTGCGCTGGAGCTGGACGTGTTCGTCGAATACGAGACCGACGAAGGCTGAGCATCGCCGGGCGTGGCCCGGCGAACCCGCGCGTTACGGCGTCCGACGGCGGCGACGCAACCCCGCCCTCACACCCCATCCTGCGATCAATGCCAGTACCGCGACCGGCAGCAATGCAGCCGCCGCACGGATCAGGAAGGCGATACTGGTACTGAGGATGCTGCCCGACTCGCTCAGCGCATCGCCGATCTCGCTGCGGCCGCGCTCGCCGGAGGTGGTACCGAAGTGCAGCGTCAGCAGCTGCGTATCGATGCGGCGACGCTGCTGCGCGGCGTCCTTGCTGGCCTGCTCCACCCCCGCCTCGATCTCCGACAGGCGCGTGCTGATCGCCAGCAGATCCTCGATCTTCAGACCGCCACGGTCCTGGTAGGCGAGCAGGCGTGCGTGTTCCTTCTCCAACCGTGCCTTGGTCAACGCGGTATCGGCCACCTGCTGTGCAAGATCCTCGGCGCGGGTGGTGCGCGACTGCAGTGTGCCGCCCTCGCCCGCCAGGCCGATCAGGGGCTCCACGCCCTTCGGCGCGATGCGCACCCGGACCTCGCCGCTGGGTGAATCGCCACTGCGCTGGTCCACCTGCAGCACCGCACAGTCACCGAACTTCGCACTCTGGCAGGCCTGCGCGACCTGCTGGATGCGCGGCGCGATCGCTTCCGCGTCCAGCTGTACCTGCACGTCGTGTTCATAGGCCAGGAAGGCGCCTTCGGGCGACGCCACGGCTTCGGCTGTGGCACCACCGCCGCCGGCCGCGTGCTCCACCTTCGCGCAGGCCGCCAGGGCCAGCACGAGTGCCGGCACGGTCAATGCGCCCACCCATCCATGCCGGACCGTCACGCTGCGGCTCCGTCGTAGGAGGTCACCGACAGGCCGGCCAGGTCGACCTGCGGCAGGCAGCGCACGTTGACCGCCACCATGGCCGCACCGCTGCGCGGATCCACGGCCTCGCTGTACGGTGCAGTGCCGCACTCGCGGCAATGGTGGTGGTCGATGTGGTGCCTGTTGAACTGGTAGGTGGCCACATCGGCTGGATCGGTCTGCAGCTGGAATGCCTCGCGCGGCGCAAACCACAGCAGGCTGCCGCGGCGGCGGCACATCGAGCAGTTGCAGTCGATGACGTCGCTGATCGGGGCCTCGGCCTGCACCGTGAATGCGATCCTGCCGCAATGGCAGCTTCCCTGGTATTCCATGTCCTTTTCTCCGCTGGCGGGTCCGTGTAGGTGCCAATGGTAATCCTATGGCACGGGGACAAAGCAGCCCTGGCGGCCTATGCTCGGGGTTTGACCCCGTACAGGAATGCCGATGCGCCCGCATCTTCTTGCCCTCGCCCTGGTCGCCGCCCTCGCCGGCTGCCAGCAGGCCGACGCCCCGACCGCCGGTTCCACCTCCGCCGCCAGCCAGCAGGCCGGTGACGCGGCAGCCGATGCGGCCTTTGCCGATCTGTCCAAGCGCGCCCTGGACACCTGGATGCAGTTCTCCCCGGTCAGCGCCACCCAGATCGGCGACCACCGCTACGACAGCGAGATCGACGACCTGAGTGCGGCCGGCCAGCAGAAGACTGTCGCCGCCTACAAGGCATTGCTGGGCGAGCTGGACAGGATCGACGTGGCCAAGCTGGGCCGGGAGAACCAGGTCGATGCCGCCATCCTGCGCAACCAGCTGCAGTCGGAAATCTGGAACGCCGAAGTGCTGCAGTCCGGCAAGTGGGATCCGCAGCTGTACAACGGCATCGCCGGCAGCGCGATCTACGGCCTGATGGCACGCGAGTTCGCGCCGCTGCCGGAACGGCTGAAGTCGGCCACCGCGCGCATGGAAAAGCTGCCGGCGATCTTCGCCCAGGCCCGCGAGAACCTCGATCCGGCGCGTGTGCCGAAGATCCATGCCGAGACGGTGGCCAAGCAGAACAAGGGCATTCTCAGCATCGTCGATACCTTCATCACCCCGCATATCGGCGAACTGCCGCAGGCCGACCAGCAGCGCCTGCAGGCCGCCATCGATGGCCTGAAGAAGGCCGTGGACGAGCAGCAGACCTGGCTGGACAAGACCCTCGTGCCGAACGCGAAGGGTGATTTCCGCATCGGTGCGGAGAAGTACGACCAGAAGCTCAAGTTCGCCCTCAGTTCTTCGCTGTCGCGGCAGGAGATCGGTGAGCGCGCGCGTGCCGAGCTCAAGCGCGTGCGCGAAGACATGTACGGCATCGCGCAGACGGTGCTGAAGGACAAGCCGGGCGCGCCGGAGATGCCGGCGCAGCCGACCGACGAGCAGCAGCAGAAGGCCATCGAGGCCGCGCTGGAACTGGCCTACGCCGACAAGCCGGCACGTGACAAGGTGGTCGACGACGCCAAGGCCGCGCTGGACCAGTCCACCGCGTTCGTGCGCGAGCACGACCTGATGACGCTGCCGGATGCGCCGGTGGACATCATCCTGATGCCGGAATTCCAGCGTGGCGTGGCCGTGGCCTACTGCGATTCGCCGGGCCCGCTGGACAAGAACCTGAAGACCTTCTACGCGGTGTCGCCGATTCCCGACGACTGGAACGACAAGCAGGTCGATTCCTTCCTGCGTGAGTACAACTCGCGCATGATCCACCTGCTGAGCATCCATGAGGGCACGCCGGGCCATTACCTGGAAGGCTGGCATTCGGCCAAGTTCCCCTCGACCCTGCGCGCGGTACTGCGGTCGGGCCTGTTCGCCGAAGGCTGGGCGGTCTACACCGAGCGCATGATGCAGGAGCAGGGTTACCTCGACAACGATCCGCTGTTCCACCTGGTGCAGCTGAAGTTCTACCTGCGCACGATCTCCAACGCCATCCTCGACCAGGGCGTGCACGTGGACAACTGGGATCGCGAGAAGGCGATGCACCTGATGACCCACGACGCGTTCCAGCAGGAGAGCGAAGCGGCCGGCAAGTGGGTGCGCGCGCAGCTGACCTCGGCGCAGCTGCCGACCTACTTCGTGGGTGCGCAGGAGCACTTCGACACCCGCAAGGCGATGCAGGACAAGCTGGGCGACGCGTTCAACCTGAAGGCCTACCACGACCAGATGCTGTCCTACGGCGCACCGCCGGTGCGCTTCGCCCGCCAGCTGATGCTGGACCAGCCGATCGAGTAAGCGGCTGCGCTGGATGTGGATGATGAACGGCCCGGGCAACCGGGCCGTTCTTCTTTGCGCCGCATCCGCGCCCTGCACGGAACGGCCGCAGCCGAAACGGCTACTGGTCGGCCGCCACGAACCCGCCGGTCTGCCGTGCCCACAGCCGCGCATACAGACCACCGGCCGCGATCAGCTCGGCATGGCTGCCGGTTTCCACGATCCGGCCGTGGTCCATGACCACCAGCCGATCCATGCGCGCGATGGTCGACAGCCGATGCGCGATCGCGATCACCGTCTTGCCTCCCATCAATTCGTCCAGGCTGTCCTGGATCGCGGCTTCCACTTCCGAATCCAGCGCCGACGTCGCCTCGTCCAGCACCAGGATCGGCGCGTCCTTCAGCAGCACGCGGGCAATGGCGATTCGCTGGCGCTGGCCGCCGGACAGCTTCACCCCACGCTCGCCGACATGTGCGTCGTAGCCACGGCGCCCCTGCCCGTCCACCAGCGTGTCGATGAACGCTTCCGCACGCGCCTTGGCGACCGCAGCACGCAACTGATCATCGGTGGCATCCGGGCGCCCGTACAGCAGGTTGTCGCGGATCGAGCGGTGCAGCAGCGAGGTGTCCTGGGTCACTACGCCGATCTGTTGGCGCAGGCTCTCCTGTGTGACATGCGCGATGTCCTGGCCGTCGATCAGGATGCGGCCGCTTTCCAGGTCATACAGCCGCAGCAGCACATTGACCAGGGTCGACTTGCCGGCACCGGAGGGCCCGACCAGGCCGATCTTCTCGCCCGGCTTCACCACCAGGTCAAGGCCGGCGATCACGCCGCCCTTCTTGCCGTAGTGGAAATGGACATCCTGGAAGTGCACGCCGCCCTGGGTGACCTGCAGCGGCACGGCGTCCTCACGGTCCTGCACGGTGAGCGGCTGGGCGATGGTGGTGATGCCGTCCTGCACCGTACCGATGTCCTCGAAGATGCCGTTGATGGTCCACATGATCCAGCCCGACATGTTGTGGATGCGGATGACCAGGCCCGTCGCCAAGGTGATCGCGCCGACGGTGATGTGGCCACCGTTCCACAGCCACAGTGCCAGGCCACAGGTCCCGGCGATCAGGAAGCCGTTGACGATGGCGATGGCCAGGTCCATGCCGGTCGTCACCCGGGTCTGCGCGCGGTGCTTGACCGCCAGCTCCTGGATCGACTCGGCCACGTAGGCCTGCTCGCGGCCGCCATGGGCGAACAGCTTCAGCGTAGGAATGTTGGTGTAGCCATCGACGATGCGACCCATCGCCTTGGAGCGTGCTTCCGAGGCGATCCATGCCCGCTCCTTCGCGCGCGGCACGAAGTAGACCATGATCACTGCATAGGCAATCAGCCACAGCAGCAACGGCATCATCAATCGCCAGTCGGCCTGTGCGAACAGATACAGCGCGGTGCCGGTATAGACCACGATGTACCAGAGCGAGTCGACCATCTGCACAGCGGATTCGCGCAGCGACGTGCCGGTCTGCATCACCCGGTTGGCGACGCTGCCTGCGAAGTCGTTCTGGAAGAAGCTCAGGCTCTGACGTACCACGTAGTTGTGCATCAACCAGCGCGAACGATTGCTCAGGCCTGGCACGATGGCCTGGTTGACCAGCAGGTTGTGCAGGCCGACCAGCACCGGGCGCGCGATCACGGTGATGAACAGCATCCAGCCCAGCTCATTGGCGTGACGTTTGAAAAAGCCGGCACCGGGCTGCTCGGCGACCATGTCGACGATGCGGCCCAGGTAATCGAACATCGCCACTTCCACCAGCGCCAGCAGCAGGCCAGCGATCAGCGTGGCCAACAGCACCGGCCACACCGGCCGGAGGTAGTGCAGGTAGAACGGCAGCACCCTGCGCGGCGGCATGCGCCCGTCCACGGGCGGGAACACCGGAATCAGGGATTCAAACCAACGGAACATTGCATTCCCTCGCCTCTTGCAACCGACGGAGTATCCCATGCCGGATGTGTACGCCAACCGACGATGCCCGGTGCCGTTAGCGCCGGCCCGTGTTCGCCGGGCATGGCCCGGCGCTACCGATCATGCGGCGTCAGTTGACTACCCGTCGCGGTAGCGCCGGGCCATGCCCGGCGGCGTCAGTTGACCGGGGTGAACAGCAGGTCCTGGAAGTCGAAGCTGAAATCGGTCAGGTCGGAGATCGGCTGCATGCGCACCTCGCGCACCTTGCCATCCGGGTCGAGACTGATGTTCACGAAGGCATCGGCATTGAGCGAACGGTCGTCCCAGCGCACGATGAAGGTGTCGTGCTGCCAGTGCTCCAGCCGGCCGCTCAGCTGCGCGGTCTTCATGAAGCGCAGGCGCAGCCCCTTGCCTTCCGTGCTGATCTGCATGTCGCCATACCAGCGGTCGCGGAAGGTGCCGGTGTAACCGGCCAGCGGCAGCGAGGGAGTGCTGCCCCTGACACGCGCTGCCTGGTGCTTGGCCCAGGCCTCATCGGCCTTGTCCTGGCCCTTGGCCACGGCCTTGGCATAGGCGTCCACCCAGTCGTGCTTCTCCGCACCCAGATAGGCATCGAGCACGCTCAGCGTGATCGCGTTGAACGCAGCGCCCACTTCCTGGTTGGTCAGCACCACGACCCCCAGCTTCTCGCCCGGCACCAGCGTCAGCCGCGAGACCATGCCCGGCCAGCCACCGGTGTGCCAGACCAGCTTCTGCCCGCGGTAATCGCTCAGGCTCCAGCCTTCGCCGTAACCGGCGAAGTTCGGCCGCGCCGCTGCCAGCTCCGGCACGCTCGGCGCCGGAATCGACTGCGGCGTGATCATGCGCCACATCTGCTGCTGGCTCTTCGCGGTGAACAGCGGGCTGCCATCGGCCAGCGCGCCCTCGGCCAGCTGCACCTGCATCCAGCGCGCCATGTCGTGCGCGCTGGAATAGATGCCGCCGGCCCCGGCATTGTTCGACCAGGTCAGCGGTGCGACGGTGCGCAGATCCTTGAAATCGTACTTGGCGTGTCCGACGGCCGCCTTGTCGCCGGGCCGCAGGTGGTCGGCGTTGTAGCGCGTGCCCGCCATGCCCACCTTGTCGAAAATGCGGGTCTGCAGGAACTGCTGGTAGCTCATGCCGGAAACGTGCTCGATCACCTGCTGGGCGACGGCGTACAGGATGTTGTCGTAGGCATAGCTCTCGCGGAATCCCCCTTTCAACGGCACCTTGCCCAGCCGCTCCACCACTTCGGCATTGCTGTAGGCGGTGGCCGGCCAGAACAGCAGGTCGCCCGCGCCCAGGCTGAGGCCGCTGCGATGCGAGAGCAGGTCACGGATCGTCATCTGCCCGGTCACGAACGGATCGGACATGCGGAACGACGGCAGGTGGTCAATCACCTTGTCGTCCATCTTCAGCTTGCCGTCCTCGGCCAGCAGGTTCAGCGAGGTGGCGGTGAACGCTTTGGTATTGGAGGCGATCGCGAACAGGGTATCGGCCTGCACAGGATCCGGCCTGCCCTGCTCACGCACGCCCCAGCCGCGTTCCAGCACCACCTTGCCGTCCTTGACCACGGCAACGGCGATGCCCGGCACGTCGAACTGCGCACGCACGCGCTCGACGGTCGCATCCAGATCCTGCAGCTGCGGGGGCGTTGCAGCATTCGCCATGGTCGTGCAGGCCAGCAGCACGGCTCCTCCAATCCAGGTATTCATCCAGAACCATCTCCGAGCAGGGGTCGCGGCCATGTGCAGGCCATCACCGGGGTTTCGCGGGATGGTAACGGTCGCCGGCGCATCGTGCCCTGTGCCATAGGAGGGGTGCCATGGACGAGAACGGCCGATCAAGCAGTGGATCCACCATCATTCCGTGCCTGCGCTACCGCGACGCGCTGGCGGCGATCGACTGGCTGCAGCGCGCGTTCGGCTTCCAGGAGCAGGCGGTGTACGCCGATGGCGACGTGGTGTTCCACGCGCAGCTGGTGTTCGGGCACGGCATGATCATGCTGGGTTCGACCAGCAACGACAGCGCGTGGTCGAAGCTGGCGGTGATGCCTGACGAAACAGGGGGCCGCCAGACCCAGAGCGCCTGCGTGATCGTCAGCGACGCCGACGCGCACTATGCGCGGGCCAAGGCGGCCGGCGCGCGCATCGTGATCGACATTGCCGACCAGGCGTATGGCGGCCGTGGCTACGCCTGTGCCGATCCGGAAGGCTACGTGTGGTGGTTCGGCAGCTACGATCCCTGGCGCGCGGACCACCGCCAGTGACCGCGCCGGCACCCGCCCCCATCCGCTGCGGCATCGGCGGCTGGGTGTTCCCGGAATGGCGCGGCGGCATGTTCTATCCGCCCGGCCTGCCGCAGCGGGAGGAACTGGCGCACGCCAGCCGTGCCCTGCGCTGCATCGAGATCAACGGCACCTTCTATCGCACCCCGACCCCGGCCCAGTGCGCGCAGTGGGCGTCGCAGACTCCGGCCGGCTTCCGCTTCTCCCTGAAGGCACCCCGCTATCTGGTGCAGCGTCGCGACCTGTCCGGCACCGTGGAGGCCGCCGCGCCGTTCCTGCAGGCAGCGATCGCCCTGGGCGACCGCCTCGGGCCGCTGCTGTGGCAGTTCGATCCCCGCCACCCTGCCGATGCCCGGGCACTGGACGCGCTGATGGCCCAGCTGCCGAAGCAGCTCGATGGCCTGGCGCTGCAGCACGCTGTTGAAATCCGCAATCCGCAGGTGCACGGCGCGCCCCTGGTCACTGCCGCGCGCAGGCATGGGGTGGCGTTGGTCATCGAAGACAGCGACGAAGCCCCGCTGCACGGCGACGTCACCGCCAGCTTCGTCTACGCGCGCATCAAGCGCAGCCAGGCCCGTCTGCTGCAGGGGCTGCCTGCCGCCACGCAGCAGCGCTGGGCCGAACGCGCCCGGCGCTGGGCCGTCGGCGAGCCGGTCGACGACCTGCCATGCCTTGCCGAATCCGCCCCATCGACGCCACGAGAGGTGTACCTGCTCTGCATCGGTGCCGGCAAGGCACGCAATCCGGCCGCGGCGATGGCCCTGCAGCGGCGGCTGGACGACCTGCTCGGGTCTCAGGGGCGGTAAACGCGGCCAGGATCGAGCTGCCGACGCCCAGCGGTCACCGCCTTGCCGCACAATAGGCGGATGAGCACGCCCGACACCCGCAAAGCACTTTGGCAGATCCACTTCTGTGTCCTGTTGTGGGGCGTCACGGCCATCCTGGGCAAGCTGATCACCTTGCCGGCGCTGCCGCTGGTGTGGTGGCGCATGCTGCTGGTGACGGCGATGCTGGCACTGCTGCCACGGGTGTGGCGCGGCCTGCGCACGCTGCCGTTGCGGGTGGTGGCCGGATACGCCGGCATCGGTGCGCTGGTCGCCCTGCACTGGCTGACGTTCTATGGTGCGGTGAAACTGGCCAATGCCTCGGTGGCGGCGACCTGCATCGCGCTGGCACCGGTGTTCACCTCGATCATCGAGCCGTGGGTGGCCAAGCGTCCGTTCCAGCTGCGCGAACTGGCCTTCGGATTGGCAGTTCTGCCGGGCGTGGCGCTGGTGGTGGGGGGCGTGCCGGATGGCATGCGGCTGGGGGTTCTGGTTGGCGCGCTGTCTGCACTGCTGGTGGCGGTGTTCGGCTCGCTCAACAAGCGCATGGTCAGCCACGCCGATCCGTTGACGGTGACTGCGCTTGAACTGGGGGCCGGCACCCTGACCCTGACCCTGCTTGCGCCGCTGATGCCCTACCTGCTGCCGGCCCTGGCCAGCCCGCTGTGGGTGGTGCCGGACCTGCACGACGGCATCCTGCTGCTGGTACTGGCGGGTATCTGCACCCTGCTGCCGTTCGCCCTCGCCCTGGTCGCGCTGCGCCACCTCAGCGCCTACACCGTGCAGCTGGTGACCAACCTGGAACCGGTGTATGCGGTGCTGCTGGCGGTACTGCTGCTGCGCGAGCAGCACGAAGTCACTCCCTGGTTCTACCTGGGCGTGGCGATCATCGTCGGTGCGGTCTTCCTGCATCCGCTGCTGAACCGCCGCAAGCCGTTGCAGCATCCGGAAATCCTCGGCACCGCGGAGGCCCGCAACATCGCCGATTGAGCGGGCACGTCAACGCCGCGGCCAGTGCCATGCCGGCGCGTCCAGCACGCCCTGTCCGCTCAGCAGCGTGCGGCCGTGTTCCTTGTGCAGATGCACGGAATGGCATGCGGGCGCCTGCTCCAGAGCGGCGATCAGGCGGCTGGCGTGCGACACCACCCACACCTGGCTGCGTGAACTGGCCGCCACGATCAGCCGCGCCAACGCAGGCAGCAGGTCAGGATGCAGGCTGGTTTCCGGTTCGTTGAGCACCATCAGCGGCGGCGGCCGCGGCGTATGCAGGGCAGCAGCCAGCAGCAGGAAACGCAGCGTGCCGTCGGACAGTTCGGCCATCGACAGCGGCCGCAGCAGGCCGGGCTGGTGGAACCGCAGCACCATCCGTCCATCCAGCACCTCGAATCCCACCGAAGCCCCGGGGAAGGCATCGTCCACCGTGCGAGCCAGCGCGACCGGGTCACCGTTTTCCAGGATGGTCACCCACGCTGCGGCCAGATCGCGGCCATCGTGGTGCAGCACCGGGGTACGCGTGGCCATCGCCGGCTGCCGTGCCGGGGCATCGGCATCGCTGCGGAAGTGATCGTAGAAGCGCCAGCGCCGGATGTACTCGCGCAGGGCGAAGGTCTCCGGCATGCGCTGCGGATCAGCTACCTGGGTGAACAGGCTGTCGAACAGCGACAACCGGTCGTCCAGCACATCCCAGCCACGTGCATGGCGCTGCCGCACCATCCCGCCCCGGCGATCCACCAGCTGACTGGCTGTGCGCAGGAAGGGACCGGCCCAGATTGCTTCGGCCTTGATCTGCGGGTCCAGGGCGAATGCCGACAGGCTGGGCGGCGGGTAACCGAGGTCGATGGCGTAGCCGTAGTCATCGGTGGTGAAACCCAGTCTGAGGCCTACCGGCTCCTGTCGCGGCCCTCCCTGCAGCGGAATCTCGCCTGCAGCTACCCGGCGGTCGATCCTGCCGGGCCCTGCCCACAGCGCCGAGCCCAGCCCACCCTCGCGCGCCAGCGCTGAGGCCACCCCGCCCTGGGCGGTTTCAGCCAGCAGGCGCAGCGCCCGATACAGGCTGGACTTGCCGCTGCCGTTGTCGCCGGTGATCACGTTCAGCTGCTGCAACGGCAGCACCAGCGTATGCAGCGAGCGATAATTGGCGACGGCCAGGGTCTGCAGCATGGTGGTCATCCTTGGAAACAAGGCAACCATGGTGACCCGGAGCGTTCGCACCCGCTGCGACCCGGCGCCATGCAGCGATGGGGCCGCCGGTTGCGGACGGCCGGCTCAGTCCGCGAACTCCACGCGGTTGCGTCCGTTGCCCTTGGCCCGGTACAGCGCCGCGTCGGCACGGGCCAGGGTCTGGTCGACACTGTCGCCGGCGCGATGCATGGCCACGCCGATGCTGACCGTGACCGGAAAGCCGAGCGGCAGGTTGCCCACGGCCATGCGCAGGAACTCGCACTGCACGCCTGCCGCGTGGAGATCCGTGTCCGGCATCACCGCCACGAATTCCTCGCCGCCATACCGCGCCGCCGTTCCGCCGCCGGCGAAATGCGCGCGCAGCAATGCCCCCAGTTCGGCCAGCACACGGTCACCGGTCGCATGCCCGTGGAAATCATTGATGCTCTTGAAGTGGTCGATGTCCAGCAATGCCACGCAGACCTGTCGTGGCTGGCCATCGGCATCGGCGACGGACTCTTCCAGCGCGACCGCCATCGCCCGCCGGTTCGGAAGCCCGGTCAGTGCATCGGTGCGGCTCTGTTCGGCCAGATCCGCGTTCTGTGCCAGCAGCACATCGTGATACTCGGACAACAGGCGTTCGTAGTCGTCGCGTTCCAGCATGTGCTTCTGGATGTCCAGCGCAAAACGGCGCAGCTCCATCACCAGCATCACCTGCCGTGACAGCGCACTGAGTGCCTCGGCCTTGGCCCGTTCCAGATGCTGCGGGCGCGCATCGAACACGCACAGCGTCCCCAGCGGCAGTCCGTCGGAGCTGATCAGCGGTGCGCCGGCGTAGAAGCGGATGTGCGGATCGCCCACCACCACCGGATTGTCATGGAAACGCACGTCCTGCAGTGCGTCCTCGACCACCATCACCTCCTGCGGCTGCAGGATCGCATGGCCGCACATCGATTCGCTGCGCAGGGTCTCGGCGGCATCGATGCCCTGGATCGACTTGAACCATTGCCGCTCAACGTCGATCAGCGTGACGGCCGCCATCGACGTGCCGCAGACCGCCTTGGCGATCACCACCAGATCGTCGAACGATCTCTCGCGTTCCGAATCAAGGATGCGATAGCGGTACAGCGCTTCCAGGCGAAGCGCTTCATTGGCGGGCTTGTCGGGCTTGATCATGCAGCGTCATGTTCCGGCAGGTCTCGGCGGAGTCTATCCGATGCGCGGCCGGGCCGACGTCCGACCGCTGTCGTTCACCAGTCCTGCTGCTGCGGCAGCAGGCCGTGCAGTTCCTGCTCGGTCAGGTTGCGCCACTGGCCCGGCTTCAGCGCACCGATCTTGATGTTGTCGATGCGGACGCGGCGCAGCTGGGTGACGCGGTAACCGAATTCCGCCGCCATCAGGCGGATCTGCCGGTTCAGGCCCTGCTCCAGGGTGATGCGGAACCCGAATTTGGCGATGCGCGAGGTGCGGCAAGGCAGGGTCATCTGGTTGTGGATGCGCACACCACGGGCCATGCCGCGCAGGAACTCGTCGGTGACCGGCTTGTTCACCGCCACCAGATACTCCTTCTGGTGGCCATTCTCGGCACGCAGGATCTGGTTGACGATGTCGCCATTGCTGGTCATCAGGATCAGTCCTTCCGACTCCTTGTCCAGGCGGCCGATCGGGAAGATGCGCTGCTCGTGGCCGACGAAGTCGACGATGTTGCCCTTCACCGAGCTTTCGGTGGTGCAGGTAACGCCGACCGGCTTGTTCAGCGCGATGTAGACGTGGCGGCGCGCCCCCGGCTTGCGTGCGGTACGGGCACGCAGCGGCTGGCCGTCGACCAGCACCTGGTCGCCCTCGCCGACCACGGCACCGGTGCCGGCCGGATGGCCGTTGACGGTGACCCGGCGGGCGGCGATCAGGCGGTCGGCCTCGCGACGGGAGCAGAAGCCGGTATCGGCGATATGTTTGTTGAGTCGGGTGGTCATCGCCCTATTATCCGGCATCACCGCCCTGTCAGGTTCATGCCGGTGCGGGTGGATCCAGTTCTTCGCCGTCGAACACCCGGTTGCGGCCCGCGCGCTTGGCCACGTACATGGCATGGTCGGCCCGCCGCAGCAGCGCGGCCAGGTCGTCCTCGCCCGGCCGCCACTGGGCCAGGCCGATGCTGGCGGTCACCTCCAGCCCCGGCACCTGCAGGGCCTGGCAGGCCTCGGTGATGCGCTGGCGCAGGCGATCCAGCCGCGCCGCCGCCGCCTCGCGCGGCATGCCCGGCATCAGCAGCAGGAACTCCTCGCCGCCCATCCGCACCACCTGGTCCTGGCTGCGCACGGCGGCCCGCAGCGCACGGGCCACGGCGACCAGTACCTGGTCACCCACCTCATGCCCGTGGCGGTCGTTGATGTCCTTGAACAGATCAATGTCGAGGAAGCCGATCACCATCGGGCCACGCTCACGATCCACCCGTTCCAGATGATGGCCGAGCTCGCGCAGGCCGGCGCGGCGGTTGGGCAGCCCGGTCAGGCCGTCGGTCTCGGCCAGCTGGCGCATCTCGTCACGCTGCTGGCGCAGGCGTCCCAGCCGCAGGTTCAGGGCGTAGGCCGCCATCATCAGCAGCCAGGTGATCGCCAGCTGCAGCGCCTCCACCCGGTACTCCAGCAGCCACTCCGCAGCGCAGGCGTCGGCGCCGATCAGCACCAGCATCGGCGCCAGCGCCGCCAATCCAGCCAGTGCCCAGCGGTCGCCACGCCACCGCGCCCCTATCCCCATCAGCAGGGAGACGCCGCAGCCGGCCAGGTAGGTCACCTGCAGCCCCTGCGCGACCCATCCGAGCTGATCCCAGCGCAGCCACGGCACCAGCGCGGCTACGCCCAGCAGGGCGCACAGGACCATCTGCTGGAGCAGGCGTGACTTTGGCCACAACCGGTCGCCACCGTTCAGCCACCACAGGGCAGGCAGCACCAGTGCCTGGCTTGCTGCCGTCAGCGCCAGCAGCCACCAGGCGCCACGCGTGCCGACCGGCAGCCACGGCTCCGGATAACCGCTGAGGCCCCCGAGGATGGCCTGCCACAGCACCAGCACGCCGGTACCCGCGATGTACACCAGGAAGCTGCGATCACGGGTGGTCAGATAGGCCATCAGCGCCGACAGCGCCAAGGCCAGCGCCACCGCGATGCAGGCCGCGCGGACCAGCAGCCGCGCAGTGTCGTTCTGCTGCACCGGGCTGGGTGCGCCGAGCCGTAGCGTCGGTACCCAACGATCCTTCAGCGGCGTCTGCCACGAGACCAGGAATGGCTCGTGACTGCCGGCCGGCGGCACCGCAACCAGGCCCACGCCGGCACGGAAACGCGAGTCGCGGGTACGCGCATCATGCATGTCGCCGCAGATCTCCCGGTCGCCGTGCCGTACCTGGACCTCGCCCGCGAACACATTGAACACATCCAGCGCCTGGGGTTCGCCCGACCAGCCCGCCGGCGGCGCCGGCACCCGCACCTGCTGGCGTGGCCCGGCCAGCATCTGCGCAGTACAGGCGCGATGGGGCGTAGGCTCGGCGGTGGCAACGCCCACCAGCAGGTAGTCGGGACCGTGCATCGCCGCACCGGCCTGCGCAGGCCACGGCATTGCCAACCACACCAGCAGCACGACCAGCACCACCCCAGTTCCGTACTGCCACTGCCTGACGACCACGCCACATCCTGTTCTGCTTACGCCCGCGCCCACTGCGCGTCGCCCCTGGCGTGCATTATCGCAGCCGTCCGTGGCATGCAGGTGTAGACAATCGTCGCGGACCAGCGTTCAGCCTGCGGCCGGCGGGCCCTTCACCGCCTTCAGCCTGACCGGCCGCAGGTCGGTCAGGGTCATCCGCTCCAGCGGCTGCGGCCGCTCGATCGCATAGCCCTGCAGCCCCTGCACGCCCAGCCGGGTCAGCGCCCCCGCCACCTCGCTGCTCTCCACCCACTCGGCCACGACCTCCATCTGCAGTTCGCGGCCCAGTTCGGTGATCGCGCGCACGGTCGCATGGCTGACCGGATCGACATCCATGTCGCGCACGAATGCGCCGTCGATCTTCAGCATGTCGGCCGGCAGCTGGCGCAGGTACCCGAACGAGGACAGACCCGAGCCGAAATCGTCCAGCGCCAGCCGGCAGCCACGCGCCTTCACCGCATCGATGAACGCCCGCGCCTGGCTCAGATTGCTGATCGCGGCCGTCTCGGTGATCTCGAAGCAGAGCTTGGACGCCAGTACGCGGTTGCGCTCCAGCAGGTCGCAGACGAAGGCCAGGAAGCTGGGTTCGGCGATCGACTGTGCGGACACGTTGACGTTGCACAGGCCGAGCTGGCGCACATGCGCCGGGCATACCTGCAGGTGCCGGAACAGCAGGCCGAGCACATGCCGGTCCAATGTCACCGCCATGCCGTAGCGCTCCACGGCCGGCATGAACTGGCCGGGCAGATGCAGCGTGCCGTCGCTGTCGCGCATGCGTACCAGCACCTCGTAGTGCAGATAGCCCGGGTCACCCACCCGGGCGATGCGCTGCGCGTACAGCAGCATGCGATTTTCGGCCATCGCCCGGCTCACGCCCTGCAGGCGCTCGGCCTCCAGCCGCCGTTCGTCCAGCGCCATGCGGTCCTCGTTGAAACAGTGCACGCGATTGCGACCGGCCTGCTTGGCTGCGTAACAGGCACTGTCGGCTGCGCTCATCAGCCAGTTGACATCGGGTGCCTCCTGGCTGACCTCGACCACGCCGATGCTGCAGCTCAGCTGCAGGCTGCCTTCGCTGATCGGGAACGTGGCCTGGCCAAGATTGCGGATCACCCGCTGCAGCACGCGCTTGGCCTCATCCTGGCCCGCATGGGCGAGGAACACCGCGAATTCGTCGGCGCCCAACCGGCCAACCCAGTCGCCCTCGCGCACGGCGGCGACCAGATAGTCGGCGAAACCGCGCAGCATCTGGTCGCCAGCGGCATGGCCGAAGCTGTCATTGACCAGCTTGAAATGGTCCAGGTTGATGTAGCACAACGCATGCGTGCCCCCCTCGCTGCGCACCTGCAGCAGTGCACGCTCGAGCAGGCGCTCGATCTCGCGCCGGTTGATAAGGCCCGTCAGCGGATCGTGGCTGGCGTGGTGTTCGATCTCGCGGGCCAGCGCATGGTTCTGGCTTACATCCTCGACAATCGCGAACACCGACAGTCCGCCACCGGTGTTGCGCACGCCGGTACCGCTCCAGCGCCCCCATACCAGGCTGCCGTCGCGACGGCGGAAGCGCAGCTCGCTCGGCCGCAGCTGCCGCTCCCAGTCGATCCGGCCAACACCGTCGATGACCAGCTCTCCTTCCATCAGCAGGTCACCCAGCGACATCTGCAACAGCGCGTCACGGCGATGGTCGAGGATGTCCGCCATCGCCTGGTTGGCTTCCAGCACCCGGCCGCCGGCATCAAGCTTCAGCATGCCGACATTGGCCTGGTAGAAGGCTGCGCGGAAGCGGCTTTCATGCTCCGTCAGATCCTTGCCGACCCGTCGCGCCAAGGCGACGGCCATCAGGCTGATCGCCAGCACCGACAGGCCGCCGACAACCAGGGTCGCCATCCTTACCGCGGCAGCCATCCGCAGCAGTGCCTGCGAAAACGCCTGCGCCTGCACCTGCAGCCGCCGGTCGAGATCACGGAGCTGCTGCAGGTACCGGTCGCGCGCGGCGACCGGCAGTGGACCGTCGGCATGACGATGCTGCAGTTCATCGACCAGCCGATGCACGGCCATCAGGTCGCCGTCGGTCGCCCGCCAGAGGGCGGTCGCTTCACGGAAGGCGCCGAGGTCACGGGCGTGACGGAATGAAAAGATCAGCCGCGGCACATCGGCACGCGCGTTGCCGCCCTGCAGGAAGCCCTGTCGGGCACGCTCGATATCCGGTCTCGGCTGCTCCAGCGCCAGGCGTCCCTGCAGGTCCCCCATCGGCACGCGCAGGGCCTGGCGGGCGTCTTCCAGATCGCGGGCATCCCCCCGCGCCAGGTAGCGGCTGAGAGCGGCCGTGGCGTCCTGCTGGCCACGCGACCAATAGCCCTGGCCGGCGATCCACGCCGTCGAAGCCGCCTGCAGTTCCTGGATCAGCGCCGACAATGCGACCAGCCCGATCGCCATGCCCGTCAACAGCGCAAACCTCAGCCCCAGCCCACGGGACATGGGTACCCGGCGGCTGTGAATGTCCGTGCCACTCCTACCCATCCCGGATCCCCCCGAATGTGCTGCGGTGACAACCTCCCTTCGAACCGGCCCAGCCTATGACCCTGAATGTGTGGGCGGTGCGAAACCGGGGTCCACAAACGAGCAACGCCAGCCCGGGGGCTGGCGTTGTCGATCACGGCAGGTCTGGCTCAGTAGCTGCGCGGGCCGCGCGGCTTGAAGCCATCACGACGCGGCGGACGGCCGTCACGGTCGCCACCCGGACCACCCGGGCCACCTGGGCCGCCACGACGCGGGCCACCCGGGCCACCCGGACCCCGCTTGTCGAAGCGCGGCTTGAACGGACGCGGTGCCGGATTGATCTCTTCACCGGCAGCCAGCGGACGCATCTGCAGCTGCTGGCCGGACACCCACACCTTCTGCAGGTGGGTCAGCACGTCCTGCGGCATCTGCGCCGGCAGGTCCAGCAGCGAGAAGTCGTCGTGGATGTCGATGCGGCCGATGTAACGGCTTTCCAGGCCGGCTTCGTTGGCGATGGCGCCGACGATGTTCGCCGGCTTCACGCCATGCTGGTGACCGACCGAGATGCGGTAGGTCTCCATGCCCTGCTCCGGCGCACCGCGCGGCGGAACCTCGCGGCGCGGACGCTGCTCGCCCCCCCCCTCGGCGTCGTCACGGCGGGGACCACGCTCGAAGCGCGGGCCACGTTCGTTGCGGTCGAAGCGATCGCCACGCTCCGGACGGTCGCCCCGGTCGAAGCGCTCGCGCGGCGCACGCTCTTCCCGCGGGGCACGCACCGGCGGCTGCAGCAGGAACGGGGTGTCGCCCTGCAGCATCTTCGCCAGCGCGGCAGCAATTTCGATGGGCGGCACGTTCTGCTCGTTCTCGAAGCGCTCCAGAAGCTGGCGGTAGAAGTCCAGGCCGCCGGCGCCGAGCGTTTCGCTGATGCGCGAGGTGAACTTGTTGATGCGGGTATCGTTGACCGCTTCCACGCTCGGCAGCTGCATCTCTTCGATCGGCTGGCGGGTGGCGCGCTCGATCTGGCGCAGCATGCCCTTCTCGCGCGGGGTCGCGAACAGGATCGCCTCGCCGCTGCGGCCGGCACGACCGGTACGGCCAATGCGGTGCACGTAGCTTTCGGTGTCGTACGGAATGTCGTAGTTCAGCACGTGGCTGATGCGCTCGACGTCCAGGCCGCGGGCGGCAACGTCGGTGGCCACCAGGATGTCCAGCTTGCCTTCCTTCAGCATGGCGATGGTGCGCTCACGCTGGGCCTGCTGCATGTCGCCATTGATGGCGGCAGCGGCCAGGCCCCGGGCCTGCAGCTTGCTGGCCAGTTCTTCGGTACCGGCCTTGGTACGCGCGAAGATGATCATCGCGTCGAACGGCTCGACTTCCAGGATGCGGGTCAGCGCGTCCAGCTTGTGCATGCCGCTCACCCACCAGTAGCGCTGGCGGATGTTGGCCGAGGTGGTGGTCTTGGCCGCGATGGTGACCTCGACCGGGTCCTGCAGGTAGGTCTGCGCGATGCGGCGGATCTGCGGCGGCATGGTGGCCGAGAACAGGGCCACCTGGCGCTGCTCCGGCAGCTTCTTCAGCACGGCTTCGACGTCGTCGATGAAGCCCATGCGCAGCATTTCATCGGCTTCGTCCAGCACCAGGGTCTTCAGCTCGGACAGGTCCAGGGTGCTGCGGTCCAGATGGTCGATCACGCGGCCGGGGGTACCGACCACGATGTGCACGCCGCGGCGCAGGGCCGACAGCTGCTGGCCATACGGCTGGCCGCCGTACACCGGCAGCACGCGGAAGCCCGGGATCTTCGACGAATAGGACTGGAACGCTTCGGCGACCTGGATGGCCAGTTCGCGGGTCGGCGCAAGGACCAGCGCCTGGGGCTTGATCTGCTGCAGGTCGATGTTGGACAGTACGGGCAGTGCGAAAGCGGCGGTCTTGCCGGTACCGGTCTGCGCCTGGCCCAGCACGTCGCGGCCTTCCAGCATCGCCGGGATGGTGGCGGCCTGGATCGGCGACGGGGTTTCGTAGCCGATGGCGGTGACCGCCTGCATCACGGGCTCGGACAGGCCGAGCTGCGCGAACTGCAGCTGCGCTTGGGAATCTTGGGACATGGGGAACTCCGAAGACACTGCCGTCTTCCTGGCAGTGCGATAAAAAAGGTGATGGTCCGCGCTTTGGGCGCCCTTCTTATCGCGTGCCCTGGCGCTGCTCGGTCGGAGGAGATTTCACTCGCTCAGAGCGGAATGATACCGCATTGATCCTGAACGAGGCGTACAGCTTTCCCCTTCGCGTGCCGTCAGGCCCCGTGCTGGCGCACAATACGCGCCCTCTTCCCGGCCCGGCCGCTGGCCTGCGCCCCTTCCCAGGAACCCCGCTCCATGCAGATTCTCGAATTCGACCTCGACGGTGACTACGTCGAACTCAAGCAGTTGCTCAAGCTGGCCGACCTGGTCACCAGTGGCGGCGAGGCCAAGATGGTCATCAGCGAGGGCCAGGTGCGGGTCGACGGCGAAGTTGAACTGCGCAAGGCCTGCAAGATCCGCGCAGGCCAGGTGGTCGAATTCGCCGACAGCCAGATCCGGGTGCTGGCGGCCGGCTGATCTGACCCTGTTCAGGCCACGCGCTGGGTCAGGTGCGAGGCGATCAGCTGCCTGAACGGTGCCACGCCCTGGGCGACACGCAGGCCCGCTGCCCGCAGCAGCCGCGCCGGGCGCCGATCATCGGTGTACAGGCTGGCGATCGCATTGGTCGCCTCGTACAGCGGTCGCGCCGCCATCCGATGGCCACGCTGGTAGCCGGCCAGCATGCCGGCCGCGGCGATGTCCGCACCGCGGCGCTGCTGGCCGGCGATGCCCCGCGCCAGGCGCTGGGCACTGGCCAGGCCCAGGTTGAAGCCATGGGCGGTGACCGGGTGCATGCCCACCGCAGCGTCGCCGATCAGCGCCGAGCGCTCGCCTGCGAAATGGTGTGCATAGACACCCACCAACGGATAGGCCTGCGGCGTGGCGACCGGCTGCATGCCCCCCAGCCGATGCTCGAAGAAGCCGCTGACGGCCTCACCGAAGGCTACCTCATCCATCGCCAGCAGATCCTCGATCCGCCGCGGGGGCAGCGTGATCACCGCAGATGCCTGGCCTTCGTTGAGCGGCAGCAGCGCCATCGTACGACCGTAGCCGAACCACTCCCACGCGGTGTGGTGATGGTCGCGTTCGACGCGCATGCGGCACACCAGCATCGACTTGCCGAAGTCGCGCATCTGCGCACCGATGCCGAGCATGCGCCGGGTTGCGGAGAAACGGCTGTCCGCGGCCACCAGCAACCGCGCGTGCAGCCTGCTGCCATCATCCAGCGTGACCACATGGCCCTGCGCATCGGCCTGCACGCCCTGCACCTTGCGCCCGTCGAACAGTTCCAGGCCGTCCTGGCGCTGCACCGCGTCCCACGCCGCACGGCGGATCAGATGATTGGGCACCAGCCAACCCAGCGGCTGACCATCGACCTGGCTGCTGGCGAAGGTCAGTGCGAACGGCGAGCCGCCGTTCATCACCTTGGCATCGCGCAGTTCGGAAATCTCGGCCTCCGGCAGCCGTGCCCACAGCCCCAGCTGCTCCAGGCTCTGCCGCGACGCGTGGGTCAGCGCGATCTCGCGGCCGTCGAACGCCGCTTCGGCGAGCGCCTGGCGTGGCTGCGCTTCGATCAGCCCGATCTGCAGCCCGCTGCCGGCCAGCGCACGTGCGAAGCACAGTCCTGCCGGCCCCGCGCCAACCACCACCACGTCCATCCTGCGCATGCGCGCCTCCCACCATCGATCCAGTCGCAGCCAGCATAGCGCCGCGCAGCTGACCGGCCTTGATCTGGATCAGGCCCGGCTCACAGCAGTGCGAACACCAGCGCCAGGATCGACAGCAGCGACACCAGCCACACCAGGCTGCGCACGTAGGGCACACCCGCGGCGTACAGCGGCAGGTAGACCACCCGTGCCCAGAAGTACGCCTGCGCGGCCAGTACCGTGGTGTCGCTGCTGCGACCGGCCACCACCACCGCGATCGCGGCGGCGGCGAAGAACGGGAACGTCTCAAGGAAGTTGGACTGGGCCCGTTGCAGCCGCCCTGCCAGCGGGCTGAGTGGCCGGCCCTGTTCGTCGCGTGCCGACGCGTTCCACTTCATGCCCCGCTCGCGGGTCACCACCGTGGAGGTGGCGAAGATGTAGACAAACCCCAGCAGCGTCGACCACGCCAGCAGTGTCAGTTCGGCCGCCATGCTGTTCTCCTTCAGGGCCCGGGTGCGCGCAGGCTGTAACCGGCCAGGCGCCAGACCTGGTCCTCATCGAAGCGGAACGAGACCAGTTCGCGCACGGGCTGCGCACTGTTGGCGAAGCGGGTCGGGAAGCTGACATTGATGTACAGGCCTTCGGGTACGGCGGCGCCGGCCGCGTACTTCACCCGGGTAATGGACGGTTGGCCGCGACCACTCAAGGCACCCAGGCGGGTGCGGTCGGCGGTCAGCTGGCTGATGAAGGCCGGCTTGGTCACCGCGCGCCGCGCTACGGCTGATGCGCCATCCCACAACTCGCCCGCGCGGTTGGCGTCGACCATCTGCGCGGCCCTCAGTGCGGCCGCCCCCATCTCCGCGTCCTGCTTCTGCACCTGCGCCTGCTGTGCCGGGCTGAGGGCCGGTGCGGGCGGCCGTGCCGCTGTCGCCGGTGGCGCGGCGGCCGGCGCACTCGGCGCCGGGCGCGCCGGCGCCGGAGCCGGCGTGGCGGGCGCGGGCACCTGGGCGAATGCAGCAAGCGGCAACAGGGACAGCAGCAGGAGCGCGCGCTTCATGGACACCACCGGTTCATCGGAAGGAACCGCAGTCTACGCCAGCCGGGTGAGGCGTTTGTCAGCGCAGCGGCACGCTGCCCTGGGTTGCTTCGGCATCGGCCTGTGAGGCCTGGGTCTCCGTCTCCACTGCCGGCTGTTCCGCCACCGGAACCTGCGGCGGAGGAGACGGTGGCAGCGTGGCCACGTCGATCTCCGACAGCGGGCTCTCCTCGGGGCAGACCGGATCGGGGAAACCGAACCGCTGCTTGAGCGACTGGCCGCAGCTGTTGATCGATTCCATGTCCGCACCGTCGCGCTTGCACTGCTGGTCGAAGGCGATCAGGAACGCGTCCTTGCGCTGCACGAAATCGTCGCCACACGCGCGCATCTGCTTGATCCGTTCCAGGTCGTCCTGCACCGCATTGGTGCCATCCAGGCCGAACTGCCGCAGTTCCTCGGGGGTCAGCAGGCGCAGGCTGCGGTTGGGCACGGTCATCATCAGATCAGCAACGCCCACCGCCACACCGTTGCGCTGCAGATAATCCTTCACGTTGTCGTAGACCTCGTGCAGCTCGCGGTTGAGCTCGGCGCGCGAGGTCGCCTTGGAGCTGATGCGCATCATGCGGTGGATGCCGACCTTGCCGGTCAGCAGGCGGTTGTCGCCGGCCGCGAGCACGAACACGCAGGCGCTGTGGCAGATCGATCCTTCGCGCACCCAGATGGTCCAGCCCGATTCGCCGATGCTGTCGCCGGCAATGATCGCCGACTCGACCTGGCCACCACTGGAGTCGAGATCGAGGATGCGCTTGTGGATCTGCAGCGCGTCGGCCACCACGGCCAGGCGCCACATCATTTCGGCGAACCCGGGATTGATCTTGCCGCTGTAGCGCACCCGCAGCAGGCCCCGTTCGGCGCACGGCTGCAGCGCCTGGCTGATCTGCTCGCGCTGCAGTCCTTCCAGCTCCAGGCCGTCGCCGCCTTCGGCCGCGTAATCGGTGCTGCAGCTGACCCAGGCCCGGCCGTTCTCCAGCTGCGCCTGCGGCCACGGCCGATCCGCGCGGCTGCGCGGCGGGGGCGGCGGTGGTGGGGCGTCGGCGGCGTTGATCGACACCATGTTGTCGCCATCGCTGGCCGGCGCCCGTGCCGCCTTGTCAGCCGCAGTCACGTTGCCCGGATTCTCCAACTGGCTGCAGCCCGCAAGGGCCAGGCACAACAGGGGCAACCAGCGGATCAAGGCGGACATCGGGCAACCGGATTTCGCAGGAACAAGGATCACAGTCTACCTGCCCGGCGCGCGCATTCAGCACGTGGCACTGAACCGGTTCTGACCCCGGATCGCGACCCGCTGCATCCATGTCCGAATCCGGCGAGTATCCGCCACATGAGCGGCCTAGACTGGGCGCATGAACACCGCCCTCGTCCTCGACACCGCTGCCTGCGACCGTGCCCGCCTCGCCCGTGACGCGCGCTTTGATGGCGTGTTCTTCACCGCCGTGCGCAGCACCGGCATCTACTGCCGGCCCGTCTGCCCGGCGCCGCCGCCGAAGCCGCGCAACATCACCTATTTCCCGAGCGCGGCCGCAGCCACTGCCGCCGGTTACCGGCCCTGCCTGCGCTGCCGTCCCGAACTGGCGCCGCAGGCACAGCAGGCGCTGGCCGGCCAGGCCGTGCAGCGGGCGCTGGCGTTGATCCACGGCGGCTTCCTGCAGGAGCAGCCGGTTGCCGGCCTGGCTGCGAAGATCGGCCTCAGCGCACGCCAGCTGCAGCGCCTGTTCGTGGAGCACCTGGGCGCCACGCCCGGCCAGATCCACGCCACCCACCGCCTGCTGCTGGCCAAGCAGCTGCTGACCGAAACCACCCTGCCGGTCACCGACGTTGCGCTCGCGGCGGGCTACAACAGCCTGCGCCGCTTCAACACCGCCTTCCTGCAGGGCTGCGGGATGGCGCCGACCACGCTGCGCCGCCAGCACGTCCCGCTGGCCACCGATGACGGTGGCCTGGTGCTGCGCTTGGGCTACCGGCCTCCGCTGGATTTTCCGCGCATGCTGGCGTTCCTGCGCAAGCGCAGCCTGCCGGGCATCGAACTGATCGGCGACGACAGCTACCAGCGCGTGCTCGGCACGCCTGAACGACCCACCCTGCTGCGGGTGACGGCTGATCCGAAGCGGCCGGAACTGCGCCTGCAGTTGGGTGCGGTCGATCCGCGGCTGATACCGGACATCGTGCGACGCGTGCGGCGGGTATTCGATCTCGATGCCGACCTGCAGCAGGTGCATGCCGCGCTCGGTGAAGAGCCGCTGCTGGCGCGCGGCATCGCCGAACGCCCTGGCCTGCGCGTGCCGGGCGGCTGGGATGGCTTCGAGGTGGCGGTGCGTGCCGTGCTCGGCCAGCAGGTCAGCGTTGCGGCGGCGACCACCTTCGCGCGCCGGCTGGTCGACGCGCATGGCGCCCACCTGCCGGGCATGCCGACGGAGTTCGACCGCCAGTTCCCCTCTCCCTCGGTATTGGCGGACGCCCCTCTGGAATCGATCGGTCTGCCACGCAGCCGCGCCGCCACCGTGCGCGCACTGGCCGCAGCCTGCGTCAGTGGCCAGCTCGACTTCGGGCCCGGCCAGGCACTGGAGGAATTCGTCGCCCGCTGCGTGGCCCTGCCCGGCATTGGCCCGTGGACGGCGCAGTACATCGCCCTGCGCGGCCTGGGCCAGCCCGACGCGTTTCCTGCAGGTGACCTGGTGCTGCAGCAGGTGCTCGGCCATGCCCAGGGGCAGCGCCTGAGCGAACGCGCCACCGAAGCGCGATCCCAGCCCTGGCGCCCCTGGCGCTCGTATGCGGTGCTGCATCTGTGGCATCTGTCCGGCACGTTCGTTGGAGAACCGACATGACGTTGTTGTTCGACCGTTTTGACAGCCCGATCGGCGAGCTCACCATCGCCGGCGACGAACGTGGCCTGGCCCACGTGCTGTTTCCTGAAAACCGCCACCCCGCGCGCGGACGCAGCGACTGGCACAATGCGCCCGGCGCGTTGCCCGAGGCCCGCGAACAGCTGCTGCAGTACCTGCATGGCGAACGCAGCACATTCGATCTGCTGCTGGCACCGCGCGGCACCCCGTTCCAGCTGCGCGTGTGGCACGCCCTGGCGTTGATACCGTTCGGCCAGACCTGGAGCTACCTGCAGTTGGCGCAGCACCTGGGCCAGCCCAGCGCGACGCGCGCGGTCGGCGCCGCCAACGGCCGCAATCCCCTGCCGATCATCCTGCCCTGCCATCGCGTGATCGGCAGCAACGGAGCGCTGACCGGTTTCGGCGGCGGGCTGGAGACCAAGGCAGCACTGCTGCGGCTTGAGCAACGCCAGGTACCGCTGTTCGCCTGATGGGAGATCGGGGTCAGATCCCTTTTCCCGTAGGAAAGGGATCTGACCGCGGACGGTCCTGGCACGCCGTGTCTTGGGCGCGTCATTACCTCGCACTATGATGGGCGGATGACTCCCGTACGCCTGACCTGCGCGCTGGCGCTGCTGCTGCCGTTGGCCGCCTGCACCACCGCACCCGCCCCGACCGCCACCGTCTCCACGCCTGCGGCGACGGCCGCACCACCGAAGCTGCTGCTGATCTCCATCGATGGCCTGCGTGCCGACGCGCTGGACCGCGGGCTGACTCCGAACCTGCAGCGGATGATCGACAGCGGCGTGCGCGCACGCTGGATGACGCCCTCCTATCCCTCGCTGACCTTCCCCAACCACTACACCATCGTGACCGGTCTGCGCCCTGACCATCACGGCATCATCCACAATGCGATGGACGACGCATCGCTGGGCAGTTTCGCGCTGAGCAACCGCGAGGCGGTCACCCGCAGCGACTGGTGGGGCGGCGAGCCGATCTGGGTCAGCGCGGAGAAAGCCGGCGTGCGTTCCGCGACCTGGTCCTGGCCGGGCAGCGAAGCGGAGATCAAGGGCGTGCGCCCCAGCCAGTGGCTGGCGTATAACGACAAGGAACCGTTCGAGCAACGTGTGCAGACCGTACTGGGCTGGCTGGCACGCAGCGATGCCGAGGCGCCGCGCCTGGCCACGCTGTACATGGAACACGTCGACAAGGCCGGGCATCACCATGGGCCGCAGTCGCAGCAGTACACGGCAGCCATCGTGCGGGCCGACCAGGTTGTCGGCCAGGTGCTCGACGGACTGCAGCAGCGTGGCCTGACAGCCACCACCAATGTGATCGTGGTTTCCGATCACGGCATGGCCGCGGTGGGCGACGGCCAGGTGATCGCCACCGAGTCGATGGTGGACCCGGCCATCGCACGCAACGTCAGCCAGGGCCAGTCGGTCGGCTTCGCGCCGGTCGCGGGGCGTGAAGCCGAGGCCGAACGTGCCCTGCTCGGCCGCCATGCCCACTACGAATGCTGGAAGAAGGAGAACCTGCCTGCGCGCTGGCATTACGGCACGCATCCACGCATACCCGCCATCGTCTGCCAGATGGATGAAGGCTGGGACGCGCTGACCCGGGACTGGATCGCCAGGCGCGATCGTCGCGACGGCGGCTCGCACGGCTACGATCCGGCGCTGCCGTCGATGCGTGCGGTGTTCGTGGCGAGCGGCCCGTCGTTCCGTCAAGGGCTGCTGATCGACGGCTTCGACAACGTCGATGTCTATCCGCTGCTGGCGCACCTGCTGCAGGTTCCAGCCGCGCCGAACGACGGCAATGCCGAGACACTGAAGCAGACGCTGCGTTGATCGGGCGTCTCCGCCGGGCATGGCCCGGCGCTACCACGGCAATGGGGCGTCGGATGTCTCCGCCGGGCATGGCCCGGCGCTACCGTGCCAATGTGGGTAGCGCCGGGCCATGCCCGGCGAACGCGGCGGCCGCAACGACACGCATAAAAAAAACGCGGCGCCAGGCGCCGCGTTCTTCGTTGACCCATCGGCCGGCCGATCAGGCCTTGGCGACGGCCTTCTTCGCCACGGCCTTCTTCGCCGGAGCCTTGGCCACGGTCTTCTTGGCGACCGGGGCAGCGGCGCCTACGGCGACCTTGCTCGCGGTGTGCGAACGGGCGTTGCCGTAGCTGGCGTTGTAGCGCTTGCCCTTGGCGGTCTTGCGGTCACCCTTACCCATGTCTTCAACTCCTCAAATGTGAAATCTGGTTACCCCGTGCTGACACGGGTTCGGCGGGGCCGCCTTGCTGGACGCCCCCGCGCACGATCGGAAAGCCTATCACGGAGCGCCTAGTGCGCGCAGCTGGCGTCGTGTACGTGGCTGTGGTTGAGCCGCAGATTGACCAGATGGGCAACGCCGACCAGCAGACCGCCAATGGTCATCACCACCGCGTGCGGCACGGCATTGTGATGCAGCGGGTCGTACAGAACCCCGGCCCACAGCGCGACCAGCCCGGGAATCAGGAACGCCAGCGCGCGCAGGGCGCCATGCCGGCGGTAGCCCCAGACAAGGCTGAACAGACCCAGCAGGGTCACGAACACGACCAGCGCCTGTTCAACGCCATCGCTGAGCCAGAACGACAGGCCCAGCGAAGGCGCCGCGGCCAGCAGCACCGGAATCACCGCACAGTGCACTGCGCACAGCATCGATCCGGTGGCACCGAAACGGTCGAGCAGATGGCGCAGGTGGGAGGAGAGGGACATGACTTCCAGCAGGGTCGGCGAATCGTTATGGAATAATATAACATCCCTTCCTGGTCCGCACGATCTCCTCTCCCCCTGTCCCGCGACGGGATACGTGCGCTTCACAATTGATACACAGTAACAAGGACTTCTCGATGCCCGCCCCTTCCCTGCGGTTCAAGCCGCACACCCTCGCCCTGGCGCTCGCCGCGCTGCTGCCGTCCGCCGCATTCGCCGCAGCCGACGACGATGCGCACCGTGACCGCCACCTGACCGAGCTGTCGTCGGTGCAGGTCACCGCCTCGCCGCTGCAGGGCGATGCCGAGTCGCTGGCGCGGCCGGTCGAAGTGCTCGCCGGCGAGCGCCTGGACGAACAGAAGGCAGGCACCCTCGGCGATACGGTGGCCAAGCTGCCGGGCGTGCAGAGCACCTTCTTCGGCCCCGGTGTCGGTCGTCCAATCATCCGCGGCCAGGAAGGCCCGCGGGTGGCCGTGCTGTCCAACGGCATGGGCAACATGGATGCCTCCACCGTCAGCGCCGACCATGCCACCAGCATCGAACCGTTCCTGGCTGATCAGATCGAAGTGCTGAAGGGCCCGGCGACACTGCTGTTCGGCAGCGGTGCGATCGGCGGCGCGGTCAACGTCGTCGATGGCCGCATCGCCCGCGAGCTGCCCGACCGTCCGCTCAGCGGCCGCGCTGAACTGCGCGGTAACTCCGTCAATGACGAACGCAGCGGCATGTTCCGCCTCGACGGCGTCAGCGGCAACGTCGTGCTGCATGTCGACGGCCTGGTGCGCAACGGCGACGACTACCGCATTCCCGGCTACGCGGTGATCGACAGCCTGGAAGACCACCACGAAGACCATGACCACGACCACGCGGGCGAGGAAGGCGACGAGCCGCGCCGTGGCCGCCTGGACAACAGCTCCATCCGCACCCGGGCCGGTGGCGTGGGTGCCACCTGGCTGGGCGAGGGCGGCTACTTCGGCGTGTCGGCCAGCACCTATCGCACCAACTATGGCATCCCCAATGGCGCCCACGTCCACGCGGACGGCGACGATCATGACCACGATCATGATCATGATCACGGCGAGGAGGAGGAAGGCGGCGACGAGCATGACGTACGCATCGACATGGTGCAGAACCGCTTCGAGACCAAGGCCGGCATCTACAACCCGGTCTCGTTCCTGAAGAACATCAATGCCCGCGTGGCCTACACCGACTACGAGCATGTCGAGCTGGAGGCCGGCACGCCCTCCACACGCTTCACCAACCGCGGCATCGAAACCCGCCTGGAAGCCGTACAGCAGCAGGTCGGTGGCTGGGACGGCGCCTTCGGCGTGCAGTTCGGCAACAGCGATTTCGGCGCCAAGGGCGAAGAAGCATTCGTGCCGGACACCGGAACGAAAAACATCGGCCTGTTCGTGCTGCAGGAGAAGCAGTTCGGCCCGTTCAAGCTCGAACTCGGCGGCCGCCACGACCAGGTCAAGCTGGACCCGACCGGCGATTACCGCCGCCGGCAGTTCGATGCCACCAATCTGTCCGCGGCCGGCATCTGGAAGCTCAACGACGCGGTCGACCTGCGCATCGGCGTGGACAGCTCCGAACGTGCCCCCACCAATGAAGAGCTGTATGCCGCTGGCGCGCACATTGCCACCCGCTCGCTGGAAATCGGCGACGCCAACCTGAAGACCGAGCGCGGCCAGCGTGTCGAGCTGGGCATCCACACCCACAGCGATCGCCTGGACTTCTCCGCCTCGATCTACCAGACGAAGTTCAAGGACTTCATCTACCTGGCCGACACCGGCGTCACCGAAGGCCTGCCGGTGCGTGCATGGACGCAGCAGGATGCGGTGTTCAAGGGTGCCGAGGCGGAAGCCCTGGTGCATCTGTTCGAAGGCGTCGCAGGCGACTGGGATCTGCGCCTGTTCGGCGATTACGTGCAGGCCAAGCTGGACGGCAACGGCAGCCGCAACCTCGACATCGCGGTGCCGCACGGTGACCACAACCACAACTACACCGTGGAGCTGGCCAACACCGGCTACCTGCCGCGCATCGCCCCGGCCCGCGTTGGTGCCGACCTGCGCTGGGCGAAGGACGGCTGGCGCGCGTCGGTGGGCGCCGTGCGTTACAGCCGGCAGAAGGACGTGGCGCAGAACGAAGAGCCGAGCGACGGCTACACCCTGGTCGATGCGCACCTGGCCTACCGCTGGGATCGCAACGACAGCAACAGCTATGAGGTGTTCCTGGATGGCAGCAACCTGACCAACCGTGAAGTGCGCCCGCACACCTCGCTGCTGCGCGATTACTCGCCGCTGCCGGGCCGCGGTGTCGCATTCGGCATCCGTGCGTACTTCTGACCCCTCCAGCAGCAGGACGCCGTTCCACTGATCCCTGACGACGCTCGTTGTCGTTCTCTCCCGGGGGGCCTGCTGGCCCCCCGTTTTTTTTGGACCCGGTACGGCTTCGGACATGAGCCGCGCCGTGACGCTATCGATATGGCTTGGTGGCACCTCCCACCTGCCATGGATACGAATTCACACACCGATCACAAAGATGTGCGTAGGACAACAACCGGACAATCCCGTCACTCAATGTCTCGCACATCGGACACTCCTGTCCGAAAATGAACCCATGACCGCTCAACGCGCTGATGCCGCTGCCCGCCGTGCCCTCATTCTCGACGCCGCCGACCATGTGTTCGGGCAACACGGCGTCACCGCTCCGCTGGACCTGGTGGTCGAACGCGCCCAGGTGGGCCGGGCCACGCTGTACCGCAATTTTCCCGACCGCACCGCGCTGATCCAGGCCCTGCTGCAGCGTGCGGTCGACCGTATCCGCCGCCAGGTGGAGCAGCTGGGCGACCGTGACGACGCCCTGTTCGAGGTGTTCGAGGGGATGGCCCAGCGCATCATCGATTCACCTGCGCTGGCCGATTACTGGCGCGCCGTTGATTCGGACGTGCCCTCCATGCGCGCCGCGCGCGAGACCGTACGCGACCTGCTGGAAGCACCGATCCAGCGGGCCATCGCCGCAGGCCTGTGCCGTCCCGATCTGGAAAAAACGGATATTTCACTGATCTCCGGCATGCTGGGAGCGGCCCTTCGCGGCAAGACCCGTGACGAGCGCGCCCGTCTGGCCGGGCGTGCCCTGCAACTGCTGCGCGGAGGACTCCAGGGAGCAGCCAGCGGAGCACGCTGATGGTGCAGCCGTATCTGAAGCCGGTGCCGGACTGGGAGGAGCATGAGAAGCCGACCATGCCCGGATCGGCTTCGATGCCGTGGCACCCACCCTACCGGCGTGCAGCCTATGCCCTGGTGTCGCTGCTGGTGGCCATCACCGGCGGCCTCGGCAATGCGCTGGTCACCGCCAACCTGCCGTTCCTGCAGGGGCAACTGCAGCTCACCCCGACCCAGGGCAGCTGGCTGGTGGCCGCTTACGCGATGGTCAACGTCACCGCCAACCTGCTGGCCTTCAAGTTCCGCCAGCAGTACGGCATCCGCTTGTTCGCCGAGATCGGCCTGGGGCTGTATGCCGCGCTGGCCGTGCTGCACCTGTTCGTGGGCAGCTTCGAAACCACGATGCTGACGCGCGCGGCCAGCGGTTTCGCCGGTGCGGCGTGTTCGACGCTGGGTACGCTGTACATGCTGCAGGCGTTGCCGCGGCGCTTCACCGGCAACCTGCTGGTGATCGGCGTCGGTCTGTCGCAGCTGGCAGTTCCGCTGGCCTGGATCGTGTCGCCCGGCCTGGTCGATACCGGGCAATGGCACCAGCTGTATTCCTTCGAAGCAGGGCTGGCGCTGTGTGCGTTCGCGGCGGTGGTGGTGCTGAAGCTGCCGCCAGGCGTGCAGATCAAGGCCTTCGAGCCCATGGATTTCCTCACCTTCAGCCTGCTTGCCCCGGCGGTTGCGCTGCTGGTGGTGGTGCTGGCCCAGGGCTACACGCGCTGGTGGCTGGACACACCGTGGCTGGGCTGGGCGCTGGTCGCCTCGATCGCATTGTCGACCACCGCCTTCATCATCGAGCACTACCGGCGCAATCCACTGCTGCAGACGCGCTGGCTGGCCAGCCTGCCGGTACTGCACTTCATCGTGGGTGCGTTCCTCATCCGCTTCCTGACCACCGAGCAGTCCTACGGCGTGGTCAGCCTGATGCGCACGCTGGGCATGGGCCCGGACCAGCTGCGCCCCTTGTTCGTGGTGATTCTGGCAGGGGTTGTCACCGGCATCATCGGTACCGCCGTGACCTTCGGCCCGAAGCGGCTGATCCCGCAGCTGCTGATGGCGATCCTGCTGCTGGGTTCGGCGGCGTTCTTCGACCAGAACCGCACCAGCATGGACCGTCCCCACGATTTCTACCTCAGCCAGTTCCTGGCCTCGGTCGGTGCCGGGATGTTCATGGGCCCGCTGATCATGCTGGGCATCTCCGCCGCCCTGAAACAGGGCGTGGACCACATGATCACCTTCCTGGTAACGCTGTCGATCACCCAGACGCTGGGCGGGCTGGCCGGCTCGGCGCTGCTGGGAACCTTCCAGCTGCATCGCGAACAGCTGTATTCCAGCGCGCTGACCAGCCAGCTTGATCCCGCCGACCCGGTGGTGGCGCAGCGCCTGCGCATCCAGCAGCAGCTGTACGCCGCGCAGATCACCGATCCGGTGCTGCGCAGCGCGCAGGGCACCGCGCAGCTGGCACAGACGACGCGCCGCGAGGCCAATGTCCGTGGGTTCAATGATGTGTTCACCCTGAGCGGCTGGCTGGCGATCGGCTTCCTGTGCTGGTTGCTGCTGCTGTCGCTGCGTACCGCCGTGCTCAAGCAGTGGCGCAAGCGCCATCCGCCCTCCTCCGCTGCGGCCTCCCCCGCAGCGCCCCGCTGAGTCCTTCGCCATGCCTCCCGTCCCGCCCCGTCCCGACGATGCCGACAACGTGACTCCACCGCCGCCAACCGACGCGGCACCTGCGCCCACGCCGGTTGAGCCGGCGGTCGCGCCGAAGTACCTCAGACCCAGCGCGCGCAGCGTGGCAGTGATGGTGGTGGTGGCCCTGCTGGGCATCGCACTGATCCTGCGCGCGTGGCATCTGTGGCCGTTTGCCAGCAGCGTGATGGTCACCGACAACGCCTACGTGCGCGGGCAGATCACGGTGATGGCACCCCAGGTCAATGGCTATGTGACCGAGGTGCTGGTGAAGGACTTCCAGCACGTGAAGAAGGGCGAACCACTGCTGCGCATCGATGACCGCATCTATGCGCAGCGCGTGGCGCAGGCACAGGCCACGCTGGACAGCGCGCGCGCGGCGTTGGCCAACTCCGATCAGTCGCAGGCGCAGAACCGCGCGCAGATCGCTGCGGCCCAGGCCACCCTGTCCGCCGGCAAGGCCGAGCTTGAGCGCTCCCGCAACGAGCTGAAGCGGTACGAGCAGCTCGCCGCACAACGCCTGGTGTCGATCAATGACCGCGACCGCTTCCGCACGACCCAGGCGTCGGCGCAGGCCAGCGTGCAGCAGTCACAGGCACAGATCCGCATCGCCGAGGAAACGCTGGTCTCCACCCAGGTGGCACGCAAGAGCCTGGAGGCACAGGTGGAAAGCGCACAGGCGCAACTGGAACTGGCACGCATCGACCTGGCCAATACCGTGATCCATGCGCCGCGCGACGGGCAGATCAGCGAGGCCAGCGTGCGGACCGGCCAGTACGTGGCCGCCGGCTCGCAGCTGCTGTTCCTGGTGCCCGACGCGCTGTGGGTGGTCGCCAACTACAAGGAGGGCCAGACCTGGCAGATGCGCATCGGCCAACCTGCGACGTTCGCCGTGGACGCGTTCCAGGGCCAGGTGCTGCGCGGCCATGTGGAGCAGATCGCCCCCGCCACCGGCTCGGAATTCAGCGTCCTGCGCCCGGACAATGCCAGCGGCAACTTCACCAAGGTGGTGCAGCGGCTGCCGATCCGGATCTCGATCGATCCGGGGCAGGAGCTGGCCGCGCGACTGCGTCCCGGCATGTCGGTGATCGCACGGGTGGATACGGCGGCCGAGCCTGCGCCGGCCCGGTAGGGTCGAGCTCGTGAAACGGGGTCAGATTCCTTTTGCCAAGGCAAAAGGGATCTGACCCCAATCCCACCGGCCGCTCAGCCTGCGCAGCGGGCGCAGAGTCCGTGCACTTCCAGCGTCTGCGCCTGCGGCTGGAAGCCGAGCTCCTTGGCCCGCTTCTCCAGCTGGCCGACGATCTCGCGGTCTTCCAGTTCCACCGCGCTGTGGCAGCTGTTGCAGATCAGGAACGGCACCGAATGCGCCGCACTGCTGGGGTGGTGGCAGGCCACGAAGGCATTCACCGATTCCAGCTTGTGCACGAAGCCATTGGCCATCAGGAAGTCCAGCGCGCGGTACACGGTGGGCGGGGCATCGGCACCCACGCCCTTGCCGTTGCGCACCCATTCCAGCAGCTCGTAGGCCTTGACCGGCTTGCCGGCTTCGGCGATCAGCTTCAGTACGTTGGCGCGGATGGGGGTCAGGCGCAGCCCGCGTTCGCGCGAGACACGCTCGACCACCGCCACGAAATCCGATGCGTCATGGACGTGGTGGTGGGGGGCGGTACAGGCAGTGGCAGTCTTGGCGGGCATGCGCGTTCTCCGGTTCGGCCTGGCAAGGATGCCTCAGACCGTTGCTACCTTGGTAATGGCCGCGTCGATGCGTTTCAAGGCCTGCTCACGGCCGGCCAGGTACACGGTGTGGGAAATGTCAGGGCTGACCTGGGTACCGGTGATGGCCACGCGCAGCGGCTGGGCGACCTTGCCCATGCCGATCTCCAGCGCGGCGGCCGTGTCGTGCAGGGCCGTGCCGACCGCTTCGGCCGTCCATTCCGGCAGCGCCGCCAGCAGTTCACGGGCCTTGCCCAGGGCGACCTCGGCCCCGGCCTTGAAGTGCTTGGCCACTGCGGCTTCGTCGTAGTCGTTCAGCGGCTGGTACCAGACCACGGCCTTCTCGGCCATTTCCTTCAGGGTCTGCACGCGTTCACGCAGGGCGATCACCACGTCTACCGGTGCCGGGCCCGCCGCCACGTCCAGGCCCAGCTTCTGCAGCTGGTAGACCAGGTGCGGCACGATGTCGGCCGGCTCCACGGTCTTCAGGAAGTGCTGGTTGACCCAGCCCAGCTTGGCCATGTCCAGGCGCGACGCCTTGGAGTTGCAGTCCTTCACATCGAACAGGTCGATCAGTTCCTGGCGGGTAAACAGTTCCTGGTCACCATGCGACCAGCCCAGGCGGGCCAGGTAGCTCAGCAGTGCGTCCGGCAGGTAGCCGGCATCCCGGTACTGCATCACGTCGGCGGCGCCGGTGCGCTTGGACAGCTTGGCGCCCTGCTCGTCCAGGATCATCGGCATGTGGCCGAACTTCGGCACCGGTGCACCGATGCCTTCGTACAGGTTGATCTGGCGCGGCGTGTTGTTGATGTGGTCGTCACCGCGGATGACCTCGGTGATGCCCATGTCCCAGTCATCCACCACCACCGCGAAGTTGTAGGTGGGATAGCCGTCCGGACGGAAGATGACCATGTCATCCAGTTCGCTGTTGGCGATCTCGATCCGGCCCTTGATCAGGTCATCGAACACCACCGTACCCTGCAGCGGATTCTTGAAGCGGATGACGCGGTTCGGGTCGTCCCGGTATGGCAGGCCCAGCTCGCGCGCGGCACCGTTGTAGCGCGGCTTTTCCTGCCTGGCCATGGCGGCTTCGCGCATCGCGTCCAGCTCTTCCCGGGTTTCATAGGCGTAGTAGGCCTTGCCGTCGGCAATCAGCTGCTCGGCGACTTCCCGGTAACGGGCCACCCGGTCGGTCTGGTAGATCGGACCTTCGTCGTAGTCCAGGCCCAGCCACTCCATCGCCTCCAGGATGGCGTCGATCGCCCCCTGGGTGCTGCGTTCACGGTCGGTATCCTCGATGCGCAGCACGAACTCGCCGCCGCGGTGGCGGGCCTCCAGCCAGCAGTACAGCGCGGTGCGGGCGCCACCGATATGCAGATAACCGGTAGGACTGGGGGCGAAGCGGGTGCGGCAGGTCATGTGGGGCTCGAGGAACGGGAATTCCCCGATTTTACCACCAGCCCCGCGCCGGCACGGAGGGACGGACGGAGTCCGCCCCTCCGGCTCACGTCACGGCTGCGGCTCGGCCTTGCGCGGGAACGACTGCTCTCGCATCGCCGCGTTGTAGGCAAAGGAGGCCACGATGGCCGCTGCCTGCTTGAGATCTTCGGGCTCGGCGTGGTCCCAGGTGTCCAGATGGCTGTGGTGGACATTGGTGAAGTAATCCAGCCGGTCCTGGATGAACTGGAAGCCGGGCAGGCCGATGCGATCGAAGCTGATGTGGTCGGTGCTGCCGGTGTTGCGGGTCGCCACCGTGGTGGCGCCGACATCATGGAACGGGGCGAGCCAGGCCTCGAAGATCGGCATCGCCGCCAGGTTCTCCTGCGCGTAGATGCCACGGAAGCGGCCGGAGCCGTTGTCCATGTTGAAGTAGACCTGGAACTTGCTGTAGTCGCGGGTCTTGCGCAGCGGTCCGGTGGGGTCGCGCAGCGAGGCCGGCAACGCCTTCTGCGCAGCGTCCACCGGTTCCGGGAACTGGCCGAAGTGCTTGGCGACGTAGGCCTGCGAGCCGATCAGGCCCTGCTCCTCGCCGCTCCACAGCGCCACCCGGATGGTGCGCCGGGGCTTGGCACCGGTGGCCTTGAGGATGCGCATGGCTTCCATCATCACCGCCACGCCGGCCGCGTTGTCGGCCGCGCCGGTGCCGCTGTGCCAGGAATCGAGGTGCGCGCCGATCATCACCACCTCATCCGGCCTGCTGCTGCCCCGGATCTCCGCCAGCGTGTTGTAGCCGGGCTGATCGCTGTCGTCGGTGAAACGCGCGCTCACGTCCACCCGCAGGCGCACGGGCTGCTTGGCCTCCAGTGCACGCACCAGCGGATTGAAGTGCTCGGCGATCATCGCCAGCTCCGGAATGCCGACCGATTCCCCGGCCTTGCGCGAGCCGCCACCGGCCACGCGGATGATCCCGTTGTCCCAGCTGCTGATGCTGATCGAGGCCAGTGCGCCTTCCTCGACGAAGAAGGTGTTGACCTTGGCCGCAAGCGCCTGCCGCTCCTGGTACTCCTTCACCCGCTTGGCGCGCTCGGCGGTGGCGTCCTTGTCCTTGGGCAGGGTGAACTCCTGCAGTCCCTCCAGCGAGGTGGCGTCGTGACGATGCGAGTCCGGCTCGGTACCCCGCTTGTACTCGCGCGCCTCGCCGAGCAGCAGGATCTTCCCGCGCAGCTTGCCGCGGTACTTCTCGATGTCTTCCGGCTTCTTGATGTCCACCTGTACCAGCTCGCCCTCGACCGGTCCTCCGGTGCCCGGCGTCCAGGCCTTGGGCAGTGCGTGCAGCGGCATCACGCGGTCACCGAGCATCTCCACGCTGGCCGAGGTGAACTCCCAGCCACGGCCGAAGTCATCGAACGCTTCGTCGTGGACATTGTCCAGCTTCCATTCGGTGAACTTGCTGCGGGTCCACGCGTTTGCGCGCCCCATCGCCGGGGAGTTGGTCAGGCGCGGCCCGATGCGCTCGGTGAGATAGCTGAAGGTGTCCATCACCTGCGAGCGATGGAACGCCTCCTGGCGGATGCGGCTGACCATGTCCAGGTCCACCGGCTCGCGCTGCTGCGCCATCGCATTGCCGCTCATCGCCAGCGCAACCGCCAGCACACCCCACTTCAGCACATCCCACCCCTGCCCTTCGGCTCGATCATCAACCCCTCGAGTCTAGCCAGCGGGGGCGCCCGACCCCCGTCCCATCGGTCATGGGCGGTGCAGGCGCCTCATCCGCTCCAGCCCAGCCACAGCTGGGCGCGCATGGGCAGCAGCAGCAACCAGTGCCGCCGGTCGATGCTGCTGCAGCCGTAAACCGCAGCATGCGCAGGCCAGTCGCCGGGCAGGCCGGCGATGCCGATCTCGGCCAATGCCCCCGGCCCGGCCTTCCAGGGCCGGTAGCGCGGCACCTTTCCACCCAGCACTCCACGTCCCTGCCGTGCACCGTCCAGCCACTCCAGCCCCTGCCCCAGCACTCCTTCGCAGGTGGCCGCCGCCAGCTGGAAGCGGACCAGGCCGGGGGGCGATCCGCGCCCCCGGCAGGGCCGCCAGCACGCCATGCGCCTGCAGCAGTGCATCCACTTCGAGCAGAGCCGGAATGCCCTGCTGGGCTCTCAGCCGCAATCCCTGGCGCCATCCCATCGCGATCTCCTCACTTTGCTTCCGCGCCCAGCGCATACCAGTCCACGCGGCGGGTCACCCACATCGCCAGCGCCAGAATCACGAACAGCAGCAGCGAGCCCATCAGCAGCGCGTTGTTCTCCGAGACCAGCAGCCCGTAAAGCGCGCCATACAGCACGGTCAGCAGCGCGGCGAAGCCCAGACCGCGCTTCCAGTGACCGAGCACGTTGGCCAGGTACACCGCCTGCAGGCCGATGCAGGCCGCCGCCGAGACCAGATACGCCTTCCAGAAGGCGATGTGCTCGGACAGGCTGATCAGCAGCAGGAAGAAGATCGCCAGTGCCAGGCCCACCATCAGGTACTGCAGCGGGTGGATGCGCAGCGATTTGATCAGCTCGAACAGAATGAAGCCGACGAAGGTGAGCAGCACGAACAGCACGCCGTACTTGGAGGCGCGATCCGCCTGTGTGTAGGCGTCGACCGGATCGACCAGCGACACGCTGACCGCCTGCGACGCCACCTCGCCATCGCCGCGCAGCTGGCGCTGGGCATCGGAGGCCAGCGAGGACACCGCCCAGCGTGCGTCGAAGCCCTGCGCATCGACGCGGCGTTCGTTCGGCAGGAAGGCGCCGGCGAAGGACGGATGCGGCCAGCGCGACCGCAGTGCGATGCGGTTGTCATCGCCTACCGGCACGACCGACAGCATGCGGCTGCCGTCCAGCCGCAGTTCCAGCTCCACCGTGCTCGCTGCCAGCAGCCCGCCCTGCACCGCGGCAAAACCCGCCACGGGCGCATGCAGGCCACGCCCCAGTTCCGCAGCGGCGCCGACGCCCGGCAGCAGGCGTACCTGGCGGCCATCCACGCGCAGGTTGGGCGTGCCGACCAGACCACGCGCATCGGACACCCCCAGCGCCACATAGGGCTGGCCATAGGTGCGGCCTGGCTTGACCGGATAGTCGTCAGCCGCGAAAGAGGCCTTCAACTGGCCGTTCCAGCTGTACACCGGCACCTTGAACAGCCCGACCTCACGCTGGCTGGGCAGCATCTCGCCGCCAACGTCGAGCGAGGCCGGCATCTGCAGCCAGTGCCCTTCGCTGACCTGCACCTCGGTCTTCTTGTTGCCCTTGGCGTCGACGACTTCCACCTGCTGGCGCTCCACCCACGGCACCACCCGCACCGGCCCCACCAGCTGCTGCGCGCCGGCGCGGCTGTCAGCGACCCGCGCGAAGGCTTCGTCCCGGTATTGACTGCGCTCGTTGATCACGCTGCGGATCATCATCAGCGGAATCAGCAGCAGCAGGATCAGCCCGCCGACAATGGCGAACCGCAGCAGCATCTTCAGGGATTTCATGGTCCATCCTCGTTGGAGAGGGCTGCAGCATGGACCGTGACGGTGAGCGGGGTTTGTGGCGAATTTGAAGCGGATGTGAAGTCAGCGCCGCGTGCGCGGGCCGGGCATGCCCAGCGGCAACCACAGGCTGGCCACGGTCCCGCCGCCGTCGCGGGCCTGCAGCTGGACACGGCCATCGTGCAGGCGCGCTACTTCCTGCACGAACGGCAGCCCGAGGCCGGAGCTGCGGCGGCCACTGCCGGGACGGGCCAACGAGTAGAAGCGCTCGAACACGCGGTCACGGGCATAGTCGGGAATGCCGGCCCCCCGGTCGGCCACCTGCAGGCGCACGCCGCCGTCCTCAACCTGTGCCTGCAGCACCACCTGCGTCCCCGATGGAGAGAAGGCAACCGCGTTGTCGACCAGGTTGTTCAGCGCCTGCCGCAGCAGATAGGCATCACCCTGAATGCTCAGATCCGCCACGGCATCAGTGCGTACCTCGACGCCGGCCGCCTGCACGTGCACCTGCGCGGCTGCGACGGTCTGCTGCAGCAGCTCCGGCAGTGCGATCGGCGCACGCGTCTGCAGCCAGCCATGCTGCTCCACTTCGGCCAGCGCCAGCAGCTTGTCGATGGTTTCGGTCAACCGCTCCTGCTGCTCGAGGATGCTGCGCGCGAAGTGGGCACGGTCGGCATCGGCCATCGGTTCCTGCAGCAGCTCGGCGGCACCGCGTATCGCGGCCAGTGGACTCTTCATTTCGTGCGTCAGCGACTGCACATACTGCTCGACGTAGGCCTTGCCTTCGAGTTTGCGCCGCATGGTCTCCAGCGCCTGGCCGAGATCACCGATCTCATCGCGGCGGCGGCGTGGCGGCGGCACCGGCTCACCGGCGGTGACCGCGCGCGCATAGCGGCTGAGCTGGCCCAGGCCGGTGGTCAACCACATCGTCACCAGCACCCCGACCAGCGCCGAGAGTCCTATCAGCCATGCGCCGCGTTCGATGATGGCGCGCTGGCTGGCCGCAATGAACGGATCGATGCTGCGGTTGGGCTGGGCCAGGGTGAGCACGCCGATGAGAGTGCGGCCATCGCCCGGGTCGTACACCGGCGCGGCCACATGCATCACGGTGTTGCCCTCCTCGCCCGGCGTCTCCGGGCTGGAGCGGGCGCCGTACTCGCCGCGCAGGGTGCGGTAGACATCGTTCCAGCGCGAGTTGTCACGACCGACGTCGCGGCCCAGCGAATCGTAGATCACGATGCCTTTCGCATCGGTGATCGTCACCCGGTAATCGAGGGCGCGCTTGGGAAAGCGCCACACCATCGCTTTCAGGTCACGCTGCCGCGCCTTGGCCAGGTTGCGGGTGAAAGTCCCGCTGTTGATGGTGCCTGCCTTGACGTCCGCCGCCGCCATCTCGGCCAGCACGTTGGCTGC
Source organism: Stenotrophomonas sp. 112478_Sma (assembly GCF_056479905.1). Classification (NCBI taxonomy): domain Bacteria; kingdom Pseudomonadati; phylum Pseudomonadota; class Gammaproteobacteria; order Lysobacterales; family Lysobacteraceae; genus Stenotrophomonas; species Stenotrophomonas sp. 112478_Sma. Next base: position 1,209,421 of record NZ_CM151072.1, on the reverse strand, counting down.
ATCGACCAGGGTCGATTCCATCGCCTGGCGCACGCCCGGCTTCACTTCGTTGACGAACACGCGCATGACGAAGAACGCGGCGATGCCCACGATCAGGAAGAAGCCCAGGAACAGCTTCATCACCAGACGCATCGCTCACACCTCCAGGGCGTAGCCCAGGCCACGGTGGGTCCGGATCGGGTCGGTGCTGGCGCCGGCCGCGCGCAGCTTGGCACGCAGGGTCTTGACGTGCGTATCGACCGTGCGGTCGGCGCTGTCGGCACTGCTGTCCCAGCCGCGGTCCATCAGCTGGGCGCGGCTGAGGATGGCCCCGGGGCGTTGCAGCAGGGCTTCCAGCAGTGCGTACTCGTAGCGGGTCAGGTCCAGCGCCTGGCCGTGGAAGCGGACACGCCGGCCCTCGCGGTCGATGGCGAAGGCGCCATGCGTCTGCCAGCCCGCATCGGTGTCGCTGGCAGCAAGCGCCGCCCGCCGCACCCGCGCGCGCACCCGCGCCACCAGCTCGCGCGGCGAGAACGGCTTGGCCATGTAGTCGTCGGCGCCCAGCTCCAGGCCCAGCACCCGGTCCAGCTCGTCGTTGCGGGCGGTCAGGAAGATCACCGGCAGCTGCGCCTGCGGCCCGGGCAGCGCACGCAGCCGACGGCAGACCTCGAAGCCGCTCAGGTCCGGCAGGCCTACATCCAGCACCACCACATCGATACCACCGTCCCGCAGCCGTTGCAGGGCATCGCTGCCGAGCAGGCAGTGACTGGCCAGGTAGCCCTCGCTGCGCAGCGCGTAGAGCACGGTTTCGGCGATGGCGGCTTCGTCCTCGACCACCAGGACATGGGCAACGGTAGCTGTCATGGCGCGCAGCATAGCCGCTGCGGCCGCCGCCCCGTACACTGCCCCCATGAATTACCGCCATGCCTTCCACGCCGGCAACCATGCCGATGTCCTCAAGCACATCGTGCAGCTGGCCCTGATCGACAGCTTCAAGCGCAAGGACAGCCCGTTCTTCGTGCTGGACACCCACGGCGGCGCTGGCCGCTATCTGCTGGCCAGCGAAGAGAGCCGCAAGACGCTGGAGGCCGAATCCGGGGTCATGCGCCTGATGGCGCAGCCGAAGCTGCCGGACGTGGTCGAGCGCTACCTGAAGGCCGTGCAGGCCGACAATCCGGTCGGCGCGCTGACCAACTACCCCGGCTCGCCCCTGCTCACCGCCCAGGCCATGCGTGCGCAGGACCGGATGGCGGTATGCGAGCTGCAGGAAGACGAAGCAGGCACGCTCAAGGCCCTGTTCGCCCATGACAGCCGGGTCGGCGTGCACCCGGGCGACGGCTATGCACTGCTGCGCTCGCTGCTGCCGCCGAAGGTCAACGGCAGCAAGATCGGCCGCGGCCTGGTGCTGATCGACCCGCCCTACGAGGCCCAGGACGCCGAGTACCAGCGCATCCTGGCAGCGCTGGCCGAGACGCTGGCGCGCTGGCCGCAGGCCACCTGCGCGGTGTGGTTCCCGATCAAGCAGCGCCGCACGATCCTGCATTTCCTGCGCAAGGCCACTGCCTTGCCGGTCAAGTCGGCAGTGACCATCGAGTTCCTGGTACGCCCCGACGACTCACCGCTGCGCCTCAACGGCAGCGGCATGCTGGTGCTCAACGCCCCCTGGCAGTTCGACCGGGCGGTCGGTCCGGCCCTGCCGGCGCTGCGCCAGCACCTGGGTGAGCCCGGCGCCAGCACCCGCCTGGATTGGCTCAAGGCACCTGAATAATGGCCTTCACGAGGCTGTACGCCCGTGAGCCTTTTGTTCACGGAAGACAGCCCCGGTGATGCCACAATCGATGGACCACCAAGGAATCACCCGGTATGGCCACTCGCAACCGCATGCCGCCCTGGCATGAGATCTTCAAGGCTCCCAGCGGCCACGAGCTGCTGATCCGCCCCATCCGCCCGGAAGACAGCGCGCCGCTGCAAGCGGCCTTCAGCCTGTTCGGGCCGGAAGAAATCCGCGACCGTTTCCTGCAGGCGGTGACCGAGCTGTCACCGGAAACCACGCAGCGCCTGACCCATCCGAATCCCAAGACCGAGATCACCCTGGTCGCGGCCGAGTCCCTGCCCGCCGGTGAGGCCGTGGTCGGTGCGGTCGCCCGGGCCTCGATCATCCCCGGTACCCGCGAAGCCGAGTACGCGATCCTGATCAGCCGCTTCCTCATCGGCCAGGGCCTGGGCCGGCAGCTGATGCGCAAGCTGGTGAAGTGGGGCCGGGGCAAGTACCTGGATCGCCTGTACGGCGATGTGGCGGCCGAGAACGAGCCGATGAAGCAGCTGGCCGCCTCGCTGGGCTTCAAGCCCGTTCCGCACCCGAACGGCACCGAAGGGCTGGTGCGTATGGTGCTGGAACTGGACAACTGACGGTGACGCCGGGCGCGGCCCGGCGATGCCGTTGCAGCCACTGCGCCCTCCGGGCATGGCCCGGCGCTGCCCGCTCACGCAGCAATCATGGGGCGGGTGGAGGCTTCTGCTAAAATCCGCGGTCCATGTCGCGTACTTCATACCCCGCCCCGCCGCTGCCGCGCGCCGGCCAGCTCCGCGCCTGGTGGCGCGCCCCCGCTTCACCGACCGCCCTGGCCTGGTACCTGGCCCAGGCGGCGCGCGCGCATGACGCGCCGTTGCTGGTGGTTGCCCGTGACAACCACGGCGCCAACCAGCTCGAAGCCGATCTGCAGACCCTGCTGGGCAACGATCCCGCGCTGCCGGTGATCGCCTTCCCGGACTGGGAAACCCTGCCCTACGACCGCTTCAGCCCGCATCCGGACATCATCTCGCAGCGCCTGGCGGCCCTGCACCGCCTGCCTTCGCTCAAGCGCGGCCTGGTGGTGGTGCCGGTCCAGACCCTGCTGCAGCAGCTGGCCCCGCGCAGCTACGTGATCGGCGGCAGCTTCGACCTGAAGGTCGGCCAGCGCCTGGACCTGGAGGCCGAGAAACGCCGCCTGGAAAGCGCGGGCTACCGCAACGTGCCGCAGGTGATGGACCCCGGTGACTTCGCCGTGCGCGGCGGCCTGCTCGATGTGTTCCCGATGGGCGCCGACGAGCCCTTGCGGGTGGAGCTGCTGGACGAGGACATCGACTCGATCCGCGCCTTCGACCCGGAAAGCCAGCGCTCGCTGGACAGGGTCGAGTCGGTGCACATGCTGCCCGGCCGCGAAGTACCGATGGATGAGGCCAGCATCGGCCGCGTGCTGGCCGCCCTGCGTGAACGCTTCGATGTCGACACGCGCCGCAGCGCGCTGTACCAGGACCTCAAGTCCGGGTTGGCCCCGGCCGGCATCGAGTACTACCTGCCGCTGTTCTTCGACCGCACCGCCAGCCTGTTCGACTACCTGCCTGCCGGCAGCCTGCCGGTGGTGTGTGCCGGCGCAGGCGAAGCCGCCGACGCGTTCTGGGCACAGACCGGCGAACGCTACGAGCAGCGCCGCCACGATGTCGAGCGCCCACTGCTACCGCCCTCGGCGCTGTACCTTTCGCCTGAGCAGCTGCGCGAGCGGCTGAACGACGCGCCACGCATCGAAGTATGGGCCGCCGACCATGCGCGCATCGCCGATGCACATGCGCTGGGCGACCAGCCCCTGCCGGCGCTGCCGGTAGCGGCCCGCGAAGCACCCGCTGGCGACGCGCTGAAATCCTTCCTCGGCCACTACCCCGGCCGGGTACTGATCGCCGCAGATTCACCGGGCCGCCGCGAAGCCCTGCTGGAAGTGCTGCAGGCGGCCGAACTGAAGCCGCCGGTGGTTGCCGACCTGCCCGCCTTCCTCGCCAGCGATGTGCGCTTTGCCATCACCGTGGCGCCGCTGGAAGATGGCTTCGCCCTGGACGATCCGCGCCTGGCGGTCCTGACCGAACGCCAGCTGTTCCCCGAGCGCGCCGGTAGTACCCGCCGCACGCGCCGCGCCGGCCGCGAACCGGAAGCGATCATCCGTGACCTGGGCGAGCTGACCGAAGGCGCGCCGATCGTGCACGAGGATCATGGCGTGGGCCGTTATCGCGGCCTGATCGCGATGGACGTCGGTGGCATGCCGGGCGAGTTCCTGGAAATCGAGTATGCCAAGGGCGACCGCCTGTACGTGCCGGTCGCACAGCTGCATCTCATCAGCCGCTACTCCGGCGCATCCGCGGAGACCGCGCCCCTGCATTCGCTCGGGGGCGAGCAGTGGACCAAGGCCAAGCGCAAGGCCGCCGAGAAGGTGCGCGACGTCGCCGCCGAACTGCTGGAAATCCAGGCGCGCCGGCAGGCACGTGCCGGACTGGCCCTGCAGGTCGACCGCGCGATGTACGAACCATTCGCCGCCGGCTTCCCGTTCGAGGAGACACCCGACCAGCTGGCCGCCATCGACGCGACCCTGCGCGACCTCGCCAGCAGCCAGCCGATGGACCGCGTGGTCTGCGGCGATGTGGGCTTCGGCAAGACCGAGGTCGCTGTGCGCGCCGCGTTCGCCGCTGCCAGTGCCGGCAAGCAGGTGGCGGTGCTGGTGCCGACCACGCTGCTGGCCGAACAGCACTACCGCAACTTCCGCGACCGCTTCGCCGATTACCCGCTCAAGGTGGAAGTGCTGTCGCGCTTCAAGAGCACCAAGGAGATCAAGGCCGAACTGGAGAAGGTCGCTGCCGGCACCATCGATGTCATCGTGGGCACCCACCGCCTGCTGCAGCCGGACGTGAAGTTCAAGGATCTGGGCATGGTCATCGTCGACGAGGAACAACGGTTCGGCGTACGCCAGAAGGAGGCGCTGAAGGCGTTGCGTGCCAACGTGCACCTGCTGACCCTGACCGCCACGCCGATCCCGCGCACGCTGAACATGGCCATGGCCGGTCTTCGCGACCTGTCGATCATCGCCACGCCGCCGCCGAACCGGCTGGCGGTACAGACCTTCATCACGCAATGGGACAACGCGCTGCTGCGCGAGGCCTTCCAGCGCGAACTGGCGCGTGGTGGCCAGCTGTACTTCCTGCACAACGACGTGGAGAGCATCGGCCGCATGCAGCGCGAGCTGTCCGAACTCGTGCCGGAAGCGCGCATCGGCATCGCCCATGGCCAGATGCCGGAGCGCGAACTGGAAAAGGTGATGCTGGATTTCCAGAAGCAGCGCTTCAACGTGCTGCTGTCGACCACGATCATCGAGTCGGGCATCGACATCCCCAACGCCAACACCATCATCATCAACCGCGCTGACCGCTTCGGCCTGGCCCAGCTGCACCAGCTGCGCGGCCGCGTGGGGCGTTCGCACCACCGCGCCTACGCCTACCTGATCACGCCTGACCGCCGTGCGATCACCCCGGATGCCGAGAAGCGCCTGGAAGCCATCGCCTCCATGGACGAGCTGGGCGCCGGCTTCACCCTGGCCACGCACGATCTGGAAATCCGCGGTGCCGGTGAACTGCTCGGCGAGGACCAGAGCGGGCAGATGGCCGAAGTCGGCTTCAGCCTGTATACCGAGCTCCTGGAGCGCGCGGTACGCAGCATCAAGCAGGGCAAGCTGCCGGACCTGGATGCCGGCGAGGAAGTGCGCGGTGCCGACGTCGAGCTGCATGTGCCGGCCCTGATTCCGGAAGACTACCTGCCGGACGTGCATACCCGCCTGACGCTGTACAAGCGCATTTCCAGCGCGCGCGACAACGATGCGCTGCGCGAGCTGCAGGTCGAGATGATCGATCGCTTCGGCCTGCTGCCGGACCCGGCCAAGCACCTGTTCGCGGTTGCCGAGCTGAAGCTGCGGGCCAACGCGCTGGGCATCCGCAAGCTGGACCTGGGCGAGAACGGTGGCCGCATCGTGTTCGAATCGAAGCCGGACATCGACCCGATGGCCGTGATCCAGCTGATCCAGAAGCAGCCGAACCTGTATGCGATGGAAGGCCCGGACAAGCTCCGCATCAAGCACCCGCTACCCTTGCCGGAAGACCGCTTCAATGCGGCCCGCGCCCTGCTGACGACCCTCGCCCCGGGTTGATTTCCCACCGCCACCACCCCGCACCGGCCCCACCCGGTGCGGGCGGACGACCATGCTGCCTGACGCCGTACCCGCCCCCGACCTGCTGCACGCACAGGCCTGCCTGATCGATGCCCTGGCCATGTCGCTGCAGATGCGCGATGCCTACACCCGCCATCACTGTGACCGGGTCGGCCGGCTGGCCCAGCGCCTGGCCGTGCACTGCGACCTGGACCAGGAGGCCGGGACGCGGGTCGCGCTGGCCGCGCGATTCCATGACATCGGCAAGATCGGCATTCCCGACGACGTGCTGCTGAGCCCTCGCCGGCACACCGAACAGGAGCGCGCGATCATGCGTGAGCATCCCGTGCGTGGCGAGCACATCTTCCTGACCACCGGCCGCAGCGATGCCGCCGCGGTGGCCAGGCTGATCCGGGCCCATCACGAGGCATTCGACGGCAGCGGCTATCCCGACGGCCTGCACGGCGAGCACATCCCGCTGGGCGCGCGCATTGTCACGCTCGCCGACGCCTACGATGCGATGACCAGTGATCGTCCGTACCGGGCGGCGATGGCGCACGGAACGGCACTGCGCATCCTCGATGACCAGGCCGGCGGCCTGATCGACCCCTACGTGCTGCAGCGCTTCCATCGCCTGCTGGCGCAGGAACCTGCGCTGGCCTGAGATCCGGCGCCACCGGGCGAACAGACAAAAGGCCCGGCTTGCGCCGGGCCTTTCGCATCACGCTTCACGTGTGATCGGTTACCAGATCACCACGCGCTTGTCGTCGGCACGCACCATCGCGTCACCGGCCTTGCACTGGAACGCAGCCGCGAACGACGGCATGTTCGAGGGCGCACCGTTGGCGCGGAAGTTGGCCGGCGCGTGCGGATCGGTGTTCAGGCGCACGCGCAGTTCGCCATCGGTGAAGTTGCGACGCCACACGGTGGCCCAGTTCATGAAGAAGCGCTGGTCCTGGCTGTAGCCATCGACCTCGACGTTCGCCTTCGGATCTTCCTTCAGCGCCATCTGCAGCGCGTCATAGGCAACGGTCAGGCCGCCCAGGTCGCCGATGTTCTCGCCCAAGGTCAGCTTGCCCTTCACATTCACGCCGGGCACCGCTTCGTAGCCATCGAACTGCGCGACCAGCTGGTCGGTACGTTCGGTGAACGCCTTGCGGTCGGCATCGGTCCACCAGTTGTCGAAGTTGCCGTTGGCGGCGAACTGGCTGCCCGAATCGTCATAGCCGTGCATCATCTCGTGGCCGATCACCGCGCCGATGCCGCCGTAGTTCAGTGCCGGATCGGCCTTGGCGTCGAAGAACGGCGCCTGCAGGATCGCTGCCGGGAACACGATCTCGTTCTTGGTGGCGTTGTAGTAGGCGTTGACGGTCTGCGGCGTCATGCCCCACTCGGTCCTGTCCACCGGCTTGCCGATCTTGTCCAGCATGTAGCGGTAGTTGAACGCACGCGCCGCCTGCATGTTGCCGAGGTAGCTGTCGCCGTTGGTCTGCAGGCCTGCCCAGTCACGCCACTTGTCCGGGTAACCGATCTTCGGGGTGAAGCTGGCCCACTTCTCCAGTGCCTTCTTCTTGGTTTCCTCGCCCATCCACGGCAGCTGCTCCAGGCGCACCTTCAACGCCTGCGACAGGTTTTCCACCAAGTGCTGCATGGCCACCTTCGACTCGGCCGGGAATACGGCGTCGACGTACAGCTGGCCCAGCGCCTCACCCATGCCGCCGTTGACCGACTCCAGCACGCGCTTCCAGCGCGGCTGCATTTCCTTCTGGCCACGCAGGGTGGTGCCATAGAAATCGAAGTTGGCCTTCTCGAACTGGCTGCTCAGGTACGGCGAGGCGTCGTCGATGGTGTGGAAGCGCAGGTAGGCCTGCCAGGTGCTGGCCGGCACATCGGCCAGCATCTTGTCCATCTCGGAGAAGAAGCCCGGCTGGGCCAGCGAGAACTTCTGCGCGGCCGGCACCTTCAGGGTGTCGAACAGCGCGGTCCAGCTGAAATTCGGGGTCAGCCTGTCGGCGTCGGCAGCACTGAGCGGGTTGTAGCGCTTGGCCGGGTCACGCATTTCGATGCGCGACATGGACGCCTTGGCCAAGCGGGTTTCGAAGGCCATCACGGCCTTGGCCTGCTCGGCGGCCTGCGCGGCGTCCACGCCGGACAGGGTCAGCACCTGCGCGATGTAGGCCACGTAGGCGTCGCGGATCCTGGCCTGCGCATCATCGAAGTAGTAGCCCTTCTCCGGCAGGCCGAGGCCGCCCTGGCCGACGTAGGCGATGACATTGGCCGAATCCTTGTAATCGGCATTGGCGAACAGCGAGAACAGCACGCCCTTGCCCTCGGCCTGGCTGTCGCGCAGGTACTGGGTGAGGGTGGCGGTGTCCTTCAGCGCGGCGATCTTGTCGAGCTGCGGCTGCAGCGGCGCCAGGCCCGCAGCCTCGATCTTCGCTTCGTCGTTGCCGGTCTTCCAGATGTCGCCGATCTTGGCTTCCACCGAACCGGCCTTGGCCTGGCTGGCGGCAGCCTGCTGTACCAGCGCATGCTGCACTTCCAGCGAGCGCTCGCGCAGGATTTCGAAGCTGCCCCAGGTGGTCTGGTCGCCCGGTACCGGATTGGCCTTCAGCCACTTGCTGTTGACGAAGCCATTGAGGTCGGTGCAGGCCGCGATGGCCGGATCGAGATCGGCGCTGTTGAGCGAGATCAGCGGCGTCTTGATCTGTGACAGGTCGAAGGCCGGCGTAGCGTCGGCACTGGTCGCCGGTGCAGTTTCGTTCTTGCCACACGCAGCCAGGGAGGCGGCGATGGCGATGGTCAGGCCCAGCGGGGCCAGGTTGCGGACGTTCATGAGGCTCTCCTGCGGGTAATTCCACAGGGTAGACGGGGACGCCCGCGGCAGGGACCGGCCAAAGGTCACAGAGCGCTCGTCATGTGGCGCCGAGCCCTGCTCTGCGCCACAAAAAGCGAAGGCCGGCGTGCGCCGGCCTTCCGATTCCTACTTGGCCTTGCCTTGGTTGGCCACGGCCTCAGCGGCCTTGCGCGCCGCTTCCGGGTCGCCCAGGTAGCGGAACGACTGCACGGTCAGGTCATCGTTCAGTTCGAACAGCAGCGGAATGCCGGTCGGAATGTTCAGCTCGAGGATTTCCTCGCGCGAAACATTGTTGAGGTACTTGTACAGCGCGCGCAGCGAGTTGCCGTGGGCGGTGACCAGCACCGTCTTGCCGTCCTTCAGCTGCGGCGCGATGGCGTCGTGCCAGTACGGCAGCACGCGGTCGAGGGTGGTGGCCAGCGATTCGGTACCCGGCAGCGCGTTGCGGTCCAGCCCGGCGTAGCGACGGTCGTGGATCGGATGGCCCGGGTCTTCCAGATCCATCGGCGGCGGCGGGATGTCATAGGAGCGACGCCACACCTTGACCTGCTCCTCGCCGTGCTTTGCAGCGGTCTCGGCCTTGTCCAGGCCCTGCAGGCCGCCGTAATGGCGCTCGTTGAGACGCCAGGATTTGTTCACCGGCAGCCAGTCCTGCTCCAGCTCGGCCAGGGCGCCCTGCAGGGTGTGGATGGCGCGCTTCAACACCGAGGTGTGGGCGACGTCGAACTGCAGGCCTTCCTCGCGCATCAGGCGGCCAGCGGCGGCCGCTTCCCGGCGCCCCTGCTCCGTCAGGTCGACATCGACCCAGCCGGTGAAACGGTTGTCCAGGTTCCACTGGCTCTGGCCATGGCGCAACAGTACGAGTTTACGGGTCACTGCAGGATCTCCAACGCGAGGAAAGGCAGGCCGCCATTGTAGCCCCGGGGCCGCTCACCGTGCCTTGGCGCGGCCAATGCGATGCTGTGATCGATGAATACCGTGATCGATCCCGGGCGCTGGCAGGGCAGCGTCGCCGCCGCACGCGAGCAACAGCTGCGGCTTGCGGCGCGGGTGGAGCGCAGCGACCGGCTGCCGGGTACCGTACGCTGGCTGGCCGGGCTGGACGTCGGCTTCGAGGACGACGGCCGCACCACCCGCGCCGCAGCCGTGCTGCTGGATGCCGCCACCCTGCAACCGGTGGCCCGGGAGATCGCCCGCATTCCCACGGTGATGCCTTACATCCCTGGCCTGCTCAGCTTCCGCGAGCTGCCCGCCCTGCTCGCTGCACTGGCCCTGCTGCCGCGTTCGCCGGACCTGGTCTTCGTCGACGGGCACGGCATCAGCCATCCGCGACGGCTGGGCGTGGCGGCGCACCTGGGCGTCGTCACCGATCTGCCGAGCATCGGCGTGGCCAAGTCGAAACTGGTCGGTCGCTTCGTCGAGCCCGCAGACGAGGCTGGCGCGCATACGCCCCTGCTCGATGGCGATGAACAGCTCGGCTGGGTGCTGCGCAGCAAGGTCCGCTGCAGGCCGCTGTTCGTCGCTGGCGGGCACCGCATCAGCGCCGATACCGCACTGCAGTGGGTGCAGCGCACGCTGCGTGGCTATCGCCTGCCGGAGCCGACCCGCCTGGCGGATCGGCTGGCGTCGCGACGGGACGCGTAGCGGCAGATCAGTGGTGCACGTGGCCGCGATGGCCCTGCGCGTCCTCGCCGTGGTCGTGATCGTGCCGCGCATCCGGTGCGGCCGCACTGGGCGGCGCGGGATCTCCGCATGCCTCTCCGCAGTGATCCGCTTCAATCTGCAGGGTCACATGCTCGATGCCGAAGTCATCGTGCAGGCGACCTCCCAGCTCACGGCGCAGCACGTCGGCGTCGGTACCGTCGCGCATCACGACATGCGCGGTCAGCGCCGGCGTGCTCGAGGCCAGTGCCCACACATGCAGGTCATGCACGTCCAGCACCGCGGCGTGGCCGGACAGGCTGTCGCGGACCTTCGCCACATCCATGCCCTTGGGCACGCCTTCCAGCAGCACGTTGATCGCCTCGCGCATCAGCACATAGGTGCGTGGCAGCACCCACAGGCCGATCAGCACCGCCAGGATCGGGTCGATCGGCTGCCAGCCGGTCCAGCGGATCAGCAGCGCGCCGACGATCACCGCCACCGAGCCGAGCATGTCGGCCCATACTTCCAGGTAGGCACCTTTGACGTTGAGGCTTTCACCGCTGCCGGCCTGCAGCAGGCGCATCGAGATCAGATTGATGACCAGGCCGGCGGCGGCGATCACCAGCATGCCGGTGGAGGCAATCTCCTGCGGTTCGCGGAAGCGGCCGACCGCTTCCCACAGGATGTAGCCGGCCACCACGAACAGCATCGCGCCATTGATCATCGCGCCAAGGGCTTCCAGCCGCGCATAGCCATAGGTGCGGCGCGCGTCCGGCGGACGCCGGCTCAAGCGCACCGCGATCAGCGCGATCATCAGTGCGAGCGCGTCGGTGGCCATGTGGGCCGCATCGGACAGCAGCGCCAGGCTGTTGGTCCAGAACGCGCCGACGACTTCGACGACAAGGAAGGTGGAAGTCAGCCCCAACGCCCACCACAACGGCTTCTCGTGGCGGATCTGGGACGGCAGGTGATCGTGGTCGTGGCCCATGCAACAGCTCCTGTGCGATGCGGTCAGGCTACGGCGTGGCTGCGGGGGAGACTATTACGATGTTTATAACATTGCAGCTGTGCGGCGCCGGTCGCGCCGGGCGTGGCCCGGCGCTCGCCGATTGCACCGGGCCATGCCTGTCAGGCACCGCGCGCGCTCAGAAGCCGAAACGCAGGCTGGCCCAGTATGCGCGGCCCGGTTCGTTGTAGGTCGCCGCACCGGCGTCGCTGCTGTTGGCTTCGCGGAACAGGCGCTTGTCGGCCAGGTTGTTCACGCCGAAACCGAAGCTGACCGTCCCGGTAACCCTGTAGCGCGCGCTCACGCCCCAGATGTTGTATGCCCCCCGATCCTGCAGCACCACCGACGGATCGCAGCTTCCGGTGCAGCGAGGATCGTTGTTGATGTTGGTGGTGGCCGGCTCCTGCCTGCCGTAGAAGGTGCCGGTGAGCAGCAGCGACAGCTTTTCGGTGGCCTGCCAGTCCAGCATCGTGTTGACCGTGTACCGCGGTATCACCGACAGCGGCTGGCCGGTGCTCTTGTTCTCGTTCTCCACCATGTAGGTGAAGTTGCTGCTCCACTTCAGCCGGTCGCCCTGCTCGCCCAGCAGCGGCACCACCAGGTTGCCCTCCAGGCCCTGCACGATGGCCTTCGGTGCATTTTCCCAGCGGAAGATCCGGCCACGGGTATCGGCGGTGAGGCCGACCTGGGTATACCCGGCCTCGATCTTGTCCTTGTAGTCGTTGTGGAAGTAGGTCAACGAGGCCTGCCAGCCACTCTGCGGAGCCCATTCCACGCCCAGTTCCTTGTTCAGGCTGGTCTCGGCGTCCAGCTCCGCGTTGCCCTGCAGGTAGCAGCCCGCGCCCAGGCTCGGCAGTGCGTTGGGACAGCCGTTGCCACGGGTGTAGTACAGGTAGTCCGGATTGGACTGGTAGAGGTTGGGAGCCTTGAACGCGCGTGCGATGCCGCCCTTCACCACCCAGTCGCCATTGATGCGGAACTGCGCATTGAGGCTGGGGCTGGCGTTGTTGCCGAACTGGCTGTGGTGGTCGAAGCGCAGGCCCGGCGTCACGATCCAGCGTTCACCCAGGTAGATGTTGTCTTCGACGAAGACCGCCGTGGTCTGCGCATCGGACTTGCCGCGCGCGCGATCGGCCGACAGGCCCGGCAGTCCGCCGCCACTGCTGCCGGACTGGCTCATCGAATACGGATCGGTCAGGCGGCTGTCGAGATGCTCGAAGCCCAGCGTCCAGACATTCTCCGCCGCGCCGATCGTGGTCGGGAAACTGACCTCGCCGTCGAGCTGGTAATTGCGCAGGCGGGAGGTGGACCAGTCGGTGCCGTTGAAGCTGCCCTCGGGGCCACCGGCCAGGCCTTCGTTGATGCGCGAATTGTTGACCGCTTCCACCGCAGCAGTAACGCGCGAGGTCGCATCACCCCAGCGGCCACGATGGGTGATCGCCCCGGTGGTGCGGTACATGCGGTTGGTCTCTGCCTCGCTCTCGGCCAGCGCCGCCAGATCGACCGGCGTGGAGGTACCGGTGTTGCTCACGGCACGGTCGCCCGCATAGATGTTGCCCTGGCGGCTGGTACCGGCTTCGAATTCCACCACCTGGCCGGCGTTGATGTCCCAGCGCAGCAGCGCGTTGACATCGCGGTTCTTGACGCCCTCGCGGCCTGCGGGAGGTACGGTGCCCGGCGCGGTGGCGAACGCGCGATTGAGTTCGAGCGAATCGGCGTCGGTCCTGTTGAGGTTGCCATACAGGCGGAAGGACAACGCATCGGTCATCGGGCCGCTCAGCTGCAGGCCCACGCGCTCACTGCCACCTTCGGCGCTGTGCTCGGGTACCAGTCCGTACAGATCGACCGCTCCGGTCAGATCGCCCGTCGGGCGCTTGGTGATGATGTTGACCACGCCGCCGGAGGCGCCGGATCCATAACGCGCCGCTGCCGGACCGCGCAGCACTTCGATGCGCTCGATCATCTCCGCCGGCACCCAGTTGGTGTCGCCACGGGTATTGCGCTCACCGCTGCGGCCCATGCGCACGGCGTCGCGGGCGCCGACGCGTTTGCCGTCCACCAGGATCAGCGTGTTCTCCGGCCCCATGCCGCGCAGGTCGATCTGGCGGTTGTTGCCATACTGGCCAGACGCACTGTTGCCGGTGAGATTGACACCGGGCATGGTCCGCAGCAGCTCGGCGATGTCGTTGGCAGGAGGACGGCGCGCGATGTCCTCCGCGGTGATGGTCGATGTACCCAGGGCCTGACGCGCGATCTGCGAGGCGGTGACGTGTACCGTATCGATATCGGTCGCGTCGGTCTGCGCATGGGCACCCAGGGCACTGCCCGCAAGCAGGGCAGCAACGGCAAGCGCCAACGGGCGCGGCGGCGGAACAAGGACGGCAGACATCTTCAACACCTTCTGGCAGGGCAACGGGACCTCTGGCAAAGGGCTTGAGGCGACGACGGGGGGAGTGGGAGCGGCCCCGCACATCTTCCGCAGGCCGATCCATGCGCGCATTCTCCCATCAATGCGATTGATTCTCAAATGCGTCAACTCAGTGCAAGCGCTTCGCAAATGTGCATGGGGCCAAGTACGCTCATTCGGCGTACCCCTGCTGATGGGTACTACGCAGGGGGCCGGTGGCCGCCGGGGTGACGCGCTGCCGGTGCAGCGGCATGCAACGCCCACCATGCCAGCGCCGTCACCGCGATGCCTGCACCGAGTGCACAGACCCTGGTCCAGCCGTGGTGCGCCTGCATCCACGTACCGGCCGCAGCACCGGCGCCGCTGCCGACCGCGTAGAACAGCATGTACAGCGCCACCAGGCGACCGTGCTGTTCGGCAGGCGCGCGCAGCAGCAACGCCTGGTTGGACACATGCAGTGCCTGTCCTCCCAGATCGAGCACCACCACGCCCAGCAGCAGCCATGCCAGGGCGTGCGGCAGACCCAGCAGGGGCCACCACGCAAGCAGCATCAGCAGCAGCGCCCCCAGGCTCACCCGCAGGCAGAAACCCCGATCCATCCAGTGCCCCACCCGTGCAGCCAGCAGCGCACCGACCATGCCGGCCAGACCGAGCGCGCCGATGGCCGCGGTCGACCAGTTCATCGGTGATGCCGACAGGGGCAGCGGTACGGCCGCCCAGAACACGTTGAGGCCGGCGAACAGCAGCAGCGCCAGAGGGCCACGCTCGCGCAGCGTGCGATCACTGCGCAGCATCGTCATCATCGAGCCGAGCAGCGCGCGCCACGCCGGCGGCTGCGAGGGAACAGGCACGGCAGGCAGGCGTCGCCACAGCAGCATCGCCAACGCCGCCATCATCACTGCTGACAGCAGGTACACCGCGCGCCAGCCGGCCAGGGCCGCCACCGCGCCGGATACCACACGCGCAGCCAGCAGGCCGATGAACACCCCGCCCTGCACCATGCCAACCACGCGCCCCCGCTGCCCCGACGGTGCCAGCGTGGCTGCATAGGCGATGAGTCCCTGGGTGAGCGCCGTCCCGAGCAGGCCCGCCAGCAGCATGCCCCCCAGCAGCCAGGCGGTACTGCGTGCTGCCGCCAGTCCCAGCAGCACCATCACCAGTGCCAGCAGCTGCACGCGCAGCAGGCGGCGACGATCGCCGCGGTCGGCCAGCGGCAGCAGGCCGAGCAGGGCCAGCACGCTGCCGGCCTGGGTGGCGGCAACCACAGCGCCGGCCGTCGCGCGCTCCGTGGCGAAGGCCTGCGCCAGGCGCTCCAGCAGCGGCTGTGCGTAATAGACATTGGCCACACTGGCACCCGCCGCGATGGCCAGCAGGCCCAACAGGGCGCGCGGAAGGACGGAAACGGGCATGAATGTGGTTGCATATTGAAACTGGATGCACCCTATCGACAATGGTTTTAAAATGCAACCACATCGTCACGAGCCTTGCCCATGCATGCCGCCAGCCCCTGCCCCGTTGCCCGCAGCGCCGATCTGCTCGGTGATCGCTGGGCCCTGCTGATCATCCGCGATGCCTTTGATGGCGTTACCCGCTTCAGTGACTTCCAGCGCAGCCTCGGCGCAGCGCGCAACATCCTCAGCGACCGCCTGCGGCGTCTGGTCGAGGCCGGGCTGCTGCTGCAGCAACCTGCCAGCGATGGCAGCGCCTACCAGCAGTACGTGCTGACGCCAGCCGGACGCGAACTTTTCCCGGTGCTGGTGGCGCTGCGCCAATGGGGCGAACGCCATCGTTTCGCAACGGGTGAGGCGCACTCGCAGCTTGTCGAGCGTGCCAGCGGAGCGCCCCTTCCCTACATGCAGCCGCATGACCACACCGGTACGCCGCTGCTGGCGGAACAGACCGCGGTCCGCAAGGTGGACATGCGCTAGCCCGAGCCTCGCGTGCCGTTCCACCTGAGCGCGATGCGCCGGATCGATGATCCGCCTCCCACGGCAAAGCCTGCGCGCCGCCCGCGCATGCAGCGTGTAGCAATGCCAGCGTAGGATCACGGGCGGGCCCTGCGGCCCGCCCTTCCGTTGCTGCCTAGGACTCCGCCCATGCTCCGCCGTGCCCTGCCCCGATCCGCGTCCGTGCTTCTGCCCCTGCTCCTGCTGTGGGGCGTGCCAGGCGCGCAGGGCCGCGAAGTCGCCGCGCCTGCCGCCCACGTCGAGGCCGATGGCCCCTACGTGTTCCGCAACGGCGATCAGCTGCAGGCCAAATGGATCTGCGCTGACGCTGTGCAGACCCGCTCGCTGGGCACCGCCACTGGAGCTGCCGATGTCGCGCCCCTGTGCGGCTACCCGCACAGCGTGCACGTGCTGCCACCGGTCGCGCCTTCGGTGTCGGAGCTGCCTGCGGTACCGCGCATCGTCGCCCTGTCCGACATCCACGGCCAGTACGACCTGCTGGTACGACTGCTGCGCGCCCACCATGTGATCGATGCGCAGGACCGCTGGGTCCTCGGCCAGGACACCCTGGTGGTCGCTGGCGACGTGTTCGATCGCGGCCCGCAGGTCACCGAAGCGTTCTGGCTGTTGTATGGCCTGCAGCAGCAGGCGGCGGCCGCCGGCGGTGCGGTGCACTTCGTGCTCGGCAACCACGAGACCATGGTTCTGTACGACGACCTGCGCTATGTCAATCCGAAGTACCTGCGCAGCGCGCAGCTGCTCGGGCGCAGCTATCCGCAGCTGTACGGCGCTGATTCGGTGATCGGGCAATGGCTGCGGACGCGGCCGGTGCTGCTGAAGATCGGCGACACCCTGTTCCTGCATGGCGGCATCTCGCCCGAAGCGGTGGAACTGGCACTGCACCCGGCACGCACCAACGCCGCCTACCAGGCCTCGCTGGGATTGCCCAAGGCCGAAGTGAAGGCCGACCCCGCAACTGCACCGCTGTACGACGGCAAGACCAGCCCCATCTGGTACCGCGGCTACTTCGATGGGCGTCTCGATGCACGGGGCGTGCAGGACGTGCTCGACACGCTGCAGCTCAAGCGCATCGTGGTCGGCCACACGTCGATGCCGCATGTCAGCACGTTCCATGGTGATCGCGTGATCGCCATTGACAGCAGCATCAAGAACGGCGAGAACGGCGAGCTGCTGTTCATCGAGGATGGCCGGCTCAGCCGCGGTCTGCTGGACGGCTCACGGGTGCCGCTGGTCCAGGGTGAACCCGGCCTGCGGGACTGACCACGAAAGTGGCGGCACCCTGCCGGCGTACACTGCCGGCTCACCCCTGCGAGCCACCATGATGCG
The DNA here is from genome assembly GCF_056479905.1 of Stenotrophomonas sp. 112478_Sma. Classification (NCBI taxonomy): domain Bacteria; kingdom Pseudomonadati; phylum Pseudomonadota; class Gammaproteobacteria; order Lysobacterales; family Lysobacteraceae; genus Stenotrophomonas; species Stenotrophomonas sp. 112478_Sma. Next base: position 1,192,236 of record NZ_CM151072.1, on the reverse strand, counting down.
CCAGACCGTCATCCCGCAGCTGCGCATGCGCCACGCCGATGCCAGCCTGCCCTTCTACGTGCAGGGCCTGGGCTTCGTCGTCGACTGGGAGCATCGGTTCGAGCCGGGGTTTCCGTTGTTCGCCCAGCTCACCCGCGACGGCCAGACGCTGTTCCTCACCGAGCACAGCGGCGACTGCGAAGTGGGCGGCGCGGTCTACTTCATCGTCGAGGATGTCGACGCGCTGCACCGCGCCTTCAGTGCCGCGGGGGTACCGATCGAACAGCCGCCGCATGACACCGAGTGGGGCAGCCGCGAAATGCTGCTGCTCGATCCGGACCACAACCGCCTGCGCTTCGCCACCGCAACGGACTGAGTCCTCGCAGGCTTGAGAGGGATATACGAAACATATACGATACGTATATTCCTCTTACCTGGATCCGCCCATGGGCATCGTCAACATCGATGACACCCTGCACGACCAGCTGCGCCGTGCCTGCACCGTCTCCAGCCGCTCGATCAACGCCCAGGCCAGTTTCTGGATCCGCGTGGGCATGCTGTGCGAAATGAATCCGACGCTGAGCTTCCAGGACATCGTGGCCAGCGAACTGCGCGCCGCCGGCGTGCAGCCACAGCCGCTGGCACCCGCACGGGCCTGACGTGAGCATCATCAAGCGGCCCGACGAGATCGCGCTGATGGCCGAATCCGGCCGCCTGCTGGCACAGGTGTTCGCCGCGCTCGACAGATGGCCACTGCAGGGCCGCAGCACGATGGAGATCAACGACTTCGTCGAACGGATGATCGTCGACGAGCTGCAGGCGCGGCCTGCCAGCAAGGGCCAGTATGGCTTTCCGTACGTGCTCAACACCTCCATCGACAACGTGGTCTGCCACGGGGTGCCCAGTACCGCAGACGTGCTGCGTGAGGGCCAGATCGTGAATCTCGACATCACCCTGGAAAAGAACGGCTACATCGCCGATTCCAGCACCACCTACCCGGTCGGCGCGGTCACCCCTTCCGCACGGCGGCTGGTGCGGACCGCCTACGAAGCGATGTGGAAAGGCATCGCCGTGGTACGGCCCGGCGCGCGCCTGGGCGACATCGGCCACGCCATCGCCCGCTACGCTCGCCGCCACGGCTACAGCGTAGTAAAGGAATACTGCGGCCATGGCATCGGCCGGGAGATGCACGAAGAACCACAGATCCTGCATTACGGCCATCCCAACACCGGCAGGGTGCTGGAAGAAGGCATGGTGTTCACCATCGAACCGATGCTCAACCAGGGCAGGCCGGCGATCCGCCAGCGCGCGGGCGAATGGCCGGTCTATACCCGCGACGGCACGCTGTCGGCACAGTTCGAGCACACCGTGGCCGTGACCCGCAAGGGCGTGCGGGTGCTGACGCTGCGCCCCGACGAGACGCCGTTGTGCGCGGTGGACGCGGCCTAGAGCGGACGCAACAGCAACAGGGTGGCGAGGCAGAACATGAAGATCGCCACGCCGGCATCCAGCACCCTCCACGCGCTCGACCTGCGGAACACCGGCTGCAGCAGGCGGGCGCCATAGCCCAGCGTGCAGAACCAGGCCACGCTGGCCACGCAGGCTCCGGCGGCGAACGCCCAGCGCAGATCGCCCGGATAGCGCGTGGACAGGCTGCCCAGCAGCACCACGGTATCCAGGTAGACGTGCGGGTTGAGCAGGGTGAAGGCCAGGCAGGTCAGCAGTACCTCGCGCCCGCTGCCGCCCTGCGCCTCGGCGGCGGCCAGCGCACTGCCACCACGCCACGCGCGTAGTCCCGCCTGCAGGCCATACCACAGCAGGAACGCCGCACCACCAAAGCGCAGCACCTGCAGCAGCAGCGGCCACTGCAGCACCAGCGCGCCCATGCCACCGATACCGGCCAGTATCAGCACGATGTCCGCGCCGGCGCAGGCCAGCACCACCTTTCCCACATGACGCTGCTGCAGGCCCTGCCGCAGTACGAAGGCGTTCTGTGCACCGATGGCGATGATCAGGCCGGCACCTGCGAACAGGCCGGCGGCGGCAGCGGCGATCCACATGGGGCAGGCATGGCAGCGAGGGGACGCGCAGAGTGCGGCCGCCGCCCCTGTTTAGACAATCTGATTTTTCTTTATCCTGTGCAGAGAAACTGAAGAGGCACCGGCATGGATCTGCTACATCCACAACTGGCTGCGTTTGCTGCGGTGCTGGAGGAAGGCAGCTTCGACGCTGCAGCCCGACGCCTGTCGATCAGCCCGTCGGCGCTGTCGCAACGGATCAAGGCACTGGAGGACCGGCTCGGCCAGGTACTGGTGGTACGTCAGGCACCGTGCCGACCCACCGCCACAGGTGAAGCGCTGCTGCGCAGGGTGCGACCGATGCAGACGCTGGAGGCCGAGGCGCTGGCCGAACTGCTGCCCGAACGCGGCAGCGATGCCCCGCGCACACCGATCCCGTTGGCGGTCAACGACGACTCGCTCGATACCTGGTTCGTGCCGGCCATCGCCGAGCTGCACCAGCGCCATGGCTATCTGTTCGACCTGCGCATGGATGATCAGGACCACACCCTGCAGTTGCTGCGAGATGGCAGCGTGCTCGGCGCGGTCACCGCCGAAAGCCAGCCGGTGAAGGGCTGCAACGTGCATCCGCTCGGCGCCATGCGTTACCACGCCATCGCCTCGCCCGGCTTCGCCCGCCGGCACTTCAGCGAGGGCATGCAGGCTGCGGCGCTGGCACGTGCGCCGATGCTGGTGTTCAACCGCAAAGATGAACTGCAGTGGCGCTTCGTGCGGCGGCTGACCCGTGCGCGGCTGCAGCCACCGCTGCATTATCTGCCCTCCTCGACCGGCTTCGTCGAAGCCGCCGCGTGCGGACTGGGCTGGGGCATGGCCCCGGAAACTCTGGTGGGGCCTGCCGTGCATGCCGGCCGCGTGGTGGTACTGGAACCCCGCCGCTGGCTCGACGTGCCCTTGTACTGGCAGCACGCGGCCGTGCGCTCAAGCACGCTGCAGCACATCACCCAGGCATTGCGCACCGCGGCCAGCGGCGCCCTGCGTTGAGACCCACACGACGACCGCAGACCCCGGCTTCACGCGCAGACCACTAACGTTTGCTCACTTCTTAACTACAGGAACGGCATGCGTGTGAGCCGCCCACGGACGAGGATGCGCAGCGCGATGGGCGTCGCCGGCATGGCCTTTGCGGCCTGCTTGCCCTTTGCCACGTCAGCGCAGGCCATCACCGATACACCGGCATTGGACTGGGAACAGGCGCGGCAGCGGTTGGAACAGGTTTCCGACGCGCTGGCCGCGGCCGACGCCGCCGTCCGCAACAAGCAGGATCTGCAGGAGGCCACGCGCCTTCTGCGCCTGCCGGAGATCACCGGCGAGGTCCGCCGCCTGCAGTTCCAGAAGACCCTGACCCTGCCACTGGGCTCGCTGGCACCGGTGGCCGAGGCCTTTGGCATCGATTCCCCCCTGTCGTTCACCGAACGCGACTGGCGCACCCGCCCGGTCGTCACCGCTGTGCTGCCGCTGTACACCGGTGGCGTCATTCCTGCCGCACAGCGTGCCGCCAGCGCAGCCCACGAGCAGGCCAGCGCGGAACGCGAAGCACAGCGGCAGTCGTTGACCGTGCAGCTGGCCCAGGCCTACTTCGGCCAGCGCCTGGCCGAGCAGGCGGTGGACGTGCGCCGTGACGTCCGTGATGGCCTGGAACGCCACCTGGCCGATGCGCTGAAGCTGGAGCGCGAAGGCTTCGCCACCCGCGCGCAGCGACTGCAGGCCACCGTGGCGCGCGACAAGGCAGAGCGCGAGTACCAGAAGACCGTCAACGACCTGGCCACGTTGAAGGCCGCGCTGGCCACCCTGCTGCGCAGTGGCGGCGAGGTGCAGCCGGTATCACCCCTGTTCGTGCAGCGCGTGCCGCTGGAGCCGGCCGCCAGCTTCGAGCGCATCGCGCAGGCACGGCAACCCCAGATCGCACGGCTGCGGGCCATGGTGGCGCAGGCCGAACAGGGCGTGCGCGTACAACAGGCCAAGCTCAAGCCGCAGATATTCGCCTTTGGCCAATACGACTTCCGTCGCCGCGACGAGATGCTGACCGATCCGGACTGGGCGTTCGGCATCGGCCTGAAGTACACCTTCCTGTCGCCGAACTCGCGACCGGCGCAGATCAGCGCGGCACGTGCGCAGCAGGAGCAGGCGGAAGCCGGACTGCGCGAAGCCGAGAACCAGGTCGCGCTCGGCGTGCGCAAGGCGTGGAACGAGCTGGAAACGGCACGCCAGCAGTTCGTGCTGCTCGACAGCAGCATCGCCCAGGCACAGGAGAACCTGCGCCTGCAGGAGCTGGCATTCCGCGAGGGGCAGTCCACGTCGCTGGACGTCATCGATGCGCGGCTGGGTCTGGGAGGCGCTCGCGTGGAGCGTGCACAGGCCGCCTACCAGTACGATGTCGCGCTGGCACAGCTGCTGGAGATCAGTGGGCAGATGGACCGCTTCGAGGAATTCCGGCGTCGCGCAGATGAGGTGATCGACCATGAGTGACGTATTGCAGGATGAAGCGACACCACCAGGCAAGCGCCGGCTTGGCCGGATCCTGCTCGTGGTGCTGCTGGTAGTGGTGGCGCTGGGCCTGTGGTTCGCCTGGCGCAGCCCGGCCGACCAGATCCAGGGCATGGCCGACGCGGACACGATCAACGTCGCCGCGAAGATCACCGCCCGTGTCGCCGAGCTGAAGGTTCGCGAAGGCGACCGCGTGCAGGCCGGCCAGGTCGTGTTCCTGCTCGACAGCCCCGAAGTGACGGCGAAGGAACAGCAGGCACGCGGCGCTCTGGCCGCTGCGCAGGCGGTGGCCGACAAGGCTGCCGAAGGCGCACGTAGTGAGGACATCCGTGCTGCCGAAGCCAATTGGAAGCGTGCCGAAGCCGGAGCAACGCTGGCCGAAGCCACCTACCGCCGCGTGCAGAACCTGTTCAACGAAGGGGTGATGACCCGGCAGAAGCGCGACGAAGCACTCGCCCAGTCCACCAGTTCGCGCGAGCTGGCCCGTGCCGCCCGTGCCCAGTACGACATGGCGCTGGCCGGTGCGCGGGAACAGGACAAGCGTGCCGCGCAGGGCCAGGTACAGCAGGCGCAGGGCGCCGTGGCCGAAGTGGATGCGGCCCGCGTCGAAGTGGAGGGCCGTGCACCGGTGGCCGGCGAGATCAACAAGCGCATGGCCGATCCCGGCGAACTGGTACCCGCCGGCTATCCGGTATTCACCCTGGTCGACATCGACCGCATGTGGGTATCGATGAACCTGCGCGAATCACAGATGCAGGGCCTGAAGGTCGGCAGCACGCTGCGTGGCAGCGTGCCGGCCCTCGGTCAGGATAGCGAGTTCAAGGTCTACTTCATCAACCCGGCCTGCGACTATGCCACCTGGCGTACCACCCGGCAGTCGTCCGGCTACGATGTCCGCAGCTTCGAGGTGCGGGTGCGCCCGGTACGCCGCATCGAGGGCTTCCGCCCCGGCATGAGCGTGCTGTTCGCATGGCCCCAGCACTGAGCCCTGGTGGCAACGGCTTTGCTGCTGCCTGGCAGCGCGAGCTGCGGGGTCTTGGTGGCAACCGTGCCGACCTGGCGCTGGTCACGGTGCTGCCGCTGCTGATGCTGGTACTGATGGCCTGGATGTTCACGCCATCGGTCATGCGCGATGTACCCATCGCCGTGGTCGACCTCGATCACAGCAGCGACAGCCGGCAATTGCTGCGCATGCTCGATGCCAGCCCGGGGGTCCGCGTCGCCCGCCAGCCCGCCGACATGGACACCGCGCGCTCGCAGCTGCGCAGCCTGGAGGTGTTCGCAGTGGTGCTGGTGCCGCGCGACGTGACCCGTCAGGCCCTGCGCGGCCGCCAGGGCACGGTGTTCGCCTATTACAACGCCACCTACATGACCACCGGGCAATCGGCCGCGCGCGATATCGCCGATGCGGTGTCGGCCTGGAATGCACGCATGCTGCGCGAGCGCATCGGCCTGCAGGTGGGGCCCGCAAAGCTGCGCGCCGCCCCGATCGCCGTGCAGTCCGACATCCTCTACAACCCGGCACGCAGTTATGAGCTGTTCCTTCTGCCGCTGATCTTCCCGGCCGTCCTGTCGCTGGTGCTGGCACTGGCCGTGGCCGGAAGCGTGGGCCGGGAAATCCGCGATGGCACCCTGCCGGCCTGGCTCGGTGACACCCCGTGGGCCTCGATCGCCGGCAAGCTCGCGCCCTACGTACTGTTGTTCGCGTTGTACGGCACGCTGGGCGTCGGCTACCTCGCATGGCTGCGGGGGGACGGCATCGCCGGCAGTCTGCTCCTGCTGCTGGCTGCGCAGCCGGCGTTCTACCTGGCCACGGCCGCATATGCGTTGTTCTTCGTCGGCCTTGCCCGTGACATGGGTACCGCGCTGTCGGTGGTCGGCCTGACCATCGGCACAGCGCTGGCCTTCTCCAGTGCCACCTTCCCGGTACTGGATGGCCCGCTGTTCACCCGCATCTGGCACCAGCTGCTGCCACTCAGCGCGTACATCAAGGTGCAGACCGAGCAGCAGTTCGTCGGCGCACCGCTGTCCGTCTCGCTGTGGCCCTTGGCCACGCTGTTGTTGATGTCGGTGGTGGCCGGCGGCATCGGCAGCCTGCGGTTGATCGCTTTCGGCCGCACCCCGGAGGCCGCGCGACCGGCCGGGGCCGACGCATGAGCGCGGTCTGGCGCAGCCTGCGGCAGACCCTGCTGGCGGTGCTCGGCGACCGCTATGCCATCGTGGTGATGGTCGGTGCAGTCATCCTGTACTCGTTCTTCTATCCCGCCGCGTACCGCCACCAGGTGGCCGGCAATCTGCCGGTGCTGGTGGTCGATCAGGATCACAGTGCCACCAGCCGCGAACTGCTGCGCATCCTCGATGGCCTGCGCGTGGCGCGCGTGGTTGGCCAGCCGGCGGATCTGGACAGCGCGCGCCGGCAGCTGGAAGCGGGGCATGCCGAAGGCATCGTGCTCATCCCCGCGAACCTGGAGCGCGACATCCTGCGTGGCCAGCCAGCCAAGCTGGTCCTGCTGGGCAATGGCGCCTACCTGGGACGCGCCAGCTGGGTGCTGGGCAGCATCGCCGATGCGCTGGGCACATTCGGCCGCGACGCCGCCGTGACCCAGGCCGCGTTCATGGGCGCGCCGCAGGCAGCGCCGGTCACTCTCGTGCAGCGGCCCCTGTACAACACGCAGGAAGGCTATGGCAGCGCCATCGTACCCGGCGTGGCCGAACTGATCGTGCACCAGACACTGCTGATGGGCATCGGCGTACTGCTGGGAGGGCGGCGTCTGGTGCTCGGCCGCCGGCTGCACTTCGATCTGCCGACCCTGGCAGGCATGGCGATGGGCTTCGGCCTGATCGGGCTGTTCGGCCTGTTCTACTACGCCGGCTTCACCGCCTGGGTACAGGACTACCCGCGCGGCGGAAATCCGCTGGGCCAGCTGCTGGGCGGCACGCTGTTCATTGCCGCCACCGTGGCCTTCGGGCTGTTCATCGGCAGCTTCTTCCGCACCCGCGAACGCGCCTTCCAGTACATCATCGCCACCTCCATTCCGCTGTTCTTCCTCGCCAACCTCTCCTGGCCGGCGGTGATGACGCCCCGCCCGCTGGTGTGGCTGGCGCAGCTGCTGCCGACCACCTCCGGCATCAATCTGATAGTGCGGTTGAACCAGATGGACGCACGCCTGGAGGAAGTCAGCCGTGAACTTGCCACGCTCGCGGCGCTGCTGGTGATCTACGGCGGTCTTGCCATCTGGCGGCTGCATGGCAGGCCGTCGGGCGGGGTGCGCCCCTGAGCACAGACAAACGCCGGCACGGAGCCGGCGTTCGTTGCATCACTACGTGGAAGGGGAAAACGGCGATCAGCGGTAGACGCGCTCGCAGCGACGTTCCACCACCCGATCGCCGGTCTTCTGCTGGTGGTTGCCCTGGATCTGTCGTCCGGCGGCGCCGCCAGCGACTGCACCGGCGACGGTGGCGAGCTTCTTGCCATTGCCGCCGCCCACCTGGTTGCCCAGCAGGCCGCCCACCACCGCACCTGTGGCAGTACCGGCAATGCGGTTCGGATCGCGCGAGTTGCGCTGGACTTCAACGTTCCTGCATTCCACACGGCTGCCGTCGTTGAACTTGCGGCCTTCATCGCGGGGCCCGTAGGTCTGCGCACCCGCCATCGACGATGCCGCCATCAGGGTGCCCAGCACGAGCAGTCGGGTCGAGGTCTTCATGGCCAGCTCCTGTCTTCCGGGATGGGTCCAGTCTCCGCCTGCCGCTGGCAACTACGAGTGAAATCGGTGTCATCAGGACTTCATCGGCCATGCGTCGTTCATGAAAGACTCGCGGCCCATGACGACGACCCACCGCCATGCCTGCCGCGCGGACGATCGTGCTGCCCCATCCAGGCGTCCTCCGCCCCTTCCAGTTACCATGGACGGCCCTGCCTGCTCCGCCGCCGCAGCCTGCTGGCGCGGCCGGATGCTCTCTGATTCACGAGCCCATGTCCAAAGAGAAGTCCGCCGAACACACGCCCCTCATGAAGCATCATTAGCGTCTGTTCATTCTTTGGCCCGAAAGCCTTACTGGGCAAGGCCCGACTAGTCGACACGCCACGCACCCCTGACCGTCGCAACACTATCGCAACAACTCTTCTCCGATGCGGTCGGTGCGTTCACCTGTCCTAGCGGGGCCCAGTCAGCCTCATCTGCCGTGACCGATCAATACCACGCGCCTTCTTCGTCAGTCACTCGAACGGCAATCGGTTTGACTTCCCGCCCTTGCATGCTATGGCTTGCAACGGGGCGGGGTTTCTTACTCATTTTTACCTGCCTCATTAAGCCCCCAAGCTGCTGGCCTCCTCCCCCGGTCGTTCGGGGGCTTTGTTTGTTTTAGCTCGCTTGCGCTTTCCCGAAAATCTACTACCCCTGAAAGCATCCATTGTTCTTTCTGGGAGGAAAGCATGCAGCCCCGCTTTACCATCGCCCCCGTTCTGGCTTGCCTGGCCTTGGCCGGGTGTTCGATCATTCAACCCAAGCCCAAACCCGGCAGCCCCTGGATTTACCAAACCCCGAAGCCGCACGGCGCCATTTACCGGTTCTTTCATCCGAAAAACGAGCGGATGTGGAAGGGGGTTTCCCCAGCGCTGCGGGAAGGTGGAAGCCGTCCAGGCCCAGCTGGCCGCGGAAGGATTCGATGTGCGGCCACTTGAGGGCTACCGTTCGCCAGAGCGGCAAGCTGCGCTCCTCGCTTCAGCTTCTGGTGTCACGACGGTTGGTGCCTACAGTAGTTGCCACAACTTCGGCCTGGCCTTGGATGCTGCCGTGTTCGTCAACGGGGAGCCAAGCTGGAACCTGGGCGATGCCCATGTAATGGCCGGCTATCAACGCTTTGGAGAGCTGGCGGAGATCGTGGGGCTGAACTGGGGCGGCCGGTGGACCAGCCCGAAAGACTATCCCCACGTCGAGCTGAAAGCCGAGTGCGGCCGGGCCAAGTGGGCCTACCGGCAGGGGCGCAAGCCGGGCGCGTCCCGTGACCGGGGAGCCACGTCAGAAGTGCTGGCCCGTGCGCTGGCGCCGGCTTGGTGCCCTGCGGGGATGGAAACGGCGTGTCTGGCGTGGGGCAATGAAAACCGGATGGCCTGGAGCTGGATACTCCCGGCGCGGGTTTGTTGGGCCTAGGTGTGCAGGTCGGGGCTCTGACCCAGATGTCAACGGCTGCAGCGGCGAATGGCGGGGCTGCCGTCGGCCAGGTCAACCTCAATGTGGGCGTTGGATTCTCGGGTGGCAGTGCTGCGATGGCCGTGGGCTGGGGTGCTCGAGTTTCTAAAAAGGTCAGCGTCTCGGCGGGCCTGTCCTTCGGCTCTGGCAACAAGCCAGTGGCCGGGTTCGGGCTGAGCATCAACTTGGGGCGCTAAACGATTGCGTGGCGGGAAAAGGAGGTGGTCGTATCTCGGCAAGAGCCCTTTGGGGCCCTTGTCCGTTATCCCAAGCAAAGAGCGCCCCCGTCTACGAAGAAGCTCACGCAGCAATACAGTGGCGGCCCAATGGCGCTTTCTGTGGCCGCCATTTCCGATGAGTCAGCTCGCGGTGTTAGGGAGTGCTCTTGCGGACCGATCTGGTGCGGAGTAGGATCTCAAGCAGGCGCCCGCCTAAGCTTTGGACCGCTTGAAAAAGGCAGCTATCGAAACACCAATGTTTTGCTTTTGATCTCCCTACTCTTCCCGGCATGCCGGCTGCTTGGTAGGCGACAAAAGGTCCAACGCACCGAGCAGTTCAGGAGCATACGGATGAAATCTTTTATCAGTTCTGCCGCGTTTGCGGCGTCCCAGGCGATGTCTCACGCGGGCCAGTCGGTCAAGCGCTCCCACCTCGTGGAAGTGATCTCGGCCATGCTGGGCTACCAGAGCTTTGCCGCGCTTTGCGTCGAAGAAGCGGACACAACTCTAGAGTACCACTTGGCCGACGCAGAGCTTTACGTGCTCAACATGCCATTGGCCAGAGATCGCGCTGAAAAGCTTGGTGTGCTGCATTCCCTGCTCGCGTGCAAAGAGGCCGTTTCGTCAACGTTCCCAGCTCCCGTCTACGGCGATATCGAGGCTTTCTGGGATAGCCATGCCCGCGAACTGCTCGAAGCGGAGATTGCAGATGGCGAGGACACCGCTGCTGCAATGGCCGCTTGCAATGCCGTATTCCCGGATTACCCCGATCTGGGACCGCCAGAGGACAGCGCCGACTTGTGGGCGAGTACTGACAGATGGTCTATCGAGGCGAGGGGCACCATGAGCGGAGAATATGACCCTGAAGGAGACCAGATGTTCAATGGCCACACGCTGGACGTTTGGGGTGAGCTCTTCTACATAAAGGCAGGCCGTGCCGGCCTTATCTTTGAAGAGAGCCAAGAAGGCGCGGAGTTAGACGATGACTGGCGTGATGACGACTCTGACGACCTGGACGAGCAGTACGCCGAGCGCATGGAAAGAGACGACTGATCGCTTCACACCCAGCTTGGCCCTTAGGGGGCCAAGCTGTCTTTGGCCGTATGCCCCCACTACCGAACCATTCCCTGCTTGAAGATGGTGCCCGAGTCCGTGAGCGCTACAGGCAACACGGTTGATGTTGCGTGGCGTACCGCTAGCTTCAACACCTCCAGCGACCGCGCAGCCTTAAGCTCACCCTCACTCACCGCACTCATGGCCTCCTTTTCTTTGCGAATCCCTGCGTTGAGAGCGCCGACCTCTGCCCGACTGTGGGCCAGCACCAGCTTGTCATCCAGCGTGGCACCGCTCTTGAAATAGTCGGCCACCAAGCGCTCGATGCACTTCTCCTGCGAGTGGGCTTCCACGATGGAGTCCATCAGGCGCTCCTTCTGCTGATCACCCAGTTCCAAGGTTTCGCACCGGCTGCGGGTGCCCTTCTTCAAATCGACCACCTCTCCGTTCTCGTTCTTGGCGTAGAACCCCATCGCTGCCTCACGGTCTTCCTGCCGCGCCTGGAGCAGGCGCTGCCTCATGCCCCTCGCGTGCTGTCCACGAACCCGGATTCGGTTCGCCGGCTGGCTCAACTGCAGGCCGCCCGACGTGCTGACCGGGTGGAGGAGGCAGAGCTGGCGTATCGCGAGGCGATGGCCCGTACCCCCCCCCGGGGCGCCCCCCCCCCCCCCCCCCCCCCCGGGGGGGGGGGGCCCCCCCCCCCCCCCCCCCCCCCCCCCCCCCCCCCCCCCCCCCCCCCCCCCCCCCCCCCCCCCCCCCAAAACCCCCCCCCCCCCCCCCCCCCCCCCCCCCCCCCCCCCCCCCCCCCCCCCCTCCGGGGGGCCCCCCCCCCCCCCCCCCCGCCCCCCCCCCCCCCGCTGCAAAACACCAACCCCCCGAAGAACACCCCCCCCCGCATGCTGTCATCTAGCTTCTTGTATGGCGTTTTCACCTTCTTGCTGCCGTTGTCATACCACGCGTTGGTGTTCAGTTTTGCCGGATCAGGCCGCCAGAACAGGCAATGATGGAGCGCCTCGGACCGCAGATCACGATTGATAAACGTAGGCAAGCAATAAAAGATCTCTGGCGTGGAGCTCACCAACGCGAGCTGGCCTGCCGGCTGATCAAAGGTCCACTTCAGGCGATCTTTTCCAACTGCCCCGCTGGTAGCAAGCTTGGCTCGCTTGAACTGCAACCCAACGACCTTCCAGCCAACTGACAGCTTCTCATCTGCGGGCCAGACCTTCTCTTGGGAAGATCCGATTGCCCAGATGGCATATCGAAGGCCCACGTTCTTCAGATAGGCCTCAATGCCAGCGACAATCCACGCCTCATATTCCCGCTCGAGCGGCGATGCATACTTAACGCCTAGAATCTGCTTCATGTCCTTCCTTGGCTTGGTGATTCCGAACTGATACACCAACAAGGGGGCGTTGCGCCACCCCCGTCAAGACTTAACCTCTGTGGACAGGGAGGTAAACCACGTCTCGCCGCATGCCTTTTCAATCAGGTCCGGGTTCCAGCCCTATTGGCGGAAGACCAACCAAGCGACGCCGGCTCAAACTAGTCGCAGCTCGCCACTTCGATGGTCTCATACAGGCTGCCATCCACGAAGCGATACAAATAGCGAACACGCCCGCCCAGCGCTACGAATGCACGTCCCTCTGGGCCTTGAGCGCAGACCCCACCCTTCGCCGCGTTGCGCATCATCGCCCTGGCTTCAGCATCCGATTTTCCGGACTGAGCCAGAACCTGATTCATCTGTTCACGGGTATACGAAAAGTTGGCGGTATAGGTGATCGTGTTGCCACCGGCGACCACGGTCTGCATCGTCAAGTTTTGGTTGATACGCATGGGCAGCGAAGGCGCAACCGCATCGGCCATCTCACGGGCGAGCTGGGCCGCTGTCGGTGCAGCATAGGCATTGGCCGTTGCACCGATGCACCGATGCACGTGACCACCATCACCACCAATCCAGCAAACTTCCTTTTCTTCACGATGACTCTTCCTTATTACGTCATGTAACGCTCAGCGAACCGGGGACAGGAGCGCCCCACTACCGTGCGTTGCGAATCTTTTCCATCTTTCCTGCTAGACGCATGAGAGAGTCATAGGCCTCCAAATGCGAGCCATACCCGATCATCAGCTTTTCAAGATCAAACGGGCTAGTGAGCCGAAGGAGGGCAAACTGCTCTGCATCCTCGATAGCGAACCTCGGATTAGCTCTCAGAGACGCTTGCGCACGATTCAATGCATGCCACTGCTCACGCAGCTCCTCGGACTTCCTCTGCTCCCCGCGGGCGGCCAACAAATCTGCCTGGGCGAACAGCGCCCCGGCCACCACCTTGAGAACACGGTTGTCTTTGCTGGATCGATGGGCGAAGAACGCGATCGTTCCGACGACCAGAATCGCTAAAGGCAGATACCCTTCCATGGTCACACACTCATTCCCAAGAACAACTTCCATTGTCGCAGGCGAGTCATACGTGAACAATCCGCCATTCGAGACACGGGGTGCGTCCCGGTAGCCTCACGTCAACGACGCCCAGGCACATGCTCCACCTCACGGATCCACCTCCGCTCGGGAAGCGTGAACCTCTCTCATAAGTGAGGGATCGGAGTCTCTCCTGACGCCTCTTTCGACGTAGACGCCTGGAGATTGATGCTCAATGGAACCTTCCGCCAAGCATTCTTCCACTCGACCGAGCAACTTAAGCTGCTCATCGTGCTCATCAGAACCGCAGTCGCAATCGTCTTCGTGCACCTCCCTGAGCCAAATCCCATCTGCTTGGACGCGGAAATGCCATCCTTGAAAGACCCCAATATCTCGAATCTGGAGTCCTGGGTGCTCTACTCCAATCTCGGACACGGCGATTAGATTGTCCGGGCGTTTTTGAACAATCACTCCTTTTACATACCGTCCACGTCCGCCAAAGTAGACAAGTCCATCTACCTCTACCACGAGGCCATCACACGCCTCCAGAATCCGCGTAAGACGCGGGAGGGATGAGGGCTTTGAACTTGTCCCGTAATAGACGCCGGCACTACATAGGAAATGGGTTAGACGTTCCGGGTCGGCCGGATCGCGAAGGTCGCCGAGCCAAAACGGTCGATACATCGCTGCTGTAGGTGGCATGTGCTTTCGGACATGCAGCTTGTATTCCGGCAGAGGAAGCGACCTTCTGAAGAACGGGATCGGGTCATCCTCTGGGTCCACGCGGACCCAGGGCATCTCAAGCAAATCAGAGAATACCGGATCAACTTCTGGCTCGGGGAAAAGGTCTTCTGTCGAAAGGCCGTTCGCATAGCTCAACAAGACCGCCACCGGAACGACCAGATGTGCAAGCAAAACGGCCTCGGGCAAACCCGACGGCTCCAAGTGGCCCACCATATAGGCATCCTGGCACACGTATCGAGGACGCCCCTCCTTGGTCGCGATCTCTGAAAGATGCACGTAGCCGATGCCCGCAGACCTGCACGCCTTCTTGCTGATCAGATACACGTGACCATCCCCCTCGGCAGGGATGAACTCGGCCAGGTCTGAGATCAACACCACTGGATCTTCGTGACAATCCTCGACCATTTCACCATGTGGACGAGACACGAACTCATGGCTCGCGAACCATGCGGCGACCCGTGCATCGCCCGTTGCGTCCAAGAAGAATGACCTCCAACCGTAGTGCTGCAGAATGGCTTGGTCAGTAGCAAGGTCTTTTCTGTCCTCCCAACCCTGAACATGTCGCCGCAGCATTCGTTTGGCATAGTGGCTCCACCTGATCATCAGATCCGGAACACAAGGGGACCGAGAGAATGACGTCACGAGCGATGTGGAGCCGCCTGTAGGCGGCCAATGCTTACACTGTCCACGATACATTGCGTCCGGCCCAGCTTCGGCAATAGCGGCCTCTAGCGCCTCAACGGTCTCACATCGAAATGTTTTAACCATGCATTCGATCCTTGGGCTACTGTGCTGATATAGAGTCTACCTTGCTGAACGCCACCTTCAGCAAGATTGCCGAACCACCCTGCATAGGGCGAGTTTTTCATCAGGCACCGGTTCCAATCCCTCTCCCCATCGGTCCACCACACTGGCCCATGTTCGCCCAATCCCCTCTTCGCGCTGTCCACGGCGCGCCGGGCGGCGGCGAGTGCTTCTTCGTCCCCGTTGGCCTTCGCTGACTTCACGGCACGCCGCGCGTCCATCAGCTCGTGGACCAGGTGCTCCCTCTCCGGCTCACTGAGGCCCGGGTTGGTGGTTCTCCAGAGGCGCCCTCGCACAATGAGGTAGCGGCCGTCAGGGGTGGTGAGGGGAGGCATGCAGCGAGGGCATGGGGTGAGCGGTGACGGGGGAGCAGACAAAAAGAAAGGCGGCCTTCTGGCCGCCTTTTGTCTTCCGCCCTACCTCACCTCACCCAGCTTTTTGCTGCTCCTCACGCCAACCGTTGAGCAAGGTTTTGAACGTCGGGTTGGCCTTGGTGACGATAAACTCTCGGCCGCCAGCCATGAGCTTATTTCCGTTGTGATAGCGCGCATCGTGGATAGCGGTCCAGCGAGAGCCCCAAGAGAAGCCCTCTTCCTTCTCGAAGCTGACGGGCTCCAGGGAGACTTCGGAATAGGTTTCCACCAAACCCGGGTTCAGTCCCAAGTCGATCATGACGAATTCTTCGGCAGTGAAAGTATTGTTTTGCATGTTGGTCACCTTTTTGGCTTTTCGGTAAGCGGCATTGCCTTCCTATGAATCCAGGTTACGACAGACGCTAAAAATGTAAACCCGAAAACAACACATTTACTTAACTAAAGTGTAGAACTGACAGGCAACCGCAGAAAAAACAAAAAACTGAAACACCTCACACTTCCCGCCAAGCGCCGCGCCCGGCGGAAGCCTAGGCCCCACCCGCTTTTTTCCCAGGCCGCTTTTGCTTTTGCTTTGAGCCGCTTTTTACGTTGCGTTTTCTCTTCAAGAGCTCAAAAGAACGCGGCCTGGGCCGCGCATGAAAAGCGTCCTCTAGGAAAGTGAAAGAAACTTGGCCCGAGGTTCCACCCTCGCCGCCTCTTCATCCCCCCCATACACCATGCATAAAAAGGCGACATTGGACTGCCGCCTTACCCCCCCCCCCGTTCTCCGCCTCACTGGCGCAGCTTCAGACAGCGGTCTATCAACCGCCTCTTCGCCCCGCCCAGCCCGATCTCGCCGGCCCTTCAATGCCTGGCTAGCCGGGTGCCTATCCCAGCCGCTCGACCGGAGCCAAAAAATGCCGCAGCTGCGTGGTCGATTAGCAGGTGTGCTTAGGCTTCGACCGACCAAGTCCGGCGAACGTGTGCGTGACGCGCCCCTTGACGCGCCCGTCGACAGCTCCTCCCTGGCGTCTTAACGCTATGCACCATCAACGGTTCGGCTAAGATTGAACGCATCACTCTTTTGAGATGGAGATTGGATGGACAGCAAACAGGAAGCGAAGTTCGAACAGGTGCTTCTCGAAGCTGTGGACCAAGCCAAGGCATTCAACTATCACCCAAACCGTTTCGTAGCGATGATCCGCAGCAAGGGACCGTTTCAAACGGTCAAGGACATCGTCGCGAGCGCTAGGCCCTCTGACGGCTTCAACGAGCTGCTGCTGGCGGGCCGAATGGACCTGACCTGTGAGGCCATCATCGTGCAGACCGAATGGCGCACGTTCTTCGATGAAGATCTTCTGTCGATCGCAGAGCGGCGGCTCACTGCGCATGGCTACGCTTGGACGAGGTTCGCGGGATGACAGACCGCGATTGCTCCGGCTTCACTTGGGGCCAGCTTGCAAATCAGCCTTAGGGCTTCTGGGAGCCACTCGGTTCCCGGTGAAAACCTCAATCAGGGACGAGGCCACCTATCCATCTTCTGCCCAATGAACGACGGGACTAGGGCCGAGTGGCAGACGCCCAGGAGAGGCACCGCCCCTTCTCCCTAGGAGCGCTTGCGGGGCATGGAGCGACGAAATGCGTCAACTGGGAGCGGCCAGGGCGCGGCTTGAGGGCGAGGACATGAAAGCGCAGCGCCCACTTACGCAACAATAAGAATGGATTATCCGGGTCGCCACACCACGAGACGGTATCTTTGGGCTTGGCATGCTGTTAGTAGGAAGGAAGCACCGCGGCAAGACTACAGAAGCAATCACGCCCTCCCACTCCTAAAGTGCAAGGATTCTGGCGTTTCTTTTGCCGCACTTAGAACAGGTCAGTCTTGCCTTCAGGTCCTCCAAGCTCGTGCCCGCATTGGCGTGGCGAGCAAGGTCGTCTCTCGCGAAGACCTTCTCCCAACCACAAATGAATCCAGCCCTACACTTTACAAGCATCTCTTTATCGGACTCCAGCCATTCTTCGAGGCTGTCGGGATCGGCGGTGGAAAGACGCTGAGTGTCGGAGTACCACTGAGCAACCTCGTCGCTACTCCAATCGATTTGCAGCCAAACACTCTTGGCACCGAAGCAGTGCTTACCGCAGTTCACTGTCGGCTCGTAGTCCTTTCCCTGATCTCGGATGAGGTCTGCTTCATAGAGAAAGCTCTCACCATCTCTGTGGACTGACTCAAAGTGGACGCGAAAAAGGTATCTGGAGTCATCACCAGCCCCCTTCCTCAAGACTTCCAGCGCCTGAACTCCGCTTCCGTTGATATCCCGGCTGAACCTCATCTCGAGAGATCTGCGCAACGAGAAGAAGTGTTTTTTGTCATGCATGGCGAGGGCGAGCCTAGCAATGTCCTCGCACGTAGCCTTCTGAAGAGTTCCGGCCGCGCTACGTCGATCGATGCTCTCTCCCCGGTTGACGATCAGTTTTCGCTTGAGCATTGATTCGGCATGTTCCTTCATGGCGGTCCTTCGTTTTCGGGCTATTGAATACACTTACCTCACCGGCTGAGCCGGAAGATCTTTGGATCTGTGCGACACCTCAACTTTGGCGCTTGTCATTCACCCTGCCCTACTTTTTCAATCCCAACCAAGTGAGCACCACCGCCGAAGCAACGGTGAGCAGGAGAGCAATGCCAGCCTTGCCTAGGTTGTCCGCAAGCCAAGAACCCAAGCGGCGATAAAGGCTATCCTCCCCCGGCGGGGCCTGGATGTAGCGCGATGTGACGTCCTGCCCTTCTTCCGCCAGATCTTCGTTGCCCCAAGAGAAGCGCCCCAGGAAGACCACCCCGCCGCCTCGGTTGAGCTCATCAGTATTGCGGCGACTCGCCGCTTCCAGTGCCTCCAATGTGGGCGCGGCGGCTTCGGCAGTGGCTCGTATAGTGGTCCAAGTGATGTCCCGCGTTTGGACAACCGAGTTGTCCGGCAGCAGCACTGGCTTCCCCTGCTTATAGGGCCTGACAAAGCGCCGCTTTAGCTCAGCTGCCGTCAAATCGGTGAACAGGGCCGCCTTCTTGTCACTTCCCTTAAGCAACACGATGACGTGGTGGAAGCTTCCAGTGCTGCGGTGGCTGGCCATGGGCTAGCCGATCCGCCCGAGTGACCGCAGCACGTAGTCTTCCTCAAAGAGAGCTTCGTTGGCTGCCTTGCCCTTCTTGGCCATGGTGGTGTCCGCTAAATGCTTGATTGCCAATGTGTACATGACTATGCCGCCTTCCGCCGAGTTTGGCAAAAAGCTAGGCCCTGCCCATCTCACCTGCCGCGACCCCAGCGGGCGCGTGTTCGCCAAGAAGCACCGTTCCATCCTACGCGCGCTTCGCTTGGTCCACCCGGCCGCCGCCGTCAGCATGCCGAGCAGGAGTGCGCCATACAGACAGCCACTGATCGAGAGCTTACCGTCGGCAGCCCGGTGAACATCAACCTTCGGTCCTGCACGACTACAACTTAGCGCCCGCTTTGGGCCAGAAGCCGACATCACCTAGACGGGTACACCCGACTCTAGCTCTATCCCTTCGCAATCGAGCGGGAATGAAATCAAACGTCATGACTTGGCAGGGCCTTGCGGCTTAGCCCCCCCCCCCCCAAAGAACGGTCGCGGGCATCGAGAGCAACGACGCTCTTGCCCCTACTCCCTCACCGTTGCTGCGGCGACCAGCCCAGCAGGGCCCGCAACCCGGCGCTTTCGTTGGCTTTTGGCTTCGTTGGGCGGGCACGCCAGTCAAACGTCTGGTCGGCTTGTTCCGTATGCCATGGCCCCCTAGACTCGCTCTCCGACCACGCGCGGGAAAAGACAGGGCAGCATGAAAGCGGATCGCATCAGGATGCAGATACTGGAGCTATTGAGCCAAGCAGAAGCGTATGAGGGCAGGCTCGCCTATCATCAGCTTGGCTGGGCGGAGTGGGACGCAGCCCGAAACGCAGCCCCTCCGGATTGGCTCATCGAGGGCGATGATGCGCTTGTGAAGCCATTTGAGAGCCTCGCGGAACGCCTTTACCTCAGCACCATCCGCCTGCTGGAGACCGAGGCCCTCCCGGTTTACCTACGACAGTTTCTTGCAAGATTTGGTGAACCGTTCAACGCCAACCAAGCAGCCACGGTCTACGACATCGACGTTTTGGGTGACGGCGAGCCATACATCGTTTTCCTAGCACAGCTCAGAGAGTTCCTCGCGCCTCTGGATGTGCTCAACCGTTCCAGTCATTACCTCCGTTTCGCAGGGATAAAATACCTGGAAACGGTTTTGAACAATACTGCGTCCATCATCCAAAAAAGTGGAGAGAACCCAACGTCCGAGACCGGCGTCTACCAGGTGGTCAGGAATGTTCTGGAGGCGTTTTTCCCCTCAGCGATCTCACCGAAGTCTAACTTCCTCAAGACCGCTCAGGAGTACAAGCCGGACATCCTCATCCCGGAGCTTTCAACGGCCATCGAGTACAAATACGCGAAGGATGAGGCAAAACTCAAGGCGACCATTGCTCAGATTTCTGACGACGTAAAGGGATACACCGGAGACATTGACTACGATCTCTTCTACGCCGTCTTCTATGTAACAAGCGACTTCTGGGGGAAAGAGAAATTTGATCTCATATGGAAGGAGAAGGGCTTTCCAGAGAACTGGCGCGGCATCTACGTTGTTGGAAAATGACCAGCGACCTGTGGGGTTAGAGGTGCCAGGCCGTCAGCGGTAAACTGAACAAGCCCCTTCATGGCAGGATGAAGCCATGGCTTGGAAGGGGCGTCCCCTCGGCGCGTTTGGGACGCAACGGCCCTGTTGAATATGGCTATTGGACTGCTCTGACTCTGCCAAGTCCTGCGGTCAAACCTGCTCGTTTTCTTTTAGGCAGGAGGTACGGCTGTCCGGTCCCACGCCCGCTTGGTCCACCCGAATACCACGGCCAGCACGCCGATCACGAGAGCGCCATACAGCCAGGCACCGACAAAGGCCAAGGTCGCGATTTCGCCATAGTCCGGATGCTCGGCGTACTTAAACCCGAGAACGACGGCCGCAATCACCATCATCACGCCCACTCCTCCCCCGAGCAGCGCCCCTTTCAGGAAGTCGTGCTTCCGGAAATACGGCATTCGACCGGTGCGGACGTGCCAGTCCCAGAGCCGCTGAGCGCGGAGGTGGAGCACCAAGCAGAAGGCCAAGAACGCGAAGATCGCCACGCCCCCGGCGCAATAGAGCGAGCCCAGCAGCACACTGGATCGCATGGCCTCCTGCCCACCGCCCAAGGCGAGCAGCCCGAGCGGTCCCAGGATCATGGCCGGGAGGATCATCGCGGCAGGCCCAGTGGGCGGATGTAGCGGTTGGTATGGCGGATAGCGGTTCATTTGGTCCTCCCCTGTTGGATCACTGCACGCTTGATCGCGACTGGCGTGCAGTCAAGCGGCGGGCTGCGGCTCGTTTAGCCCGCAGACGTCCCTTCGTCCTTCACTTCGACCACCTGCCAGCCCTCGCCTTGCGGGCGGAACAGTGCACGGAGCTTTGGCTTGAGGGTGCTCGGCTCGCCGACGCTGTTGGAGGCCGATTGCATGTATGGTCATTCATGGCCTCTCTCCAGGCTTCGTTACAACCAATGGCTCGGCAACGCCCCGGGAAAACTCAACGGTGGTCCGGCGCATGAACGGGCCCGTCACCGTGACCGAGCAGACATCCCAGCCTGAGCGTTCCGCAACGCGCAAGCAGGCTTCACCGATCTTTTGAACGTGATCGCCGCCCTTGCGACTCTCAACGAGCTCTTCAATCACCGGCAGCAATCGGTCATAGCAAGCGTTCGCTCGAAAGAGGTTGCCACCTGCGGTGCTTCGGCAGAACTGCGAGAGTCCTTCGCCATCGTCCGGCAGTGGCCGCAGGGACCAACCTGCCAGACCCAACAACACGGCTGCCGCCACTCCCAACACCACGGCCCTCGCTCTTCTGGACCCGGCCAGCCCCCGCAGCACGTCAACGGAACGCTGATCCATTGCCGCCACACTTTGACGCCATCTCTTGCCCCACTCATACGACAAACCCATACGACCCTCCCGCCTGAATGTTCGATTCATTCATCCTTGATCGAAACCTGACGTTCGCAAGATGCAACCACCTGTTGATGTTTGACTAAATGTCGAATCCGCGAGGCTGTCCACAAAAGCGCCAGGCATTGCGAGCTGGGGCCACGTCATCGGGCCCTAGCTCCGCGTGCCGGGCCACTCAAGTGGTCCATGGGGACTTGACGCTTCTCAGTGGCTTTTAGGGATAGCCCAAGCGACTCAAGAAAGACGGGAGAGGGAGAGGCTGTCGCCACCCAAAGCCTAACCGGGCCCGGCCGTAGTCGCTGCCGCTTCCAAGGCCGCGTCACGCGAGGTCAAGTCGCCGTAGGTGTGGAAGAACCGTCCCGGGTCAAACCCGGCCTCTTCAAGGCTCAACCCGAAGCAGTGGAGGAACTCGGCGTTGGTAGCGTCGAAGTGCTGGTGAGCGTTCATGGAATACCCCCGGCTGGCAGAGCGGATTGCTCGCGTACCGTTTGCCCTGGGTCTGGGCTTACCCACACCCACGGCGTGCACCGCGGCAGCCGGGTGCAGACGGGTGCAGACGGGCCGGAACGATAGAGAAGGAGCCGCAAGGCTTGAGGGGAACCCCCACCATGGCAAGGTCGCTTCAGGGCAACCGCCAACAGCGGGGATTGAACGTTGTTGCCAGCGCGCCAATGCCTCGCTATGCTCACTGCACGGTGGCGACCCAGAGTTGTGAGTGACTCAAACCCGCGTTCCTGTTTTGACCCTCTGCTCGTTCCTCGAATCGACCGCCGCCTGGCACCGGATTCGGCGTAAGCACTCACCCGGCCCGGTCACCAGAGAGCTGCCATGTCGATCTACTCCCGTTCTGTCTTCGTTGCACACAAGGCCCTTGCCGCCAGTGGCATTGCGGTCTCCAAAAGTCATCTCCGGGAACTTGTCGCCGCGCTTTGCGGCTTCAACACGTTGGCCGCGTTGCAGGCCAGTCCATACTTCCCAGAAGGTGCGCCCGTTGAGGGTTTGTTGGTCCTCGCCGATGTAGAGCGAGCCCAAGCCCGGTGCCAGGCTCTGATGGCAGAGGTGAAGCCACTGCCTGTCCTTAGGGCCCTGTATACGGCGTTGGATACCACCCCAGCTGTCGGCGCTGTTGTGCTGGCAGACCTGAATCGAGATTCCGAATCACTCAAGCGCCTGATCCATGCCGAGGTCATGTCTGCCCCCAAGATGACGGGCACCGTGGATGACTACGAGGCCCGTGTCCAAGACATGATTCGCCCCAACGACAACCCCATGTCTATCAAGGTCCCTGAAGAACTGGCGCGTTCCTTCGCCAGAGACACGGGACCCGTGCGTGATCTGGAAGGCTCGGCTGCCTTCAACAAGGACCGCTTGATTGCTTCGTTTGAGGGCCGCTACACCGACGCCAAACAGGAGTCGGGCCTGGTCTCCGTTACCCTCCAGTTCCAGCTCCTCTCCCCCTCGCTCTTCTTGCTGGAAGACCGAGAACTGGAGTTCGAGTCCGACGAGGACGATGACGCAGTCACTGTCGACGACATGGACTACCAGTTCGCCGCAATCATGGATAACGGTCTTTAAATGTTTCGCCCACCTCCTTGCCTTTCCTGAAGTCATGGAGGTGGGAGCAGTCGTGATATCCAACCGCTCCTATGACCGCAGTGGCCTGGAACTCGGACTAATCTATTTGGCCACCAAAGGCATGGCATGGACAACGGCAACGACAAACAACGCATCGCCGAATGGCGCGCAAAGCGACGCCGGCAGCGCACCGAGCAGGAACAGGAGCGAAATCGCACGCGTCAGTTCGGTGGGCATTTCTTCCTCGAGGACGACGAAGGGGAAGACATCGATCCTGCTGACGCCGCTGCGGATGCAGAGGAGTTGGCCTTGGCCCAGCGAAAGTTGGTGCCCGCAGAGGCCCCGCCTCGCCTGACGAGCAGCGAGCTCAGGCTGGCGTTGTGGTCATGGGATTTGGACGCGTTGCGCCAGTTGTGGGGTGAGCGGGAGCAGAAGCTGACCTACCTGGAGGACGCCGCTCGGTTGCTTGCCCACATTCGTCACCGATCTGGGATTGATCCTGTCCTTCGTGCTCCGGCGGAGATGATGAAGAACGACGCGGTCGAAGCACTCAGGGGGACGCTGGAAGAGTCCGGCCGCCTGATTCCGAGCTTTCCGTCCGCCTCACTCGCTCCGCCAGACGTCGAGGTGGACGGCAAGCGCGTCGAGCAGGTGCTGCGAGTCATCCGGGATGGGCAGGCTGACTTCAGGAAACGGTTGATTGAGCATTACGGGGCCGTGTGCATGGTCACGGGCACGGCCCACGCGGCCGTGATCGATGCCGCGCACATCACGCCCTACAACGGCACGTCCACCAATGCGCTCAGCAACGGGCTGCTGCTTCGGAAGGACATCCACGCCCTGTTCGATGCAGGTTTGCTTGCGGTGTGCCCGAGCCTGGTCATCTCCGTCTCCAGCACCCTTTCTGATGCTTGCTACCGCGATCTGGATGGGCGGCCACTGAGGCTTCTAGCCCCGTCCAAGATCTCTACGACCGCTCTGCGCTCCCGAATGCTCGGCAAGGCAGCGGACGAAATCAGCCTTTCAGGCGTTACCCTCGGGGACAAAGATGAATCTCGCACCTGAGCCGCTGGAAGCCGTTCGCTGGGAGCATCACGAGGTGGCCGTTTACAGCGGTCTCGACCTTCCCTCCTTTGCTACTTTCCGGCGCGAAGTGGTGCTCGCCGCCGTCGAAGCGCTGGATAAAAAAATCGACGCTCTTGAGAACAGCGAAGAGGAGGTGGAGCGGGTCTTCGCCGTAGATCACTACGCTGACATCCGGCAGTCAACCATCGAAGCGTTTTTGCTGGCTACGCAGTCCATGCATGAACGAGCCCTTCGAGGATTGATGGTTGGCATGGCAGGGAGGAAGAGCTGGCCCGCCGGCAAAATCCAGCAGATTCAGCGCTGCTCTTTGGACGGCAAGGGCCCCAATCTGCTGCGCTTCTTTCAAGAGCTGTTCGATGCACCCATGGAATGGTTCGGCGTCCACGCCGACTTGCAGTTCCTTCACCTGTTGGGCAATGCGCTTCGACACGGCAACGGCGACTCTGCAATCAAGATCCATCAGCTCGCGCCATCGCTTTGGAAAACCTGGCTTCCGCCGGGGTCGCCCATTGGGGGTCTTTACACCGTGCCCTTCGACGCGCCGCGGCATCCGGCCTTCGACACGATCACCCTTCCTCGCGTCCTGCTCGATCAGATGATGATGGCCGTGAGAGGATTCTGGGAGGACATCGAGTTTGTCCGCTGCAACTCGTTCTCCAGGAAATCCGAAGGGGTCGAAAAGCACATGTACGAACTTCGGGAACAACGCGCGTGTCGATCAAATGAACGTGTCTGGACGCCAGGCTGATCAACCGTTGGGTTGAGATCAGGCTCTGTCCTTCATTGCTCGGCGTCCACCGGCACCCAATGAAAGTTCACGTTCAAACGTCGGATGAGCGCTTTGGTGGTCTTTCGCGGGGCTCGAGGACAGATCAGGACGGCATTCCCATTGGGCACCCGACGGGTCGCTAACTGCTCGGCCCGCAGGATCGCGCGATACTTCACGCATTGGTAGACGCCGCGCATGAGCTCGTCCTCCGAACAGGTGCTGGCCTTCACCTCCACCGCTAAGCGCTGCTTGCCGTTGTCGAACAGCACGTCCAGCCGATCCCCGCTGCTCAACACCGCCTCGCTCCTTCCGAGCTGAAACTCGCCGAAGTCTGACAACTCTTCGGGGTGCTCACGCACCCACTTCTTTAAAGCTTTGTGTTCGGGACTCTCAGGTGCACCGCCGGTTTGGACCTTGGGCAACGGCAGCACGTCCCCCTTGTCGGCCTCCAGCTCCCCGGACGCGGGTTCTAGGCGGGCCACGCCCAGCGCCGCTGCTATCTGATCCCACTTGTCGTAGTGGTAGACCGCGCTCATGGCGGCGTCGAGGTAAGCCTTCCGGTCGGCAGCCATGCCTGCACCGTTGTCCTCGAAGAAGTAGTGGGCAACCTCATCCGCGCCCGTGCTCGGGTGGCCCCGCGATGCGTCCAGCGACGGTGTTGCCACTGGGGAACATCTACTACACCGCCCGGCACCGGGTCGCGCTGGATCTGCTTCTTAGCGGCAAAGCAGCCACGTATGAGGAGGCGGTTGCGCTCACCAAGGACCGCCAAGCCCAGCGAGGCGAGGCCTGACACCTGGCAAAAAAATAGGCCGGGGATGAGCCGGCCGACGGATCCCGAGGAACAAGGGATGGGCAGAAGTATGCCCGGCCTCATTCGCAGTGGTAGAGACCCTTGGCCGAAATCCCGTCTGCCCCGATGTCAGGCGTGCGTGGGAAGCTTGACCAGTCCCATCCAGCCCGACTGCGTCGTGGAAGCACTCGCCATCAGGGTCCCGTGCCCTGGGATGACCTTGAGCTGGTCCACGCCGGCCTGGTCCCGGGGGAAGAACGGGCCGTCTGGGCTGAATATGAAATGGCCTCCCTGCAACGCACCGCAGATTTGACAGTGGTTGGCCACGTAGGTTTGGTTGGCCGTCTGCGAGTAGTTGGGCTTGAGCCAGTGGGCCTCGGCCCTGACCCGGGCCATCGTGCCCACGTCCAGCTCGCTGACGTATTTCAGCAGCGATGGGCCGCCTTCCTCGGGATACTCCTCGTCCTCGTTGTCGAGGAACCTAGGCACCCAAATGGCGGTCACCACGATCGACTCCGAGCACTTCCAACAGGTGGACTTGCCCTGCAGCAGGGCGTAGCTGGTGGCCGTGATATTGAGATCGGTCGTGGGGACGGGTCCACGTAGGCACCGCGATCCCAGGAGCGATAGCGCCAAGGCACCACCTCTTCCAGCGGGGTGAAGCGCGGGCTTGGAAGGTTGGTCAGGCCCCCAATGGCGTAACGTAGATTCGCGATGTGGGCCTCGGGGACGAACAGCCACGGTCTGGCGATCCACTCGGCCGGCACGCCGCTGTCGCGCTCCATGGCCACACGAACGCCAGGCCAAAGTTCGTTCCACGCCTTCAAGCGCGCGAGAAGCGAGTGTGCACGGGCAGCGTAGGTGATTTCGCACAAGAAAGCGGCTCGCTCCTTGAAGCTGACTGCCAAGGCGTCGCAATACCAATGCGGCCCGCTGGTGTCGGGGTTGCTTCCCTCGTTGAGTTGGATGCAGCACTGGCTGTTGACGAAGAGCGCGCGGTCCGCGCGAAGGTAATCCAGCACTACGCCTTCGAAATGATCCATGCCTACATTCCATGGATGCCCGGACTTCCTCCAGGCGTTGGGCAACCTTGCTGGCCGACACCTTGTCGCCGAACTTTCCCCGCGTGTCTTCCACCACCTTCAGGGCTATCACGGATGCGCGCAGCATATCGCGCTTGTCCCGGTCCCCTGTAGGCCGCGTTCCTGACGGCTCTTGGACCTTAGCAGCGGGCGGTGGCAATGTGGAGCCTTGGTGCTTCGTATACGATGCAGGCATGCCCGTCCGCCAAGCCCTCGCCTACGACCTTCTCAAGCATGTCAGCAAGCTGGAGTTCCAACTCCGGCGGCATGGCGACTTCTTTACCTATAGAAGGGATGGCCGTCCTACGCCTGATGTGAACTGGGACGAGGTCCAGCGCCGCGTGCGCCAACTTGGCGATGAGTTCGTGGTGAAAGTTCCGCTCCCAGCCAAGCAACGGCTGCTATGTCAGCGCACCGAGCGCCCAATGAAGCAAAGGATCGTCACGGAGAACGGCCGACCCGTTGCACGCTTCAGGCCCCGTCGTTTGGATGCGGATTCGGATGCCGTCGCTTTGGTCCAGGCCATGCGCCAGGTCCGCAACAACCTCTTCCACGGGGGCAAGGAAGATTGTGAAGACGATCCGTACGCAGAGGACGACGACTGGGTCTATGCGGCCACGCAGGTCGCCTTGGCACTGCAGAGTGCCCTCGACAGCGGAGCGCTCAACGCCCGGGCGTGAGACCGCGCCTTCACGTCCAGCCCCCCGTTCCACGAATATTGCGGCCCGCGGTGACGGGGCGTCGGGGGTGTGCGAGTCGCTGGGGGGGCTTGGCGCAGTCGCCGCCTGATCCCCGGTGCCCGTCCCCGGGGGGCCGCGGCTCCCGAGACAAAATCGCTAAGTTCTACCCGCGCCCACGCCCCCTCCTGCCCTTCTCGGTGCCGCTGACCTTCACGCCGAGCCGGCGCCTCTCGCTCCTGGAGTTCCTCGTCACATGCGACCCTTGCCGTCCTACTAACGACTATATGGGCAAAGTGCCAGTCATCGACAAGTTGCTGGAGCATCGGCACAGCGACATCGTCATGGTCAACTGGGATGGCCACTTCATGACCGCGCAGCTGCGCCCCCGCAGCGGGCAGTTGGACCTCGATTTCGTCAACCCTACTAATGGCACCGACGCCGCTCTGGGGACGAGGGGTAGCAGGTCTTAGGCATGGTGGCCAAGAGCCTTGGGAGGCGGTTGTGGGGATAGAATCTCGATCTGGATCTGAAAGGTATCCAAAAAACTTCGCTTCAGATGCCGACAGGTCCTTTTAACCCCAATAGCCTGACAAAACACCCCCATTTGGATCCAGCAATCGTGACCGCCAGCCACGCCCAACAGATCTGCGAAGACTACCTCCGACAGCAAATCGCCACAAATCAGGAGGCCCAGATCGCTTTCTCTGAAACGAGAGCCGCCCAGCGTCTTTTGAGTCGAAGCGCGGACCTTCGCCCCGTCTACGAGGAGGTGGAGCGCTCACTAGGGCTCAAGGGATTGGAATGGAAGGTCTTCTTGGACTGCTGCGTCTTGGCAACTGGGGCGTATTGGACGCCCGACAAGAACCTCAAGGACCGCGCCAGCAGGAAGCGTATGGAAAAGGTGAACACCGAGATCGGCGCGCTCTCCGCACAACTGGCGGATCTCTTGCTTGAGCGCGACGAGCTCTCCAATCGTTCGCCGTTTAGCTGCGACACTCTCTATCATCCAGTCGAGGTCATGTCGCAATCTAGCCAAAGCAACGGCCGTTACCAGTCCTTTCTGAAGAGCGAGCTGGATGGCCTTGCTGCTCGATTCGATCTGAAGTACTGGCCCTCGCTTTCAGAGATGGTGCGCGCCATCGGTCAAGATGCCGAGGACGCGGAAGTGTTCGCAGACGATGTCCGCACCGCCGCAATGTCCGAGAGCACGCGCCCATCCAAGGCGGATTTCATTCGAGCTCTTCACAAGGGCGTGGCAGACAATCAACATGCCGGCATGGGAGGATTGCGCCATTCCTTCAAGCTGTCCGATGCCGCCGCCGCCACACTCGCAAACGTGTTGCTGGACCTGCCCAGCGATGCGGTGGTGGATGCCAAATACGCGAAGAACGTTCGCGAACGCGATCAACGCAGGCAGGCGTGAAACAGCCAAGGCTTATTGACGGGAACCACCTCCCTCATAGCACTCTTCGGGTGTTACTTAAGACGCTTGCCTCGCATAACTACAGCGAGACCGGAGACGGCACTCCAATCGATGGAACAGCACCCGCGAACCGCGTGGGCGCGGCCCCACGATCGTCCACTCGGCCTCCCTCCTCAATCGGCTGCTCGGCCTCCTTCCTTCTCCCCACGGTGGGCAGCCGCCCGGTCTATTACTTCGCCACCGTCAGGCATTCGTATCCTCACGATTTCTGTAGGTATCGGAGACAAAGTCAATGAAGGCCACCGCAGAAGCTACGGCCAAACGTGCATGCCTTGGCTGCAGCCCCCGGTGCTTACCATCCCTCCCATGCCCCGTGCCGTACAAACCACGCAACTGCGCAAGATTGTGAGTGAGGGATGTCAGGTTTCGCAGAATAAGGCGAATGTTGTCCGCCCCCTTTTTCTCGTCAGAGACGGCCTCCGGAACAAGCTGCAAGTTCACCAGCAACAGCTTCGTGAGATCCCCGATGTCTGCCGCTTTTCCGTAGACCACCCCTCGCTTATTGAGGATTGTCTTACAACAGGTCTCTACTAGCTCTTTGGCCGTCCCAATAGCCGATGCAGGGTCGCCGTCAATAGACTTCTCCAGACGCTCAATCTCCTTCGCCATCCATCCAGCGTCTAAGGCATCTGCAACGGTACGTCCCCGTGAGACAGCGCGTTGCCCGTGATGAAAAAGCTCACGGTAAGCGTATCGTGACCTCCCACCAATACGCTCTTCCTCAAAGATCTCCCAGCCCGCGCCGCGCAACTGGTCATTGATGTGAGAGACGATGGTCAGCGATTCGTTCCTGTCCGGCCGCACGATTGGATGAACAATCTCGCATAGAAATCGAAGGAACTTATCCGGCGGAGCATCAAGCAGATTGAAGCGGCCGTCCGTGAATATCCAATCCCGCTCCCAGTCATCGTTGTTGATGCAGTGTTGCCATATGTCTTCAGAGGCGGTCGCATACCTCGGATCCGTGGAAGGAAGGGACCCCAAATCATAGAGACGGCTTAGAAACTCGACATCATCCAGCCTGCCTCTCCAGGACGTATCTTCCAGTCGCAGGCCATCGAATATATTCTGACGCACTTGGCGTGGCAGCTTCGACCCAATGGTTCGCCAACCCTTGCCCGTCTCTCGTGCAGGGACAATCTTTGCCGTGTACCAATCGCCGGGCTCCTCGCCCATAACTTCCTTCAGCTTGGTCGAGATCTGCTCCTCCAGCATTCCTCGCCTTGACCCGAGCCGAGCAAACTCGATGGCAGGCAACTGAAAGTAGATGTCCCACAGATTGGTGCCGCCATTCCAGTTGTCATAGCCAGTCAGTTCAGCCCGAGATGAGCAAGATCTGACCAATGCGGCGGCATCCTGAAAATCCTCCGCCAACAGAAGGGAATGAACGGTCGCCAAGACCTCTTCCAACTCGGAACTTTCCATCGC
This sequence comes from Stenotrophomonas sp. 112478_Sma, assembly GCF_056479905.1. NCBI lineage: Bacteria > Pseudomonadati > Pseudomonadota > Gammaproteobacteria > Lysobacterales > Lysobacteraceae > Stenotrophomonas > Stenotrophomonas sp. 112478_Sma. The sequence goes on along the minus strand of NZ_CM151072.1, from coordinate 1,161,956 downwards.
AACTCATTCCCTTAGTGTTCCACTCCGGGATCACATTATCGTCCAGGGCAAACCGATGGGCCAGCACCTCAGGCACTTCAAGACAGGGTTCCCGCCTCAAACAAGGCACCCTCTACAACGCTCATGCTTGGGGCGAAACGGTTCGATCACTGCCTAGTTGCCCGTCCAAGGCCACCTGGCGGCAGAAGCGATAGACCGCAGAGCCGCTCACACCCAGCTCCCGCGCCAACCGAGCCCGGCTCACCTCTTTCAAACGGTCCCTCACCTGATCCACGCCCAGCCGCCGCAAGGTGCGGTGCTCCGGTCCTTTGAGGACACGCCCCAGCCGAAGGGCTTGGCGGTCCATGCCGATGGTGGCCGGCGAAACGCCCAAGCGCTTGGCCACCTCGGCCGAGGTTAGCCCAGCCTGGACCAGCTGCTGAACCTGCTGGCGACGCTCAGCGACCTCGCAGGCCTGGCGGTTCCGGAACCGGAGACATGCCGTCCCCACCAGGCGTGCGGACGTGGTGGTGGAGCATCTGAGAGACAATGCGACTCTCGCCAAACTTCAGCGCCGCATACCGCCCGAGGGTTCGCCGCAAATCGTGGGTGGTCAGGCCTTGGTCGACTTCGTCTCGGAGGTCCAGGCCATCCTCCGGCTGCCCCACCAAGCCCGCGTCGCGACGCACATTGGCGAGGATGGATTTGCTATCGAGGTAATGGCCGGATTTGCTGCGGCTGGAACGAGCGGGGAAGACAAAGCGGGTCCGGTCCACTTTGCGCAGCGCTTCTTGAACGCCCGCCTCCAGCGCTACCAGGACCTGCCGCGCCGCGCCCTTGCCTTTGGCCGACTTCAGCAGAGACTCCGCGGCGGCCAGCTCGCGCCGGGCGTCTTCGTCGTCCAGCCGGGTGTCAAACCGCAGCCGAAGCACCCGCTCTGCGAAGTAGCTGATCGGCAGGAAGCGCTCTTCGCCCGATTTGGTGTCGAACATGAAGACCTGCGGCCCCTCCCGCTTCGTATAGCGGTTGATCTCTCCGGGCTCGCCCAGCCAGACCCATGACACTTCTTCTTGGATCAACTCGCTGTGGGAACAGCGATCCATCCAGCGCAGTTGCGCGGCTTCGCTTCGACGCGTGCCCCAAAGCAGGGTCAGCAGCAGGTAATCGGACGCGCCGGCGTTGTGGCCACCCTGCTCGTCCCGGCGCCCCACAATCGACTGCAACACCTTGGGGAGCGTGTTGTCAGTCAGCGGGTTGCGGACAGCCGCCTTCTCATAGTGCTTGCGAAGGTTCCGGGCGCCTCTCAGCAAGTGCCTATCAAAGATGGCCTGCAGGGGATTGTGCCTCAGCCTAGACTCTCGCCCCTCCCGTCCAGCCAGAACGCTCTCACGCTTCAGCACCATGGCCACCGCGCGATGGGCATCCGTGAAGCTGTGTTCGGTGGCGGCCAGGCCACTGGCCCGGACCCGCTGGACATACTTTCCTGTGATCCCCAGGCTCTCCAGTGTCCGCGTATCCAGCTCCGCCCAGTCCTCGTAGCCCGCCAATGCGTTCCTCATTGGAGTGGGGATGCGGTTGGAGCGCACCATCGCGCTCTTGCGCAACGCCTCGAACGCGGCTTCCACGTCGTCGTCGGTCACATCGGCCACGGCCCGCTGAGCGAACCCCACTTCCGGACGGGACAACCGAGCAAGGCTGTCCTCCAAGGCCGTCAGGCTGGACTGCTTGACTAGGCGCTTGGCCACCCGGTCCCTCATGTCCGCAATGTAGACGTCGAAACAATCGGCCACCGTGAGCCGGGCCAATCGCCCGTCCTCGTGCTGCTGCTGGCTCGCCCGGGCTGCCCGAGTCTTCGGGTTCTCGCCTGACGCCTTGAGCTCCTGAATAAGCTCCCGGGCCACAGAGTAGGCCTCTTCCAGCCCCATGTCCGTGACATTGCCCAACGCGAAGCGACGAACGCCCTGTGCTCCCCGTCGGACGACTTCGTAGGTGGTGCGGGTCTTCCCCACGTAAAAACCAAAGCCCACCGGTGCCCCTTGGTTTCCATCCAGCACGCGATAGGCCTTGTCGCCCTGCTCCAACGGCCGCTCCACCAGCTTGGCGCGCTTGCCCACGCCCCCCGACGCAGGGATGCGGCGAACCGAAAGCTCCATCACCTGTTGGTGGGTCAGACTAAACTTGGTGACCTGGCGCCGGGTGGCGCGGTCCGTCGCAACATTTTTGGCATGATCGTCCGTGTCCCGGTTGGCGTCGCAACACGATCTTTGCCCAAGCAACTGGCCGTCGCAACACCGTCGCAACAAAAAACCCCGTTACTTGCCGTTTCGAACGGCAACCCGCCTTCACTGACAGAGACGGACTCCATTGCAAGCCACTGATTCAAAAGCGAAACACAGCGAATCCAAGGGTACTCAAGAGCATACCCCCCTGATGAAGCAGTTCTTCGCAGCGAAGTCCGAGTACCCGGATCTGCTGCTGTTCTTCCGCATGGGCGACTTCTACGAGCTGTTCTACGACGATGCACGCAAGGCTGCACGCCTGCTCGACATCACCCTGACCCAGCGCGGCAGTTCCGGCGGCGCCCCGATTCCGATGGCCGGTGTGCCCGTGCATGCCTACGAGGGCTACCTGGCGCGCCTGGTGGCGCTGGGCGAATCCGTGGCGATCTGCGAGCAGATCGGCGACCCGGCCCTGGCCAAGGGGCTGGTCGAGCGCAAGGTGGTCCGCATCGTCACCCCCGGTACGGTCACCGACGAAGCACTGCTCGACGAACGCCGCGACACCCTGCTGATGGCCCTGTCGCGCACCCGGCAGGGCTACGGCCTGGCCTGGGCCGACCTCGCCGGTGGCCGCTTCCTGGTCAACGAGGTCGACACCGACGACGCGCTGGAAGCCGAGCTGGCGCGCCTGGAGCCGGCCGAGCTGCTGGTGCCGGACGAGGAGAACTGGCCGGACTTCCTGCGCCAGCGCAGCGGTGTGCGTCGCCGCGCGCCATGGCTGTTCGATGCGGACAGCGGTCGTCGGCAGCTGCTGGCCTTCTTCAAGCTGCATGACCTGAGCGGCTTCGGCATCGACGACAAGCCACGCGCCACGGCCGCCGCAGGCGCCCTGCTCGGCTATGTCGAAGAAACCCAGAAGCAGCGCCTGCCGCACCTGACCTCGATCGCGATGGAAACCGCCGGCGAGGCGATCGCCATGAACGCTGCGACCCGCCGCCACCTGGAGCTGGATACGCGGGTCGACGGCGATACCCGCAACACCCTGCTGGGCGTGCTCGACAGCACCGTCACGCCGATGGGCGGCCGCCTGCTGCGTCGCTGGCTGCATCGCCCGTTGCGCCTGCGCGAGGTGCTGGTACAGCGCCACCATGCGGTAGCGACGCTGATCGATCGCGGCAGCGATGGCGACATCCGCGAACAGTTCCGTCGCCTGGGTGACCTCGAGCGCATCCTCACCCGCGTCGCCCTGCGCTCGGCACGCCCCCGCGATTTCTCGACACTGCGCGATGGCCTGGGCCTGTTGCCTGCGGTGCGCGACGTGCTGGCGCCACTGGACTCGCCACGCCTGCAGGCGCTGTACGCCGCGCTGGGCGAGCATGACGACTGCGCGCAGCTGCTCGCGCGTGCCATCGCTGAAATGCCGCCGCTGAAGCTCAGCGATGGCGGCGTGCTGGCCGATGGCTTCGACGAGGAGCTGGATGAGCTGCGACGCCTCTCCACGAACGCCGACCAGTTCCTGGTCGACCTAGAGCGGCGCGAGCGCGAAAGCAGCGGCATTGCCACACTGAAGGTCGGCTACAACCGTGTGCACGGCTATTACATCGAGATCAGCAAGGGCCAGGCCGACCGCGCACCGGTGCACTACACGCGCCGCCAGACCCTCACCAACGCCGAGCGCTACATCACCGAAGAACTGAAGGCGTTCGAGGACAAGGTACTGTCCGCGCGCGACCGCTCGCTGTCGCGCGAGAAGTTCCTGTATGAGCAGCTGCTGGACACGCTGGGTGCACAGCTGGAGCCGCTGAAGCAGTGTGCCGCCGCGTTGAGCGAACTGGATGTGCTGGCCGCATTCGCCGAGCGCGCGCAGGCACTGGACTGGTCGCGCCCGGAACTGGAAACGGCACCCTGCCTGAAGATCGAGCGCGGCCGTCACCCTGTCGTGGAAGCCGTGCGCGAGCAGCCCTTCGAGCCGAACGATCTGGACCTGCACCCGGACCGCCGGATGCTGGTCATCACCGGCCCGAACATGGGCGGTAAATCCACCTACATGCGGCAGAATGCACTGATCGTGCTTCTGGCCCACATCGGCTCCTTCGTACCGGCCAGCCGCGCCGTGATCGGCCCGATCGACCGCATCCTGACCCGCATCGGCGCCGGCGACGATCTCGCCCGCGGGCAGTCGACCTTCATGGTCGAAATGGCCGAGACCAGCTACATCCTGCATCACGCCAGCCCACATTCGCTGGTGCTGATGGATGAGATCGGCCGCGGCACCTCCACCTATGACGGCCTTGCCCTGGCCGACGCGGTGGCCCGCCACCTCGCCTACGAGAACCGCTGCTACACGCTGTTCGCCACCCACTACTTCGAGCTGACCGCGCTGGCCGACGAGCAGCACGAGGGCGGCCGCAGCGGTATCGCCAACGTGCACCTGGATGCGGTCGAGCATGGCGAAGCGCTGGTGTTCATGCACGCTGTGAAAGACGGCCCGGCCAACCGCAGCTTCGGACTGCAGGTGGCCGCGCTGGCCGGCCTGCCTCGATCGACCGTGGCACAGGCGCGGCGGCGCCTGGCCGAACTGGAACAACGGGGCAGCGAGAGCCACGCGGCGGAGCTGGCCCCTCAGGCGCTGGATGCCCCGCAGCAGTTCGGCCTGTTCAATGCCCCGTCCAGCAAGGCGCAGGAGGCGCTGGCCGCCATCGATCCGGACGAACTGACGCCCAAACAGGCGCTGGAAGCGCTGTATCGGCTGAAGTCACTGCTGTAACCGGCATGGGACCGGCGCAACGCCGGCCCCCCTCCCGCCCCCGGTCAGAGCGAGCCTGCGCCCGGCAGCCTTCGCATTTCCGTCGTGCAGGCGGCGTTATGCTCGGGCGGTCCTTCCTTCACAGAACGGAGACCGCCATGAACACCGAATCCCTCGCCGCATCCCTCTTCCAGCAGCTGCAGCAGGGGCAAGGCCTGCAGCAGGTTTCCCAGCAGCTCGGCCTGGACAGCAGCCAGACCACCCAGGCGGTGGGCAGCGCCTTGCCGCTGCTGCTGGGCGCAATGGGCCAGAACGCCAGCGAGCCGCAGGGCGCGCAGTCCCTGCTCAATGCGCTGCAGCGTGACCATCTGGGCAGTGGTGGGGGTGGCGGCTTCGACCTCGGCAGCATCCTCGGCGCAGTGATGGGTGGCGGCGGCAGCGGCGCCACCGATGGGGCCGGCATCCTCGGCCACATCTTCGGTGGCCAGCAGCCGCAGGCCGCGCAGGTGCTTGGCCAGAAGACCGGCCTGGACAGCGGCACCTCCGGCAAGCTGCTGGCGATCCTTGCGCCCATCGTCATGTCCTTCCTGGCCCAGCGCTTCGCCCAGCAGGGCAACGCCAGCGAACTCAGCAGCGCCCTCGGCCAGGAGGCGCAGCAGTCCGGCGGCATCGGCAGCATGCTGGGCGGTGTGCTCGATCAGGACGGCGACGGCCAGTTCGGGGCCAGCGACCTGCTGAAACTCGGCTCGGGGTTGCTCAAGCGCTGATCGCACACACCCGTACAAGCCCCGGACCTAATAGACAGCCACTATCGCATTGGTTGAATCAATCGAATTTACCGATCCACAGGCGCCACCTAATGTGGGTCGGGCCTCCCCCGATTCCACCTTTCGCCAGTCCACAGGTAGAGACCCATGAAAAGCGAAGCGAAGTGCCCCTTCAACCATGCCGTCGTCGGTGACGCGACGACCAACCGCGACTGGTGGCCGAACCAGCTGCGCGTGGACCTGCTCAACCAGCATTCCGCGCGCTCCAACCCGCTCGATGCCGGCTTTGATTACGCATCAGCGTTCAAGAGCCTGGACTATGCCGCGCTGAAGGCAGACCTGAAAGCACTGATGACGGACTCGCAGGACTGGTGGCCGGCCGATTTCGGTCACTACGGCGGCCTGTTCATCCGCATGGCGTGGCACAGCGCCGGCACCTATCGCATCGGTGATGGCCGCGGTGGCGGCGGCCGCGGCCAGCAGCGCTTCGCTCCGCTCAACAGCTGGCCGGACAACGTCAGCCTGGACAAGGCGCGACGCCTGCTGTGGCCGATCAAGCAGAAGTACGGCCAGGCCATCTCCTGGGCCGACCTGCTTATCCTGACCGGCAATGTCGCGCTGGAGTCGATGGGCTTCAAGACACTGGGCTTCGCCGGTGGCCGTCCCGATACCTGGGAACCGGATCAGGATGTGTACTGGGGCCGCGAAACCACATGGCTGGGCGGTGACGTGCGCTACAAGCACGGCTCCGAAGGCGTGGTGGAATCCCACGGCGTGCTGGTGTCCGATGACGATGCCGATGGCGACGTGCATTCGCGCAAGCTGGAGAACCCGCTGGCCGCAGTGCAGATGGGCCTGATCTATGTGAATCCCGAGGGCCCCGACGGCAATCCTGACCCGGTACTGGCTGCACATGACATCCGTGACACGTTCGGCCGCATGGCGATGGACGATGAAGAAACGGTGGCGCTGATCGCCGGCGGGCACAGCTTCGGCAAGACCCATGGCGCCGGCCCGGCAGACAACGTCGGCAAGGAGCCTGAAGCGGCCGATCTGGAGAGCCAGGGCCTGGGCTGGGCCAACAGCTTCGGCAGCGGCAAGGGCGGCGACACCATCACCAGTGGCCTGGAAGTCACCTGGACCCGTACTCCAGCGCAGTGGAGCCATGACTTCTTCGAGAACCTGTTCAAGTACGAATGGGAACTGACCAAAAGTCCGGCCGGCGCGCATCAATGGGTGGCCAAGGATGCCGAGGCGGTCATTCCCGATGCGCACGACGCCTCGAAGAAGCACCGCCCGACCATGCTGACCACCGATCTGTCGCTGCGCATGGATCCCGCCTACGAAAAGATCTCGCGCCGCTTCCTGGCCGATCCGCAGGCGTTTGCCGATGCGTTCGCGCGCGCCTGGTTCAAGCTGACCCATCGCGACATGGGGCCGCGCGCGCGCTATCTGGGGCCGGAAGTGCCGGCCGAAGAGTTCATCTGGCAGGATCCGCTGCCGGCCGCAAAGCACCCGCTCATCGATGCCAGGGATGTGGCCACCCTGAAGCAGGCGATCGCCGCAAGCGGCCTGAGCGTCCCTGAACTGGTCTCCACGGCCTGGGCATCGGCCTCCACCTTCCGTGGCTCGGACAAGCGGGGCGGCGCCAATGGTGCGCGCATCCGCCTGGCACCGCAGAAGGACTGGCCGGTAAACCAGCCCACCCGTCTGGCCAAGGTGCTGGCCGCGCTGGAAAAGGTGCAGAGCGGGTTCAATGCCGGCAGTGAAAGGCAGGTGTCGCTGGCCGACCTGATCGTGCTGGCCGGTGGCGTGGGCATCGAACAGGCCGCCAAGGCCGGTGGGTACAACATCAGCGTACCGTTCACTCCGGGCCGTACCGACGCCAGCCAGGAGCAGACCGACGTGGAATCGTTCGCGGTGCTGGAACCGGCGGCCGATGGATTCCGCAACTACCTCAAGGGCGCCTACAGCGTTCCGGGCGAAGCGCTGCTGATCGACCGGGCGCAACTGCTGACGCTGACCGCCCCGGAGCTGACCGTGCTGGTCGGTGGCCTGCGCGTACTGGGTGCCAATACCGATGGCAGCGCGCACGGCGTCTTCACCGATCGGCCCGGGACACTCAGCAACGACTTCTTCGTCAACCTGCTGGACATGGGCACGCAGTGGAAGGCCACCGGTCGTGAAACCTACGAAGGCCGCAGCCGCAACGACGGCGCCGCACGCTGGACCGCCACCCGTGCTGATCTGGTATTTGGATCCAATGCGGTGCTGCGTGCGCTGGCAGAGGTCTATGGCAGTGCAGACGGCGAGAAGAAGTTCGTGCAGGACTTCGTCGCGGCGTGGACCCGGGTGATGGAGCTGGACCGCTACGACCTGCACGGCTGATCACCGGCAGGCCCGGCGCTGCTGTCGGAAGGCCCGCCGGGCATGGCCCGGCGCTACCACTGGAAGGCTCGCCGGGCATGACCCGGCGCTGCCCTGGGGGCGTTTGCGTTACAGCGCGTCGATGTCGCCCAGCGCGCGGATCAGACGCCGCGCGCGCTTGTCCGGCTTGTGCTCCGGTGGCTGGAAGCCGTCGCGCGCGGCGATGCGCAGTGCGCGCTGCTCGGCGCGCCGTGCCTTCGAGGCCTCGCTCTCGGCATACAGCTGGTGCGCGACCGGGGCAGGCCCGCGCTGGTCGCTCAGGCCCATCACCTGGATCTCGAAATGCTCCTCGCCGCGATCGACCTGCAGGTGCTCACCCACGCGCACCGCGCGCGAGGACTTCGGCCGCTGACCGGCCACGCTGACCTTGCCGGTTTCGATGGCCTGCTTGGCCAGGCTGCGGGTCTTGAAGAAACGGGCCGCCCACAACCAGATGTCCAGACGGACACTGGGCGACAGCGGGGAAAGCTCAGGCATCGGCAGGTACTACTCCGTTCGCTTGTTCAGGGGGCGCGGATTGTCGGGGTCGGTGCGGCAGCCGCTGCCCCCGATCAGGGTCGGTGCTCCGGCAGCGAGATCCTGGCGCTGGCTGCCGACCAGACATTCGGGGCGGTCGGTCGGCCGCACCTGGGTATCGCCCAGCCGGTCTCCCGACGAACATGCGGCCAACAGGCCGCCAATCAAGGCCAACGTCATCGACCTCACCTGCTGTCGTTGATGCATTGCCACACCCCGCGAACCGGCTTGGTGCTAGTGTGCGCCTCCCGGGATTCGATCACCACCCCATGGCCAAAGCGCCGCTTGACCTGACCGCCGGCCCGATCGGCCGCAATCTCCTGCTGTTCTCGCTGCCGATCCTGGCGGGCAACATCGCGCAGTCGCTGAACGGTTCGGTGAACGCGGTATGGGTCGGGCGCTTCCTCGGCGAAGCGGCACTGACCGCCACCGCGAACGCCAACAACATCATGTTCTTCCTGATCGGTTCGGTGTTCGGCTTCGGCATGGCCTCCACCATCCTGATCGGCCAGGCCATCGGTGCACGGGATATCGCCCAGGCACGGCGCGTGGTCGGCACCAGTGCCACGTTCTTCATCGGCCTGTCGGCGATCATCGCCATCGCCGGCTGGTTCATGGCCCATCCGCTGCTGGCGGCGATGGGCACGCCGGCGGCCTCGCTGCCACTGGCCGAGGCCTATCTGCGCATCATCTTCCTGGCAATGCCGACGTTGTATGCCTTTGCCTTCCTCAGCGCCGCGCTGCGCGGTGCCGGTGACTCGCGTACGCCGTTCCGCTTCCTGCTGCTGTCGGTCGTGCTGGACATCGCATTGAATCCGGTACTGATCTTCGGCATGGGTCCGTTCCCGGAGCTGGGCATCGCCGGTTCGGCCTGGGCCACGCTGGTGTCGCAGACCCTCTCGCTGGGCGGCCTGCTGCTCTACATGCGGCACAAGCGCCACACGCTGTGGCTGGGTCGCGCCGACATGCGCCTGTTCAAGCTGGACCTGACCATCCTGAAGGCACTGGTGGTCAAAGGCGTGCCGATGGGCCTGCAGATGGTGCTGATCTCGCTGTCGGTGATCCTGCTGATGACCATGGTCAACCAGTACGGCACCGAAACCGCGGCGGCCTATGGCGCCTCGTTGCAATTGTGGAACTACGTGCAGATGCCGGCGATGGCGATCGGCGCGGCCTGTTCGACGATGGCCGCACAGAACGTGGGTGCCCAGCAGTGGGATCGCGTCCGCGGCACCGCACGCAAGGGCGTGCTGTTCAATTTCCTGCTGACCGGTGCGTTGATCCTGCCGCTGGTGCTGCTGGACCAGTACTCGCTGGCCCTGTTCCTGCCGCAGGGCAGCGAGTCGCTGCAGATCGCGCGCCACCTCAACCATGTGGTGGTCGGCTCGTTCCTGTTCTTCGGCGTGAGCTTCGTGATTTCCGGCGTGGTGCGCTCGACGGGTGCGGTGATTCCACCACTGCTGATCCTGGCCGCGTCACTGTGGGGCGTGCGCGTTCCGTTCGCCGAACTGCTGCAGCCCTATTGGGGCGCAGATGCAATCTGGTGGAGTTTCCCGGTCAGTTCTCTGGTGTCGATGCTGCTGTCGCTGGCGTACTACCGCTGGGGGGGATGGCGCAAGGCGAAGATGATCAGCACACCCGCGAAGGCCGAGGCGATTGCCACACCGTCGGAGATTCCCGCCTGCCCACCGTCACCGGTGGCGGACCCAGATGCCGTGACCCGGTAGCGCCGGGCATGGCCCGGTGCTACCGCTTGTTCTTCGCGGCGTTGTGCTTGGCCGCCGCGCGCATCAGGGTCTTGAACGCCGTGGCATCGGGCATGGTGCCTTCATGGATGTCGATCGCGCGCCGCGTGTTGCCTTCCAGGCTGGCGTTGAACAGGCGCTTCGGGTCCGGCAAGGCCGCCCCCTGGGCGAAGGTCAGCTTCACTGCCTGTTTGTAGGTCTCACCGGTGCACAGGATGCCGTGATGCTCCCATACCGGTGTGCCCCGCCATTTCCAGGTTTCCTGCACCTCCGGCAGCGCTTCATGGATCAGCGCCCGAACGCGTGCCAGCGTTTCACCGCGCCAGTCACCCAGTTCCGCGATGCGCGCATCGATCAGTGCGGCCGCGGGTGTTCCGGCGTCGTCGGGGTTCGGTGCATGCGTGGTCATCGTGTGCTCTCGTCGGCGGAACGTCCGGAATGGCGGGCTTACATGCGTTCGCCGGGCAATGCAGCGGCCTGGCGGACCCACTCGAGGAACTGCGCTTCATCCAGCATGCCCTCCTGCGTGATGTGCAGGTAGCGGGTATCGGCGCTTCTGGACGGCTCCGGTGGCATCGGTTGCAGGGCCGCACCGCGGAAAAACGCAACCTTGATGTAACGGGCGAAGCAATGGAAGCTGAGGAACCAGCCGGCATCGGCGGCCACCGCGTACATCGGCGAGTTCCACTTCACCGCCTTGTGCACGCCGGGCACGGCTTGGCCTATCAGTGCGTCGAGGCGTGCGCCGATGGGCTGCTTCCAGTCCGGCATGGCGGCGATGTACGCCTGCACCGGCGCATCACCCTCGCCCTTGGCGATCTGCGGATTTCCCCCGGACAGGAGCCTGGGTGCAGTGGAAGGTGCGGCTCGCTTGGAAGGCATCGCACGGCGCATGCATGGGAATGAAGCCGCAGACTAGCGCCATCGGCAGCCTGCGGTCACGGCGCACTGCGCCATCGCTTCAGTCCGCCAGCGAGGCCAGGAACTGGCGCCATTCGGGCAGCTGTCGTTGGCGTTGAAGCGAGCGCATCAGGAGCGCCATCACCACACCGAACAGGCCGCCCGCCAGCAATCCGGCACCCAGCAGCAGGCCGAGTGGACGCTCACCGCCCTGCCACAGCAGCAGCCACATCAGGGCGCACCAGAACAGGCCGAACAGCAGCCCCTGCACCAGCGCGTTGATGCGGAAACCGGCCAGGATCGGCGGCGGCACAGCGACGCCCATCCGCCACAGCGTCCGATGCAGCAACGGTGCGGACTGCGCGCGCGGCAGCCCCTTGTCGTCCAGCAGACGAAGCGCCGCGCGGATGCGGTCGGGATAGCGCAGGTCGTTCTTGTTCATCGCACGAACCTAGCGGATGCAGGAGCACAAACGCAAACGGCCGCCCGAAGGCGGCCGTCGCGGCAACAACCGGAGTTGTCTATCAGGCCTTTTCGGCCAGACGGGCAGCCTTGGCCTGCGCAGCGGCAGCCAGGTCTTCCTTGATGCGGGCAGCCTTGCCTTCCAGGCCACGCAGGTAGTACAGCTTGCCGGCGCGGACCTTGCCGCGGCGCTTCACTTCGACCGAGTCGATGATGGCGCTGTGGGTCTGGAAGACGCGCTCGACGCCGTAGCCGTGCGAGATCTTGCGGACGGTGAACGAGGAGTTCAGGCCGGCATTCTTGGTGCCGATCACAACGCCTTCGTAGGCCTGCACGCGCTCACGGTTGCCTTCCTTCACCTTCACGTTGACGACAACGGTGTCGCCCTGGCTGAACTTCGGCAGTTCGCGGGTGATCTGGGCGGATTCGAATTCCGCGACGATGGACTTGTTCAGCTTGCTCATGGGTTACACCGATTCTTGTTCGGGTGGGCGTGTCGATTCGACAACGTAGGCTCATGCAGTCACCGGACTGTGCTGCACGTTTGTTTTGGGTACTGCGCACGCCAGCCGGGGCCGGCGGGAATTGGCCATGATAGCCGATAACGCCAGCCCTGCGCTAGGGGCTGGCCTTTTGTTTCCGGGCCTGACGGCCCTGCTCCAGCAGTTTGCGGTCGGTCTTGCCCAGCGCGTGTTCATCCAGCAGGTCCGGGCGCCGCTGGGCGGTACGGACCAGGGACTGCTGGCGGCGCCAGGCGGCGATGGCCGCGTGGTTGCCCGAGCGCAGCACCTCCGGCACGTCACCCAGCGGGTGCTGGGCCGGCTGGCTGTAATGCGGGCAGTCGAGCAGGCCGAGGTCGCCCTCGAAGCTGTCCTGTGCCGCCGATTCAGCGTCATTCAGGGCCCCCTCCTGCAGGCGGGCCACGGCGTCGATGATGACCGCTGCGCCCAGCTCGCCGCCGGACAGCACGTAGTCGCCGAGGGAAATCTCCTCGTCGACATTGGCTTCCAGGAAGCGCTCGTCGATGCCCTCGTAGCGCCCACAGAGCAGGACCATGCGCGGCAGCGCCGCCAGTTCACGGACCTTGGCCTGGGTCAACGGCGCCCCCTGCGGGCTGAGGTAGATCACCCTGGCCGGGGTCGGATCGGCATTGCGGATCGCCTGCAGGCAGGCCTGCAGCGGTTCGATCAGCATCACCATGCCCGGGCCACCGCCGAAGGGACGGTCGTCCACCCGGCGGTAGTTGCCTTCGGCGTAATCACGGGGATTCCAGCCGTGAAGGCTGAACAACCCTTTCTCCTGCGCGCGCCCGACCACGCCCAGTCCAGCAGACTGGGCGAGGAACTCGGGGAACAGGGTGATGACGTCGAAACGCATGCTCAGAACTCGGGATCCCAGTCGACCACGACCAGGTTCGCCTCGAAGTCCACCGAAACGACGAAGTCCGGCAGCACGAACGGGATCATCCGCTCGCGGTCGCCACGGACCACCACCACGTCGTTGGCGCCGGTGCTGAACAGGTGCGAGACCTGGCCCAGGGCAACGCCCTCGGTCGTCTTCACGTCCAGGCCTTCCAGGTCGACCCAGTAATATTCATCCGGATTCGGCGGCGGCAGCGCGCTGCGCGGCACGTAGATCTCGGTGCCACGCATGGCTTCGACCGCGTCACGGTCCTCGACGCCGGGGAAACGCGCGACCAGGTGCTTGCCGCTGTCGCGACCCCGCACACCTTCAATCGTGGTTTCCACGCCGGACGGACTGCGCACGATCCATGGCTGGTAACGGAAAATGGCGGAACGTGGCTCGGTCCAGGACTCGAGCTTGATCTCGCCGCGCACACCAAAAGCGCCGACAATCCTGCCCAGCAGGATGCGGCGCTCGATATCTTTCATCTGCTTCAACCAAGAGGGCCACGCCGGAGCGTGGCCCGTCAGGATCAGGCCGCAGCGGCCTGGGACTTGGTCGCTTCCTTGATCAGGTTGCGGACCTTGTCGGTCGGCTGGGCGCCGTTCTTGACCCAATGGTCAACGCGGGCCAGATCCAGCTCGATGCGCTTCTCGGCGCCCTGGGCGACCGGGTTGTAGAAGCCAACGCGCTCGATGTTGCGGCCGTCGCGCGCGCTGCGCACGTCGGTGACGATGATGTGGTAGAACGGACGCTTCTTGGCGCCGCCGCGGGTCAGTCGAATCTTGACCATGGTGTGTTTTCCTATTGCCCAGTCGCCAGGATGGCGAGGTAAGCGGGCGATTATAGCGGCAGGGCGTGACCGAGCCAACCCCATGCGTCACGGTAGCGCCGGGCCATGCCCGGCGGCCGGCAGGCCATGCATCCGTTCAGGAAAGCGGTTGCCACGGCACGCCGGCCAGTACCGCCCTGCCCTGTTCAGCCAACGCCAGCGAGCCGGCCAGGGCCCGCCCATCAATGCTCTGCAGCGCCCAGAGTCCGCTGGCGTTGCAGGCAAACGCAGCCTGCACTCCATGCAGGGCGCCTGCCGGCAGGGGCCGGCACACCTGCGGTCCATTCCAATGCGCACGCAGCAGGGCCTCTGCGGTACCCCGCAGCGCGGCGGCGCGTGGCCAGATCAGTTGGTGCCCATCATGCACGGCCACGTTCCAGGTCGTGCCCTCGCTGACGTGCCCCTGCGTGTCCACGAAAAGCGCGTCGTCAAACCCGTCGGCCATCGCCGCGCGCCGCTGCGCGAACAGGCCGAACGTGCCGACGTGCTTGATCTGCGGCAGCTCCCGCTGCCAGGTGACGCTGCGCACGCGCCGCGGCGCGGACAGCGATACCGGCGCGGATACCGCCACCAGCACATCGACCGCCACGCGGGCCAGTGGATCGCGGAAGTCGAAGTGACGCGAGAACACCGTCACCCGCAGCGAGGCGTCGGCAAGACCGGCCCTCTGCAGCGCCTGCGCCATCCAGCCCCGCACCTGCGCCGTGTCCAGCTCGCTGCCGAACAGGTCTCGTGTGGCCTGCGACAGTCGAGCCAGATGCAGGTCCAATCCCTGCACTGCTCCGCCACGCACCTGCAGCGAGGTGAAGTGACCGTAATTCACCAGCGCCGGCAGCAGATCCTCCACCTGCGCCGGCTGGCCGTTGCAGGTCAGCATCATCGCAGCAGCGCCTGCGCCTGTTCCCACATGCCGCGCAGCACGTCGGCGGCCGGCTGGGCCGGCGCCATCCACGCCGCTTGCCCGGCCCAGGCCTGCATCGCCGCCAGCCGGTTCTCGCGTGTGGCCTGCGCGCGCATCGGCCCGGTCAGTCCACGCTGTACCGGGTACGGGCGCGGAGCCGGCGCACCGGCCGCCGCAGCGGCGCGTACATAGGGCGTTGCCAGGCCGCGGCCCAGTCGGCCACTGAACGCGCGCGTCGGCCAGGTATCCTCCGGTTCCGTGATCGCCAGCGCGTCGGCCCAGGCCGGCGCCAGTGCTGCCTCCGGTGTGCGCAGGAACGCGGTGCCGATCTGCACCGCGCTGGCACCCAGCGTCAATGCCGCGGCGATGCCACGCCCGTCGGCGATGCCACCGGCCGCGATCACCGGAATTTGAAGATGGTCCGCCAGCCGCGGCAGCAGTGCGAACAGGCCGACCAGCTGGCGTTCGGCCAGCGCCGGATCGAAGGCCCCGCGATGGCCACCGGCTTCAGCCCCCTGTGCCACCACCGCATCGGCCCCGGCGTCCTGTGCAGCCCGCGCTTCGGCCAGCGTGGTGGCACAGGCGATCCAGGCAATGCCGGCGTCCTTCAACCGCTGCACATGCGCGGGGGAAAGCACGCCCATGATGGTCGAGGCCACCGCCGGGCGCGCGGCCAGCAACGCAGCGAACTGGTCCTCGAAATCGGCTGGCGTGGCATCGGCCGCACTGGCCGGCACCTCCGGTCCCCACTGCGCGAGGAAGGCACGGCTGGCGGATTCGGCGACCACGTCGCGCGTCGGCGCCGGGTCCGGCAACCACAGGTTCACCTGCGCCGGGCCGGTGGAGATGGCCCGGAACTCATCCATCCACCGCCCGATATCGGCGGCCGAGGAGAGCACCGCGCCCATTGCGCCCATGCTGCCGGCATTGGCCAGCGCCGCCGACAACGGCACCGGACAGGCACCGGCCATGGGGGAGAGGAGGATCGGAAGCTGCAATGAAAAACGCCGACAGAAGGCGTCGGCGCGTTCAAGAATCGGCGATGCGTTCACGCGACATACCTGCGGGAGAGGTCGCCGCCCAGCATACGCCAGTCGTTGCAGGCGGGGTCGGATCCGAACAGGTTCCGCCCCCGATGTTGATCAACGGAACGGCATGCCGCGGCCACCCATGGCGCCCATCATGCCCTTCATGCTGCGCATCATGCCCTTCATGCCGCCGCCGGCCATTTTGCTCATCATCTTTTCCATCTGCATGTACTGCTTCATGAGCTTGTTGACGTCGGCCGGAGTCACGCCCGAGCCCTTGGCGATGCGCGCGCGGCGCGAGCCGTTGAGCAGGTTCGGGTTGCGCCGTTCCTTCTTGGTCATCGAACTGATGATGGCGATCATGCGGGGCACTTCCTTGCCCTGGCTGACCTGCTGCTTGAGGTGGTCCGGGATGTTGCCCAGGCCCGGCAGCTTGTCCATCAGGCCGCCGATGCCGCCCATGTTCTGCATCTGCTCCAGCTGGTCGCGCATGTCGTTCAGGTCGAACTTCTTGCCCTTGGCGACCTTCTCGGCCAGCTTGGCCGCCTTGTCCTTGTCGACCTGCTGCTCGACCTGCTCGACCAGCGACAGCACATCGCCCATGTCCAGGATGCGGCTGGCGATGCGGTCCGGATGGAACACATCCAGGCCGTCCGGCTTTTCGCTGACGCCGACGAACTTGATCGGCTTGCCGGTGATGTAGCGCACACTCAGGGCGGCACCGCCACGGGCGTCACCGTCGGTCTTGGTCAGCACCACGCCGGTCAGCGGCAGCGCATCACCGAAGGCCTTGGCGGTGTTGGCCGCGTCCTGGCCGGTCATGGCATCGACCACGAACAGGGTTTCTGCCGGGTTGACCGCTGCGTGCAGGGCCTTGATCTCGGCCATCATCGCTTCATCGATGGCCAGGCGGCCGGCGGTATCGACCAGCAGCACGTCGACGAACGACTTGCGCGCATCGTCGATGGCGGCGCGGACGATGGCTTCCGGCTTCTGGTCGGCGCTGGACGGGAAGAACAGCACGCCGACCTGTTCGGCCAGGGTCTTCAGCTGCTCGATCGCCGCAGGACGGTAGACGTCGGCCGAGACCACCATCACCTTCTTCTTGCGCTTTTCCTTCAGGTGCTTGGCCAGCTTGCCCACGGTCGTGGTCTTGCCGGCGCCCTGCAGGCCCGCCATCAGGATGATGGCCGGCGCCGGCACGTTGAGGTTCAGGTCGCTGGCTTCAGCGCCCATCACCGCGGTCAGCTCGTCGCGGACGACCTTGATCAGCGCCTGGCCGGGGGTCAGCGACTTCAATACTTCCTGGCCAACGGCGCGCACCTTGATGCGCTCGATCAGCGCCTGTACCACCGGCAGCGCGACATCGGCCTCGAGCAGCGCGATGCGGACCTCACGGGTGGCCTCGCGGATGTTCTCCTCGGTCAGGCGGCCACGGCCGCGCAGGCGCTCGATGGTGCCGGAAAGGCGCTGGGTCAGGGACTCGAACATGCGGTGCGACCTGTCTGAAAACGGGGGACAATAAGGCACACAGTATAGCCGGTCCGCCCCTGCTCCCGGGCTGCGACACGGCGGCCGTCGCCAGCACCCCGGGGGTATGCGAAACTGCCACGATGACAATCGTTCTCATCGCCGTCCTGCTCTACCTGGCCGCCAGCGTCCTGCTGGTGCGCGCGCTCGGCCGCGATGGTGCCGTAGGTTCGCCCGCCTGGCTGTGGCCGGCGCTGCCAGCCATCGTGCTGCATGGCGGCTATCACGTGATGGTGGCGATGCGCACGAACGGCGGGCCGGACATGCATTTCTTCGCGGCGCTGTCGCTGGTCGGCCTGGGCATGGCCTGGCTGACGTCGCTGGTGGGCGCACGCGGCCGCATGTCCGCGCTGGGCGTGGTGGTGTTTCCGCTCGCGGCACTGTTGCTGCTGGCCTATCACGGCTATGGCCACGAGCCGAGCAAGGTGCTGGGCTGGCGGTTGGCCAGCCATGCCTGGCTGGCCCTGCTGGCCTACGCCACGCTGAGCATCGCGGCATTGCTGGCGATCATGCTGTGGCTGCAGGAACGCGCGCTGCGCCGCCGCGAATTCCGGCCCTGGCTGCGCGCCCTGCCCCCGCTGGCCGATCTGGAAGCGCTGCTGTTCCGGGTCATCGCGGTGGGCTTCGCCCTGCTCACGCTGACCCTGGTCACCGGCGTCCTGTTCGTCGATGACCTGCTTGCACAGAAGCTGGTGCACAAGACCGTACTGAGCGTGCTGTCGTGGATCGTTTTCGGCGTGCTTCTGATCGGCCGCCGCCGCTACGGCTGGCGCGGGGTGAAGGCGGTGCACTGGACATTGACGGCCATGCTGTTGCTGCTGCTGGCCTTCTTCGGCAGCCAGTTCGCGATCGAGCTGGTGTTCGGACACTCCCGTTGATCGGATGACAGGTCCGCCGGGCATCGCCCGGCGGCGCAGAGCAGTAGCGCCGGGCCATGCCCGGCGAGCGAGGCGTGCCTACAGGCCGTACCGCTCGATCACGTCCAGATGCGGCTGGCGATCCTGGTCGCAGGCTTCGGCCAGGCGCAGCCAGCACAGCGGATGTGCCCAACCGGCGGTGGCCTGCTGCAGGAACCGGTGCAGCGCGAGCGGTGCGTGATCCTGAGGCTGGGCGATGGTGAACAGCAGCCCCGGCAGCGTGCCATCCTCGGCCTCCGGGTCGGTCACGGTGTAGTCGGGGCGGCTGTGGGCCCAGATTTTCCAGCCCTGCGCCTCAACCGCCTCGACCAGGGCATTCCAGGCGTCCTCACCCGGATGGGCGCCGTCGATCAGCCAGCTGCGGGCGAAGCCGCCCCGCTCCAGCACATGCACCTGTGCGTAGGTCGGGATGAAGTGCTCGCGTGCCTCCTCGTCTTCCGGTGCCGGATGCACCAGCGCCGCGTCGAACACCACCCAGTCACCCACCTGCTGGGCGTGGTTGGCCGGCGCGTTCTCGACGATGCGGGCGGTCACCGGGCCACTGCGCCGGGCGTAGTACTCCATCGGCTCGCCCTCTTCCTCGCTGCGGATGATCACCCAGCCCCACGGCTCTTCGACCACACCCTCGGTGCTGGACAGTTCCATGCCGATCGCCGCCGCCGACCGCCGCACGGCGTCCCAGTCATGCGCGGCGCTGGCGGCACTCATGTGGTCCCAATGCGCGGCATTGGGCTCCTCCAGCAGTTCGATCAGCTGCGCGTAGCAGGCCTGGGCATCGCTGAAGCGTCCGGTCTCCATATACATGCGGGCCAGCGTGCCACGCGCGCCATGCGATCCCGGCGACAGCTCCAGCAGTGCCTTTGCGGCCAGCTCCAACGCCGGCCAGTCGGACACCCGGCGCGCGCGCTGCACCTCGCACCAGTGGGCGAACACCGGCACGCTGTCGCGGAAGACATCCGCCAACCGGCGCAGGCCGGCGTCATCGCCCTGTTCGGCCAGCCACCGCATCAGCGTGTAGGCCGCGGCACCATCGTGCTGCGGATGCGCCGCCACGAAGTCCCACAGCAGTGTGCGTGCTTCGGCCTGCGCGCCGCAGGCATTGAGCGCCGAAGCCGCCGTGTCGGCCAACGGCTCATCATCGGGACACTGTGCGTGGGCCTGCAGCAACCATTGCGCCTCCTGCTCGGGGTCGCGCGAGTGGTTCTGCTCCCCGCGCGCTTCCAGCCACGCCAGCAGCTCCGTGGCCGGCACCGGCAACGGTGTCACCTCCGGCAGGCTTTCCACGCGTGCGGCCAGGGCGGCCACCAGCGCGGACGCGCCGCGGTCCTGGCGCAGCTGAGGAAGGTGGGCACGGGCCAGGCCCAGCTGCCGCTGCGCCACCCAGCGCGCGCCCCGCTGCAGTGCCAGCTCCAGGCTGAGCGCAGCCACCTCGATCAACAACCGGTGCGAACCGACGCGGGCGAAATGCTCGATGATGGTGTTGAAGCGCGTACCCAGGTCCCAGGTGTTGCGCGCCGGATCGCGCCGGCACAACGCGGCGGCGGTGTTCGCCCACAGTCGCCAGTAGTTCGGCGTCAGCTCGCTCCACGGCACCATCTGCTGCAGCGCTTCTTCGTCGCGGCCCAGCTGTGCCAGCGCCCAGGCCTTGGACAGGCGGCGCGGCACGGTGCAGTTGGCCGGCTCATACTCGCCCGAAGCGACCACCTCGGCCTCCCGCTTTTCGATCAGCGCCAGCGCTTCCTCAGCGCGGCCCAGGCCCAGAAGGATCTTGATCTGCATCTCCGGGAAGCTGTCGAACACCTCCTTGCCGCAGGCCTCGATTGCGTCAGCCTGTGCCTGCAGGTAATCCAGCGCCTCCTGGCCCCGATCGTCGTCCAGCAGCGCGTCTGCCTTCTCGCAGCTCAGGCACTGGAAGCAGGCCCAGCTCGGATCGATGCGTGCCAGGGTCTCGTCGCAGACCTCGACCCGTTCGGGCACCCAGCCGGGGCCGTCGATGTTGCCGTAGCAGGCGGCCAGATCCTGGGTCACGCAGATCGACTGCGGGCACTCCAGGGTGTCCTCGCGATGCGCACGCTCGAACAGCGCGACCGCCTCGCCCAGTGCACTTTCACCTTCGACGCGGTTACCCACGCGGTTGCGCAGCGCCCAGTGGCCGACGTAGACATCGACCCAGGGATTGTCCAGCGCCTTGCCCAGCGCACGCGCCTCGGGCAACAGCGCATCGACGCGGTCGACCTGCAGCTCGCTGACGTCGTCTGCAAGGCGGTTCAGCAGGTGCGCGTTCTGCACCTGCCCGGCCTGGCGCAGGTCGCCCTGCAGTTTTTCTACCCAGTTCCAGATGTCCATGAGGGGATTACGTGCTCCTGTCTAGCGAAGGCTGGATGAGAGCGGGCGTCAGCGCAGCATCTGCTGCAGCGCGCCCGCGATGTCGGTGAAGGCTCCATTGAGGTCGGGGCCTGCGGTTGCCGTCGTCCGCGCCAGGGGCCTGCCCTGCGCGGCGACGATGATCTTCAGGGAGCGCAGCAGGCGTGCAGCCGCTTCGGCCTGCGGGTGGCCTTCGCGCTGTGCGCGCAGCAGCGCCTGCACCGCGGTGTTGTCGAGGTTGAGATACAGCCGCGACGGTGCACGCGATTCGATGCGTGCAGTGAACTGGCGGGCCAGCCGCAGCGCGGCCATCGACACACGCTTGTCGTTCTCGTCGTCCTCCAGCCGCTGCTTCAGTTCGGCCTCGCGGTCGGGCACCACCACCACCGGCAGTGCCTCCGGACTGAAGCGCGCCGGCAGCAGCTGCTCACCATCGCCCAACTGCTCACGCAGCCAGGCCAGCTGCGCCTCATCGAGGCTGTCATCGGTACGGAACAGCGCGCGGTTGCCCTGCTCGGTGCCCAGTTCCACCAAGCGCAGGCCCTTGGCCTGGGCCCAGCGACGCAGGAACGGAACCACCGCATAACGATGGCCATGCGCGACCGGCACCCCCATCGCGCGGAACAGCATCTCTTCGAAACCGCCACCGTTGTCGAGGATCACATGCACGGCGCCGCGTGCCGGCAGCGCGCTGGCCGGCAGATCGCCCTGCGAGGTCGGCACGCGCACGTGCTCCACCAGCAGTTCGAACAAGCGGTCATCACACAGCGCCGCGCCCAGCAGCGCTTCGTTGTGGCGGGCCAGCACCCGGCGCCAGGCTTCAGGCTGCTGCCGTGCCACCTCGGCCAGCCCATCGATCAACGCTTCCAGCAGGGCGTGCTGCACGGCGCGGTAATGATCATCGCGCTGCAGATCCTCACGACTGGCGGTGGGCGTCAGCCGCGAGGACTCGATCACGCCACCGATGAAGCCGGCCCAGGGCGGCAGCAGGTCACGTGCATCGTCGTCCAGCAGCATGCCGCGCACGAACACCGACAGATTGCGGTTGTCACTGGTGCCATAGGTGGCGCCGTCCTGCACCCACAACAGGCCCGTGGCGTCGCTGACGTCATCGGCGCGCAGCGGCAGGGTGACGATGGGCTCGAAGTCATGCTCGAAACGCGCGGCGAACTGCAGGGACTGCCGGCGCGCCTGCACCGGGTGCAGCGCGACCTCGCCCTGCGCCCGCCACGGCGGCGGCTCCGGATTGATCGCCGAGGTGGCGGCACCGATGAAGATTGGTTCGGACAGCAGCGCGCAGTACCGCCCCAGCACCTCGTGCAGGCGTGCTTCGTTGGCCAGCGGCAGGAAGTCGGGGTGCAGTTCCAGCTCCACTTCGGTTCCGATCTCGCGCGCGGGCACTTCGCTGACCGTGTACTGCTCGGCATTGCTGGACACGTACAGATGGCCGAGTTCCGGCGTCTGGTAGGAGGTGGTGCGAACGCTGACCCGACGCGCCAGCACGAAGGCGGACAGGAAGCCGAGACCGAACATGCCGATCAGGCCATCCTCGTCGGCGCCGCCCTGGCGCAGGCCACGGGTGTAGCCGACACCGACGGTCGCCAGGTAATCGTGGATCTCCTGGCGGGTCAGGCCCGCCCCGGTATCGCTGATGCGCAGCACGCCGGCGGTGGCGTCGACCTGGACGGAGATCCGGGAAGGCACGTCCCTGCCCGGCTGCTCGATGCGACGGCGGATGATCGAGTCATGCGCGTTCTGCACCAGCTCGCGCAGGGCCACCATCGGCGTGGAGTACAGGTGCTTGCCCAGCACCGTCATCAGTCCATTGAGGTCGACGCCCGCACGGCGGATTTCGGCGGCGGGGGCGGTAAGCGCGGGGTCCTGCATGTAATCGTTTACTCCTGGGCACGGAAAGGCGCCACAGGGCGCCTTCGTCGAGCGGGAAAAACTAGCACAGGGAGGCTGACCGTAGCCGCATCTGACGTCTGCAGCGTCTGGCCCCATGCCCGGCGGTCCTTCGCCGGGGAAGCAGACGCGCGTGGGCCGGCTCAACAGGATCGCGGCCGCCGGCGCGCCTCCGATGGAATCACGCTGCGTCGATCGCCTCGGACAGGCGCTCCACGGCGATCACCTCCATGCCCTTGACCGAGCCGCCCTTGGGCGCATTGGCCTTCGGCACGATCGCACGCCTGAAACCATGGGTGGCCGCCTCGCGCAGCCGGTCCTCACCATTGGGCACCGGGCGGATCTCGCCGGACAGGCCCACTTCGCCGAAGGCGATGGTCTTCTCGGCCAACGGCCGGTCCTGCAGCGACGACAGCACCGCCAGCAGCACCGGGAGGTCGGCGGCCGTCTCCTGCACGCGGATGCCGCCGACGACATTGACGAACACATCCTGGTCGCCCACCAGCACACCGCCGTGCCGGTGCAGCACCGCCAGCAGCATGGCAAGACGGTTCTGCTCCAGGCCTACGGCGACACGGCGCGGGTTCGACAGCGGCGACGCATCGACCAGCGCCTGTACCTCCACCAGCAGTGGACGGGTTCCTTCACGGGTCACCATCACGCAGCTGCCGGGCTGGTGCGTACTTCCACCGGACAGGAAGATGGCCGACGGATTGGAGACCTCCTTCAGGCCCTTGTCGCCCATGGCGAACACGCCCAGCTCGTTGACCGCGCCGAAACGGTTCTTGAACGCACGCAGCAGCCGGAAGCGGCTGCCGCTTTCACCTTCGAAGTACAGCACCGCATCGACCATGTGTTCCAGCACACGCGGGCCGGCGATGCCACCTTCCTTGGTGACGTGGCCGACCAGGAACACGGCGGTGCCGGTTTCCTTGGCGAAACGCACCAGCCGTGCGGCGCTCTCGCGCACCTGGCTGACCGACCCCGGTGCGGCGGTCAGGCTTTCCGTCCACAGCGTCTGCACCGAGTCGGCCACGATCAGGCGCGGGCCGGCCTTGGCCGCGTGCTGGAGGATCGACTCGACGCCGGTTTCAGCGAGCGCGTTGACGCCATCCAGGGGCAGTTCCAGCCGATGCGCGCGACCGGCCACCTGGGCCAAAGACTCCTCGCCGGTGACGTAGAGCACCGGCAGCTCGGCCGCCATCCTGGCGACCGCCTGCAGCAGCAGGGTCGACTTGCCGATGCCGGGATCGCCGCCGACCAGCACCACCGCCCCCTCCACCAGGCCGCCGCCGAGCACGCGGTCGAACTCGCCGATGCCGGTGCTGACCCGGCGATGCTCGGTCTGCTCCACGTCCTTCAGGGCGGTGATCTTCGGCGGATCGACCTTGCCCGCCCAGCCGGCCCGCCGCGATGCCGGCGCCTTGGCCGCCGCCGCGCTTTCCAGGACGATTTCCGACAGCGAATTCCAGGCATTGCACTCGGTGCACTGGCCCTGCCATTTGCTGTACTCGGCGCCGCATTCATTGCAGACGTAGGCGGTGCGGGCTTTTGCCATCTGGGAATTTCCTGCGGCGGGGACGGGCGTGGCAGGATAGCCGAGCCCGGTCGCAGGTGCTGCGACCGCTCAAGTACCGCCCACCTGCGCCGATAGGGGTCGCGGGCGTGCGCCTTGCGGGCGCCCCTCCCTTTCCCACTGGATTCAACATGACTGGAAGTTACAGTCAGAGCCTGGTCGCCATCTCTCTGCTGGTGGCCATTCTTGCTTCGTACACGGCCCTGGACATGGCCGGGCGTGTCGCCAGCGCGCAGGGACGCGTCGCCCGCTGGTGGCTGGCTGGTGGCGCCGCCGCGATGGGCCTGGGCATCTGGTCGATGCACTTCATCGGCATGCTGGCGTTCGACCTGCCGATCCCGATCGGTTACGACCTGGCCATCACCCTCTACTCCCTGGCCGTGTCGATCGGCGCATCGGCCTATGCGCTGTGGCTGGTCTCCCGCCCCAGCCTGCCGCGACGGCGGCTGCTGGCCGGTGCGGTGCTGATGGGCACCGGCATCGCGGCCATGCATTACCTGGGCATGGCCGCCATGCGCATGCAGCCCGGCATCGACTACCACCCAGGATGGTTCGCGACATCGATCGTGGTGGCCATCGGCGCAGCCGGCGCTGCGCTGTGGATCGCCTTCCGCCTGCGCACCGAGCAGCGCAACACGCTGCGCCTGCGCCTGCTCGCCTCGCTGGTGATGGGGCTGGCCATCGTCGGCATGCATTACACCGGCATGGCGGCCGCACGCTTCGCGGACGGCAGCATCTGCGGTGCCGTGGTCAATGGCGGCATCGATGCCCGCTGGCTGGCGGTACTGGTCATCGTCACCACCGTGGCGACGCTTGGCATCGCGCTGGTGGCCTCCCTGTTCGATCGCCAGATGCGGGTCCGCACCGGGCTGCTGGCCGATTCGCTCGCGCACGCCAACAACCGGCTGATCCAGGCCGCGCTGCACGACCCGCTGACCCAGCTGCCCAACCGCATGCTGCTGCAGGACCGCATCGAACAGGCCATCGAGAAGGCCTGCCGGCACCAGCACGCGGTGGCCGTGATGTTCTGCGATCTTGACGGATTCAAGGCGGTCAACGACGCCTACGGTCATCAACTGGGTGATCGCCTGCTGGTCGCCGTCGCGCAACGCATCGGCGGCCTGCTGCGACCGCAGGACACCTTCGCGCGCCTGGGCGGGGACGAATTCGTGATCGTGCTGGCGATCGACATCCCGGATGACGCCGTGGTCGTCGCAGAGCGCATCATCGCCGCGGCCAGCGAGCCTTTCATTCTCGACGCGGCCGAGCTGCAGGTCAGCGCCAGCCTCGGCATCGCCCTGTACCCGGACGACGCCGGCAACGAACGCGAGCTGATGGCCCACGCCGATGCAGCCATGTACCACACCAAGGACACCGGCCGGAACGGCTACACGTTCTTCACTCCCTCGATGCAGCTCAGTGCAAACCGCCAGCTGCGGCTGCTGCAGGATCTGCGCAAGGCCATCGCCCGGGACGAACTGGTGCTGCACTACCAGCCGAAATTTCCCGCCGCCGATGCCCCCGCCAGCGGCGCCGAAGCGCTGCTGCGCTGGCAGCACCCGGAACTGGGCCTGCTGGCACCGGACGTGTTCATCCCGATCGCCGAGCGCAGCGGGCTGATCCTGCCGATCGGTGACTGGGTACTGGATCGCGCCTGCGCCCAGCTGCGTGCGTGGCATGATGCCGGCCATCGCGGCTGGACGATGGCGGTCAACCTGTCTCCCCTGCAGTTCGCCTCGCCAACGCTGCTGGCCAGCGTGCGTGCGGCGCTGGAACGACACGCCATCGATCCGCCTCTGCTGACGCTTGAGATCACCGAAACGACTGCGATGAAGAATGTCGACGCGAGCCTGGCGATTCTCAACGATCTCACCGCGATGGGCGTGCACATCGCCATCGACGATTTCGGCACCGGCTATTCCAGCCTGCTCTACCTCAAGCGCATGCCGGCCACCGAGCTGAAGATCGACCGGGCCTTCGTGCACGACCTGGAACGCAATGCCGAAGACGCCGCGATCGTCTCCTCGATCATCGCCCTGGGCCGTACGCTGCAGTTGCAGGTGGTGGCCGAGGGCGTGGAGACCCAGGCCCAGCGCGAGTATCTGAGCGAACTGGGCTGCGACCAGCTGCAGGGCTACCACCTGGGTCGGCCGATGGATGCCGAGGAGTTCCTGCGCAAGGTGGGGTGAGGCCCGTCGTGCGAGGTCGGAGCCCTCGCCTGCGACATGGGATCCGACCCCATCCACCCGACAACAGAAAGGCCGCCCGGGGGCGGCCTTTCTGCGTGGCAACGTCGCGGGGACGTCAGTGCATCATATGCACGTTCATGTTGTGCATGACCCACAGGGTGCCGACCACGATGATGCCGATCACCACGATGGTGAAGGCAGCAGCGTTGACGTTCCAGCGGCTCTCCGAGGAGCGGTCCAGGTGCAGGAAGAACACCAGGTGGACCAGCATCTGCAGCACGGCGGTGATCGCGATCACCACACCGTTAACGGTGCGGGAGAAGTCGCCCGACATCACCATCCAGAACGGGATGACGGTCAGCACCACTGCCAGCACGAAGCCGATCAGGTACGACTTCACGCTGCCGTGGCTTTCGCCACCGGTGCCATGATCGTGTGCGTGGTTGTCATGTGCCATTACAGCGCTCCATTGAGGTAGACGACGGAGAACACGCCGATCCAGATCAGGTCCAGGAAGTGCCAGAACAGGCTCAGGCACGCCATGCGGGTCTTGTTGGTCGGGGTCAGGCCGTACTTCTTCAGCTGCACGAACATCACCAGCAGCCACAGCAGGCCGGCGCTGACGTGCAGGCCGTGGGTACCGACCAGGGCGAAGAACGCCGACAGGAAGGCACTGCGGTCCGGACCATAGCCCTGGTGGATCAGGTGCTGGAATTCCCACACTTCCATGCACATGAAGCCGAAGCCCAGCAGCCAGGTGATTGCCAGCCACAGGTACATTTGGCCCACCTGCTTGCGGTGCAGGGCGATCATGCCCAGACCGAAGGTCAGCGAGGAGGTCAGCAGCAGCGCGGTTTCCCAGGCCACGAACGACAGTTCGAACAGGTCCTTCGGACCGGGGCCACCATCGGTGCCGCCGGCCAGCACCACATAGGTGGCGAACAGCGACGCGAAGATGAGGCAGTCGCTCATCAGGTACACCCAGAAACCGAAGACGGTGTTGCCGCCGGTGTCGTGATGCTCGTGGTCGTCATGGCCATGGGCCGCCGCATGCGCGGCGTGCCCGTGGCTCAGGGTCGAGGTATTGGTGCTCATGCCTTCAGCTCCGACTTCACCAGGCCCTGGGCTTCCAGGTGCTTGCGGTGTTCGTTCTCGATGCGTTCCACCTCGGCGGCCGGGACCCAGTAGTCCACGTCCTGGTCGAAGGTGCGGTAGATGAACGTGGCGATCATGCCGACGAAGCCGACGATGGCCAGCCACCAGATGTGCCAGATCATCGCGAAGCCGAACACCAGGCTGAAGGCACCGATGACAACACCCGTGCCGGTATTGCGCGGCATGTGGATGTCGGTGTACTTCGCCGGCTTCGGCCAGGCCTCACCGCGCTGCTTGCGCTCCCAGAAATCGTCCAGCTCGGTGACGTCCGGCAGCGTGGCGAAGTTGTAGAACGCCGGCGGCGAAGAGGTTTCCCACTCCAGCGTACGGGCATCCCACGGATCGCCGGTCAGGTCGACGGTCTTCTTGCGGTCGCGGATCGACACGGCCACCTGGATGATCTGGCACAGGATGCCGGCACCGACGATGAAGGCACCTGCAGCAGCAACCAGCAGCAGCGGCTCATAGGCCGGATTGACCGTGCTCTGCAGGCGACGGGTCATGCCCATGAAGCCCAGCACGTACATCGGCATGAAGGTCACGTAGAAGCCGATGAACCAGCACCAGAACGCACACTTACCCCAGAACTCGTTGAGGCGGAAGCCGAACATCTTCGGCCACCAGTAGGTGATGCCCGCGAACATGCCGAACACCACGCCGCCGATGATCACGTTATGGAAGTGCGCGATCAGGAACAGGCTGTTGTGCAGCACGAAATCGATGGCCGGGATGGCCAGCATCACGCCGGTCATGCCGCCGATGGTGAAGGTGACCATGAAGCCGATCGTCCACAGCACCGGCGTGGTGAACTGCACGCGGCCGCGGAACATGGTGAACAGCCAGTTGAAGATCTTCACGCCCGTGGGAATGGAGATGATCATCGTCGTGATGCCGAAGAAGGCATTGACGTTGGCACCCGAACCCATGGTGAAGAAGTGGTGCAGCCACACGATGAACGACAGCACGCCGATGCAGGCGGTGGCGTAGACCATGCCCTTGTAACCGAACAGGGCCTTGCGCGAATACGTGGCGATCACTTCCGAGAACACGCCGAACGCCGGCAGTACCAGGATGTACACCTCCGGGTGGCCCCAGATCCAGATCAGGTTGATGTACAGCATGGCGTTGCCGCCACCGTCATTGGTGAAGAAGTGCGTACCCAGGTAACGGTCCAGGGTCAGCAGCACCAGGGTGATGGTCAGCACCGGGAAGGCAGCGACGATCAGCACGTTGGTCACCAGGGCAGTCCAGGTGAACACCGGCATCTGCATCAGCTTCATGCTCGGCGTGCGCATCTTGAGGATGGTGATGAAGAAGTTGATACCACTCAGCGTGGTACCCAGACCCGCCACCTGTAGACCCCAGATGTAGTAGTCCATGCCTACGCTTGGACTGTATTCGATCCCCGACAAGGGCGGGAATGCCAGCCAGCCGGTGGCGGCGAACTCACCGATCCACAGCGACAGCATGATCAGCACCGCACCGGCGACGAACAGCCAGAAGCTGAGCGAGTTGACGAACGGGAACGCGACGTCGCGCGCACCGATCTGCAGCGGCACGGCCAGATTCATCAGGCCGGTGATCAACGGCATCGCCACGAAGAAGATCATGATCACGCCGTGGGCGGTGAAGATCTGGTCGTAGTGGTGCGGCGGCAGGTAACCCTCGGAGCCACCGACGGCGATGGCCTGCTGGGTGCGCATCATGATCGCGTCGGAGAAACCGCGCAGCAGCATGACGAAGGCGACGATGAGGTACATCACGCCGATCTTCTTGTGATCCACCGAGGTGAACCACTCCTTCCACAGATAGCCCCACAGCTTGAACTTGGTGATCAGGGCGACGACGCCCAAGCCACCCAGCACCGCACCGACCAGTGTGGTCAGCACGATCGGATCGTGGGGGATCGACTCAAGAGAGAGTTTTCCCAGCATGTTCATTCTCCCGAGCCCGCATGACCGGCGTGGCCGGCGTGCTCGTGTTCAGTGGCATCCAGGTTTTCCCCGGACTCCTTGGACTTGTGCTCTTCGCTCGGGGCGTGGCCTTCGTGCCCTTCATGGCTGGCAGCATCGGCGGCAGCGGCGCCCGCATGGGCGTGCTTCATGCCGTAGTGCTTGTTGTCGCCCATGTGCTTGGCGATGACCCAGTCGAACAGGCCCTCCTCGGACCGGCCGTAGTAGGTCACCGGATACCACTCGGCATTGCGCGCTTCACCCAGGGCCTTGAACGAGGCCTTGTCCAGCGTCTGCTCACCGGCGCGGACCTGGTCCAGCCACTGGCGGTACTCGGCATCGGTGACCGAATAGGCAGTGAAGTGCATCTTGGCGAAGCCCGCACCGCTGTAGTGCGAGGACATGCCCGGGAATTCACCGGTTTCGTTGGCGATCAGGTGGAGCTTGGTCTCCATCGCCGCCATCGAATAGATCATGCTGCCCAGGTGCGGGATGAAGAAGGCATTCATCACCGTGTCGGAGGTGATCTTGAAGTTCAGCGGGGTGTTGACCGGGAACTTGATCTCGTTGACGACCGCGATCTTCTCTTCCGGATAGATGAACAGCCACTTCCAGTCCAGCGAGATCGCCTCGATGGTGACCGGCTTGACGTCCGATTCCAGCGGCTTGTACGGATCCAGCGCGTGCGAGGAGCGCCAGGTCAGCACAGCCAGCACCAGCACGATCATGCAGGGGATCGACCACACCACCACCTCGATCGCCGTCGAGTGCGACCACTTCGGCTCGTAACGGGCCTTGGTGTTGGAAGCGCGGTACTTCCACGCGAAGGTCAGGGTCATGATGATGACCGGGATGACGACCAGCAGCATGAGCACGGTGGCCGTGATCAGCAGGGTCTTCTCATCCTGGCCGATCTGGCCCTTCGGACTGAGGATGGCCACGGCATCGCAGCCGGTGAGCATCACCAGCACTGCGAGCAGCAGGCCCGGGCGCAACCAGCGCCCAAGGGTTTTCAACGGAATCATCGGTCGATCCAATTGCGAGGGAATGCCGTTCCCCGTCCTGCCCGCTCCGGCCAAAGCCGGTCCCACCCGTCCGGAGACAGGCAGGGAGGTGGGGTCGAGTCAGCCTTGCAATTTTAGGCCGTCACCCACCATTTAAGAAAGGCATTGACAATGATCCTCCGCAGGAAAGGCCCCATTCTGGCTGCGACACGTTGTCGCACCGTGCGCGCAATGGGGCGCGGAGCATCGCAGCCGCAGGTGTCGCCACGCCGGAATCCCTCGTTCGGCAAAGTCGAATGAACGCATTCAGGAACTGTGGCATGCTGACGCGCGTGCGATGCTGTCCGTCTACTGGAGAGCTCCAATGGGCAAAGTCGATTTCAAGACGCTTGACCGCACCCTGTACCGGGCGCCGACCGGCGACTTCGTCCTGCTCCAAGTGCCCTCCCTGCCGTTCGTGATGATTGACGGCCGCGGCGACCCCAACACGGCAATCGCCTACGCCGAGGCCGTACGCTGGCTTTACTCCGTCAGCTATGCGTTGAAGTTCGCCCTCAAGGCGGTGGGACAGGACCATGTGGTTGCGCCGCTGGAGGGGCTGTGGAGCGCTGAGGATCCGGGCAGCTTCGTCGCCCGCCGCAAGGACGAATGGACCTGGACCCTGATGATCCGCACCCCGGATGCCGTCGACACGCCGCGGTTCGCTGCAGCAACGGAGAAGGTGAGGGCGAAGCTCGGTGCGCCACCCTCCAGCCTGCGCCTGCAGCGGCTGGAGGAGGGTCTCTGCCTGCAGACGTTGCATGTGGGCCCCTATGAGGATGAAGGCCCGACACTCGCGAGGCTGCACCAGGAGGTGATGCCATCGCTGGGCTACACGTTTGCCGGCCCGCACCATGAGATCTATCTGAGCGACCCACGGAAGACCGCTCCTTCGCGACTCAAGACACTCCTGCGCCAACCTGTGCGGGCGGTAGAGGCGGATGAGCCGCCGGTGGACGCCCCCGCCCGGCGGGCGAGGACGTCCTCCCTGCATCAGAACCGGTAACCCAGCCCCAGCTGCACACCATTCTGCAGCTGGCCGTCGCGGCGCTCGCCCACATAGTCGACCATCACCGACAGCCGCTCGCTGGCCCGGCTGGTCACACCCAGGTTCCAGCTCAGCACCTGCTCGCCCACCGTCTGGCTGTTGCTGCCGAACACCAGATCCGGCGCCGCCGCAAAGCCGGTGCTGTAGCGGGCCTGCGTATCCCCCAGCTCCTTCTGCCACACCACCCGCGCCCGCGGGGTGATGCGCTCGCCGTTGTTGCCCTCGAAGGTCTTGAACAGCTGCAGGCCCGCACCGACCCGGATGCTCTCCAGGCTGCCGCCACGCCCGGCCAGCGCCGCCACGCCCTGCCCTTCGTTGAACCGCGTCGCGGAGGTGCGCGCGTAGTCCACCACCGGCAGCAGCGGCTGGATCACCACGCCCTTGCCGCTGGTGAAGGAGAACGCATGTTCCACCCGCGCGGAGATCGCATCGTTGCTGTACTTCGCACGCAGCGGGTCCTGCAGGCCCTCGATGCCGGCGATGCTGCGCCGGGTGTCGTGGCGCAGGTCGGTGTAGCGCACCGCCGCGGACAGGTAGCCGCGCGCGTAGATCGCGTCCAGGTAACCGCCCACATCCAGCGCACGCACGTCGCCGGTGAAGCGGGAGGCGCCACGGGCCTTGGTCGACATGTCCGCGGCCGCCACGCTTACGCCCAGGCCGACACGGTCATCGGCCAGGCGCGTATCGGCACCGACCACGATGCCGCCCACGGTATGGCTCATCCCGGCCACGCCGGCATCGGCACCGATGCGGCCATGGCTGGCGAAGCCGCGTGCCCACAGACCGTGGCCACGCTGGCCATCACCGCTGGCCCCCGCACCTGCTGCCGTCGGCTCGACCAGATGCATTGCCAGCTGGTTGAACAGGGTGCCATGGCGCATGCCCGGCTGTGCCGACATCGACTGCGCGACCTGCGCGGCCAGGCCATCGGCATCCCCACCGGCACTGCGCATCGCCGCCTGATGCTGCTGGACCACGTTGCCGATGCTGCCCAGCAGGGCGTTGTCGGCCAGGCGCAGGGTGGCGTGCGCATCGCCACGCAGCGCACCGGCCTGCTGCGCGACCACGTCGCGGTCGGCAAACTGCAGTGCACCCAGCAGCGGCTCCAGCGCCGACGCCGGTTGCGACGCGGCCGTCCTCAATGCCTGGCCGAGGCCCGCGCCCGACGCCACGTTGGCGAACGGAGACACGTCATCGAAGGCCGGATTGGCTACCGCCCAGATGCCGTCGCCGGTCTGCACGATATTGAACGTGAGCAGCGAGTTCTCGCGCGGATGGAACCTGCGCTGTGCCGTGTCGGCACTGGTCAGATCGGCACTGTAGCCCGAGCCGTCCTGCCGCTCGGCACGGGTGAAGGCGACCTGTCCGGCCTGCAGCTGCGGCACGCTGGCGTCGAACTCGCTGTCACTGTCGTTCAACAGCGCGGTGGTCAGCTCGTTGCCTTCCTTGCTGCCATAGATACGTCCCTGTACCAGCGGGATCGAAAGATCCTGGCGGTAGTAGCCCGGTGCGATATCCAGCGCGAGCTTGCCGACCGTGCCGCCGATCAGGAAGCCCGGCGCCGTGGTGGCCGCCCCGTTTCCGCAATAGTAGTAGCTGCCCTGGCTGTCGCAGCGATGGACTTCGAATGCGTCCAGTACAAGGCCCGCCTGGCGCGTCTCCGGGGTGATGTCGAACAGCAGCCGGCCGGCATTGGGATAGGCGAAGCTGACATAGCCGTTGACCGTCAACGGGCCGCCCTGCGGATGAAGATCGCCACCGGCCACCCTCACCCGCGCCACCTGCGGAACATTCCAGGGGAAGTCGGGATAGTCCGGGTCCCCGACATAGGCCGTCGCGCCGATGGTTCCATGCCCCTTCAGTGCGGCCCCTGGATCCAGCGTCACGACGGCCGTGGAGATTCGACCACCGGCCATCGCCACCTCACCTCCACGCCGGACCAGCAGCGTATCGCTGTTGTCCAGTTCGCCGGTCGAGGCGAGGGACAGCGAACCGTCCACGATCGTGCTCCCGGCCTTCAGCAGACCGTCCCTCACATCGACGGCACCGTTGCGTCCTATCACGCTGTTGCCGGTAAGCAGGTTGCTCTGCGCTGTGATGTCCAGCCTTCCCGAGTCCACCCACAGGATCGACGCACCGCTGTCTTCTGTCGCGGACCAGTGGGCGCCTGCGGTGAGCTTGATCACGCCAAAGGCATCGCCGCCGACGACCTTGTCCACATCCACATCGCGCACATAGGAGAACTGCGCGGGATCGAATGCCGGATTGATGTTTCCGCTCACCCGCTTGCCATCGATGATCAGGACATCGTTGGTCGTTGCATAGTCCATCGAGGTCGCCACCCTGTCGCTGAACAGCGTCACGTCCGGATAGGCCGTGCAGCCACCGTCGTCGCTGGTGTCGCGGGTCGGGCAGAAGCGGGTCGCGATGGCCATCGTGGCCGGATCGAAATAGCGCAGGAACCCGGAGCTTTCCGTCAGTTCGTAGTGGGCCTGGGTGATCCGGCCTTCAATGACGGCAAAGTCCCTGGCGCCAAACATGTCCCGGTAGTACTGGATGTACTTCTCCTGGCCCGGGTACGGCGTGGGAACACCATCCCGGGCTTCGCCATGAATCCCCAGCACGGTCATGTCGTAACCGTCATACACCGGCAGGGCGAAGCGGGTGATCCGACGATTGACACCGGCGACGAACGCATCGGCACACGCCGAGTAGCAACCACCGTCCAGCACGGTATCCAGGCCATTGCGGCGGATGACCTCGCCCATGCCAACGCCACCGCTGGCAGCACCACCGGGTGAATTGCGGAAGACGATCTGGCGGATGGTCCGTCCCTGCCGGTTCGCCGCGCTGAGAATGCGCTCCAAGGTCCTGGGATCGCTGCTCTCGACGCCGCCGGAGTAGTAGATCGTGTCGCCGTTAAGATGGAAGGTGCTTGCCTGCGCATCGAGCGTGGAGAGTCCCGCCATCAGAGCGAACGACATCGCCATGCTCAGCCTGGACCGGGAAATGAGGGGGGAGATCGACGAGTTCGACATGCGGGTTACCTGTGTTCGAGAGAGTGCCGCCCCGCCAACGCCCCTGCCGATGCAGGGCCACTGGACGTCGCAGTGCCATCCGTCGCGCCTGTGGCCGACGACAGGAAGCACTAACGGCCGAAGGTCGCCCTCACCCCCAGTCGGGCGGCGAATCGCGCCACCTGCCCTCGCATTCCGCCGGGCATGGCCCGGCGCCACCAGACACAAAAAAGCCCCGACCAGGGCCGGGGCTTTTCATCAAACATGGTGCCGGAAACAGGAGTCGAACCTGCGACCTACGCATTACGAATGCGCCGCTCTACCAACTGAGCTATTCCGGCCGAGCAGGCGATTTTACGGGCTCCCCTGCCCGGTGGTCAATCCACCCTCGGTCAGCCTGCCTCCACCCGGTTCGCGCACGCCCGCCCGGCCGCGAAATCCGCCAGGTTGCCCAGCGTGATCGCCGAAATCTCCTGCAGCGCCTCCACGGTGAAGAAGCCCTGATGGCCGGTCACCAGTACGTTGGGGAAGGTCATCAGGCGCTGGAATGCTTCATCGTCGATGATTTCCCCGGAGAGATCCTGGAAGAACAGCGCGCTTTCCTGCTCGTAGACATCAATGGCCAGGTGGCCCAGCCGGCGTGATTTCAGCGCGCGGATGACGGCATGGGTGTCGACCAGACCGCCACGCGAGGTGTTGACCAGCATGGCACCCGCCTTCATCTGCGCCAGCGACGCATCGTTGATCAGGTGATGGGTATCCGCCGTCAATGGGCAGTGCAGCGACACGATGTCGGCGCGGGACAGCAGCTCGGCCAGAGCCACGTTTTCTCCCAGCCCGGCGAAGGATGCCGATGGATAGGGATCATGGCCCAGCACCGTGCAGCCCAGGCCCTTGAAGATGCGCGCCGTCGCCACACCGATCTTGCCAGTGCCGACGATGCCGACGGTGCGGCCATGCAGGGTGTGCCCAAGCAGGCCATCGAGCATGAAGTTGCCTTCGCGTACGCGGTTGTAGGCGCGATGTGTCTGCCGGTTGAGGGTCATCACCAGGGCCAGGGCATGCTCGGCGACGGCCTCAGGTGAGTAGGCCGGCACGCGCGCGACGAACAGGCCCAGCGACGTCGCAGCGGCGAGATCGACGTTGTTGAAGCCGGCGCACCGCAGCAGCACGGCACGTACGCCTTGCGCGTGCAGGGCCTGCAGCACAGGGGCATCAAGACGATCATTGACGAACACGCAGACGGCGTCGCAGCCCTGTGCCAGCGTGGCGGTATGCAGGTCGAGCGCGGCATCGAAGTAGACGAACGCGAAATCCTGTTCTGCGGCGCCGCGTTGATTGGCCTCGTCAAGAAAGCGACGATCATAGGGCCGGGCGCTGAAGACTGCGATCTGCATGGAGGGGCCTGGGTGGAATTCCATGCCGAACCATACCGCAGCAGCGTGCGTCCTGGGACGGCACCGGCGATGCAGACATCGCCGGTGCCGCCGGCCACTCAGAACCGGTAACCCAGCCCCAGCTGCACACCATTCTGCAGCTGGCCGTCGCGGCGCTCGCCCACATAGTCGACCATCACCGACAGCCGCTCGCTGGCCCGGCTGGTCACACCCAGGTTCCAGCTCAGCACCTGCTCGCCCACCGTCTGGCTGTTGCTGCCGAACACCAGATCCGGCGCCGCCGCAAAGCCGGTGCTGTAGCGGGCCTGCGTATCCCCCAGCTCCTTCTGCCACACCACCCGCGCCCGCGGGGTGATGCGCTCGCCGTTGTTGCCCTCGAAGGTCTTGAACAGCTGCAGGCCCGCACCCACCCGGATGCTCTCCAGGCTGCCGCCACGCCCGGCCAGCGCCGCCACGCCCTGCCCTTCGTTGAACCGCGTCGCGGAGGTGCGCGCGTAATCCACCACCGGCAGCAGCGGCTGGATCACCACGCCCTTGCCGCGGGTGAAGGAGAACGCATGTTCCACCCGCGCAGAGATCGCATCGTTGCGGTACTTCGCACGCAGCGGATCCTGCAGGCCCTCGATGCCGGCGATGCTGCGCCGGGTGTCGTGGCGCAGGTCGGTGTAGCGCACCGCCGCGGACAGATAACCGCGCGCGTAGATCGCGTCCAGGTAACCGCCCACATCCAGCGCACGCACGTCGCCGGTGAAGCTGGAGGCGCCACGGGCCTTGGTCGACATGTCCGCAGCCGCCACGCTCACGCCCAGGCCGACACGGTCATCGGCCAGGCGCGCATCGGCACCGACCACGATGCCGCCCACGGCATGGCTCATCCCGGCCACGCCGGCATCGGCATCGATGCGGCCATGGCTGGCGAAGCCACGTGCCCACAGTCCGTGGCCACGCTGGCCATCGCCATTGGCCCCCGCACCTGCTGCCGTCGGCTCGACCAGATGCATTGCCAGCTGGTTGAACAGGGTGCCATGGCGCGTGCCCGGCTGTGCCGACATCGACTGCGCGACCTGCGCGGCCAGGCCATCGGCATCGCCACCGGCACTGCGCATCGCCGCCTGATGCTGCTGGACCACGTTGCCGATGCTGCCCAGCAGGGCGTTGTCGGCCAGGCGCAGGGTGGCGTGCGCGTCGCCACGCAGCGCACCGGCCTGCTGCGCGACCACGTCGCGGTCGGCAAACTGCAATGCGCCCAGCAGCGGCTTCAGGCCACTGTCCTGGCGATCGGATGCAGCTCCCAGCACACGCCCCAGGTCATCACCGGACGGGCCGTTGGCGAACAGATCCCACTGGTCGAAGCCCGGGTTGGCGGTCAGCCACAGACCGTCGGCCGTCTGCCTGACATTGAAACTCAACAGCGAGTTGTGGCGCGGACGGAACACCTCACCGCCGCTGATGCTGGCGCTGTAGCCAGTGTCGCCCAGCCGCACGACCTCCTGGAAGCCATCCTGGTAGATCGGGCCTTCAACCAGATCGCGACGGAAGTCCTTGCTGTAGTAGCCCTGCGCCACGTTCAGTTCAAGGAAGGCGCCCTTGGAGATCACCAGCGCGCCATCGAGCGCTTTGTTGGTGGACGGGTCGAAGAAATTACCCACGCGCACGCGACCACCGGCACTGCCGCCGCTCTCGGTCACGTCGAACAGCACTTTGCCGCCGGGCATGATGTTGACGTAGCCATGGGTGACCAGATCACCTCCGCGCGGCATCAGCGTGCCGAACACGCGCAGGCGGTTGAAGCCATCCTCGCGCCAGGACGGGCCGGTGCCACCCAGCAATGCAGTGCTGTCCATCGCGGTGCCCGCCACGTCGCCGTGGCCGACCAGCATGCCCGCACCGAGCACACGCACTTCCGGGGCACGCAGGGCGCCACCTTCCAGGGCGATGGTGCCATTGTCGACCAGCATGAAGTCCGCACCGGTGGTTGCGGACGAGCGCCAGACAGCGCCATTGGCAATCCGGATCACGCCCATCGAATCGTCCAGCGTGGACGCGTCCAGATCGCCCAGCCGAAGCTTGGACAGCAGCAGGGCCTGCACGCCGGGATCGCTCAGATAATCCTGCACCGAACCAGCGCCGATGCCCTGCGGACCCGTGCTGGAAAGGTTGTAGATGGTCAGTGCGTAGGAAAAGTACGCCGACGGCCGGTCGGTGCTCCAGCGCGCGAAGTCATCATCGACGAAGGTCTGCAGCTGGCGTCCCGACCGCAGGTAGCCCGGATTGATGTCACCGGTGACGTCCGCAGTGACATTCAACGTATCGCCCGGATCACGATAGCCGGTTGCGGTGATGATCCGGTTGCTGTGAATGTCCTGCCCAGGGAACGACTCCAGCGCGCTGCCGCTGCCATCCGGATCGAACGTGACCGACGTACCGGGGGTGCGCGCAGGATCGCGGAACACCAGCAGGCCGTTGGGCTTGACCACTTCGTACATCGCCTTGTGCAGCAGCCCAGCATCCATGCCGCCGCCATAGTTGCCGGTGTAGATCTGGGTCATGCGCGGCGACGGCTCGTAGATCACATTGCTGCCGTTGTTGGCCGCATGGATCTCCACCGAATCGACAATCGGCAGATCACCGGCAAGATAACGCTCCACGCCACCGGACTGCATGATCGAGCAGGACGAGATGCAATGGCCCGACACGATGGTGTTCAGGCCGGACGTGCGGATCACCCCCTGCAGCCACTCGCCGGCGATCAGCGCGCCACCGTTGGAGGTACGCAGCACCACCTCCCGGATCGGCCGCCCCTCGGCCTGCGCCTTGGCCAGCAGCGCCGGCAGCGAAACGACGTCGGCGAAGGTGACGCCACCGCTGAGGAAGATGCGGTCTCCCTGCACGTGATAGTTCATTGCCATGGCGTCATCAGCCTTGACCATGACGCCAACACCAATCAGGCCGGCCAGGGCCAGACTCAACTTGGACTGCTTCATACCGTTCTCTCTCCCCCCGCAACACGCGGACGGGAAGCTAAACGTCAGAGCGGGAGGCCCTCCCCCCGCTGCATGCCATGGAAAAAAATGAACGGATTCAGATCAAGTTGGCAGTCAAAACTGTGGCTGAGTTAGCGCTCTTGAACGCTTTTACAGGAGAAATACAGCCTCCGGCAAAGTTAAAAACGCAGAAAGGGCGGTAACACCCCCAGTGGCCATCCGGGTGAAAGGTGAACGAATTCATGATCGACACGTGCAGGCTGGCGGCTCTTCCCCATCCGGTCATCGTCGCGTAAAACTCGGTGACGCCCCCCCCCCATCGTTGCCCGAGGCCAGCCCTGTCCGCTTCGTCCCCCCTGATCCATCGCGCACCGGATCCGCCTGGGCCTCCGGACGCCTTCATCACGTTCGTAAGGGAAGAGCGCGCGCCGTTGTGCACTTTCCTGCGTACCCGTGGGGTGGGCCCGGAGGATGCGGAGGACATCGCCCAGGACTGCATGGAACGGTTGATCCGCTATCGCGCGCACGGCACCGAGGAACTGCGCCTGCTGCTGTATCGTATCGCCCGCAACCGCCTGGCAGACCGCGGCCGCTCGCCGCAGGCGAGACCGCATCTGTCGCTGGCCGAGCGCGATGGCAGCGACGAGCCCTCCAGCACGTCAGCCGACCCTCTGCGCCAGGCCGAATCCGGGCAGATGCTCGCCCTGCTCCGGCAGGCCCTGTTCAAACTGCCGGAGCGCGCGCGCGAGGTGTACCTGCTCAACCGGATCACCGGGATGAGCTACACGCAGATCGCGCAGCACTGTGGCATCACCGCCAAGACCGTGGAAAAACACATCGCCCGTGCACTGCAGGGCCTGCGCCAGGAGCTGGGGCCACACCCGCTGCACAACGACAGGGACAACGAATGATCAGCACCCGGCACACGGAAGAGGCGGGAGTGTTCGAGCGCGCCAGCGCCTGGGTGGCGCGCCTGGAGGCACACGACTGCACGCCCGAGGAACGCGAGCGCTTCGAAGACTGGCTGGCGGAGGACACCCGCCACGTCAAGGCGTGGGTACAGGCCGAAACGCTCTATCAGCAGAGTGCGGGCCTGGCCCAGGATCCCTGGCTGCGCACGGCGGCGGCGCGCGCCGCGCATCCGGCCCGGCGCCGCTGGCTGCCCGGCGTCGCTGCTGCGGCGGCGCTCTGTCTGGCCATCGGCATGGGCTGGATGGTCGCCACCGATGGCAATCCCACGCCCCGCATCTATGCCAACGACAGCCTTGCTCCCCGCCAACAGACGCTGGCCGATGGCAGCTCCGCCATCCTGGACGCAGGGACCACGTTGACCGTGCGCATGGGCTGGCGCCATCGGGAACTGGTCCTGGAGCAGGGTCGGCTGCAACTGCAGGTGGCACCGTCGCGCAAGGCCCTGCGTGTGCAGGCGGGCAGCAGTTCGATCCGCGATATCGGAACCACCTTCCAGGTGGAGCGCCTGCGCGACGGCCATGTCGAGGTCGCTCTGCTGGAAGGCGCAGTGGAGGTCACCAGCGGCAGCGCGCAGCACACGCTGGCCCCGGGCCAGCAGCTGCAGGTACTGCCCTCCGGACGGATCCAGCCGGGCCCTGCGCTCGCCTCGACCGAAGCGGCTGAGGCCTGGCTGCAGGGACGGCTGGTGTTCGATGCCACTCCCCTGGCGACCGTGGTCGAACGCATGAACCGCTACGGCCGCACGCAGATGGTGATCGCCGATCCGGAGATCGCCAGTCTCGCGGTCAGCGGCACCTTCCGTGCAGGCGACGCAGAGGAACTGCTGTCTGCGCTGGAGCTGGGATGGTCGGTTGCCGGCCAGGCGCGTCCGGATGGCGCGCTGGAACTGCGGCGTACCTACTGAGGAGAAAGGCGGTGATGGCAGGACCGGGCGCGCTGCAGTGGGGGCTGCTCCGGGGGCTGCTGTGGGTCATGTTCGGCGCTGCCAGCGCCGCGCCGGCCCACGCCGGCCAGCAACCCGCCAATGTCGACTACCACATCGCACCCGGCCCGCTGGCACCGGCACTGCAGCAATGGGCACGCCAGAGCGGCATCGCCCTGGTATTCGACGCCCGCGAGCTGACGGGCCTGCACACCCCCGGCGCCGACGGCCGACAGGCACCGGCGATCGCTCTCAAGCAGCTGGTCTCCGGGATGCCGGTGAACATCCTGCGCACGCCCTCGGGGGCGTTCGTCATCCGCCGCGTCGCTGCTTCTGCCGCGCCCCCTGCACGTGCCCCGACCGTGACGTCGCCCAAGCCGCCGCCGCCCGTCGCACTGGCCCCCGCGCAGGTGGAACTGGCACCGGTACACGTCACCGGCAGCCGCCTGCCGCGCACCTCCGTGCAGACGACGCTGCCGATGACGATCATCGATCGCGAAGACATCCTGCGCAGTGGTTACGGCAGCCTGTTCGACCTGTTGCGACATCTTCCCGGCATGAACGGCCACCCGGCGATGACCACGTCGCGCGGCGGCGATTCGCAGTATCTGCCGGTGGGCGCTGCAGCCACCACCAGCCTGGATGGCATGGGGCCGCGTGCGACCCTGTTCCTGGTCAACGGCCGGCGGCTGCCACGCTATCCGATGGTGTCGCTGGAACAGGGCGGGCTCACCGATCTGGGCGGCATTCCCCTGAGTTTCATCGAACGCATCGAGCTGGTGCGCGGAGGCGCGTCGGCCATCTATGGTGCCGACGCGATGTCCGGCGTGGTCAACATCATCCTGCGCGAACAGGCCGAAGGCCCGGAGGCGACGGTGCAATCGGGCATCAGCAGCCGCGGCGACGCGCAGCAGAATCGCCTGCAGATCGCCAACGGCGGCGTACGCGAAGGTGGGGACCGCTGGTTCGCCGGCCTGGACCTGCATCGCATCGAGCACGTGGCCGGCGATCGCCGTGCGTGGCATGCGGAAACGTCGTTGTATCCGATCGGCGCGTTCTACGACGGCGCGTACATCCCCGCCGAACTCTGCGAAGGTCCCTTGATGCAGCGTGAGGATGGCTGCTGGTTCGACAGCGCGCGGCCGCGCTCGCTGCAGCCCGCGTCGGATACTGCCTCGGCCTACCTGCGTTACCGGCACGAGCGTGGCGAAGGACGCTACGCCTATCTGGAAGCACGTGGCAGTCACAATCGGCAGCGTTTCGACCTGGGGCCGACCGCCGTTGCCATCGGCCTGTACGGCATCACGTTCAACAGCGTGCTGCGCGAGGCCGGAAGCGTGCGCCCGCACGTGCGCGCCAGCGATGCCGACATCACCCTGGGTATCGGTCGCGAGCAGCAGTCACGCAGCTGGGATGCGGGCATCAGCGCGCAACGCAGCCAGGTCACCCTGGTCACGCCGGGCACCGTGCGCACCGAACCGCTGCTGCACGCCGCCGAGACACTGGACTACCTTCCCGGCTTTACCTCGCTGCGTGCGGACAAAGCGCAACAGCTGTTCCCGTCGATCCGCAATCGTGGACGCACTGACCAGTGGCAAGGCTGGTGGGGCATGCAGCGGCAACTGATGCAGTTGCCTGGAGGGCCGGCCCAGCTGGCCACCGGCGTCGATCTGCGCTACGAAGCATGGGCCTCGTTACCCGATCCGTTGTTGATCCAGGGCGATCTGGCACTGGGCCTGCCCCAGCAGCAGCGACGCCTGTCACGTCGCAGCGGAGCCACCTATGCCGAGGTCGGCCTGCCGCTCAGCCGCTCGCTGCGCATGGACGTGGCCGCACGCTGGGACCGCGATGGCGATTACCTGGCGTTCTCGCCACGCGCGGGACTGCGTTGGAGTCCAACGCCCCACTGGTCGTTCCTGCTGACCAGCGGACAAGGCTACCGTGCGCCCAGCCTGTTCGAGCAGCGACGCCCCCCTGGCTAC
The DNA here is from genome assembly GCF_056479905.1 of Stenotrophomonas sp. 112478_Sma. Taxonomy (NCBI): domain Bacteria; kingdom Pseudomonadati; phylum Pseudomonadota; class Gammaproteobacteria; order Lysobacterales; family Lysobacteraceae; genus Stenotrophomonas; species Stenotrophomonas sp. 112478_Sma. The sequence goes on along the minus strand of NZ_CM151072.1, from coordinate 1,119,077 downwards.
TTCGGCCTGGTCGCGCTGCCGGCCTCGCCGGGCCTGCCGCCCTGCGCACAGCCCGCGATCGACGGCAGCTGCCTGGTCAACGTGGAGGTCGCCGAGAACGACGCGCTGAAGGCGGAGCGTTCACGCAGCCATTCGCTGGCAGCCACGTGGACGCCCAACGACGTGTTCTCGCTGTCACTGACCCACAACATCGTCGAGCTGCGCAACGAGATCCTTGCCCTGAGGCCCACCGACGCGGCATGGAACCGCAGCACGTGGGAGCTGGATGACGAAGGGCGCCTGAGCAGTCTTCGCCTGTCATTCGACAACATCGGCCGCACGACGTCGCGCAATTGGGTAATGCGCGGCGAATACCGCGTCGACACCGATGACACCGGCCAGTGGCTTTTCTCACTGGACGCGCTGAAACAGCAGGCGCTGCGCCGCGAACGAGGGCAGGATGGCAGCGTGGATCTTCGGGGCCATGCCACGCCGGCAATGGCCGCGATCCTCACCGTGCAATGGCAGAACACGGCATGGGACGTGGCATTGCGCGGCAACCAGGTGGGACGCACGCGCGCCTGGCTGCCCGGTGCGGAATGCCCCGATGACCAGCGCGAGATGAACCATTGCATGAATCCACGGCAGCTGCGCTGGAACCTGCACATGGCGCGCAGGTTGGGGCCGCGGGTGATCGCCGCGCTGGACGTGCACAACGTGCTTGACCGGCAGCCGGTGAACTATCTGGTCGGCAACGGCGGACAGTTGCCGGGCTTGGATGATCCGCTGGGCCGCTATTTCCTGCTGACCCTGCAGTTCCGTTGAGGCCGCTGGCATCCACACGCGGGTGACACGGGCGGCACGCTAGGGTGGGCCCACGCCCACCGTGAGGTACGTCATGCGTCCTTCGATCCGCCCGGTCGTCTGCGTACTGGCCCTGTTACTCAGTGCCGGCGCGGCATGCGCCGGCTCACCCGCATCGACCCCTGCGCCACCGGACCAGGCCTGGCAGCCGCTTTTCCAGCAGGTCCAGCGCGCGCATCTGTTCCCCGACCAGAAGACCTTTGCCGATGCTGTGCCGCGGCAGTCGCCGGCTGCACTGCTGGCTGACTGGCAGCGCGCGCAGCGAGAGCCTGGCTACACGCTGCAGGCCTTCGTCGACAGGGCCTTCGACCTGCCTGGTGGACCTGCGCCCTACGTCTCACCCGCCGGCCAGAGCCTGCGCGCGCATATCGAAAGCCTGTGGCCCGTGCTGACCCGGCAGTCCACGGCGGTCGATCCCCATGGCTCGCTGCTGCCGCTGCCGCACGCGTATGTGGTGCCCGGTGGGCGCTTCCGCGAGGTGTATTACTGGGACAGCTACTTCACGATGCTGGGACTGGCCTCCAGTGGCCGCTGGCCCCAGGTCCGCGCGATGGTCGACAACTTCGCGTGGCAGCTCGACCAGTACGGGCACATTCCCAACGGCAACCGCAGTTACTACCTGAGCCGCTCGCAGCCGCCGTTCTTCAGCCTGATGGTGACCCTGCTGGCCGCGCACGAAGGCGATCAGGCGTACCGCCGCTATCTGACACAGCTGCGCACCGAGCACGACTTCTGGATGCGGGGCGCCGATGGCCTTGCGCCCGGCCAGGCACGCGAGCGCGTGGTGCGCATGCCCAATGGCGACCTGCTCAACCGCTACTGGGATGCTCGCGCGGTGCCGCGTAGCGAATCGTGGACGGACGATCTGGCGACGGCGGCACAGGCACCGCAGCGGGCACCCTCACAGCTGTACCGCGACCTTCGCGCCGGCGCCGAATCCGGCTGGGATTTCAGCTCGCGATGGATGGACGACCCCAGTGCACTGTCCAGCATCCAGACCACGTCGATCGTTCCAGTCGACCTGAACAGTCTGCTGTACCACCTCGAGCAGACCATCGCCCGGGCCAGCCGCGTGGCCGGCGACCGCGCATCGGCCCGCGACTACTCGGCCCGGGCCGAGGCCCGACGCACGGCCATCAATCGCCTGCTGTGGGATGCGGCGCAGGGCTGGTATGCCGATCATGATCTGCGCAGCGGACAGCTGCGCCCTGCCCTGACCGCTGCCGCGCTGTATCCGTTGTGGTTGAAGATCGCCACCGATGAGCAGGCGCGACGCAGCGCCGACGCAGCCGAAGCACAATTGATGCGTGAGGGCGGCCTGCTGACCACCACCCTCGTCAGCGGCCAGCAGTGGGACGCGCCGAACGGGTGGGCACCGCTGCAGTGGGTGGCCGTCGATGGCCTGCAGCACTACGGTCAGGAGCGCCTGGCGCGGCAGCTGGGAGTGCGCTTCCTGCGCACCGTGCAGTCCGTCTACGATCGGCAAGGCAAGCTGGTGGAGAAGTACGTGGTCGATGGCTCCGCGGGCGGAGGGGGCGGCGGCGAGTATCCGCTGCAGGATGGCTTCGGCTGGAGCAACGGGGTGACACTCGCACTGCTGGATCGCCTGTGCCCGCGGCAGCGGACCTGCGAGAACGCGGGCGACGTCGAGTAGCTAGCGCACCGATCGTGCGATCGCGTACTGCGCCGCGTAGTAGGTCGACAGCACCAGCAGGCTGGCCAGTGGCAGGCCACCGCCGAAACGGTCCCAGGCCAGCAGTGAATCGCTGGCGACGAACAGCAGGGCGCCGGCTGCCGCCCAGCGCGCACTGCCCGCTTCGACAGCCTCCGGTCGCGGGCGGGTCCACTGCCGCGCCAGCGCCAGGATCGCCATGCACGCCAGTACCACCACATAGGCCAGCACAGGGATGCGCATCGGCGGTGGCAGATGCGGCCATAGACCGGACAGGTTGAGCGCGGCGAACACACCCAGAAGCCCCCCTGCGGCGACCAGGCCGCGACCCGCGCGCAGACCATCGCGGAAGGCGACGATGTAGCAGAGGTGGGCCAGCAGGAACGCCAGCAGGCCGGGGACGAAGGCATCCATCGGCAGCATCAGCGCGATGTCACCTGCGCACGAGAGCAGCATGCCCGCCAGCACCGCGCGACGGTACGACGGCGATCCAGCAGGATGCACCTGCCATACCATCGCCGCGATCAGCAGGGTCGCTGCCGGCTTTGCCAGCCAGTGCAGCCAGCGGCCTTCGCCGGACAGGAATGCACCGACAATGGCCAGCACCGCCAGCAGCAGGACCGCACCGCCGCCCAGGCGTGGTCTCATCGCGGCTTCCACAGCTCGGCCAGCTGATCCGGGCGGCCGGGAATGCGCTCCAGCACCGGATACTGCAGGCCACCGTGATAGTCGATCCGGATCGGCTCGATGCGGTCGAACTGCTTGACCAGCAGCGTGATCGGCGCCTTGTTGGTGGCGGCGACGGCAACCGCGTCCTTCAACCGCTCGCTGCTGTACTCGCGGTCACCGATGGCGATCACCTTCATGCCTGGCGCCAGGCCTGCATTGAAGGCGGGACTGTCCCAGATCACGTCGCCGACCACACCGCTGTCCATCACCGTCGCACCGAGCGAGTACGCCAGCAGCGCCGCCTTGGCGCGTTTTTCCTGTGCCTTGTAGGCATCGTTCGGCGCGTCGCGGTAGACCAGCTTCCAGCCGGCCAGTTCCAGACCGCCGGTCAGCGATCCGTGGCCGTCCAGGCGCTGCCGCAGGAAGCCGGCCCAGTCGTACGGAGCAATGGCGTTCAAGGTCGCCACCACGTCGTCGAACGTATACGGATTGACGTCCCAGTCACCGTTGCCTACGCCAAAGAAGGCACGGGCAAAATCATCCAGACTGCGCCGGTTTCCGGTCAGCGCGCGCAGCCTGCCCTCCACTTCCAGCCACAGCATCTGGCCGCCGGAGTAATAGTCCTCGCTCATCTGGTAATTGCGATACGGCAGTGTGCGCCGCTGGGCGATGGTCGGGTCGTTGGTGGTGTCCTGCAGTGGCCGCCAGGCCAGTCCCGGGCGACCGCGATCATAGGTCGCCGCAACATTGGCCAGCATGTCGCGCGCCTGATCGGTGGACCACAACCCCGAGCGGGCGGCCAGCACCTGGCCCCAGAACTGGGTCTGGCCTTCGTACACCCACAGCAGGCTGTCACCCATCGGAACGTTGAAGTTGTCGGTTGCCAGGTCCGCGCCACGGCGATACTTGCCGTTCCAGGAATGCGTGTACTCGTGCGGCAGCAGGTCACGCATCCATGCCGAGTCATCCCACTCGGTGAAGTAGCCCGGCGCAGCGCTGTTCTCGCTGGAGCGATGATGCTCCAGCCCGATGCCGCCCAGTCGGTCGGTCAATGCCAGCAGGAACTCGTAATGGTCGTAGTGGCGCGCGCCGTACAAGCGGTCAGCCTGCTGCACCAGGGCGCGGTGCGCCTTGATCTGTGCCTCGGTCGGCTTCAGCGACTTCGCTTCATCGGCGAACACGTTCAGGTGCACCGGCGCCTTGGCGCCCGGGTCCAGATCGATGCGCTGGTAATGCTCACCGGCGAACAGCGGCGAATCGACCAGATGGTCGAAAGTGATCGGCTTGAACACCACCGTGTCACCGTCGCGCCGGACTGTTTCGAGCGCGGTGGCATAGCTCCAGCCCTTCGGCAGGGTCACGCTGGCCTGGGCCTGCAGATGGCGGGCATCGATCCCGGCCGGATACAGCGCGTTGGCGTTCCACTGCAGGTTGAGCATTTCCGGCGTCATCACCACGCGGCCCTGGTTGCCGCCCTGCGAGGACAGGAAATCGAACTGCGCCACGATCTCGCTGACGCCCTCCGGCACATCGACCTTGAACGCATAGACGTTGTACTGGTCGCGCTGCCAGGCCAGCGGCCTGCCATTGGCCGCGACGCGCAGGCCAGCGAGCTTGTCGATCGGGCCGGTGGGCGAATGGTTGCCGGGAATCCACTGCGGGTACAGCAGGGTCATCGGGCCGGGTTTTGCCGGCACGGTGGCGGTCACCTTGAAGATGCGCCGGGCCAGATCGCGCGCGTCCACGTCGATGCGCAGCAGGCCGTGCGCAGCGGCATCGGCCGGCTGCGGGCTCTGCGCCAGCGCGGGTGTGGCCGCCAGCGCGAACAGCACGGACATCACCAGGGCACGGGTCTTCATCGGGCGGCTTCCAACAGCGGAGAATCCTCCGATGCTAGGCCTGCGGGATGCGCGGCCCCATGGCCAAAGGTCATGGGCGGGCTGCCCATCCGCGCATGCCCAAGAGCGTGCGAACCAAGGTTCGCACCCACCTTGTGCTGGTTTGCACCCACCAGAGCGGTTTCAGTAGATCCACGCCGTGCGTGGACGAGGCCTTTCCCGGTCAGTCGATCAGGCGCAGGCGCAGTTCCTTCGGCAGCGCGAACACCATCGATTCCGGCTCGCCATCAAGCTCGGACACACTGCCGGCGCCCAGCTCGGCCAGGCGCGCAAGCACGCCATCGACCAGCACCTGCGGTGCCGACGCACCGGCGGTGACGCCGATGTGCTGCTTGCCCTGCACCCAGGCCGGGTTGATCTCATGGGCGCCGTCGATCAGGTAGCTCTCGACGCCTTCGCGCCGTGCCAGCTCGCTCAGCCGGTTGGAATTGGAGCTGTTCGGGGACCCGACCACCAGCACCAGATCGCAGCGCTTGGCCAGGTCACGTACCGCGTCCTGCCGGTTCTGCGTGGCGTAGCAGATATCGTCGTTCTTCGGCCCCTGCATGGCCGGGAAGCGCTCGCGCAGCGCGTCGATGATGCCGCGCGTATCGTCCACGGACAGCGTGGTCTGGGTGGTGTAGGCGAAGTTCTCGGGCTGGTTGATCTGCAGCGTGGCGACCTGCTCCACATCCTCCACCAGGTAGATCTGGCCGGTACCGGCTTCCTGGTTCCACTGCCCCATCGTGCCTTCCACTTCCGGATGGCCCGCGTGGCCGATCAGCACCACGTCGCGGCCCGCACGGCAATGGCGCGCCACTTCGAAGTGGACCTTGGTGACCAGCGGACAGGTAGCATCGAATACCTTCAGGCCACGACGCTCCGCTTCCAGGCGCACTGCCTGCGATACACCGTGGGCACTGAAGATGACGGTGTTGTTGTCCGGCACCTCGTCCAGTTCCTCGACGAAGATCGCACCGCGCTGCTTCAGATCATCGACCACGAAGCGGTTGTGCACCACCTCATGACGGACGTAGATGGGCGCGCCGAGCGTTTCGATCGCGCGCTTCACGATCTCGATCGCACGATCGACACCGGCACAGAAACCACGCGGGTTGGCGAGCAGCACATCCATCAGTTCAATCTCCCGGCAGCGGCCGGCTTACGGTTTCGGAGTGGCATTATCCGCCTTTTTGGCGGACCTGCCGTCGAACAGGCCGGTCAGGGCGATGCCGATGGCACCGACCACGATGGCCGAGTCGGCGATGTTGAACGCCGGCCAGGTATAGCTGCCAACGTACCACTGGATGAAATCGACGACATGACCGTGCACCTGGCGGTCGATCACGTTGCCGATCGCCCCGCCGATGATCAGCGCATAGGGAACGGCGGCCTTCCAGTTGCCACGGGCGGTGCCACGCAGCCACCATGCCATCAGGCCGCTGATGGCGATCGCCAGCGCCGTGAAGAAATACTTCTGCCAGCCACCGGCGTCGCTGAGGAAACTGAATGCGGCACCGGTGTTGTAGGTGCGATACCAGTTCCAGAAGCCATCGATGACCACCACCGGCTGGAACTCCGGCAGGCTCGACAGGACCCAGGCCTTGGACCACTGGTCCAGGCCGATGATGGCCGCCGACAGCAGCAGCCAGACCAGAGCGTTGGGATGCGGACGGGCGGCGCTCATCAGAACCAGCTCCGAACTTCGCCAGCGCCGTCGATGTTGCTCACGCAACGGCCGCACAGTTCCGGGTGATCGGCATGACTGCCGACGTCGGCGCGGTGATGCCAGCAGCGCACACACTTGGCCTTGGTGGTCGGCTGGGCACTGACGAACACCTCGTCGGTGGTTGCCGGACGCACCTGCACGTCACCGCTGATGAACAGGAAGCGCAGTTCGTCGGCCAGCGGCTGCCAGCGCGCCGCCTGCTCTTCGCTGGCGGCCACGGTGATCTCGGCCTCCAGGGCGGCGCCGATCGCGCCGTTGGCACGCATCGGCTCGAGCACCTTGGCCACCTGCTCGCGCACGGCCAGCAGCTGGTCGAAATCGGCAGCGTTGAGCTGGGCATCCGCCGGCAGCGGCGCCAGGCCCTCGTACCAGGTGGTGAACAGCACGTGGCCGGTGCGCGTGCCCGGCAGGTAGCCCCACAGCTCGTCGGCGGTGAAGGTCAGGATCGGTGCCACCCAGCGGGTGAACGCCTCGGCGATGTGATACATCGCGCTCTGCGCCGAACGGCGACCGTGCGAGTCGGTCGGCATCGTGTACAGGCGGTCCTTGGTGACGTCCAGGTACAGCGAGCCCAGGTCCACGCTGCAGAAGTTCAGCAGCAGCTGCACGATCTCGGCCATGTTGTAGCCGTCGTAGGCCGCCTTGATCTTCTCCTGCAGTTCCCACGCGCGATGCACGATCCAGCGGTCCAGCGCGACCATCTGGTCGAGCGGGCGCAGGTCCCGGGCCGGATCGAAACCGTCCAGGTTGCCGAGCAGGAAGCGCGCGGTGTTGCGCAGGCGACGGTAGGCGTCGGCATTGCGCTTGAGGATTTCCTGCGACAGCGACATCTCGTTGCTGTAGTCGGCCGAGGCGATCCACAGGCGCAGGATGTCCGCGCCCAGCTTGTTCATGATGTCCTGCGGCTCGATGCCGTTGCCCAGCGACTTGGACATCTTGCGGCCGTGCTCGTCCACGGTGAAACCGTGGGTGAGGCACTGCTTGTAGGGCGCACGCCTGTCGATTGCCACGCCGGTCAGCAGCGACGACTGGAACCAGCCGCGGTGCTGGTCCGAGCCTTCCAGGTACAGGTCGGCCGGCTTGCCGAAGCCACGCGCGGCCAGCACGCCTTCATGGGTGACACCCGAGTCGAACCAGACGTCGAGGATGTCGGTGACCTTCTCGTAGTCGGCCGCTTCGGCGCCCAGCAGTTCGGTTGCATCCAGCGAGTACCACACGTCGATGCCCTCGGCTTCGACACGGTCGGCAACCTGCTGCATCAGCTCCACCGAGCGCGGGTGGATCTCGCCGGTCTGGCGATGGGTGAACAGTGCGATCGGCACGCCCCAGGTGCGCTGGCGCGAGATCGTCCAGTCCGGACGGCCATCGACCATGCTCTGGATGCGCGCCTTGCCCCAGGCCGGGAACCAGCCGACGGTGTCGATCGCGGCCAGCGCATCGCTGCGCAGGTTGGCCTTGTCCATCGAGATGAACCACTGCGGGGTGGCACGGAACACCACCGGCGTCTTGTGGCGCCAGCAGTGCGGATAGCTGTGGCGGATCGGGTGGAAGGCCAGCAGCGTGCCGTTGTCGCGCAGCACGCCGATGATGGCCTCCTGCGCCTTCCACAGGTGCTGGCCGGCCAGTACCACGTCACCGGCCGGCGGCGTCGATTCCAGGTACACGCCACGGCCATCGATCGGCGTCACCTGGCCGGCGTTGTACGTGTCGAGCAGGCCGTACTTCTGGCTGACCACGTAGTCTTCCTGGCCATGTCCAGGAGCGGTGTGCACCGCACCGGTACCGTCTTCGTCGGACACATGGTCGCCGTTGAGCAGCGGGATCGCGCGCCCGGCATAGAACGGATGCGACAGCAGCTGGTTTTCCAGTGCAGCGCCCGTGGTTTCGCCGTGCAGTACCACCTCCTCGACGCCGTAGCGCTGCAGCGCACGTCCAGCCAGCGCAGCGGCAAGCACCAGCCAGCGGCGCTTGCCGTTGTGCGCCGGACCTTCGGCCAGCACGTAACGGATGTCCGCACCCAGCGACACGGCCAGCGACGCCGGCAGCGTCCACGGCGTGGTGGTCCAGATCGGCACCGCCACGTCCACATCGGCCGGCACGCTCACGCCGAATGCCTGGCCGATGGCCTGCGGATCGCGCGCGGGGTATGCCACGTCGATCGCCGGCGATTCCTTTTCCTGGTATTCGATCTCGGCTTCGGCCAGCGCCGAACCGCAGTCGAAGCACCAGTACACCGGCTTGGCACCCCGCACCAGGTGGCCATTGGCCACCACCTTGGCCAGTGCGCGGATCTCGTTGGCCTCGAAGTCGAAGCTCAGGGTCTTGTACGGGTTGTCCCAGTCACCGGTCACGCCCAGACGCTTGAAGTCCACGCGCTGGATGTCGATCTGCTCCTCGGCGAACTCACGGCACTTCTGCCGGAATTCAACCGCATCGAGCTTCACGCCGACCTTGCCCCACTTCTTTTCCACCGCGATCTCGATCGGCAGGCCGTGGCAGTCCCAGCCGGGCACGTAGGGCGCATCGAAACCGGCCAGGTAGCGCGACTTGACGATGATGTCCTTCAGGATCTTGTTGACCGCGTGGCCCAGGTGGATGCGGCCGTTGGCATACGGCGGGCCGTCGTGCAGCACGAACAACGGGCGGCCGGCGGCGTTGTCGCGCAACTGCTGGTAGAGCCCCTGCTCCTCCCACCGCGCCAGAATGCCCGGCTCGCGCTTGGGCAGGTCGCCGCGCATCGGGAAATCGGTGGCTGGCAGGTTCAGGGTGGTCTTGTAGTCCTGGCTCACGCAGTGGCTCGCAATCTATGTTCGGAAAGGATGGCGCGCGCCTGCTCGGCGTCGCGGTGCATCTGGTCGGTCAGTGCCGCCAGATCATTGAACTTCTCTTCGTCACGCAGCTTGGCGACGAATTCAACGTCGATGTGGCGACCGTACAGGTCACCCTGGAAATCGAACAGGTGGGCTTCCAGCAGCGGCTCCACGCCCTCCACCGTCGGCCGCGTGCCGAAGCTGGACACCGACGGCCAGGGCTGGTCGAACACACCGTGCACCCAGGTCGCGTAGATGCCCGACAACGCCGGGGTCTTGGGGAAACGCAGGTTGGCGGTCGGGAAGCCCAGCGTGCGGCCGAGCTGGCGACCACGCACCACGCGCCCGCTGATCGCGTAGGGGCGACCGAGCAGATCGCCGGCCCGGGCGAAATCGCCGGACTGCAGCAGCTGGCGGATGCGGGTACTGGAAATGCGCTCGCCGTGCAGGTCGACCGCCTCGATCTCGCCCGCGCTGAAGCCCAGCTCGCCACCCAGCTTCTGCAGCAGGGCCAGATCACCGCGGCGACGGTTGCCGAAGCAGAACTCCGGCCCGATCCACACTTCGCGGGCATTCAGTCGCCGCACCAGCAGCTGGCGGACGAAGGTTTCGGCCGGCATCGCCGCCATCGCTGCATCGAAGCGCAGCAGCCCCACCGCGTCCACCCCCAGCTCGCGCAGCATCTCGACCTTGCTGCGTGCCAGCGTCAGGCGCGGTGGTGGTGTGCCCTGGGCGAAGAACTCACGGGGCAACGGTTCGAACGCCACGGCCACCGCAGCCACGCCCAAGGCGCGCGCGCGCGCAACGGCATGCCGCACCAGTGCACGATGCCCCAGATGGAGGCCGTCGAATGCACCGATGCAGACCACGCTTCCGTTGGGGAACAGCTCCCCGCCCTCGACGCTTCTGAACAGCCTGCTCATCAACTCCCGTTCCGGCCCACCCGGGGCCGCCGCTTCAATGGTGTAACCCTGAAGTATAGCCGCCGCAGGCGACGATCAATGCCCGCGCAGGTCGCGCGGGCGGAAGCCCATGGCCAGCATCGCCAACAGATAGGTCAGGCCACCGCCCCCCACCAGCAGGATCAGGCCGCCGATCCGGTGCCATTTGTCCATCCCGGTGAAGGCCGGCATCCAGTACAGCAGGGCCAGCAGCACGCCGACCATGCACGCGCACGCCACCAGCAGCCGCACGAGGTAGCTGCCCCAGCCCGGCAGGCGCTGGTAGACATCGGTCTTGCCCAGCCAGTACCACAGCAGGCCCAGGTTCAGGTAACTGGACAACGCACTGGCAATGCCCAGCGCCAGATGCAGGCCGGGCTGCTTGCCGATGGCCGTCATCACGCCCTGCGCCTTCAGCGTGTCCGGCACCATCACCTGATACAGCACGGCCAGCAGGACGAAGTTGAACACCATGTTGGCCACCAGCGCGGCCACGCCGGCACGTACCGGGGTGCGGGTGTCCTGGCGGGCATAGAAGGCCGGCAGGACCACCTTCAACAGGGCGAAGGCCGGCAGGCCGAAGCTGAGGCCATACACCGACAGCGCGGTCATGCGGGTGTCGAAGGCGGTGAACTGGCGGTACTGGAACAGCGTGGCGATCAGCGGTTCAGCCAGCAGCACCAGGCCCAGCATGGCCGGCACCGAGATCAGCAGGGTCATGCGCAGGCCCCAGTCGAGCGAGCGCGAGAAGCCCTCGCGGTCGGTGCCAACGTGGTGGCGGGCCAACGCCGGCAGGATCACCGTGCCCAGGGCCACGCCGAACACCCCCAGCGGCAACTCCAGGAAGCGGTCGGCCAGGGACAGCCAGGACTGCGAGCCATCCGTCAGCTTGGCCGCGATCAGAGTGTCCAGCAGCAGGTTGATCTGCGCCACCGAGGAACCGAACAGGGTCGGCACCATCAGGGTCAGCACCTTGCGCACACCCGGGTGGTTCCAGCCCCAGCGCGGCAGGGTCAGCAGATTGATCCCCTTGAGCGAGGGCAACTGGAACAGCAGCTGCAGGATACCGGCCGCCAGCACGGCCCAGCCCAGCGCCAGGATCTGCTTTTCCGGGGTGCCGCCGAGTTGCGGCGCCAACCACAGCGCGCCGGCGATCATGCACAGGTTGAGGATGACCGGGGTCAGCGCCGGCATCGCGAAGCGCTGGAAGCTGTTCAGCGCCCCGCCGGCCAGCGCGGTGAGCGAGACGAACAACAGGAACGGGAAGGTCAGGCGGAACAGATCGACCAGCAGGGTCTGTTTGACCGGGTCGGTATCAGCGCCACTTGAGAACACCACCGCCAGCTGGGGAGCGAAGATCAACGCCAGCGCGGTGACCACCAGCAGCGTCCCGCCCAAGGTGCCCGCCACGCGTGACATCAGTTCGCGCAGTTCGGTGTGGCTGCGGGTCTCCTTCACCTCGGTGAACACCGGCACGAAGGCGGTGGCGAAGGAGCCTTCGGCGAACAGGCGACGCAGGAAATTGGGTACCCTGAACGCCACCCAGAACGCATCGGTGACCGCATTGGTGCCGAACGTGGTGGTGATCACCTGGTCCCGGACAAGTCCGAGCACCCGCGAGACCATGGTCATGCTGCTGAACGACAGCAGGCCCCGCAACATCTTCGGTGAACTCACTCAACGTCCCTCTTGACAATCGACTTGACGTACATTTCCCGCGCCATCATACTAGCCAGCTTGCTGTTCCCATAACACCGATTTTTTCAGGAAACCACCACCGTGGCCAATATCAAGTCCGCCAAGAAGCGCGCCAAGCAGACCGTCGTGCGCAACGCGCGCAACGTGGCTCAGCGCTCGATGCTGCGCACCGCTGTCAAGAAAGTGATCAAGGCGCTGGACGCCAACGATGCCGCCGGCGCCGAAGCCGCCTTCGCCGTTGCCCAGCCGATCCTGGATCGCTTCAGCGCGCGTGGCCTGATCCACAAGAACAAGGCTGCTCGCCACAAGAGCCGCCTGAACGACCGCATCAAGGCCCTCAAGGCCGCCTGATCCGGTTGCCGCCGGGGCTGCCGTCCCGGCGACACGCAAAAGCCCGGCTCCGGCCGGGTTTTTTGTTGCCTGCACTCCGCCGCCTGCCCCGTTTTCCGTAGAGCCGAGCCCATGCTCGGCTGCTGCCTGCATCGCAACCAACAAAAAAACCCGGCCGAAGCCGGGCTTTTCTGGCGGGAGCCACAACGCCCTTACTGCGCGTTGCGGGCCTCCAGCTCCTCTTCCTTCTGCCGATCGAAGAAGGCCATGATCCGGCTCATGATCGGGAAGGTACCTTCGCGCCCCAGGGCGGACACCAGGAACCAGGGCTCCTTCCAGCCCAGCTCGGCCACGATCTGTTCGGCCGCCGCCTTGGCCTCGTCCTCGAACATCAGGTCAGCCTTGTTCAGCACCAGCCAGCGCGGCTTTTGCAGCAGTTCCGGATCGTGCTTTTCCAGCTCGCGCTCGATCGCGCGCACCTGCTCGACCGGGGAGATGCCTTCCACGCCACCCTCCATCGGCGAGATGTCCACCAGGTGCAGCAGCAGGCGGGTGCGCTGCAGGTGGCGCAGGAACTGCGCGCCCAGGCCGGCACCGTCGGCCGCACCCTCGATCAGGCCCGGAATGTCGGCGATCACGAAGCTGCGGTAGTTCTCGACCTTCACCACGCCCAGATTCGGGTACAGCGTGGTGAACGGGTAGTCGGCCACCTTCGGCGTCGCCGCCGAGACAGCGCGGATCAGGGTGCTCTTGCCGGCATTGGGGAAGCCCAGCAGGCCGACGTCGGCCAGCAGCTTCAGTTCCAGCTTCAGCGTGCGCTCTTCGCCCGGCTCGCCCGGCAGCGCCTGGCGCGGCGAACGGTTGGTCGAGCTCTTGAAGTGCATGTTGCCCAAGCCGCCCCTGCCGCCCTTGGCCACCAGCAGGCGGTCGTTGTGCTGGGTCAGGTCGCCGATGATTTCATCGGTGGCGACGTTGATGACCACGGTGCCGACCGGCACGGTGATGGTCAGATCTTCGCCACCCTTGCCGTAGGCCTGCCGGCCCATGCCGTTCTCGCCGCGCTGCGCCCTGAAGATGCGGTCATGGCGGAAGTCGACCAGGGTGTTCAGGTTCTCGTCGGCGCGGATGTACACGCTGCCGCCCGCACCGCCGTCGCCGCCGTCCGGGCCGCCGAGCGGAATGAACTTCTCGCGACGGAAGCCAATGCAGCCGTTGCCGCCGTTGCCGGCGAACACTTCGATTTCTGCTTCGTCTACCAGTTTCATTGTTTCGATGCCTGCGATGGGCGCGGCCAACCTGCCGTCGCCTTGAATGTAATGCCAACCGATGGCGGGCAATCCGGCGCAGCCGGTCTTGCTTTTACTCTAACGAAAAGCCCCGCCGAAGCGGGGCTCTTCATGCAGCATTCCCATGCCGGGGCACGGGTGCCGGCGGATGCCTGGATCAGGCTTCGGCCGAGACGATGCTGACGGTGCGACGCTTCTTCGGACCCTTGACCGAGAACTCCACCTTGCCGTCCACGAGGGCGAACAGGGTGTGGTCACGGCCCAGGCCGACGCCGGAACCCGGGTGGAACTGGGTGCCGCGCTGGCGCACGATGATGTTGCCTGCTTCGATGGCCTGGCCGCCGAAGATCTTGACGCCGAGGTACTTCGGGTTGGAGTCGCGACCGTTGCGCGAGGAGCCTACGCCCTTTTTATGTGCCATGACTGCTTCTCCTGATGCTTAGCCGGCGATGCCGGTGATCTCGATTTCGGTGTAGTACTGACGGTGACCCTGGCGCTTCATGTGGTGCTTGCGGCGACGGAACTTGATGATCCGGACCTTGTCAGCACGACCCTGGGACAGAACCTTGGCGGTGACGGCGGCGCCCTTCAGCGCATCGCCCAGCTTCACGCCATCGCTGTCGCCCAGCATCAGGATGTTGTCGAACTTGATCTCGCTGCCGACTTCGACTTCGAGCTTTTCAACGCGGAGCTTTTCGCCCTGCGCCACGCGGTATTGCTTACCGCCGGTGACCAGTACTGCGTACATGACCAGGCCTTCCTCTGTAGTTATTGTGGTCTGAGCTGCCGCCATCGAGGGCGGACAGGAGCGGAATTGTACGCAGATCAACGGCCGCGGGTCAAGTCAACCCCTGAACGGCCTGGGGGGGGCCGGCCGGAACGGGGTCAGATCCCTTTTCACGTTGTGAAAAGGGATCTGACCCCCACCTGTCGGCCTGTCTCAGAAGGTGAGACACCGGGCTGGCATTGTCGCCCATTGCCCCCATCTGGTCACCTCGGTAGGCTGACCGATTGCCGTTCCCTGCTGGCCCGGCACCCAGCCAACGCCCCCACAACCGGATTCCCCATGGCGATGGATTTCATCCGCATCCGCGGCGCGCGGACGCACAACCTGAAGAACCTCGACCTCGACCTGCCCCGCGACAAGCTGATCGTGATCACCGGCCTGTCCGGCTCGGGCAAGTCGTCGCTGGCTTTCGACACGATCTACGCCGAAGGCCAGCGTCGCTACGTCGAGTCGCTGTCGGCCTACGCCCGGCAGTTCCTGAGCGTGATGGAGAAGCCGGACCTGGACCACATCGAGGGCCTGTCTCCGGCGATCTCGATCGAGCAGAAGTCGACGTCGCACAACCCGCGCTCGACGGTCGGCACGATCACCGAGATCTACGACTACCTGCGCCTGCTGTATGCCCGCGTCGGCACGCCGCGCTGCCCCGACCACGGCTATCCGCTGGAAGCGCAGACGGTCAGCCAGATGGTCGACCAGGTGCTGACGCTGGACCCGGAACAGCGCTACATGCTGCTGGCCCCGGTTATCCGCGACCGCAAGGGCGAACACGCGCAGGTATTCGACCAGCTGCGCGCACAGGGCTTCGTGCGCGTGCGCGTGGATGGCGAGCTGTATGAGATCGACGCGGTGCCGCCGCTGGCGCTGCGCCAGAAGCACACCATCGAGGCGGTGATCGACCGCTTCCGCCCGCGCGAGGACATCAAGCAGCGCCTGGCCGAGAGCTTCGAGACCGCGCTGAAACTCGGCGACGGCATGGCCTCGGTGCAGAGCCTGGACAACACCGCCAGCGCGCCGACCCTGTTCTCCTCCAAATACTCCTGCCCGGTCTGCGATTACTCGCTGCCGGAGCTGGAACCGCGCCTGTTCTCGTTCAACGCGCCGATGGGCGCCTGCCCCGGTTGTGATGGCCTGGGCATGGCCGAATTCTTCGATCCCTCGCGCGTGGTCGTGCATCCCGAGCTGTCCCTGGCCGCCGGCGCAGTACGTGGCTGGGACCGTCGCAATGCGTACTATTTCCAGCTGATCGCCTCGCTGGCGCGTCACTACAAGTTCGACGTCGATGCCGCCTGGAACTCGCTGCCGGCCAAGGTGCAGCAGGCCGTGCTGTATGGCAGCGGCGAGGACGCAATCACGTTCACCTACTTCACCGAAGCCGGCGGCCGCACCCAGCGCAAGCACCGCTTCGAGGGCATCATTCCCAACCTGGAACGCCGCTACAAGGAAACCGAGTCGGCGGCCGTGCAGGAGGAGCTCGGCAAGTACATCAGCGAGCGCGCCTGCCCCGAGTGCAACGGTGCCCGCCTGAACAAGGCTGCGCGCAACGTGTTCGTGGCCGACCGGCCGCTGCCGGACCTGGTGGTGCTACCGATCGACGAAGCCCTGAAGTTCTTCAGCGAACTGAGCCTGCCGGGCTGGCGTGGCGAGATCGCCTCGAAGATCGTCAAGGAGATCGGCGAACGCCTGGGCTTCCTGGTCGACGTGGGCCTGGACTACCTCACTCTGGAGCGCAAGGCCGATACCCTCTCCGGTGGCGAGGCACAGCGCATCCGCCTGGCCAGCCAGATCGGTGCCGGCCTGGTCGGCGTGATGTACGTGCTCGACGAGCCGTCGATCGGCCTGCACCAGCGCGACAACGAACGCCTGCTGGGCACCCTCACCCGCCTGCGCGACCTCGGCAACACGGTGATCGTGGTCGAGCATGACGAAGATGCGATCCGCCTGGCCGACTACGTGCTGGACATCGGCCCGGGCGCGGGCGTGCACGGTGGCGAGATCGTCGGCCAGGGCACCCTGCAGGACATCCTGGATGCACCCCGTTCGCTGACGGGCCAGTACCTGTCCGGCAAGCGCTCGATCGAGATCCCGGCGCGCCGGCACCGGCCGAATCCGAAGATGACCCTGCATCTGCGCGGCGCCAGCGGCAACAACCTGAAGGGGGTGGACCTGTCGATTCCCTCGGGCCTGCTGACCTGCGTGACCGGCGTGTCCGGCTCGGGCAAGTCGACGCTGATCAATGACACCCTGTTCTCGCTGGCCGCCAACGAGATCAACGGCTCCTCGCACCCGGTCGCCCCGTACAAGGAGATCGATGGCCTGGACCTGTTCGACAAGGTCGTGGACATCGACCAGTCGCCGATCGGCCGCACCCCGCGCTCGAACCCGGCCACCTACACCGGCCTGTTCACCCCGCTGCGCGAGCTGTTCGCACAGGTGCCCGAAGCGCGTGCGCGTGGTTATTCACCAGGTCGTTTCAGCTTCAACGTGCGCGGCGGACGCTGCGAGGCGTGCCAGGGTGATGGCCTGATCAAGGTCGAGATGCACTTCCTGCCGGACGTGTACGTGCCCTGCGATGTCTGCCACGGCAAGCGCTACAACCGCGAAACGCTGGAGATCCTGTACAAGGGCTTCAACATCAACGACGTGCTGGAAATGACCGTCGAAGATGCGCTGAAGCTGTTCGAGCCCGTGCCGTCGATCGCGCGCAAGCTGGAAACGCTGGTGGATGTCGGCCTGAGCTACATCAAGCTGGGACAGAGCGCGACCACGCTGTCCGGTGGTGAAGCGCAGCGCGTGAAGCTGTCCAAGGAGCTGTCGCGCCGCGATACCGGCCGCACCCTGTACATCCTCGATGAACCGACCACCGGCCTGCACTTCCACGACATCGAAGCGCTGCTGGGCGTGCTGCACAAGCTGCGCGACGAAGGCAACACGGTGGTGGTGATCGAGCACAACCTCGATGTGATCAAGACCGCCGACTGGATCGTCGACCTGGGGCCGGAAGGCGGCCACCGGGGTGGCACCATCCTGGTCACCGGCACGCCGGAAGACGTGGCCGCCTGCCCGCAGTCGTACACCGGGCAGTTCCTGGCACGCATGCTGCCGTCCACCAGTGCGCGCCCGGAGCAGCCGGCCGCCGTGGCCAACAAGCCCGACGCCCGGCCGCCGCGCAAGGTGAAGCCGGAGAAGGTGGCGAAGAAGGCCGTGGCCGCCAAGAGCACCGGCAAGGCCAGCAAGAGCACGACCAAGAAGAAGGACGCCTGATGAGCAGCGAACACAAGATCCTGGCCCGCATCCCGATCAGCGTGCGCTGGCGCGACATGGACAGCATGGGCCATGTGAACAACGCCAAGTACATCTCCTACCTGGAGGAAGCGCGCGTGCGCTGGATGCTGGGCGTGGAAGGCGTGTCGATGACCGACCGCATCGCGCCGGTGGTGGCCGCGACCAACGTCAACTACCGGCTGCCGATCGTGTGGCCCAACGACATCCTGGTCGAACTGTTCGTCGAGCGCCTGGGCAACAGCAGCGTCACCATCGGTCATCGCATCGTCGACCAGCAGGACGAGTCGAAGCTGTACTCCGATGGCAACGTGGTGGTGGTCTGGATGGATACCCAGACCGGCAAAAGCGCGCCGCTGCCGGACGCGATCCGCAGCGCATCGAGCTGATGCACTGCGGGTGGGTGCCGGCCCGGGTCGGCCCCACCCCGCCGGGCATGGCCCGGCGCTACCGACGCCGGTCCGGCCCTGATGCCCGGCGGAACGGGCGCTGCATCATGGAGCGGCCTTGCGTACCGTCAGCGTTGCGCTGGCGGTGCCACCGCCCTCCAGCTGCAACTGCAGCGGCACGACCTGCCCTTCCTTCAAAGCTCCCTCGCCTTCCATCAGCATCAGGTGCAGGCCACCGGGCTTGAGCTCGGTGCGCGCCCCGGCTGCAATCGGCAGCCGTTCGACTTCGCGCATCCGGCTGACACCGTCGACCACGGTGGTCTCGTGCAGTGACACGTCGCCGAAGGCCCTGCTGCCCGCGCCCACCACCGTCACCGGCGCTGCGCAGCGGTTCACGATCCTCCCGTAACCCGCCGTCATCGGCATGGCAGGGCTCGGCGGCAGGCGCACCCAGCCCTGCTCCACCGTCACACAGCGTGATTCCGCCGCCGCTGCTGCGGACGCACACAGAAGCAACAGTACGCCAACGAATGGTTTGGTTATCATCGCCCACGTTCCTTCTTCGCAACGAGACCGCAGCATGACGACGCTCATCGAGGTGATCAACCATGGTCCCATCCGCGAACTGCGCCTGGCGCGGCCGCCGGTCAATGCGCTGGACACCGACCTGTGCCGACAGCTGATCCACGCCGTCGAGCAGGCCATGGCCGACGATGCGCACGGCATCGTGCTGTCCGGCAGCGAGCGCGTGTTCACCGGCGGCATGGACGTGCCACACCTGCTCTCCCACGGCGATGACAAGCACAAGCTGCTGGATACCTGGAATGCCTTCTTCGGCGCGGTACGTACGCTGGCCGAGAGCCGCATCCCGGTGGTCGCCGCGATCACCGGCCACGCCCCTGCCGGCGGTTGCGTGCTCGCCCTGTGCTGCGATTACCGGGTGATGGCGCGCAGCGCCGACCCGGCACGCCCGTATGCCATCGGACTGAACGAGGTGCAGGTCGGCCTGATCGCACCGGAAGGCATCCAGCGCCTGCTGCGCCGTACCGTCGGCGTGCACCGCGCGGGGGTGCTGCTCACCACCGGTGCCCTGGTGCCGGCCGAGCAGGCGCTGCAGATCGGCCTGGTCGACGAACTGGCCGAGGGCGATCTGGTGGTCGCCCGCGCCGTGGCCTGGCTGCAGAACCTGCTCAGGCAGCCGCGGCAGCCGATGCTGCTGACCCGCGCCGTGGCCCGCAATGACCTGCACGAAGCGCTGCACCCGGACCTGATCCAGCTGGACCGGTTCGTAGAGGCCTGGTTCGCCCCGGACGCACAGAATGCCCTGCAGGCGCTGGTGGCGCGGCTGGGCAAGTAACGGTCTCCGCGCTCTGGGGTCAGCCCCCTTCTGCAATGCGAAAGGGATCCGACCCCGGACCGGTATAATCAAGGCCTCTTCATTGTTGTGGCCGCCCCCTTGAACGACACGCCCGAACCCGTCGTCTCCGAGCTGATCGACCTGCTCACCCTGGAGCGGCTGGAGGACAACCTGTTCCGCGGACAAAGCCGCGACATCGGCACCAAGTACGTGTTCGGCGGGCAGGTGCTGGGCCAGGCGCTGGCCGCCGCCCAGGCCACGGTCGACAACGGGCGCCATGTGCATTCGCTGCACGCGTATTTCCTGCGGGCCGGCAACATCGACCATCCGATCGTCTACGACGTGGACCGCACCCGCGATGGCGGCAGCTTCTCCGTGCGCCGGGTGACCGCGATCCAGCATGGCAAGGTGATCTTCTTCTGTGCTGCCTCGTTCCAGCAGGCGGAGACCGGTGCCGAGCACCAGCACAAGATGCCCGAAGTGCCTCAACCGGAAGACATCGAGCCGAACCGCCCGTTGCCGGCCGAAGTGCTGGAGCGGCTGCCGATCAAAGTGCAGCGCTGGCTCTCGCGCGGTGGCCCGTTCGAGTTCCGCCACGTCTATCCCCGCGACGAACTGAATCCGCCCAAGCGCCCGCCCTATCACCAGGTCTGGATGCGGTTGAGCGAACCGGTCGGCGATGCCCCCGAGCTGCACCAGGCGCTGCTGGCCTACGCGTCCGACTTCCATCTGCTGGGCACGGCGACCTTCCCGCACGGTATCAGCTACTACCATCCGCACGTGCAGATGGCCTCGCTCGACCACGCGATCTGGTTCCACCGCCCGTTCCGCGCCGACGACTGGCTGCTCTATTCGCTGGACAGCCCCAGTGCGCAGGATTCGCGCGGCCTCGCCCGCGGCCAGTTCTTCACCCGCAATGGCGTGCTGGTGGCCAGCACGGCACAGGAGGGCCTGATCCGCGTGGTTCCCGACCAGACTGCAGCGGCCGCCGTGCCGGCCAAGGACTGATCCGATGCGTCAGATCTTCAGCAGCCAGCGTGTGGAAACCGTCGAGGGCGTGGCCGAGCTCCTGCGCAGCCATGGCATCGAAGTGAAGGTGACCAATGGTCGTTCGTACAAGACCCGGCGGCGCGGCCAGTTCAGCTATACCGACCTGGGCAATACGCAGGGCTATCCAGCGGTCTGGATCGTGCGCGCCGACGACCAGCCGCGTGCGCGCGACATCCTGCGCGATGCACGCCTGCTCGATACCACCCGCCGCGACCATCCCACGGCCGAGTTCGCGTTCCGCGACACGCCGGATGCCGGCAGCGGCGGGCGCAGCTGGGCCTGGCGGATCCGCATCGCACTGCTGGTGGTGATCGCTGGCGTGGCGCTGGTGATCGGCCTGCGCCACCGCGGTGGCCCGGCCCCCGCGGCACCCGCCCCCGCCCCACAGACGCAACCGCAGCAGCCCGCACCGGAACAGGAAGAAGTGCGGGTCCGCATCCAGCCCTCGAAATGACGCGCCGGTAGCGCCGGGCCATGCCCGGCGAGCGCAGCGGACAGAAAAGCCGCCGGGCATGGCCCGGCGCTACCGGCAGGCGGGCCGGTCACATCGGGCGCGCAGCTCCGTCTTGGGACACAATCCAGCAGGAGCTGCCGCCATGACGACTTTCGCTGCAACGATCGACGAGACGCTTGAACGCGAGCTGCCGGCGGCCAGCAGTGGCTGCCAGCACGCCTATGGGCGCATCGTGCTCGCCTGCCAGAACACCGTGACCGCCATCGCCCTGGCCATCACCGGCGATCGCCAGGCCAGCGAGGACATCGCGCAGGAAGCGTTCGTGAAGGGCTGGCAGCAGCTGCACCAGCTGCGCAGTTCCACCAGCTTCCTGCCCTGGCTGCGGCAGATCACCCGCAACCTCGCGCGCGACTGGCTGCGTGCACAGCGCGGCAGGCCCCTGAGCGGCGAGGCCGCCGAAGTTGCGCTGGGCATGGCGGCCGACCCCTCGCCGACTGCCGCCGACCGCCTGCAGCGACTGGAAGAGGAGGTTGCCGCCGAGGACATCATCTCGGCGCTGCCCACCGACAGCCGCGAAGTCCTGCTGCTTTACTACCGGGAAGGTCAGCGCTCGCAGCAGGTGGCGGACCTGCTGGGCCTGAGTGATGCGGCGGTGCGCAAGCGCCTGTCGCGGGCCCGCGCGCAGGTCCGCGAGGGACTGCTGCAGCGCTTCGGCGAATTCGCGCGCAGCAGCGCACCCAGCGCTGCCTTCGCAACCACCGTGGTCTCGATGGTGCTGATCGCTGCGCCCGGCACGGCCAGTGCCGCGATCCTGCTCGGCACCGGTGTGGGCATTGGCGGCAGCAAGCTGGGGTTGGGCGGCGCCAGCGCAGCCGGCGGTACCGCGATGGGATCGCTGACAGCGGCGCTGGGGCACCTGCATCTGGTCCCGGCCCACAACTGGGCAGCGATCGCCGGTGCCGTGCTGGGCGGCGTGCTGGGCAGCTACCTGGGCGGTCGCTTCCTGCTGTCCTACGCCGAAACGGAACCGGAGCGGACCCAGGTCCGGCGCTTCGTCCATCTCAACACCTGGACCGTGATGGCCTGCTGCCTGTCCATACTGCTGGTCGTGCTGCTGCAGACGCCGGTATGGGTACACCTGGTGGTCATGGCCATCGGCCTGGGTGCGGTCAACTACCAGTGCCTGGGACCGCTGCAGCGCCTGATGCGGCCCTTGATCGTGCGCGACGCAGCGCGGCGCGGGCGGCAGGGCATCAACTGGAAGTACGAAGCGATGTACGGCCGCAGCGCCATCATCGCGATGAACCTGCTGGTGATCGCCCTGGTGGCCTATACGCTGCTCGACAGCGGTCGCCTGTAACGGACGACGCCGGCAGTCTGCCGGCGTCGTCGTTGAACGTTGCGCCGTGATCAGCGCTGCGGCTTCGGTGCGGCGCCGTCACGCGGGCCCCCGTGGCGCGGGCCGCCATGCATCGGGCCCTTCGCCGCATCGAATTCGGCCTTGCTCAACTGGCCGTCCTTGTTGGTGTCGGCAGCGGCGAACCAGGCGTCGCGATGCTGCTTCATGCGCAGCTCGCGATCCGCCTTGTCCAGATAGCCGTCCTTGTTGAGATCGAGCTGATCGAAACGTGCCGCCAGGCGCGGATCGGCCTTGGCCTCTTCGCGGCTGATGCGGCCGTCCTTGTCGGTGTCCAGCCTGGCCCAGCGCTCGCCGCCATGGCCGCCACGACGACCATGCTGCCAGCGCGGCATTTCATCGCGCGACAGCCTGCCGTCCTTGTTGCGGTCCAGTTCGTCGAACTTGGCCGCCAGACGTGGGTTGGCCGCGGCCTCGCTGCGGTCGATGACACCGTCGCCGTTGGTGTCCAGCTTGGCCGGACGCTGTGCCGGTGCGGTCGGGGGAGTCGCCGCCAGCGCGACACCGGAGGCGGACGTGGCAAGCAGCAGGGCCAGCAGCAGGGGGGTACGGATCATGAGGTCACTCCTGGGGATGAGGTTGCGTCGGGGTGATCACTTCACCCTCGAATGACAACAACGCCCGGCCGCGACGGCGGTTGACGCAACCGCCAGTTCCGTTCATCCGGCGGACAGTCGCGTTCATTGCGACACGCTGGGGCTATGCTGTGGCCATGGCGATCCACGGCGACAGAGACGACGAACTGCGGCTGTTCCAGACCGGCGAGCACCCCTGCGGGTACTGGCCGGACCGGGTGGCGCGCGACCTGGTGATGGATCCCCACGACCGTCGCCTGGGCGGCCTGTATCCACTCGCACTCAGCTGGGGCTTCCGCCGCAGCGGCGACCTGGTCTATCGGCCCCACTGCGCGCAGTGCCATGCCTGCGTGGCGGTACGGATTCCGGTGGCCCGGTTCGCGCCGGACCGCAGCCAGCGTCGCTGCGCCACCCGCAACGCCGACCTGGAGGTGCGGATCACCGCCGCCACTGCGCGCGAGGATCTGTTTGCCCTCTACCACCGCTATCTGGTGCACCGCCACGCCAACGGCGGCATGGACGATCATGGCCCGCACGAGTTCGAGCAGTTCCTGATCGGCAGCTGGTCGCACACCCGCTTCCTGGAGATGCGCCTGCCGGGCCACGATGGCCGGCCCAGCCAGCTGCTCGGAGTGGCCGTCACCGATGTCACCGAGCACGGCCTTTCGGCGGTCTATACCTTCTTCGATCCAGACCACGCAGCGCGGGGACTGGGCACGTTCGCCATCCTGCAGCAGATCGAATGGGCGCGTCGCGAAGGACTGCCGCACGTCTATCTGGGCTACTGGATCCGTGAACACCAGAAAATGGACTACAAGCGCCGCTTCCGTCCGCTGGAGGCCTACGATGGCCGTCGCTGGCACGATTTCGACCGCGATCTGGACGGCCGCTGACAAACCGCTGACACCGGGCGGGGTGCACAATAGGCGGCATGAACGCCCAACCTCTGATCCTTGCCCTGGCCCTGCTGTGTGGCGCTGCGGCCCTGCTCTTGCCAGGACCCCTGCGATGACCGAAACACCGTCCGCATCGCTGCGCCTGGCCACCTACAACACGTCGCTGTACTCCGATGAGGCCGGCGGCCTGATCAGGGAGCTTGAAGGCGACAGCGCGCATGCGCGCAAGATTGCCGCCGTGCTGCAGCAGGTGCGCCCGGACGTGGTGCTGCTGAACGAATTCGATTTCGACGACGCCCATCGCGCCGCCGACCTGTTCCAGAAGCGCTACCTGGAAGTGGCGCAGCCGGGCGGCGGCGCGCCGCTGCACTTCGCCTACCGCTACCTGGCCCCGGTCAACACCGGCGTGCCCAGTGGCCTGGACCTGGACAACAACGGCGTGGTCGGCGGCGAAGGTCGCAGCCGTGGCAACGATGCCTGGGGCTACGGCCTGCACCCGGGCCAGTACGGCATGCTGGTGCTGTCGCGCTACCCGATCGATGAAGCCAGGGTACGCAGCTTCCAGCTGCTGAAGTGGAGCACGATGCCGGGCGCGATCCGTCCGGTCGATCCGCGCAGCGGGCAGAGCTTCTACAGCGACGCCGTGTGGTCGAAGCTGCGCCTGTCGTCGAAGTCGCACTGGGATGTACCGGTGCAGACCCCGGCAGGCGTGGTGCATGCGCTGGTCTCGCACCCGACGCCGCCGGTGTTCGACGGCCCGGAAAAGCGCAACGCGGCGCGCAACCACGACGAACTGCGCCTGTGGCAGGAGTATCTCACCGCGGGTGACCAGCCCTGGCTGTGCGACGACAAGGGCCAGTGCGGAGGTCTGGCGCAGGATGCACGCTTCGTGATCCTCGGCGATCTCAACAACGACCCGGTCGACGGCGATGGCCGCCACGAGGCGATCGTCGAACTGATCGAGAACGCACGCGTATTGCGCTACCCCACCCCGCGCAGCGCGGGGGGTGAGGAAACCAGCCTCGCCTATGCCGCCAAGGGCATCGTGCGCAAGGGTGCGCCCTTCCACGCCACCGGCGACTTTGGCCCGAAGTCCGGCACCCTGCGACTGGACTACGTGCTGCCTTCCACCGGGTTCCAGTACGTGGGCAGTGGCGTGTTCTGGCCAGCCAGCAACAGCCCTGAAGCGAAGATTGCCGACGGCAGCGACCACCACCTGGTGTGGGTGGATGTGAAGTGACCCCAGGCGCCAGGCGCGCTGCTCTGCCTTGCAGAAAGCCGCCGGGCGCGGCCCGGCGCTACCGGCTTACGGGCGCAGCTCGACGCCGATGGCGTCGGCGGCATCACGGGCGATCGAGCGCGCCTCGTCGACGGTGTCGGCGCGCGCCAGGGTGACGCCGACACGGCGCTGACCGTGCACGCTCGGCTTGCCGAACAGGCGCACGGCCGTATCCGGCACCTGCAGTGCGGCAGCGACGTTGTTGAAGTACGGCACGCCTTCGCCCTGCGCCAGCAATGCACAGGATGCCGACGGACCACTCTGGCGGATCACCGGAACCGGCAGGCCCAGGATGGCGCGTGCGTGCAGCGCGAACTCGCTCAGTTCCTGCGATACCAGCGTCACCAGGCCAGTGTCGTGCGGGCGCGGGGACACTTCGCTGAACCACACTTCATCGCCCTTCACGAACAGCTCCACGCCGAACAGGCCCCAGCCACCCAGGTCATCGGTGATCGCACGCGAGATCTCCTCCGCGCGCGCCAGCGCCTTGTCCGACATCGGCTGCGGCTGCCAGCTCTCGCGGTAATCGCCGTCCTTCTGCAGATGACCGATCGGCGCGCAGAACGAGGTACCTGCCGCGTGGCGCACGGTCAGCAGAGTGATCTCGTAGTCGAAATCGATGAATCCCTCGACGATGCAGCGGCCGGCGCCCGCGCGGCCGCCGGTCTGCGCATACTCCCAGGCCGGCGCGATGTCCGCTTCGCTGCGCAGCGTGCTCTGTCCCTTGCCCGAGGAGGACATCACCGGCTTGACCACGCACGGCAGGCCGATGGCGGCCACGGCGGCGCGGTACTCCGCCTCGGTATCGACAAAGCGGTAGGGCGAGGTTGGCAGGCCCAGCGTCTCGGCGGCCAGGCGGCGGATGCCCTCACGGTCCATGGTCAGGCGTGCGGCACGCGCGGTGGGGATCACCCGCAGGCCCTGCTCCTGTTCCAGCTGTACCAGCGTCTCGGTGTGGATCGCCTCGATCTCCGGCACCACCAGATGAGGCTGTTCCTGGGCGATCAGCGCACGCAGCGCCATCGCATCCAGCATGTCGATCACGTGCGAACGATGCGCGACCTGCATGGCGGGCGCATCGGCGTAGCGGTCGGCGGCGATCACCTCCACGCCCAGCCGCTGCAGCTCGATGGCCACTTCCTTGCCGAGTTCGCCCGAGCCCAGCAGCAGCACACGGGTGGCGGAGGGCGAGAGGGGGGTTCCGAGCTTGGCCATGGAAGGGTCCGGCAGTGATGTGAAGGCGGGTGGGCATTCTAGCCGGTCCAGCGGCGGTTCCCGACGAACGGTAGTCGCCATCTGATATCAATTTGATATCGTCGCCTCGAACCCTCAAGGACGTACTGCCATGAAAGAGAAGTCGCTGTCCTCCCTCAACGGCCTGGGCACTCTGGCGAGCGCATTGCTCGTCGCCGTCTTCGGCGGTGTGCTGTTCGTGCTGGGCATCGCCGCCAAGGCGTCGACCGGCTCCCCCAACCTGCTGATGATGCTGGTTGGCGCGCTGGTCGCGGTGGTGGCGCTGTTCGCGCTGGCGGGCCTGTACACCGTGCAGCCGAACCAGGCCGCGGTGGTGAGCCTGTTCGGCAAGTACGTCGGCACCGTGAAAGACAATGGCCTGCGCTGGAACAACCCCTTCTACAGCAAGCGCCACGTCAGCCAGCGCGTGCGCAATTTCGAAAGCGGCAAGCTGAAGGTCAACGAGCTCGATGGCAGCCCGATCGAGATCGCCGCGGTGATCGTCTGGCAGGTGGTCGATGCCTCCGAAGCGGTCTACAACGTGGACGACTACGAGAGCTTCGTGCACATCCAGTCCGAATCGGCGCTGCGCGCGATGGCCACCAGCTATCCCTACGACCAGCATGAAGAGGGCCAGCTGGCGCTGCGCAGCCACGCCAGCGAGATCTCCCAGCACCTGAAGAACGAGTTGGCCGAGCGCCTGGCCGACGCCGGCGTGCAGGTGATCGACGCACGCATCAGCCACCTGGCCTATGCTGCCGAAATCGCCCAGGCCATGCTGCAGCGCCAGCAGGCCAACGCGGTGATCGCGGCACGCACGCGCATCGTTGCCGGTGCGGTCGGCATGGTCGAGATGGCCCTGGGCGAACTGCAGAAGAACGGCGTGGTGCAGCTGGACGAGGAACGCAAGGCGCACATGGTCAGCAACCTGTTGACCGTGCTGTGTTCGGACCGGGGCACGCAGCCGATCGTCAACGCCGGTTCGCTGTACTGAATCACCCTCGCAACGGGGCGCCCCACCGCCCCGCCAGGAGCATCCATGAGCGAGAAGAAAGCCTATCCACTGCGCATCAACGCCGACGTCCTGGCCGCGGCGCAGCGCTGGGCCGACGACGAACTGCGCAGCCTCAACGCGCAGATCGAGTACCTGCTGCGCGACGCGCTGCGCAAGGCCGGCAGGCTGCCGCATCCCAAGCCACCTCAGGAGGAGAAGGAATGAGCAAGCGCTGGACGTACCAGACCCTGGAAGTGCCCTCGACGCTGATGGGCAGCATGAAGACCGAAGCCGTGCAGGAGGCGTTGAACAAGCAGGGCCAGCTTGGCTGGGAGCTGGTCAACATCGTGATCCCCGCGCCGATGAGCGCAGCGGTGCTGGTCTTCAAGAAGGAGCTCTGACCATGAAGACCCGCCGTTCGCTGTTCGCCCTTTCACTGGCGCTGCTGAGCGGTGGCGCATTCGCCGCCGAACCGCAGCAGGTTGCCGCCCGCTTGCTGGACCACCTGCAGGCCGGCCGCATCGCCGATGCAGAGGCGATGCTGACCCCGCAGATGGCCCGTGCCGTTCCCGCCGAGAAGCTCGACAGCGTGTGGCGGTCCCTGGGCGAACTGCAGCAGCGGGGCCAGGCCCGCAGCAGCGAGCAGCAGGGCCTGCACCTGGTGGAAGTGCCGCTGCAGTTCACCGGTGGCGCGGTGATCGCGCAGGTGGCCGTGGATGCACAGGACAAGGTCGCCGGCCTGCTGCTGCGCCCCGCCCCCGCGGCCAAGGCACCGCCGCCGCCGGCCGATGCGACCTACAGCGAAGTTGATTTCAGTGTGCCGCAGACACGCGGTGCGCTGCCCGGCACGCTGGCGCTGCCCAAGGGCAAAGGCCCGTTCCCGGCAGTGGTGCTGGTGCACGGCTCGGGCCCGCAGGACCGTGACGAAACCATCGGCGGCAACCGTCCCTTCCTCGATATCGCCCGTGGCCTCGCCGCGCACGGAATCGCGGTACTGCGCTACGACAAGCGCACTCTCGCCCGGCCCCAGGATTTCCAGAGCGGCACCTTCACTGTCGATGACGAATCCACCGACGATGCGGTGGCGGCACTGGAGGCCGTCGCCAGCGACCCGCGCATCGACGGCCGCCGCGTGTTCGTGCTCGGCCACAGCCAGGGCGGCATGCTTGCGCCACGCATCGCCAGCCGCTGGCCACAGGCGCGTGGCGCCATCCTGTGGGCCGCTCCCGCGCGCACGCTGCTGGACCTGCTGCCGGAACAGAACCGCTACCTGCTGAGCCTGGACGGCGACATCAGCGCGGCCGGTCAGGCGCTGCTGGACAAACTGGACAGCCAGATCGCCGCAGCACGTGGCAGCACGCCGGTACCCGCCAGCGAACTGCCACTCGGCGTTCCGCAGTCCTTCTGGAAGAGCATCGAAGCCGTAGATGCCCGCGCCGATGCACAGCGGCTGCGCGCACCGCTGCTGATGCTGCATGGCGGGCGCGATTTCCAGGTTCCCGATGCCGACTGGGCACTCTGGCAGAAGGCCCTCGCCCGGCGCGACGATGTGCAGTGGCGGACCTATCCGGCGCTGAACCACATCGGCATCGCTGGCAGCGGCCCGAGTTCGTTGAAGGAGTACACCCGGCCCGGCCATGTCGATGCGGGGTTGATCGATGACATCGCCCGATGGGTGGAGGCACAACGATGAGCCCCAATGAAGCCCGTCCGTTCGAGCTGGCTGGCAGTTCACCCCTGCGCGTGCTGTGGGTGCTGTTGCCGGTGCTGGCCGTGCTGGTCATCAGCGTGTACGTGCAGTTCAGCCGCACGCGTGCGCCTGCACCATGGATGGAAGTCACCCTGTCGCCGCCGTTCTTCCTGATGAACGGCAGCGCGGCATGGAGCATCGCCGTGCTGGTGCTGATCGGCGTGGGCCTGGGTACTTCGTTCTTCCGCCGCCGCGTGGAGCTGGTGGGTGGCGTGCTGGATGTGCGTTCGACGCTGTACCGACGGCGTACACCGGTGCGCGACATGCTGCTGGACCAGGCCGAGGTGGTGGACCTGGCGCAGGACCGCCGCTATGGCATCCGCTTCAAGACCAACGGCTACTCGATGCCCGGCTTCTATTCCGGGCATATGCGGCTGCAGGGCGGCGGCAAGGGCTTTGCCCTGGTCACCGACCGTCACCGCACGCTGGCGATCCCGGTGCGCGGCGGCAGCACCCTGCTGCTGAGCATGGAACGCCCACAGGCATTGCTTGACGCCCTGCGCAAGGTGGCCGCAGCCGCGCCACAGCAGTAAGCTGCGGACATGCATCGCCGACCGCTGCTGCTGCTGAACACCGAGGCCATCGAACTGTGGCCGGCCGATCTGCTGCGCGCGCGCAGCAACCTCGATGCACGCCTGCTGGCGCGGGCCCGCTGGGTGCTGCGGCGCAAGCGCGATGGCCGCTATCTGGCCGCCGTGCTGACGCAGGGCGTTCATTCGCTGGTGCCGCGTCTGCCGCACGAGCCTGGCGTGGAGGAGGCGCTGGCACTGCTGGATGCCCGCGCGTCACGCCCTTTCGCTGCGGCACTGGAGCAGCGATGGCTGCCCCTGGCGGGCTTGCAGCAACGCCTGCAGCACCTTGGCCTGGATGCACAGGGTTACGCGGATGACACCGGGCTGCCGCTGGAAGCCGAGCCGTGCCTGCTGCATTTCGCCGGCCGCGATCGCTTTTCGCGGCCCCTGTGGTTGCGCCGCGACGCGGCGCAGGGGTGGCGGCGGATGCGCCTGCACGCGGCCCGCGATGGCGTTGCCCTGGATGCCATTTCCGGCTTCCGCAGCCATGCGTACCAGTTGGGAATCTTCGAGCGGAAGCGCGGCCGCGGCCTGAGCGTGGCGGAGATCCTGAAGGTCAACGCCGCGCCGGGCTTCAGCGAACACCACAGCGGGCACGCACTGGATATCGGCACCCCGGGCGATGCACCTGCAGAGGAATCGTTCGAGCGTACCGATGCGTTCGCGTGGCTTCAGGCCCACGCCCGCGGGCATGGATTCCACCTGAGCTACCCGCGCGGCAACCCGCACGGGATCGTCTACGAGCCCTGGCACTGGTGCTGGAGACCGGCCAACGGCTGAGCCCCTCCCCGCACTGCCCTCACCGCCGCAGGGCGTCGATCGCCAGCAGCACCCATCCCACCATCAGGCTGGTGCCGCCCACAGGCGCCAGCCGGGTAGGCCACTGCCAGAGCGCGCTGCCCACCAGGCTGCCGGAGAACAGCACGACGCCCAGCAGCAGCACGTACAGCGCCAGATGTGCGATCACGCCCTGCGCGCGCCGTCCCACCGCAACCAGCACGGCACCATGGGCGAACGCATACAGCGCCGCCATGTTCAGATGCTGCTGCGCCTGCGGATCGGACACGCCATGCGAGGCATAGGCCGACAGGCCGATCGAAGCGGCCGCCAACAGCGCACCGATGCAGGCCAGCAGCGAGGGCTTACGCGCACGTCGTTCCAGATTGAACATGACTGCTCCTTGCGCGGCGCCCGCCCGGCGGCGGACGCGGGATGAAAAAAAACGCGCCGCAGGAAGCGGCGCGTTTTCGTGTCCAACACTACATGGGTCAGCCAGCGCTTACTTGACGGCCCAGTAGATGTCGTAGGTGCCTTCCTGGGTGAACGACTTGTCCACGCCGTCCTTCCACGATTCGTACGGACGGTCGATGACTTCGTTGCCCGAGGTCACTGCCCACGCACGCAGGCCGTTGCGGGCCACGTCCAGGCCGGCCATGTGACCGGTGTAGGCCGCATGCGCCGAACGATGCGGGGCGACATGCAGGTACTTTACCGGGGCACCACCGTCGATCTTGACGGTCAGCTCCTCACCGGTGGCACCTTCGGTACCCTTCTTCTTCACCGGCTGTGCGATGTCGAAGGCGTACTTCTCGGCACCGAAATCGGTGGTGATGATGCGGAACGGACCGGCGGCTTCAAGGCCATTGGCCTCCATCACGCGCTTGATCCACTCCTGGTTGTCCTTGATGGACTTGGTGATGGTGTCCTGGCCGCGGTCGACGTTGCCGGCGTTGACGACCAGCAGGTCTTCGGCCGGCACCTGCACGATACCCAGATCGGTCAGCGGCGCTTCCGGAGTGCGGTAGTCGACGTTCGGCACGGTGGCCAGCATGTTCGCCATGCGCGACAGGCCCAGCTTGATGTCGTCGCCGATCTGGCGGCTGACATACAGGCCGGCGTAGCGACCGAACAGGTCGAAGCCGTACTTCACCGAGTAGTCCTGGGTGATCTTGACGTTGCGACCACCCTTGCCGGTCGGCTCCAGATTGAAGGTGGTGACCTTGTCGTGACCCTTGGTCGGGTCTTCGATGGCGATCACAACACGCTTGTTCTCTTCGGCCTCGGTCACCTTCCAGGAACCGTTGCCCAGGTCCTTGGAGGAGAAGTCGAGGGTGGCACCGACGCCGGAGGCCGGGCCGGACAGCTTCAGTTCAACGGCGGGATCGCGCAGTACCAGCGGGTTCCAGTCCTTGAAGCGGCGCAGGCTGCTGACCGTGTCGTACACAATCGTCATCTTGCGGTTGGTCTCGATGCTTTCGGTGATGTGGCGCTCGCCCGGCAGACATACGCCAATGATGACGAACAGGCCAGCCACGATCCCCAAGGCGATCAGGAACTCGATAATACGGGTCATTCAGGAGTCTCCGGGGCCGATCCCACGGCCGGGTTGATTGAAGCGAAGCGCCAATCCTAGCAGGCTTCGCGGGCATTGTTTATCGCGATTGGCGCACCGGTTTCCCTGCCGGCTGCGTATTTGTATGGACAAAGGATTGGCAGGGTAGCGCATCCGGCCGCCCCGCATGTAGGGGGCAGCCCGTCCCGGGGCCCGGGAATGCCGGCCAAACCTTTGCCGCAGAAGGCTTTTCGTCAGACCAGCTGCAGTTCGAACGCCTTCAGCACGGCCCGCGTACGGTCGCGCACGCCCAGCTTGGACAGGATGTTGGACACATGGTTCTTGATGGTGCCCTCGGCCACGCCCAGCGAATTGGCGATCTCCTTGTTGGAGAAGCCGCTGGCCATCAGCCGCAGGATCTCCGTCTCGCGGTCGGTCAGCGGGTCCGGCCGGTCCAGGCTGACGAAATCATTGCGCATGTGTTCCAGCCCGGACAGCAACCGCTGGGTCACTGCCGGCTGCACCAGCGATCCGCCGTCAGCCACGGTGCGGATGGCGCCGACCAGCTGGTCCAGGGTCACGTCCTTGAGCAGATACCCCTTGGCGCCGGCCTTCAGGCCCGCCAGCACCAGCTGGTCGTCGTCGAAGGTGGTCAGGATGATGGTCGGCGGCAGCTGTTCCAGCCGCGACAGGACCTGCAGCGCCTCCAGCCCGGACATCACCGGCATGCGCATGTCCATCAGGACCACATCCGGACGGACCTGGGGCATCAGTTCGACCGCCTGCCGGCCGTCGCCGGCCTCGGCCACCACCTCGATGCCGTCGTCCAGCGCCAGCAGCGAGCGGATTCCCTGCCGCACCAGGGTTTGGTCGTCGACCAGGCAGACGCGAATCATCAACGCACTCCTTCAGGAACCTTGGTAAGGGCGGCCACCAGCACGGTTGCCGGCACCGTCGCACGCAGGCAGAAGCCTTCGCCGGGGCGGGTTTCCACCTGCAGCTGGCCACCGCATTGTTGCAGGCGCTCGCGCATCCCGCGCAAGCCATTGCCCACATTGACCATTTCCGCGCCGACACCGTCGTCGCGCGCCTCGACCACCACCCGGTCCGGCGCCTCACGGTACACCCGGATCCACAGATGGCGGGCCCCGGAGTGGCGCACCGTATTGGTGATGATCTCCTGGGTGCAGCGCAGCAGCACGTGGGCCCGCTGCGGATCCTCCACGTTCAGGGGGTCCTCGATGTCCAGCTGGATGTCCAGCGAGGGCACGTTCTCGGTCAGCGGGCGCAGCGCGGCAGCCAGGTCGATGGCGCTGGTCTCGCGCAGTTGGCTGACCACTTCGCGCACATTGCCCAGCAGCAGCTTGGCCAGCGTGTGCGACCGTTTCACGTGGTCCAGCGCCTTGCCTTCGGCGAGATGGCCGGCCACTTCCAGGTTCAGGGTCAGCGCGGTCAACTGATGCCCCAGCAGGTCATGCAGCTCGCGCGAGATGCGGGTGCGCTCGTTGACCCGTGCGCTCTCGGCCAGCAGGGCGCGGGTCGCCCTCAGCTCCGCATTCAGCCGGCGCTGCTCGTCGCGGGCGTCGGTCTGCTGCCGTGCGACCAGGCTGGTCACGAACATGAACATGGAGAAGCCGCCATACAGCAGCGACTGCATGAGTGCCTCGAACAACGGCATGTCGAGAATCAGATAGTAGACCGGCAGCACCGCCAGCTGGCTGAGCAGCAACCAGATCACGCCACTGCGCACGGGCAGCATCCACGGGATCACCCCGGCGGCCACCATCATCAGGATGCTGCCCAGGCCCGAACCGCTCAGGTAGCTGACGCCCAGGGCCGAGCCGGTCAGTACCACCAGCACCACCCGGTCGTACCAGGCGGCCTGGCTGCTGTCGCGCAGGCCACGGGTCAGCCAGAAGTAGCCGGCGCCGAAGAACAGGTAGGCGGCAAACAGCCACAGGGACCAGCTGTCGATACCGCTGCCGCCGTGCCGCAGCATCGACTCGTACTGGGAATACACCACGGGCAGGCCGACCATGACCCAGGTGAACAGGCCGGCCAGGCGCAGGACTCGGATTTGGCTGAGATATCCCAACATGGAGGCATCTTAGGCTGAACCAGCGCTCCTGCCCCCGGGCAGAAGTCATGGCGACGGGCGTGCCCCCGCCAGCCACCCATGCAATAATCGTGCGCAGGGTCCGTTGCAGGACCAACCGCGTTACCCCACGGAGTCACAATGTCGATTGTCATCCGCGACGTGCGCGAGCACGAGCTCGATTCCGTCCTGGCTTTGAACAACAACGCTGGCCTGGCCATCCTTCCGCTGGATGCCGCACGCCTGCGCCTGTTCTATGAAACCGCTGAGTACTTCCGCGTCGCCGAGCGCGACGGCAACCTGGCCGGGTTCCTGATCGGCTTCGGCAGCGACAGCCAGCACGACAGCAGCAACTTCGCCTGGTTCAAGCAGCAGCTGGACACCCCGTTCTTCTATATCGACCGCATCGTGGTCGCCAGCCGCCGCCGCGGTGGTGGCGTCGGCCGGGCGTTCTACGCCGATGCGCAGAGCTTCGCCGAGCTGCGCTACCCGCAGATGACCTGCGAAGTCTTCCTCGACCATGGTGCCGATGCCGCCCTGCTGTTCCACGGCAGCTTCGGCTTCCGCGAGCTGGGCCAGAACACCATGCCGCAGGTCGATGTGCGCGCCAGCATGCTGGCCAAGGAACTGTGCAGCTACCCGTGGGTACAGGAGACCTACGGCGGCAAGCTGCCGGATGTGGCATGGACACGCGACCGGCAGCTGCCGGCGCAGGCACAGCGGCCGACGGGGACCTGAGCGTGGCGGTGAATTTCGATTACGAACAGGCAGGTGAACTGAAGATCGGCCAGGTCGGCATCGCCAACCTGCGCGTGCGGACCCTCGATGTCGAACGACTCGTGCAGGAAATGCGCGAACGGGTGACCCGCGCCCCGAAACTGTTCGGCCGTGCCGCGGTGATCCTGGACTTCGGCGGCCTCAGCCAGGTACCGGACGTGGCCACCGCGCAGGCGCTGGTCGATGGCCTGCGCAGCGCCGGCGTGCTGCCGGTGGCGCTGGCCTATGGCACCAGTGCGGTCGACCAGCTCTCGCAGCAGCTCGGCCTGCCGCTGCTGGCCAAGTTCCGCGCCCAGTACGAGCGTGTCGAGACCGAGCCGGCCCCGCCGCCTGCGCCTGCGCCGGAGCCGCGCCGCGCCGCCCGCGCTGAACCGAAGCCGGCCCCGGCCGCTCCGGTGGCCAGGGTGGCCGAGGGCTCGGCACCGCAACCGGGCCGCATGCAGCTCGGCAATGTACGTTCCGGCCAGCAGCTGTACGCGGAGAACTGCGACCTGACGGTCATGGCGACCGTCGGCGCCGGTGCCGAGGTCATCGCCGACGGCAGCATCCATATCTACGGCACCCTGCGCGGCCGCGCGCTGGCGGGTGCCCAGGGCAACACCGCGGCACGCATCTTCTGCCGTGATTTCCATGCGGAACTGGTGGCCATTGCCGGCCACTACAAGGTACTGGACGATGTCCCGGACAACCTGCGCGGCAAGGCCGTGCAGGTGTGGCTGGAACAGGACCAGGTCAAGATCGCTGCGCTGGACTGACGCAGCCCCAACATCATGCAGAACCAGGAGAAGTCCTTTGGCTGAAATCATCGTAGTCACCTCCGGCAAGGGCGGCGTCGGCAAGACCACTACCAGCGCGAGCCTGGCCTGCGGCCTGGCACGGCGCGGCAAGAAGGTGGCGGTGATCGACTTCGACGTCGGCCTGCGCAACCTCGACCTGATCATGGGCTGCGAACGCCGCGTGGTGTACGACTTCGTCAACGTCGTGCACGGCGAAGCCACCCTCAAGCAGGCCCTGATCAAGGACAAGCGCTTCGACAACCTGTACGTGCTGGCTGCCTCGCAGACCCGCGACAAGGACGCGCTGACCCAGGAGGGCGTGGGCAAGGTGCTGAAGGACCTGGCCGCCGACGGTTTCGACTTCGTGATCTGCGACTCCCCGGCCGGTATCGAGAAGGGTGCCTTCCTGGCGATGTACTTCGCCGACCGCGCGGTGGTGGTGGTGAACCCGGAAGTGTCCTCGGTGCGCGACTCTGACCGCATCATCGGCCTGCTGGATTCGAAGACACACAAGGCCGAATCCGGCCAGGACGTGCCGGCCTTCCTGCTGCTGACCCGCTACAGCCCGTCGCGCGTGGAAACCGGCGAGATGCTGAGCATCGTCGACGTGGAGGAAGTGCTGGGCCTGAAGGCGATCGGCGTGATCCCCGAATCGGGTGACGTGCTGAACGCCTCCAACAAGGGCGAGCCGGTGATCCTCGACGGCGAATCGATCGCTGGCCAGGCGTATGACGATGCGGTGAGCCGCATCCTGGGCGAGGAGCGGCCGATGCGCTTCACCACCGTGGAGAAGAAGGGCTTCTTCAGCAAGCTGTTCGGAGGGTAAGCATGGGCCTGTTTGATTTCCTCAAAGCGAAGAAGACCACCGCCGAAACCGCCAAGAACCGCCTGCAGATCATCATCGCGCAGGAGCGCAGCCATCGCGGTGGCCCGGACTACCTGCCGCTGCTGCAGCGCGAGCTGCTGGAAGTGATCAAGAAGTACGTCAACATCGACGTCGACGCGGTGAAGGTCGACCTGGTCAAGGATGGCCAGCACGACGTGCTGGACATCTCCGTGGCGCTGCCGGAAGGCCCGGAAAAGCCCTGACCCCCTGCCCCGCCCGTGCCTGCATGGGCGGGGCTGCACGATTCCGCATGACTGACACGACAACCGCCGTGGACATCACCTGCGTGGGCGATATCGCCTTCGCCGATGCACAGCGCCTGCTTGCCGCGCATGGGCTGGAGCTGCACCACGTCGCCGCCGGCGAGCCGATTCCCGGCAGCTACTGGGGCGAACCTGAAGCAGGCATCATCGCCAGCAACGTGTATGTGCGCGACGACACGCCCGTGCATTCGATGCTGCACGAGGCCTGCCATCTGATCGTGCTGCCGCCGGAGCGGCGCGCGCAGGTGCATACCGATGCCACTGATTCGGTCGCCGAGGAAGATGCCACGTGCTACCTGCAGATCGTGCTGGCCGCGCAGCTGCCCGGTGTCGGCAGCGCACGGCTGATGGCCGACATGGATGCGTGGGGGTATACGTACCGGTTGGGATCGACGAGAGCGTGGTTCGAGCAGGACGCCGAAGACGCGAAGGCGTGGTTGATCGAACGCGGGTTGCCAGTGGCGTAAGGCCGCGGGCGCGGTTGGCCACGGGCGCGTGGCGACGCGCCGAACTCTGCGGCGCCCCTCTTTTCACTCGGCGCGGTTCGAGCAGGACGCCGAAGACGCGAGAGTCTGGCTGATCGAACGTGGATTGCCAGCGGCGTAAGGCCGCGGGCGCGGTTGGCCACGGGCGCGTGGCGACGCGCCGAACTCTGCGGCGCCCCTCTTTTCACTCGGCGCGGTTCGAGCAGGACGCCGAAGACGCGAAGGCGTGGTTGATCGAACGCGGGTTGCCAGTGGCGTAAGGCCGCGGGCGCGGTTGGCCACGGGCGCGTGGCGACGCGCCGAACCCTGCGGCGCCCTTCTTTTCACTCGGCGCGGTTCGAGCAGGACGCCGAAGACGCGAAGGCGTGGTTGATCGAACACGGATTGCCGGTAGCGTGACGCGCCGCGAAACGGGGTCAGATCCCTTTTGCGCAGCAAAAGGGATCTGACCCCCTCACCCCTGCCCTGCCAGCGCACGCAGGGTAATGCCGACGATGTACGCCAGGTAGGTCCCGGTGGCGTAGCCCATCGTTCCCAGCAGCACGCCTACCGGTGCCAATGCAGGATGGAAGGCGGCGGCCACCACGGGCGCCGAGGCCGGACCGCCGATGTTCGACTGCGAGCCGATGGCGAAATAGAAGAACGGCACCTTCAGCAACCGGCCCAGGCACCACAGCAGCACGATGTGCACGGCGATCCAGATCAGGCCGAGCAGGAACAGCCACGGACGGTCCAGCAATGCCAGCAGATCCATCTGCATGCCGATGCAGGCGATCAGGAAGTACAGCAGCAGCGACCCCAGACGTGACGCTCCCGCTCCCTCCAGCGTGCGCGCGCGGGTGAAACTCAGGCCCAGGCCCAGCGTGGTCGACAGCACCACCACCCAGACGAAGGGAGCATCCAGGCTGAACTGCGATGCCCAGCCGACATGGGCCTTGAACCAGGCCGCCAGCGGCGCGCCGATTGCATGCGCCAGACCGACGCCACCGAACGCAACGGCGACGATCAGCATCAGATCGGTCAGGCTGGGAATGCGCTCGTGTTCGGCCTGGAAGCGCGCGATGCGTTCCTTCAGTTCGTCGATGGCCGAGGTATCGGCACCGCTGCGTGCGTCGATCTTCGCGGCGCGCCCGGCGAGGAAGATCAGTACCGCCATCCAGACGTAGCCGACACCCACGTCGACCACGGCGAACTGGCCGAAGGTGGTGGCGTTGACGTCGAATACTTCGCGCATCGCCAGCATGTTGGCGCCACCGCCGATCCAGCTGCCGGCCAGTGCGGCCATGCCGGCCCAGGTGTCGCCGGCAACGGTTTCCGGGTGCAGCGCGCGCATCAGCAGGAAGGCGACCACGGCACCGAGCATGATGCTGGCGGAGGCACCCAGGTACATCAGTACCAGCTTCGGTCCCAGCCGCAGGATGCCCTTGATGTCCACGGCCAGGGTCAGCAGCACCAGCGCCGCCGGCAGCAGGATGTCACGCGCGACCGGGTTGTACAGCGCGGTGTTCTGCCCGTCGATCAGGCCGACGGTGTTGTAGATGCCAGGAATGAGATAACACAGCAGCAACGCCGGCACGAAGGTGTAGAAGCGCTTCCACGGCCCCTGCTCGCGCGAGGCGGTCCAGAACACGGCCCCCAAAGTGGCGGCGATCAGGCCGAAGACCACGATGTCGTTCTGGATCAGGGCGTTCGAAGTCATGCGGGCGCTCGGGTAGAGCCGAGCCATGCTCGGCTGCTGTTGGCGGGAAAGGAGGCACAGAGCAGCCGAGCATGGCTCGGCTCTACAAAAAGCAGAGCGCCGCCCTGGGGGGCGGCGCCGGACCGGCTTATTCGCCGATATGCTGCTTCAGCCAGCCGTTGACCGTGTCATGCCACAGGATGCTGTTGTGCGGCTTGAGCACCCAGTGGTTCTCGTCCGGGAAGTACAGGAACTTCGACTCGATCCCCTGCCGCTGCGCCGCCGTGAATGCCGCCAGGCCCTGCTCGACCGGAATACGGAAGTCCTGCTGGCCATGGATGATCAGGATCGGCTTCTTCCAGTCCGCCACGTGGTTGACCGGGTTGAACTTCTCGTAGTTCGCCGCCTTCTGGTACGGCGTGCCGCCCTGCTCCCACTCGGTGAACCACAGCTCCTCGGTGGCGTAGCCCATCATGCGCTGGTCGAACACGCCATCGTGGTTGACCAGGCACTTGAACGGGCCGTTCCAGTTGCCGGCGATCCAGTTGACCATGAAGCCGCCATAGCTGGCGCCCAGAGCACAGGCCTTGTCACCGTTGAGGAACGAATACTTCTTCAGTGCCGCGTCCCAGCCCTTCTGCAGGTCTTCCAGCGGACGATCACCCCAGTGCTGGCTGATCGCATCGGTGAATGCCTGACCGTAGCCGGTGGAGCCGTGGAAATCGATCATCACCACCGCGTAGCCCTGGCCCGCATAGGTCTGCGGATTCCAGCGGTAGCTCCAGCCGTTGCCGAAGCTGCCCTGCGGACCGCCATGGATCAGGAACGCGACCGGGTAGGACTTGCCTTCCTGGTAGTTGTGCGGCTTGACCACATAGCCGTGCACGGTGTCGTTGTTCCAGCCCTTGAACGAGAACTGCTCGAAATCGCCGAAACTGACGTCCTTCAGCACGTCGCCGGCAGACGGTGTCAGCGCGCGCAGCTCGCCCATCGGCTGGCCGGCGGCTGGCAGCAGGCCGACCAGTACCTGGTCGTTGCTCTTCAGGCTGTTGCGGGTGATCGCCACGCTGGTGCCGGCCACATCGACGGCGGTCACGCTGCCATCGCCGATCAGGCGGGTCGCCTTGCCGGTGGCGACATCGATCTGGAACAGCGGGTGCTCGCCCAGATCATCGGCGGTGGTATAGATGCTGGCGCCATCGGCGGACAGCACGATGCCACCCGCCGAGCGATCCCACTGCGGGGCGATCTCACGGCTCTTGCCGCTGGCCAGATCCATCGCCATCAGGCCGAAGCGATCAGCTTCAAAGCCGGGGCGCTTCATCGCACGGTAGAACAGCGTCTTGCCATCGGCACTGAACACCGGGCCCGCATCCCATGCCGGGTTGGAGGCGGTCAGGTTCACCGGTGCCTGACGGCCGGCAGCATCGAAGCGATAGAGGTCGAAGTTGGTCGACCACGGCTCCTCGCGACCCGCCACGCGGATGCTGGCGACCACGCTGCTGCCGTCCGGCGACCACACGAAGTCGTCATTGCCACCGAATGGCTTGGACGGCGCATCGCCATCGAGGGTGGCGCTCAGCGCCGAAGCCCCCTTGACCGGGCCGGCCTGGGCGCCCGGCAGCGGCGCGACGAACAGGGTGTTGCGACGGCCGTCGTTCCAGGTATCCCAATGGCGCACGAACATCGAATCCCAGACCTGGCCACTGGCCTTGGCGTCCTTCTTCTCTTTCAGCTTCTTCTCGGTGCAGGCCAGGTCCGACGCGCAGGCCTGGAACACGCCGGCGCTGAACAGCACGCGGTCGTCCTGTGGCGAGACGTGGTAGCTGTCCACATCCACCGGGAAATCGGTCAGCTGGCGCGGGGCGCCGCCGCTGATCGCCTGCGCGTACAGCTGCTGGCTGCCGTTCTTGGCACTGAGGAAGTACACCGTCTGGCCGTCCGCCGACAGCGAGGCGGAATTGACGTTCCAGCCGGCCGGGGTGATCTGCTTCGGCGGTGCCGCGTCACGCGTGCGCAGGTTGCGTGCGTACAGGGCGGTGCTGGCCTTGAGGTTGGCGTCGGTGCTGCGCTTGGCGAACACCACGGTGCCGCCATCGGCGCTCAGCACCGGCGCGGAAACACGATCCATGGCCACCATGTCGCGGATCTCCAGGCCACGGGCAGCGGCGACGCTGGGCAGAGCGGCCAGCAGGCTCAGTGGCAGCAGGGCATGACGCAGTTTCATCGGGATCTCCGCAGGACGGCAAAAAAGCGATGGTAGGCCCCGCAGCCCGGGGCTGCCAAGGCCATCGGTCATGGCCGTGATCGGGCAGCCGCCAGAAACAGCAAACCGCGCCGTAGCGCGGTTTGTGGGTGGACCCGGGGTCGGATCCGATTCCGCAGGAATCGGCTCTGACCCCGCCCGGCCACCGCCGGCAAACCGGGGTCAGAGCCCTTCCCGGCGGGAAGGGATCCGACCCCGCGCATTACGCCTTGGCGTACTTGCCGGTGCGGTAGATCAGCCAGCCCACCAGGAACAGCACGGCCAGGCCGATCCACTGCGCGGCCGGCAGATGGAACGGCACGGCCAGCACGTCGGCGCGGCTGCTGACCACGATCGGAATGGCGATGGCGATGCCCATCAGCGCCTCGCCGGTGATCAGGCCGGCGGCGAACAGCACGCCCGGCTTGTGCACGCGGTCGCGGCCCTCTTCATCATCGGCACGCACCTTGTGGAAGCGCTCGACCAGGTAAGCGATCAGGCCGCCGAGGAAGATCGGCACCATCAGCTCCAGCGGCAGGTAGATGCCGATGGCGGCCGCCAGCACCGGCACCCGGAAGCGCGCGTTGCGCGCCTTCAGCCAGCTGTCGAAGGCAATGATGACGGCGCCGACCACGGCACCGATGCCGATGAAGGTCCACGGCAGCTCGCCACCGAACAGGCCCTTGGCCACCGACGCCATCAGGTTGGCCTGCGGCGCAGCCAGCGCGTTCGGGTGCAGCTCGGTCTTCACGCCGATGCCATAGGCGGTGGCCAGCAGGTTCAGCACCGGGGCCATGATCAGCGCGCAGGAGAACGCACCGATGCCCAGCATCAGCTGCTGCTTCCACGGCGTAGCGCCGACGATGTAACCGGCCTTGAGGTCCTGCAGATTGTCACCACCGACGGCGGCAGCGCAGCACCACCACCGCGCCGATCATGATCGCCGCCACCGCACCCAGCGGTGCACCGCCGGTACCGACCGGCTTGAGGCCATCGGCACCCAGCAGCACGACCAGTACCGCCGAGGCGAACAGGATGGTGGAAATGGTGATGCCCGAGACCGGGTTGTTGGACGAACCGATCAGGCCGGCCAGGTAGGCCGAGACCGACACGAACAGGAAGCCGGCGACGATCATGATGATGGTCATCGGGATCGACACGTGCCACTGGCCGACGATGGCCTGGTACAGGGCCAGCAGCGGCAGCACGAAGACCACCAGGGCGACCAGCATCCACTTCATCGGCAGGTCGCGCTCGGTGTGCGCCAGCACCGGTCCGCCGCTCTTGCGGGCGGCGGCAAAACCGCTCTTGACGCCGTTGAGCAGCGATTTGCGCAGCGAAATCAGGGTCCAGATGCCACCGATCAGCATTGCGCCGACACCCAGGTAGCGCATCTTCGCGCCCCAGATGGCGAATGCGGCCTCGGTGGAGGACGCAGCGGCCACCGACGCGGCCAGTGCCGGATCGGTGTTCATGAAGAACGCCTGGTAGAGCGGGATGGCGATG
The DNA here is from genome assembly GCF_056479905.1 of Stenotrophomonas sp. 112478_Sma. Taxonomy (NCBI): domain Bacteria; kingdom Pseudomonadati; phylum Pseudomonadota; class Gammaproteobacteria; order Lysobacterales; family Lysobacteraceae; genus Stenotrophomonas; species Stenotrophomonas sp. 112478_Sma. Next base: position 1,076,144 of record NZ_CM151072.1, on the reverse strand, counting down.
TGCCAGGTCAGGATCGAACCAGACACCACCACGATGCCGACGTTGAGGCCGACGATGTAGCCCACGCCCAGCAGCGCCGGCGACAGGTTGGTGCCGATGAACGCGGTGACCTTGGAACTGCCCACGTAGGCCGAGGTGGCCCAGGCATCGGGAATCAGGCGCATGCCGCTTTCCGCGGCCAGCTTGACGAAGGCGCCGATCACCGCCGACAGGCCCAGGATCTTCAGGCCCGGACCCGGGTTCTCACCGGCCTTGAGCACTTCCGCCGCCGCCTTGCCTTCCGGGAAGGGCAGCGGATCTTCGACGATCATCGAGCGGCGCAGCGGCACCGAGAACAGCACGCCCAGCAGGCCGCCCAGGCCGGCAATGCCCAGCACCCACCAGTACTTGAAGTCCGGCCAGTAGCCCATGATCACCAGCGCGGGGATGGTGAAGATGACACCGGCGGCGATCGAGGAACCGGCCGAGGCGCCGGTCTGCACGATGTTGTTCTCGAGGATCGAGCCACCGCCCAGCAGGCGCAGCACGCCCATGGAAATGACTGCGGCGGGAATCGCGGTGGCGATGGTCAGGCCTGCGAACAGACCGAGGTAGGCGTTGGCCGCGGACAGCACCACCGCCAGCACGATGGCCAGGGCCACTGCGCGGAAGGTGAGCTGCTTGGGCGCAGCGTCGTGGTTCATGGGAGCCCCTGCTGGCAAAAAATCCCTGCCACGCTAGCGTTCAGGGGGCGGCAAGTCCAGCACACCGCAGCATGACAAGCGCCAGCGGATCAGGCAGGACACCGATCAGGCACAGGCAGCAGACGCATCCGGCACATTCCGGCTGGGCATTCCGCAAACGATATGTTATATCTTTTCGATTGAACGACATCGCCGTCCGCATGCCCTCTCCGCCACCGGCCCGCCTCACCTCCATCGACCAGCTGCGCGGCACCGTCATGCTGTTGATGCTGCTCGACCACGTGCGCGAGACCTTTTTCCTGCAGCACCAGGTCAGCGACCCGATGGACGTATCCACTGTCTCCCCCGCGCTGTTCGCGTGCCGCCTGCTGGCCCACCTGTGCGCACCGGTGTTCGTGCTGCTGACCGGCCTGTCGGCCTGGCTGTATGGCCAGCGCCAGGCGGATCCGCGCCGGGCCACGGCCGCGTTCCTGCTCAAACGCGGGCTGTTCCTGGTGGTGCTGGAACTGACCCTGGTGAATTTCGCCTGGACCTTCCAGCTGCCTCCGGACACCGTGTACCTGCAGGTGATCTGGGCGATCGGCCTGAGCATGGTCGCGCTGGCCGGCCTGCTGTGGCTGCCTCGCGCGGCGCTGCTGGCGCTGGCGGTACTGCTGGTGGCCGGCCACAACCTGCTCGACGGCGTGCGCGTGGCAGGCGACGGTGTGCTGCCGGTGCTGTGGAAGGTGCTGCACCAGCGGGACTGGATCGAGGCCGGTGCACTCCGGCTGCGCACGTCCTATCCGGTGCTGCCGTGGATCGGGGTGATCGCGCTCGGCTATCTGATGGGGCCCTGGTTCGCGGCGGACCGCATGCCAGCGCAGCGTCACCGCTGGCTGGTGTGGGCTGGGCTGGCAGCGCTGGGCATGTTCGCCCTGCTGCGGTTCGGCAACGGCTATGGCGATACGCCCTGGCAGTTCCAGCAGGACGCGCTGCGCACCTGGATGAGCGTGTTCAACGTGACCAAGTATCCGCCATCACTGCAGTTCCTGTTGCTGACCCTGGGCGTTGGCCTGCTGTGGCTGCGCCTGTTTGAGTGGCCTGCGATGGCACGGGCGTTGAGGCCGCTGGCAGACATCGGCGCGGCTCCGATGTTCTTCTACCTGCTGCATCTGTATCTGCTGAAGCTGCTGTATCTGGCGGCGCTCGGGTTCTGGGGGCCGACCCACGGCAGCCTGTACGCTCTCGATTCGGTCGCCGGCCTGATCCTGGTGGCCTGTGCATTGGCGGTGGTGCTGTACCCGCCGACGCGGGCATTCGCGCGGTTCAAGGCGCGTCGGCGCGACCTGGGCTGGCTGCGATACCTGTGACCCCGCTCGCCGGGCGCGGCCTGATGCTGCCCGCCACGGGCGCGGCGGCGGGCCTATAATCGCGCCCTTTCCGCAGTGCCCGCCGTCGATGACCGTTGCCGCTCCCGCTTCCGACGACTTCCTTGGCCACCCCAAGGGCGTCTACGTCTGCTTCTTCACCGAAATGTGGGAGCGCTTCTCCTTCTATGGCATGAAGGCGCTGCTGCTGCTGTACCTGACCAAGTACCACCTGTTCGGCGACAAGGCCGGACTGGACCTGCTTGGCGCCTACGGTGGCCTGGTGTACTGCATCCCGGTGTTCGGCGGCATGCTGGCCGACCGCTGGCTGGGCATGCGCCGTGCAGTGCTGTTCGGCGGCATCCTGCTGGTGCTGGGCCATCTCGGCATGGCCTTCGAAGGCCACGCGGCATACCGGGTCAACGGTGAAGTGGTGCGCGACACCTCGGCGCTGGCGGTGACCTATCTGTCGCTGGCGCTGATCATCATGGGCGTGGGCTTCCTCAAGCCGAACATCTCCACCATCGTCGGCAAGCTGTACGCCAAGGACGATCCGCGCCGCGACTCGGGCTTCTCGCTGTTCTATGCCGGCATCAACCTCGGGGCGCTGTTCTCGTCGCTGGTGTGCGGCTTCCTCGGCGAGGCCTATGGCTGGAAGTATGGCTTCGGCGCGGCGGGCATCGGCATGCTGGCCGGGCTGGCGATGTTCCTGTGGGGGCAGAAGTACCTGCACGGGCATGCCGAGCCGCCACAGCCGGCCGCGCTGAAACAGCGGGTGCTGGGCCTGCCGCGTGAATGGCTGATCTATCTGTGCGCGGTGCTCGCGGTGCTGCCACTGGCGTGGCTGATGTGGGCCGCCGGTAACGGTGCGTTCGCTCTGGGCGGCGAAATCAGCCTGGCGTTGATGCTGATGCTGGTGGTGCTGGGAGGCGTGCTGGTCTGGTTCGCCTGGTTCACCGGCAGCCAGTGCACGCCGGTGCAGCGCCAGCAGATGATCGCGCTGATGGTGCTGATTTTCCTGGCGCTGGTGTTCTTCACCCTGTACGAGCAGTCCTATGGCTCGTGGGTGACGTTCACCGATCGCCTGCTGACCAAGGACATCGTTCCCTCGCTGGTGATCACTGACGGCACGCCGCTGCCCTGGTCGATCCTGTCGTTGCTGCTGGCGCCGCTGGGCTTCGTGGTCAGCGCGCGCCTGACCGAGCGTCGACCGGGGTCGGCCGCGCCGCGCCGGTTCTTCATTGCCATCGTCGCGCTGATGCTGGTCCTGCTGGTGCGCGACTGCCTGGTGATTCCGCAGACCGCCGGCTCCCTGACCTATCTGGGCGGACTGTTCCTGGTGCTGCTGGCGCCGGCCTTCGCCGCCCTCTGGACCTGGATGGACCGTCGCGGCTGGGAGCCGGGCAAGCCGGTCAAATCCGCCTGGGGCCTGGTGATCGGCGCGCTCTCGTTCGTCCCGCTCGCATTGGCCGCACAGCAGGTCGGCGCCACCGGCGAGATGGCCAGCGTCTGGTGGCTGGTCCTGGCCTACTTCCTGTTGGCCAGTGGTGAGATGTGCCTGTCGCCGGTGGGCCTATCGGCCGTAACGCAGCTGGCCGTGCCGCGGGTGATGAGCCTGATGATGGGCACCTGGTTCCTGGCCACAGCCTTCTCCGAGACGCTTGCCGCGCTGTTCGGCAAGCTGGCGGCCATCGATGTGCCCGAAGGCGGCACGCTGGACATGGCGGCGGCGGCCGGTGCGTATGCGCACCTGTTCTGGCTGCTGATGTGGATCGGCCTGGGCTGCGCCCTGCTGGCCTTCATCGCCGCGCCGCTGCTGAAGCGGATGATGCACGGGGTCAGGTAACTGCACTGCGCGGCGGCGGATCGTGGATCCGCCGCCGCTCTGCGTTTACGGCGCCTTGCCCTTCCCTGCCGGCGCCGATGCCTGGGCGGTCTTGCCTCCCAGGCTGCGCGACAGGAATGCGAGCAGCTTGTCGTAGTACTCGGTGCGATGGGCCAGGGTGTAGAAGCCGTGCCCCTCGGTCTTGTAGTACAGGCTTTCCACCGGCGTCCCGGCACGCTTCAGTGCCGCTTCCATGCGCTCGGTGTGCTGGATCGGCGCACGCTTGTCTTCGCCACCGGCCGCGAGGAACACCGGCACCTTGATCTGCGTGGCCAGGTTCACCGGCGAAACCGCGCCCAGCTTGGCCGGATCACCCAGCCATTCGCGCAGGAAGGTCACGCCCGAGTCACGCTCCTGCACATCGCCGCGGGCGAACATCAGCGGCAGGTCGTACACGCCGACATAGCCGGCCGCGCACTGGTACAGCCCCTGCTCGCGGGCAGCGCCCATCATCGCGGCGTAGGCCCCGTAACTGGCACCGTAGATGCAGATGCGTCTGGCATCGGCGATCCCCTGCGCGATCGCCCAGCGGGTGGCGTCGGTGACGTCATCCTGCATCGCGGCGCCCCATTGCTGGGCGCCGGCCTGGGCATGCGCACGGCCATAGTTCCCCGAGCCACGGAAGTTGACCTGCAGCACGGCGTAGCCGGCAGCGGCCAATATCTGCGTCTCGCGGTCGTACTGGCCATTGTCGAACACGTGGAACGGCCCACCGTGCGGCATCACCACCATCGGCAGGTTGCGTCCGTCGCTGCCGGAGGGCACGGTGAGGAAGCCGTGCAGCGGCAATCCGTCGCGCGCCTTGAGTGCCACCGGACGCACCGTTGCACTGCGATCGATGTCGATCCAGTCGCTGCGGCTGATCAGGTGATCAGCCTTGCGGGCCTCCGTGTCGTACACATAGAAGTCGCCGGGATTGGTGCCTGACCAGGTCTCCACCAGCACCACGCGGCCATCCCGGGTACTGGAGGTGATGTAGACCGGCCCCCCGAAGGCCGCCTCCAGGCTGCGGTACAGGCGCGCCTCCGGCGACTTCTCGTCGAAGAACCGGGTCCGTGGTGTGTCGCCCATAAACAGGGCGCCCACCGGCACATGGGTGCCGGGCCGGCGGATGATGCGGTACGGATCGACCACCTCGTCGCGCAGCACGACAGCGCGCTCGCCGGTCTGCGGATTCCAGCTGACGATGGCATCCGGCCCCTGCGCCTGCTCGGCCTGCAGGTACGCCAGGCTGCCATCGGCGGAGAAGCCGATCGCGGTCTCGATGCGCGTGCTCACCGCCTCATCGTTGATCATCTTCCAGCTGTCGCCCGATCGCTCGCGGTAGTACAGCTTGTTGACATTGTCGCTGCCGGACCCGTGGACGAAACGGACTTCGCCCTGGCCATCGGTGGTGAACTCACCGCGCCGCACCGGCGAGGAGGCCATGCGCACACGCCTGCCGCTGGCCACGTCCATGCGTTCGACGCGGGTGAACGGATCCTCCGCGAACGGCCATACCGTCACCAGCACGTTGCGTTCGTCGCCGGGCAGATCATCGGCCAGGAACGCCGCGACCGCCTCGACTTTCTTCGGCTGGATGCGGGTACCCGGGCCCTTGCTTTCGACGCGGTAACCGACCAGCAGCTCGCCGCGATTGCCGTTGGCATCGATGGCGTAGAGCTCGCCGGTGGGATTGGGCTTATCCAGCGCGCCCCACTTCTCGGCCAGGCCGATCAACAGCCGTTCGTTGCTGACCCAGTCGAATTCGTAGGCGTGATTCTTCTGCGGCGGGCGGAAGCTGCCCACGAGCTGCTTGTCGGCCAGCCGCATCACCGCGATCGCGGTGCTGTCCTCCATCGGCACGGTGGCAGCGACATACTCGCCCCCCGGCGATATCTTGATGTCGGTGAAGGTCTCCTGGCGCAGGAACTGCGTCAGATCCACCGCCCATGCGCTGCCCGCGGCAACGCTACCCACGACGACCAGTGCGGCCGTCAACATCGTCCTGCGCATCCTTCCCCCTGCTCCGATGGACACCTTGTCCTGTACACGGATTCTAGGCAGGCGCCGTCTGTCCCGCCAGAGCCGGAAAAGACGACGGCACCGTTGCCGGTGCCGTCGTTGCCACTGCCTTGGAGAGAGAGTCAGGACGTGGGTTCGGGGGCGTGCGCCGGGTCAGTGGACCCCGCGCACCGCCAGGGTGAGGGCCAGGATGCTGAGGATCACCGCGATGGTGCCGTCAAGCACACGCCAGGTGCTGGGCTTGGTGAACAGCGGCGCCAGCAGGCGTGCACCGAGGCCCTGCGCGGTCAGCCACAGGCAGCTCGCGGTGACCACGCCGGCCGCGAAGGCCATGCGTGCGTGGCCGAAGTTCTCGGCAATGGAGCCGATGACCATCATGTCCAGCCAGAAGTGCGGGTTGATCAGCGAAAAGCCGACCGCCGCCATCAGCACCGCGCGGCGGCTGCCGTCGTCGCTGTCGGCTTCACCCATGCCACCGCCACCGGCAATGGCGCGGCGCGCCGACTTCATCGCGTACCAGGCCAGGAAAGCCACGCCGGTCCACAGCACGGCCGAGGTCAGCCACGGCAGCGCCGAGGTCAACGTGCGCAGGCCGGCCACGCTGGCGAAGATGAAGAACGCATCGATGGCCGCGCAGGTGGCGACCACCGGCACGATGTGCTTGCGCAGGATGCCCTGGCGCAGGATGAAGGCGCTCTGGGCACCGACCACGGCGAACAGGCCGATGCCGGTGGCTGCACCAGAGAACCAGGCACCGAGGCCGGTGCCGGCGGAGATGACCGAAAACATGGGATTCACTGCCTTGTCTTGCTGGGGGGACGGTGCCTCGCGAAGGCGGACAGCACCGGGTACGGGCGCCATTGTCGCGCCGCAACATAGAAAAGACGAGCTAAACTTCCTAAACCAACATTAGCGGAACTTAATACCATGCGCATCGACCATGCCCAGCTGCGCGCGCTCGCCGCCGTGATCCGCGAAGGCAGCTTTGATCGCGCGGCGCAGTCGCTGAATGTCACCCCCTCGGCCATCTCGCAGCGGGTCAAGGCGCTGGAGGATCGTGTCGGACGCCTTCTGGTGAAGCGTGGCGCCCCCGCCACTGCCACCGCCGAAGGCCAGGTGCTGGTGCAGCTGGCCGAGCAGACGGCCCTGCTCGAGCATGACGCCCTGCACCGGATGGGCCTGGCCGATGAGGATCTGCCCCAGGCCAGCATTCCGGTGGCGGTGAACCACGACAGCCTGGAAACCTGGTTTCCGCAGGCGGCGCAGCAGTTCGCACTGGGTACCGGCACCACGCTCGACCTGCGCGTGGAAGACCAGGACCATACCGTGGAGCTGCTGCGGCAAGGCACGGTGCTCGGCGCGGTGACCACCCTGGACGAGCCGGTGCAGGGCTGCCAGATCCATGCACTCGGCAGCATCCGTTACGCGGCCACCTGCACGCCGGAGTTCCGCGAACGGCACTTCGCCAAGGGCGTGACCGCGCAGGCGCTGGCACAGGCACCGGTACTGGTGTTCAACCGCAAGGACGAAATGCAGTCGCGCTTTGCCCGGCGCATGGCCGGCGACGACCTGCCCAGCACCGCGCCGACCTGGTGGATTCCCTCCACCCGTGCCTTCGTGCAGGCCAACCTGGGCGGCATGGGCTGGACCATGAACCCCCTGCCGCTGGTCAAGCGGCACCTGGATGCCGGCCGCCTGGTCTACGTGCGACAGCGCGCGTGGGAGGACGTGCCGCTGTACTGGCAGCACTGGAAGGGCGATGTACAGACCATGGCCCTGCTGACCCGCGCGGTGCTGGAGGCATCCTCGACGCTGGTGCGGCGCAGGCGCTGACACCGTATGCATCCCCTCCACAGCGGGCATGCCTCTACTGTGCGGAATCCGATGACAGGACGGGCCGATGCAGACCGATCCGCTGTTCCTGCATATCCGCGTGGTGATGGGCATCATCCTGGGCCTGTCGATCACGACCCTGCTGAAAGGGATTGCGCAGATCATCGAGCATCCGCAGCGACGCGGCTGCTCGGCACTCCATCTGTGCTGGGTGGCATGGACGCTGGTGTCGCTGGTCACCTTCTGGTGGTGGGAGTTCCGCCTGATCGAAGTCCACCGGTGGACGTTCGAGACCTATCTGTTCGTGATCTGCTACTGCGCGACCTGGTTCCTGCTCTGCGCCCTGTTGTTCCCGGATGACCTGCGCGACTACGGCAGCTACGGCAATTACCTGATGCAGCGCAGACGCTGGATATTCGGCGTGATCGGCGCGCTGACGCTGCTGGATCTGGTGGACACCGCGATCAAGGGCACAAGCCGGTGGCATCTGCTGGGCGCGGCGTATCCGGTCCACACTCTGCTGATGCTGCTGGTGGTCCTGCTGGGCTGGAAACTGCACTCCAGCCGGGCACAGCTGCGACTGGCTGCTGCCACCCTGCTCTACCAGATCGGCTATTTCACCGCCGAATACTTCACAATCGGCAACGATTGAACGAGACGGGCAGTTCCTTCAGCGCCCGGTCACAAGGAGGTGCCATGACCATCCGTTACCGCGATGCCCACCCCGACGATGCCGCCGCCTGCATCGACCTGCGCGGGCGTACCCGCGAGAATGCCTTCAGTGCAGCGCAGCTGGCCGAGCTGGGCATCACGACGCAGAGCTGGGCCGAAGGCATCTGCAACGGAGATTTCATCGGACGCATCGCCTGCGACGGCGAGCGCATGGCCGGCTACGGGTTTGCCGACCGCGAAAGCGGCGAGGTGCTGGTTCTGGCCCTGCTGCCGGAGTACGAGAATCTGGGCATCGGCCGACGTCTGCTGCAGGATGTGGTCAGCCTGGCCCGGGATGCCGGTCACCACCGGCTGTTCCTTGCGTGCTCGGCCGACCCGCGCTCGCGCTCGCATGGCTTCTACCGCCATCTCGGCTGGTGCCCGACGGGCGAGATCGACGAAACCGGCGACGAGATTCTCGAACTGCGTTGACCCCAAGCGGAGTGCTGGCCGCTGCGGTCAGTCGACGTCGACCACGTGCAGCTGCGCCTGGACCACCTGCGCCTCGGCGCCGGTGGAACCTGGCGTCAGATTGATCGAGAACTGCAGGGTCACATCCATCGGGCGCAGGGCGAAGCGTGTCAGCTCCTGCGGCTTGATCGGGAAACCGATGCGCAGGGACTGGCCCGCGCGCAGCTCCTGCATCTGCTGCCGCAGCGCGGCCGCGGCCATGCCGCTGCGCAACGCCGTGGTCTTCTCGGAGTGGTTGTCCTTCACCCTGACCGACGGGCCACGGCTGCGGATGTACTCCAGCGGCAGCGACACAGGCTCGCTGCCGCTGTTGCGCAGTTCCAGTTCGACGTTGAGGGTGTCGCCGCGGAAACGGCACTGGGCATCGTCCACGCAGCGCGCATGAAGTTCGATCATGGGAGGAAGCTCCTTGCTGTGGGCCGGCAGCGCTGCGGCAGCGGCAAAAGTGGCAATCAACGAAATCACTTGACGGTGCATGTTATCTCCCGGCCGATTTCCCGGCTCAGCAGTTCACGTACTTCCCGCGCGATGTTCCAGGCATGACGCGGCCGGGTCACCGCGCAGTCCACGGAATTCATGATGGTCGCCGCCGGATCGGTCAGCTCACGGGAATCCGGAACGGCAACCAGCACCTCCGGATCCAGAGTGCCATCGGGCTGGACGTAACGCACGGTCTCTTCGTCCGGGTCGTTATACGAATACTCGTCCGGCACGCCCAGGGTGTGGGCGAACTCGTGGGCGAAGGTCCAGGCCGTGGTCGACACGGAGACATCGATATCCGGGAATTCCACCTGCTCCCGGTCATAGGTGCGATGAACGATCAGCCTGTAGTCGCTGCCGCCCTGCACCCACCGCACCTCGTAGCGGATCGGGAAGCTGCGGGTGCCGCACGCGGGATCATGGACGTCCAGCGTGAACCGGCCGTTCCAGAACTGATCGATGCCGCGCTCCATGCGCGCCTTGACCGCCGCCACCTCGGCAGCGGTGACGCCGGGCTTGGGCACCACCTGCACCTTGATCGACACCACCACCTCGCCCTGGGCCTGCAGCGGAACATCGATGCGGTAGCTGACCTGGAAAGGATAGTCATGCTTGTCGCCATTGACGTCATAGGCTTCGTAGTAGCGCCCGTCCACGTCACGGTCGATCTGCGCATCATGGTCCGCCACCCAGCACTGCGGCGCGTCCTCGTCGCGCACGGCGGTGCCGGGCGCTGCGAAGGGGGGTGTCTGCAGGGTCGGCTTCAACAACGGCGCGACGATCGCTGCGATCGCCGCCACTCCGGCGCCTGCACCTGCGCGCCCTCCACCGCCGGCCACCACGTGGGCGCGCTGCTGCTTGCCCGATACCAGTGCGCAACCGCAGCTGGCCCTGTCGCCATCGCGGGCGACCGGCTGGCCATCGATGACCAGGGTGGCATCGCCGGAAACGATCGAACCCGGACCATGGCGTGCACAGATGACACGGTCGCCGACACGCGCCACGGCGCGCCCTTCGATATCGGTATGCGGGGAACCTGTAAGGACCGAACCGCCCGTCTGCAGGGCGTCACCCACCACGATCAGCATCCGTGACATCGTTGCGCGGCCCCTCCGTGGCCGGTGGTCGTTCTGGAATCAGCCGATAAGTCTACCCCGGAGCGACCGCCGGCAGGATGATGCATTGCACAAAAACCGGACCCGTTCCGGGTAGAATCCTCTGCAAGGATGCTGCAAGGCGTTGTTTCTTCACGCCCTTCCCCTGCCCAGCGCGCATCCTGATCTCCTCCCCTCCGCCAACGATCCCGCCCCCATGAAGAAATTTGGCAAGGCCCTGCTCGCCCTGCTCGTGCTGTTCCTGCTGGCTGCCGCCGTGTTCCTGTACTGGCCGCTGACCCAGCGCTCCGTACCCGCCGCCAGCAACGACAAGCCTGTCGACGTTGTGCTGGTCGGCGCCGGCATCATGAGCATCACCCTGGCCACCTACCTGCAGGAACTGCAGCCGGACTGGAACATCCAGGTCTATGAACGCCTCGACGGCGTCGCCGGTGAAAGCTCCGACGGCTGGAACAACGCCGGCACCGGCCACTCGGCATTCGCCGAGCTGAACTACACCCCGGAACTGCCCGACGGCAGCATCGAGACCAAGCGTGCGGTCGGCATCGCCGAATCGTTCGAGGTCTCGCGCCAGTTCTGGTCGCACCAGGTGAAGGAAGGCCGGCTCAGCGAGCCCAGCGACTTCATCAACCCCACGCCGCACATGAGCTTCGTCTGGGGCGATGACAACATCGCCTACCTGCATAAGCGCCAGCAGGCGCTGGTGAAGAACCCGCTGTTCTACGGCATGCAGTACTCGGAAGACCCGGCACAGATCCGGCAGTGGGCTCCGCTGATGATGGAAGGCCGCGATCCGAAGCAGAAGGTCGCTGCGACCTGGATGCCACTGGGTACCGACGTCAACTTCGGCGTGATCACCCGCCAGTTGACCGCCGGCCTGCAGCGCAGTCCGAACTTCAGCCTGCACCTGAACCACGAAGTCTCGGCACTGCGGCAGAACGCGGACAAGAGCTGGAACGTCACGGTGAAGGACCTCAAGGCCGGCACCGAGAGCACCACCCACGCCCGCTTCGTGTTCATCGGTGCCGGCGGCGCCGCGCTGAAGCTGCTGCAGATGTCAGGCATTCCCGAGTCAAAGGACTACGCCGGCTTCCCGGTGGGCGGCCAGTTCCTCGCCTTCCAGGGCCAGGACGTGACCTCGCGCCATGGCGTCAAGGCCTATGGCATGGCCGAGACCGGTTCGCCGCCGATGTCGGTGCCGCACCTGGATGCGCGCAAGCTGGACGGCAAGCCGGTGGTCCTGTTCGGACCGTTCGCGCTGTACAGCACCAAGTTCCTCAAGCACGGCTCGTGGTGGGACCTGTACTCGTCGGTGACCCACAACAACGTTGCGCCGATGCTGGAAGTGGGCAAGGACAACCTGGACCTGGTGCAGTACCTGATGAGCCAGGCGCGGCTGAATGATGCCGACCGCCAGGCCGAACTGGTCAAGTACTTCCCCAATGCCAAGCCGGGCGACTGGAAGCTGGTCACCGCAGGCCAGCGCGTGCAGATCATCAAGCGCGACCCGTTGAAGGGTGCGGTGCTGCAGTTCGGTACCGAGATCGTGACCGACAAGGACCACACCATCGCTGCGCTGCTGGGCGCTTCGCCCGGTGCCTCGACGTCGCCGCCGATCATGCTGGATCTGATGGCCAAGGCCTTCCCCGAGCAGATGAAGGCCGGCTGGGAAGCCCGCCTGCGTGAGATCGTGCCCTCCTACGGGCGCAAGCTCAACGACAGTGCGGCACTGGTCAACGAGATCCGTTCGATGACCAGCCAGACCCTGAAGCTGCCCTACCTGGAAGTGCCGGCCGATGCCACGGCTGCACCGGCCACACCGCCGACGCCGACGCCGACGCCGACGCCGGGCAAGGAAAAGCGCAACGCCAACGAGGAACTGCAGGCGCTCTGAGCCCGGGTCTTCGATGACACCTACGGACGGCCACCTTCGGGTGGCCGTTCGCATTCAGGGAGCTCGGCTCTGCCGGGGCTCGCGGTGCGTGTCCCAGGCATCGACCAGCCCGGGCGAATTGTAATGTTGTTAAGAACGATTTACATTTGCGCCTCGCGCGGACCGCCCGCGCTCACCAGACGGACCTGACCCAGCCCGAAGCCGCCGCCCCGGGTACCGCCCGGCTGTTGCCGCCCTTCCGACTCTCCCGCATCGAGCCCACCAAGATGTCCCTGCACTCCCCTACCCGCCCGCTCCGTCGCGCGCTGCTGCCGGCCGCGCTGCTCGCATCCCTGGCCCTGTCGACCCCGTCAGCGTTCGCCGCCGGCGATGCCGCAGCCGATGCCAAGACCCTGGACCGCGTCAGCGTGCGCGCCGACCAGGCTGCGCCGCCCTCAAGCAGCACCCGCCTGCCGATCACCCTGCAGGAAACGCCGCAGTCGGCCACGGCCATCAGCCTGCAGCGCCTGCAGGACGAATCGCTGTTCAGCATCAACGACGTGCTGCGCAACGTCACCGGCGTCAGCGTGTCCTTCTATGACACCCAGCGCCCGCTGTACTACGCCCGCGGCTTTGCCATCACGGACTTCCAGATCGATGGCATTCCGACCTACAGCGGCTCCACCAACCAGGAATACGACACCGCCTTCTATGACCGCATCGAAGTGATCCGCGGTGCCAACGGCCTGCTCAGCGGCGCGGGGGTGCCTTCGGCCACGGTCAACCTGCTGCGCAAGCGCCCCGGCAAGGACTTCGACGCCTCGTTCTCGGTGAGCGCCGGCAGCTGGGACTACCGGCGCATGGAGGCCGACGTCACCGCGCCGCTGACCGCAGATGGCCGGTTCCGCAGCCGCGTGGTCGCCGCCTATACCGATCGTGATTTCTATTACGACCGCTACAAGGAGAACAAGATGGCCGGCATGGCGGTGCTGGAGGGCGACCTGACCGACAGCACCACGGTCACCCTCGGCTACCAGACCCAGGACAACAACCCGGTCGGTTCGACCTGGGGTACCGTGCCGTTCTTCGACAGCCGCGGCGACTTCGCGCACCTGCCGCGCTCGACCAACCTGGCACCGAAATGGAGCTACTGGCAGCGCGAGACCAGCACGGTGTTCGCCAACCTGGAGCAGCGCTTCGGCGAGGACTGGCTGCTGAAGATCAACACCGCCCACACCCGTGGCAATGTGCAGAACATGCGCCTGTACGGCACCGGCAATCCCGATCCGGCCACCGGTGCGGGCATCTACCTGCGCACTGCCGCTGGCGACTCCGAGGACACCCGCCGCAACATCGATGCCTACCTGACAGGCACGTTCCCGCTGTTCGGCCGCGAGCATGACGTCACCCTGGGTGCCCAGTGGTCCGACCTGGAAGGCACCACCCACACTGTTGCCCTGAACTACCCGCGCGACTGGGCCACCTGCGGCCGCGAACGCTGCTACTACATCCCCAACGTGTACGACTGGAACGGCGACATCTCCGAGGTGACCTACACCCGTACCGGCGCGCGCCGCGTGCAGAAGACCACGCAGAGCGGCGTCTACCTGGCCGCGCGCCTGCGCCTGGCCGATCCGCTGTCGTTGATCGCGGGTGCGCGCCTGAGCCGCTGGGAAACCCTCAGCCGCTCCTACAGCGTGGCCGGTGCGTATACCGGGACCAGCGGGGCCTACAAGGTCAGTGATGAAGTGACCCCGTACGTGGGACTGGTCTACGACGTCACGCCGCAGTTCTCGGTCTATGCCAGCTACACCGAGATCTTCAACCCGCAGAACTTCAAGGACCGCAACGAGAACCTGCTGGCGCCGGTGCAGGGCTCGAATCTGGAAGCGGGCATCAAGACGCAGTGGTTCGATGGGCGACTGACCGCCAACGCCGCTGTGTTCGAGGCCAAGCAGGACAACTATGCCGTGCGCGACATGGGAGTGCCGGAAGGCTCGCTCAGCGATGGCACCTCGGCCTACATCGGCGTCAACGGCACCAAGTCGCGTGGCTGGGAAATGGACGTCAACGGCGAGATCCTGCCGGGCTGGACGGTCAACGCCGGCTTCACCCATGTCAAAGTGACCCGCGCCGCCACCGACCTGCTGTACGCCAACCCGCCCGAAGACCTGCTGCAGCTCAACACGCAGGTGCGCCTGCGCGGTGCGCTGGAACGCCTGAGCCTGGGCGCCGGCGTGCAATGGCAGAGCAAGGTGCAGGGCTACAACATCCCCTACCCGCTGGGCGGCACGGTAACCGTGAACCAGCCGGCCTACACGCTCGTGCAGTTCAACGCCAACTACCGCATCAGCGACAACTGGACGGCAACGCTGAGCGTGCGCAACGCGCTGGACAAGACCTACTGGGCGAACCTGGACTACAACAACTACGGCGAACCGCGATTCGTCGCCGCCAGCCTGCGCTGGAAGTTCTGAGAACGACCGGCTGAAAGCCTGCAACCTGAATGGGCCCGCCATTGGCGGGCCCTTCTTTTTGCTGCGCTGCAGGTTGCGTCGCCTTCCGTAATTATGGCGTAATTATCTCAACGCCAATCGGAAGCCGGTCGATGAACCCGAGCTGGGACACGCTGGAACGCAGCCGCCAGGCACGTCTGCAGCGGGCTGCGCCCTGGAGCAGAGGCCGTGCAGTGGCCGCCGACGATGTGGGCGAGCTGCTGCACGCCCTGCTTGAACCCGGCGACAAGGTCTGCCTCGAGGGCAACAACCAGAAGCAGGCCGACTTCCTGGCCGAATGCCTTGCCGGGCTGGACCCCGCCCGCGTGCATGATCTGCACATGGTGCAGTCGGTGCTGTCGCTGCCCTCGCATCTGGACGTGTTCGAGCGGGGCATTGCCTCGAAGCTGGACTTTTCCTTCTCAGGCCCGCAATCGGTGCGACTGGCCAACCTGGTGGCCGAAGGGCGGATCCAGATCGGGGCCATCCACACCTACCTGGAACTGTTCGGCCGCTACTTCATCGACCTCACGCCGCGCGTGGCCCTGGTCGCAGCGCAGGCCGCCGACCGCGACGGCAACCTCTACACCGGGCCGAACACCGAAGACACGCCGGTGATCGTCGAGGCGACCGCCTTCCGTGGGGGCATCGTCATCGCCCAGGTCAACGAGATCGTCGACACCCTCCCCCGCGTCGATATCCCCGCCGACTGGGTCAACTTCGTTGTGCAGGCACCGCGCCCGAACCACATCGAACCCCTGTTCACCCGCGACCCGGCACAGATCTCCGAGATCCAGGTGCTGATGGCGATGATGGCGATCAAGGGCATCTACGCCGAATACGGTGTGAACCGGCTCAATCACGGCATCGGCTTCGACACGGCCGCGATCGAACTGCTGCTGCCGACCTATGCCGAATCGCTGGGCCTGAAGGGCAAGATCTGCCAGCACTGGGCGCTCAATCCGCATCCGGCGCTGATTCCCGCGATCGAGTCGGGTTTCGTGAAGTCCGTGCACTCGTTCGGTTCGGAACTGGGCATGGAGAAGTACATCGCCGCGCGCGGTGATGTGTTCTTCACCGGCGCCGATGGCTCGATGCGCTCCAACCGCGCGTTCTCGCAGACCGCCGGCCTGTATGCGTGCGACATGTTCATCGGCTCGACGCTGCAGGTCGACCTGCAGGGCAACAGCTCCACCGCCACCCGCGACCGCATCGCCGGCTTCGGTGGCGCGCCGAACATGGGCTCGGATGCGCGCGGCCGCCGTCATGCCAGCGACGCCTGGATCAAGGCCGGCCAGCAGGCCGCACGCCCGGGTGAGATGCCACGCGGGCGCAAGCTGGTGGTACAGATGGTGGAGACCTTCCGCGAACACATGGCACCCGCGTTCGTTGACCGCCTCGATGCGTGGGCGCTGGCCGAACGCGCTGGCATGCCACTGCCACCGGTGATGATCTACGGCGATGACGTGAGCCATGTGCTGACCGAGGAAGGCATCGCCAACCTGCTGCTGTGCCGCACCGCGGAGGAGCGCGAACAGGCGATCCGCGGCGTGGCCGGTTACACCACGGTCGGCCTGGGCCGCGATCGCGCGATGGTGGAGAACCTGCGCGACCGGGGCGTGATCCGGCGACCGGAAGATCTCGGCATTTCGGTGCGCGACGCCAGTCGTGACCTGCTGGCCGCGCGCTCGGTGAAAGACCTGGTGCGCTGGTCCGGCGGTCTCTACGACCCGCCCAAGCGCTTCCGCAACTGGTAAGGGGCACGCGATGGAAACCCTCGACTATCGATTCGACGGAAGAACCCCGGTGCGGTTCCCGCACGACGCAGTGCTGGTGGGCGTGCTGGCGTCCGGCAATCTGGAAGTCCTGCTGGAACCTGCCGCGCAGGACGGCGCAATGACCGTACATGTCGTCACCGCCGCGCAGGGCTTCGGCACGATCTGGCAGGCGGTCATCGGTGATTTCGCCCGGCGGCATCCGCTGCGCGACGTGCGCGTATCGATCAACGATGCCGGTGCCACCCCGGCGGTGGTCAGCCTGCGCCTGGACCAGGCGGTGGAGACACTGCTCGCCGGAGAACCGCGATGAATCCGATGCCACGACGCAGCTACCACGAGGCCGATGCCCGTGCCCGTATCGCCGGGCTGGTCGATGCCGGATCGTTCACCGAGTATCTCGGGCCGGCCCGGCGCGCCATGAGCCCGCACTTGGCACAGCTGGACCAACCCGCCGCGTTCGACGATGGCATCGTGGTCGGTGCGGCCTCGCTGCGTGGCAGGCGTGTGCTGATTGCTGCACAGCAGGGCGAATTCATGGGGGGCGGTGTCGGCGAAGTGCATGGCGCCAAGCTGACCGGCCTGCTGCGCCGGGCCGCGCAACACAGGCCCGACGGTGTGCTGCTGCTGCTCGACACCGGCGGCGTGCGCCTGCATGAAGCCAATGCGGGCCTGATCGCCATCTCCGAGATCATGCGCGCGACCCTGGACGCGCGCGCCACCGGCGTGCCGGTGGTGGCCCTCATCGGCAGCGGCAACGGCGCCTTCGGCGGCATGGGCATCGTCGCCCGCTGCTGCACCACGGTGATCATGTCCGAGGAAGGGCGACTGTCGCTGTCCGGGCCGGAAGTGATCGAGACCGTGCGCGGCGTAGAGGAGTTCGACTCGCGTGACCGTGCCCTCGTATGGCGGGTGACAGGCGGCAAGCACCGCTACCTCATCGACCAGGCGCAGGTTCTGGTTCCCGATGCCATCGACGCATTCGCCCAGGCCGCATTCGAGGCGCTGCAGCCAGACGCCGCCAGCGCAGACGCCGATGCCGCGCTGGCCGCGCTGCAGCAGCGACATGCCGCCCTGCAGGCCCGGGCAGAGGCCTGGGGGGACTGCCGCGATGGTCTGGAGATCTGGGCACGCCAGGGAATCGATGATCCCGAGCGCCTGCCGCTGCTGGACACCGACGCGTTCCTCGCCGCCACCGCCCACAGGAAACTGCCATGACCGCGCCGCTGCAGCCCCTGCTTGACGCGCTGTTCCCGCGCGGCCACGACGTAACCGTGCACGATTCCGTGCTGACGGGAAGCGCCAGTACCGAAGATGGCGAGGTCACGGTCATCGGCACCACTGACAAGCTGGAAGTCGGTGTCGATCATGCGCTGGCACTGGCGGCAACAGTACTCGCCAGCACCGCCGCACATCCGCAGCGACCGATCGTGATGCTGGTGGATACCGCAGGCCAACGCCTTTCGCGCCGCGACGAACTGCTCGGCATCAACGGTTACTTCGCCCACCTCGCGCAATGCCTGGACGTCGCGCGGCGACGCGGCGCACGGCTGGTGACCCTGGTCCATGGCGAGTCGGTCAGCGGTGGCTTCCTCTCGTTCGGCCTGATGGCGGACACCATTCATGCGCTGCCGGATGCCCAGGTTCGGGTGATGGACCTGCGGGCGATGGCTCGCGTGACCAAGCAACCGCTGGAAAAGCTGCAGGCGCTGAGCCTGACTTCGCCGGTGTTCGCACCCGGGGTGGAAAACTACGTGGCCATGGGTGCGGTACGGTCGCTGTGGTCGGGCGAGCTGGCGCAGGCCTTGCTGGATGCCCTGCGCGCGCCGGCCGACGGCGACCACCGTGCCGCACTGGGTGCCGAACGGGGGGGCCGCCTGCAGGCGGCTGCCGTCGCGGGCGCGGTGGCCAACGGCGATGCCTGAGCGTCTGGCCCGCCACACGCTGGTCTGGTTGTCGGCCCACGCCGACTGGCGGGCCGATGTGGCTGCGCAGGAACCGCGGCTCGCCGCATGGTTCGCGCAGGGATTGCCCGCAATGGTCGCGCGACGCGCGGCAGACGACCCCGATTCCCGCCTGCGGCTGGGTGTGCCGTTGCCACCGGGCGAAGGCAAACAGCGGCTTGCACTGCGGGTGCCGCTGCAGGATGTACAGCGTCGGCAGGCGCCGCCGGCACTGAGCGACATCCTCGCGGCAGGCGTATGCCCCGCCTGGCAGGCACCGTTGCACGCTCTCACCACGCTCGCGCCGGCCCGTGTGTTCGGCGCATTCGCCTGGCAGCACGTTACTGGCCTGCCCTATGTGCATGACCGTTCCGATATCGACCTGCTCTGGGAGGTCCCGGATGCGGCACGGGCCGATGCGCTGGTGACTCGGCTGCGGGCGTGGGAAGCGCAGCATCCGCAGCGGGTCGACGGCGAGCTGTGCCTGGCCCGTGGCGCTGCGGTGAACTGGCGCGAGTACGCCGGCAGCAGCCGTCAACTGCTGGTCAAACGCCTTGACGGCGCAGCCCTGGAAGCACGCCACCGTCTATTCGAGGGCAGCGGGGTGGCCGCATGAACGCCGTCGCGCCGCGCCTTGCCGGCCGCAGCACCGCGCCCGACAGTGCACGCCTAGGCCGCATGGCGATCGCCGCGCTGCAGGCCGAGCTGGCCTGTGCGCCCAAGCCCGGCTTGGTCACGCCGTTCGACAGCGGCAGCCATGACGACATGGATGCCGGTACGTTCCTGCGCAGCCTGTTTGCCCTGCGCCACTATTTCACTGCGGTTGCCCGCGATGGCGCCGCGGAAGCGCCGTTCCATCGGCTGCGCGACCACGGCCTGGCCGCCGAAGCGGCGATGCTGCGCGCCACCGGCGGCGTCAACACCCACCGCGGAGCGATCTTCAGCCTGGGCTTGCTGGTGGCAGCGTCAGCCTCGTGCCGCACGCGTCTGGGCCGAGCCGTGACAGGTGAACAGGTATGCCAGGCGGTCTGCCAATGGGCGGACGCCTTCGCCACCTCGCCCCTGGATGTGAACAGTCCGGGGCAGCGCGCGCGCGCCCGTCACGGCGTGCCCGGCGTACGCGAGCAGGCGGCCGCTGGATATCCGCTGCTGCGTGGGCTGGCCCTGCCGGCACTGCGCCATGCGCTGGGCGCAGGGCTGCCACGCGAAGCTGCACTGGCCCATACCCTGATGCATCTGGTCGCAGAGGTCGAGGATCTGAACCTGCTGCATCGGGGCGGTGTTGCCGGACTGCGCTGGGCCCAGCAGCAGGCACGCGGATTCCTCGACGCCGGCGGTGCCTTTGCCGCCGGCTGGCAACCCCGCCTGCAGGACATCGGCGATGCCTTCGTCGCACGCCGGCTCAGCCCGGGTGGCAGCGCCGATCTGCTGGCCTGCAGCGTCTTCCTGCTGTTGCAGGAGCAGGCGTGATGCTGGCCCTGCTCTGTCCGGGACAAGGTGCCCAGCATGCTGCGATGTTCGATCACGTGCGCGGCAACAACGCCGCGCATGGCGTGCTGCTCGCCGCCAGCGAGGTGCTGCAGCGCGACGTGTTCACCGCTGCTGCGGCCGAGGACCGGTTCGACAATGCGCAGGCACAACCGCTGCTGTGCGCGGCCAGTCTGGCGCAGTGGCACGCCCTGCGCGATGCATTGCCGGTGCCGACCGTGGTGGCCGGCTACAGCATCGGCGAACTGGCGGCGCATGCCATTGCCGGCACCTTCGACGCTGGCAGCTGCCTGGCCCTGTCGGCACAGCGCGCGCATCTGATGGACGGTGCCAGCGCGGCAGGCGCCGGCATGCTGGCGGTGCTGGGCCTGGATCGTACGACGTTGCAAGCGCTGTGCGATGCGCAGGGTACCCACATCGCCATCGTCAACGGCGAGGATCACTTCATTGTGGGAGGCATCCGGCACACCCTGCAGCCGCTGGCCGATGCGGCGCACGCGCTCGGTGCGCAGGTGCGTCCGTTGCCGGTCCACGTCGCTGCCCACACGCCCCTGCTGGCGGCTGCGGTGGCGCCCTTCGCCGCCGCGCTGGAGCGCTCGGGCATGCGGGCACCCCGCCTGCCGCTGCTGGCGGGCGTCGATGCACGGCCCGTGCGCGATGCCGCAACGGCGGTGCACAGCCTGTCGGCACAGCTGGCACAGACCATCGAGTGGGCACAGGTGATGCGGCAGGCCTTCGAGCGCGGCGCGCGGGTGTTCCTGCAGCTGGGCCCGGGCAATGCGCTCGCACGCATGGTCGCGCCGTCCTATCCCTGCTGCGAGTTCCGCGCGGTGGAAGAGTTCCAGAGCCTGCATGGCGCTGCGGCATGGGTCCGCAGTGCGCTGCAGCGCCTGCAGTAACGGGTTCGAGCAGTACGTATCACGCAACACTGCAGTACGTCGCCTTACCCCGGGGATGGCGGGTCTCCATCCGCGCTGTACGTGAGCCACGTGTCTGGGAGGGCGCATGAGTCCACAAATCGCAACGATCATCGGTCTGGTGATCATGTTCATCGTCGCCACCGCACTGCCGATCAACATGGGCGCAGTGGCCTTCGCACTGGCCTTCATCATCGGTGGTGTCTGGGTCGGCATGGGTGGCAAGGAAGTCCTCGCCGGCTTTCCCGGCGATCTGTTCCTGACCCTGGTCGGCATCACCTACCTGTTCGCCATCGCGCAGAAGAACGGCACCATCGACCTGCTGGTTCACTGGGCGGTACGCGCGGTGCGCGGCCACATCGTGGCCATTCCGTGGGTGATGTTCGTGGTCACTGCGGTGCTGACCGCCTTCGGCGCCCTCGGCCCGGCAGCGGTGGCGATCATCGGTCCGGTCGCGCTGCGCTTCGCCAAGCAGTACAACATCAACCCGTTGATGATGGGCCTGCTGGTCATCCACGGTGCGCAGGCCGGCGGCTTCTCGCCGATCAGCGTGTACGGCAGCATCACCAATGGCGTGGTGCAGAAGGCCGGGCTGGAGGTCACCGAGATGGCAGTGTTCCTGACCAGCCTCGGCTTCAACTTCATGATGGCGATCATCTGCTTCCTCGCCTTCGGCGGCATCGCGCTGATGCGACGTGGCTCGATTACCGCGGGCGGTGCGGAACTGGCAATGGCCGGTGGTCCGCAGGCGTCGTCGCGGCAGTTCGCCATCGAAGGCCATGGCGCGCTGGTGGCGGCCGGCGGCGGCACCCTGAGCAACGATCCGGCGGCGCTGGATGCAGTGGGTCTGACCCGGGAGCGGTTGTTCACCCTGGTCGGCCTGCTCGGCCTGGGCGTGGCGGCACTGATCTACAACCTCAACGTCGGCCTGGTGTCGATCACCGTCGCAGTGGCGCTGGCACTGCTCTCGCCGCAGAGCCAGAAGGGTGCGGTGGATGGCATCAGCTGGTCGACCGTTCTGTTGATCTGTGGCGTGGTGACCTATATCGGCGTGCTGGAGCATGCGGGCGCGGTCGACTTCATCGGCAACGGCGTCTCCAACATCGGCATTCCGCTGCTGGGCGCTCTGCTGGTGTGCTACGTCGGCGGTATCGTCTCCGCATTCGCATCATCCGCGGCGGTGCTCGGCGCAACGATTCCACTGGCGGTGCCGTTCCTGATGCAGGGGCACCTGGGTGCAGCCGGCGTGATCTGCGCACTGGCAGTGTCGTCCACCATCGTCGATGTCAGCCCCTTCTCCACCAACGGTGCACTGGTCGTGGCATCGGCGGCGAAGGAAGAACGCGAGACGCTGTTCCGCCGCTTCCTGGTCTACAGCGGCCTGGTGGTGGCATTGGGGCCGCTGCTGGCCTGGCTGGTGTTCGTGGTGCCGGGCTGGATGTAGGCGATGACCGGTCGTGCCGGCTGACGGCCGGCACTACCGCCAGCGGGTACACTCTGCCAATGGCCATCGCCCCTGCTCCACGGTCCCCGAAGAAGCGCGCCCCTCTGTACGAGGAGGTCGCCGAACATGTGCGTGAGCGCATCTATGACTATCGCCTGCCCCCCGGCGAATGGATCGACGAGCCTGCGCTGTGCAGTGAACTGGGCATCAGCCGCACCCCGCTGCGCGAGGCGTTGAAGCTGCTGGCAGCCGAAGGCCTGGTGCAGATCGACGCCGGGCGCGGCAGCCGGGTAACCCGGCTGACGCTGGAGGACCTCAACCAGCTGTTCCCGGTGATGGCCATGCTGGAGGGCCGCTGCGCGCATGAGGCGGTCAGGCATATCGATGATGCGGGCGTGGCCCAGCTGGAATCCCTGCATGCCGCGATGGAAGCGGCGGCGGCTGACGGCAACATCGCCGAGTATTACCGCAACAACTACCTCATCCACGAAACCGTGCAGCACTATGCCGGCAATCCGTGGCTGATCCGCATCACCCACGACCTGCACCGCATCCTGAAGATGCATCGCGGCCGGCAGCTGCTGACGCCCGGACGCACGGCACAGTCGCTGGCCGAGCACCGCGAGCTGATGGAGTGCTTCCGTCGCCGTGATGCCGACGCGGCAG
Source organism: Stenotrophomonas sp. 112478_Sma (assembly GCF_056479905.1). NCBI lineage: Bacteria > Pseudomonadati > Pseudomonadota > Gammaproteobacteria > Lysobacterales > Lysobacteraceae > Stenotrophomonas > Stenotrophomonas sp. 112478_Sma. Next base: position 1,053,015 of record NZ_CM151072.1, on the reverse strand, counting down.
AACGCACGATGGAACGGCACCTGCTCAGCCAGGGCCAGGCGCTGGCCGCCTACGTGGCGGCCGGGGGCCTGCTGAACGTACCGGCGCCGCTGCCGACCGAAGGCGGCGCCTGAGCGAGCTGTCGCCCCGCCGGGCGTGGCCCGCATTGCGGGCGGTGGCTGACCCTGTTCCTGTGGCGTCAATCGCCGCAGCTGCCGCCGTCGCTGCCACAGTCCGCAGAGGGGGCATTGCCCTCGTGGGCGCCATCGCTGGCCCAGATCGCGCCGTCCTGGCTGCGTGCCTGCAGTCCGAGCGGGCCCTCGGCGGCTGCCACCAGCAGGCAGACGACCGCGCCGATCAGCGGCAGCAGCCAGATCACCAGCACCTGCGCGGCCCGGTTGCCCGACGACAATTCCTGCCGACGCAGAATGACCCAGCTCGCCAGCAGATTCAGGCCCAGCACCAGCAGGACCAGCAGAAGGGTCACGATCAGCACCAGGCGTCTCCCGGCATGGATATCGACGCCATTATGGCCCGCCGCCCCGCCAATGGCCCTGCCTGTCATGAAGATGGGACAATGTAGCGCGCGCCGGCCTGCCTCCTGGCCGCCGGGGCCCCCCGCACCACACGGAAGAAGAAGAACAACAACATGCTGAAAGTCATTTTCGATACCGACCCGGGCGTCGACGACGCCCTGGCCCTGCTGTACCTGCACAAGCATCCGCAGATCGACCTGATCGGCGTTACCACCACCTTCGGCAACGCCTCGGTGGAGTCCACCACCCACAACGCGCTGTACCTGAAGCAGGCCTGGGCGCTGACTGCGCCGGTCGCGCGTGGCGCCGCGGGTCCCCTGCAGCCCGATGCCACGCCGGAAGCCTGGCCGGTGCACATCCACGGCCACAATGGCCTGGGCAATCACCCGGTGCCTGCACAGCTGGACGTGACCGCCGACGCCCGTCCTGCGCACCAGCTGATCATCGATCTGGTGCGGGCCCATCCAGGCGAGGTCACGCTGGTCGCGGTCGGCCGCATGACCAACCTGGCCCTGGCCCTGCAGCAGGCGCCGGACATCGCCGGCCTGGTGCGTGGCGTGGTCATCATGGGGGGCGCCTTCCACGTCAACGGCAACATCACCCCGGCCGCCGAGGCCAATATCTGGGGCGATGCGGAAGCCGCCGACGTGGTGTTCACCGCACAGTGGCCGGTCACCGCGATCGGCCTGGACGTGACCACCCGCGTCGAGATGGACCGTGACGGCCTGGACAAACTGGCTGCGGTCGGGGGTGCCGATGCTGAACTGGTGCGTGCGCTGTCGCAGGATTACGTGGACTTCTACCTGCAGGCCGGCCACAAGGGCATGGTCGTGCACGATTGCTGCGCCTGCATCGCGCTCACCCGCCCGGAGCTGTTCCGCTTCGAGCGCGCAAGCGTGCGCGTGGCCACCGACGGCGTCGCCCGTGGCATGACCATTCCCAAGCCTGAAGGCCTGGCATTCGGCCCCAGCGTATGGGACGGCCACGTGGTGCAGTCGATTGCCATTGGCGTGGATGCCGCCGCCGTGCTGGCCGACATCGAGCAGACGCTGAAGGTGTGACCGGCTAGGATCCGCCCTGCTTGCCAGGGCGGGTCTTCCGCGTCGATGCCGTTTCCGGCAGCGTCCACAGCACCGGCAACACCAGCAATGCGACCAGCGCGATCATCGCGCCCGGTGCCGCCGCCCAGCCGCTGCGCTCCACCCACCACTGCGCCAGCCACGGTGTCGCACCGCCGAAGACCGCCGTGGCCATGGTCACGCCCAGTGCCAGCCCGCTTACCCGGCCCTCGCCCGGAAACTGCTCGGCCGTGGCCGGTGCCGCGACCGCGCTCACGCCACCGGCCACGCAGGCCAGCAGCACCGCCGCCACGGCGATACCCAACGGCGTGGTATGCGCCATCCAGCCGAACAATGACAGCGGCAGCAACGCCGCCAGCACCGTCAGGCCCAACAGCAGCGGGCGCCGGCCGAAGCGATCGGACAACGCACCGCACAAGGGAGTGATGGCGATCACGGCCACCGCCGCGATCGTCGACAGCCACAGGGCATCGCCCTCGTCGTGCCCCTGTGCGTGCAGGAACGCGGGCACATAGGTGATGCCGACGTAGTAGGTGATCGAGCCCAGCGCGGAAATGGCGAAGGTGCGCGCTACCGCCTGCGGATGGTGGCGCAGCACGTGGCGCAGCGGCGTGGCAGGAATGCTGCCCTCGCGACGCTGCCGCTCGAACTCCGGCGATTCATGCATGCCCGAACGCGCGATCAGGATGACCAGCGCCAGTGCAGCACCGACGAAGAACGGAATGCGCCATCCCCAGCTGTCCAGTTGTACCTGCGGCAGCAGCGCGACCGTCAGTGCGGAGATCGCCACCGCCAGCAGCGCGCCCACTTCGCTGGCCGCCGAGGCCAACGAGGTCACCAGTCCACGCCGGCGTGCCGGAGCGCTTTCCAGCAGATAGGCGACTACGCCCGTGTATTCACCGCCCACCGAGAATGCCATCACGCACCGCAGCACCAGCAGCAGCACACCCGCCGTCGTGCCCGCCGTCGCGGCGGTAGGCAGCAGCGCGGTGGCCAGCATGGCTGCAGCCATCAGCGCCATCGAGGCCAGCAGCATCCAGCGCCGCCCCAAGCGGTCGCCGAGGTGACCGAAGCACAGCGCGCCGAGCGGGCGCATCAGGTAGGACACGGCAAATCCCGCAAGGGTGACCAGCATCGCCTGTTCGCCGCCGCCGAAAAACACCCGCGACAGCACCGTGGCGAAATAGAGGTACAGGGTAAAGTCGTACCACTCCACCACGGTGGACAGGCCGGCGACCCACATCGAGCGCTGCTGTGTCGCACTCATCGCCTGTTCGCCTTCGCCACCATCGTTTCCCTGTCTGCGGTCCGTGCGCAGGGTGCCACCACGCGGGTGACGGCACGGTGGACCCGCTGCACGACGGGCGCGGACCGCAGACGGCTCAGGGTGCGCGGCGCAGGGTGATCAGGGTGATCTCCGAGGGCACGCCGATGCGTGCCGGGAAGCCGGCCCACAGTCCCGCACCGTTGCTCACATACAGCGTCATGTCATCGACGCGGTACCGTCCGGAGACGAAACCGCCGTTGGCACGCTTCACCAGCTGGTCCATGCCGAGGATCTGGCCGCCATGGGTATGGCCGGACAGCTGCAGCTTGACCCCGCGTGCGGCCGCGTCCTTCGCATTGCGTGGGCGGTGGTCGAGCAGAATCACCGGGGCGGCCGGATCCGCACCCGCCAGCGCCGCCTCCAGATCGGGCAGCGGCAGGCCAAAGCGCGCGGCCACCGGATCGGTGACACCGGCGATCGTCATCGCCGCATCCCCACGCCGCACCTGCACGTGGCTGTTCTCCAGCACCTGCATGTGCAGCGCACGGAACGCCTGCATCCATTCGCTGTACTGGGCGTAGTACTCGTGATTGCCGGTGATGGCGATCACCCCGTCCGGCGCCCTCAGTTCACCCAGGGGCCGGAAGTCATTGCGCCGTGCCTGCACGGTGCCATCGATCAGGTCGCCGGTGATGACGACCAGGTCGGGCGCCAGGGCATTGCTTTCGGCCACGACCTGACGCACCCAGTCGCCGGTCAGCAGGCGGCTGGCGTGGATGTCGGTAAGCTGCAGTACGCGGTAACCCTCGAACGCGGCAGGCAGGCCGGCAATGGCCACCTCGATCTGTCGGGTCTTGGGCACCGCCATGCCCTGGCTCACGCCCCAGGCACTGACCAGCAGAGCCAGCAGGCCTGCGCCCGGGCGCAGCCACGGCGCGCGCAGCGCTGCGGTCACACGGGGCCTGCGCAGAACCCACGCGCCAAGCAGGCCCACGTCCATTACCAGCATCACCAGTGCCAGCAGCAGTACCGCAGTGGAGCCGGTGGCGAGCACGGCGATGGCCAGCTTGGGGATTTCCGGCGAGGCCATCGTGCCCCAGAACGTGGCCACGATCCGCAGCTGGACGGCGATGGCGACCAGCAGCAGGGACAGCAGTACCTTCAACCACACGGGCAGGCGCAGCGGCCAGAACAGGCGAAGGGCCACATACACGCCCATCAGCAAACCAATCGTACTCAGCACTGCGACGTTCCTGGACGAAGACAAGAGCCCGCCATGGTGACGGCTGCGGACAGCGTTGTGTAGAGCCGGGCCATGCCCGGCTGCTCAGTTCGCAGTCGAGCACGCTGGACGCTACGGAAGCCCGAGGCGCTCCACCCGCAGGCGGACAATGCGCCGCTTCTCCATGGCCAGTACGGTGATGCGGGCATCCGCTACTTCGACCGCATCGCCCACATCCGGCAGGCGGCCAAGCTGGTCCAGCACCAGGCCGGAGATGGTCATGTAGTCGGCACTGCGGGGCAGCGACACGCCGGCCAGCCGTTGCAGGTCATCCAGCGTCAACGCGCCGTCGGCCTCCCATTGGCCCTCGTCCAGCGCCACTACGCCGTAACGCTCGTCCTGGGTATCGACCAGATCGCCCGCGATCGCCGCCAGCAGGTCATTGGCGGTCACCAGGCCTTCCACACTGCCGTACTCGTCCACCGCTACCGCCAGCGGTACCGGGTGCAGGCGGATCAGTTCAAGCGCCTGCAACGCGCTGGCGCTGGACAGCACGTACTGCGGCTGGCGCAGGTTGGCTTCCAGCTGCAGCGGCCTGCCCTGCAGCAGGTCGGCCAGCAGGTCGCGGCTCTGCACCACACCACGCAGGCTGTCCAGATCACCCTCGCCCACGAGCAGGCGCGTGTGCGGCGACGCCACCAGGCGCGCCACCACGTCGTCCTGGCCGCGCGCCAGATCGATCCACTGCACGTCGGCGCGCACGGTCATCACACTGGACACAGGCCGGTCAGCCAGGCCCAGCACGCTGCGGATCATCTCGTGTTCGGCCGGCTGCAGGCGTTCCTCCGGATCACCGTGGTCTTCTTCGCTGGCATCGTCGTGGCCATTGGCCGGACGGGCGCCCAGCAGGCGCAGCACGGCATCGGCAGTGCGCTGACGGAACGGCTGGCGACGCTCGTTGCGCTCGCGGTTGAAGCGCACCCACTGGTTGAAGGCTTCCACCAGGATCGAGAACGCGATCGCCGCGTACAGGTAGCCCTTTGGAATCTTGTAACCCAGCCCCTCGGCGACCAGGCTGAAGCCGATCATCAACAGGAAGCCCAGGCACAGCACCACCACCGTGGGATGCTTGTTGACGAAGCGGGTCAGCGGCTTGCTGGCCACCAGCATCAGTGCCATCGCGATGGTCACCGCGGCATACATCACGCCCAGGTTGTCGACCATGCCCACGGCAGTGATCACCGAGTCCAGCGAGAACACGGCGTCCAGCACTACGATCTGTGCCACCACCATGGCAAAGCTGGCGTAGACCTTCTTGCCGTCTTCCTGGTGACTGCGGCCCTCCAGCCGCTCATGCAGCTCCATGGTGCCCTTGAACAGCAGGAACAGGCCACCGCCCAGCAGGATCAGGTCGCGTCCGGAGAAGCTGTGACCGAACAGCGTGACCAGCGGTTCGGTCAGCTTCATGATCCACGCCAGCGCGGCCAGCAGCACCAGCCGCATCAGCAGCGCCAGCGTCAGGCCGATCACCCGCGCACGGTCGCGCTGGTGCGGCGGCAGTTTGTCGGCCAGGATCGCGATGAACACCAGGTTGTCGATGCCGAGCACGATCTCGAGCACTACCAGGGTTGCAAGTCCCATCCATATCGAGGGGTCAGCCAACCATTCCATTTCGGGTCCGTTTCGTCAGTAGGTCAGGGGGAAAAACAAAAGCTTCAGCCGCCATCGTGCGCCTGCGTCGGGTCGTAGCCGAGCAGGTCGCCGGGTGTGCATTGCAGCTCCCGGCAGATGGCATCCAGCGTGGAAAAGCGGATGGCGCGGGCCTTGCCGGTTTTAAGGATGGACAGATTGGCCAGCGTGATGTCGATGCGCCCCGCCAGCTCGGACAGGGTCATGCCACGCGCCTGCAGCATGCGGTCCAACGTGATCACTACGGCCATCAGGTCAGGTCCATCAGATCAGGCCATCCAGGTCGTCGCGCATCGCCGCGCCGACCGCGAACACGCGCGCCAGCACGAACAGCATCAGTACCGCGACCAGACCGGTGATGGACATGCCTCCGCCCACCTCCATCCAGGCGAAATCAGGCCCCATCCAGGCAGCGTAGAGGCCGATCACGATCGACAGCAGTTCCATCGCCAGCATCAACCAGGCCATGCGCTGCAGGCGCCGGGCATTGGCATGGGTGAAGGGGCGTTCGCGGGCAGCGGACCTCAGCATCCGCGCGAGGTGTCGGAGGAACACCAGGCACAGCACCAGCAGGGCAACGATGGTGCCCAGGCCGATGCAGAAGTGCAGGAACAGATCGCCTCCGTGGGCGGCGGCAGTGCGTGCATCATGCACGGCATCCAGCAGCCAGCGGCGGTCGTAGGCGACCAGCGGCACGGCCAGCAGTGCGGCCAGGATGCCCAGCCAGCACATGGCCCGCACGGCCTGCACGGCGGTCTGGGCCAGGGTGAACAAGCCTCGCGCGGGTCTGGCGCGGGCGGGACGAGCGGTCAAGCGGCCTCCGGTATTGGGGTGGTCCTGCCGCCCCGGGGTGGATTTATCGATAAACGATATACCACATCCCGAAGTGAAAGGCTGAACGTCGGCGCTGTTGCACGCGAGCTTCGAACCCGCCTCCGCACTTGACACCCCAGTGACGATTTGATTATTAATTAACTAATTAGTTAATCACATTCTCATGGATCGCATCTTCGAAGCACTCGCCTCAACCGCCCGGCGGCAGGTCCTGGCCTATCTCAGCGCCGGTGAACTCAGTGCGGGCGAACTGTCCGAGCGCTTCGATTTCAGCAAGCCGGCACTGTCCAACCATCTGCGCATCCTTGAAGAGGCAGGTCTGATCGAACGCGAGAAGCGTGGCCAGTACGTGTACTTCCGACAGGTGCCCGACCGGCTTGCCAACACCTTGTTCTCGTGGGCTGCCGAAGTCTGCCCGGTGGGCGGCCCACTCAAGCGCGAAGCGCGCGCACGCCGCAAGTCACCCGCCCCCTGAGGAGCCGCCCGATGCCTGGACCGACCCACGACAGCCGCTCGTTTCCAGGTGTACAGCTTGCGGCTCAGGAGGGCGGCGGCCCCGTTGAAGTCACACTGATCGCACAGCTCGGCATCGGTGCCGGAGACGCGCTGGTGGCTGATGCCAGCCAGCGTCAGCGCCACCACCCCGCCTTCATCGATGCACTCGATGAGCCCTCTGCACGGCTCGGTGGCATGCATCTGCAGTACGGCGATGCGTCCTCGCTGTACAGTTTCATGGTCGGCGAAGGCGGACATCCGTTCCATCGCCACGCCGGCCCACGCATGTTCACCGCCATCGCCGGCAGCGCAGGCGCTGAGCTGCGTTTCGCGATGGCCTCCGATGCACAGCTCGCAATCGATCCCGTCGCGCTCCCGCGCTCGCTGCGTCGCGTCCAGATCCCACCGGACTGCCTTTTCACCGTTCGATTTGGCGGAGGTACCTGGCACCAGTTTGTATCGAACCATCCTGGCCACCCTGCCCTGTTCGCACTGTCTTGCCACAGCAACGAACTGGCCGGTGCGATGAGCGCTGAAACAAGAGCGCAGGTGCAACGCAACGGTGCTGATATTCCCAGCTTGACTGAGGTGCTTCCCGAGGTGCACTGGCCCACCATGGCCACGTTGGCGGCCACCCCGCTGCTGCGTCTCTCGCTGCAGGCCGCACCTCCCAGCCTGTGCGCGTCCCTGTGCGCCCGTACCCGGGCGTTGCTCGGCCCGCTGCGACGGATCAATCTGCGTCCACTGCGTGGCTTCGTCGAACGTGCCCCCCTTCCATTTACCATCGAGTCCCGCGCGCCCAGCGATGACGGACTGCTGGGCAAAGCACTGCAGTCCAGCAACTACCATGATCTGACGGTGCTCCGGCTGGACGGTGCTCAGTTGCAGCAGCCACCTGTTTCGCAGTTGCTGGCAAACGTGCTGGAAGGCTTCCTGTGCAACCCACCGGGCGGCGTCAGCCAGCTGATGGCGGTGCGCAACTGGCTGGTGGCTCCCTTGGGGCTGCGCACCGCGCGGCTGGGCTGCCCGGTCTCGTCGCTGGCATGCAGCGATCACACGCAGCTCTTTGCGGGCCGCTATCCCGTGTTGGATTCACAGGTCGATGCACATGGCCGCTATGCCGAAGTACTGCTGGGCGCCGACGATCGCCACCTGCGCTTCCGCAGCAGTGTCCGCGTGCAGCGGCATACCGACGGCCGCATCGATATCAGCCTTGGCACGCGTGTGCAGACCCGCAACATCTTCGGGCGTGTCTACATGGCGTTGATCGATGGCGTGCACCGGCATTACATCGCCCCTGCACTGCTGCGGCGCGCAGTCGAACATGCGCTCGCGCCCGAACTGGCGGTTCCCGGTGCCTGGACCGGTGAAGCCTCGCTTCGCTGAGTCCATAGAAGGCGGGATGAAACGCCATTGTCGTGTTCCGCAAACTGCCGAGGGGTTTACTGTCCGAACTCAACGCGCGTAGCGGAACACCAGATCGTCCGGATCGTTGCGCAGCGCGTCCGCATCCAGCACACCGCCCAGCCGCCGGGCCACGGCCTGCGACGCGAGGTTGTCCGGCGCCATGTAGCTCACCAGCGTCGGCAGCCGCAGCGACGAAAACGCCCAGTCGCGCAGCGCCGCCGCGGCCTCGCTGGCGAAGCCCTGCCCTTCGTGGCCGTCGTACAACAGCCAGCCCAGTTCCTTTTCCGGAAACAACGGGCCGTGATTGATGCCGACCTGTCCGATGCAGGCGCCGCTGTCGCTCCGCTCGATCATCAGCGCGCCGTGGCCGAACAAGGGCCAGCTGGCCAGGTCGTGACAGAACTGTCCCCAGGCCGCGACCTCACCAAATGGACCGCCCATGCCGCGCGCACGGGGCGATGCAAGAAAGCTCGCATAGGTGTTGAAATCCTCCAGCCGTTGCGGGCGCAGGCGCAACCGTGCGGTATGCAGCGTGGGAATCTCCAGCATCGCCATGGCCGATCTCACTGCACAGCCACACGACCATCACCGCGGCGCCGCAGCGACGGAGGGCGTGGCGCATCGGCGTCGGTGCACGCCAGCACGGACGCCGGCTGCGCGCTGGCCAAGGCGGGATCGACGGACATGGCGGGCTCCTGCAGTGTCAGGCTGCAAGTCTAGGCCGCGCTCTGTGCGATGCGGATGAAGTGCGGCGCAAGGGGGCATGCTGCCCCTGATGTACCGCCATGACCGGCGTCGCCAGCGCCGTGGCGCTCAGCGTGCACCGGCAATCCGTACCCGGTCGCGTCCCTGTGCCTTGGCCCGGTACATCGCGGCATCGGCAGCGCGCAGCAGGGAACGCCAGCCCAGTACATCGGTACTGCCCTCGGCCACGCCGAAACTGGCAGTGACACGCAGCACGTTGCCATTGCCCAGCACGATATCCGACTGCTGCAGTGCGACGCGCAGCGATTCGGCCAACCGGCCACCCGCGCCGAGATCCCCATCCGCCACCAGCACAAGGAACTCCTCGCCACCGTAGCGGGCGATGCTGTCGGTGTGCCGCAGGTACCTGCGCAGCAGCTGCGCAACCTGCACCAGTACCTCGTCGCCTGCGGCGTGGCCATGGCCGTCGTTGATTGCCTTGAAATGATCGACGTCGAGCAGGATCACCACCGCCATGCCGTTGCCTGCGGCGTGCCGCTGCTGCACGTGTTCGTCCAGCGCGCGCCGATTGAGCAACCCGGTCAGCGCATCGGTGCCGGCCAGCTGGCGCAGTTCGCTGGTCAGTGCGGAACGCTCACGTGAGGTCTCGCGCAGCACTTCAATCGCGTCGAACAGCCGCTGCATCTCTGCCAATGGATGAGTGACGTGCTGCGCGGGGCCCGGCGCGTCGGACGCGATCTGCACCACCTGTTCCTGTGCCTGCAGCAGCGGCCGGAGGATCTGTCGGTGGGCGATGCGCAGGGCCACGCCCAGCACCGCCAGCGTGCCCAATGCGGTGGCCCACAACACGGCCAGCCGCGTGGCCTCGCGATTCCGCGCCTGTTCGAAGCGCTCGATGGACACGCTCAGGTAGCCGTCGCGCAGCGCCTCCAGCGACTGCAGCGTCGGAACGTAGCGCGCCGTGAACTCCGCGGTGTTCCACGGCGGAGGCCGTCCACGGCGACCTTCCTCGATCAGCTGTTCGATCATCGGCAGCGACTCGGCGAAGAACTGCCGGCGTGCCATGTCCCAGTGCCAGGAAAGCTCAGGATCACTGCGGAACACCGACTCGTGACTGGCTGCCAGCCGCCACAGCTCGAGCAGGCGGCCCTCGGTCTGCTGCGCCGCGCGTACCTGCCGGACGCGCCAGGCCCCGGGAACCGCCACCGGCGCCATCACATTCGACGCCAGTCGGCCGCCATGCTCGCGCAGGTCCATCAGGATCTGGCCCTGGATCGCCGGAATCGCCGCTTCGAGGCCGGTGGCCACCAGCACGTTGATCTGCGCCGAACCCAGGCGATGCAGGCGATCGGTCACCATGAACATGCTGTTGATCGCATGCTCCACGTCGTCGACCGTCCGCGCGGCTGCGGGCTTTGCCACGACCCGGTCCACCGCCGCGCGCGCCTGGCGGAGCTGATGCTGGGCCTCGAACAGGGTGCGGCGCTCGTCAGGCAGGGAGGGCCCGGCCAGGATCACGGCATCCATCTGCGTCATCGCCATGTCGACCCGCCTTCGCGCCTGTGCCAGCCCTCCCGCCAGCCGCGCGCGTTCGTCGGTGTCGGCGCAATCGCTGCCGAGCAGGCTGTTGGCAGGCCCGCGCTCGGCCGAGGCCAGATTGGCCAGATCAAAGGTCTGTCGCAACCGGTGCAGGCTGACGAGGTTGTCTTCCGCTGCGGTGTAGCGCAGCGTGCCCTGGACCAGGGCGATGACCATCAAGGGCAGCGTGCAGACCACGAACAGCCCGGCCAGGATCCAGACCCAGGTCCGTAACCCGATCGGCGACACCTTGCGGGCCATTCACCATTCCCCTGAAGTGCGGACCACTGTAGCTGCCGGCTGGCGGCACCCACAAGCGTCCACCGTGGCGCTGCAGTGGCGCCCGCTGGCACCGGCAACTGTCAGATCCAGCGCTGGTCCACCAGTTCCCGTTTCACATAGGCATAGAACACCGGCGCAGCGACCAGCCCCGGCAGGCCGAAGGCGGCTTCCATCACCAGCATCGACAGCAGCAGTTCCCACGCACGGGCCTGGATCTCGCCACCGACGATGCGGGCATTGAGGAAGTACTCGAGTTTGTGGATCACCACCAGGTACAGCAGCGCCACCACCGCCACGTAGAACGATACCGACAGGGCAACGATGGTGATGACGGTATTGGAGATGATGTTGCCCACCACGGGCAGCAGGCCGGCGATGAACGTGATCAGTACCAGCGTCTTCGACAGCGGCAGGTGCACGCCGAACAGCGGCAGCACCCCCAGCAGGAAAATCGCGGTGAACACGGTATTGAGCAGGGAGATCTTCACCTGCGCGAACACCACCTGGCGGAATGCGGTCGCCAGGCGGCCGGTACGGCCGATCAGTTCCTGCGCCAGCGGCCCCATCGTCGGCAACGGAAGCTCGTCGTACAGCGCGATCATCGCCCCGAGCACCATGCCGATCAGCACGCGCACGCCGATCTGCACCGCCGACGTGCCGGCGACGCCCAGTTGCCGTTGGTGCTCTGCCGCCCACTCGTTCAATGCCGCACGCAGTGCCGGCATGTCCTCGGGAATATAGGGCTGCAGCAGTGCCGGCACCTGGTGGCGCGAGGTGTTGAGGATGTCCATCAGGCGCGCCAGCAGCGCATCCGGCCCGCCGGTTTCGGTGCGGAAGAAGGACGCCACGCCGATGCCGGCCAGCACGAGCACGCCGATGATGACGGCCGAAAGCACGATCACCGCGATCGCACGCGCGCGCCCGGGCGGCAGGCGCCCCTCCACTGTCGACGCCAGCAGGTGGGTCAACTGGAACACCAGCAGGCCCGACAGCAGCGTCACCACCAGGCCCAGCTTCAGTACCAGCCACATCCCCAGCAGCATCAATGACCAGGCCGCGATCCTTGCAACCGGAGGCCGGGGCTGGGCAACGAGGGCGTCTTGCATGGCATGAGTCCGGGCGGGGTGGCCCATGGTAGTGGAACGCTCCGGACACGGAAATGAATGGAATTGGGGCCAGCGCTTCTGATCACAGGCAATGAAACATCCCCGGCAGGCGCAGGCCTGCCGGGGTTCCTGCCTGCTGCCTTCACCTGTGCCCGGGCGACGCTGTCGAGCCACGCAGCATCAGACTGAAATCCAGCGTCTGCTGAAGCGGGACATCGAGGCCTTCGATGATGGCGAGCAGCAGTTTGACTGCGCGGTCGCCGATCTCCCGCATGGGCTGCCGGATGGTCGTCAACGGCGGCGTGAGGTAACGCGACGACGCCAGATCGTCGAAACCAACGATGGACAGCTCCTCGGGCACGCGGACGCCCAGTTCCCTGCAGGCCGCCAGGGTTCCCAGCGCCATCTGGTCACTGAAGCAGAAGATCGCGGTCGGCGCCGATGCGGCGGCCAGCAGTGCCGTCGCCGCCGCATGGCCGGATTCGACGGAGAAGTCACCCGGCACAACACTCAACTGGCGCAGTCGGCCGCGCGCCCTGCCCGCCGCCCGTGCTCCTTCCAGCCGCTGCTGGTGCAGGGGGTTGTCGGGGGGCCCGCCCACCACGGCGATCCGCTCATGTCCCAGTCCGTACAGGTGCTCCATCACCGCACGCGCGGCGGCAGCGTTGTCGATGTGGACACTGGGGAGGCCCAGCGCGGGGTCGAATTCACAGCCGTTGACCACCGGCGCGGCGGCGCCCTGCTGCTCGACGATCGCGCGCGCGGTAGGCGGCAGGCGATGGCCCAGTACGATCAGGCCATCGGCCTCGTTGCGACGGAGCATCTGCGCATAGCGCTCCTCGCGGTCGGGTCGATGCTGGGTGTCGCCCAGCAGGACCGCGTAGCCGACGGCCTGGGCCGCGTCTTCGGCACCCTGCAGGATCTGTGCGAAGAACGGGTTGGCAATGTCCGGCACGGTCACCAGGATCTTGCCGCTGCGCTGCGTCTTCAGCGTGCGGGCGACCGTATTGGGCACATAGCCCAGCGCGGCGGCGGCCTGTTCGATGCGCGTGCGCGTCGCCGGCAGCACCTTGTCCGGCCGGGACAGCGCCCGCGACACCGTACCGGCGGAGACGCCGACGTGCTTGGCGATGTCGTAGATGGTGGCCATGGCGTCAGTTCTTGTTTCCGCTGTGCAGTGCACAACAGGGTTTGCGGGAGACCCTGCTAGGGTAATGCAATCGATTGCATCGCGGGCGAACCACGTTGAAGACGCTCAAGGGTCCGGCGCTGTTCCTGGCGCAGTTCATCAGCGAAACACCTCCTTTTGATCGGCTGGACACGCTGGCCGGCTGGGCCGCGGGCCTGGGCTATTGTGGCGTACAAGTGCCGACGAACGCGCCGCATCTGTTCGATCTGGCCGAGGCCGCGCGCAGCCAGGCGTACTGCGACGACATCAGCGGCATGCTGGCCGACCATGGCCTGCAGATCACCGAGCTGTCCACCCATCTGCAGGGACAGCTGGTCGCCGTCCACCCCGCCTACGACAGCCTGTTCGACGGCTTCGCGCCGGTTGACAAGCGCGGCAACCCCGCCGCGCGCCAAGCCTGGGCGGTGGAACAGTTGAAGCTGGCCGCCCGCGCCAGCCAACGCCTGGGATTGACCGCGCATGCCACGTTCTCCGGCGCGCTGGCCTGGCCCTACTTCTATCCCTGGCCGCAACGCCCACCGGGACTGGCGGAAGAAGCCTTCGCCGAACTCGGCCGGCGCTGGCGTCCCATCCTGGAGGCGTTCGACGCCAGCGGCGTGGACCTGTGCTTCGAGATCCACCCGGGCGAGGATCTGCACGACGGTGCCACCTTCGAGCGCTTCCTCGATGTGGTGGACCACCACCCACGCGCGAAGATGCTGTACGACCCCAGCCACCTGCTGCTGCAGCAGATCGACTACCTGGGCTTCATCGACCGGTATCACGATCGCATTGGCATCTTCCACGTCAAGGACGCGGAATTCCGGCCCAGCGCGCGCAGCGGCGTCTATGGCGGTTACCAGGACTGGATCGACCGGCCGGGGCGCTTCCGCTCGCTCGGCGACGGCCAGATCGACTTCAAGGCGATCTTCTCCCGGTTCGCGCAGTACGATTTCCCGGGCTGGGCGGTCGTGGAGTGGGAGTGCTGCCTGAAGCACCCGGAGGACGGCGCACGCGAGGGAGCCGCCTTCGTCCGTGACCACATCATCCGCGTGACCGAACATGCCTTCGACGACTTCGCCGGCAGCGGCACGCCGCCGGAATCACTGCGCCGCATGCTGGGACTCTGAGCCACTACCGCCCCGGGAGGGCAAGCCATGACGCACGCCATGTCGCGCTTGGGCGCGATGATGTTCCTGCAGTTCTTCATCTGGGGCGCGTGGTTCGTGACCCTGGGGACGTATCTGGTGCAGGGCCCGCTGCAGGCCAGCGCCAGCCAGGTGGCCACCGCCTTCCTCAGCCAGTCCATCGGTGCCATCGTCGCCCCGTTCCTGGTCGGCCTGATAGCCGATCGCTACTTTGCGGCGCAGCGCATTCTCGGGGTGCTGCACCTGGCCGGTGCGGTGCTGATGTGGTTCGCATCCACGGCGACGGACTTCAACACGTTCTTCGCTTGTGTCATGGGTTACATGCTGCTTTTCATGCCGACGCTGGCCCTGGCCAACAGCGTGGCGATGCGCCATATGCAGTCGCCTGAGAAGCAGTTCCCGCTGGTGCGCGTGGCCGGCAGTGTCGGCTGGATCGTGGCCGGCGTGCTGATCGGCTGGCTGGGCTGGGAGCAGGCGCATCGGCTCGAACTGACCTTCCGCATGGCGGCGATGGCGTCGCTGGCCCTGGGTCTGTATGCCTTCACCCTGCCGCACACACCGCCGCTGGCCAGTCAGCGCGATGCGGGACTGGGGCAGATCCTGGGCCTGGACTCGCTGCGGCTGCTGAAGTCGCGCTCCTACCTGGTGTTCTTCCTCGCCTCCATCGCCATCTGCATTCCGTTGGCGTTCTACTACAACTTCACCAATCCGTATCTCAACGACCTGGGCGTGCGCGGCGCGGCCGGCCTGCAGTCGCTGGGCCAGGTCTCGGAAGTGCTGCTGATGCTGGCCATGCCGTTCCTGTTCCTCCGCCTGGGGGTCAAGACCATGCTGGCGGTGGGCATGGCCGCGTGGGTGGTGCGGTATGTCATGTTCGCCTTCGGCGATGCGGGCGGTGCGTTCTCCCTGCTGGTGATCGGCATCGTGCTGCACGGCATCTGCTACGACTTCTTCTTCGTCACCGGCCAGATCTATACCGACGCACACGCCGGCCCCGACGTGCGCAGCAGCGCGCAGGGCTTCATCACCCTGGCGACGTACGGCGTAGGCATGCTGATCGGCACGTTCCTGTCCGGTGCGGTGGTGGAGCACTTCACCACGGCGGCGGGTCCGGACTGGCAGCAGATCTGGCTGTTCCCGGCCGGCGTCGCACTGGTGGTGCTGATCGCCTTCCTGCTGCTGTTCCGCGAACGCCCCGCTGTCGCGGCCGCTCCCACCGCACCCTGAGGATCCCATCGGATGTCCAAGCTTGGAATCGCCATCGTCGGCACGGGCATGATCGGTGCGGTGCATCGCCGCGCGGCACTGCTGGCCGGGGCCGAGGTCCGCGGCGTGGCGGCCTCTTCCCCGCAGCGCGCACAGGAGGTGGCGCAGGCGTGGAACGTCGCGCATGCCTACCGCGATATCGAGGAGGTGGTCAGCGATCCGCAGGTGCAGGTCGTGCATGTGTGCACGCCCAACCATCTGCACCGCGCCATGGCGCAGGCCGCGCTGGAAGCCGGCAAGCACGTGATCTGCGAGAAGCCACTGGCCACCACCCTGGACGACGCCCAGGCATTGGCCGCGTTGGCCGCCAGGACCGGTCTGGTCGCTACGGTCCCCTTCGTCTACCGCTATCACCCGGTGGTCCGCGAGGCACGCGCACGCATCGCGCAGGGCGAGCTGGGGCCACTGCACCTGATCCACGGCAGCTACCTGCAGGACTGGCTGCTGGATCCGGCCAGCAACAACTGGCGTGTCGACCCCTCGCTGGGCGGCACCTCGCGCGTGTTCGCCGATATCGGCTCGCACTGGTGCGACCTTGTGGAATGGGTCAGCGGCGAACGCTTCGCCGAGGTCAGTGCCGCGTTCGCCACCGTCATCGCCGAGCGCGGCGCGGTCACCGGGCAGAGCTTCACCACGCCGGCCGCCGGCAGCACGACGCAGGCTGTTTCCAGCGAGGATGTGGCCACGGCGATGTTGCGCACGAGTGCGGGTACGCTCGCCTCGTTGACGGTCAGCCAGGTTTCGGCCGGACGCCACAACCGGCTGTGGTTCGAGATTGACGGCGCCAGGGCCAGCGTGGCCTTCAACCAGGAAGATGCCGAGCGGCTGTGGATCGGCCGGCCCGACCAGCGCGAGGATAGCTTCGTGCGCGGGCCCGGTGCCGGCAGCGCCGAACAACGCAGATTGTCGGTCTTGCCGGCCGGACACGCGCAGGGCTACGGCAACTGCTTCGAGGCGTTTGTCGCCGACACCTACCGTGCCATTGCGGGCGAGCAGCCGGAGGGCCTGCCCACCTTCGATGACGGCCTGCGCTCGGCGCGAATCGTCACACGCGTCATCGCATCCGCCAGGTCACGTGCCTGGACGGCCATCGATTGAATTCCCGGAGGACTGCCTGATGAACATCCGTATCCGCAGGACCGCAAGCCTTGCACTGCTGCTGCTCGTTGCCCTGCCCGCCTTCGCGCGCGATGCCACCGACCTGCACACGCCCATCGCGGTGCAGATGTACACGTTGCGCAATGCCGGCTCGCTCGACCAGCAGCTGAAGATCGTCCACGACGCCGGCGTGCGCGCCGTGGAAACAGTCGGTACGCAGAATGTCAGCGCTGCCGAACTCAAGCAGCTGCTCGACAAGTATTCGATCAAGGCGATTTCCTCGCACACGCAGCTGGCCGATCTGCGCAGTGACCTGGATGGCGTGGTCGCCTTCAACCGGGCCATCGGCAACACCACGCTGGTGGTGCCCTATCTGGCCGAGAAAGACCGCCCCACCGACGCTGCCGGCTGGACGGCGCTGGGCAAGGAACTGGGCCAGCTCTCGAAGCAGGCCCGTGCCAAGGGCATGCGCCTGGCCTATCACAACCACGACTTCGAGCTGGTCGACTTCAATGGCACGACCGGACTGGAACTGCTGTTCGCCGCGGCCGGCCCCGATCTGCAGACCGAGCTGGACCTGGCCTGGGTCGCACGGGCCGGCCATGACCCGGTGGTGATGCTGGGCAGATTCAAAGGCCGCCTGTTCGCGGTGCACGCCAAGGACAATGCCCCGAAGGGCCAGGCTGAGGATGAAGGCGGCTTCGCCGCCGTGGGCCAGGGCGTCCTGGACTGGAAAGCGATCCTGCCCGCCGCCGCCACGGCCGGCGTGCAGTGGTACATCCTCGAGCATGACCAACCCCGCGATCCAGCCACCGTCATCCGCACCGGTGCGGACTATCTGCGTGAACACCTGACTGCCCGCGTGCCTGCCGGTGCACAGCGCTAGCCCGCGAAGGAGCCCAGCTTGAAAACGATTCTGAAAGTGACTGTCGCGCTGTGCGGCACCCTGCTGGCCGCTGCGGCGTGGTGCAAGGAAGACCCTGCTGCCGGAGCGCAGCTCTACGCAACGCACTGCGTGGCCTGCCACGGTGCGGAGCGCGCCGGCGTGCCACCGACGTTCCCTGCGCTCACCGACGTCAGCAAACGGCTTCAGCCTGCGCAGATCAAGGACAAGATCAAGCAGGGCGGCGGCTTGATGCCCCCCTTCCCGCAGCTGTCGCAGCAGGAGATCGACAACATCGCCAGCTACCTGGCGAAGTAGGCATGAGGGTGCGCTACAGCTCGCGCACCCAGATGTTGCGGTAGCTCACCCTGGCGTCGTGCTCCTGCAGGTACAGCGGCGCACAGGCATGTGGCGCGTAGGAAGGCGCGCCGATGTACTCGGTCTTGCCCGCCAGCACCGTGTCGTCCTGCACCAGCACACCGTTGTGCAGCACGGTGATGCGGGCCGGCGAGGTGAGCCCGCCGCCTGCCGAGAAGCGCGGGGCCTTCCAGATAATGTCGTAGGCCTGCCACTCGCCGGGCGCACGCGAGGCATTCACCAACGGAATGGCCTGCTTGTACATCGATCCGGCCTGGCCGTTGGCATAGGTCGGGTTGTTGTAACTGTCGAGCACCTGCAGTTCGTACACCTCCTGCAGGAAGATGCCACTGTTGCCGCGGTGCTGACCGTCGAATCCGGCGGTCGCGGTGGGCGTGCGCCACTCGACATGCAGCTGGACATCGCAGAAGCGCTGCCTGGTGCGGATGCCCTTGCTGCCGGGCACCACGGTCAGCGCGCCATCGGCAACGGTCCAGGGCACGGGTCCGCCCTGCTCCGACTCCCAGCGCGACAGATCCTTGCCATCGAACAGCACGATCGCATCGGAGGGCGCGCGGCCTGGCGGCGTCGCTACGACCGCGGGAACCGGCGTCCACACTTCGGTCTTCGCCGGATCGCGCGCAGGGTCGCCGCCGTCCTGCGCGAACACGGGTGCGGTGCCCAGCAGGCAGGCCACTGTCAGGAGAGGTCGGTTCATCGTGCTTCCGGATCAAGGTGGGGGGTCGAGGCGTGGAGGCCCATCAGCTGGTCCCCCACGCCGGCGTGCCGGGCGTATAGGCAAGATCGCCGTCATAGCGACCCGGCACCGCAACGTACTTCAGCACTTCGGTCGCACCGACCTTCGAGGTGAAGAAGCCGAAGATGACCAGCTGCTTGATCATCGTGAAGTAGTGCGGCGCTGCCTCCCCCTCTTCCGCGGCACCGGTCTCGGTGACCTCGACGACGTGCGCCCGGGCTTCCGCATCCAGGGTGCGCAACAGTTCGCTGCGGGCCTGCGAGGGGAGCGACACGAAGCGGCCACCGGCACGCTTGTCGATATCGACCAGGCCGGCGCGGAATATCGCCTGCTGCCGGGGGGTGTAGCAATCGGTGACGAACAGCGCCATGAACGGGCCCACGCCGGCATCCTTCGCGCCCGGCGTTGTGGTTCGCGGCAGGATGGTTTCAGCGATCTCGTCCAGCATGCTGATGTCAGCGGCAGAGAACGCGGCCTTCGATCCTGTCGTCGCGCTCTGCCCTGCGGCCAGTGCGGGCAGGCCCACCATGGCCGCGCCGGTGGCGGCGAGGATCATCTTCAACAGTTCGCGACGGTCCATCACAGGTTCCCCGCTTTCAGTTCGCGTACGGCATGGTCGGCGGCCCGTGCCGTCAGCGCCATGTACGTCAGCGATGGATTCACGCACGCGCTGGAGGTCATGCAGGCGCCATCGGTCACATAGACATTCGGCGCATCCCAGACCTGATTATGCTGGTTGAGCACGGAGCTTCTGCGATCGCGGCCCATGCGGGCCGTGCCCATTTCATGGATGCCCTTGCCCGGGGCGTAGTCGTTGTCGTGCATCTCCACGTCCTTGACGCCGGCTGCCTCCAGCATCTCGGCAGCATCGGCCGCCATGTCCTTGCGCATCGCCAGTTCGTTCGAGCGCATCGAAACGTCCATCGCCAGCACCGGCAACCCCCACTTGTCCTTGCGCTGCGGATCCAGGCGGATCGTGTTGTCGTGGTGCGGCAGCATCTCGCCGAATCCGGTCATGCCGATGCGCCAGTCGCCCGGCAGCGTCAGCGCCTCCTTCAGGTCGGCACCGATGTTCAGCTCGGCGATCTCGCGCGACCACCCGGTGCGGCTGGCACCGCCCTGGTAGCCGAATCCGCGCAGGTAGCTGCGCTTGTCCGCAGCGACGTTGCGGAAGCGCGGAATGTAGAAGCCGCAGGGGCGGCGACCGAAGTAGTACTTGTCGTCGTAACCCTCGACCCGGCCGGAGGCACCGGCACCAAAATGATGGTCCATCACGTTGTGCCCCAGCTCGCCGGATGACGACCCCAGACCGCCCTCCCAGACATCGGTGGCCGAGTTCATCAGCATCCAGGTCGAGTTGAAGGAGGATGCGTTGAGGAAAATGACCTTGGCCGTGTACTGATAGGTCAGCCCGGTCTCGGCATCGATGACCTCCACACCGCGCGCGCGCTTGCGGTCCTTGTCGTACAGCACTTCCTTGACGATCGAGAAGGGCCGCAATGTCAGATTGCCCGTTTTCATCGCCGCCGGCAGCGTCGCCGCCTGGGTCGAGAAGTAGGCACCGAAGGGACAGCCCAGGATGCACTTGTTGCGGAACTGGCAGTTCACGCGCCCCTGCTCGGGCATGGGCTTGGTGATGTTGGCGGTACGCGAGTGGATCATGTGCCGCGTTCCGCCAAACGCCTTCCTGATCCGCGCGGCCACATCCTTCTCGACGATGTTCAGCGGGATCGGCGGCAGAAATTCACCGTCCGGCAGCACGTCCAGTCCCTCGCGCGTACCGGCGATACCGGCGAACTTCTCCACATGGTCGTACCAGGGTGCGATGTCGGCGTAGCGGATCGGCCAGTCAGTAGCGATGCCGTCCTTGAGGTTGGCTTCGAAATCCAGATCGGAGAAGCGGTAGCTCTGCCGCCCCCACATCAGCGAACGGCCGCCTACGTGGTAGCCACGGAACCAGTCGAAGCGCTTGGTCTCGGTGTACGGTGACTCCTGCTCATTGGCCCACATCCCTTCCAGGTTCTCGGCCAGGCCGTAGTCGCGCATCAATACGGGGAAGGCGGCCTTCATCGCCTGTGTCGGCCGGTTGCGGTGCGGGAAATCCCACGCCTCCTTCATCGCATTGACGTAGTCCTTGACGTGCTCGATGTTGCGCCCGCGTTCCAGCATCAGGACCTTCAGGCCCTTCTCGGTCAGTTCCTTCGCCGCCCAACCGCCACTGATTCCCGAGCCAACAACGATGGCGTCGTAATGATTGTCTGCCATGGGTCTACTTCACCTGGGTGGATATCGTTTCAGACGTCGCAGAGGCGGATCGCCTCGCGCAGCGAGCCGACGGGATCGGGTGCCGCAGGCATGAACTCCTGCGCCAGATACCCCTCGAAGCCGGTGTCGCGGATCGCGCGACAGATGGCCGGATAATGCAGTTCCTGCTGGTCACCGATCTCGTGCCGGCCTGGCACACCTGCGGTGTGGTAGTGCTTGAAGAAGCGGTGATGCCTGCCGATGGTGGCGATGATGTCGCCCTCCATGATCTGCATGTGATAGATGTCGTACAGCAGGCCGAAATTGTCCGATCCGAGCCGCTGGCACAGCTCGACGCCCCATGCGGAGTGATCGCACAGGTAATCGGGATGATCGACCCTGGAGTTCAGCAGCTCCATCACCAGCACGACACCACGCTTCTCGGCATGGCCGAGGATGCGCTTCAGCCCGGCTTCGGCATTCTCCAGGCCTTCCCGCGGATCCATGCCGTCACGATTGCCGGAGAAGCAGATGAGGTTGCGGTAGCCGGCATCGGCCACCAGATCGATGTGCCGCGCGTAGCGCTCCACCAGTGCATCGTGATACTGGCGGCCGGCAAAGCCTTTGGTCAGGCTGATCTCGGCGCCGTTGCACATGGAGCTGTAGACGCCATGCGCCTTCAGTGTGGGCCAGTCCGCCGGCCCCACCAGATCGATGGCGGCGAAGCCGATATCCTTCACCGTCTGGCAGAGCTGGGCGACCGACTGCTGCGGGAACGTCCAGCGGGCGACGGAATGCTTCAGGTTGCCCTTGAGTGGGGCCTGGGCGGCGAACGAGGGCAGCGCGGCTGCCGCAGCCAGGCCAAGGCCGCCAGCGAACGCCATGCGCAACGCATCGCGCCGCGTAAGCCCCGATGCCGGTCCGATCGAATGGATGGACATCCATCTGCCGGCCTCCCAACCGGTATCAAACGCAACGATTCACAGCAATGCAATCGATTGCACCATAAGGGAGGAATTCTTTTTTTTGCAAGACGCGGTGCACGAAAAATCCATGCTGCGCGGCACAACGCCGGCCTGCCGTGGAAAAAAGAAAAGCCCCGCATCGGCGGGGCTTTCTGTTTCCTGCGGACGCGCGTCCGATCAGAACGGAATATCGTCGTCAGCAAAATCGTCCATCGGCGGCGCCGACTGCTGCGGCTGCGGGCGCGGGTTGCCGCCCTGGTTGCCGTAACCGCCACCCTGGTTGCCGCCCTGGTTGCCATAGCCACCGCCCTGTCCACCACGCTGGCCACCACCACCGCCGTACTCCTGGCGCGGTGCCTGCTGGCGCTGCGGACGATCACCGCCGTAGTTGCCGCCGCCGCCACCACCGCCTTCACCGCGGCCGCCCAGCATCTGCATCTCATCGGCGACGATATCGGTGGAGTACTTCTCCACGCCGTCCTGGCCGGTGTACTTGTCGTAACGCAGGCTGCCTTCGACGTAGACCGAGCTGCCCTTGCGCAGGTACTCGCCGGCGATCTCGCCGAGCTTGCCGAAGAACACCACGCGGTGCCATTCGGTGCGTTCCTGCTGGTTGCCATCCTTGTCCTTGCGGACGCTGGTGGTGGCCAGGCTGATGCGGGTGATCGCCATGCCGCTCTGGGTGTACTTCACGTCCGGGTCGTTGCCGAGATTGCCGACCAGGATGACTTTATTGATGCCGCGCGCCATAGGTACCTTCGTCCGTTGTCCAGGGGCAGTCGACCAGTGATAGCACAGCCCCGGCCGGGGGTGCAGGACACTGGGCCGCCCCCGATGAATTTGGGGGAATGCAAGAACACCGCATCTTAGCACTGCCGCCGCTCCGTGCCCGGCCAGAAGCGACGAAAGACACCGAAAGATCCTACTGAAATCCTTGTAAGGCAATGACTTAGCCGTCCGGGCCGGACACCCCGGCGCGGCCGGCCGCAGTGACGGCCGCAGTGACGGCCGGCGCTGCGATGGCGCCCCCATGGCATCATGCCGGGGCATCTACTCATTCGTTCGCGCGCTTCCCCCATGACCATCAAAGGCAAAGCCACCTCCCTGGACATCGCCCATCTGGCCGGCGTCTCCCAGCCGACGGTGTCGCGGGCCCTGCGCGGCAGCCCGATGGTCAATGCGGAGACCCGAGAACGCATCCTGCGCATCGCCCGCGAGCTGAACTACAAGGTGGACAAGAACGCCTCCAGCCTGCGCCTGCGCAATGCCGGCACGCTGGCCCTGCTGTTCTTCGAGGACCCGACCAACGACGATTCGCTGATCAACCCGTTCTTCCACTCGATGCTGGGTTCGATCACCCGCGCCTGCGCGCTGCACGGGCAGGATCTGCTGGTGTCGTTCCAGCAGCTGTCGACCGACTGGCAGGCCGACTACGAGGACAGCAACAAGGCCGACGGCATCATCCTGCTGGGCTATGGCGACTACCACGAATCGCGCGACCGCCTGCAGCGGCTGGTCGAACAGGGCACCCACTTCGTGCGCTGGGGTGCGGCCCTGCCCGGCCAGCCCGGGGTGTCGATCGGCAGCGACAACTTCCAGGGCGGGCACGACATCACCACCCATCTTCTGCAGCAGGGCTGTCGGCGCATTGCCTTCCTCGGCCACGCCTCCAGCCATTACCCGGAATTCGAGGAGCGCTATCGCGGTCACGTGGCAGCCCTGCGCGATCACCGGCTGCATGCCGAACCGGCCCTGCAGTACGATGCCATCACCACCGAAGCGTCCGGCCAGGAAGCCTGCCAGGCGCTGCTGGCGCGAGGCGAACCGATCGATGCGATCTGCGCCGCCAGCGACCTGATCGCCATCGGTGCGATCCGTGCACTGCGCGAGGCCGGGCTGCGGGTGCCGCAGGACGTGGCGGTCACCGGGTTCGATGACATCCCGCTGGCCGCATCTGTATCGCCGGCATTGACCACCGTGCAGCAGGACACCAAGCAGGCCGGGCAACTGCTGGTGGAACGGCTGCTGGCCTCGATCAGCCGGCAGCCGGTGGAGAGCCAGAGCATCCCGGTGAAGCTGGTGGTGCGGGAATCATCGCTGCGCGGCTGAAACAGCGGACGTGATCGGACGGGACTACGCAGTGAACCCGGCCTGCGGGCACCGGACCGGGTGCCGCAAGGCCCGCAGGTGGACGGCCCCGTCGGGTGGCCTCAGCCCTGGGCGAAATCCTTCAGGATCTCGCCAATGCCGCTGGGCGAAATCTCGAAGCCCAGCGAGGTACCCGGGTTGATCACCACGCCATAGCCCCCCGGCACACGGCGCAGCACGTCCAGCATCAGCCAGCGGATCTGGTGTTCGGCCTGCTGGCTGTAGATGCCCACCCGCAATGGGTCGGTGAACACGGCCACGTGCAGCGTGCCCTGCTTGTCGAACAGCAGTGGGTCGAAGCCGCTGCCGTCGGGGGTGACCAGGCTGCCGGTCAGCAGCAGCACCTCGGAGGCGACGAAGGCCTCCATGAAGGCGCGGATCGGCACCGCCCCGTCCATCGCCGCCTTCAGCAGGGTTTCGATCGGGGTCTGCGGGGCGAGGTCGGACATGGCGGTACGGCGCGGCGTGAGGGGTGCCTATTGTAGGGTCGAGCCTGCTCGAAGAGCGTGCCAACCAAGGTTGGCACCTACCAGAGCGGGAGTGCCAACCGAGGGTGGCACCCACCAGAGCGGTAGCGCCGGGCCATGCCCGGCGGCGCCCTCACCGTCCCAGACGCTGGTCCCGAGCCTTCTGGTCGGCCATCGCCCTGTCCAGCTCTGCCTGCAGCGCTGGCTGCTGCACGGAGGCATCCAGCACGTACACCTTCACGCCATGCGCGGGCACTTCGGCCTTCAGGGAGGCATCCACCTGCAACGAACCGCCGTCCAGCGCGTCGCGCCAGCGGCCCGCCTGCAGGTAGCGCTCCACCTGGAAAACCGTCGCCTTGTCGCCCTTGTTCAACAGCACCAATGCGGTCTGTGCCACATCCCCCTGCTGCAGCACACGGAAGAACACCGCCTCATTGCCACGCAGGCGCTCGTTCACCTGCAGGCCGCGCTGCAGCGCCGGGGTGGCCTGGCGCAGCTGGGCGATGCGCCGCAGTGGCGCGAAGATCGGGCTCTGCGGTGCGGCATCCACCCGCGCCTGGCCGAAGTAGGCACGGTTGCCGGCATGCTCGGCACGGCCCCGCATGAAGCCGGTTTCCGAGCCGTAGTAGACCACCGGGATACCACGGGCGGTGAACAGCCAGTTGTGTGCGTCCATGAAACCGTTGTCGCTGGCCTGCAGGCGTGGCATGTCGTGGTTGTCGTAGAAGCTCATCAGCTCGTACGGATTGGCATAGGGGCCGCCGGTCAGGTGCAGCGGCTCGGCCAGCGTCTCGAAGCCCTTGCCGGCGGTACCGAAGGTCTGTTCCAGCGCGCCACGCAGCGGGAAGTCGAGCACGCTCACGTTGGCGTTGCGCGGCCAGGTGTGCTCGGCAATCCTGCTGGCGTCGTAATCGAAGGCCTCGCCGAACATGAACATGTTCGGATGCTCGGCACGGATGCGGTTCACGAACTCGTGCCACCACGGGTGCGGCAGCCAGCCGATGGTATCGATGCGCAGTGCGTCCACGCCCTGCGCGGTCCACTGCAGGTACGCGCCGACGAGGTAGTCCATCACCGCCGGGTTGTTCTGGTTGAAGTCGGACAGCTCGGCCAGGTTGCCATCGAAGATCGAGCCTTCCTTGCTGTCGACCGGGCCGATGGTGTTGTAGAACGCGTGCAGCGGGTTGTGCTTTGGATCCAGCTTCTGCGGGGGCAGGTTCTGGTGGTCGGCGATCAGCTTTCCCTCCTTGTCGAAGATCTGGCCGAACTGCGGCTGCCGCGTCGGCATGGTCCAGGCCGGCGAACCGTGGTTGCCGACGATGTCCAGCACCACCTTCAGGCCGGCACCGTGCAGGCCCTTGGTCAGGCCTGCAAAGTCCAGGTCCTTGCTGGGCAGGTGCTCGTCGAGTTTGTAGAAGTTGATGCCCCAGTAACCGTGGTAGCCGGTCTTGCCGCGGTCGGTCAGCGTGCTGGTGCAGCTGATCGGCTTGCTGCCGGTGAACGCCTCATCCGGATTGTCGACGATCGGCGTGATCCACACCGCACCGAAGCCGAGCTGACGGATGTAGTCGGCGTTGTCGAGCACGCCCCTGAAGTCGCCGCCGAGGTAGCCGATGTTGCCGTCCACCTTGTCCGGGCAGGGCACTGGAATGTCGAACGTGCGGTGGCTGCCCCCCTGATCGCGATGATCGTTGGACGGATCACCGTTGACGAAACGATCGGTCACCACGAAGTACACAGCATCGCTGGCGAACGGTTCGAGCGTGCCCACGTAGTCCGGGCGCGATGCGGCCTGTACCGCCGTGGCGAGCAGGGCCAGCGACAGCCCCAGCGACATTCTGGAATACACACGCATCATGCACTCTCCTGATGGGCCGGCACGCGAAGCACGCACAGCCCGGCAATGAACAGACTCACTCCACCCAGCACCAGCACGTGCAGGGGATTTCCGCCCAGCCACTCGCGCAGTGCGAAGCCCAGCGCGCTGGCGGCGACCAGCTGCGGAATGACGATGAAGAAATTGAACAGGCCCATGTAGATGCCCATCTTCGCCGCCGGCACGCTGTCGGACAGCAGGGCGTACGGCAGCGACAGGATCGAGGCCCAGGCGAAGCCGACGCCGGCCATGGACAGCAGCAGCCAGGTGGGGTCCTTGATGAACATCAGCGAGATCAGGCCCAGCCCTCCGAGCCACAGGTTCACCAGGTGGCTCCAGCGCAGGCCGATGGCGCGCACCATCGGCGGGATCAGCAAGGCGGCCAGTGCGGCGAAGCCGTTGTAGGCGCCGAACAGCACACCGACCCAGTTGGCACCCTCGTTGTACGCCGCCGACTGCGGGTCGGTGGAGCCGAAATGCGTGCCGGCCACCGCTGCGGTGGTGTAGATCCACATCGCAAACAACGCAAACCACGAGAAGAACTGCACCCAGGCCAACCGGCGCATGGTCACCGGCATCGCCCGCAGATCACCCACGATCGCCGCCAGCATGTGCGCCTGCGGCAGCGTACGGGCCAGCGCAAGAAGCACACCATAGCCCGCGCAGAGACCCGCCAGCACGTAGAGCATCCTGTCGCCCTGGCGCGCGGCGATCACAGCGGCCAGCAGCACGCCTGCACCCAGCCACAGCGCCACCTGCGCCCACGGTGCGGGGCCACTCGCAGCGGCGGCGGCATGGTGCGCCGGCGGCTCGGCGTCATCGAACCCGGCCAGTTCTGCCGGTGAATACTCGCGGGTACTGACCACGGTCCAGGTGATCGCCGCCAGCAGCACTGCCGCACCGAAATAGAACGCATAGCGCACCGTATCCGGCACCTCGCCGGCAGCGGCTGTGTTGGCCACGCCGAAGTGGGCCAGGATGAACGGCAGGAAGCTGGCAACGATGGCACCGACACCGATGAAGAAGCTCTGCATCGCGTAACCGGCCGGTCGCTGGCGCGGTGCCAGCTGGTCGCCCACGAAGGCACGGAACGGCTCCATCGACACGTTGATCGAGGCGTCCAGCACCCACAACGTGCCCGCCGCGATCCACAACGCAGGCGAGTTGGGCATGACCAGCAGGGCCAGCGTGGTCAGCACCGCACCGATCATGAAGAACGGGCGACGCCGGCCCCAGCGCGTCCACGTGCGGTCGGAGAGATAACCGATCACCGGTTGCACCAGCAGGCCGGTCAACGGTGCGGCGATCCACAGCCCGGGCACCGACTCCATGTCCGCGCCAAGCGTCTCGAAGATGCGGCTGGCGTTGGCGTTCTGCAGGGCAAAACCGAACTGGATGCCGAGGAAGCCGAAACACATGTTCCAGATCTGCCAGAACGACAGCTGCGGTTTGGCAGGGCGGTTCATCGTGCGTCCTCCGCCGTGGCGACCGGCGCCAGCGTCAGCGCCTTCACCTGCGCCTGGTTGAGCACGCCTTCGCGCCCGCCCTTTCCGCCGGTGTAGTGCGCGAAATGCTGCAGTGCGCTCATGTTGAAGCCTTCTTCAAGCGCGACCGTGCACGGCCCCTTGGGCACAGCGAACGTTGCCGAGGTCGAGTCCTGCACGGCCACGCTGTGCGGCATCGCAACCGTATGCCGCTGCAATGGCTGGCCCGGGCACTGCAGCACCAGTTGCTTGACCGCAGCCGTGACGCCGGTGTTGATCGGCCCGTTGGGGTTGCGGTACTGCAGGCGCAGGCGCACCTGCCCGGCCTTGGCCGAGGTGAACTGCCAGCGTTCCTCGCCCTTCAGCACCTGCTGCGGACCGACGCAGAGCATCGGGCTGTGCAGCGATTCCAACGTGCCTTCGCGCCGGGTCAGGCTGAGGCAATGCTGTAGGCCATCGTCGCTGATGCGCGCCACGCCCTTGCTGTCGGTGACCGCCTTGCCGTCCTTCCACAGCACCTGATCGGCCGCCACCGGAACGTTCCAGCCCGCGCCCTTGCGCAGGGCCTGCGGCGCAACCGGCGTGGCCGGTGCACGCATGTTGGCATCCGCAGCCGTGGCAGCGAAACCGGTTGCTGCCGGGGCGGCGACCAGCTGCACCGTCGTGGTGCTGCCACGCGTGGTGGTTCTGCCGGCCACCAGCAGGCCATCGCCCACGTTCTGCGGGCGCTCCAGCACATAGCGCTTGCCGTTGGCTTCCAACGTGATACGGGGATGTGTGCCGAACAGTTCCGGCACCAGCGCGGCCGGCAGCTTGGGCTGCACGCGGCCATCGTCCTGCACGCCGAACACGCCTTCGGTGACCATGGCCAGATAGCCGGCCACCGACCACAGCTGGCGCTCTGAATTGACCACCGGCCCGCTCAGCGCGCCTTCGTCCACATGCACGGCCTGGCTGACCAGCTCGTAGTTTTCCATGTTGGAACCAGCCAGTGCCGCCCCCTGCATCAGCGAGCGGATCTCGGCGGCGATGCGCGGCGCGTCGTCCAGCTGTCGCGCAGCACGCAGCGAATACGCACTGACGAACGGCCAGATCGCACGGTTGTGGTAGATCGGCTGCTGGGCTTCCTGTGGCCACACCACCGGGCTGCCGGCCGGCCCCATCGGGTAGTTCGCCAGCGCGCGGCGCGCCCGCGCCTCGGGCAGCACGTCGGCCAGGATGCCCAGCGACAGGCCCAGCAGGTCGACCTTGGCGTAGGGCACCGGATGCACCGCCTCACCGATGTAACTCATGTACTGGCCCATGTCGTCGCGCCAGAAGCGCGCATCGATCCGTACCGCCAGTTCATCGGCCCACGCCTTGTACTGCGCACGGCGATCATCGCCCCGCTGCGCGGCCATCTGCTCTGCCAGCCGCAGTGCCTGGTAGTGCAGGACGTTGGTGGACAGCGCGTAGGAATCACCGATGAAGCGCACGTTCTCCCGGGTCCAGTCCGGATACGTCTGTTCACGCCAGTCGAGGAACGAGGTTTCGCCGCGATAGAGGCCCATCTGTGGGTCGAACACCATCGCCCGGTCCTGCGCCAGCGTGCCCTGCAGCGCCTGCCAGACCTGTTCGGCAAAAGCAGGATCATCCAGCAGGTGGCGTGCGGCCAGGAACCACACCACACGGTCGCTGCTGATCGGCCAGCTGCCGCCGGAGCCGGTATCCTGCGCGACGAACAGGCCGGGCGTGCGCCCATCGCGGGCAGCCGACAACTTGAACTGCAACGACTGACGCGTGCGCTGCGGATCCAGCCGCGCCAACGCCAGGTCGGCGGCGAAGCTGACATCTCGGGTCCACACGTAGGGCCAGCGGGCGCCGGTCTGGAAGCAGTCGCATGGCACCGGCCGCCCTTCGTCAAAGGCGGGGTCGCGGATCGCATCGACCCGGTCCTGCGCCATCTCCTGCTGGGCCAGCGCGAACAGCGCGTCGAACATCACGCTTCCGGTCTGGCTGCGCATCGGCGCGGCGGCAATCGGCACAGCGCCGTTCGGCGTGTGCAGCACGAAGCTGCCCCTGGCAGCCGCTTCGGCACGCGCATGGCGGCCGTCGAATTCCAGGTCGGCCGCATGCGCGGTCGTCCCCAGCGCTGCCCCCAGGGCAGCGGTCAGGCAAATGATCTTCAGCATCGAAGCGGCAGACCGGCTTGCGCCCGTCGACCTCCCTCCCTCTCTGCACCGTTTATAGGTCCGCGCAGCCGTGACCGGCGCGCGGGCGCGGCGCCTCCCTCAAGGTGCCTTGGGCCCATGGTAGACGCGGGGCTGTCGCCTGCGTCCAGCTGCATACGTATTCATGCACCGACGCGGCAGTACGCCCGCCGGGCTGGCTTATGGTCCGGGTCTGCCAACGGCGCCTTGGGAGGGGAAATGCCGATGTCATCCAGTGTTGTACGTGCGGTGTTCGCGCGAATCATGGGCGTTGCGCTGCTGGGCCTGGCCACGCTGGCGCAGGCCGCCCCGCAGATCACCAGCGTCCAATCGCCCGGCGGCGTGCTCAAGGTCAGCTTGGTGCTGGACGGCGGCACCGCCCGCTACCGGGTGGAGCGCTTCGGTGAAGCCGTAGTGGAGGATTCCAGGCTTGGCTTCGAACTGCGCGATGGCCGCCTGGACCGGGATTTCATCCTGCTCGGGCAGCAACGACGCAGCGTCGATGAGACGTGGGAACAGCCGTGGGGGGAACGCCGCCTCACCCGCAACCACTTCAACGAGCTGACCGTGCAGCTGGCCGAAACCACCGGCAGCAAGCGCCGGCTGGATGTGGTGTTCCGCGTCTACGACGACGGCCTGGGCTTCCGCTATGTGTTCCCTGAGCAACCGAACCTGCGCGAAGCGATCATCGATGACGAGCTGACCGAATTCGCCATCGCGGCAGACTCCACAGCATGGTGGATCCCCGCCGGCGAACCGATCCACTATGAGTATCTCTACCAGCGCACGCCGCTGCGCGAGATCCCGCTGGTGCACACGCCGATGACGCTGCGCAGCCGCGATGGCCTGCACGTTGCGATCCATGAGGCTGCGCTGGTGGACTACGCCGGCATGTGGCTGCGCCGCACCGACGGCCAGCGCCTGCGCGCGCAGCTCTCGCCCTCGGCCGAAGGGTGGAAGGTGCGCCGTGCCCTGCCCTTCGTCACGCCCTGGCGCACGCTGCAGATCGCCGACCGCGCCGGCGGCCTGGTCGAGTCCGACCTGATCCTCAATCTCAACGAGCCCAATGCACTGGGCGATGTGAGCTGGGTGAAGCCGGCCAAGTACCTGGGCGTGTGGTGGTCGATGCACCTGGACAACGAAAGCTGGGCGACCGGACCGAAGCATGCGGCGACCACCGCCAAGACCAGGAGGGTGATCGATTTCGCCGCCGCGCACGGCTTCCGTGGCGTCCTGGTGGAGGGCTGGAATCCCGGCTGGGACGGCATGTGGGTGGGCAATGGCTACGACTTCGACTTCACTCGCGCCACGCCCGATTTCGACATTGAAGCGCTTTCGGCATATGGACTGAAGAAGGGCGTGCACCTGATCGGCCACCATGAAACCGGCTGTGCCATCGAACACTATGAGGCGCAGCTCGACGCCGCGCTGGACCTGTATGCGCGGCTGGCCGTGGACCAGTTCAAGACCGGCTACGTCTGCGACGACGGCCAGGTCGACCGTCACAACCCGTCGGGTGGCCCGCTGTGGCGAGAGTGGCACGACGGCCAGTTCATGGCGCGCCACCACCTGCATGTCGTGCAGGAAGCCGCGCGCCGGCACCTGTCGGTGAATCCGCACGAGCCGATCAAGGACACCGGCCTGCGCCGCACCTATCCCAACTGGATCTCCCGCGAAGGCGCGCGCGGCATGGAGTACAACGCCTGGGGCCAGCCGCCGAACCCGCCCGAACACGAAGTCAATCTGGTGTTCACCCGGATGCTGGCCGGACCGATGGATTACACCCCCGGCATCCTCAGCCTGAAGGGCCGCCACGGCCAGGCCATCCCCAGTACCCTGGCCCGTCAGCTGGCGCTGTACGTGGTGCTGTACAGCCCGATCCAGATGGCCGCCGATCTGCCCGAACACTACCTGCAGCATCGGGAGGCGTTCCGCTTCATCGAAGACGTGGCGGTGGACTGGGAGCAGAGCCGCGTGCTCGATGGTGAAGTGGGCGACTACGTGACGATCGTGCGCCGCGACCGCAACAGCCGTGACTGGTTCCTGGGCAGCATCACCGACGAGCATGGCCGCGTGCTGCCGGTGTCGCTGGGCTTCCTGGAGCCGGGCGTGCGCTACCGCGCGGAAATCTATCGCGATGGCGACGGTGCGGACTACCGCAGCAATCCGTTCGCGTTCACGCGGCAGACGCGTGAAGTGACCAGCGCCGATGCACTGACCCTGATGCTGGCGCCGGGCGGCGGGCAGGCCATTCGGTTCACGCCATTGGAGTGATGGATGCCCCCGCGTGACGTTCGCCGGGCATGGCCCGGCGCTACCGTGGCGGGGATCTGAAAGCGATTACAACCCTGCAAACGTCATTGAATACGTATGCAGGGTGATTCCCGCGGAGAACCCGCTGCCTACCATAGCGGCGACGACAGCGGCCACCGCGTCGCACGTTCACGGCGTTGCCGGAACGACCTCGAAATGAACAACAACATTGCCTGGGAGGGGAAAATGTTGAACCACAAGCGCAGCGCGCTGAGCATCGCGCTGGCCGTTGTCCTGGCGCCGTCACTGGCGGCGGCACAGACCACGCAGAGCACCACCACGCCGGCCGGCACCGCCGCCACCAACCTGGATACGGTGCAGGTCACCGGTATCCGCCGCGGCATCGAGAACGCGATCGCGATCAAGCAGGACGCCACCTCGGTGGTGGAAGCGATCTCCGCCGAGGACATCGGCAAGCTGCCCGACGTCAGCATTGCCGAATCCATCTCGCGCCTGCCCGGCCTGGCCGCGCAGCGCGTCGCCGGGCGTGCACAGGTGATCAGCGTGCGCGGCCTGTCCCCGGACTTCGCCACCACCCTGCTCAACGGCCGTGAGGTCGTCAGCACCGGCGACAACCGTGGCGTCGAGTTCGACCAGTATCCATCCGAGCTGGTCAACGGCGTGACGGTGTACAAGACGCCCGATGCGGCACTGGTCGGCCAGGGCCTGTCGGGCACCATCGACATGCAGACCGCCCGTCCGCTCAGCTTCCCCGACCGGGTGATCGCCGTCAGCGGGCGCCTGCAGAAGAGCTCGCTCGGCGATGCGGCCAACGTCGATGAGTTCGGCAACCGCTTCAGCGCCAGCTACATCGACCAGTTCTTCGACAAGACCCTGGGCATCGCCATCGGTTACGCGCACAGCGACAACCCGATCCAGGAAAACCAGGTCGGCCTGTACGAGCCGTGGACCACCCAGTACACCACGGACGGAAAACGTCCCGGCGTTGCTGCAGGCACCTATTTCTCCGACGGCATCAAGGCGCTGCGCCGTACCGGCAACAACAAGCGCGATGGCGTGATGGCCACGATCCAGTTCCGGCCCAACAACAGCTGGAGCAGCACCTTCGATGCATTCCACACCGAAGCCGAGCAGATCGACACCGCCAACCAGTTCGAACTGAACCTCAGCAACTACAACGGCAATTACCTGCCGGGCCTGCTGATCAGCAATCCGCAGATCAACGCCGACGGCACCTTCACCGGCGGTACCGCCAGCGGCGTGTACCCGCTGGTGCGCGGCATGTACAACAAGCGCAAGGACAAGATCGACGCGTTCGGCTGGAACAACGAATTCAACTTCGGCAGCGTCAAGCTGGTCGCCGACCTGAACTACTCCAAGGCCACGCGTGACGAGCTGAACCTGGAGAACAATCTGCAGCTCACGCCCATGCCGCAGCTGGATACGGTCGGCGTGCAGATCCGCCAGAACGGCTTCTCGCAGATCAGCCCGGGGCTGAACTACTCCAATCCCGATGCCCTGTTCCTGACCAACACCATCTATGGGTCCGGCTACGGCAAGGTGCCGAAGGTGGAAGATCGCCTGAAGGGCGGCAAGCTGGCGGCGACCATCGCCCTGCCCGAAGCGATGGCGTCGTGGGCACCGGACCTGGACATCGGCGTGAACTATGCCGATCGCCGCAAGGTCAAGACCCAGTCCGAGGGCAACATCCTGCTCGGTGCCCAGGGCGATGCCAACATCGCGGCGGACCTGCAGTACGACCCGGTGAACCTGGGCTTTGCCGGCCTCGGTACCATCCCGGCCTGGAACGTGCCGGCGGCGGTCGCCCGCTACATGACCTTCGATCCGGTCGACAACCTGGACTACCTGATTCCCAAGTCGTGGACGGTGCAGGAGAAGATCACCACCGCCTGGGCGCGCCTGAACATCAA
Source organism: Stenotrophomonas sp. 112478_Sma (assembly GCF_056479905.1). NCBI lineage: Bacteria > Pseudomonadati > Pseudomonadota > Gammaproteobacteria > Lysobacterales > Lysobacteraceae > Stenotrophomonas > Stenotrophomonas sp. 112478_Sma. The sequence goes on along the minus strand of NZ_CM151072.1, from coordinate 1,018,581 downwards.
CACCGACATCGGCGTGGTCGGCGTGCGTGGCAACATCGGCGTGCAGATGCAGCGCACCGATCAGAGTTCGGACTCCCGCTACTGGGACGCGTCGCAGCCCGCCGGCAGCAACGTGCAGCCCTACTCCGACGGCCGCAAGTACAACGACTGGCTGCCGAGCCTGAATCTGGCCTTCATGTTCCCGCACGAACAGACCCTGCGCTTCGCGGCAGCCAAGCAGGTCGCGCGCCCACGCGTGGACCAGATGCGCGCCGGCCTGGAGTTCGGCGTGGATACCTCCACCGGCCGCCCCGGCGGCAGCGGCGGCAATCCGCGGCTGGACCCGTGGCGCGCCACCGCGCTGGATCTGTCCTATGAGAAGTACTTCGGCGAGAAGGCCTACGTCGCTGTGGCGATCTTCTACAAGGACCTGAAGAGCTACGTCTACACGCAGTCGGTGGACAACTACGACTTCAGCGGGCTGCTCGGCAACTACGTGCCGCCGCCGGGCATGGTGGTGCCCGTGCTGCCGACCGGCACCTTCTCCACGCCGGTGAACGGTGAGGGCGGTACCCTGCGCGGCCTCGAGCTGACCGGTTCGTTCCCGCTGGAGATGCTCACCGACAGCCTGCGCGGCTTCGGCGTGCAGGCCAGTGCCACGTTCAACGACAGCGACATCAAGATCCTCGACCCGGAAAGCGCCTCCAGCGTGGGTACCGATCCAATCAGCCTCCCGGGCCTGTCCAAGCGTGTGTACAACTTCACCGCGTACTTCGAGCGCAATGGTTTCGAGGCCCGCGTGAGCCAGCGCCGTCGTTCGGACTTCATCGGTGAGATCGGCAACTTCAACGGCAATCGCACCCTGCGTTATGTGGTGGGCGAGAACGTGACCGATGCGCAGATCAGCTACACCTTCAGCGACAGCAGCGCCCTGCGCGGGCTGACCCTGCTGCTGCAGGGAAGCAACCTGACCAACGAGCCGTACCGCACCTACGCCGGCACCAAGGATCGCCCGCTGGAATACATCGAGTGGGGCCGCACCTACGTGCTGGGCGTGAACTACAAGTTCTGACCCTCACCGGGCAATGCCGGCCCCGGGCCGGCAACCGCCCATCGAATGCCCGACGCTGCCCGGCAACCGCTCCATCGGTAGCGCCGGGCCATGCCCGGCGGCGAGGACCGCAGGCATGACCGGAAACCCGCTGCGCCTAAGCAGCGGGTTTTCTTTTGGGCGGGGTCCGCCAGCCACGGCACGGCCCATAAAAAAGGGACGGGGCGCTTCGGCCCCGTCCCCGCAAGTACCGCCACCGGAGAAATCGATCAGCTGCGTCGTGCGCAGAACACCGCACGCGGCGGCAGCTGGAGTTCGCCACCCTGCACCGTGCCCGCATCCGGGCCCGGCACATCCATCTGCTGCCAACGGCCGGCCGGCAGCGGATGGGTCACCGCCTCGCCCGACAGGTTGAAGGCCAGCAGGAGGGTTTCATCTGCAAGCATACGCTCGAACAGCAGCACTGGCTCACTGCTGTCAAGAAACCGGATGCTGCCATGCTGCAGGACGGGCTGATGGCGACGCCAGCCCAGGAATGCCCGGAAGGCCGCCAGCACCGACTGCGGGTCAGCGTCCTGCACCGCGACGGCCGCTGCCCGGTGCCCGGCCGGAATCGGCAACCACGGCTGACCGGTAGTGAAACCGGCCAGTGGCGCATCCGTCCACGGCATCGGAGTGCGGCAGCCATCGCGGCCCTTGAAGTTCGGCCAGAAGGTGATGCCGTAGGGATCCTGCAGCGCCTCGAACGGCACCTCGGCCTCGGCCAGGCCCAGTTCCTCGCCCTGGTACAGGCAGACCGAGCCGCGCAGGCAACTCAGCAGCGCCACCAGCATGCGCGCCAAGCGCGGATCGGCCGGATGGCCGCCCCAGCGGGTGACCGCGCGCTCCACATCGTGATTGGACACCGCCCAGCACGGCCAGCCTTCACTCATCGCGGTTTCCAGGCGCGAGACAGTCTCGCGGATGTAGGCCGCGCTGTAGTCGTCCACCAGCAGTTCAAAGCTGTAACCCATGTGCAGGCGGCCATCGCGGGTGTACTCCGCAGTGGTGGCCAGCGAATCCTCCGAGGAGATCTCACCCAGGCTGACCGCACCGGGGTACTGGTCGAGCAGCGCGCGCAGCCGCTCCAGGAACGGCAGGTTCTCCGGCTGCGTGTTGTTGAAGTAGTGGTACTGGTATGCGTACGGGTTGTCCGGGCTGAAGCCTCGGCCAACGCGCTTGTCAGCGGGCTTGGCCGGGTTGTCGCGCAGCTGCGCGTCATGGAAGCAGAAGTTGATCGCATCCAGGCGGAAGCCATCCACGCCACGGTCCAGCCAGAACCGCACGTTGTCCAGCGTGGCCTGCTGCACCTGCGGGTTGTGGAAGTTCAGGTCCGGCTGGTCGACCAGGAAATTGTGCAGATAGTACTGTTCGCGGCGCGGTTCCCACTGCCAGGCGCAGCCGCCGAACAGCGACAGCCAGTTGTTGGGCGGCGTGCCGTCCTCACGCGGGTCGGCCCAGACGTACCAGTCGGCCTTCGGATTGCTGCGATCCTGGCGGCTCTCGCGGAACCACGCGTGCTCGATCGAGGTATGGCTGAGGACCTGGTCGATCATCACCTTCAGCCCCAGGCCGTGGGCCTTGGCCAGCAGGCGGTCGAAGTCCTCCAGGCTGCCGAACAGCGGGTCGACGTCGCGGTAATCGGCGATGTCATAGCCGAAGTCGGCCATCGGCGACTTGAAGAACGGCGAGATCCAGATGGCATCCACACCCAGCGTGGCGATGTGGTCCAGGCGCTGGATGATCCCTGGCAGGTCACCGACCCCGTCGCCGTTGGCGTCGAGGAAACTGCGCGGATAGATCTGGTAGATGACGGCTCCGCGCCACCATGGATAGTGCGACATCGACAGCCCCCCTCCGGGCATGCGGGACCCGCCGGAAGCGGGCCGAAAACCAAGTCCCGCAAGCTTAGCGGTGCCTCCCCGGGGATGGCGCCACCTGCATACGTATTCACGCCAGGCAGTCACGGACGGCCGGGGCGATCAGGCCGGCAGGCCGGTTTGCGCCCGAATTCACGGGCAGCGCCTATAATCATCGACGAGCCTGAAAGCCTGATCGCATGACCATCACCGAAGACACCCGCCCCGCCCTGGGCCTGCCCCAGATCCAGTCGCTTGCTGCGGCCGACATGGCCGCCGTCGACGCCCTGATCCGGCGCCGGCTGTCCTCGGACGTCGTGCTGATCAACCAGATTGCGGACCACATCATTTCCGCCGGCGGCAAGCGCCTGCGGCCGATGCTGGTGATGCTGGCCGGTCATGCGGTCGGCCATGCCGGCCCCGAGCATCACCAGCTGGCGGCGATCATCGAGTTCATCCACACCTCCACCCTGCTGCACGATGACGTAGTGGACGAATCCAGCCTGCGGCGCGGCCGCAGCACCGCCAATGCCCTGTGGGGCAACGCACCGAGCGTGCTGGTTGGCGACTTCCTGTACTCGCGCAGTTTCCAGCTGATGGTCGAGCTGGACCGCATGCCGGTGATGCGGATCCTGGCCGACACCACCAATCGCATCGCCGAAGGCGAAGTGCTGCAGCTGCTGCACGTGCATAACCCGGATACCGACGAAGCGGCCTACCTGCGCGTGATCGAGCGCAAGACCGCCGTGCTGTTCGCTGCCGGCACCCGCCTGGGCGCCCTGGCCAGCGGCGTGGACGAAGCCACCCAGCAGGCGCTGTACGACTACGGCATGCATCTGGGCTATGCCTTCCAGATCGCCGATGACGTGCTGGATTACTCGGCCAACGCCGAGGAGCTGGGCAAGAATCTGGGCGACGACCTCGCCGAGGGCAAGGCAACGCTGCCGCTGATCCATGCCATGGCCCACTCCGACGACGCCACCCGCGAGCGCCTGCGCACCATCGTGCAGGAAGGCGATGCGTCGGCAATGCCGGAAGTGCTGACCGCGATCCACGCCACCGGCGGCCTGGACTACAGTCGTCGCCGGGCCGAGGAATACGCAGAGCGCGCCGAGCGTGCGCTCGACGGGCTGGGCGACAATGATGCCGTCGCCGCTCTGCGTGGACTGGCCCGCTACGCGGTGCAGCGCACGCATTGACCGCGCTCGCCGGGCATGGCCCGGCGAACCCGGTGCCTCAGCGCTTCTCGAAGCGCTCCTCGAAGAACTCGTCCAGTGCCTTCCACGCGCGCTTCGCCGCCCGCTCGTTGTACTGGCATCCCGGCGGATTGTTGGCATCACGCTCGGCAAAGCAATGCACGGCGCCGCTGTAGTTGGTGAATTCCCAGTCGACCTTGGCGGCATTCATCTCGTTCTGGAAGCTGGCGATGTCGGCCGCGGTCACGCTCCTGTCATCGGCACCATTGAGTACCAGCACCGAGGGATGCGCTCCACCGGCCTGCGCCGGCAGCGGCGAGCCCAGCCCACCATGCAGGCTGACCACGCCGGCCAGCGGCGCGCCCGCGCGGGCCAGCTCCAGAACGGTGGTACCGCCGAAGCAGAAGCCGACCGCACCGATGCGGCTGGCATCCAGCGGCACCTTGCCGGCCTGTGCCTTGAGCACATTCACCGCCTCCAGCGCACGCGCACGCAGCAGCGGCCGGTCGTTGCGCAACGCGGTGGCGACCGGCCCTGCCTCGGCATCGGTCTTCGGCCGCACACCCTTGCCATAGACATCGGCCACCAGCACCACGTAATCATCGCCGGCCAGCTGCTTGGCCTTCTCGACCGCCGATTCGTTCACACCCTTCCAGTTCGGCACCATCACCAGTCCGGGGCGCTTGTCACTGTCCCCGTCGTCATAGACCAGCACCCCGCTGAAGGTCGTGCCCTGGTGCGTCCACTCCACCGGCTGGGTCTTCATCGCCGCCCACGCCGGCAGCGCCGCCAGACCCAGGACCATCGCCACACCCCAACGCCATGCATTCATGCGCCTGCTCCAGAGAAAAGGAAACAGAGGGGTCGCCTGATGTCCCCCTCCCGTCCGCATTCTGCATTGGCGGCGTGACGCAGGTGTGGTTGGATACGCCCTGATTCCGCCCAGCCCCTGTTTGCGAATGAACCTTGTCGATCAATTCCTGTCCGGCCTGATGCCGCGCCTGCCCGTCGACGATGCTGCGCAATGGGCGCATGTCCAGGGCGCCAGCGCCGGAGACCTGCAACGCCTGCGTGCGCAGTGGCCGCAGGTACCTGACAGTCTGGTTGCGCTGCTGTCGCGCGTGGATGGCACGCATTTCCGCCGGTATCCCGAGGGCGAGGTCTGCGTGCTGATGCTCGGCTCGGACGTGGAAGGCGGCGGATACCCCTACTACCTGCGCTCGGTCGCACAGATCTTCGAGGATCAGCGGCACTGGGACGACAGCATCCGCTCGATCTACGAAGAATGGCTGGACGACGAACCGGAGATTCTCGGCGACGGCATCGATGCCGACGTACCGATGAGCCGCCGCCTGTGCTTCTCGCACTGCATGAACAACGGCGGCACCTCGATGCTGTACCTGGATTTCGACCCGGCACCGGGTGGCTCCGTCGGCCAGGTGGTGCGCTACCTGCATGATCCGGACAGCTATGCGGTCATCGCGCCCGGCTTCGATGCGTATCTGCAGCAGTTGATTGACGGCGACTACGCGTTCATCGAGGAAGCGTAGATCCACGCCTGCGTGGAAGAATTTGCCGGTGGGTTGCCGGCCGGGATCCCGCCGGGATCAGAGCCCTTTCCTGCGGAAAGGGATCCGACCCCCTCAGGCGATGCCCAGGCCCGGAATCGCGCTGATGCTGTCCGGATCGAATCCGGCCAGCTCGGCGAAGTGACGTCCGCGCGCAACGTAATCGCGGTAGGCCCCAAAACTTGGTGCGCCCGGCGACAACAGCACCACCCCGCCCTGCTGGCCCAGCGCAGCGCGTGCCAGCGCCATGGCCTCCGGCAGGTCGACGGCCGCATGCAGCCCGAATCGACCTGCATCGGCCAGCGGCTGCAGCATCGCGTGGATGCGCGGGCCGTTGCTGCCCATGGTCACGATCTCCACCGGCGGCACACCTTGCGCCATGTGCTGCATGAAATCGGTCCAGTCCAGGCCGCGGTCATGCCCGCCCACCAGCAGCGCGATGCGCTGGCCGCTGAAGCACTCCAGCGCCGCCAGACTGGCGTGCGGCGTGGTGCTGATCGAATCGTTGATGTAGGTCAGCCCATCGGCCACGCCGATGCGCTGCAGCCGGTTGGGCAGCGGACGGAAATCCTGCACGGCCGGCGCCAGCGCCGCCGCGTCCAGGCCCAGCGCTTCCAGCGCGGCCAGCACCGCACACAGGTTGCCGCGGTTGTGGCGGCCCGGCAGCGGCGTACTGCGTGTATCGAACACCGCCTGTTCGCCACGATGCACGATGTCGCCACGCATGTGCCAACCCTGCGGCTGGTTGAACCAGACCACCTGGCTGTGCGGCAGCGTCAGTTCCGCCAGATGCGGATCGGCGGCATTGAGCACGGCGATGCACGGCGCGGCATCGGTGACCAGCTGCAGCTTGTCCTCGATATAGCGCTGTTCGCTGCCATGCCAGTCCAGATGCTCAGGGAACAGATTCAACACCACCGCCACCTGCGGTCGCGCGCCACTGCGCGCCACTTCGCCGGTCTGGTAGCTGGACAGTTCCACCGCCCAATACTCAGGCGCCGGCTGCGGGTCCAGCACTTCCAGCAGCGGCAGGCCGATGTTGCCGACCAGGCCGGTGCGATGACCGGCCGCACGCAGCAGGTGCGCGACCAGCGCGGTGGTGGTGCTTTTGCCCTTGGTACCGGTCACGCACACGGTGTCATGGACGATGCCGTCGTCAGCGGCATGCTCGGCGAACCAGAGCGCGGTGCCCCCGATGAAACGCGTGCCCCGTGCCGCCGCGGCCACCGCGATCGGCTGGTAGGGACTGATGCCGGGTGACTTGATCACCACGTCGAACGCGGCCAGCGCCTCGGCCGAAGGCTCGCCACGCACCTCCAGTGACCCCTGCGTTTCCGCGCGCGCCGCATCGGCTTCGGCGGCCGGACAGAACAGGCTCAGCGGCAACGTCGGCAGGCGTGCACGCAGCACCGCGAATGCGGCACGGCCCTCACGCCCCCAGCCCCACAGCGCGACGCGCTTTCCTTCAAGCTGAGAAATCTTCACGCACCCGTTCCCACAGCGCAGCCGGAATGCGGTGCTCGCCCTGCAGCTGCAGCATCGGCGCCAGCTCCAGTTCGGCCGCGTCGAGCTGCGGCTGGATCTCGTTGCAGAAGCGCTTCACCAGCGCATCTTCCTTCCACTCCGGTCGCTGCGCCAGGGTCGCCATCGCTGCACGCGATTCACGACCTTCGCCCACGCACTCGAACGGCTTGTGATCCTGGAACTCCAGCAGCGCGTCGAAGCCACCGGCCTGCTCGACATCGTCCAGCAGATTGCGACCGAAGATGCGCACGAGGCGGGTCTTGGGCATGAACGGGGCCAGCGCCAGAAACACGAAATGGCACTTCGGGCAGACGCCGCACCAACGGTTCACGGGGCGCTCGCCGAGGATATGGAAGTTGCGGTTGCAGCTGGAGAAATGCGCGTCGTAGAAGTCGCTCTTGGCGAACTGGCGGGCCACCGCCAGTTCCGACATCGGTCGCAGCAGCGAGTAGTACTGCAGGTCTGCGGCCACGTGCGCCTGCACATGGCGGCCGAAGGCCTGCTCGAACGCCCAGCCCTTGGACCACTGGTGGTTCACCTCGCCGGTGCCCGGAATCTGGCTGCCGTAGCTGGCCGAGCGTTCGTTGGAGAACACCACCTGGTCCACGCCCTGCAGCAGGGCTGCCAGCACCATGATCGCCGAGTTCACCGCGGTCACCGGGATATGGCCGTTCCACGCCCCTTGGCGGTTGAGCTCGAACAGCTCCGGCGCCAGCGCGCGGCCCAGGTTCAGCGTCGGCAGGCCGGTGCGTTCGGCGCAGGCACGGATCAGCTGCGAACCGCCGATCCAGGTGACCGTCTCGTCCACGCCCGCCCGTCGCAGCGCTTCGATGCTGACCAGCGAATCCTTGCCGCCACCGATGGCGACCAGCGCATGCGGATGCAGGCCCACCTCCGGTGCCTGCACCGGCTCGCCCTGCACCGGCAGGCGGAAGCGGCCACGCAGGTTGAGGCCGTTGCGGTAGGCGAACTCGCCCAGGCCGTTGAGGTAGATCGCTTCCACCAGCGCCGCGGTATCGGCATCGATGGCGTAGCTGTCGATGCTGACGATCTCCGGCACGCCGGCCTTGTAGTAGCTGACGCCGGCGATCAGGTGCAGCAGCTGCAGCGCTCGCTGCACGGCAGCGGCGCGCGCCGGGTCGAGGACGAACGGGGCGCCGGGAACGGTGATGGTTTCCACCATCTCGGGGCCATCATCGAAGGCGTAGACCAGCCGTGCCACGCCGCTGTCCGCGGCAAATTCGCAGCGGACGAAGCGGAAACGGGAGACCTGGTGTTTGTCGAAAGCAGTCATGGTGTATCCGGTCAGGCACGGACCCGCGCGGTTGCGCGGGGCGTGTCGGTGGGCGGGTGCAGCGCGCGCAGGGCGATCACTCGATCACATCCTCGCGCGGCAGCGCCCGCTGGTTGTAGGTGTTGGACATCACGTAGCCATAGGCGCCAGCGTCAGCAATCAGCATCACGTCGTCCGGCGCGGTGGACACCGGCAGCTTGCGCCGCTTGCCGAACACATCGCTGGACTCGCAGATCGGGCCGACGACATCGAATGCCGCCTCGGCGTACCCGCCCTGGCGGCTGAGGTTCTCGATGTCGTGCCAGGCGTCGTACAGGGCCGGACGCATCAGCGTATTCATGCCGGCATCCAGGCCGACGCGGCGCACGCCGTCCTTCTCCACCACCTGGGTGGCATGGGTCAGCAGCACGCCGGACTCGGCCACCAGGTAGCGCCCCGGCTCGATGGCCAGGCGGAATGCGGGGTGCAGCGCCTTGACCTCGGCCAGGCCGGCAGCCCACGTGTCCAGATCGAAGGGCTCGTCCTCGTCGCTGTACGGAATCGGCAGGCCACCGCCGATGTCGATCGTCTGCACGCTGCCGATGCGGCGGGCGAAGCCTGCCAGCTCATCGCACATCAGGCGCCAATGCTGCGGGGTTTCCACGCCGCTGCCCAGGTGGGCGTGCAGGCCGACCACCCGGCTGCCCAGTTCGGTGGCGGCACGGACGAACTCATCGACGCGGGCGATCGGCAGGCCGAACTTGGACTCCTTGCCGCCGGTGCGGACCTTGGCGTGGTGGCCTTCGCCGCGCCCCAGGTCCACGCGCAACCACAGCTCGCGGTTGCGGAACAGGTCCGGCCAGCGCTGCAGGGCTTCGACGTTGTCGACGGTGACGGTCACGCCCAGTGCGAACGCGGCCTCGTACTCACTGCGCGGGCAGAAGCTGGGGGTGAACAGCACACGCCTGGGCGAAAGTTCCGGCAGGTGCTGGAACACATGCTTCAGCTCGCCATGCGAAACGCACTCCAGGCCGAAACCCTCCGACTCCAGCAACTGCAGGATGGCCGGGTGGCTGTTGGCCTTGATCGCGTAGTAACGCTGGTCGATCGGCTTGATCGCAGCCAGCGCGCGGGCACGCGCCCGCACGGTCGGCAGGTGATAGACGTAGCGCGGGGTGCCCGCGTCGGCCAGCTGCAGCAGGTGTGCCCGCTGGCCGCGCCACCAGGGCGTGCCGCGCGGGCGAACCGTGCCGGCGATCTCGCGCCAGCGCGGGCCGAACACCTCGGTTTCCTCCACCGGCATGGCGCCGCTGTCGATCAGTTCCGCATGCAGGATCGGCAGCAGGCCATCGGCATCGGCCTCATCGATGACGAAGGTCAGGTTCAGGTCGTTGGACGACTGCGAGATCATGTGCACGCGCTCACGGCCGAACGTGGCCCACACATCCGACAGCTTGTGCAGCAGCGAGCGCATGCCCAGCCCGACCAGGGTGATCGCCGCACAGGGCACAATCACCTTGACCTTGCACACCTGCGACAGGTCGGCCGACAGCGCGGCCAGCACATCGGTGTTGACCAGGTTCTCCGACGGATCCAGCGACACGGTGACATTGGTTTCGGCCGAACCGATCAGGTCCACCGACAGGCCGTGCTTCTTGAACAGGGCGAACACATCGGCCAGGAAGCCGACCTGTTGCCACATGCCGATGCCTTCCATCGACACCAGCACGATGCCGTTGCGACGACTGATTGCCTTCACGCCCGGTACCGGCGCGGCATTGCCGTCGATGCTGGTACCTGGAAGCTCGGGGCGCTCGGTGTCGAGGATCGCCATCGGTACACCGGCATCGCGGCACGGCTTGATCGAGCGCGGATGCAGCACCTTGGCACCCGTGGTGGCGATTTCCTGCGCCTCGTAGTAATCCAGACGGGTCAGCAGGCGCGCGTCCGGCACATCCTTGGGATTGGCGCTGAACATGCCCGGCACGTCGGTCCAGATTTCCACCCGGCTGGCGCCGAGCAGCGCACCGAAGTACGCCGCCGAGGTGTCCGAACCGCCACGGCCGAGGATGGCAGTGCCACCGTCCGCGTGCCGCGAAATGAAGCCCTGGGTGATCAGAAGGCGGGTCGGCTGCGCACGGAAGCGCTGCGCCCAGTCCGCATCCGAGCGCCACTGGCAGTTCACCGACAGGCGCTGCGACCAGTCGCTCTGGTTCGGCTGCGGCGGCAGTGCATCCAGCCAGTGCCGGGCATCCATCCAGCCCATGTCCAGCCCGGACGCGCGCAGGTATGCAGCGCCCACGGTCGAGGACAGCAGTTCACCCTGGCCCAGCACGTCGGCCTGCCAGTCCAGCGGCCGGGTGGCCGCGCGCGGATCGTCCAGCAGGCCCTGCAGGGCGGCCAGACGCTCGGCCAGCACTTCGCGGCCGAGGCCCAGCTCGACCAGGAATGCCTCGTGGCGTTCGACCAGCGCGGCGACGCGATCACGGCTGTCCGCCGCACCGTCGGCGATCGCGGTCAGCTCATTGGTCACCCCGGACAGCGCCGAAACCACCACCAGCACGCGCGAGCCGGTCTCTTCCGCGCGTTTTTTCGCCAGCTTCCCGATCGTGTCCCAGCGATGGCGACGCGACACCGAGGTGCCGCCGAACTTCAGTACGATCCAACGATCGACAAGGGGGGAAGCTGACATGGATTGGCTATGTGTATTGTGGGGAAGCCGCCCCTGGGGGCGGAACCTTCGATTCTAAGCCCAATATCCCCGCCATGACCGCCTATCGTTACCTGCAGCTCGATGTCTTTGCTCCCCGTCCCGGCACGGGCAACCCACTGGGTGTCGTATTTGACGCGGACGGGCTTTCCAGCGACCGCATGCAGGCGCTGGCCGCCTGGCTGAACCTGTCCGAGACAGTGTTCTTCGTCCGCCCCACCGCGGCCGGTGCCGACTACCACGTACGCATTTTCACCCCGGGCAGCGAGCTGCCGTTCGCCGGCCACCCCAGTGTCGGTGCCGCCTGGGCAGCGGTGACCAGCGGCCTGGCCGTGCCGCGCGACGGTGCCCTGGTACAGCAGTGCGCCGCCGGGCTGTTGCCGGTGCGCGTGTCCGGCCCGGCTGCCGCACCGACGATCCAGCTCGCCAGCCCCGCAGCACGGCACCTGGATACCGCTCCCGGGGCGGTGCCGGAAGCGCTGCTGGCCCAGGCCGCCGAGGGCCATGTGGCCCAGTTGTGGGACAACGGTCCGCGATGGTGGCTGCTGCCCCTGCGTGATGCCGCCAGCGTGCGCTCCCTGGCGCCGGACATGGCCGCCGTGCGCGACTGGACCAATGCCACCGGCGCCACCGGCGTGGCCGTGTTCGCACTGGAACAGGCTGCCGCTCACGCGCTCGTGGTGCGCGCTTTCTGCCCCGGCGATGCGGTGAACGTGCCCGAGGATCCGGTGACCGGCAGTGCCAATGCGCTGATTGGCGCCTGGCTGCGGCAACGCAGCGCGCTGCCGGGCACGAACGCCGGCTACGTGGCCAGCCAGGGCCGCGAAGTGGGCCGCGATGGTGAGGTCCAGGTCCAGGTCGATGCGCAGGGCACGGTGTGGATCGGCGGCCAGGTGCAGCCGGTGATCGATGGGCAGATTCACTGGTAGCCCCCCGCGCTACCCTATGCCGCCTTGCCGGTAGCGCCGGGCCAGGCCCGGCGACTCGCCGCGCTGCGCGCTCGCGGAGCATGGCCCCGCGCCACCGTCCCATCGTTTCCTGGAGTTGTCACTGATGTCCGCACGCCGTTTCCTGCAACTGGATGTGTTCTCCCCGCGCGCCGGTGCCGGCAATCCGCTGGCCGTGGTGCTGGATGCCGACGGACTCGACGACGACACCATGCAGGCCATCGCCCGCTGGACGCGGTTGCCCGAGACGACCTTCGTGTTCCCGCCGCAGACGGCGGGAACCAGCTACCGCCTGCGCATGTTCAGTCCGCAGAAGGAAGTCCCGTTTGCCGGCCACCCCAGCGTAGGCACCGCGCATGCCGTGCTGCAGGCGGGCCTGGCGGAGGCGGTGGATGGCCTGCTGGTGCAGGACGGGATTGCCGGCGCGCTGCCGCTGCGGGTCAGCGGCGAAGGCGCGCAACAGCGCATTGCCATCCGCACCCCGCGCGCGCAGCTGGCCGAAACCGCGCAGGCGGACGATCCGCGCCTGCAGGCGGCCCTGAAGGGCTGGCCACTGGGTCGGTTGCCGCCAGCACGCATGCAGGGCGGGCGCAGCTGGTGGGTGGTCCAGGTTGCCGATGAATCGGCCCTGCGCGCGCTGCGCCCGGACTGGGACGCGGTGGCCGCGCTGGCCGAATCCACCGACAGCATGGGCGTGTTCGCCTATGCATTCGCCGACGGCAACGAAGGCTTCGATCTGGCCGTGCGCGCGTTCGTCGGCAACGGGCGCCGCTTCGAGGATGCCGCCTCCGGCGCCGCCAACGCCGTGCTCGCGGCATGGCTGGACCTGCGCGGCGCTCTGCCGCGGGGCCGCGAGGCATTCGACGTCAGCCAGGGCCGGGAGGTCGGGCATGACGCACGCCTGACCCTGCGCGTGGACGAGGCCGGCGAGGTCTGGTCCGGCGGTCAGGTGCAGACGGTGATCGCCGGCACCCTTGATTGGTGATGGGTGGTTGCCCTGGGACGCCGGGCATGGCCCGGCGCTACCGACCTCAGCCCAGCTCGGCCTCCAGGCTGATGGGCACCGCGCTCAGTGCCTTGGACACCGGGCAGTTCTGCTTGGCATCGTCGGCGATGGCACGGAACTGCGTCGCATCGATCCCCGGCACCACGGCCTTCACTTTCAGCCGGATCTGCGAAAGCTGTGGGCCGCCTTCCATCGACAGATCCACCTTCGCCTCGGTATCCAGCGACGTCGGAGTGAAACCGGCCTCGCCGAGCTTGGCCGACAGCGCCATGGTGAAACAGCCGGCATGCGCGGCGGCGATCAGCTCTTCCGGGTTGGTGCCCTTCTCCTCGCCGAAACGGCTGTTGAACCCATAGCGGGTCTTGTCCAGCAGGCCACTCTGCGGCGTGCTCAACTGTCCCTTGCCGGACTTCAGATCGCCTTCCCAGTGCGCGGTGGCGTGTCGCGAGATTCCCATTTGCTGCTCCTGTGTGGCGGTGATGAACGGTCACCCTCGCATGGCGCACGTTATGCCTGCGTCGCTCTGCCGCATTGCAGCGTGCCCGGCACGCGTGCTCCGGTTGCTTCGCGCCAGCTCCGCGCCATGCCGTTTTTCCCTTGTTTTCAGCGGTTTCGCACTTCCACCCGGCGAAAGGGCCGGCGCTTTCCTGCCCCTCCGGGTGCCCCTGCCCCCTACCGCCGGCCATGTACTGAATCGGCCTGGATATGAAAAAACATGCACTTTCCGCGCTCCGGGCTATTGGCGGCGCCCGAGAGTTGCCCTACATTGCGCTTGCCGACGGGGTTCGGCGCCGACCAAACAACCAACCGTTCACGGAACAGGAAACCATGGCAAAGACCGCTAAGAAGGCTGCCCCGAAGAAGGCAGTGAAGAAAGTCGCGACGAAGGCTGCCGCCAAGCCGGCCGCTCCGAAGCCGATCAAGGAAGTGCTGACCAAGTCCGGCCTGGTTGCACACATCGCTGAAGCCTCCGGCGTTGTCGCCAAGGACGTGCGCGCTGTGCTGGCCTCGCTGGAAGGCGCTGTCGCCTCTTCGGTGCACAAGAAGGGCGCTGGCTCCTTCACCCTGCCGGGCCTGCTGAAGATCACCACCGTCAATGTGCCGGCCAAGCCGAAGCGCAAGGGCATCAACCCGTTCACCAAGGAAGAGCAGTGGTTCGCCGCCAAGCCGGCCACCACCAAGCTGAAGGTTCGTCCGCTCAAGAAGCTGAAGGACGCCGCGCTGTAAGCGCGCGCCATTCGGCGGATGCATGACGGGACGGCCCAGGCCGTCCCGTTTTTTTTGGCGTCCCCGCGGTTCCGCGCAGGCAGCGACCATCTTCCGGGCACGGCGCCGGGCATCGCAACACAGCGTTGCCCCAGCAGCGCAATCGGCCTCCCAGGCCCGCCACCAAAGGCTGCGGCCACGCTTCCCCCGCACTTCGTCCAACCGGGTGGAACACTGCGTGCAGCGCCGGCCGTCGCCGCCGGCGGCGGCCTTGCCTATGGTGGGCACATTCCCCCACAGCAACGGCGAGCACCTCTCATGGCCAGCCCCTCCACCCGCTACCGGATCTCGGTGACTCCGATCGAAAAGGACGGGTTGCAGTGCACCGGGCGCTGCACCATCGAACTGGAACATCGCGCCAGTCGCGACCTGATGCGACTGCTCGAAGCGGCACCGCGCACCGCAGGACTCAGTGGCGACGAGCGCGCCACGCTGGTGGTCGCCACCCAGTTGCTGCGCGACATCGTGCAGCGTCATGCCGACACCGACGGTCATGCACTGGCCGCACTCGCCGCCCAGGTCCTGCCGGCGCTGGATGCGCTGGATCAGCTGCCCTCCTCCCGCTGAAGACCCCGTAGTCGATACACTGCCGTCCTCCAGGTCGCCTCGGGGAGGAGGCACCATGCGCAGGACCCTGCTGTTGCTGATGCCGCTGGTCGTGCTGGGCTGTTCCCGGTCGCCCCCGCGCAGTGGATATCACCGCCCCGGTTGCCACCAGACCGGATGATGCACACCGGCAACCGACGGCCGCGGACGATGAGGCTGCATCGCTGCGGCCACCCACCGTCCTCCCGTTGCTGGCCGCAGTGGCTGACGACGCTGAGCCGCCCGGGGACATGCTCAGCCGGTACATGACCGACCTGCTCAATCGCGACCACGCCGCGAGCGACGCTGCCTGGACCTTCCCCCCCGCCGATCCGCGGCGGGCGGATGACGCCGCGCTGCGCCAGCTGGACAACGTGCGCGCCCTGCGCCTGCGCAGCCAGACGCCGGTCGCCGTCGACGGCAAGCATCCGCCGCAGCTGCTGGAAGTTCCGGTCCAGGTCCGCGCCGTTACCGCCGACGGCACCTTCCGCTTTGGTGGCTGGTATCGCGTGCAGCCCAACGCCGACGGCAGTGCCTGGCAGATCCAGTCGGCGCAGCTGCGGCCCTCTTTGGACTGAACCGCTGCAACGGCATGCACGCTCGATTCAGCCTGCAAAGCTACTCTGTAGCCACCCCGTCCTTTCCGGTCACCGCCATGCGCCTGCGTCCCCTGATGACCCGCCTCGCCGCCGCCACCGTCCTGATCGCCGCTGCGATCGGCGCGCAGGCCGCACCTTCGATTTCCGGCCGCGAACTCTCGGTTGGCGCCAGCGACGTGCAGCAGTACCTGGATGGCAGTTTCCCGCGTACCCAGGACGCACTTGGCGGCCTGATCGCGCTGACGATGAGCCATCCGCAACTGAGCCTTCCCGCGGGCGAACGCCTGAACCTGGGCATGGACGTGGCGCTTGCCACCGCCGGCGGCAGTCCGGCCAAGCTCGGTACGGTCAAGCTCAGCAGCGGCCTGCGTTATGACGCCCAGACCCAGGGCTTCCACCTGCAGCAGCCGAGCGTGGACGATTTCACCCCGGCCAATCAGGGCGGCCGCCTCGATTCACGTACCCGCGGGCTGCTCAATGCCTGGTTGAGCGACTATGCGCAGCGTGAACCGATCTACAAGCTTGATCCGGCCGTGGCCGGCATGCTCGGTGCGCTGCAGGTGCAATCGGCACAGGTGAAGAACGGCAAGCTGGTCGTCACCTTCAACCAGAACCTCGGCAACCTGGTGCCTGCGGGCCTGCTCGGCAACTGAGCCGAGCTGCAACACGGTGCCCGGCGGCGTCCAGCGGCCGGGCACGCGACGATGTCAGCTTCTAATCGTCAGGCGGCCAGCGCGCGGACGACGGCCTCGCTGAAGGCGGGAATGTCGTCGGGCTTGCGGCTGGTGATCAGATTGCCGTCCACCACCACTTCGGCATCCTGCCAGCGCGCACCGGCGTTGAGCAGATCCTGCTGCAGTGACGGCCACGAGGTGACCTCGCGGCCGTTGGCCAGATCACTGTTGATCAACAGCCAGGGGCCGTGGCAGATCGCCGCGACCGGCTTGCCGGCCGCTGCCAGGTCGCGGATGAAGTCCACGGCGGCCTGATCCGTGCGAAGCGTGTCCGGATTGATCACGCCACCGGGCAACACCAGCGCATCGAACCCTGCCGCGTCGGCTTCGCTCAGGGGGATGTCCACCGCCACCGCCTCGCCCCAGTCCTTCTCTTTCCAGCCTTTAATGGTGGCTTCCTTCGCCGGCGATATCACGCTGACCCGGGCGCCTTCCGCTTCAAGCAGGCGCTTGGGTTCAATCAGTTCGGACTGCTCGAAGCCGTGGGTGGCCAGGATGGCGATCTGCCTGCCTTTGAGGCGCTGGGCCATGGGTGCACTCCCGTTGGTGAGGATGAGTACCCAGCGTGCGGCAACGTGCATTGAAGCGGAGTGACCCGCGTGTCGATGGCAGGTGCATGTCCGCGATGCGGCCGGCGATCGGCCGGCCGTACCCGGTGCCGGTCAGCGCTTGGGCTGCAGCATGGTGCCGGTGCACTTGGGGGAACCGCAGCGGCACTCCCAGATCTTCTTCAGCTTGGCCGTATGGCGCTCGGCCAGGACGATGCCGTAGTTGTAGGTCAGCTCCTCACCGGCGGCGATATCGCGCAGCGCTTCGATGAACACCTTGTCACCACGGCTGTCGCCGTCCGCATCTTCCTCGATCACCGCCTCGCAGTTGGGGTCGCAGCTGTGGTTGATCCAGCGCGCATCGTTGCCCTTGTAATTGGCATCGATCACCCAGTCGTCGTTGAGGGTGAACAGGAAGGTGTGGCCGCTTTCGACGTCACCGCTGTCATCGGCATCGACGTCGCCATGGCTGCGCAGCAGGCCCTTGTACTGGATCACGCGCTCGCCCTGCTTGATCGGGGCCACGGCGAACACACCGTTGCCATGGATGGCGGACTTGCGGGCTTGGATCTTCTTCGGCATCGGCACGGGCTGTTTGCAGCGAAAGGAACCCGGATTCTCGCCCATTCCGGGCAATTGCGAAAATCGTCCCGATGCTCCAGCATGTCGCCCCGATCGTGACTGCGGGTGAACGGCCCCGGCCAGGGTCTCCCAGCGCCGGCTGAATGCCCGGGTTGGATGCCGGCGAAGAAAAGCGTACAATTTCAGTCCGCTTTAAGAACCGCTCGCATCCCCCATGTTGCGCGTCACCAAACTCACCGATTACGCCACCGTCGTGCTGACCGTGCTCGCCGCCCGTCCGGGCGAAGTGCTCAGCGCCACCGAGCTGGCCGAATTCACCGGCCTGGAGCCGCCCACCGTCAGCAAGGTCCTCAAGCCGCTGGCACAGGCCGGCCTGGTCGAGGGCCTGCGCGGCGTCCGCGGCGGCTATCGGCTGACCCGGCCCGCCGTGGAGGTCTCGCTGTTCGAAGTGGTGGAAGCAATGGAAGGGCCGCTGGCCCTGACCGAGTGCAGCCACGACCACCACCAGTGCGGCATGGCGCCCAAGTGCGGCGCGCGCAGCAGCTGGCGGCTGATCAACGACGTGGTCTCCGAGGCCCTGCGCGATGTCAGCCTGGCGCAGATCCTGCCCCCTCTTCCCCTTGTCGATGACGAACAGCGCCGCACCATCGCTGTCGACGTCGTCTCCTGATCCGTAGGCAGCCCCCCCATGGCCACCGAAACCATCGAAACCGTCGCCCACGACGACACCCCCAACCGCGAGATCCATGAGCAGCTCGGCCGCAAGTACTCGGCCGGCTTCGTCACGGACATCGAATCGGACTCGCTGCCCCCGGGCCTGGACGAGGACACCATCCGTGCGCTGTCCGCCAAGAAGGACGAGCCGGAATGGATGACGCAGTGGCGCCTGGACGCCTACCGCCACTTCCTGACGATGCCGATGCCGAACTGGGCCAAGCTGCAGATCGCCCCGATCGACCTGCAGGCGCTCAGCTATTACTCGGCACCGAAGGGCCCGAAGTACGCCTCGCTGGATGACGTGCCCAAGGAACTGCTCGATACCTACGACAAGCTGGGCGTGCCGCTGCACGAGCGCGCCAAGCTGGCCGGCGTGGCGGTGGACGCGGTGTTCGACTCGGTCTCGGTCGGCACCACGTTCCGCAAGGAACTGGCCGAGAAGGGCATCATCTTCTGTTCGATGTCCGAAGCCATCAAGGAACATCCGGAACTGGTGCGCCAGTACCTGGGTACCGTGGTGCCGGTCGGTGACAACTACTTCGCCGCGCTCAACTCGGCGGTGTTCTCCGATGGCAGCTTCGTGTTCATTCCCAGGGGCGTGCGCTGCCCGATGGAGCTGAGCACCTACTTCCGCATCAACGCCGGCCACACCGGCCAGTTCGAGCGCACCCTGATCGTGTGCGAGGACAAGGCCTACGTGTCCTACCTGGAAGGCTGCACCGCGCCGATGCGCGACGAGAACCAGCTGCACGCCGCGGTGGTCGAGCTGGTGGCGCTGGAAGATGCGGAGATCAAGTACTCCACGGTGCAGAACTGGTATCCGGGCGACGAGAACGGCGTCGGTGGTATCTACAACTTCGTCACCAAGCGCGCCGAGTGCCGCGGTGCACGCAGCAAGGTTACCTGGACCCAGGTCGAGACCGGCTCGGCGATCACCTGGAAGTATCCGTCCTGCGTGCTGCTGGGCGATGACTCGGTCGGCGAATTCCACTCCGTCGCGCTGACCCACCATCGCCAGCAGGCTGACACCGGCACCAAGATGATCCACGTCGGCAAGCGCACCAAGAGCAAGATCGTCAGCAAGGGCATCAGCGCCGGCCGCGGCCAGAACACCTACCGCGGCCTGGTCAAGGTCGACCGCAATGCCGAGGGCGCACGCAACTATACCCAGTGCGATTCGCTGCTGATCGGCAAGCAGTGCGGCGCCCACACCTTCCCCTACATCGAGGTGAAGAACCCGGGCGCCACCGTCGAGCACGAGGCCACCACCTCCAAGATTTCCGATGACCAGCTGTTCTACTGCCGCGCCCGTGGCATCAGCCAGGAAGACGCGGTGTCGATGATCGTCGACGGCTTCTGCAAGCAGGTGTTCCGCGAGCTGCCGATGGAATTCGCAGTGGAAGCCAAGAAGCTGCTGGAAGTCTCGCTGGAAGGTTCGGTGGGCTGAGCCCTGCCCTCGCAACGCATTCTTTTTATCGGCGGGCTGCGGCCCGCCTCACGGAAATCCCCACCATGCTGAAGATCGAAAACCTCCACGCCCGCATCGGCGACAAGGAAATCCTCAAGGGCCTCTCGCTGGACGTCCAGCCCGGCCAGGTGCACGCCATCATGGGCCCGAACGGCGCCGGCAAGTCCACCCTGGGCAACGTCCTGGCGGGCCGCGACGGCTATGAAGTGACCGAGGGCAGCGTCCGGTTCGACGGGGTCGATCTGCTCGACCAGGACCCGGAAGCGCGCGCCGCTGCCGGCCTGTTCCTGGCGTTCCAGTATCCGGTGGAAATCCCGGGCGTGAACAACACCTACTTCCTGCGCGCGGCACTGAACGCACAGCGCAAGGCACGCGGCGAGGACGAACTCGATTCCATGCAGTTCCTCAAGCTGGTACGGCAGAAGCTGGCCGTGCTGCACCTGAAGGACGAACTGCTGCACCGTGGCGTCAACGAAGGCTTCTCCGGTGGCGAAAAGAAGCGCAACGAGATCTTCCAGCTGGCCGTGCTGGAACCGAAGCTGGCGATCCTCGACGAAACCGATTCGGGCCTGGACATCGATGCGCTGAAGAGCGTGGCCGACGGCGTCAATGCGCTGCGCGCCGCCGACCGTTCGTTCCTGGTCATCACCCACTACCAGCGCCTGCTGGACTACATCAAGCCGGACGTGGTGCACGTGCTGGCCGACGGCCGCATCGTCAAGAGCGGTGGCCCGGAACTGGCGCTGGAACTGGAAGCGCACGGCTATGACTTCCTGAAGGACCGGGTCGTGCCCGAGGCGGCGGTCTGATGAGCGCCCTGCTTGATTCCATGGCCCAGGCCTTCTGCGGCAGCGATGCGCGCCGCGAAGTGCTGGATGCGGCCCTGCGTGATGGCCTGCCGGCCGCCCGCAACGAAGCCTGGAAGTACACCTCGCTGCGCCAGCTGGAGCGCCGTGCCTTCGCCGCCGCGCCGCTGTCGCCGCCGGTGCTGGATGTGGCCGTGCTGGAAGACATCCCCGCGCCGCGCCTGGTGTTCGTCAACGGCCGCCTCAGCGACGCACTGAGCGACACCCACGGCCTGCCGGCCGGCGTGCAGCTGGAACCGCTGTCCTCGGCGCTGGCCGCTGGTGAGGATGCCGCGCGTTTCCTCGGCCGCCGCTACGAGCGCAGCGACGAAGTGTTCGCCCGCCTGAATGCCGCCCTGGCCGATGAAGGCGCGGTGCTGCGCGTGGACGACGGCGTGCAGGTCGAGGCACCGCTGCAGCTGGTGTTCGCCAGCGTCGCCGGCGATACCGACCTGGCCTGGCACCACCGCCACCTGATCGAACTGCGTGCCGGCGCCAGCCTGGGCGTGGTCGAACACCGCTTCAGCGTCGGTGACTCTGCCCACCTGGACAACACCGTGCTGCACGTCCACGTTGCGCGCGATGCCGTGCTCAAGCATGCGCGCGTGCAGGCCGGCAGCGCACGCCAGACCAGCATCCTGCGCACCGACGCGGTGCTGGCCCGTGACGCTCAGTATCACCGCGTGGACCTGGAACTGGGCGCCGCGCTCAGCCGCCATGAACTGAACGTACGCCTGGAGGGCGACAACGCGCAGCTGACCGCCAATGGCGTGCTGCTCGGCAATGGCCGCCGCCACGTCGATACCCGCCTGGGCATCGACCACATCGCCCGCGATACCCGTAGCGAGCTGCTGTGGCGCGGCGTGGCCGCCAACCGCAGCCGCGTGGTGTTCCATGGTGGCATCCAGATCCGCGAAGGCGCCGACGGCACCGACGCGAACCTGTCCAACAAGAACCTGCTGCTGTCGGCCGACGCCGAGATCGACACCCAGCCGGTGCTGGTGATCGATGCCGACGAAGTGAAAGCCGCACACGGTGCGACCGTCGGCCAGCTCGACGCGAACGCGCTGTTCTACCTGCGCTCGCGTGGCCTGCCACAGGCACAGGCGCAGGCACTGCTGAGTGCCGCGTTCTGCCATGAGCCGCTGAAGGTACTGCCTGACGCGCTGCGCGAGCAGCTGGCACGCCGCCTGGACAAGGCCCTGGCCGAGGCGGGTGTGGCATGAATCTCTCCACCCCGCGCCCGATCGAAGAACGCGCCAGCGCCCCTGACTGGGATCGCGTGCGTCTCGACTTCCCGCTGCTGATGCGTGAAGTGCATGGCAAGCCGCTGGTCTATTTCGACAACGCCAACACCGGCCAGAAACCGGTGCAGGTGATCGGCGCGGTGGATGAGTTCTATCGCCGCTACAACGCCAACGTCAGCCGCGCGGTGCATGCCCTGGGCAGCGAAGCCACCGATGCCTACGAAGGTGCGCGCAACAAACTGGCGCGCTTCCTCAACGTGCGCCCCAGCGATCTGGTGCTGTGCAGCGGCACCACCTTCGCCATCAACCTGGTGGCGTACTCGTGGGCGCTGCCGCGATTGAAGTCCGGTGATGTGATCCTGGTCTCGCGCATGGAGCACCACGCCAACATCGTGCCGTGGCAGCTGGTCGCGCAGCGTACCGGCGCCACCCTCCGCGTGGCCGAGATCACCCCGGATGGCGCGCTCGACCTGGATGCGCTGCGTGCGGCCATGACCCCCGAGGTCAAGCTGCTGGCGGTCACCCACGTGTCCAATGTGCTCGGCACGGTCAACCCGGTGCGCGAGATCTGCCGTGAGGCGCGCAAGCGCGGCATCATCACGGTGGTGGACGGTTCGCAGGCCGCACCACACCGCAAGGTCGACGTCGCCGCGATCGGCTGCGACTTCTATGCCATCACCGGCCACAAGATGTGCGGACCGACCGGCACCGGCGCCCTGTGGGCACGCCGCGAGCATCTGGATGCGATGCCGCCGTTCCTCGGCGGTGGCGAGATGATCAAGGAAGTCAGCTTCGACGGCACCGTGTTCAACGATGCCCCGCACAAGTTCGAGGCCGGCACCCCGAACATCGCCGGCTTCATCGGCCTGGGCGTGGCCGCCGACTACCTGCAGGACATCGGCCAGGAGCACGTGGAGGCGCGGGAAGCCGAGCTGCTCGCCCACTTCACCGAAGAGCTGCGCCGCGTCGAAGGCCTGCGCATCATCGGTGAAGCGCCGGAGAAGGCGGCCGTGGTCTCGTTCCTGATCGACGGCGCGCATGCACACGACCTGGCCACCCTGCTCGACCTGGAAGGCGTGGCCGTGCGTTCCGGCCAGCACTGCGCACATCCGTTGCTGCAGTACTTCGGTGTCGCAGCCACCTGCCGTGCCTCGCTGGCGTTCTACAACACGCACGCCGAGATCGAGCGGTTCATGACCGCGCTGACCAAGGTACGTAAGTTGCTCGGCTGACCCGGAATACCCGGGGTCAGATCCCTTTCGCACCGCGAAAGGGATCTGACCCCATCAGCATCCGCGACAGCCGTCGCTGCGACTTCAATGCTCCCCGGATCTCCGCCAGATCACCCGCAGGAATGCCCTGCGCAACGAATTCCGCATAACGCCTGCGCCGCCCAGCACACCGGGGTCAGATCCCTTTCGCACCGCGAAAGGGATCTGACCCCATCAGCATTCCCGACAACTGCCGTTGCGACTGCAATGCTCGCCGGATCGCCGCCACATCCGCGGCAGGAATACCCTCCTCGATGAACTCCGCATAGCGCCTGCGCCGTTCATCCAGATCCAAGGCAATCAGCTCGAATGCCGAATGCGGTTCAAGCAGCGCATTCGGCATGCCCTGAGCATTCGCCCGATAGCTCGACCAGCGATAGTCACCCGGGCGCGCCACCCTCCCCGCACGGACAGGGTTGAGCTCGATGTAGCGCTGGCAGGCCAGCAGATAGCGATCCGTATCCACCCGCGTGGAATGGAAACGCCCCTCCCACAAGGTTCCAGTGCGGCCCTGCCGATCATTCACCCGGCGCACGTAGGTCCGGTTCACCGCCTGCATCATCCGCGACAGCCCGCCGGAAACATCAGGCGTCACCAGAAGGTGGACGTGGTTGTCCATCAGCACATACGCGTGAATCCGGCACTGTTGCTGGCCCCCGTGGTGACTCAGCAGGCGCAGGTAGGCGACGCGGTCGCCATCGGTGAAGAACACGGGCTGGCGATTGTTACCGCGCTGGACGACATGTTGCGGGTATCCGGGTGCATCGATCCGTGGTGGCCTTGGCATGGGCTCCTCCTGGAAACAAGGGGTCAGAGCCCTTCACTGCGCAAAGGGATCTGACCCCAAGCATCCGCCGGTTCCGTGCCCATGCCAGTCGGTCCATGGCCTTCCGTTGGGTCAGTAGACGCCGGGGTCAGATCCCTTCCGCCGCGCGAAAGGGATCTGATCCCATGTCCCCATTTGCGGCCGCCCACGCCCCACCTAGAATGGCGCCATGAGCACCCTGACCTTCCGCGCCGCTACGTCGGCCGATATCCCTGCCCTGATCTCGCTGGTGACCTCCGCCTACCGGGGCGACGCCAGCCGGGTCGGCTGGACCACCGAAGCCGACCTGCTGGACGGCGCCCGCATCGATGCCGAAGGCATCCAGACCGACCTCGACCGTCCCCGCTCGACCATCCTGCTGGCGGAGCGCGAGGGCCACCTCGTGGCCTGCGCCCACGTCGCCGATGTAGACGGCAAAGGCTACTTCGGCATGTTCTCGGTCGATCCGGCCCAGCAGGGGGGCGGCGTCGGCAAGCAGCTGATGGATGCGGCCGAAGCCCACGCCGCGCGCGAATGGGGCGTGCCGGTGATGCAGATGACCGTGATCGACGTGCGCGACGAACTGATCGCCTTCTATGAGCGCCGTGGCTACCGCCGCACCGGCATCAAGAAGCCGTTCCCCTACGGCGACGAGCGCTTCGGCATTCCCAAGCGCGACGATCTGCGCTTCGAGATCCTGGAAAAGCCGCTGGTGGGAGCCCCCGCATGAGCGACGCGTGGACCTTCGTCTGCGCCGGCAGCGACCTGCTGCCGGGTGAAATGAAGAGCGTGTTCGACGAGGTTACCGGTACGCCGATCGTGGTGTTCAACCTCGACGGCGAGCTGTATGCCCTGGAAGACCAGTGCACGCACGAGGAATTCGAGTTGTCCTCCGGCGAGTTCAACACCACCGAAGGCAGCGTCGAGTGCGTGCTGCACGGTGCCCGCTTCGACGTGCGTGATGGCCGTGCCCTGTGTGCCCCCGCGTACAGCCCGGTCCCCAAGTTCCCGGTCAAGCGCGAGCACGACGCCATCTGGACCCGCGACGACCGAGACTGACCGGCGCGCCCGCCCCCCGCCCGGGAAGGCCCTGCAGGCGCCCACAGGGCCGCGAGTGGCCAGGTACAGACCTCCCGCAACAGCGGAGATGCGAATCATTATCGTTGCTGTTACTCTACGTAACATCTTCGTAATGCCCATCGCCGCGCCATGGCCTCGCCCGCGCCCATCGCTACGCTCTGCCAGCTTGCCCGCACGGGCGGGCCGCTGTTGGCTGCGCTGCTGCTGGCACTGCTGCTGGGATGGTCGGCGCTGCATGAAGGGTCGCGCAGCTCGCTGGTCACCACGCCGGCGCTGCAGGCGCAGGACAGCCTGCCCGCAGCGCCTTTCGGCACGCCGCCCCGCGAGCAGGCCATGCCACGGGTGGAAGCCGAGCCCGATGACAGCCGGAGCATCAAGTCCCCGCTGCTGCGGCAGTTGTGTGGCCCGCTTCCAGTGCCGCCACCGGTGCCGGCAACCGCGCCGTCACCCTACCCGGCCCCGGCGCTCCCGTCACGCTACCAGCACCCCCCCGGCCAGGCGCCTCCGTCCCTGCTGAGCTGACGCTCTCCCCGGCCGCGCCCGGGCGTCCGGCGCTGCCCGGACCTCCACCTCCGATCCCGCTTCGAGTCCGCTTCCGATCCTGCCTGCCGCGCCGTCATCCGGCACCGGCGGATCGTTCCTGTCCCGCTACCCACCCAGACCCATGAACCCGATCAAGAGCCGCAAGCACGCCTCCCCACTCCGCAACCTGCCGCTGGCGACCGCCAGTCTGGCCGCCGGCCTCGGCCTGGCCACGCTGCCCGCGCTGGCCCACGCCGAAGCGACCGACAATGCCCGCACGCTGGACAAGATCGACGTGCACGCCACGCGTGGCTACAAGGCCGACAAGGTCGCCTCGCCGAAGTTCACCCAGCGCTTGCAGGACACCCCGCAGACCATCCAGGTCATCACCAGCGACCTCTTCAACCAGCAGGGCGCCACCACCCTGACCGAAGCGCTGCGCAATAGTCCGGGCGTGGGCACCTTCTATGCCGGCGAGAACGGCAACACCACCACCGGCGATGCGCTGTTCATGCGCGGCTTCGACACCTCCAACAGCCTGTTCGTCGATGGCGTGCGTGACCTCGGCTCGATCTCGCGCGACGTGTTCAACATCGAACAGGTGGAAGTGACCAAGGGGCCAGCAGGGACCGACAATGGTCGCTCGGCGCCGACCGGCGCCATCAACCTGGTGAGCAAGCAGGCCACCCTGCAGGACGCCACATCGGCCAGCGTTTCGCTGGGCAGTGACCAGCAGCGCCGGACGACCGGTGACTGGAACCAGTCGCTGGGCGCGACCAGCGCGCTGCGCGTCAACGCGATGTGGCAGGACAGCGACCAGCCCGGCCGCGATCATGTGCAGAACAAGCGCTGGGGCCTGGCCCCGTCGCTGGCGTTCGGCCTGGGCACGGCCACCCGCTACTACCTCAACCTGCTGTACGTGAAGCAGGACAACGTCCCCGACGGCGGCGTGCCGACCCTGGGGCTGCCGGGCTGGACGCCGCAGCCGACGCTCGAAGCGCTGGCCGGGCATCCGGTGGATCCGGAGAACTTCTACGGCACCCGTGCCGACCACGACGACGTGACCGCGAAGATGGCCACGTTCCGCTTCGAACATGATTTCAACGACAGCGTGCGCCTGACCAATACCGCGCGTTGGGGCCGCACCGAGCAGGACTACCTGCTCACCGCGTTCATGGGTACCGGCGCGCTCGGCGCCAATGGTCGTCCGACCGGCAACATCGGCTACACCAACCCCGCCGACCGTTCGACCTACACGATCGCGCGCAGCCTGCCGACCTTCAAGGACCAGCGCAACACCATCCTGACCGACCAGCTGAACCTGCGGGCCGACTTCAGCACCGGCGCCATCGGCCATGCCCTGAGCGCAGGCCTGGAGTTCACCCGCGAAGAACTGGACAGCTACGGCCAGGCGGCCACCGGCGGCACCAGCTGGCCTGCCGCGAACCTGTACGACCCGGACTGGAACGTGACCGGGCTGACCTGGGCGCATAACGGCGCCGATGCCCACGGCAAGACCACCACGTCCTCGGCGTATCTGTTCGACACGCTGGCATTCGGCGACAGCTTCCTGCTGACTGCCGGCGTGCGTGCCGACCACTACAAGACCGAGTACGCCAGCGCCTCGGTCTGCGGCGGCCGGAGTGGTCCCGCCTGCGGCAGCAATCCGGCCGGCACCGTGCTGCGCAACCCCACGCTGGAGGCCTCCGACACTCTGTTGAACTGGAAGCTGGGCGCGCTGTACAAGGTGGGCGACACGGTCAGCGTGTATGCCAACTACGCGATCTCGCAGCAGCCCCCGGGCGGTGCCAACTTCCAGCTGAGCAGCTCGGCCAGCAGCGTCGACAACCCCAAGCTGGACCCGCAGAAGGCCAAGACCTTCGAGGTCGGCAGCAAGTGGGCATTCCTGGATGATGCACTGGCCGTCAACCTGGCGTTGTTCCAGACCGACGTCGACAACGAGATCAATACCACCGTGCTCGACGAGGCCGGCAACCCGACCCA
This sequence comes from Stenotrophomonas sp. 112478_Sma, assembly GCF_056479905.1. Lineage (NCBI taxonomy): Bacteria > Pseudomonadati > Pseudomonadota > Gammaproteobacteria > Lysobacterales > Lysobacteraceae > Stenotrophomonas > Stenotrophomonas sp. 112478_Sma. The sequence goes on along the minus strand of NZ_CM151072.1, from coordinate 991,156 downwards.
GACCGGCAGCAAGCGCGTGAAGGGCGTGGAGCTGTCCGCCGTGGGCCGCCTGACCGACAACTGGTCGGTGTCTGCCGGTTTCAGCCACCTCGACACCGAAGTGAAGGAAGGCGCCAAGGTCGCTGCCGACGGCACCACCAACCTGACGTACACGCCGGACGATACGTTCACCGGCTGGACCAGCTACACGCTGGCCCACGGCATCACCGTCGGGGGTGGCGTGCGCTACGCCGCCGGCATGCATCGTGGCACCGACGGTGCTGTCGGCACGCCGTCATTCACCAAGTCCTACGTGGTGTACGACGCCGTGGTGTCGTGGGCGGTCAACGAGAACATCTCGCTGCGCTTGAACGGCTACAACCTGTTCGACAAGGCCTACGTGGCCAGCATCAACAAGAGCGGCTACCGTTACACCCCGGGTGCCCCGCGCACCTTCCTGCTCAGCGCGGACATCCGCTTCTGATGTCCTGGCGCGGGGGAGCCCGGCTCCCCCGCGCAACGACGAGACGACACCATGCTGCTGCACATTCCCAACGTGCTCACCGCTGATGAAGTGGCACAGGTCCGCAAGCAACTGGACACCGCGGACTGGACCGATGGCCGCGAGACCGTGGGTGCCCAGGGTGCGCAGGTGAAGCACAACGAACAGCTGCCGGACGCGTCACCGGTGAAAGCCGAGCTGGGTGCCGGCGTGCTCGCCGCACTGCGGCGCAGCCCGCTGTTCTTCGCTGCGGCACTGCCGTTGAAGATCCTGCCCCCACGCTTCAACCGCTACCGCGGCGGCGGCACCTACGGCTTCCACGTCGATGGCGCAGTGATGAACCTGGGCAACGGCGAGCAGCTGCGCTCGGACATCTCCTGCACCCTGTTCCTGTCGGCGCCGGACGAGTACGACGGCGGCGAGCTGATCATCAGCGACACCTACGGCGAGCACGAGGTGAAGCTGCCAGCCGGCGACCTGATCGTCTATCCCTCCAGCAGCCTGCACCAGGTCAATCCTGTTACCCGGGGCGCGCGCGTGGCGTCGTTCTTCTGGGTGCAGAGCATGATCCGCGACGATGTACAGCGTCGCCTGCTGTGGGAAATGGACACGTCCATCGAGCGCCTGCGGCAGACCGGAGGCGACGCTGATGCGGTGCTGCAGCTGACCGGCGTGTATCACAACTTGCTGCGACGCTGGAGCGAGGTCTGAGCCACTCCAGGCCGCGCCCCTACATTTTAGCAATCATTCTCATTTGCATCCGCTAACAGCTCTCATTACAATCACGCCCCGTTGATGCTGGCCGTTGCCGGCAAACCATCTGGGGACCCCCGCTTGCTGCGCCCGCTCCGCCCTCGCCCACTCATCCATCGCAAGATGGGCACCGCCATGCGCGGCCAGCGTCCCGCGCTGGCCAGCCTGCTGGCATGGGTGGCGATGCTGGCGTTGCTGCTGGGCACCCTGCCGCTGCTGCCGCACCCGGCCACAGCGATGACCTTGCAGATGCCGCTGGAAGAACGTGGCGGCGAAGGCCCGTTGCAGGAAGAAGCCCCGGCCAAGCTGCGCCGCTGTGCCTCCGCCCCGGTAAAAGCGGCCGAGAAGGCGCCGCCGCTGCTGCTGGCCAGCCAGTGGCTGCGTACCGAACTTGAACTCGTACCCGTCACGCCGGCCATGTCCGGTGTGCGCCCGGACTGGCCACTGGCCGCTCCGGACACGCCTTGGGCCGACGCGCCCGGGCGTCGCCAGCAACGCGGTCAGGCGCCGCCGCTCGCCTGATCCACGGCCCGACGTGACCGCCTGCGCGGTCGCGTCCACACGCCGCTGACTGCTTCTTCCCTGCCGCCCCTGACCGGGCTTTCCCTGCCTGCCGTGTGCGCTCCGCACCCGGCATCGCGCTGCCTTACATCCTTCGAGGTATCTGCCATGGCCCAGCGCCATCGTGTCCGTTCGTCCCTGTCCCGCCCCCTGCTGACCAGCGCCGTGCTGGCGGCGATGGCGGCCCCAGCTTTCGCCCATGCAGAGATCGCCGGAGCGCCGCAGACCCTGGACAAGGTGGTCGTCACCGCCTCCGGCTTCGAACAGAAGATCACCGATGCCCCGGCCAGCATCAGCGTGGTCAGCCGCGAGGAACTGAGCAAGCGCCCCTACACCAGCCTGGTCGATGCGCTGCGCGATGTGGAAGGCATCGACGTCGGCCTGGAAGCCACCGACAAGAATGGCCGCGCCACCGTCTCCATGCGTGGCCTGCCCTCGGAATACACCCTGGTACTGATCGACGGCCGCCGCCAGAGCAACGTCGGCCAGCTGTATCCCAACAACTTCGGTGGCGGACAGTTCTCCTACCTGCCGCCGCTGGATGCGATCGAGCGCATCGAAGTGGTGCGCGGCCCGATGTCCACGCTGTACGGCTCGGATGCGATGGGCGGTGTCATCAACATCATCACCCGCCGCAACCAGGACAGCTGGCACGGCGCGCTGACCCAGGGCTTCACCGTGCAGCAGGACGACCAGTTCGGCGATGCCCGCAGCACCGACGTGTACCTGAGTGGTCCGCTGCTGAAGGACCGCCTGGGCCTGTCCGTGCGCGGCAGCTACTACGATGCGAAGGCGTCCAATCCGGAATGGGATGCGCTGCCGTTGCCCGATGGCACCCTGTGGGAACGCAGCATCGGCTTCGGAGGTGGCGGCAAGTCGGTGGCCAACACCAACTGGAACACGGGCGTGCGCCTGAACGTCCACGTCAATGACGACCACGAACTGTGGCTGGACTACGACGTGTCGCGGCAGAAGTACGACAACAGCGAGGGCCAGACCGGCACGCTCGACAGCCTGGCCAGCCTGTGGCGCGTCGGCAATGCGGTCATCCCCGATCCGGATGGCGGCGGCACCATCACCCGCCGCGTGGTGCAGCCGCGCGTGGGCTACACCGCCTACCAGCGCTATGAGCGTGACCAGGTATCGCTGACCCATCAGGGCCGCTACAGCTTCGGCACCTGGCAGACCTCGCTGACCCACAGCAAGAGCAGCAACCTCGGCCGTTCGCTGCCACTGACCCTGGACGAGCGCGCCAACCTGCAGACGCTGTGGAATGACGTCTGCCGCCGCACCGGCGCCGCCAACAACTGTGCGGCCGGTCGTGGCAATGCGCTGTCTGCCCTCGACCCGAGCGAGATGGCGCGCCTGCAGGCGTTCCTGCCACGTCCGCTGCGCACGATGGAGCTTGAGGGTTACGTGCTCGACACGATGCTCGACCTCGATTTCGGCGCGCACAAACTGACCGTTGGCGGACAGTACAACGACACCGACATGGTCGACGGCGTGTTCGGCATGGATGGCGCCGGCTACCGCAGCAACACCCGGCAGAAGCACCGCATGTGGGCCCTGTTCGCGGAGGACAACTGGGCACTGACCGATACCCTCACGGCGACCTTCGGCCTGCGCTACGACGACCACAACGTGTTCGGCAGCCATGTCAGCCCGCGCGGCTACCTGGTGTGGAATGCGAGCGACGCATGGACCTTCAAGGGCGGTGTCAGCACCGGCTACAAGACCCCGCGCCCGGACCAGCTGTTCCCGGGCATCACCGGCTTCGGTGGGCAGGGCGTGCTGCCGCTGGTCGGTTCGCCGAACCTCAAGCCGGAAACCAGCACCAACTACGAGCTGGCTGCCTACTACGAAGGCCAGCGCTGGGGCTTCAACGTCACCGGCTTCTTCAACCGGTTCGACGACAAGATCGCCAGCGGCGGCACCTTCCCGAACTGCGAGGTGGCTCCGGCCGGCAGCGGCTACTGCGTGGACATCGGGCCGGGCTGGGCCTCGCTGGGCTACAGCACCTTCACCCAGAGCGTGAACATCGACAAGGCCGAAACCCGTGGCGCCGAACTGGCCGCGCACGTCGATCTGCTGGAAACCCTGCAGCTGCGGGGCAACTACACCTGGACCCGCAGCGAACAGACCAGTGGCCCGCAGAAGGGACTGCCGATCAGTGGCACCATGCCGGCCCGGCATATGGCCAACGCCAGCCTCAACTGGCAGGTCAGCGACGCGGTCAGTCTGTCGCTGATAGGAGAAGGCCGCTACGACCGCTACCGCGATACGATCCTCGATGCGGCCGGCAACAGCCACGACCGCGTCTACGAGGACTACACGATCTTCCACCTCGGCGGCAGCTGGAAGGCCAACGCATGGCTGACCGTCAACGCACGCGTCAACAACCTGCTCGACAAGGACTTCGTCTCGCAGTCGTGCCTGCTGATCAGCCAGAGCGAGTTCAGCTGCGTGGACGATTACGCGACCAAGGACCAGCGCCGCAGCTACTGGATCTCGCTCAACGCGAGGTTCTGAGGCGACCCTGCCCGGTGCCGGCCGTGGCCGGTACCGGGATACAGAACGATACGCAATTGCGAGCTATTCTCATCAATGATGTAATGCGCAGTCCGCATCCGTCCTGAATCCCCGTCGTGAGCCGTTCCGTTCCCTCCAACGTGCAGCAGCAACAGAGCCGCGGCTTCTGGCTGCGGACGCTGCACCAGTGGCACTGGATCAGCTCGGCGGTGTGCCTGATCGGCATGCTGCTGTTCGCGGTGACCGGCCTGACCCTCAACCACGCAGCGAAGATCGAGGCCAAGCCCGAGGTGCAGAACCAGCAACTGCAACTGCCGGCCGATCTGCTCGGCCAGCTCGGCACGCGCGAGGACGGCCACGCGCCGATCCCCCGCCCGGCCCGGCAATGGCTGGATACGCAGCTGGGCATCGCCATCGGCGGTCGCCCGGCCGAGTGGTCGGCCGAGGAGATCTACTTGTCGTTGCCGCGACCCGGCGGCGACGCCTGGCTCAGCATCGATCGCGAAACCGGCGCGGTGGAATACGAATCAACCTCCCGCGGCGTGGTGTCCTACCTCAACGACCTGCACAAGGGGCGCAACGCGGGCCCGGCGTGGGGCTGGTTCCTGGACCTGTTCGCCGTGGCCTGCCTGGTGTTCTGCATCACCGGCCTGTTTCTGCTGCACCTGCATGCACGGCAGCGGCGCATGACCTGGCCGCTGGTCGGCCTCGGCCTGATGATCCCGCTGTTGATCGCCCTGCTGCTGATCCACTGAACCATCGAATCCCCTTCACCGGAGCCGCCCCATGCGCGTCACCCTGACCATCGCCCTCAGCGGCCTGCTGGCCACCTCGCCGGCCTATGCCGCCACGCTCGACATCAACGTCGAGGTGCCCAAGCTCAATGTCGCCGAGTATCACCGTCCCTACGTAGCGGTGTGGCTGGAAGGCGCCGACCAGAAAGTCGCGGCCAACCTGTCGGTCTGGTACCAGCAGACCAGCAACAGCGAAGGCCATGGCACCAAGTGGCTGCCCGACCTGCGCCAGTGGTGGCGCAAGAGCGGCCGCACCCTGCAGGTGCCGGTGGACGGCGTGACCGGCCCGACCCGCCCGGCCGGCAAGCACGCGCTGTCGTTCAACGACAAGCAGCCGGCGCTGAAGCAGCTGGCCCCGGGCAACTACACCCTGGTGGTGGAAGCGGTGCGCGAAGTCGGTGGCCGCGAACTGCTGAAGATCCCCTTCACCTGGCCGGCCACCGCCGCACAGAACGGCAAGGCGCAGGGCGCCACCGAACTGGGCCAGGTCACCCTCGCCATCAAACCGTAACCGCCTGAGCCGGGGTCAGAGCCCTTTCCGTTGGAAAGGGGTCCGACCCCGGGGTCGGCCCCCTTCCACAGGAAGGGCTCTGACCCCACCCTTCCAACGTCCCTGGAGTCTTCCGCATGAAGCGCACGCTCGTCCTCGCCGCCGCTCTGGCCGCTGCCCTTCCCTTTTCCGCACTCGCCCACAAGGCCTGGCTGCTGCCTTCGCAGACCGTGATCGCCGGCAATGCGCCGTGGATCACTGTTGATGGTGCGGTCTCCAACGACCTGTTCTACTTCAACCACGTGCCGCTGCGCCTGGAATCGCTGGTGATCACCGCGCCGGACGGCAGCAGCGTGCAGCCGCAGAACGCCTCGACCGGCAAGTACCGCAGCGTGTTCGATCTGGAGCTGAAGCAGCAGGGCACTTACCGCATCGCTTCGGTCAATGACGGCCTGTTCGCCACCTACGAACAGAACGGCGAGCGCAAGCGCTGGCGCGGTACCGCCGCCACCTTCGGCGAACTGCCCAAGGACGCGGAGAAGCTGGAAGTGAGCCAGTCGGTCGGCCGCGTGGAGACGTTCGTGACCAATGGCGCGCCGAACGATACCGCACTGAAGCCGACCAACCGCGGCATCGAGCTGGTTGCGGTCGGTCACCCGAACGACCTGTTCGCCGGCGAGGAAGCCACTTTCCGCGTGCTGGTCGACGGCAAGCCGACGGCTGGCCTTGCCTTCGAGATCGTGCGCGGCGCCACCCGCTACCGCAACGCGCAGGACGAACTGAAGGTGACCAGCGACGCCAAGGGCGAAATCAAGGTGACCTGGCCGGAAGCCGGCATGTACTGGCTGGAAACCGGCACTGAAGACAACAAGACCTCGGTGAAGCAGGCCGCCAAGCGTCGCCTGAGCTACGTGGCCACGCTGGAAGTGCTGCCGCAGTAATGGGGACCGCGATGCCGGGCACGCCCCGGCATCGCAGCCGCCACGCCCCGTCATGACCGATTCCCTGCTCGACATCGCCCGCCTCGGCGGCACCACCATGGGCACCACCTGGAGCGTGTCGCTGGTCGCGCCGCGCCAGCGCGACCTGCACCCGCTGCACGCCGGCATCCAGGCGCGCCTGGATGATGTGGTCGCGCAGATGAGTACGTGGGACGCCGGCTCGGACCTCAGCCGCTACAACAGCGCCGATGCAGGCCAGTGGTGCACCCTGCCTGCCGAAACCCGTCACGTCCTGTCCTGCGCGCAGTCCATCGCTGCCGCCAGCGACGGTGCGTTCGATCCCACCATCGGCCCGCTGGTGGCACTGTGGGGTTTCGGTGCACATGCCGGCGAAAGGCGCCAGCCCGATGCCGCCGCCGTGCAGGCCACGCGCGAGCGCTGCGGTTGGCAGCGGTTGCAATGGCGCGGCGATGCGCTGCTGCAACCCGGCGGACTGGAACTGGATCTCTCTGCGATCGCCAAGGGGTTCGGCGTCGATCACGTGGCCGCGTGGCTGCGCGATCAGGGCATCGCTGCTGCACTGATCGAGGTCGGTGGCGAACTGGCCGGCTACGGCCGCAAGCCCGATGGCCAACGGTGGCGCGTGCTGGTGGAATCGGCGCCGGAAGAAGACGCGCACGCCAAAACACCACCGCGGGTGCTGGCGCTGGACGGCAAGGCGGTCGCTACCTCCGGCGATCGCTGGCATCACTATCAGGCCGATGGCGAGGCCTACAGCCACAGCCTCGACCCGCGCACCGGCAGGCCGGTACGCCAGGTTGCAGCGGCGGTGACGGTGGTCGCCGACGACGCGATGCATGCTGATGCCTGGGCCACCGCACTCACCGTACTCGGCCGCGAGCACGGCATGGCGCTGGCCGAACGCGAAGGACTGGCCGCACGCTACCTGCATCGCGCAGCGGATGGCCCGCACGAGTTTCTCAGCAGCGCCTTCCAGCGTCTGCTCGACGAGCGGGACGCATGAGCGCACGGCCGTCGCGCGCGCTGCTCGGCAACGCGCTTGTACTGATCCTGCTGGCGCTGATCGGCTGGGCGCTGCTGCGACTGCATCTCGGCGAAGCCTGGTGGCAGGGCGCACCGCCGGCGCGGCAATCGCAGATCGCCATCATCGCCACCGCGCTCTATGCGCTGGTCTGCACCGCACTGTGGTGGCGTGGGCGACCGCGCGACGATGCTGCCTCTGGCGACGTCGCGCCGATCCTGCTGGTCTGGTCCAGCCAGACCGGCTTCGCCCGCGAACTGGCCGAACGCAGTGCCGAGGCATTGCGTGGTGCCGGCGTGCCGGTGCGTGTGCGCGGTCTGCATGAGGTCGACGCCACGTTGCTGGCCGGCAGCCAGCGTGCACTGTTCATCGCCAGTACCACCGGCGAAGGCGACCCGCCCGATCATGCAGTGCCCTTCCTGCGCCATGTGATGGCCCTGCCGTCATCGCTGCAGCATCTTTCGTACGGCGTTCTCGCCCTGGGTGATCGCAGCTACGGTCACTTCTGCGCCTTCGGTCACCAGCTCGACGACTGGCTGCGCCAGCACGGCGCACATGCCCTGTTCGACGCCATCGAGGTCGACAACGCCGATCCCGCTGCACTGCGGCACTGGCAGCAACTGCTCGGACAACTTGCCGGTGGCGCCAGCGAACTGCCCGACTGGAGCCCGGCCGAATACCAGCCGTGGACGCTGCTGCAACGCCGGCACCTCAATCCCGGCAGCCAGGGCGGACCTGTGTACTGGCTGCGCCTGCAGGCGCCTGCCATCGACGGCGTGCGCTGGCAGGCCGGCGACATTGCCGAGATCGGCCCGCAGCACGCGCGGCACAGCGCGCGGGCCTGGCTGGAATCACAGGGTTTCGATCCGCAGACGGTGCTCGAGGACGGCCAGACGCTGCTGGCCCGTGTCGAACGCTCGCACCTGCCCTCACTGGTGCCACCGGGTGATCTGCCCGCCCTGCTGGCGGCCCTGCAGCCGCTGCCGCATCGTGAGTACTCCATCGCTTCGGTGATGGAGGATGGTGCGGTGGAACTGCTGGTGCGCCGGCAGCTGCGTGCCGATGGCACGCCCGGCATCGGCAGTGCCTGGCTGTGCGACCACGCCGTCATCGGCGAGCCGGTACAACTGCGCCTGCGCCGCAACGACAACTTCCACGGTGCCGCCGTTGCGGCGCCGCTGCTGCTGATCGGCAATGGCACGGGCATCGCCGGCCTGCGTGCACACCTGCATGAGCGCGCGGCCGTCGGCGCGCACCGCACCTGGCTGCTGTTCGGCGAGCGCTCGGCCGCGCACGACTTCCATTTCGGTGACGAACTGCGGGCGATGCTGGCGGCCGGCACGCTGCAGCGTCTGGATACGGTGTTCAGCCGTGACGGCGGCAGCCACCGCTACGTGCAGGACCGCCTGCTGGCGGAGGCGGCAACGCTGCGGCAATGGGTCGATGAAGGTGCCACGATCCTGGTCTGCGGCAGCCTGCAGGGCATGGCGCCGGCCGTGGATGCGGTCATCGAGCAGGTGCTGGGTACCGACGGCAAGGAGGCCCTGCTGGTGGCCGGCCGTTACCGCCGTGATGTGTATTAGCCCAGGCAGCGCCCAGCGCATGCGCGGATGATGCCCATCGGCGCATGCGAATCATCAGTCCGCGGCGCTCACCCGTATCGCCAGCAGCTCGCCACTGCCCTGCAGCGCATGTCGCTGGCGCTCGCCGGCCGCCAGCCATGCAGTGTCGCCTGCCTGCATCGGCGGCAAGCCACTGTCCTCGGCAAAGCCGGCCTCACCCGCCAGCAGGTGCAGCGCCCAGGCCACGCCTGGCTCGCAGAAGAAGAACATCGGCCCCACCAGCGGCCGGTGCAGCAGCTCGGCGTGCAACTGCCCGCGCTTCCACATCAGGTTGAAATCATGGGTGGTGCCATCGACCAGTTCGCCGTGCAGTGCCTCCTCGCCGGCAAAGCGCACGCGACCATGCGGCGGCAGCACCTCCGCCACCCGGCCATCGGCGAAGCGCAGGCGCACACCGTTGCCCTGCAGCAGTACCAGTTCGCGCTCCACGCCCGGAAATGCAGAGAACGCGGCATCCTGCTCGATCTCCGCCACGGACAGGCGCAGGGCCCAGTCGTCCCCGTGCGCCGGCAGCCGCAGGATTTCGCGGGTCCAGCCCAGGCCATTGCGCCAGCGTTCGCGGCGGTAATCCAGGCGGGCAATCACCTGGCTCGGTGTCTTCAGCAGCGCATCGATATCCATGCCTGCATTGCACCACGCCACGTGCAATCGCGCATCAGCGCGTGGCGACCGTACCCTGCGCGCCACACTGGCCACCCAGCAGCTGCGAATGCTTCAGCCAGTCCTGGTCGGGGTAATAGGCGAACACCATCGTGCCACCACGCAACGCGTCGATCAGCGGCCTGGCCACCGACAGCCGCACCGCCGGACACCCCAGGCTGCGGCCCAGCCGACCCTGCAGCTGGGCGGTCGCCGGATTCACGTAGGGGGCGCCATGAATGACGATCGCACGCTCGCGCGCGCGGTCGTTGAAGCCCGGTTCCAGCCCGGCCAGCCGCAATGAGTAGCCGTTGCCGCCCATGTAGGTTTCCTGCGCGGTGAACACACCGAGGCTGGACATGTAACTGCCGTCGCGATTGGAAAAATGCTCGGTCCGGTTCTCACCACTGTTGCGGCCGTGCGCCACCCATTCCTCGAACAACAGCCGCTGGTGCGCCAGGTCGAACACCCACAGGCGCGGCTCGGTGGAGGGCCGCGAATAGTCGATCACGCTCAGGCGTTCGCCGCTGATGCCCAGCTCCGGTCGCAACAGGGCGCAGCGCATGGCCTGCGCCGCCAGCTGCAGCACATGGCGATCGGCCTTCGGCGCGGTACGTGCCAGCAGGGCGGCCAGATCCTCGGCACGGGTCGCGATGGCGGGCGTCTGCGCCAACGCGGGTGCGCTGGCCGAGGTTGCAAGCAGGCCAAGCGTGGCCAGCCGGCACAGGCGGGATGCGGTCATGGACGGGACACAGGACTCAGTTGCCTGTGAGAGTGGACCCTGCCGGCTCGGATTCCAAGACCGGCTGCAGGCCGGATTCAGCCGGGCTTGGGCGCACGGCGGGCAGCGAGGTCACCAGCAGCGTCGTGCCCGGCACCAGCACCTGGTACAGCTGCCGGGCGAAATCGGCCGGCAGCGCCAATGGCAGCGACGGCGTGGCCAACAGGTCCGGGGTCGCCTGCGCACGGTCCTGGCCCAGCAACGGATAGGCCGTCCATTGATGCAGGCGCTGCTTCGCATCGAGCGGGCTGGGAACATCGCTGTAGCCCTGCCCCATCACGAACAGCGTGGTGCCCTGGAAGGCTGGCAGCGCGTCGGCTTTCAGCGGCGATTCGCCAATCATCACGCCGTCGCGCAGGACGTACAGCCGCTGGTCGTGCAGGCTGACCAGGATGCCGACCTGCCCGGCCGGCGCCGCGCTGTCGTTCCACCAGGCCGCCGCCACACTGCCGTCGCCGGTCTCGGGCAGGGCCTCGCCGCGCGCGTTGACCGGCGCCAGTACGGCGGGATAGGCCAGCGTCATCGGCGCGCTCTTGGCATCGGCCACCACCACCGTATCGCCGCGCCGGGTCTCGCTGAACAGCTTCTGCGCGAACGCCTGGGGCAGCCGTACGCAGCCATGCGAGGCCGGATGCCCCGGCAGGCTGCCGCCATGCAGGGCGATGCCGTCCCAGGTCAGCCGCTGCATGTACGGCATCGGTGCGCTGTTATAGAGGTTGGAGCGGTGGTCCTTGTCCTTCTGCAGGATCGTGAACACCCCGGTCGGCGTCTCGTGTCCCGCCTTGCCCGAACTGATCGTGGTCAGCCCGATGGCGATCCCGTTGCGATACACGTAGGCGCGCTGCTCGTCCAGACTGACGACCAGCACGATCGGGCCGGCCGGGGAAATCTCCGGATGCCAGAGGAATTCGCCCGGCTTGAGATCAGTAGGCCCGCGTTCGGCGGCCACCGGCCCGGACGGGTCGGTCGAGTGCGAAGACGGCGGCCCGGCCTGCACGGTCAGCGGCAGTGCCAGGACAAGGGAGAGCATCAGGGACGAACGGTGCAGACGCATCCAGCCGAGGTTCCATTCCATGCGAAGCGGTCACCGTACACCATCGCGCCGTAGCGAACGCGCCAAAAGAGAATGCCCGGCGACACAACCCTGTGTCGTACCGGGCAATCGTCACGTCCTTGTCGGCCTGCTGCCTCCCCCGCGCGTCCTGCGAAGTGGGGGTGGCGTTGCATCCTGCACGCGGCCGCGTCTGTCCTGCTTGTATCTCAGCCCCTTCCACAGGTCTGTGATGCCACCATCCTGGTGATTGGTGCCGCATCCTGCGACGGTCGGTGAACACAGCCTCCCTGGCAGTGCCCGGTGGACCGGCCTCCTGCGGGTCCCGACGATTCCTGTTGTCAACGCCTTGGTACGGTCCGCACCGGTACCGATCCGGGTACCGGATCCGCGGGCAACAGCCTGTCGCCTACGGTGATCCGCTGTCGATTCCGTTCGACGATCACTGTCCCTATCCCCTTCACCTGCGTCAGATCCTCGACGCGCTTGAAGGGCCCGTGTCTGCGCCGGTGCTCGACGATCGCCGCAGCCTTCCTGGCTCCGACCATCGTCAATCCCTGCTGCAGCGCCTGGACATCGGCCCGGTTGATGTCGATCGGTTCGGCGGCATGCGCCCCTGCGATCCCCATTGCCAGTACCAGTGCCCCCAACACGACTAACCAAGGCACGACGTATAACTCCTTGTGGTTCTGGCCGCCCCGACCGGCAATCCCGTCGGTAGGAACAGTGTCCGTCACCACATACACACAGACTATCGGTTTCGTGGATTTCTAAAAGCCAGCCAAATACCCGACGTGATGTAGGAAAAACCCTACCCCCGGCGCAGGCGTAGAATGGCTGGATCAGCCATGCAACCGGAGTTTCAGATGGACAGCGCCAAGCTCGGCCAATTCGTGAATGACAAGTGGGACAGCGAAATCGTCCCGCAGTTGGTCGACTACATCCGCATTCCTAACAAGTCGCCGATGTTCGACGCCAATTGGGTGCAGAACGGCTACATGGAACAGGCGGTCACCCTGATGGAGACCTGGGCCAAGGCACAGGAGCTGCCGGGCCTGAAGGTCGAAGTGGTCCGCCTGGAAGGCCGTACCCCGCTGATTCTTCTGGAAATTCCCGCCACCGGCAGTGAAACCGGCGACGACACCATCCTGCTCTACGGGCACCTGGACAAGCAGCCGGAAATGACCGGCTGGGACGACGACCTGGGCCCGTGGACCCCGGTCCTGCGTGGCGACAAGCTCTATGGCCGCGGCGGCGCCGACGATGGCTACGCGATCTTCGGTTCGCTGGCCGCCGTGCTGGCCCTGCAGGCCCAGGGCCTGCCGCACGCGCGCTGCGTGGTCCTGATCGAAGCCTGTGAAGAGTCCGGCAGTTACGACCTGCCCGCCTACGTGGACCATCTGGCCGACCGCATCGGCAAGCCGTCGCTGGTGGTCTGCCTGGATTCGGGCTGCGCCAACTACGACCAGCTCTGGTGCACCACGTCGCTGCGCGGTCTCACCGGGGGCAACTTCACCGTCAAGGTGCTCAACGAAGGCGTGCATTCCGGCGATGCCTCCGGCGTGGTGCCGTCCAGCTTCCGCCTGCTGCGCCAGCTGCTGTCGCGCATCGAGGACCAGGACACCGGCCGCATCCTGATCGACGGCATGAACGTGGAAATCCCGGCCGAGCGCCAGGAACAGGCCAAGCGTGCCGCCGAAGTGGTCGATACGGCCATCTTCGAGAAGTTCCCGCTGGTCGATGGCCTGCGCCCGATGAACGAAGACCTCACCGAGCTGGTGCTCAACCGCACCTGGCGCCCGGCGTTGTCGGTCACCGGAATCGGCGGCATGCCGCCGCTGGAATCGGCCGGCAACGTGCTGCGCCCGCAGACCTCGGTGAAGCTGTCGCTGCGCCTGCCGCCCACCGCCGATGGCAAGACCTGCGGCGAGCTGCTGAAAGAAGCGCTGCTGCGCGATCCTCCGAACGGCGCGCAGGTCACCCTGGATCTGGAAAAGGCCTCCACCGGCTGGAATGCCCCGGCCATGGCGCCGTGGCTGACCAAGGCCATCGACGAAGCCAGCCAGACCTTCTTCGGCAAGCCGGCGATGTACATGGGCGAAGGCGGCTCGATTCCGTTCATGGGCATGCTGGGCGAGAAGTTCCCCGGTGCCCAGTTCATGATCACCGGCGTGCTTGGCCCGCACTCGAACGCGCACGGCCCGAACGAGTTCCTGCACATTCCGATGGGCAAGAAGGTCACCGCCTGCGTGTCCAAGGTGATCAGCGAGCACTACGCCGCCAGCCTGCGTGGCGAGACCAGTGGTTCGCCGGTGGCCGCCGACAGCGGCACGCGCCATGGCGACCACGGCTGCTGCTGATCCGGCACACCGTGACGGACGCAGCCCGGCCTTGCTAGGCTGCGTTCTTCTCAAGCGGAACGCACACGCATGAATGGTCTGTTCGGCAGCAGCAGCTGGCTGTACATCCTGCTGGTCGGGTTCTTCGTCGGCCTGCTCGGGCGCTTCGTCATGCCGGGCAACAACCGCATGGGCTGCCTGCTGACCATCGTGCTGGGCATCCTCGGTGCCCTGCTGGCCGGCTGGTTTGGTCAGTACATGGGCTGGTACGCCCCGGGCGAACCGGCTGGATTCCTCGGTGCCGTGGTTGGCGCGGTGGCCGTGCTGGCGATCCTGCGCCTGTTCAGCGGTCGCCGCTGAAACGGCCCCACCTTTCCCTCCTGTCCCCGACGTCGGCGCGCCCCGCGCGCCCGGATATGCCCGCATGACCGAACCCGCCTCCGATCCCCAGCGCAGCGCGCAGCGACTGCAGTGGGCCCGTATCCAGCTTGGCGATGCACAGGCCGTGGTTGAACGTGCCTCGGTCGATGCAGGCATGCGCAGCTACTGGCGCGTCACCGGTACACGCGGCAGCCACATCGTGATGGATGCTCCGCCGGGACTGGAAGACCCCCGCCCCTGGCTGCGCATGCGCGGCCTGCTGCACGACCATGGCCTGCGTGTGCCGGCCCTGCTTGCGCAGGATCTGGACGCCGGCTTCCTGCTGCTGGAGGATCTCGGCGGTCCGACCCTGGCGAGAATCCTCGACGAGCGCAACGCCGATGAATGGTTCGGCCGCGCCATCGATCAGCTGCTGCGCCTGCAGGCGATCCCGGTGCCGGCCGACTTCGGCCCGTTCGGCGAAGCCCTGCTGCAGCGTGATGCCGGCCTGTTCGACGAATGGTTCCTGCAGCGCCATCTCAACCTGCAGCTGGACTGCGGCGAAATCGAGGGCCTGCAGCTGGTCCATCGCCGGTTGATGGACAACGCACTGGGCCAGGCGCAGCTGATGACCCACCGCGACTACATGCCCCGCAATCTGATGCCCGTTGCCGACGGTCCGGCCGTGCTGGATTTCCAGGACCTGGTGCGGGGCCCGATCGCCTACGATGCCGTGAGCCTGTTCAAGGACGCGTTCCTGAGCTGGCCGCTGCAGCGCGTGGACGAGTGGCTCGCGCAGTACCACGCGCGCGCGCACGCTGCGGGCCTGCCGGTGCCCGACCGTGCGACCTTCCTGCGTGACGCGGACTGGATGGGCATCCAGCGCCACGTGAAGATCCTGGGCCTGTTCTGCCGCCTGCGTTACCGCGACAACAAGGGTCATTACCTGGACGATGCGCCGCGCTTCATCACCTATCTGGACGAAGTACTGCCGCGCTACCGCGAGCTGGCCCCCTGCGGCAGCTGCTGGACACACGCATCAAGCCGGCGCTGGCCGAGCTCGGCACACCGATGCGCATGGTCCGATGAAGGCGCTGATCTTCGCCGCCGGTCTGGGCGAGCGTATGCGCCCGCTGACCCTGCACACACCCAAGCCGCTGCTCGCAGTGGCCGGCAAGCCGCTGATCGTCTGGCACCTGGAGCGCCTGGCCGCCTGCGGCGTGCGCGATATCGTGGTCAATACCGCATGGCTGGCGGAACAGTTCCCGGCGATGCTAGGCGATGGCAGCCGATGGGGTGTGCGCCTGCACTTCATGCATGAAGGCGATACCCCGCTGGAGACCGGCGGAGGCATTCTCAATGCTCTGCCGGCACTGGGTGAGGATCCGTTCCTGGTGGTCAACGGCGACATCTGGACCGATTTCGATTTCGCCACACTACCGCGCGAGCCGCGGGGCCAGGCGCATCTGGTGCTGGTCGACAACCCCACGCAGCATCCGCACGGTGATTACCGGCTGGACACGCAGGGCCTGCTGCACCATGACCGCGAAGGACCGTGCCTGACCTATGCCGGCATCGGCGTGTACCGCCCCTCAATCGTGGCCGACTGGCGCACGGTGATTGGCGATGCGCCGGGCAGCGAGCGGCTGCCGCCGAAGTTCTCGGTGGTGCCACTGCAGAAGCACTTCATGGCGCAGGGGTTGATGACGGGGCAGCACCATCGCGGGCGCTGGACCGACGTCGGCACGGTGGATCGCCTGCGTGCGCTGGATGTTGAGTTGGCGGCGAACGGCTGAGCCCCTCATGGTTGGTCGCTCCAATCAAAAGCCGTGCCTGGCCGGGCGGGGTGGGTTCGCGGGGGACGCCGTGAACCCATCCATGGGGGCTTGGCCGCGGCATCCATGCCGCGGACACCCCCGCGAACCCACCCCGCCCGGCCTCTGACAGTTTCCGTGCGCGTCCAGCCACGGAAGAGAGTAGAGAAAAGCAAAAGCAGGTCGCTTCGCTGCGCATCCACGCGTAGCGTGGATCTACCGTGTCGACCAAGGTCGACACCCACCAACAACAGTGCAGTACGCAGTCCCGGCAGATTGCGGGAACGTACTTGCGCCGTCCCCCGCAACCTGAGCCACCCCGCCTCCCCTCAGGAAGCCCGCGTTTGACGTTGACGTTGCTCTGGCTTCGGCGGGTGCAGGGCGGCAGCCCTGCAAAACAAACCCCAACCTCAGTAGCGAGGGCGGCCTTCTTCCAGCACCTGGCGCAGGAACGGCACGGTGATCCGACGCTTGGCCGCCAGCGATTCGCGGTCCAGCCAGTCCAGCAACGTGATCAGCCCGCCCAGCTCGCGCCCGGTGTGCGACAGCAGCCACTCGATCGCGGCCTCGTCGATCGCCAGCCCCCGTCGCAGCGCGCGCTCGCGCAGCACCGCCGCGCGTCCTTCCTCGTCCAGCGGCTGCAGCAGCACCCGCACGCACTGGCCCAGCCGCGAGCGCAGGTCCGGCAGCACCAGTCCGAGTTCGGCCGGCGCCTTCTGCGCCGTGTAGAGCACGGTCACGCCGGCAGCGCGCGCACGGTTATGGAAATCGAACAGGGCAATCTCGTCCTCGCGGTTGCCGGCAATCTCGTCCAGTCCGTCCAGCGCGACCAGCTCGCGCGCCTCCAGCCCCTCCAGCGCTGCCCGCACACGGCCGGCCGCACTGGCCAGCGGCACATAGGTCGGCAGCCGCCCGGCCTGCTCGGCGCTGGAACACATCGCCAGCGCCTGATGCGTCTTGCCCGTGCCTGCCGCGCCTTCCAGGTAGACCCAGTCGTGGCTGGCACCGACCGCGATCGCGCGCAGCTGCGCCAGCGCACCATCCGGTGCGCCGATGAAGGTCTCCAGGCGCTGGTCCCGCGGGTAGTGCAGGGCCAGCGGCAATTGCGGCACACCCATCACTTCAGGTCGGGGCCCTTGTCGTTTGTGTCGAGGATGATTTGGGGCGGCTCGACCACACCGTCAAGCACGATCGCCGATTTCTCACCCGCGTAAAGATCGCTCTGCCGATAGCGCTGGTGCGCATAGCGCAGCAGCACGTTGGACACGGCAGCCACCGGCAGCGCCAGCAGCATGCCGAGGAAGCCGAACAGCTGGCCGCCTGCCATCACCGCGAAGATCACTGCCACCGGATGCAGGCCGATCTTGTCGCCGACGATGCGCGGCGTCAGTACATAGCTCTCCAGCAACTGGCCGACCGTGAACACCACGCCGACCAGTATCAGCAGTTTCAGGTCGAAGCCCTGCGCCTGCACCAGCGCGGCGATGATCGCCATCAGGATGCCGGTGGTCGCGCCCAGGTACGGAATGAAGCTGATCAGGCCCGCGATCATGCCGATCAGCAGCCCCAGCTTCAGCCCCACCAGCGACAGGCCGCCGGCATAGATCACGCCCAGTGCCAGCATCACCAGGAACTGGCCGCGGATGAAGGCCCCCAGCACCTCGTTGGATTCGCGCGCCAGCGCCGTGATGGTGCCGATGTGGTTGCGCGGAATGACCGAGGCGACCCGCTCCACCAGCTTGTCCCAGTCGCGCAGGAAGTAGAACGCCAGGATCGGCAGCAGCAGGATGTTGACCACCCAGGTCACCATCGTGAAGCCCGAGCGCGAGACATATCCCATGAAGGTCTTGGCGAAGCCGCCCGCCTGCTGCCAATGGCTGCGCACCCATTCGATCAGGCGATCCGGGTCCAGCCACTGCATCACCTCCAGGCCGGTCTTCTGCTCGAACCACGGAATGCCGGTCTGCATCAGCCAGGCCTGTGCCTGCGGCACGGCCGCCACCAGGGTGGTGATCTGCTTTTCGATCATCGGCACCAGCACCAGCAGCGCGGCGACGATCACCAGCACCATGGCCACGAACACCAGCACCACGCCGGTCATGCGCGAGCGCCCGGTGGCCTCGATGCGGTCCACCAGCGGATCACCCAGCCAGGCCAGCGCCAGCGCCAGCACGAACGGCGTCAGGATCGGCGCCAGCAGCCACACGATCCAGCCGATCAGGCCGGCAAGCAGGATGTATTTGACCCGGCGCAGGAACTGCGCGATTTCAGCTTCCGGCGTCAGGGTCATCGCAGTCGGTACTCGTTGCTGACCGGCGCCTGCACCGGCACGCCGGTGGTGTCATCGATCGGTGTCGGAAGGGCAGGCAGCGGGGCGTTTGGAACCAGCACGCCGCTGTCACCCAGCATGCGGTTGAAGCCGGCCAGGCCGGTGGTCATTTCCACGGTCAGCTCCAGCCGGCCCGCGCTGGCGTGCAGCGGAGTGACATTGCGCACCACCGGCACGTCGCGCAGGCCTGCGGCCAGTCGCAGGTAGTCATCGGCACTGTTGATGCCGGTGACCACCACCCGGTAGCTGCCCGCCTGGCCGGTGGCCACACCGGCCTTGGCATAACGCTTGACCAGCGCATCGGCCGCGCCATCGGCGCCCGCGGCCATCGCGCGCATGGCGTTGGCATCCTTGCTGGTCCATCTGTTCAGTTCACGGCCATCGTCGACGAACACCCAGTCCGCCTGCCAGCCGCCATTGGCACGGTAGAGCTTGCCGATCAGCTGCATCGGCGGCGAGTAGCGCGAAGAGGCGCGGGCCACGGCGGCGCTGTCCTGGCGCCAGATGGCACCGGCCAGCGCCTGTTCGGCAGCGCCCCCACTGGGCAGGCCCAGCTTGTAGCCGCGCTCGATGGCGCGGTTCAGCAGCGGGCGCGCGGCATTGGCCTGCTGCACGCTGACCAGGCGCGGGCCGCTGCCGTCATCGACGGCCAGCCACAGCACCGGCTTCGGTCGGGGCTGCGGCCACAGCGGCAGGCCCAGCGCGGCGACCAGCGAATCGACGTCATCCTCGCGGAAACGGGCCACCAGCAGGGTCCGGAAACTGGGCGCACCGCTGGCGCTGACGCTCTGGTCCTGCTTGTAGTCGTAGCTGGCCACGTAATCCTTGGCATTGCGCAGGGCCTGCACCACGCCGGGCCGGGACATCACGCTGCGGTCGCCCGACAGCTTGCCCAGCACTACGCTCAGGGCGCGTGCCAGCCCGCCATTGCGGTCGGCCTCGGCCTGGCTGTTGACCGGCACTTCGGCCTCGTAGGCCCCACTGGCGGTGGCGACATCCCCCTCGGTGCGCAGGCCGC
This sequence comes from Stenotrophomonas sp. 112478_Sma, assembly GCF_056479905.1. Taxonomy (NCBI): domain Bacteria; kingdom Pseudomonadati; phylum Pseudomonadota; class Gammaproteobacteria; order Lysobacterales; family Lysobacteraceae; genus Stenotrophomonas; species Stenotrophomonas sp. 112478_Sma. The sequence goes on along the minus strand of NZ_CM151072.1, from coordinate 971,612 downwards.
TCTGGGCCATCGTGGCCACCGGCAGGCTCAACGCAAGAAGCAGGGTGAGAATCAGGCTGCGGCGCATCAGGACATCCATTGGCTCGACGTATCCGGGGGGAATTGTTGCCCGAATACGGCCTGTGCGCCAATGCGGCCTGTTAAAATCGCCCGTTCAACCCCTGCCAGCGCCGACGCCCGTGACCAACACCCCGTCTTCCGCCCCCTCCCCCCTCACCTACCGTGACGCGGGCGTCGACATCGACGCCGGCAACGAGCTGGTCGAGCGGATCAAGCCCCTGGTCAAGCGCAGCTTCCGTCCGGAAGTGATGGGCGGCCTGGGCGGTTTCGGCGCCCTGTTCGACCTGTCCAACAAGTACCGCGAACCGGTGCTGGTGTCGGGTACCGACGGTGTCGGCACCAAGCTGAAGCTGGCCCACCAGCTGAACCGCCACGATACGATCGGCATCGATCTGGTCGCGATGTGCGTGAACGACGTGCTGGTGCAGGGCGCCGAGCCGCTGTTCTTCCTGGACTACTTCGCCACCGGCAAGCTGGACGTGGATACCGCCGCGGCGGTCGTGGGCGGCATCGCCAACGGCTGCACCGAGGCCGGCTGCGCACTGATCGGCGGCGAGACCGCTGAAATGCCCGACATGTATGCCCCGGGCGAGTACGATCTGGCCGGCTTCACCGTGGCCGCGGTGGAAAAGAGCGAACTGAAGGATGGCGCCAGCGTGGCGGCCGGCGATGTGCTGATCGGCATCGCCTCGTCCGGCCCGCACTCCAACGGCTACTCGCTGGTCCGCCGCATCTACGACCGCGCCGGGCGTCCGGCCGATCTTGAGCTGGAAGGCGGCGTGAAGCTGGTCGACGCGCTGATGGCACCGACCCGGTTGTACGTCAAGCCGATCCTGTCGCTGCTGAAGTCGCACGGCGATGCCATCCATGGCATGGCCCACATCACCGGTGGCGGACTGACCGAGAACATCATCCGGGTGGTCCCGGACGGCCTCGGCCTGGACATCCAGGCGGCCTCGTGGACGCTGCCGCCGGTGTTCCAGTGGCTTCAGAAGGAAGGCGCGGTCGCCGACAGCGAAATGTGGCGCACCTTCAACTGCGGCATCGGCTTCGTGCTGATCGTCGCGCCGGACCAGGTCGAGGCGGTGTCCGCCGCGGTCACCGCCCAGGGCCTGGATCACTGGACCATCGGCCAGGTCGTCACCACCGAAGGCGCCGAGCGCGTCCGCATCGCCTGACCCCTGCAGAGGAGCCCGCATGGACGCAATGCCCCCATCCCCTTCGAACCCGGTGCCGCCGCCGCTGCTGACGGCACCCGTATTCGGCCCGCAGGACGCCAGCCATCTGCGGGCGCTGTCCATCGGCCACTACGTGGTTGGTGCGCTCATCGCACTGTTCTCGCTGATCTTCATCATCCACATCGTGCTGGGCGTGAGCGCCCTGACCGGGGCATTGCCGCTGAGCTCGGAGGGGCAGCCCTCATCGCCCGCCGAGCAGCGGATGTTCGGCTGGATGTTCACCATCATCGGCAGCGTGATCGTGGTAGGCGGCGTCACCCTGGGGGCCTTCGTCGCCTACGCCGGGCGCTGCCTGGCGCAGCGCCGCCGTTACGTGCTGTGCCTGGTGGTCGCGGGCCTGTCCTGCCTGTTCACCCCGGTGGGCACGGTGCTGGGGGTGTTCACCCTGATCGCCCTGCTCCGCCCCCAGGTGAAAGCCGTGTTCGACACTCCGTCGGCAAGCGTTTGAGCCGCCTGGGTTGCCGGTAATGAACGCACCCCGCCGCATCGCCGTGCTCGCCTCCGGGCGCGGCAGCAACCTGCAGGCCATCCTGGATGCCATCGCGTCGGGCCGCCTGCCGGCCGACGTGGTGGGCGTGTTCTCCGACCGCCCCGATGCCGCGGCCCTGCAGCGGGTCGATCCTTCCCGGCGCTGGGCGCATGCACCGAAGGAATTCAGCGATCGTGCCGCCTACGAGCTGGCCCTAGGCGACGCGGTTGCCGCCTCCGCCCCGGACTGGATCGTCTGCGCCGGCTACATGCGCATTCTCGGCGCTGGCTTCGTGCAGCGCTTCAACGGTCGCCTGGTCAACATCCACCCGTCGCTGCTGCCGCTGTACAAGGGCCTGCATACGCACGCCCGGGCGCTGGAAGCCGGCGATGCCGAGCATGGCGCAAGCGTGCATCTGGTGGTGCCGGAGCTGGACGCGGGTACGGTGCTGGCGCAGGCGCGCGTGCCGGTGCTGGCAGGCGACGATGCACAGACCCTTGCCGAGCGCGTGCTGGCGGTGGAACACCCGCTGCTGATCGCCAGCCTGCAGCTGCTGTGCGATGGCCGGCTGGCTGAACGGGAAGGACAGGCGTTCTTCGACGGTCACCCCCTGTTTAGGCCGCTGGCCCTAGATTCCGCCGGAAACCTGAACCGATAACGTTCTGCACACGCCCCGCTGACTGCGGGGCTGGCATCCTGCCTCACTCCTGCGGCCCCTGTCCCCCATGAAGACCACGACGCTGCTGTGCACGCCCCTGCTGTTGTCGCTTGCCGTGTTGCCTGGCGTGGGCTGGGGCCAGGCACAGCCCTCTGCCGACCCGGCAGCTCCGTCGCAGGCCCCGGCCGCACCGGCCGTGCCCATGCTGCCCGCGCTGGCTTGGGAACCGCCGCCGCTGCAACCGTTCACCGCTACCTACCAGGCCTTCTACAAGGGCAAGGAAGCCGGCGATGCCACCATGCAGGTCACCCATACCGGCGGCAACCAGTGGCGGGTGGACATGCAGGTGGTGGGCCGCCGCGGCTTTGCCAGCGTGCTCGGCCTGAACATCGAGCAGAGCACGGTGTTCGAGGAGCGCGGCGGCGTCTATGCGCCGCTGAGCCAAAGCACGGTGCGCAAGGGCCTGTTCCTGGGCAAGAAGGCCGTCGGCACCTATAACTGGCAGGCCGGCACCGCGCAGTGGACCGGCGATGTGAAAAAGGATCGCGCGCAGCCCATTCCGCTGCAGGCCGGCGATCAGAGCGCCCTGCTGATCAACCTGGCGATCATGCGTGATGCCCGCCCGGGCGTGGCCATGCACTACCGCTACGTCGACATGGGCAAGGTGCGCCAGCACGACTACCAGGCCGCGCCGCAGACCGAGAACGTCGAGGTCGGCGACCTGTCCTACAACGCGCTGCGGGTATACCGCAGCAACGGCGGCAACAACGAAACCATTCTCTGGATCGCCAACGGTGTCCCCACCCCGGTGCGCATCCTGCAACGCGAAGATGGCGAAGACCGCGTCGATCTCCGCCTGATCGAATACCAAGGAGTCTGAGCATGAACACCCTGTCCCGCCCCCTGACGTGGATCGCCGCTGCCACCCTGTCGATGGCCAGCCTGCCGGCGATGGCCCTGGAGCCGTTCAAGGCCGACTATCTGGCCAGCTACATGGGCATGCAGGCCAACGGCACCATGACGCTGGCCAGTGAAGGCAGCAACAAGTGGCGCTACAGCCTGCAGGTGAAAAACCAGCTGGCCGACCTGAGCCAGAGCACCGTGTTCGAGGAAGTGCGCGGCCAGCTGCGTCCGCTCAGCAGCCAGGACCGCTCGGCGCTGCTGGTGAAGAAGCGCAACGTGCAGGCCAACTACAACTGGACCAGCAACCAGGCCACCTGGACCGGCGACATCAAGCCGGACCGCGCCGGACCGATCGCCCTGAAGGCCGGCGACATGGATGCGCTGCTGATCAATCTGGCCATCGCCCGCGACCTGGCAGCCGGCAAGCCGTTGACCTACCGCATGGTCGACGAGGGCCGGATCAAGAACATGACCTACCGTGTGATCGGCAAGGAATCGATCACCGTGGGCGGCAAGAGCTACGAGGCGACCAAGGTGTCGCGTGCCGATGGCAACAAGGAGCTGATCGCCTGGATCGTGCCGGAGTTTCCGGTGCCGGCGCGCATGCTGCAGCGGGAAAGCGGCCGCGACGCGCTGGACCTGACCATCCGATCGATGAACTGAGTGCCGGGGGTCGGATCCCATCCCCTCGGGGATGGGCTCTGACCCCGGCCCCGCACAAGGAAAACGCCCGCTTGCGCGGGCGTTTTTCATTTCTTCTCTTCGGCCGGTTTGAACTCGGTGCGGCAGTCCACCCGGATCTGCTCACCGCTTCCGCGCCAGACGAACGTGCGGCAATGGCGGTTGCCTTCCTGGCTGTCGTTCACCGACACGGCATAGAACGACTGGATGATCTCGTCACGCGATACCGTGCCGTCACCGTTCCAGTCCATGTCCTTCTGCTCGATGCCGCGGGTGATGGCGATATCGGCGTACCAGGCATATCCCAGCCACGCCAGCACGATCAGCACCAGCGCCAGCAGCGCCTTGCGACGCGGGCTGAATTTTCCGCGAAGGATCATGGCACGCGCCGGATGGTGGCACCGAGCGAAGACAGCTTCTCTTCGATGTTCTCGTAGCCGCGATCGAGGTGGTAGATGCGATCGATGGTGGTATCGCCGCTGGCCATCAGGCCGGCCAGGATCAGCGATGCCGATGCACGCAGGTCGGTGGCCATGACCGGCGCGCCGCTCAGGTGCTCGCTGCCACGCACGATCGCGGTATGGCCTTCGACCTGGATGTCCGCGCCCAGGCGCAGCAGCTCGTTGACGTGCATGAAACGGTTCTCGAAGATCGTTTCGTTGATCACGCCGACGCCGTCGGCCACGCAGTTGAGCGCCATGAACTGCGCCTGCATGTCGGTCGGGAATGCCGGATACGGCGCGGTGGTCAGGTTCACCGCCTTCGGCCGCTTGCCCTGCATGTCCAGGGTGATGCTGTCCTCGGTGGTCTCGATCCGGGCACCCGCCTCGACCAGCTTGGACAGCACCGCGTCCATGGTGTTCGGACGTGCACGGTTGACCGTGACCTTGCCGCCGGTCATCGCGGCGGCCACCAGGAAGGTGCCGGTCTCGATGCGGTCGGGCAGCACTTCATGACGGCCACCGGAGAGGCGCTCCACGCCTTCGATCACCAGGCGGGCGGTGCCGAGGCCTTCGATCTTCGCACCCAGAGCGATCAGGCAATGGGCCAGATCGGTCACCTCCGGCTCCATCGCGCAGTTGTCGAGGATGGTGGTGCCTTCGGCCAGCACCGCGCCCATCAGCACGTTCTCGGTCCCGGTCACGCTCACCATGTCGAAGGTGAAGTGGCCACCCTTCAAGCGCTTGGCCGAAGCCTTGATGAATCCGTTCTCGACCACGATGTCGGCACCAAGCGCCTGCAGGCCCTTGATGTGCTGGTCGACCGGACGCGAGCCGATGGCACAGCCACCGGGCAGCGACACTTCGGCCGCACCGAAACGGGCCAGCAGCGGACCCAGCACCAGGATCGACGCACGCATGGTCTTGACCAGTTCGTACGGCGCCACATGCTGGTTCACCGCACGCGGGTCGACCACGATCGCGCTGCCGCGCGACAGCGTGCCCTGGTCGATGGTGACCTTGGCGCCCAGTTCGCCCAGCAGCTTCACCGTGGTGACCACATCGTGCAGGTGGGGCACGTTGGTGATCTCCACCGGCTCATCGGCCAGCAGGGTCGCGCAGAGGATGGGGAGGACGGCGTTCTTGGCGCCGGAGATGCTCACTTCACCGTGCAGCGCAGCGCCGCCGGTCACAACGATCTTGGCCATGGGGTTCGGGATCTTCTGCGGTTCAGCCGGCTTCGGCCGGGGTCACGGTTTTCAGCGCCAGCGCGTGGATCGCGCCGCCCATCAGGTCGCCCAGCGTGGCATAGACCATGCGGTGGCGGGCCAGCGGCATCTTGCCGGCAAAGGCGTCGCAGACCACGGTCGCTTCGAAATGCACGCCATCGTCGCCCCGCACATCGGCGCGGGCGCCAGGCAGGCCGGTTTCGATCAGGTTGCGGATGGTGTCGGCGTCCAACGGGCTTTCCTAATAAAATGAACCCTCATTCTACTTCCGCTGCGTGGCGTCCGCATGGCCGAGTCCCTCCCGCCCCCCCGTTCCGTCGAGCCGGCCGCCCTGGTGGCCAGCGGCCGCCGCGTGTTCGAGATCGAGCAGCAGGCACTGCAGGCGGTCGCCGAGCGCCTGGGCGAGCCGTTCCAGAAGGCCTGCCAGGTGATCCTGGGCAGCCGCGGGCGGGTGGTCGCCACCGGCATGGGCAAGTCAGGCCATGTGGCGCGCAAGATCGCCGCAACCCTGGCGTCCACCGGTACCCCGGCGTTCTACGTGCACCCGGGCGAGGCCGGCCATGGCGACCTGGGCATGATCACCGAAGCCGACGTGGTGCTGGCCCTGTCCTATTCGGGCGAATCGGACGAAGTGCTGATGCTGCTGCCCGTGCTCAAGCGCCAGGGCAACGTGCTGATCTCCATGACCGGCCGCCCGCAGTCCAGCCTGGCGACCGCCGCCGACGTCCACCTGGACGTCAGCGTGCCGGCCGAGGCCTGCCCGCTGGCGCTGGCTCCGACCTCGAGCACCACCGCCTCGCTGGCGATGGGCGACGCGCTGGCGGTGGCCCTGCTGGATGCGCGCGGCTTCACCGCTGACGATTTCGCCCGCTCGCATCCGGCCGGCAGCCTTGGCCGTCGCCTGCTGCTGCATATCACCGACGTCATGCATACCGGTGCCGATCTGCCCAAGGTCGATGCCGGCGCCAGCCTCAGCGAGGCCCTGGTGGAGATGAGCCGCAAGCGCCTGGGCATGACCGCCGTGGTCGATGCCGAGGGCGTGCTGATCGGCCTGTTCACCGACGGTGACCTGCGCCGGGCACTGGACAGTGCGCTGGACGTGCGCACGGCAAAGATCGCCGATGTGATGACGCGCAACCCCCGCACCATCGGAGCCGACCAGCTGGCGGTGGAGGCCGCCCGCCAGATGGAAACCCAGCAGATCAACGGCCTGATCGTGGTCGATGACCAGGGCCGCGCCGTCGGCGCCCTGAACATTCATGACCTGTTGCGGGCCCGGGTGGTTTAACCGACAGTCCGTAGACCCCATTCAGTCTGTAACCCCACACCTGCCCTGATCGAGTCCAACGTCCTGATGCCCTGGTCCCCCCTGCCCGCCTTCCCTGCCCACCTGCATGCCGCTGCGGCGCGGATCCGCATGGCCTGCTTCGACGTGGACGGCACCCTCACCGACGGTCGGCTGTACTACGACCAGGACGGCAACGAGAGCAAGGCGTATTTCGTGCAGGATGGCCTGGGCCTGAAACTGCTGCAGCAGCACGGCATACACCCCGTGCTGATCACCGCGCGCAACAGCCAGTCCGCGCTCAGGCGCGGTGCCGATCTCGGCATTGATACCCACATCGCCGTGGGCGACAAGCTGGCCAGCGTGCAGGCCCTGTGTGCCCAGCGCGGCATCGGCCTGGAACAGGTCGCCTTCCTTGGCGATGACCTGCCGGATCTGGCGCCCCTGGGTGCGGTCGGCCTGGCCGTGGCGCCGGCCAATGCCCATCCGTGGATCGCCGAACGCGTGCACTGGCAGACCCGTTCCGAAGGCGGGCGCGGCGCGGCGCGTGAGCTGTGCGACGTGCTGCTGGCGGCGCAGGGTCATGTCGCGTCGGTCCTGGCGAGGTACGGCGCATGAACGCACCGACCGTGAACTGGCGCACCGTGCTCGGCATCGGCCTGCTGCTGGCGGCCCTGCTCAGCAGCTGGGCCGCGCTGCGCAACCGCGACAAGGGCCCGGCCCAGAGCGGCCAGGAAGTCGGCGTGGATTACATCCTGCACGACTTCCAGATCGTCGCCCTGGACGAGCAGGGCAAGGAATCGACCACCCTGCGCGCGCCGCGGCTGGAGCGGCAGCGCGGCGACCAGACCATCAACATCGCCACGCCACTGTTCGAGATGCCCGACAAGGACGGCAGGCACTGGACACTGCGCGCGGAGACCGGCTGGCTGAGCGCCAAGGGTGACGAACTGAAGCTGCGCGGCAAGGTGGCGGGTGACAGTCCGGCTGCCCCGGGCGTCGTGCCGACCACCTTCCGCACCGACCACCTGGACGTGTTCCCCAAGGAGAGCCGGGCCCGGACCGACGCCCTGGTGACCATGACCCGCCCCGGCATGGAGCAGTCCGGCGTCGGGTTCGAGGTGGATTCGAAGAACAACACGTATCATTTCCTCAGCCAGTCCAAGGGTCGCTACACGCCCAGACGCTGATTCCGCCGCCCGGCCCGCGACGTCCCTGGACAGGCGCGGCGCCGGCAGCCCCCACCCGCTGCTGCCCTCCTGACCGGGCAGCCACCACCGGCAGAACGGACCCCGATGAAGATCCCCTTTGCAGCCATGCTCGCACTCAGTCTTCTTGTCCCCGCCCTCGCGCAGGCGAAGTCGACCGACCGCAACGAGCCCATGAACATCGATGCCGGTGCACAGAACGGCATGCTCACCGGCGACGGCAAAACCGTGCTGTCGCAGGGCGTGATCATCACCCAGGGCACGCTGGACCTGCGCTCGTCCGAAGCGGAGATCTATCTCAAGGACGGCGAGCCGGTGCGTGTGGTGTTCACCGGCAAGCAGGCGAAGTTGAAGCAGCAGCTCGATGACGGCACCTGGATGGATGCGCTCGCCGACCGCATCGACTACGACATCAAGACCGAGATCATCACCCTCACCGGCAACTACAAGGTCACCAGCGCGCGCGGCACCAACGCCGGCCAGCGCATGGTCTACAACACCCGTACCGGCGAGATGAACTCCGGCGGCGACGGCAGCCGCGTGCGCACCGTTATCCCGCCCAAGAACAAGACGCCTGCCGCCACCACCACGCCGGCGCAGCCGGCCGGGAGCCGGAAGTAATGCTCGTCGCCAAGGGCCTGCGCAAGCGCTACAAGCAACGTGAGGTCGTCAAGGACTTCGGGCTCACCCTCGAAGCGGGCGAAGTGGTCGGCCTGCTCGGCCCCAACGGTGCCGGCAAGACCACCTGCTTCTACATGATCGTCGGCCTGGTTGCCGCCGATGCCGGCAGCATCGTGCTCGATGGCAAGGACATCACCGGCGATCCGATGTACACCCGTGCCAAGCAGGGCGTGGGCTACCTGCCGCAGGAGCCCTCGGTGTTCCGCAAGCTGACCGTGGCCGACAACATCCGCCTGGTGCTGGAACTGCGCGAGGATCTGGACTCGGCCGGCCGCGAGCGCGAGTTGAACAGCCTGCTGGACGAACTGCAGCTGGGCCATGTGTCCGAACAGCTTGGCGCCAGCCTGTCCGGCGGCGAGCGCCGCCGCTGCGAAATCGCCCGCGCGCTGGCGGCGCAACCCCGGCTGATCCTGCTCGACGAACCGTTTGCCGGTGTCGATCCGATCTCGGTCGGCGAGATCCAGCGCATCGTCACCCACCTCAAGCAGCGCGGCATCGGTGTGCTGATCACCGACCACAACGTGCGCGAGACCTTGGGAATCTGCGACCGCGCGTATATCCTCGCCGAGGGCACCGTACTGGCCCAGGGTTCGCCGGAATCGATCCTGGACAATGCCGACGTACGTCGCGTCTACCTTGGGGACTCGTTCAAGCTGTGACCGCAGCTGCCGGGTTCCATTCCCCCTCTTCGGCACAGGCATGAAGACTCGGCTGCAGACATCGTTGGGACAGCAGCTGGTGCTCACGCCCCAGCTGCAGCAGGCGATCAAGCTGCTGCAGATGTCCAGCACCGAGCTGGAACTGGAGATCGCCCAGGCGGTGGAGAGCAATCCGCTGCTGGACTGGGCCGAAGGCAACGAGAGCGATGCCGCTGCCGGCGACGATGGCAACGGCGATGACGCCCCGCCCGAACGCGCCGACGCCGGCCAGGAGGACGACTGGGCAACGGCGGAACCGGACTGGAGCACCGCCGGCAGCGGCGGCAGCTTCGACGACGATGACGACAGCGGCAGCGCGGCCGAACGCGTGGCCGAAACCGAGACCCTGGCCGACCACCTGCTGTGGCAGCTGCACCTGTCGCACCTGTCCGCACGCGACCGCAGCATCGGGGCTGCCCTGATCGACGCCCTGGACGACGATGGCTACCTGCGCGAACCGCTGTCCACCATCGCCGAGACCCTGCTGCCGGCGATCCACGCCGGCGAGGACGAGATCCTCACCGTACTGCACCAGATCCAGCGCTTCGATCCGGTCGGAGTAGCGGCACGCAGTCTGGGCGAATGCCTGCAGCTGCAACTGGACGTACTGGCGGCCGACACACCTGGCCTTGCCCTGGCACGACAGGTCGCTGCCGGGCCGCTGGAGCGGCTGCCGCGCAGCGGCGTGGCCGGACTGGCGCACGAGCTGCGGCAGCCCCTGGCCGACGTCGAGACCGCCGTGGCCCTGCTGCGGTCACTGGACCCGCGTCCGGGCACCCAGATCGCGCCGCTGTCGCAGGACACCTACGTGGTGCCGGACGTGGTGGTCTGGCGGCAGAACGGCGTGTGGCGCGCCGCCCTGGCGGGCCATGCCGGGCCGAAGGTGGTCATCCACCGCGGTTACGAACAGATGATCCGCCGCTGCGGTGAGGCCGACGCCGGCTACCTGCGCGCCCAGCTGCAGGAGGCCCGCTGGCTGCTGAAAGGCCTGCAGCAGCGTGGCGAGACCCTGCTGCGGGTAGTGCGCTGCCTGATCCTGCAGCAGTCCGGCTTCCTGGAGTTCGGCGAACAGGCACTGCGTCCGCTCACCCTGCGTGAGATCGCCGCCGAACTGGGCCTGCACGAATCCACCATTTCGCGGGCGATCGCCCGCAAGCATGTCAGGACCCCACGCGGCACCCTGCCGCTGCGCGCCTTCTTCGCGTCGGGCATCGATACCGAAGGCGGCGGTGAGGCATCCAGCACCGCCATCCAGGCAATGATCCGGCGCCTGATCGATGACGAAAACCCGCGCAAGCCCCTTTCTGACGCCAAGCTGGCTGACCTGCTCAAATCGTCGGGAATTCCAGTGGCGCGACGCACCGTGGCGAAGTATCGTGAAGCCATGAACATTTCCGCCTCGCACGAAAGGGTCAGAATCGCTTGACGCACCGCCGCGCCCGGCGGAGAGGTTCATTGGCACATCCGAACACAGGAGAAACCCGATGCGCATCGAAACGTTTGGCAAAGACGTCGAAGTCACCCCGGCCCTGCAGTCCTATGTAGAGGAGAAGCTGGCCCGGATCGGAAAGCACTTCGACCAGCACTGCGAAGCGCGGGTGACCCTCAAGCTGCAGAAGACCGAACACCATGTCGACGCCAGCCTCAACATTCCCGGCCAGACCCTGCACGCCGAGGCCGGCGGCCAGACCATGTATGCCGCGATCGACCTGCTTGCGGACAAGCTTGACCGCCTGGTGATCAAGCACAAGGAGAAAAAACAGCAGCACGCACCGCTGCCGGTGGGTGACAATGGCGGCTGATCGCCACCGTTCCCCGCAGACATGCCCCTGACTGACCTCCTGGCGGCCGTGCAGACCCAGCTCTGCACGGCCACCGACCGCGACAGCGTCCTCAAGGCCGCGGCCGGGTTGCTGGCCTGCCGCCAGGCCAATGCCGAACAGATCTATCTGAACCTGTGCCAGCGTGAGGCGCTGGGCAGCACCGCGATCGGTTGCGGCATCGCCATTCCGCATGGCCGCGCGCCGACCCTGGACCGCCCACGCGGCGCCCTGCTGCGACTGGAGACCCCCGTCGACTTCGGGGGCGACGAGCCGGTCGACCTGGTGTTCGCGATGGCCGTTCCGGCCCACTACACCCATCAGCACCTGATGCTGCTGTCCGAACTGGCCGAACTGTTCTCCGCCCCCGCCATCCGCGAGGCGCTGCGCGCCGCCGGCGACGCGCGGGCACTGCGTCAGGCCCTGGATCTCACGCCCCCGGCGAGTGCCGCATGAATACCAGCATCACCGCACGCGAACTGTTCGAACAGCAGCGCGAACGCCTGGGCCTGCGCTGGGTGGCGGGAAAATCCGGCGAGAAGCGCGAGCTCGAGGCCGGCAACACCGTCTCCCGCCGGCCCTCGCTGGCGGGCTACCTCAATGCGATCTACCCCAACAAGGTGCAGATCCTGGGCACCGAGGAACTGTCCTGGCTGGACGCGCTGGAACCGCGCCAGCGCTGGGAGACGATCGAAAAACTCATGCAGTCGCACCCGCTGGCGCTGGTGATTACCCGCAACCAGCCCTGTCCGGAAGACCTGCGCGCGGCCGCCGACGAGTCGGGCACGCCGCTGTGGGTATCTCCCAAGCGCGGCCACGAACTGCTCAATCATCTGTCCTACCACCTGGCACGCACGCTGGCGCCGCGCGTGATCCTGCACGGCGTGTTCATGGAGATCTACTCCATCGGCGTGCTGATCACCGGCGAAGCCGGGTCGGGCAAGAGCGAGCTGGCGCTGGAACTGCTCAGCCGTGGCCACCGCCTGGTGGCCGATGATGCACCTGAATTCACCCAGATCGCGCCGGACGTGCTCGACGGCACCTGCCCGGAACTGCTGCAGGACCTGCTGGAAGTACGCGGCCTGGGCGTGCTGAACGTGCGCGAGATGTTCGGCGACACGGCTGTAAAGAAGAACAAGTACCTTCGGCTGATCGTCCACCTGACCAAGCCGATGACCGAGCCCACTCCGCATGGCTACGAACGCCTGACCGGCGATTCCGGTACCCGCCATGTGCTGGACCTGGACGTGCCGCTGATCACGCTGCCGGTGATGCCCGGCCGCAACCTAGCCGTGCTGACCGAGGCGGCCACCCGCCTGCATATCCTGCGGACCAAGGGCATCGACCCGGCCGCGATGTTCATCGCGCGCCACAGCAACCTGCTGGAACGGCGAACACCCTGATTTCCCTGGCCTTCGAAGAGTCTGTCCATGAGCACCGCTGCCCCCACCGCCCCGACCCTGATCATCGTCAGCGGCCTGTCCGGCTCGGGTAAATCCGTCGCCCTGAAGACGTTCGAGGACCAGGACTACTACTGCTCGGACAACCTGCCGATCCAGCTGCTGCCGGACTTCGTGCGCAGCCTGCTGGCCCACCATGACGGCGCCGCGCCGCGCCGGCTGGCGGTCGGCATCGACGTGCGCGGCCAGGCCGACCTGAGCCAGCTGGCCAACTGGCGGCAACTGGCCACCGATGCTGGCGTGGAAACCAAGGTGCTGTTCTTTGAAGCCAGCGACGAGGCGGTGCTCAAGCGCTATGCCGACACCCGTCGCCGCCATCCACTCAGCCAGCTCGGTCTGTCGCTGCCGGAAGCGATCGCCCGCGAGCGCGAACTGATCGCACCGCTGCGCCAGGAGGCCGACGCGATCATCGACACCAGCGCGCTCAACGTGCACCAGCTGCGCCGCCGCATCATCACCGAGTTCACGCTGGACCACGCAACCCGCCTGTCGCTGCTGTTCGAATCGTTCGCCTACAAGCGTGGCGTGCCGGCCGAAGCGGATTTCGTCTTCGATGCGCGGGTGCTGCCCAATCCGCACTGGGATCCCGAGCTGCGTGCGCTCAGTGGCCGCGAGCCGGGCGTGCGCGACTACCTGGAAGCCCAGCCGGACGTGCAGTGCTACCTCGCACAGCTGATGGGTTTTCTCGACACCTGGCTGCCGAAGCTGGGCGACGGCACCCGCAGCTACGTGACCGTGGCCTTCGGCTGCACCGGCGGCAAGCACCGCTCGGTCTATCTGGCCGAACGGATGGCCCGGCATGCCCGCGAAATGGGCTGGGAAGACGTGGCCACCTATCACCGCGAGCAGGATTGAGAGGCCCGGCCGGGGTGCGCCCGACCGCCCCGCGGAGAGGCGGGATGGGCCGGCAGGCGGGGGACGCTGAATACGGGACACAGTGCCCCTCATCTGCGGCTATCGCCAATTCACCTTGACCTGTTAACGTGCAGTAATGACCTGTGGCATTCTCCTCGTAACACATCCCGGGGTCGGCGCCGCCCTGCTTGACGTGGCGACCCGGCTCCTGCGGCAGCTGCCGTTGAAGACCGAAGCTTTCGAAGTACCGTTCGACGCAGACCTGGATGCTCTGCTCCCCCTCGCCTCGGCCGCGCTGCGGCGGGTTGATGGTGGAGAAGGCGTGCTGATCCTGACCGACCTGTACGGCGCCAGCCCCGCCAACCTTGCCGGGCAGCTGGCCCGGCTGGGGACCCCGGTTCGCCGGGTGTCGGCGCTGAGCCTGCCGATGTTGCTGCGGGTGATGAATTATCCGGAACAGGCACTGGATCAACTGCCCGCCACCGCTGCGGCGGGTACCCGTAATGGAGCGATAGTCGACGATGCTTGAACGAGAACTCACCGTCAGCAACCGCCTGGGCCTGCATGCCCGGGCCACCGCCAAGCTGGTGCAGACCCTGGCACCGTTCCGGTGCAACGTGACCATGGCTGCCAAGGGCCGCGAGATCAACGCCAAGAGCATCATGGGCGTGATGCTGCTCGCTGCCGGCCAGGGCACCCCGGTCACCGTGCGCATCAGTGGCGAAGACGAAGCCGCCGCGATGGACGCGGTGGTCGACCTGTTCGAACGCCGCTTCGACGAGGACAGCTGATCGTGCCGCGCGCCCGCGCCGGCCAGCTCCCTTCCGGCCAACGGCCGGTCCAGCTGCTGGCTGGTCATGGCGCTGCGCGGGGTTCGGCGATGGGGCGTGCACGCGTGCGCCTGCCGCATGCGCTGGACGTTGCCGAACAGCGCGTGGCACCGCAGCAGATCGAAACCGAGCTGACGCGCCTGCATCACGCCGTGGATGCCGCGCGCGCGGAGATGCATGAGCTTCGGCAGCGCCTGCACGGCGCACTGAACCAGGAAGTAGGCGAATTCCTCGATCTGCACGCGCTGCTGCTGGACGACCCGGAGCTGCTGTTCGGCCTGGATGAGCTGATCCGCAGCGGCCCGTACAGCGCCGGATACGCCCTGCGCCTGCAGCGCGACCGCCTGGCCAAGGTCTTCGATGGCATGGACGATGCCTACCTGAAGAGCCGCATGGACGATCTGGATCATGTGATCGGCCGCATTCACGCCTTCCTGCAGCCGGAGCGTGCGCCGGTGATGAAGGGGCTGGCCGGCGAGATCCTGGTCTGCGACAACATCGCGCCGTCCGAGCTGGCACAGCTGCAGGCACAGGGCGTCGTAGGCATCGTCACCGCCGCCGGCAGCGCGCTGTCGCACAGCGCCATCCTCGCCCGCAGTCTGCACCTGCCACTGATCGTCAACGTTCCGCAGCTGCTCAGCCGCGTTGCCGATGGCGACGTGCTGATCGTCGATGGCGCCGACGGCAGCATCACCGTCAACCCGCAGGCCGACAACCTGCGTGACTATCGCGCACGGCTGAAGGAACACGCCCGCGAGCAGCGGGAGCTCGGGCGCCTGCGCAGCAAACCCAGCCGTACCCGCGACCAGGTCGACATCGCCCTGCTGGCCAACGCCGAATCGCTGGAGGACGTAACCCAGGCCCACGCCCTCGGCGCGCAGGGACTGGGTCTGTACCGCACGGAATTCCTGTTCCTGCAGCGCAACGAACTGCCGGACGAGGAAGAACAGTTCCGGACCTACCGCGACGCCGCGCTGGGCATGAGCGGGCGGCCGGTGACCATCCGCACCCTCGATCTGGGTGCGGACAAAGCGGATCGTACCGGCCTGACCCTGAGCAACGAAGAGAACCCGGCGCTTGGCCTGCGGGGCGTGCGCCTGTCGCTGGCACGGCCGAAAGTGGCCGACACCCAGCTGCGGGCGATTCTGCGTGCTTCGGCCTATGGCAAGCTGCGGGTGCTGGTGCCGATGATCAGCACGCGCGAAGAGCTACTGGCCGTGCGCCGGCGCATGCTCAAGCTGTCCGAACAACTGCGCGCGGAAGGACACATGGTGGCCGACCACGTGCCGCTGGGGGCGATGATCGAAGTACCCGCCGCTGCTCTGGCGCTGGAGAGCTTCATCGACCTGGTCGACTTCCTGTCGATCGGCACCAATGACCTGGTGCAGTACCTGCTCGCGGCCGACCGCAACAACGAGGCGCTGGGCGAACTCTACTCGCCGCTGCACCCGGCGGTGCTGCGCCTGCTGCAGATGGTGATCGAGACCGGCGCACGCCATCGTGTGCCGGTGGCGGTGTGCGGCGAGATCGCGGGGGACGCACGCATGGCGCCGCTGCTGCTGGCACTGGGCCTGACCGAGTTCAGCCTGCATCCGGGCACGCTGCTGGAAGTCCGCCGCGCGATCCGCGAGGCCGACCTGGCATCCCTGCGCGCCCGCGCTCCGAAGCTGCTGGCCGCGCGGGACCGTCGCGGCATCGAGCGCTGGCTGGCACTGGTGGCCGATACGCCCTGACGGCCGCGCTGCGCGCTCGCCGGGCATGGCCCGGCGCTACCACCCCACGCATCCCGCTCGCCGGGCATGGCCCGGCGCACCACCGCGTGTACCTTCCCGGTAGCGCCGGGCCATGCCCGGCGGAATTCATGGACCCCGCTGGCCGCAGACACCGGGGTATGCGTTGAAACATCCCCTTGCGATAATGACGCGCTGAACACCCTTGTTGCCGCATCCTTGCCAGGATCGCGGCTTTTCTTATCCCGCGGGAGCTGCGATGGCTGAAGCTGTACGCCACGACAAGACTGCGCGCCAACTGCGGATGCTGTCCGATGCACTGGACAGTGGCCGGCTGGGACCGGTGCGTCGCCTGGTCAATACTCTGGCCCCCGCCGAGATCGGCAACCTGCTCGAATCGCTGCCGCCGGGAAAGCGCGAAGTCGTGTGGGGCCTGGTCGATCCGGAAGATGACGGCGAGGTGCTGGTCCACGTCGGCGACGACGTGCGCGAGAGCCTGCTCGCGGACATGGACCCGGACGAGATCATCGCCGCGGTCGAAGACCTGGACATCGACGACCTGGCCGATCTGGTCGAGGACCTGCCGGACACGGTCATCGACGAAGTCCTCAAGTCGATGGACCGCGAGAACCGCGAGCGCCTCGAGCAGGTCCTGTCCTACCCCGAGGACAGCGCTGGCCGCCTGATGAACCCGGACGTGGTGACCGTGCGCGCCGACGTCAACGTCGACGTGGTGCTGCGCTACCTGCGCCTGCGCGGCGAACTGCCGGATCATACCGACCACCTGTTCGTGGTCAGCCGCCGCCATCAGTATCTTGGCCGTGTCTCGCTTGCAGCGCTGGTCACCCATGAAGACACCACGCCGATCAACCGGTTGATCGACGACGAACAGCCAGCGATCGATGTCGGCGAGAGCGACCAGGAGGTCGCCCGCCAGTTCTCCGACCATGACTGGATTTCCGCGCCGGTGGTGGACGACAACAACATTCTGGTCGGCCGCATCACCATCGATGACGTGGTCGACATCATCCGTGGCCAGGCCGAGCACCAGGCGCTGGGCGCCGCCGGCCTGGACGAGGACGAGGATCTGTTCAGCCCGGTGTGGCGCGCGATGCGCCGTCGCCTGATGTGGCTGTCGGTGAACCTGTGTACCGCCTTCCTCGCCTCCAGCGTGGTCGGTCACTTCGAAGGCACGATCGACAAGCTGGTGGCGCTGGCGGTGCTCATGCCCATCGTCGCCGGCCTCGGCGGCAACGCAGGCACGCAGGTGCTGGCGTTGATGGTGCGCGGCCTGGCGCTGGGCCAGGTGGGCGCATCCAATGCACGCACCCTGCTGTGGAAGGAAGTGCGGGTGGCACTGCTCAACGGCCTGTTGCTGGGTTCCGTGCTGGGCCTGATCGTGCTGGCCTGGTTCCATTCGCCGGGGTTGTCGGCGGTGATCGCCATCGCGCTGACCTTCAACCTGCTGTTCGCCGCGCTGGCCGGTGTGCTGGTGCCGCTGACCCTGAAACGTTTCGGCTTCGATCCGGCCTTGGCCAGCGGTATTTTCCTGACCGCCGTGACCGATTCGATGGGCTTCTTCACCTTCCTCGGCCTGGCCACCCTGGTGCTGCTGCACTGACCGACCTGCGCCCTGCCCCCGGTCGGGGCGCGGGGCCCATTCCCACTGGAACACCCCATGGCAACCACGATCGAAAACTACTTCCAGCCGGGTTGGCGCGACCAGCTGCATACCTGTGCCGCGTGCGAATGGAAGGGCAGTTCGCGGGCAATGGTGATGGAGCTGGACGAGGACGCCACCGAGTACGACTGCCCGGTGTGCGAGAACCCGCTGCTGGTGGTGCTGCACCCGGATCTGGCACAGGTACGGGCCGCCGCCGCCGAAGGCAACGCTGAAGCGCAGGAGCAGCTGGACATCGTCGCCAGCGCCCCCCGGCCCGAGTGACGCGCTGCACCATGCTGGCCAGGCGCGACTGGACTACCATGAAAACGATTCCAGATCAGGAAACGCGCTCATGGTTCGTCTGCTTGCACGCTGGTTGCCGCTGCTGCTGGTCCTGATGGTAGGAGGCTGCGCCAGCACCGCCGAACGGGCGCACGGACGCTTCGAGGCGCGTGCGGTGAAGGTGGATGGCCGGACGGCCTATTACCAGGTGTTCATTCCGGCGGGCCTGCAGCCGCGTGGTTCGGCGCAGCAGGGTGCCGCGCCGGTCGATGTGCCCGTCATCCTGTTCCTGCACGGCTCTGGCGAGCGCGGCGGCGATGGCGTGAAGCAGACCCACGCCGGGCTCGGCCCGTACCTGCGCGACCACCGCGACTTCCCGGCGCTGGTGGTGTTCCCACAGGTTCCCGGGCACGAGGAATGGAGCGGCCGCAACAACCGGGTGGCCCTGGCCGCACTCGACGCCACCCTCGCCGAGTTCGGTGCCGACCCGGCCCGGCAGTACCTGACCGGCATGTCGATGGGCGGCTACGGCAGCTGGAACATCGCACTGGATGACCCGCGCCGTTTCGCGGCGATCGTGCCGGTCTGCGGTGCGGTGCTGGCCCCCCGCGCGGTGCGGCCGACCCTGTTCGTGGAGCAGGTCGCCAACGAAGCCGATCCGTATGCCGCGATTGCACAGCGCCTGCGGCACACGCCGATCTGGATCTTCCATGGTGCGCTTGACGATGTGGTGCCACCAGACGACGACCGCCGCCTGCACGCCGCATTCCAGGCCACCGGCGCCGCCGACGTACGCTACACCGAGTATCCGCAAGGTAACCACAACGCCTGGGATGCCACCTACGCCGATGCGGCGATGTGGACGTGGTTGTTCAAGCAGAAGCGCTGAGCCATAGCTTCGGTAGTTGCCAACCTTGGTTGGCACTGGCCTACCTGAAACCAACCCATTCCCCGATGTTCACTGGAAGCAGGCCCGTCCATGCTTGCTCCATGCAGAACACACGTCTCCTGCTCGGTCGTCCCTCCAGCATCGGCCTCAGCTATATCCTCACCACCGTCGTCCATGACCGCGCGCCGCTCTTCACCAACGCCGCAGCGGCCGCCTTGGCAGTCCGCGAATTCCAGCGACTGGATCAGGAAGGCTTCACCCGCTCGATTGCGTACGTGGTCATGCCCGACCACATCCACTGGCTGGTCGAACTACGTGCGGGAACGCTGGAAACCGTCATGAAGCGTTTCAAGTCGCGCACCGCCCAGCAGGTAAACCGGTTGCTGGGGCGAGTCGGGCGCTTCTGGCAGGCCTGCTATCACGATCATGCGATCCGCTCTGACGAATCGTTGCACCGGCATGCGATGTATCTGATGGGAAATCCGATCAGGGCCGGGCTGACGACGCGGCTTGGGCAATATCCCCATGCATGGTGCGAATGGGAGCTTGGCGCTTCGTGTGATCCGCTCGACAACTTGGGCGCGGATGGATAGTGCCAACCAAGGTTGGCATCTACCAGAGCGGTGCGCGGACAAGCCGCGCGGTAAGTGTGTCAACCAAGGCTGACACCTGCCAAAGAGGGGTTCAGCCCAGCAGGGTTTCCAGCACGGCCATGCGCACGGCGACGCCGTTGGCGACCTGGCGCAGCACCCACGACTGTGGGCCATCGGCCACATCGTCGGTCACTTCCACGCCGCGGTTGATCGGGCCGGGGTGCAGCACCGCGGCGTCCTTGCCGGCGCGGGCCAGGCGTTCGCGGGTCAGTCCGTACTGGTCGTGATACTGCTCCAGCGACGGTACCAGCCCTTCTTCCATGCGCTCGCGCTGCAGGCGCAACATCATCAGTGCGTCGACCCCTTCCAGCATCGCGTCGAAATCCTCGCCCACCACGCAGCCCTTCAGGGTTTCGTCGTCCGGCAACAGGGACTGCGGGCCACACACGCGGATCTCGCCCACGCCCAGCGTGCGCAGTGCGTGCAGGTCGGTGCGGGCCACGCGCGAGTGCTTTACGTCGCCGACGATCACCACCTTCAGCTTCGAGAAATCCGGGCCCTTGGCCTGGCGCAGGGTCAGCATGTCCAGCAGGCCCTGGGTGGGGTGCGAACTGCGCCCATCGCCGGCGTTGACGAGGGCGGTGCCCTCGCCCGCCGCTTCGGCCAGGGCGGCCACGGCACCATCATCGGGATGGCGCACCACGAAACCGCGCACGCCCATCGCTTCCAGGTTGCGCAGCGTGTCGCAGGCGGTTTCGCCCTTGCGCGTGGACGAGGTCGACGCATCGAAGTTCAGCACGTCGGCGCCCAGGCGCTGCGCGGCCAGCTGGAACGAACTGCGCGTGCGGGTGGACGGTTCGAAGAACAGCGTGCACACCGCGGAACCGGCCAGCACGTGCCGCTTGTTGCCGACGCGGCCGACCGCCGCGTCGCGGATCTGGCCCGCGCGGTCGAGCAGCTGCAACAGGGTGTCGCGGGGCAGGCCCTCAAGAGTCAGCAGGTGGCGCAGGCGGCCGGAGGCATCGAGTTGCTGGGCGGTCATGGCGGGAATCGTGCAGTCAGGGAATGGGAGTGGCGTCGTCCGGCGAGGACAGCCAGCGGTCGATGATCACCGCCGCAGCCACCGCATCGAGCGCGGCCGCATCACGGCGGCGCTTGCGCCCTTCGGCGCGCTCGACGGCGAAGCGGCGGGCGGCTTCCACCGAGCTTGAGCGCTCGTCGATCATCACCACCGGCAGCTTGAATCGTTCCCGCAGCTGGCGGGCGAAGCCCTGCGCGCGCTTGCGGTTGGGTTGGTCCTGGCCGTCGAGCGTCAGCGGATCGCCGACCACCAGGCCATCGGGCTTCCATTCCTTGATGAGGCGTTCGATCGCCGCCCAGTCCGGGCCGTTGCCGTGCACGTCGACCACGGCCACGGCACGCGCGTGCGCGGCGAAGGCACTGCCGATGGCCACACCGATCCGTCGCGCGCCGACATCGAAGCCGAGCACGGTGCCATCGCGACGGAGGGCGGCCGGCTCAGACATGGCCGCTGTAATCGGTGAGCCGGAACAGATCCACGCCGATGCGCGAGGCCGCGCCCTGCCAGCGCTGCTCCAGCGGCAGCTGGAACACCAGTTCGGCGTCGGCCGGCACGGTCAGCCAGCTGTTCTCGGAAAGCTCGCTTTCCAGCTGCCCGGCGCCCCATCCGGCGCAGCCAAGGGTCACCACGGCATTGGCCGGGCCTTCGCCGCGGGCCATTGCTTCGAGGATGTCGCGCGACGTGGTCAGGTACAGGCCATCGCCCACCGTCAGGCTGGAATCCCAGGGCCGCGCATCGTCGTGGATGACGAACCCGCGCTCGGGATGTACCGGCCCGCCGTTGAGCACCATGCGCGCCTGCAGGTCGCCATCGCTGGTGGCGATGTCCATCTGCGACAGCACCTCGCCCAGCGTGTACTCGGACGGCTGGTTGACCAGCACGCCCATCGCCCCGTTCTCGTCGTGCTGGCAGATCAGCGCGACGCTGCGGGCAAAGGTCGCGTCGAGCAGCGACGGCAGCGCGACGAGCAGGTGATCGGCAAGGGAAGTGGGAGTTGCGGGCATGCCGCCATTCTAGCCGCTGGCCGCCCCCGATGCCTGCACCTGCCGGTCACGGCGCGCATAATGACCACCCCGTACCGCAGGAGTTCGCCTTGTCCGGATATTGCCTGATCGCCCCCGGCCACCCGGTGCACGACTACTACCACGCGCACGAGTACGGCTTCCCGCAGCGCGACGAACGCGAGCTGTTCGAGCGGCTGGTGCTGGAGATCAACCAGGCCGGCCTGAGCTGGGAGACCATCCTGAAGAAGCGGGAAGGATTCCGCGCGGCCTACGATGCCTTCGACGTGGACCGGGTCGCGGCCTATGCCGAGCACGACATCGAGCGCCTGCTCTCGGACCCGGGCATCATCCGCAACCGCCTGAAGGTGCTTGCCGCGATCCACAACGCACAGGTGATCCAGCAGCTGCGTGCGGACCACGGCAGCTTCGCCGCCTGGCTGGACGCGCATCACCCACGCAGCAAGGCTGACTGGGTGAAGCTGTTCAAGAAGACCTTCCGCTTCACCGGCGGCGAGATCACCGGCGAATTCCTGATGAGCCTGGGCTACCTGCCGGGTGCGCACGCCGCAGACTGCCCGGTGCATGCGCGGCTGCTGAAGCTGTCACCGCCCTGGCTGCAGGCCGTCGCCCGCTGAACCGGACCCGCCGGGCGTGGCCCGGCGCTACCACGTACCGGTTCCGGTAGCGCCAGGCCATGCCCGGCGAACGCGGAATGCGCGCTTACACGCCCATGTAACGGCCGGGCCGGTGGTTGAACATCAGCACCAGGCTGAGCACCACCGCGCCGATCGCCGAATACATCACCTTGGACGGCGAAAGCACGAAGAACGCGGCGATCATCAGGCAGGCATCGTAGGACATCTGCACCTTGCCGGCGCTCCAGCCACGGGTCCGCTGCAGGTAGACCGCCAGGATGCCGATGCCGCCCAGGCTGGCGCGGTGGCGGATGAAGAACAGGATGCCCAGCCCCGACAGCGCGCCGCCGACGATCGCCGAGTACAGCGGATGGATGTGCGAGAAATCGATCCAGTGCGGCAGCAGATCGGTCAGTACGCCGCAGGCGGTAACCGCGGCAAAGGTCTTCAGGGTGAACTCCCAGCCCATGCGCCGCAGCGCCACCCAGTAGAAGGGCAGATTGACCAGCACGAACACCAGCCCGAAGTTCCAGCCCATGGAGTAGTGCAGCAGGAAGGCCATGCCGGCCATGCCGCCGATCATCAGCCCGCCCTTGGCAAAGATGGCCAGGCCCAGCGAGGCCACCATCGTCGCCAGCACCATGCCCTGTACGTCCTCGGCCACCGAGTGGCGCAGCGCTTTCTCGTCGGCGGTGGTACCGGCGCTGTCCGGCGGCGGAGTCAACGGACCGGCGGTGACCAGGTGGCCGTCAGCGTCGTCGCACGGCGCGGGGCCATGGGAAGGATGGGACATGCGGGTGGGGGACAGCGGGGGGAGGCGGTATTAGACACGATCCGCATGACAGTTGCAGATGAAATCGTTCAGCTGGATGCGCCGCCCTGCCTGAGGGCTCCCCGGAAAGCATCAGCCTGCGCGGCAGCGGGGCAGCGGCGGCGCCGTATCATTCCCGCATGCCGCGCGAAAACCTCAACGACCTGCAGGCCTTTGTCCACGTCGCCCGCGAGGGCAGCTTCACCCGCGCGGCCGCCCAGCTGGGTGTCTCACAGTCCGCGCTCAGCCATGCCATGCGTGGCCTCGAAGAGCGGCTCGGGGTGCGCCTGCTGACCCGGACCACCCGCAGCGTCTCCACCACGGAGGCTGGCGCCCGCCTGCTCGCCACGCTGGCACCACGCCTGGCCGAGATCGAGCACGAACTGGCCGCGTTGGCCGAGTACCGCGACCGCCCCGCCGGGACCATCCGCATCAACGCCACCGGCCACGCCGCTGAGTATCTGGCGTGGCCACGGCTGGCCCCCCTGCTGCAGCGCTTCCCCGACCTGAAGATCGAATTGACCACCGACTATGGCCTGGCCGACATCGTCGCCGAGCGCTATGACATCGGCATCCGACTCGGCGAGCGCCTGGCACGCGACATGATCGCCGTGCCCATCAGCCCGCCGCTGCGGATGCGTGTGGTCGGTGCCCCGGGTTATTTCCGTCAGCACGCCGCCCCCGCGCATCCGCACGACCTGGCCAGCCACAACTGCATCACCCTGCGCCTGCCCACCCATGGCGGACTGATGCCATGGGACTTCGGCCAGGATGGCCACGAACTGAGCGTGCGCGTGAGCGGGCAGTGGACCTTCAACACGATGGGCATGACCCGCAGCGCAGCACTGGCCGGCAGCGGGCTGGCCTGGCTGCCGGAAGACCAGGTCCTGCCGATGCTGGACGATGGCCGCCTGCAATCGGTGCTGGACGACTGGTGCCCGCCGTTCGATGGCTACTACGCGTACTACCCCTCGCGCCACCACGTGACCCTGGCGATGCGCACGGTGCTCGATGCCCTGCGCGGGCCGATGATGGACCGATGAGTGCAGGCCCAAGGCCCGCACCCACCACGATCAGCCCTTGACCTGCGCCGCACGCTGGGCGTTGTAGCGCTCGCCGACGATCGACACTTCATCCAGCGCCTGCGCGATGCGCTGCCGTTCTTCGCTCGACAGCTGCAGGTCCACCGCTCCCAGGTTCTCTTCCAGGCGATGCACCTTGGTGGTGCCCGGAATCGGCACGATCCAGTCCGCCTGCGCCAGCAGCCAGGCCAATGCCACCTGTGCCGGGGTGGCACCGCGGGCGGCGGCAATGGCGCCGATCCGGTCCACCAGCGCCTGGTTCGCCCGGCGCGCTTCGACTGCAAACCGCGGCACGGTGTTGCGGAAATCGTCGGCCTCGAACGTGGTCTCTGCACTGATCGTACCGGTCAGGAAGCCCCGGCCCAGCGGACTGAACGGTACGAAACCGATGCCCAGCTCCTGCAGGGTCGGCAGCAGTTCGCGCTCCGGCTCGCGCCACCACAACGAGTATTCGCTCTGCACCGCAGCCACCGGCTGCACGGCATGTGCACGGCGCACGGTGGCGGCACTCGCTTCGGAGAGCCCGAAGTGGCCGACCTTGCCTTCGGCAATCAGGTCGCGCACGGTACCGGCGACGTCCTCGATCGGCACATTGGGATCGACACGGTGCTGGTAGAACAGATCGATGTGGTCGGTACGCAGGCGCTTGAGGCTGGCTTCGGCCACGGCACGGATGTTCTCCGGGCGGCTGTCCAGCCCGGTATCGGCCTGGGCATTCCTGAAACCGAACTTGGTGGCGATCACCAGCCGGTCCCGATGCGGCGCCAGCGCCCTGCCCAGCAGGGCCTCGTTGGTGTACGGGCCATACACCTCGGCCGTGTCGAAGAAGGTGACCCCGCGCTCCACGGCTGCGTGCAGCAGCGCGACGCCCTGCTCCAGTTCCACGGGCTTGCCGTAGCTGTGGCTCAGGCCCATGCAGCCCAGGCCGAGGGCGGAAACCTTCAGGCCGCTGCGGCCGAGTTCACGTGTCTGCATTGTCATGCTCCAGAGGGGGAGCGCTGACGATACGCCTGCGGCCCCATCGGATTGAACCGGCTGCGCCGCAGTCGGTCATGACTGGATTTCATGAATCCGCCCGCCCCGGTGATCTTCCGCGGCGCCGGGCGATGCCCGGCTGCCGTCCCCTGCTGCTTCAGCGGATCTCGGAGATTTCCACGCCGTCCAGCCCCTGCGACAGGGTGCGCGCGTCACCGCCCTGGCTCAGCTTGATGCGCAGCCGCACTTCATTCTGCGAATCGGCATACCGCAGCGCATCCTCGTAGCTGATCTCACCGGCCTGGTACAGCTCGAACAGGCTCTGGTCGAAGGTCTTCATGCCCAGCTGGACCGATTCCTTCATCACTTCCTTCAGCTTGTGGATCTCGCCGTCGCGGATGTAGTCCTGCACCAGCGGCGTGCCCAGCAGGATCTCCATCGCAACCTTGCGCGAGCGGCCATCCGGGGACGGCACCAGCTGCTGGGCGACCACGCCCTTGAGGTTCAGCGACAGGTCCATCAGCAGCTGGTTGCGACGGTCTTCCGGGAAGAAATTGATGATGCGGTCCATCGCCTGGTTGGCGTTGTTGGCATGCAGCGTCGCCAGCACCAGGTGGCCGGTCTCGGCGAAGGCAATGGCGTGGTCCATGCCTTCGCGGGTACGCACCTCACCAATCATGATCACGTCCGGCGCCTGGCGCAGCGTGTTCTTCAGCGCGGCCTCCCAGCTGTCGGTATCGATGCCCACTTCGCGCTGGGTGATGATGCAGCCCTCGTGCTTGTGCACGAACTCGATCGGATCCTCGATGGTGATGATGTGGCCGGTGGAATTCTGGTTGCGATAACCGATCATCGCTGCCAGCGACGTCGACTTGCCGGTACCGGTCGCACCGACGAACAGGATGATGCCGCGCTTGGTCATCGCCAGCGTCTTGATGATCGGCGGCAGGCTCAGTTCTTCCACGGTCGGGATGCGCGTCTCGATGCGACGCAGCACCATGCCCACCTGGTTGCGCTGATAGAAGCAGCTCACGCGGAAACGGCCGACACCCGACAGGCCTATGGCGAAGTTGCATTCGTGGGTCTTCTCGAACTCTTCGCGCTGTGCCGGCGTCATCACGTTCAGCACCAGGTCGCGGCTCTGCTGCGGCGTCAGGGGTGTCTGCGTGATCGGCGCGATCTTGCCATTGACCTTCATCGCCGGCGGCATGCCCGCGGTGATGAACAGGTCCGAGGCGCGCTGGTGCGCCATCAGCTTGAGGAAGGAGGTGAAATCGATGGTGGTGGCGGTGGTGTTCACGGCAGGCTCCCAGGAGGCATGTGCCAGGCTTCAGTCGATGGTCGGAACATCGCGGAGTCGCCGGCGCGGTCGCGCGCCGGGGCCCGCTTCTGCCTTGCCTTACTCGAACAGTCGCTTGTCCTTGGCGTACTCGCGCGCCTGGTTGCGGGTGATCAGGCTGCGCTTGACCAGGTCCTGCAGGTGCTGGTCGAGCGTCATCATGCCCTGCTGCTGACCGGTCTGGATCGCCGAGTACATCTGCGCCACCTTGTCTTCGCGGATCAGATTGCGGATGGCCGGCGTGCCCACCATGATCTCCCATGCTGCGGTACGGCCGCCGCCCACCTTCTTCAACAGTGCCTGCGAGATCACCGCGCGCAGCGACTCGGACAGCATCGAGCGCACCATCGGCTTCTCGCCGGCCGGGAACACGTCGATGATGCGGTCGATGGTCTTGGCCGCCGAACTGGTGTGCAGGGTGCCGAACACCAGGTGGCCGGTCTCCGCGGCGGTCAGTGCCAGGCGGATGGTTTCCAGGTCGCGCAGTTCGCCGACCAGGATGATGTCCGGGTCTTCTCGCAGTGCCGAGCGCAGTGCCTCGTTGAAGCCATGCGTATCGCGGTGTACTTCGCGCTGGTTGATCAGGCACTTCTGCGAGGTGTGCACGAACTCGATCGGATCCTCGACGGTGAGGATGTGGCCGTATTCGCTCTTGTTGATGTAGTCGATCATCGCGGCCAGCGTGGTCGACTTGCCCGAACCGGTCGGTCCGGTCACCAGGATCAGGCCCTGCGGCTGCTGGATCAGTTCGCGGAAGATCGGCGGGCAGGCCAGATCCTCCAGCGTCAGCACCTCCGACGGAATGGTACGGAACACCGCGCCCGCACCCCGGTTCTGGTTGAACGCATTCACGCGGAAACGTGCCAGCGACGGGATCTCGAACGAGAAGTCCACTTCGAGGAATTCCTCGTAGTCGCGGCGCTGCTTGTCGGACATGATGTCGTACACCAGCGCATGGACCTGCTTGTGGTCCAGTGCCGGGATGTTGATGCGGCGAACGTCGCCGTCCACGCGGATCATCGGCGGCAGGCCTGCGGACAGGTGCAGGTCGGACGCTTTGTTCTTTACGGAAAACGCCAACAGCTCGGCGATATCCATGAGCGGCTACTCCCCAATAACGGCTTCGACTGGAAGGATCTTTCCCCGGGCGGCAGTATAGCCTCCTGATCGATTGGAACGCGTTACGTGGCCACTGCCCTGCCCCAGATCCTGAGCACCCTGCACGCTGCGGCCGAGGCCGCTGGACGTGCGCCGCCGCGCCTGCTGGCGGTCTCCAAGACCCAACCGGCCGAGGCCGTGGCCGCCCTTGCTGCACAGGGCCAGCGCGCCTTCGGCGAAAACTACGTGCAGGAGGCGCTGGCCAAGATGCAGGCGCTGCAGCATCTGGACCTGGAATGGCACCTGATCGGCCATCTGCAGTCCAACAAGGCCGAAGCGGTGGCCACGCATTTCGACTGGGTGCAGAGCGTGGACCGTCCCAAGCTGGTGACCGCGCTGGCCCGCCATCGACCGGCGGCGCGCGGAGCACTGAACGTGCTGATCCAGGTCAACATCGATGATGAATCCAGCAAGCACGGCTGCGCGCCAGGGGACGTCCAGGCCCTGGCCGAGGTCATCGCCGCCGAGCCTGGCCTGCGGTTGCGGGGTCTGATGGCGATCCCGGCGCCGTGGCCGGAGGCGGAACGCCGCCGCGACGCATTCGTGCGCATGCGCACACTTTTCCAGACACTGGCCGACCGCTTCCCGCAGGTCGATACCCTTTCGATGGGCATGAGCAGCGACTACACCGAGGCCATCGCCGAAGGCGCCACCCTGGTGCGCATCGGCACCGCCCTGTTCGGCGCCCGTCCGCGGCCGGCCTGACATTCCGAGGAGACTTCCATGGCAGCAGATTCCATCACCTTCATCGGCGGCGGCAACATGGCACGCAGCCTGATCGCCGGCCTGATCCGCCAGGGCGTGCCTGCCACGCGCATCCACGTGGCCGAGCCGGTCGCCGCCGTGCGCGATGCGCTTGCCAGCGACTTCGGCGTGCATACCCACGACAGCGCCAGCGCGGCCGCCGCGCAGGGCCAGACCTGGCTGCTGGCGGTCAAGCCACAGGTACTGCGCGACGTCTGCCAGTCGCTGCAGCCGCTGGCGCAGGACAACCGACCGCTGGTGGTCTCGATCGCCGCCGGCATCACCAGCACGCAGCTGCAGCGCTGGCTGGGCGGCACGTTGCCGGTGGTGCGCGCGATGCCCAACACGCCCGCGCTGCTCGGTGCCGGCGTCACCGGCCTGTACGCAACACCGGCAGTGGATGCACCGCAGCGGGCCCAGGCCGAGCACCTGCTGGCCAGTGCCGGACGCACGGTATGGATCGACAGCGAGCCGTTGATGGATTCGGTCACCGCTGTCTCCGGCAGCGGTCCGGCCTATGTGTTCCTGCTCGCCGAAGCGATGGAAGCGGCAGGCATCGCCCAGGGTCTGCCCGCCGACGCCGCACGCACGCTGGTGGTGCAGACGCTGCTGGGCGCCTCGCGCATGCTCGATGAAGCGGGCGAAAGTCCCACCGAGCTGCGCCGCCGCGTGACCTCGCCCAACGGCACCACCCAGGCTGCGATCGAGAGCTTCCAGGCCGGCGGCTTCGAGGCACTGGTGGATGCCGCGCTGCGCGCCGCACAGGTGCGCGGCCAGGAACTGTCAGCGGCAAACGACTGATTCCTTGGGGTCAGATCCCTCTG
The DNA here is from genome assembly GCF_056479905.1 of Stenotrophomonas sp. 112478_Sma. Lineage (NCBI taxonomy): Bacteria > Pseudomonadati > Pseudomonadota > Gammaproteobacteria > Lysobacterales > Lysobacteraceae > Stenotrophomonas > Stenotrophomonas sp. 112478_Sma. The sequence goes on along the minus strand of NZ_CM151072.1, from coordinate 942,287 downwards.
CCGGGGCAAAGGGATCCGACCCCATCTCCCCGATGCTCATTGCCCCAACGTGGTCATGACGAAGTCGACGAAGCACTGCAGGCGCGGGCGCGGGCGACGGTCCGGCAGATAGATCAGGTGCATCGGCCGCGGCGCCGGCAGATGGTCGCGCAGCAGCGGTTTCAGCCGGCCCGCAGCGATCTCAGTGGCCAGCAGCGCCGTCGGTTGCAGAATCAATCCGGCACCCGCCACGGCGGCCTCGCGCAGCGCGAAGCCGTCATTGCTGGTGAGCCGTGCCTCCCAGTCCACATGCTCGCCACTGGCCAGCTGCCAACCGTGCCCGCCACGCCACGCCAGGTGGCTCAGGCAATCGTGCCCCTGCAGATCCGCGGGCATCCGCGGCGTGCCTCGACGGCGAAGGTACGACGGCGCTGCGCACAGGCTCATCGCATAGGGAGGCAGCGGACGCGCCACGATGTCCGCCGAGGGCAGCGGACCGACCCGGATCGCCGCGTCGAAGCCGTCTTCGATCAGGTCCACCCGCCGATTGCTCAGATCCAGTTCGATGTTCAGCAGCGGCTGTGCACGCAGCAGTTCGGCCAACCGGGGCGCCAGCACGCAGCTGCCCCAGGTGGTGGGAGCACTGACCCGCAACACACCGCGCGGCTGCAGCTGCAGGCCGGCCACGTCCGCCTCGGCCTGCTGCACCTGTTCCAGCACCTGCCGGCAACCGGCCAGATAGGCACTGCCCGCTTCGGTCAGGCGCTGCCGCCGCGTGTTCCGCTGCAACAGCGCGGTGCCGAGGTGGCTTTCCAGCTGCTGGATGTACTTGCCCACCATCACCGCAGACACCTGCAGGTGCTCGGCGGCAGCCGCGAAACTCCCGCGCTCGGCCACGGCGACGAAGGCCTGCATGCAGCGCAGCATGTCCATTGCTAAGTCCTGATTAGTAATCAGCGAATCATACGCGGCTTACCAAACCGCGTCGTCACGGCGCAGACTGCGCTTCGTCTCCCCAAGCAAGGAACCGTCATGAAGATTCTTCTCGTGGGCGCCACCGGCACGCTCGGCCAGGCCGTAGCGCGCCAGCTCGGCCAGCAGCACCAGATCCTGGACGCAGGGCGCAGCAGCGGCACGCTGCGCGTCGATCTGACCGACGATGCCAGCGTCAACGAACTGTTTGCCCGCACCGGCGCGGTCGATGCGGTGATTTCCACAACAGGCAAACTGCATTTTGGTCCCCTGCGTGACATGACGCCCGAACGGTTCAACGTCGGCCTGCAGGACAAGCTGCTCGGTCAGGTACGGCTGGCACTGGCCGCCCAGCATCACCTCACCCCCGGTGGCTCGATCACCCTGACCAGCGGCATCGTCAGTGCCCAGCCGATCCGCGATGGCGTCAATGCAACCTCGGTGAACGCCGCGCTGGAAGGATTCGTGCGCGCAGCGGCCCTGGAGCTGCTGCCCCGCGGGCTGCGCATCAATGTCGTCAGCCCGAATGTGCTGGTCGAATCAATGGATGCCTACGCGCCCTACTTCCCCGGCTTTGAAGCGGTCACCGCCCAGCGCGCGGCACTGGCGTACCAGCGCGCGGTGGAAGGCATCCTGAGCGGTGAAACGATCACCGTCTGGTGATGCATGATCCAGCCTGGCGTGCCCTCCGATGTGCCGGGGCCTCAGCCCCAGCGCATCGGACCGTCACCCCGTTCCCCGAGGACATCTTCGGGGTTGGCCAGCCGGCAGCGCTTCAGTGACAGGCAGCCGCAACCGATGCACCCGGTCAGCTCGTCACGCAGCAGCTGCAGCATGTGGATGCGCTCATCCAGCTCGGTCCGCCAGCGTGCAGACAGCGTGGCCCAGTCGGCCTTGGTCGGTGCCCTGCCCTGCGGCAGGCTTTCGAAAGCACGCGCCACCGCCTCCAGCGGCATGCCCACGCGCTGTGCAACGCGTATCACCGCCAGCCGGCGCAGCACGTCGCGGCTGAAGCGGCGCTGGTTGCCCGAGGTACGCAGGCTGCTGATCAGGCCCTTGCGCTCATAGAAGTGCAGTGCGGATACGGCCACGCCGCTGCGCTGCGAAACCTCACCCACACTCAGTTCCTGCGACACCATTGCTTGACCTCAACTATAGTTCAGGTGTCATGCTGCGGTCTTCGCCGCCGGATGACAAGCGCGGCCTCCCAGACTTTCCGCATGACCCCGACTCCACCTGCTGCCGACGCCGCCCCTGCTGCCGAAACCTCCATCCTCTCCGCGCGCTATCGTGCGACCACCCTCGGCATGGTCGCCCTGGTTTCGCTGCACGCCTTCGAAGCGCTGGCGGTGGCCGCAGCCATGCCCACCGTCGCCGCCGCACTCGACGGGCTCCGCCTGTACGCGCTGGCCTTCGGCGGGACCCTCGCCACCAGCGTCATCGGCATGACACTCGCTGGCCTCTGGGCCGACCGGCACGGGCCCGCGCGGCCGCTGTGGTGGGGCCTGGCGTGCTTCGTACTGGGCCTGCTGCTGGCCGGCCTGGCCACGCACATGGGGATACTGGTGGCCGGGCGGCTGCTGCAGGGCCTGGGCGCGGGTGCGATCTCGGTCTCGCTGTATGTGATGGTCGGCCGTACCTACCCCGAATCGCTGCGGCCGAAGGTGTTCGCAGCATTCTCCGCTGGCTGGGTGGTGCCGTCGATGATCGGCCCGGCTGCGAGCGGGCTCATCGTGCAGCACCTGGGCTGGCGGTGGGTGTTCCTGGCCGTGCCGCTGCTGGCGCTACCCGCTGCATTGCTGCTGCGACCTGCACTGTCACGCCTGCAGCCCTCGCCTGCGGGCGACAGCGGCAATCGCAGCCGGGTGGTGCGCTGGGCCAGCGGCGCGTCGCTGGCAGCGCTGCTGCTGTATCTCGGCGGGCAGCAGCAAGGGATGGCGGCAGTGCTGTGCATCGCTGTGGCGATGCTTGCGCTGCTGTTCTGCGTGCAGCGGCTGCTGCCCGCCGGCACCTTGCGCCTGCATCGCGGCCTGCCCAGTGTGATCGCCCTGCGCGGCATCGCCGCTGCGGCATTCTTCGCCTGCGAGGCCTACCTGCCACTGCTGCTGCAGCGCGAGCGCGGGCTGTCACCCAGCGGGGCCGGCGCGGTGTTGAGCCTGGGGGCATTGGGCTGGTTCGCCGGGTCGTGGCTGCAGGGCCACCAGCGCAATGGCTGGTCACGCCAGCAGCTGCTGCGCGCGGGAACGCCGCTGATGGCGATCGGTATCGCGGCCACGCTGGCGGTGCTGTTCCGCACGGTACCGCTGCCGGTGGCTCTGATCGGCTGGACGCTCACCGGCTTCGGCATGGGCATGATCTACGCCAGTCTTTCGGTACTGACCCTGTCCCTTTCGGCACCGCACGAACAGGGAGCCAACACCTCGGCGCTGCAGTTGAGCGAGGCGCTGGCAGTCACCACCGCACTGGCCGTCTCCGGCGCGCTGTTTGCCCTGTTCGTGGACGACAGGCCACACACCGGCTACGTACTGTGCCTGGCGATCACCCTGGGCCTGGCTCTGCTGTCCACGCTGATTGCACGCCGGGTGTAACGCCACCGGTTGATTCGGCCGGGCGTGGCCCGGCGATCAGTGCAGTCATGGCGTGGCCGCCGCGTCCACGTCATCGATGTCCCGGTGCAGGATGCGGCGCACCTCCAGCACGGCCTGCGGCGATTCCTGCACGCTGTGTCCGGAGATGATGACCTTCTCCGACAGCGCCCCCGGCAGGTGCGCGCTCCAATACGGCACCAGCCCATCGTCGGATTTCTCCAACGGCAGTTCGGGTTTGCGCTGGGCGATGATCGAGTGGTACTTCAGGCCCGCTTCGATCGGCAGCTGTGCGGCCGCCTTCACGAACGGATCGCTGGCCTTGAGGTTGTCGATGCTGTTGGGAATCTTCGGCTTGGCGGTGCCGTCAACCTGCTGCTCGGCCTGCGCCAGCGCCAGGAACACATCCTCGAACTTGCCCAGGATGGTCAGCGGCAGGCGCACCAGGCGGCCGATCAGGCGGCCGACCCTGTTGCCGGCGATGTCGGTGCCCTGATGCGGGGCGGCGATGAAGATCGCCCGTTCCACATTCGGCTGCGCCTTGAAGTGCAGCAGCGGGCCCAGCTTGTTCTGCACCCGCTTCAGTCGTTCACCCTTCAGGTCATAGTTGGCCAGCAGGTCGTTCCACAGCACATCGCCCGAGTCGCTCACCAGCAGGCGGGCCAGCACGCCGCCCATGCTGTGACCGATGTAGACCATGTCCTTCGATGCGCGCGTGCTGCCATCCGGGTCGAAATGCTTCAGCGTGTCGTTGAATGCAGTAGCGATCTCATAGCGGTTCAGCGCGATCGGCGCGTTGGTCGGGTAATACACCTGCCACACCTGGAACTGCTGGCGCAGCTCGGGATCGCCCATGATCTCGTTGGCCAGGTTCACCCACGCTTCCGGGCTGCTGGCCAGGCCATGCAGCATGAAGATGATGCGGCGGTTCGGATCCCACGGCTGCATCAGGTAGATGTGCGGCTCACCGATACCCTCGCTCATGCCGAACAGCGTGCGCAGCGATTGCCGGGCGAAGCCACTCTGCGCCAGCCACAGGCCGTAGGCGGCAGTGAAGTTGCCGGCCAGCGGCACCTGCTCGCCGTGCAGGGTGATGCGCTCGGTCGCTTCGGGCGAATAGGCGTCCAGCTCGACCCGGCGGGTACGCATCACGTCCTCCAGCGTGCTGCCCTCGAAGCGCAGCAGCGCGGTGACGTTGATCGAGGACATCTCGCTGAACTCCGGCACCGCATCATCATGGCGATGGCGGCGACCACGACGCGCATCGCTGTCGTCGTCCTGCCCGCCGTCCGCCTTCGGGCCATCTGCGGAGACCGCCGGAGTGACCAGCTTCGGCGGGTCCATCACCATCACCAGCTCCGCACCGAAACCGTCGCGTCGATAGGTACTGCGCAGGCCGACGAAGCTGACCGTGCCAGCGGGTACCAGCTGCGCCGGAATGCTCTTCAGGGCCAGCTGCTGGTAGTTGGAGGCCAGCGACCAGCTGCCGACCGTGATCGGCTTCGTATAGTCCTCGCCGGCGAGCGCGGCGGCGCGCGCCCGCACGAACAGAACCACCGCGGCCTTCTCGGCTGCATAGTTGTAGTAGTCGCGCACCTGCGTCTGCCGGTCCTCGAACGCCCGATCGGACGGCGAACGGCCGCTGTAGAACAGGTAGGCGTAGGCATAGCGCGCCGCTTCCAGCCATGCGTCCAGTGCGGCATCGCTCATCGGTGGATCGCCCGCCGCCGTCTTCTTCGGGGTCAGCGCCAGCGCTGCCTTCACCCACAGCTCCGACAACGCGGACAGCCGCTGTTCGACGTTGAGATCGTCGGTCATCAACAGCGTGCTGCGACAGACCACGAAGTCCTTCTCGCACTGCGACTCATCCAGCCCGGCTGCACTCAGCGTTTCCCGGGCCGCCGGGCTGAGCTTGCCGGTGTTGAGCACATCGGCACGCTTGTTGACCAGCGAGTCACTGGATTTCACCTGCTTGACGGTGACCATCGCGCAGCCGCTGCCGGCCAGCAGCATGAAGATCGCCAGCGACGCCGGCAGCACGCGCTGCCAGCGGGAAAGTATGGACATGAGCATCACTGCGAGTCCTGCTCGGTGCCGGGCACGCCCTGGCGGATCACGGTGGAAAAGTTGCCGCCGTCACCCAGGTCCAGCGCGCGCTGGGTGATCCGGCCCTTGGCATGCAGCACTGCGTACGGCACCCCCGGCGTCAATGCCCCGACCTCCTGCGCGTACTCGGCTAGATAGCCGGACAGCAGCAGGCGGTAGTCGAGCGGCAGCCGCGGCGCGATATGCCTGGCCAGATCGAAGACGATGGTGGTGCAGTTGCTGGTCAGCGTGTTGTAGAAGCCGGGCTTCGCATCCAGCTCGCGCGCCTGCGCGATGTAGGCAGCGAACAGTTCCTTCAACTGTGCGCGGTCCATGCCATGCAGGCGGTACAGATAGACATCCTCGCCACGCGCGTTGGTACGCGTGCGGATGATGTCGGTCTCTTCGGAGGCCACCAGGGTCATCTCGAACTTGCGGAAGAATCCCCCCAGTGCCGAGAACGATTCCCCGCGTTCCTTGCGGATCTCCAGCGAGAACACGACATGGCGGCCATCGTCGAAGCCGAACGAGATCAGCGTGTGGGCGATCGCCGGCCCCATCCAGTACGAAAGCACCAGGTCGGCCGAACGCAGCTGGTCCAGGTCGTACGTGCGGCGCACCCAGCGCGCGTCATAGTCGGTTTCGCTGCGCCAGGTGAAATCGCGCACGTTGTCCAGCACCACATGCCGCCCATCGAAGGAGACCACGTGCAGGCGTTGCGCTACATCATCGGCCCAGACGCGATCCTGGCGCGGGGTCAGCAGCATCCACCACCCCAGCGCCAGGGCCAGCGCCACGCCAAAGGCCATGCCGAGCCGTCGCGTGCCATGGCCACGGGCGACCCGCCAGGACGCCCACAGGGCGGACAGCACCCACAGTACCGCCACGGCCGACGCCAGCCAGCCCGGCCCCGGCAGCTGATAGAGCAGCAGGCCAGCCACCCACAGTGCCAGCAGTACCATCACACTTCCTGTCATCCAACGTCCTGCGGCTTTCACTGGCGTCCTGTCGTGGTCCCGGGGGCGCATAGTTAGCCACAAGCGGGTTCGCCCTGGCATCTACGGCCCGTTCAGGCTGCTGGGTGCACCGTCTGCAACGCCGTTTTCCACATACCGTTCCCTCTTCCAGGAGCATCGATGGGCATTACCTCCGTGGCCGGTGTTGCGGTCCAACCCCAGCACAGCGCCCGCTGTCATTGCGGTACGGTCGAACTGCTGCTGGACCTGCCGGACGGCATCGTCGACCCGCGCCGCTGCGACTGTTCGATGTGCCGCCGCCGCGGCGCCATCGCCGCCAGCGTCGCCCTCGCCGGGCTGCAGGTGGTGCGAGGGCGGGACCATCTGCGGCTGTACCAGTTCAACACGCATGTGGCCGAGCATTACTTCTGCGATGTGTGCGGCATCTACACCCACCACCGCCGGCGTTCGAACCCCGACCAGTACGGCTACAACGTCGCCTGCCTGGAGGGCATCGATCCCTTCGCGCTGGGCGTGATCCCGGTCAGCGATGGCGTGAACCATCCGGCCGACCGCCCCGCCTAGTGCCGGGTACGGCGTGACGGCGCGGCGACCTTCTGCCAGGGCGCCATGCCGCTGCGGCCTGCGCGTACAGGCCGCTTGCGCCAGGGCCGGCGGGGCGCGGGCTCCGCTTGAACGGGGCGCGGCGGAGGCGCGGGCCGGCGTGCAGGCCAGAGATGATCAAGCAGCCACATGGTCGGTCTCCGTGGGGGCGGGGACGATCAAGCGTGGACGCTGGCCTGCATAGCCGGCGTGAGGCATCGACGACGCCACGATGACAGGCGGCGAAGCCCTGCGCGCGCACCACGCCGCAGCCGCATCGCGGACTGGGCGGCACCTCTTGACGCCCGCGCTACAGTGATAATTCCCCTCCTGCTGCAGGTGCCCCCGGATGCCTTCGTTCTCCGATGCCCAGGCTGCGGCCCGCTATCACGAGGGACCGCTGCGACAGGTACCTGGATTCCTCGGTCTGCAACAGATGGCCCACCTGCTGCTGGCCGAGCACGTGCCCGAGCACGGCCACGTGCTGGTGCTCGGCGCCGGTGGCGGCCTCGAGCTGAAGACCTTCGCTGACGCCCACCCATACTGGCGCATGCTCGGAGTCGATCCGGCCGGCCCGATGCTGGCGCTGGCCCGCGAAACGCTCGGCACACGGATGAACCACGTGGAGCTGCTGGAGGGCTACATCGAGGATGCCCCGGCCACGATCTTCGATGGCGCCAGCTGCCTGCTGACCCTGCACTTCCTCGATATCGACCAGCGCCGGCATACCCTGCGCGAACTGCGCAGGCGGCTGCGTCCGGGCGCGCCATTGGTGGTGGCCCACCACAGCGTCCCGCAGGAGCCGGAGGCGAAGCTGCGCTGGTTGAGGCGCTATGCGGCCTTCGGCGAGGCTTCCGGCATTGCCCGTGCGGATGCACAGCGCGCGATCACCGCCATCGCCGAGCGCCTGCCGCTGCTGTCACCGGAACAGGAGGTGGAGGTGCTGCAGGAGGCAGGCTTCAAGGACATCGAGCTGTTCTACGCCGGATTCACCTTCAAGGGCTGGGTCGCCTACGCGGCCTGATGAACCTGCAGAGCCGGCGCTCGCCCGGCCAAGCCCCGCACCTCGCACTTTTCCAGGGCCGCCCGGGAGAAGGGGCTCCCGTGCGTCGACCCGGAATGCACGTTATTGCATGTTCATGCACGAATATGCACACTTATCCCATGAACGCCGATTCCAGCCCCCTCCCCGCCGAACGTACCCGGCAGATCCTCGAGGAACTGCGCCAGCAGGGCCGCGTGATCGCCGCGGAACTGGCGCGTCGTTATGCGGTTTCCGAAGATTCGATCCGCCGCGACCTGCGTGAACTGGCCGCCCAAGGCCTGTGCCAGCGCGTGTACGGCGGCGCCGTGCTGCCGCCGCCGAAGGAGCGCCCGCTGCGCGAGCGCCTGACCCGCGATCGTGGCGACAAGGCCGAACTGGCCGCGCGCGTCTGTGCCCTGCTGCAACCTGGGCAGGTGGTGCTGCTCGATGCCGGTTCGACCAACCTGGCCATCGCCCAGCAGTTGCCGCCCGAACTGGCACTGACGGTGATTACCAACGCGCCGCAGATCGCCACCGCCGCCAGCGTGCATGAAGGCACTTCCGTGCAGCTGATCGGCGGCCGCCTGGCCAGCGGCGGCGGGGCGGTCGGTGCTGAAGCACTGGCCCAGGTGCAGCGCCTGCGCGCCGACGTGTACCTGCCCGGCCCGTGCGCGGTGGACGGCGACACTGGTGTGTGGGCGATGGATGCCGAAGAAGCCACCTTGAAGCGCGCCATGGTGGCCTGCAGCAGCCGCGTCATTGTCGCCGCCACCACCGAAAAACTCGGTGCCCGTGGTCACTGGCAGATCGCCGGCCTCGACGAGATCGACGACCTGGTGCTGACCACATCAGCCCCGCCCGCACTGGCAGCGCGCTTCCTCGCTGCCGGTATTGCGGTGCACCCCACCCCGCCCTGACCGAACCGCCCATGTCCGTTGCCTACCGCGCGCGTGCCGAACAGCACGCGACCCGCGCTGCATTCTTCATTCCCGGTTTCGCCACGGCACTGTGGGCGACGCTGGTACCGTTCGCCAAGGCACGCGCGGACCTCAACGACGCCACGCTCGGCGTGGTGCTGCTCTGCCTGGGTGCCGGTTCGCTGCTGGCGATGCCAGTGGCGGGCGTTCTGGCCGCGCGGCTGGGCTGCCGCCGGGTGATGGTGGCCAGTACGCTGTTGATCTGCCTCACCGTGCCGGGCCTGGCCCTGGCCGGTTCAGCGTGGCTGCTGGGCCTGGTGCTGTTCGTGTTCGGTGCCGCGGTAGGCGCGATGGACTGCACGATGAACGTGCAGGCCGTGGTGGTCGAGCGCGAAGCGCGACGTGTAATGATGTCCGGCTTCCACGCCTTCTTCAGCATCGGCGGCTTCCTGGGCGCGGCAATGATGACCGTGCTGCTGTCCCTGCAGCTGCCACCGCTGGCATCGGTGCTGATCGGCGTGGCCGCGATGCTACTGGCGATGCTGCTGTCGGCGTCGTACTGGCACCGCGAGCGCATGCCGCACGACACCCCGATGCTGGCCATGCCGCACGGCATCGTGCTGTTCATCGGCGTGCTGGCCTTCGTCGCGTTCCTTGGCGAAGGCGCGATGCTGGACTGGAGCGCGGTCTTTCTCAGTGACGTGCGCAGCGTCGATGCGCGCATGGCTGGCATCGGCTATGTGATCTTCACCCTGACCATGACCGTGGCCCGCCTGCTCGGCGATGCACTGGTGGCGCGGGTGGGACGCGAACGCGCCATCGTGTTCGGTGGCCTGCTCGCGGCCAGTGGCGTGCTGGTGCTGACGCTTGTCACGCCCTGGCAGGTCTCACTGGCCGGTTATGTGCTGGTCGGCCTCGGCTGCGCCAACATCGCGCCGGCGCTGTTCTCGCTGGCCGGCCACCAGACCCGCATGCCCGGCGCGCTGGCGATCACCGCCGTGTCCACGCTGGGCTTTGCCGGCATTCTTGCCGGCCCGGCACTCATCGGCTTCGCCGCCAATCATTTCGGCCTGATCGCTGCATTCATCGGTGTGGCCATCGCGCTGCTGCTGGTGGCGGTGTCCACGCGCTGGCTGCGGGTGTAGCGCGCGGCATCAACGGCGCCGACGCTGGACCTTCATCCGCAATCGTCGATAGCCGATCACCGTAGCCGTCGCGCACAGCGCGGTGCCGGCGGTGCTCAACAGCAGCAGCACGCCCAGGCGGGCCGTCTCCTGCCGCAGCATCGCCGGCAGGTCCCAGCTGTGCAGGAAGTAGAACAGCCAGCGCCCGACGCGCTCACGATGCCCCAGGGTCAGCAGTGGATCGCCGCTGGCCAGATCGAAGTAGACGCGCGTCGCCTCGGCATCACCGAAGTCCGCCACCGCCACCGGGAAGCGGCGCACCGCCGCGCCGTTCATCGCCTCCGGCGCACGTGGATAGAAATAGGCATCCGCTGCATGCAGTAGTGCGAACCGATGCATCGGCGCGGCAGACATCGCCTGCGCCTTCTGCTGCAGCAATGCCACCGGCAGCAGCTGCATCATCCGGAGATGCCCTTCGTCTGCGGATACGATGCGCGTATCGCCCTGCCCGTCCAGCAGCAGCGCGAACAGCTCACCGCCAATGCGCCGCCACTGGATCTCCACCGGCATGAACAGCGCATCATGGGCCGCAGCCAGCAGCGCTGCCGGTTCGCCCAGTGCGCCATTCACTGCCACCGCATCGCCGCGATATTGCGCCGTGCCGATCGCCGCGCGCGTACTGCTGAACACGCCCAGCGGATTCATCGACATCAGCCCGCTGAAGATCCAGGTGAACACGAACGCCGCAGCCATCAGACCGATCAGATGATGCCAGCGCATCCACGGCTCGACGTACGGCGTCTTCGCACCGGAGCGATAGTGGCCAGCGAAGCGCCAGCGCCACACCCCCACCACGATGCCGCTCACCGCCACCACCGTGCACAGTGCGGACAGCACGATCACCACCCACGTCCACACCGGGTCCACCGACTGCATGCGCAGGAAGTACAGCCAGTGCAGCCAAGCGCCCACATAGTTCCAGCGCTGCTGCACATGCGGTGCATCCAGCACCACCTCGCCGGTGCGCGAAGACACATACAGGTCACCCGGCCGCGCACCGCCCACCTCGACCCGGTACAGCGGCCGATGCGCATCCAGCGCACGCGAATGCGTCCAGCGGTCCTCATCCACGCGCATCGCACCCACGAATGCCGGGCCGCCGGCAAACTGCGCCGCCGAGGCTTCGGCGCGCTGTGCCGATACCGGCGGCAGGACCTGCCCGGTGCGCGCCGACCAGGCTCCCACGTGGTTGCCACTACGCACCACATAGGCGGGCTCGCCACGCAGCGTGGTCAGCGCCACGCTTTCCGGCTCAGCCTGCACGGCCGCTGGCAACGCCGACAGTCCCAGCAGCCCATGCGCGTCTCCCAGCACCGGCAACGCCGCCAGCCGCTCGCCGGGCGTCAGCTTCGGGTAGCCGACGAACAGCATCACCATGCCGCTGACAAACCACAGCAGCATCAGCAGGCATCCGCCGATGCCCAGCCAACGGTGCACCAGGTAGGTCCAGCGCTTGGCAGTGGATCGCAGCGACATGGCGTGCGTCCTCAGAAGCGATGATCGAGGGTGAACTCGACGCGGCGATCCGCACCCAGCAGCCACTGCGTACTGGTGTAGTACGCCGTGGCGTAGTACGCCTTGTCGAACACGTTGAACACACGGGCTGTCACCCGCGTGCGCGGTGCCGCCTGCCAGGTCAGCGCCAGATCGGTGGTGCCGTAGCCCGGCAGCTCCAGGGTGTTGGCGTTGTCGGCGTAGCGCTTGCCGACGTAACGCATACCTGCGGCCGCGCTCCAGTCGGGCAGGAACTGCCAGCTCACCCATACATTGGCCAGCCGCTCTGCCACGTTCGGCGGCACATTGCCATCGCGCGAGACCAGCACAGCCGGCGAACCGGTGGCTTCCAGGAAGTCCTCGAACTCGGCCTTCAGCACCGTCGCGTTGGCATCGAGCGTCCACTGCGACGCGAAATTCCAGTTCAAGGACGCCTCGATTCCGCGCGAGGTCTGCGCGCCCACCTGCACCCGACGATCCGGGAGCAGCGGATCACGGCTGAGCAGCCCGGTCTTGCGGATCCGGTACGCCGCCAGCGTCCACTCGCCACCGTCGAAGGCCTGCTTCAGGCCGACTTCGACCTGACGCCCCTTGGCCAGGTCGAAGGCACCGTTGGCCGGACTGATCATCAACAGGCCGCTGACCGGGTCGGCCGCCTGCGAATACTGCGCGTACAGGCTCAGCGTCGGCTGCAGCGCGAATACCGTGCCTGCTCGCCAGCCGGTGCTGCTGTAGGTCTTCGAGAATGCCCCCTGGCCGCTGATCAGATCGGTACGATCGATGCGCGCGCGGTCGTGGCGCAGCCCGCCCAGTACCGACCAGCGCTCGCTCAGGGCCAGCCGGTCTTCCACGAACAGAGCGTACTGCTCGGCACTGTTGCGGTAGCGCGGCAGGTTCGGCGCATCGCTGGCAAACTGCCCCGGCACCGGATGGAACGGATCGACCGGGCCGGAGCTGCCGGCATAGGTGTTGTTGGTGTGCTTGAAGTGCGCGCGGTTGGCATCCATCCCCAGCGCGAAACTGTTGGCAAGACCGCCCACCTCACCCTGCACGCGCAGCGTCGAGGTCAGCCCGGTCTGGTCCTGGTTATGGGTGATCTGGGTATTGCCGGAACGATCGATCAGCCCGGTGCGTGGGTTGTAGACATAGGCCTCGGCGTTGCGCCAATCGCGCAGGCTGTCGATCTGGTAGACGCGGGTACGCCACTCCACCTTCGCGTTCGGCGTCCACAGCGCATCGAGCTGCGTCCAGCGGTCACGGAATCGGATGTCACTGTCTTCCACGTTGTAGTTGCGGTGGCGCAGTGCGTCCAACTGTCGGCCATCCAGCAGCGGCGTGCCGAAGTAGCGCATCGGCTGCTGGTAGCCCTGCCCATGGGTGAGCGTCAGCTGCAGGTCGGTACGCGGCTGCCACAGCAATGCCCCGGAGAAAGTCGCGTCACTGTTGCGACCACGGTCCACCCAGCCGCCGCTGTAGTTGCCGCTCACATCCAGCCGGTAGGCCAGCTCGGGCGTCAGCGCGCCACCGCTGCCGAAGCCCAGGCGCGCCGTGTCCTCGCTGCCCACCGTCACACTGATCTCGTTCTCGACGGCACCGCGCGAAGGCTTCTTCGGCACGATGTTGATCACACCGCCGATCGCACCGTCGCCGTGGATCATCGAGGCCGGCCCGCGCAGCACTTCGATGCGCTCGATGGACCAGGTATCGAACGGGAACGTGATGCCGACGCCCCCGTACTGGCGCAGCCCGTCATACAGGCGCATCACCGACGCCCCATCGGTGAAACCCCGGCTGGACAGTGCGCTGAGGCCATTGCCCGGATGCGGCATCGCGCTGATCGCACCCGCGCGGCTGATCGCATCGTTGAGGTTGGAGTCACCGCGCTGCTCCAGCTGGTCGCGGTCGATCACGGTGAGCGCCGCAGGTGTCTGCAGCACGTTCAGGCCCAGCGCGGAACCTGCGCCGGGGGTGGCCGACAGCGCACCGAGCCGGGTATCGACCACGCGTACGGTGTCCAGGGTGGTCGGGCCCGCCGCTTCGGCACGGGCAGGTGCAACAGGCAGGGCGCAGGCGCACAGCGCCGGCAGCGTCGCCCAACGCAGGGCAACGCGCTTCGGATGTCTTTTCATTTTTTCACGGCATGCAATGCCACCCCGCACCGCGGGGCAGCAGGAAGGAAGGCGCACGCGGTAGCGCCAGGCCATGCCTGGCGGCTTCCATCAGAGGGAATGCACGGCCGCGCGCGCGGCTCAGCCCGCCAATGCCGCCGGTGGTCCCCGCGCCCCGAGGGTTCCCGCCAGGCGCGCGGGCACTGCCAGCACAGCGCCCAGCCGCGCCCGGCAGACCGGCGCCAAGGGCACCAGCAGCAGGAACGCCGCCACCAGCAGGGTGATCAGCCGCGCCGCGATCAGGCAGTAATCGCAATCCACGCCCATTTCATGGTCGGCGTGTGGATCGGCGGGCGGATTCTTCGCGGCCTCATCGTGCGGCGTCGCCATCGCATGATGGTCGTGATGGCCTTCCATCGTGTGCTGCGCATGCAGCGAATGATCCATCGCCGCCACCGGCGCCGCCGCTGCCACGCGGCCATGCGCCACCCAGCGGCTCACCAGCGGGGCAAGCAGCACCAGCAGCAGGGCGAGCCATGCCAGGGCCTGGAACCGGCGGTGGAATCGGGGGCGGTGCACCCGGGCATTCTACGGCGCGGCGCCGCAACCTTGGACCACGTTCAGGGTTTTGCCCCTGCGACAGGGTGACGCAGGCGCCTCACGTCGCGTACTGGGCAACGCCATGCCCGAACGACCAGTTCTCCTTCTTCACTTCCACCAGATTGATGAACACGTCCTCGCGGCGGATGCCCACTGCCGCATGCAGGCCGTCAGCGATGCCCGCGTACAGCGCCTTCTTCTGCTCCAGGGTGCGGCCCTCGTTCCAGGTGATCTGGATGCAGATGAAATCGTCGGAGCGCTGCACACCCAGGTAACTGGGGTCGTAGACCAGGGTGGCGGCGTCGTGCTCCTGGAAAATCTGGAAGCGGTCGTTCTCGGGCACGCCGACCGCGCGCATGGCCTGGTAGATGGCCTCGCCGACACGCTGCAGGTAGTCGGCGGATTGGCCTTTGCGGAGATCGATGCGGGCGAGCGGCATGGTGGGGCTCCCGGGTGGAGGGTTGGGAGACGATGCGCCGGGCTGCTGGATTTCTGTGTGAAATGGCGCGCGAACGCGCGTCCCGTTTAGGGCCCTGCAATTTCCTCCCCCAGGAGGGCGCACTTCTCAGCTTCCCTGCCGCTCCGCGTTCGTTCTCTGAGTACGAGGGTGCATGTCGCTTCTCGCAGGTTTCTGAACTCATCAACGCAGCGTCGCGCAGACCACGTCCCTGCCCCCGTTGACTGAATCCCGCGGCCACAGATTTCTGGAAAGCTCTTGTTTCTCCGGCAGAAACGGGAGAAGCGATCACAATCAGCAGCTGCATGGAGTGCCATAAGTGACAGCATGATGGCTGCAACTGCTTGATGGATCTTGTTGCCGGGTTGCACGCTGGGCACCGACCAACAGGTTCGATATCTCAACGTGAGACGACACTGGATTGTCGTTGGTGACACGACCAGCAGTAGCGGACGCGTCATCAACGGCTCACCCTGCACAGACATCGAGGGCCGCGCCGTCGCACGTGAAGGCGACAGCGCCACCTGCCCGCTGCATCAGGGGGTCTTCCCGATCATCGAAGGCGAGCCCACCCTTATCATCGACGGTCACCCCGTCGCGCTCCACGGGCACCGTCTCGCATGCGGCTGCCAGCTTGTTTCCACCCAACAGCGCCTGGTGTACGTCAGCGAAGCGCCTTGTACTGCCGCACCCTCAACGATTGATGTCTCGACAGGCTCCTCTCCCGGAGCGGCCATCTGCCTGGAGTGCCTGCTCACTGCAGGCACCAGCGGCGCTCCGCTTCTGGTGCGCTCGTGATGGCGTGGACAGCATTCGCTTTGGTGGACTGCGCCGCCGCCCCTGAACGAGAGGGCGAACTCCGCCATTACACTCAGCAGGACACACTGCTCCACCGCTCGCTGTTCACAGGACAGCCCGAGAGCGATCTCGTCCAAGCTTCTCCCTGGCTGATCGAGTTACCTTGGGGAGCGATCCAGAGACCTGTACATCACTGGCTGACCTGCCTCGGTCGTCAGTCTTCGGGCGTCACGATACTGGCTTCAGCGACAGCCTTCGATCCATTGTTTCAACATCTGCAGACGAAACTGGACATCTCGCTGCCGGACGGGTCGTTGGCATTGATGCGCTACTACGACCCCAGAGCCTTCCTCCGATACTGCGATGTCCTCACTCCCCGACAACAGCTGGACCTGCTCGGTCCGGTACTGGAGTGGCAGGTCACGTTGAACAGTCAGGACTGGACTCTGGTCCGAGCCGATCTCGAAAGGCCAGGTGCATGCGATGCTGACACTCAGCGCTGAACAGTATGCGAGGCTTTGCCTCCCGGATCCAGCAACCTTCGTCGTCCCGCTTTCGCGCGAAACCAGAAGACACTTTCCTGACGAGACCGCCCAACGAAGCGACGAGGAACTCGTCGAGGATGTCCGTGCAAGTTACGGGCACGCTATGACATCCCTGCACATCACGCATCTACCGACGCTGGTGCGCTGGGTGAAAGCCGATGTGGCCTGGGCCCGCGGGTTGCGCGACCAGGCAGTCACCCGGGTCTGGTTCAACGAGACCGCCCATCCCAATGCCACGGCAGCGGACCTTCTGGCACTGCTGGCCTCTTCCCGCATCACAGACTGAACTGAAAGGACCAGAAAATGGGTGCTGTGCCATTCCCTATTCCCCCTCCCCCAGTGACGTCGCCAAGGGCATGGGATCCGGTTCGCGATGCTCCCGTTCCGTTCCCAGACCAGATGCCAGGAACCACGGCAGGCGGCCCGACGCTCGGCCAGATATGGCAGAAGATCAAGGAAGCGACGGGTGTCGAAACTGGAGTGAAGACCGAACCCAGGGTACAGACGAGCGAGACAGATTGCTCGCAGACGAGCAACCAGAATGACTGCAACGCCTGCAAGCTGGCACAAGGCTACCTCGTGCCCGCGAACTACACGATTCCACTGACTCAGTACCGGAACTACGACTACCAGCTGCGAATCGCCAATCGCCTGGCCGGACCGGAGAGCTTCGATTACACGTATGGGGGCACCGCGCTGGACAGATCTCGCGCAGCTATCCTCCGCGAGAAGAATCAGATCACCATAACCGAGTGGCAGTGCGCAGGTGTCCGGTTCGATGGCTTCTGGCGAAGAACATGTACCGCCGTTGAAGCGAAAGGCCACTACTCCCAGTTCTTTGACGAGAAGGGAACATTACGCTTGTGGGCTGCGCTGAAGTCTGGAAAGAGAAGGGAAAATATTGAGGAATCCTGGATAAGACAGTTAAGTACGCAGCATGGAGTCATCAGCGGTTTCGGACGACCCTCAAAACTGGAGTGGCACTTCCTCGAACGAGTGTGCTACATGGCCGCACTACGCCTCTTTGGCCCACTTGCCTCAGTCTGCAGATACTCACCATGACCGAGATATACAACGCATTCATAGATACAACTGTGCCGGTGGAGGTGCTGAGTGCTGAGGCGGCCTATCGACAACTGTTGCAACTTACCGAAGAGCTTGGCGAGATACATCACCTTTTCCAGAACTGGGCGCTTCGTGATTCCTCTGGCAGACCGGTACCTCTAAGCGACAAGACAAGGTTCATCGATGCAGTCGCCGAGAACGCCGCCTACTACCATAGAAAGTACCCAACTGCGGCCAATTCAGGCGGTGCCGGCGCTTCCATTACTCCCGCCTTGAGCCAGAAAGCTCATGATCAACCTGGCTGTCCTACGCTGGATTACAGGCCGTGGTTCGGCAGGGTTACCCTGAGCATCAACGCCCCCGTCCAGGCTTTTGGTCCGGATGGCACATCCGGAATCATTCGATCCTGCGTCCGAAGCATGGCAACCCGTTTGGATGCCGTGTTCGTTGCGACAGACGTTACGTCCCCACTCCCGGACGGAGAGGGATATGAGACCTATGCACACTTCCATCAACTGTTTCCCCATCGACGCTGGCTTGGCTGGATGGGTTTTGTCCCCCACCTCGTGCCGAAGAAATTCATTCCTGAAGCAGCGTCCATGGAGGTCGTGAAAGGCAAAGGAACGATGATCGTAGCGCTGGACGAACCCTTCGATCTGCGCAATCCGGAACATCTGAGGCGCGTGCATCAGGTTGAACTGCGGATGGCGAATGCCGGGCTGCTGGATATCACCGACCCGACGCTGCTCGAGTGATCCGGGCATCCGTGCGCAGCGTGACGCAAACAACCCGCAGCGCGTACCGCGTTGTCGCGAAGTGCACCGACAGCACGTGCAGCGCGTCGCATCGGAAGTGACGTTGCTCGCAACGCGCCCGTGCGCTGACGCACAGATCGAAATCTGCCTCCTCCGCATTGGCATGAAAAAGAATTTTCCTTACAGACCGATGTGATTGCGCAGCCGGATGATCGCCGCGCCGAGACAGATTGCCTTGGCCGGGATTGGCGTCTCGAATAAACGAACAAGCTTCAAGGCCTGCGAAATCAATCGCAGCTGAGAGAATGCACCGACTGCCGTCAATGGCGGACGGTGCGTGGGGATCGCAAGATCCGCCAGGCGTTCTTCTCCCTTGAAGTTTGTTTGCCTTGGTACGCCAACCCGCACCGTCCGCCACCTTCACTCGGAAGGTGGCCCCACGCCAGTGAGGGTTTCGCCATGACCAACCGCACCGCCGTCCATCCACGCCTGCACGCCCTGATCGGCGACATCGCCGCCGACGTGCCCGAGGACCTCGCACGCGAGATCGAGTGCGCCTTGCACGAACAGAGTCTGCCCGTGCAGTCGCCTGCCTTCTTCACGTACCTCAATGCCATCAGCCGCGCCGACGGCGATGACGGGCAACCGTGCAGCAGCCTCACTCTGGGCGCCAGCAATCACGCCTCGCTGCGCCGCTCGCTGTCCGGACTCAGTGCATTGCTCGATCTGCTGCAGGCGGGCGATCGAGCGCGCGCCGAGGGTGGCCCGGACCAGCAGTTGGGTGCCTTCCACACTGATGGACTTATCGTGGCCGCACGACAGCTGGTGCGCGAGGCGAATCATTGCCTCTCCGGCGCTGACTGACCGGCCCGGATGCCCTCCCGCTACAATCGCGCAGGGAACGCAGGAGGCCGCAATGGACGCCGAACACTTGGAGTACTTCAAGGCCGCACTGGAAGGCCGCGCAACCGTGGGTTGGAACGTATGGTTTGCCGCCAACCAGCACGCGCTGGCCCAACAGCTGAGCCGCCCTGCACTGCTGCGGTTGAAGTTCAGAAAACTGGATGAAGCCGAGTGCCTGCTCGCCGACGCCGGCATCGTACCTCGCAGTACGGCGGGCAAACGCTACGAAATGTACTGCGCCCAGTTCTCGGAGGACGTGGTGGACGCAAACGGTCGCCCGCTGCCGGCCATCTGGCGCGCGGCGCACGGCGGTGCGATCGGCCTGCTGGCCGATGGTGAGCAGGAGGCCGGCCAGGCGAAGTTGCTGGCGGAGTTTCGCCGCACCCGCAAGCACGGGCTTCAACAGGCCCACGAATGGCTGGCCGATCTGTGCTTTGAAGGCGAGATGGAACTGACCAGCGGCAATGCCGAGGTGGGCCGTGGTCTGTTGGCGGTGGTGGTGCGGGCCGGCAGCGGCCACGACCTGTTGGATGCGACGGCGATGATCGCGCGGAATCTGCTGGATCAGCACGGCTGATGGCAGCCGCAGCAGCGACGCTGGCACGCATCATCAGATAACAAAAAGCCCCCATTTCTGGAGGCTTTTTTCGTTCTGCAACATGGTGGGCGGTACAGGGATCGAACCTGTGACCCTTGCCGTGTGAAGGCAATGCTCTACCGCTGAGCTAACCGCCCGGTGTGTTGCTGAGCCGCTCATTATAGGAACTTTTCAGAGGCCGTCAACAGTTTTCACATTCGTCTTCACGGGTGTTTTCGAGGCGTGCCGCCGGGCGTGGCCCGGCGCTGCCTCACATCGTGTGGGTGGGCTTGTCCGAGCTGGTCAGGCCGGCCAGCTGGGTCTCGATCTTGTGGCGCACGCCCTCGCCTTCAGCGCCGTCGGCCAGCTGCACGCCGATGCCCGCGGTACGGTTGCCCTGCGCCCCTGCCGGGGTCACCCAGATCACCTTGCCGGCCACCGGCAGGCGCTCGCTGGAATCGGGCAGGGTCAGCAGCAGGAACACCTCATCGCCGAGGAAGTAGCGCTTGGGCGTGGGCACGAAGATGCCGCCATTCTTCACGAACGGCATGTACGCGCTGTACAGCGCGGCTTTGTCCTTCACGGCCAGGGACAGGATGCCCTGGCGGGCGTTGCTGGCACTCATCGATTTCCCCTTGCGGCAGGCCGCTCGTTCACCTTGTTCCAGGCCAGCAGCAACTCGACCACCGCAAGGTCTGCACGCACCGTGGTGCGCAGCAGGTCGCGGGTGCGGTTGGCAGCGTCGAACCAGGCTGCCAGCTTGTGCAATCGCTCCGGCGCGGTCAAGGCGTCCGTGCTGGCCTGGGCCAGCGCCAGGTCGGCGGCGAAGCGCAGGCGCAGCGCCGCGTTGTCATCACCGCACCATTTCTGCGCCAGCTCCACCGCGCCGGTCCTGCCGGTGGCCAGCTGCTCCAGGTCGCGGGCCACCTCACGGCGCAGGCTCAGCCCGTCCTCGCGCAGCCAGTTGTCGGCCTGGCCGGGATGGCCGCGCGCGGCGTCCAGCGCTTCGCGTGCGGAGGCGTCGCTGTGGCCCTGCTGCTGCAACCAGGCCAGCGCTTCCTCGTGCGGCGGCAGCTTGAACTCCAGGCGCTGGCACCGGCTGCGGATGGTCTGCGGCAGGCGTGCCGGGTCGCTGCTGATCAGCCACAGGTAGCGGCCGGGCTGCGGTTCTTCCAGCGTCTTGAGCAGTGCATTGGCCGCGGAGCGGTTGATCGCATCGGCCGGATCGACGATCACCACCTGGGCCACACCGTACTGCGGGGTCAATGCCAGTTTGTCGGTGATCTCGCGCACCTGCTCGATGACGATCTCGGTACGCAGCTTGTCGCCGCTCTTGTTCGGAATGAAGCTCACCAGCTGCAGGTCCGGGTGGGTACCGGCAGCGATCAGGTGGCGGGTGCGCGTGGCGTGCGCGGCATCGCCCTGCGCCAGCACGTGGTCGGCCAGCGCCAGTGCAACCTCGCGCTTGCCCAGCCCGGCCGGGCCGCAGATCAACAGGCCATGCCCCAGCCGGCCCGCTTCGAGCGCGGCCACGGTCTGATCGAATGCGCGCTGCTGCCAAGGCGAGAAGGTGCTCATGCGCCCTTTCCTTCCTGCAGCCAGCGCTCGACCTGCGCGATCACGTCGGCGGCCACGCGTTCCTGCACCTGGCCCGCGTCGATCACGGCGAAACGCTGTGGGTCCTGTTGGGCGCGGCTGCGGAACACTTCACGCACGCGCTGGAAGAAATCGTCCTGCTCGCTCTCGATGCGGTCCGGCCACAGGTCGCGGCCATTGGCGCGCGCACGACCGACCGCCACGTCCACATCCAGCAGCAGGGTCAGGCCCGGCAACAGGCCAACGGCACGGCGCTCCAGCTCGGCAATCCACTGCGGGTCCAGGCCACGGCCCCCTCCCTGATAGGCGTAGCTGGAATCGGTGAAGCGATCACTCAGCACGTAGGCACCGCGCTGCAGGGCCGGCTGGATCACCTCCCGCACGTGCTGCGCGCGGGCGGCGAACACCAGCAGCAGCTCGGCCTCGGCGCTGAGCGGCTCGGCGGCGATCTCGGCATCGGGCTTCAGTATCAGGCTGCGGATGCGCTCGGCCAGCGGCGTGCCGCCCGGTTCACGCGTCAGCACGACCTCATGGCCATGCTGGCGCAGGCACGCGCGGATGGCATTGATCGCAGTGGTCTTGCCGGCGCCTTCGCCGCCTTCCAGGCTGACGAAACGTGGGTGGCGTAGCAGCGCGGGACTCATTGCGCCGGGGTCTCCTGGGTGCGTTGCTGGCGCAGCTGCTGCAGGTAGCGCGCTACCGCAGCGTTGTGCTGGTCCAGGCTGGACGAGAACACGTGCGCGCCACTGCCATCGCCAACGGCGACGAAATACAGTGCATCCCCCGCTGCCGGCTGTGCCGCGGCCATCAGCGCGTCGCGGCTGGGCATGGCGATGGGGGTCGGGGTCAGGCCCGCACGGGTATAGGTGTTGTAAGGCGTATCGGTGGTCAGGTCGCGGCGGCGGATGTTGCCGTCATAGGCCGCGCCGATGCCATAGATCACGGTGGGATCGGTCTGCAGGCGCATGCCGATCTGCAGGCGGCGCATGAACACGCCGGCAATCTGCGGGCGCTCGCTGGCCAGCGCGGTTTCCTTCTCGATGATCGATGCCAGCGTCAGCAGTTCGTACGGCGTGTTGATCGGCAGGTCCGGTGCACGGCTCTGCCAGGCCTCGTCCAGCGCCTTTTCCATCGCCGCATGCGCACGCTTGAGCACATCCACGTCGCTGTCACCGCGCTGGTAGATGTAGGTCTCCGGCAGGAACCGGCCTTCCGGATGCTGGCCGCCGAAGCCCAGGCGCTGCATCAGTGCCGCATCATCAAGATCATCGGTGGTGTGCAGCAGTGGATCGGCACGCTTCAGCGCCGCGCGCAGCTGGCGGATGTTCCAGCCTTCGATGATGGTGACGCGGTGCTGCAGGACCTTGCCGGCGCGCATGCGCAGCAGCAGCTCGCGCGGGGTCAGCTGGTTGTCCAGCGCGTACTCACCCACCTTCAGCTTGCCGGCGGCGTCGAGCTGGCGTGCCAGCAGCTGCCACTGTGCGTCCTGGCCTTCGTCCACGCCCGCCTCGCGCAGCTTGCGCAGCACGGTGTTCAGGCCATCGCCGCTGGCGATCACCACGGTCTCTGCGGAGGGGGAGATCCGGGCATCGGCGAACTGGGTCTGCTTGTAGAAGAACCACGCGCCCGCGCCGGCCACGACCGCGATCAGCACCACCAGCAGCGTTACCACGAACAGACACCCGCGCTTGGCTCCCGCCATGGATTACCTCAGAACTCGATTCCGTCGTGCAGGATACCGTGCCGGTGGTGTGGGGTCATGGCCGGATGAGGCGCTCAACCCCGCTTCGCTCGCCGGGCATGGCCCGGCGGTGATGCATCGGTAGCGCCGGGCCATGCCCGCCGGGGGTCGATCGCCTACCCTTGCTGGCCCAGGGCGCGCAGCAGGCCACGCGCTTTGGCGCGGGTCTCGTCCAGCTCCTTGTCCGGGTCCGAATCGACCACGATGCCGGCACCGGTGCGGAAACTGACCTCGTAGCCGTCCACCTCGGCGGTACGGATCAGGATGTTCAGGTCCAGGTCGCCATCGCGGTTCAGCCAGCCGAACGCCCCGGTATAGGCACCGCGCGGCACCTGCTCCAGCTCGCTGATGATCTGCATGCAGCGCACCTTCGGGCAGCCGGTGATGGTGCCGCCGGGGAACGTTGCGGCGATCACTTCGCCGGGGGTGACCTCCGGGCGCAGATGGCCGCTGACGTTGCTGACGATGTGGTGCACATGGGCGTAGCTCTCCACCGTCATCAGTTCATCAACCACCACGGTGCCGGGCAGGCAGATGCGGCCCAGATCGTTGCGTTCGAGGTCGATCAGCATCACGTGCTCGGCGCGCTCCTTCGGGTGCCCGACCAGCTCCTGGATGCGCGCGGCATCATCGTCACCCTCGAAACGCGGGCGCGTGCCCGCGATCGGCCGGGTCTGCGCGTGGCCGGCATGCACCGATACCAGCCGCTCCGGCGAGGAGCTGACCACGTGCCGCCCAAACGCACTGAACAGGCCGGCAAACGGTGCGGGGTTGGCGCGGCGCAGCTGTGCGTACAGGGCCTGCGGGCTGACCGGCGTGGCGAACTGCGCGCTCCAGCGCCGCGACAGGTTCACCTGGAACACATCGCCGGCGCGCAGGTAGTCGATCACCCGGCGCACGCCGTCGGTGAAGCGCTGCGGCGCGTCTTCGCCGACCGACTGCGGCGGCTGCCAGCCCTGCCCCGCCTCCGGCAGCGCCTGCGCGGCCAGCGCCACCAGCGAGTCCAGCAGCGCCTGCTCGCCCGCTTCGGCGATGACGAAGCTGGCGTGGTTCTGGTGATCGTGCAGCACGGCCGCCGGGCAGCGCAGCGCCAGTGCCGTCGGCCGGCCATCATCGCGCGCACGCGCCGGCAGCACCGGCTCGATCTGGCTGGCCACTTCGTAGTCGAGCATCAAGGCCCAGCCGCCGCGGAACGGCAGGCTGTGACTGCCATCGTGCGGCAGCCGTGCCTGCTGCCAGGCGCGGTCCAGCGCCTGCAGGAAGCTGCCGGGCTGCACCGTATCCTGCTGGTCGCGCACGCAACCATCGGCATCCAGGCGCAGCGTGTCGCCCTGTGCGGCCAACAGCAGGCTCCAGCGCCCCTGCGCGGTGCCGGAAGCGGTGGACTCCATCAGCAGCGGGAAACGTTCCGGCGCTTGCTGCTGCAGGGCCAGCAGATCGATCGGATGCGGCAGCGGGTGGATCAGCGGGGCGTGGGTCATGGTGGCCTGCAGGGGAATTCAGATACACGGAAGCCGCCTTGCGGCGGCTTCCTCGTGCGTGGAGCACGTCCGGTCGAGCATGGCCCGACGCGACAACCCGGTCAGACGCGCTTGAAGATCAGCGTGCCGTTGGTGCCGCCGAAGCCGAAGCCATTGGACATCACCACGTCGACCTTGGCCTGGCGCGCTTCATTGGGGACGTAGTCCAGGTCACAGCCTTCGCCCGGCTCCTGCAGGTTGATGGTCGGCGGGATGACGTTGTCCTGCAGCGCCATCACCGAGAAGATCGCCTCCACACCGCCGGCAGCGCCGAGCAGGTGGCCGGTCATCGACTTGGTGGAGCTGACCATCATCTTGTAGGCGTGGTCGCCGAAGGCCGTCTTCATCGCCATGGTTTCGCCCAGGTCGCCCAGCGGCGTGGAGGTGCCATGTGCGTTGAGGTAACCCACCTGTTCCGGATTCAGGCCAGCGTCCTTCAACGCCATGGTCATGCAGCGGGCAGCGCCTTCGCCGTTCTCGCTCGGCGCGGTCATGTGGTACGCGTCGGAGCTGGCGCCGAAGCCGGCCAGCTCGCAATAGATCTTCGCGCCACGGGCCTTGGCGTGCTCGTACTCTTCCAGGATCAGGATGCCGGCACCGTCGCCCAGCACGAAGCCGTCGCGGTCCTTGTCCCAGGGGCGCGAGGCCTGTTCCGGTGCGTCGTTGCGGGTGGACATGGCCTTCATCGCGCAGAAGCCGCCCACGGCGGTCGGCGAGGAGCCGCGCTCGGCGCCGCCCACCACCATCACGTCTGCATCGCCGTACTGGATCATGCGCATGGCGGTGCCGATCGAGTGGTTCGAGGTGGCGCATGCCGAAACCGCCGAGAACGACGGGCCCTTCAGGCCGGTGATGATGCTCAGCTGGCCCGGCAGCATGTTGATGATGGTCTTGGGCACGTAGAAGGGCGAGATCTTCTTGCCCTCGTGGAATTCGATGGTCTGCTCTTCGATGCCGAGCAGGCCGCCGATGCCGGCGCCGACGATGGCGCCGATGCGCTCGGCATTAGCGTCGGTGATCTCCAGGCCCGAATCATGCAGGGCCATGAACGAGGCACCGAGGCCGTAATGGATGAACGGGTCCATCTTCTTGGCATCCTTGCCGCTGACCCGATACTTGCCGAACAGTGCATTGTCGGCGGTGATGTCGAAGCCCCTGACCTCACCTGCAATCTTGGTGGTGAACCGTTCCAGGTAGGAATCGGCGACGTTGGTCAGCGGACCGATGCCCGAACGACCATGGGTGATGCCTTCCCAGCTGCTGGCCAGATCATTGCCCAACGGCGAGACGATACCCAAGCCGGTTACGACGACGCGACGCTTCATTGCTGATTCTCCTGACCCGAAGATGCTTTCGGGCAACGCGGTTTGCTTCGGTGTGATGCGCAAACACACGGGGCCGCAACAGCGGCCCCATGGGGTGCGGTGTGCGCCGGGCGGATGCCCGCACGCGCACTGCCGTCTGACATCAGGCCTTGACGTGGGCCTTGATGTAGTCGATGGCGGCCTGCACGGTGCTGATCTTCTCGGCTTCTTCGTCCGGGATTTCGCACTCGAATTCTTCTTCCAGCGCCATCACCAGCTCGACGGTGTCCAGCGAGTCAGCGCCCAGGTCATCGACGAACGATGCGCTGGTGGTGACTTCTTCTTCCTTGACGCCAAGCTGTTCGACGACGATTTTCTTGACGCGTTCTTCGATGGTGCTCATGGGATCTCGCTCCAGATGGAGTTGTGGTTCAAAAGTGGTCGCCATCAAGGGCGATGGCCGTGGGATAGTGTAGTGGAAACCGGCGCGCCCTTGCATTGCAGCAAAAATCCACGCAGATCAACCACTTGCGGCGCAATCCGTGCGCCCCTTGCTTACGGCATGTACATGCCGCCGTTCACATGGAGGGTTTCGCCGGTGATGTAGCCGGCAGCCGGGCTGGCCAGGAAGGCCACCGCATGGGCGATGTCTTCCGGCGAACCCAGGCGTTCGAGGGCGATGTCGTTGATCAGCGCGGTGCGCGCTTCTTCCGGCAGTGCCTTGGTCATGTCGGTGTCGATGAAGCCCGGCGCGACCACGTTGACGGTGACGCCACGCGAGCCGATCTCCTTGGCCAGCGACTTGCTGAAGCCGATGATGCCGGCCTTGGCGGCAGCGTAGTTGGCCTGGCCGGCATTGCCGGTCACGCCCACCACCGAGGCGATGTTGATGATGCGGCCCTTGCGTGCCTTCATCATGCCACGCATGACCGCCTTGCTGGTGCGGAACACGCTGGTCAGGTTGGTGTCGATGATCGAGGCCCAGTCATCGTCCTTCATGCGCATCAACAGATTGTCGCGGGTGATGCCGGCGTTGTTGACCAGGATCGAGATCGGGCCGAACTCCTTGGCGATGCCATCCAGCACGCTGTCCAGTGCGGCGGCATCGGTGACGTTCAGCGCGCGGCCGTGACCACCGTGGGCCGCCAGGCGCTCGCCGATCGCCGCAGCGCCGGACTCGGTGGTGGCGGTGCCGATGACGGTGGCGCCCTGGGCGGCCAGCAGATCGGCAATGGCGGCACCGATGCCACGGCTGGCGCCGGTGACCAGTGCGATTTCACCCTGCAGGGGCTTGCTCATGATGGTTTCCTCAGACGGGGGCAGCCGCCCCACCCGCGCCGCGTGCAGCGGCCACTGGCAGAGTCGGCAGGAACAGGGGCGATCAGGCCGACCATGCCTCGCGGGCGCTTTCAAAGTCGCCCGGGGTGGCCAGCGAACGGCCGTCGATGGCCTTGTCGATGCGCTTGACCAGGCCGGTCAGCACCTTGCCCGGGCCACATTCGGCAACCTGGGTGATGCCACGGGTGGCCAGGGCCTGCACGCAACCGGTCCACTGCACCGGCTGGTACAGCTGCTGGACCAGCGCGGTGCGGATGGCATCCACGCCGTCGTGCACCTGGGCATCGACGTTCTGTACCACCGGCAGCTGCGGAGCCTGCCAGGACAGCCCGGCCATCACTTCGGCCAGACGGTTGGCGGCCTCGCGCATCAACGGGGTATGCGAGGGCACGCTGACGGCCAGCTTCACTGCCTTGCGCACGCCCTTTTCGGCCAGCAACGCCAGCGCGCGGTCGACTGCTGCCGCATCGCCACCGATCACGATCTGGCCGGGCGAGTTGAAGTTGGCCGGTACCACCACCTGGCTGCCCGCTGCTTCGGCGCAGACGTCCAGCACCAGCTGGTCTTCGGCGCCGAGCACGGCGGCCATGGCGCCCACGCCGGCCGGAGCCGCGTCCTGCATCAGCTGGCCGCGCAGGCGCACCAGGTGCGCACCGTCATGCAGGCTCAGCGCGCCAGCGGCGACCAGCGCCGTGTACTCGCCCAGGCTGTGGCCGGCCAGCACCGACGGGCGCGGACCACCCACGGCGTTCCAGGCGCGCCAAACGCCGATGCTCGCCGCCAGCAGGGCCGGCTGCGTGTATTCGGTACGGTTGAGCATTTCCTCCGGGCCACCCTGGGACAGCGCCCACAGGTCGACGCCGGCACCATCGGATGCCTCGGTGAAGGCCTCACGCACCTGCGGGTGCAGCTCGGCCAGCTCGGCCACCATGCCCACAGACTGCGAGCCCTGGCCGGGGAAGACAAAAGCGAGGGTGGATACGGTCACGCGGTCATCCGCTTGTTGCAATCGAAGCGGGCCATGATAAGGGTGAATCCGCCGTGTCGTCTGTACGTGCGCGTATGCAGGGCGTATGGAGCGCGCCAGCAATGCCGGGCCGGCGAACGGTTGCGGCAGCGCCAAGCCATGCCCGGTGAACGGCTCCGGTAGCGCCGGGCCATGCCCGGCGGATGCAATCAGCAGAACAACTGCAGAATGTCCAGTTCGCCATCGGCAAAGAAGTCCATGCACAGCCCGACCACCATCAGCACCCCCATGGTGGTGGCGCCGTGCGCGATGAAGATCGAATGGGCCAGCGTGCGCGCCGAGCGTCCGAGCTTCATGCAGACCCGGGCCAGGCGCTGCAGGCGGCCGCTCACAGCGTGCACGTGCTCGCGTACCGGCGCCTGCACGGTGCCGATCGCCTCGGCCATCATCGCCTGCAGGCAGTCAGGCCGGTCGGCGTAGTACTTGGCCACGCCATAGCCGAACATCAGCCAGTCGCGCGCCTGGGCTTCGGCCAGATCCATCACTTCCAGCGGATCTTCCTCGAAGTCGATGAAACCGACCCGCTCGCCATCCCAGGTGAGGTTGCGCGGCAGCGGCTGGCCGAAATAGGCGCCACGGCTGTGTGCTTCGGCAAGTGCCCGCATTGCGGCCATCACCAGCCGGTCCCGCCCGGCGTCGTCGGCCTCGCGCAGGCAGGTGTTGAACGAGCTGCCGTTGTCCCCGATCACCAGCGCGGCATGGCCGCTGCCGATCACGTCGGGCACGTTCACCCCTTGTGCCTGCAGTTCGCCCAGGCGGCGGGCCTCGACCTCGCGTGCGGCGTCTCCGCCCCGGTGCGGCGGCGGGCGCAGCGCGTCCAGCTGGAACCGCCGGGCGACGAAATTGAGCAGGCCCAGGGCCATGGCTCGGCTTCCCTTGCCGTACTGCTTCAGCCAGGCGCGCTGCCCGTCGATGACGATGGGCTCAACCATGACAGGACCTCCTTAAACGCGTTACGGCCCCGGAGGGCCGCAACGACAGACTTCACGTTGTCGTAACTTGCACTATCAATAGCGCAACAGGGCCGAACCCCACGTGAAGCCGCCACCAAAGGCCTCCAGCAGCAGCAGCTGACCGCGCTCGACGCGGCCCGAGCGGACCGCGGCGTCCAGCGCCAGCGGCACCGAGCCGGACGAGGTATTGCCATGCTGATCGACGGTGACCACGACCTGGTCCATCGACATTTCCAGCCGCTTGGCGGTGGCTTCGATGATGCGCAGGTTGGCCTGGTGCGGGATCAGCCAGTCCAGGTCCGACTTGTCCAGGCCATTGGCAGCCAGGGTCTCGTCCACGACCGAGTCCAGCGCCTTGACGGCGTACTTGAACACGTCGTTGCCCTTCATGTTGATGGTGCCGCCGCCATTGGCGCCGTCCTTGAAACCGGCCGAAACGCCGACCGGATTCCACAGCAGTTCCTTCTTGCTGCCATCAGAGTGCAGATGCGTGCTGAGGATGCCGGTTTCCTCGTCGGCCTTGAGCACGACGGCGCCAGCACCATCACCGAACAGCACGCAGGTGGTGCGGTCGTTCCAGTCGACGATGCGGGTCAGGGTTTCCGCGCCGATCACCAGCACGTGCCTGCAGTCGCCGGAACGGATGAACTTGTCGGCCACGCTCAGCGCGAACACGAAGCCCGAGCAGGCCGCGTTGACGTCGAAGGCGGGGCAACCGGCCACACCGAGCTTGGCCTGGATGAGGCACGCGGTGGACGGGAAAATCAGATCAGGCGTGGTCGTGCCGACCACGATCATGTCGAGCTGGGAAGCGTCGATGCCCGCCGCTTCAAGCGCACGCAGCGCAGCCTGGTAGCCGAGATCGCTGGTGGTCTCGCCTTCGGCCGCAATGTGCCGCTCACGAATACCGGTGCGCGTCTGGATCCACTCGTCCGAGGTTTCGACCATTTTTTCCAGGTCGGCGTTGGTCAGGACTTTTTCCGGCAAATAGCTGCCGGTGCCCGCGATCCTCGAGTAGATCCGCTTGCTCATCATGTTTCCTGTTGCGCGGGCCGCCGATCACCGGCACGCCCGGGGAAAGAAGGCAAAGGCCGCTGCCCGTCGGGCAGCGGCCTTCCCGGCACATCAATCTTCTTCGACGGCCGAGGTCTTGGTCTGGATGACCTTCTTGCCACGGTAGAAACCGTCGGCAGTGATGTGGTGACGCAGATGCACTTCACCGGTGGTCGGGTCGGTCGACAGCTGCTTGGCGCTCAGGGCGTCATGCGAACGACGCTGGCCGCGACGGGACGGGGTAACACGGGATTTCTGGACAGCCATGGGATTGCTCCAAACTCGGTTCGTTTTGCTTCGTCGTTTCGTCGCACAGGACGCCAGCGCCCAGCACACTTTTCGCTTTCGCCGCAGCCGCCGACGACAACCGGCTGCTATTGTTTCTTCAACGCCGCCAACGCCGCGAACGGGTTGGCCTTCTTCGTTTCTTCTTCGCTCGGTGCCCAGTCCTTGTCGACTGCTTCACCGTCGGGTGACAGCGGTACCACCGGCACCGCCAGCACCAGTTCGTCCTCGACCAGGTCCAGCGGACGCAGCTGGCCATCTTCCGGCACCAGCAACGCCTCGTATTCCTCCGGCAGGGACGATTCCTCGTCCTCGTCGCGGATCAGGCCAAGCCTCTGGGTCACCTTCACCGGCAACAGGAATCGCTGCATGCTGCGCTGACAGGTCAGCGGCAGCGCGGTGTCGATGGTCAGTTCCACATAGGATACCCGCAAGACGTCGTCGCGACCGAACTCAAGCGAGTACACGCACTCGCCGTCGGTATCTGCGACCAACCCCTGCAGGCGGGTCAATTCAGCCAGGGACACCTGACCGTCGAAGCGCCTTCGCGCTACAACCATCCGCCAGGCATCCAGCGTTTCGGGCACGTTCGCGGACATAAGCCGCTGAATACTAAGGATCCGGGCGGCGGCTGTCAAATGCCCGCCACATGAGGCTTGCCGCTGGCAGTCAGGCCGGGCCAGACTGCCGCACCCTGCCCCGGTATTGTTGCATGACCCTGGTCCTGGCCTCCACCTCCCGTTACCGCCGCGAGCTGCTGCAGCGGCTGGCCCTGCCGTTCGGGTGCGCGCGCCCGGAGGTGGATGAAACGCCGTTGAGCGGTGAAGCCCCGCTGGATCTGGCGGTACGCCTGGCCGCGGCCAAGGCGGCCGATGTGGCCGCCCGCCACCCGGGCGCCTGGGTGATCGGCTCGGACCAGGTCGCCGATCTGGAAGGCCGGCCGCTGGGCAAGCCAGGCACGGTCGATGCCGCCTGTGCGCAGTTGGCGGCCATGGCCGGACGCACCGTACGCTTCCACACCGCCCTCAATCTCACACGCGACGGAGAATCTTTCGCAGCGCTGGATCTGACCGAAGTGCGCTTCCGTCATCTTGATGCCGCGGAAATCGCCCGTTATGTCGCTGCCGAGCAGCCCCTTGACTGTGCCGGCAGCTTCAAATGCGAAGGACTGGGCATCAGCCTGTTCGAAGCCATCGACAGCCGCGATCCCACCGCGCTGGTCGGCCTGCCCCTGATCGCCCTGTGCAGCCTGCTGCGCAGGGCCGGATTCCGGGTGCCCTGAGCCCCGGGGTAGCGCCTTCAGCGCTTCTCCACCACGAACGGCTGCTCCTGCCATGCTTCCACGCTGCCGTCGTGGCCGTACAGGCGCAGGCCCAGCCAGTGCTTGCCCGGTGCCAGCACGGAGGTATCGAGGCTGGCATCGAAGCCCACGGCCGGATGCTGCGGATCGGTGCTGTCCGGCCAGGCCGGGCGCAGGTCGAACTCGCGACCGTAGCGTGCATCGCCGATCGAGCGGCCATCGACCAGCACCTCCACGCGCGCCAGGCCG
This sequence comes from Stenotrophomonas sp. 112478_Sma, assembly GCF_056479905.1. Taxonomy (NCBI): domain Bacteria; kingdom Pseudomonadati; phylum Pseudomonadota; class Gammaproteobacteria; order Lysobacterales; family Lysobacteraceae; genus Stenotrophomonas; species Stenotrophomonas sp. 112478_Sma. The sequence goes on along the minus strand of NZ_CM151072.1, from coordinate 910,314 downwards.
ACGCCGTCCTTGAAGGCCCAGCCCCGGATCGCCAGCGTGCCGGACACCTTCTCGCCATTGGACGGCGCATCCAGCCACGCCATCGCCGGCGTCACGCAGGGCCCCGGCGCGCGCTGCGCCGGCAGGCGGAACAGCAGGAAGCGCTGGAAGCCGTGGTCACTGCTGACAATCCGTGGTGCCGGCAGCGGCCCCACCTGTTCGCAGACCGCGTGATAGCGGTCCAGCAGCTCGCGGTACCGCTGGTCGCTGGGTGACAGCACCAGCAGCATGGGCGCGGTGCGCTCACCGGCATGCACCAGGTTCCACTGCGCCAGCTGCGCCGTGCGGCCATGCTTGTCGTTGAGCGGGTGCGGCAACACTTCGATATCGCCATCGCCCAGCTGGAAGCCCAGCTCGGCCCCCACCTTGAAGTTGCCGGCCAGGACACGCGTGCCTTCCGGCATCTGCTGCAGTTCCTCGCGGACCGCCGTGGCCAACGGCTCCCAGCCGGCGAAATTGCGCGGGTAGTACTTGCTGCCGGCCATCTGCTCGCGCAGTGCCGGCGTGGATGCCATCAGGTAGTAGCCGAACGCCAGCACCATGCCCAGCCCTGCCAGCCACCACCCTGTCCTGCGCAGCCAGCGCGGCCATCCATTGAGCACCACCGGTACCGCGACCAGCAGCGCCAGGTAGCCCGGCAGCGGCCAGTGGAAACTGATGCGCTCGACATCGGTGAAGAACCCCAGCAGGAAGATGCCCAGCGTCGATACGCCGCCCACCAGCCCGAAGTAGCGCCACTGCACGCGCGCACCACCACCGCTGCGCGTGCCGGCCAGCGCCACCTTCCACATCGCGATGCACAGGATGGGGGTGACCAGCATCGGCTGGATCACCAGGAACCACAGCCCACCCCACTCGAACGCCCAGGGATGGCGCTCGACCACCTGGAACTTCAGCCCGGCATCGTGGTTGTCCGCATTCCACGCCAGCAACGGCAACCAGGCCAGTACACCGATGGCCAGCGCGACCCAGACCCGCGGATCGGCCAGCATGCGCCGGCCCTGCGGCAACGCCAGCAACGCGATGAAGCCGACGCCGATCACACCGATGAAGCGATAGTGGCTGAGCGCACCGATCAGCAGGCCCAATGCCAGCTTCATCGCCGATGATGCGTCCACGTTGTGCAGCAGGCGCGCACCCGCGTGCAGGCACAGCACGGCCGCCAGCGCCATGGGTACGTCCGGCACCGCCAGCAGCCCCAGCGTGGCCGACAGTGGCATCAGCAGAGTAAGGCTGCCTGCCTGCCAACCGGCCACGGCACCGAACCAGCGCGTGGCGATGCGCGAAACCAGCCAGGGCAGCAACGCACCTATCGCCAGGAACGGCAGGCGCAGGGCCAGCACGTGATGACCGCCGATCTCCACGCCCAGCCGCGCCATCCACGCGGTCAGGCCCGGCAGATCGGAATAGGCCGCCGCCAGGTGCTGGCCTTCCTGCCAGTAGAACGCTTCATCGACGAACAGTGGCAGGCGCGCGGCCACCACCAGCTTGGCCGCTGTGACCAGCGTCCATAACCAGAGAAAAATCGTCCGTGCGCGCTGTTCGCCCTGCATTGCTCTATGGATAATCGAGGAGATTCCAGATCAGAGACGATCATGCCAGCTTCGTCCCCCAGTCCCAGCATGCTAACCGATCAACTGCGCCAGTCCCTGCGGGAGGCCCAGGATCAGGTCAACGCGCTGGTGCTGGGCAAGGTTCCGGAAGTGCGGCTCGCCTTCGTCGCTCTGCTGTCCGGTGGACATCTGCTGATCGAGGACCTGCCCGGCCTCGGCAAGACCACGCTGGCCCACGCGCTGGCCAGCAGTCTGGGCCTGGGCTTCCAGCGCGTGCAGTTCACCTCGGATCTGTTGCCGGCCGATGTGCTTGGCGTATCGGTGTATGAGGCAGGCAGTCGCCAGTTCCAGTTCCATCCCGGCCCGGTGTTCACCCATGTGCTGCTGGCCGATGAAATCAACCGCGCGCCACCACGCACGCAGAGCGCGCTGCTGGAGGCCATGGCCGAACAGCAGGTGACACTGGATGGACAGACGCATGCGCTGCCGGACCCCTTCTTCGTGATCGCCACCCAGAATCCGGTGGACCTGTCGGGCACGTTCCCCTTGCCCGACTCGCAGCTGGACCGTTTCCTGCTGCGGCTGGCGATGGGCTATCCCAGCCCGCAGGCCGAGCGCGAGCTGCTGCGCGGCACCGATCGCCGCGACCTGATCGCACGTGCGATGCCGAAACTGGACGAAGTGCAGGTGCGGGCATTGCGTGAGGCCGTAGGCCAGGTCCACGCCAGCGACGCGCTGGTCGACTACGTGCAGGCCCTGCTGACACGCAGCCGCCAGCATGCAGGCGTGCGCGTTGGGCTGTCGCCTCGTGCCGGACTGGCGCTGCTGCGTGCAGCCCGGGCGCATGCGCTGCTGCTCGGCCGCAGCCATGTCATTCCCGAAGACGTGCAGACGCTGTTCGTGGCGGTGGCGGGGCATCGACTGGTGGCCGAAGCCGAGTCCAGCTCCGGGCCTGCGCTGGCACGCGCGATCCTGCAGACCGTCACGGTGGACTGAGCGTGGCCTCGCGCTGGGCGCGGCTGCAGCTGCTGGCACGCCCGCGTGCGCCGGAAGCACTGCCGCAGCGGTTGAACCGCCACCGCATCTACGTGCTGCCGACGCGCTTCGGCCTGTTCGTCGCCACGCTGCTGTCGGCGATGCTGCTGGGTGCGCTGAATTACAACAACAACCCCGCGTTGCTGCTGGCGTTGCTGCTGGCGGCGGCGGCAATCGCCAGCGCCATTGCCGCGCACCTGCAGTTGTCGGGCGTGCAGATCGATGCGATCTCCGCCGAGCCGGTGCCTGCCGGCCAGCCGCTGCGGCTGCGCGTGGACCTGTCGCTGCGTGATCCGCGGCCACGACAGGGGCTGCACCTGCAACTGGGCGACAGCCAGGCCTGGACCTCGCTGCCGGCACAGGGGCGTGGCGAAGTGGAGCTGGACGTCCCCAGCGAACGTCGCGGCTGGCGGGAGCTGTCGCGCATCCGCCTGTCCACCACGCAACCGCTGGGCCTGGTCCGTGCGTGGTCATGGGTGTGGCCGGAACAGCCATTGCTGGTGTATCCCCTGGCCGAAGCGTTGGCCCCCGCGCTGCCGGAGCGCGGCAACGATCCATTGCACACCCGCGCCCACGCCAGCGGCGAAGAGCTGCACCAGCTGCGCCCCTACCGCGCCGGAGACGCGCCACGCAGCATTGCCTGGAAGCACTCCGCGCGCCGCGACAGCCTGCTGGTCCGTGAGTACGAAAAGCCGGTCGGCATCGAGGTCGTGCTGGACTGGCACACGCTGGCGCCACTGCCGACCGAAGCGCGCATCGCACGCTTGGCGCGCTGGATCGACATGGCCGAACGCGGAGGTCGCCGCTACACCCTGCTGCTGCCCTCGCATCCGCCACTGGGGCCGGGACAGGGCGCCAGCCATCACCATCTCTGCCTGCGCGCGTTGGCGCTGATGCCGCATGACTGACGCCGCGCCCACGCTCGACCGCAACGCCCGCACCTGGACCCTGGCCAGCGCTGCGCTTGCGCTGCTGCCGTTGCTGCTGCAGTTGCCGCCGATGCTGGCCACGGTGATCGCGCTGGCTGCGCTGCTGACGGCCGCGCTGTCGTGGCGACGCGTGTTGCCGATGCCGGTGCGCCTGCTGCTCGTGCTGGGCATGCTGGCCGCCATCGTCTGGCAGATGGGCCTGGTCCGCCCCGGACGCGATACCGGCTGCGCACTGCTCGCCGCGATGCTTGCAATCAAGTCCAGCGAGCTGCGCAGCCTGCGCGATGCACGCAGCCTGCTGGGCTTCGCGCTGTTCTCGCCATTCGCCGCTTTCCTGCTGGACCAGGGCCCGCTGACCACGCTGCTGGCGGCGCTGGCCGGCCTTTGTGCACTGCTGGCCCTGCAGCGCCTGGCACAGGGCGAGGGCCACGCCGACGCCTTGCCGTTGCGCGGCCAGCTGAAGGGCGTCGGCCGGCTGCTGGCGCTGGGCCTGCCACTGGCGCTGGCGTCGTTCTGGCTGTTTCCGCGTCTGTCCACGCCGCTGTGGGGCGTACCCGAACGCGCGGTCAGCACGCCGGGCCTGTCCGACAGCATGGAGCCGGGGCAGTGGCTGGACCTGATGGCCGACGACACACCTGCGCTGCGGGTGCAGTTCTTCGGCGCCGTACCCGAGCCGGACCAGCGCTACTGGCGAGGACCGGTGTTGACCGACTTCGATGGCCGACGCTGGACCCGTGACCCTGCCCGCACGCAGCGCCCACCCGCGATCGTCGATGCCGGTGCGCGCGGCTGGGACTACCAGATCGACTACGAACCGACCGACCGCCGCCAGCTGGTGGCACTGGATCTGCCCACCCGTGCGCCGGAAGGCAGCACGCTGGATGCGGACATGAGCCTGCTCAGCGACCGCACGCTGTCGGCGCTGAGCCGGTGGCGCCTGCACTCGGCGCCGCCGCAGCACTTCGACAGCGCGCTCCCCCCTACCTGCGACGCGCAGCGCTGCAGTTGCCGGCCGGCTTCAATCCACGCACCGCCACCCTCGCCCGGCAGTGGCGGCAGGAGGCGGGCAGCAACGATGAGGCCGTGGTACGTCGCGCACTGCAGTGGATCACCACCGATTTCTCCTACACGCTGGACACGCCCGTGGCCGGCCGCGACCCCATCGATGAATTCCTGTTCGGCTACAAGGCAGGCTTCTGCGAGCACTTCAGCTCGGCCTTCGTGGTGCTGATGCGCAACGCAGGCATTCCGGCCCGTGTGGTGACCGGCTTCGCCGGCGGCACGCGCAACCGGGTGGGCGATTACTGGGTCGTGCGGCGGATGGATGCCCACGCCTGGGCCGAGGTCTGGCTGCCGCAACGGGGCTGGGTGCGGGTCGATCCCACGGCGGCCGTCGCCCCCGAACGCATCCTGGACACCCTCGACGATCGCCTGCTGGCTGAGGCCGGCAATCCGCTGCAACAGCGCTGGCTGCAGCTGGGGCAGATGGGCGACTGGCTGCGCCGTGGCTGGAACGACCTGGTGCTGTCCTTCGATGCGCGCCGCCAGCAGCAGCTGTTCAAGCCCCTGGGCCTGGACGACATCAGTCCGGGACAGTTGCTGTCAGGCTTCGTGATGGCCGCGTTGGCAGCCGTGCTGTGGATGGCATGGCTGCTGGCCCGGGGCGAGCGCGAACGCGACCCGCTGCTGCGCGCCTGGCACCGCCTGGGCCGGCGCTACGCCCGGCTCGGCCTGGCCCGGGAACCGCACGAGCCGGCACTGCTCTGGGCCCATCGCGTCCATGCGTGCCGGCCCGATCCGGCCCTGCTGGCACTCAGCCAGCGTTTCGCCGACGCGCGCTACGCTGGAACTTGCACCGACCTCGCTTCATTATTGCGGGACCTGCGCAGGCATCGCCCGACTTCCGGAGCCTCCCCATGAACACCAAGTTCCTTCTCACCGCTGTGGCCACGCTGGCCCTGTCGGCCTGCGCCACGGCCCCAAAGCCGCTGCAGGGACAGTTCAGCATGGTCTCCCCGCGCGATTCAGTCGCCACCCAGCAGGTCGGCACGCCCGTGCGCTGGGGTGGCCGCATCATCGAAACCAAGCCCGGCCAGGGCGAGACCTGCTTCCAGATGATCTCGCGCCCGCTCAACGCCTCCGGCCGGCCGAACACCACCTCGTCCGATGCCAGCGACGGCCGCTTCATCGCCTGCCGCTCCGGCTTCTACGATCCGGCGGTGTTTGAGCCCGGCCGTGACGTGACCTTCATCGGCAAGATCGATGGCTACCAGAACACCCGCATCGGCGAGTACGACTATCGCCTGCCGAAGCTGTCGGCCGATGTGATCTACCTGTGGCCGGAGCAGCGACAGGTCGACGTCGTGCCCTACCCCTATGGCCCCTGGGGCCCGGGCCCGTATGGCCCGTACTGGGGCTACGGCCGCTGGGGCTGGTGGTAACCCCCCTCCGGTACGCATGACGCAGAAGGCCGCCCACCGGGCGGCCTTCTGCTTGCACGGCATCGCGCCGGCGGGCGCTTACTTCCCCGGCGCGCCGAAATGGCCCAGCGGCGCGCCGGCCAGCAGATGCATGTGGATGTGGAACACGGTCTGCCCTGCATCCTCGCGGCAGTTCATCACGATGCGGTAGCCCTGCTCGGCAAAGCCCTCGCGGCGCGCATAGTCGGCCGCCGCCAGGGCCAGCTTGCCGATCAGGTGCGCCTGCGAAGGCTGCAGGTCGTCCAGGGTCGGAATGATTTCATTCTTCGGAATGAACAGCACGTGCACCGGCGCCTGCGGCGCGATGTCCTTGAAGCCCAGCACGTCCTCGTCTTCATAGACGATGGTGGCCGGAATCTCGCGACGGATGATCCTGCTGAAAAGGGTTTCGTTGCTCATGGTCGGCCTCGGTGAAATGTCGCCTGCATTGTAGGCAACCCCCGCCCTTCAAAGGGCCAGGCCGTCAATCGCGGAATTCGCTGCGGGTGCCGAACGCGTGCGACAGCGTGCCGCGATCCACGTATTCCAGTTCGCCCCCCAGCGGCAGCCCCTGCGCCAACCGGCTCGGCCGGACCTGGCGGGCCCGCGCCAGCTGCGCCAGATAATGCGCGGTGGCCTCTCCCTCGACGGTGGCGCTGGTGGCGATGATCAGCTCCTGCACTTCGCCTTCGCCAAGGCGCTGCTCCAGCTGCTCCAGGCCCAGGTCGCGTGGACCGATGCCGTCGAGCGGCGACAGACGCCCCTGCAGCACGAAGTAGACACCCCGGAAGCCGGTGGCATTCTCGATGGCAAGGCGGTCGGCGGGCGATTCCACCACGCACAGCTGGCTGCGCTCGCGGCTGCCGTTGGCACAGGTCGGGCACAGTTCGGTTTCACTGAAATCGCGGCACTGCGCGCAGTGGCCGATGCGCTCTACGGCCAGCGCCAACACCTCGGCCAGGCGCTGGCCGCCGTCGCGTTCGCGTTCCAGCAGGTGGTAGGCCATGCGCTGCGCGGTCTTCTGGCCCACGCCAGGCAGCACCCGCAGCGCATCGATCAATTGTTCAAGCAGGGGTGCGGACACGGCAGCTTCTGGCTTTATGGGTGTGCGCGGCACCCGGCAACGCGGGCACCGCGCTGACGATCAGAACGGCAGCTTCATGCCCGGCGGAAGCTGCATGCCGGCGGTAGCCGAACCCATCTTCGACTTCGATTCGGCATCGATCTTGTTGGAGGCATCGTTGAACGCCGCGGCGATCAGGTCTTCCAGCATCTCCGGGTCACTGGCCAGCGACGGGTCGATGCGCACCTTGCGGCACTCCTTGGCACCGGTCAGCGTCACGCTGACCATGCCACCGCCGGCACTGCCGGTCACTTCGATCCTGGCGATTTCTTCCTGGGCCTTCTGCAGGTTCTCCTGCATCTTCTGGGCCTGCTGCATCAGTTGGGCGATGTTGCCGCGCATAGTGTCTTACTCGTCAAAAGAACGGATGGAATCGGAAACGACCCGGGCGCCGTGTTGCTGGATCAGCACCTGCACTTCCGGATCGTCCATGAAAACAGCCTCTGCCACCTGTTGCCGCTCGCCGCGCTGGCGATCGGCGCGCTGGTGCAGGGTCTCGGCCGGAACGTGTTCGGTTTCCACGGTCTCGACCACGATCTTCAGCGCGTGCCCCAAGGCCTTTTCCAGCATTTCGCCAAGAGCGGCCAGCGCGCGTTCCGAGCGCAGGTACTCAAATCCGGGCGAAAGCCCCAGTTTCAAGGTCCCCTGCCGGCAGGAGATGAAGGCGGCATTGGCCGCAAGCTGCCGTGAAGGCCCGCTCAGGCCGCTGTTGGCGACCAGGTCCAGCCAGTCTTCCGCTGTCGCCAGCTCGCCGATGTCAGCCCGCGCGCCCGTCTCCGCCGACGCGACGGGCGCAGGTGGAGCGATGACGATGCCCTCGGAACGGAACGGACGCTCGGGCGCGGCTGATGCAGCGACCGGAGGCGACGGCTCATGCCAGGGCGCGACCATGGCCGCGTCCGGCGTGGCGACATCCGCAGCCAGTGCCTGGTCGCGGGCCTCGGCCTCATCCGTGGCCCACGGCGGAAGATCATCGACGGCCACCGGCACCGGGATGCCGTCGGCCTTGACCGGCGGCGGCGACACCGGTTCTTCGACCGGAACCGGCTTCGGCTCAGGCGCCGGATCAGGTTCGGGTTCGGGCGCCGGCTCTGGCTCCGGGTCGGGTTCGCGTGGGGCGGCCTGCGCAGGCACGCGGGCCGGGATCGCGGCAGCGGCGGCCACCGGGGCCGTTTCCTGGCTGCCAGCACCCGCCCCACCACCGGGCATCGCCCCCCCGGCGGCACCGCCGGCGGCATCCACCGAACGCGGCACCGGCGGCACCGACGCTGCCGGGCGGAACGCCAGCATGCGCAGCACGGCCATTTCAAAGCCCGCGCGCGGGCTCGGCGCCAGCGACAGGTCGCGACGGCCGTTCAGGGCCATCTGATACCAGAGCTGCACCACCTCCGGACGCAGCCGCCCGGCGAATGCTGCCGCATCCAGGCCTTCAGCCGCAGCGGCAACACCCGGTACCAGCTGCTGCACCTGGATGCGATGCAGGCCTTCGGCCAAGGCCTCCAGCACGCCACTCCAGTCGGGCGAGAATTCCGCCAGTGCCGCCACCACCTGCAACAGGCGCGACCCGTCACCTTCGGCGAGGGCATCGAGCATCGCTGCCACCTGGGTGCGATCGACGGTCCCCAGCATGGTGCGCACCACATCGTCGCGCAGCGCACCACCGGCGTAGGCGATGGCCTGGTCCAGCAGCGACAGACCGTCGCGCAAACTGCCGTCGGCGGCCTTGGCCAGCTGCACGATGGCACTGCCGTCGGCTTCGATTTCCTCGGCCGCCAGGATGCGGGTCATCTGGCGCTGGATCTGGTCCTCATCCAGGCGCTTGAGGTTGAACTGCAGGCAGCGGCTGAGCACGGTGACCGGCAGCTTCTGCGGATCGGTGGTGGCCAGCAGGAACTTGACGTGCTCCGGCGGCTCTTCCAGCGTCTTCAGCAGCGCGTTGAACGCCGCCTTCGAGAGCATGTGCACTTCGTCGATCAGGTAGACCTTGTACTTGCCGCGCGAGGGCATGTACTGCGCGTTCTCGATCACCTCGCGGACGTCATCCACGCCGGTGTTGGACGCGGCGTCGATCTCCAGCAGGTCGATGTAGCGACCGGCATCGATGTCCAGGCAGGCCGGGCACTGGCCGCACGGATCGGCACTGGTGCCCTGCTCGCAGTTCAGCGACTTGGCGAAGATGCGCGCGATGGTGGTCTTGCCCACACCGCGGGTACCGGTGAACAAGAACGCGTGGTGGACCCGGCCACTGTCCAGCGCATTGCTGAGCGCACGGACCACGTGTTCCTGGCCCACCAGCTCGGCAAAACGCTTCGGACGCCACTTGCGGGCAAGGACGAGATAGGACATCAGGCCACCGTCTTCCATCGGATGCTCCATTGTGCCACGCCTGTCCATCCCCCTCCGCCTGCGACGCGCCCTGAATGGGTGCTTGTGTCCTGCCGCGCCGCCCGCTAGAATCTGCGCCCCTGCTGAGGCGTTTGCCGATGGCAGGGATCCGGAGAGGTGTCCGAGTGGTTGAAGGAGCACGCCTGGAAAGTGTGTAAGCGTCTAAACCGCGCTTCGGGGGTTCGAATCCCCCTCTCTCCGCCAGATGAATGAAAAAGCCGCCCATCGGGCGGCTTTTTCATTTGTCTGGTGGAGAGCATCGGGGTGAGAAGCCTCGCCGGGGTTCGACGGATCTGCAGGAGCAGATCCGGACCGCCGAAGGCGGGTCCCGAAGCGCAGCGCGCAGGGATCGGGTGCAGGGATGCACCCGACAATCCCCCTCTCTCCGCCAGATGAATGAAAAAGCCGCCCATCGGGCGGCTTTTTCATTTGTCTGGCAGCCGGGGTCGGTTGTCCAGGAAACTGCCCCCAGCCTCAACTGCTGGACAGCTTCATCAGCACCAGCCCCGACACGATCAGCACCGCCGCGCCGATCCGCATCGGGCTGACCTGTTCACCCAGGAACACGATGCCGACCACGAAGGCACCGACCGCGCCGATGCCTGTCCAGATCGTGTAAGCCGTTCCCAGCGGCAGGCTGCGCATGGCCACGGCCAGCAGCCAGAAACTGGCGATCATGCCGGCGAGGGTGACCAGGGTGGGAGTGAGCCTGGTGAAGCCTTCCGATTGCTTCATCGACACGGCCCAGACGATTTCCAGCAGGCCAGCGAACAACAGATAGATCCAGGCCATGACGGCCCTCCTCTTGGCAGGGCCAGGCCGTCCTGGTCATTGATTCCCGATGCGGGGGAGGTCGTTCCTCCTGGCCCGGGATTCTAGCAACGCCCGCGCCGCCCGGCCGCGAATACGCGCCGCGGGTTACAGCAGATTCAGCGCATGGCGCTGGCGTCGATACGCATGCCTGCGCTAGAATGCGCGCCTGCCATCGGCCAGCCGATGTGCAGTCCGGCTGTGGTCTCCGGCGCACCCTGCGCTGCTTCCCCTGATCCGTGAACAGGCCGCCTCCGGGCGGCCAACGTCTCTATGGTGGCCCCGTCGGCCCCTCGCGACGCTAGGTCGAAAACCCCGCCAGGGCCGGAAGGCAGCAACGGTATCGATCGACGCGGGCGCCGAGGTCAGCCGGCGGGGCCATCGCCTTTCTGGCAGTGCCGCGCTCTGGTAAGAGGTCAACCCTGGTTGGCCCCCTCGCCGGCGCTACCGTGCTTCGGGCGTCCCTTGATGGAATACCACCCGCCATCCCTGCCCATGCCTGCGCCACAACGAACTGCGCAGCACCCAGCGCTGCGGCTGGCCATCCAGGTGGTAGCGGCTGCGATAACGCACCTGGGCCAGGTCTGGTGCCAGCAACGAGACCGCGTACTGCTCCGATTCGATCTGCACCTGCGCCCGCTCCAGCGGAATCTCCGCCAGCGCAGCCGCACGGCCATAGCACTGGCCGGAGCTGCCGATCTCGCTGAAATCCTCATCCAGCAGTTCCGACAGCCGCGCGCGATCACCGCGCACCTGCGGGGTGTGCAGCGCGCGTTCCAGATGTTCCAGCTCGGCCGCCAGCGCCGCGTCGGCAGGCTGGCCAGAGGTATTCACGGCGGATCCTGCGCCAGCACGTGCGGCGCGGTCGGGGTCGCCAGCGGCACGCACTGGCCCGGCTGTGCCACGCGGTGTCCGCGCGCGGCCAGCGCAGCACCATCGGCCACGCTGGCGTAGTGGTACAGCATCATCCGCGCCTGCAGCTCAGCGCTGTACTCGCGCTCCAGATCATCGACCCCGGTATGCGATGGATTGCCGTGCAGGCCGCAGTCGTGGGCGATCAGCTCGTTGTCACTGGCGTACCGCGCCAGCATCTCCGGGATCGGCCGGGTATCACCGCTCCAGGTCAGCGCGCCCTGCAGGCGCAACCCATAGGCGGTCTCCGGCCAGTGGTGGCGTGCCGGGAATACTTCCAGGCGCACGCCTTCATGCCAGAACGCGTCGCCGACCACGACCAACTGGAACGCATCCCAGAAATTGGCACCGCCCTCGGCCAGCACATTGGGGTAATCGCCGATGCGCCTGTGCAGCAGCGGCACCACGGTGGCCGGCACATACAGGCGCACCTTCCCACGCCGCTGCGCGTTGAAGTAGGTCTCCACGAACAGCCGCTCGAAACCGGCCACATGGTCCAGGTGGACATGCGTGATGAACAGCGCCTGCGGCATGTGGCCGTAGCGCGCCTTGAAGGCGGTCAGGCCTTCCCCGCCACAGTCGATCGTCAACCACGGCCGACCTTCGCGCTCGATCACCGACATCGGTGATCCCAACTCGACCGCCGACGCATTGCCGACGCCGAGGAAACGCAACGACCAGTCCATCAGGTGCCCCGGTTCCAGGCCATGTCATAGGCGCGGCGCAGCCGCGCGTAGTCCTTCTGCACGTCCTCTACGCTGCGCTCGCCGCGCAGCTTGATCAACGAGCGCAGCAGGCGCTTGAGGTTGCGCTCCCGCCAGGCGGTGGCCGGAATGCGGATGACGCCACGATCGAAGTCGATCAGCCAGCCATGGCCGTTGCTGTCGAACAGGATGTTGTGCGCGTTGAGGTCGGCATGGTCCAGGCCGGCACGGTGGAAGCGGGCGATCAGCCGACCGGTCTCTTCCCACGGCGCGCCACGTCCGGCAACCAGCGCGCGGTCGGCCAGCGAACGCACCCCTTCGATCCGTTCCATCAGGATCGCCGCCCGGTAGCGCATGCCCTGCCGCATGTAGAAAGCCGCCACCGGCCGGGGAACCGGCAGCTTCAGCGCGCGCAGGGCCCGCATCAGCCGGAACTCGGCAAAACTGCGGGTCCGGTCGGCGCCCCGCCACAGGTACTGGTCGTGGCTGATCCTGGCCACCAGGCCACCGCGCAGGTAGTGGCGCAGCACGCTGGGGCCGAACGGCGCGTCGACGAACCAGGCGCTGCCACGCCCCCCTCGCCCACCGGCCGGGCCCGGCTGCCCCAGTGCTGGGGAGAGAACAGGCCGATGTCGGCTTGCCGCAGGCGCTCGCGGTCGAACAGAATGGCCCCGATGCCGCGACCCTCGCGGCATGGCGTCAGCGCTTCATTGGCGTCGAATGCGACCATTTCTTTGAGTCTAACAACACATGGCATCAGCGTCCTCATCCTTGTGCCTTCTGCGCCTGTCCGCACTTGGCGATGTCACCCACGTGGTGCCCCTGGTGCGTACGCTGCAGGCCGCACGCCCGGACACGCCGATCCACTGGATCATCGACAAGGCCGGGCAGAAGTTGCTCGAGGGTCTGCCGGGCGTGACCTTCCACGCCTACGACAAGAAGAGCGGCATGGCCGGCGTCAAGGAGCTGCGCAAGCAGCTGCCACCGGGGCGCTTCGAGGCGCTGCTGCAGATGCAGGTGGCCTTCCGCGCGAACCTGCTGTCGGCGTTCATCCCGGCCGAACGCCGCATCGGATACGACCGCAGCCGCTCGAAGGATCTGCATGGGTTGTTCATCAACGAACGCATTCCGGATCGCCCCGGCATCCACGTGCTGGACGCGATCGGCAGCTTCTGCGAGCCGCTGGGCCTGCGCCAGACAGAGGTGAGCTGGGACCTGGCCGTGCCGCCGTCCGCCTTCGAGTGGGCTGCGGCGCAGTGGCAGGACGATGGCCGGCCGGTACTGATGATTTCGCCCTGCTCCAGCCACGTCCGCCGCAACTGGTACGCCGACCGCTACGCGGCCGTCGCCAACCATGCCACGCAGCGCGGCTGGCAGGTGGTGCTGTGCGGTGGCCGCAGTGAACTGGAACGCAGCATGGCCGACGCGATCCAGGCCCAGCTGCACACGCCGGCACTGGATCTGGTCGGTAAGGACACGCTCAAGCAGCTGCCTGCGCTGCTGGCACGCGCCAATCTGGTGATGACACCCGATTCGGGACCGATGCATATCGCCAATGCCATGGGAGCGAAGGTGCTGGGCCTGCACGCGGCCAGCAACCCGCACCGCAGCGGCCCTTATTCGGATCGCCGCTACTGCGTGGACCGCTATGACGACGCCGCACGCAAGTATCTCGGCAAGCAGGCCGCCGACCTCAAGTGGGGCACCAAGATCGAGTTCGATGATGTGATGGAACTGATCACGGTCGAGGACGGCATCGCCGCCTTCGAACGTTACGTGACCGACCACCTCACCTGAGTCGATGGATCATCGGTAGCCGGGCCACGCCCGGCGGATCCATCTCACCCGCGCTGTGCGTAATCCTGGTACGACTTCTCTTCCACGTAGGCAGAGCCCAGTGCCAGGTTGATCGCCTTCTTGATGCGCGCACGCTCGTCGTTGCGCAGATACACACTGCGTGCAAGGTCGATGAAGCCCTGGTCGAACGCCTGCGCCTTCTCCTTCAGGCGGATGTCGTCCTCGATGTCCCACAACTGCTCGTTGACGGCCTTGAGTTCACCGCGCAGCTTGGCGATGTCCTTGACCGCGGCCGGGTGCGCCATCCAGGTCTGCTCCAGCGCCGACAGCTCCTTGCGCACGTTGGCCAGCTTGCCCTCGTCGCTGATCCGCTCGGACTTGATCTGCAGGATCGAAATCTTGTCGAGCAGTTCGCCAAAGGACACGGGAACGAGGATTTCAGCAGTCATGGGGGAGCTCCAGCAGGTGATGCGTACATGTTAACCCGCAGCACCCCGAGGGGAGATCCATTGCCGCCCCGCAGCGCGCGCGGCCAGCCGGACAACGAAAAAAGCCGCCCGGGGGGCGGCTTTCTTCTTCATCTGGCGGAGAGGGGGGGATTCGAACCCCCGAGGCGCTATAAACGCCTGCCTGATTTCGAGTCAGGTACATTCAACCACTCTGCCACCTCTCCGGGTGGTCCCCGGCGAACCGGGGACGCGCATCATACGAGGAAGTGAGGCTGCCGACAAGTCTCCTGGGGCCTGCGGCGCAATTTTCCTGCCGCCATGCCTTGCCGGATGCCGGTCACGCCGTGATGATGCCCTCTCCCCCGCGCTACTCCGCCCCGCACACCATGATCGAATTCGGACATCTCACCCATCCCGGCCTGCGCCGCGAGCTCAACGAGGACACCTATTACGGTGACAGCGAGCTGGGCGTGTGGCTGGTGGCCGATGGCATGGGCGGGCACGCCTGCGGCGAGGTCGCCAGCGCGCTGGCGCGCGAAGCCATCGTCCGCGAGATCCGCCGCGGCGCGTCGCTGGAGCAGGCCATCCGCACGGCCGACGAAGAGATCATCCGCGCTTCGCGGCGACGCAACGATACGCTTCCGATGGGCACCACCGTGGTCGCCGCGCGCGTGCAGGGCAATCGCTACGAAGTGGCCTGGGTCGGTGACAGCCGGGCCTACCTGTGGCGCGACGGCCAGCTGGCCCAGCTCAGCCAGGATCACAGCGTGGTGCAGGAACTGGTCACGCAGGGCAACCTGACCGCGGAGCAGGCGCGCGCGCATCCGCACCGCAATGTGGTCACCCAGGCGCTGGGCGTGACCGATCCGGCGCACCTGAACGTGGCCACCACCCGTGGCGAACTTCGTCCCGGCATGCAGCTGCTGCTGTGCAGCGATGGCCTGACCGAGGAAGTCGATGATCGTGGCATCGCCCGCACGCTGGCCTTCGACGACGCCAGCGCACAGGAATGCGTGGATACGCTCGTCGCCGCCGCGCTTGATGGCGGCGGCCGCGACAACATCAGCGTGATCCTGGTCCGCTGCCACTGAGCCAGCGGACCGCACGCGCACCCTGCGCCGAGGGTCTACGCGCTGGCGGGCTCTTCCACCTTCGGGCCGTCCCACAGCGCATGACCGGCCTTCTTGCGCAGGCGTTCCAGTCGCGCGGCGTGCGCTTCACGTTCCGATGCGGTGGCGACCACGCGCGGACGCGGCAGCAGCTTGGCAGCATCGAACGCCTGCAGCACCGCGCCACCCGCGCCGGCCTCGTCCTCGCCCAGGCCGAAGCCGATCTCTTCCTGCCCTGACGTCAGCGCGATGTAGACATCGCCCAGGATCTGCGCATCGAGCAGGCCGCCGTGCAGTGCACGGTGCGAATTGTCCACGCCCAGCCGCTTGCACAGCGCATCGAGCGAGTTGCGCTGGCCCGGGAAACGCTCGCGCGCCATCGCCAGGGTATCGATCACGGTGCAGCGATCGGTGATCTTCCCGTACTGCGGCCCCAGCAGGGACAGCTCGTTGTCGAGGAAGCCCAGGTCGAATGCCGCGTTATGGATGATCAGCTCGGCACCGTCGATGAACGCCAGGAACTCATCGGCGATCTGCGCGAACTCGGGCTTGTCGGCCAGGAAGTCCAGGGTCAGGCCGGTGACCTCCTGCGCGCCCTGTTCGAACTCACAGTCCGGCTTGATGTACTGGTGATAGTTGTTGCCGGTGGGGCGACGCTTGAACAGCTCCACGCAGCCGATTTCGACGATGCGGTTGCCCTTCTTCCACTCCAGGCCGGTGGTTTCGGTATCAAGGATGATCTGACGCATGGGCTCAGTTTACCGGGCTGGCATCGCGGATCTGGATGGCGGCATTGCGCGCCAGCGTATCGACGCGTTCATTGTCCGGATCGCCGGAATGCCCCTTCACCCAGCGCCAGTCGATCTGGTGCCGCAGCGTGGCCGCATGCAGCCGCTCCCACAGCTCGCGGTTCTTCACCGGATCACCGCCGGCGGTCTTCCAGTTCTTGCGGATCCAACCCGGCATCCATTGGGTCAGGCCCTGCCGCACATACTGGGAGTCGGTGAACAGCACGATGTTGCAGGGCTCGGTCAGCGCCTCCAGGCCGGAAATGGCCGCCATCAGTTCCATCCGGTTGTTGGTGGTATGCGCTTCGCCGCCGCTCAGTTCACGCTCGTGGTCCTTGTAGCGCAGCAACGCGGCCCAGCCGCCGGGACCGGGATTGCCGAGGCAGGATCCGTCGGTATGGATTTCGATGGTTTTCAATACAGCTCCAGAATCAGGTAGCAACGGTGCCATGCCAGCGCACCGGCAGCGGTGTCGGCCCGGGCAGGGCCAACGTACGTTTTTCGGCATGGAACAGGCAGGCCGCGCGCAGCGGGGCCCAACCCCCGCGGCCACGACTGCCGGCGCCCTGCCAGAGCGGGCCCAGGTAGCGCATGTCGTCGCAGTCCAGCCCGTGACGACCCAGCAGCTGGCGGATCCGCTGCGGCGTACGCACCGTCAGGCCATGCTGGCGCCAGTGGGTGCGGAACGGACTGAACGGATTAAGGCTGCTCAACCACAGATGGCCGCCGGGCATCAGCACCCGCTCGCACTCGTCAAGCAGCTGGTCGGCATCAGCGGCCGTCACGTGCTGCAGCACGATGGCATTGACGCTTTCGGTGGCCAGCGGCAGCGGCAGACCGCAGCACGCATCGCCGGCGTAGCGGCCGCCATTGCGGTACAGGCGCAGGCCGCGCCCGCCCGGCTGCGCATCTTCCAGCCAGGCAGCGCTCGGCGCGATCCACATCCAGGGCTGTGCGGGCAGCACCGACAGCTGTGGCAACAGCAGTTGCCGCTCCAGCACGCGCAGGGCCGCCGCCGGCTCGCTGTCGAACCACGGGGCCAGGCTCGCTTGACGGGTGCTCTGCAGCGCGGGCATGGTCCAATTCTATGCGACTGACTGCCCTGCCCGCATTTGCGGACAACTACATCTGGGTGCTGATCGATGATGAAGGCGCTGCCATCGTCGTCGATCCCGGTGATGCCGCGCCGGTGCTCGCGCTGGCCGAACAGGGCCTGCGCGTGGATACCATCCTGCTGACCCACCATCACGACGACCACATCGGTGGCGTGCCGGCCCTGCGTGCCCGTTTTCCCGGCGCGCGGGTGGTCGCACCGGTGGAGGAACGCATCACCACCGCCACCGAACGCGTCGGCGAAGGTGAACGCGTTCAGGCACTGGGCCGGACGTTCCACGTACTATCCGTGCCCGGGCATACCCGCAGCCACATCGCGTTTCACACTGCTGAACATCTTTTCAGCGGAGATTCGTTGTTCAGCCTGGGCTGTGGACGCCTGTTCGAAGGTACGCCGTCCCAGCTGCTGGCATCGATGCGCACGCTGGGTACCTTGCCTGCACGACTGCTGCTTTGTTGTGCCCATGAGTACACCGTGTCAAATGCCGTCTTCGCGCGGCATGTCGACCCCGCCAACGCTGCCCTGCGGCAGCGCCAAGAGGAGGCTTTGGCCATGCGCCGCGATGACCGTTCCACCCTGCCGGTAACCCTGGCCAACGAACTGGACTGCAATCCGTTCCTGCGTGTGCACACCGCGCCGATCCGCGCGGCGGTGTCGGCGCACCTGGGGCGCGACGTCGTTGACGATGTCGATGTGATGGCCGGTCTCCGGCATTGGAAAGACGGCTTCCGCGCATGATGCGCCGAAGTCTGCCGCTGGCCCTGGGCATCGCTCTGGGGCTGGCTGGAACCGCAGGCGCGCAGTCGCTGGGCGCTGGCATCGGCCAGAATCTCACCGCCGCTGCTGCGTTGCCCTTGGATGCCTCTTCGCTGCCACCTGCATCGGTGCGCAATGGCCAGGAGATCTTCTCCAGCTTCCGCGATGGCCTGGCTGAACCCACCTGCGACGCCGAGGCCACCAGCCCGCGCTGGCAGAAGCAGTTCGCGCACGCCCCATCGCGCCTGGCCAACCAGGATGACGATGCACTGGTCCTGTTCGGCTATGTGGTCGAAGAACTGCGCAAGGCCAACCTGCCGACCGAATTCGCGCTGATTCCCTTCGTGGAAAGCGGCTACCGGCCCAATGCCCGCAATGGCAGCGGACCGACCGGGTTGTGGCAGTTCATCGCCACCACCGCCCGCAACCATCGCGTGCCGATGGCCAACGGCTACGACGGCCGCCTGTCGGCGGTGGATTCGACCCAGGCCGCGGTGCGCTACCTGAAAACCCTGCACGGCATGTTCGGCGGCGACTGGCGGCTGGCCACCATGGCCTACAACGCTGGCGAATATCGCGTGCTGCAGGCACTGCGCAAGGCGGGCATGAATGCGCAGAACGCCACGCCCTCGGCCCTGCCCGGCCTGTCGCCGGTCACCTATGCCTACGTCGAGAAGCTTCACGCCCTGGCCTGCGTGCTGGAAGACGTGGAAGAACAGCCGGGCGTCATGGCCTCGCTGGACCGCACCGTGCCGGTGCTGAAGGATCATGCCCTGCCGGCCGGCACCAGCGTCCAGCAGTGGGCCGCCCAGCGCTCACTGGACCCGGCACGCATCGCCCGCCTGAATCCCGCCCTGGCCGCCGGTGGCCGCCCCACGGGCACCACCCGGGTGCTGGCCCCTGTCGCAGCGGCGACCGCCGACGTGGTGGACAGCACGACGGCGCTGGCGGCCTCGGTTTCGCCCGCCTCTGCCCCCGCTGCCTCGCCAGCGCCGCAGGTTGCCCGCACCGTCGCCGCCGCCGTCGACCGTCCGCGCAGCCGTCGGCATACGGTGCGCAACGGCGAGTCGGCCTGGACCATTGCCCGTCGCTACGGCATGCCGGTCAAGGCGCTGCTGTCGCTGAATGGCCTGAGTGGCAGCAGCGTGCTCAAGCCGGGCGCGGTGCTTCGCCTGGAAGACTGACCGGCGCACAGCAGCGCCGCGCGATCCTCCTGCTACCGGGCACCCGCCCACGAAAAAGGCCCGGCAATGCCGGGCCTTTCCGTTCTGCCCGCCGTGGGCTTACAGATTCGCTTCGGTGGTCTGCACCACGAACTTCTTGCGCATCGCGTCGATGTAGGCCTTGGCTGCGGCCATGCCGTCGATCTGGCTCAACTGTTCCTTCAGCTGCTTCTGCTGCTCGGCGGTCACGTCCTTGATGTCGCCCGGATTGACCTTGTTCACCGCGAACACCAGCGCACGGCCGTTGACGTCGACCTTGCCGTAGGTCGGCTTGCCTGCGGTGGGTACCGGCGCGCTGAAGATCGCGCTGTTGATTTCCGGGGTCGGCACCGGCTGGCCACGCGGCAGGCCCGGCATCGGGCTCAGCTGCAGCTTTTCGCTGGCAGCCAGCGACTGCAGGGTGGCACCGCCCTTCAACTTGGCCAGCAGCGCTTCGGCCGCCTTGTCGCTGGCCTGGCGCTGGCGGTCGGCACGGATCGCGGCGATCACCTGCTCGCGGGCCTTCTCCAGCGGCAGCGCCTGCTCCGGCGTGTGGGCCGCGACGCGGATCACGACGCTGTGGTTGGTGGCGCCGCCCAGCGCGATCGGATCGCTGGCGGTCCCGTCCTGCACCAGCACGTCCGAGAACGCGGCGCGCAGCACGGCCGGGTCGCTGGCGATGCCGCTGGCGGTAGCGCGGGTGATCGGTCCCAGGGTCTGCAGCGGCAGCCCCACTTCCTTGGCTGCGGCAGCCAGGTCGCTCGGGCTCTTGTTGATGGCATCGACCAGACGGCCGGCCAGCTCGTTGAAACCGCGCTCACCGTCGGCCTTGAGCTGTTCGGCGGCCAGCGTATCGCGCACGTCCTCGAACGACTTGCCTTCGCCGCCGCGTACCGCGGCCACCTTGATGATGTGGTATCCGTATTCGGTCTTGACCGGACCGATCACATCGCCGGCCTTGGCCGCGAACAGGGCATCGTCAAACGGCTTGACCATCGCGCCAAGCTCCACCCAGCCCAGGTCACCGCCCTGGTCCTTGGAGCCCGGATCCTCGGAGTTGGCCTTGGCCAGGGCTGCGAAGTCGGCACCGGCCGCCTTTGCCTGGGCCGCCAGCTTGTTCGCCTTGGCCTCAGCACCGTCGCCGGTAATCAGGATGTGGGCGGCCTGGCGCTGCTCCGGGGAGGTGAACTTGGCCTTCTCTTCCTCGTAGCGCTTGCGCAGGGTGGCTTCGTCGGCCGGCGTCGGCGCCGGCAGGTTGGCACCGTTGACCTCGACATACTCCAGCGAAACGGTTTCGGCCTGGCGGAAATCCTTGCCATGGCTGTCGTACCACTGCTTGATCTGCGCATCGGTCACCGGGGCCGTGTCAGCCGGCACCGGCGGCAGCGCAGCCAGCTCGACATCACGGGTTTCGCCCAGCAGCTTCAACAGGCGTTCGGTCTCGGCCTGGGTGACAAAACCGGAGTTCTGCAGTCCGGCCGGAATCACCGACTGCTGCAGGCTCTCGCGCACCAGTTCCTGGAACTGGGTCGGAGTACGCGGAGGATTGCCGCCGGCCAGCGCCAGGCGGTAGCTGTTCTCGTTGAACTTGCCATCCGGCCCCTGGAACGCCGGCATGGACGTGATGTACTCGCGCACGGCGCCATCGCCAATCACCACACCCGCCTGCTCGCCGACCAGGCGCACGACCTGCTCGTCGATCAGCTGATCCAGGACCGCCAGCTTGTTCTCGGTGCTTTCGAACGCGCGCGGGTCGAAGTTGTCGCCCTGCTGCTGGCGCTCACGCATGCGCTCCTGCTCGAAACGGGTGCGGAAATCCTGCGCGCTGATCTCATGGTGCTGCCACAGCATGCGTACCGGCCACCACGACGGCGCGGAACGCCACCAGGTCGGCGGTGCGGAAACCTTGGCCACGTTCTGTGCGCCAACGCCACCCAGGTAGCTGTTGTCGATCACGAACAGGAACGGAATCATCAGCAGCCCCAGGATCACGGTGACGATCCAGCCTGAGGTCTTGTCGCGGAGTTTCTGCAGCATGGTGAGGAATCACAAGGCCTGATTGGCGAGCCCGGCAGTGTAACCCGCTTCGTCGCAGGGACCAAAAACGCCAAGGGCGACATGCGCGCAAAGAAAAAGCCCCCGGCATTCGCCGAGGGCTTTTGAAAGTTGGCGGAGCGGACGGGACTCGAACCCGCGACCTCCGGCGTGACAGGCCAGCATTCTAACCAGCTGAACTACCGCTCCGCGCTTGAAACTTTGCAGGCGCCCAGTATATCCGAAGACACCCTGGAAACCCAGCCCGATGAACACTTTTTTCAAAGTTTTTTCACGGGGACTTAAGAACTTCGCAATGGCGGAGCGGACGGGACTCGAACCCGCGACCTCCGGCGTGACAGGCCAGCATTCTAACCAGCTGAACTACCGCTCCGTGCTTGCGACAACCCTTCTGCCTTCGTCCCGGACAGGCCGGGGAGAAGACAAGGCCCCCAGCTTTGGGCCGGGGGCCTCGATGTAATGGCGGAGCGGACGGGACTCGAACCCGCGACCTCCGGCGTGACAGGCCAGCATTCTAACCAGCTGAACTACCGCTCCGCGTTGTACTGCTTGTGTTCTCTTCCGGATCAGGATCAGGGAGAAAACAAAGCCTCCAGCTTTTGGCCGGAGGCCTCGTTGAAGTGGCGGAGCGGACGGGACTCGAACCCGCGACCTCCGGCGTGACAGGCCAGCATTCTAACCAGCTGAACTACCGCTCCACACTCAAACTTTTACCGCGGTGCTGTGGTGGGTGCTGAGGGTTTCGAACCCCCGACCCTCTCCGTGTAAAGGAGACGCTCTACCGCTGAGCTAAGCACCCCAGCGAGCCGCTTAGTTTACAGCATCCTTAAGGGCCTTGCCAGCCTTGAAGGACGGATTCTTCGAAGCAGCGATCTTGATGGTGTCGCCGGTCTTCGGGTTGCGGCCGGTGCGGGCTGCACGGTCGCGGACCTGGAAGGTACCGAAGCCAACCAGGGTGACCGCATCGCCGTCCTTCAGCGCCTTGGTGATGGCAGCAACGACGGCATCGACAGCGCGGCTGGACTCGGCCTTGGTCAGGTCGGCAGCTTCAGCAACGGCGTCGATCAATTCGGTCTTGTTCATTCTCTACAACTCCTTTGGCGGTGGGTTCCGCGGATTCGACAGGGAAGCAACCGCACGCCATCTGCGCGCGATCGCCATGTGGAAACGGTTCGCCGATTCAGAGATCGCCAACAGCGATCACTCATTTGCGAGTGCTGCTTTTATACCAGTGGCCCTACCCCCACGCAAGCTGGAAAGCCAGCAACGACGCGGGTTTCAGGCCATTCGGCAACGCGCGTCAGTGCTTGACGCGCGCGTTTCCACTCGGTTTCGCCTTGCTACGTACCGTGACGCGCTGCGCACTCTTGCGCGCCTTCTTCGGTGCCAGCGGACGCTCCAATGCCAGATCAAGCACTTCTTCGATGTACTTCACCGGCACGATCTTCAGATCACGGGTGACGTTGGCCGGGATGTCGGCCAGATCCTTGCGGTTCTCTTCGGGAATGATGACCGTGCGGATACCGCCACGCAGTGCAGCCAGCAGCTTCTCCTTCAGTCCACCGATGGCGGTGACCCGCCCACGCAGCGTGATTTCGCCGGTCATCGCCACATCGGCACGCACCGGCACCCTGGTCAGCATCGAGACCAGGGACGTCACCATCGCCGCGCCGGCGCTCGGGCCGTCCTTCGGCGTGGCACCGTCCGGAACGTGCAGGTGCACGTCGTGCTTCTGCAGGAAGTCGCTGTCGATGCCGAAACGATCGGCGCGCGAACGCACGACCGACAGCGCCGCCGAAGCCGATTCCTTCATCACGTTGCCAAGCTGGCCGGTCAGGATCAACTGGCCCTTGCCCGGTACCAGCGTCGATTCGATCTGCAGCAGGTCGCCACCGACTTCGGTCCAGGCCAGGCCGGTGACCAGGCCGATCTCGTTTTCTTCCTCGGCGCGACCAAAATCGAAGCGGCGCACGCCCAGGTACTTGTCCAGGTTCTTGCCGGTCACCGTGACCAGCGCCTTGGCCTTCTTCGCGCCCTTTCTGGCCTTCACCGGCTGCGGGCCTGCCAGCGCGATCTCCTTCACCACCTTGCGGCAGATCTTGGCGATCTCGCGTTCCAGATTGCGCACGCCCGACTCGCGGGTGTAGTAGCGCACGATGTCCTGGATCGCATCGCTGCCGATTTCCAGTTCCTCCGGCTTCAGGCCATTGGCCTTGATCTGCTTGGGCACCAGGTAGCGGGTCGCGATGTTGAGCTTCTCATCCTCGGTGTAACCGGGGATGCGGATCACTTCCATGCGGTCCAGCAGCGGGCCCGGAATGTTGAGCGAGTTCGAGGTGGCCACGAACATCACTTCCGACAGATCCAGGTCCACTTCCAGGTAGTGATCGTTGAATGCGTTGTTCTGCTCCGGATCGAGCACTTCCAGCAGCGCCGAGGAGGGATCACCACGGAAGTCCATCGACATCTTGTCGATCTCGTCGAGCACGAACAGCGGGTTCTTGCTGCCGACCTTGTTGAGGTTCTGCACGATGCGGCCCGGCATGGAGCCGACGTAGGTGCGACGGTGGCCACGGATCTCGGCCTCATCACGCACGCCGCCCAGCGACATGCGCACGAACTTGCGGTTGGTGGCCTTGGCGATGGACTGGCCGAGCGAGGTCTTGCCCACGCCCGGCGGCCCGACCAGGCACAGGATCGGGCCCTTCATCTGCTTCACCCGCGACTGCACCGCCAGGTATTCAAGGATGCGCTCCTTGACCTTCTCCAGGCCGTAATGGTCGGCATCGAGCGTATCCTGCGCGGCCTTCAGGTCCTTGCGCACCTTGGTGCGCTTCTTCCACGGCACGCCCAGCAGCCACTCCAGGTAATTGCGCACGACCGCCGCCTCAGCGGACATCGGCGACATCTGCTTGAGCTTGTTCAGTTCGTTGCGCGCCTTGGCTTCCACGGCCTTCGGCATGCCCGCTTCGGCGATCTTGCGGGCCAGCTCTTCCAGCTCGCCCGGCGCGTCGTCGAGGTCACCCAGTTCCTTCTGGATGGCCTTCATCTGTTCATTGAGGTAGTACTCGCGCTGGCTCTTCTCCATCTGCGACTTCACGCGGCCGCGGATGCGCTTTTCCATCTGCTGCACGTCGATCTCGCCGTCGACCAGGCCGACCAGCATCTCCAGGCGCTCGCCGACAGCCAGCGTTTCCAGCAGGCGCTGCTTGTCGGCCAGGCGCACGCTGATGTGGGCGGCGATGGTGTCGGCCAGGCGCGCAGGCTCGTCGATCCCGGCCAGGGTCTGCAGCAGCTCCGGCGGAAGCTTGCGGTTGGTTTTCACGTACTGCTCGAACAGCGACATCAGCGAGCGGGCGATCGCCTCGATCTCGCGCGGCTCGCGCTCGTCCGCAGCGTCGATCTCCACGGCCTGGCCGTGCAGCGAACCGTTGCGTTCGTCGACATGGGTCACCTGCACGCGCGAGAGGCCTTCGACCAGCACCTTGATCGTGCCATCGGGGAGCTTCAGCAGCTGCAGCACCTGCGCCAGCGTACCGACCTGGTAGAGATCGGCCGCATGCGGGTCGTCGGTCTCGGCGGACTTCTGCGCGAGCAGCAGGATGCGCTTGTCTGCCTCCATTGCCTGTTCGAGCGCGTGCATGGACTTGTCACGGCCGACGAACAGCGGGATGACCATGTGCGGGAACACCACTACGTCGCGCAGCGGCAGGACCGGCAGGTCGAGGGTTTCACTTGGGGAACGGGCCATGGGGGCTCCAGGGAAGGGGAAAACCGCCTCCGGGAGGACATCTTCCGGAGACAAAAAAAGCCGATGGCCCCGTTATGGGGCCATCGGCTTTCAGATGCAAGGCATTCCTTTAAAATTCTTTCCAATCAACAACTTGGAAGAATCACTCGGCGCCTGCGGCCTTCTGTTCAGGGGCCGCCGGGGTCTGGTAGATCAGGTACGGCTCGGACTTGTGCTCGATCACCGATTCGTCCACCACCACCTTGCTGACGTTTTCCTGCGAAGGCAGGTCGTACATGGTGTCCAGCAGCACCGATTCGACGATGGTGCGCAGGCCACGGGCGCCGGTCTTGCGCTTGAGCGCCTTGCGGGCGATGGCCGACAGGGCGTCCGGACGGAACTCCAGTTCGACGTTCTCCATCTCGAACAGCTTCTTGAACTGCTTGGTGATGGCGTTCTTCGGTTCGGTCAGGATCTTGATCAGGGCCGGCTCGTCCAGCTCCTCCAGGGTCGCCACCACCGGCAGGCGGCCGACGAACTCGGGAATCAGGCCGAACTTGATCAGATCTTCCGGCTCGACTTCCGCCAGCAGCTTGCCCACTTCCTGCTTGCGCTCGGCGCTCTTCACCTTGGCGCCGAAGCCGATGCTGCCCACGTCGGTGGAACGGGCCTGGATCACCTTGTCCAGGCCGGCGAACGCGCCGCCGCAGATGAACAGGATGTTCTTGGTGTCCACCTGCAGGAACTCCTGCTGCGGATGCTTGCGACCGCCCTGCGGCGGCACGCTGGCCACGGTACCTTCGATCAGCTTCAGCAGGGCCTGCTGTACGCCTTCGCCGGACACGTCGCGGGTGATCGACGGGTTCTCGCTCTTGCGCGAGATCTTGTCGATCTCATCGATATAGACGATGCCCTGCTGCGCCTTCTCGACGTCGTAGTCGCACTTCTGCAGCAGCTTCTGGATGATGTTCTCCACGTCCTCGCCCACGTAACCGGCTTCGGTCAGCGTGGTGGCGTCGGCCATGGTGAACGGCACGTTGAGCAGGCGGGCCAGGGTTTCGGCCAGCAGGGTCTTGCCCGAACCGGTCGGACCGACCAGCAGGATGTTCGACTTCGCCAGCTCGACGTCGTCGTTCTTCTGCCGGCTCTCGATGCGCTTGTAATGGTTGTATACGGCCACGGCCAAGGTGCGCTTGGCACGGTTCTGGCCGATCACGTACTGGTCGAGGACCTCGAGGATCTCGCGCGGCTTCGGCAGCGAGCTGCGCGCCGACTGCGCCTTTTCCTCAAGTTCTTCGCGGATGATGTCGTTGCACAGCTCCACGCATTCATCGCAGATGAACACGCTCGGACCCGCAATCAGCTTGCGCACTTCATGCTGGCTCTTGCCGCAGAAAGAGCAGTAGAGGATCTTGCCGGTGTCCGTGGAACGACCTTGGCGGTCTTCGCTCATGCTTCGCTTACCCAGTTACCCCACCCGCTGAACGGGGGTTCGATTCGAGAATAGCACAGGGCCGGAGGGACACCAGTCCCGCCCGACCCTGCAGGAACGAGGCCTGCCTGGCCCCGTGAAGGCGGCTCAACCCGCCTGGACCGACTCATCCGGGCGACGCTCCAGGACCTGGTCGACCAGGCCGTAGGCCTGCGCTTCGACCGCACTCTTGAAGTTGTCGCGCTCGGTATCGCGAGCGATCGTTTCCAGCGACTGGCCGGTGTGGCGGGCCAGGATCTCATTCAGGCGCGAACGCAGCGTCAGGATCTCGCGCGCGTGGATGTCGATGTCCGTCGCCTGGCCCTGGTAACCCCCCAGCGGCTGGTGGATCATCACGCGCGAATTGGGCAGCGCATAGCGCTTGCCGGCTTCACCTGCGGCCAGCAGGAGGGCACCCATCGAGGCCGCCTGGCCGATGCAGGTGGTGCTCACATTCGGCTTGATGTACTGCATGGTGTCGTAGATCGCCATACCGGCGGTGACCACGCCACCCGGCGAGTTGATGTAGATGTTGATGTCCTTCTCCGGGTTCTCCGATTCCAGGAACAGCAACTGCGCCACCACCACGTTGGCCATGTGATCGTCGATCGGGCCCACGAGGAAGATCAGGCGCTCCTTCAACAGGCGCGAATAGATGTCGTAGGCACGCTCGCCGCGGCTGGTCTGCTCGACCACCATCGGAACCAGGTTCAGGGCTTTGGTTCGGTTGTCCATTACGTGAGGTACCTATCTTGGGGGGAAACAACCCCGCGCCGGCAGGGGCGCGGGGCATACGGTGATCCGCCCGGACTTACTGGCGGATCGCGTCCTGGAACGACAGCTTCTCTTCGGTGTGCTGGGCGCGCTCGGCGATCCAGTCGATCACCTGCTCTTCCATCACACGGTTCTGCAGACCAGACATCAGCTGGGGGTCGTTGCGGTACATCTCAATGACCTGCTCCGGCTCTTCGTAGGTCGAGGCGATCAGACGCAGCGTTTCGTTCAGGCGCTTGGGCTCCAGGCGCAGATCGTTGGTGCGCGCCACTTCGCCGACCAGCAGGCCGACCAGCACGCGCTTGGCGGCGGCGTCCTTGAAACCTTCGTGGGCATCGGCCGGGATCTCGCCCGGGTTGCGGCCGCTGCGGCGGATCTGCTCGACCTGCTGGGCCAGCATCGCGCGGGCTTCGTTCTCGACCAGGCGCGGCGGCATTTCCACCGAGGAATAGGCGGCGATCAGCTGCTCGCCCACTTCACGGCGCAGGCGGTTCATCAGCGCGCCCTTGAGCTCGCGCTCCAGGTTGGCGCGGATGTCGCTGCGGAACTGCTCGACATCACCGCCCTTCACGCCGAAGCTCTTGATGAAGGCCTCATCGACCGCCGGCACCACCGGCTCGGACACTTCGGCAACCTTGACGGTGACCTGCACGGTCTTGCCGGCCAGCACCGGCACGCGCCAGTCGGCCGGGAAATCGACGTCCAGCGTCTTTTCCTCGCCCTTGGCCAGGCCGACCAGGCCCTTTTCGATGGTCTCGAACATCATGCCCTGGCCGAGCACGATCGAACCCTTCTCGGTGCCTTCGGCCGGCAGGCGCTCTTCGCCGGCCTGGGACCAGGTTTCGACCGCGACCAGGTCGCCATCCTGCGCACCACGCGCAACCGGTGCCCAGGTGCGGCGCTGGTTCTGCAGGTTCTCGATCATCTGGTCGATGTCGGCGTCGGTGATCTCGGCGGTGTGGCGCACCACGGTCAGCTTGCTGACGTCGATGTCACCGAAGTCCGGCACCACTTCCACGGTGGCCACGAAGGAGAACTCACCCTCGTCGCCCTTGTCGATGCGCGGGCTGCCGACGATGCGCAGATCGTGCTCACGCACGGCCGCGTCGAAGGTTTCGCGCAGCAGGCCGTCCAGCGCCTCGCCACGGACCTGCGCGCCGAAGCGCTGCTCGATCACCTTGGCCGGCACCTTGCCCGGACGGAAACCCTTGATGCGGGTGGTACGGGCGATTTCGCCCAGGCGGCCGTTGATGTGGCTCTGCAGACGGTCTTCCGGCAGCGAGAAGCTCAGGCGGCGTTCCAGGTTGCCGATGGATTCGATCGAAGCTTGCATGTTGACTCCTGCCACCGGTGGCGCTCTGGCCTCCGGCTCGATGATGGATGAAACGGTTGTAAGGTGACGGCGTCCGGGACGCGCCTGCTTGCCGCAGCCCTTTAGTTTCGCCCAATTCGGCGTGCACTGCCAGCGCAGGCCGGGCAAGCGCCTCGGGAACGCCCGGCGGGGGCGGAGGCAGGCCGGCACTGGTGCGAAAGGGGGGACTCGAACCCCCACGCCTTGCGGCACTGGAACCTAAATCCAGGGCGTCTACCAATTCCGCCACTTTCGCGTGGCCGGCACAGGCCGTCATTGTCGCAGGCGGGTGCACAAAGCGGAAGGCGTGACAAACCTGAATACGTAGTCCAGGCACCCACGCGCAGGCGCCGGCACGTGCGCGTAGACTCGTGCCGTTGCCGCCACCCGGTCTGCCCCGATGGAACGCACCCCACTCCGCACGCCCCTGCAGGCCCGGATGCCCGGCTGGTCCACACTCGTCTGGCTGCTCGGTCTTGCAGTCGCGCTGCACTTCCTGTGGGTCACCGCACAGCGCTACGGGCAGGTCAGCGCCGAGGCCTATGGCATGTTCTGGGAGCGTCGCAACTGGCTGTGGCTGCATGTCGCCGGCGGCAGCCTGGCCATGCTGGCTGGCGCCACGCAGTTCATCGGTCCCCTGCGGCGACACCGTCCCCGGCTGCATCGCTGGCTGGGACGGATCTACCTGGCCGGCATCCTGCTGGGGAGCGCCGCTGTCGCCGGCCTGATCGCCACCACCCAGGGCTGGCTGGCACTGAAAATGGCGTTCGCTGCGACCGGCCTGGCGTGGTTGGTCACGTCATTCTGCGGCTATCGCAGCATCCGGCGTGGCGACGTCGAGCAGCACCGGCGATGGATGCTGCGCAGCTACCTGGTGACGCTGTCACCCGCGGTGTTCCGCCTGTCGCTGCTGGTGCCTGCGCTCATGCAGCTGGCATCGCCCCTGGTGATGGTGCCGAGCCTGCTGGTGCTGAGCTGGGCCCTGCCGTTGATGGTGCATGAAGCAGGAAGGCGCCTGGTGTCCATCGGCACACTCGCAGAGCCGTCCGGCAGCCGCTGAACACCCAAGAAAAAAGCCACCTGGCGGACCAAGTGGCTTTCGTCTGGTGGGCTGTCAAGGATTCGAACCTTGGACCTATTGATTAAGAGTCAACTGCTCTACCAACTGAGCTAACAGCCCGAAATCGGGGCGCGAATTATGACCTGATGCGCACACGGGGTGCAAGCTTTTTTTCAACATCGTTGATCGATGCATGCGTGCCACGACCCAAGGTGCTTCGCATGCCCTTTGCGCGGCCTGCAGGCAAGAAAAAAGCCACCTGGGGTACCAGGTGGCTTCTGTCTTGGTGGGCCGTCAAGGATTCGAACCTTGGACCTATTGATTAAGAGTCAACTGCTCTACCAACTGAGCTAACGGCCCGTGAAACTCAGACGCACATTATAGCGTGCATTCTGTTTATTGCAACACCGTGTCGGCTGTGCCGATGCGGTTGAATCAGTGGGGTGGCTGAGGGGATTCGAACCCCCGACCACCGGAATCACAATCCGGTACTCTAACCAACTGAGCTACAGCCACCACTGAAACATTCGCTTCATCGCCAATGCTGCTGGCGCTGGAGCTTTGAAGCCTTGCCTGGAGACCGTCACCGAAGTTCGGGCCGCCGAAGCGAGTCCGATATTCTGGTGGAGTCCTCACGCTTTTGCAAGCCTTTCTTCACATCCGCCGATGCGGTCCCGGTGCTTCGCCAATGGCGCGCCCGACAGGAATCGAACCTGTAACCGCCGGCTTAGAAGGCCGGTGCTCTATCCAGTTGAGCTACGGGCGCCCGAACCGGAACGGCGTCCAATCCGACGTGGCGTGGGATTGGTCGGGGTAGAGGGATTCGAACCCCCGACATCCTGCTCCCAAAGCAGGCGCGCTACCAGACTGCGCTATACCCCGGTCTTGCAATCCCCTCGAGCCAAGCCCGGGGAGTTGGCCATTGTCGCCAAGCACGCGGCGAACTGTCAACGCAGCGATCTGTCCCGGGCGCGCGGTCACGGCAGTGCCAGTGGCCATCGGCTATGCTCGACATCGTCGGCCGGATGGCCTTCCTGATCCCTCATTCGCACGGAGAACGCGCATGCGCAGCGGCAACCCGGCTCTTTCCGAGTCGACTTTCCTCGACCTCGCCAACGGCTCGGTGGTGACCCGCCCCGACCAGGCGATGACCCTCAACGGCACCGTCAACAAGACCGGCATCCTGTTGCTGCTGACCGTGCTGACCGCAGCCTTCGCCTGGAACCAGACCGTGGCCTTCGGCCAGGTGCTGCCGGCCGCCAAGCTGTATGCCATGGGCGGCGCGATCGGCGGCCTGGTGCTGGCGCTGGTCACCGTGTTCAAGAAGCAATGGTCGCCGGTCACCGCACCGCTGTACGCGCTGGTGGAAGGCCTGTTCCTCGGCGCCATTTCCGCCGTGTTCGAGCTGCGGTTCCCGGGCATCGTATTCCAGGCCGTGCTGCTGACCTTCGGCACGCTGGCTGCCCTGCTGGTGGCCTACCGCACCGGCGTCATCAAGGCCACCGAGAATTTCAAGCTCGGCGTGGTCGCCGCCACCGGTGGCATCGCCCTGCTCTACCTGGCGTCGTTCGTGCTGTCGTTCTTCAACATCGAAGTCCCGCTGATCCACTCCTCCAGCGGCTGGGGCATCGCCTTCAGCCTGTTCGTGGTCGTGGTCGCCGCGCTGAACCTGGTGCTGGATTTCGATTTCATTGAGAGCGGTGTGGCCCAGCGCGCGCCCAAGTACATGGAGTGGTATGGCGCATTCGGCCTGATGGTGACCCTGGTCTGGCTGTACGTCGAGTTCCTCCGCCTGCTGTCAAAGATCCAGCAGCGCTGATTCCGGTCAGGCTGAAGACGACAAAGGGCGCCTCCGTGGCGCCCTTTCTGTTCCCCTCCCCCCCTTTCGACCCCGCCATGCCTGCCCTCTTCCACAGCTATCGCCCCGCTGACGGCCATCGCCTGCCGCATGACCCGTTCAACGCCATCATCGGACCCCGCCCGATCGGCTGGATTTCCAGCTGCACTGCCGACGGCGCGTTGAACCTGGCGCCCTACAGCTTCTTCA
Organism: Stenotrophomonas sp. 112478_Sma; assembly: GCF_056479905.1. Taxonomy (NCBI): domain Bacteria; kingdom Pseudomonadati; phylum Pseudomonadota; class Gammaproteobacteria; order Lysobacterales; family Lysobacteraceae; genus Stenotrophomonas; species Stenotrophomonas sp. 112478_Sma. The sequence goes on along the minus strand of NZ_CM151072.1, from coordinate 878,662 downwards.
ACGCCTTCAACTACACGCCGCCGATCATTGGTTTCTCCAGCCAGGGCCGCAAGGACTCGCTGCACAACATCGAAGCGACGGGCGAGTTCGTCTGGAACCTGGCCACTTTCGACCTGGCCGAAGCCATGAACGAGAGCTGCCGGGCGGTCGCGCGGGACGTCGACGAGTTCACGCTGGCCGGCTTGACGCCGTTGGCTTCCGGGCAGGTCAAGCCGCCGCGTGTTGCAGAAAGCCCGGTCAGCATGGAATGCCGCTGCACCCAGATCGTCCGCCTGCGCGATGCCGCCGGACAGGACACCAACGGCTGGCTGGTGCTCGGCGAGGTGGTCGCCGTCCATATCGAGGCACGACTGCTGGTCGATGGCATCTACGACACTGCAGCCGCCGACACGATCCTGCGCGGCGGTGGACCGGCCGACTATTTCCGCGTCAGTGCCGAGCAGCGTTTCCGCATGTTCCGGCCGGCCTGAATCTCAGCCGGTAACCGGGCGCGCCAACAGGGCCGGCAGCGAGGACGTGAGCAGTGCGATGCCCGACAGCGTCAGCAGGCTCAATACGATCTGGCGGAACCGCGCCTCGCTGATGCCGATGTAGACCCGCGCGCCCAGCAGCGCCGGAAGCAGCATGGCCGGGGCGACGACAGCGAAGTACGGCAACATCTGCCGGGTGACCAGGCCACTGCCGACGTAGGTGGCCATGGTGACCGACAGCATCGCCAGGTTGAAGTTCTGGATGACCGCGCGCTGCTCCTCCTTGCCGAAACCACGCAGCGTGCTCCACAACGTGGGCACGGGACCTGCGAAGCCGCCGATGCCGCTGAGCACGCCACCGGCCATGCCCGCCACGGTGTCGCCGATGCGCCCGCCCGTGGTGATCGGCGGCAGCGAACGGGCCATCAGCATCACCGGGCACCACAGTGCCAGGAAGCCTCCCAGCAGGGCCTTGAACCAGTCCATGTCCAGCTGCGGCAATACCATCACGCCCAGCGGAATGCCCGCCAGGCCGCCGAAGACGAAGGGCAGCAGCAGACGCAGATTGAATCCGCGCCGCACGGTGAACACCGCCACCAGCTGACCCACCAGCGCGCCGAACACCGACAGCGTAGCCGCCAGGCGTGGCTCCAGCCCCCACGCCCAGAACGACATGGCGACCATTCCGAACGCAAAGCCGGACAGTCCCTGCACGAATCCCGCCACGATCGCTCCAAGTGCGACCAGCAGATACACCGAATCCATCATCACCTCGCTACGACCCCATGGCTACGCTGCCACGCCGGCCTGGGCAGCGTAGTGCGTGGCAAGGTGCTCGACGAGCGTGCGCACTTTCGGTGCCGCCACACCACATGAGCTGCGCAGAGCATGCGCAGGCACCCAAACGCAACGGGGCGCCCGAAGGCGCCCCGCTGGAAATCCAGGCAAGGTCCCGCCACCGCTTACAGGCGCGTGGCGATGGCCTTGGCGAAGCTCATGGTGGTGCCGGTGCCGCCCAGGTCGCCGGTCAGCGAGTCCTTGGCTTCCATGGTCGCCACGATGGCCTTGCGCAGGCGCTCGGCATTCTGCGGCTGGCCGATGTGATCCAGCATCTGTGCCGCCGCCAGCAGCAGCGCGCAGGGATTGGCCTTGCCCTGGCCCGCGATGTCCGGCGCGGTGCCGTGCACGGCTTCGAAGATCGCCGCATCCTTGCCGATGTTGGCACCCGGGGCCAGGCCCAGGCCGCCGACCAGACCGGCGCAGAGATCGGAAATGATGTCGCCGAACAGGTTGGTGGTGACGATCACATCGAACTGTTCCGGGCGCATCACCAGCTGCATGCAGGTGTTGTCGACGATCATTTCCTGGAATTCGATGTCCGGATACTGGGCGGCCACTTCACGGGCGACGTTCAGGAACAGGCCCGAGGTCGACTTGATGATGTTGGCCTTGTGCACGGCGGTGACCTTCTTGCGGCCGACGCTGCGGGCCAGTTCGAAGGCGTAGCGCACGATGCGCTCCGAGCCCTTGCGGGTGATGCGGGTGCCGGAGAAGGCAGTCTCGCCGTCGGCCGACACTTCCTGGCCTTCAGCCAGGTAGGCGCCTTCGGTGTTCTCACGCACGGTGATCAGGTCGACGTTGTCGAAACGCGACTTGGTGTTCGGGAAGGTGTGGGCCGGACGCACGTTGGCGTACAGGTCGAAATGGCGGCGCAGGCTGACATTGATCGAGGTGAAGCCACCACCGACCGGCGTGGTCAGCGGGCTCTTCAGGGCAACCTTGTTGCGCGCGATCGAGTCCAGGGTGACCGCCGGCATCAGGTCGCCGTGCTTCTCCAGCGCCGCCAGGCCGGCGTCGGCCTCTTCATACTCCAGGCCGGCATTGAGCTGGTCGAGCACGTACAGGGTGGCGTCCATGATCTCCGGGCCGATGCCGTCGCCGCGGATGACCGTAATTTTCTGCGTCATTGATCGATGTTCCGAACAGGGGGAAAAAACGCCGTCCGGACGTGCCCGGAAACGCCGGCGCAAAGGAAGTTTCACCGGCAATTATGCCTGAGCCGGGGCCGAGGTCCCAAATAGACCATGGTCCCAGTCCCCGGCTCAGGCAGAATTGCCCGCGTATTCCGGTAGCGCCGGGCCATGCCCGGCGGGTGGGCGTCCGGTCATTCGCCGGGCATGGCCCGGCGTTACCCTCAGTGCTCGTGGGCTTCCGGGGCGGCGGCACCGCCTTCGAGCTGGTCGAGGAAATCGACCGCGCGGCGCAGGTGCGGGATCACGATCGAGCCGCCGACCACCAGGCCGACCGAGAAGGTCTCGAAGAACTCCTCGCGGGTCACCCCGGCCTCCTTGCACTGGGCCACGTGGTAGCTGATGCAGTCGTCGCAGCGCAGCACCATCGAGGCCACCAGCCCCAGCAGCTCCTTGGTCTTCACATCCAGCGCACCGGCCTGGTAGGTCTGCGTATCCAGCGCGAAGAACCGGCGCACCACCTGGTTCGGCTCGCCCAGGATGCGCTCGTTCATGCGCTTGCGGAACGCGGTGAACTCGGCGATGCGGTCCTTGCTGCCGTCGTCGGCCGCGCTCATGCCTGGCCCTGCCCGGCCAGCAGCGGCTCAAGCTTGCCTTCACGGTGCAGCGCCATCATGTCGTCATAGCCACCGACATGGACGTCGCCGACGAAGATCTGCGGCACGCTGGTGCGGCGGGTCAGCGCCATCATCTTCTCGCGTTCGGCCGGGTCCAGGTCGATGCGGACCTCGGTCCACTGCTGGCCCTTGCTCTTGAGGAAGTTCTTGGCGGCCACGCAGTACGGGCAGACGGCAGTGGAATAGATGGTGATGGCGGGGGCACCGCCGGCGGTCTGGGCTGTCACGGGAAACTCCACGATGGATCGACGGTCTACATATGGTACCGGTGCGCTGGAATTTCCACGCTACCACCGCAACACTGTGGATTAACGAATGGTTGCCCCCTGCCCTGCCACGCTTGGCGCGCCCCGCCCGAGGACCTCCCGCTTGCGAGCCCTGCTGCTTTCGACCGCCGTCACCTTCGCCCTGGCCATGCCGCTGGCCCAGGCCCAGGAGAAGCTGCCCGACATCGGCTCCTCGGCCGGCGAGCTGCTGACCCCGGCCCGCCAGGCCGAGTACGGCGCGATGATGCTGCGCGAGCTGCGCAACTATGGCTACCTGCTGGACGATCCGCTGGTCAATGACTGGCTGCAGACCATGGGCACCCGCCTGGGGTCCAACAGCGACCAGCCGCGCCAGCCCTACACCTTCTTCGTGATGAAGGACCGCCAGATCAACGCCTTCGCGACCCTGGGCGGCTACATCGGGGTCAACGCCGGGCTGGTGCTGACGGCCGAACGCGAAGACGAGGTTGCCGCGGTGCTGTCACACGAAATCGCCCACGTCACCCAGCAGCACGTGCTGCGCGGGGTCGAGCGCGCCCAGCGCGACCAGATCCCGATCCTGCTGGGCATGCTGGCGGCGGTGGTGGCGGCACAGGCCAGCAACAGCACCTCTTCAGGCAATGCGACCATGGCCGCGATCAGCTCGGGCATGGGCCTGATGCAGCAGCGGCAGATCAACTACACCCGCTCCAACGAATCGGAAGCCGATCGGCTGGGCATACGCACCCTGTCACGCAGCGGTTACGACGTGGACGCGATGGCCGGCTTCTTCGAGCGGATGTCGACGGCCATGCGCGGCAACGAGGGCGGCTACAGCGTGCCGGAGTTCCTGCGCACGCACCCGGTCAACATCACGCGCATCAGCGAAGCGAAGGCCCGCGCCGAGCAGATGAAGAAGGACACGGTGCTGCTGACCACCACCACGCCCAGCGGCGAGCGCAGGGAACGGGTGGACCCGGCCGACCCGACCCTGTCCGAACCGCTGCTGCGCGGCAGCAACCCGCTGCTGCCAAGCAGTGTGCTGCGGGTGCCGGTTGGCCAGCTCAGCCGGGGCCCCAGCGGCGACTTCGACTGGGCACGTGAACGGTTGCGGGTGCTCAGTGCCGACTCCACCGGCGAGGTGGAGCGCGAGTACGCCGACCTGGGCAAACGCCAGAAGAGTGGATTGAACGATGCCCAGCGCTACGGCCAGGCCCTGGCGGTGATGCGGGGGGGACGCAGCGGTGCCGGCGAGGCGCGGCAGACCCTGAACGGCCTGCTGCAGGCCCATCCGGACAGCCTGTGGGTAGCCCTGGCCCTGGCCGAGGCCGAATCGCGCTCGGGCCAGGCCACGCAGGCCAATGCCCGTTTCGAGCAGCTGCTGCGTGAGCATCCCAACAGCCGGCCCGTCGCGCTGACCTACGCCGAGATCCTCAACGAACAGGGCAACCGCGAGGCGGGGCAGCGCGCGCAGGCCATGCTGCGGCCGCTGCTGTCGCAAAGTGGTAACGATCCGGTGTTCCAGCAGCGCTACGCCCGTGCCAGCGAACTGGCCGGGGACAGCGTCCGTGCCAGCGAGGCCTACGCCGAGGCCGCCTTCCTCAGCGGCCGGCCGGAGCAGGCGCTGATGCAGCTGCAGGCACTCAAGCGCAATCCCGCACTGGACTACGTAGGACGGGCCCGGGTCGACGCGCGCATCGAATCGATCACCCCGACCGTGCTGGAACTGCGCCGGCAGGGCGTGCAGGACCCCGATCTGGACCGCCGCTGAGCGCTGCATGACCGGTCCGTGGCAATCGGGAGCGGTTCCGGCCCGATGGTCACAAACATGTCATCAAACCGTAGTCTACTGGCACCCGTCCAGTAACCGAGCCCTACGGTGCCCTCGTGCAGAAACGTATCCTGATCGTCGATGACGAGCCCGCGATCCGCGAAATGGTCGCCTTCGCCCTGCGCAAGGGTGACTACGAGCCGGTTCATGCCGGTGATGCCCGCGAAGCCCAGACCGCGATCGCCGACCGTGTTCCCGACCTGATCCTGCTGGACTGGATGCTGCCCGGCACCAGCGGCCTGGACCTGGCGCGCCGCTGGCGCAAGGAGACGCTGACCCGCGAGGTGCCCATCATCATGCTGACCGCGCGTGGCGAGGAGAACGACCGTGTCGGCGGCCTGGAAGCCGGCGTCGACGATTACGTGGTCAAGCCGTTCTCGGCACGGGAGCTGCTGGCCCGCATCCGTGCGGTCATGCGCCGCGCCCGCGAAGACGACGAGGACGGCAGCGTGGCGGTCGGTCCGATCCGCATCGACGGTGCCGCGCATCGCGTGTTCGCCAACGAACAGCCGGTGCCGATCGGCCCGACCGAGTACCGCCTGCTGCACTTTTTCATGACCCACCCCGAGCGCGTGTACACCCGCGCCCAGCTGCTCGACCACGTGTGGGGCGGCAGCGTGTACGTGGAGGAGCGCACCATCGACGTGCACATCCGCCGCCTGCGCAAGACGCTGGAACCGTTCAATGCCGAGAACATGGTGCAGACCGTGCGCGGCGCGGGTTACCGCTTCTCGACCGCCACCTGAGTCCCGTCGTGCCGGCATCGGGCACCCACGGGTGCCGATGCCGGCAACTCTGCTATAACCCTTGGTTCATTCCAGTGAACCACCGCACCTCATCGACGAGACCGCAATGCCCCGCCACATCCGCTCTGCCTGGTTGAAGACGCTGGCTACCGTCGCCGCGGTACTGCTGTTCGCCGGACTGGTGGGATGGTTCACGGGCCATCTGTGGTTGTGCGTCGCACTGGGCGCGCTGGCGACGCTGGCCTGGCATTACTGGCGGTTGCGCAGCGTGCTGCGCCGGCTGACCGCGCGCCAGCGCTGGGATACCGCCGAAGGCACGGGTGTGTGGAATGAACTGGATCGCCTGCTGTACCGCAACCAGGTCGAAATGCGCGTGCGCAAGCGGCGCCTGCTGGACATGCTGCGCAGCTACCGCGCCGCGGCCGCCGCGCTGCCCGACGCAGTGGTGGTGCTCGACCGCAACAGCCAGCGCGTGCAGTGGTTCAACGAAGCGGCCACGGCCCTGCTTGGCCTGCACCACCCGGGCGACCTGGGCGAGGCCCTTGTCGAGCGGTTGCAGCCGATGCCGCTGGCCCACTGGCTGGCCGGTGGTCGCAACGCCGAGCCGATCCTGGACGTGCCCTCGCCGGTCGATCCAGCGATCCGCCTCAACCTCCGCCTGATTCCGTATTCGTCGGACTACTGGCTGCTGATCGCCCGTGATGTCAGCAAGCTGCTGCGCCTGGAGCAGGTCCGCCGCGATTTCGTCGCCAATGTTTCACATGAGCTGCGCACCCCTCTCACCGTGGTGCACGGCTACCTGGACATGATGGATCCGGAGGATTTCCCCGGCACCGGCCCGATGCTTGAAGAGATGCGCAAGCAGAGCCAGCGCATGGCCCAGCTGGTGGAAGACCTGCTGACCCTGTCGCGGCTGGAGTCGCAGGAGCACACCGAAGAGGAAGTCGTGGCCATGCAGCCGATGCTGGCCACGCTGCGTCGCGAAGCCGAGGCCCACAGCCAGGGTCGCCACCAGATCAGCATCGAGGACCTTGCCGGCGTCGACCTGCAGGGCTCGACCAAGGAGCTGCACAGCGCCTTCTCCAATCTGGTCACCAATGCAGTGCGCTACACGCCGGCCGACGGCCGCATCACCGTCGAGTTCCGTCGCGAAGGCGACGGCGCGGTGCTGGCCGTGCGCGATACCGGCTATGGCATCCCGGCAACCCACCTGCCGCGGCTGACCGAGCGCTTCTACCGCGTTTCCAGCAGCCGCTCGCGCGAGAGCGGCGGCACCGGCCTCGGCCTTTCCATCGTCAAGCACATCCTCGGCCTGCACCATGCGCGGCTGGAGATCGAAAGCGAGGTCGGCAAAGGATCGGTGTTCTCCTGTCATTTCGATGCCGACCACGTGCGCCAGCGCGAGTCCGCCCCCCTGACCTCCGTCGAAGAATGAAGCCATGAGCAGCCTCGGATCCCTCCCTCTCCCCGTGAGCCCGGACAACGATCCGCTGCGCGATCCGGCGCTGTACATCAACCGCGAACTGTCGCAGCTGGATTTCAACTTCCGCGTGCTGGCCCAGGCCATGGACCCGCAGGTGCCCCTGCTGGAGCGCCTGCGCTTCATGTGCATCTCCTGCACCAACCTCGACGAGTTCTTCGAGATCCGGGCCGCCGCTGTCCGCCACGCGCAGGAATACGGCCTGCCGCCGGCTCCGGACGGGATGAGCCCGCAGGCCATCCTCAACGCCATCCATGAACGCGCCGCCGAACTGGTGGACCAGCAGTACCGCTGCTGGAACGAGACACTGCGCCCGGCCCTGATGGATGCCGGCATCGGCGTGCTCGGCCGCCATTCGTGGAACCACCGGCAGAAGCGCTGGCTGCGGGCCTACTTCCGCAACGAGATCATGCCGGTGCTGTCGCCGCTGGGCCTGGATCCGGTGCATCCGTTCCCGAAGATCCTCAACAAGTCGCTGAACATCGTCGTCGTGCTGAAGGGCACCGATGCATTCGGCCGCGCCGGCCACCTGGCCATCGTGCGCGCACCGCGCTCGCTGCCGCGCATCATCCAGCTGCCGGAAAAACTCGGTGGCTCGCAGAACTTCGTGTTCCTGTCCTCGGTGCTGTCCACCTTCGTGGATGAACTGTTCCCGGGCATGGAGGTCCAGGGCGCCTACCAGTTCCGCGTGACCCGCAATTCCGAGCTGGTGGTGGACGAGGAGGAAGTGGAGAACCTGGCGCTGGCACTGCGCGATGAACTGGTCGACCGCGGCTACCGGCCGGCGGTGCGGCTGGAAATCGCCCATGACATGCCGCGCGAGATCGTGCGTACCCTGCTGCAGAACTTCGGCCTGACCGAGAACGCGGTGTATCGCATCGACGGCCCGGTCAACCTCAACCGCATCATCCAGCTGTACGACCTCATCGCGCAGCCGGACCTGAAATATCCGCCGATGACGCCGCGCACGCTGCGCGACACCGACGGCATCTTCGAGACCGTGGCGCGCCAGGACCTGCTGCTGCACCATCCCTTCGATGCGTTCGCGGCCGTACTCGACCTGATCCGCCAGGCGGCGCTGGATCCGAACGTGCTGGCGATCAAGCAGACCCTGTACCGCACGGGCAAGGATTCGCTGATCGTCGATGCGCTGATCCAGGCTGCACGTGCCGGCAAGGATGTGACCGTGGTGGTCGAGCTGCGCGCACGCTTCGATGAAGAGGCCAACCTCGGGCTGGCCGATCGCCTGCAGGAAGCCGGCGTACAGGTGGTGTATGGCGTGGTCGGCTACAAGACCCATGCCAAGATGCTGCTGATCGTGCGTCGCGAAGGCCGCAAGCTGCGCCGTTACGTGCACCTGGGCACCGGCAACTACCACAGCGGTACGGCGCGCGCGTACACCGACATCAGCCTGATCACCGCCGACGCGGACATCGGCAATGATGTGCACCTGCTGTTCCAGCAGCTGTCCGGGCTGGCCTCGAAGATGAAGCTCAAGCGCCTGCTGCAGTCGCCCTTCACCCTGCATACCGGCATCCTGGCGCGGATCGAGCGCGAGACGCGCATCGCGGCCGCGGGCCGCCCGGCACGCATCATCGCCAAGATGAACGCCCTCAACGAGGCCCAGGTAATCCGCGCGCTGTACGCCGCCTCGCAGGCCGGAGTGCAGATCGACCTGATCATCCGTGGCGCCTGCACCCTGCGTCCCGGCGTCCCGGGCGTGTCCGACAACATCCGTGTCCGCTCCATCGTCGGCCGCTTCCTGGAACACAGCCGGGTCTACTGGTTCGGCAACGATGGTGCGCCCGAACTGTACTGCGCGAGCGCCGACTGGCTGGAGCGCAACCTGCTGCGGCGGGTCGAGACCTGCTTCCCGATCCTGGATCCGACGCTGGCCAAGCGGGTCTACCGCGAAGTCCTGCAGAACTATCTGGACGACAACCTCAACGCCTGGGAACTGGATGCCGATGGCATCTATCACAAGCGTGCCCCGGCCCACGACGAGGCCCCGCATTCGGCGCAGATGGCATTGATGCAGGGTCTCTGACCCGGTAGGTGCCGGCCTTGGTCGGCACAATGCGTCCAATGTAGAAAACCGGGGGCAGAGCCCGTTGCGCAGCAACGGGATCCGACCCCGTGTCGTTCCGGCAGACCGCGGCCAACTGTCGAAGGCGGGGTGGGTCCGGTTGAGGGGGTGTGAGCGGCATGGATGCCGCGACCAAGCCCCCAGGGATGGGTTGACGGCGTCCCCCTCATCCGGACCCACCCCGCCATCCCTCAGAAAACCCGCTTTTGACGTTGACGTTGACCTTGCCGGCCAGCGGCCGGCACTACCGAACGCCCCCCCGACAAAATGTGAAGGCCATGCGGTGACGAGCACACCGCCCCTTCGGCTAACATTCGCCCATGCCGCATACCACCACGACTCCGCCCGCATTGCAGGATGGCGACCTGCTGGCCGCCATCGACCTTGGCTCCAACAGTTTCCACATGGTCATCGCGCGCTACACGCTCGGCCAGCTGCGGGTGATCGACCGCCTGCGCGAAACCGTGCGCATGGCCGACGGTCTGGATGGCAAGGGGGGCCTGTCGGCTGCGGCACGGCAACGCGCACTGGAATGCCTGGCCCGCTTCGGCCAGCGCATCCGCAATGTCCCGTCGCACCGCGTGCGTGCACTGGCCACCAATACCGTGCGGCAGCTGCGTTCACCGCAGTCGTTCCTGGTTCCCGCCGAAACCGCGCTTGGCCATGCCATTGAAGTGGTGAGCGGCCGCGAGGAGGCGCGCCTGATCTACCTGGGCGTCGCCCATGCCCAGCCGCCCAAACCGGGCGAGCGCCGGCTGGTGATCGACATCGGCGGTGGCTCGACCGAGTTCATCATCGGCATGGGCATGCAGACCCTCGAGCGCGAGAGCCTGCAGGCCGGCTGCATTGCCAGCACCCGCCGCTTCTTTCCGGGCGGCAAGCTCAGCAAGAAGCGCTGGAAGGATGCACTGGCCGAGATCGGTCGCGAGTTCCAGCCCTTCGCCAGCAAGTACCGTGCGCTGGGCTGGCAGGAGGCACTGGGTTCTTCGGGCACCCACAAGGCGATCAGCGAGATCTGCGCGACGATGAAGCTGAGCAAGGGGGCGATCACCGCCGAAGCCCTGCCACAGCTGCGCGACGAGCTGCTCAAGGCCAAGAAGATCGACGACATCGTGCTGCCGGGCCTGTCCAGCGATCGCCGCCCGATCATCGCGGGCGGCATCCTGGTGCTGGAGGCGGCCTTCCAGGCATTGGGCCTGCAGAAGCTGCTGGTCAGCAAGGCCGCGATGCGCGAAGGCATCCTTTACGACATTGTCGGCCGTGCCGGCGAGAACGACCTGCGCGACGAATCGGTCGCTGCGCTCACCCACCGTTACGGCATCGACACCGTCCAGGCCGACCGCGTGCAGGACACCGCCCTGTCGCTGCTGGAGCAGGTGCAGGAACGCTGGAAGCTCGACGCTGACGATGCCCGCATGCTCGGCTGGGCGGCACGCCTGCATGAGCTGGGGCTGATGATCGCCCACAGCGGCTATCACGTGCATGGCAGCTACGTGCTGGAACACTCGGACATCGCCGGCTTCTCGCGGCAGGAGCAGCAGATGCTGGCGGCCCTGGTCCGCAGCCATCGCCGCAGCGTGGGCAAGACCGCGTTCGACGCCCTGCCCGAGCGCCTGCTGCTGACCGCGCGGCGGCTGGCCGCGCTGCTGCGCCTGGCGGTGCTGCTCAACCGTGCCCATGAGGACGCTCCGCTGCCGCCGCTGGAACTGACCGCCGATGACAACCGGTTGTCGCTGATCGTGCCGCAGGCGTTCATCGACGCCCGGCCGCTGCTGCGCGCCGACCTGATCGGCGAGACCGACGGCATCGCCGGCCTCGGCATCCAGTTCCGTCCCTTCGTTGCCTGAATACGCGCGCCTCGGCGTTACATTCGGTGACACTTTGCGCAATCTGGCGGCTTTTCCTGCTGCATCGCGTTAGCCCGTCGTTGGGGGTCCATCCGCGACGGCATCGTAAGCGATTGCTTTTGTTCATTTTTTGTGAGGATTTGTGACAAAGCGTTAATTTGTTCGACACGCCCTATTTACACAGCATTAACCAACGAGACTACTATCGGGTTGCTGGTCCGGTCGCACGACCTTCCGGCTTCTTCGACGCCCTTTTTGGCGTCCGTTGCACGACCTGAGAGAGAGAGAGCTCGTATGACTTCACGCACCACCGCCCTGGGGCAGGCGATCCGCTATGCCCTGGCTACCACTGCAACGCTGGCGGCACTGCCCGCGTTCGCCCAGAGCGAAAGCACTGCTTCGCCGACCAACCTGGACCGTATCGAGATCACCGGTTCGCGTATCCGTCAGGTCGACGTGGAAACCGCCCAGCCGGTGTTCGCGATCAGCCGCAACGATATCGAGCGCCAGGGCTTCAGCTCGGTTGCCGACATCCTGCAGAACGTCACCGCGATGGGCAGCCCGGCAATCAGCCGCGCCAACGCGCTGACCGCAGGCGAGAACGCGGGCGGCACCTACATCGACATGCGCAACCTGGGCACGCAGCGCACGCTGGTGCTGGTCAACGGCAAGCGCCTGGGCATCAGCACGTCCGGCTACCAGGACGTTTCCTCCCTGCCGGTGTCGGCAGTGGAGCGCATCGAGGTGCTGAAGGACGGCGCTTCTGCGATCTATGGTTCGGATGCCATGGCTGGCGTGGTCAACATCATCACCCGCTCCAACGTCACCGGCGTGACCGCCAACGTCTACCACGGCCAGTACAGCGAGGGCGACGGCGCGCGCGACCGCTTCGACGTGGTCGCCGGCTGGAACAACGACCGCATCTCGCTGACCCTGTCGGCCGAGCATGCAGAAGAGAAGGGCGTGTGGGCACGTGACCGCGGCTTCAGCCAGTACGGCATGACCGATCGCCACCCGAACGACAGCAGCAACTGGACCACCATCAGCCAGTACGGCCAGTTCACCGGCGTGCGCGGTCCCGGCTGCAATGCGACGCCTCCGGCAGGCTGTGGCTACTCGCTCAACCGTGGCACGGACCCGACCAATCCGGCCAATTACCACCTCACCAACTCCACGCCCTTCACCGGTGACGTGAGCAACGCCAACGACCAGATGCACGTGATGTACCCGGTCAAGCGCGACTCGATCTACTTCGACGGCCGGTTCAAGATCACCGACAACGTCAACTTCCGCACCGAGCTGGGCTACAACCAGCGCGAGTCCACCCGCCAGATCGCGGGCTATCCGCTGCAGTCGAGCACCGCCGGTGTCGGCTCCATGTCGATCGACAGCTACTTCAACCCGTTCGGCAACCAGCACGGCTTCGCCACCCCGACTGCGGTGGCCTGGAACCGCCGCACCTGGGAAGTGCCGCGCGTGACCACCAGCGAGCTGAAGACCTACCGCGCGGTCGCGTCGTTCGACGGCTCGTTCGACATCGGCGAGCGTTACTTCGACTGGGAAGTGGGCTACCAGTACAACCGCAACGAGCTGGAATCGGTGGCGACCGGCAACCTGCACAAGGGTCGCGTCGCGGCCGGCGTAGGTCCGTCCTTCTTCAACGCCGCCACCGGCAAGGTGCAGTGCGGCACGGCCGCTGCTCCGATCTCCTACGACGTCTGCAAGCCGTGGAACCCGCTGGTTCCGTACGGCACCACCGCTGCCGATGGCATCTATGGCAACGAAGAACTGCAGGCGTGGCTGTTCCCGGATGAGATCACCAAGGGCCGCACCACCTCCAAGAACTTCTTCGCCAGCATCGCGGGCAGCATCGTGACCCTGCCGGCCGGTGACCTCGGCTTCGCCTTCGGCGTGGAAAGCCGCAAGGAAGAAGGCAAGTACACCCCGGATGCCCTGGCCCAGACCGGCGCCACCACCAACCTCGCGGCTGGCCCGACCGGTGGCGACTACACCGTCAATGAAGCCTACCTGGAAGTGAACGTTCCGGTGCTGGCCGATCTGCCGGGCGCGAAGGAACTGAGCTTCAACGGTGCTACCCGTTTCTCGGACTACAACACCTTCGGCAACACCCTCAACAGCAAGTTCGGCTTCAAGTGGAAGCCGATCGACTCGCTGATGGTGCGTGGCACCTGGGCGGAGGGCTTCCGCGCCCCGACCATCAACGATCTGTTCGGTGGTGGCTCCGAGACCTTCGCGCAGTTCAGCGATCCGTGCGACACCCGCTTCGGTTCCTCGGCCTCCAGCGCCGAAGTCCGTGCGCGTTGCGCCCGCGACATCGCCAATGCCGATACCTTCCGCCAGCTGCGCCAGGGCGGCACTCCGGTGAACACCTCCACCGATGCCACGCCGGTGCCATTCACCTCCGGCTCCAATCCGCAGCTGACTCCGGAAACCTCGACCAGCAAGACGCTGGGCCTGGTCTGGAGCCCGAGCTTCATCCAGGGCTTCAACGCCTCGCTGGACTGGTGGAAGATCCGCATCGACAACACGATCATTGCCGATACGCCGACCCAGATCCTGCAGGACTGCTACGAAGCAGGCATCGATTCGCGCTGCACGCGCTTCCAGCGTGACCCGGTGACGGGCATCGTGACCAACCTGAAGTTCGGCAACCGCAATGCGGGCTTCATGGAAACCGAAGGTTACGACCTGGATGTGAGCTACCGTCTGGACACCCGGTTCGGCAAGTTCAACGTGAATTCGGCCACCACCTACGTGTCCAGTGCGACCTACCGCACCTCGAACGACAGCTCGATCGTTCCGATCGTCACCAACGGCATCGGCAGCGCCTTCCGCGTCCGCTCGAACCTGGCGCTGGGCTACGATCTGGGTGACTTCGGGGTGACCTGGACCGCGCGCTACTACTCGGGCGTGAAGGAGACCTGCTCCAACATCGGTCTGTATCCGGACGAGTGCTCCGATCCGGGCGTGTATGCACCGTGGTACAAGGGCTCGCGCAACTACAACGAGCGTGGTTCGGTGACCTTCCACGACGTGCAGTTCCGCTACAACCTGCCGTGGGATGCGACCGTCGCCGTCGGCGCCAACAACGTGTTCGAGAAGTCCGGCCCGATCATGTACAGCAAGCCGAACTCCGCGTTCTCGTACTACGGTGGCTACGACATCGGTCGTTTCATCTACATGAAGTACCAGCAGCGCTTCTGATCGATCGCACTGCGACGCTCCACGACCACGGCCCTTCGGGGCCGTGGTTTTTTCTGGCCCCGGCCCCGCAGCCGGCACTCCTGCGCGTCTGTCATGCCTGTGTCGCCAAGCCGTCATGTCGGCTACATCGCCAGGCCCGAGCATGCCGGGAAACCGGAGGCCCGCCATGCGCTATGCCATCGTCACCGAGACGTATCCGCCGGAAGTCAACGGCGTCGCACTGACCGTGCAGGGACTGGAACAGGGCCTGCGGACGGCCGGGCACGAGATCGACCTGATCCGGCCACGCCAGGCCAGTGAAGCGCTGGATTCCGCTCCCGGTACCCTGCTGGTGCCCGGCGCCGCCCTGCCCCGCTATCCCGGGTTGCGGTTCGGCCTGCCGGCCCCGATCCGGCTCGGTCGCCACTGGCAGCAGCAGCGCCCGGATGCGATCTATGTCGCTACCGAAGGCCCGCTGGGCTGGTCGGCGCTGCGTACCGCGCGGCGCCTCGGCATCCCGGTAGCCAGTGGCTTCCACACCCGCTTCGACGAGTATCTGCCCGACTACGGGGTCGCCTGGCTGCAGGCCGCCGCGATGCGCTGGATGCGCCGCTTCCACAACCAGGCCGACGCCACCCTCGTGCCCACCCGCGAGCTCCAACAGTTCCTTGCCGAACAGGGCTTCGAGCGCGTCCGGCTGCTGGCCCGCGCGGTCGACAGCCAGCAGTTCGACCCGGGCCGGCGTGACCCCACCCTGCGCGAGGAATGGGGCATCGACGGCAATGGCCTGGCAGCGATCTACGTTGGCCGCATCGCCGCCGAGAAGAACCTCGGACTGGCCGTGAAGGCGTTCCGCCGCCTGCAGCAGATACGGCCGAAGGCACGCTTCGTCTGGGTCGGCGACGGGCCCGCACGGGAGAAGCTGGCGCATGAGAACCCCGACTTCATCTTCTGCGGCATCCAGCGCGGCGAAGCGCTGGCCCGCCATTTCGCCAGCGGCGATCTGTTCCTGTTCCCCAGCCGCAGCGAGACCTTCGGCAACGTGACCCTGGAAAGCATGGCCAGCGGCCTGGCCACGGTGGCCTTCGATTACGGCGCGGCGCGTGAGTACCTGCGCAACGGCGAGAACGGTGCCGCCGTGGACAACGACGAGCAGTTCGTCGAAGCGGCCGTGCAGCTGGCCAGCGATGACACGCTGCGCCGCGAACTGGGCAGCCAGGCCGCACGGGCGATGAAGCGGCTGCATCCGCAGCAGGTGGTGGCCGAGTTCGATGCGCTGCTGGCCGAGCTGGCGAACACCCGGAGGACTGGCCATGCGCACCACGCCGCTTGAACTGCTGCGCGGCAGCGAAACACGCCTGTGCCGGCGGGCGAACCACTATTGCCGGCGCCGCCGCGTGCGCCGTCTGTTCTCGATCATCAGCCGGCTTGGCGACGGCGTGTTCTGGTACGTGCTGATGGGTGTACTGGTGGCGATCGATGGCTTCGACGGGCTGCGCGCATCGGTGCACATGGCCGCCACCGGCCTGGCCGCGCTGCTGCTGTACAAGGGCCTCAAGCGCTGGACCCGGCGCCCCCGCCCGTATGCCGCGGATCTGCGCATCCGGGCCTGGGTGGCCCCGCTGGACGAGTTCAGTTTCCCGTCCGGGCATACCCTGCACGCGGTGTCGTTCACCATCGTGGCGTTGGCCTATTACCCCTGGCTGGCGCCGCTGCTGGTGCCGTTCACCCTCGGCGTGGGCCTGTCGCGGGTCGTGCTGGGCCTGCATTACCCCAGCGATGTGCTGGCCGCCACCGGCATCGCCGCACTGCTGGCGTCGGCCAGCCTGGCCTGGCTGCCGCTGCCGGTGTGATGCGCTCGCCGGCCATGGCCCGGCGCTACCGGTATCCGCGATGACCTAGAATGCAGGCATGACCACGCTGTTCATTTCCGACCTGCACCTGGACCCGAGCCGTCCGGAAATCACCGACCTGTTCCTGCGTTTCCTGCGCGAACAGGCGCCCGGCGCGGACGCGCTGTACATCCTGGGCGATCTGTTCGAGGCCTGGATCGGCGACGACACGCCCTCACCCGCCGCCGATGCGGTGGCGGACGCGTTGAGGACGCTCGCCGACAGCGGCGTGCCGGTGTACTTCATCCGCGGCAACCGCGATTTCCTGCTTGGCGAAGACTACGCGCGCCGCGGCGGCCTGCGCATCCTGCCCGACCCCTGCGTGATCGAGCTGTACGGCCGTGCCGTGCTGCTGCAGCACGGCGATCTGCTGTGCACCGACGACATTCCCTACCAGCAGTTCCGCGCGCAGACGCGCGATCCGGCCTTCCAGGCGCAGTTCCTCTCGCAACCGCTGGCCGCACGCATTGCCTTCGCACAGAAGGCCCGTGAAGCGAGCCAGGCACGGCAGTCGGAAATGAAACAGGGCGATCGCGCGCAGTTCGAGACAGTGACCGACGTGGCCCCGGCCGAAGTGGAGGCCACCTTCATCCGTCACGGCGTGGACACCATGATCCACGGCCACACCCACCGCCCTGCAATCCATGCGCTGCAGGCCGGCGGACGCAGCTGCACCCGCATCGTTCTGGGTGACTGGTACGAGCAGGGCTCGGTACTGCGCGTGACCCCACAGGGCTGGACGCTGGATTCGCTGACCTGAGGCCCGTCCATCCACGGCAGCGCACGACCCCGGGTCGTGCGCCCCGAGTACCGGTTACCGGAAGCCGGCGATGGTGTGCTTGGTATTGACCAGCACGCGCTGGTTGTCGGCGGTGCTGGCATTGCCCATCGGGATGCCGTTGTAGCTGATGTTCGGATTGGACCAGTAATTCAGGCGCGGGCAGCTGCGGGTGCAGTTGTACGCCATGATGGTGCGCCAGCCGGTACCGCTGGATGGCTCATAGCGATAGCCATGGCCATAGGCGTACGGCGACGTGCTCGGATCGTTGGCGAGATCGTGCCGCGCGCACTGCAGGTGGCCGATCTCGTGGGCGAACGAGTAGTAGCCGGTCGCGCAATCCCAGTACACCGCCGCGAACGCGGTGGATGCGCTTGAGCCGATGCCCGAGGCCAGGCCGCAGTACGACGCGTTGTTGATCAGCAGCACGCCGACATCGGCCGTGTAGGTATTGCGGCTGCTGTGGATGCTGTCCATGTAGCCGTCGCTGGTGCCGCGGAAACGTGCCAGATCGGTATTGAAGTCGCCGGATTCGCTGTAACTGGTGGTCTCGTAGCGGGCCAGCTGCAGCGTCAGGCCGACATTGCTGTTGGTGTAGCCCTGGTTCGACTCGGCGACCGCCAGCTGCACCAGCGACTGCATGTTGCCGCCATAGGCGGCGACGGCGGCATTGGTGGCCACCACCAGTACCCGGATGGTCGCCGGCGTTCCCGAAGACGCCTGGGCAATGCCGATGCGGTCATCGGCCGGCAGCGGAATCTTCGGCAACTGGTTGTAGTCGGCCGGGTGATCGGCCGGCATCCGCGATTCATCCACTTCCACCAGGACGTGGCGGTTGCCGAGCGGACGCAACCGGTAGAGTTTGCCGTCCTTGCGGATCGAGCCGGTCAGCGTGTCGCCGGAGCGGACCAGGATCACCGAATTGCCAGGGTCATCCTGTCCATTGGAGGTGGCCGCCTGCAGCCTGCCCGACGCGGAGCGGAGCTGGCCGTACCAGACAGAGCCGCCGTCGGGCAGCGTTTCGACCTTGCTGCGTACCGCCTGCACCCGCTGGCCAAGCAGCTCGAACTCCAGCTGCGGCTGCGCGGTGGCAGCGGCATCGACCCGCACCTCCTGCACGGCGGCCGTGGACGGCGTCGCCAGCAACCGGCCCAGCGCAGGTTCACTGCTTGCCGATGCACGACTGAGTACCGTCACCGGCTCGAACAACGGTGCAGCACCGGCGGCCGCAACCACCGACATTCCCAGCAACAGGCCACCCGCCGTCTTGCCAATCGATCTGGACATCATTTCGTCGCTCCTTGAATGAAGTGAACAGCAGTGATGCAGCACGACCCGTTGTGTCGGGTCCGGCCATCTGGCCTGCGCAGGTCGTGTGAATTCAATAGGCGGTGGGAATGAGAATCTGGATCTGTGATCGACCGCATCTGCGTTCAGTCAGGTCAACAGCGTCGCTACACTTCGCCAACACACCGCTTTCGCGCTACCGTGACGTAGCCACGACGGGGAATGCACATGGCACCAGCGCAGGACACCCATGACGATGCCGCCGTGCTGCGGATTGGTCTGTTCTTCGATGGCACCCGCAACAACGCGCACAACCTGGCGCGCGGACACGTCCAGGTGCCGCAACCCCGCCCTGCCGTGCTGCGTGCCGACGATGATTCGACCTATCAGAGCCGGTTGACCAGCAGCTACGACAATGGCCTGACCAACGTTGCACGGCTGCACCGGTTGTATCCGGACAGCCGCCAGGAGACGCTGCCGTTCCCCTCGCTGGCCATCTACGTGGAAGGGGTGGGCACCCGCGATGATGCCGAAGACGATCTGCTGGGACTGGCCTTCGGCATCGGCGCCAGCGGTGTGCGTGCCAAGGTCGAGCGCGCGCTCAACGAGCTGTTGCCGGCAGCATTGACCAGCGTGTCCGCGCGCTGGCACAGGCCCGTGCAGGGCGTGCAGCTGGATCTGTTCGGATACTCGCGCGGGGCGGCGGCGGCGCGCGATGCCGCCAACCGCTTGCAGGCCTGGGATACGGCCCGCTGGCAGCAACTGCTGCAGGACGCGGGGCTGGTGTGCGCCGCCGGCTTCGCGCCGGCACGGCCGCTGCTGCGCTTCATCGGCCTGTTCGACACGGTCGTCGCCGTAAGCGGGGGAAGAGCCGATGAGCGACCACGCGTCGCCCTCGCCGCCGACATCGCCGGACGTGTCGTGCAGCTGGTCGCGCGCGACGAACATCGCCAGCACTACCCGCTCACGCGGGTGGCCGCAGCGCACGTGGAGATCGCACTGCCCGGCGTGCACGCCAACATCGGCGGTGGCTACAACCAGACAGAGGAAGGACCGAAGCTGCTCAGTCGCCCACGCCGGCAGCAGCTGCGCCGGCCAAGCGTGGCCGACTACCAGGTCCCCCCGCTGGCACAGCTTCAGGCCACGACGGTGTACGCCGAGGCGCAGGCGGATGCCGAACGCTGGCGGCAGCAGCTCGGGCTGGGCGAAAAGGAAGTGTGGGTCGATGTCTGGCACCAGTGGCAGCAGCAACGCCGCGCCGGCAGCCGCAGCGTGCTGCTGTCGCCGGTGTTGTACGTCACCGCGGCAGTGGTGCTGCGTCGGCGCATCGACTGGCGTTACCAGCTGGTGGCCCTGCAGGTGATGCAGCAGCAGGCCATCGCCGCCGGCGTACGCTGGCGCGCAGATGCCAACGCGGTT
This sequence comes from Stenotrophomonas sp. 112478_Sma, assembly GCF_056479905.1. Lineage (NCBI taxonomy): Bacteria > Pseudomonadati > Pseudomonadota > Gammaproteobacteria > Lysobacterales > Lysobacteraceae > Stenotrophomonas > Stenotrophomonas sp. 112478_Sma. The sequence goes on along the minus strand of NZ_CM151072.1, from coordinate 858,730 downwards.
GCCGGCTGGGAACTGCCCGACGCACTGCTGCCGATCGCGCGCCGGCTGATGGCCGGCCAGGCCCTCACCCCGGCCCAGGAAGCACTGCTGCGCAGGCGCTACCTGATGCAGTCGGCACACTGGAATTTCGACGCACTGGGCGATACCGCGCTGACCTATGCGGCCGATGCCGGCGTGAGCGAGCTGCCGTATCGACCCGGTCCCGGCCTGTTCTACATCAACCGCCCCACCGTGGATGGCAAGCGGGTGGTGCTGCCGAACACATGAGACGCGCCCGCGCAGGGCGGGACTGGGCTCCCGCGTTGCCGGTCAGCCGGCCTGTTCGACCAGGTTGGCCAGTTCGTCGGCATCGAAGCCCGCCAGCAGGCGGGCTTCCAGGTTGAACGGACCATGCAGGTAACCGCCTGCGAACTCGACCAGCAGTGCCTTGAAGCGTGCGCGCGGTTCAACGCCGGCACGTTCGCAGTACCAGCGGTACCAGCGCGAACCTGCGGCGACGTGCGCCACTTCCTCGCGCAGGATGATCTCCAGCACATCCGCGGTCTCGCCATCGCCGACGTTGCGCAGCTTGTCGATCATGCCCGGTGTCACGTCCAGGCCGCGCGCTTCCAGTACGCGGGGCACCAGCGCCATGCGTGCCAGGCCGTCATGTGCGGTCTTCTCGCACATCTCCCACAGGCCGTTATGCGCAGGGAAGTCGGCGTAGTCGTGGCCATGTGCCAGCAGGCGCTCACGCAACAGCATGAAATGCCGCGACTCGTCATCGGCACAACTGACCCAGTCGGCATGGAAGGCTGCGGGCAGGCCGCGGAAGCGATACACGGCATCCCAGGCCAGATCGATCGCATTGAGTTCGATGTGGGCGATGGCATGGATGAACGCGGCGCGCCCTTCCACGCCACCGAGGCCACGCCGCGGCACCTCGCGCGGATGGACCAGTACCAGGCGGTCCGGCCTGCCCGGCATCCGGATCGGCTCCGGTGGCGGCGCATCCACCGCCACCTTCAGCCGCCCCGCACGGAATGCCGCGGCATGGGCCTGGGTCAAGGCCACCTTGCGCAGCGGATCGGCTTCTGCAAGGCACTGCTGCGCGGCACGCAGCAGGTCGCCACCGACGTCGGCCAGCTCGACCACGCCCTTGGCCTCAGGCGCGGCGCTTGTGCTTGGCGTCGTCCGAACGCAGCTGCTGGATGCGCTCGAAATAGCCCGGTTCGATACCGGTGGGATAGTGGCCGTTGAAGCAGGACGAGTCGAAGTTGCGCAGTGCGGGGTTGCCCTCGCTCACGGCCGCTTCCATGTCTTCCAGATCCTGGTAGATCAGCCAGTCGCAGCCCAGGTGGGCCTCGATTTCTTCAACGCTGCGGTTGTGCGCGACCAGTTCTTCGGCGGCCGGCATGTCGATGCCGTAGATGTTCGGGAAGCGCACCGGCGGGGCGGCACTGGCCAGGTAGACCTTGCGTGCGCCCGCATCACGGGCCATCTGCACGATCTGCTGGCTGGTGGTGCCACGCACGATCGAGTCGTCCACCAGCAGCACAACCCGGTTGCGGAACTCCAGGTGGATCGGGTTGAGCTTGCGCCGCACCGACTTCACCCGCTCACCCTGCCCCGGCATGATGAAGGTGCGGCCGATATAGCGGTTCTTGATGAAGCCTTCGCGGTACTTCACCCCGAGCACGTTGGAGATTTCCAGCGCGGCATCGCGCGAGGTGTCCGGAATCGGGATGATGGTGTCGATGTCGTGGTCCGGGCGCAGGCGCAGGATCTTCTCGCCCAGCTTGATGCCCATGCGCATGCGCGCCTTGTGCACCGAGACATTGTCGATCATCGAATCCGGGCGGGCGAAGTACACGTACTCGAAGATGCACGGCGTATGCTCGGCCGGTTCGGCGCAGATTTCCGAGAACAGCTCGCCACGCGCGGTGATGACCAGCGCTTCGCCCGGCTGCACGTCGCGTACGCGCTGGAAGCCGAGCACGTCCAGTGCGGCCGATTCGGAAGCGACGATGTACTCGTCGCCCTCGGCATGGCTGCGCTTGCCCAGCACCAGCGGACGGATGCCATGCGGATCGCGGAAGGCAACCAGTCCCAGGCCCAGCACCACGCTGACCACCGCGTAGCCGCCCTTGCAGCGACGATGCACCCCGGCCACCGCGCGGATGGCGGCTTCCGGACTGAGCTGGCGCTGCTGTTCCAGTTCGTAGGCGAACACGTTCAGCAGCACTTCGCTGTCCGAATCGGTGTTGACGTTGCGGCGGTCCTGCTCGAACACCTGCTGGCGCAGAGCCTCGGTGTTGATGAGGTTGCCGTTGTGCGCCAGGGCGATGCCATACGGCGAATTGACGTAGAACGGCTGGGCCTCGTCCATGCCTTCCGAACCGGCCGTGGGATACCGCACGTGGGCGATACCGACGCTGCCCTCCAGGGTGGACATGGTGCGTGCGTCGAACACGTCGCGGACCAGGCCGTTGGCCTTCTGCACCCGCAGGCGGCTGCCGTTGGCGGTGGCGATGCCTGCCGCGTCCTGGCCGCGATGCTGGAGGACGGTCAAGCCGTCATACAACTGCCCGGCGACGTTCTGGTTGCCGACGATTCCGACGATGCCACACATGGTGCGAGGTCTCCGCTGGGCTGTGCCCAGTTACAAGGAAGGTGGCCGTGCCTGGCCTGGGGTCCCGCCCGCGGCAGGCGCGGGCCGGGCCGGACGCGCGGGCGCCGGCTCGATGTTGCTGGGCAGTGTGGGGGCCGGCCGGGGCTCCCGCTCCACGTCCACGGGCCGCGGCCATCCGCCGCCCGCCACTACCTCGTTGAGAACGCCATTATCGCCTGTCGGCGCCGGCTTGCCCAATACCTGCGAGGAGGTGGGGGCATTCTCGAGCAGGGGCAAGGGCAGTGCCCCCGGCAGCAGGCCGTCCAGCGGCAGCGCCTGTGGCAGCATGCCGTCCAGCTGCGGCAGCTGGGCCTGCATCCAGGCCACCGCCGGCTGCAGCAACGGCCGCACCTGCGACTGCTGCCATGCCGGCTCAGCAGGCAACGCGGTGAAACCGGCCAGCAGCAACAGCACGCTGGCGAAGAACAGGCCGCGGACCAGGCCCAGGGCACCGCCCAGCAGGCGATCCACGCCGCCCAGCAGGGTCAGTTTGATCGCTGCCTTCAGCAACAGCCCGACCAGCCCGACCGCCACCACGGTGAGCACGAACACCCCCAGATAGCCGGCCAGATAGTGACCCGTGCCGGGTGGCTGGGGCGCCGCCCACCAGTGCGATGCCTCGTTGCCGAAGGTGAACGCCATCCAGCCGGCCAGCAGCCAGGACACCAGCGCGACCACGGTGCCGACGAAACCGCGGATGAAGCCGAACAGCACCGACGCACCGATCAGCACGCCCAGCACGATGTCGATCACGCTGCCCGCTCCTGCCGACGACAGCGGCGGACAGCGCGCGTGATCACGGGTGCGGTCGGACCATGCCGGCCACGCCGACCTTGGCCGCCACCTGGGCCTTCAGCTGCTCGGCATCGGCGCGGTTGGCCACCGGCCCGACGCGCACGCGATGCAGGGTGCCCTTTTCGGTGCGGACCTGCTCGACAAAGGCACTGAATCCGGCAGCGCGCACCTTGTCGCGCAGCGCGTTGGCGTCGTTGGCCTGGCCGAACGCCCCCAGCTGGACCGCGAAACCAACACCGCCCGCCGCCGGCGCGGCCGGGGTTTGCGGTTGCGGCTTTGGCTCGGGCTTGGCGACCGGCTTCGTCGCCTCCGGCGTCGCCGTTGCCTTCGGTGCTTCAGGCCTGGCGACCGGCGTGCTGGGCGGCAGGCTCTCGCTGCGCACCGGGTTGCCCGTGGCCGACGGCGTGGACGCCGCCGCCGGGGTGCTGGCCGACGGTGCCGCCGGCGCCGGAGCAGCGGCGGCCGGTGCAGCCGCAGCTGCGGGCGCATCCAGCGTGATCACCTCGGCATGGACGTCGGAGCGGATCTTCACCGCCTGCAGGCGGGCCGCCTCGGCCTGGGCGCGATCGGCATACGGTCCGACGCGCACGCGCCACGCCTGCCGGCCGTTGATGGTCGCCGCCTCGGCAAAGCCCGGCAGCTGCGAACGCTTCAGATAGGCGATCACCGCATCGGCGTCGGCCTTGCTGCCATAGGCGCCGAATGTCACCGCATAGTTGCCGGCAGCCACCGCCGGCGAGGTGTCCACGGTCGGCGGCGTGGCGGGCGCGGCTGCGTCCTGCAGCGGTGCGGCCTGGCCACTCTGCAGGCCGGTGGCACCCCCGGCCGGGGCGACCAGCGGCAGCTCACGGGTCTCGAACTGGCCGTCGGCGGGCGCATTGGGCGCTGCGATCGGCACACTGGCGACGCCACTGTCCGGCGCCGGCCCCTTCACCAGCATCGGCAGGAAGATCACGGCGAGTGCCACCAGCACGATGGCACCAATCAATCGCTGTTTCAGAGGCGTATCCACGTGAGGCAGGCAACTGTCCGGGGGTTGCGGTCGATTATACGGGTGCCGGACCGGACGGCGTCGGCGTTGGCTGAACGTGGATCAGGGCGCGGGCTGCAACCACTGCAGGGCCGCAGCGGCCGTGTGGAACGAACCGAATACCAGTACGCGGTCGCCTGACTGGGCCTGTGCCAGCACCTGCGTCAGTGCCTGCTCGACAGTGCCGACCAGCCGTGCGGTGACCGCAGCGGTGCCATGCAGACGTGCCTGCAGCTGCTGCGCACTCTGTCCGCGCGGACCTTCCAGGCCAGCCAGCGTCCACTCGTCCACCACCTCCTGCAGCGCCTGCACCACGCCTTCCGCATCCTTGTCCTGCAACGCGGCATAGACCGCCAGGGTCCGGCCCGGGACAGCTTCGGCCTTCAGCGCGCGTGCCAGCTGGCCGGCCGCCTGCGGGTTGTGACCCACATCGACCCGCACCTGCACGCCATCACGATCGAATGCCTGCAGGCGACCGTTGATGCGGGCCGCGGCGATGCCAGCCGCCCACGCCGCGCGTGGCAGCGGCCGGTCCAGCGCGCGCAGCGCGGCAATGGCCGCGCCGGCATTGGCCAGCTGGATCGGACCGGCCAGCGCCGGGGTCGGCAGTTCCATGCGCAGGCCGACATCGCGCCAGCGCCAGCGCTGGGCATCGATCGGCTCGTAGAAGTAGTCGCTGCCGCCGCGGATGGCGTTCGCGCCCAGCAGATAGGCCCGTGCCAGCACGCTCGACGGCGGGTCGGTCTCGCCCAGGATCACCGGTTTCCAGCCGCGGATGATGCCGGCCTTTTCCGCACCGATCGCTTCACGGTCCTCGCCCAGCCACTCGGCATGGTCGATGTCCACCGTGGTGATCACGGCCACGTCGGCGTCGACGATGTTGACCGCATCCAGGCGCCCTCCCAGCCCGACTTCCAGTACCGCCAGGTCCAGCGCTGCCCCCGCGAACAGCTGCAGGGCGGCCAGCGTGCCGTACTCGAAGTAGGTCAGGGTGATGTCGCCACGCGCAGCTTCGACGGCGTTGAATGCCGCCACCAGAGCGGCATCCTCCGCCTCCTGCCCATCGATGCGTACGCGTTCGTTGTAGCGCAGCAGGTGCGGCGACGTGTAGGCCCCCACCTTCCAGCCTGCAGCGCGGCCGATGGCCTCGATGAAGGCGACCGTGGAGCCCTTGCCGTTGGTCCCACCGACCACGATGGTGCGCTTGGCCGGCGCGCCCAGTCCCATCCTCGTGGCCACGGCGCGGACGCGCTCCAGGCCCATGTCGATCGTCGCCGGGTGCTGGCGTTCAATGTAATCCAGCCATTCGGCCAGGGTGGTCGGCAGGTTCGTCACGGCAGCGGTTCCAGCAGAAGCAGGGTGGTTCGATGTGGACAGGGATCAGAGGGCGCGGTGCTTGGCTTCGCCGAAGAACGGGGTGTGGTGGGCGCAGTCGTTGAGGCGCACGACCTCCAGGCTCTCCAGGTCCGGACCTTCAAGCAGGTTCAACGTGGTCGGTGCCTGGCGGAAGGTCCACAGCCGCGACAGCGGCAGGCCCAGCACCCTGCACAGGATCACCCGGTTGACGGCATCGTGTGCGACCACCAGCAGCGTGTCGTGCTCCCCGAGGCCCTCGCTGGCGCGTGCCAGGCCGCGCCAGCTGCGCTCGAGCACCAGACGCAGCGACTCGCCGCCCGGCATCAGCACGGTATCGGGTTCCTCACGCCACGCCTTCAACCGCGACGGGTCCTTCTCGTTGATCTCGCTGGCCAGCAGGCCTTCCCACTCGCCATGGGCGATTTCCTGCAGATCCGGTTCGGTCTGCAGCGTGCCGGCACGGTCGGCGCCGAGGGCCAGCTGGGCGGTGCGCTGGGCGCGCGACAGCGGCGAGGCCACCGCACGGGTGATGTCCACGGATGCCAGGCGGGCGCCCAGCGCCTGGGCCTGGGCTTCGCCGATGGGCGAAAGCGGGATGTCGATCTGGCCCTGGTAGCGGCCTTCGGCGTTCCACGGGGTTTCACCGTGGCGGGCAAGCAGGATGCGCATGCGTGCAAGGAGTCCTGGGGGGAGGAGATGGCCGCGATTCGTTCACATCCTGTGAAGTACGCGGAACAGGGATGATACCTGTTCGGCGCATCGCACCGGTCAGCCAAGCGTACAGTGCGACCAACGAGGTCGAAACGGACAGCCACGTTCACTTCTCAATTTGCAACCAATCTGATGGTATTGCTGGCAACCGATGTCCATGCTCTGGGCTTTTGCGGGCCCATCCATGTCCAATCGCTCCTACCTGTGCTGCAGCCCCTTGCCGGGCATCTATCCAAGTTTTGCCGACGACTACGATTTCGACGTGCAGACGCTGGCAAATGATGTCTACTGCATACCGCTGCTGTGGCCTGCGCTTTTCACGCCCGAGGATTTCCAGCAGGCTGATTTCGAACTCGATGGCGAAGTGGTGATCGGGCAGGCACCTTCGGCCCCCAAACAGAAAGTGCTCGAAACCCTTCGGCGCCGCCGCACAGGCGTCGTCCAGGCATTCAAGGGTATCGGTGATCTTGCTCCGTACGTGAACATGCTCGAGCGGGTGATTGAAGACGCGCCGTATGAGTTCATTTCAATCGAAATGGACGAAATTGCCGCCCTGAACGATCCCGAGAAAGAGTTCTATGAAGCATTCAAGCGCTTGTTGTCCGGATTGGATGCACCGGACGAAGACGTTTGCGAAAAGCTGATCGCGCTGGCTGCAATGGAACACAGCTGGCCTATCCCATCCGTCCGCCTGCATCTCGACAGCCTTGAAGGCTCGGAAGATGACTACTGGAATCACTGTCGGGTACTCGGAGCGGGCAGCGATGTGTCGGGAATGGGGCGCCCGGTTCCCTGGGAAACCGCTTAAGGCTGCTGACAAAAACCCCCGCGACAGACGTCGCGGGGGTTGAGGATTTGCAGTAGATCCACGCCATGCGTGGATACACCGCCCGGCAGTATCTGCAGGCGTTGCCGGCCAGCGGCCGGCACTACCGCAACCGGTTTATTTCGCCAGGTTCAATTCCTTCAGCAGCTGCGGCGCGGGGGCCACTTCCTGCATGATCCACTGCATGTAGCGGCTGTCCACCGCGATCATGCGGGTCATCACCGGGTCGAATACCCAGTTGGAGCTGACCGATTCCCAGTTGCCGTCGAAGGCCAGGCCGACCAGCTTGCCGTGCGCATCGAGCACCGGCGAACCGGAGTTGCCACCGGTGATGTCCAGGTTGGACAGGAAGTTCACCGGCACCGAGCCGATCCGCTTGTCCTCCAGGCCGCCATACCGCTTGGCCTTGACCGCATCCAGCAGTGCCTTCGGCGAGTCGAACGGATCGACGCCGGTTTCCTTCGCCGCAACGCCTTCCAGCGTGGTGAACGGGGTGTACTGGACACCGTCCTTGGCATAGCCCATGACATTGCCGAAGGTGATGCGCAGCGACAGGTTGGCATCGGGGTAGACGAACTCGCCCTTGCTCTTCTTGTAGTCCGCCACCGCCTGCAGGTACAGCGGACGGGCCGTCAGCGATTCACCTTCGCGGATCTTCCTCTGTTCTTCCTGCTTCAGCAGGGCCGGCATCACGGCCACGGCGTACTGGATGGCCGGATCGGTGCTGGCCTCGAAGGCGGCACGGTCGGCCTTGAACCACTTCAGGCGTGCATCGAGGCTGCCCAGCCCGGTGCCGGCCAGCTTCTTCACCAGGCCGTTGACGGCCCCGGCATCGCTGCCGCCCAGCCACTGGTTGAGAACCTCGTTGTTGCGCTGTGCCGCCGGCAGCGCGACGTACTGGTCCAGCCAGTACTGCTGCAGCTGCTGGTCCATGCCGGCGACGTAGCGACGGTCCATCTGGCGCAGATTGCCTTCCAGGGTCGGCAGGTCGCGCTCCTGATAACCGGCTTCACGCTCGGCGTCCGGCTTGGCGCGTTCGATCGACAGACGGTAAAGCGACAGCGCGGCGCCCACGGCCGAGGTGTTGTTGAACTGGCCGACGAACAGATCGCGCTCGCGGGTACTCTTGCTGGTATCCAGGTGCTTGAGCAGCTGGGCGTGTGCGGCCAGGGCCGGCTTGCCGGCTGCGCCCTGCTGCTTCAGCCAGGCCAGCACGGCGGCCTCTTCGGCCCGCTTCTGCCCGGCCGCGTCGATGCGCTTGAAGCCTTCCAGCTGGCCGACGTAGTTCTTGGCCACGTTGTTCATGCTGGCCGCCGTGTTGGCGTACTTGACCTTGACGTCGGCGTCGGCCTTGCCGGCCTTGTCGATCAGCGCCAGCACTTCGTTGTAATGGCGGGCGATGGTCGGGTAGGTGAACTCGGCGGTTTCATTGAATTCGCCGGCCAGCGCATAGCGGTTGGTGCGGCCCGGGTAGCCGGCCACCATCACGAAGTCGTCCGCGCCCAGCGGCTGGTCGGCGAACTTCAGGAAGTGCTTCGGCTGGTACGGCACATTGTCGGCCGAGAACGCGGCCGGCTTGCCATCCTTGCCCACGTAGGCGCGATAGAACGAGAAGTCGCCGGTGTGGCGCGGCCACATCCAGTTGTCGACGTCGCCGCCGAACTTGCCGACGCTGCCCGGGGGCGCATAGACCAGGCGCACGTCCTTGATTTCCATGTTGCGGAACAGGCGGTAGGTATTGCCGCCGGAGAAGCTGTACAGACGGCAGCGGAAACCGGCGTCGGCTTCACAGGCGGCGGTCTGGGCCTTGTCGAACGCTTCCAGCGCACGGGTGCGGGCCAGCGGGTCCTTGCCGGCGGCGGCGATGGCGGCCTTGGCCTGGTCGGTGACGTCGGTGATCCGGTCCAGCACGAACACGCGGGCGTTGGGACCGGCGCTGAGTTCGTCCTTCAGGGTCGGCGCGTTGAAACCCTCCTTGATCAGGTTCTTCTCGGCGGTGGAGTTGAGCTGGATCGCGCCGTAGGCACAGTGGTGGTTGGTGACCACCAGGCCCTGCGGGGAGACGAAGCTGGCGGTGCAGCCGCCCAGCGCCACCACCGCGCCCATCGGGTCGCCGGTCAGGTCGGACAGCTGTTCCGGCGACAGTTTCAGGCCGGCCTTCTGCAGCGGGCCGGCGATCTCCGGCAACTGCTGCGGTACCCACATGCCTTCGGCGGCATGGGCGACCTGGACCAGCCCAAGGCTGGCGACGACGGAGAATGCAAGCAGGTTCGAGCGCATGGAGCGGCCCCTGGTAGTGGAACCTTCGATTGTAGCCCGCCCCCCTGCCCTGTCCCGAACCCCGGAAGTCATGCCCCCGGGCCCGCCGGGCATGGCCCGGCGCTACCCGCACGATTTCCCGATGGCGCCGGGCCATGCCCCGCGAGCGCGAGCCGCCCGATTTCCCGGTAGTGCGGGGCCATGCCCGGCGAGCACGCCGGTCACGTTCGAAACGCCCGCCGGCGCACGCCTTTCGTTCCGCCAGCGCGCCCGCAGCGCAACATTGGAATTCCGTGCAGACCTCTATAATCCGCGCTTTCCCCCTGATGAGTTCCACCCCGATGGCGCAGCAAACGATGAAGGCCCTGGTCAAGCGCGAAGCGGCCAAGGGCATCTGGCTCGAAGAGGTCCCGGTGCCGACCCCGGGCCCGAACGAGGTCCTGATCAAGCTGGAAAAGACCGCCATCTGCGGTACCGACCTGCACATCTACCTGTGGGACGAGTGGAGCCAGCGCACCATCAAGCCGGGCCTGACCATCGGCCACGAATTCGTCGGTCGCATCGCCGCGCTTGGCTCGGCGGTGACCGGCTATGAGGTTGGCCAGCGCGTCTCGGCCGAAGGCCACATCGTCTGCGGCCACTGCCGCAACTGCCGTGGCGGCCGCCCGCACCTGTGCCCGAACACCGTCGGCATCGGCGTGAACGTCAATGGCGCCTTCGCCGAGTACATGGTGATGCCCGCCAGCAACCTGTGGCCGATCCCCGACCAGATTCCGTCCGAACTGGCGGCCTTCTTCGACCCGTACGGCAACGCCGCGCACTGCGCGCTGGAGTTCGACGTGATCGGCGAGGACGTGCTGATCACCGGCGCCGGCCCGATCGGCATCATCGCCGCGGGCATCTGCAAGCACATCGGTGCGCGCAACGTGGTGGTGACCGACGTCAACGACTTCCGCCTGAAGCTGGCCGCCGACATGGGCGCGACGCGCGTGGTCAATGTCACCAACACCTCGCTGAAGGACGTGATGAAGGAACTGCACATGGAGGGCTTCGACGTGGGCCTGGAAATGAGCGGCAATCCGCGCGCCTTCAACGACATGCTCGACTGCATGTACCACGGCGGCAAGATCGCCATGCTCGGCATCATGCCCAAGGGTGCCGGCTGCGACTGGGACAAGATCATCTTCAAGGGCCTGACCGTGCAGGGCATCTACGGCCGCAAGATGTACGAGACCTGGTACAAGATGACGCAGCTGGTGCTGTCCGGTTTCCCGCTCGGCAAGGTGATGACCCACCAGTTGCCGATCGACGACTTCCAGAAGGGCTTCGACCTGATGGAAGAAGGCAAGGCCGGCAAGGTGGTACTGAGCTGGAATTGATCACTCGCGCCTCCGGCGCGACTGCCTGATTCCCCCGCATCTCACTTTGTCCCCGCGCCGTTGGCCGGCCCACAGAGTGCCCGACGCCAGACACGAAAAAGGCACCTCCAGGGGTGCCTTTTTCGTTTGATGTCATGCGCCGCTTACTGGCCTACCGCCACCGTGAACACCACCCGGTTGTCGGCCAGCTTGCCGCTGTTGTCGCGGCCGTTGCCGTCGGTGCCGTAGTAGCCCAGGCCGAGGGTGAACAGACCCCAGGTACGGGCCACGCCAACGTTCCAGTCGGTGTAATCCTTGGCAATGCCCTTTTCGAAGGTGCTGCGGCCGACGCTGGCGCTCAGCGTGAAATCCTGCGGCAGGCCCCACTCGCCGCCCAGCGCGTAATACCAGCCATCGGTGCTGCTGTTCCACACGTCGTTGCTGTAGGCCACCGTCAGCTTGTAGGTGTCATCCAGCGTGGTGGTGGTGATCAGCTCGTTGTAGTTCAGCTCGCTGGCGCCGGGGTAGGTGTAGCGGTTCAGCAGCACATCGAAGTTCACGCGCTCGGTGGCGTCGACGCCGTAGCCGATCTGGTAATCCACTTCGACGCTCGGGTCGCCCGGGCCGAAGTCCACGCCCGATCCCCAGACACCGGCATACAGGCCAACCGGGCTGGTATAGGTGAAACCGGCCTGCAGAGTGGGATCCTCATCGGTCTGCGACACACCACGGAACAGGTAATCCGACACGGCGGTAACGTTCCAGCTGTACGGCGATTCGCTGTCCTGGGCGCTGGCGGCAAACGGGGCCAAGGTCAGGGCGGCGGCAAGGGCGAGGCAGGCATGAGCGTGCTTCATGGTCGTCTCCGGTGGGGGGCGGTGGCGTGCAGGGCAGTTGCGGGAACCGGAGCCAGAACGGGCCGGTTCACGATTTTTTAACCCGTTTGCTATTGCATTGCAACATGTGCCGGCCATGGCGGTGCCTGCCTGCCGCCGGTCGCCAGCCATCGATGCCCGGTAGAATCGTCGGTTTCCCGTGCTGAGCCGTGCCCACGCCATGACCGACGCCTCCTCCGCCCTGACCCGCCACTATGCCGAGGAACTGGACGCCATCCGCGCCCAGGGCCTGTTCAAGTCCGAGCGGATCATCACCAGTCCGCAATCGGCCGAGATCACGCTGGCCGATGGCCGCAAGGTGCTGAACTTCTGCGCCAACAACTACCTGGGCCTGGCCGATCATCCCGACCTGATCCAGGCCGCCAAGGATGCTCTGGATACCCACGGCTTCGGCATGGCCTCGGTGCGCTTCATCTGCGGCACCCAGGACCTGCACAAGCAGCTTGAGAAACAGATCGCCGATTTCTTCGGCAAGCAGGACACCATCCTGTATGCGGCCTGTTTCGATGCGAACGGCGGCCTGTTCGAGCCGCTGCTCGGCGAGAACGATGCGATCATCTCGGACGCACTGAACCACGCATCGATCATCGACGGGGTGCGCCTGTGCAAGGCCAAGCGCTTCCGCTACGCCAACTGCGACATGGCCGACCTGGAAGCGCAGCTGCAGGCCGCCGACGCCGCCGGCTGCAGGACCAAGCTGATCACCACCGACGGCGTGTTCTCGATGGACGGCTTCATTGCCCCGCTGGACGAGATCACCGCGCTCGCGAAGAAGTACAACGCGCTGGTGCACATCGACGAATGCCATGCCACGGGTTTCCTTGGCGCCACCGGTCGTGGCTCGGCCGAGGTGAAGGGTGTGCTGGAAAAGATCGACATCATCACCGGCACTCTGGGCAAGGCCATGGGGGGCGCACTGGGCGGCTTCACCTGCGCCAGCGCCGAAGTGATCGAACTGCTGCGCCAGCGCTCGCGCCCGTACCTGTTCTCCAACTCGCTGCCGCCGCATGTGGTCGCCGCCGGCATCAAGGCCTTCGAGATGCTGGCTGCCGCCGACGACCTGCGCGATCGGCTGGCCGAGAACACCGCGTACTTCCGCGGGAAGATGACCGCCGCCGGCTTCGACGTGAAGCCGGGCGTGCATCCGATCAGCCCGGTGATGCTGTACGACGCACCGTTGGCGCAGAAGTTCGCCGAGCGCCTGCTCGAGGAAGGCATCTATGCGATCGGCTTCTTCTTCCCGGTGGTGCCCAAGGGACAGGCACGTATCCGCACCCAGATCAGCGCCGCGCACAGCCGCGAGCAGCTGGACCGCGCGATCGACGCCTTCTCCCGCATCGGCGTCGAGCTGGGCGTGATCAAGGGTTGATGATGCCCGGGGTCGGATCCCTTTGCGCAGGAAAGGGCTCTGACCCCAGCACCCAAAAGCGTGCCGACCAAGGTCGGCACCTACCAGGGGCGTAGCGCGCCGCCCTGCGTCATTTCTTTTTCTTCTTGTCCTTCGGCTCATCCTTGCTGGCCACCACGACCGGTTTGGCGGCAGCGTCCTGGGTATTGCCACGGGCGACGCGGATGCCATTGGCCTTCATCCATGCATCGAACTCGTCGGCGGTCATCTTCCTGTCGCCGTCGCTCATCAGGAAGCGGTAACTGCCGCGACCATCCAGTTCCGGGGTTTTCACTTCCACCACCGGGGTTTCGGCAGGCGTTTCCGTCTTGGCCATTTTCTTGTGGCCACCGCAGGCGGCCAGCAGCGCGATCGGCAGCAGCAGGCCGGCACAGCGCAGGGTTCGGTTGAGGGACAAGTGGTACATGGGCAGGCTCCGTTCGGGATTTCGACGACCAGACGCCCCCTACGCCTGGAACGGTGACCGGCATCCGCCGGCCGCGGGCATGACGCTCAGCCCGGTGCAGCGGCCCCCAGCCGCTGCTGGTCATTGACCTCCAGCATCCGCCACTGGCCCTTGCCGAGATCGTCGAGCGCCAGGTCGCCGATCGCGACCCGGACCAGGCGCAGCACCTGCAGGTCGAAGGCCGCCAGCAGGCGGCGGATGTGGCGGTTGCGGCCCTCGTCGAGGACCACCTCCAGCCACGCGGTCTTGTCGCCGCTGCGCAGCACGCGCACGGCCCGGGCGGCCAGGAATTCACCCTCGTCGTCCACCCCGGCCTGCAGCGCCGCCAGCGTGGCCGCATCGGGCAGGCGATCGATCTGCACGTGGTAGGTCTTGTCCGGCCCGGTCTGCGGATCGGTCAGGCGCGCCGCCCACTGCGGATCGTTGCTGAACAGCAACAGGCCCTCACTGGCCTTGTCCAGCCGGCCGACCGGCGCGATCCAGGGCAGGCCGGCGCCGTCGAAGCAGCGGTATACGGTGTCACGGCCGCGCTCGTCCTGCGCGGTGGTCACCACCCCGCGCGGCTTGTTGAGCATCAGGTAAAGCCGCTGCGGCGGCGCCAGCGGCAGGCCATCGACCTCGATGGGAGGTGCCGGGCTGCCGATCGGAAACTCCGGGTCACGGACGATACGGCCGGAGACGCGCACGCGGCCCTCGGCGATCCAGCGCGCGGCTTCGCTGCGCGAGCACACGCCGGCCTTGGAGAGCACACGCGCCAGGCCATGGCGCACACCCTTGGATGCATCCGGATCCGCGCGCCCACGCAGGACGTGGGAGCGGGCGGCGGGGGCGGCAGGTGGGCGGCGCGTACGCAAGCCTCTGCTCCCCGCGACGGTTACTTCTTATCGACCGGCTTGGTCTCAGCCGGTGCTTCGGCCGCGGCCGGGGTGGCCACCGGTGCCGGGCGCGCCTTGACCACGCGGACGCCACGCGCCTTCATCCAGGCATCGAATTCCTCGGCGGTCATGCGCTTGCCGTTCTGGCTCATGTCGAAGCGCCACGGCGTATTGTCGAATTCGGTCTGCGGCTTGTACGCCGCCGGATCGTTCGGCTTCACCGCCGGCGCGCTCGGAATCGCCTTGGCGATGTTCTGGCAGCCGTCGATGCGCAGGCGTTGCAGCACCTGGTCCAGCGACTGCGAAGGATCGTAGCTGCTGCTCAGCACACCGGCCGGCATGCCCAGCTGGTTGCCACGGATGTACAGCTCGTCGGCCACCGGCGCGATGGTCGTGGCCGGCAGCGGCAGCGGCGAAGCGCTGGTATTGACCGAGCAATCGACCGCAGCGTGAGCGGCAGGAACCAGGGCCAGCGCCAGGACGGCGGCCGATGCAGAGCGCAGCATGAGAGGCATCCACGGAAGGAAGGTGACGCGGCGAGTGTAGCAATGCGGCGACAGCTTTCAAGCGCCACTTTCAATGAATGCGCCAACTCATTGGTTTTTTGGACAAAAAGCCGACAAACGGTCGGTCCATCGAGGCCCGTTCCGGCTTTTCCCGCCGCAGAAACAACAAGACCCGGCCGAAGCCGGGTCCTGCTGTGTCTTGCGGGCGAAACGTCAGAACTTAGTTCTGGACGTTCAGCTCGGTACGACGGTTCTTGGCGCGACCTTCCGGATTGTCCGAACCATCCGGGTTGGTGTTCGGAGCAATCGGACGGCTCTCGCCGTAGCCGATCGGGCCGACCAGACGCGAAGCGTCCACGCCGTTCTTGGTCAGGTAGTTGTACACCGCGGTGGCGCGGCGCTCCGACAGCTTCTGGTTGTAAGCGTCGGTACCCTTCGAGTCGGTGTGACCGGCGACTTCAACGCGCAGATCCGGGTAACGCTTCAGGATCTCGGTGGCTTCGCTCAGGATGGCCACGGCGTCCGGACGCAGGTTCGACTTGTCGAAGTCGAAGTTCACGCCCTTCAGGTCGATCGAGACCGGCACCGGGCAACCGTCCGGACCGATGGTCTGACCCGGCTGCGAGTTCGGGCACTTGTCGTCGCAGTTGTTGACGCCGTCACCGTCGTCATCCAGGTCGGCGCAGCTCGGGGCAACCGGAGCCGGAGCCGGAGCAGCCGCGACCGGAGCCGGGCCCAGCGGGATCACGACGCCGACCGAAGCCAGCACGTCGCCGAACCAGTCTTCGCTGGCAGCGTGGTAGCTCTTGTCGTCGAAATCAGCGCGGTAGGCCACTTCGGCGCGGACAGCAACGCGCTTGTCGAAGGTGGTCTGCAGGCCGACGCCGAGCTTGGCGGCAACGTTGCCGTCCTTGCGCTCACGCGGACCATTGACGCTGATCGCCGGGTACTCTTCTTCCGACTTCTGGTAGCCCAGGCCACCGACGATGTACGGGTTCCAGCCGCGGCCTTCCTT
The DNA here is from genome assembly GCF_056479905.1 of Stenotrophomonas sp. 112478_Sma. NCBI lineage: Bacteria > Pseudomonadati > Pseudomonadota > Gammaproteobacteria > Lysobacterales > Lysobacteraceae > Stenotrophomonas > Stenotrophomonas sp. 112478_Sma. Next base: position 842,600 of record NZ_CM151072.1, on the reverse strand, counting down.
GATGAAGTGGCGACGCAGGTCCAGCGAGATGCCGTACTGCGACCAGTTCAGGTCCTGATTGCTGTCGAAGTTCGGGTTCTGATAGTTCAGCTCACCGTCCAGCGACCAGTTCGGGCTGATGAACTTACCCAGGCCCAGGGTCACGAACGGAGCGTCGTTGGTCAGACGGTCGTTGTCCTGGAAGTTGAAGCCGGCCGAACCGGTCAGGTACCAGCGGTCATCGAACTCCTGCGCAGAAGCAGCCTGGGCGAAAGCCAGACCACCCAGCAGCGCGGCAGTAAGGATCTTCTTGTTCATTGAGTACAGCTCCTATTTCGGGGGTATGAAACCGGTAGAGGCATGGGCCAGCACTACTGCGTCGATGTTCAGACAGCCGATTCAGCACGCCACCGCCGCGAACATTATGCTCAGGCGGGTGAAGGCCATGTTAACAGTCCCGTAACATGTGAAGTGTTGCGCCCGACCGGCCACCGGTCCGACGTTGAAACCCTATACAGGATGATGAAAATCCGCAAGACCCTCACCCCATAAGGGTTTGACGGTGTTTAGGCAACGCAGGCGACATTCTGTGGAACGCGCGGCGAAGGAGATTCAGCGCGCCCCCGGAAACGTGAGGAACCTTATGATGAAAAGGGAAACCGAGCCGGAGCCGAGATGAAAGCCGTCGCCCTGAGTCGTGAATCCGCCCCCGCCCTGCAGGATCTCCGGCTGCCGCCGCCGCTGCCGCCAGCCGGCCGCGATCTGCTGGTCCGCGTGCAGGCGGTTTCGATCAATCCGGTCGACGGCAAGCAGCGTGCCGCCACCGATCCGGCCACGCTGGACACGCCGCGGGTGCTCGGCTGGGATGCGGCGGGCGTGGTCGAGGCCATCGGCGAGGACGCCCGCCTGTTCGCCTCCGGCGACGAGGTCTACTACGCCGGCGATGTCACCCGCTCCGGCTGCAATGCCCAGTATCAGCTGGTGGATGAGCGGCTGGTCGCACGCAAGCCCACCACGCTGGATTTCGCCGAGGCAGCGGCGCTGCCGCTGACCACACTGACCGCATGGGAGCTGCTGTTCGAGCGCATGCCGCTGCATCTGGATGACCGCCGCCACGCCGGGCAGCACCTGTTGGTGATCGGCGGCGCCGGCGGCGTCGGTTCGATGGCCATCCAGCTGGCCCACCATGCCGGCTTCACGGTCATTGCCACCGCCTCCCGCGAGCGGTCGGCCGACTGGTGCCGGCAGATGGGCGCCCATCACGTGATCGACCATCGCCAGCCGCTGCAGCCGCAGCTGCAGGCACTGGGCATCAGCGCCGTGCAGATCGCGCTCAACCTGGCCGACACCGATCACTACTGGGATGAACTGGGCCAGCTGCTGGCGCCGCAGGGGCATGTCGGGCTGATCGTCGAACCCCGCGGCGCGCTGCGCATCGGCGACCCGTACAAGGCCAAATGCATCGGCATCCACTGGGAATTCATGTTCGCGCGATCGCGCTTCGATACCGCCGACCGCATCGAGCAGCACCGCATCCTGAGCCGCGCCGCGAGCATGATCGATGCAGGCCAGCTGCGTGGCACGCTCAGCGAGACACTCGGCACGATCAATGCCGCCAACCTGCAGGCGGCGCATGAGCGGCTGGCCAGCGGCCGCACGCTGGGCAAGCTGGCACTGGCAGGCTGGGACGACTGACGCGCGCGCTGTGGCGCGGGATTCACCGGGATCTGTATCTATGGAAGCGGGCGATTCGGGATTACGGTGGAGACAGATTCCCTCCTCCCGAGCGCTCCCATGCCCACTGCCCTGCCCCTGCGCCTGCTGCAACTGATCGTCGGCCTGTTCCTGTACGGCTTCGGCGCCTCGCTGATGATCCGTGCCGCGATCGGTGTCGCGCCCTGGGACGTGCTGTCACAGGGCGTCGCGGCGCAGACCCCGCTGTCCTTCGGCCTGGCCACGAACGTGATCGGCGCGCTGGTCCTGCTGCTGTGGTGGCCCCTGCGGCAGAAGCCGGGCGTCGGCACCGTACTCAACGTGCTGCTGATCGGTCCGTCCGCGCAGTTTGGGCTGTGGCTGTTGCCGCCGGCTGTCGGCCTGGTCTGGCAGGTGGCGATGTTCGGTGCCGGCATGCTGCTGGTGGCACTGGCCACCGGCCTGTACATCGGCGCGCGGCTCGGCCCCGGCCCGCGCGACGGGCTGATGACCGGCCTGCATGCCCGCACCGGTTGGCCGATCTGGAAGGTGCGCAGCCTGATCGAAGGCAGCGTCCTGCTGCTGGGCTGGTGGCTGGGAGGCAACGTGGGCGTCGGCACCCTGGCCTTTGCGCTGCTGATCGGCCCGCTGTGCGGGGTGACGCTGGGCTGGTTCGGCATCGGCCGGCCCCTGCCGGCGGGTGGCGCCGGGCCACGCCCGGCGAGCGCGCAGCGCGGCCACGGGTAGCCGCATCGCCGGGCATGGCCCGGCGCTACCGATTCGCCCGCCCCTTGCCCCGACCGCCGTTTCGCGGCACGCTTCGCGCTTCCGTACGCAAGCGTATCGACCATGTCGCCAGCCAACGAAAGCGCCTATCCCCACCTGTTCGCCCCGCTCGATCTGGGCTTCACCCAGCTGCGCAACCGGGTGCTGATGGGTTCGATGCACACCGGGCTGGAAGATCGCGCGCGCGATTTCCCGCGCCTGGCCGCCTACTTCGCCGAGCGCGCCGAAGGCGGCGTCGGCCTGATCGTCACCGGCGGCTTCGCCCCCAACGTGGTCGGCTGGCTCAAACCCTTCGGCGGCAAGCTGTCCTGGCCCTGGGAAGTGCGTCCGCACCGGCAACTGACGGCCGCCGCCCACCAGCATGGCGCGAAGATCTGTCTGCAGCTGCTGCACGCCGGCCGCTATGCCTACCACCCCCTGTCGGTGGCGCCCTCCAAGCTCAAGGCGCCGATCAATCCGTTCACCCCGCGCGCACTGTCGGCCAGCGGCGTCGAACGGCACATCGCCGATTACGCACGCAGCGCCAGGCTGGCACGCGAAGCCGGCTACGACGGTGTCGAAGTGATGGGCTCGGAGGGATACCTCATCAACGAGTTCATCGCCCCGCGCACCAACACGCGCACGGACCGCTGGGGCGGCGATGCCTCCCAGCGCATGCGCTTCGCAGTGGAGATCGTGCGCCGCATCCGCGAAGCCTGCGGCCCGGATTTCATCATCATCTACCGGCTGTCACTGGTGGATCTGGTTGAGGACGGCAGCAACTGGGAGGAAATCGTGCAGCAGGCGCAGGCCATCGAGGCCGCGGGCGCGACGATCATCAATTCCGGCATCGGCTGGCACGAGGCGCGCATTCCCACCATCGCCACCTCGGTGCCCCGCGCCGCCTTCGCCGGGGTCACCGCCAAGCTGAAGCCGCATGTGGCGGTGCCGCTGGTGGCGACCAACCGCATCAACATGCCCGAGGTTGCCGAGCGCATTCTCGCCGACGGCGGTGCGGACATGGTGTCGCTTGCGCGCCCGCTGCTGGCCGACCCGCAATGGCCGAACAAGGCGCGCGCCGGCCGGGCCGACACGATCAACACGTGCATCGCCTGCAACCAGGCATGCCTGGATCACGTCTTCGAGAACAAGCTGGCCAGTTGCCTGGTCAATCCGCGGGCCGCGCACGAAACCGAACTGGTCTACCGCCCGACGTCCACACCGAAGCGGGTGGCGGTGGTGGGCGCGGGCCCGGCCGGCCTGGCCTGCGCCACGGTGGCCGCCGAGCGCGGTCACCAGGTCACCCTGTTCGACGCCAGCGACGAGATCGGCGGCCAGTTCAATGTGGCCAAGCGCATCCCGGGCAAGGAAGAGTTCCACGAGACGCTGCGCTATTTCCGCCACAAGCTGCAGGACACGGGCGTGCAGCTGCGCCTGGGTACCCGGGCAGACGCGACCTGTCTGGCCGGCTTCGACGAGGTCGTGCTGGCGACCGGCATCACGCCGCGCCGGGTCGACTTCCCCGGCGCGGACCACGCCAAGGTCGTCAGCTACCTGGACGTGCTGCAGGGCCGGGTCGAGGTGGGCGCCAGCGCGGCCATCATCGGTGCCGGCGGCATCGGCTTCGATGTCGGGGAATTCCTCAGCCACGAGGGCCCATCGCCGTCGCTGGACCCGCAGCGCTGGATGGCCGAATGGGGGGTGGACGCCACCTTCGAGGCCCGCGGCTCGCTGGCCCGCCCGCAGGTGGACGCTTCGCCACGCCGGCTGTGGCTGCTGCAGCGCAGCCCCGGCAAGCCGGGTGCGCGCCTGGGCAAGACCACCGGTTGGATCCATCGCGCCACGCTGAAGGCCAAGGGCGTGCGGATGCTGGGCGGCGTCGAGTATCTCGGCGTGGACGACCAGGGGCTGCGCATCCGCGTGGAGGGCAGCGAACAGCTGCTGCCGGTGGATCATGTGGTGATCTGCGCGGGGCAGGAACCGAACCGCGCGCTGCAGGCCGAACTGCAGGCGGCGGGCATCAGCGCACAGCTGATCGGCGGTGCCGATGTGGCCGCCGAACTGGACGCCAAACGCGCCATCGATCAGGGGAGCCGGGTGGCGGCCGCCCTTTGATCCAGACCTGAATGGGCGGCGGGACTGTGATTTCCGTCACCCACCTCAAAGCTGAATGTCAAGCCGGGCGATTCATGATGCGTTCGGCCAGCCCCCCTACCTTGCGCCAACTTTCCGCTCACCACCCAGTTTCCGGTGAGCCGGTGCGGCCCTCCCGGATCGTTCATCGATCCTCTTTTCCCGGGCCGCCCACGGGGCGGCCCCGATGGCCGCCTCCCCATGACGCCAAGTCGTACCCCGCCTCCTGCCCTCTCTTCGGCCGGAACCCCGTGGTGCGGCCCATACGGAGCAAGGAGTTATATGAAACTGGCCTGGATTCTCTGGCTGTCGCAGTTGCTGCCCCAGCCGGCGGCTGATTCATTGTGTTTGAGCACCACCGTATACCTGGAAGCCCGCGACCAGACCCTGCGCGGCCAGCAGGCCGTGGCCGAGGTGGCACTGCGCCGCCTCGACAGCGGCCTGTGGGGCGACTCGATGTGCCAGGTGGTGACCGCACGCAAGCAGTTCGCCCCGACCATCGTCTCCCCCGGCACCCAGCTGGGCAACGACGCGGCCTGGAGCGAGGCCATGAGCGTGGCCTTCGATGCGGAGCGCAACTGGGCGCTGCCGGCCGGCGAGCGCCGCGAGATCGTTCCCGGTGCCAGCCATTTCGCCGCCCTGGCCATCGCCAGCCCGAACTGGCGCAATGCCTACCAGGTGGCCACCATCGGTGATCACACCTTCTATAAGGTGCAGAACCTCAAGCCCCGGCAGTCGTAACAAACTGTTGCCGGCGGCAGCGTTGCCGCGCGCCGGCAGGCTCTGGGATAGTGGGCGATTCCCGCACACCCCGCCTGGAGTTCCCATGAAGCTGTACAGCAAGCCCGGTGCCTGCTCCACCGCCGACCACATCGCCCTGCAGTGGACCGGCCAGCCGTTCGAGGTCGAACTGCTCGACAAGGACACCCTGAAGGGGCCGGAATTCCTCAAGATCAACCCGGCCGGCTCGGTTCCGGCGCTGGTCGATGGCGACTTCATCCTGCTGCAGAACGCGGCCATCATGGGCTACATCGCCGACCGCTTCCCGCAGGCCGGCCTGGCCGGCGACGGCAGCCCGCGCCAGCGTGCCGAGGCCACCCGCTGGCTGGCCTTCGTCAACTCCGATGTGCACCCGGCGTTCTCGCCGCTGTTCGCACCGGGCAAGTTCATCGGCGATGAGAGCCAGTACGACGCGATCCGCGCGGCCGCCCGCAAGCGCCTGCGTGGCCTGTTCGAGACGGCCGACCGGCAGCTGGCGGACAAGCCGTGGCTGGCCGGATTCCGCAGCTTCGCCGATCCGTACTTCTACATCACCCTGCGCTGGGCAGCCGGCGCCAAGGTCGACCTGGCGGGGCTGGATCATCTGGCCGCCTACAAGGCGCGCATGGACGCCGATGCCGGCGTGCAGGCCGCACTGAAGGCCGAAGGCCTGGCCTGACCGCACACGGAGCCGCCGGCAGCGCAGGCGGCTCCGATCCGGCGTCCCGGCCCCGCGCCGGGCATCGCCGGCGCCCCGTGTCCACCATTCAACCGATCTGGCGGATCACGGCACCCTTGGCGTCACGCAGCAACGTCGGCACCACCTCGACCTGCAACTGGCCGCCCAGCGGGTAGATCCCGCGCTCGGCACGCACGTCCTGCCACGCCTGGACCCCCTGTGCATCCAATGCCCAGCGCGCGCTGTCGGCATCGACGTCGTTGGCGCCGCCGCCCGCAGCCGGGGTGAACTCCCATTGGCGCTCACGGCTGACCAGCACCAGTGATGCGCCATGGTGCAGGCGCAGCGGCAGCAGCTCACGCACGCTCGGCACCTGGCCGGCGCCGAGCACCAGCGTGGTCACGCCCGAGACCTGTCGCCAGTCCAGCGTTTCAATGAACAACATGCCGGTGCTGGAACCCTCCCGCGCACTGCCCGCCTGCACCTGCGCCGCCAGTGCCGGATCATCCAGCAAGTCGCCCCGATGCAGATCGGTGATCCACAGGGGCATCGCCGGCTCCAGCACGTGCAGCACCCCGCGGGTCGACCAGCGTTTCACTGCAGCCATTTCCCCATCCGTCAGCCCGACCAGCTGCAGGAACTGCAGGCGGCCGTTGGCGGTCTCGCGCGCCGGCAACTGCGGGTCGGCGATGAAAGCCAGATGGCGCAGGCGGGTGTCGGACTCGAGGGCAATCGGGCCGTTCGCGTCAAGGTGGTGGCCATCCTCGAACACGTTGCCGCTGCCGAACACGTAGCGCGCCAGGTTCTGCAGCAGGTTCATCGGCCATGTCGGCGGTGCCTGTTCGGCGTGCACGCTCTCGCCTGCTGCCAGACGGAAGGTCAGCTCGAATCCGTAGCCGCTTGCTTCGGCGTCACTGCTCTCCTTGGCGTACAGCTCGGACAGGCCATAGGTGATGTAGTGCCAGTGCGGTACCGGCGCCTCCGCCCGGTAGACACTGATGCCATCGAGGGGATCCTGGCCGCCCAGCGTGTACGGCAACGCCGTTCCGAAATGCAGGGGCTCCTGGCCCGCGTACAGCGGCGCCAACGCCGCATTGATCGCGTCCCAGCCCGGGGTGTCGGTGTCGTCGTGGTCGTCCTGCACGAGAGGCTCCTGATGGGAATGAAACCATCCACTCTACGCGCTGCGTCAGGCCTGCACGACTCCGCGATCGCCGGCTGCCAGCGATGCCTGCGTTTCCTGCCACCAGCGCTGTGCCAGTGCCGGGCTGCGTGCCTTGCCTACCGCCGCCAGCAGTTCCGGGCACAGGCGCTCCAGGGCCGAGGCATCGGTGCAGCGCTCGATCTTCAACTGCATGAAGTAGCCCTTCAGCCCGAGGTGGCGCCGCACGGCTTCGCTCATCGCCTCGTACAGCTGCTGATACAGCGCCGGGTCCTGTTCGCGGCCATTGCTGAGGCCAGCGACCGGCACCGCATCGGCGCTGCCCCCCACCACTTCGATCAGCTCCATCGCGGCCAGCTGTTCCAGCGCATCGGGTGGCGCCCGCAGTCCTTCGAGCAGGCTGCGCAGTTCGGTGTCATCGCGGCGACCATCGACCATCAGCAGGATCGAGCGCAGCGCGGCCGGCAGGCGCCGCGCACGATCCTCGATTTCCTGGCGGCCAGCGGCCGTCTTGGCGTGCAGCAGTGCCATAGCTCCCCCGTTCCATGATGCGCATGCCTGCGCGCCCTGACGGACGCGCTCCCCGGCATCGAGCTTAACGCACTGCTGGTACGGTGAACGCTGCGGTGCAGCACCGCTGCATTCCTTGCCTCGGCCCGCTGCACGCGGCCCCGGCAATACAGGACCGGTCTAGCGTCCCAGCGCGCGGCGGATCTCCTCCAGGGCGGCCGGGTCATCCAGGGTCGACAGATCGCCGGGATCGCGCTGCTCGGCCAGCGCCTGCAGCGAGCGCCGCAGCAGTTTCCCCGAGCGCGTCTTCGGCAACGCGTTGACCACGTGCACGTGCGCCGGCCGTGCAACCGCCCCCAGCGACGTGGTCACCGTTGCCATCATCTCCGCCACCACCGGTGCAGGGTCTTCGCCCCCCAGCCCCTGCTTGAGGGTGACGAAGACCAGCGGCACCTGTCCCTTCAGTTCATCCTTGACGCCGATCACCGCAGCCTCCGCCACACGCGGGTGGCTGGAGATGGCTTCCTCGATCTCACGTGTCCCCAGGCGATGCCCGGCGACGTTGATGACATCGTCGGTACGGCCGAGGATGAAGGTGTAGCCGTCATCGTCGCGGATCGCCCAGTCCAGCGAGCTGTACAGCAGTTCCTTGAAATGGCTGAAGTAGCTCTGCAGGAAGCGGCTGTCGTCGTTCCACACCGTGCTCATGCAGCCCGGCGGCAATGGCGGGGTGACCACCAGGACTCCCTTCTGCCCGGGTGCGACTTCTTCGCCGGTGTTCTCGTCGATCACCTTCATGCGGTAACCGAGGTTGGGGAAGCCCGGCGAACCAAAGCGCACCGGCTTCATCTCCAGGCCCGGCAACAGGGTCAAGGCCGGCCAGCCGGTTTCGGTCTGCCAGTAGTTGTCGATGATCGGTTTGCCCAGCGCTTCATTGATCCAGTGCGCGGTCGGCTCATCCAGCGGTTCGCCGGCCAGGAACAGGTACTTCAACGCGCGCAGGTCGTGGCGATGGATGAAATCCGCGTCGTGCTTCTTCAGCACGCGGATCGCGGTGGGAGAGGAGAACATCGTGCGCACGTTGTACTGCTCGCACAGGGCCCACCAGATGCCCGGATCCGGATGGGTCGGCAGGCCTTCGTACAACAGCGATGTGCAACCGCCGATCAGCGGTCCATACACGTTGTAGGAATGTCCCACGGCCCAGCCGACATCGGAGGTGGAGAACATCACCTGCCCCGGCTTGCAGTCGAAGACGGTCTCCATCGACTGTGCCATCGCCACCGCGTATCCGCCCACATCACGCTGCACGCCCTTGGGCTTGCCGGTGGTGCCGGAGGTATACAGCAGATAGCTCGGCTCGCTCGCTTCCAGCCACTGCACCGGAACATCGACGGCACCGACTTCCGCGCGCAGCATCGCGTACTCGACGTCGCGGCCCTCGATGCGCGGCTCGGCCGGATCCAGCCCGCGCGAAACGATCAGCACGTGCGGCGGTGGATGCCCGGCTTCCGCACAGGCGGCGTCCACCATCGGCTTGTAGGGAATGAGCTTGCCTCCGCGCATGCCGGCATCGGCCGCGATCAGCAGCTTGGGTCTGGCATCGTCGATGCGCAGGGCAAGGTTGTGCGCGGCGAAACCACCGAACACCACCGAGTGCACGGCCCCGATGCGCGCGCAGGCCAGCATCGCGAACACGGCTTCGGCCATGTTCGGCATGTAGATGACCACGCGGTCGCCATGGCCGACGCCCAGGCGCTGGAGCACGGCAGCGAAGTCGTTCACTTCACGGTACAGCTGCCGGTAGGTGATCTCGCGGGTGCTGTTGGTTTCGGTGGAAATGGCCACCAGCGCGAGCTGGTCGGGCCGAGTGTCCAGATGGCGATCAACCGCGTTGTAACAGAGGTTGGTTTCGCCGCCTACATACCAGCGCCGGAACGGCGGGTTGCTGTAGTCGAGCACCTGTTGCGGCGGCTTGTGCCAATGGATGCGCTTGGCTTCCTCGCCCCAGAACGCCTCCGGCTCGTCGATCGAGCGGCGGTAGGTTTCCTCGTAGTTCATGACGCAGCCCTCCCAGACGAAGTCATGGGTTCGAGCATAGTGCCGCGTTGCCGCGCGTTCCGCCCTACCTTGGTAGGGGGTGGGTTTTCCATGCAGGGCTGCCGCCCTGCACCTGCACCTGCAGAGGCCGAAGCCGAAGCCGAAGCCGAAGCCGAAGCAACAGGCTATCCGTGGGATGGCGGGGTGGGTCCGGTGGCGGGAGACGCCGTAAACCCGTCCATGGGGGCTTGGCCGCGGCATCCATGCCGCGGACACTCCCGCCACCGGACCCACCCCGCCTTCGACAGTTTTCTGTGATCTGTCGGAACGATCCGACCCACCATCTATTCCGATATCTGACAGATTTCATCCACGCTCGGCATAGATCCATCAGATCGCGGCATTCTGCCGAAGGTGGGGCGGTGTCGGAGTGCGGGGTGTCCGCGGCATGGATGCCGCGGCCAAGCCTACAGGGACGTACTTGCGGCGTCCCCGCACTCCGACACCGCCCCGCCAACCCACGGATTGCCCGCTTTTGACGTTGAACTTGCTCTGGCTCGTAGCAGATGCAGGGCGCAGCCCTGCCGCCCCCCTTGCCCTGCTTAGAACGGAGTGGCGGACTCGAACGCCAGCACGTCGCCCGTCACCGGGTGGGTGAAGTGCAGGCTGCGCGCATGCAGATGCACGCGCTGCGCCGGTGCGGCGCCATACAGCACATCGCCGACGATCGGATGACCCAGGCTGGCCATGTGCAGGCGCAACTGATGGCTGCGCCCGGTCACCGGCTCCAGCGCCACGCGCGTGCGCTGCGCTTCAACATCGCGGGCCAGCACGCGCCAGCGCGTCAGCGCAGGCTTGCCGTGTTCATGGTCGACCTTCTGTTTCGGCCGGTTCGGCCAGTCCACGATCAGCGGCAGATCCACTTCGCCGGCATCACCTTCGATCACACCCTGCACGACGGCTTCGTAACACTTGCCCACCCTGCGCTGCTCGAACTGCATCGACAACGCGGCCTGCGTCGTCTTGCCCCGTGCATGCAGCAGCAGACCGGAGGTGACCTGGTCCAGCCGATGCACGGTCAGCGCGTCCGGGTACAGCACCTGCAGGCGGGCCACCACGCAGTCCTGGTTCTCCGCGCTACGGCCAGGCACGGACAGCAGGCCAGCGGGCTTTTCCACCACCAGCAGCGCGTCATCGATGTAATGCAGGTGGATCAGGTGGATCATGCGGTTCTGCGGAACTCCAAATGAAAACGGGGAAGCTGAAGCTTCCCCGTTTCTGTCAGCTGCGTGCCGGCCAGACCGGCACCCGCGGCATCAGCCCAGCAGGTGGGCAACGCCGGCGCGTTCTTCTTCCAGCTCGGCCAGGGTCTTGTCGATGTACTTCTGGCTGAAGTCGTCGATCGGCAGATCCTTGACCAGGGTGTACTTGCCGTTCTCGGTGGTCACGGCGAAGCCGAAGATCACGCCTTCCGGGATGCCGTAGGAACCATCGGACGGCACGCCCATGGTGACCCACTTGCCGTTGCTGCCCAGCACCCAGTCACGCACGTGGTCGATTGCGGCATTGGCCGCCGAAGCCGCCGAGGACGAGCCACGGGCTTCGATGATCGCCGCGCCGCGCTTGCCGACGGTCGGAATGAAGGTGTTGGCATTCCACTCCTGGTCGTTGATCGCATCGGCGATCGAAGCACCATCGGCGGTGGCGAAACGGTAGTCCGGGTACATGGTCGGGCTGTGGTTGCCCCACACCACCAGCTTTTCCATGCCACCGACCGGCTTGCCGAGCTTGGCCGACAGCTGGCTCAGGGCACGGTTGTGGTCCAGGCGCAGCATGGCGGTGAAGTTTTCCGGCTTCAGGTCCGGTGCCGACTTCATGGCGATGTAGGCGTTGGTGTTGGCCGGGTTGCCGACCACCAGCACCTTCACGTCACGGCTGGCGACCTTGTTCAGCGCCGCGCCCTGCGCGGTGAAGATCTTGGCGTTTTCCAGCAGCAGGTCCTTGCGCTCCATGCCCGGGCCGCGCGGACGCGCGCCGACCAGCAGGGCGATGTCGGCATCCTTGAACGCCACTTCAGCGTCGTCGGTGCCGACCATGCCGGCCAGCAGCGGGAAGGCGCAGTCTTCCAGTTCCATCATCACGCCCTTCAGGGCGGCCTGGGCCTTGTCCACCGGCAGCTCCAGCAGCTGCAGGATGACCGGCTGGTCCTTGCCCAGCATTTCGCCGGAGGCGATGCGGAACAGCAGGGCATAACCGATCTGGCCGGCGGCGCCGGTCACGGCAACACGAACGGGTGCTTTCATGGGGGTTTCCTCTTGCTTGCAAGCGTTTGATGGGACGCCGCGGGCGTGGCCCGGCGGGCCTGGCAGGCGGCGGAGAACAGGGAAACGGCCACCCGTGGGTGGCCGTCTCGGAAGGGGGTCAGGCGGCGAGGATCTTGTTCCACTCGGCCACGCGGTCGGCCTGTGCGGCCAGCGCGGCGTCGACGTCGCCTTCCAGGGTGATCGAATGGATCACGTCGCCCTGCTTGACCGAATCGACGATGGCCTGGCCTTCCAGAACCTTGCCGAACACGGTGTGGCGGCCATCCAGCCAATCGGTCTTGATGTGGGTGATGAAGAACTGGCTGCCATTGGTGTTCGGGCCGGCGTTGGCCATCGACAGCGAGCCGACCTCATGCTTCACGCCGTTCTTCTCGTCTTCGAACTTGTAGCCCGGGCCACCGGTGCCACGGCCCTGCGGGCAACCGCCCTGGATCATGAAGTCGGCGATCACGCGGTGGAAGATCAGGCCGTCATAGAAGCCGTGCTTGACCAGGTTCACGAAGTTGGCAACGGTCAGCGGCGCCTTGTCAGCGAACAGCTCGACCTTGATCGGGCCCTGGGTGGTGTCGAAAGTGGCGATGAGGGACATGAAGATCCTTGTTGCAAAGGGAAAGGCGTCTAGCCACCTAGTTTACACCCGGCTCGTGGCGGCGGCGGCTTCGACCATCGGCGCAGGGCGACGCTTCAGGCTCTGGAGGGGCGCCGCCGGCGGGGCCCCGACGGCCAGCTGAATGGGGCTCCCGGGCGGGCCGGAATCCAGCTTTTCGCGAATCGTCAAGTTCGACGTATAATGTTGGACTTCTTTTTCCAAATCCGGCGCCGACTGGCCCCCTTTCGTATGTCCATCGAAAATCTTCGCAACATCGCCATCGTCGCCCACGTCGACCATGGCAAGACCACCCTGGTCGACCAGCTGCTGAAGCAGTCCGGCACCCTGTCCGAGCGTACCGTCCTCGCCGAGCGCGTGATGGACAGCAACGACCAGGAAAAGGAACGCGGCATCACCATCCTGGCCAAGAACACGGCCATCACCTGGGAAGACAAGAAGACCGGCATCAAGAACCGGATCAACATCGTCGACACCCCCGGCCACGCCGACTTCGGCGGTGAGGTCGAGCGCGTGCTGTCGATGGTCGACACCGTGCTGATCCTGGTCGACGCGATGGACGGCCCGATGCCGCAGACCCGCTTCGTCACCCAGAAGGCCTTCGCGATGGGCTTCAAGCCGATCGTGGTGGTCAACAAGATCGACCGTCCGGGCGCGCGTCCGGACTGGGTGATCGACCAGGTGTTCGATCTGTTCGACAAGCTCGGCGCGACCAACGAGCAGCTGGACTTCCCGATCGTCTACGCGTCGGCCCTGAACGGCTATGCCGGCCTGGAAGACACCGTCCGCGATGGCGACATGACCCCGCTCTACGAAGCGATCATGAAGCACGCGCCGAAGCCCGAAGTGGATCCGGAAGGTGCCTTCCAGATGCGCATCAGCCAGCTGGACTACAACAACTTCGTGGGCGTGATCGGCATCGGCCGCATCCAGCGTGGCACCCTGAAGAAGAACATGCAGGTCACGGTGATCGATCGTGAAGGCAAGAAGCGCAACGGCAAGGTCGCGCAGGTGCTGGGCTTCCTGGGCCTGGAGCGCATCGAGCAGGACACCGCTGAAGCCGGCGACATCGTGGCGATCTCGGGCATTCCGGAGCTGACCATCTCCGACACCCTCTGCCACCCGGACACCCCGGAAGCGCTGCCGGCGCTGACCGTGGACGAGCCGACCATCTCGATGACCTTCCAGGTCAACAACTCGCCGTTCGCGGGCAACAAGGACCTGTCCGGTGGCAAGTTCCTGACCAGCCGCCAGATCAAGGACCGCCTGGACCGTGAAAAGGTCCACAACGTGGCGCTGAAGGTCGAACAGCTGGAGGACGCCGACAAGTTCCTGGTCTCCGGCCGTGGCGAACTGCACCTGTCGGTGCTGATCGAGAACATGCGTCGTGAAGGCTACGAACTGGCCGTGTCGCGTCCGGAAGTGATCATCAAGGAAATCGACGGCCAGCAGATGGAGCCGATCGAACAGCTGGTGGTGGACGTGGAAGAAGTGCACCAGGGCGGCGTGATGGAAAAGCTGGGAACCCGCAAGGGCCAGCTGAAGAACATGGAACCGGACGGCAAGGGCCGCGTGCGCCTGGAATACTCGATCCCGGCCCGTGGCCTGATCGGCTTCCAGAACGAGTTCAAGACCCTGACCCAGGGTTCGGGCCTGCTGTTCCACGTGTTCGACCATTACGGTCCGAAGGAACAGGGCGCAATCGCCAAGCGCATCAACGGCGTCATGATCGCCAACGCCCCGGGCGTGACTCCGGCCTACTCCCTGGGCCCGCTGCAGGAACGCGGCAAGCTGTTCGCTGCTGAAGGCGACAATGTGTATGAAGGCCAGCTGGTCGGCATCCACTCCAAGGACAACGACCTGACCGTCAACGCCATCAAGACCAAGCCGCTGACCAACATGCGCGCTTCGGGCAAGGACGATGCGATCCAGCTGACCCCGGCGATCAAGTACTCGCTGGAACAGGCGCTGGACTTCATCGAGGACGACGAGCTGGTCGAGATCACTCCGAAGGAAATCCGGCTGCGCAAGAAGTTCCTGACCGAAAGCGACCGCAAGAAGGCTTCGCGCGGCGGCTGAGCCGGACCGTGAGCCAGAGCGGCTACAACCCGGATCCACACCGGCATCCGGGCCTCCACGTCATCGCCCTGCTCGAAGCGAGCAAGGCGGTGCTGGCGTTGCTGGCTGCGACCGGGCTTGAAGTGCTCGGTCCGCAGCCGCTCCGCGATGGGGTCAATGCCCTGATCCGGCGTTTCAGCCTGGACCCGGATCACGGCACCCTGCCCTCCCTCCTGAACATGATCAATCCCGACGCCGTGCACCTGGCGGCGGCGGCGATGATCGGCTACGGCCTGCTGCACCTGGTGGAAGCCTGGGGCCTCTGGCGGGCCAGGGCCTGGGCCTCCTGGCTGGGCTGCCTGACCGCCGCGCTGTATCTGCCCTTCGATGTCTTCGCCATCGTCCGCCACCCCGGCTGGCCCTCCTGGACGATCCTGGCGATAAACCTGCTCGTGGTCTACGTCCTGGCCCGCGACCTGCGCAAGCGCCACCACTGAGCAGCAGCTACACTGGGCATTGGAGCCGACCAAGCCGCCCCATGCGCCCGTCCTTGCCGCCTCTGCTGACCTGCCTGCTCATCGCGCTGCCCGCGTTGTTCATTGTTGGCTGCAGCCCGGCCACGACCAGCGCCCACGCCGCCGAACCCGCGAGCCGCAACGTGCCCTTCCCCTACGCCGAGACCGACCTGGCCGACCTGCAGGCGCGCATGGTGGCCGGCGAACTGGACAGCACCACGCTGACCCACGCCTACCTGCAGCGCATCGCTGCGCTGGATCGCGCCGGGCCGCGCCTGCGTGCCGTCATCGAACTCAACCCGGATGCCCTGCGGGAAGCCGGTGAACGCGATCGCGAGCGCCGGGACGGCCATCTGCGCGGGCCGCTGCATGGCATTCCGGTCCTGCTGAAGGACAACATCAACGCCGCGCCCATGACCACCAGCGCCGGATCGCTCGCGCTGCAGGGTTTCCGCCCCGCCGATGCCTACCTGGTAAGACGCCTGCGCGAGGCCGGCGCGGTCGTGCTGGGCAAGACCAATCTCAGCGAGTGGGCCAACTTCCGCGGCAACGATTCGGTGTCGGGCTGGAGTGCGCGCGGTGGCCAGACCCGCAATCCGTACCGTCTCAGCCATTCGCCCTGTGGCTCCAGCAGCGGCAGCGCGGTAGCGGTGGCCGCCAATCTGGCCAGTGTGGCGATCGGCACCGAGACCGACGGCAGCATCGTCTGCCCGGCCGCGATCAACGGCATCGTCGGCCTGAAACCGACGGTCGGCCTGGTCAGCCGCGAAGGCATCATCCCGATCTCCTTCAGCCAGGACACCGCCGGGCCGATGACGCGCAGCGTCGCCGACGCCGCGGCCGTACTGACGGCGATCGCGGGCCGGGACGATGCCGACCCCGCCACGGCCACCATGCCCGGCCGCGCGGTCTACGACTACACCGCGCGCCTGGACCCCGAAGGCCTGCGCGGCAAGCGCATCGGCCTGCTGCAGACCCCTCTGCTGACATACCGTGGCATGGCACCGCTGATCGATCAGGCCGCCGCCGAACTGCGCCGTGCGGGCGCGGTGGTGGTGCCGGTGGAACTGCCCGACCCGGGTGCCTGGGCCGAAGCCGAGTGGGTCGTGCTGCTGCATGAGTTCAAGGCCGGGCTGGAGCGCTACTTCAAGACCTACCGCGCGCCCCTGCGCAGTCTTGGCGAACTCATCGCCTTCAACCAGGCCCAGGCGCCGCAGGAACTGGGCCTGTTCGGCCAGGAACTGCTGCTGGAGGCCAACGCCACTGCCGGACTGGCCGACCCTGCCTACATCCGTGCGCGCAGCGATGCGCGACGCCTGGCCGGCCCGGAAGGCATCGACGCCGTCCTGGCTGCCAACCAGCTGGATGCGCTGGTTGCACCGACCACCGGCACGGCCTGGCCCATCCGCCGCGAAGGCGACGATTTCCCGGGTGAGAGCTACAGCGTGGCAGCGGTCGCGGGTTACCCCAGCCTGAGCGTGCCGATGGGACAGATCAACGGCCTGCCGGTCGGCCTGCTGTTCATGGGCACAGCCTGGAGCGAGCCGAAGCTGATCGAAATGGCCTATGCCTACGAGCAACGCACACGTGCGCGTCGCCCGCCTCATTTCGAAACCGACACCCTGATCGACACTGGCGAGCCTTGATCGGCCCCGGGTTGCCCGGCGGACCGGGGGTACCGCTGCGCTCGCCGGGCACGTCCCGGCGCTAGCGGTCGGGGTCCGGTTCCACCGGCGCGATCGCGGCCTCGCCGTCCTCCGCCCCGGGTGAACGTACATCTGCCGTACGTGCACGCGGTGCGCGTGGCATGTCCAGCTCATCCTCGCGCTGCAACCGCGCGCGCAGCTGCGGCAGTGATTGCGGATGCTCTCGCGCCAGGAAATCCAGCATGCGCTCGCGCACCAGGCAGCGAAGATCGAAGGCATCGCCGGAGCTGCGTGCACTGACCAGCAGGCGCACCTGGATTGCCCGCTCGCTGGTTTCGGTCACCTGGGTCACGCAGACCCGTCCATCCCACAGCGCCTCGCCGCGGCAGATGCGCTCCAGTTCACTGCGGATCGCCGCGATCGGCGCACGGTAGTCCAGCCACAGGAACGCCGTGCCGAGCAGATCGGCGCTGCGCCGGGTCCAGTTCTGGAAGGGGTTCTCGATGAACCAGGTCAGCGGCACCACCATCCGCCGCTCGTCCCAGATGCGTACCACCACATAGCTGCTGCCGATCTCCTCCACGCGCCCCCACTCGCCTTCAACGATCACCACATCATCCAGCCGGATCGGCTGGGTCACTGCGATCTGCAGGCCGGCGATGAGGTTGCCGAACACCGGCTTGGCGGCGATGCCCGCGACCAGCCCGATCAGACCGGCCGAGGCCAGCAGGGCGGCGCCGATCTTCTGCACCATCGGGAATGTCAGCAGCACCAGCGATGCACCGAGCACGATGATGCCGCCCATCAGCACGCGGCTCAGCACCCGCGTCTGGGTCTGGATGCGACGGGCTTCCAGATTGTCCGAGACGTCGATGGGATGACTGCGCAGGATCGCACGCTCGCCGGCGGCCACCGCGCGCACCAGCAGCCAGATGAAACAGGCCGTCAGCGCGATGTGCAGCCCGTGCTGCAGATGCCCCAGCAGAGGCTCCTGCAGTGGCGTGGCCTGCAGCGCCGGGATCAGCAGCAGCAAGGGCCATGCGGTCGCCATTGGCAGACCGAGCACACGACCGATGCGCGCGCGCCGGCGATCACGCCCTTTCAGCCGGTGATAGATCCACAGGATCAGCCAGGCACCGATGCCACCCACCAGTGCCGCCAGACCCAGCGGCCATGCATATGCCTGTGCGCTTTGCCAGTGCACGGTTGCCACCTCCACTCGAACAGCAGCGGACAGCCTCGCGCATGGCGCATGAGCGTCACGTCAGCCGTTCGTAAGCAGGGTGTTGGCCTGCAGGGCTTGCAGCCCTGCACCTGCTGCGGGCTGGAGCAACAGCAACTGCAGAAGCAACAGCAAAAGCAGCAGCAGAAACTGGCATTCCGTGGGATGGCGGGGTGGGGCCGGTTGCGGGGGACGCCGTGAATCCGTCCATGGAGGCTCGGTCGCCGCATCCATGTGGCTTACGCCCCCGCAACCGGCCCCACCCCGCCTTCGACATATTTTCGGGATCTGTCGGAATGGCTCTTGGGGTCAGATCCGTTTTCCTGCGGAAAACGGATCTGACCCCAGATTGATTTCGACGTCGGACAGAGATTCATCCACGCATGGCGTGGATCTGACAGACACCGGGAATCCGCCATCCCACGGAATGCCCGCATTTGACGTCGACGTTGACTCCGCAGGTGCAGGGCTGCAAGCCCTGCCGAAAAACCCTTAGCGCACCTGTTCCTGCTTGCGCACGATCGCCATCGCGATCTCCAGCGACTGCTCGTAGTTCAGCCGCGGATCGACCGTGGAACGGTACGCGCGCTCAAGATCACGCTCGGTGAGCTCGCGCGCGCCACCGGTGCATTCGGTCACGTCCTCGCCGGTCAGCTCCAGGTGCACGCCGCCCAGGCGCGTACCTGCCGCGGCGTGCAGATCGAACGACAACTCCACCTCGCGGCGCACGTTGTCGAAGCGGCGCGTCTTGAACCCATTGGCGGTGCTCTCGGTGTTGCCGTGCATGGCATCGCACACCCACAGCACGCGGCGGCCGTCGCGCTTGACCGCTTCCAGCAGCGACGGCAGCTTTTCGGCTATCTGCGTCGCGCCCATGCGGTGAATGAAGGTCAGGCGCCCGGGCTCGTCGTCCGGATTGAGTACATCGATCAGGCGCAGCAGCTGGTCCGGCGAAACCGACGGCCCCACCTTGATCGCGATCGGATTGCGCACGCCCCGCAGGTACTCCACGTGGGCGCCGTCGAGCGCCGCCGTGCGCATGCCGATCCAGGGATAGTGCGTGCTCAGGTTCAACCAGCCCTGCTGGCGCGGCACCTGCCGGGTCAGCGCCTGCTCGTAGGGCAGCAGCAGGGCTTCGTGCGAGGTGTAGAAGTCGATGCGGTTGAGGTTGTGCACCCGGGCACCGGCCAGGGTTTCCATGAAGTGCACGGCATCGCCGATCGATGCCACCATCTTCTGGTACTCGGCGGCGAGCGGCGAATGCCGCACCCAGTCCAGGTTCCAGTACTCGGGGTGGTGCAGGTCGGCGAAGCCGCCATCGATCAGCGCCCGCACGAAATTCATCGTCATCGCCGAATGTGCGTGGGCCTGCAGCATCCGCTTCGGGTCGGGCAGGCGCGCGGCTTCGGTGAAGGCCGGCGCATTGATCACATCGCCCCGGTAGCTGGGCAGCGTCACCCCATCACGGGTCTCGGTATCAGCCGAGCGTGGCTTGGCGTACTGGCCGGCGAAGCGGCCGACGCGGATCACCGGCTGGCGCAGGCCATGCACCAGTACCAGGCTCATCTGCAGCAGCACCTTCAGCCGATTGGAGATGGTGCCGGACTCACAGTCGCTGAAGTTCTCGGCGCAATCGCCGCCCTGCAGCAGGAAGCGCTTGCCCTCCTGCGCCTCCGCCAGCTGCTGCTTCAGCGCCAGGATCTCCCACGAGGTCACCAGAGGGGGTAGCCGCTTCAGCTCATGCAGGGCAGCATCCAGCGCCACCGGGTCGGGATAGGTCGGCATCTGCAGTGCGGTCTTGCCGCGCCAGCTCTCCGGCGACCAGGCAGCACCCGCAGCGGTTGCGGCAGGATCGGGAACCGGTGAAACGGCGGACAGGCTCATTGCAGACTTCCGGGGTGGGGGACGGTCATGGTCGCAGAGCCGGCCGCCGCCGCAAAGGGCCAGCCCTTCCGGCCCGATGCCTGAACGCCAGGGAGAGCACGCGCCGAGCAGCCACAGACCGCATGGTCGGCGGCACCGCCAGAGGCGCATGATCTGTTACGGAGTAACACTCACCGTCATGGACCGGCCCCCTCCACGCCCCAGGCCCTGCTCTCTCCCATGAAGCCCTCACGCCTCGCTACCAGCATCACCTTCGCCCTGGCCCTGGCCAGCACGCCCCCCCTTGCCGCGGCCGCGGATGACGCCGGGCCCGCAGTGAAAAACCTGGATGCGGTCACCGTCAGCGCCCACCTCGATCAGGCCCGCAACGCGCTGTCGCCGGACATCGGCAGCAGCCAGTACCAGATCACCGCCGAGGACATCCAGAAGCAGCCGCTCGGCGCCTCCGCCGCACTCAGCCAGGTGCTGCTGCAGGCCCCGGGCGTGGTCCAGGATTCCTACGGCGGTGTCCATGTGCGTGGTGATCACGCCAACCTGCAGTACCGCATCAACGGCGTGCTGCTGCCCGAATCGATCTCCGGCTTCGGCCAGACCGTGGATACGCGAACCATCAGGAGCATCCGGCTGATGGATGGCGCACTGCCGGCGCAGTTCGGCGAACGCACCGCCGCAGTGGTGGACATCACCACCCGCAGTGGCGCCGAACTGGGCAACGGCGGCAGCGCCGGACTGACTGCCGGGTCGTTCGGCAAGGTCAATCCCAACGCCTCCTGGTGGGGCAACCAGGGACGCTGGAGCTGGTTCCTGACCGGCAACTACGACCAGAACGAGGTCGGCCTGGAGAACCCGACGAACTCGCGCCGGCCGCTGCACGACGACACCCACCAGGGCAAGGCGTTCGCCGACCTCACCTATCTGCTGGACGAGAACACGCGCGTGAGCGTGTTTGCCGGCATTGCCAACAACCGCTTCCAGATTCCGGTGAACCCGGGCCAGACACCGCAGTTCGGCTACCTCGATACCTCCACGTTCGACTCCAGCCAGCTGGATGAGACCCAGCGCGAGACCACGCGCTTCGGCATGCTGGTGCTGCAGGGGACGCTGGGCGCCAGCGCGTACCAGCTGTCGGCCGGCCAACGCTACAGCGATGTCGGGTTCAATCCCGATGTGGCGGGCGATCTGGTATTCAGCGGTGTTGCTTCACAGGTCCAGCGCAGCAACCGCGCCAACACCGTGCAGGCCGACGTTTCCACCCCGCTGGGCAGCGATCACACGCTGCGCTATGGCCTGTACGGCAATCATGAGACCGCGCGGGCCCACAGCAGCAGCTGGGTGTTCCCGGTTGACGACGCCGGCCAGCAGGCCAGCACCACGCCCCTGCTGATTCCCGACCGCAGTGCTTTCCACGCCAGCACGCTGGCGCTCTACGTGCAGGACGAGTGGAAGATCGGAGACAACTGGACGGTCAACTATGGTCTGCGCGGCGACCGCTACACGGCCTTCGGGCGGACCGAAGGCCAGATCAGCCCGCGCCTGGGCGTGGTCTGGAATGCCGGCGACAGCACCACCCTGCACGCAGGCTATGCGCGCTACTTCACACCACCGGCCAGCGAGCTGATCGCCTCCGACGACATCGCGCTGTACGACGGCACCAGCAACCAGCAGCCCAGTGATGGCAACGCCACGCCACTGGCCGAGCGCAGTGACTACTACGACCTCGGCATCTCGCAGCAGATCGGCGAGCACCTGACACTCGGCGTGGATGCGTATGACCGGCGTGTCGCCCGCCTGCAGGATGAAGGCCAGTTCGGCGCCGCCTACCTCTATTCAACGTTCAACTATCGTCGCGGCCACATCCGCGGCCTGGAGTTCAGCGCCGACTACAGCGACGGACCGTTCAGCGCTTACTTCAACGCTGCATACAACAAGGGGATCGGCACCCAGGTGATCACCGGCCAGTACAACCTCGACCCGGACGCCCTGGCCTACGTGGCCGACCATTGGATCCACCTGGACCACGACCAGAAGCTGACCTCGTCGGGCGGTGTCAGCTATGCCTTCGCCGGACACAACCGGATCGGTGCCAACTACGTGTTCGGCAGTGGCCTGCGCTCGGACACCGAAAGCGTACCCAATGGGGGCGAGCTGCCGTCCTACCTGCAGGTGAACCTCAGTGCTGGCCACGATTTCAACCCCGACAGCGGCCATCCGCTGCATGCACAGCTGGCGTTGGTCAACGCGCTGGATCGCAGCTATCAGCTGCGCGATGGCGGCGGCGTAGGCGTGTTCGCCCCCCAGTGGGGGCCGCGACGCGGCGCCTATCTCAGCCTGCAACAGGATTTCTGATCGATGTCGCCGCCCCCCGGCAGAGCCGAGCCCATGCCCGGCTCTGCCGGGGCGCGTCAGTTACTCAGCGCCTGACCCTGCGCAGCGGCACCAGCAGTGCCCACAGCCCCAGCAGCACGAACCACACGCCCGACCACATCGGCATGGTCAGTCCGAGGAAGGTCCAGTCGATGTTGCCGCAGTTGCCGGTACCGGTCAGCACCGTGCGGAACACCTCGAACGGGCCCATGGTCTCGCGCAGGAAGCTCAGCGGTGGGCCACAGGTGGCACCCATTTCCGGCGGCAGCATCTGCACGTAGACATGGCGCGCGGCGATGCCGACGCCGACGGCTGCCGCAATGAAGGCAAGGATGCCGTACGTCACCCGTCCCGGCCGGTTCGACGGGCCGTGCAGTGCGCCCAGCAGGAACAGCAGGCCGAGCGCGGCAAAGGCCAGCCGCTGGAAGATGCACAGCGGGCACGGCTCCAGCCCCATCTTCAGCTGCAGGAAAATCGCATAGCCCAGCAGGCCCACGCAGATCAGGAAGCCCAGCAGGAACTGGGCGCGGAAGGGCCAGCGCAGAGGATTCATCGTGAATGCTCGAATGGATCAGGCGCCAAGCGTAACCGACCGCGCCTGCCATTCGAACCGCTGCCGGTGACGCTCGTCGGAACGGTGCGGGCCACTTCCCTTCGCAGGTAGCGCCGGGCCATGCCCGGCGAGTGCAGCGGAAACGTAAACGCCGGGCATCGCCCGGCGCTACCAGAACGCAAAAGCCCGGCAGATGCCGGGCTTTCACTGTGTCGCGTTGGAGCGGTCCGATTACTCGGCCACTTCCTCGGCCACGGCCGGACGGTCGACCAGCTCGACGTAGGCCATCGGAGCATTGTCGCCGGCGCGGAAGCCGCACTTCAGCAGACGCAGGTAGCCACCCGGACGGTTCGCGTAGCGCGGGCCCAGGATGGTGAACAGGTTGCCCACGGCTTCGTTGTCACGCAGGCGGGCAAAGGCCAGACGGCGGTTGGCAACGGAATCGACCTTGGCCAGGGTGATCAGCGGCTCGGCGACGCGGCGCAGTTCCTTGGCCTTCGGCAGGGTGGTCTTGATCAGCTCGTGCTTGAACAGCGAGGCGGCCATGTTCTTGAACATCGCTTCGCGATGGGCGCTGGTACGGCTGAACTTACGGCCAGACTTCTGGTGACGCATGGTGATGCTCCTTGGTTAATGATGTGGCTGTGTGGATCGTTGTCGCCATCCTGGCGTTGCTGCACGGACTGCGGATGGTCCTGGCCGCCCGTCCTGGACGACCTGCCCGCGAACCTGCGGTTCGTCATGGCATCTTGCGGTGAAGGCTCCACCGCTGACGGTGGAGCCTTCGGGTACAGCAGGAGGCTTTATCAGCCCAGCATGCCGTGGCTGGCGACGCCGGCCGGCGGCCAGTTCTCCAGCTTCATGCCAAGCGACAGGCCACGCTGGGCCAGCACTTCCTTGATCTCGGTGAGCGACTTCTTGCCCAGATTCGGGGTCTTCAGCAGCTCCACTTCGGTCTTCTGGATCAGATCGCCGATGTAGTAGATGCTTTCAGCCTTCAGGCAGTTGGCCGAACGCACGGTCAGCTCCAGATCGTCGATCGGGCGCAGCAGCACCGGATCCACGCCGTTGTTGGCCGGCTTGGCCGCACCGCGGTCGCGGTGGGTGAAGTCACCGAACACCGACAGCTGGTCGCTGAGGATGTCGGCGGCGGTGCGCACGGCTTCCTCGGCATCGATGGTGCCGTTGGTCTCGATATCGATGACCAGCTTGTCCAGGTCGGTACGCTGTTCGACGCGGGCCGCTTCCACGGCATAGGCGACGCGGCGGACCGGCGAGAACGAGGCATCCAGGACCAGGCGGCCGATGGCACGGGTTTCTTCGTCCGGACGACGACGCGCAGCAGCCGGCTGGTAGCCGAAACCACGCTCGATCTTCAGACGCATGTTCACTGCCGTATCCTTGGTCAGGTGGCAGATCACATGGTCGCCGTTCAGGATCTCCACATTGTGGTCGACCTTGATATCGGCAGCGGTGACAACGCCCGGGCCCTGCTTGGACAGGGACAGGGTGGCGCTGTCGCCGGAGTGCATACGGATGGCCACGTCCTTCAGGTTCAGCAGGACTTCGAGCACGTCCTCCTGCAGACCTTCGACCGTGGTGTACTCATGCAACACGCCGTCGATTTCGACTTCCGTGATGGCGAAGCCCGGGATGGACGACAGCAGCACGCGACGCAGGGCGTTGCCCAGCGTATGCCCGTAACCCCGCTCCAAAGGTTCGATAACGACCTTTGCACGGGTGTCGGTAAGGCGTTCGATCTGCGGACCGCGAGGACGCAGAACCTGGTTGGCGGTAACCGTCATGTTGCGGGTTCTCCTAGTGAACCCCCGGCCGTCGCCGGGGGCTCTCCAATGTGAATTACTTCGAATACAGCTCGACGATCAGCGCTTCGTTGATGTCCGCAGGCAGATCCGAACGATCCGGAACCGCCTTGAAGATGCCGGTGAACTTGCCGGAATCCACTTCAACCCACGACGGGCTCAGGTCATGCTGTGCGGCGACGGTCAGGGCTTCCTGGACGCGCAGCTGCTTGGCAGCCTTCTCGGACAGCGCGATGGCATCGCCAGCCTTGACCTGGTACGAAGCCAGGTTGACCGACTTGCCATTCACGGTGACGCCGCGGTGCGACACCAGCTGGCGGGCAGCCGGACGGGTCACGGCGAAGCCCATGCGGTAGACGACGTTGTCCAGGCGGGTTTCCAGCAGCTGCAGCAGGTTCTCGCCGGTGTTGCCCTTCTTGGTCGAGGCCTTCTTGTAGTAGTTGCGGAACTGACGCTCCAGCAGGCCGTAGATACGCTTGACCTTCTGCTTTTCACGCAGCTGGGTGGCGTAGTCGGACAGCTTGCCCTTGCGGGCAGTGGCGCCATGCTGGCCGGGCTTCTGCTCCAGCTTGCACTTGGAGTCCAGCGCACGCGCCGGGCTCTTCAGGGACAGGTCGGCGCCTTCGCGGCGGGCGAGCTTACAGGTAGGACCGATATAACGAGCCATTTCTTATCGCTCCCTTTAGACGCGACGCTTCTTCGGCGGACGGCACCCGTTGTGCGGGATGGGCGTCACGTCGATGATGTTGGTGATCTTGTAGCCGACGTTGTTCAACGAACGCACGGCCGACTCACGGCCCGGACCCGGGCCCTTGATGCGGACTTCCAGCGACTTCACGCCGTAGTCCAGCGCAGCACGACCGGCCTTCTCGGCAGCCACCTGGGCAGCGAACGGGGTCGACTTGCGCGAACCGCGGAAGCCAGCGCCACCGGAGGTCGCCCACGACAGAGCATTGCCCTGGCGGTCGGTGATGGTGACGATGGTGTTGTTGAACGAAGCGTGGACGTGGGCAACGCCGTCAGTGACGACGCGCTTGATCTTCTTCTTGGTCTTAGCAGCGGGCTTAGCCATTTCTCAGTCCCTTACTTCTTGATCGCCTTGCGCGGACCCTTGCGGGTGCGGGCGTTGGTACGGGTGCGCTGGCCACGCAGCGGGAGGCCACGACGGTGACGCAGGCCGCGGTAGCAGCCCAGGTCCATCAGGCGCTTGATCGCGATGCCGATCTCACGGCGCAGATCGCCTTCCACGATGTACTTGCCGACTTCGGCGCGCAGGCGCTCGATTTCCGGCTCCGACAGATCGCGGATCTTGGTGGTCGAAGCGACGCCTGCGACTTCGCAGACCTTCTTCGAACGGGTACGGCCGATGCCGTAAATGCTTTGCAACCCGACCCAGACATGCTTCTGGGCTGGCAGGTTGACGCCTGCAATACGCGCCATGACGCGGTTCTCCAGCTGAGTGATGGCCGACAGCGCGCCTCGGGCACGCCAATCCGGCAGGATGGATCAAAAAAGTGAACTAGCGATACTAACAAGGTTCCGGTTTACATGGAAGCCCGTGAAACCAGAGGTTTCATGAACCCGGCCTGGGGAGTGTGCCCAGGCTCCGGCGCCGGATGGGGTTGATCCCGGGAGGTCTCCCGGGGCCGCCCGCGCTACTCCTGCGCGGGACCACCTCATCACACCCCCACCCGGAACCGCTGCGGGGGCCGCCCTTCGTTTGTGTGGCCGGAGTCCGCGAAGCGGAGGGACCATCACGTCAGGAAGACGAAAGTATAACAGGCGAATCAGCCGCGGGCAAAACCGCCGCGGTTGCCACCCTTCAGGTTGGCCTTCTTCAGCAGGCTCTCGTACTGGTGGGACATCAGGTGCGCCTGCACCTGGGCGATGAAGTCCATCACCACCACCACCACGATCAGCAGCGAGGTACCGCCAAAGTAGAACGAGGCGTTCAGCTGCGTCCGCATCAGTTCCGGCAGCAGGCAGACGATCACCAGGTAGGCCGAGCCGGCTGCGGTCAGGCGGGTCAGCACGCCGTCGATGTAGTCGGCAGTGGCCTTGCCCGGACGGATGCCCGGAATCAGCGCGCCCGACTTCTTCAGGTTGTCGGCGGTTTCCTGCGAGTTGAACACCAGCGCGGTATAGAAGAACGCGAAACCGGTGATCAGCGCAGCGAACACGATCATGTGCAGCGGCTCGCCCGGACCCAGCGCGTTGGCGACCTTCTGCAGGACCTGGCCGAAGCTGCTCTGGTTGGCCGCTTGGCCGGACCACATGGCCAGGGTGGCCGGGAAGGCCAGCAGGCTCGAGGCGAAGATCGCCGGGATGACGCCGGCCATGTTGAGCTTCAGCGGCAGGAACGAGGTCTGGTTCATGTACGCATTGCGACCGCCCTGGCGGCGCGCGTAATTGACCGTGATCCGGCGCTGGCCGCGCTCGACGAACACCACGAAGAAGGTGAAGGCGAGTACGACGATGGCGATCAGCAGCAGCTGGATAAACTGGATGTTGCCGTCGCGGTAGGCATCGAAGGTATGGATGACCGCGCCCGGCAGGCCCGCCACGATACCGGCGAAGATGATCAGCGACACGCCGTTGCCGATGCCGCGCTCGGTGACCTGCTCACCGACCCACATCAGGAACATGGTGCCGGCGGTCAGCGCGACCACGGCGGTGAGCACGAAGCCCATGCCCGGCGCGTACACGACCGGAGCGCCCGACGGCGAGACCTGGCCCTGCAGGGCCAGAGCGATCGAACCGCCCTGCACCA
This sequence comes from Stenotrophomonas sp. 112478_Sma, assembly GCF_056479905.1. Taxonomy (NCBI): domain Bacteria; kingdom Pseudomonadati; phylum Pseudomonadota; class Gammaproteobacteria; order Lysobacterales; family Lysobacteraceae; genus Stenotrophomonas; species Stenotrophomonas sp. 112478_Sma. The sequence goes on along the minus strand of NZ_CM151072.1, from coordinate 815,115 downwards.
CTGCCAGCAGCACGGCGCCGATGCGCGAATACTGGGTGATCTTGCGGCGACCGGACTCACCTTCCTTCTGCATCGCCTTCAGGGCGGGGAAGATGTGCACGGCCAGCTGCATCACGATCGATGCCGAGATGTACGGCATCACGTTCAGCGCGAAGATGCTGAAACGGTGCAGGGCGCCGCCCGAGAACATGTTGAACATGTCCACGATGCCGCCGCCCTGCTGTTGCATCATGGCAAGCATGGCATCGGGATTGACGCCCGGCACCGGCACGTAGCAGCCGATGCGATAGACGATCAAAGCCCCGACGACGAACAGCAAACGTTGGCGAAGTTCAGTGAACTTGCCCATTCCGCCCGCGAGGTTACCGATGCCAGCTTGCGCCATGATTTTCTTACTCCGTTACGCTGCCGCCGGCAGCTTCGATCGCAGCCTTGGCACCGGCCGTGGCAGCAACACCCTTCAGGGTGAACGCCTTGGTCACTTCGCCCTTGACGACGACCTTGGCCTTCTTGGCAGTGCTCGGGACCAGCTTGGCGGCACGCAGGGCGGCGAAGTCGATCTCGCCGGCCGGCAGCTTGTCCAGCTGGTACAGCAGCACTTCAGCGGTGTCCTTGGCGATCGGCGAACGGAAGCCGATCTTCGGCAGACGACGCTGCATGGGGGTCTGGCCGCCTTCGAAGCCGGCCTTGATCTTGCCGCCACCCTTGCGGGCGAACGAACCCTTGTGGCCGCGGCCGGCAGTCTTGCCCAGGCCCGAGCCGATACCGCGACCGACGCGGGTGCGCTCGGTACGGGCGCCCGGTGCCGGGCTCAGTTCATTGAGACGCAGAGTCATGATCGATTACTCCTCAACCTTGACGAGGTAGTGAACGGTATTGATCAGGCCGCGAACCTGCGGGCTGTCCTTCAGTTCACGCACATCGTTGAGCTTGTTCAGACCCAGGGCACGCACCGACAGGCGGTGACGCGACTGAGCACCACGCAGGCCGCGCACCAGGCGCACCTTCACAGTCTTGTTGGACTCATTAGCCATGGTTGAGTTCCTCCACCTTCTTGCCGCGCTTGGCCGCGATGCGGGCCGGCGACTGCGCTGCAGACAGGCCCTTCACGGTGGCACGCACCAGGTTGATCGGGTTGCGCGAACCGGTGGCCTTGGCCAGCACGTTCTTCACGCCAACCGCTTCCAGGACGGCGCGCATGGCACCGCCGGCGATGACGCCGGTACCTTCCGAAGCCGGCTGCATGAACACGCGGGCTGCGCCATGACCATCCTTGATGGTGTGCCACAGGGTGCCGTTGTTCAGGTCAACGCTGACCAGGTTCTTGCGGGCCTGTTCCATCGACTTCTGGATGGCGACCGGCACTTCGCGGGCCTTGCCATAACCGAAACCGACCTTGCCTTCGCCGTCGCCGACCACGGTCAGGGCGGTGAAGGTGAACTGGCGACCACCCTTGACGGTCTTGCTGACGCGGTTGACCGCGACCAGCTTTTCGATCATGCCGTCGTCGATCTTCTCTTCGCGGTTACGGTCGCGATCGCGACCCCGCTGCTGACGCTCTTCTGCCATGTTGATTCCTTGGTTGTTGGGTATGTACGGCTCAGGGCCGCTTATGGTTGTGGAATGACGCGTCGTTCCGGTGGGCCACTACAGAAGAATGGCGCCGTCCAGCCTCGCTCAGGCTGGCGAGCAGGCGGACAGGGGGCCATCGGCCCCCTCCCCCGATCCCTTAGAACTGCAGGCCGGCTTCGCGGGCAGCCTCTGCCAGGGCCTTGATACGGCCGTGGTAACGGTAACCCGAACGATCGAAGGCAACCTTCTCGACGCCGGCGGCCTTGGCACGCTCAGCGACGATGCGGCCAACCTTGGCGGCGGCATCGACATTCTTGCCGCTCTTCAGGCCTTCCTTGACGTCGGTCTGGGTGGTGTTGGCGGCAGCCAGCACCTTGGAACCGTCGGCGGTGAAGACCTGGGCATACAGGTGCTGGCCGGTGCGCAGCACCGACAGGCGGGCGACGCCGAGCTCACGGATGTGGGCGCGGGTCGACTTGGCGCGACGCAGGCGGGCGATGTTCTTGTTCATGATGTTTTTCCTATGAAAGCGGAAGCGCCTATTAGGCCTTCTTGGCTTCCTTACGGATGATGACTTCGTCGGAGTACTTCACGCCCTTGCCCTTGTACGGCTCCGGCTTGCGGAACGCACGGATCTTGGCGGCAACTTCACCGACGGCCTGCTTGTCCGCGCCCTGGACCAGGATCTCGGTCTGGGTCGGGGTGGACAGCGTGATGCCTTCCGGCGCCACGAACACGACCGGGTGCGAGAAGCCCAGCGACAGGCTCAGGTCCTTGCCCTGCATGGCAGCGCGGTAACCCACGCCGACCAGCTCCAGCTTGCGCTCGAAGCCTTCGGACACGCCCTTGACCATGTTGGCCAGGATCGCACGCACGGTACCGGTCAGTGCGACCAGTTCGACGTTCTCGGTGCTCAGGGTGGCAACGCCGTTATCGACGTTGATGGCAATACCGGCCGGCTTGGCCAGCGACAGGGTGCCCTTCGGGCCCTTGGCGGTGACGCTTTCCGACTGGACGTTCAGTTCAACCTTACCCAGGTCGATCGGCTTCTTGGCTACGCGGGACATAGTTCTACTCCTTTCGCCTTAGGCCACGAAGCACAGGACTTCGCCGCCGACGCCCAGCTGGCGCGCCTGCGCATCAGTCATGATGCCCTTGGAGGTGGAAATGATGGAGATGCCCAGGCCGTTCATGACCTTCGGCAGCTCGCTCTTGCCGCGGTACTGGCGCAGGCCCGAACGCGAGAAGCGCTTCAGGGTCGCGATGACCGGCTTGCCTTCGAAATACTTCAGCACGATTTCCAGCTCGGCCTTGTTGTTCTCCAGCTGGGTAACGCGCAGGTCGGTGATGTAACCCTCGTCCTTCAGGACCTGGGCGATCGCAACCTTGATCTTGGACGACGGGGCTTTCACCGTCTGCTTGCCAACCGCGGCCGCATTCTTGATGCGGACCAGCAGGTCGGCGATGGGATCAGTCATGCTCATATGAGTACCTTTGAGTGCACCGATATCCGCTTTCGCGAAAATCTGTTGTCTCCTGGAAACGGGCCAGGTCCCTTGATGCAGCGGACCTGTGGCCCGCCCTACAACCCCGTCTGCACAGGGCAAGACGCGGGAGTATACGCCAAAAGAGCCCGACTTGCGTCGGGCTCTTCGGGTTTTTTGCGAAAGGGAGGCTGAATGCCTCCCCTCCCCGGTTCAGGAACCCCCGGGGGGCGCCTGATCGCAGGACCGGCTGGGATTACCAGCTGGCCTTGCGCAGACCCGGGACGTCGCCACGCATGGTGGCTTCACGCAGCTTGTTGCGGCCCAGGCCGAACTTGCTGTAGACGCCACGCGGACGGCCGGACAGTTCGCAGCGGTTGCGCTGGCGGCTCGGCGACGAATCGCGCGGCAGCTTGGCCAGCTTGGCAGCAGCTTCGATCTTCTCGTCGTAGCTCGCGTCCACCGAGGACACGATCTTCTTCAGAGCAGCACGCTTCTCAGCGTACTTCTTGGCCAGCTTTTCCCGCTTGATGTCGCGGTTGACCATGGAGGTCTTTGCCATTTCGGTTTCCTCGACGGATCAGTTACGGAACGGGAACTTGAACGCTGCCAGCAGCGCCTTCGCTTCCGCGTCGGTCTTCGCAGTGGTGGTGATGGCGATATCCATACCGCGGATCGCGTCGACAGCGTCGAAGTCGATTTCCGGGAAGATGATCTGTTCCTTCACACCCATGTTGAAGTTGCCGCGACCGTCGAAGGAACGACCGGAGACACCACGGAAGTCGCGCACGCGCGGCAGCGAGATGTTGATCAGGCGATCCAGGAACTCGTACATCTTGTGGCGACGCAGCGTGGTCTTGCAGCCGATCGGCCAACCATCGCGGATCTTGAACGACGCAACCGAAATACGCGACTTGGTGACAACCGGCTTCTGGCCGGAAATCTTGGTCATGTCGCCGACGGCGTTTTCCAGGATCTTCTTGTTGGTGGCCGCTTCGCCGACACCCATGTTCAGGGTGACCTTGACGAGCTTCGGCACTTCCATCGGATTGGTGTAGCCGAACTGCTTCATCAGCGCCGGCACCACTTCGTCCTTGTAGAACTTTTCGAGACGGGAAGTCATCTTCTCATTCCTCAGGCGTCGAGCGCCTCACCGCTGGAGCGGAACACACGCAGTTTGCGTCCATCCTCCAGCACCTTGAAGCCAACGCGTTCGCCCTTGCCCGAAGCCGGGTTCAGCACATTCACGTTGGAGATATGGATCGAAGCTTCACGCTCGACCACGCCGCCGGCAACGCCTGCCTGCGGGTTCGGCTTGGTGTGGCGCTTGACGATGTTCACGTTGGCGACGACCACACGGTCGCCGTCGACGCGGACGACTTCGCCCTGCTTGCCCTTGTCCTTGCCGGTGTTGACGACGACCTGGTCGCCCTTCTTGATACGGTTAGCCATGATTATCTCCTGTCGCTCACAGCACTTCGGGAGCGAGCGAGACGATCTTCATGAACTTCTCCGAACGAAGTTCACGGGTCACCGGCCCGAAGATACGGGTACCGATCGGCTCCTGCTTGTTGTTCAGCAGGACGGCAGCGTTGCCGTCGAAGCGGATCAGCGAGCCGTCGGCGCGACGCACACCCTTGCGGGTACGCACCACGACGGCGTCATACACTTCACCCTTCTTGACCTTGCCGCGCGGAATCGCATCCTTCACGGTGACCTTGATGATGTCGCCGATGCCGGCGTAACGGCGCTTGGAACCACCCAGCACCTTGAAGCACATCACCTGCTTGGCACCCGAATTGTCCGCGACGTCAAGGTAGCTCTGCATCTGGATCATGATTCAGACTCCTTATTCAGCCGCACGCGTGATGACTTCCACCACGCGCCAGTTCTTGGTCTTGGACATCGGAGCAATCTCGGTCACGCGGACGACATCGCCTTCCTTGCAGGCGTTGTCGGCATCGTGGGCGTGCAGCTTCGTCGAGCGCTTGATGTACTTGCCGTACAGTGCGTGCTTGACCTGACGCTCAACCAGGACGGTAACCGTCTTGTCCATCTTGTTGCTGACGACACGGCCTTCGACCGTGCGCAGCGTCTTGTTTTCAGTATTGTCGCTCATAGCGGCCATCCTTACTTCGTGCTGCCGAGCAGGGTCTTGACGCGAGCAATCTCGCGACGGACCCGGCGGATGTCGTGGGTCTTCGGCAGCTGGCCGGTGACCTGCTGCATACGGACAGAGAACTGTTCCTTACGCAGGTCGATCAGGTGGGCCTTGAGTTCGTCAGCCGACTTTTCACGGAGAGTTTTGATATCCATCAGCGCACCGTACGGGTCACGAAAGTGGTGGTGACCGAGAGCTTGGCGGCGGCCAGGCGGAACGCCTCGCGAGCCACTTCCTCGGAAACACCCTCGATTTCATAGATCATGCGGCCGGGCTGGATCTGGGCCACCCAGTATTCCACGTTACCCTTACCCGAACCCATTCGAACTTCGATGGGCTTCTTGGTGATGGGCTTGTCGGGGAACACGCGGATCCACATCTTGCCGCCGCGCTTGACGTAGCGGCTGATCGAGCGGCGAGCCGCTTCGATCTGACGCGCGGTCAGCTGACCGTGTGCGGTTGCCTTCAGGCCGTATTCGCCGAAGCTGACAGCGTTGGCGCTCCAGCTCAGGCCTTCGTTACGGCCCTTGTGTACCTTGCGGTACTTGGTTCGCTTGGGTTGCAACATTGTCGTTACCTCGCTTCACGGGCCGGGCGCTGACGGTCACCACGGTCGCCGCGATCGTGACGATCGTTGCGCGACGGGGTGTCGTCCTGCTTTTCCTGGCCAACCTGGGAGAAATCGAAGACCTCGCCCTTGTAGATCCAGACCTTGATGCCGATGATGCCGTAGGTCGTCTTGGCTTCAGCGAAGCCATAGTCGATGTCGGCACGCAGGGTGTGCAGCGGCACGCGGCCTTCGCGGTACCACTCCGAACGGGCGATTTCAGCACCGTTGAGGCGGCCACCCACGTTGACCTTGATGCCCAGGGCACCCAGGCGCATCGCGTTGCCCACCGAGCGCTTCATTGCGCGGCGGAACATGATGCGACGCTCCAGCTGCTGGGCGATCGACTCGGCAACGAGCTGCGCGTCCAGTTCCGGCTTGCGCACTTCGGTGACGTTGATGTGCGCCGGAACGCCCATCATCTCGCTCACTTCCTTGCGCAGCTTCTCGATGTCCTCACCACGCTTGCCGATCACCACGCCCGGACGGGCGGTGTGGATCGTCACGCGCGCGGTCTTGGCCGGACGCTCGATCAGGATCTTGCTGATGCCGGCCTGAGCCAGCTTCTTGCGCAGCATTTCGCGAACTTTCAGGTCGGCTGCCAGGTAACCAGCGAACTCGGCCTTGTTGGCGTACCACTTGGAGTTCCAGTCCTTGGAAATACCGAGACGGATACCAATCGGATGAACTTTATGACCCATGGTCTTTTCCTTATCCGCTTACTTGCCGGCGCCCACAACCACAGTGATGTGGCTGGTGCGCTTGAGGATGCGGGTACCGCGGCCTTTCGCCCGCGCCATGAAACGCTTCAGGGTCGGACCTTCATCAACCATGATGGTCTGAACCTTCAGCTCGTCGACGTCGGCGCCCTGGTTGTTCTCAGCGTTGGCAATAGCCGACTCCACCACCTTCTTGATCAGGTGGGCAGCCTTCTTGTCCGAGAACTTCAGCAGATTGACCGCACGTTCGGCCGGCAGACCGCGCACCTGGTCAGCGACCAGGCGAGCCTTCTGCGGGGAGATGCGCGCAGTGCGCAGGATGGCTTTCGCTTCCATTGTCATCTCTCCTTACTTGCCCGACTTCTTGTCACCACCGTGACCCTTGAAGGTCCGGGTGATGGCAAATTCGCCGAGCTTGTGGCCGACCATGTTCTCGTTGACGAGAACCGGGATGTGGTTCTTGCCGTTATGCACGGCAATGGTGATGCCTACCATGTCAGGCAGGATCATCGAACGGCGCGACCAGGTCTTGATCGGCTTCTTGCTGCCCGCAGCGGCCTCCACCTTCTTGACGAGGTGGTGATCGACGAACGGGCCCTTCTTGAGTGAACGTGCCATGGTCGATTAGCCCCTACGATCGCGGACGATGAACTGCTGAGTGCGCTTGTTATGGCGCGTCTTGTAACCCTTGGTCGGGACACCCCACGGGGTGACCGGATGCGGGTTACCCTGGCCGGCCTTGGCCTCACCACCACCGTGCGGGTGGTCAACCGGGTTCATGGCAGCACCACGAACGGTCGGGCGGACGCCGCGCCAGCGCTTGGCACCGGCCTTGCCCAGCTTTTCCAGGCTGTGCTCGTCGTTGCCGACTTCGCCGATGGTGGCGCAGCACTCGACCGGAACCTTACGCATTTCACCCGAGCGCAGACGCAGGGTGGCGTAGACGCCTTCACGGGCGACCAGCTGCACGGCAGCACCTGCAGCGCGGGCGATCTGAGCGCCCTTGCCCGGCTTCAGCTCGATGCAGTGGATGGTGGTACCGACCGGGATGTTGCGCAGCGGCAGGGTGTTGCCCGCCTTGATCGGGGCATCCGAACCAGCGATCACCTGATCACCGGCCTTCAGGCCCTTCGGGGCGATGATGTAGCGACGCTCGCCGTCGACGTAGCACAGCAGGGCGATATGGGCGGTGCGGTTCGGATCGTATTCGATGCGTTCCACGCGCGCCGGGATGCCCAGCTTGTTGCGCTTGAAGTCGATGATGCGGTAGTGCTGCTTGTGGCCACCACCGACGTGACGGGTGGTGATGCGGCCGTGGTGGTTACGACCACCCGAGCGGCTCTGCGACTCGACCAGCGCAGCGTGCGGAGCACCCTTGTGCAGGTCGGGCGTAACCACGCGCACGGCCGAACGGCGGCCGGGGGAAGTGGGCTTGAATTTCATCAATGGCATGGGATGTACCTCAGGCCTTGGCCGTTACATCGATCGACTGGCCATCGGCCAGGCGAACGTACGCCTTGCGCCAATCGCCGCGGCGGCCAGCACGGTTACGGAAGGACTTGTTCTTGCCCTTGACGTTGACCACGTTGACGGCTTCGACCTTGACGTCGAACAGCTGCTCAACCGCGGCCTTTACATCGGCCTTGGTGGCTTCGTTCGAAACTTCGAAGACATACTGGTTGGAGAGTTCCTGCAGGCGCGCGGTCTTTTCGGAGACACGCGGGGCACGCAGCACGCTGAAGATTTTTTCGTTGCTGTTCATGCCAGCCACTCCTCGACCTTCTTGACCGCGTCAGCGGTGATGACGACCGTGTCGGCACCGACCAGCGACACCGGGTCCAGGCCCTGCACATCACGCACCTGCACGTACGGCAGATTGCGGGCGGACAGGTACAGGTGCTCGGAGGCTTCCTCGGTGACGATCAGCGGGCGCTTGCCCACTTCCAGGCCGGCCAGCTTGGCGATCAGACCCTTCGTGCTGGTCGCTTCGACATCGAAGGCCTCCACGATGGTCAGACGGCCCTGACGGTTCAGCTCGGACAGGATCGCGCACATGGCGGCACGGTACTGCTTACGATTGACCTTCTGCTCGAAGCTGCGCGGCTTGGCCGCGAAGGTGACACCGCCGCCGACGAAGATCGGAGCCGTCAGTGCGCCATGACGCGCGCCGCCGCCCTTCTGCTTCTTCGACTTCTTGGTGGTACCAGCCACTTCGGAGCGAGTCTTCTGTGCCTTGGTGCCGGCGCGACCGGCGTTGCGGTAAGCAACGACGACCTGGTGGACCAGATCTTCGCTGAAATCGCGACCGAACACGGCGTCGGAGACCGAGACCTTGTTGTTGCTACCCGTGATAACGAGTTCCATCGTCATCTCTCCTTATGCCTTGCTCGCCGGACGGACGATCACATCGCCACCCGCCGCGCCAGGAACGGCGCCGCGAACCGCAATCAGACCGCGCTCGACGTCGACCTTGACCACTTCCAGGTTCTGGGTGCTCTGCTGCACCGCGCCCATGTGGCCCGACATCTTCTTGCCCGGGAAAACGCGACCCGGGGTCTGGCGCTGACCCAGCGAACCCGGCGCGCGATGCGACAGCGAGTTACCGTGGGTTGCATCGCCCATACGGAAGTTGTGGCGCTTGATGGTGCCCTGGAAACCCTTACCCTTGGTGACACCCTGGACGTCGACGATCTGGCCGACTTCGAAGATGTCCGCCTTGACTTCGCCGCCGACGGCGAAATCGCCGAGCTGCGCGTCTTCAACGCGGAATTCCCACAGGCCACGACCCGCTTCCACCTTCGCCTTGGCGAAGTGGCCGGCTTCCGGCTTGTTGACCAGGGCAGCGCGACGCGCGCCGACGGTCACCTGCACGGCGCTGTAGCCGTCGGTTTCGACGGTCTTGATCTGCGCGATGCGGTTCGGGGTGGCTTCGATCAGGGTCACCGGGATGGAACGACCATCTTCGGTGAACACGCGGCTCATGCCGGCCTTGCGGCCCACGAAGCCCAACGAATACTTCTTCGTCATGGTCGTAGTCCTCAGGTCAGCTTGATCTGAACGTCGACGCCGGCAGCCAGTTCGAGCTTCATCAGCGCGTCCACGGTCTTGTCATTCGGGTCAACGATATCGAGCACGCGCTTGTGCGTGCGGGTCTCGTACTGGTCACGCGCGTCCTTGTCGACGTGCGGGGAAACGAGAACGGTGTAACGCTCGATCTTGGTCGGCAGCGGGATCGGGCCACGCACTTGCGCGCCGGTCCGCTTTGCCGTTTCAACGATCTCGCTGGCCGAACGGTCGATCAGACGATGATCGAACGCTTTCAGCCGGATCCGGATCTTTTGGTCCGCCATGGCGGTAGGTTCCTTCGTTAAAAGAGCGACAGACAAAGCCTCTGGGTTGCTTTGCCCCATGAAATTCCTGCATACGGACGGCCCGCACTCCTGCAGGCCGACAAGGTCAATCCGTAGACCTCAAAAACGTAGGCAGACCAGTTTCCCGGCCTGCCCAGACGTAGAAGCATAATGGCACGCCAGGCAGCTGTCAACAGTCTCCTGTTGACGCCGCCTGAATGGCCTTGACCCTTCCTGGTCCGGGGAACACAAGGCACATCCTGTGCCTGCTTTCCCATTTTGATACGCCCCGATGCCCTACCCAGGCAACATCGGGGCGCAGAGTCTAACAGATTACTTGATGATCTTCGAGACCACGCCGGCGCCGACGGTGCGGCCACCTTCGCGGATGGCGAAGCGCAGGCCTTCGTCCATCGCGACCGGGTTGATCAGGGTCACGGTCATCTTGACGTTGTCACCCGGCATCACCATTTCCACGCCTTCCGGCAGCTTGGCAGCGCCGGTGATGTCGGTGGTGCGGAAGTAGAACTGCGGGCGGTAGCCGTTGAAGAACGGGGTGTGACGGCCGCCCTCGTCCTTCGACAGCACGTACACTTCGCCTTCGAACTCGGTGTGCGGGGTGATCGAACCCGGCTTGGCCAGAACCTGGCCGCGCTCGACGTCGTCACGCTTGGTGCCGCGCAGCAGCAGACCGGCGTTGTCGCCTGCCTGGCCCTGGTCCAGCAGCTTGCGGAACATTTCCACGCCGGTCACGGTGGTCTTCTGGGTCGGACGGATACCGACGATTTCGATTTCGTCACCAACCTTGATCACGCCGCGCTCGATACGACCGGTCACCACGGTGCCGCGGCCCGAGATCGAGAACACGTCTTCCACCGGCATCAGGAACGGCTTGTCGATCGCACGCTCCGGCTCCGGAATCCAGGTGTCCAGCGCGTCGACCAGCTTCAGGATCGCCGGCACGCCGATCTCGCTCTGGTCGCCTTCCAGCGCCAGGCGGGCCGAACCCGAGATGATCGGGGTGTCGTCGCCCGGGAACTCGTACTTGCTCAGCAGTTCGCGCACTTCCATTTCGACCAGCTCGAGCAGCTCGGCGTCGTCGACCATGTCAGCCTTGTTCAGGAACACCACGATGTACGGCACGCCGACCTGACGCGACAGCAGGATGTGCTCGCGGGTCTGCGGCATCGGGCCGTCAGCGGCCGAGCACACCAGGATCGCGCCGTCCATCTGGGCAGCACCGGTGATCATGTTCTTGACGTAGTCAGCGTGGCCCGGGCAGTCAACGTGGGCGTAGTGACGGGTCGGGGATTCGTATTCGACGTGCGCGGTCGAGATCGTGATACCACGAGCCTTTTCTTCCGGTGCGGCGTCGATGGCGTCATACGCCTTGAACTCGCCACCGAAGCGCTCGGCGCCGATCTTGGTCAGCGCGGCGGTCAGCGTGGTCTTGCCGTGGTCGACGTGACCGATGGTGCCGACGTTGACGTGCGGCTTGGTGCGCTCGAACTTACCCTTTGCCATTGTTATATACCTTGATTGTTCGTAAGTGGTTTCAAGAGAGGCTGAGCGAGGCTCAGCCCTTCTTCATGACGGCTTCGGCGATGTTGGTCGGAGCCGGCTCGTAGTGATCGAATTCCATGGTGAAGGTGGCGCGGCCCTGGGTCTGCGAACGCAGCGCAGTGGCGTAGCCGAACATTTCACCCAGCGGGATCATCGCGTTGATGATGCTGGCCGAACCGTCACCGGTGGTGTCGGAACCCTGCAGCACGCCGCGACGACGGCTGACGTCGCCCATCACGTCACCCTGGTAATCCTCCGGGGTCACGATCTCGACCTTCATGATCGGCTCCAGCAGCACCGGCTTGGCCTTGGCGAAGCCCTGCTTGAAGGCCATCGACGAAGCCAGCTTGAACGCCATTTCCGAGGAGTCGACGTCGTGGTACGAACCGAACACCAGCTTCACCTTGACATCCACGACCGGGAAGCCAGCCAGCGGGCCGCTGGTGATGGTTTCGCGCAGGCCCTTCTCGACCGACGGAATGAATTCCTTCGGGATCACGCCGCCGGTGATGTCGTTGATGAACAGGAAGTCGTCCTTGATGGCCGGAGCCAGCTTCGGATCGGCACGGTCTTCAGCGGTGATCGGCGACAGCTCGATCACGACGTGACCGTACTGACCCTTACCACCGGACTGCTTGGCGTGCTTGTAGTCCGACTTGACGTCGGCCAGGGTGATCGTTTCGCGGTAGGCCACCTGCGGCGCACCGACGTTGGCTTCAACGTTGAACTCGCGCTTCAGGCGGTCGACGATGATGTCCAGGTGCAGCTCGCCCATGCCGGAGATGATGGTCTGGCCGGATTCTTCGTCGGTCTTGACGCGGAACGACGGATCTTCCTGCGCCAGACGACCCAGGGCCAGACCCATCTTTTCCTGGTCCGACTTGGTCTTCGGCTCGACGGCCATCGAGATCACCGGCTCCGGGAACGTCATGCGCTCCAGGATGATCGGGGCGTCCACGGCGCACAGGGTGTCACCGGTAGTGGTGTCCTTCAGGCCCACGGCCGCAGCGATGTCACCCGCCAGAACTTCCTTGATTTCCTCGCGGTTGTTCGAGTGCATCTGCAGGATGCGGCCGATGCGCTCCTTCTTGCCCTTCACCGAGTTCAGCACGGTGTCACCACCGTTCAGCGTGCCCGAGTAGACGCGGAAGAAGGTCAGCGCGCCGACGAACGGGTCGGTGATGATCTTGAAGGCCAGCGACGAGAACGGCGCCTTGTCATCCGACTTGCGGGTCATCTCGACGGTATCGTCGTCGACGTCCACGCCCTTCACGTCCGGCACATCGACCGGCGACGGCAGCAGCTGGATCACGCCGTCCAGCATGGCCTGCACGCCCTTGTTCTTGAACGCCGAGCCGCAGTACATCGGCACGATCTCGGTGGCCAGGGTGCGGGTACGCAGCGCGTTGATGATTTCAGCCTCGGCCAGCTCTTCGCCGCCCAGGTACTTCTCCATCAGCTCTTCGCTGGCTTCGGCAGCGGTCTCGACCATGAACTGGCGGGCTTCTTCAGCAGCTGCCTGCAGTTCAGCCGGGATGTCGCTGTACTCGAACTTCATGCCCTGCGAGGCTTCATCCCAGTGGATGGCCTTCATCTTCAGCAGGTCGACGACGCCCTTGAAGTTGTCTTCAGCGCCGATCGGCAGCTGCATCGGCACGGCAACCGCGCCCAGCTTGGCCTTCAGCTGGCCGACGACCTTCTGGAAGTTGGCACCGGTACGGTCCATCTTGTTGACGAACGCGATGCGCGGCACGTGGTACTTGTTGGCCTGGCGCCACACGGTTTCCGACTGCGGCTGCACGCCACCGACGGCACACAGCACGAACACCGCACCGTCGAGCACGCGCAGCGAGCGCTCCACTTCGATGGTGAAGTCGACGTGCCCGGGGGTGTCGATGATGTTGAAGCGATGCTCCGGCAGGGACTTGTCCATGCCCTTCCAGAACGCGGTGGTGGCAGCGGACTGGATCGTGATGCCACGCTCCTGCTCCTGCTCCATCCAGTCCATGGTGGCGGCGCCGTCATGCACTTCACCGATCTTGTGGCTCTTGCCGGTGTAGAACAGGATGCGCTCGGACGTGGTGGTCTTGCCGGCATCGATGTGAGCCATGATGCCGAAGTTACGGTAACGCTCGATGGGAGTGGAACGGGCCACGGGGAGCCTCTCAGATTTCTTGGATTTCGGATGGCCGAACGCCGCCTTTCGGCGGCCTTCGGGTTGGCGCAGTCCTTCTGGGACCGCGAGGCAGCACCTAGGTGGTGCTGCCCTGCCTGTTTTGCAAGGCCGTCAAACTCACCAGCGGTAGTGGGCGAATGCCTTGTTGGCTTCGGCCATGCGGTGGGTTTCTTCGCGCTTCTTGATGGCGCCACCACGGTTTTCCGAGGCGTCGATCAGTTCAGCAGCCAGCTTCTTCGGCATGGTGTTCTCACCACGCTTGCGCGCGGAGTCGATCAGCCAGCGCATGGCCAGAGCCATCTTGCGCGAGGCACGCACTTCGACCGGCACCTGGTAGGTGGCACCGCCGACGCGACGCGACTTGACTTCGACCGCCGGAGCGACGTTGTCCAGCGCCTTCTGTACCAGCTCGATGGCGTTGGCGCTGCTGTTCTTCTCGGTGATCACGTCCATGGCGCCGTACACGATCTTTTCGGCGACGGACTTCTTGCCGCTCTGCATGACCATGTTGATGAAGCGGGCGATGGTTTCGCTTCCGTGCTTCGGATCGGGCAGGACGGAACGCTGCGGAGTATTACCCTTACGCGACATAGTGCTCTCTCCTTAGGCCTTCGGACGCTTGGCGCCGTACTTGGAACGGGCCTGGCGACGCTTGGCAACGCCGGCGGCGTCGAGCGAGCCACGAACGGTGTGGTAACGCACACCCGGCAGGTCCTTGACGCGACCGCCGCGGATCAGGACCACGGAGTGCTCCTGCAGGTTGTGGCCTTCACCACCGATGTAGGAAATCACTTCTTCCTGGTTGGTCAGGCGGACCTTGGCAACCTTGCGAAGGGCCGAGTTCGGCTTCTTCGGAGTGGTGGTGTAGACACGGGTGCAGACGCCACGGCGCTGCGGGCACTTGTCGAGCGCCGGCGAGGCACTCTTGTAGGTGGTCGCTTGCCGCGGCTTGCGGACCAGCTGGTTGATCGTCGCCATCAGTAGGTTCTTCTGATTGGTGGCCGGAAAATCCGGCCAGAGATGCGGAAATGTTAAAGCAGGCCAAAATTCTGGCCTGCTGAGACAGACGATTGTAGCAACCTGCCAGGAACGACGTCAAACGCGTCCTGTCAAGCCCGTCCCTGATCCCGGAACGTTACTGGGGGGCCTCCATGTACCCCGTTCAGGTTCGACCGGCCCTCCACGGATGGAGCCGCCTGCCGCTACAGCCAGGTCGGACGGCCTGCGCCGCCCTGCCCTTCAAGCCCGCCCGGGCATGTCCCCGGGCGTTACCGCAAAGGTGGGTCCGGCCTTGCGGCCGGACCGGTCACCTCATTCCTCGCCCGCAGCCTGTTCGGTCTCGGCTTCCACTGCCGGAGCCTCGACCGCCGCCGGGGTGCCGGCCAGGGTCTGCATCTCCGACTCGGTGAGGCCGGACGCGCCACGACGGCGCTGGCTGTGGTACGCCAGACCGGTACCGGCCGGAATCAGACGGCCGACGATGACGTTTTCCTTCAGGCCACGCAGGTTGTCCGAGGTGCCGCGCACGGCCGCTTCGGTCAGCACGCGGGTGGTCTCCTGGAACGACGCCGCCGAGATGAACGACTCGGTGGCCAGCGAGGCCTTGGTGATGCCCAGCAGGACCGGATCGAACCGCGCCGGCAGCTCGTTGCGGGTCGACAGGCGGGCATTCTCCTCGATAACGCGCTGGCGTTCGACCTGCTCGCCGTTCAGGAACTTGCTGCTGCCCTGATCGGTGATCTCGACCTTGCGCAGCATCTGGCGGGTGATCACCTCGATGTGCTTGTCGTTGATCTTCACGCCCTGCAGGCGGTACACGTCCTGGATTTCCTTGACCAGGTAGGCCGCCAGCGGTTCGACACCCAGCAGGCGCAGGATGTCCTGCGGGCTCGGCTCGCCGTCAACGATGGTTTCACCCTTGGTGACATGCTCGCCTTCGAACACGATGACCTGGCGGTACTTCGGAATCAGCTCTTCGTGCTCCGAACCATCGGTGTCCTTGATGATCAGGCGCTGCTTGCCCTTGGTGTCCTTGCCGAAGCTGATGATGCCCGAACGCTCGGCCAGCACCGCCGGATCCTTCGGCTTGCGCGCTTCGAAGAGGTCGGCCACGCGCGGCAGACCACCGGTGATGTCGCGGGTCTTCGAGGCTTCCTGCGGGATCTTGGCGACGACGTCACCCACGCCCACCGGGGCGCCATCCTGCAGGTTGACGATCGAGCGCGGCGGCAGCAGGTACTGCGCCGGCAGATCGGTGCCCGGGATCGACAGGTCGTTGCCCTTGGCGTCGACGATGCGCACGATCGGGCGCAGGTCCTTGGCCTGGGTACCACGACGCTTCGGATCGGTGATTTCGCGCGAGGCCAGGCCGGTCAGCTCGTCGGTCTTCTCGATGACGGTGATGCCGTCGACGAAGTCGATGAAGCGGATGAAGCCGGCCACTTCCGACACGATCGGGTGGTTATGCGGATCCCAGTTGGCCACGGTCTGGCCAGCCTTGATCGCATCGCCGTCCTTGGACGTGATGGTCGCACCGTACGGCAGCTTGTAGCGCTCACGCTCACGGCCGTGGGCATCGAGCACCGAGATTTCGCCCGAGCGCGACACTGCCACCAGCGAGCCGTTGGCATGCTCGACCGACTTGAGGTTGCTGAACTTGACCGAGCCGGTGGTCTTGACGGTGATGTTGTCGACCGCAGCAGCTCGCGACGCCGCACCACCGATGTGGAAGGTACGCATGGTCAGCTGGGTACCCGGCTCACCGATGGACTGGGCGGCGATGACGCCGACCGCTTCACCGATGTTGACCAGATGGCCACGGGCCAGATCGCGGCCGTAGCAGCGAGCGCAGACACCGAAGGCCGATTCGCACGAAATCGTCGAACGCACCTTGATGCTCTGCACGCCGGCATCTTCCAGCTTGGCGACCCACTGCTCGTCCAGCAGGGTGTTGCGGGTGACGATCGGATCTTCGTCGTTGCCCGGCAGGAACACGTCCTCGGCAACCACGCGACCCAGCACGCGGTCCTTCAGCGGCTCGACCACGTCACCGCCTTCCACGATCGGGGTCATGATCAGGCCTTCGGTGGTACCGCAATCCACCTCGGTGATCACCACGTCCTGCGCCACGTCGACCAGTCGACGGGTCAGGTAACCCGAGTTCGCGGTCTTCAGCGCGGTATCGGCCAGACCCTTACGGGCACCGTGGGTGGAGTTGAAGTACTCCTGCACGTTCAGGCCTTCGCGGAAGTTCGCCTTGATGGGCGTCTCGATGATCGAGCCGTCCGGGCGGGCCATCAGGCCGCGCATGCCGGCCAGCTGACGGATCTGCGCCTGGCTGCCTCGTGCACCGGAGTCGGCCATGATGTACAGCGAGTTCATCGACTTCTGATCGATGGTCTCACCCTTGGCATTGACGACCTTCTCGGTACCGATGGTGTCCATCATCGCCTTGGCGATGCGCTCGTTGGTGCGCGACCAGATGTCGACCACCTTGTTGTAGCGCTCGCCAGCGGTGACCAGACCCGACTGGTACTGCTCCTGGATTTCCAGCACTTCGGCTTCGGCCTCGGTGAGGATGCCGCGCTTTTCGTCCGGGATCAGCATGTCGTCGATACCGATCGACACGCCGGCGCGGGTTGCGTAGGCGAAGCCGGTGTACATCAGCTTGTCGGCGAACACGACCGTGTCCTTCAGACCCAGCTGACGGTAGCTGGAGTTGATCAGGCGCGAGATGTTCTTCTTGGTCAGCTCGGTGTTGGCCAGCGCGAACGGCAGGCCTTCCGGCAGGATTTCAGCCAGCAGGGCGCGACCGATCGTGGTATCCACGATCGAGGTCTTGTTCTGCTTGTTGCCTTCCTCGTCGGTCACCACCTCGGTGATGCGGACCTTGACCTTGGCGTGCAGTTCCACCACGCGGTTGTCGTAGGCGCGCTTGACTTCGGCGATGTTGGCGAAGGCCATGCCCTCGCCCTTCTTGTTCTCCAGCGAGCGGGTCATGTAGTACAGACCCAGCACGACGTCCTGCGACGGCACGATGATCGGCTCGCCGTTGGCCGGCGACAGGATGTTGTTGGTCGACATCATCAGCGCACGCGCTTCCAGCTGGGCTTCCAGCGAGAGCGGCACGTGGACGGCCATCTGGTCACCGTCAAAGTCGGCGTTGAACGCGGTGCAGACCAGCGGATGCAGCTGGATGGCCTTGCCTTCGATCAGCACCGGCTCGAACGCCTGGATGCCCAGACGGTGCAGGGTCGGCGCGCGGTTCAGCATCACCGGATGCTCGCGGATGACCTCTTCCAGGATGTCCCAGACTTCGGCTTCTTCGCGCTCGACCAGCTTCTTGGCGGCCTTGATGGTGGTGGCCAGGCCACGACGCTGCAGCTTGGCGAACACGAACGGCTTGAACAGCTCCAGCGCCATCTTCTTCGGCAGGCCGCACTGGTGCAGGCGCAGGTACGGACCGACCACGATGACCGAACGGCCCGAGTAGTCCACGCGCTTGCCCAGCAGGTTCTGACGGAAGCGACCCTGCTTGCCCTTGATCATGTCGGCCAGCGACTTCAGCGGGCGCTTGTTGGTGCCGGTGATGGCACGGCCACGGCGACCGTTGTCCAGCAGCGCATCGACCGATTCCTGCAGCATGCGCTTTTCATTGCGCACGATGATGTCCGGCGCGCTCAGTTCGAGCAGGCGGCGCAGGCGGTTGTTGCGGTTGATGACGCGGCGGTACAGGTCGTTCAGGTCGGAGGTCGCGAAGCGGCCACCGTCCAGCGGCACCAGCGGACGCAGGTCCGGCGGCAGCACCGGCAGCACGGTCATCACCATCCATTCCGGACGGTTGCCCGACTCCAGGAAGGCCTCGATCAGCTTGATGCGCTTGGTCAGTCGCTTCAGCTTGGTTTCCGAACCGGTCGCGGCGATCTCCTCGCGCAGGCGGGTCATCTCCGACTGCAGGTCGATCGTGCGCAGCAGTTCGTACACGGCCTCGGCGCCCATGGCGGCGTCGAAGTCGTCACCGTGCTCCTGGCGGGCCTGCAGGTACTGTTCTTCGGTCAGCAGCTGGCGGCGCTCCAGGGCGGTCAGGCCCGGCTCGGTCACCACGTAGGCTTCGAAGTACAGCACGCGCTCGATGTCGCGCAGGGTCATGTCCAGCATCAGGCCGATGCGCGACGGCAGCGACTTGAGGAACCAGATGTGCGCGACCGGCGAGGCCAGGTCGATGTGGCCCATGCGCTCGCGGCGCACCTTGGCCAGGGTCACTTCAGTGCCGCACTTCTCGCAGACCACGCCGCGGTGCTTCATGCGCTTGTACTTGCCGCACAGGCACTCGTAGTCCTTGACCGGGCCGAAGATGGCGGCGCAGAACAGGCCGTCGCGTTCCGGCTTGAAGGTACGGTAGTTGATGGTTTCCGGCTTCTTCACTTCGCCGAAGGACCACGAGCGGATCAGGTCCGGCGAAGCCAGCGCGATCTTGATCGCGTCGAAGTCCAGCGTCTGGCGCTGCTGGTTGAAGAGATTGAGCAGGTCTTTCATGGTGTTCTCCAGAAGGAGGAATGCTGTGTCGATGGGCTTTCAGGTCACTGCCAGCGGCGCGGCGGAGAGAGCCGCCGCGCCGGCATGGATCAGTTGTCTTCCAGTTCCATGTTGATGGCCAGCGAGCGGATTTCCTTCACGAGCACGTTGAAGGATTCCGGCATGCCCGCGACCATCTCGTGCTCACCGTCGACGATGTTCTTGTACATCTGGTTGCGGCCCTGCACGTCATCGGACTTCACCGTCAGCATTTCCTGCAGGGTGTAGGCCGCGCCGTAGGCTTCCAGCGCCCAGACTTCCATTTCACCGAAGCGCTGGCCACCGAACTGCGCCTTGCCGCCCAGCGGCTGCTGGGTGACGAGCGAGTACGGACCGGTCGAACGCGCGTGCATCTTGTCGTCGACCAGGTGGTTCAGCTTCAGGTAGTGCATGTAACCCACGGTGGTGTGGCGATCGAACGCTTCACCGGTGCGGCCGTCGTACAGCTGGGTCTGGCCACTGCTCGGCAGATCGGCCAGTTCCAGCATGCGCTTGATTTCCGCTTCGGTGGCACCGTCGAACACCGGGGTGGCCATCGGCACGCCGTCGGTGAGGTTACGGGCCAGGCGCAGCAGCTCCTCGTCGCTGAACTGCGACAGGTCGACACGGTTGGCCACGTTGGTGTCATCGTGGTTGTAGATGTCGTCCAGGAACCGGCGCAGGTCGGCAACGGCCGCCTGGGCTTCCAGCATCGCCTGGATCTTGCGGCCCAGGCCCTTGGCGGCCCAACCCAGGTGCACTTCCAGGATCTGGCCGATGTTCATACGCGACGGCACGCCCAGCGGGTTCAGCACGATGTCCACGGTTTCGCCCGAGGCCATGTACGGCATGTCCTCGACCGGCACCACGTTGGACACCACACCCTTGTTGCCGTGGCGACCCGCCATCTTGTCGCCCGGCTGGATGCGGCGCTTCACGGCCAGGAACACCTTGACCATCTTCAGCACGCCCGGAGCCAGGTCGTCGCCTGCGGTGATCTTGCCGCGCTTGTCGGCGAAGCGACGCTCGAATTCCTTCTCGTGCGCCTGGATCTGCTTCTGGGCGCGCTCGATGGCTTCCGAAGCGTCCTCGTCCTTCATGCGCAGCACGAACCAGTCAGCCTTCTTCAGGCCGTCCAGGTACGCGTCGGTGATGACGTCACCCTTCTTTAGGCCGGCACCGCCGTTGACCACCTTGCCGACGATCTGCGAACGCAGACGCATGTAGATGGCGGCTTCCAGGATGCGGAACTGGTCGTCGAAGTCCTTCTTGACGCGCTTGATCTCCGACTCTTCGATCTGGCGCGCACGCTTGTCCTTCTCGATGCCGTCGCGGGTGAAGACCTGCACGTCGATGACGGTGCCGTCCATGCCCGGCGGAACGCGCAGCGAGCTGTCCTTAACGTCCGAAGCCTTCTCGCCGAAGATCGCGCGCAGCAGCTTCTCTTCCGGGGTCAGCTGGCTCTCGCCCTTCGGCGTGACCTTGCCGACCAGGATGTCGCCGGCGCGGACTTCCGCACCGATGTACACCACGCCGCTCTCGTCCAGGCGGTTCAGCGCCTGCTCGGAAACGTTCGGGATGTCGGCGGAGATTTCCTCCGGCCCCAGCTTGGTGTCGCGCGCGACGCAGGTCAGCTCTTCGATGTGGATCGTGGTGTAGCGATCCTCTTCCACCACGCGTTCGGAGAGGAGGATGGAGTCTTCGAAGTTGTAGCCGTTCCACGGCATGAACGCGATCAGCATGTTCTGGCCCAGAGCCAGTTCGCCGATGTCGGTGGACGGACCGTCGGCCAGCACGTCGCCGCGGGCGATGACGTCACCCACCTGGACCAGCGGACGCTGGTTGATGCAGGTGTTCTGGTTGGAACGGGTGTACTTGACCAGGTTGTAGATGTCGACGCCGGCGTCGGTGGCACCGACGATCTCTTCCTCGACCACCTTGACCACGATGCGGGCAGCGTCGATCTGCACGATCTCACCGCCACGACGGGCGTTCACGGTCACACCGGAGTCACGCGCCACGGCGCGCTCGATGCCGGTGCCGACCAGCGGCTTCTGCGAACGCAGGGTCGGCACGGCCTGACGCTGCATGTTCGCGCCCATCAGTGCGCGGTTGGCGTCATCGTGCTCCAGGAACGGCACCAGCGCGGCCGCGATCGACACGGTCTGCATCGGCGAGACGTCCATGAAGTGGACCTCCGCCGGCGGCTTCAGCAGCGACTCGCCCTGGTAGCGGCACGGCACGAACTGCTCGGTCAGCATGCTCTTGGCATCGGTCAGGGCGTTGGCCTGGGCGATGACGTACTCGTTTTCCTCGATCGCCGACAGGAACTCGATCTCGTCGGAGACCTTGCCGTCCACGACCTTGCGGTACGGGGTCTCGAGGAAACCGTACTGGTTGGTGCGGGCGTACACGGCCAGCGAGTTGATCAGGCCGATGTTCGGGCCTTCCGGCGTTTCGATGGTGCAGACGCGGCCGTAGTGGGTCGGGTGCACGTCGCGCACTTCGAAGCCGGCGCGCTCACGGGTCAGGCCGCCCGGGCCCAGGGCCGAGACGCGACGCTTGTGGGTCACTTCCGACAGCGGGTTGTTCTGATCCATGAACTGCGACAGCTGCGAGGAGCCGAAGAACTCCTTGATGGCGGCAGCGACCGGCTTGGCGTTGATCAGTTCCTGCGGCGTCAGGCCTTCGGACTCGGCCATCGACAGGCGTTCCTTGACCGCGCGCTCGACGCGGACCAGGCCGACGCGGAACACGTTCTCGGCCATTTCACCGACCGAACGCACGCGACGGTTGCCCAGATGATCGATGTCGTCGACCACGCCGCGACCATTGCGGATCTCGGTCAGGACCTTGATCACGTCCAGGATGTCGGAGCTGTCGCCATGGGCAGCGACCAGGCGCTTGGACTCTTCGTCGTTGCGCTCACCGAAGTACTTGCTGTCGTACAGCACGGCTTCGCCGGTGGTTTCCTTGCGGCCCACGCGACGGTTGAACTTCATGCGGCCGACCGCGGACAGGTCGTAGCGCTCGAAGGTGAAGAACAGGTTGTGGAACAGGTTCTGCGCGGCGTCCTTGGTCGGCGGCTCGCCCGGACGCATCATGCGGTAGATCTCGACCAGTGCTTCCAGCTGGGTCTTGGTCGGATCGATGCGCAGGGTGTTGGACAGGTACGGACCACGATCCAGGTCGTTCACCCACAGGGTACCGACCGCATCGACGCCTGCCTTGCGGAAGTTCTGCAGCTGCTCTTCGCTGATCTCGTCATTGGCCTGGGCCAGCAGTTCGCCGGTCGAGGCATCAACCACGTCGTGCGACAGGATGCGGCCGACCAGGTAGTCGTCCGGCACGGCCAGGGCCGCAATGCCCGAGGCTTCCAGCTGCTTGATGTGGCGCGCGGTGATGCGCTTGCCGGCTTCCACGATGACCTTGTCGCCGTCGGCGAGGTCGAAGCCCAGGGTTTCGCCACGCAGGCGCTCCGGCACCAGCTCCAGCTGGACGCCTTCATCCGGGTTGATGTGGAAGGTGTTGATCTCGAAGAACTCGGCCAGCATCTCTTCGTTGCTGTAGCCAAGCGCGCGCAGCAGGATCGACACCGGCAGCTTGCGGCGGCGGTCGATACGGGTGAACAGCGCGTCCTTCGGGTCGAACTCGAAGTCCAGCCAGGAACCGCGGTAGGGAATGATGCGGGCGCTGTACAGCAGCTTGCCCGAGCTGTGGGTCTTGCCGCGGTCGTGGTCGAAGAACACGCCCGGCGAGCGGTGCAGCTGCGAGACGATGACGCGCTCGGTGCCGTTGACGATGAAGGTGCCGTTCTCGGTCATCAGCGGGATTTCGCCCAGATAGACCTCCTGCTCCTTCACGTACTTGATGGCCTTGGTCGACGACTCGCGGTCGTAGATCACCAGGCGCACGGTCACGCGCAGCGGAGCGCCGTAGCTCATGCCGCGCTGGCGGCATTCACGTTCGTCGAAGACCGGCTCGCCCAGCTTGTAGCCGACGTACTCCAGGGCGGCATTGCCGCTGTAGCTGGCGATCGGGAAGACCGACTTCAGCGCGGCGTGCAGGCCATGATCGGCACGCTTGGCCGGATCGATGTTCTCCTGCAGGAAATCACGGTAGGAATCCACCTGGATCGCGAGCAGGAACGGCACTTCGAGAATCGAGCGCTGCTTGCCGAAATCCTTGCGGATACGCTTCTTTTCGGTGAACGAATAGGACGTCATGAGGTCTTCCACCTTGTTGTGCGGGCCGTGCGTCCACGACCCTGAAGGGAACTTTGAAATTGTCAGTTGGAAGTCGCTGGTATTGCCGGCACCAGCACGCCTTCTCCCGCTACTTCCAACTGCCAACTCGTCTGCATCTACTTCCCTGCTGCCGCGCGATGCGCGGGCGTGCCGGGATTTGACCGCAGCCCGTGTTGGGCTTTCTACCGCCTGATTCCACCCGCGCAGTACGCGGGCCTGCAACAACGACCAAAGGCCGGGGGCTTACGCCCCCAGCCTTGGCTGCATCGCCGAGAATCGATGACGATGCAAAGGAAGTGCTTACTTGACTTCGACAGTCGCGCCAGCAGCTTCCAGGTCCTTCTTCATCTTCTCGGCGTCGTCCTTCGAAGCGCCTTCCTTCAGGACGCCACCGGCTTCGGCCAGGTCCTTCGCTTCCTTCAGGCCCAGGCCGGTGATGGCGCGGACGGCCTTGATGACTTCGACCTTCTTCTCGCCGGCCGACTTCAGGGTGACGGTGAACTCGGTCTGCTCTTCAACAGCAGCGGCCGGGCCAGCGGCAGCAGCCACGGCAACCGGAGCAGCGGCGGAGACGCCGAACTTCTCTTCGATGGCCTTGACCAGCTCCATCACTTCCATCAGGGACTTCTCGGCGATGGCGTCGACGATCTGTTCGTTGGTAAGGGACATGATTAATACCTTTGGATGATTTTCTGGGTTGAGGTTCCGTCAGGAACCACGGTAAGTCGAAACTCAGGCGGTCTCGGCGGCCGGCTCGGCAGCGGCGCTTTCGCCACCACCCTGCTTCTCGCCAACAGCCTTGATGGCGCGGGCGAACATCGTGACCGGCTCGGTCAGGACGCGGGCCAGCATGGCCAGGGCCTGATCGCGGGTCGGCAGCGAGGCCAGCACGTCGACGTGGCTTGCCGGGAACACTTCGCCACCGATGGCGACGACCTTAGCCTTCAGCTTGTCGTTGCCCTTGGCGGCTTCCTTGATCAGGCGACCGGCAGCGCCGGGCTCCTCGAGCGAGAACGCGTACAGCAGCGGACCAACCATCTGGTCCTGGGCCACGGCGAACTCGGTGCCTTCAACGGCGCGCGAAGCCAGGGTGTTCTTGACAACCTTCAAGAAAACACCGGTTTCACGAGCCTGCTTGCGCATCGCGGTCATCTGGGCGACCGTGGTGCCAGCGTATTCGGCTGCGATCAAGGAGTGGGCCTTGGCGGCGACGTCTGCCAGCTCGGCGACTACTTCTTGCTTCTGGGACAGATTGAGAGCCATTGCACTCCTCCAATTGAACTCCGCTTACGGCTCCTGCCGTGTGCGGTCCTGTGCGGCATCCGTCCTGGACGCCGGGAACACCAGGATGATGTTCCGGGGGGTGGGCCGTTCTAGACCTGGAGTGGGCCAACCTGGGAAACCCAGACGTGCGTGAACCAGAAAAACTCCAGAAGGGCACCATCTACGCAGGGTGATTCCGGGGAATCGATTAAGCGTTCATGACTGTTCCGGCGGCGACTCCCTGCCATATCGAGCTTCCGTGCCCGTCGCCGGCCCTGCCACGACCGCGCCTGCGGTCTTTGACGGCTACCGCAGGCGGTGGGCTGCCTGCGATGCCTTCAAATGTCACGGTCACGGCACCCGAAAGTACCGTGACCGCTTGAAACAATTACTTCAGGGTCAGCGACGACTGGTCGACGGTGACGCCCGGGCCCATCGTCGAGCTGACCGAAACCTTCTGCAGGTAGGTGCCCTTCGAGGTGGCCGGCTTGGCCTTGATCAGGTCCAGCAGCAGCGCGGTCAGGTTCGACTTCAGCGCGTCTTCGGCGAAGTCGGCCTTGCCGATGGTGCAGTGGATGATGCCAGCCTTGTCGGTGCGGTAACGGACCTGGCCCGACTTGGCGTTCTTCACGGCTTCACCCGGGTTCGGGGAAACGGTGCCGACCTTCGGGTTCGGCATCAGGCCGCGCGGGCCCAGCACGGTGCCCAGCTTACCGACAACGCGCATGGCGTCCGGGGTCGCGATGACGACGTCGTAGTTCAGATCGCCGGCCTGCATCTTCTCGGCCAGGTCATCCATGCCGACGGCTTCGGCGCCAGCGGCCAGGGCTTCATCAGCCTTGGCACCGGCCGGAGCGAACACGGCAACGCGGACCGACTTGCCGGTACCGGCCGGCAGGACGGTGGAGCCACGGACCTGCTGGTCGGACTTCTTCGCGTCGACGCCCAGGCGCACAGCAACGTCGATCGACTCGACGAACTTGGCCTTGGTGGCGCTCTTCAGGATGTTGATCGCGTCCTCGAAGGCGTAAGCCTTGCCCGGAACGACGGCGGCCTTGATGGCCTTCTCACGCTTGGTCTGTGCCATCTTCTTAACCCTCCACCACGAGGCCCATGGAACGGGCAGAGCCAGCGATGGTACGCACGGCGGCGTCCAGGTCGGCGGCAGTCAGGTCCGGTTCCTTCGCCTTGGCGATCTCTTCCAGCTGCTTACGGGTGACCTTGCCGACCTTCTCGGTGTTCGGGCGCTTGGAGCCCGACGAGATGCCAGCGGCCTTCTTCAGCAGGGTGGTGGCCGGGGTGCTCTTGGTGATGAAGGTGAACGTACGGTCCGAGTAGGCCGTGATGATCACCGGAACCGGCAGACCCGGCTCGAGCTTCTGCGTGGCAGCGTTGAACGCCTTGCAGAATTCCATGATGTTCAGGCCGCGCTGACCCAGCGCAGGACCGACCGGCGGCGAGGGGTTGGCCTGACCGGCCTTCACCTGCAGCTTGATGTAACCGACAACTTTCTTTGCCATGTGAGTACTCTCCGGGTGCTAGCGCCTTTCGACAACAGGCTCCCCATCGGACCGGGAATCACGCGTCCCGGCATCGCGTTTTGAAATCATGCCGAAGGCCACCTTGCGGTGGCCTCGTCCTGCTGGCTTCCCAGCGGGGAGCCGCGCACTATATCAGATTTTGGGCGCCCTGTCTGAACAGGGAGGGCGACCTGAAGGCTGCCAGCCCGTGGCCGGCAGCATCACCGGGCATCAGCCGGTCTGCTTCTCGACCTGGCCGAACTCGAGCTCGACCGGGGTGGCACGACCGAAGATCAGCACCGAGACGCGCAGACGGCTCTTCTCGTAGTTGACTTCTTCGACCACACCATTGAAATCGTTGAACGGACCATCGGTGACGCGGACCATCTGGCCCGGCTCGAACAGCACCTTCGGACGCGGCTTCTCGACACCTTCCTGAACGCGGTTCAGGATGGACTCGGCTTCGGAATCGGCAATCGGCAGCGGACGATCGGCGGTACCGCCGATGAAGCCCATCACGCGCGGGGTTTCCTTGACCAAGTGCCAGCTTTCGTTGTCGATGCGCGGAATACCGGCTTCTTCGTGGGTCTCGATCTGGACCAGCACGTAACCCGGGAAGAACTTGCGCTCGGACCGGCGCTTCTGGCCGGCGCGCATCTCGATCACTTCCTCGGTCGGAACCAGGACGTCGCCGAAGCGCTCTTCCATGCCATCACGGACGATGCGATCACGCAGAGCCTGCGCCACCGACTTCTCGAAGCCCGAATAGGCGTGAACGACGTACCAACGCTTCATGCAATTCTCCTTAGCGGCTCAGGAACCACTGAGTCAGTTTCTGGATCAGGAAGTCGAAGCCACCCAGCAGCAGGCTGAGGATGAGCACCACGACAATCACGACCCAGGTCATGCGAACGGCTTCCTGGCGCGTCGGCCAGACCACCTTGCGCAGTTCGAAGCGCGACTCGGAGAGGAATTCGCGGGTGTCGCGCCCCTTGCCGGTCAGCATGAACACGCCGATACCGCCAACCAGACCGACCACGACCGCCAACGCACGCAGCTGACCCGCCCACGCGCCCAGCTGGGCGGCGCGACCGGAGTCGGCGGAGAACCAGAACCAGACGAACAGACCCGCCAGCACCAGCAGGGATGCGGCAACGTACTTGACGATATCTCCACCGCTGGCGGAGGTGTCCTTGGAATGTTCGATCTTGCTATTCATCCGGTGTGTCTGCTTTAGCGGCAAGAGCCGCTGGATAAGGTGGGCAGATGGCACGCCAGGAGGGACTCGAACCCCCAACCTGCGGTTTTGGAGACCGCTGCTCTGCCAATTGAGCTACTGGCGTACGTTTTGAAACTTGCCTTCCCTTAGACGGCGAAGGCGGACCGAGGTTCCCGGCCCGCCACTCGCGCGACCGGCAGCGCTATGCAACCGCCGGTACTGCAGGCTTACTTGATGATCTTCGAGACCACGCCGGCGCCGACGGTGCGGCCACCTTCGCGGATGGCGAAGCGCAGGCCTTCGTCCATCGCGACCGGGTTGATCAGGGTCACGGTCATCTTGACGTTGTCACCCGGCATCACCATTTCCACGCCTTCCGGCAGCTTGGCAGCGCCGGTGATGTCGGTGGTGCGGAAGTAGAACTGCGGGCGGTAGCCGTTGAAGAACGGGGTGTGACGGCCGCCCTCGTCCTTCGACAGCACGTACACTTCGCCTTCGAACTCGGTGTGCGGGGTGATCGAACCCGGCTTGGCCAGAACCTGGCCGCGCTCGACGTCGTCACGCTTGGTGCCGCGCAGCAGCAGACCGGCGTTGTCGCCTGCCTGGCCCTGGTCCAGCAGCTTGCGGAACATTTCCACGCCGGTCACGGTGGTCTTCTGGGTCGGACGGATACCGACGATTTCGATTTCGTCACCAACCTTGATCACGCCGCGCTCGATACGACCGGTCACCACGGTGCCGCGGCCCGAGATCGAGAACACGTCTTCCACCGGCATCAGGAACGGCTTGTCGATCGCACGCTCCGGCTCCGGAATCCAGGTGTCCAGCGCGTCGACCAGCTTCAGGATCGCCGGCACGCCGATCTCGCTCTGGTCGCCTTCCAGCGCCAGGCGGGCCGAACCCGAGATGATCGGGGTGTCGTCGCCCGGGAACTCGTACTTGCTCAGCAGTTCGCGCACTTCCATTTCGACCAGCTCGAGCAGCTCGGCGTCGTCGACCATGTCAGCCTTGTTCAGGAACACCACGATGTACGGCACGCCGACCTGACGCGACAGCAGGATGTGCTCGCGGGTCTGCGGCATCGGGCCGTCAGCGGCCGAGCACACCAGGATCGCGCCGTCCATCTGGGCGGCACCGGTGATCATGTTCTTGACGTAGTCAGCGTGGCCCGGGCAGTCAACGTGGGCGTAGTGACGGGTCGGGGATTCGTATTCGACGTGCGCGGTCGAGATCGTGATGCCACGAGCCTTTTCTTCCGGTGCGGCGTCGATGGCGTCATACGCCTTGAACTCGCCACCGAAGCGCTCGGCGCCGATCTTGGTCAGCGCGGCGGTCAGCGTGGTCTTGCCGTGGTCGACGTGACCGATGGTGCCGACGTT
This sequence comes from Stenotrophomonas sp. 112478_Sma, assembly GCF_056479905.1. NCBI lineage: Bacteria > Pseudomonadati > Pseudomonadota > Gammaproteobacteria > Lysobacterales > Lysobacteraceae > Stenotrophomonas > Stenotrophomonas sp. 112478_Sma. Next base: position 786,302 of record NZ_CM151072.1, on the reverse strand, counting down.
GACGTGCGGCTTGGTGCGCTCGAACTTACCCTTGGCCATGGCTGCTTATCTCGAATTCGTCTGGTGTGGTGCTGAAGATGGTGCTCACGAAAGGAATCGAACCTTCGACCTCTTCCTTACCAAGGAAGTGCTCTACCGACTGAGCTACGTGAGCGAGTTTTGCATTATGGCATGAACTCGATAATATTCAAAGTTCATTCAATGGAGCGGGAGACGGGAATCGAACCCGCACCATCAGCTTGGAAGGCTGAGGTTCTACCATTGAACTACTCCCGCACCGGGAAGTGCCACAACGTGAAGCTGGTGGAGGGAGGTGGATTCGAACCACCGAAGGCGTAAGCCAGCAGATTTACAGTCTGCCCCCGTTGGCCGCTTGGGTATCCCTCCGTTTCAACCCCATCCCGTGCCGCCGAAGCGTTGCGGTGTGTGGTGGTGAGCCCGCAATTCTGGAGATGAAGCGGGGGCCTGTCAACGCTTTTTTTCACTTTTTTTCACATGCGTCGCAAACCCTTTGATACGCAAGCCTATTGCCCGGGCAGTGCCAAGGCCTCGTCGGCGAAGATCGCCACATGCGGAACGCCGTCGGCACCGATCCAGCCGCGATACATGCCCTGGGTGTTGAACGGCGTGGCCGCTTTTCCATCGGCGGAGAGCACGATCGCACCGCCATCCCCACCCATCTGCGGAATCGCCTCGTTGATCACGCCCCTGCCCGCCTCCGCCGGCGACTGGCCCTGGTAGCGGATACGCGCGCAGATCTCGTGCGCGGCAGCGGTGCGGATGTAGTACTCGCCCCACCCGGTTCCCGACACCGCACAGCGTGCATCGGCCCAGGTGCCGGCGCCGATGATCGGCGAATCGCCGACGCGCCCGTAGCGCTTGTTGGTCATTCCTCCGGTGGAGGTCCCCGCTGCCAGGCGCCCCTGCGCATCCAGCGCAACCGCACCGACCGTGCCGAAGTGCCGGGCCGTTTCCAGGTCGGCGTGGGCCTGGCCGCCGGCCTCCTCCTTCAGTGCGCGCTGCAGCTGCTGCCAGCGCTTGTCGGTGCGGAAGTACGAAGGATCGACCAGGGTCATGCCCTGCTCGACGGCGAACGCCTCAGCGCCCTGCCCGACCATCATCACGTGTTTCGATTCCTGCATCACGGCCGTTGCCAGCAGGATCGGGTTGCGTACGCGCTGCACGCCGGCCACCGCGCCGGCCGCCTGGGTGGCGCCATCCATCACGGCCGCGTCCAGCTCGTTGCGCCCGTCGTGGGTGAACACCGCGCCTTTGCCGGCATTGAACGTGGGATCGTCCTCGAGAACGGTGATCGCTGCGGTGACCGCCGCCAGTGCAGGGCGACCGGCTGCCAGCTCGGCATGCCCCTTCAGCAGCGCCGCACGGAGTGCCGCACGTGCCGCCTTCTCCTCGGCGGCGGACAGATCCTTGCGCTCGACGCCGGCACCGCCATGGATGACCAGCAGGGGCGACGCATCCGGCGCAGCATGGGCGAGCAACGGCAGGGACAGCAGCGCAGACAGCGCCAGATGAAGCTTCATCGATATCTCCGGAAATGGAAGCGATGGCATCGAGCAGGCTCGACGAGATGCCCAAAGGGAAGCGCCGGCGCGCGGCCGGCAGCAGCGGTCAGCGACGGATCAGTTCAATCCGGCCACCGTCAACATCGACCGCTGCGTGATAGTCGGCGTCGGCCTGGAAGTCGTCCAGCCGCATGCGGCCACCGCTTGCCACCACGGTAACCGGCACAGCGTGGAAACGCAGCGGTTCGCCCTGCGTGAGCCGGTCCGCGCCACGTCCCGGGCGGACCACCCAGACCCTGCCATGACCATCGGCGCTGTACACCTGCGCGCGTCCGTCAGGCTCCACGCACAGCGCGGTGTCTTCGTCCACGCCGATGCCGATCATGTCCGGGTCGCCACTGTCCTGCGCGGCACGGGCGACGAGCACGATCAGGCGACCGAGACGATCACGCCGGTCGAAGTGGGTGTCGGTGACCACCCGCTGCAGATAAGGCATCTGCAGGAAGCCACTGTCCATCGTCACCGCGCTGCCCATCGGGTCGGCCAGCGCGGCGGCGGAGGTGACGCTGCCACCGTCAAGCGCGCCGTAGGCATAGCCACCGAGGATCGCCAATCCGGCACTGGTGCCGGCGATCGGTTTGCCGGCACGGACGTGGGCATTGAGCGCGCGGTTGAGTGCGGTCCCCTTCCAGAAGCGGATGTAGCGCGACTGGTCGCCGCCGGCGATGAAGATGGCGTCGGCCGCGGCCACCACCCGCAGTACGGCCGGGTCGTCGGCGCCACGACGGCTGTCGAACACCAGGGTCTGCACGGCGGTGGTGCCGCCGATGTCATGGTGCAGACGCTCCTGCAGCTCGTCGCTGCCGGAGGCGCGCAGGATCAGCACGCGGCCATTGCCGGCCTGCTTCAACCACCACTGGAACGCCTCCGGCACCCACTCTCCGCCGCCCATCAGCATCATCGCCGGCGCCCTCGGCCCCGGTCGCGGGGCATCGAGATCGCCGGTCTCGTAATAGGCGAATCCCGGCCCCTGCAGGTCCTGCGCGGACGCGGCCAGCGGCGAGCCCAGGAGAACCAGCACTGCCAGGCCGGCAAGCACGTGACGCAGCCTTCGATGGAACCGTCGCATCTTGATCTCCCTGAACAGAAACGACCTGCAAGCGTTTTCACTCTTTGCCAGATGGGTCATCAGTAGTCAAGGGCATGAAAAAGGCGTTAAATGCCGGCGCCCATTGCGGAAATCTGAATGGGGGATGGGCCCCTCCTCTGCGGGCCGGCATTACTTCCGGGAACTTCTCATGCGTAGACAGGCGATGGCGTGGTCGATCCAGCTGGCGTTGATGGGCCTTGCTGCTTCTGCGGCGGCCCAGGCTCCGGCCTCCTCTCCGGTACGGCAGCTCGATGCGGTGCAGGTCACCGGCTCACGCATTCCGCGCGCCCAGGTCGAGGGCCCTGCCCCGATCACGGTGATCGACGCCGAACAGATCCGTTCCAGCGGCTTCACCACCGTGCCGGACGTGCTGCGGGCAATGACCCAGAACGGTGGCGAGACGCAGAGCCAGCAATCCTCCAGCGGCGCCGACTTCTCGCCGGGTGCACAGCAGGTCGACCTGCGCGGGCTGGGACCCAACCACACCCTGGTGCTGGTCAACGGCCGCCGCATCGCCGATTTCCCGATGCCGTTCCAGGGCCGCAGCAACTTCACCGACGTGTCCAACATTCCGCTGGGCATGATCGACCGCATCGAAGTACTGACCGGCAGCGCCTCGGCCATCTATGGTTCGGACGCGATCGCCGGCGTGGTCAACTTCATCCTCAAGAAGAAGGCCGACGGCACCACGGTCGACGTGCGCATGGGTGCCACCAGTGAAGGCGGTGGCGATTCCTTCGACATGAGTCTGTCCAGCGGGTTCAGCGCGGGCCGCTTCAATGCGGTGTACAGCGTGGAGCTGCAGTCGCAGACGCCGCTGTGGGCCTATGAGCGCGACATCCAGGATTCGACCCAGGACGGGCCGACCGAGGGCTCGCGCATCGCCCGCCGTGCCTACCTGCGCACCGACTACAACGATGACTACCTGGATCCGGGCGCGGCCACCTGCGATGCCCTGAGCGGACAGAACCAGGGCAGCACCTACCATGCCTTCCGCCCCCGCTATGGCTACTACTGCGGCAGCGACGCGTCGATCGGCTACGGCACCATCCTCAGCAAGCGCCGCGGCGCCAACGGCTATGCCTCGCTGAGCTATGACTTCGACAACGGCCAGCAGTGGTTCGCCGACGTGCAGATGGGTTACCACACGCTGGCGCTGATGCGCGATGTGACGTCGTGGGGCCGCATGGCCGCCGACGGAGACGAGTCGGGCTACTTCAGCAACGAAGCCACCGGCGAAATCGAGTTCTGGCAGCGCCAGTTCTCACCCGAGGAAATGGGTGGCCTGCGCAACGCGATGGTGCGCAGCACGCAGAAGACCTTCAGCGTGACCACCGGCTTCAAGGGCAACCTGGCCGGCAACTGGGATTACGAAGCGGCGTTGAGCCATTCGCAGTACCAGTCGCGGATCAGCTGGCCGCAGATCATCGCCGGCAGGGCCAACGACCTGTTCCTGGGCCCGCAGCTGGGCGAGGACGATGACGGCTTCCCGATCTACAACGCCGACCCGTCGCGGCTGTACCGACCGCTGACCCGCGCCGAGTACGACGCGATCGCCGCACGCACCACCTATACCCCGAAGTCCCGCACCGAGACGGCCGCCCTCACCCTGACCAACGGCTCGCTGTTCGCCCTGCCCGGCGGCGATGCCGGTTTTGCCGCGACCGTGGAAGTGGGCCAGCAGGCCTACGCGCTGAATCCCGATCCGCTGGCGACCCAGTACTACTACTACAGCTGGAAGGATTCCGACGGCAAGGGTTCGCGCAACCGCTGGGCAACGGCCGCCGAGCTGCGCATGCCGCTGCACGAGACGATCAACCTGAGCGTGGCCGGTCGCTATGACCAGTACCGCTACTCCGGCCACACGATCGGCAAGGCGACCTGGAGCGGCGGCCTTGAGTGGCGCCCGGTCGAGAGCCTGCTGGTGCGCGGCTCGTACGGCACGGCCTTCCGCGCCCCGGACCTGCACTACGTGTTTGCCGGCCCCGGCAACGACGAAACCAGCGCCGAGGACCTGTACAGCTGCCGCGCCGACCAGGCCGATGACTGCTCGGACTACGAGCGCAACGTCATCCGCAGCCGCAGCGGCAACCGCGAGCTGGACCCGGAGACCAGCACCTCGTGGAGCGCAGGCTTCGTCTGGTCGCCGGCCGCAGGGCTGGATCTTTCGGTGGATTGGTTCGACATCGACATGCGCAGGCAGGTGCAGGACATGGACGTGCGCACGATCCTGGCCAGTGAAGCGAACTGCCGCCTGGGCGACGCCGACATCACGTCACCGACCTGCGTGGACGCACTGGCGCGGGTGACCCGGACCGCCGACGGCCGCCTGTACGGGGTGCACGTGAATCCGATCAACGTGGCACGCGAGTCGACCTCAGGCATCGATGCGGGCCTGCGCTACCGCCTGCAGACCGGTATCGGTGACTTCATCTTCAACGGCAGCCACACCTGGGTGAAGAAGCACGATTTCCAGCGCTACACCGGCGATGCGATCGAGGACCAGTTCGCGGTGAACAGCGGCTTCGACATCCCACGCACCAAGAGCAGCGTCAGTGTGACGTGGGAAAAGGATGCGTGGTCGGCCACCGTGTACGGTTCGCGACTGGGCAAGCTGCCCACCTCGGACAGCTACGACCAGGTGTTCGACTGGGACAGCGGCGACAGCCCGTACATCAGGGCCACGTACCGCTACAACGCGTCGGTGCAGTATCGCTTCGACGACCACTCGCGCCTGTCTCTGTCTGTGGTCAACATGTTCAACAAGATGCCGCCGAAGGACGCCACATACACGGCGTACCCGTACTACGACGTCTCCTGGTTCGACAGTGTGGGCCGCACGATCAATCTGCAGTACACGCACAAGTTTGGCGGCAGCGCGCTGTAAGGCGTGCCGCTGCATTGAACTCAGGCGGGAGGACGGGGGCGCAGGCCTCCGCAACCTTCCGCGTGCAGTTCCGCTCAGGACGTAGACTGCGCCGGCTCCGCAAAGCGCCAGAAGACACGGACCACATCAAGCATCTGTCCATGCAGTTCGTCGTACCGGGCAATCACCCCCGGCGCGAACGTCGCATTACCATTCGCGTCCAGCGGAACCGGCTCCCCCAGCGCGCGGGCCATGTCGATGTAGAAATAATGCATATCACCGTAGGGACGCTTGCTGTCCATCAGCATCACTGCTCTCCCCAGCGTGCGGGTGTTCATGCTCCGCAGCAGTGCAAGGTGTTCCGGTGACACTGCCACCACTTCATCGCCCCGGGAGCCATCCGTGGCCGCGGTCAGGACGTAGCGACCGGGCTCTAGCCTTCCCCCGACGATGAAGCTGGATGCGATCCGGGCAAGCCGTCTGGCAAGGGCCTGCCCCTCATCGGTGCGTCGTCCTGCTGGCTCCTGGCAGATACGACCCAGTGCTGCATAGGCGATCAGTGCCTCTGGATCCTCCGGGTCAACAGAGTCCAGGTAGATACCTCCGCTTTCGCTGAAGTCCGCTTCGGGTCGCAGCCGCTCGCGCATGGCACTCAACAGGCTGACCGCACTGCACTCCGGGGCTGATGCACTCCCTCGTGCAGGCCGCACGACCATGTATTGGCAGCCGTAGGCCAGAAGCAACCCGAGGGCCGCGATCGCCACTACCCACCCATACGTTCGCGTCGTCATAGCAACTCTCCGGGTCGCGCACAGGCGTGATGCCGCCCGTGTCAGTGGAAGGGTCAGAGGTCAGCCTGAAGCAGCACCGCGCCGCGCACCATGCAACAAGTCCGAAATCGGAATCTGCTGTCGGCCGTGGTTTTCCACACCACGCGTGGAAAGCGATGGGGGCTTGGTGTGGACAAGTAGGCGAGAGCCTTGCGCCTCAGGCGTTTCCATGCGTGGTTATTTTTTATCCACGGCCGCGATTGTTTTCCACACGGCGCGTGGAAGGCAATGGGAACTTGATGTGGACAAGTGGGTGAGAGCGTTGTCGCGCAGGCGTTTCCAAGCGCGGTGAAATTTTGTCCACGGCGTGCGGACAAGCTTCTGTAGAGCCGAGCCCATGCTCGGCTCCGGCTGGCATCAGCCGGGCATGGGCTCGGCTCTACAGCGGCACGCTGGGTTTTCCACACCGCGCGTGGAAAGCGGTGGGGGTTTGATGTGGACAAGTGTGTGCGAACGTTGCGCTGCAGGCGTTTCAGAGCATGGTCAATTTTTGTCCAGCGCAGGGACGGATGCCGGAAACGCGGACGCCCCGCTCGAGGCGGGGCGTCCGGGGTCGATCCGATGCCGCTGGATCAGACGTTGAAGCGGAAGTGCAGCACGTCGCCTTCCTGCACGCGGTATTCCTTGCCTTCCAGGCGCAGGCGACCGGCTTCCTTGGCACCGGCTTCGCCCTTGTACTTGATGAAGTCGTCATACGCGATGGTTTCGGCGCGGATGAAGCCCTTCTCGAAGTCGGTGTGGATGACCGCGGCGGCCTGCGGGGCGGTGGCACCCTTGCGCACGGTCCAGGCGCGGACTTCCTTCACGCCGGCAGTGAAGTAGGTCTGCAAGCCCAGCAGGCTGTAGGCCGCGTTGATCACGCGGTTCAGGCCCGGCTCGCTCAGGCCCAGGTCGGCCAGGAACGTGTCGCGATCCTCGTCGTCAAGCTGCGACAGTTCTTCCTCGATCGCGGCGGACACCGGTACCACCTGCGCGCCCTCGGCGGCAGCGTGCGCGCGCACGGCTTCCAGGTGCGGGTTGTTCTCGAACCCGTCCTCCAGCACGTTGGCGATGTACATCACCGGCTTCAGGGTCAGCAGGAACAGGTCGCGCACCAGCGCCTTCTCTTCCTCGTCCAGACCCACCGAACGGCCGGACTTGCCGTCAGAAAGCGCAGCCTGCAGCTTGGCCAGCACCGGCTTGCGCGCGGCGGCCTCCTTGTCGCCACCCTTGGCAGCGCGCTCGGCGCGGTTCAGCGCCTTCTCGACGCTGTCCAGATCAGCCAGGGCCAGTTCGGTATCGATGGTTTCGATATCCGAAATGGGATCGACCTTGTTGTTGACATGGATGACGTCGGCGTTCTCGAAGCAGCGCACCACGTGGGTGATCGCATCGACTTCGCGGATGTGCGCGAGGAACTTGTTGCCCAGTCCTTCGCCGCTGGCAGCGCCGGCGACCAGGCCGGCGATGTCGACGAATTCCACGGCGGTCGGAATGACCTTCTGCGGGTTGATGATCGCTGCCAGCTCGTTCAGGCGCGGGTCCGGCACCGGCACGATGCCGACGTTCGGTTCGATGGTGCAGAACGGGAAGTTCGCCGCGGCGATGCCCGCCTTGGTCAGCGCGTTGAACAGGGTCGACTTGCCGACGTTGGGCAGGCCGACGATGCCGCATTTGATACCCATCTTTGACAACCTCTGGGGTGAAATTGATTGGGAAAACAGCGCGCGCGCCGCTTTCCCAAGCTGTTTCAATCGATCATTGCGGGTGCCAACCGGGGTTGGCAGCTACTTCGGGGTGTTCAGGCGCTTCATCGCTTCATTGAAATCGCCCTGCACGGCCAGCGGCATCACGTCGATCGCATCGTCGATGGCGCGCGCGATCAGCAGGTCGTCGTCCTTGGACGGGCGGCCCAGCACCCAGCCCACCACGCGATCCTTGTGGCCGGGATGGCCGATGCCCACGCGCAGGCGATGGAACTTGCCGTGACCCAGCAGGCGGATGGTGTCACGCAGGCCATTCTGGCCGCCATGACCGCCGTCGAACTTGAGCCGCGCCACACCGGGCGGGAGGTCCAGTTCATCATGCGCCAACAGGGTTTCCTCGGGCTCGATCTTCCAGAACCGCTGCGCGGCGGTGACCGATTTGCCACTGAGGTTCATGAAAGTGGCAGGCTTGAGCAGCCATACCGTCTGCCCGGCGATCTCGACCTTGGCGGTCTCGCCGAACAGCTTGCTGTCCACGTTCCATCGCGCCCCTGCCTTTTCCGCCAGGGCCTCAACGAAATGAAACCCGGCATTGTGCCGGGTCCGGGCGTGCTCCGATCCGGGATTGCCCAGACCGACGATCAGTCGCAGTCCTGCCATTGGATCTTCCTGTAGATGCCGGGGCGGCGCCTGCCGGAGCAGGCGCCGCGGGGGCATTACTCGGCGGCCGGTGCTTCTTCAGCGTCGGCAGCGTCTTCCTTGCCGTGCTTGGCGGTGACGATCGCGTCGTCGTGGTCCTTGCCCAGCGCCAGGGCCGGGATTTCCACGCCCTTCGGCAGCTTGATGTTGGACAGGTACACCACGTCGCCAGCAGCCAGGTCGGCCAGGTCGACTTCGATCGACTCCGGCAGGTCCTTCGGCAGGCAGCTGATGGTCACTTCCTTCAGTTCGTGGGTGACCACGACGTCGGCAGCCTTGCCGGCCGGCGAGGTGTCTTCGTTGATGAAGTGCAGCGGGACCGAAGCGGTCAGGGCTTCGTTCTCGTTCACGCGCTGGAAGTCCAGGTGCATGATCAGCTGCTTGTACGGATGGCGCTGCATGTCACGCAGCAGGACCTTCTGCACCTGGCCGTCCAGGTTCAGGTCCAGGATCGAGGCATAGAACCACTCGTTCTGCTGGGCCAGCCAGATTTCGTTGTGGTCCAGGCTGATGGCGACCGGCTCGGCGTTGCCGCCGTACACGATGGCCGGGATCACACCGGCGTGACGCAGGCGGCGGCTCGCACCCTTACGCTGCAGTTCACGCTTGGTGACCTTGATTTCATGGGTCTTCGACATTTTCGACTACTCAGGTTGTTGCCTTGCCCTGCGGCTTGGCGATTGAAGATGCTTCCGCGACCAGAAGCATCCGGGGAAGTCCTTGCCGTTGCCGGCAGGGACGAAAAACTCAGTCCACGTACAGCGAGCTGACCGACTCGCCGAAGGCGATGCGGCGCATCGTTTCGGCCAGCATCTCCGCCACGCTCAGCTGGCGGATCTTGCTGCACACCCGCGCTGCGTCCTTCAGCGGGATGGTATCGGTCACCACCAGCTCGTCGAGCTGGGAATTGGTGATGTTGTCCACCGCCGGGCCCGACAGCACCGCGTGGGTGCAGTAGGCGGCGACCTTGAGCGCACCGCGCGCCTTCAGGGCAGCGGCAGCGGCGCACAGGGTGCCGGCGGTGTCGACGATGTCATCGACCATCACGCAGGTCTTGCCTTCGACGTCACCGATGATGTTCATCACGGTGGAGACGTTGGCACGCGGACGGCGCTTGTCGATGATCGCCAGGTCGGCATCATCCAGGCGCTTGGCCACGGCACGGGCGCGGACCACGCCGCCCACGTCCGGCGACACCACGATCAGGTTTTCCGTGCCGTAGGCGCGCCAGATGTCGGCCAGCAGCAGCGGGGAGGCATAAACGTTGTCGACCGGAATATCAAAGAAGCCCTGGATCTGGTCGGCGTGCAGGTCGACCGTCAGCACGCGATCAGCGCCAGCGGTGCTGAACATCTTCGCCGCCAGCTTGGCGGTGATCGGCACACGCGAGGAACGCATGCGGCGATCCTGGCGCGAGTAACCGAAGTACGGCACCACGGCGGTCACGCTGTTCACCGATGCGCGCTTGAGCGCGTCGATCAGCACCAGCAGTTCCATCAGGTTTTCCGCGCTCGGCGCGCAGGTCGGCTGGATCACGAACACGTCCTGCTTGCGGACGTTCTCTTCGATCTCCACCTGCACTTCTCCATCGGAGAAATGAGAGACCAGCGCCTTGCCCGGGCGAACCCCCAGTTCCTTGCAGATGTTCTGCGCCAGACGTTTGTTGGCGTTGCCGGAAAAGACCAGCAGGTTCGGGGACTCTTGCATCATGATTGTCTCGGGCGGGGACGAGTGGCGGGGATCCGGTGGCGGCAAGGACCACGCCGGACCCTTGCTGCTGACAACACCGCGGTTGTTTCCACGTCCCGCGCGGATGATGCGCTGAAGGCGCGGACACAGCCGCATTGGCAGGGGCGGTAGGATTCGAACCTACGAATGCCAGGATCAAAACCTGGTGCCTTGGGCCTCTTGGCGACGCCCCTGCATTTGAAATCAGTGTTGCTCGAGTGCATCCAGCAGCGGCGAACGCGCAACGCCCGCAGCCACCCTGGCCCGCAACTCCTTCGGCAACTTCGCCCGCCCCTGCTGTGCGGCAGTCTGCGATGCGAATTCGACGAAACAACCACTTCCAGAACCGGTCAGTCGCGCGGTACCGATGTCGCTCAACGCGGCAAGTGCTGCCTCGACGGCAGGCTCGCGGCGGCGCAGCACCGGTTCGAACGCGTTCCCGACCAAGGCCCCGGAAGCGAAGTCGTCTATTTTCGCCACTGGGCTGTCGCGCGTCAAATCCGGGGCTGCGAACAGGACCGGGGTCGGAACATGAACGCCGGGCTCGACCACCACATACCAGGCCGGTGCCAGGGTGATCGGCTGCAGCCGCTCTCCCACACCTTCGGCCCAGGCGTTACGGCCACGCACGAACACCGGCACATCCGCGCCCAGGCGCAGGCCCAGCGCGGCCAACGCGTCCTCGTCCAGAGCGGCGTTCCAGAGCCGGTTCAGCGCCACCAGCACGGTGGCAGCGTCGGATGACCCACCGCCGAACCCACCACCGGCCGAAATATGCTTTTCGACGATGATGTCGACACCTTGGTCGATGTTGGCGACCTCTTTCAGCATGCGGGCGGCACGTACGGCCAAATCGTCGGCCTCGTCCACACCCGGCAATCCCTCACCCTGCCGACGTACCTGGCCGTCTTCACGCATGCGCAGGCCGATACGGTCCCCCCAATCCAGCAGGCGGAACACGGTCTGCAGCTCGTGATAGCCGTCGGCGCGGCGGCCGGTGATATGAAGGAACAGGTTCAGCTTGGCCGGGGCCGGCCACCAAGACCAGCCCGCATCCTCCGCACCCGCGCTCATGGCGCGCCCTGCCCCCACTGGTCCACCAGCAGGCGAACCTTGGCGTCTCCGCTACTGGCTTCGATCCGGCGCGGCAGGGACGGGCGCCCGGCCTCGGCGGGGTACCAGTCCAGGTACTGGATCTGCCAGCCCATCTGCTGCATGCGGCGCGGGCGGCCTTCGCCATCACGCTCGACCTTGCCCGCGCCGGCGGGATCGGCAACCGCCAGCCCACGCACCCACTCGGGCAGGGAGTTGACCGGGATTTCCCAGCCCGTGGCCTCCAGCAGCAGCTGCTGCGCGTCCTCGCCTTCACGCGGGCCGCCGGCCAGTCCCTCCAGGCGACCGCCTCCATGCTGGCTGTCGCCGGTCAGCTTCCAGCTCTGCCGGGTCACCGGTGCACTGAGCTCGATCACGTAGCGCCGCCCGGCCTGCTGCCAGTCGATGCGTCCACTGCCACCGTCCTTGCCCTTGCTGACCGCTACCCGGCCCTGGAAGGACCACTCCGGCTGCGCCTGCAGCGCCGCCACCCGAGCGGCTTCGGCCTGTGCCGCTTCCGCCGACACGGTCTCGACCACGGCCGGCGCCGGTGTCTTCTGGGTGCCCAGCGACGTACAGGCAGTCATGGCGACGGTCGCCACTGCCAACAGCAGCGGCCGGAAAAGGGAAACACTCATGGATTGAATTTCTCGCGGGCACGCTGCAGCGCGCGGTTGTCGGGGTCGAGCCTGGCCGCTTCCTCGAAGAAGTGGCGGGCCTCGTCATGCCGGCCGAGCACCCACAGCACTTCGCCGACGTGTGCGGCGATCTCCGGATCCTTGGCCAGGGTCCACGCACGACGCAGCTGCACCAGCGCCTCGTCGTTGCGGCCCAGGCGATACAGCACCCAGCCATAGCTGTCGACGATGGCGGCATTGTCCGGCTCGGCCACGCGGGCACGGTCGATCAGTTCCAGCGCCTCCTGGTAGCGACCGGTGCGATCGGCCAGGGTGTAGCCCAGCGCATTCAGCGCCGGCACGTTCTCCGGCTCGGTGATCAGGATCTTGCGCAGGTCGGCCTCGGCACGGGCAATATCATCACGGCGTTCCCAGGCCAACGCCCGCGCGTACAGCAGTGCATTCTCGTCCGGGTAAGCGGCCAGACCGCGGGCCAGCGCATCCAGTTCACCTGCATCGTCGCTGGCGCGCTGCCGCAGTTCCGCTTCCAGCAGATAGGCGTCGCGGCGCACCTCGTCGTCCACGCCTGCATCGGACTGGATCGCGTGTACCTCGTCCAGCGCCAGGCTCTGGCGCCCGGCAAGCGCCTGTGCGCTCGCCGCCCGCAGGCGGGCCTCGCTCAGTTCATCGCCGCCCGGCACGCTGTGATACCACTGCACCGCTTCCGGATAACGCTTGAGATACTCCGCGATCTTGCCCAGCAGCAGGCGCTGCGCCGGGTCCGGTTTGGCGGCCTGCCGCGACAGCTCGCTGTACAGGTTGGAAAGGGCCGCCTTGTCTCCCTGCTTGGCCAGCAGCGACGCCCGCATTCCCCAGGTCTGCACGTCCTGCGGCCCTACCGCCAGCACCCGCTCGGCGGCGGCCGGCTGGTTCAGGCTGTCGTAGGCAATGGCCACCGCGTTGCGCAGTTCCGGATCCTGGCGGGTCTTCGGTTCGACCTCGCGCAGCAGCGCCAGCGCGCGATCGGTCTGCCCCGCCTGCTGCAGCTGGCTGGCGCGCAGCAACGCCACGCGCGGCTCTTCCGGGAAGCGCTTGACCACCTCATCGATCATGCGCCGTGCCAGCTCCGGCTTTTCCATCCGCAGCGCCAGGCGGCCGAATTCCTGCCAGGCCTCGATCTTCGGCGGGATGGCGTTGGCATCGACCAGCTCGCCCAGCACCTGCGCCGGCACGGCCGGATCGCGTCCACCGCCGATCAGCGCGGCCAGGGCAAACTTCCAGCCGCGGTCATCGCTGTCCTGCAGCAGGCTCTGCAGCTCGCTGCGGGCCGCCTTCACGTCGCCCTGGCGCATCGCCAGCGCACCGGCCGCGCTGCGCATGGCCAGCGACCGTGGCGCGCGCTGCTGCCACAGGGCCAGGCCCTGGGCGGCGCTGGCATCGTCGTTGGCCAGCATGGAAATACGGGTCGCGCGCTCGGCCAGGCCGGCATCGCCGTCGCTGCGCTGGGCGGCCTGCAGGTACCAGCGCGCCGCCTCGGCCAGCTTGCCGGCCTGCAGGGCGAACTCGCCGGCCATCACCGGCTCCAGTGCCAGTTCCTCGGTGGCGGCGCCCCGCGCCGGGGGCTTGGCGGGCGCCGCCGACAGGGCCTGGCTGCACGCCAGGGACAGCAGCAGAACACTGGGGATGCGAATCAATGCGGGCATCGTCGGCATCGGGGCCTTAAAATGTCGTCCAATGGCCAGCAGCTTATCGCAAGCAACTGAACAATGACCCTGTGGGTGCTCGGACTGAATCACCAGACCGCGCCGGTGGAACTGCGCGAGCGCGCGGCCTTCGCCGGCGATGCCTTGCCGCGCGCGCTCGGTTCGCTGCGCGACACCCCGCAGATTGCCGAGGCGGTGCTGCTGTCCACCTGCAACCGCACGGAACTGTACGCGGTGGCCGATTCGGCGCAGGCGCTGGACCAGTGGCTGCGCAGCCAGGCCGGCGACCTGCAGGGCTACCTGTACCAGCATGCTGACGCCGATGCCGTGCGCCACCTGTTCCGGGTCGCGACGGGCCTGGACTCGATGGTGCTGGGTGAACCGCAGATCCTGGGCCAGGTGAAGGATGCCTGGTCGACCGCGCGCGACCACGGTCTGCTTGGCCAGCGCCTGGACCGGCTGTTCCAGCAGACGTTCTCCGTGGCCAAGCGTGCGCGCACCGATACCCAGGTCGGCGCCAACCCGGTGTCGGTCGCCTCGGCCGCGGTGCGCCTGGCGCAGAATGCCTTTGCCCGACTGGATGATTCCACCGTGCTGCTGGTCGGTGCGGGGGAAACCATCGAGCTGGCCGCCCGCCACCTCAGCGAAGGCAAGGTGCGGCGGCTGCTGATCGCCAACCGCACGCTCGCCCATGCGCAGGAACTGGCCAGCCGTCATGGCGGCGTGGCCCTGCCGCTGACCGAGCTTGAACGCCATCTGGCCGAGGCCGACATCGTGTTCTCGGCCACCGCCGCACGCGAACCGGTGATCCACCGCGAGACCGTGGCCAATGCACTGCGTGCACGCCGGCACAAGCCGATGCTGCTGTTCGATCTGGCCGTGCCACGCGACATCGAGGCTGAGGTCGGCACGCTCAACGATGCCTTCCTGTACACCGTGGACGATCTGGAACGCGCGGTGGAAGACAATCGACGCGGCCGTCGCGAGGCGGCCGCCGAAGCCGAAGCGATCATCGACCTGCAGGTATCGCGCTTCGTCGAGACCCTGCAGGCCGGCGCCCACCACGCGCCGCTGCGGCAACTGCGTGCCTTCGGCGACGCCACCCGCGCCGAGCTGCTCGAACGTGCCCGTCAGCAGCTGGCCAACGGCAAGCCGGCCGAAGAGGTCATGGAACTGCTGGCCCACGGCCTGACCAACCGGCTCCTGCACCCCCCGACCGCTGCCTTGCGCGCGGCCGCGCTGAGCGGCGATGCCGACCTGACCCGCGCCGCCGAGCGCCTGTTCCCGGCCACGCCGGGTTACCGCCACCCACCCGTGAGAACCGATGACGCCGACCCTGCGCCGTAAGCTGGAAGCGCTGGCCGAGCGCCGCGAAGAACTGGAACGCCTGCTCGCCGAACCCGACGTGGTCGCCGACAACACCCGTTTCCGCGACCTTTCGCGCGAATTCGCCCAACTTGAACCGGTCGCCACCGCACTGGCCGACGAGGCGCGCGCCAAGGCCGACCTGGCCGCCGCCGAGGGCATGCGCGCCGATCCGGACCTGCGCGAGCTGGCCGATGAGGAAATCGCCTCGGCCCAGGCGCGCCTGCAGGAACTGGAGCAGGAGCTGGCCTTGCTGCTGGTGCCCCGCGACCCACGTGACGAGGGCAATCTGTTCCTGGAAGTCCGCGCCGGTACCGGTGGCGACGAAGCAGCGATCTTCGCCGGCGACCTGTTCCGCATGTACGCGCGCTATGCCGAGCGCCAGGGCTGGAAAGTCGAGATCGAGTCCGACAACCCCGGCGAGCACGGCGGCTACAAGGAAGTGGTGGCGCGCGTGGTCGGCCGTGGCGCCTTCTCGCGGCTGAAATTCGAATCCGGCACGCATCGCGTGCAGCGCGTGCCCGCCACCGAATCGCAGGGCCGCATCCACACCTCGGCGGCCACCGTGGCGATCATTCCGGAAGCGGACGAAGTCGATGACATCGTCATCAACCCCGCCGACCTGAAGGTCGACACCTTCCGCTCATCCGGTGCCGGTGGCCAGCACGTCAACAAGACCGAGTCGGCCATCCGCATCACCCACGTGCCGACCGGCGTGGTGGTGGAATGCCAGACCGAACGCAGCCAGCACGCGAACCGCGACAAGGCGATGAAACGCCTGAAGGCGCAGCTGCTCGACGCCGAGCGCCAGCGCCAGGACGCCGCGCAGGCCGAATCGCGTCGCCTGCAGGTCGGCAGTGGCGATCGCAGCCAGCGCATCCGCACCTACAATTTCCCACAGGGGCGGATCACCGATCATCGTGTGGAAGGCCTGACCCTGTATGACCTGCCCAACATCCTCGCCGGCGATCTGGACCCGCTGCTGCAGCGCCTCAGCCACGAGCACCAGGTGGATGCCCTGGCCCAGCTGTCGGCGGGCTGACGCCGATGTCGGCCTGGCAGCAGCGGCAACAACTGCAGCAGGCGATCGCGCGCCAGCCCGGTGACTTCGTCGCCTGGGTGATGCTGGCCGATCTGGAACTGGAAGCCGGCGACATCGGCGCAGGCGAGCAGGCCGCACGGCGTGCGCTGCAGCTGCGGCCAGACCATCCCGAGGCGCTGGCCCGGCTGGGTCGCGTGGCATGGATGGCCGGTGCGCACGCCGACGCTGCGACGCTGCTGGGACAGGCTTCAGCGCGCGCTCCGGAGCATCCCGGCATCGCGCTGTGGCTGGGCCATGCCCTGGAAGATGCCGGCGACCCCGAGGGCGCGGCGGCCGCGTACCGGCGTGCACATGGGCTGATGCCCGACGAACCCTATATCGCCGCCCAGCGACTGGCATGGCAACGCCGCCTGTGCGACTGGCAGGACGTGGAGGCCCTGGCCGCGCAGGTGCGCGGCGCGGTCGCGACCGGGCAGGGCGCGGTCGAGCCCTTTGCCTTCCTCAGCGAAGACGCCAGCGCCGCCGAGCAGCTGGCCTGCGCCCGCACGCGCGCCGCAGCCGTGGCCGCATCGGTGCGGCCGATGCCCGCTGTGAAGGTACGGACGCAGGGAGCCCTGCGGATCGGCTTCCTCTCCAACGGCTTCGGCGCACATCCGACCGGGTTGTTGACCGTTGCTCTGTTCGAGCAGCTGGGCCGCCACCCGGAACTGCAGCTGCATCTGTTCGCACTGAACCGGGACGATGGCAGCCGCATCCGCCAGCGGCTGCAGGCGGCAACCCGGCTGCACGATCTGGCGGGGCGCCGCCATGCCGACATCGCTGCCGCCATCCGTGCACAGGGCATCGACCTGCTGTTCGACCTGCGTGGCTGGGGCGGTGGCGGCGCGCCGGAAGTGCTGGCGCTGCGCCCTGCCCCGCTGCAACTCAACTGGCTGGCCTATCCCGGCACATCCGGCGCACCGTGGCTGGATGCGGTGATCGCCGATGCGTTCGTCCTGCCAGCGGCGTTGGCGCCCCACCACAGCGAGCGCGTGGTGTACCTGCCGCGCGCGTTCCAGCCCTCGGACAACACCCGCGCGCTCGAGCCGGCACCGGATCGCGCCGCGTGCGGCCTGCCCGGACACGGCGTGGTGTTCTGCTGCTTCAACAACAGCTACAAGCTCAACCCGCGCAGCATGGGGCGGGCGTTCGCCGTCCTGGCGGCGGTGCCTGGCAGCGTTCTATGGCTGTTGTCCGGCCCCGGCCAGGCCGATGCGCGCCTGCGGGCAGCGGCGCAGGCAGCGGGTCTGGACCAGGCGCGGCTGGTGTTCATGCCCAAGCTGCCGCATCCGCAGTATCTGGCCCGCTATCAACTGGCCGATCTGTTCCTGGATACACACCCGTACAACGCGCACACCACGGCCTCCGACGCACTGTGGGCGGGCTGCCCGGTACTCACCTGCCCGGGCGAGACCTTCGCCGCGCGCGTGGCCGGCAGCCTCAACCATCACCTGGGCCTGGCACGGATGAACGTTGCCGACGATGCGGCGTTCATCGCCACCGCCCGTGCGCTCGGCAACGATCCGGCAGCGCTGGCCGCACTGCGCGCCGAACTGGCACAGGCCCGCGCGCGTAGCGGCGTGTTCGACATGGCCGGTTTCGCCCGCGACCTTTCGGCACTGCTGCAGCAGCTGGCGCACGAGCAGGGCTGGCAGGGCGTCGACGGCGCCTGAGCAACCGCTGCGCTAGGCTGGGCCCTCCTTTCCGCGCGGCATGACGATGGGCAAGCTCAAACGCAAGGACTACGACGAACTGCTGCTGCCGTTGCAGCTGGAACTGACCGCGATGGCCCGCTGGGTGCAGCACAGCGGGCAGCGGTTGCTGGTGCTGTTCGAAGGCCGCGACACCGCCGGCAAGGGCGGCGCGATCCAGGCCATCAGCCAGCACCTCAATCCGCGCCAATGCCGGGTGGTGGCGCTGCCCAAGCCGACCGACCGCGAGGCGTCACAGTGGTACTTCCAGCGCTACGTCGGGCACCTTCCGGCGGCGGGTGAGATCGTGCTGATGGATCGAAGCTGGTACAACCGCGCAGGTGTCGAGCGGGTCATGGGCTACTGCAGCGAGAGCGAGTACCAGCAGTTCCTGCGCCAGGCCCCGGTGTTCGAGCAGCTGCTGGTGGATGACGGCATCCTGTTGTTCAAGTACTGGCTGTGCGTGGACCAGGAGCAGCAGGAGAAGCGCTTCGCCGAGCGCCATATCGATCCCCTCAAGGGCTGGAAGCTGTCACCGGTCGATCTGAAATCGCGCAGCAAGTACAGCGCCTATACCGAAGCACGGGAGGCCATGCTGCGTGCCACCCATCGCGAAGGTGCGCCGTGGACCCTGGTGGACTTCAACGACCAGCGGCTGGGCAGGCTGACCCTGGTACGCAACCTGCTTGACCGGTTGCCCGACACCCGCGTGGACGCGCCTCTGCCGGAGCTGCCGAAGCTGAAGGGCAAGCTGCATCGCGAGCACTACGATGTGCTGAAGCCGATCGAGGACTTCCCGGTCGAGGAGTAGAGGTTGTCTGCAGGGCCTGCGGCCCTGCACCCGCTACGAGCAACGGCAGAAGCAGAAGCAGGTTTCCTGAGGGATGGCGGGGTGGGCCCGGTTGCGGGGGACGCCGTAAACCCATCCATGGGGGCTTGGCCGCGGCATCCATGCCGCGGACACCCCCGCAACCGGACCCACCCCGCCTTCGACAGTTTCCTGCGAGCTTCAGTAGATCCACGCATGGCGTCGATCTATCAGATTGCAGATATCTGTCAGAGGTGGGGCGGTGTCGGAGTGCGGGGTGTCAGCCGCATGGATGCGGCTGCCAAGCCTACAGGGACGTACTTGCGGCGTCCCCGCACTCCGACACCGCCCCGCCACCCCACGGTATGTCTGCTGTTGCTGTTGCGCGTAGCGGGTGCAGGGCCGCAGGCCCTGCCGGCACACCCACTACTTCGCAGCCGCGATCTGCTTCTCGATGTCGGCCGCCGTAACCGGGCCTAGGAAGCTGTGCGCCAACCGCCCTTGCGGATCGATCAGATGCGTCAGCGGCAGCCCCCGCGGCGTGGCGAAGTCCGCCGGCGGATCGAACGGATCGACAATCACGATCGGATAGGTCACCGGATGCTTGGTCAGGAACGACTGCATCTCCGGCACCTCGATGTCCTCATAGGCCAGGCCGACCACTTCGATGTTGCTGCGCATGGCGTGCAGCGCGGACAACTCCGGCATCTCCTTGCGGCATGGTGCGCACCACGTGGCCCAGAAATTCACCACCACCCACTTGCCCCGATGGGCCGCCAGGTCGTACTCGCTGCCATCGACGGCCTTCATCTTCAATGTGGGGAACTCGGCCGTGACACGTTCGGCCGGCGTGTCCTCGGCCGCAGGCGGTGCCGCCGGTGCGGGAGCCTGCGCCGGTGGCTGGCTGCTGGCCGGGGTCGCGTCCTGCGCAGGCTTGCAGGCCGCCAGGGCAAGCGCCACGGCCAATGGAACTGCCAGCAGCAGCGGAGTCGTGCGGGTCATGGGGTGTCTCCGGAATCGGGATAGATATCGCTGACGCGACGCTTGAGGCGCTCACGCAGAGGCAGGCGCAGTTCATCCAGCGCCGCCAGCGCGGCCTGGCCCAGGCTGTCTTCGCGGTAGGGCAGATGCTGCTCCGCCACCGGGATGCGCAGTTGGGTGCATTCGTACAGATCGGCCAGGCTGACCTGGTCCAGGTCGCGCGCGAGCAGCCATTCACCCCGCTCGTCGCGGCGCAGCAGGCCGATGGCCTCCAGTTTGCAGGCCAGGTCCTGCAGCAGCGAGTCGGTCAGCATCGGCTCCAGCCGCAGGATCTCGTCATCGGCCAGCCCCCTGCCCCGGGCACGCGCCTGGTGGAAGCGGCCGAGCAGGCGCAGCAGCCCATAGAATTCATAGCCCTGCGGCAGGCGCAGCTCGACCGGCTGGTAGCGGAACGCCGCCATCGACGATGCCAGCGATGCGCCAAGCAGCACCGCCACCCAGCACAGATAGATCCACAGCAGCAGGATCGGCACGAACGCGACCGTGCCATAGAGCTTCTGGTAGGACTGGAAACTGCCCAGATAGGCACCGATGCCCCACTTCACCAGCTCCAGGATCACCGCCGCCAGGATCGCGCCGGGGACGGCGTGCCGCCATTTCACCGTATGGTGCGGCACGACCCGGAACATCAGGCTGATGCAGACGAATTCGATCAGCACCGGTGCCAGCCGCAGCGACAGGTCGGCCAGCCAGCGCCCCTCCTGGGTCCCGAACAGCGGCATTGCCAGTACCCGTGCCGACACTGCCAGCGAGGCGGCGGCAAGCATCGCGCCCAGGGTCAGCACGGTCCAGTAGACCAGGAAGCGGGTCAGCTTGGGCCGGGTCGATCCGACCCGCCAGATCTTGTTGAACGTCTCTTCCACGCTGTTGAGGGTGATCAGCAGCGAGACGACCAGGGCGATGAAGCCGGCCGCGGTGAGCTGGCCAGCGCTGGCCGAGAACTGCCGCAGGTAGCCTTCGGCGGCGCGTGCGGCATTGGGCACGAAGTTGGAGAAGACATAGTCGCTGAGCTGGTCGCTCCAGCGGTCGAAGACCGGGAAGGCCGAAAGCACGCCGAACACCACGATCGCCAGCGGAACCAGGGCGAATACCGTGGTGTAGGCCAGTGCGGCGGCCGCCTGGAACAGGCGGTCATCGAGAAAGCGGTGCCACAGGAAGCGGCCGAAGCTGGCGGCACGCGCACGATCGCGCGCGCGTTCCATCCATAGGTTGAGCGTATCCAGAGGTTCCATCGGCGCAAGGGTACCCGATGCGGAATGCACGCAGGATAGCCATACTGGCGTCCACACGATGAGGAGACCTGGGCACGATGGGCGAGATCCTGGTGCTTTACTACAGCCGCGGTGGCTCGGTGGCACGGCTGGCGCGCCAGATCGCGCGGGGAATCGGCGAGGTGCCGGGAATGGTGGCGCGGCTGCGCACGGTGCCGCCGGTGGCGGCCGTGACCCAGACCGCACAGCCGCCGGTGCCCGACGATGGCGCCCCCTACGTGAGCGTGCAGGATCTGGCCGACTGCCAGGGGCTGCTGCTGGGCAGTCCGACGCGGTTCGGCAACATGGCCGCGCCGGTCAAGCACTTCCTCGATGGACTCGGTGCTGAATGGGTCAATGGCACGCTTGCGGGCAAGCCCGCCGGCGTGTTCACCTCGACCGCATCAATGCACGGCGGGCAGGAATCGACCCTGCTGACCATGCAGGTGCCGTTGCTGCATCACGGCTGCCTGATCGTCGGCATTCCGTTCACCGAACCGGGTTTGAGCCACACCACCAGCGGCGGCACGCCCTACGGCGCCAGCCATGTGGCGGGAGCGGCCGACGACCCGCAGCCGACCGATGATGAGGCAGTGCTGGCGCGGGCGCTGGGCCGTCGCGTCGCCGATATCGCGCAGCGGCTGGCCCGATGAACGCCGCGCCGCGTACGGTTCTGCTGCTGGCCCTGATGGGTCTGGCCGCGCTGTTTGCAGGCTGGTTCATCAACGACAAGCACTGGCTGGCCACCCAGCTGGTGTTCACCGCCCCACCGCTTGCACTGGCCATCGCCCTGCGCCTGGGCTGGCGCAAGGCAGGGTTCTGGGCCTCCGTGCTGGCGCTGGGCTGGTTCAGCCATGGCGTGATGAGCGCCTGGAGCCACCCGGAAACGCGCTGGCTGGCCTTGCTCGAGATTGCCCTGGCACTGACCGTGATCTTCGCCGCCAGCCTGCCGGGCCTGCGTGCGCGCTTCGGCAGGCGACGCTGACGCTGCGCCTCCCGGGCCGTATCATCTGCGTTCCCGGCCCCGCGCCGCTGCACCTGTCCTGGTTTCGCGCATGCACATGATGGAAGAGCTCCTGGTCGTCACCACCGGTGGCACGATCGACAAGATCTACTTCGACGACAAGTCGGACTACCAGATCGGCGATCCGCAGATCGGCATGATCCTGCGCGAGCTGGGGGTGACGTTCCGCTTCAACGTGATTCCGATCCTGCGCAAGGACTCGCTGCACATCAACGATGAGGACCGCGAGCTGATCCGGGCCACCATCGCGGCGCAGCCGACCCGGCATGTGCTGGTGACCCATGGCACCGATTCGATGGTGCAGACCGGCAAGGTGCTGGCGACGATCGCGGACAAGACCATCGTGATGACCGGCGCGCTCAGTCCGGCACGTTTCCGCGGTTCGGACGCGGAGTTCAACATCGGCTGCGCGATCGGCGCGGTACAGTCGCTGCCGGCCGGCGTCTACATCGCGATGAACGGGCGGATTTTCGACCCGCAGCACGTGCGCAAGAACGTTGCCGCAAACCGCTTCGAATCGGTTTGAGGAACGGAGTGCCGACCAAGGTCGGCACCCACCACGACGCGGCGGCACGCACCACCGCGCGGCCCCATGCAAAAACGCCCCGGCCGAAGCCAGGGCGTGCCCTAGGAGAGGGTCTTGGGCTCAGTACTGGGCGTTGAGGGTCACGCCCGAGAAGGTGCTGTAGGCCTTCACCCGTACGTACCAGGTACCGGCAGCGGGGCTGTTGACCGTGCAGGTTTCGCTGTTGCCGCTCAGGTACGGACGGCACGTGTAGGCGGTATCGGTCGGCGCGCTGCCCTGCCGCAGGTACAGGTCGGCATCACCGCTGCCGCCGCTGATCGTCACCCGCAGCTGGCTGCTGCCGGACGGGACATTGACGGTGTAGTTCAGCGAAGCGCCCGATGCGGCACCCAGTCCGCTCACCGGTACGTTGTTCTGCAGCACGGTACCGCCCGGGTTCGGGTTGCCACCGCCATTGATCGCTGCCGCCACTGCAGCATCGGCGTCGATGATGCCGGCGCCACAGCCACCCGAACAGGCACCCGGCAGCGGCCGAGCGGTGCTCTTGATGATGCTTTCCACCTGGGCCGGGCTCAGCGGGCTCGGTGCGACCGACTGCATCAGCGCGACCACGCCGGCCACGTGCGGTGCTGCCATCGAGGTGCCGTTGTACGAGGCATAGCTGGCGCTGCCCGGCGTGGTGGTGCCGGTGTTGAGAGTGGACAGGATGCCCTGGCCCGGCGCGGAGATGTCGATGCCCGTGCCGTAGTTGGAGAAGCTGGCACGTGCGCCCGCCGACGTGGTGGCCGCCACCGCGATCACGTTCGGGCAGTTGGCCGGTACCGATGAAGACACGTTGGTGTTGCTGTTGCCTGCGGCCACCACCACCGTGGTGCCACGGCCGACGGCGCCGTTGATCGCGTTCTGGTAGGTGGTCGAGCAGCTGCCGCCACCACCCAGCGAGAGGTTGATGACCTCGGCCGGATTGGCATTGGCCGGCACGCCGCTGACACTGCCGCCGGAGGCCCACACGATGGCGTCGGCGATGTCGGAGGTGTAGCCACCGCACTTGCCGAGCACGCGCACCGGCACGACCTTGGCATTGAAGGCAGTACCCGCCACGCCGGTGCTGTTGTTGGTCACCGCTGCCACGGTGCCGGCAACGTGGGTGCCGTGCCAGCTGGAGTTGGAGGCCGGGTAGCCTGCGCCACATTCGTTGGCGGCGTACCAGTCACCCTCGTCGTTGGGATTGCTGTCGCGGCCACCGCCGTCGCGTGCCATTGCCGCGTCGCTGATGAAGTCATAGCCGGGCAGGATGTTGGCGTTCAGATCGGGGTGGTTGGTGATGCCGGTGTCGATCACCGCGACGACCACGCCGGTGCCGGTGGCCTTGTCCCAGGCCGGGCGCACGTTGATCGAGGCGTTGGACGTACCGAACCCCCACTGTTCGCTGAAGCGGGTGTCGTTCGGCGTCAGCGTCGCGCGCATGATCTGGTCGACTTCCACGTATTCGACGTTGGGGTCGGCGGCGAGCTTGCGCATCAGCAGTTCGGATTCGGCCTGGTCCAGCGGACGATCGGTCCTGACCAGGGTCGGGCCGACGGCCAGCTTGCGGATCTGCTGCAGGCCCAGCGCGCGGCCCTGGCTGCTGGCAAGGCCCGCAGCCGCTGTCTTCAGCGACGATGCCAGGGCGGTGGTGTTGGCCACCGGCGCACTGCCGTCGCGATACTTGACGATGAAACGCTGGTGCGTCGGCGCGGACTGCAGCCCGCTGAGCTGGACATCACCGGCCAGCGCAGGCGTGGCCAGCAGCAGCGATGAAAGAACGGAAGCACCAAGGACCACCCACACTCGACGCACACGCGGTTGCGTTACCTGGGACATCGTATTTCCCTTTCTAGTGGTGTGAATGCCGGAATCGGCAGAAACACCGGCCCGAACCATGGGCTGGCTTGCGTTGGCGAGGTCCGGAGTCCGGCGAGCCAGCGGATCCCCCTTACGATCCGCCGTGCCGATGACGCTAATGGCCTAAACCGGACACCACAATATTTTCAGTGTCTTTTCAGGAACATGAAATGTTCGATCTGAGACTTTCCGGGTCGAGGGTTTGTGAAGATGAAGGAACTTTCGCGCCACGCGCACGAACCTGACTGGGCAGATGTCCTGTCCACCGATGACTTTGCCGACATCGGCGGCCGGCCTTCCCCGTAAACGACGAAGGCCCGTCGCGGGGACGGGCCTTCGGGGAACAGCGCCGCCGGGCATGGGCCCGGCGCTACAGCCTGGCGGGAGGATCAGCCCAGCCTGACCAGCCAGTTGTGACGGTCCGGCAGACGGCCGTACTGGATGTCGGTCAGTTCCTTGCGCAGCGACATGGTCACTTCGCCGGCCGGCGCGTTGAGGTCGCCCACCGAGAAGCCTTCGCCCTTGAGCTGGCCGATCGGAGTCACCACCGCAGCGGTGCCGCAGGCGAACACCTCGCTGATCGCACCGGATGCAACGCCGTCCTTCCACTCGTCGATGCTGACCTTGCGCTCCTCGACCTTCATGCCGCGGTCGCGGGCCAGCTGCAGGATGCTCTCGCGGGTGATGCCTTCCAGGATGCTGCCCGACAGCTGCGGCGTGACCAGGGTGCCGTCCTTGTAGACCAGGAAGACGTTCATGCCGCCCAGTTCCTCCAGGTACTTGCCCTCGACCGGGTCGAGGAACAGCACCTGCGAGCAGCCCTGCGCCTGGGCCTTCTGCTGCGGCAGCAGCGAGGCGGCGTAATTGCCACCGCACTTGGCCGCGCCGGTGCCGCCCTTGGCCGCACGCGCATATTCGGTGGACAGCCAGATCGACACCGGTGCCACGCCCTTGGCGAAGTACGGACCGGCCGGGCTGGCGATGACGTAATAGCCGGCCTTGTGCGCGCCACGCACGCCGAGGAAGGCCTCGTCGCCAATCATGAACGGGCGGAAGTACAGGCTGGACTCATCCGCCGACGGCACCCAGGCGCTGTCCACGGCGATCAGCTGTTTCAGCGACTCGACGAAGATCTCCACCGGCAGTTCCGGCAGCGCCAGGCGCTGTGCCGAGCGCTGCAGGCGACGGCCGTTGGCATCCGGGCGGAAGGTCCAGATCGAGCCGTCTGCGTGGCGGTAGGCCTTGATGCCCTCAAAGATCTCCTGGCCGTAATGCAGCACGGCCGCTGCCGGGTCCAGCTGCAACGGGCCATAGGCACGCACGTTGGCGTTGTGCCAGCCGGTGTCCTTGTCCCACCGCACTTCCACCATGTGGTCGGTGAAGTGCAGGCCGAAACCCGGCTTCTCCAGGATCGTGGCGCGCTCTTCAGCGCTGCGCGGGTGGTCCGAACGGGTGACGGCGAAGCTGGGGATGGACTGGGACACCGGAGGATTCCTGTTCTGGTTGCGGGTAGTGCCGGGCCCGCGTCACTGCGGGCCCTGGGTCAAAGCATGCCGGTCTCGAGACGGGCCGCCTCGGACATCATGTGCTGGTTCCATGGCGGATCGAACACCAGCTCGACGTCGGCCTCGGCCACCGTCGGGATCATTTCCAGCTTGCTGCGCACGTCGTCGACCAGGATGTCACCCATGCCGCACGCAGGCGCGGTCAGGGTCATCTTCACGTCGATCTCGCGCTGGCCCTCGTCCAGATGCTTGATCTCGACCTCGTAGACGAGGCCCAGTTCGACGATGTTCACCGGAATTTCCGGATCGAAGCAGGTGCGAAGCTGCTGCCATACCAGTTGCTCCACCTGTTCGTCGGTGGCGTCGGCCGGCAGTTCCAGCGGAGCGGGTGCTTCCTTGCCGATGGCGTCGCCATCCTTGCCGGCGATGCGGAACAGGTTGCCTTCGACGAATACCGAATAGCTGCCGCCCAGCGCCTGGGTGATGTACCCATAGCTGCCGGCGGGCAGGGTCACGGTGTCGCCCTGCGGGACCATCACGGCCTCGCAATCGCGTTCGAAGTGGACAGGTTCGCTGCTACGGGAATACATGGGGACCGATATGGGGCCGTGGCCATGGCCACGCAAGACGGCATTCTAGCCCAGCCGTCCTGCGCCCGCCGGTGCACCGCGGCAAACCACAGTATCCTGTGGGTGACTTTCAGGAAGCTTCGATGTCCTCCAATGCCGCGCGTGCCAGGACCGTGACCTGGCTCTGGCCCTTCATGCTGCTGCTGGGCCTGGTTGTTGCTCCCCTCGCCTGGATGCTGCTGGCCCTGATGACCGGCCGCCAGGTCGGCTGGATGGCAGTGCTGACCGCTCTGGAACTGGTGTTCATGCTGCGTCTGGGCACACTCGGTCCCGGCCGTCTTCGCGTGGCCCTGGTGGTGGCCGGCACGCTGCTGGTGGCGGCGGTGGCGAACTGGGCGATCGCCAGCGCCTGGATGGGCGGCTCGATGGGGCTCAACCCCTGGGACGCCTCGCTGCGCATGGGCCCGCATCTGGCCTGGACGCTGATCAACCTGGCCAATGGCGCGATGGAATGGCTGTGGCTGGCGATCGGCGTGGCCGTCGGCGCCTGGCTGGCGCGCTGATCGCACCGATTCGGGTAGCGCCGGGCCATGCCCGGCGCTGCCGCTACGGCTCAATGCCCGCCGTCGAGCGCCTTCAGCTCGCTGACCAGCGACGCCGCCGCCTCAGCGCCGTCGCCGTACAGCATGCGTGTGTTGTCGGCGTAGAACAGCGCATTCTCGATCCCGGCAAAGCCGGTCCCGCGACCACGCTTGATCACCACCACGTTGCGCGCGTTGATCACGTCCAGCACCGGCATGCCGTAGATCGGACTGGCCGGATCGGTACGTGCGACCGGATTGACCACGTCGTTGGCGCCGATCACCAGCACCACATCGGTGCTGGCGAACTCGGGATTGATGTCATCCATGTCGGCGATCAGGTCGTACGGCACGCCGGCCTCGGCCAGCAGCACGTTCATGTGCCCGGGCATGCGCCCGGCGACCGGATGGATGGCGAACTTCACCTTGACCCCGCGCTGCCCCAACCGCTGTGCCAGTTCCCAGATCTTGTGCTGGGCCTGGGCCACGGCCATGCCGTAACCGGGCACGATCACCACGCGCTCGGCGAAGGCCATCATTGCCGCCACATCGGCCGCCTCGATCGGCTTCTGCGCGCCGGTGATCGCCTGTGCCTCTCCGCCTGCACCACCCCCGAAATTGGAGAACAGCACGTTGCGGATAGGCCGGTTCATCGCCTTGGCCATCAGGCGGGTCAGCAGGATGCCCGCCGCGCCGACCATCATGCCGGCGATGATCAAGGCCTCGTTGCCCAGCACGTAGCCCTCGAAGGACACCGCCAGACCGGTGAATGCGTTGTACAGCGAGATCACCACCGGCATGTCGGCGCCACCGATCGGCAGCGTCATCAGCACGCCCAGTGCCAGTGCCAGCACGAAGAAGGCGATGATCGCCCAGGTGCTGAGCGTGCTGGCCGCGACGATGGCCAGCACCACCACCGCCAGCGCCACCAGCAGGTTCAACGCCTGCTGCCCTGGCCAGGTGACCCGCTTGTCGAGGCGGCCATCCAGTTTGGCCCAGGCGATCACGGAGCCGGACAGCGACACCGCGCCGATCGCGGCGCCGACCACCGCCAGCAGCAGCACGGTGGTGGAAGGCTGGCGTGCGGCAAGGTCGGCCAGCGCCTGTTCGCTCCAGTGCGTGGTATCGCGATGGGCCAGGAAGGCGTAGCGCAGCAGTTCGACCGCACCGATCGCCGCCGCCGAACCACCGCCCATGCCGTTGTACAGCGCCACCATCTGCGGCATGTCGGTGACCGCGACCTTGCCGGCCGACCACCAGGCCAGGCCGGCACCCAGCAGCAGCGCGACCAGGATAAGCGGCACGTTGTGCAGCTCGGGCAGGAAGAAGGTGGCCGCGGTGGCCAGCAGCATGCCCAGTCCGGCCCAGCGGATGCCGCTGCGCGCGGTCAGCGGCGAGGCCATCCGCTGCAGGCCGAGCAGGAAGAGCGTGGCGGCCACCAGGTAGCTGGCCTTGACCAGCCAATCGAGCAGTTCGACGGTGCTGATGTTCAAGCCTGCGGCTCCTTCGGTTCGTCCTTGCCTGCCCGCGGCGCGCTCGGCCTGAACATCTCCAGCATGCGCGCGGTGACCACGTAGCCGCCGGCGGCGTTACCGGCACCTAGCACCACGGCGATGAAGCCCAAGGCCTTTTCCAGCGGCGTCTGTGCGTGGCCGAGCACCACCATCGCGCCGATCAGCACGATGCCGTGGATGAAATTGGAACCCGACATCAGCGGGGTGTGCAGGATCACCGGCACCCGCGAAATGATCACGTGGCCGGCGATGGCGGCCAGCATGAAGATGTACAGCGCCACGAACCCGTCACTCATCAGCAACGCTCCCGCTCTGTCTTCGTCGGCCCATCATAACCATGGGCTGAACCCGGCGCGCATCCTCGTCAACCGGGGCCGCGCTCACGCGTTGTCGATGGTGACCCCGAG
Source organism: Stenotrophomonas sp. 112478_Sma (assembly GCF_056479905.1). NCBI lineage: Bacteria > Pseudomonadati > Pseudomonadota > Gammaproteobacteria > Lysobacterales > Lysobacteraceae > Stenotrophomonas > Stenotrophomonas sp. 112478_Sma. The sequence continues at coordinate 757,163 of NZ_CM151072.1, read as the reverse complement.
CAAGGAACCGTACCCTGTGCTGGTGAGCAGCCCCGTCCCCCCGACCGCCGACACCGATGCCCTGCCAGCGTCGCTGGAAGCGTTCCTGGCGAGCATCGGCCCGCGCGCGTTCCGCTTCGCCGAGGCCGGCCTGCGCCAGCGCGAGGATGCCCTGGACGCCGTGCAGGATGCCCTGCTGCGCATGCTGGACTATGCCGACAAGCCCGCCAGCGAATGGGCGCCCCTGTTCTGGAGCATCCTGCGCCGGCGGGTGATCGACCTGCAGCGCCGACGCCGCTTCCGCCTCCCGTTCTGGCGCGACAACCAGGATGCCGACGGTGCCGACATCGACTGGGCCGACCCCGGCCCTACCCCGGCGCAGGCGCACGAGCAGCACCAGCAGTACCAGCAGCTGGTGCAGGCGCTGCGTACGCTGCCCGCCCGCCAGCGCGAAGCGTTCACCCTGCGCGTGCTGCAGGAACTGGACGGCGCCACCACCGCCCGCGCCATGGGCTGCAGCGAAGGCGCGGTAAAGACCCATCTCGCACGCGCCCGGCAGGCGCTGCAGGATTATCTGGAGAACCCCCCGTGAACCGCTCCCTGCCCTCCGATGACGCCTTGCGGCGCCTGCATGCGCATTCTCTGCAGGCGCTGTCGCCGGCAACGCTGTCGCGCCTGCGCCAGGCCCGCCAGGGCGCCCATGCAGCCCATCGTGGGCGCTGGCGTTGGTGGCTGGCCAGCGCCTGCTCGCTGGTGGTGGCGCTGGGCATCGGCGTGCAGTTCACCGGTCCGGACCTGCCGACGCGGCCAGCGCCGGTACCGACCGTTGCCGCAGTGGAAGACAACAGCGCGCTGTACGACGAGAATCCCGATCTGTACCTGTGGCTGGGCGACACCGACCTGGCGATGGAGTGAATCATGCTGCGACATCTCTCCCTGCCCCTGCTGATCGCCCTGGCGCTGCTGCCTGCAGCACCGGTGCTGGCGCAGACCCATGCGCCCGCGCCGCCCGCTCCCGGTGCTCCACTGCCTGCCTGGGATCAGCTCAGCCCCGCCCAGCGCGAGGCGGTGCTGGCCCCGCTGCGCGACCGCTGGAACGGCGCCGATGCCGGTCAGCGCCAGCGCATGCTGGCCCATGGCCAGCGCTGGCAGTCCATGAGCCCGGAAGAGCGCGACAAGGCCCGCCGTGGCCTGCGCCGGTTCGAGCACATGAGCCCGGAACAGCGCGAACAGGCACGCGCACTGTTCGGGCAGATGCGCCAGCTGCCCCCTGCCCAGCGCGACGCCCTGCGCGATCGCTGGTCCCGGATGACGCCGGAGGAGCGTCGCGACTGGGTGCGGGACAACCCGCCACCGGCAAAGCCGCGGTAAGCCTTCGGGATACAGGGGTCAGATCCCTTTGCCAGAGGCAAAGGGATCTGACCCCATGTCATTCACGCCTGCCAGCGCGTCTTTGCCAGCAGTTCGTCTTCCCAGTCGAAGCTCAGCTGCCCTTCGCGTACGAACAGGGCAACGAAGTTGAGCAGGTTGCGCGCATACATCTCGCTGGCCTGGGTCGCACCCCGGCTGGCCAGGCCCAGCGGTCCATCGATGGTCACGCCCTGGTGTTCGATGCACTGCCCCGGCTGGGTCAGCGCGCAGTTGCCGCCGCTCTCGGCCGCCAGATCGACGATCACACTGCCCGCCGCCATGCCTTCCACCATCGCCGCAGTGACGATGGTCGGTGCCGGACGGCCCGGCACGGCTGCGGTACAGATCACTACATCGACGCTGCGCAGATGGTCGGCCAGCCGCCGCTGCTGCTCGGCCCGTTCTTCCTCGGTCAGCGCCCGCGCGTAGCCGCCCTCGCCGGCCGCGCTGACGCCCAGGTCGAGGAAGCGTGCGCCCAGCGACTGGATCTGCTCGCGCGTTTCCGGCCGCACATCGAATCCTTCCACCTGGGCGCCGAGGCGGCGCGCAGTAGCGATCGCCTGCAATCCTGCAACGCCGGCGCCGATCACCAGCACCTTGGCCGGACGCACGGTACCGGCCGCGGTGGTCAGCATCGGGAAGAAGCGCGGTGCACGCTCGGCTGCGATGAGCGCAGCCTTGTAGCCCGCCATGCCGGCCTGCGAACTGAGCACATCCATCGCCTGCGCACGGGTGGTGCGCGGCAACAGCTGCAGCGGGAACAGCAGCAGGCGGTCCTCGCTGGCCAGCGCCGCCAGTGTCGGATCGCTGGCCGGCGTCAGCAGGCCGACCACGGCTGCGCCCGGCTTGAGCCAGGCCAGCACCTGCGCCGGCGGCGCCTGCACGCACAGAAGGATGTCGATCTCGCCCCAGCGACCGTCATCGAATGCACGTGCGCCCGCGTCCTGATAGGCGGCATCGGGAAAACCGGCGGCCTCGCCCGCACCGGTTTCGTACCAGACGGTGACGCCCAGTGCGGCGAGCTTGCGCGCGGTCTCCGGCGTCAACGCCACGCGCCGTTCGCCCGGCGCGGTCTCCTTGATCCCCAGCAACGCCACAGCCATGCAGGTCCCCGCTGATCGGTGAGTTTTCCCGATCCTAGCAGGCGGCTCCCGCTCAGTGCAGGGTGGCGTTGCCCGGGTCGAGGCGGTCGATCACGCCCTGCATGGCGCTGTCGAAGGCGCCATCGTCGACATGCGCACGCAGGCGGCCCAGCCGCACCATCACCGCCAGTTCCTCCGGCGAAGCCACGCAGAAGCGCACGCCACGCCGGTTGACGAACAGCAGCCGGGAAGAAATCGGGCTCACCCAGGACAGCTTGCCGGCCTGCACCTTGCCGTCCTTGTCGACGAAGTCCAGCCAACTGCCGATCTCCATCCGGCGGAAGCGATCGGCATCGGCATTGTCGAAATCGTCGGTATCCACCTGGCTGCCCAGTTCGACCGTCGGCGAGTCCGCAACCGGCGGCATGGGCAGGACAACCTGCGGCAGCTCCGGCAGCGCACGTTCCAGCTCCGGCCGTGACTCGGCGATGCCCTGCAGGGTGTCATGCAGTGCATCGATGGCCGAGGTTGCCGCATCGCCGTGTACGCCGACACTGGCGAACACCTTGGCCAGCACCGGCTGCCAGGCTTGCAGCCAGGGCTTGCCGATGATCTGCCGGCGCGCTTCGGCCACTTCCTCCAGCAGGCCATCGCCCAGAGCCAGGGCTTCGGCGACCGATGCACCGTCTTCGCCCTCGCGCAGCAGCGCCAGGGTCAGGTGGTGCTGCCACGGCTGGCGCAGGAACTCGGCGATGGCCGGTGGCAGGGTGGCATCGCCTATGCGGCGATCCAGCTCGGTGGCCGCGCGCGTGCGGGCCATTTCCAGCTTTTCCTGGCCGCGCTGCGTTTCCGCTGCGCGCCGCTCGGCAATCTCGACGCGGCGACGGTGCTGCACCAGGAAGTCGCGGAACTCCTCTTCCAGGGTGAGGAAGATGGCCAGGTTCTCGTTGAACTCGGCGACCAGGCGCTCGATGATCTCCTCCACCTTGGCCATCAGCATGCGCTCGGCCTGGCTCTCGCCGGTGTTGCCTTCGCAGGCCTCGGCCAACGAATTGAGCAGCTTGCGCGCCGGATGGGTCTTCTGCACGAACATGCGGCGGTCGAGCATGGCGACCTTGACGAAGGGCACCACCAGGCGGCCGATCAGTTCGCGCGAGCGGCCCTCCAGTTCGCGTTCATCCAGCATGACGTCGAACAGCATGCCGACCAGGTCGATCGCGTCCTCGTCCTGCGGATCCAGGCGCGTCTGGCCCGGGTCGACGCCCAGCCGGGTGGCGCTGGACAACACCTCGCTCTTCAGGCGCTGCGCGAGCGACTCACCATCCTCACCGATCGCCGCACGCAGCGTGGCGCTGGGGGTCGCCTGCAGCAGCGACAGCACCGACATCATCTCGCGCTGGCTCAACGGGCGCTGCTGGCCCACGGCCACCTGCGCGGCCGATGTTGCGTCCTCACGCACGTGGCGCGTCTGCTGCAGCAGTTCCTGCAGCGCTTCCAGCAACATCCCCTGCTGGCCATAGGCCTCGCTGCCGGCGGCGCCGGGACCGTCCCCACCGGCCTGCTGAAGGTGGCCTCGGCGCTCGGACCAGCGCGCGGCGAAGCGCTGCGCCCACGCCGGTGCGGCCTGCTCGTCATCGCTGAAATCGCTGTCGAACCCCGGCACCGGGCGCTGTTCGACCAGATCGTCCAGCCCCTGCGGTGAACGCGGGCCCGGGGCCGCCGGGGTGCGGCGCACCGCGCCCATCTGCGACATCACGCCGGCCGCCGCGAGCTGCTCGTCCAGCTTGTCGTAGATGCGGCCGACCGGCGCGCGCAGGTCGCGCTCGCACAGCTTGATCAGCACCAGGTGGACTTCCGGCGCCAGTTCGCAGCCGGCGAAGGCCTCGTGGATGGCCACGCCCAGGTGTTCCGGGCTGATCGGGTTCAGGTCGGCATCCAGCGGCACATCGCCGGCCAGCCAGCCCAGGCGGCGGTCCAGCCGCGCCAGAACCGGCTTGAAATCACGCAGCAGCACCGTGGCGAAGTTGCGCACCGCCAGCCTCGATTCGAGCACGTGCTCGGCCAGCAGGCTCAGGCCATCCTCGGCCGGGCCGGACAGGGTCGCATCCGCCGACAGTGGCTCTCCGGCAACCAGAGCCGCCCAGGCGCGTTGCAGATGGCCGGCAAAGGCCGCCGCTATCTCCTCGCGCCGCCGGCGCAGCTCGCGCATCGCATCAAGGAACAGCAGCTGCGAGGCGCCGGCATTGCCGGCACGGTCGAACAGGGCGTCGTCGAAGCGCGCCAGTGCTGCCCCGAAGGCCTGGCACAGCGCGGGCAGGACGGCGTCACGGGCAAGCTGGAACTGGGCCGGGTCACGACCCGACGTTCCCAACGGTGTGGGCGCGCTCATCATTCGGGAAGGCTCCCCACCTTCTCTGGTGCGACAGACAACATGGACATCGCGACGACCGGCACACCCCATGTACCGATACGTCGATGGTAGGCCGGCCCGCCCCTCACGGACAGTGAAACAGTCCTCACTTCAAACCTCGTGACCCACGGCCCGGCAAGAGGGATATCGTAAGCCGTGCAAGGCCCGCGAGGCGAGAGGAAGCCGGCGTCCGATTGCCGCCAGTGGCATGATGTTCATCACAGTTTGATAGTGAGGGGACAGACGCCGCAGCCACGGCGTCATCGACCACCGCGACTATAATCAAATGCCCGTGATGACCGGTTCAGACGCCATGCCCGACCCCGCCGCCCTGCTTGCCCTCGATGCCCGCCGCTCGGTGCCCTCGCGGCAGCTGGGCGAGCCCGGGCCGGACCCGCAGACCCTGCTGCGCATGCTCTCCTCGGCGGTGCGGGTGCCCGACCACGGCAAGCGGGTGCCGTTCCGGTTCCTGAAGATTGCCGGCGATGCGCGTCACACTCTGGGCGCGTTCCTGGCCGAGCGCAGCCGCCAGCGCGATCCCACCGCCGGCGAGGCCGTGTTCGAGAAGGATCGCCAGCGTTTCAGCCATGCGCCGCTGGTGATCGTGGTGGTGGCCAGCCCCCGCCCCGACCCGAAGGTGCCCGAGCAGGAGCAGCTGATGACCGCTGGATGCGTCTGCTTTGCCCTGCTGCAGGCCGCACAGGCGCTGGGCTTCGGCGCCCAGTGGCTGACGGCGTGGATGGCGTTCGACCCGGCCGTACACGCCCATCTGGGGCTGGCCGACGGCGAGCGCATCGCCGGTTTCATCCATATCGGCACCGCCCGCGCCGACGTGCCCGAGCGCGAGCGTCCGGATCCAGCCGCCCTGCTGCGCGACTGGACGCCACCGGCATGACCTTGCCGGCACCGGCGCCGGCGCTGTACCTGGTCGACGCCAGCATCTACGTGTTCCGTGCCTGGCACTCGCTGCCCGACCAGTTCCAGGATGCGCAGGGCTGGCCGACCAATGCCGTGCACGGCTTCGCGCGCTTCCTGCTGGACCTGCTCGAACGCGAGCGTCCGCAGCACATCGCCATCGCCTTTGACGAGGCGCTGGACAGCGGCTTCCGCCATCGCCTGTATCCGGCGTACAAGGCCAACCGCGATCCGGCTCCGGAGGCGCTGAAGCGCCAGTTCGTGCATTGCAAGGCACTGTGCGCGGCGCTCGGTCTGGCCGTGCTTGCCCATCACGACTACGAGGCCGACGACCTGATCGGCAGCGCCCTGCATGTGCACCGCGGCAGCCACCGCGGTGTCATCATTTCCGCCGACAAGGACCTGTCGCAGCTGCTGCTGGACCACGACGAGCAGTGGGACTATGCGCGCAACCAGCGCTGGAGCGTGGCCGGGGTGAAAGCGCGGCATGGCGTGCATGCGCACCAGATCGCCGACTACCTGGCACTGTGCGGCGATGCGGTGGACAACATCCCCGGCATCAGCGGCGTCGGCAGCAAGTCCGCGGCGGTCCTGCTGGCCCACTTCGGCAGCCTGGATGTGCTGTACGAGCGCCTGGACGAAGTGCCCTTCCTGCGCCTGCGCGGCGCAGCGCAGATGGCAGTGCGCCTGCGCGAGCAGCGCGAGCATGCCCTGCTCTGGCGACAGCTGACCACCATCGCGCTGGACGCGCCGCTGGAAGGCTGCCAGCCCGGCCTGCTGCGGCAGACGGCCGACCCGGAGCTGCTCGGCGGCCTGTGCCAGACCCTGCGCTTCGGCCCGATGACCCGCCGCCGGCTGTTCAACGCCGCCGGCATGGCCGACCCGCTTCCCACTCCCTCCTTTTCCAATTCCGGCGAGCCCGCATGAGCCAGCGCAATACCGAAGCCCCGCGTGTCGTCTATGAAGGCAAGTACCAGCGCATGCTGGTACGCGGCACCTGGGAATACAGCGAACGCACCCACGCCGGTGGCCTGGCGGCGATCATCATCGCCGTCACCCCCGAGGACAAGGTGCTGTTCGTCGAGCAGTTCCGCGTGCCCCTGCAGGCATCGACCATCGAGATGCCGGCCGGGCTGGTCGGTGACATCCATGCCGGCGAGTCGATCGAAGTCTCGGCGGTACGCGAACTGGAAGAAGAGACCGGCTGGACCGCCGAGCACGCCGAAGTGCTGATGATCGGCCCGACCTCCTCAGGCGCCAGCAGCGAGAAGATCGCCTTCGTGCGCGCCACCGGCCTGCGCCGGATCGGCGAAGGCGGCGGCGATGACAGCGAGGACATCACGGTGCACGAGGTCCCGCTCAAGCAGGCTGCCGCGTGGCTGGTGCAGAAGATGGGCGAAGGCTACGAGCTCGATGCCAAGCTCTGGGCCGGGCTGTGGATGATCGAACATCACCTGGACGGGCGCCCGCGTGGCTGACGCCGACCTGCACACCTTGCCGGCATTGCTGGGCGCTGACGACCCGGCGATCTACACCATCCACCGGCCGCAGGGCGCTTCGCCGTACCTGCTGCTGGCCGATCACGCCGGGCAGCAGGTACCGCGCGCACTGGCCGGCCTCGGCCTGCCGCAGCGCGAACTTGACCGCCATATCGGCTGGGACATCGGCATCGCCGGCACCACGCGTGCATTGGCCGAACGGCTGGATGCCTGGGCCATCGAGCAGACCTATTCGCGCCTGCTGATCGACTGCAACCGTCCGCTGGCATCGCCGACCCTGATTCCGGAAGCAAGCGATCACACCGTGGTACCGGGCAACGCCGGCCTGTCGGCCGCACAACGGCAGCAGCGCATCGACGCGATCCACGCGCCCTATCACGCCCGCATCGAAGCGGAACTGGATGCGCGCCGCGAAGCCGGCCGCCCGACCCTGCTGGTGATGATGCACAGCTTCACTCCCTCCATGAACGGCACGCTGCGGCCATGGCATGCCGGCGTGCTCTACCACCAGGACACGCGCTTTGCCCACGCCCTGCTGCAGGCACTGCGCGAGGAAGGCGATCTGGTGGTCGGTGACAACGAACCGTATTCGGTAAGCAGTACCAGCGACTACGCGGTACCGGTGCACGGCGAAGGGCGCGGCCTGGTGCACGTGGAACTGGAGATCCGTCAGGACCTGATCGCCGACGCGGCCGGGCAGCAGGCGTGGGCCGAGCGGCTGGCGCGGATCTTCAGCGCGTTGCAGCCACGGCTGCTGGCATCGGTGTAACGCCATCCGGGCCCGGTAGCGCCGGGCCATGCCCGGCGGCACTGGAGGATTCACCGTCGCGTTGCGCCTCGCCGGGGATGGCCCGGCGCTACCGGGTCATCCTGCAGGTCGATCATGCGTCGTTGGCCAGGCAGGCGGGGACCGCCGGGGCGACCGGCGCCGGGCGCAGGGCCAGCGCGATGACCACGCCGAGCAGTGCAAACACTGCGGCGCCGTACTCCGCACGCACCAGCCCGGTCAGCGCATCCGGAGAGCCGGCAGCTGCCACGTCGGCGTTGGCCACCATCACCAGTACCGCCAGGCCCAGCGCACCGCCGATCTGCTGTGCGGTGGCCGCCATGCCCGACGCCACGCCCTGCTGCGCCGCCGGCACGCCCTGACCCGCCACGATCCACATCGCGGTCCAGGTCATTCCCTGGCCGATGCTCAACACCACCACGCCCGGCAGCAATGGCCAGAAATTCGAGGCATGCGGCAGTGCCGCCGCCACCCAGGCGATGCCGACGGCACCGGCCAGGTTGCCGATCACCAGCACCCTGCGCGCGCTCCAGCGCTGCAGCGTCCACTCGGCAAGCTGGATGCCCACGGTGCACACCGCCGTGGCCGGCAGGAATGCCAGGCCGGCCTGCAGCGGACTCCAGCCGTAGCCGTCCTGGAAGTACAGCGCCATGAAGTAGTACTGCACACCGTAGCTGCTCATGAACGCGAAGGTCAGGCCGAGGGCGGCACGAAGGCCCGGCAGGCGCAGCAGCGCGAACTGCATCAGTGGATCGCGGCTGCGCAGCTCGATCTGCACGAACGCGAACAGGATCAGTATCGACAGCACCAGGCAGCCCAGCGTGACGGGCGCCGCCCACCCCCATTCGGGGCCCTGTACCAGCGTGGTCACCAGCAGGCTGCCACCCAGGGTCACGGTGATGCAGCCGGCCAGATCGAACGAACGGCCCTGCGGGCGCGAAGCATCGGGCGGCAGCCACGCACCGGCGGCAAGCGCGCACGCGGTGGCCAGCGGCACGATCACCGCCAGCACCGCCGGCCAGCCGAAGGCCTGGGTGAGTACGCCACCGAGCAGCGTACCCAAGGCAAGACCCACTGCACTGGCCATGCTCCAGATCGCCAGCGCGCGGTTGCGGGCCGGGCCTTCTTCATACAGCGTGTTGATCAGGGCCAGCGTTGCCGGGAACAGCAGCGCGGCACCGATGCCCTGCACTGCGCGCGCGATGATCAACAGGCCCGCATTCGGCGCCAGCGCGCCGAGCAGCGATGCCACCGCGAACAACAGCATGCCCAGGCGGTAGAAGCGGCGGCGGCCGATCAGGTCGGCGGCACGCCCGCCCAGCAGCAGGCTGCCGCCGAAAGCCACGGTGTAGGCACTGACCACCCATTGCAGCTGCTGCGCGTTGATCTGCAGCGCGCGGCCCATGTCATGCAGCGCGACAAAGATGATGGTGGCATCCAGGGCGATGATCAGCTGGGCGGTGGCCAGCAGGGTCAGTGCCCAGCGCGGGTATTTGAGGGGAGGCATCGGTGGTCTGGACTGAAGGGGGAGCGCAGTCTCATTGATGCAGCGGAATCAATAAACCCCTCACCCGCCATATCTGTCATGATTTTCTGCATGAGTGGATCATCGATGGACCTCAACGCGGTGCGCATGCTGGTGCAGGTGGCCGAAGCACGCAGCTTCACCGTCGCTGCCGGCCAGCTCGGCCTGAGCCAATCCGGGCTGTCGCGTGCGATCAGCCGGCTCGAGGTGGACCTGGGCGTGAAGCTGCTGCAGCGGAACACGCGCAACGTGGCATTGACCCCGGATGGGCGCCAGTTTGTGGAACAGGTCGCGCCACTGCTGTGCGGACTGGAGGACGCGGAACGGCAGCTTGCCGATCGCCCCTGCACGCCGTCGGGCACGCTGAAGATCAGTGCGCCGTCGATGTTCGGCCGCAAGGTGCTGGTGCCCCTGCTGGCGCCGTTGCTGGAGCGCCATTCACAACTGCAGGTCGAAGCCGTGCTCAGCGATCGCCTGGTCGACCTGGTCGAAGAGGGGTTCGACGCCGCGCTGCGGACTGGCACCATCGCCGACCAGCGCATCGTCGCCCGGCCCCTGCGACCGCTGCGCTGGGTGACCGTCGCCAGCCCGGACTACCTCGCCCGGCGCGGTGCACCGGGCGATGTGGCCGCACTGGCGGGGCATGCCTGCCTGGCCGTGCGCAACCTGCGCAGTGGCCGCCTGGTGGACTGGCAGTTCCTTCAGGACGGCCAGCTGCGCGAGTTCACGCCACCGACGCGGATGGTGTTCGACAGCGGCGACCCATTGGTGGAAGCCGCCATCGCCGGCATCGGCATCGTGCAGGTAATGGATTTCGCCGTGGCCGACGCCTTGGCCGACGGCCGTCTGCTGCGCGTGCTGCAACCGTATGAAGGCCGCAGCCGCGAACTCTCTTTGATCTACCCACCTTCGCGCCAGCACTCGCCGAAGCTGCAGGTGCTGGCCGACGCGCTGCTTGCAGGGGACTGGTAGCACCGGGCCATGCCCGGCGAGTCAAACCGCGGCAACAGATCGCAACGCCGCCGGGCGTGGCCCGGCGCTACCGGCGCGTTACGCGAAGCTGTCCGTGGCGCGCACCAGCGCGTCGACATTCTCCGCTTCGAACGCGGAGTGGCCCGATGCCGGGGTGATTTCCAGCTTCGCCTTCGGCCACACCTTGGTCAGGTCCCAGGCATTGGCGAGCGGGCACACCACGTCGTAGCGGCCATGCACGATCACGCCCGGGATGTCGGCGATGCGGTGCGCGTCGCGCAGCAGCTGGTCTTCCACCTCGAAGAAGCCACCATTGACGAAGTAGTGGTTCTCGATACGGGCAAAGGCCAGCGCGAAATGCGGGTCTTCGTGGCTGTTGATGAAGTCGTCATCCACATGCAGGAAGCTGGTCGCCCCCTCCCACACGGCCCAGGCCTTGGCTGCTTCCAGGCGGGTCGCCTCGTCTTCACTGGTCAGGCGACGGTGGAACGCCGAGATCAGGTCATGGCGTTCAACCACCGGAATGGGCTTCAGATAGTGCTCCCATGCATCGGGGAACAGGCGGTTGGCGCCTTCCTGGTAGAACCACTCCAGCTCCCAGCGGCGGAGCATGAAGATGCCGCGCAGAACCAGTTCGGTGACGCGCTGCGGATGGGTTTCGGCGTAGGCCAGCGCCAGGGTTGACCCCCAGCTGCCTCCGAACACCTGCCAGCGGTCCACGTTCAGATGCTCGCGCAGCCGCTCGATATCGGCCACCAGGTCCCAGGTGGTGTTGTCCACCAGATCCGCATGCGGCGTGGAACGGCCGGCACCGCGCTGGTCGAACAGGATGATGCGGTACTTCGCCGGGTCATGGAACTGGCGCATCTTGTCGCTGCAACCGCCGCCCGGACCGCCGTGCAGCATCACCACCGGCTTGCCATCCGGATTGCCGCACTGCTCGAAGTACAGCGTGTGGCGGTCGTCGACCTTCAGGGTGCCGACGTCATAGGGGGTGATGGCGGGGTACAGCGTACGCATGCTTGCAGCTCCAGGGTGATGCCCTGCCGGGGCAGGAGAACCCCCATTCTAGGCCGGTCGCCGGCCGAGGGTGACCCGATCACGCTGCTCAAGGTCCTGCTGGGTCTGCACGTCGGCGAAACCGGCCGCATCGAACAGCGTGCGGATCGCCGCGCCCTGGTCCCAGCCGTGCTCGATCAGCAGCCAGCCCGCCGGCTGCAGGTGTTCGGGCGCGCCTGCGACGATGCGGCGGATATCGTCCAGTCCGTCGATGCCGGACGCCAGCGCGCTGGCCGGCTCGAACCGCAGGTCGCCCTGCTGCAGATGCGGATCTTCGCTGGCGATGTAGGGCGGATTGCTGGCAATCAGTGCAAAGCGCGCGCCCTGCAGCGGTGCGTACCAGTCCTGTCCACCTTCAGCGAAACGCACGTTGCGCAGTTCATGGTGGGCGGCATTGCGCGCAGCCATGGCCAGTGCACCGGGGCTGGCATCGGTGGCCAGCACCTGTGCCAGCGGCCGCTCGCTGGCCAGGGCCAGGGCGATCGCACCACTGCCGGTGCCGAGGTCGGCCACGGACAGCGGGCGGTCCGATGGCAGGCGTTCCAGCGCCAGCTCCACCAGCAGTTCGGTTTCCGGACGCGGGATGAGGGTCGCCGCATCGACCCGCAGATCAAGCGTCCAGAACCCGCGCCGGCCGGTCAGGTAGGCCACCGGCTCACCGGCGGCGCGACGCGCCAGCAGCGCCTCGAAGGCAGCCTGCGCCGTTGCCGGCAGCGGATCGGTCGCATGGGCGAACAGCCAGCTGCGTGGACGCTCCAGCACATGCAGCAGCAGCAGCTCGGCTTCGTGGCGGGCGTCGATGCCGCCCAGGCGGGCGCTGGCGTCGGCCACCACCTGGCGCAGGGAGGGTTGGGTTGGGGAAGACATTCCGCAATTGTAGAGCCGAGCCCATGCTCGGCTGCTTCTGGAACAGCCGAGCATGGGCTCGGCTCTACAGATCCGCGGTCGAGCGTGGGCTCGGCTCTACAAAAGCTGGAATCCGTTCAGGTTTCGCTCGAGGGCATAAGGAGGGGCTATCAGCCCTCTTCACGCGTCCCTGGCGATTTTCCTTGTCACACAGGCAGTTGCAGGATGAGGGACGCAAGGTTCAGTGCGGGCTCATGGCAATTTGATAGGCTGCATCTATCAAATAGATGCAATCAATGGATTGTTCTTATCGCAACTGAGCCGGTAACCTAGCTCCTGTCGATTCACCCACTCCCTTCACCCAAAGGAAAAATGATGTCCCTCATCAATACCCAGATCCAGCCGTTTGAAGCCAACGCCTACCACAACGGCGAGTTCATCAAGGTTTCCGATGCCAGCCTGAAGGGCCAGTGGTCCGTCCTGATCTTCATGCCGGCTGCATTCACCTTCAACTGCCCGACCGAGATCGAAGACGCCGCCGACCACTACGCCGAGTTCAAGAAGGCTGGCGCTGAGGTCTACATCGTCACCACCGACACGCACTTCTCGCACAAGGTGTGGCACGAAACCTCGCCGGCCGTCGGCAAGGCCCAGTTCCCGCTGGTCGGCGACCCGACCCACCAGCTGACCAACGCCTTCGGCGTGCACATTCCGGAAGAGGGCCTGGCCCTGCGCGGCACCTTCATCATCAATCCGGAAGGCGTGATCAAGACCCTGGAGATCCACTCCAACGAGATCGCCCGCGACGTCTCCGAGACCCTGCGCAAGCTGAAGGCCGCCCAGTTCACCGCCGCCAACCCGAACCAGGTGTGCCCGGCGAAGTGGAAGGAAGGCGAGAAGACCCTGACCCCGTCGCTGGACCTGGTCGGCAAGATCTAACGCAGCACCGGCACGCCGTGGCCCCACGCCACGGCAGGCCCATCTCCATGCCGGCGGCATCGCCGGCGTGGGGGTGAACCCAAGACAGCCATCGCCGGCCCGTCGCGGCCAGCCAGCCCCTTCCACGGTCACTGTCTTGGGTTCACCCCTACCCCCTGCTGGTCCGCTACCTTCTACAGCGGTGCCACGCCCCCTGTTTGCCTGAATCCAGGAGAAGACCCGATGTTGGACGCCAACCTGCAGTCGCAGCTGAAGACCTATCTGGAGCGCGTGACCCGCCCTATCCAGATCACCGCGCATGCCGACGACGGCGACAAGTCGCGGGAAATGCTGGAACTGCTGCAGACCCTGGAAAGCCTGTCCGACAGCATCTCGCTGCAGGTGCTGCGTGATGGCCAGGGCCGCGTGCCTTCGTTCGACCTGGGCACGCCCGGCCAGGACATCCACCTGACCTTCGCCGGCCTGCCGATGGGTCATGAATTCACCTCGCTGGTGCTGGCGCTGCTGCAGGTCGGCGGCCATCCCTCCAAGGCCACTGCCGAGCTGATCGAGCAGGTGCAGAGCCTGGAAGGCGAGTACCGGTTCGAGACCTATTTCTCCCTGTCCTGCCAGAACTGCCCGGACGTGGTGCAGGCGCTGAACCTGGCCGCGGTGCTCAACCCGCGCATCCAGCACGTGGCCATCGACGGCGCGCTGTTCCAGGAGGAAGTGGAGAAGCGCGAGATCATGTCGGTGCCGACCGTGTATCTCAACGGTGAAGTCTTCGACCAGGGCCGGATGACGCTCGAACAGATCGTGGCCAAGCTGGATACCAACGCCAGCAAGCGCGACGCAGAGAAGATCGCCGCCAAGCAGGCCTTCGACGTGCTGGTGGTGGGCGGCGGCCCGGCTGGCGCGGCCGCAGCGATCTACGCCGCGCGCAAGGGCATCCGCACCGGCATCGCCGCCGAGCGCTTCGGCGGCCAGGTACTGGATACCATGGCCATCGAGAACTTCATCTCGGTCAAGGAGACCGAAGGCCCGAAGCTCGCTACCGCGCTGGAGCAGCATGTGCGCGAGTACGACGTGGACATCATGGATCTGCAGCGCGCGACCGCGCTGGTGCCGGCCGGCGACGATGGGCTGGTACAGGTGCAGCTGGAAAACGGCGCGGTGCTGAAGTCACGTTCGGTGATCCTGTCCACCGGTGCGCGCTGGCGGCAGATGAATGTGCCGGGCGAAGAGCAGTACCGCAACAAGGGTGTGGCCTACTGCCCGCACTGCGATGGCCCGCTGTTCAAGGGCAAGCGCGTGGCGGTGATCGGTGGTGGCAACTCCGGCGTTGAAGCTGCCATCGATCTGGCCGGCATCGTGTCGCATGTAACCCTGCTGGAATTCGATTCCAGCCTGCGCGCCGATGAGGTGCTGCAGAAGAAGCTTCGCAGCCTCGGCAATGTCACCGTGCTGACCAGCGCCCAGACCACCGAAGTGCTGGGCGATGGCAGCCGGGTCACCGGGCTGGTCTACAAGGACCGCATCGGTGGCGACGCCCACCGCGTAGAGCTGGAAGGCATCTTCGTGCAGATCGGCCTGCTGCCCAACACCGAGTGGCTTAAGGACACCGTGGCGCTGTCGCCGCGCGGCGAGATCGTCATCGACGACCGTGGCCAGACCAGTGTGCCCGGCGTGTTCGCCGCAGGTGATTGCACGACGGTACCCTACAAGCAGATCATCATCGCCATGGGCGCCGGCTCGACCGCCGCACTGAGCGCGTTCGATCATCTGATCCGCTCGTCGGTGAGCAGGAGCAGCGGAGCCGTTGCCGAAGCTGCCTGATCCACTGCTCCCGGGTTGCCGGGAGCATTGTCAGCTGCGGGGTGACCACGCCGCCAGCCGGTCCGTTATCCCTGGGATGTGAGGATGAATCTACGCGATCTGAAGTACCTGGTAGCCCTGGCCGACCACAAGCATTTCGGTCGGGCTGCCGCGTCGTGCTTCGTCAGCCAGCCCACGTTGTCCACCCAGATCCGCAAGCTGGAAGAAGAGCTGGGCCTGCCGCTGGTCGAGCGGGCCCCCCGCAAGGTGATGCTGACGCCGGCCGGCCAGGAAGCCGCTGCACGGGCGCGGGTGATCGTGTCCGAGGTGGAGCAGCTGAAGGAAGCGGCACGGCGCAGCCGCGATCCGGAAGCCGGCACGGTGCGCCTGGGAATCTTCCCGACCCTGGGCCCGTACCTGTTGCCGCATGTGATCCCGCGCATCCGCGAACGTTTCCCGGAACTGGAACTGCTGCTGGTCGAAGAGAAGAGCGATGTGCTGCTGGAGCGCCTGCGCGAAGGCAAGCTCGATGCCGCGCTGCTGGCACTGCCGGTGATCGACGACCAGCTGCACGCCGAGTTCCTGTTCGAGGAGCCGTTCCTGTTGGCCGTTTCCGGTCGCCATCCGCTCGCCCAGCGCGCTCATCTGGATGTGCAGGAACTGGCCACGCAGAAGCTGCTGCTGCTGGAAGACGGCCATTGCCTGCGCGACCAGGCGCTGGAAGTGTGCCGGCTGTTCGGCGCCAACGAGAAATCCGAGTTCCGCGCCACCAGCCTGGAAACATTGCGGCAGATGGTCGCCGCCGATGTCGGCATCACATTGCTGCCAAGCCTGTCGGTGCAGCCCCCCGTCCCGCGCTCGAACAACATCCGCCTGCTCGATTTCATCGGCGAGGGCCGGCCCAGCCGCCGTATTGCGATGGTCTGGCGCCGCAGCTCGGCGATGAACGACTTCCTGATGGAGCTGGCCAGCCAGTTCAAGCGCCTGCCGCATGCGCTGTTCACGCTGGAAGCCGCCAATGGCACGGCCGCCGATCCGGCCAGCCTTTCCGGCCCCGCGCTGAACGGCTGACGGCCCCGCGTCCCCGCCCCCGAGCGGCGGGAGTCGATTCCGGTCGCATTTGTCCCCACAATACAGACAGGCGGCGCCAGCAGGCGCCGCCTTTTGCATGGTTTTCAACCAAGGAGTTTTACATGAACACCGCCAGCGGCCTGCCGCCGTCGATCACTGTCTCAACCTTCGACATGGACCGCCTGGAGGCCATGCTCGAAGCCCCTGCGCTGAGCCAGACGCCTGCCGCGCTCGCGCTTGCCGAAGAACTCAACCGGGCCACCGTGCTGGCGCCGGACCAGATTCCCGAAGGCATCGTCATGATGCATTCCCGCGTGGAGTGCGAAGATGGGGTTTCAGGCGAGAAGCACGTCCTGACCCTGGTCTTCCCCCGCGAAGCCAACGTCGATGAAGGCAAGGTTTCCGTGCTGGCCCCGGTCGGCAGTGCCCTGCTCGGCCTGTCGGTCGGCCAGAGCATCGACTGGACTGCACCCGGCGGTCGCAAGCTGCGCCTGCGCGTGACCGCAGTGCACAACGACCGTCCCTGATCTCCGCTGCGCACTGCGCGCGATCCGATTCCCCGTACCAGGAGCCGTAATGAGTACCTCGTCCAAACTGTCCCAGCTGCGCGAACTGTCCGTGGTCGTTGCCGATACCGGTGACTACGAGGCGATCAAGCGCCTGCAGCCGGTGGACTGCACCACCAACCCGACCCTGGTGAAGAAGGCACTGGACCTGCCGGTCTATGCCGATCTGATCGAGCGCGAACTGGCCTGGGGCCGTCAGCAGAGCGGCGACCGCGAGGCCGTGGTGCATGCGGTGGCCGATCGGCTGACCATCGGCGTCGGCGCGCTGCTCAGCACGCTGGTGCCGGGCCGCGTGTCCACCGAGGTGGATGCTGACCAGGCGTACGACACCGCCGCCACCGTGGCCAAGGCCCGCCAGTTCATCCAGATGTACGCCGATGCCGGCGTACCGCGCGAGAAGATCCTGATCAAGATCGCCGCGACCTGGGAAGGCGTGGAAGCGGCGCGGATCCTGCAGGCCGAGGGCATCGACTGCAACCTGACGCTGATCTTCAACCCGACCCAGGCGCTGGCCTGCAGCGAAGCGGGCGCGTTCCTGATCTCGCCGTTCGTCGGCCGCATCCTTGACTGGTACGTGGCCAACGGCCAGACCCCGGCCAACATCGATGAGGACCCGGGCGTGAAGTTCGTGCGCAGCGTGTATGCGGAGTTCAAGCGCCGTGGTTCGCCGACCGTGGTGATGGGCGCCTCGTTCCGTTCCACCGCACAGATCGAGGCGCTGGCCGGCTGCGACCGCCTGACCATTTCGCCGGATCTGCTGGAGAAGCTCGACGCCGATCACGGCGAGCTGCCGCGCAAGCTGGTGCCCGGTGAGGGTAACGGCGTGGCGGTGACCCCGATCGATGCGGCGACGTTTGCGGCGGATCTGGCTGCCGATCCGATGGCGACCGAGAAGCTGGCGACCGGTATCGAGGCGTTCGCCAAGGATCTGGAAGCGCTGCGCGAGCGGATCCGCGCGGCGCTGTAAGGGTTCCAGCCAACGGCTGAGCCCCTCGTGGCGGGGGCTTGGTCGCGAAAGGCGGGTCATGCGTTTGGCAGGGTGGGTAGGCCGTGCAGGGGACGCTGCAAGTACGTCCCTGTAAGCTCGGTCGCCGCATCCATGCGGCTCACGCCCCTGCACAGCCTACCCACCCTGCCTTCGACAATTTCCTGCGGCCGCCCGCCACGGAAGAAAGAGAGAAGAGCAACAGCGGGTCGCGCGCTTCGCTTGCTCGGAGCGGAGCATGGCTCCGCTCTACAAAAGACACCGCAGGATCAAACAAAAAGGACGCGGCGAAGGCCGCGTCCTTTTTGTTTTCTTTCAGTTCGTCAGTAACCAACGCTCTTGCCCACCGTCACCGGGAAATGATCGGAGGCGGGACGGGTACAGATGGCGGGACCGTCCACGGCATGGATGCCGTGGCCGAGCCCCCAAGGACGGGTTTACGGCGTGTCCCGCCATCTGTACCCGTCCCGCCCAACTCACAGCAACCCAGAGCCGCTTTGGCTTTGGCTTTGGCAGTTGATTGAGCTTCTGCCCGCCGCAGGCGGACCACCGCGCGTCAGCGCGGCGCCTCCACATCCAGCCCGATCGGGCAGCTCACCCCGGTGCCGCCGATGCCGCAGTAACCGTTCGGGTTCTTCGCCAGGTACTGCTGGTGATAGTCCTCGGCGTAGTAGTACTCCGGCGCCGGGAACACGATCTCAGTGGTAATAGGGCCGTAGCCGGCCGCGTCCAGCTGCGCCTGGTAGGCCTCGCGGCTGGCCAGCGCAGCGGCGTACTGCGTTTCGTCGGTGGCATGGATCGCCGAACGGTACTGGGTGCCGGTGTCGTTGCCCTGGCGCATGCCCTGGGTCGGGTCGTGGCTTTCCCAGAACAGCTGCAGCAACCGTTCCAGGCTCACCACCTTCGGATCGAACACCACCTGCACCACTTCGGTGTGGCCGGTCAGGCCGGAGCAGACTTCTTCATAGGTGGGATTCGGCGTGACGCCGCCGGCATAGCCGACCGACGTGCTGTACACGCCCGGCTCCGACCAGAATTTGCGCTCGGCTCCCCAGAAGCAGCCAAGCGCGAAACGGATCTGCTGCAGGCCGGCAAAGCGGTCCTTCAGCGGGTGACTGTTCACGAAGTGCTGGTTGCTGTGCAGCGGCAGTGGCTGATCACGCCCTGGCAGCGCCTCTTCCGGGCGCGGCAGGCGCTGCTTGAAGGCGCCGATGCCCAGGATGCCCTGTCCGATTCCCAACATGATGCGCTCCTACGCCGGAAGACCGGCAATGTCGTCTGCATCGGAAATGGGGGCGTCGGCGGCGTGGCCCAAGTCCAGGCCGGCGACGATGCCTTCAGCCTCGGCCCGCGCGGCGTCGGGGATGCCGACCCTCAATACACCGAACAGCGGCAGCTCGCCCATGCCCCCCAGCAGCTGCTCGCCGAACACGAAGGCAGGAATGCCGGCATCTTCCAGCGCGTGCTTCACCAGGTGGGCGTCGAACAGATTGTCGGCCTTGTACACGATGTGCATGGGGCGGCTCCACGGGAGAGGCCTCCAGCATACGCCCGGGCGCTGAATGCCGCCGCTGCGCTCGCCGGGCATGGCCCGGCGCTACCCCCTTGCGCCCGCTGCACTTGCCGGCCGGGCCCCCTGCGCCCGGTAGCGCGGGCGCAACCCCGGCAGCCCTTCCCCTTACGCGCTAGACTGTTGGTCTTTCTGCCCTTTTTCGCCCAGCCTCATGTCCGAGCACACCCCCGCCAGCCCCGAGACCCCCGCCGACAGCCACGAAAAGCGCGATTTCATCCGCCAGATCGTGCGCGAGGACCTGGCCAGCGGAAAGCACCAGGCGATCAAGACCCGGTTTCCGCCGGAGCCGAACGGCTACCTGCACATCGGCCATGCCAAGTCGATCTGCCTGAACTTCGGCATTGCCGGCGAGTTCAGCGGCGTATGCAACCTGCGCTTCGACGACACCAATCCGGCCAAGGAAGACCCGGAGTACGTGGCCGCCATCCAGGATGATGTCCGTTGGCTGGGGTTCGAGTGGAACGAACTGCGCCACGCCTCCGATTACTTCCAGGCCTACTATCTCGCCGCCGAGAAGCTGATCGAGCAGGGCAAGGCCTATGTGTGTGACCTGTCGGCCGAGGAAGTGCGTGCCTACCGTGGCACCCTGACCGAGCCGGGCCGTCCCTCGCCGTGGCGCGACCGCAGTGTCGAGGAGAACCTCGACCTGTTCCGCCGCATGCGTGCCGGTGAATTCCCGGACGGTGCGCGCACCCTGCGCGCGAAGATCGACATGGCCAGCGGCAACATCAACCTGCGCGATCCGGCGCTGTACCGCATCAAGCATGTCGAGCACCAGAACACGGGCAACGCGTGGCCGATCTACCCGATGTACGACTTCGCGCATGCATTGGGCGATTCGATCGAGGGCATCACCCACTCGCTGTGCACCCTGGAATTCGAGGACCATCGCCCGCTCTACGACTGGTGCGTGGACAACGTCGATTTCGCCCATGACGACGCACTGACCCAGCCGCTGGTCGATGCCGGCCTGCCGCGCGAAGCCGCCAAGCCGCGCCAGATCGAATTCTCGCGCCTGAACATCAACTACACGGTGATGAGCAAGCGCAAGCTGATGGCGCTGGTCACCGAGCAGCTGGTGGACGGCTGGGAGGACCCGCGCATGCCGACCCTGCAGGGACTGCGTCGCCGCGGCTACACCCCGGCGGCAATGCGCCTGTTCGCCGAACGCGTGGGCATCAGCAAGCAGAACTCGCTGATCGACTTCAGCGTGCTGGAAGGCGCGCTGCGCGAAGACCTCGATGGCGCCGCACCGCGCCGCATGGCCGTGGTCGACCCGCTCAAGCTGGTGCTGACCAACCTGCCCGAAGGCCATGAAGAACAGCTCACCTTCAGCAACCATCCGAAGGACGAGAGCTTCGGCAGCCGTCAGGTGCCGTTCGCGCGCGAGGTCTGGATCGACCGCGAGGACTTCGCCGAAGTACCGCCGAAGGGCTGGAAGCGCTTGGTGCCGGGCGGCGAAGTGCGCCTGCGTGGTGCCGGCATCATCCGCTGCGATGAGGTGATCAAGGATGCCGACGGCACCATCACCGAGCTGCGCGGCTGGCTGGATCCGGAGTCGCGCCCCGGCATGGAAGGGGCCAACCGCAAGGTCAAGGGCACCATTCACTGGGTCAGCGCCGTGCACGGCGTTCCGGCCGAGATCCGCCTGTACGACCGGCTGTTCTCGGTGCCGAACCCGGACGACGAGTCGGAAGGCAGGACCTACCGCGACTACCTCAATCCGGAATCGCGCCGCACCGTCACCGGCTATGTCGAGCCGGCCGCGGCCAGCGCCGCGCCGGAGCAGTCGTTCCAGTTCGAGCGCACCGGCTACTTCGTTGCCGACCGCCGCGACCACACCGAAGCCAAGCCGGTGTTCAACCGCAGCGTGACGCTGCGCGATACCTGGTCGGCCTGAAGACCTGCGCGGGCGCCGACACGGCGCCCGCACGCCCGCGACGATGATCACCGCCCTGTCCGCCCTGCTCTGGTTCATCTCGCAGCATCCGCTGCTGACGTTCTTTGCAGCAATGGGGCTGGCCGCGCTGGTCTCGTGGTGGCGGCGTTCACCGGTCTACGCCATCGTGGTGTTTCCGCTGGCGATGCTCAACATCTTCCTCGGCAGCTTCCTCAACGCCACTTTCCTCAACGCGGTGGGCGAGCGCGGTGAAGCGGTGATCGTGAAGGCCGAGGAAACCAATTCAACGCTCAACGAACAGTACATCTGGCGCTACGAAGCGGTGTTGCGCACCGCCGAAGGTCGCGACGTGGAGGTGGTGTTCCACACCAACACCGCTTCGCTGTGGCCGCTGGAGAACGCGATCCGCATCCCGGCTCAGGACCAGCCGTTCGTGGTGAAGTACACGCCGGGCTTTCCGCGCAACTTCGTCATCCTCACCACCGAATCACCGCACGGCATCGCCCAGGCCCGTGCCAGCGCGCGCGAGCGGGTGGAGGTAGCCGCACGCAAGCTGCACTTCAGCCCGGGCAACGCCGATTTCCGCGCGGACTATCGCCGCGAACTGGATACCTGGCTGCGTGATCATGGCAACGATCCGCAGCAGCAGTCCGACGCACGGCGATATCGCGCAGAACGCGAAGCACTCGATCACTAGCACCCGGCCCGGCCTGGATGCTCCACCCGATCCATCCTCAGGCCTGACATGACCACGACGTCCACCGCCCTCCTCCCGCTGCTGCAGCAGGTCCTGCAGGACGCTGGCATCGCCAGTCGCGTCGACGGCGGCGCGCTGGTGCTGGACAGCGGCCTGCGCCTGACCCCGCATGCGATGGCAGCGCACGCGCGCGACAACGGTGGCTGGCAGACCTCCACGGTCATCGAGGCGCAGCACCCCACCCTGTTCGCCGATGGCCTGTTCGAGTACCAGCACGCCAACGGCGCCGATGAGCAGGCCTCGCTGCTGTCCGGCTTCCAGGCCTGGGTGCGGGTGGACCTGGCCACCCTGCAGACCGCAGTGGGCGCCGACGACGCGCAGGGCCTGCCGATGATGGGCCTGACCTATCCAGCAGGTGATGACGGCAAGGAACACGGGCGCACCGTGGTGCTGGGGCCGCTGGCCCACTACCGCGCGCAGGAGGTGGAGGTCGCCACATGCAGTGAGGACGACCACGGTTCCTGCCCCTGCTGCCTGTTCACCAGGAGCATGGACGCCTTCGACGAGCTGCTGAAAGCGCGCCAGTTCCTTGCCATCCGCCTGTTCGCCTCGCGCGATGCCGATGGCCTGTGCGAGGCCGATTGTCGGGTCAATGGCCACGACTTCGCCCCTGCCCTGCCATTGCTGCGCGCGTATGCCGCCAGTTGGCCGCAGGCCGGGCTGGAGTTCCGCAAGCAGTACGTGGTGATCCGCACCGGCTCACCCGGCTGACGCGCCCACACCCGGTACAGGCCGGTGCGGCTACACTGCGCGCCGGTTTCCCAAGCAACCGCACTTTTCCCATCCCACACGAGGCACCCCCGCGATGCTGTATGCGCAAGTCCACCTGACCCTTCCCGCCTGGATCCACGACCAGATCGACCTGGATCGTCGATATCCGGGCGATGAGGCCAAGGTCGCGCTGGCCATCGAGCTGTCGCGCCAGAACGTCGAGCACGCCAGCGGCGGCCCGTTCGGCGCCGTGGTGTTCGGTCCGGACGACAAGGTGATCGCCGCCGGCGTGAACCGGGTGATGCCGCATGCCACCTCGTTGGCACATGCCGAGAACATGGCCTACATGCTGGCCCAGCAGCGCCTGCAGACGCCGCGCCTGAATGCCGTGCTGTCGCCGGTCACCCTGGCCACCAGCTCGCAGCCGTGCTGCCAGTGTTACGGCGCTACGGTGTGGGCCGGCATCGACCGCCTGCTGATCGGCGCCAGTGCCGCCGATGTAGAGGAACTGACCCCGTTCGACGAAGGCCCGCTGCCGGCCGACTGGGTGGGCGAGCTCAACAAGCGTGGCATCGAGGTGGTGCAGGGCCTGAACCGCGACGCCGCACGCAGCGTGCTGCGCGCCTATGGGGAAAGCGATGGCGCCCGTTACTGAAACCGGCATCGGCCTGCTGTGCCTGTGCCGGCAGGGCTTCGAGCCGGAGCTGGCCGGCGAACTGCAGTTCCGCGCCGGTGAGGCAGGCTTCGCCGGCTACGCACGTACCCAGCGCAATGACGGCTATGTGTTGTTCATGTGCGACGAAGCGGCCGCGTTGGCACCGCGGTTGCCGTGGCGCGGCCTGATCTTCGCGCGGCAGAAGCTGGTGGTGCTGGCTGAACTGCCGCAGCTGGATCCGGCCGATCGCATCACGCCGATGCTGGAGGTGCTGGCCGATGCGCCACGCTTTGGTGATCTGTGGGTCGAACATCCGGATTCGGATGCCGGCAAGCCACTGTCCGGGCTCGCCCGTGCGTTCGGCAACGCGTTGCGCCCGGCACTGCGCAAGGCCGGCAAGCTCAGCGACAAGCCCAATGCACGGCTGCCACGCCTGCACGTGGTGTTCGTGGACGGCACCCACGCCTTCATCTGCGTGGCCGACCCCGCCGACAGCGCACCGTGGGCACTGGGCATTCCGCGCCTGAAACTGCTGCCGGAGGCCCCCTCGCGTTCGGCGCTGAAGCTGGACGAAGCCCTGCTGACGCTGCTGGCGCCGGAAGAACGCGAGGCACTGGTGAAACCCGGCATGCGCGCGGCCGATCTGGGGGCGGCACCGGGCGGCTGGACCTGGGTGTTGACCCGCCAGCACATGCAGGTGCTGAGCATCGACAACGGCCCCCTGCGCCAGCACGTACTGGATACCGGCCTGGTCGAGCACCTGCGCGCGGATGGCTTCCATTGGCACCCGGAGCAGCCGCTGGACTGGATGGTGTGCGACATGGTCGAGCAACCGCGCCGCGTTGCCGAACGCATGGCCACCTGGTTCCGCGAAGGCTGGTGCAGGCATGCCATCTTCAATCTGAAACTGCCGATGAAGAAGCGCTGGGACGAGACCCGGCTGTGCCTGGACCTGTTCCAGGAGCAGGCTGGCACGTCTCTGGAAGTGCGTGCCAAGCAGCTCTATCACGACCGCGAAGAGATCACCGTGCTGGCGTCGCCGATGCGGTGATGCGCGGCAGGGTCATCGCCCGCACAGGATGCCGCGGGTACGCTTCCGTCAACGCCCGCCAGGAGTCCGTCATGTACCGTCCGCGTTTGCCCGTGCTGCTGGCTGCCCTGCTGGCCACGTCCCCCGTGCTGGCGCAGCAGCTGCCGCCCACACCCGCGCAGAGCCAACCGCTGGGTCCGACCGGCGGAGCCATCCGCCAGCAGCCCTTGAATGCCGGACGGGTCACCGGCAGTGTCGATATTCCGATGCCCGCAGGGGAGGCCCAGGTCACGGTGCGCTCGGTTGAACCCAGCAGCGTGACCGGCCAGTACCGCATCCACTTTGCCGCGCTGGATACCGACGGTGATGGCTTCATCAGCCGTGCGGAGGCCCAGGCCAATCCTGCACTGGCCGATGAGTTCACCGCGCTGGACAGCAAGCGCCGCGGCAAGCTGGATCGTGCCGACCTGGCCGGCTGGCTGATTGATTGATCCGGTTCACGGATCCCGCCGGGCATGGCCCGGCGCTACCGGCCTGATGATCCGCCGAACGGCGTCCCGTTGCCGCGCTGGATCGTGCCGACCTGGCCGGCGCGCTGATTGATTGATCCGCTGCTGGTAGCGCCGGGCCATGCCCGGCGGGACCGGTGAACCGCGCTGTGCGCTCGCCGGGCATGGCCCGGCGCTACCGGCGGATCAACCGCCAAACGGGGTCGTCACACGCCGGCGGCGCGCTTCCAGAACGCCTGAACCAGTGGCGGCCACTTGCCGACGCAGCCCAGCGCGCGGCCACGGGCCAGGGTCAGGTGCATCTCGTCGTTGGAGAAGAGGCGATTGATCGCATCGAAACTGTAGGCGGCCACCTGGTTGTCGCTACGCCGCTCGCGGGCCCAGCGCTGCAGGCGCTGCGGCGACAGGCGCGGCTGGCCACGGCGCTCGGCTGAAGGCGCCAGCCATTGCCGCAGGGCAGCGACATCCCGCAGCCCCAGGTTCACGCCCTGCCCGGCCAGGGGATGCACCACATGCGCGGCGTCGCCGAGTGCGAGCACGCGGCCGGCCACATAGTGGCGGGCCAGCTGGCGGCGCAGCGGGAACGCGGCGCGCGGCGACACCAGGCGCAGTTCGCCCAGCCGTGCGGCGAAGGCGCGGGTCAGTTCGCGATTGAATGCCTCCTCCTCCAGCGCCAGCACGCGCACCGCCTCTTCGTCAGGCAAGGTCCACACGATCGAGCTGCGGCGCTCGGCCACCGGCAGCAGCGCCAGCGGACCGGTCGGCAGGAAACGCTGCCAGGCCGTAGCCTGGTTGGGCAGCTCGCTGTCGACGTAGGCCACCACGCCACGTTGGTGATAGTCGTGGCGCACCACGTCGATGCCCGCCAGCTCGCGCAGCGTCGACTCGGCACCATCGGCGGCCACGGCGAGGGCCGCTTCCAGCCTGCGTCCGTCATCCAGGCGCAGTCGCACCCCCTCCTCGTCCTGCTCCAGCGCCTCCACCCGTGCCGGGCAATGCAGCTGCACCCCGGCCGCCGGCAGTGCCGCCCACAGGCGATCCTGCAACAGCCCGTTCTCGACGATGAAGCCCAGCTCGCGACGCCCCAGGCGGTCGGCGTCGAACAGCAGGTCCTCGCCTCCCGCGGCATCCCATACCTGCATGCGGCGATACGGCCAGGCCCGCGCCTGTACGATCGCAGGCCACACGCCGAGACGGTCCAGCAGCTGCACGTTGTCAGCCGCGAAGGCGAACACGCGCAGGTCCGGCTGCGATGCCTGCCAGGGCGCGGGCTCACGGCCCTCCACCAGGGCGACGGCCAGCCCCGCATCGGCCAGCGCCAGTGCACACGCGGCACCGACCACGCCGCCTCCCACGATGACCACGTCCAGGCGCGCGCGGCGGTTCATGCGGCTTCTCCGCGGCACAGTCGCGGCACGACGCCACGGAAACCCATCGCCCCGCCGACCAGCATCGACTGCACCGAACCGCGCTGCGCGGCCACCAGGCCGAGACTGCGCAACGGGCGCATCAACGGCGCAGGATTGCTGGTCAGGCGCGCCAGTCCTCCGGAGAACGCCACCGTCTGCTGGCGATCCTCTTCCCGACGGGCCACATACGCACGCAGCAGCGCATCACTGCCGGCATCGCCTGCATCGTCTTCCAGCAGTTCGGCCAGGGTCAGCGCATCGCGCAGGCCCAGGTTGAAGCCTTGCGCGCCCAACGGATGGATGGTCTGTGCGGCATTGCCGAGCAGCACCGCGCGCTCGCCTGCCAGGGCACGCGCCAGCACCTGGATCAGCGGGTAGGCACTGCGCGGACCCGACTCCAGCAGACGCCCGGCACGCCAGCCGATGGCATGCTGCAGGCGCTGCAGCCACGCTGCATCGTCCAGCGCCGTCACCGCGTCGGCGTCTTCGCGCGCCACCCCGTGCACCGTGCCGAAATGGCGATCGCCACGCGGCAGCAGGGCCGTTGGACCGGTATCGGTGAAGCGCTCCCAGGCCGTGCCGTCGGGCGCGCGCTGGCTGCGCACGCGGGCTACGAACAGGGTCTGCTGGAAATCGTGGCGGTCGACCTCGATGCCCAGCGCCTCCCGCACCGCACTGGCCGTGCCATCGGCCCCGACCACCAGCCGTGCCAGCAGCGTGCGCTCGCCGGCGTCGTCGGCCACATGCACCTGGCGACAGCCCTCCACCACCCCGCCCAGGCCGAGGAAACGCATCGGCCGGTAACGCCGCAGCCGCGGCAGTTCCTGCAGGCGTGCCTCAAGCGCATGACCGAAGTCACGTGCGACCACCACCTGGCCGAACCACGGCCGGTTGTAATCGGCCGCATCGAGCTGCACCCGGCCAAAGTCGCCGGCGCGGCTGACATGGATGCGACGGATCGGTCCCGGCGCCATCGCCAGCTTCTGCATCACCCCCAGCGCGGTCAGCGCGTTGACGGTGGCGGCGGCGAAACTGAGGTTGCGCTGGTCGAACACCGCCGGCAGTCCACCGGCAGGGCTGGCCTCGATCAGGCCCACGTCGCGGCCCAGGCGGTCCAGGGCGATGGCGAGGCTGGCACCCACCAGTCCGCCGCCGACGATCAGCACGTCATGTCGTTCACTCATGGCGTTCATGATACGCGCTCGCCCCGGCTGTACACCGAACGCGACGCTGCCTGCGCCAACCCGCGCGGCGGGCTAGAATGAAAGCTGAATCCGCTCCGGGCCCGCCGCCATGTCCGACACCGCCAATCGCGCCTTCGTCCTGTCCGTGCTCGTGCTGTTGCTGGCGGCGACCCGGGTCAACCACTTCGCGGCGATCCCCGATGCCTCCTGGGCGGTGTTCTTCATCGGCGGTTTCTACCTGGCGCGCTGGACGCGCTGGGCCTTTCCGCTGCTGATGCTGTTTGCGGTGCTGGTCGACTGGATCGTGATCCGCAGCGCGGGGCTGGATTTCTGGCAGCACTACTGTGTGTCGCCCGGCTACTGGCTGCTGCTGCCGGCGTACTTCTCGCTGTGGGCCGGCGGCATGCTGCTGGGCCACAACTACCGCGGCGCGCGCTGGCCGGTGCTGGCCAAGGGTGCGCTCCTGCTGGTGGCCTCGGTGGCGCTGTGCCACCTGCTTGCGCAGGGGGGCTTCTACTGGACCACCCGCAACGTTGCCGAGCCGACGCTGGCGGGCTGGGCGCAGAACTACGCACAGTGGTTCGGCCCCTACCTGCGGACCACGGCGATCTACGTGGCGCTGGCCGCTGCCCTGCAACTGGCCGTGGAGCAGGTGCTCAAGCTCCAGCAGGCCCGTCGCGACATCCGGCACTGAGCTGCGCCATGGGCCATCGCCTCTCGCGCATCTACACCCGCACCGGTGACGACGGCAGCACCGGACTGGGCGATGGCCAGCGTGTAGCCAAGGACGATGCCCGCGTCGCCTCCTATGGCACCGTCGACGAAGCCAACGCGGCGCTGGGCCTGCTGCTGGCCGCACCGCTTCCGGACGACGTACGCGCGCTGGTGGTCCATCTGCAGCACCAGCTGTTCGACCTGGGCGCCGAGCTGTGCATCCCCGGCCATGCCGCGATCCAAGCCGCCGATGTCTCGGCGCTGGAACAGCAGCTGGACCACTACAACACCACGCTGCCGATGCTGAAGGAGTTCATCCTGCCCGCCGGTGGCGAAGCCGCCGCACGCTGCCACCTGGCACGGACCATCGTCCGCCGCGCCGAGCGCGAGACGGTGACGCTGTCCCGCCATGAGAACGTGCGCAGCGAAGCGCTGCAGTATCTCAACCGGCTGTCGGACCTGCTGTTCGTGCTGGCCCGGGTGCTGGCCCGCGCCGATGGGCAGGGCGAGGCGCTCTGGCAGCCCCAGCACCGGCAGGGCTGAGTTCGTACGATGCTGGTCTTCACCCATCCGTCCTGCCTGCTGCACGATCCCGGTCCGGGCCATCCCGAATGCCCGCAACGGCTGCAGGGCGTGCTCGACGCCCTGCGCGGCGCATTCCCCGGCCAGCTGGACTGGCGCGAGGCCCCACCCGCCAAGTTCGGCGAGTTGAGCCGGGTCCACGACAGCGCCCTGCTCGACTTCGTGCTGCAACCGCAGACCGTGCCCCTGCGCCAGCTGGACATGGACACCTGGACCTCGCCCGGCTCGGCCAGCGCGGCGGTGCATGCTGCCGGTGCCGGTGTGGCCGCGGTGGATGCGGTGATGCTGGGCGCGGACCCGCTGGCGTTCTGCGCGGTGCGCCCGCCGGGTCACCATGCCACCAGCAGCACGGCCATGGGCTTCTGCCTGCTCAACAACATCGCCATCGCCGCAGCCTACGCGCGCGACCGCCACGGGCTGGAGCGGATCGCGGTGGTCGACTTCGACGTCCACCATGGCAACGGCACCCAGGACATCTTCCAGCACGACGCACGGGTGTCGTATTACAGCACCCACCAGGCCGGCCTGTTCCCCAACTCCGGCCTGCGCCGTGACCGTGGCGCGGGCAATCTGATGAACATCCTGCTGCCGCCGGGCAGTGGCGGATTCCGCTTCCGCAATGTCTGGGCCGACGAGATGCTGCCGGCCATCGACGACTTCCGCCCGCAGCTGATGCTGATCTCGGCAGGCTTCGACGCCCATCTGCGCGACCCCCAGGCGGATCTGATGCTGGAGACCGAGGATTTCGCCTGGATCACCCGCGAACTGCATGCGCTGGCGCGTCGCCATGCGGCCGGCCGGGTGGTGTCGATGCTGGAGGGCGGCTACGACCTGCAGGCCCTGGCCGAATGCAGCGTGGCCCACGTGCAGGCCCTGATGTCGCCGGCGGCGTCCCCCCCGGCTGGATGAACCCGAACCGGTGCGACCGGGCCGCCTTCATTGCCCCTATGCAAGGGATGGGGCAAGCTACCGTCCGTTTTCGCCCGAATCCGAACCGCGTGCGCCGAGCCCTCCGCCTGCTTCCCCTGCCTCTGAGCATCGCCGTCTGCCTGCCGGCGATGGCCGATGATAAGCCGCTCAACTGGGGCCTGTGCCCGGCAACCGACGTCATTCCCGCGTTCACCGACGCCCCGACCCCGGTTCCGGGCCAGGACAAGGCCGCCGCCAGCGCCGCGCGCGAGCAGCAGCCGACCGATATCGAGGGCGATCAGCTGCTGGGTACCACCACGGTGCCGCAGTACGAGGGCAACGTCGCCCTGCGTCGCGGCGACCAGTTCGTCGGCACCGACAAGCTCAGCTTCGACACCGAGTCCGGCAACTACATCGCCGATGGCAATGTCCGCTACCAGGACGCGTCGATCCGGATGGTCGCCAAGCGCGCCGAGGGCAACCAGGAAAGCGACACCCACAAGATCACCGACATCCAGTACCAGCTGGTGTCCCGCCGTGGCAACGGCGACGCCGAATCGGTCGACCTGCAGGGCGCGGTCGGGCAGATGCACCGCTCCACCTACACCACCTGCGACCCGTCGCAGCCGGTGTGGAAGCTGTCGGCGCCGCAGATCGAAGTGGACAACGACGAGGGCTTCGGCACGGCGCGCAATGCCGTGCTGCGCATCGGCAAGGTGCCGGTGCTGTGGGCACCGTACTTCAAGTTCCCGATCGACGACCGGCGCAAGACCGGCCTGCTGTTCCCGCAGCTGGGCATGTCCGGGCGCAACGGGTTCGACTACACCCAGCCGATCTACCTGAATCTGGCACCGAACTACGACGACACGCTGATGCCGCGCTACATGAGCCGGCGCGGCCTGATGCTCGACAACGAGTTCCGCTACCTCTACAACGGCGGCCGCGGCGAACTGCTGACCGCCTACATCCCCAACGACAAGCTGCGCGACCGCGATCGCGGCCGTGTCATGTTCAGCGGCTACCACAACGTGGACAGCCACTGGCAGGCGCGTGCCAACCTGGCCTGGGTCAGCGACGAGCGCTACGTCGAGGACTTCGCCAACCGCCTGGTGGGCGTGACCGCCTCGAACCTGCAGAGCACCGTTGGCCTGTACGGCACCGGCCAGAACTGGACGGCCGGAATCATGGCCGACCGCTGGCAGCTGACCGACTACACGCTCAACGAGAGCGCGCTGGCCTACAACCGCCAGCCGCGCCTGTACTTCAACTGGGACAAGCCGGTCCTGTCGTGGCTGGAAACCGGCGTGTACGCCGAAGCCGTGCGCTTCACCCATGAAGACATCAACTTCAAGTACGGCCCCGAGGCCGGACCGGACCTTGAGTACACCCGTACCGGCCAGACCCAGCGGATGTACGGCGGCGCACGCCTGGACCTGAAACCCTATGTGTCGCTGCCGTTCAGCGGTGCGGCCTGGTACGTGACCCCGACCCTGGCCTACCGCTACACCGCCTACGACCTGGACCGGCAGCTGGCCGACAGCATCCGCCGCAACGTGCTGGTTTCGCAGGGCGTTGATCCGGCCACCGCTACCCCCGAGCAGCTGCGCGGCAACACCTCGCCCAGCCGCAGCCTGCCGATCGGCAGCATCGATGCCGGCCTGTTCTTCGACCGCGAGACCACCATCGGCGGCCGCTCGTTCCTGCACACCCTGGAACCGCGCCTGTTCTACCTGCGCACGCCCTACCGCAACCAGGACGAGCTGCCGATCTTCGATACCCGCGACTTCACCTTCAGCTGGGGCCAGCTGTTCCGCGACTCGCGCTATACCGGCGCCGACCGCCAGAACGACGCCAACCAGCTGACCATGGCGCTGGGCACCCGCTTCATCGACCAGACCACCGGCCGCGAGCGGTTCTCGGCGGCCATCGGCCAGATCCAGTACTTCGACGAATCGCGGGTGACCGCCGTGCCGGGTGGCCCGCCGGTGGAAAAGGGCAAGTCGGCCTGGATCGCCGATGCCAACTACATGGTCAACGACCGCTGGACCCTCAGCGCGACCTACCAGTGGGACCCCAAATACAAGCGTGAGGACCTGGCCAGCTTCCGCGCCCGTTACCTGATGCCCAACGATGGCGTGGTCAACCTGACCTACCGCCACCGCATCAACCCGGACGGCACCGACCTGCTGAAGCAGGCCGACCTGTCGTTCCTGTACCCGCTGAACCCCCGCTGGAGCCTGGTCGGCCGCTACTACTACTCGCTGGAAGACAAGAAGCCGCTGGAAATCATCGGTGGCGTCCAGTGGGACAGCTGCTGTCTGGCCGTGCGCGCGGTGGCCCGCCGCTACGTGCGCAACCGCGAGGGCGAGCTGAACAATTCCATCCAGCTGGAGTTCGTGCTGAAGGGCCTCAGCTCCCTGGGCCAGGACACGGACCGCACCCTGCGCCGTGCTATCCTCGGCTACAACCGCGACGACCTCTATCTCGTGCCCCCCAGCAATACCGGGACGACCCGGGACGACTACGATCCGAATCTGATCCCATGACCAAGCGCTTCCCCGTTCTTCTCGCCTCGCTGCTGGCGGTGTCCAGCGTGTCCGCCCCCCTGCAGGTACTTGCCCAGGAGGCGCAGCCGCTGGACCGCATCGCCGCTGTCGTCGATGAGGACGTGATCCTGCAGAGCGAACTCCAGCGCGCCATCGCCAACATCAAGGCGCAGTACGCCGGCCGCGAGGCCCAGCTGCCGCCGGATGACGTACTCAGCCGGCAGGTGCTCGAGCGCCTGGTGCTGGTCAAGCTGCAGGTGGCCCGTGCGCAGGGCAGCGGCATCCGCGTCAGCGACCAGGAGCTGAACCAGGCGATGAATGCCATCGCCCAGCAGAATGGTTCCAATCTGGACGCGCTGCGCCAGCGCCTGGCAAGTGACGGCATCGATTTCAACGACTTCCGCGCCTCGGTGCGTGACGAGATCACCGTGCAGCGCCTGCGCCAGAGCTTCGCGCAGAGCCGCATCAGCGTCAGCGAGGGCGAAGTCGATGCCGCGTTGAAGCAGCAGGCCACCGCCGGCAACCAGTACCACCTGGCGCACATCCTGATCGCCCTGCCCGACGGCGCCAATGCCGAGCAGATCGCCACCGGCCAGAAGAAGGCCGACGGCGTGAAGGCCCTGCTGGACAAGGGTGAGCTGGACTTCAATGCCGCCGCCGTACGTTACTCGGACAGCCCCAATGCACTGGAAGGCGGCGACCTGGGCTGGCGCAGCATGGACGAGATCCCGGCCGCGTTCGCGCAGCTGATGGAAAAGATGAATGCCGGTGACGTGGTTGGCCCGATCCGTGGTCCGAGCGGCTTCCAGCTGCTGAAGCTGGTGGAAGTGCGCGATTCCAGCGCCGCCGCCGGCACCCATACCGTCACCGAGTTCCACGGCCGCCACATCCTGGTGCGCGTGGACGACAACCAGACCGATGCGGCCGCCAAGGCCAAGATCGACACCCTGCGTGCCCGCATTGCCGGCGGCGCCGACTTCCAGACGGTGGCCAGGGAGTCGTCCGAGGACAACAACAGCAAGGGCCAGGGCGGCGATCTGGGCTGGTTCCCGGCCGATGCGTTCGGTCCGGCCTTCGGCCAGCAGGTCCAGAGCGTGCAGGACGGCGGTGTCAGCCAGCCGTTCCGCACCGACGCCGGTTGGCACATCGTGCAGCGCGTGGCGACCCGCCAGACCGACGTGACCAACGACAACCAGCGTGCGCAGGTCCGCGAAACCATCGGCCGCCGCAAGCTGGAAGACGAATACAACCGTTTCCTGCAGGAGCTGCGTGGCGAAGCCTACGTCAGCTTCCGCAGCGGTGACCGCGCGGAAAACACCGCGACGCCGCCGCAGTCCTGACCGATGCGCCCCGAGCTCGCTCTGGTACCGGGCGAGCCCGCCGGGATCGGCCCGGAGCTGTGCATCCGCCTGATCCAGCAGCCGCGCGATGATTGCCGGCTGCTGGCTTTCGCCGACCCGGATACCCTGCGCGCGGCCGCCGCCGCGCTCGACCTGCCCCTGCAACTGCTGCCCGAGAAGGCGGAAGCCCGCTTCCCGGGCGACCTGCGTCTGCGCGTCGTGGCCAATGCCGTCCCGAGCCGTTTCGGCCACGCCGATCCGGCCAATGCCGGCGCGGTCATCGGCGCCCTGCTCGGCGCCGGCCAGGCCTGCCTGTCGGGCGAGCTGCACGGCGTGGTCACCGGCCCGGTGCACAAGGCGGTCATCAACGAGGGCGGCATCGCCTACAGCGGCACCACCGAACTGCTGGCCGACCAGGCCGGGGTGAAGGTGGTGATGATGCTGGCCAATCACATCGTGCGCGTGGCCCTGGCCACCACCCACCTGCCGCTGCGTGAGGTCGCCGATGCGATCACCGCGCCCGGCCTGGAGCACACCCTGCGCACCGTGCACGCCGCGCTGCGCCGGGAGTTCGGGCTGGCATCGCCGCGCATCGCCGTGCTCGGCCTGAATCCGCATGCCGGCGAAGACGGTCACCTCGGCCGCGAGGAACTGGATCTGATCATCCCGCTGCTGCAGCGCCTGCGCGCCGAAGGCATGGATCTGGTCGGGCCGCTGCCGGCCGACACCGCATTCCTGCCAGGCAAGCTGGCAGGCTTCGATACGGTCCTGGCCATGTACCACGACCAGGGCCTGCCGGTGCTGAAGTACTCCGGCTTCGAGCAGGCCGTGAACCTGACCCTGGGCCTGCCCTACCCGCGCGTCGCTGTCGATCACGGTACCGCGCTGGACCTGGCCGGCCGCGGCATTGCCGATCCATCCAGCCTGCAGGCGGCAACGACGCTGTGTGCGCAGCTTGCGCGGCAACGTACACTGAGCGCATGAATTCCCCGCATTCCCCCTCCGGCCCGGTGTTCACCGCCCCGGCCAAGAAGCAGCTTGGCCAGCATTTCCTGGCCGATCGCCACTACATCGACAAGATCGTGATGGCGGTCAATCCCAAGGACGGTGACCGCCTGGTCGAGATCGGCCCCGGCCAGGGAGCGATCACGCTGCCGCTGCTGCGCGTGCATCCGGCACTGACAGTGATCGAGTTCGACCGCGACCTGATCGCGCCGCTGACCGCCGCCGCCGAGCCGCTGGGCGAGCTGACCATCGTCCACCGCGACGTGCTGCGCGTGGACTTCACCGAACTGGCGGCCGGACAGCCGATCCGTCTGGTCGGCAACCTGCCGTACAACATCTCCTCGCCTATCCTGTTCCATGCGCTCGAGCATGCCGCCGTGGTCCGCGACATGCACTTCATGCTGCAGAAGGAAGTGGTCGACCGCATGGCAGCCGGCCCCGGCAGCAAGGTCTACGGCCGCCTCAGCGTGATGCTGCAGGCCTACTGCACAGTCACCTCGCTGTTCGTGGTGCCGCCGGGTGCGTTCCGGCCACCGCCGAAGGTCGATTCGGCCGTGGTGCGGCTGGTGCCGCATGATCCGGCCACGGTCGGCATCCGTGACCACGCCCGCTTCGCCGAAGTGGTCAAGGCCGCCTTCGGCCAGCGCCGCAAGACCCTGCGCAACGCACTGAACAACGTGGTGTCGGCCGACCAGTTCGCCGCTGCCGGCGTGCGCCCGGATGCCCGTGCCGAACAGCTGGACGTGGCCGAATTCATCGCCTTGGCCAATGCCTCCTGATTACACTGCCGGTATGGAAGACGCTGACGTTTACGCCATTTCCGTCGAGGTCGCACCGCGATTCCTCGATGACCAGTCCGTGCCGGAAGACGGCCGCTATGCGTTCGCCTATACGATCCGCATCCACAACCAGGGCCGGGTGGCCGCGCGGCTGGTCGCGCGCCACTGGCGCATCACCGATGCCAACGGCCGCGTCGAGCACGTCGATGGCGAAGGCGTGATCGGTGAGCAGCCGCGGCTGCGTCCCGGTGAAGA
Source organism: Stenotrophomonas sp. 112478_Sma (assembly GCF_056479905.1). Taxonomy (NCBI): domain Bacteria; kingdom Pseudomonadati; phylum Pseudomonadota; class Gammaproteobacteria; order Lysobacterales; family Lysobacteraceae; genus Stenotrophomonas; species Stenotrophomonas sp. 112478_Sma. The sequence continues at coordinate 721,466 of NZ_CM151072.1, read as the reverse complement.
CTTCCACTACACGTCCGGTGTCATGCTGGCGACCGATCACGGAACCATGCAGGGCCACTACGACATGGTCGCCGATGACGGCACCGAATTCGCCGCGCCGGTCGCACCGTTCGTGCTGGCCATCCCACGTACCCTGCACTGACACGGAGGCCGGACGATGAGTGTGTGGGCGATCGGCGACCTGCAGGGCTGCTATGACGTGACCCAGCGACTGCTGGAGAAGCTCCGCTTCGACCCCGCGCAGGACACCCTGTGGTTCTGCGGCGACCTGGTCAACCGCGGTGGTCAATCCCTGGAAACGCTGCGGCTGGTGCATTCGCTGCGCGAGCACAGCGTGGTCGTACTGGGCAATCACGATCTTTCGCTGCTGGCGGTCGGTGCACGCACCGAGGAAGAGCAGCGCAAGGTCAATCCGGACCTGCTGCGCATCGTGCAGGCCGAGGACCGCGACGAACTTCTGGACTGGCTGCGCCTGCAGAAGCTGGTGCATGTGGACCGCGAGATGGGCTGGATGATGGTGCACGCCGGCCTGGCGCCGAAATGGACCACGCAGATGGCCGAAAAGCATGCGGCCGAAGTCGAAGTGCAACTGCACGGCGCGGGCTACCGCAAGCTGTTCCGCAACATGTATGGCGACAAGCCAAGCTGGGCACCGAACCTGTCCGGCTACGACCGTTCGCGGGCGATCATCAACGTGCTCACCCGCATGCGCTACTGCACTCCGCGCGGACGCATCGGCATCGAGGACAAGGGCACGCCGGGCACGCAGGAACAGGGACTGTATCCGTGGTTTGAAGTGCCCGGCCGGGTCGAGCGCGACCTGAAGGTCGTATGCGGACATTGGTCGGCGCTGGGCCTGACCATCACCCAGGGCGTGCACGCCATCGATACCGGCGCGGTATGGGGCGGCAAGCTGACCGCGATCCAGCTCGATACCGATGAGCTGCGCGTGGTGCAGGTGCCCGGCCGTGATGTTCCTGCCCCGGTTCCGAATGCCCGGCCGCCGGCGCGACCGGCCCACGAGCGCCCCGCCGCTGCGGCGCAGAGCAAGGAACAGGGCGGCGGAAACACCGCTGCCAACCCGGGCAACCGCGGCCCACGCCGCCGCCGTCGCCGCGGTGGTGGTGGTGGTGGCGGTACGGGGGGCGGCAACAGCACCGGCACACCGCCGCAGGGCTGAGCCCTCAGGGAGCCGAGCATGGCTCGGCTCTACAGGTGCGGCGATCAGCGGCGCACGTAATGCACGAAGCGGAACGCGTAGGCGTGGCGTTCGTCGGCCGGATGCGGCTCACTGCTTGTTTCCCGCCACAGCTGCGGGTCCACCTGCGGGAAATGGGTGTCGGCCGGCACTTCGGCATCGACCCAGGTCAGGTACAGGTCACTGGCCTGGTCCAGCAGCTGGCGGAAGATCTCGCCGCCTCCGATGACACACAGCTCACTGCCCCCCTCGCCTTCAGCGATCGCCTTCGCTTCGTCCAGCGAGGCCACCGCGCGCATGCCCTCGAACGGCACCTGACCGCTGCGGGTCAGCACCAGGTTGGTCCGCCCCGGCAGCACGCGGCCGATCGACTCGGCCGTCCTGCGCCCCATCAGGATCGGCTTGCCCAGGGTGAGCGCCTTGAAGTGCTTGAAGTCATCCGGCAGGTACCAGGGCATGGCATTGCCCTGGCCAATGCCACGATTGCGATCCAGCGCCACGATCATCGAAAGCTTCATCGCGCTCACACCGCCACCGGCGCCTTGATCGCCGGATGTGGATCGTATCCGTCGATGCGGATGTCGTCGAACTGGAAACCGAACAGGTCGGTCACGTCCGGGTTCAACCACAGCTTCGGCAGCGCGCGCGGTTCGCGCGCCAGCTGCTCGCGGGCCTGCTCGAAATGGTTGGAGTACAGGTGCGCATCGCCCAGCGTATGCACGAAGTCGCCCACGCCCAGGCCGGTGGCCTGCGCAACCATGTGGGTCAGCAGCGCATAGCTGGCGATGTTGAACGGCACGCCGAGGAAGATGTCGCCGCTGCGCTGGTACAACTGGCAACTGAGCCTGCCATCGGCCACGTAGAACTGGAACAGGTTGTGGCAGGGCATCAGCGCCATCTGCGAGAGCTCGCCCACGTTCCAGGCGCTGACCACCAGCCGCCGCGAATCGGGGTTGCGCTTGATCTCGTCCACCAGCCACTGCATCTGGTCGATCTCGCGACCATCGGCGGTGGCCCAGCTGCGCCACTGCTTGCCGTACACCGGGCCAAGATCACCGTTGCCGTCGGCCCATTCGTCCCAGATCCGTACCTGGTTGTCCTTCAGGTAGCCGATGTTGGTATCGCCTTTCAGGAACCACAGCAGCTCGTGGATGATCGAGCGCAGGTGCAGTTTCTTGGTGGTGACCAGCGGGAAACCTTCGTTGAGGTCGAAGCGCATCTGCCAGCCGAACACGCTGCGGGTGCCGGTACCGGTGCGGTCGCTCTTCTCCGTCCCGTGCTCCAGCACGTGCGAGAGCAGGTCCAGGTAGGCCTTCATGCCTTGCCCTCCACCGCCAGCGGCTGCGGCTGCAGTACCGGTGCGCGGCGCGACATCGCCAGCAGCACCAGGCCCAGCGCGATCAGCGGCAGGCTGAGGATCTGGCCGCGGGTGAGCCAGTCGAACGCTACGTAGATGCCGTTGTCGGGCATGCGCACGAATTCCACCGCGAAGCGGAAGACACCGTACATCAGCGCGAACAGCCCCCCCACCAGATAGCGATGGCGTGGCTTGGCCGACACCGCCCACAGCACCACGAACATCACCAGCCCCTCCAGGAAGGCTTCATACAGCTGCGAGGGGTGGCGTGCGTACTGGTTCAGCGCGCCGGTCGCGAACTGCGCCTGCAGGGTCGCGTGGTCAAGCTGGTTCAGCGGCGCCGGCAGGCCGGACGGAAACACCACGCCCCAGCTGCCGTCGGTGTACTTGCCCCACAGCTCTGCGCCGATGAAGTTGCCGATGCGGCCAAAACCCAGGCCCAGTGGCACCAGCGGCGCCATGAAGTCCATGGTGTCGAAGAAGTGCAGCCTGTGCTTGCGCGACCACCACCAGCAGGCGCCGAGCACGCCCAGCAGGCCACCGTGGAAGCTCATGCCGCCGTCCCATACCTTGAACAGCAGCAGCGGGTTGTGCAGGAAATCGCCCAGCGCGTAGAACAGCATGTAACCGATGCGCCCGCCCAGCACGACGCCCAGCATGGCGTAGAACAACAGGTCGGAGAATCCGTTGGCATCGACGCCGGGCAGGCGCCCGGCGGCGATCCGGCGACGACCGAGCAGCCAGGCGGCGGTGAAACCCAGCAGGTACATGATGCCGTACCAATGCACCTTGATCGGCCCCAGCGAGAGGGCGATGGGGTCGATGTCGTGGAAATAGATCATGGAAGACGCCTGGCAGGAGTACGGGTATTTTAGCGCCCCGACCCGGCCCGGGACCGGGGCTCAGCCCAGGATCTGCGGCGCATTCGGGAGCGCGTCATCCTCCGACCGCGTCGAGGCCGGAAAGTGCCCTTCCACCAGGCTGGAGACTTCGTCGATCGCATCGCGCAGCGCATCCACCGGACTGGCGCCGCGCAGGCCTTCGCGCAGGTGGGTGCACACCCGCTGCCACTGCGCCGCGCTGACCCGGTCGCTCAGGCCCCGGTCGGCGACGATCTCGATGGCGTGGTCGGCCAGCAGCAGGTAGATCAGTACGCCGTTGTTGTGCCGGGTATCCCAGGTGCGCAGGTGGGCGAATGCCTGCTCCGCCGCCTGGCGCGGCGTGATTCCGCGCCAGACCGCGTGCAGCGGCAGGTCGGCTTCGACAGCGAACATCACCTGGCCGCCGTGGCGCTGCTCACCGGCAGCGATGGCCGCGGTGATCGCCTGCAGCGTCGCGGGGGGAAACGCCCGTCGTACCGAGGGCGAGAACAGATGACGGCAAAGACGACGGATCATCACCAACCTCCCGAAGCACCACCGCCGCCGGAACGGCCACCGCCGCCGCCCCAGCCGCCTCCGCCGCCGAAACCGCCGCCGCCCCCGAAACCACCACCGCCGCCCCAGCTGCCGCCGCCCCAGCCACTGCCGCCGGCAAAGCGGCCGGGATGGCCGGACAGCATCGCCACCACCAGCCCGACAACGCCGGCCAGGCCACTGGCCAGCAGGGTGGAGGTGAACAGGAAGGCAGCAACCGCCGCACCCGCACCTCCGAGCAGCCCGCGCACCGGCCGCGGCACCCGCGAGAACACGCCCCGCAGCACCGTGCCTGCGAACACGCCGATGAACAACGCCAGGATCCAGGTATCGCCGCCGCCGTCGGCCTCCCGCCCGCGCTGGCCACTGACCGGCGCCGGCAGCGACTCGCCATCGATCAGCTTGACCAGCACCGCCGTGGCATCGGTGATGCCGCCGGCGTAGTCGCCACTGCGGAAACGCGGCACCAGGTATTCCTGGATGACGCGGTTGGCGATCGCATCGGGAATCGCACCCTCCAGGCCGTAGCCCGGCTCGATGCGCACGCGCCGGTCCTCCTTGGCCACCACCAGCAGCACACCGTCATCGACCCCTTTGCGTCCGATCTGCCACTGGTCGAACACGCGGGTGGTGTACTGGGCGATGTCCTCGGGCTGGGTGGTGGGCACCACCAGCACCTGCAGCTGGCTGCCCTTGCGCTGCTGCAGGTCCAATGCCTGCTGCACCAGCGCCTGCTTCTGCGCGGCATCCAGCGTGCCGGTGGTGTCGACCACCGGCGAATCCAGCGCCGGAATCGGCGCCAGCTGCTGCGCCAGCGCCGCCAGCGGCAGCCACAGCAGCAGGGCCAACAGCGCAGTGGCCAGGCGCATCGGTCAGTGGCCCGGCTGCGGTGCCGGCTGCTGCTGCGGCGCGTTGCCGAAATCGACGGTCGGTGCGTTGGAGATCTGCGCTTCGTTGTCCACGGTGAAGTTCGGCTTGGTCTTGTAGCCGAACAGTTTGGCGGTGATCACCTGCGGGAACGAGCGGATGTAGGTGTTGTAGTCCTGCACCTGCTGGATGTAGCGGCCACGGGCGACGGTGATGCGGTTCTCGGTGCCTTCCAGCTGGGCCTGCAGGTCACGGAAGTTCTGGTCGGACTTGAGCACCGGGTAGTTCTCGGTGACGACCAGCAGGCGCGACAGCGCGCTACCCAGTTCGCCCTGGGCCTGCTGGAACTGCTTGAGCGAGGCTTCGTCATCGGCGTTGACGTTGATCTGGCCGACACGCGAGCGGGCGTTGGTGACTTCGGTCAGCACGCGCTCTTCCTGGCTGGCGAAGCCCTTCACGGTCTGCACCAGGTTGGGCACCAGGTCGGCGCGGCGCTTGTACTGGTTGAGCACTTCGGACCAGCTGGCCTTGACCGCTTCATCCTTCTGCTGGATCGCGTTGTAGCCGCAGCCGGACAGCAGGGAGGCCAGCAGCATCAGGGGCAGGACACGGGTGAACAGGCGCATGGCGAAGGTTCCGGGTGGGTTTGGCGCCGAGCATGCCATGGTTCGGGTGAAAGACCGGCCATCGGGCGCCGCCCCCTCCGCGGTGGCCATGCTCAGGGATCGCCTGAGTAGTCCGGGCGGGTGGGCATGGCGGGGGACGCCGTGAATCCGTCCCGGGAGGCTTATCCGCGCCATCCATGGCGCGGATACCCCCGCCACGCCCACCCGCCCGGCCTCATACGGTTTCCTGCGCACCGCGGGAAGATCAAAAGAAAAAAATCAAAAGCAAAAGCCGGTTCTTCAGGCATTCGTGTCGACCAAGGTCGACACCTACCAGAGCGCAACGCCGTTGCGACAGATCGCGGGAATCTGTCGAAGGCGGGGCGGGGAATGCAGGCTTTTGCTTTTGCCGTTGACGTTGTTTCGGCGGGTGCAGGGCTGCAAGCCCTGCCGGAATCCAACACCCCTCAGCAGGCTTCGGCCACCGCAGTGCGCGGACGCCCCAGCCACGCCAGCAGCAGGCCCGATGCCGCCAGCAGGCCACCGGCCACCGGAATGGCCGCGTAGCCCAGGCCCGAGCTGATCACCGCACCGCCGAGCGCCGCACCCACGGCATTGCCGAGGTTGAACGCGCCCACGTTGATCGACGACGCTAGGCCCGGCGCCTCGGTGGCCGCTTCCATCACCCGGATCTGCAGCGGCGGCACGATGGCGAAAGTCGCCGCGCCGAACAGCAGTACACCCAGCGCTGCGGTCACGGGATTCATGAAGGCCAGCGGCAGCACGAACATCAACACCGCCAGCGCCGCCAGCAGGATCCGCGTAGCGCCATCCAGCGACCAGTCGGCCATGCGCCCGCCGATGCCATTGCCGATGGTGAAACCGATACCGATCAGCGCCAGTGACATCGCGATGAAGGCATTGGAGGCACCGGTCAGCTCGGTCAGCACCGGCGCCACGTAGGTGTACAGGGTGAACATCGCACCGGCGCCCAGCACCGTGGTGGCCATGGCCAGCAGCACCTGCGGCTGCAGGATCGCCTTCAGTTCACGGCGCACGTCCGGGCGCGGGCCCGGTGCCGAGGCCGGCAGGGCCAGGCCGAGCGCGATGATCGCCACTACGCCCAGCACTGCGGTGCCGGCGAAGGACAGGCGCCAGCCCAGCTGCTGGCCGACCCAGGTTGCCAGCGGCACGCCGCCGATGTTGGCGATGGTCAGGCCCATGAACATCGTGGCCACCGCCGCCGCCTGCTTGTCCTTCGGTACCAGGCTGGCGGCGACCACCGCACCGATACCAAAGAAGGCACCGTGGTTGAGGCTGGTGACCAGCCGCGACAACAGCAGCAGGCCATAGTTCGGCGCCAGCGCCGACAGCAGGTTGCCGACCACGAAGATCGACATCAGCAGCATCAGCGCGGTGCGCTTGCCGAAGCGCCCCATCAGCAGCGTCATCACCGGCGCGCCCAGCATCACGCCCATGGCGTAGGCCGTGATCAGCATGCCGGCGGTGGGAATGCCAACCCCTACGCCGTCGGCGATGACCGGCAGCAGGCCCATCGGGGCGAACTCGGTGGTGCCGATGGCGAAGGCGCCGACGGCAAGCGCCAGCAATGCGGCTCTGGACTTCATGGGGGACTTCCTGGGGGCGGGAATCGGGAGCGCGTAGCCTGCGCGCTTTGCCGCACCGGATTAAGCCTTGTCCGGGGAAAACACTGTTGATACGGGTTCACAAGTGAAGGTGTACGCCAGCATTGCAGGCAAAAGCCCCATGGCCCGGCGCTACCCGCGGCGTGGCGTACCCCGATAGCACCGGGCCATGCCCGGCGTTGCCCGAGGCGTGGCGTACCCCGTTAGCGCCGGGCTATGCCCGGCGGACGCGGTAGCCCGCAAAGCAGAACCCCCGGCCGGGCCGGGGGTTCGAGGTCATACGCTTTACCAGTCGCCGGCGCCCGGCACGTGGTGGTCGCGCGCGCGACGGCGCATCAGCAGGTTCAACCATTCCACCAGCACCGAGAAGCCCATCGCGGCGTAGATGTACGGCTTGGGCACATGCACGTCGAGGCCGTCCAGGATCAGCACCGCGCCGATCAGCAGGATGAAGGCCAGCGCCAGCATCTTCACCGTCGGGTTGGCGTCGATGAAGCGCCCCAGCGGATTGGCCGCCAGCAGCATGACCAGCACCGACAGCAGGATGGCAGCGACCATCACCGGGATGTGGTCGGCGATGCCGACGGCCGTGATCACCGAGTCCAGCGAGAACACGATATCGATGATGGCGATCTGCAGGATGACCATGCCGAACACGCCCGACGCCTTGCTGGTCGCCGGATTCTCGTCTTCGCCACCGGTGATCAGTTCCTTGATCTCCATGTAACCCTTGATGATCAGGAACAGGCCACCCACGATCAGCACCAGGTCGCGGATCGAGATGCCCATGCCGGCCACGGTGAACAGGTTGGCGGACATGTGGGCCAGGTAGGCCAGCGACACCAGCAGTGCGATACGGGTGATGCAGGCCACGGCGATGCCGAGCTTGCGCGCAAAGGGACGGCGCTCTTCCGGCAGCTTGCTGACCGCGATGGAGATGAACACCAGATTGTCGATGCCGAGCACGATTTCCAGTGCGCTCAGGGTGAACAGGGTCACCCAGGCGTTGGGGTCGGCGAGGAACTCAAAGGACATGGAAACTCTTCAAGGCAGTGGGGGAATGGGGGTTCAGCCGTAGCGGCCGGCCAGTGCATGCGGGACCACGACCAGGGCCCAGCACAGCAGTACGTTCATCATCAGCACGAACACGGCGGCCGAACCCATGTCCTTGGCGCGCCCGGCCAGCTCGTGGATCTCGCTGCCGTAGCGCTCGATCACGGCCTCGATGGCGGAGTTGGCCAGTTCCATCGCCAGCACCAGCAGCATCGAGCCGATCAGCAGCGCGCGCTCCACCGGGGTCTGGCCGAGCCAGATCGCCACCGGGGTCAGCAGGACCAGCAGGTAGACCTCCAGCCGGAACGAGGACTCATGCAGCCAGGCAGCCCGCAGGCCCTGCCAGGACCAGCGCGCGGCCTGGAAGATGCGGCGCGGGCCGCGCGGCATGTGGCCGAACTGGTCAGCCACGGGTGGAGCATCCAGCAACGGGGGCGCGGCGCAGCGACCGCTCAGACGCACGGCAGGGAGTCATGGGTGCACAGGGATGGGCAGATAGCCGCCATTTTGCCACAAGGCCGCCGGCCATACTCCGCGCGGTCGGGCCGAATGGCCTGCCGGGGACAAGCGCGGGCCGCGCCCGCCTCCTATGATGGCTCCCTCCTTCCTGCCTGGAGTGCACGATGTCCCACCGCCGTCCCGCTCTGCTGATGCTGGGCCTGCTGACCCTTGCGCCGCTGGCGCTGGCACGCGTTCCCTCGCCGTCGCCCCGCGTTCCCGAGCAGGTCTCCAACGTGGCCTGGGCCGCCGACATGGCCGCCTTCGCCGCCGCCGACAAGGTCGCCCCGCCGCCTCGTGGTGGCATCGAGTTCATCGGCAGTTCGTCATTCCGGATGTGGGACAGCCTGGCGGCCGATTTCGCCGGCCAGCCGGTGTTCAACCGGGGCTTCGGCGGCTCGGAAGTCCGGGACAGCACCTGGTATGCCGGACAGATCGTGATCCCGTACGCGCCGTGCAAGGTCTTCCTGTACGCCGGCGACAACGACCTCAACAGCGGCCGCAGCGCCGTGCAGGTGCGCGACGATGTGGTCGCCTTCGTGCAGCGCGTGCATCGCGACCTGCCCAAGACCCGGGTGGAATACGTGTCGATCAAGCCCAGCCCGTCACGGGCGCACCTGCTGCCGGCGATCAACGAGGCCAACACGCTGGTCAAGGCGGCGCTGGCCAGGCTGCCCAACACCGGCTTCACCGACATCTACACGCCGATGCTGGGCGCCGACGGCCAGCCTGATCGCGCGCTGTTCCGTGAGGACATGCTGCACATGACGCCCGCCGGATATGCCATCTGGACCCGCGCGCTGGCACCGAAGGTGACCTGCGACTGAGGCACTGCGCACGCCGGGCATGGCCCGGCGCTACCCCTGCCATTCCGCGGAATGCCCGCTTCTGACCCGGCAAAAGCCCTCTAGCGGAAAATCACGGTGGCTTCGGTTCCCTGCCCGGGTTCGCTGGAGAGGCTGACCTTCCAGCCGAAGCGATCGCACAGCCGGCGCACGATCGACAGGCCCAGTCCGGTGCCCTGCGGGCGACTGGGTTCGGCGCGGTAGAACGGCTCGAACGCGCGCGACAGGGCTTCGGCAGACATGCCGATGCCGGTGTCGCGCACCACCACCCGGTCGTCGCGCACATGCACGTCGATGCGGCCTTCGTCGGTATAGCTGCAGGCGTTGCGCACCAGGTTGCTGACCACCACCTGCAGCACCCGCGGCGGCGCATGCAGATTCACCGGTCCGTCGCTGTGCAGGTGCACCACGACCGGGCGCGTACCCAGCAGTTCGTTGGCGTTGTCCACCTCGTGACGGACGATGTCGTTGACATCGAACAGCTCGACCTGCGGCTCGACATCCGCCTCGCGGGCAAGGATCAGGAAGGCGTCGATCACCGCTTCCATGTCACGCCCGGCACGCTGGATGCGCTGCAGGCTGCGGCGCAGGCGCGGCTGCAGGGAATCATCCCCCAGCGCCATGTCGCTGGCCACGCGGATCACCGTCAACGGCGTGCGCAGTTCATGGCTGGCATCGCGGGTGAAGTTGCGTTCGCGGGCGACATGCGCGCTGACCCGGTTGGCCAGCGAATGCAGGGCCGCAGCGAGCTGCCGGGTCTCGCCCTGCATGTCCGCCGGCAGTTTGTTCGGTTCCAGATCGGCTGCCTCGGGGTGACCGGGATCCCAGCGCGACACGCGCCGCGCCAGCCAGTTCACCGGCGATACCAGACGCTTGGAGGCGCGATAGGTGATCCAGCTGGCGCCATACACCGCCAGCAGGGTCAGCAGCACCGGCACGATGCCGAACCAGAACGCCAGCATTTCCGCGCGTGAGCGCAGGAATACCAGATACAGGCGGCCGGCCGGCCGCACATCGACCAGGACCAGCTGGTCATCCGCCGGCAGTTCGTGGAAACCGGGCTCCAGGTCGCGCAGGTTGGCCGGCAGCGACAACGCGGACTGGCCGCTTTCCAGCAGGTAGCCGCGGATGTTCTGCGTATTGGGGGGAGGCTGTGCGGGGGACGCGTCGTGCAGCGTCCAGTAATACGCCGCTTCCTCGCGCAGCGCTGCACCGACCAGGCTGTGCTTGATGACCAGCGACACCAGCCATGCGCCCAGCAGGATGCCCAGGCTGGCCAGCACTGCCTGCAGGATGAAGGCGATACGGATCTTGCGCGGCAGGCCGTGCGGCATTGCGGGGTCCCGGTCAGAGCGCTGCGATTATAGGCAGCGCACCGCGCCGTGGTCGTGCAGGGATGATGACCGCCGACACTGCCGGTCGGTCATCCCCTGCCCTGTTGCCCGTCCGCTACCGCACCGGGCCTGCAGCTGCACCGGCACGGTCCCTGCTCAGGCCATCGGCTGGGCGATGTCGGCAATGCGATAGCCGGCGCTCTGCACGGTATGCAGCAGCGGGCGATCGAACGGCTTGTCGATGATCTTGCGCAGGTTGTACAGATGGCTGCGCAGGGTGTCCGAATCCGGCAACCCGTTGCCCCAGATCTCGCGCTCGATTTCCTGGCGGGTGACAACCCGCGGCGATTCGCGCATCAGAATCGTCAACAGGCGCAGGCCGATCGGCGACAGCTGCAGTTCGGTGCCGGCGCGGGTGGCGCGCATGCTGACCGGATCGAGCACCAGGTCGGCGACCTTGAGCACTTCCGAACCCACCTGGCGGCGTTCGCGGCGGATCAGCGCGCGCAGGCGTGCTTCCAGTTCCTGGATCGCGAACGGCTTGGTCAGGTAGTCATCGGCACCGAAACCCAGGCCGGTGAGCTTGTCGTCCAGCGTATCGCGCGCGGTCAGCATCAGCACCGGCGTCGATTTGCGCGCATCGTTGCGCAGCCGCCGGCAGACTTCGATGCCATCCAGCCGCGGCAGCATCAGGTCCAGCACCACCACGTCATAGCTGTTCTCCGCCGCAAGCCGGTAGCCGTCCAGGCCATCCTGTGCATAGTCGACTTCGAAGCCACGACCTTCCAAGTATTCGCCGATCATCTCGGAGATGTTGCGGTTGTCTTCGACCACCAGCACCAAGCCGGAAGTCTCCTTCGTCTGACGCATGTGATTCCCTCTAACTTCAGCTTTGTGAAACATGCCGGATCGACGGTGGAGGCAATGTGAAGTTCCGTCAAGAGGTCCGATCCGCTGCTCAGAGCAGCGGCTTGAGCAGGGGCCAGACGTTGTCGAGCACCTTCGGCTGGGCCTGGGCGGTGGGGTGCAGACCGTCGGCCTGCATCATCCCCGGCTGCAGGGCCACCCCCTCCAGCAGGAACGGCAGCAGCGGCACAGCGTAGCGGTCGGCCAGCGCGCGGTAGGCGGCCGCCAGCCGCTGGCGGTACGCCGGGCCGTAATTCGGTGGCACATCGATGCCCAGCAGCAGCACCTTGGCGCCCGCCTTCTGGCTGGCCTGCACCATCTTTTCCAGATTGCCCTGCACCTGCGCCGGGGTCAGCCCGCGCAGGGCGTCGTTGCCCCCCAGAGCGATCACCACCACGTCCGGCTTCTCCTTCGCCAGCAGGCCCGGCAGCCGGGTCAGGGCGCCGGCGGTGGTCTCGCCGCTCATGCTGGCGTTGACGATCCGCGCCGGCGTTTTCGACTGCTGCCTGACCCGCTGCTGCAGCAGGCTGACCCAGCCGGCATCGGCAGGGATATTGTGGGCAGCACTGAGGCTGTCGCCGAGCACCAGGACGGTACCGGCCGGACCTTTGGCACAGGCCAGCCCGGGCAACAGCAGGAACCCTAGCAACAGCACCATCATCATGCCGGCTCGCCGGCTCCATCCCGTCTTGCGCATTGGAGTCTCCTCATCGACAGCCTGTCCCCCCGCAGCGCGCCCGTCGCCATCGCCGTCGACCAGGTCGGCAAATCCGTGCATGGCCCGGAGGGTGAAGTCCACATACTGGACAACATCACTTTGACGGTCCATGAAGGCACCAGCGTGGCCATCGTCGGCGCCTCCGGCTCCGGCAAAACCACCCTGCTCGGCCTGCTCGCCGGGCTGGACCTGCCCAGCCGCGGTCGCATCGCTCTGGCCGGGCACGAACTGTCCAGCCTGGATGAGGAAGCCCGCGCGCAGCTGCGTGCTCGCGAGGTCGGCTTCGTCTTCCAGAGCTTCCACCTGCTGCCGGCGCTGACCGCCGCCGAGAACGTCGCCCTGCCACTGGAGCTGGGCGGGCGCGAGGATCGCGCGCGGGTGGACGCCGTGCTGGACCAGGTCGGGCTGGCCCATCGCGCCCGCCATTACCCGCGCCAGCTGTCCGGCGGCGAACAGCAGCGCGTGGCATTGGCGCGTGCCTTCGTCACCCGGCCGCGCATCCTGTTCGCCGACGAGCCGACCGGCTCGCTGGACCAGAGCACCGGCCAGCACATCAGCGACCTGCTGTTCGAGCTCAACGCCGGCAGCGGCACCACGCTGGTGCTGGTCACCCACGATCTGCGCCTGGCCCAGCGCTGCCAGCACATCCACCGCATCGACAACGGCCGCCTGCAGGCGGTCGCGCACGAGGCCCGCGCATGAACCTGCTGCGGCATGCGTGGCGCGCGCTGCGCCGCGAAGCCCTGGCCGGCGACCTGCTGACCGTGTTCGCCGCGCTGGTACTGGGCGTGGCGGTGATGACCGCGGTCGGCACGCTGGTGAACCGGGTCAACCTGGCACTGACCAGCAGCGCTGCGGAGATGCTCGGCGGCGACCTCGGCGTCGCCGGTCGTGACGACCCGCCGGCCGCCTTCGCCGAAGAGGCCGGGCAGCGGGGACTGGCATCCACCCGCATGGCCAGTTTCGGCACCGTGCTGTTCCAGGGCGATGCCAGCCAGATGGCCAGCATCAAGGCGGTACAGGCCGGCTATCCGCTGCGGGGGACGCTGCGGGTACGCAGCACGCCCGGTGGTGCGCTGATCGACGATGCCGGCATGCCGCCGCAGGGCCAGGCCTATGCCGATCCCCGCCTGCTGCAGGCGCTGGGGTTGAAGGCCGGCGATGACCTCGAGTTCGGCGCCGGTACGCTGCGCATCGCCGGCATCATCGAGGCCGAACCGGATGCCGGCGGCGACCTCCTCACGCTGTCGCCGACGTTGCTGGTCAATCGCGCTGATGTCGACGGCACCGGCCTGCTCGGTCCCGGCAGCCGCATCAGCTACCGGCTGATGTTCGCCGGGCCGGCCGACCGGATCGCGGCGTTCCGGCAATGGCTGCAGCCACAGGTGAAGGGCATGCGCCTGCTCAGCGTGGATGACACCCAGCGCGGCGTGCGCCAGGCGTTCGATCTGGCCGGGCGCTTCCTCGGCCTGAGCGCGCTGCTGGCGGTGCTGCTGGCCGGCGTCGCCACCGCGCTGGCCGCCAACCGCTTCGCCCTGCGCCGCATCGACCAGGTGGCGATCCTGCGTTGCCTGGGAGCACGCCAGCGCGACATCCTGCTGGGCCTGGCACTGCAGCTGCTGATGCTGGCCGTTCCGGCCTGCCTGCTCGGCATCGGCTTGGGCATGGCCGCGCAGGAAAGCCTGGTACAGGTGCTGGGCAGCCTGATACCGCAGCGCCTGCCGCTGCCCCAGGCAACACCGGCGCTGACCGGTGCAGGCATCGGCCTGTTGCTGCTGTTCGGCTTCGGCCTGCCGCCGCTGCTGCGCCTGCGCGGCGTGCCGCCGATGCGCGTGCTCAACCGCTCCTTCGCTGCTCTGCCGCCCGCCTCGCTGCTGGCCTACGTCGCCGCCCTGCTGGCCAGCCTGGTGCTGGCCGTGCAGGTGACCGGCGACCTGAAACTGGCCCTGTGGGTGCTGGGTGGCCTGGCCGCTCTCGCCGCAGCGGCGGGCCTGGGCGGCTTCGTGCTGCTGCAGGTGCTGCGCAGCCTGCAGCACCGCCTGCACGGCAACTGGCGGCTGGGATTGGCCGCCCTGACCCGCCGCCGGATGCTGGCGGTGATGCAACTGGTGGGCCTGTCGCTGTCGCTGTGCGCGCTGCTGCTGCTGGCCGTGACCGGGCCGGGGCTGCTGCAGCAGTGGCGCGAGCGCCTGCCGGAGAACACGCCGAACTACTTCCTGATCAACATCCAGCCCGAACAACGCGACGGCGTGCTGGCAGCATTGCGCGCGCTGGGTGCGGCCGATGCCAGCATCGAACCGATGGCCACCGGCCGCCTGATCGCGATCAACGGCAAGCCGCCGGTGCGCGTGGACCAGGCGCAGGACGGCCAGGGGCGGGAAAACGGCCCGCGCGAGGACGACGACGAGAACCGGCCACTGAACTTCAGCTGGCGCAGCACTTTCCCGCCGGCCAATACGCTGCTTGAGGGCCACTTCTGGAAGGCGGACAGCACTGCGCCCGAAGCCTCGGTGGAAACCGGCTGGGCCAAACGCTACGGCGTCTCGACCGGCGACCGTATCGGCATTTCCGTGGGCGAGCAGCAGCGCGAGTTCACCGTGACCAGCGTGCGCAAGGCGGACTGGAACACGTTCCGGCCGAACTTCTTCGTGCTGTTGAATCCGAACGCCGTGGGCGACACCCCGCACAACCTGCTCTCGGCATTCCACCTGCCGGCCGGCCAGGCAGCCGGGCTGGGCGAACTGGTGCGTGCACAGCCGAACCTGTCGCTGCTGGACGTGGATGCGGTGATCTCGCAGGTGCGCGACGTGATGGAACGGGTGGCGCAGGCGGTGCAGCTGGTGATGGTGTTCAGCCTGCTGGCCGGCGTGCTGGTCCTGCTGGCTGCCCTGCAGGCCACGGCCGGCGAGCGCCGCTACGACAGCGCGGTACTGCGCACGCTGGGCGCGACCCGGCGCCAGCTGCGCGGTGCGGTGCTGGTCGAGTTCGGGGCACTGGGCGCGCTCGCCGCGCTGCTGGCGGTGGGCGCCACGGCCGTGATCGGGCTGGTGGTGTCGCAGAAGGTGTTCGAACTGCCGCTGCTGCCGCCGTGGCCGGGCCTGCTGCTGGGCGGCGTGGTCGGCATCGGGCTGAGCCTGCTGGCGGGCTGGTGGGGCACCCGGCGCATCCTGCATACCCCGCCCGCCCTGGCCCTGCGCGAAGCCTGACGCAGGCGCGCGCCGGGAGGCGTGCCGGGCAAGCCCGGCACCCTTCCTTGCGGTAGATCCACGCCATGCGTGGATCCGGCTGTGGCCTCGAGCAGGGCTCGACCCTACTGGGCCTTTTCCACGTACCTGGCGAACACTTCGTCGATCTGCGCGTCCTTCACCTGCTTGCCGTCCTGCAGGTCCTGCGCCTGGGTGAACAGCGGAATGATCATCGCCATCCCATCCAGCTTGGTCTTCAGGTGCACGCCCGGAGCCTGGGTCAGGAAACCGTCCCAGCGCTGGCGGACCTTGGCCCAGTAGCCGGCGGTGGCCTTCCAGTAATCGCGCGCCGGGGTGAAGTCGATCTCGGTGGTCTTCACGTAGTCGTTGAAGCCGAACTCGCGCGCGATCTCCACTTGGCTGCCGTCGGTGTTGCGCTGCACCTTGGTGTTGAACTGCTCGTGGGTCCAGCCGTTCGGGGTGAGCGTGTGGCGGTTGACCACCGCCAGCGCGTTGTAGTCGCTGCGCTTGGTGTACTCACGGCGCGGCAGCGGGCGCCAGCTCAGGTCGCTGGTCCAGCTCGGCACGTTGTTGGTGTAGGTCCATTTGCCGGTGCCGCAGTAGCGCGGTGCATCGCTTACTTCATACACGCACTGGGTCCAGGCGCCCTGGTTCACCGCCGCCGGGATGCTGCGTACCCGCCAGGTCTGATCGGCACTGAACTCGAAGCGGTTCGGGGCCTCGTAGACCCAGTCCTGGCGCCAGTGCTTGGTGATGTGGCCGCTCTTCTCGTCCAGCAGCAGGTGTTGCAGCACGATGCGCTTCGGGGTGTCCTCGACCACGATGACCATTTCATTGCCGCCGCTGCGCATCGCCGGCGCGCGCTCGTAGCCCGGCTTCAGCAGCACGGTTTCGTCGAAGGCGAAATCCACGGTGTACTCGCCCTGCATGGCCAGAATGCTGTCGTGATCGCGGGCGATGTCGGAGGGCTGCGCGCTGGCCACGCCGCTGCCGGCGAGCAACAGCAGGACGCTGGCTGTCTGGAATTTCATCGGGGTCTTCCTTCGGGGTTGCAGGTTCGTTGAGAGGCCATCCGTGGCCGTCGGGCGTTCCATCAGGAACAGATCAGAGGCGGATCAGCGGCTGGTCGCCGGGAATCCGTGGTGGCGGCCGGCGCGCGGCGTCGGCACAGCAGCAGTCGTCGATGGCCAGCTCGCCCTCTGCGCCTTCCAGGCGCGCGATGCGGCGTGCGGTGGCCGCGCCCAGCGACGACAGCGTCGACAGGCTGGCCGCCAGGGTGCGGCCGTCATCGGCGGCATGCAGGCGCAGCGCACACAGGCGCCAACGCTGGCCGCCGAGATGACCGGCCAGGCGCCGCCACAGGCGTTCACCGACACTGCCGTCGCTGTCGTGCTGTGGGCCCGGCGGCAGCGCGGCCACCAACCGGTCCCAGGCCAGGAAATCGCTGTCCGGCAGCAGGTACAGGCGCCACACGCAGCGGCCACGGCCGTCAAGGAAGCACAGGCTTTCGCGCAGGCCCTCGCTGTCCACGCCCTGGCAGGCATGCACGCGCACCGCCTGGCGCCAGCCGCCAAGCTCGTTGCCGTCGGCGTGGTAGAGACACAACACGGTGCCAAGCGTGGCCAGCTGTGCCGGGGTCGGCCATGCCGCGCGGTGTGGAGCGGCGATGGAGTCATTCCTGCGTGCGGACAAGGCTCGGCTCATGAGGTCACCAGGACACGGCAAGGCTGGCGGAGAAGGTACGACCCGGGCTGGTGTAGCGATCCAGCACGCGGCTGGTCGGCGACAGCGTCGTACCCACGTTGGACCAATCGATGTAGCGTTTGTCGCCCAGGTTGAACACGCCTACGTTGAAGGTCGCACCCGGGGCGAAGTTCCAATGTGCCATCAGGTCGGCCACGCCATAGCCGGCCGGGCGGTACACCGTGGCCGAGGCGACGCGGTCCTTGCGCTTGACGAACGTGCCGGCCAGTTCGACACCCCAGGCATCGGTGTCGTACATCAGGCCGACGGTGCCGCGCAGCGGGTCGACCGAATCCAGCGGGGTGTCCTCGGTCTTGTTGTCGCCGCGCGACCAGGCCACGGAACTGCGCAGTGCCCAGCCCTGCAGGGTCGGGCTGATCTGGCCGAAGTCGACGCCGGCCTTCAGTTCAGCGCCGTAGATGCGGGCGTCGGCGATGTTGCGCGACTGGAACACCATCAGGCCCTGCGCATTGGTGCCGACCAGCGACTGCGACTCGATGAAGTCCTTGTACTCGTTGTAGTAGCCGCTGACGCTGACGTAGGCAGCCGGCGACAGGAAGCGCAGGCCCAGTTCCATGCCATCACTGGTTTCCGGCTTCAGGTCCGGATTGGGAATGGCCGTGTAGCCGAAGGCGAAGTTGGTGAAGCCGAGATTGACGTCGTTGTACGGCGGCGAGCGGAAGCCGTGCGAGTAACCGGCAAACAGCGACCATTCGTCGGTGAAGCGATAGACCATGCCAAGCTTGGGCGAGACGCTGGTCTTGGTCAGCTTCGCCACCGCCACGCCGGGATTGTCCTCGGCGAAGATGTTGTCCACTTCCGGCTTCAGCTCGTAGCGGTCCACGCGCACGCCCGGCACCAGCGACAGCTTGCCGCCAGCCATGCGCATTTCATCCTGCGCATACAGGCCCAGCTCGGTGGTCTTGCTGATCGGGAAATCGCGTACCGGGAACGCATCGGGCAGGATGGTGGTGCTGGTCTGGCCGTTGGCCAGTACCTGGAAACCATCGCGCTTCTGGCGGATCTCGGTGCGTGCACCCTCGAAGCCATAGGTCAGCGCGTGCTCGACGCTGCCGGTGCTGAAGGCCTTGTTGAACTGCGCCTGCAGGCCGTACACACGCTGGTCGAAGTTGAACTCGCGGTGGCGACGGCTGCGGTTGGCACGGTCCTCATCGGTGATCTGGGTGGTTTCGCTGTGCTGGGTATACAGCTGCCAGTGCAGGCTGTCGGCGAAGCCTTTGTCCAGCGCATCCATTTCATGCGCGAACGACACGCGGGTGCGGTTCTGCTTGTCGCGCGCCTTCATGCCGGTGGTGGTGGTACGGTCGATCGAAGACAGCACGTTGGTCTCGGTCTTGTCTTCGTTGCCTTCCACGGTCAGGCGGAAGCGCTGGTCCTCGCTCGGTGCATAGACCAGCTTGGCCAGGCCGCTGCGACCGTCGCGGTCCTGCGGGTTGGGGGCGGTGCGGGTGTTGTCGTTGCTGCGCACGTCACCCTTGTTGTCGGTTTCCTGGCCCTGGCGATGGTTGATGTTGACCATGCCGCTCCAGTGTTCGCCGCCGAACGCCGTGGTGACACCGCCGAGCAGGCCCTTCCATTCACCGTCGTAGCCGAACTTCAGGCCGACGTAGCTGTCCTTGCCATCCTTCAGGTAATCGGCCGGATCCTTGGTGACGAAGGCGACCACGCCGCCCAGCGCATCGGAACCGTACAGCGAGCTGGCCGGGCCGCGCACGATCTCCACGCGCTTGAGCGTGTCCAGATCGGTGAAGTTGCGGTTGGCGTTGGAGAACGAACCAATGTTGAAGCTGGTCGGCATCGCGATGCCATCGGTCTGCACCCGCACACGGTTGCCGTCCAGGCCACGGATACGGATGCTGCCCAGGCCGAAGCGCGCGGCGCTGCGGCTGACCGACAGGCCCGGCTCGTAGCGCAGCAGATCCTTGATGTCCTGGACCAGGTGCCGGTCCATCTGCTCACGGTCGATCACGTCCACCGTCGCGGCGACGTCACTCACTGCGCGCTCGGTGCGCGTGGCGGTGACCTGCACGCGATCGAATTCGCGCGCATCGGGCGCGGCGCTGGCGGCAGTGGCAGCGTGGGCGGACAGCGGCAGCGCCATCCAGACAGCAAGGCAAAGGGCGGTATGGCGGGTCATCGGGTTCGTTCGGTCAGGCAGGGGAACCCCCGGCCACCGGCACGCCGGAGCGCACGCGGTAGACCGAGGGGGAGAGAGCGGGAGCGGTCGGGTCGCCCACCCTGCGGGCGGCGCCCGGCAGGAGGGAGGGAGGCGGGCGACCAGGCCGCATTACTTGGTCAGGATCAGCTTGTCGTTGCTGGTGTGCCGCAGGCGATAGAAGCGATCGCCGTGCTGGATCAGGATTTCACGACGGCCCTTGAGCAGGGCTTCGCTGTCGATGACCTCTTCCGGCGGAACGACGCGGACCGGACGATCGCGGAGGGTCAGTGTTTCAGGGCGCAGCAGTACAGGTTGAGCGTTCATGAGCATCTGGACTCGTGCGAGGGACGAGTTAAATGATAATGATTCTCAGTTGACAATCAACAACCATTCTCAATTTGATTGATGAGATTAATGATCGAAATCCAAAATTCGATAGATTTTGTGAATCGAATGGTGGGTGGCGGCGACCCTGGGGTCGAGCACAGCTCGACTCCCCGGCGGGAAAATGCTGCGGGTCAGACGAAGGCGGCTTCGATCCGGGCCCAGCCAGCGGCGTCGATCTGCTCCAGGACGTCCAGGGCCTGCAGGTTCTGCAGCAGCTGCTCGACCCGGCTGGCGCCCAGGATCACGCTGGACACCTGTGGATTGCGCAGGCACCAGGCGATGGCCACGCTGGCCGGGGCGTGGCCAAGCTCGCGTGCCACCGCGCTGAAATGACGGACCTGGGCCAGGCGTGCCTGTGCATCGGCGCCCAGAACCAGATCCTGCAGCCACTCCATGCCCTCGCGGCCGAGCCGGGCGTCGGCCGGAATGCCACGGTCGTACTTGCCACTGAGCAGGCCGGACGCCAACGGCGAGAAGATGGTGGTGCCCAGGCCGGCCCCCGCGTACAGCGGGGCGTACTCGGTTTCCACCCGCTCGCGGTGCAGCAGGTTGTACTGCGGCTGCTCCATCGAAGGCCCCTGCAGGTTGTGCCGCGCGGCGATGTCCAGCGCCTGCTGGATCTGTGCCGCCGACCACTCGGACGTGCCCCAGTAGAGCACCTTGCCCTGCCGGATCAGGGTATCCATCGCGTGCACGGTCTCGGCGATCGGCGCGTCGGGATCCGGGCGATGGCAGTAGTAAAGGTCCAGATAGTCCACCCGCAGGCGCTTGAGCGCGGCATGGCAGGCATCGGTGACGTGCTTGCGCGACAGGCCGCGCTGGGTCGGTCGCGGGTCCTTGGCACTGCCGAAGAACACCTTGCTGGACACGCAGAACCCATCGCGCGGCAGGCGCAGGTCGGCGATCACATCGCCCATCACCTGCTCGGCGCGGCCATTGGCATACCCCTCGGCATTGTCGAAGAAATTGATGCCATGGTCCCAGGCCGCGGCAACCAGGTTGCGGGCCTCGTCGCGCGGAATCTGGTCACCGAAGGTCACCCAGGCGCCGAAGGACAGGGCGGATATCGGCAGGCCGGTGGAGCCCAGGCGGCGGTAATGCATGCGAATCTCCTGCTGCGGGCCCGCATCCGGGCCGGAATCGAGCCCCATTCTACCCGTCGTGCCGACCGCAACCCCTTGCCGTTGCTGGCCCGATCGGTGCCGATGGCCGCGCGCACGCTGCTTTTCCTTGCCCCGGCCCCTGCCCTGCACTAGGCTTCCCGTTTTTCGCGACGCCCCAGGGGAGTCACTCACATGGTCGAAGGTTTGGGCAGGATCGGCTTCGGCCTGTTCGGGTTGGCGGTGCTGATCGGCATCACCTGGTTGTTTTCCAACAACAAGCGCGCGGTGGACTGGAAGCTCGTCGCCACCGGCATCACCCTGCAGATCGCCTTTGCGGCGCTGGTGATCCTGGTCCCCGGCGGCCGCGACGTGTTCGATGCGCTCGGCCACGGCTTCGTGAAGGTCCTGAGCTTCGTCAACGAGGGCTCGAAGTTCATCTTCGGCTCGCTGATGGACGTCCAGAACTACGGCTTCATCTTCGCCTTCCAGGTGCTGCCGACCATCATCTTCTTCTCCGCGCTGATGGGCGTGATGTACCACCTGAACGTCATGCAGGCGATCGTCCGGGTGATGGCGTGGGCGATCACCAAGGTGATGCGCGTGTCCGGTGCCGAAACCACCAGCGTCTGCGCCAGCGTCTTCATCGGCCAGACCGAGGCGCCGCTGACCGTGCGCCCGTACATCGCCAAGATGACCCAGTCCGAGCTGCTGACCATGATGATCGGTGGCATGGCCCACATCGCTGGCGGCGTGCTGGCGGCCTACGTGGGCATGCTCGGCGGGGGCGACCCGACCCAGCAGGCGTTCTACGCCAAGCATCTGCTGGCGGCCAGCATCATGGCCGCACCGGCCACGCTGGTGGTGGCCAAGCTGCTGATCCCGGAAACCGGCACCCCGCTGACCCGCGGCACGGTGAAGATGGAAGTGGAGAAGACCTCCAGCAACATCATCGACGCGGCGGCGGCCGGCGCCGGTGACGGTCTGAAGCTGGCGCTGAACATCGGCGCGATGCTGCTGGCCTTCATCGCCCTGATCGCCCTGCTGAACGCCCCGCTGACCTGGCTCGGCGAAGTGACCGGCCTGGCCGCACAGATCGGCAAGCCGACCAACCTGTCGACCATCTTCGGCTACCTGCTGGCACCGATCGCCTGGGTGATCGGCACTCCGTGGGCCGACGCCACCACCGTGGGGTCGCTGATCGGACAGAAGGTCGTGATCAACGAATTCGTCGCCTATACCGAGCTGTCGCAGATCGTGAACGGCCAGGTCGCCGGCGTGACCCTGTCCAACGAAGGTCGCCTGATCGCCACCTATGCGCTGTGCGGCTTCGCCAACTTCAGCTCGATCGCGATCCAGATCGGCGGCATCGGTGGCCTGGCCCCGGAACGTCGCCACGACCTGGCCAAGTTCGGCCTGCGCGCGGTACTGGGCGGTACCATCGCCACCTTCATGACGGCGACCATCGCCGGCGTGCTGACGCATTTCAGTTGAACCCTAGTTCGAGAAAAGATTCCCTATGAGCAGCAGTGTCGTTGTCGTCGGTTCCTTCAATGTCGATCACGTGTGGCGGTGCGAGTCGCTGCCGGCACCGGGCGCGACCATTGCCGGCCGCTACAGCACCGGCCCCGGTGGCAAGGGCTTCAACCAGGCCGTGGCCGCATGCCGCGCGGGCGCCGACACCCACTTCGTGTGCGCCCTGGGTGATGACGCCGGCGGTGCCACCGCCCGCGACCTCGCCGGCCAGGACGGTTTCGCGCTGATCGCCGAAGCCAGCAACGAACCGACCGGCACCGCCGGCATCTATGTCGATGCACGGGGTCGTAACACCATCGTGATCGGCCCGGGCGCCAATGCCGCCCTGAGCACCGATTTCCTGCAGCAGCAACAGGCGCTGCTGACCGGTGCCCGGGTGGTGCTGGTGCAGCTGGAGTCGCCGGTGCAGACCATCGAGGCGGCACTGGCTGCCGCCCGCGAGGCCGGTGTCACCACCGTGCTCAACACCGCACCGGCCGACGCCCCCTCGACCATCGGCCTGCTCAAGCTGGCCGATGTGATCACCCCGAACGAGACCGAGTTCGCCGCCCTGCTGGGCCGCCATGTCGGCGAGCGCGTGGATGCCAACGACGTGGCCGCGCTGGATGGTGCCAGCCTGCATGCGCTGTGCCGCAAGCTGGTCGGCAACGGTACCGTGGTGGTGACCCTGGGCTCGGTGGGCGTGTTCGTTTCGCATGCCGATGAGAACCTGCGCGGCGACACCCAGCCGTACTACCGCGTGGGTGCCGAGCAGGTGCAGGCGATCGATACCACCGGTGCCGGCGACGCCTTCAACGGCGCGCTGGCCGCCTCCCTTGCCCAGCTGCCGGAGGCGCCGTTCGCACGCCATGTGCGCTTCGCCAACCAGTTCGCGGGCCGCTCGACCGAGAAGGAAGGCGCCGCAGCGGCGATGCCACGGCTGACCCCGGCCGACGTGGAAATCCGGTAGGTCCACGCCGCAGCTGCATGAACCGGCCCGGGCGCGCAGGTGCCCGGGCCTTTTTCTGCCTGCGCCCATGCAGGGCACGCAGCCCTCCCCAGCCGCCCACCATGACCCGCCACTGGGGGCGGCGGAAGCAACCGTCAAACATCTGCTGATGCCCGTACGGCATGAGGTCGGTCCGGATCGGCCTGAACCGGCGCCTCGCCGACCCGGCCATGTGACCGCCTGCGGCCTACAATGGGCGTATGCAGATCGGCCCCTACACCATTGCTCCCAACGTCGTGCTGGCGCCCATGGCCGGCGTCACCGACAAGCCGTTCCGCCTGCTGTGCAAACGGCTGGGCGCGGGCCTGGCCGCCTCCGAGATGACCATCAGCGACCCGCGCTTCTGGAACACGCGCAAGTCGATCCACCGCATGGACCATGAGGGTGAACCGGCACCGATCAGCGTGCAGATCGCCGGCACCGAGCCGCAGCAGCTGGCCGAGGCGGCGCGTTACAACGTCGACCATGGTGCGCAGATCATCGACATCAACATGGGCTGCCCGGCCAAGAAGGTCTGCAATGCCTGGGCCGGTTCGGCGCTGATGCGTGACGAATCGCTGGTGGCGCGCATCCTTGCTGCCGTGGTCAACGCGGTCGATGTGCCGGTCACGCTGAAGATCCGCACCGGCTGGGACTGCGACCACCGCAATGGGCCGCTGATCGCGCGCATCGCCGAGGACAGCGGCATCGCCGCCCTGGCTGTGCACGGCCGCACCCGCGACCAGCACTACACCGGCCAGGCCGAGTACGCCACGATCGGCGAGATCAAGGCCGCGCTGCGCATTCCGGTGATCGCCAATGGAGACATCGATTCGCCGCGCAAGGCCGCCTTCGTCCTGCAGCAGACCGGCGTGGACGCAGTGATGATCGGTCGCGCGGCGCAGGGCCGGCCGTGGATCTTCCGCGAGGTGGCGCACTACCTGGCCACCGGCGAGGAACTGACCCCGCCGTCACTGGCCGAAGTGCGCGATATCCTGCTTGGCCACCTGCACGCCCTGCATGCCTTCTACGGCGAGCCGCAGGGCGTGCGCATCGCGCGCAAGCACCTGGGCTGGTACGCCAAGGACCGGCCCGAGAATGCGGCGTTCCGCGCCGTGGTCAACCGCGCCGAAGATCCGCAGAGCCAGATTACGCTGACCACCGAGTACTTCGACCGACTGATCGCCGGGCAACCGGCGCTGCCGTCGGCTGCCTGACCCCGCACGCCCCGCAGTCGACCCTGCACGACGCACCACGAGCCCGCGACCATGACACCGCCGATTTCCTCCCCCACCTACCTGCACGGGTTCTCCGGCACCGAACAGCAGCGCCTGATGACCCAGGCCCGCCTGCTGGAATCGAGCATCTTCGGCCAGATCGACTACGGCAGCGCACGACGCCTGCTGGAAGTCGGCAGCGGCGTCGGCGCGCAGACCGAGATCCTGCTGCGCCGCTTCCCGGACCTGCACGTGACCGGCGTGGACCTGAGCGAAACGCAGCTGGCGACCGCCCGCGAGAACCTCGCGCGCACGCCGTGGTGCAGCGATCGCTACACCCTGCAGCAGGCCGATGCAGGCGAGCTGCCGTTCGAGGCACGCAGCTTCGATTCGGCATTCCTGTGCTGGGTGCTGGAGCATGTACCTTCGCCGGCCCGCGTGCTCAGCGAAGTGCGCCGCGTACTCGCACCGGGATCGCCGGTCTACATCACCGAAGTGATGAACGCATCGTTCCTGCTCGATCCGTATTCGCCGCACATCTGGCGTTACTGGATGGCATTCAATGATTTCCAGTACGACCACGGCGGCGATCCCTTCGTCGGCGCCAAGCTCGGCAACCTGCTGCTGGCCGGTGGTTTCCGCGATGTGCATACCGAGATCAAGACGATCCACCTGGACAACCGCGAGCCGGCGCGGCGCAAGACGATGATCGCGTTCTGGGAGCAGCTGCTGCTGTCGGCCGCCGAGCAGCTGCTGCAGGCCGGCACCGTGGACGAGGATACGGTGGAGGGCATGCGTCGCGAGTTCCGGTTGGTGCAGAACGATCCCAATGCCGTGTTCTTCTTCTCGTTCGTGCAGGGCCGCGCGACGGTGTATTGACCGGCGCTTGCACCGCTGCGCTGCGGCAGTGCCACGCGCCGCATGGCTGGCAACCCGCTAGAATCGTCGCGGGCTGGCGTCGAGGACGGGCGCGCGCTGGACCCGGCCCCTTCCGCGTGCGCGGCAACGGGACCACCGAGCTCCGCGCCTGAAGGGATTCCTGATGACAGCACGCGCAACGACTCCGGGTAGCACGCTGCCCCTCGCCGCCCGGGAAGGCGGCCTGCTGGATGGCCTCGACTCCCGCCAGGCCCGTCTGTGCCTGGGCATCGTGGCGGTGCTGTGCCTGCTGTATGTCGCATTTGCACTGACGCCCTCGTCGTATGCGATGGCCAGCCAGTACCTGGGGCTGGCGCCGATCGAGCCCCTGCTCGGCAAGGCGCGGGGCATCCGCATGGACGAGTGGATGGTCTACACCCCTTACGTGCAGATCGCGGTGGCCAACGACTTCGGCGCGACCAACGCGTTTTCGCCGTACCACGAGACGCTGCGCTCGTTCCAGGCGCTTCCGCTGCTGGACTGGGGCCTGCTGTTCAAGCCGTACCACTGGGCCTTCTTCATCCTGCCACCGGCCAACGCCTACTCGTTCTTCTTTATGTTCATGGCGATGGCGTTCCTGTGCGGCTGGGCGCTGTTCCTGCGCCAACTGCGGGTTCCGCCGCTGGCGGCCGTGCTGGTCGCGCTGACACTGTACTTCTCGCCCTACGTGCAGGTGTGGTGGACGACCAACTGGGGCGCGTTCGCGCTGGCCCCGTGGGTAGCCGTGGCCTGGCTGCGGATCGACAACCGCTGGCTGCGCATCCTCGCCAGCGCCTACGCACTGGTGGTCTGGCTGCTGGCCGTGGCCTACCCGCCCTTCATCATTTCAGCGCTGCTGGCCATGGGCGTGCTGGTGCTGGCCTTCCGCCGCGATGCGTTGACAGTGGCACGCCTGCTCGACGCGGCGGTCGCCGGCGGCCTGGCGCTGCTGGCGTTCCTGGGCTATTTCCACGAAGCGATCGAGATCGTCCGCAACACCGTCTATCCCGGCCAGCGCGAGAGCGCCGGCGGCGGGGTCAGCCCGGTCGCGCTGCTCACCCACGGGTTCCCCAACCTGATGACGCGCGGGTTCTATCCGCTGCCTGCGTTCGAGCCGTCCAACGCCTGCGAGATCGCAGTGTTCAGCAGCCTGCTGCCGCTGTTCACCGCCGTCCTCGCCGACTGGACGCAGGTGCTGCGCTGGGCGCGCGGCCACCGGCTGTCGCTGGGGGTGCTGGCCGCCGGCATCGCGCTGGTCGCCTGCTGGATCTTCCTGCCGGTGCCGCTGCGGATCGGCCAGCTGACCGGACTGTCGATGGTGCCGCCCACCCGTGCGTTGCTGGCATTGGGCCTGCTGCTGAACATCGGCTGCGCGATCGTGCTGGTGCGCGGCGGGGTGCGCCTGGGACGCGGCCGCCTGCTGCTGCTCGCGGCCCTGCTGCTGGCGGGATGCCTGCTCAAGTTCGCCTTCGGCCAGGGCAGTTTCAGCCGGCTGCATGCCACGGCCGATGCATGGCCACTGCTGTGCGTGGGCGTGCTGGCCTTCGCCGCGCGCCGCCCGCGGTTCGCCGCGCATCCGGTGGCGCTGGTGCTGGCGGTGGCCGCGCTCGGCAACGTGCTGACCAACGGGCTGTTCAATCCGGTGCAGTCGGCCCGGCCGATCTTCGACATGGACCGCGGCGCCGTGCTGGCGTCGATGCAGGAGCGCGGTGCACGGCAGGCTGCGGACGGAGCGCTGGTGGTGGAAGGGCGCTACGGTGCGCTGCTGTCCGGCGTCGGTATCCCGGCAGTCAACCACACGCTGTATTTCCCGCAGCTGGCGTACTTCCGCGCGCGCTTCCCGGACATGCCCGAAGACCGCTTCAACACCACGTTCAACCGCTATCACCATGTGATGGTCAGCGACGTCGCCGAACCCCGTTCGATGTACGCCGACCTGGTGGAAGTGCCCGCAGCCGCGATGCTGGCCGCGCCCGCGCAGCCGCCGGCACCGCCGCAGCCCTGAGGACGATGCAGATGAACGCCTACGCGCGCCCGGCCACGCCACCGAAGATCGCCGTCATCATTCCCTGCTACCGGGTGACCCGCCACGTGCTCGGCGTGCTCGCAGCGATCGACGATGCGGTCACCGCCATCTACTGCGTTGATGATGCCTGCCCGGATGGCAGCGGCCGGATGGTCCAGGACAGCACGCGCGATCCCCGGGTCAGGGTGCTGTTCCATGCGCAGAACCGCGGCGTCGGTGGTGCGATCAAGACCGGCTACCGCGCGGCCATCGCCGAGGGCATGGACATCCTGGTGAAGGTCGATGGCGACGGCCAGATGGATCCCACACTGCTGATGGACTTCGTCGCTCCCATCGCCGAGGGCAACGCCGACTACACCAAGGGCAACCGCTTCTGGAACCTCAGCCACATCCGTCGCATGCCGCTGCTGCGGCGGATCGGCAACCTCGCGCTGTCGTTCATGAGCAAGGCGTCTTCCGGCTACTGGCAGGTGTTCGACCCGACCAACGGCTACACCGCCATCCACGCCCGCGTTGCCAGCCACCTGCCCCTTGATGCGATCAGCGACCGTTACTTCTTCGAGACCGACATGCTGTTCCGCCTCAACACGGT
The DNA here is from genome assembly GCF_056479905.1 of Stenotrophomonas sp. 112478_Sma. Lineage (NCBI taxonomy): Bacteria > Pseudomonadati > Pseudomonadota > Gammaproteobacteria > Lysobacterales > Lysobacteraceae > Stenotrophomonas > Stenotrophomonas sp. 112478_Sma. Next base: position 693,174 of record NZ_CM151072.1, on the reverse strand, counting down.
GCGTGCCGTGGTGCAGGACGTGGCGATGGACGCGCGCTATGCCGACGAGACCAGCAACCTGCGCATCAGCCGGGTACTGGGCGAGTTCGCCTTCAAGCACGTGCGCAACACGCTCAAGCGTGTCGGCTACAACTATTTCCTGCGCGACCTGACCATCGCCTCGCTGGAGCTGATCGCCGGGCTGGGACTGCTTGCCTTCGGTGGCGTGTTCGGCGCGTACCACTGGATCGCATCGGCATCGGCGGAGGTTGCGACGCCGGTCGGTACGCTCATGATCGTCATGGTTTCGCTGATTTCAGGTCTGCAGTTCCTGCTGGCATTCGTCGGCTTCGACATCGCCAATGCGCCGCGCCAGGTCCTGCATCGCTCGATCCAGCTCAACCGCACAGCACCGCCGGCCTGACGCCGGCACAGCATCCCCGCCTGCCGATCAATCGCCCGCGTGCACCGGGGCACCACCGCCGGTGGCGCCCGTCGCTGCCGGCGCATGCCAGATCCGCTGCCACATCGCGGCCAGCCTGACGCCGACATCGGCGCGCGCCGCTGGGCTGCTGTAATCCGTGCGCCGCTGCTCGGGCACGATCGCCTGCCAGCGCCCATCGACCTGCCGTGCTACCGCGAAGTTGAAGGTGTAATCCGGCTCCAGGCCCATGCGCAGATCACTCAGCACCAGCATTCCGTCCACTATCTGCGCACGCATGAAGCCACGGTTGAACCACTGCAGGCGTTGAACCGCCGGAATCGACTGCGCTTCACGCAGGGCCTGCACATTGGACGGGTGGCCTTCGAACTGCATCGGGCCGCGGTCGGCCACCAGCGAGCGATCGCCGACCACGTAACCGTTCGGGGTCATCGCCACCACCCGCCACAGCAGGGTGTTGAACGGCATCGGCACCGAGAATCGTGGTGCATCGCCCAGCCCCATGGCCGCAAGGCTCTGCTGGGCGGCACGGTCGACCTGAGCCTTGGCCAGCAGGCCCCATCCCAGGTAGCCGGTACTGAGCACCAGGGCGAGCCCGAGCACCTTGCCGGCCCACGGCCGCGCGCGCCCGAACCACGCCACCACGCAGCCCAGCAGCAGCCATACCGTGTACGCCGGGTCGATGATGAAAACACTCGATCCCATGGTCGGGTGTGGCCGCAGTGGCCACCACAGCTGGGTCCCGTAGACGGTGAACGCATCCAGCAGTGGATGGGTGACCAGCGCCAGCTGGATGGCCCAGAACCAGCGCAGCGGCGACTGCGCCACCCGCCCCCGGCCGTAGCGCTTGAACAGCCACCAGATCAACGCCGCCACCCAGGGCAACACCAGCAGCGAATGGCTGAAGCTGCGGTGGTCGACCATCACCGCTACGGGATCCTCGGCAGTGAAGCCCAGCCACAAGGCATCCAGATCCGGCAGGGTGCCAAGTGCGGCACCGGCCAGCAGGGCCGCGCGGCGATGTCCGGGCGGGGCGATGGCAGCGGCTACGGCGCCGCCGAGAACGATCTGGGTCAAGGAATCCATGGCCCGATGCTAACGGCTTTGCCGGGCGACAGCAGAGCCCGGACGGTGGCCGGTGTCGCTGGGCTCAGGCAGCCGCCGCGCGCCGGGCTGCGCCGGGCAGCTCCACCAGCGTCCGCCCATGGTGATCGAGCAGGCGCAGCGCGCCATCATGATCTTCGGCCAGCGCGGTCAGGCTCTCCACCCAGTCGCCGTCGTTGGCGTAGACCAGGCCGTCGCGCTCGACCAGCGCCGCACGGTGGATGTGCCCGCAGATGATGCCGTCCAGGCCGCGCCGGCGCACGTCGTCCAGCCCGGCCTGCACGAAGCGCTCGATGTAGCGCTCGGCCGCTCCACTGCGCTTCTTGAGGAATTCCGACAGCGACCAGTAGCGCATGCCCAGCCGGCGGCGCACGGCGTTGAGCGCCTGGTTGCCGGTCAGGATGCGGTAGTACAGCCAGTCGCCGAACTTTTCCTGCAGGCCGCCGAAATGGGTGACACCGTCGTAGTCGTCACCATGGGCGACCAGCAACCGTCGCCCGTCGGCGGTCACGTGGATCGCGCGACGGCGCACCTGCATCGCCGGCAGCATCAACCCGCAGACATGGCGCAGCGAGGCATCGTGATTGCCGGGGATGTAGATGATCTCGGTACCATTGCGACGCAGTGCATGCAGCGCCTGGATGACGTCGCTGTGCGACTGCCGCCAGTTGGCGCGGTGATGCGCCATCCACCACAGGTCGATGATGTCACCGACCAGGTACAACCGTTCACAGCGAAGCTGGGTGAGAAACACGGCCAGTTCGGCCGCGTGGCAGTGACGCGACCCCAGATGCACGTCGGAGACGAACACGGCGCGACGGTGTGGCGACAACGTCGCCAGCGCGCTCATGCCTGCGCTCCGGCATCGCGCAGGTAGCGCTTGCGCTTGTGCGGTCGGATCGCGCACAGGTCCACCTCGATCAGACCGTCGATCGAGTCGCTGAACGCCGGGTCGACACCGAACGCAAGGAAGCGCGCGCCACCGGGCTCGCACAGGTCGGTGTACTGGCGGTACAGGGTCGGCACGCCGGTCCCGAGTGCGGCCAGGTTGGCCTTCAGGACATCGAAGGCTGCGCCCGCATCCAGTTCGCCGAAACTGGGCGGTGCCGCGAAGTACTGGAAGGGCCGGTTCGACTCGGCCAGGCCGGCGATGCCGCCGTAGTAGCGCTGGTAGTAGGCCACCAGTTGCTCGCGCGCATCGCGCGGCAGCGCCGCACTGATCGATACCGCACCGAACAGGTAGCGGATGCCGGGCCGGCACTGCAGGTATGCGCCGATTCCCTGCCACAGGTAGTCCAGGCTGCGGCTGCCCCAGTAATCGGGCACCACGAAGCTGCGGCCCAGCTCCAGCCCCTCGGCGATATGGGTGATGGCATCATCGGAATAGCGGAACAGCGACGCGCTGTAGAGCCCTGCCAGCCCGCGCCGGGCCAGCGCGTGCGCGCCCCGCATGATGCGGTACGCGCCCGCGATGCGCTGCGCGGCAGCGTCCCAGATCAGGATGTGCTCGTACTGCGGATCGAAGGCGTCCAGGTCGCGGCTGTGGCCGGTACCCTCGCCCACCTGGCGGAACGTCAGCTCGCGCAGGCGTCCCAGTTCCAGCAGCAGCGGCGAGTCGGCGCTGCAGCTGGCCAGCAGGATCTGCTTGCCGTCGGCGGTCTGCCCGAGACGGGCAGCGCCAGCGATGGCGGCCGCCACCTGCGACGGCGGCACCGGTGCGGCCAGTGGTTCGGGGCCGGCGCTGGCAGTCTCGCCGGGGCGCAGGTCGCGACCCAGCGCATACACCGCGCGCCGTACCGCCAGCAGCTGCTCGCCCGGGTCGCCCTGTCCCAGCTGCATCGGTTCACCGACGCGCAACCGCAGCGGCCGACCACGCCGCGCGAACATCTCGCGCGCCAGCAGCGCGGTGCCGGCTGGCTTGAACAGGGTCGAGGCGCCGTAGAACAGGGCCGAATTGCGTGCCTCCACCCGCACCGGCAACACCGGGGCGCCGGCGGCCCGGGCGAACCTGACGAACCCGCGCTGCCAGCGACCATCACGGATGCCACGCAACGACAGCCGGGATACCTCGCCGGCCGGAAACACGATCACGCACTGCTCGGCGGCCAGCGCCTGCTCCACCGCCTGCAGGCTGCCGCGCTGGACCTTGCCGCCGAGGATGCGGACCGGCAGCAGCAGGTCCTGCAGCGGGCCGATGGCGCCCAGCAGATCGTTGGCCACGATCCGCACATCACGGCGGATGCGGCCGACCGCGTCCAGCAGCGCCAGCGCGTCAAGTGCACCGGAAGGATGATTGGCCACGATCAGCAGACGGCCCGTGGCCGGAATGCGGGCCAGGGCTGCCGGATCCACCTGGTACTGGCCGTCCAGGAACTCCAGTCCGGCGGCCACGAAGCCGAATCCGCGCACGTCAGCGTTGCGCCGCAGGAAGTCCTCCACCCGGTCCAGCCGCGACCAGCGACCGACACTGCGCAGCAGTGGCCGCGCGAGCTGGCCGCGGCGGCCATGGAACCACTCCGGGAAGCGTTGCTGCAGACGCTGTTCGAGTTCCTGCATGGCGTGCTCACTGATACCCGGCGGCCGGATTGGCCGACAGCCTGCGCCTGGCACGCGGCAGGCAGATGGCGGTTTCGGGGCAGAACGATGACGGCCGGTCCCGCTCCGGCAACGCCGGAACCGCCCCTTCCCCCCCGCAACACGGCCTTGCGGCAATGGTCACGCCAGTGGAACACTGCCTGCGCACCGTGTCCTGCAGACGCCCGCCAGGCCTTGTGCCAGAGGGCACGTCACCTTAACCACCGGCAACCCGTACGGGTTCACAATGCACAGGCGGCGCACCCCGTGTATGATGCGCGCCCATCTTTCCATCCGAATCAAGGGATATTAAGCCTGATGTCCAGCTACCTGTTCACCTCCGAATCGGTCTCCGAAGGCCATCCGGACAAGATTGCCGACCAGATCTCCGACGCGGTGCTGGACGCGATCCTGACCCAGGACCAGCGCGCCCGCGTGGCCTGCGAGACCATGGTCAAGACCGGTGTGGCCATTGTTGCCGGTGAGATCACCACCAGCGCCTGGATCGACCTCGAAGCGCTGACCCGCAAGGTCATCCTGGACATCGGCTATGACAGCTCCGACGTCGGCTTCGACGGCGCCACCTGCGGCGTGCTGAACCTGATCGGCAAGCAGTCGCCGCACATTGCCCAGGGCGTGGACCGCAAGAAGCCGGAAGAAATGGGCGCGGGCGACCAGGGCCTGATGTTCGGCTACGCCACCAACGAGACCGACAGCTACATGCCGGCCGCGATCCACCTGTCGCACCGCCTGGTCGAGCAGCAGGCCAAGATCCGCAAGAAGAAGAACTCGCCGCTGTCGTGGCTGCGCCCGGACGCCAAGAGCCAGGTCACCCTGCGCTACGAGAACGGCGAAGTGGCCGCCATCGACGCGGTGGTGCTGTCCACCCAGCACGCCCCGGGCATCAAGCAGAAGGACCTGATCGAGGCCGTCCGCGAAGAGATCATCAAGCCGGTGCTGCCGGCCAAGTGGCTGCACAAGGGCACCAAGTTCCACATCAACCCGACCGGCAAGTTCGAGATCGGCGGCCCGGTGGGCGACTGCGGCCTGACCGGCCGCAAGATCATCGTCGACACCTACGGCGGCTGGGCCCGTCACGGTGGCGGCGCGTTCTCCGGCAAGGATCCGTCCAAGGTTGACCGCTCGGCCGCCTACGCTGCCCGCTACGTCGCCAAGAACGTGGTCGCCGCCGGCCTGGCCGACCGCTGCGAAGTGCAGGTCTCCTACGCCATCGGCGTGGCCGAGCCGACCTCGATCTCGGTCACCACCTTCGGCACGGGCAAGATCAGCGACGACAAGATCGAGAAGCTGATCCGCAAGCACTTCGACCTGCGCCCGTACGGCATCATCAAGATGCTGGACCTGATCCACCCGATGTACCAGCAGACTGCGGCCTACGGCCACTTCGGCCGCAAGCCGAAGGAGTTCAGCTACCTCAACGGTGCCGGCGAGACGGTCAACGCCACGGCCTTCTCCTGGGAGAAGACCGATCGTGCCGCCGCCCTGCGCGCCGATGCGAAGCTGAAGTAAGACAGACGAAGGGCCGCGCAAGCGGCCCTTCTGCTTTCTGTAGAGCCGAGCCCATGCTCGGCTTTCTTTTGCCTGCGCCGAGAGCAGCCGAGCACGGGCTCGGCTCTACACGAGCTGCGCCACGCCGATACAATCGGTGCATGTCGACCGAACTCAAAACCCACCAGCTGTCCATGACCGTGCTGATGTCGCCGGAGATGGCCAACTTCTCCGGCAAGGTCCACGGCGGCGCCATCCTGCGCCTGCTCGACCAGGTTGCCTACGCCTGTGCCAGCCGCTACGCCGGCAGCTACGTGGTCACCCTGTCGGTGGACCAGGTGATGTTCCGCCAACCGATCGCGGTGGGCGAACTGGTGACGTTCCTGGCCTCGGTGAACTACACCGGCACCTCGTCGATGGAGATCGGCATCAAGGTGGTGGCCGAGGACATCCTCAAGCGCAGCGTGCGCCACGCCAACAGCTGTTTCTTCACCATGGTGGCGGTGGACGAAGAGGGGCGGCCAACGCCTGTCCCCCCGCTGCAGCCCGCCAGTTCGGACGAGAAGCGCCGGCAGGCCGCCGCGCTGATCCGGCGCCAGCTGCGGCAGGAAATGGAGCAACGGCACCTGGAACTGCTGGCGTCCAATCCGCCTTCGCCTGAAGAGTGAGAGCGTGCGGGGCAAGCCCCGCACCCACCGAGGCGGGTAGCGCCGGGCCATGCCCGGCGGATGCGGATCACCCGGTGTTCTGCACGCCCTGCGAAACACCATTCACGCAGGCCACCAGCGCGCGCAGCAGTTCTTCGTCCTCCCGCCCGCTTTCGCGCCAGCGCTGCAGCAGGTCCACCTGCAGCACGCTGATCGGATCGACGTAGGGATTGCGCAGGCGGATCGACAGCGCCAGCCGCGCATCGTGCTCCAGCAAGGTCTGCTGGTCCATCAGTGCCAGCAGCCAGCGGCGGGTCAGCGCCAGTTCGTGCTGGATCTGCGGGAAAAAGCGCCCGTGCAGGTCACCGGAGAGACGCGAGAACTGTTCGGCGATGGTGATATCGCCCTTGGACAGCACCATTGCGATGTCGTCCAGGAAGGTGCGGAAGAACGGCCAGTCGCGCGCCATGTCGCGCAGGACAGGTTCATGGCCGGCATCCACCGCCGCCTGCAGGCCGCTGCCCACGCCATACCAGCCGGGAATCACCGCGCGGGCCTGGCTCCAGGCGAATACCCACGGGATCGCACGCAGGTTGCCCAGTGCCGCATCCTGGCCGAGACGACGCGACGGCCGTGAACCCAGCGTCATCCGCTCGATCACATCGATCGGCGTCGCCGTACGGAAGTAATCCATGAAACCGGCCTGGCCGACGAAGACGCGATAGACCTCGCTGCTGGCGGCGGCGACCACGTCCATCACCGGTCGCCAGCCCTCCTCGCGAGGTTCCGCGGCACGCGGACGCAGACTGGCCCGCAGCACCGCACCGGTGGCCTGCTCCAGCGATCGCAGCGCCAGCGCGCGGATGCCGTACTTGCGGTGGATCACCTCGCCCTGCTCGGTCACGCGCAGGCGACCATCGATGCTGCCACGTGGCGACGCGTCCACCGCGTGCGTGGTCTTGCCACCGCCCCGGCTGATCGAACCACCACGGCCGTGGAAGAAGGTCAGGCGGATGCCGGCCTCGGCCGCCACGTCCAGCAGTTCCACCTGCGCACGCTGCAGGCCCCAGCGCGAAGCGGCGATGCCGCCGTCCTTGCTGCTGTCGGAATAACCCAGCATCACCATCTGCACATCACCGCGTGCCCGCAGATGAGCGCGATAGACCGGATCGGCCAGCAGGTCACGCAGCGTCGCAGTACCACGCTTGAGATCGTCCACCGTCTCGAACAGCGGTGCGATGTCCAGCGGCACCGCGCCGTCCTCGTCAGCCAATCCGCCACGGCGCGCCAGCGCCAGCACGGCCAGCACATCGCTGCGATCATGTGCCATCGAGATGATGTAGCTGCCCAGCGCCTCGCTGCCATGCCGCGCGCGCGCGTCGGCCAGCGCCGCGAACACCGCATCCAGTCGCTGGTTGCCCTCGTCGTCGCCCACCGGCAGCGGCTGCTCGCCGCTGGCGTGTGGCCCGAGCAGGCCGGCGCGGGCCAATGGATCCAATCCGTCCCACGCCGCTTCGCCGCCCAGCACCGCCGCCAGCGCGCGCGCATGCACGCTCGATTCCTGCCGCACGTCCAGCCGCGCCAGATGGAAGCCGAACGTCTTCACCCGCCACAACAGTCGCTGCACGGCGAATCCGCCGGCATGCTCGCCACGGTTGGCACGCAGGCTGTCGAGGATCAGCTGCAGATCGTCGATCAGCTCGTCCGGGCCTGCATAGGCCCCCTCTGCATCGTCCAGAGTGGCCTGCAGGCGCGCACGCATGCGGTCGTTGAGCAGGCGGTATGGCATGTCGGCGTGCCGCGGGCGCGACTGCACCTGCGGCAACAGCTGCTGGTAGTGCGCCACGCGCGCCTGCAGCGCATCGCTCACGCCCACCCGCTCGGTGGACTGGCTGAGCAGGCTGGCCAGCTGCAGCAGTTCCTTCTGGTAGCGCCCCAGCACTGCCTGTCGCTGGGCATCGAGCGTGCTGCGGATGGTGCGGGCGTCCACGTTCGGGTTGCCGTCCATGTCGCCGCCCACCCAGGTGCCGAAACGCAGCAGGCGCGGCAGCGCCAGTTCTTCGCCATAGGTATCACGCAGCGCCTGCTGCAGGGATTCGTACAGCACGGGTATCACCCGGTACAGCACCTGCACCAGATAGAAGCCGACATGCTCGCGCTCGTCATCGACCGTCGGCCGCACCGGCGAGGAGTCGGTGGTCTGCCAGGAAGCGGTCAGCGCCATGCGGAAGCGTGCAGCATCCGCTGCCGCCTCGCCCGGCGTGCGCTGGCCGTCGAGGTTGTCGACCAGGCTGGCCACCATCAGCTGCTCTTTCTCCAGCAGTGCGCGGCGCACGGCTTCGGTCGGATGCGCAGTGAACACCGGTTCGATATCGATGCGCGGCAGCCACTGCGCCAACTCATCCAGCGTCACGCCCTGCGCCTTCAGGTGCTGCAGCGCATCCTGCAGGCCATCCGGCTGCGGCGCGGCAGTACCGGCGCGCTGGTAGTCGCGGCGGCGGCGGATGCGGTGCACGCGCTCGGCAATGTTGACCACCTGGAAGTAGGTGCTGAATGCCCGCACCATCGTCTCGGCCTGCTGCGGCGCACGACCGGCCAGGCCATTGGCCAGCTCCGACAGCGGCGCCTGGTTTTCGCGGCGGGCGATGGCCCGCGTGCGCACATCCTCGACATCGTCGAGGAAGGTTGCCGAAACCTGCTCGACCAGCAGGTCGCCGACCAGCGCGCCGAGCCGGCGCACGTCATCGCGGAGCGGAAGATCGGGAGAAGCAAACTCGATGCTGCTGCGGTACTCGTTCATCGGCGACGCACGGGCCTCGGTCAACGGATCCTGGATCCAAGCCTATCCCAGATCGGGGGCTGTGCTGCGATGCAGAAATGGTTTCATCTGCATGCAACGCCAGCGCTGCCGATGTGGAATGCAACCGCGTCGGGGCGGCCCCCTCGCAGGGGCCGCCGGCATGCACGTGTCAGCGCTTCTTCTTCGCCTTGCCCGAGGCTGCCGGGCCGATGGTCTGCTCCAGCCAGCGCTCGCTCTCGGCCAGCATGGTCATGATCGATTCGCGTGCACGATAGGCGTGCGATTCGTTCGGCAGCATCACCAGGCGCGCCGTCCCTCCGAGTCCCTTCACCGCAGCGAACATGCGCTCGCTCTGCATCGGGAAGGTGCCGGAATTGTTGTCATCCACGCCGTGAATGAACAGGATCGGATCCTTGATCCGGTCCGCATAGTTGAACGGCGCCATCTTCTGATACACGTCCTGCGCCTGCCAGTAGTTGCGCTCTTCGGCCTGGAAGCCGAACGGCGTCAGCGTACGGTTGTAGGCACCACTGCGGGCGATGCCGGCCTTGAACAGGCGCGTATGCGCAAGCAGGTTCGCGGTCATGAACGCACCGTAGGAATGGCCGCCGATGGCGATATGGTCGCGGTCGGTCACGCCACGGCGCACCACTTCGTCCACCGCAGCCTGGGCATTGGCCACCAGCTGTTCGATATAGGTGTCGTTGGGTTCCTTGTCACCCTCGCCGATGATCGGCATCGAAGGACTTGCCAGCACCACATAGCCCTTGGCCAGGAAGGCCTGCGGGCCCCAGTAGCTGATCGCGTTGAAACGGTACGGCGAATCGGTGACCTGGCTGGCGGCCGCGGCGCTCTTGAACTCGCCCGGATAGGCCCACATCAGCAGCGGGCGCGGGCCGTCGCGGGTGGGATCGTAGCCCGGCGGCAGCAGCAGCGTGGCCGTGAGGTCCACGCCGTCGGCACGCTTGTAGCGGATCTGCTCCTTCTGCACGCCCTTGAGCTGCGGCAGCGGATGCGGGAAGTGGGTCAGCGCGCGCGATGCCGCGCCGGCATCGGTGAGCGACTGCACATGGAAGTTGGTCGGCTCGTCCGGGCTTTCACGGCTCAGCAGCAGCGAGCTGCCCTGGTTGTCCAGCAACGCCACCGGCACCGAATAGTTCGGCGCCTGCGAGTGGAACAGGCGGGTGGCCTTTCCGCTGGCGATGTCGAAGCGGTCCACGAACGGACGGTCACCTTCCGGCGAAGCACCGGCACCAACCAGATACAGGCTGCCACCATCGGGGCTGGTCTGCAGCAGCGAGCGGCCGCGATCGTCGCTGGACAGCTGGGGCCGGCCAGGATCGGAATAGCGGTCCTGCGCATCACGATCCCACAGCAGGCGCGGCTCGGCACCGGCGTTGTCCGGGGCAATCAACCAGGTCTTGGTCCTGCGGGTCTTCCACCACGACTCGGTGAGCAGGGCCAGGTCGCCACGGCCCCAGCTGATGCCGGCCAGACGGCTGCCGAGCTGGGCCAGCGTCACTGGCGGCCTGTCGAACGGGGCGGCCTGCATCAGCACCGCGTCGCGCACCTTGGCGTCGCGGTTCGGATCACCACCGTCCTGGGCTTCGGCCCAGACCAGTGTGGCATCAGCATCGCCGCGCCAGCTGATGTCGCGCACGCCGGTCACTTCGGCGTCGTTGCCGGTCGGCAGGCCTTCCACCAGCGGGCGCACGGCCACGGTGTGCACCAGTTGGCCGCTGGCACGGTCGATCACTTCAATGCGGCGCGGGAAGCTGCTGACCGGCACCACATAGGAGTAAGGCCGCTGCACCGGCTGGCGCAGCACGAAGCGGCCATCCGGCGACACCGAGAAGCCCATGAAGATGCCCGCCGCGCCGATCGCGCGGGTGCGGCCATCCAGGCTGACTTCCATCGGCTGGGTGGTGGCGTAGTAGTCGAACTGGCGCGCGTCGGCCTCGTTCTTCAGCAGGTCCTGATAGGTACGGATCGACACCACGCCGCCGCCCTGGCTGGTCTGCTGCACGGCGGGGCCGGTGGGAATGCCGTCGGCGGCCGGGGCGGCGCCGAGGTTGGCCGGGCGGGTAAACACCACCAGACCACGGCTGTCCGGCAGCCACTGGTAGCCGCTGCCGATCACCGTGTTCAGGCCGGCGACCAGGCGACGGGCGCTGCCGGCGGCCACATCCACCAGCCACAGTTCATTGGCGCCACTGGCGGCGTCGACCTGGTTGAAGGCCAGCCACTTCTGGTCCGGCGACCATGCCAGGCTGGCAATCGACAGCGTGCCCGGCAGGCCGCTGATCTGCCGCTCCCTGCCGTCGGCCACGCTCATCAGCCACAGCTTCTCGCCGAAGCTGAAACGGCTGTCGGAGAACGTGCGCGGGTTGATGCGCAGGCCTGCCAGCTTCAGTTCCGGCTGGGCCACCACCTGGATCGACGGCAGCGACGGCATCTGCATCAGCGCGGCCACATCGCGGCGCGGCGACAGGTACAGCGAGGGCGCACGCGGGGCGTCGACCACCGCCTGCAGCTCGGCCGAGGGCAGCTCGTAGCCGTTTGCCCCCTGGGCCTGGGCCGCCGCAGGCTGCGGCGCTGCCGCCCAGGCCAGCGGGGCCACCGCCAACAGGGCCATGGACAGGACCAGGCCGGTCAAGCGCCGGTTGCGGCGTACATGCATGCTCATCGTTCCACCTGAGGGTGCGTTAAAACCCGACCTTAACAGTCCGTGCACAGGCGCCCATCTGCCGATGGTTGGGTCACGCCGATGAAACACCGGGCGCGCGATATAATGGCCGTTCTCCCCTCCCGAGGGGCGCTGCGACCGGACCCCCATGAGGCCGGCCAGGCTCGGTGAGGTGGCTCTGTAACAACGGCGCCCGGCTAGATGCGAGCACCCGCTCGCCCACAACCGGAGCTACTGCATGAACGCTGTTGCCAAGACCTTCTCCACCGAAGGCGATTACAAGATCCGCGACATCACCCTGGCCGACTGGGGCCGCAAGGAACTGGACATCGCCGAGCATGAAATGCCGGGCCTGATGTCGATCCGCCGCAAGTACCAGGCCGAGCTGCCGCTGAAGGGCGTGCGTGTGACCGGCTCGCTGCACATGACCATCCAGACCGCGGTGCTGATCGAAACGCTGAAGGACATCGGCGCCGACGTGCGCTGGGCCTCGTGCAACATCTTCTCGACCCAGGACCATGCGGCTGCGGCCATCGCCGCCACCGGCACCCCGGTGTTCGCCTGGAAGGGCGAGACCCTGGAAGAGTACTGGGACTGCACCCTGGACGCGCTGACCTTCACCCTGGCCGACGGCACCCTGACCGGTCCGGAGCTGGTGGTCGATGACGGTGGCGACGTCACCCTGCTGATCCACAAGGGCTACGAGCTGGAAAACGGCAGTGACTGGGTCAACACCGCCTCCTCCTCGCACGAGGAACAGGTCATCAAGAACCTGCTCAAGCGCGTGGCCAAGGAGCGCCCGGGTTACTGGGGCCGCGTGGTCAAGGACTGGAAGGGCGTCTCCGAAGAGACCACCACCGGCGTGCACCGCCTGTACCAGCTGGCCCAGGCCGGCACCCTGCTGATTCCGGCGATCAACGTCAACGATTCGGTCACCAAGAGCAAGTTCGACAACCTGTACGGCTGCCGCGAGTCGCTGGCCGATGGCCTGAAGCGTGCCATGGACGTGATGCTGGCCGGCAAGCTGGCCGTGGTCTGCGGTTACGGTGACGTCGGCAAGGGCTGCGCCGCCTCGCTGCGTGCCTACGGCGCACGCGTGGTCGTGACCGAAATCGATCCGATCTGCGCCCTGCAGGCAGCGATGGAAGGCTATGAAGTCAACACCATCGAATCGACCCTGGGCCGTGCCGACCTGTACGTCACCACCACCGGCAACAAGGACATCATCCGCATCGAGCACCTGAGCGCGATGAAGGACCAGGCGATCGTCTGCAACATCGGCCACTTCGACAACGAGATCCAGGTCGATGCGCTGGTGTCCTACCCGGGCATCAAGCACGTGAACATCAAGCCGCAGGTCGACAAGTACGTCTTCCCGAACGGCAATGCGATCTTCCTGCTGGCCGAGGGCCGCCTGGTGAACCTGGGCTGTGCCACCGGCCACCCGAGCTTCGTGATGTCCAACAGCTTCGCCAACCAGACCCTGGCACAGATCGACCTGTGGGCGAACAAGGACAGCTACGAGAAGAAGGTCTACCTGCTGCCGAAGAAGCTGGACGAGGAAGTGGCACGCCTGCACCTGGAGAAGATCGGCGTGAAGCTGACCACCCTGACCCAGGAACAGGCCGACTACATCGGCGTGCCGGTGGAAGGCCCGTTCAAGCCGGACCACTACCGCTACTGATGCCGCGCCCGGGGTCGGTTCCCTTTCCGCAGGAAAGGGCCCCGGCCCCAGCAACGGAAACAGAAAGAACGGGCGCCTTCGGGCGCCCGTTCTGCGTCAGGCACGCCGCTAGCGCCAGCCCATGAGCATCCCGGTAGCGCCGGGCCATGCCCGGCGGGTGCAGGGCGCCTGCTCATCGACACGCAGGCAATACGATCTCCACGCCACCGGGCATGGTCCGGCGCTGCCGGATCGCGGCAACAGCCTCGGTCAAGGCAGCCGCGTCGCCCCACGCTACGATGCGCCCATGACTCCGGCCATCACCCTGCTCAAGCGCGAGAAGATCGCCCACACCGTACGCAGCTACGTGCACGATGCCCACGCCGAATCGTATGGTGGCGAGGCCGTCGACAAGCTGGGCCTCGATCCGGCACAGGTATTCAAGACCCTGCTGGCCAGCACCGAAACCCACGAGCTGCTGGTGGCGATCGTGCCGGTGGCCGGCCAGTTGGACCTGAAGGCGTTGGCGGAAGCAGCCGGCTGCCGGAAGTGTGAGATGGCCGCTGCCGACGCCGCCCAGCGCGCCACCGGCTACGTGGTCGGTGGCATCAGCCCGCTCGGGCAGAAGAAGCGCCTGCGCACGTTCCTGGATGCCAGTGCGCAGGTATTGCCCAGCCTGCATGTCAGCGCCGGGCGTCGTGGACTGGAAGTGGAACTGGCGCCGGCCGACCTGCTGCGCCTTACTGCCGGCCATTACGCCGCCATCGGCAAGGCCCGCTGATGCGCTGGCCGTGGTCCGCAGCGCCGATACCCCGGCTCGACGATGCACAGGCCGACGTGCTGCTGCAGAATCTGCTGTCGCGCGACGCCAGCCGCATCACCGACACCGCGCGCACGGTTGCGCGGTTGTTCACCCCCTCCTCGCTGGAGGCCCTGGCATCGCACGCCGACCTGATCGAGCGACGCTGCCAGCCCGTCGAACTCGGCGGCATGCTGGTCAGCAACCAGGCGCACCTGAAGGCGGCGCTGCGACGATTGCGCCACTGGCAGGCGCGCGAGGGTTGCCTGTGCGCGCTCAACCCCACCTACCCGTTCTTCGATCCCCGGCACCTGCTCGAACAGGGCCACATGCAGCTGCTCTCGTTGCAGGAGGCCGAAGATGGTTGGGGCGATTGCCACACGGTCGCCTGTGCACACTGCGGCCAGCACTGGCAGGCAATCGACCGCGAATACCATTACCCGTGGTGGGAATGGCTTTCCGGCTGAGCGCGGCCGGACGCACGTGACCGGGCCTACGGCCGCCAGTTGGCGTTGTTCTCCCAGAACGCCACCGAACGCTGGTAGGCCTCACGGTCCAGCGGCACGCCGGAACCCCCCTCCTCCACACCGAGCGCATTGCGCATCATCGTGATCGGCGCCATCGGCACTTCTTCCGGTTCGGCAGTGTAGATGCAGCCGACGATGCCCCAGTCCGCATCGATCGGTGAGCCCTCTTTGGCCAGCTGCTCGGCGCTGTACAGGATCACCACCAGGTAGTTCGCACGCGGCGATTCGACGCCTTCGAACCAACGCACCAGCACCGGCAGCTCATCGCGGTTGCGCGCTTCGTAGCCGCTGCGCAGCAGGTGGCGGTTGGCATCGGTGACCGGCACGGTCAGGCAGCGCGTGCTGGTCCAGTTCTCGTAGACGAACAGCTTGCAGAATGGCGCGTAGCCGTCGAGCACCTTCAGTGGCGCATGCGCATTGAGGTGGGCCTCGAACTGCTCGGCAGTGCAGTCCTGGATGGTGTTGCCGCGTGGCACGCGCGGGAACAGGCGGGGACGGGCGAAATCGGTAAGGACGATGGACATGGAGTGCGGCGTGATCAGGAATTCAGTGGCACAGGGTACCCGCCCTTCCCCCTTCGCGGCAGGCGCTTCACACATTCATTGCACATCCATCTTGATGAAGCGATATACTGGTTCGCACCCGCCGCCATCGCCCGTGCCATGACCGCCATCAGCTTCGAGTTCTATCCGCCCAAGACCGACGAACAGCGCAGCCAGCTCGACCGTGCCGCGGCGAAGCTGAAGGACTACGCGCCCGAGTACGTGTCCTGTACGTTCGGCGCCGGTGGCTCGACCCTGAGCTACACCTCCGAGACCGTGCGCCATCTCAACCAGCACCACGGCTTCGAGGCGGCGCCTCATCTCTCCTGTGTCGGCGGCACCCGCCAGGAAATCCGCGAGCTGCTCAAGCTGTACCGCGCGATCGGCTGCCGCCGGCTGGTCGCACTGCGCGGTGACCTGCCCTCGGGCATGGGCTTTCCTGGCGACCTGCGCTACGCCGCCGAACTGATCGCCTTCATCCGTGCCGAACATGGCAATGCCTTCCGCATCGAGGTCGGTGCCTACCCCGAAACACATCCGCAGGCCTCCGATGCCCTGGCCGACCTGAAGCACTTCAAGGCCAAGATCGATGCCGGCGCCGACGCGGCGATCACCCAGTACTTCTTCAACCCCGACGCCTACTTCCACTTCGTGGATGAAGTGCGCCGGCTTGGCGTGGACGTGCCGATCACGCCCGGCATCATGCCGATCGCCAACTTCAGCCAGCTGCGCCGCTTCTCCGAGCAATGCGGTGCCGAGATCCCGCGCTGGATCGGCCGCAAGATGCAGGCCTACGGCGATGACGCGGCATCGGTGCGTGCATTCGGCGCCGAAGTGGTGGCCAAGCTGTGCCAGCGCCTGATCGAAGGCGGCGCGCCGGGCCTGCACTTCTACACACTGAACCTGGCCAAGCCGACAACGGCCGTGTTGAAACTGCTGCAGGGCTGAAAGCACGCTGCACGCGTGCATTCGGCGCTACCCTGCGTCGATGAGATCCATTTCACTCCTGCTGCTGCCGCTGCTGCTGTCCGCTGCGCCCGGCGTTGCCCACGGCCAGGCCTCGCGCCTGAACCGCTGCACCGATGCACAAGGCCAGAGCGTCTACACCGACCGGCCCTGCGACAGCATCGGCGCGCGATCACGGCTGCCACCTCCCGCTCCTGCCGGCAACCACCTGCCGCAGGACTCGCTGGGGGCGCGCTGCCCGCGCCGCCTGAGCGAGCTGGTACAGGCCCTGCGCACCGGCATTACCGGCAACGACGTGAACCGCTTGTCCTCACTCTATCTCTGGGGGGCGGTGTCCGACGCGGGCGCGCAGCGCATCCTCGGCCAGCTGGAGTCGCTGGCGCGGCGGCCACTGGTGGACGTCGTGCCGGTCTATCCGCAGCAGGCACAGGCCGTTCTCCAGGACGAGGATCCTGCACTGGCCGGATCCGCGACCGAGCCCTCCGCATCGCGCCATCCCGTAGGCCTGCGGCTTGAGCAGACGCTGCCTGGCAGCGCCACCCGCGCCGCGACGGTGCTGGGACTGCGACGTCAGTACGGCTGTTTCTGGATCACATTGTGATCGCTAGGGGTCCGATCCCGGCAATGGGGTCAGAGCCCGGCTGCGCGAGGATCTGACCCGCGAGCGTGCTCTACTCCGGCCACAGGCTGCGGATGGCGGCGATGCCCTGCCCACCATGGCGGCGCGCCTCAGCGACCTGGCCGCGTGCCATCCCACCCAGCGCGTAGATGGGCAGCGATACCTGTGCACGCAGGGCGGCAAACGCATCCCAGCCCAGCGGCGTTGCCTCGGGATGGCTGGCGGTCGCCTGCACCGGCCCAAGCACGGCGAAGTCGCATCCCAGCCGTTGTGCGGCCTGCAGCTGCTCAAGATCGTGGCAGGAGGCTCCCACCAGCTGCCCATCCGGCAACGGTCGCGCCTGCAGGGACAACAGCTGTTCGCTGCCCAGATGCACGCCGACACCCAGCGAGCGCGCCAGTTCGATATCGCGGTTCAGCAGCCACTGCACCCCGCGCCGGTGCGCGCGCAGCGCCTGCTCGATCAGGGCCTGACGGCGAGGATGCTGCAGCGGCAGGCGCAGCTGGATGCGCTGCTGGCCGCCACTGACCGCGCGCTGCAGCCGTTCCTGCCACTGCCGTTGACCGGCATCGTCCTCACCCGGTGCAGGGGTGACCAGGTAGCAGTCGGGCTCGCGCAGTGCCGCCACCACCGGCAGGTCGGCCGGCGGCATCGAGTAGC
Organism: Stenotrophomonas sp. 112478_Sma; assembly: GCF_056479905.1. Lineage (NCBI taxonomy): Bacteria > Pseudomonadati > Pseudomonadota > Gammaproteobacteria > Lysobacterales > Lysobacteraceae > Stenotrophomonas > Stenotrophomonas sp. 112478_Sma. Next base: position 675,657 of record NZ_CM151072.1, on the reverse strand, counting down.
GTCCGAGCTTGTCCTGCGCGACCCAGGTGATGGCCTGGCCTTCGCGACCGCGCGGTGTGCCCTTCCAGCTGCGGACGTGCCGCACTTCCAGCGTCAGGTGCTTGTCCGGGTACCGCTGCGGCACGTCCATGATCCAGTCGCCGACCTCGGCTTCGATGCCCAGTTCCTCGCGCAGTTCACGCACCAGGGCCTGCGCGGAGGTTTCGCCCGCTTCGCGCTTGCCGCCGGGGAACTCCCACAGGCCGGCCATGTCGCGGTTCTCGGTACGACGGTTGAGCAGCACGCGGCCACGGGCGTCGGTGATGACGGCCGCCACGACATGGATCGATCGGGTGGGGGAAGGCATGCAGGGAGCATGCCTACAACAGGGGGACCGGCGCAATCGCGGATCGCGTACTTTCCTGCCCCAGAACGGGAGAGCCCCGCTTTCGCGGGGCTCTCTGGCCGGTCAACTCAGCTGGCCGTGGCAGTGCTTGTACTTCTTGCCACTGCCGCACGGGCACGGATCGTTGCGGCCGATCTTGGCTTCTTCGCGCTGCACCTGGGCCACGCCCTGCTGCGCGGCCTGCACCTGCGCCGCTTCCTCGTCGGCGCTGTAGCCGCCGGCGTCCTGGTGCTGGAACTGCGACTGGCGCAGGCGTGCCTCGACCTGCTGGCGCTCGGCCGCTTCCAGTGCCTGCACTTCCTCGTCGCTGCGGATGCGCACGCGGGCGAGCAGGGTCACCACTTCGCGCTTGACGTTCTCCAGCATGTCCGAGAACAGCTCGAAGGCTTCCTTCTTGTACTCCTGCTTCGGCTGCTTCTGCGCGTAACCCCGCAGGTAGATGCCCTGGCGCAGGTAGTCCATGCGTGCCAGGTGCTCCTTCCAGCTCTGGTCCAGCACGGTCAGCATCACATGCTTTTCCAGCGCGCGCATGGTCTCGTCGCCGACGCTGGCTTCCTTCTCGGCGAAGTGCTGGTTGACGCGCTCCTGCACCTTGGCGGCGATGGTTTCGGCGTCCAGTTCCTCGTGCGACTTGACCAGGTCGGTCAGCGACATCTGCAGGCCGAACTCCGACTCCAGGGTCGCTTCCAGGCCACGCAGGTCCCACTGCTCGTCCACCGAGTTCGGCGGCACGAAGCGCGCAACGATGTCGAAGACGACATCGTCGCGGATGCCATCGACGTTCTCCTTCACCGATTCGGCGTCCAGCAGTTCATCGCGCTGGGCGTAGATGACCTTGCGCTGGTCGTTGTTGACGTCGTCGAAGTCCAGCAGGTTCTTGCGGATGTCGAAGTTGTGGGCCTCGACCTTGCGCTGCGCCTTCTCGATCTGGCGGCTGACCAGGCGGTCTTCGATGACGTCGTCTTCCTTCATGCCCATCATGCGCATGGCCTTCTGCACCCAGTCGGAGGCGAAGATGCGCATCAGGTTGTCTTCCAGCGACAGGTAGAAGCGGGACGAACCCGGGTCACCCTGGCGGCCCGAACGGCCACGCAGCTGGTTGTCGATACGACGCGATTCATGGCGCTCGGTGCCGACGATGTGCAGGCCGCCTGCCGCCTTCACTGCTTCGTGGCGCTGCTGCCAGTCGGCCTTGATCGCCGCCTTCTGTTCATCGGTGGCATCTTCGCCCAGCGCATGCAGCTCGGCTTCCAGCGAACCACCGAGCACGATGTCGGTACCACGACCGGCCATGTTGGTGGCGATGGTCACCGCGCCGGGACGACCGGCATTGGCGACGATGGTCGCTTCGCGGTCATGCTGCTTGGCGTTGAGCACTTCGTGCTTCACGCCCGCCTTGCGCAGGTGCTCGGACAGCATTTCCGAGGTTTCGATCGAGGTGGTACCGACCAGCACCGGCTGGCCGCGCTTGGCGCATTCCTCGATGTCGGCCAGCACCGCGTTGAACTTGCCCTTGCGGTTGAGGAACACCTGGTCCGGGCTGTCCTTGCGGATGGTCGGGCGGTTGGTCGGGATCACCACCACTTCCAGGCCGTAGATGCTCTGGAACTCGAATGCTTCGGTATCGGCCGTACCGGTCATGCCGGACAGCTTCTTGTACATGCGGAACAGGTTCTGGAAGGTAATGCTGGCCAGCGTCTGGTTCTCACGCTGCACCGGCACGCCTTCCTTCGCCTCCACCGCCTGGTGCAGGCCGTCGGACCAGCGGCGACCGGCCAGGGTACGGCCGGTGAACTCGTCCACGATCACCACTTCACCATCGCGCACGATGTAGTCCACGTCACGCTGGTAGATGGCGTGCGCGCGCAGGGCGGCGTTGAGGTGGTGGACCACGGTCAGGTTCTGCGCCGCGTAAAGGCCTTCGGTGTCGCCGTTGAGGATGCCGGCCTCGACCAGCAGCTGTTCGGCGTGCTCCATGCCCGCTTCGGACAGGTGCACCTGCTTGCCCTTCTCGTCGACCCAGAAGTCGCCCTCGCCGTCTTCCACTTCCTGCTTGACCAGGTTCGGCACGATGCGGTTGACGCGGATGTACAGCTCCGGGGAATCGTCGGCCGGGCCGGAGATGATCAGCGGGGTGCGTGCTTCGTCGATCAGGATGGAGTCGACTTCGTCGACGATGGCGTAGTGCAGGCCGCGCTGATAGCGATCGGCCTTGGACAGCGCCATGTTGTCGCGCAGGTAGTCGAAACCGAATTCGTTGTTGGTGCCGTAGGTGATGTCGGCGGAATAGGCTTCGCGCTTGTCGCTGTGCGGCATGCCCGGATACACCACGCCCACGCTCAGGCCCAGCCAGTTGTACAGCTTGCCCATCTGCGCGGCATCGCGGCGGGCCAGGTAGTCGTTCACGGTGACCACGTGCACGCCCTTGCCTTCCAGCGCGTTGAGGTACACCGGCAGCGTGGCCACCAGGGTCTTGCCTTCACCGGTACGCATTTCGGCGATCTTGCCCAGGTGCAGGACCATGCCGCCGATCAGCTGCACGTCGTAGTGGCGCATGCCGAGCACGCGGCGACCGGCTTCGCGGCAGACCGCGAATGCTTCCGGCAGGACCTTGTCCAGGGCCTCACCGCCGGCGATGCGCTGCTTGAACTCCGGCGTCTTGGCCTGCAGCTGCTCGTCGGAAAGCTTCTCGATCTCCGGCTCCAGCGCATTGATCTTGGCGACGATGCGGTTGAGCTGGCGCAGCTGTCGTTCGTTACGACTGCCAAATACGCGGGTAAGCAGGCTGTTGATCATTGAAGGAACCGGGTTGGATGGACACGACGCCCGGCCTTCCCTGGGGAATCCGTCCGCCGCAAACGAAACAGGGCGCTTGGCGCCCTGTCGATGGCAACACCCATTGTAGCTTGGGACGGCCGGGAGGGGTTTCAAGCGTCCCGTGCGGCGTGATCGGCCCGGATCCGGCAAACCGGGGTTGAGCAAAGGGGTCGGATCCCTTTCGCCGTGGCGAAAGGATCTGACCCCAAGGAGGGTGGCGCCGGGCCATGCCCGGCGCTGGAATCAGCCGCGGCTGATACGGCCGACCGGCGTGTTGCCGCCGTCGCCGAGGAACTTGCGCGGGTTGACCACGTTGCCGTTTTCCCACACCTCGAAGTGCACGTGGGCGCCGGTGGAGCGACCGGTGGAACCGGCCTTGGCCACTTCCTGGCCGGCACGGACCAGATCGCCGACCTTCACGACCAGGCGCGAATTGTGCGCGTAGCGGGTGACGTAGCCGTTGCCATGGTCGACATCGACGACGTTGCCGTAGCCGCCCTTGACGCCGGAGAAGCTGACCACGCCATCGGCCACGGCCATGACCGGATCGCCGACCCGGGCGTGGAAGTCCATGCCCTTGTGGGTGGCGGCACCGCGGCCGAAGGGGTCGGCACGGGTGCCGAAGCCGGACGTGACATAGCTGTTGCGGATCGGCATGCGCGAAGGCACGGCGTTCTGCTGCAGCTGGTGATCGAACATCAGCGATTCCATCACCGACAGCTGGCGGCCTGAAGCAGCGAAACGCTGCTCCAGCACCTGTAAGTCGGCGTTGACATCCTTGACCGGGATGTCCGAGGTCGGGCCGCCGGCATCGCCGTCACCCAGGCCGGGAGTTTCGTTGAAGTCAAACTCGCCATCTTCCAGCTTGCCCATCTGGGTCAGCCGTTCGCCCAGGGCGTTGAGGCGGGTGGCCTGCGCCTGCAGCTCGCCGAGGCGGGCCGCCAGCGCGTTGACCTGGGTCTGCGCATCGCGCTGGACCTTGGCCAGTTCAGCCTCCTGGCGGTCGACCTTGGCCTGCAGCCGCGAATCGTTGAACGCGTTGGCGCCGATTCCGCCTGCAAAGCCGATAATGCAGCCTACCCCGAGCACGCTGCCCAGCAGGGCACGGGGGCGGTCCTCGAAATAGAACCGCAAACGCGTGAGCGCCGATTTGGCCTGACCTTCACGCGTTTTGATTACGATCTTTTTGAATGCCATCAGTGAGTTTTCATGTCTGAGCCGAAATCCAGCGTTCGCCCCGCTTCCGTGCCGAAACCGGCACTGGATGCGGTAATGGCGGACAAAAGCGGGAACCCGCTGCGGCGTGCCTTGTGGCTCGACGCGCTGGACCGTCAGTTGCGCCCCCAGTTGCCGCCACCTCTGCGCAGCCGTTGCCGGCTGGCCAATGTGGACGGGGAACACCTCGTTTTTCTCGTCGAGTCCCCGGTCTGGCATGCCAAGTTCCGGCTTGCCGAGGCCCAGCTTCTCGACGCGGCCCGGTCCATCGGGCTGAAGGCCACCAGGGTGACCATCAAGACTGCGTCCACCACTCCCTCACGCTCCCCAGCGATCGACAACCGGAATGGCCCCCACGCAGTTTCAGCCGCCACGCACAAAGGGCTACGCGACGCCTTGGCAGCCCTGCAGGATGTTCCTTCGAAGCCGAAGAAGCGGTCCTGAGGACAACGGAGCCTCCTGCTCCGCTCCCCGTCGCGCGTGTCACCGCAGCGTGAAACATTTCGGGGGCCGGGTCGCATCCTAGCGGTCCCCGGTGGACCTGTCGTTAGATTGTTGTTAAAACAACGTTAAATTCAGGCTTCCGATCCAACAGGTTCACGAAACCGTGACGACAGACCGACAGTCGCGTCACCTGCTGCGTCGTATCCATCGCAGCCTCCAGAAATGCGGACGCCGCCCTGAGAGGCGGCGTTTTTTCCTTTCAATTCAAAACGTTATGTGGATCAGGCGTAGGCCGGGGTGGCGTACTCGACCGGATCCGGTAGCGCCGGCGAGTCATAGCTGACCCACTCCCACGCGCTGGCATCGGCCATCAGCGCGCGCACCAGCTTGTTGTTGAGCGCGTGACCGGACTTGAAGCCCTCGTAGGCGCCCAGCACCTGGCCACCGGCGAGGTAGAGGTCGCCGATCGCATCAAGGATCTTGTGGCGCACGAATTCGTCGGCGTAGCGCAGCCCGTCTTCGTTGAGCACGCGGAACTCGTCAAGCACGATGGCGTTGTCCATCGACCCGCCCAGGCCCAGATTGCGTTCACGCATGTACTCCAGGTCGCGCATGAAGCCGAAGGTGCGCGCGCGGGAGATTTCCTTGGTGTACGCCAGCGTGGAGAATTCGATTTCCTGGCGTGACTGCTTGGCCGGGATCATCGGGTGGTCGAACTGGATGGTGAAGCCCAGCTTGTACCCCTCGTAGGGCGTGAAGCGGGCCACCTTGTCACCCTCGGTCACTTCCACGGTCTTGAGCACGCGGATGAAGCGCTTGGGCGCATCCTGTTCCACGATGCCTGCCGACTGCAGCAGGAACACGAACGGGCCGGCCGAACCGTCCATGATCGGCAGCTCGGCCGAGGACAGCTCGACGATGATGTTGTCCACACCCAGGCCGGCCAGAGCCGACATCAGGTGTTCAACGGTCTGGACCTTGGCGTCGTTGCAGGTCAGGCCGGTGCACAGGGTCACTTCGGTGACCAGCTCCGCCTTGGCCGGCACTTCCACCACCGGATCCAGATCCACGCGGCGGAACACGATGCCGTGGTTGACCGGTGCCGGGCGCAGGGTCATGTAGACCTTGTCACCGCTGTGCAGGCCAACGCCGGTAGCGCGGATCGTGTTCTTGAGGGTGCGTTGCTGGATCATGGGGGCAGACCGGAAGTGACACCTTAGATTAACACGCGCACTCCCCTACCCCGGCTGAAACGGCGGCAGGACACACCGGCGCGCGGGTGGGACACGCGTGAAGGGCCGCCGGGCCTATCCTGGCCCGGCGCCCGCACTTCAGGACATGGTGGCGCGACCCGGGGAGGACAAGCCCCGGGCAGCTCCGCTCAGTCCGCCTGGCGGCGCAGGAACGCCGGGATGTCCAGGTAATCATTCGGCAGTTCCGCCGCCGCCGGGGCCGAAGAGGCCGGGGCCGACGCGGTGGAGGCTGCCGCGGTATCGCTGCTGGCACGACGCAGGCCCAGGCCCATGCCGCCCACGGCCTTGGAGACCGCATCGCCACCCGTGTCGAACTCGCCGAACTCCGGCTGGCCGGTGGTGGCATTGCGCACCAGCTTGATCGGCGCACGCTCGCCCGGACGCTGGCTCTTGCTGGCCGACACGCGGTTCAGGCCGGTAGCCACCACCGTCACGCGCACTTCGTCCTGCATGTCCGGATCCAGCACGGTACCGACCACCACGGTGGCATCTTCGGACGCGAAGCCATCGATGGTGCGGCCGATCTCGTCGAACTCGGCCATGGTGAAGTCGGCGCCAGCGGTGATGTTGACCAGGATGCCGTTGGCACCGGCCAGGTTCACATCGTCCAGCAGCGGGTTCTGGATCGCCGCTTCGGCGGCAGCCTGGGCACGGTCATCGCCACGGGCGGTGCCGGTACCCATCATCGCCAGGCCCATTTCGGACATGACGGTGCGCACGTCGGCGAAGTCGACGTTGATCAGGCCCGGACGCACGATCAGGTCAGCAATGCCCTGCACGGCGCCCTGCAGCACGTCATTGGCGGCACGGAACGCCTGGATCATGGTGGCGTTGCGGCCCAGCACGGTGATCAGCTTCTCGTTCGGAATCGTGATCAGCGAGTCGCAGTGCTGGCTCAGTTCCTCGATGCCCTTCAGCGCAACCTGCATGCGGCGACGGCCTTCGAACGGGAACGGCTTGGTGACCACGGCCACGGTCAGGATGCCCATTTCCTTGGCCAGCTGCGCCACCACCGGCGCCGCACCGGTGCCGGTGCCGCCGCCCATGCCGGCGGTGATGAACACCATGTCGGCGCCCTGCAGGGCGTCCATGATGCGCTCACGGTCTTCCAGGGCGGCCTGGCGGCCCACTTCCGGGTTCGCGCCTGCGCCCAGGCCCTTGGTCACGTTGGTGCCCAGCTGCAGCTGCAGCTTCGCACCGCAATTCTTGATGGCCTGCGAGTCGGTGTTGGCGGTGATGAACTCCACGCCGTCCACCGCCGAGTTGACCATGTGCGCCACGGCATTGCCGCCGCCGCCGCCCACGCCAACCACCTTGATCACCGCATTGGGTGCCATCTTTTCGATCAGTTCAAAATGCGCCATGTCCGTGTCCTCGTTGTATCCGCTTTCGATGGCATGGGCATTCGGGCGTCCTGCCGTCCTGCTGCATGCCGCCGTTGCGGCTGTGTGGGTTGTGTGTTGCCGGTGTTGCGTTGTGTTGCGGGTGTTGCATCCGGGCGATGCCCGGCGTTACGGGTTCCGCGTCAGAACTCGCCGCGGAACCAGGTCTTGAGTTTCTTGAACATGCTGCCGGCGCGCCCGGTCGGCAGCGATGGCCGGCGCGGATGCTCGATCTGGCTGCCCATCAGCAGCAGGCCCACGCCGGTGGCGTGCACCGGGTTGCCGACCACTTCGCCCAGGCCGGTGACGTGCTGCGGAATGCCCACGCGCACCGGCATCTGCAGCATCTCTTCAGCCAGCTCGACCACGCCTTCCATCTTCGATGCACCGCCGGTGAGCACCATGCCCGCGCGCACCAGCTCTTCGAAGCCGGAGCGACGCAGTTCGGCCTGCACCATCTCGAAGATTTCCTCGTAGCGGCCCTGCACTGCCTGCGCCAGCGAATGGCGCGGCATGCGCCGCGGCGGGCGATCACCCACCGACGGCACCTGGATGCTCTCCTCGGCAGTGGCCAGCTGGGCCAGGGCGCAGGCGTAGCGCACCTTGATCTGCTCGGCTTCCGGGGTCGGCGTGCGCAGCATGTGCGCGATGTCGTTGGTGACGTGGTCGCCGGCAATCGGCAGCGATGCGGTGTGGCAGATCGCGCCCTGCACGAACACCGCGATGTCGGTGGTGCCTGCGCCCATGTCGACCAGCACCACACCCAGCTCGCGTTCGTCGGCGGTCAGCACCGCCACGCTGGAGGCCAGCGAGGACAGCACCAGATCATCCACCTGCAGGCCGCAGCGCTGCACGCACTTGCTGATGTTGGCGGCGGCGGACTGCGCGCACACCACCAGGTGTGCATGCACTTCCAGGCGCACACCGGTCATGCCCACCGGGTTGCGGATGCCTTCCTGCGAATCATCCAGCACGTACTCGCGCGGGATCGCATGCAGGATCTTCTGGTCGGCCGGAATCGCCACCGCCTTGGCAGCGTCGAGCACGCGGTCCAGGTCGCCCCAGGTCACTTCGCCATCGCGGATCGGCACGATGCCCGGCGAGTTCTTGCACTGCACGTGGTTGCCGGAGATCGAGGCGTAGACCGAACGGATCTCGCAGCCGGCCATCAGCTCGGCCTCTTCGACCGCACGCTGGATCGACTGCACGGTCGATTCGATGTCCACCACCACGCCGCGCTTGAGGCCGCGCGACTCGTGCGATCCGATGCCGATCACTTCGATCGGGTTGCCCGGCGAATACTCGCCCACCAGCGCCACCACCTTGGAGGTGCCGATATCCAGGCCGACGATCAGCGATTTGTCACCCTTGCGATTCATGTCCTTTCCTGCGTCCTTCTTGCCGGGGTCGCCGGCGCGTCAGCCGGCGCGGCCGGGGTGCCCCAGCTCAGCGTGAAACCATTGGTGTAGCGGAGATCGGCGCGCTCGATCGGCGCAGCCTGGTTGGCCAGTTGTGGCAGCACGCGCACGAAGCGCTGCAGGCGCGAACGGGCGTCATCGCGTCCTACCACCACTTCGGTGCCGTTGCTCAGCACCAGCGACCAGCTGCCGCGCGCATCCATGGTCAGCCGGCGCACGTCGACGCCGGCAGGCGCGAACAGCGCGCGTGAATCGTTGTACAGCTTGACCACTTCCTCGGTCTGGCTGTCGGGGCCATCCAGCTCGGGCAGCTGCAGGTCGGCCAGCTTCTTCGGCGTGGGGAACAGCTTGCCCTGCTCGGACAGCAGGCGACCCTCGCCCCAGCGGGCGAAAGGCTTGTGCTCGACCAGGGTCACTTCCAGCACGTCAGGCCACTGCTTGCGCACCTGCGCGCTTTCCACCCACGGCAGCTTCTCCAGTGCGTCCTGCGCATCCTGCAGCTTGACCGCGAAGAACCCGGCACGCGCATACGGCAACAGCACCTGCTGCAGCTGCTCGGCCGGCACGCGCTTGAATTCACCGTGCACGCGCAGCTTCGCCAGCGGCCAGCGCTCGGCGCCGACCCAGCCATTGACCACGGCCACCACCGGCAGTGCCACCACCGACAGCGCCAGAAGCCAGACGAAGATGCGCAGCACCGCGTTCATGCGTGGCCAGCCTCCAGGGTCTGTTCAAGCACGCGCCACACCAGCTCCTCGAAGCCGATGCCGGCCTGGCGGGCCGCCTTGGGCACCAGCGAGTGGCTGGTCATGCCCGGCGCGGTGTTCACTTCCAGCAGGAAGAAGCGGCCACTTGCGCGGTCACGCATCACGTCCACGCGCCCCCAGCCACGGCAGCCGGCGGCGCGGAACGCGGCCAGCGCGATGCGACGGATCTCGTCCTCGGCCTCGCCGTCCAGGCCCGGGCACAGGTACTGGGTATCTTCTGCGATGTACTTGGCGTTGTAGTCGTACCACTGGCCCTTGGGCACGATGCGGATCGACGGCAGTGCGACGTCGCCAAGGATGGCGACGGTCAGCTCGTCGCCGACTACCATCTGCTCCATCAGCAGCTGGCCGTCGTAGCGCGCAGCCAACGCCACCGCCTCGTCCAGGCCTGCTTCGTCGGTCACACGGCTGATGCCCACGCTGGAGCCTTCGTTGGCCGGCTTGACCACCACCGGCAGGCCTAGCTCGCGCGCCTGTGCGTGGACGGTCTCGGCAGTGACCTTCCGGTACTGCGGGGTGGGTAAACCGACCGAGAGCCACACCTGCTTGGTGCGGATCTTGTCCATGCTCAATGCCGAACCCAGCACGTCCGAGCCGGTATACGGCACGCCGAAGGCGTCCATCAGGCCCTGCACGATGCCATCCTCTCCGCCACCGTTGTGGCCATGCAGGATGTTGAACACGCGATCGATGCCGCCGCCGGCCAATGCCCGGGCCAGGGCCGGAATGCCGTCCACGGCGAACGCATCGACGCCGCGCGACTGCAGCGCCTCCAGCACGTTGCGGCCGGAGTCCAGCGACACCTCGCGCTCGCTGGAGGTACCGCCGAGCAGGACGGCGACGCGGCCGAACACGGCCGGGTCGGTACTGCGCAGCGGCGGGAAGGTCAGCGTGCTCACGCCTCGCCCTCCGCCTTGAAGCCTTCCACTGCGATGTGGGTGGCGACGGCGCCGATATCGCCGGCCCCCATCATCAGCAGCAGGTCACCATCCTGCAGCACGTCCGGCAGCACGCTCGCCAGCTCGGCGGCCTTGCCCACCACCACCGGCTCGCTGCGGCCGCGGGCGCGGATGGCGCGTGCCAGCGCATGCGAATCGGCACCTGCGATCGGCTCCTCGCCGGCCGGGTAGACCTCGCTCAGTACCAGCGCGTCGACGCTGGACAGCACTGCAGCGAACTTGTCGAACTGGTCGCGGGTGCGGCTGTAGCGGTGGGGCTGGAACGCGACCACCAGGCGCTTGTCGGCCCAGCCGCCGCGGGCAGCGGCAAACACCGCCTCCAGTTCGCTCGGGTGATGACCGTAATCATCGATGATCCGCACCCTGGCACCGCTGGCGGTGGTGACTTCGCCCAGGTCGTTGAAGCGACGGCCGACGCCGGCGAAGGCCTCCAGCGCACGCGCAATCGCATCCGGTGCCACGCCCAGCTGCCAACCGACCGCAGCGGCGGCCAGCGCGTTGAGCACGTTGTGCCTGCCCGGCAGTGCCAGCACCACTTCCTGGCTGGTGCCCTGCGGCAGGCGCAGGGTGAAGCGCATGCGCGAGCCCTCCTGCACCACGTTCTCGGCGCGCACGTCGGCCTGCGGGCTCATGCCGTAGCTCATGACGTGGCGCGGCGTCCTGGCGGCCAGTGCAGCCACTTCCGGATCGTCGATGCACAGTACCGCCAGCCCGTAGAACGGCAGGCGCTGCAGGAACTCGGCGAATGCGGCCTGCACCCGGGCGAAGTCGTTGCCGTAGTTTTCCAGGTGGTCCGCATCGATGTTGGTGATGATCGACATCAGCGGATTCAGGCGCAGGAAGCTGCCATCGCTCTCATCGGCCTCTGCCACCAGCCACTGCCCACCGCCGAGCTTGGCGTTGGCGCCGGCGGCCAGCAGCTGGCCACCGATCACGAAGGTCGGGTCCAGGCCGCCCTCGCTCAGCACCGCTGCCGTCAGGCTGGTGGTGGTGGTCTTGCCATGGGTGCCGGCCACGGCGATGCCACGCCGGAAGCGCATCAGCTCGGCCAGCATCGCCGCACGCGGCATGATCGGAATGCGCTGGCTGCGCGCCTCCATCAGCTCCGGGTTGTCTTCGCGGATCGCGCTGGACACCACCACGCAGTCGGTGCCCAGCACATTGGCCGCCGAATGGCCACGCATGATGCGTGCTCCTAGGCCGGCCAGGCGGCGGGTGGCCGCATTGTCGGCATTGTCCGAACCGGACACTTCATAACCCAGCGTCAGCATCACTTCGGCGATGCCGCTCATGCCGGTGCCGCCGATGCCGACGAAGTGCACGCGCGGGAAGGCGCGCACCAGGTCGTTGGTGTCGTGCAGGCGACGGATCATGCGCGGCCTCGCGCAGGGCAGGCGCGCTGGCATGCCTTCTTCATACAGCTTCCTCGAGAATGATATCGGCGATGCGCTCGGCGGCATCGACCTTGGCCAGGGCACGCGCGGCTTGCGCCATCTGCATGCGGCGGCCGGGATTTTCGGACAGATCGCGCAGCAGTGCGGCAATGCCGTCTGCCAGCGTTCCGTCCTGCTTCAGCAAAACCGCCGCGCCGCGCTCGACCAGATACTCCGCGTTGCGGGTCTGGTGATCGTCGACGGCGGCGGGGAATGGCACCAGCACGCTGCCGACACCGACCGCGCACAGCTCGGCCAGGGTGGATGCCCCGGCACGGCACACGACCAGGTCGGCCCACGCGAATGCCTCGGCCATGTCCGCGATGAACGGAGTGATCTGCGCCTGCACGCCCGCCTTGGCATAGGCCTCGACCGCTTCGGCGTGCAGCTTCTCGCCGCTCTGATGGCGCACCTGCACCGGCACTTCCGCACCGAGCGCTGCGATGGCCTGCGGCACGCCGCTGTTGAGTGCGCGCGCACCCTGGCTGCCGCCCACCACCAGCACGCGCAACGGACCGTGGCGATCGGCGAAACGCTGTTCCGGCGGCGCGATCGCGGCGATCTCCGCGCGCACTGGATTGCCCACCGCTTCTTCACCCTTGGCGAAGGTGCCCGGGAACCCGGTCAGCAGGCGGCGCGAGTAGCGCGACAGGATGCGGTTGGTCATGCCGGGTGCGCGGTTCTGCTCGTGCACCAGCAGTGGCAGCCCATGCAGGCGGGTGGCCATGCCACCGGGTCCCGAGGCGAATCCGCCGAAGGCAATCACCGCACGCGGCTGGCGACGGCGGATGATCATGCCGGCCGCACGCAACGCGCGCATCAGCCGCCACGGTGCGCCCAGCAGTGCCAGCTTGCCCTTGCCACGCAGGCCGGTGATGGACAGCGTGTCGATCGGAATGTCGTGCTGCGGCACCAACCGGGTTTCCATCGCGCCTTCGGCGCCCATCCAGGTGACCGGCACGCCACGCTCGCGCAGCACGCGGGCCACGGCCAGCCCTGGGAAGATATGCCCGCCGGTACCACCGGCCAGGATCATCACCGGGCGAACGTTGTGGTCGGCAGCACTCATCCGAGCCTCCCGAAAGTCGGTTCGACGCGGGACTGCAGGCGGCTGGTGCCACGCACGGCAGGGCCCGCGCCGGCAGGCGCGTCCGCGCCCATCGGCAGCGACCCCGCGGACGGGGCGGACGGCTCTTCGGCCGGTGCGGTGGCAGCATCGTCGCCGCCGCCGATGCGCACGGCCTGGCGGCGCTCGGCACGCTTCAGCTCGTAGGACACGCGCAGCAGCAGGCCCATCGCCACGCACGTCATCAGGACCGACGAACCACCCGAGGAGATCAGCGGCAGGGTCAGGCCCTTGGTCGGCAGGATGCCCAGGTTCACGCCGATCGAAACGAAGGTCTGCATGCTGATCCACAGGCCGATGCCGAAGGCGATGTAGCCGGAGAAGTGGCGCTTCATTTCCACGCAGCGCATGCCCAGCCAGAAGGTGCGGCCGACCAGCAGCGCGAACAGGGCGATGATGACGCAGGTGCCCATGAAGCCGAATTCCTCGGCGGTCACCGAGAAGATGAAATCGGTATGTGCTTCGGGCAGGTAGTACAGCTTCTGTACCGAATTGCCGAGGCCGACGCCGGTCCACTCGCCGCGCCCCACCGCCATCAGCGCGTTGGACAGCTGGTAGCCGTCGCCCTGCTGGTCGGCCCACGGGTCCAGGAACGAGGTGATGCGGCGCATGCGGTACGGCTCGATGATCGCCAGCGCGCTCATGCCGACCAGGCCGATGATCACCGGCATCGACATGCGCGGCATGTTGACTCCGCCCAGCACCAGCATGCCGGCCGTGATCGCCAGCAGCAGGGTCGACGAACCGAAGTCGGGCTGCAGCAGCAGCAGCACCACCAGCGCACCGGCCACGCCCAGCGGCTTGAGCATCGCCGGCCAGGTCGCGTTGACCTCGTCGCGGAAGCGCACCAGGTAGCTGGACAGCCAGACGATGTACAGCACCTTCACCGCTTCCACGGTCTGGAACTTGGAGACCCCCAGGTTGATCCAGCGGCGGGCACCATTGACGCTGCTGCCCAGACCGGGAATGAACACCACCAGCAGCAGTGCGAAGCAGCCCAGCAGCAGCACCTGGTTGTACTGCTCGATGGACTTCAGCTCGGTACGCGCGGCAATGGCCGCCAGCACGATGCCGATCGCCAGGAACACCAGGTGGCGGTTGAGGTAGTAGAACGGGCTGCTCATCAACGCGATCGAGCTCGACGCCACCATCACCACGCCCAGCCCGGTGAGCGCGAGCATCGCACCCAGCAGCCACTTGTCGTAGCTGCCTTCGATGGCTTCGAGGCGTGTTGCCTGGCGGGACAGGTCGTTCATCGTCAGCGCACCTTCAACGTGGCCAGGCCGATCAGCACGAGCACGACGGAGATGATCCAGAAGCGCACGATCACGCGCGGCTCCGGCCAGCCCTTCAGTTCGAAATGGTGGTGGATCGGCGCCATGCGGAACACGCGCTTGCCGGTCAGCTTGAACGAGGCGACCTGGATCATCACCGACAGGGTCTCGATGACGAATACGCCGCCCATGATCACCAGCACCAGTTCCTGGCGGGTGATCACCGCGATCGTGCCCAGCACCGCGCCCAGCGCCAGCGCACCGATGTCGCCCATGAAGACCATCGCCGGATAGGTGTTGAACCACAGGAAGCCCAGCCCGGCGCCCGCGATGGCGGCGCAGATGATGACCAGCTCACCGGCACCGGGAATCTGCGGGATCTGCAGGTAGTTGGCGAACACCACGTTGCCGGAGGCGTAGGCGAACACGCCCAGCGCGCAGGCGACCAGCACGGTGGGCATGATCGCCAGGCCGTCCAGGCCATCGGTCAGGTTGACCGCGTTGGAGAAGCCGACGATCCAGAAGTAGGCGATGGTCACGAAGCCGATGCCGGCCAGCGGCAGCGCCACCGACTTGAACATCGGAATGTAGAAGGTCAGTGCGGCAGGCACATCGGCGGTATAGAACAGGAACAGGCCGGCGGCCAGTCCGAAGATCGACTGCAGCAGGTACTTCCAGCGCGACTTCAGGCCGTTCGGGTCGCGGCGGACGATCTTGATCCAGTCGTCGTACCAGCCGATCGCGCCGAAGCACAGCATCACCGCCAGCACCAGCCAGACGTAGCGGTTGCGCAGGTCGGCCCACATCAGCACCGACAGGGTGACGGTCAGCAGGATCAGCGAACCGCCCATGGTCGGCGTGCCGGCCTTGGAGAAATGGGTCTGCGGGCCGTCCTTGCGGATCGGCTGGCCGCCCTTGAACTGGGCAAGCTTGCGGATCATCGCCGGGCCGAGCCACAGCGACAGGAACAGGGCCGTCAACGCGGCAAGGATGGCGCGGAACGTCTGGTAGTTGAACAGCCCGAACAGGCTCTCCAACTGCTGCAACCATCGAGCCAGTTCATACAACATGCGGGGATTCCTCTCCTTGCGCCAGCAGCGCTTTGACGATCGTGTCCATGGCGCTGCCACGGGAACCCTTGACCAGGCAGCGCACGCCGGCGTGCAGCTCGTCCTTCAACGCCTGCGACAGCGCGTCATGGGTGGCGAATTGGCGGCCGCCTTCGCCGAACGCGGCGGCGGCGGCGGCACTGAGCGGACCGAGCGCATACAGGCGCTTCAGCCCTGCGGCGCGCGCGCGGACGCCGGCCTGCGCGTGCAGCGACTGCGCATCCGGGCCAAGCTCACGCATGTCACCCAGCACCAGCCAGCCCTCTTCCGGGGCGGCCGCCAGCGCATCGATGGCGGCGGCCAGCGAACCGGGATTGGCGTTGTAGCTGTCGTCCACCAGCACCGCACCATTGCGCAACTGGTGCGCGATCTGGCGTCCGGGCACCGGCTGTGCGTCGGCCAGGCCGGCGGCAACCCATGCCAGGTCGATGCCGGCAGCCAGCGCCAGGCTGGCGGCAGCAAGCGCGTTGCTGACGTTGTGGCGGCCCGGCAGGCCCAGCACCACGCGTGCTTCGCCCATCGGCGAGACCAGCGTGAACTGGCTGCCCTGCGCACCGGCGCGGATGTCACGCGCGGTGATGTCGGCAGTGTGTTCCAGGCCGTAACGCAGCACGCGGCAGCGCGGCGGAACGCCGACGAAGTGCTGCTCGAACCAGCGTCCGTAGGCATCATCGACATTGATCACCGCCACGCCGTCGGCCGGCAGTGCGGCGTAGATGGCGCCTTTGGTGGTGGCCACGCCGAGCAGACTGCCCATCCGCTCGAGATGCGCAGGCGCGATGTTGTTGACCAGCGCATAGCGCGGGCGGGCGATATCGGTCAGGTAGGCGATGTCGCCCGGCTTGCCGGCGCCCATCTCGTAGACGGCGTAGTCGGCATCTTCCGGCGCATCGATCACCGCCAGCGGCAGGCCGATCTCGTTGTTGCGGTTGCCCGGGTTGGCATAGACCACCTTGTGCGCGTGCTGTGCCACCTGTTGCAGGATGGCCAGCAGCAGGCTCTTCACGCTGGTCTTGCCGTTGCTGCCGGTGATCGCGAAGACCTCGGTGCTGCGGTCGCGCTGCATGCCCGTGGCGATCCTCGCCAGCGCCAGTTCGCTGTCGGCGACCAGCACCTGCGGCAGCTCGACCGGCAGCAGGCGCTCGACCAGCAGCGCGCTGGCGCCGCGGGCCTGCGCGTCGGCGGCGAAGTCATGGCCATCGAAGCGCTCGCCACGCAGGGCCACGTACAGGCTGCCCGGGCCAAGACTGCGGGTATCGTTGCTGATGGCATCGATGGCGACATCGTCGCCGTGGATCTCGCCGCCGGCCCAGTGCGCGATCAGCGACAGCAGGGTGCGCTTCATCGTGCACCCTCCGCCGCCAGCACACCGGCCTTGGCAGCCAGTGCAGCGGCCGCCACTTCGGTGTCGTCGAAGTCGTGGCGTACGCCCTTGATCTCCTGGTAGGGCTCATGGCCCTTGCCGGCGATCAGGATGATGTCGCTGGCACCGGCGCGCTTCACGGCCAGGCCGATCGCGCGCGCACGGTTGCGCTGCACCGTCACCGCGCCGGCATCGGTGAATCCTGCAAGGATGTCGGCGACGATGCGGTCACCGTCCTCGCCACGCGGGTTGTCATCGGTCACGATGACCTGGTTGGCCAGCCGCTCGGCAATGGCCGCCATCTGCGGGCGCTTGCCGGTGTCACGTTCACCGCCACAGCCGAACACACAGTACAGCGTGCCCTGCAGATGCCCGTGCAGGCTGTCCAGTGCCTGTTCCAGTGCATCCGGCGTGTGCGCGTAGTCGATGACCACGGTCGGCAGGCCCTGCTCGCCGCCAAGGCGGTTCATGCGGCCGCGGATCGGCTGCAGCGCCGACAGTACCTCGGCGATACGCGGCAGTGACTGGCCCTGTGCGTGCAGGGTACCGGCCACGGCCAGCAGGTTGTCGACGTTGAAGCGGCCCAGCAGCGGCGACTGCACGGCAGCACGCTGGCCGTCGATGAGCAGTTCGAAGGCGATGCCACGGCCGTCCAGCTGCAGCGCTTCGGCGCGCACGTTGGCATCGGCCGCACCGCGCGAACTCAAGCCGATCGGCAGCACGCCGGCCGGCAGGTCGGCGAACAGCTGGCGACCGAACGCGTCGTCGAGGTTGATCACCGCCGCCTTCAGGCCCGGGCGATGGAACAGCCGCGCCTTGGCCGCGCCGTAGCTGGCCATGTCGCCGTGGTAATCGAGATGATCGCGGGTGAGGTTGGTGAACACGGCCACGTCGTAATGCACGGCATCGACGCGGCCCTGGTCCAGCGCATGTGAACTGACTTCCATCGCCACCGCACGCGCACCCTGGTCGCGCAGCTGCGCCAGCAGGGCATGCATCTGCAGCACCAGCGGCGTGGTGAAGCCGGTCGGCTCGACCGCGCCGTAAAGTCCAGCACCCAGCGTGCCGATACTGCCACTGGGCGTTCCCAGCAGATGCCAGGCCTGGGCCAGCAGCTGCACGGTGGACGTTTTGCCGTTGGTACCGGTGACACCCACCATCGCCATTGCCCGCGACGGTGCACCGTGGAACTGGTCAGCCATTGCGCCCATGCGTGCGCGCAGGCCCGGCACCGCGATGGCATCGGCCGGTGCGGGCAGATCGTCCGGTGCCGGTGGCTCGAACAGGATCGCGCCGGCGCCCGCCGCGCGCGCCTGATCGACGAAGCCCAGGCCATGTGCGCCGAAGCCGGCGATGGCCACGAAGGCATTGCCGGGGCGTACGGCACGGCTGTCCAGCACCAGGCCGGTCAGAACGGGATCATGGCCCGCCAGGGCCACGTCCGGAAGCAACTGCGAAAGCAACATCGAAGGGCTCATTGCGTGCCTCCCGTGGCGGGCGGCGTCTGGACCTGCGCGCTGGGCAGCGCGGCATCGAATTCGGCGGCGGCATCGACCGGCAGCGCGGTCTCGGCCGGCGGGGCCGGCAGGATCGAGGCCGAGTGCCCCATCTTTCCGGACTGCTGCGCGGCCAGCCACGACTGCAGGTCGTCCAGCGGCACATCCATCAGGCGCAGAGTGCCTTCCATCACGTTGTGATAGACCGGCGCCGACACCAGGCCGCCGTAGAACTTGCCGGCCTGCGGATCATTGATGACGATGACAGTGGCGAAGCGCGGGTTGGTGGCGGGCACCACGCCGGCGAACAGCGCGTTGTAGTGACCGCGCTCGTAGCCGCCGGGGCCGGCCTTGCGCGCAGTACCGGTCTTGCCGGCGACGTGGTAGCCCAGGACCGCCGCCTGCTTGGCGCCGCCCTGGGTGACCACCGTTTCCATCATCGCCACCACCTGCTTGGCGACGTTCTCGTCGATGATCTGCTGGCCTTCGTTGCGCTGCCCCTTGACGAAGGTCGGTGCAATCAGGCGACCACCGTTGGCCAGCGCCGAGTACGCGGTGGCGATCTGCAACGGCGTGACCGACAGGCCGTAGCCATAGGACATGGTGGTCTTGGTGGTTCCCGACCAACGGCCCGGACGCATCACCACACCTCCCGACTCACCCGGGAAACCGCTGTGCGGTACCGAGCCGTAGCCGAAGCGCCGCACACCGTCATAGAAGGTCTGGTCGGGCATCTTCGCCGCGACCTTGGCGGCACCCACGTTGGAGCTGCGGGTGATCACGCCGGTCACGTTCAGTACCCCGTTGTTGCGCGGCACGTCGCGGATGGTGAAGCGGCCCAGGGTCATGTAACCCGGATTGGTGTCGACGATGGTGTCCTTGGTCACCACACCTGCCTGCAGCGCGGTGGCGATGGTCAACGGCTTCATCGTCGAGCCCGGTTCGACCAGATCGGTCACCGCGCGATTGCGGCGCGAATCGGGCAACGCACCGGTCAGCGAGTTCGGGTTGTAGGTCGGCAGGTTGACCATGGCCAGGATCTCGCCGGTGGTCACGTCCATGATGACCATCGAACCGCCGGCCGCCTTGTTGGCCACCAGCGCATTGCGCAGTTCCTTGAAGGCCAGGTACTGGATGCGGCGATCGATGCTGAGGGTCAGGTCCTTGCCCGGTTCGGCGGCACGCAGCAGATCGCTCTCGACGGTCTCGCCCTTGCGGTTGCGGATCACCCGCTTCGCGCCCGGCTTGCCGCGCAGCCATTCGTCGAACGCCAGTTCCAGGCCTTCCTGGCCGCGGTCGTCGATGTTGGTGAAACCCAGCACATGCGCCATCGCTTCGCCCTGCGGGTAGAAGCGGCGGAACTCGCGCTGCGCGGCCACGCCTGGAATCTTCAGCGCGACCACCTTTTCTGCCTCGTCCGGATTGATCCGGCGACGCAGGTACATGAATTCCTTGTCCGACTTCTGCGACAGGCGGCTGCTCAGCTCGTCCACCGACATGCCCACGGCCTGCGCCAATTCCGGAATGCGGTCAGGCGCGCGCAGCAGGTCCTGCGGGTTCACCCAGATCGAGGCCACCGGGGTGGAGACCGCCAGCGGTTCGCCGTTGCGGTCGGTGATCATGCCGCGCGAGGTTTTGATCGGCAGCTCGCGCAGGTAGCGGGCCTCGCCCTGGCGCTGGTAGAAATCGCTGTTGATGATCTGCACGTAGGCCGCGCGGCCGACCAGCGACACCGAACACAGGCCGAGCGCCAGTGCCACCCAGCGCAGGCGCTGGCGCAGGTTGAAGGCGTTGCGTGGACGGTTGCGGCCGGTCTTGCTCATGGGCGCACCACCACTACGTCGGCGGCTTCGGGGAACTTCATGCCCAGCTTTTCACGGGCGATGCGGTCGACGCGGTTGGCTTCGGCCAGGGTGGCCTGTTCCAGCTGCAGGCGGCCGAATTCGATGTTCAGGTCATCGCGCGCACGCTCGGCGCGCGACAGCTCGATGAACGTCTGCCGGTGGCGGTGGCGCACGAACACCACGCCGATCGCCGAGGCCACGGTGGAGGCCAGCAGAATGATCAGCAGCAGGCGGCTCATGCGTCGGCCTCCCGCTTTTGGGCCACGCGTAGCACGGCGCTGCGCGCGCGCGGGTTGGCGGCCAGTTCGTCGTCCGTGGCCTTGATGGCCCCGCCGATCAGGTCCAGGGTCGGCACGAACGCGACCGCTTCAGGCAGGCGGCGGTTGGCAGGCGGCGCCTTGGCCAGACGGTTCATGTACTGCTTGACGATACGGTCTTCCAGCGAATGGAAGCTGATGACCGCCAGCCGGCCGCCGGGCTTGAGCCGTTCCACCGCCGCGTCGAGCCCGGCCTCCAGATCGGCCAGCTCGCGGTTGATGTGGATGCGGATGGCCTGGAAACTGCGAGTGGCCGGATGGATCTTGTCCTTGCCACGGGGCATCACCGACGCGATCAGTTCGGCCAGTTCGGCGGTGCGGGAGAACGGCTGCTTCTCGCGGCGGGCAACGATGGCGCGGGCGATGCGCCGGCTCTGCCGCTCTTCGCCGTAGGTCCACAGCACGTCGGCGATCTCGCGCTCTTCGACGCGGTTGATCCACTGCGCGGCACTTTCGCCGCTGTCCGGATCCATGCGCATGTCCAGCGGGCCGTCCTTGCCGAAGCTGAAACCACGTTCGGCCACGTCCAGCTGCGGCGAGGACACGCCGAGATCGAACAGCACGCCATCCAGGCCTTCGGCCGTCTCGTTCCACTGCAGCAGCTGGGCGAAGCTGCCACGGAAAATCGACACGCGCGGGTCCGGCGCGAAGTCGCGCTCGGCCACAGCGATGGCTTCCGGATCCTTGTCCATGACCAGCAGGCGTCCCTCCGGCCCCAACTGGGTGAGCACGCCACGTGCGTGACCGCCACGACCGAACGTGCCATCCAGATAACGTCCGTTTTCGATCACCCTCAGGCCGTCCAGGACCTGGGTGTACAGGACCGGCAGGTGCACCGCCGGCGACTGCGACACCGGAAGGTGACCGGCCTGCGCTTCTGGGCGCATCCGGGCACCCCCGCTCACAACTTCAGGTCGAGCAACCCATCGCCCAGATCCTCGTCAGACAACGTCTGCTGGATCAGGGCACGATGCGCCTGCTCGCTCCACAATTCGAACTTGTCGCCCATACCGAGCAATACCGCCTTCTTTTCTATGCCCACCGCACCGCGGTGGCTGGCGGGAATGCTGATACGACCGTTGCCGTCCAGCTCCAGGTGGGCGGCCGAGCCGACCAGCTTCTGCTGCAACAGGCGCACGACGCGCTGGGTATTGGGCTTGGACATGACATCGTCGCGGACCCGCTCCCATTCGGACTCGGCATACAGCCACAGGCAGCCGGCTTCGAACGGGTTGTAGGTCAACACGAGACGGTTGTTGCTGGCGCGCGCGACGAGGTCGCGGTAAGCGGTGGGAACCGCCATGCGCCCCTTGTCGTCAACTGTGATGGCCGTCTCGCCCTGAAACACGACGCCTGCACCTTGTCCTTCGCCCGGTGAAACATTGAACCACGAAAACCCACAAAACACCCGGATTTCCCTCTGATGCCCACCTTAGCAGCGAGCGAAGGGTTGTCAACAACTTTTCCGCAGGGAAATCGCCAGCCACATCAATGGCTTGCAGCAACCTTTAGAGAATTGTTCAAGGCTTATCCACAAGTTGCTGATCCGTCTCAATTTTTGAGATTGAACGGAAGTTCAGGCCTGTGCAGGGGGCGTGAAACATCGCCCCCGCATTCATCGGGAACTGGCTGAAAGCGGCGCCAGACTGCGCAAACCGGGCACAATGACGTCATGTGCCTGCTTGCTCTTGGCTGGATGCACCATCCGCGCTGGCGGCTGGTGATGACCGGCAACCGTGATGAGTTCCACGCCCGCCCCACTGCGGCGCTGGCCCGCTGGCAGGATGAGACCTCCGTCATCGGCGGGCGCGACCTCCGCTCCGGAGGAGGCTGGGCCGGCGTCGGTGCCGGCGGCCGGATGGCGGTGGTCACCAATGTGCGCGATCCGCTGGCCGCCCAGACCGGTCCCTCGCGTGGCGCGCTGGTGGCCGACTTCCTGCGTGGCCGCGACCCGGCCGCAGTGCATATCGACCGCTTGGCGGCCGTGGCCGGCGCCTACGCCCCGTTCAACCTGCTGCTGGCCGATAGCGACAGCCTGGAGTATCTGGGCAACCACCCTGCCGAACGGCAGCGCCTGGGGCCGGGCGTGCATGGCATGTCCAACGGTGCACTGGATGCCCCCTGGCCGAAGACACAGCGGCTGATGGCCGCGCTGACGGCCTGGCTGGAAGAAGACGGGGTCAGATCTCCTTCGCAAAGCGAAAGGGATCTGACCCCGGACCTGACCCCGCTATGGACCGCGCTGGCCGACGAACACCGGCCTGCCGACAGTGACCTGCCGGACACCGGCATCGGACTGGAACGCGAGCGCTGGTTGAGCCCGGCCTTCATCCGCGGCGACGACTACGGCACCCGTGCCAGCACCGTGCTGCTGATCGATGGTGATGGCCACGGGCAGATCCATGAACGCCGCTTCGGGCCGCAGGGCGTATTCGTCGCCGGAAGCCGCATCGACTTCTGAACGGCGGGCAGAATACCGCCGGGCATGGCCTGGCGCTGCAGAAGTGAATGGAGGCGGAGCCGGCCGATAAGCCGGGTTCTGTCGTGGACAGTCATTCCTCTAGGCGTTACGTCACCGCAACGCTCAAGCAACCTACCCGGATCCAACGCGGGCCGCGCCAAAGGATCCCTATTTGGTCTTGCTCCAGGTGGGGTTTGCCGTGCCGGTCTGTTACCAGACTCGCGGTGCGCTCTTACCGCACCATTTCACCCTTACCGGCCTTCCGAAGAAGACGTAGGCGGTATCTTTCTGTTGCACTTTCCGTCGGCTTGCGCCGCCCAGGCGTTACCTGGCACCTTGCCCTGTGGAGCCCGGACTTTCCTCGGCACCCCGCAAGGGATGACGCGACTGTCTGGCCGGCTCCGCCAGCGCGCATTCTACCGTACGCGGGTGGTTCCTGCCCGGTGGCTGTTCGATGCCGCGCGACGCGCACGCCGGGCATGGCCCGGCGCTACCGGCCGTACAACGCCTTGCGCGGTGCGCCGGTCAGCTCGGCGGCCAGCTTGGCGGCGGTCGACGGCGGCAGGTGCTCGCTCAATGTGGCGTAGACGCGACGGCCATGGGCCAGCTGCGCTTCCTCGTCGTCGCCGGCCCCCTGCACCATCACCACGAACTCGCCCTTGCGCTGGTTCTCGTCGGCTTCGACCGTTGCCCGCAAGGCCGCCAGATCGCCATCCAGCACGGTCTCGAACAGCTTGGTCAGCTCCCGCGCCAGCACCGCAGGCCGCTCACCGCCGAAGATCGCGGCCATGTCCGCCAGGGACTCGGCGATCCGGTGCGAGGATTCGTAGAACACCATCGTGCGCACCTCGCCGGCGAGCGCCTGCAGCCGGTCGCGGCGCCCGCTGGCCTTGGCCGGCAGGAATCCCTCGAAACTGAAGCGATCGCTGGGCAGGCCGGCCACGCTGAGCGCGGCAATGGCGGCACAGGCACCCGGAACCGGGCTGACCCGGATGCCCGCCGCGCGCGCGGCCCGTACCAGGCGGAAGCCGGGATCGCTGACCAGCGGCGTGCCGGCATCGCTGACCAGCGCCAGCGATTCGCCCGCCTGCAGGCGCGAGACCAGTCGCTGCGCCAGGGCGTCTTCGTTGTGCTCGTGCAGCGCCACCAGCGGCTGCTGGATGCCGAAATGGGACAACAGCTGGCCGCTGCGCCGCGTGTCTTCGGCACAGATCGCCGCTACCGAACGCAGCACCTCCTGTGCGCGCGGACTCAGATCGGCCAGGTTGCCGATCGGCGTGGCGACGACATACAGGGTGGGGACACTCATTTCAGCGGTACTCACGGGGCAAGGGTAGAATCCTAGCGTGTACCTGGCCAAGGCCGCTGCCCTCATCGCATGGACCCGATCATGAACAAGCCCGCCGCACGCATCTCCGCCCTTTCGTTGTCGCTGATGCTCCTGGCCGGCTGTGCCACCACCAGCTTCACCAGCGCGCCCGAATCGCCGGCCCAGAGCCAGGCGCTGGCGCTGATCGAACAGGGCAAGCCGCGCGACGCCGCGATGCAGCTGGAGGGCCTGGCGGCCACCCTGCGCGGCAGCGCGCGCAGCAATGCCCTGGCGGATGCAGCCTGGGCGTGGCACCTGGCCGGCGACAGCACCCGCGCGCGCAGCCTGTTGGGGCAGCTCAGCGCCCGCCAGCTGTCCGGTGCCAGCCTGCAGCGTTACCAGCTGACCGGCGCCGAGCTGGCACTGGCTGACAAGCAACCCGCACAGGCGTTGGCCCTGCTCAAGGACAATGGCGACAACGTCGCACCCGGCCTGCGCACGCGCTGGCTGCTCGCCCGTGCCCAGGCCCTGCAGGCCACTGGCGATGCCTTCGGCGCCGCCAGCGACCGCGCACGCGCGCAGGCCGGCCTCACCGGCAGCGCGCGCAACGAGAACCAGGCGGCCATTTCAGGCCTGCTTGGCACCCTCGACGATGCCACGCTGCGCAGCCGTGCCGCCGCGCTGCCGGCCAACGATCCGCTGTACAACTTCGCCGGCCGTGCGTTGATCGCCCGCGGCCTGCCGCTTCCGCGTCCGTTCGACCGCGACGGTGCCGCCCAGTTCGATACCAGCAAGCGCCCGCCGGCAATGAGCGATGGCTACCGCCCGCCGGCGAAGCTGGCCGTGCTGCTGCCACTCAGTGGCCGCCTTGCCACCGCGGCACAGCCGGTGCGCGATGGCCTGCTCGCCGCCTATTACGGCGAATCGCGCCGCCGCCCGGACATCAATTTCTTCGATACCGCCGGCACGCCGGCCGGTGCATTGGCTGCATACGACAAGGCAGTGGCCTCCGGTGCCGACTTCGTCGTCGGCCCGCTGGGCCGCGATGAAGTGGATGCGGTATACGGCCGCCAGCCGCTGCAGGTGCCGGTGCTGGCGCTGAACCGTGGCAAGGATTCACCGCCGGCCGGCAGCGCCGGCTTCTCGCTCGCCCCGGAAGACGACGGCATCGTCGCCGCCGAATACCTGCGCGGCCGTGAGCGCAATCGCGCCCTGGTCATCAGCAGCAGCGACGATACCGGCCGCCGCGCCGCCGCGGCCTTCTCCCAGCGTTTCACCCAGCGCGGTGGCCAGGTGGCCGCCACGGTATCGGTCCCTGAAGCGGTGGGCGATGTCGGCGCCCAGGTGCGCAATGCCGGCCAGGTCGACGCTGTGTTTCTCGCCGTGCGCGCTCCGCAGGCGCGGCTGCTCGCGCCGCAGCTGGCGCTGGCCGGTGTCGGCGGCGCCACCCGCGTCGGCACGTCCCAGCTGACCATCGGCAGCGGCAAGGTGGAGGAAGACGTGGCACTGGACGGCATCGTCTACCCGAATGAAGCCTGGAACGTGCGCAGTGTCTCCGGCCTGCCGTCGGCCAGCCAGGTCGCCAGCACGCTGCCCAGCGCGCGCGGTGCCGCCGGCCGCCTGTTCGCTTTCGGCGCCGACGCGTGGAAGATCAGCAGCTATCTGGACAAGCTGGCCAACGAAGGCGGCCTGGAAGGCGCCACCGGCACCCTGTTCCTCGATGGCAATGGCAACATCCTGCGCCAGCCAGCGTGGTCGACCTTCAGCGGCGGCCGGCCGATGCCGATCGTCGGTGGTCGCTGAGCGCACGCAGCGGGGCTCGGCGGTGGAAACCGCCGCCGAGCTGCACCTGCAACAGGCCGGGCTGCAGCCACGCGCGCGCAATGTCCGTTATCGAAGCGGAGAGCTGGACCTGGTGATGGACGACGCCGGCACCGTGGTTTTCGTGGAGGTGCGGTACCGCGCGCGCAGCGACTTCGGCGGCGCTGCCGCCTCGGTCGACCCCCGCAAATGCCGGCGCCTGGTACAGGCCGCACAGTTGTACCTGCAGGCGCATCCTGCACTGGCCGATGCGCCCTGCCGCTTCGACGTGGTCGAAGCCAGCGGCGAACCGCCACAGCTGCACTGGCTGCGCGACGCGTTCCGGCTGGACGACTGCTGATGCCCTCGATCATCACCCACGCTGCCGTGCCGATGCCCGGCGCAGAGGCCGCCTGCAAGGCCATCCACTCCGTACCGGTTGTTCCACGAGATCCAACATGAGCCCTGCCCTGCCCGCTGCCCTGGTTGCCGAACTGTCCGCCCTGCTGGGTACGGAGGGCTGGCGCATGGATGACACCGCGCTGGAGGCGAATGCGCAGGACAACTCATGGCGCCGGCAACGCCCCGCCGCCGTCGCGCTGCCGGCCGACACCGAACAGGTGCAGGCGCTGGTCCGCGCCTGCCGCGTGCACGGCGTGGCCCTGGTCGCGCGTGGCGCGGGCACCGGTACCACCGGGGCGGCGGTGCCCCTGCCGGGCAGCATCGTGCTGTCGTTCACCCGCATGGATCGCATCGTCGAGATCCGTGCCGGTGATCGCTGCGCGGTGGTGCAGCCTGGCGTGCTCAACGGCGCCCTGCAGCAGGCGCTGACACCGCATGGGCTGTTCTGGGCGCCGGACCCGTCCAGCGCGGAGATCTGCAGCGTCGGCGGCAACCTCGCCTGCAATGCCGGTGGCCCACGCGCGGTGAAGTACGGCACCAGCCGCGACAACGTACTGGGGCTGGTCGCGGTCACCGGCACCGGCGAGGTGATCCGCTGCGGTGGTGCCTATACCAAGGATGCCACCGGCTACGACCTGACCCACCTGCTGGTGGGTAGCGAGGGCACCCTGGCGCTGATCGTGGAAGCTACCTTGAAGCTGACGCCGCTGCCGGTCGCGCAGGCCGGACTGCGCGTGCTGTACCGCGATGCCGATGCCGCCGCCGCCGCGGTATCGCGGCTGATGTCGCAGCCGGTGGTACCCACCCGCCTGGAGTTCATGGACGCGCGCAGCCTGGAACTGCTGCGCCTCAATGGCGCCGACGTACCGGAGGCCGGCGCGATGCTGCTGGTCGAGGCCGATGGCGACCACGACACCCTGCCCTACCTGCTGCAGGCGCTGGCCAGCGCTGCCGAAGGCGACGGCATGATGGAACTGGACGTAGCGATGGAGGGCCGCGCACGCGACCAGCTGTGGGCGGCGCGCAAGGCACTGTCGCCCGCGCTGCGCAGCGTTGCACCCGGCAAGATCAACGAAGACGTGGTGGTGCCGGTATCGCGCATTCCCGACCTGGTTGCCGGGGTACAGGCGCTGGCAGGCCAGTACAGCCTGACCATCGTCACCTTCGGCCATGCCGGCAACGGCAACCTGCATGTCAACATCCTGTACCACCCGGACGATGCCGATGAGAGCGCGCGAGCGCATGCGGCGCTGCCAAAGATCTTCGCGCTGACGCTGGCACTGGGCGGCACACTGTCCGGTGAACATGGCATTGGCCTGGCCAAGCGCGATTTCATGGCGCAGGCGTTCACTCCCGCCACGCTGGCGACCATGCGCGCGATCAAGGCCACGCTGGACCCGGATGGCATCCTCAACCCGGGCAAGGTGCTGCCTCCTGCATGAGGCGCCGCCCTGTGCATGAACGCCGTCCGTGTCAGGACGGTAGCGCCGGGCCATGCCCGGCGTTCTCATTCGTCAGGCGAAGTGCTGATAACCACCGTCGGCCACTTCGCCATCCACGTGCACGCCCTGCCCTTCGGCGATGCGGCCAATGCGGGTGAGCGGCAGGTCCAGCGATTCGGCGAGGTAATGCAGTGCGTCGCGCTGATCGGCGGCCGCGGTGAAGCACAGCTCGTAGTCGTCTCCGCCACGCAATGCACAGTCGCGCGCGCCATCGCGGCCGAGCAGCTCACGCAGCGCGTGCGAGATCGGCAACGCATCGGTATCGACATGCGCTGCCACGTCACTGAGGCGGGCGATGTGGCCCAGATCGGCCAGCAGTCCGTCGGACACATCCACTGCCGCATGCGCGAAGGCACGCAGGCGCAGGCCGAGGGTGACACGCGGCGTCGGCCGCAGCAGGCGCACGCGCAGGCGTTCGTAATCGGCCAGCAACGTGGCCGTGGCCACGTTCAGCGCCCCCTGTTGCCACAGGCGCAGCGCACCTGCCGCATCCCCCAGCGTGCCACTGACCCATATGTCATCGCCGGCCTGTGCACGGTCGCGGCGCAGGGCCTGACCACGGCCCACCTGGCCCATTGCGGTGACAGACAACGACAGCGGTCCGCGCGTGGTGTCACCCCCGATCAGCGCGACGTCATGCTGGTCGGCCAATGCGAAGAAGCCATCGGCGAATGCCTCGATCCAGTCTTCGGACGTTTCCGGCAATGACAGCGCCAAGGTGCACCAGGCCGGTCGCGCGCCCATCGACGCAAGATCGGAAAGATTGACCGCCAGCGTCTTCCAGCCGATATCGAAGGCCGGCGTCTCCACCGGGAAGTGCACGCCACTGTTGAGTGTATCGGCGGTCACCACCAGCTGTTCATTCGCGCGCGGCTGCAGCAGCGCGGCATCGTCACCGATGCCGAGCAGCACGTCATCGCGCTCGGCGGTGCGGGCGCGGATACGGTCGATGAGGGCGAATTCGGCCAGGGACATGGGGCGTTCTGCTCTTATGTAGCGGCCGGGCCATGCGCGGCTGCAGTTCGATCACGCGCCACACTACCGGACGCAGCCCTGCCCTGCGCGGCAAGCCAGGCAGGGCACGGCTCTACAGCGATCGGGTCAGTGGCCCGATTCGACCTTGCGCCATTCCACGGCGGCGCGGTCCAGCACACCGTTGACGTAGGTGTGGCCGTGTTCGGAGCCGAAGCGCTTGGCCGATTCGATGGCCTCGTTGATCACCACGCGGTACGGCACGTCCAGGCGGTAGCGCAGCTCGTACGCGGCCAGGCGCAGCACCGCGCGTTCGATGGCATCGACTTCCTCGATGCCACGGTCCAGATACGGGCCCAGCGCTTCGTCGATGTCGGTGCGGTTGTCGAGCACGCCGTGCATCAGCGCCTCGAAGTACGCCAGATCGGCGATCTCGCGGGCCTGCTCATGCGCGAACTGGGCGATCAGCGACTGTGCGTTGCCGCCGGAGATCTGCCACGCATAGACGGCCTGCACGGCACGACGGCGCGCGCGCGAGCGCAGCACCGGATCAATGCCATCGCGGCGGACGGGTTTACCGGAGGGCTTGCCCTGGGTGTTCTTGTTCATGGCAGCTGCTCCAGAAGATTGACCATTTCCAATGCGGCGAGTGCGACTTCCTCGCCCTTGTTGCCGTGGCTGCCGCCGGCGCGGGCCTCGGCATCTTCCACGCGTTCCACCGCCAGCACGCCGTTCAGTACCGGCACGCCGAAATCCAGCTGCACGCGCATCAGGCCTTCGGCGCAGCGGTCGGCCACGTGTTCGTAATGACGGGTGTCGCCGCGGATCACACAGCCCAGGGTGAGGATGGCGGCGTGTTCATGGGCGGCGGCCAGGCGTGCGGCGACCAGCGGCAGTTCCCAGGCGCCCGGCACCCGGATCACGTCGATGTTGGCTTCGGTGATGCCGTTGCCGGCCAGGCTCTGGCGTGCGCCGGCCACCAGCGTATCGGTGATGCGGGCGTTCCAGCGGCTGGCCAGGATGGCAAAGCGCGCCGACTCGGGAGTGCGAAGATCGCCTTCGTAGTGGCTCATATGCGGCTTGGGGGACTCGATAAGGGGTAATTCTAGCGTGGATGGGCCCCGGCCGTGGTTGGCGGGGGCCTGGCATCCGCCCGGCATGGCCCGGCGCTACCGGGGTCGGATCCCGCACCGCGGCCTCCGCCCCCACGGGGCGACCGTTACAGGGCCACCGTCTCCACCACTTCCAGGCCATAGCCGGCCAGGCCGATCTGCCGGCGCGGCGTGCCCAGCACGCGCAGCTTGCCCAGCCCCAGATCGGACAGGATCTGCGCACCGGCGCCATTGCGGCGCCACTGGCCCACATCCTTGTCCTTGCCCGGCACCACCGGTGCGGGCTGCTGGCGCAGGCGGGCGAGCAGCGCCTCGCCATCGCGCGGCGCCGACAGCACCACCATCACGCCGGCACCTTCGGCGGCGATCGCACGCAGCGCGTCGGTGGCGGCCACGCCGAAATCGTCACGACGCCAGTGCAGCAGGTCGGCCAGCGGATTCTCCACCTGCACGCGCACCAGGGTGGGCGTGCCGGCGTCCGGAGTGCCGCGGACCAGGGCGAAGTGCAGGTCGTGGGCGATGCGGTCGCGGTAGGTCACCAGCCTGAACGGGCCGAACTCGGTATCGATGTCGCGCTCATCGACGCGTTCGACCGTCTTCTCGGTGGCCAGGCGGTAGGCGATCAGGTCGGCGATGGAGCCCATCTTCAGGCCGTGCTCGCGGGCGAACACTTCCAGCTCCGGGCGACGCGCCATGCTGCCGTCCGGGTTGAGGATCTCCACCAGCACGCCGGCCGGTTCCAGCCCGGCCAGCATGGCCAGGTCCACGCCCGCCTCGGTGTGGCCGGCGCGGGTCAGCACGCCGCCCGGCTGGGCGATCAGCGGGAAGATGTGGCCGGGCTGGTGCAGGTCTGACGGCCGCGCGTTGGGCTTCACCGCGGTGCGGATGGTATGCGCGCGGTCATGGGCGGAGATGCCGGTGGTCACGCCCTCGGCCGCTTCGATGCTGACGGTGAAATTGGTCTGGAACTGCGCGGTGTTGGCCTGCACCATCGGCGCCAGGCCCAGGTCGGCGGCGCGGGTGCGGGTCAACGGCAGGCACACCAGGCCACGGCCATGGGTAACCATGAAGTTGATGTCGCTGGCCTTGACCAGCTCGGCAGCCATGATCAGGTCGCCTTCGTTCTCGCGGTCCTCGTCATCGACGATGACGACCATGCGGCCCTGGCGGATGTCTTCCAGGATCTCGGGGATCGGCGCGAAGTTCATGCTGCGTCTCCCCGCAGGTGCCCGCCGACAAGGCGTTCGACATAGCGGGCGACCAGGTCGATTTCCAGATTCACCGCACTGCCCACGCCGGAGGCGGAGAAGGCGGTGTTGGCCACGGTATGCGGGATCAGCGCGACCTCGAAGCCTTCCTCGTCCACTTCGTTGACGGTGAGGCTGACGCCGTCCACGCAGATCGAGCCCTTCTTGGCGATGTAGCGCAGCAGCGAGGCCGGCGCGGCGAAGCGCCAGCGCTGGGCGCGCGCGTCATCGTGGATGGACAGCACCTGGCCCAGGCCATCAACGTGGCCGCTGACCAGATGCCCACCCAGACGATCGGTCGGGCGCATGGCACGCTCGAGGTTGATGACCGCGCCCTGCTCGAGTTGGCCCAGCGTGGTCAGGCCCAGCGTCTCGGTGGAGGCATCGGCCCGGAAGCTGTTGGCGTCGAATGCGATGACCGTCAGGCAGACACCGTTGATGGCGATGCTTTCGCCCATCTGCACGTGATCGAACGGCAGGTTGCCGACATTGAAGGTGAAGCGGACATCGCCGCCGATGGACTCGCGTGCGGCCAGACGGCCGACGCCTTCGATGATTCCAGTAAACAAGTAACGTTCTCCGCAGGATGTGAGCGAAAAACGCCGCAAGGCAAACAGGCACGCGCAGGGCATGAGCCCTGTGGCACCGTCTTCTTTCATCCGGACTATGACCGTCGGCTCCGGCCTTGAACCGGATCTGCTGACCCCCGGCCGTGGGCCGGGGCGCTCGCGGGCTCGTGCTTGCGCACCTACCGCCGGTGGGGAGTTGCACCCCGCCCTGAAGACGTTTGTATACCGGCGAACCGGCGTGGCCAGTGTACCAGCCCGGGCTGAACGGGGTGGGACACCCGGGGCCGAAGCCGTTTCCCGGCGGGAAACGGATCTGACCCCAAGCCTGCCCAGCCTGTGACGGCTGTCTCTCGCATTTTGTAAAACTTTCATTAAAATTCGCCGCGGACGACATGAGGCCGCCACGGGCTGCGCCTCCGGCGCGCCCGCCAATGGACTGCAATTCACAGGAATTCCCATGCGCAAGCTCCTGATCATCGCCAGCCTGCTGGCCGTCGCTCCGCTGGCCTCGGCCGCCGAAGGGCTGAGCTACACCTACGTCGAAGGTGGCTGGACCCAGGTCAAGACCGACGACAGCGATTTCAACGACCCGAAGCTTGACGGCGGCTACGTGCGCGGTTCGTTCGCGCTGGCCGAGCAGGTGCACGTGTTCGGCAGCTGGTCGCGTACCAGCAAGAGCTACCACTTCACCGGTGCGTCGGCCAAGTTCGAACTGGACCAGCCTGAGCTGGGCATCGGCTACCACATGCCGTGGACGGACCGCCTGGACTACACCGCCGACATCGCCTGGGTGCGCCAGAACGCCGAGCTGACCGTGAAATCGGATCTGTTCGGCCGCGAACACCTGAAGGATCACACCAACCTGGCCCGCGCCACCATGGGCGTGCGTGGCAAGCCTTCGCCGAAGACCGAAGCGTGGGCCAAGGCCGGCTACATGGATGGCGGCAACGACTTCAAGGGCACCTGGGTCGGCACCGTCGGTGGCCAGATCAATTTCACCCCGACCTGGGGCCTGGTGGGAGAAGTCTCCGGCCAGCGCGATGTCACCCAGTTCTCGGCCGGCGTCCGCGCCAGCTTCTGATTGCCCGATCCTCGTCGTGCGATCGAACGGGCCCCGCAAGGGGCCCGTTTTTTTTCCGCTGCACACCGTTACCTGGCTGCATCGCGCCATCGAAAGCGTGGGCAGATGCGCTAGGCTTGCCCGCCTCTGGACCCGGAATCACTGTCATGAAGACCCCCCTGCGCTCCCTGCTGGCCACTGCACTGTTGTGCGCTCCCCTGTTCGCCAGCGCCGCCTCGACGCAGCTGAGCCCCGAACAGACGTTCGATCTCTATGCCCGCGTACTGCTGGAAGACGACGCGACCGCCACGCGCACGCTCAACGACGCGCTGAAGCCGGCGTTCGAGGGCCAGGACGCCGTGACCCCGAACCCGGGCGCGCTGGCCAAGGCATTGGCCGAACCCTGGCAGACGGTACTGACCAGCACCGGCGCTTCGATCGACGCTTCGGCCACCGAAGCGCTGTACGCCAAGGCGCTGCGTGATTCGAAGTGCCGCGCAACCCAGAGCGTGATCGAAGACAACGAATACGTTGAAGACCAGAAGCTGGCGCGGATCACCTACACCTGCCAGGTGCCCGACCTGGGCAAGGTCCGCCCGCTGTTCGCCGCCAGCCTGGCCGACCATGCCAGCCCGGCCTCGCGCAAGCAGTTCACCGACGCCTACACCCAGGCGCTGCAGAGTGGTGCACGCGTGCCGGTCAGCGGCACCTTCACCCTCTACCCGGCCAAGGACAACGGCTACTGGTACAGCGGCAACTTCGATGATCTGGTGGGCACCGTGGCCGGTGCGCTGGCTCCGTTCGAGGACTGGATGCAGGACGCGCAGGCAGCCAACGCGCCGAAAGTGACCGGCATACCCGGCTGCGACCTGCTGCTGCAGCAGCACCGCAGCTGCGTGGCGAAGATCGCGCCCAACCAGATCAGCGGCGTGGACGCGATGGCCGAAGAGCTGAAGGCCAAAGCGCAGGTGCAGTCGGCCGAGGAGATGACGCAGGAGTGCAAGGCGCTGCGCCCGCTGGCCGAGATGATGTGGACCGACGAATGCACCTGAGCCGCTAAGTGGTAGCGCCGGGCCATGCCCGGCGACACTCGAATGCACCTGATCGCGTGATGATGGCATCGCAGCGGGGACACGCGCTGCATGACCCCGTTTGCAACTTGTTGCATTGCTTCACAGGATGCCGGGGCCGATCCTGCAGCACCTTCCCGGCCCCTGACATGCGCCTGCTCGCCGCTCTGTCTTTTCTGTTCACCGGCGTGTGCATTGCCGCGCCACACACGCCGGAACAGGAGTACACGCTGCAGGCGCGTGTTGTTCTTCAGCACGATCCGGCTGCGCGCGACCAGCTGGCCCTGTGGGACGCTGCCGCTGTTCCTCGCAACGGAATCGATTGGCAGCGCAGCCTCGATGATCTGCCCACCTGGCTGCGGCAGCAACAGATCGTGCCGCCCTCGGCGGCGGTGATGCAGGATGTCACCGATGCACTGCTGGCGCGACTGTCGACGGCCACCTGCCACGCCGAGGCGTTCCTGCCGCTGGGCAGTCCCGAGATCGGTCGATTCACGCTCGCCTGCGCGTTGCCCGACCCGGCGCCCACGTTCGCGCTGTACCGGGCATTGCGCCAGGCCGGGCCTAGCGGGCAGGCGCAGCACAGCGATGTGTTCTTCAGCGCCTACGCCGCCCACCTTCGCAGTGCGCAGGCGGCATTGCATCGCACCCATATGGTGGGGTGGTCCTCCTATCGCCATGGCGACGTGCATGAGGCACGTTCAGACCAGCTGTACCAGGCCATTCTGCTGACATTGCTGCCGTTCGAGGCATGGGACATGCGTATCGCGGGGGATGTTCCCCCAATCCTGCTCCACGACTGACCACCCCGGCTACCGCGCGTCCGTCTCGTCCGCCGCCTGCCAATGCTACGGCCGCAGCAGCAGGCGCAGGTCCTCACCCACCTGGCATTGCTCGACCACGCGCAGCCGGCGTTGCTGCTGCATCGCTTCGATGCCCAGCCCGGCCAGCAGCGGGCGGGCCCGGTCACCCAGCAGGGTGGGCGCCTGGTACAGCAGCAGCTCATCCACCCAGCCGCCGCGCAGCAGCGCACCGGCCAGCGTAGCGCCGGCTTCGGTATGCACTTCGTTGATGCCGCGCCCGGCCAGCAGGGTCAGCATCGCGCCAAGATCGAGACGGCCGTCGGCACTGGGCACGCAGGCGAACTCGGCATCGGCGGCATCCGGTGCGCTGACCGCCGCATCGTGCAGGTACAACGTGGGTGCCCCACCCTCGCGCACGCGGCTGCATTCCAGCGAACGCAGGCGCGAATCGAGCACGACGCGCAGTGGCGGCATCACCTCGGCATCGGCCAGGCGCACGGTCAGCATCGGATCGTCGGCCAGCACGGTATCGGCACCGGTCAGGATCGCGCCGGCGCGTGCACGCCAGTGCTGCACGTCTTCGCGCGCCGCTGCTCCGGTGATCCATTTGGACGTGCCGTCGGCCATCGCCGTACGCCCGTCCAAGCTGGCGGCCAGCTTCACCCGCAGCCACGGGCGATTGCGCTCCACGCGTGACAGAAAGCCCTTGTTGAGCTCGCGTGCCTGCGCCGCCATCAGCCCTTCGGCGACCTCGATGCCGGCGCCGCGCAGCAGGTCGAATCCGCCGCCATCGACCTGCGGGAAGGGATCACGCAGCGCAGCGACCACACGCGATACACCGGCCTCGATCAGTGCCAGCGCGCAGGGGGGTGTGCGCCCGTAATGCGCGCAGGGCTCAAGGGTGACGTAGGCAGTGGCACCGCGCGCCTCACCACCGGCCTCTCGCAACGCGAACACTTCGGCATGCGGGCCACCGGCACGCTGGTGCCAGCCCTGCCCGACCACACGTTCACCATGGGCGATCACGCAGCCGACCATCGGATTGGGGCGGGTGGTGTAGGCGGCGCGCTCGGCCAGACGCAGCGCGCTGGCCATGTGCAGATGGTCGAGTACGGAGAATGGGGTGGTCATCTGGCCATGGTAACGCTGCCGGTGTTGATCCATGCCATCGATGCCAACCAAGGTTGGCACCCACCAGTGAATGCAGCTATCGGTGCCAACCAAGGTTGGCACCCACCCGTGGATGCGCCATCAGTGCCAACCGAGGTTGGCACAGGCCACCGCAGAGGCGGTCAGCCCTTCTTCTTCTTGGCCAGCGCGATCACATCGCCCAACAGCTGCAGCTGTTCGGTGCTGGCCGGCAGCTCGCGTTCGAGTTTTTCGATTTCCTCGCGGAAATCGGCCACATCCTCGAAGCTGCGGTAGACCGAAGCGAATCGCACGTACCCCACGTGATCGAGCTTGCGCAGCTCGTTCATCACGAACTCGCCCACCTTGATCGAAGGCACTTCACGCTCGCCACTGAGGCGCAACTGATGGACCACCGCACGCACCGCCGCTTCAATCTTGTCTTCCGGCACGGCACGCTTCTGCAGCGCGCGATCAAAGCCGGCGCGTACCTTGCGCTGGTCGAAGGCCTCGCGGGTGCCATCGCTCTTGACGATGGCCGGCAGCTTCAGTTCGACGGTTTCCAGGGTGCTGAAGCGCTCGTTGCAGGCCTCGCACTCACGCCGACGGCGGATCGTCGCGCCGTCTTCAGAGACGCGCGAGTCGATGACCCGGGTATCGGCATGTTGGCAGAAGGGGCAATACATTGAACGCCTGGCTCAGGGGACAACCTAATGCCACGGTCATGGCAGCGTCGCAAAGGTACCTGAGAAGGGGCTTTCCGGCAAATTTCATGTGCGGTACGGTCCCTCGTCAAGGGCAACCCTGCAGCCGTCCCAGATGCACCCAGATACTCAGAAACACCCTGATGCGTGAGGCTGGACATGCCATCCCTACACCACCATGCGACTTGCCTGAAAAGTCAGGCGCCCGGAAGGTGAGCAGGCCGCCAGCGCAGCCAGGCCAGATGCGCCGCCGGCAGCAGCAGCGGCGGGCCGAACAGCAACAGGCTGAAGCCCTCCATGCGTTCGGTCAGGCCGACCACCAGCCCGAGCACGACGGCGGGCACTGCTGCCAGCGCGCCCAGCGCCAGCAACGCCCACCACACCCGGCCCACTGCCTGCAGGCCAGACCGGCCCTGCAGCAGGAAACCGGCGCCGATGTACAACCAGCCAACAATGCCCAGCGCCCCGGCGGTGCCCCAGCACACCAGCAGCAGTCGGCTCGGCAGGCGGGTTTCCTGCGTCAGGCCGGAGTACACGCCCACCAAGGCCACGGTGCCTCCCAGCAGCACGCCTGGCAGCCCGAACAGCAGGGCCTGCACGAGGTGCAGGCGCTTGTGCAGACGTTCATCCATACGCTCATCCATGTGCGTTGCTCTCCCTGGGCCGGGGTCGGAGCCCTTCCCCTGCGGGACGGGATCCGACCCCATCAGCCGATCAACCGTAGACCGGGTACTTGCGGCACTGCGCGCTGACGGCATCGCGCACGCGGGCGATCACGGCGTCATCGTTCGGCGCATCGAGGACATCGGCGATCCAGTTGGCCAGATCCACGCAGTCCTGCTCGGTGTAGCCACGGGTGGTCACCGCCGGCGTACCCAGGCGCAGGCCCGAGGTCACGAACGGCGAACGCGGGTCGTTCGGCACCGAGTTCTTGTTGACGGTGATGTGCGCCTTGCCCAGTGCCGCTTCCGCGTCCTTGCCGGACACGTCCTTGCCGATCATGTCCACCAGCATCAGGTGGTTCTGGGTGCCGCCGGAGACGATCTTGTAGCCGCGCGCGATGAGCGTGCTGGCCATCGCCTGGGCGTTCTTCACCACCTGCTGCTGATAGGTCTTGAAGGCCGGCTCCAGCGCTTCCTTGAAGGCCACCGCCTTGCCGGCGATGACGTGCATCAGCGGACCGCCCTGGATACCCGGGAACACGATCGACTGCAGCTTCTTGACCAGGTCCTCATCGGCACCCTTGGCGACGATGATGCCGCCGCGCGGGCCGCGCAGGGTCTTATGGGTGGTGGAGGTGACGACGTGGGCGTGGTCCAGCGGGCTCGGATAGACGCCGGCGGCGACCAGACCGGCGACATGGGCCATGTCGACGAACAGGTAGGCGCCGACCTTGTCGGCGATGGCGCGGAAGCGTGCCCAGTCGATCACCTGCGAGTAGGCCGAGAAGCCGGCCACGACCATCTTCGGCTTGTGCTCCAGGGCCAGGCGCTCGACTTCGTCGTAGTCGATCAGGCCCTGGTCGTTCACGCCGTACTGCACGGCGTTGAACAGCTTGCCCGAGGCGTTCACCTTGGCGCCATGGGTGAGGTGGCCGCCGTGGGCCAGGCTCATGCCGAGGATGGTGTCGCCGGGCTGCAGCAGCGCGAAGTACACGGCCTGGTTGGCCTGCGAGCCGCTGTGTGGCTGCACGTTGGCATAGTCGGCGCCGAACAGCTGCTTGAGGCGGTCGATCGCCAGCTGCTCGGCGATGTCCACGTATTCGCAACCACCGTAGTAGCGCTTGCCCGGATAGCCTTCGGCGTACTTGTTGGTCAGCTGGCTGCCCTGCGCTTCCATCACTGCCGGGCTGGTGTAGTTCTCGCTGGCGATCAGCTCGACATGGTCTTCCTGGCGCTGGGTCTCAGCGGCGATGGCCTTGGCCAGTTCGGGATCGTAGGATTCGATGCGGACGTCACGCGGGAACATCGGGTACTCCAGCAGGCAGGGAAAGGGGGTGTACGGCTCAGCCCCTGATTGTAGCCCCGCACCGGCCGGCTGGGGCCGAAACGGACGGGGCCGGATCCCTCGAAGGAATCCGGCCCCGTATGGTTCCGAGTGATGTTGCGGGGTCCTCAGCGGCTGCTGAGCACGTACTGGGCGATCACGCCGGTGGCGATGGCCACCAGCAGCATGTTGCCGCGGTCATCGCGGATCCAGTGGTGGCCATGCGGCGGACGGCGCAGGTGGTAGCGCGGATAGTCGTTCACCACGTAGATCGGGCCGCGATAGTAGTCGCGGTAGCGGTGCCCCACCTTCCAGCCATAGCCGGGGCCGTAGGCAGGACGGTAGACCACACGCGGCGGCGGTGCCGGGCGGTAGTAGCGGTCATGATCACGGTGCCACTCGCGGCGGTCCTGCCGGTAATCGCGCCGGGCCTCACGGCGGTCGCGCTCCCAGTCACGACGGTCCTGTCGCCACTCGCGACGATCCTCCCGCCACTCGCGGCGGTCGTGGCCGCGGCCGCGATGGTCGTCGTCGGCAAATGCCGGGGCAACCGCGCCGAGCGCCAGCACAGAGGCCACGGCTCCGGCCATTACTCGATTGATGCGCATGTCAGACCTCTGCTTGGGTGGTGGTGACCCCATATTGCGCACCGGATCTGAACCGTTTCCGGCTGGAAACGCTTCCCGCTTCAGGACTGTGACGGCGATTCAGGCCGCGGCCAGCCCGGCCGGCTCCCCGTGGCGCGGCGGGTAACCGGTTCCGGCTATAATTGGCGGTATTCCATTCAAGTCTGTGCCCGCTGCCGCACCGGGAAACCTCCCGTGACGGTCGGGCGCAGGGTCGCGCCTACGGAGACCTCATGTCCTCGCAATACATCTACACCATGAACCGCGTGTCCAAGGTGGTCCCGCCCAAGCGGCAGATCATCAAGGACATCTCGCTGTCCTTCTTCCCGGGCGCGAAGATCGGCCTGCTGGGCCTGAACGGCGCCGGCAAGTCGACCGTGCTGAAGATCATGGCCGGCGTGGATACCGACTTCGAGGGCGAGGCACGCCCGCAGCCGGGCATCAAGGTCGGCTACCTGGCGCAGGAACCGGAACTGGACCCGAACAAGACCGTGCGCGAGTCGGTCGAGGAAGGCGTGGGCGAAGTGCTGCAGGCCCAGGCTGCGCTGGAGGCGGTGTACGCCGCCTACGCCGAGGAAGGCGCCGACTTCGACGCGCTGGCCAAGGAACAGGAGCGCCTGGAGGCGATCCTGGCCGCCGGCGACGCGCACACCCTGGAAAACCAGCTGGACGTGGCTGCCGATGCGCTGCGCCTGCCGCCGTGGGATGCCAAGATCGCCAACCTGTCCGGCGGTGAAAAGCGCCGCGTCGCGCTGTGCCGCCTGTTGCTGCAGAAGCCGGACATGCTGCTGCTGGACGAACCGACCAACCACCTCGACGCCGAGTCGGTGGAATGGCTGGAACAGTTCCTGGCGCGCTACACCGGCACCGTGGTGGCCGTTACCCACGATCGCTACTTCCTGGACAACGCCGCCGAGTGGATCCTGGAACTGGACCGCGGCCGCGGCATTCCGTGGAAGGGCAACTACACCGAATGGCTGGTGCAGAAGGATGAGCGCCTGAAGCAGGAAGAAAACCAGGAAAAGGCCCGCCAGAAGGCGATCCAGAAGGAACTGGAGTGGTCGCGCCAGAACGCCAAGGGCGGCCGTTCCAAGGGCAAGGCCCGTCTGGCCCGCCTGGAAGAGCTGCAGTCGCAGGATTACCAGAAGCGCAACGAGACCAACGAAATCTTCATCCCGCCGGGCGAGCGCCTGGGCAACATGGTGATGGAGTTCAAGAACGTGTCCAAGAAGTTCGGCGACCGCCTGCTGATCGACAACCTGTCGATGCTGATTCCGCCGGGCGCGATCGTCGGCATCATCGGCCCGAACGGCGCCGGCAAGTCGACGCTGTTCAAGATGATCACCGGCCAGGAGAAGCCGGATTCGGGCGAGATCGTGATCGGCCCGACCGTGCAGCTGTCCTACGTGGACCAGAGCCGCGACAAGCTGGAAGGCAACCACAACGTCTTCCAGGAAATCGCCGGTGGCCTGGACATCCTCAACATCAACGGCATCGAGATCCAGTCGCGCGCCTACATCGGCCGCTTCAACTTCAAGGGCCAGGACCAGCAGAAGATGGTCGGCTCGCTGTCCGGTGGTGAGCGTGGCCGCCTGCACA
Organism: Stenotrophomonas sp. 112478_Sma; assembly: GCF_056479905.1. NCBI lineage: Bacteria > Pseudomonadati > Pseudomonadota > Gammaproteobacteria > Lysobacterales > Lysobacteraceae > Stenotrophomonas > Stenotrophomonas sp. 112478_Sma. Next base: position 634,705 of record NZ_CM151072.1, on the reverse strand, counting down.
TGGCCAAGACCCTGCTGCAGGGTGGCAACGTGCTGCTGCTCGACGAACCGTCCAACGACCTGGACATCGAAACGCTGCGTGCGCTGGAAGACGCGCTGCTGGAGTTCCCGGGCAACACCTTCGTGATCTCGCACGACCGCTGGTTCCTGGACCGCATCGCCACGCACATCATCGCTTTCGAAGGCGACTCGCACGTGGAGTTCTTCCAGGGCAACTACCGCGAGTACGAGGAAGACAAGAAGCGCCGCATGGGCGATGACGCTGCGCCGAAGCGCCTGCGCTTCAAGGCACTGAAGTAACGCAACAGGAAAGGCCGCGCTCGCGCGGCCTTTCTCCTTCTGTGGGTCGCCCGCTTGCCGGGAGACACCTTCACGAGAAGCCCCATGTCCCTGTTCGAACGCCTGTTCCAGCTGCAGCAGCACGGCACCACCGTGCGCACCGAGCTGCTGGCCGGTGTCACCACCTTCCTGACGATGTCCTACATCGTCTTCGTCAACCCCGAAATCCTCGGCACCACCGGCATGGATGCGGGTGCGGTATTTGTCGCCACCTGCCTGGCGGCCGCGCTGGGCTCCACGGTGATGGCGCTGGCAGCCAATTTCCCGGTCGGCATGGCTCCGGGCATGGGCCTGAACGCGTTCTTTGCCTTCACCGTGGTCGGCGCCGCCGGCCTGCCCTGGCAGCAGGCGCTGGCGGCAGTGTTCATCTCCGGCCTGGTGTTCCTGGTGCTGTCGCTGACCGGCGTGCGTGCCTGGCTGGTATCCGGCATTCCTTCGTCACTGCGCTCGGCCATCGTCGCCGGCATCGGCCTGTTCCTGGCCATCATCGCCCTGCAGAAGTCCGGGGTGATCATCGGCAACGAGGACACGCTGGTGGCGCTGGGCCCGCTCAACACCGCCTCTCCGCTGCTGGCACTGGCCGGCTTCCTGCTGATCGCCGTGCTGGAGGCGCGCCGCATCCGTGGTGCGATCCTGATCGGCATCCTGGCGGTCACTGGGGCCGGCTGGGCGCTGGGCGACGTGCAGTACCAGGGACTGGTGTCCCTGCCGCCAAGCCTGGCGCCGACCTTCCTGCAGCTGGACCTGCCGGGCCTGCTGCACCACGACGGCGGTGCCCCCATCGCGGTACTGCTGCAGGTGGTGCTGGTGATCGTGCTGGTGGAGGTGTTCGATGCCACCGGCACGCTGTACGGGGTGGTCGGCCGCGCCGGCCTGCTGAAGCTGCCGGGTGCGCAGAAGCGTTTCGGCCGTGCACTGCTGGCCGACAGCACGGCAATCGTCGCCGGCTCCATGCTGGGCACCAGCAGCACCACGGCATTCGCTGAAAGCGCCTCGGGCGTGCAGGTGGGCGGCCGTACCGGCCTCACCGCCCTGGTGGTCGCCGCGCTGTTCCTGGCCGCCCTGCTGTTCTCGCCGCTGGCCTCGATGGTGCCAAGCTACGCCACCGCACCGGCCCTGCTGTTCGTTGCCGGGTTGATGCTGCGCGAGCTGGTGGAAGTGGACTGGAGCGACCTCACCGAATCGGTGCCGGCGGCCCTGTGCGCGCTGGCGATGCCGTTCACCTACTCCATCGCCAATGGACTGGCTTTCGGCTTCATCGCCTACGCCGCGCTGAAGGCCGGCACTGGCCGCTGGCGCGAGGTGCATCCGGCGGTGTGGCTGGTGGCCGTGCTGTTCGTGCTGCGCTTCGCGCTGGAGTAATCAGGGCAGGGGCCCGCTGTCACGGCGGGCTGCTGGTGTACTCATCGCCATGCCGGTCGCAGCTGGCCATCCACGCCGAAACGCCAGCGGCCCTCGGCCCAGCCCCGGCCGAACAGGGCCAGCATCTGCGAATAGTAGGCCGGTGCCTCGGCACGCTGCTGTTCCGGGCTGGGCAGGCTGGCCAGCAGCGACTTCGCCAGCCCCTGCTCGCGCTGTGCCAGCACACAGGGCAGTACAGCCGCGCGGAAACCATAGTTGCCTTCGCCCTGCCCCTGCCCGCTGCGGGTATCGACCTTTTCCCAGAGTGCCGCACCGCTGCGCAGGCGCTGCAGCGGACCGGACAACGCCGCCAGCTGCCGCCGGAACAACGGATCGCGCGGGGCCGTCATGCCTGCCCACGTGTAGCAGCGGATCGCGTCGTAGCCGCCCACCGCTCCGTTCACCGGATCGACCACGAAGCGTCCCTGCTGCCACGCCGCCCAGTCCGGTGCATAGCCATGCGGGCTGGTCTGCTCCAGCAGCGTGGTCGCGTTGTCCGCCAGTTCCGCCCAGGGCCCACTGCGATCGGCCGCGGCAAAGCGCCGCAGCAGCGGCAGCGGCAGATAGCTGGGATTGACCCGGGTCGCATCGCCTTCGATGAATCCCTGCGGTCCCGGCAGCAGCATCGGGCCGAGACCGGGCAGCTGCACGACTTCCCTTTCCCGCACCTGCCCCAGCATGCCCCCGGCGATGGCCTGCAACGCAGGACGGTGCCAGAGCCGCCCCGCTTCGAGCAGGGCGTAGGCCAGCCACAGATCGGAATCGGACGCCGGATTGTCGTCCAGTACGCGCCAGCCGCCCTTGTCATCGCGGCCCCACAGCCAGGCCGGCAACCGCTGCCGCATATCGCCCCCGGCCAGGTTGTCCTGGGTCCAGCCCAGAACGCGATCAAACAGCGCCTGATCGTTGTCGACCAGCGCGAAGAACAACGCATACGACTGCCCTTCCGACGTACTGCGCTGGTCGTCCTGGCTGCGATCGATCATGCGTCCGTCGTTGCTGAGGCTGCTGTCCAGCAGCACCTGCCAGGCCGGCCAGCGCGGCGCTGCGAGCGCACGCCCTGCGCCCATGGCCAGCAACGGCAAGGCGGCCGTCGCCTGCAGCAGTCGGCGGCGTTGCGGGTCAGCGGAACTCGCCATAGGGCACCAGCGGCGACACGGGCAGCGGCAGGTTGCCCTGCCAGGGCTTGAAGGTATAGCGCAGATAGAGCTGGAATGTGTTCGGCGAGAAGTCACGGCTGCGCTGCAGGGTTCCCGCCGCGCCCAGGACGATGTGATCGCCCAGCCGCCGCTCCACGGCCGCGTAGAGCCGATAGCCGGTGCCGGTGCTGCGGCTGTCGCCGGTGTACAGGCCGGCCTCGTCCAGCGCGAGAGCACCGTACTGCGGCTCCAGCTGTGCCACCACGCGCTCGATCAGCGCCTGGTCCGGGAAGCGGCTGATCGACGCCGTGCGCGCGCTGGACACACTGACCGACCCATCCACCCGCAGCGACCACAGATCGTTGCGCCAGGCAAAGCTGGCCGGCAGGCTCAACGAGGCATAGCGCTGCGGGCTGTAGTAGCCGCCCTGGCCCAGGGAGTAGCCGCCCAGATCCTTCTGGTAACGCCAGTACATGGCCGTGGTGCCGACGTCCAGGCGCATGTCCGTACGCTGGATCAGCTTGTGGTACCAGCCGACCATCGCACGCGCACGCGTGTTGTCCGCGACGTTGTGACCGGTCAACCGGTGCCAGCTCCAGTTCGACCAGACACCATTACGTCCGCCCTCATCGAAGCCCAGGCTGAAGGTGATGCCATTGGCGGTCACCCCACCCCAGGCAATGCCGCTGCGAGGATCGTAGGCACCGGCCTGTGACAGCAGGGAGTTGGTCATCGGCCGCCGCGACAGCGTCGCCCCCCAGCCGAGACGGCCCAGATCGCCATTGGCGGTGATGCCTCCCAGCCAGTTGCCGATCACATAGTGGGACGGCGTATGGCCAAGGTCGACATTCCAGCGATCGTCCAGCGTGCGCCAGCCGGCCGCGAACCCTGCGCCGGAACTGCGCCGCTGATGCACGAAGCGGGTACATCCCGGGGCCTGCAGCCGGGAGCCGTCGGCACGCAGCAGCGACAGGTCGCAGCTGCCGAAATCCTCGTCGTAAGTGCCGTCGGCGCCGGTGCGGAACCGCCCTGCGTCGAAGTGCACCTGTTCGATGCGCGCCCAGCCGAGCCCGCCTGCAAACGGCGCATCCAGATGCGCGATGCGGGTGTCGCGCCCGAGGCGGGAAATGCCGGGCGTTCCGTCGCTGCGACGACCGGTATCCTGCATCACCGTCAGCGTGGGATTTTCCTGCTGGTACAGCGTTTCCACGTCGCTGCGCAGGCTGCGCCGCAGCCAGTCGTCCCCCGCGGTCTCGCGGCTGGCCAGGGTCAGCGCACGGTTGTCGCGCGGCTGTGCCTGCGTTGCGGCCAGCAGGCCGTTGTCGGCCATCGCCTGCGCGTACATGTCCAGCGCCTGCTGCGGATCCTCGCGGCGCACCAGTCGCGCTGCGTCGCGCCAGGACTGTGGATCCGGACCGTCCCTGCGGGCCAGCAGCGCGCGCAAGATCGCCAATGCCTTGGCGTCCTCGTGCAGGTCGGTCCAGATGCCGGCCAGCTGGCGCTGCTGGCCGAGCGCATCTTCGGCGACCACCGGGGGCGACAGCCGCATCTGCCGCCGCGCGTTGTCCAGATCGCCGGCACCGATCCAGGCCTGCACCTGGCCAAGCTGTGCATCGACGTTGTCCGGCTGCTCCGCAAGTACCCGCTGGTAATACTGCAGGGCCTGCGGGTGGTCGCCGCGCAGGCGCGCCCAGTCGGCCAGCAGCAGGTTGTTCTCGGCACTGGCCGGTTGCTGTTGCAGCAGAGCGATGGCTTCCGGCTCGCGTCCCTGCGCACGCAGCGACCAGAGATGATCGATGAGCTGCTGCCGGCGCAGCCGTGCGGACAGTGCGCGGATATCGTCATCCCATTCCGCCAGCGGCACCGCGTCCAGCACTGCCAGTGCCTGCGGCAGGCGATCGGTGCCGGACAGATACAACGCCTGCGCGTAGCGTGCTTCAGCGCTGTCATTGCGCGCCACCATGTCCGCGACCACCGCATCGGCCTCGGCAGGCCGACCCGCGGCCTGCAGCTCAACGGCCAGGGCACGGGCGAGCCACGCATCGGCGGGCAGCTCCACGCGCAGCTCATGCCCGAGCGCAAGGGCGGCCTCCGCATCGCCGGCCGCCAGGGCCTGCTCACGTCGTTCGCGCAGGCGACTGATCCGCAGCTGACGCAGATCCTCGGCGTACAACCGGCGCTGCGCGGCCGGCAACGCATCGATGAAGGTCTCCAGACGCTGCGGATCGGTCCTCCCATACAGCTGCACCAACCTGCGGATCACGTTGGCATCGTTCGGCGCCATCCGCCTCGCGGCCTGCAGCTGGCGTTCGGCCGAGGCGTCGTCGCCACGGGCCACGGCAACATCCACCTGCCCCAGCCGTGCGTTGACCTCGCGTGGCTGCTGCCGCCGCGCCTGCGCGTACAACGCATCCGCCTCGTCCAACCGACCGGCACCGAGTGCGGCATCGGCCTGGTCCAGCAGCAGCCAGTAGCGCGTACTGGCAATGAGGTCGCGCCATTTGTCGCTGCTCTCGCCGACGGGCGTGGCCTGGATCGCGCGTTCGAACAGGCCGATCGCCGACGCGCGACGGCCCTGTCGCATCTGCGCCATGCCCAATCCGCCCAGGAAGGCGGCTTCGCGCGGATAGGCCCGCAACGCCTGCTGGAAGGCACGTTCGGCCTCGGCATCGCGCCCGCGTTCAAGCAGTTGCTGGCCACGCAGACCCGCCCGCCAGGCCGGATCACTGACCTGCCTGTGCTGCTCGGCATAGCGCTCGCGCACCAGGGCGATGTCATTGAAGGTGGGATTGCGGGTGATGAACGCCTGCAGGCGACGCACGCCGCGCTCATCGGCGGGCTGGTCCTGCAGGTACGCCCACTCGGCATCGGCAGCCAGCCCGCGGGCGTCGGGGTTGCGGCCCATGCGCCGCAGCGCGTCGAGCGCTTCATCGTCGCGACCGGCCGCGAACAGCAGCTGCGACAGCGTCTGCAGCAGCCCGGTGTTGCCTGGATACGCCTGGTCCAATGCGGTCAGCTCCCGGATCGCCAGCGCGCGGCCATCCGCCTGCGCGCCACGCAGACGCCAGTACTCCAGCCCCAGCTGCAACCCCGGAGGCGCGTCATTGAACAGGCGGCGGTAGATCGCCAGCGCATCGGCACTGCGGCCACCGGCTGCGAACAGGCGTGCCTGCTGCAGCTCCTGCTGCAGATCGCCCTGGTAGGCCTGCCAGAGGCGATCACCCGCAGCGAGTTCGCGACTGCCCGCACCGACCTGCCGCAATCGTTGCAGTGTCGCGGTCGCATCCTCCACCTTCTGCTGCGACAGCTGCACCTCCAGGATCGCCAGCAGGGTGCCACGATCATCCGGTGCCAGCATGCGCAGCCGGGCCAACGCATCTTCGATCAGGCTCTGGCGCCCGGTCGCCTCGCCGATGCGTACCTGCTGCAACAACCACTGCCGCTGCTCGGCCGCAGTGCCGCCGGGCATTTGCGGCAGCGCCTGTGCCGTGCATGCGCCGGTCCCGGCCAGACCCAGCAGCACCAGCCGGGACGCCATCAGCAGCGGCGGCGAGGTCCGGCTCATTCCTTGCCCGCATCCAGGCGCCGCGCGGCGACCCAGCGCAGTGCACGCCAGAGCAGGAAGGCGACCATCAGCACCACCAGCGTGGCCAGCACGGCCAGCAATGCCGGATGATCGGCCAGGTGGTACCACAGCAGCAGCCACCACGGCAGCGCGCCCACGTAGTAGTGTTCGCCCACGAACTGGCTGTTGATGCCGGAACTGCGCAGGATCGCCACCGATCCCGCAATGGCTTCGCGCTTGCCGGTGTCGCTGAGTGCATCATCGAGCAGCTGATAGTCGGCCGGATGGCTGGCCGCCAGCGAGACGATGCTGCGCTGTGCATGGCGGGGCGACTGCAGGCCGACGATGGCCGCGAAGGGCGCCTGTGCGGTGACCGCCACGCGGGTGACCGCAGGATCGCCCGCGCGGCTGCCGCGACGGGCCTGCTGCACCGCCAGCTCCGGCGATGACCACTGGCCATTGAGCAGGCGCGTGCGTTGGTCGTCGATCAGCAGTGACAGCTGCTGGCTGCCGCGCAGCTCATCCGGCAATGCGCCCAGGACCAGCAGGTCCGCATCCAGCGCACTGGCCTGTTTCCAGTCTGCGGACAGGCGCAACCCGTAGGCCGGGTACCCACTCTGCACGCCCAGGCCTCCGATCAGGTTGAGCAGCAGGCTGACCTGGGCCTCGCTGGCGGACGGCGGCACCAGCACCACGGTTTCAGACAGGTCCGCCATGCGTGTGAACGGGAAGCCGCTGAGCGCGAACGCGGACAGGTCCGGCAGACCCATGTAGTGATGGAAGCCGGAGAAGTCGATGGTCGAATCCTCCTCGATGGCCGCCTGCAGGTTGGGCGGCAGCACGGTCTGGCAGTGGTCGCGCTGGGCACTGCCCATCACGCTGGCAAAGTTGAAGTCGAACCGCAGCTGGTTGCGGTCACCCAGCTTCAGCGCCGGAATCAACAGGCGGCCATCGTCGGCGCCGGCATCGCCAGCGAGCACAGGCAGGCGGATTTCCGCCACACCCTGCTTGCCGGTGCGACGCACCAGCGGGAAGCTTGAAATGAACTGGTCGTTGATCGCCACGCCCAGCCGCGACTCATCACTGCCAAACGGCGGCGTGTAGCGGTAACGCAGGTTCAGTGGAATGCCCTGGTTGCGCCAGATGAACAGGTCCGGTGGCAGGTTGAGATTGACCGTGATCGGCTGCGGCGATACCCCGTTGGCATGCAGCTGCTGCGGATAGTCCAGCAGCTCGGCCAGGCGCACCGCGCGATCGGTACGCACCCAGTTCGGCGCGTCGTACGGCCTGCGTGGCGCCAAGGGCTTCATTTCGTCGATCGCGACCTGGCGGCCGCGGAACAGGACATTGCCGGCCGCCATCGCCGAAACGGCCTTCTGCAGGTCATCGTCGTTGCGGCCCAGCACCAGCAGCAGCTTGCGCTGCGGATCCTCGGGCAGGGCCATCAGCTCGATCACCGGCCCCTGCACAGGCGCGTGGTTGGCGATCACCGGCGGGAAGCGGCCATTCACCGCCAGCACCACCGCGTGGCCCTGCTCGGGCAGGGTGCCGAAGCTCACCGGAAAACGGGCCTGCCGCCACCATCCCGCCAGGCTGCCGAAATAGGACGCCATGACCGCCGCAGCCCGCTGCTGCGCCAGCGTGGGCGCCGCTGCAAACACCACCGGCAGTTCCAGCCGCGCGGTGTCGCGCGGATCGAAGAAGGGCAGCGGGAAATTGGCCAGATCATCCTGCATGTCCAGCGGCTGGCCGCCCAGCCTCAACGTGCTGTTGCTGGAGAGGTTGACCCACAGCGAGCTGTGCGTGGGTTCTTCGCAGATGTCGGTGTAATGGCCGACGAATTCCAGGCGGACCTGGTTGAAATCAGCGATCAGGCGCGCATCCAGCGGCAGCTTGGCCTGCACGGGGCGTCCCAGCTGGTCGTTGCTGATCGGTACCACGCCCATCATCGCGTCGTTCAGATAGACCCGCAGGTGCGACAGCGTCGGCAACAGCGACGGCGAGGGTGTGAAGCTCAGATCCAGTTCCGCTTCGCGCGCGAGGCGATCGCGGCGCACCTGGAATTCGAACGTGGTGCTGTTGCGGACGCCGGACAGCAGCGTGTCCTGGCGGCGGCCAAGCTGTGCCAAGGTGCTGTGCCGTTGCCAGGGCCAAGCGCTGCCGGCCCAGGTATCGGGCAAGGCCGGTTCGCCGCGCGGCGCGGGCACCGATGCCGCTGTGGTCGGGGTCGGTACCGCAACCTGCGCGGCCGGGGCATCCGGCGTTGAACCGGTGGCAGGCGCCGGCACGGGTGCTGGAGCGCCATTGCCGGACACCACTGGCAGTACCAGCAACGGCAGCAGCAGCCAGCGCAGAGAGGTCGGGATGCTCATGGACGAAGCCCTGGGTCAGCGGCTGGGTCAGCCGGGTGGGAGGGAAGCGGACGTTGTGGTGCGAAACTGGCCAGCCAGCGCAGCAGGCGACCGCTCCAGTGCACCGGGCGGTCGAGATCGAACGGCGTGAAGTCGCCCATTCGCCGATAGCCTTTCCAGCCCAGCACCAGCACGCTCCACAGGCTGCGTGGCAGGCTCTTGGGCTGGTAACCGGCATGCCAGTCCAGCCACGCATCGGCGCGGGCGAATGTGCATTGGGCGAACTCCACGCGCTGGCGCTCGTTGTCGAACTGCAGCAGCAGGCCGAGGCGATGGCCGACGCTGCGCTGTACCCGCGCCGGGAAGGCGAACTCGCGCCGGCCACGCCCGAGCAGCAGGTGTACGCGCGTGCCTTCGGCCAGTTGCGGATCCAGTCCCAACTCCAGGCCGACGCCATCGTTGGAATAGTCCTGCAGCACGCCCCGCAGTCGACGCCCATCGGGTATCTGCAGCGCCATCGGCAGGCGCGTGGTGACCCGGTGGGTGCGCCGCACCTGCTGTACCTCCGCCGCCACCGCCAGCGCGCCGCCGATGATCAGCAGGTTGTACAGCACCCACAACGAACTCACGACCACCGTGCCGCGCTCATCGGCAGGCCCCTCGATGAAACGCCACACGGCGAAGCACAGCCCCAGCACGTTCAGCAGCGCCAGTACCAGGTAGGGGCGCGCCACCCGCCAGTCGAAGCGGTCACCCGCCTGCGTGCCGCCCTTGTCGGTGACATTGAACTTGCCACGGCCGGGACTGAACAGGGCCACGGTGGTCGGCCGCGCGATGTACCAGGCCAGCACGGTTTCATAGACCTCACCCCAGAACGGGCGGCGGTACCGGCCCTGGATGCGCGCGTTGGTCAGGCTGGCGTGGGCCATGTGTGGAACGACAAACAGCAGGATCGCCAGCGCGGGGGCGTAGATGATGTAGACATGCAGCAGGAGGAAGGCCAGCGGCGCGGTGAGGAACACCAGCCGCGGGATGCCCGCGAGAAAGTGCAGCATCGCGTTGGCGTAGCAGAAGCGCTGGAACAGGCTCAGGCCCTTGCCAAGCAGCGGATTGTCGATGCGGAAGATCTGCACCATGCCGCGTGCCCAGCGGATGCGCTGGTTGACGTGCGCGCCCAGGCTGTCGGTGGCCAGGCCGGCCGCCTGCGGAATGCGAAGGTAGGCCGAGTTCCATCCCTGGCGATGCAGGCGCAGGGCGGTATGCGCATCCTCGGTGACGGTCTCGGTGGCGAAGCCGCCGATGGCATCGATGGCCTCACGCCGCAGCACCGCGCAGGAACCACAGAAGAATGCGGCATTCCACAGGTCGTTGCCGTCCTGCACCAGCCCGTAGAACAGCTCGCCCTCGTTGGGATCACTGCGGAACACCTGCAGGTTGCGCTCGAAGGGATCGGCCGAGAAGAAATGGTGCGGCGTCTGCACCAGCGCCAGCTTCGGATCGCGCAGGAACCAACCACAGGTGATCTGCAGGAACGAGCGCACCGGCAAGTGATCGCTGTCGAAGATCGCCACCAGCTCACCGTCGACCAGGGGCAGGGCGTGGTTGAGGTTGCCGGCCTTGGCGTGCCGGTTGTCGCTGCGGGTGATGTAGTTGACGCCGGTCTGCTCGGCGAAGGCACGGAACGCCTCGCGCTTGCCGTCATCGAGAAGGTGGATGCGAAGTCTGTCGGCCGGCCAGTCCAGCCCCATGGCGGCATGGACGGTATGCCGCACCAGTGACAGGTCTTCGTTGTAGGTGGGAATCAGCACATCCACCGTGGGCCACTGCCGGATGTCCGCCGGCAAGGGCGCCGGACGCCGTCGCAGCGGCCAGGCAACCTGTACGTAGCCCAGCATCAGCACCAGCCAGGAATACGTCTCGGCCACCAGCAGCACCAGACCGCAGACCAGGTCGAAGGTGCTGCTCCAGTTCAGGGTGGCGGTATAGCGCCACCAGAGATAGCGGCAGGACACGGTGATCGACAGCACCACCAGTACCAGCGTCGCATAGCGGCCGGGCATGCGCCGTACCAGCAGCGCGATGACCCAAAGCAGCAGCACGAACACGAACTGCGCCAGGTAGCTGAAGGGCTGGGTGATGCACAGCGCGGCCAGACCCAGCGTGGCCAAGCCGGTGACGGCGGTCAGCGCCTGCCGCGCGCGCGGTGGCAGGCGCTCCAGGCGCTGTGCGAGCCACGCCGCGAGGCGACTGTTGCCGACATCGGCAGGTGCATCACGCATCGCCCGCAGGTAGCGCAGGCGACCGCGTCCTGCCGCTCCGCGCAGCTCGGCGATGCGCTGGCGCCGGGCCTGGGCCAGGCGCTGGCGGCGCAGCGAGGTATGCGGAACCAGCCGCACCAGCGACAGCCATGCGGCCTGGATCAGCAGCCGCAGTGGATCTCCGGGGCGCCAGCGGCGATCACCCTGCAACTGCGGGAACGCACGCCGCAGCCGCGGCGCCAGCGCCTGCCACGCAGGTCCTTCCAGCCTCAACAGCGCCCAGCCCAGGGCCTGCAGCGACCACAGCAGCGCGCACAGTGGCCATGCGGCGTACACGCGCTCACGCAGCCGGTTCCAGTGCAGATAGTGGATGCGTGCGCCCTTCATCGCCCGCTCTCCCGATCCTGCCGCCGCGCCGCCTCGGCCAGGCACCACAATGCCAGGCCGGCGACGTCGGCAGCCGCCAGCGCATCGGCCGCATGCTGGCCCAGCGGCTGCTTGCTGGCCAACGCGGCCGGCACCCGCGCATCTTCGTGCAGAGGCTGAGGCACCAGCATCGACGCGTGCGCATGCAGCCAAAGCTGCATCAGATCACGCTGCACCGGAACCGCCGGGTCATACCGGTTGGCCAGCAGACGGCGCGGATCGTCGTGCTGCCGCTGCAGGAAGACGTGGCTTGCCGGATCGACGCACGCCAGGCGCAACGGCAGCGTACAGCGCGCATATCGGTTGACCGCCGCCGCGTGTGCCGGCAGCCGCTGCGGCAGGTCGAACAGCAGCCAGTCGAACTGCGCCGACAGCACTGGCACGCGATCATTCCAGGTGTCGGGTGCCAGACTCAGCGCCTGCTCGATCTGCAGGGCTTCGGCCGCGCTGACACGGCCGTACGGCAGCACCGCCAGGCCCGGCGCGCAGGCGAAGGCCGCATCTCGCCAGTCGCGGCTGTCCAGCATTGCCCGCGCCCAGCCATCAGCCTCCCGTGCGGCCAACCCGACATGCAGGCCCAGCATCTGATCCGGACTGCACTCGACCAGCAGCACGCGCTGGCCCTGCGCATGCAGCGCCTGTCCCAGTGCGGCCAGCACCGTGGTGACGCCTGTGCCGCCGTGCACGCCCTGCAGGGACAGCAGTACGCTCATGGCTGCCGCTCCAGCTCGGCCAGCAACGGCCAGCGTGCCAGTGCCCGGGCACGTTCGTTCTGCGCCGAGAAGTCCACGTAGGGCAACCCGGGCATGCCCAGGCTGCGACGCAGCAGATCGATGTCGTCCTCCTCCACCGAAAGCGTACTGGCAACGGCCAGGATGTCGGCCATCAGCGTTTGTCCTCCGGGTACGGGTTCCAGGCCTTGCTTCCCTGCAGCTGCAGCCAGGGCTTGCCACCGTAATCGATGACCTTGGCGCCTTCGTTCTCCGACACCGAGGGCGTACGTGGCAGCCCCTGCAGCAGGCTGTCCCAGTCGCGCGCTCCCGACGGCGACTGCGCGTTCAGCGCATACACCCGCGACACCAGTTCGGAGAGGGCCAGATAGCTGCTGGGCTCGGGCACATGACGCGGCCCTCCGCTGGCCGGCGTGCCCATCCCGACCAGCTTGATGCCGACCGGCACATGGGTGATCGAGGGGCTGGGAATCTCCCGCATGCCGGGAATCTGCATGCGGTCGCCATGCAGCGCCGCGCCATGCTCGGGCACCACGACGATCATGGCGCGACGGCCACTGCGCTCCACCGCTTCGACGAAGCCTGCCATGTCACCCAGCACCATCTGCGCGCGGGCCTTGTAGTCCGCCGCGTTGGCACGACCGTCGGCGCCGACGATGCGGTTGCCGTCGTGCAGGGAGATCGTGTTGTAGAACAGCGCGACCTGCTGCGCCTGTTCGGCCTGGCGCTGCTTCCACCAGGCGTTCAGCACGTCACCATCGCGGCGCAGCGGCGACTTGTCGAACGCGACCAGCGCCCGGGGAAACGCGCTGATGTCCATCGGCCGTGCCTGCAACCCACCGTACTGGCTCAGTTCGCCGATGAAGTTGTCGAAGTGCCCATCGTGGTTCATCGCCAGCTCGCTCTGGAAACCCAGGCGCTGCAGGTTGGAGAACAACTGGCATTCGGCTGGCACCGGGTCGAACAATGCGGTGTGCGAGGTCTGTCCGCAGCTGGCGCGCAGCAGGCGGATCGCCGCCGGTCCGCTGTAGGCGGTGGCCGAGTTGAAATCGTCGAAGATCAGGTCCATGTGGTCCAGCAGCGTGTTCTGGCGCATGCCGACTTCGTCCAGATCACTCCATGCCAGCGAACAGATGTTGAGGATGATGACGTCGAACGGCGCAGCGCTGGCCGGCGCCGGGAACACCGTCTTCAGGCCCGACTGCTGCTGGTAGAAGGCCGCCAGCCAGGCATTGAGTGTCTCGTTGCTGGCCGGCGCAAGTGCACCGGCAGCGCCGGCAGCGGCGTCAGCACCGCCGGTCGCTGCGGTGGCCTGCGACGTTCCCCAGTTCAGGCCCGCCGGCAATGGCAGTGCCACCACCGCCATGCCCAGCATGCCCAGCACGCTCAGCGTCGTGATGCGCAGCCACGGTTTCAGCAGCAGGTAGGCAACCACCAGCAGCACCAGCACCGCGACCATCTGCCAGTTGATGAAGCGCTGCGCCAGCTCCAGCCAGTAGTCGGCGGAGAAATCGAGCACGCCCGGCTGTGCGAGAAGACGCTGGAAGGGCGGCCACCAGGTGTCCTGGTAGTAGAGCACCACGGCCACCGGCACGGCGACGACCGTGCGTGTGATGCGTGCCCATCGCCACGGCAGTGGCACCAGCAGGGCGGCCAGGAACAACAGGTTGGGCAGGACCTTGAGGTCCAGCGCGCCCATCCAGGCCAACACCACTTTGGACAGGAAGTACAGGTTCCAGCCGCGCAGGTCCGACCAGACGAACGGCGATGCGGGCGTCGGCTCTGCGCTCATTGCGGCCTCCGCGCATCGCGCACCCGCACGCCCGTACGCCGCAGGTGCCGTGGGGGCAGCCATGACGCTGCGCGGCGACGCACCGCGCGCCACAGCGCGCCCAGCATCACGCCGAACGGAATCATCACCAGCGCACAGGCCGCGATCAGCGTCCACAGCTGCTGGTCGGTGGTCATGCGGAATCTCCCAACCGGAACGGGATGGGGGCGTTGAATGCGACCTCGTTGACCGGGGCCGCGGGTTGCGGCAACGGAACGGCAGGGGCGGGCAGCGTCTCGGATTCGGAGTCGCTGCCGCGGGCATTCATCGCTGCGATGTCGTACTCGGCCAGGCGCTGGTAGCCATCGAACAGCTCGCGCCAGGGCAGCCGGTACAGGTTGGAGAGCGCCTGTTCGACCGCATCGCGGCGGCAGCCGAACAGGAACAGGCGGACCTGGCCGCGGTACACGCAGGCCACATCCCCCTGCCTGCGGATGTTCAACTGCTGCAGGGTCTGTTCCGCGCGCAGCCCGGCCACCGGCTGCAGTGCCAGCACGGCGCTTTCCACCGCGCTGCCGTCCTGATCGATGCGTTCGCCGACGATCTGCCGGAAGCGGTCGGCCGCCACGATTCCATTCACCGCCGGTGGCCGGTGGGCACGGATCAACGGTTCGGGGTCGGCCGCCAGCTGCCCCTGCCAACGCTGCCGCTGCACCGTCTCCAGCAGCGTCAGCAGCCGCGGCAGCGGAGTCGCCGCCGGCACCACCATGTTGCCGCCGCACTGCAGCAGCAGGCGCTCGTCGGCGTAGCGCAGGCACGGTTGCACCTCGCGCACCACCAGCTTCAGCAGGTCGCCGCGCTCGCGGCGCAGCCGATGCAGCAGGCGTGCCAGTGTGTCCACCTGGTCGTTGCTGCGGATCGCCAGCACCACGGTGGCCTCGCGCGCCTGCAGCGCCGAAGGCAGCAGGTCCGCCCAGCCATCGTGGAGCCGCCAGGCGGGCGACAGCGGCGGAGCGCCTTCCAGCACGTCGGCCTCGGCCAGGTACAGATCACGATCGCCGCCGCTGGCCTCGACCGCAGAGAGCACGCTGTCCGCCTCTTCTGGCACGCGGCGCAACCCGCCTTCTGCCGCTTCGATCGCGAAGGCACGGCGGGCCACCACGCCATGGGCGTTGGCCCAGTAATGCAGCAGCAGCTGCAGCGCACCGCGGTGCGGATGCAGCTGGGCGACGCCGGAACAGGTCCGGTTCAAGGCCAGCAGGCGCGGCGCCAGGGTGGCCACTTCACCGTGGCAAAGCAGCAGCAGCACCGTGCCGGCCTGCTCCGCCCAGGCTTGCAGCTGCCGGTTCCATGCCGCCAGCCGGGCATCGCTCCAGCCTTCCAGCGCCGCCAGCGGAAACTGCACCATGCACAGGCGGGTCGCGGCGGTGGCCGCGCGGGGAAGATCAACCGCCAGACCGCGCAGGGTCCGCTGCATGGCAGCGGCCGAGGAACGGAACAGACGCAACCGCGCCGGCCCCTCCCCCGGCGGCAGCTCGGCCAGCATCGCATCGGCGCCGCGCCCCAGCGTCGCCAGCACGGCGTCCTGCACGTCGCTGGCCGAACCCAGCACACCTGCGCCAACCAGGTCGGCCGGCGCGCTTCCGGCCGCGACGACCCAGTACAGCCCACCGCCGTGCATCTCGACGAACTCGGGCGGCAATCCGGCGATGGCAAGATGGGGCGCTGTCATGCCGGGTCCTTTCAGCGGACCTCAGCCGAGCCGACGCTGCGGCAGCGGAGGTGCTGTGTTGGGTGACTCGAATTTCATGACGCGCATCACACTCGTGCTGCGATACGTTCATGGCAGCTCCGATCTTGGTATTTCCGGGATCAAGACGCAGTCAACGTCGCCTGCGGAACAGGCAACGTTGGGGTGCAGCGCAGCGGTGGAACGGCCGTTGGCCGCTACTCGTACTGGATGGTGAAAGTCGCCTGTCCGTTCGCGACACCGGCACCGACGGTACCGGCCTGGGTCTGTACATAGCGGGCGCGCAGCGGCAGGGTCATGGTGCTGGTGCCCGGTATGGTGGTGCCGACATTGATCGCCTGGCCGAAGCGCACTTCGCGCTCGGTGGTGCCATCGCGCTGGACCATCTGGATGCCGATGCGGGTCGCGCTGTTGGCAGCCGCGCTGAGCTTCAGCACGCCCGGCATGTTGGAGCTGTCCTGGTCGGCATCCAGGCGGATGCCGATCTTGCTCTGGTAGGCAGCAATATTGCTGCCCTGGCAGTTCAGGCGGATGTCGAAGTCACGGTTGACCGCGCGCGAACCGACGCCGGTGAACGAGGTGTTGGGGACACTGCCGAAATCCACCGCGATGTTGCGGCTGCCGGCGTCCACCTCGCAGGTCGGGCTGACCACGGTCGTGCCCGATCCTTTGAAGGTGGAGGTCAGCACCGGCCGGCTGGCACCATCGCCATCGTAGTAATAGGTGGTGAAACGTCCATTCGGCGCGATAACGCCCGATCCTGTCTGAGCTGCTGTCTTGATCAGTTCGACACGGAAGCGGCCTCCGCTCAACGAGAGGTTGGTATTGCTTCGCAGGATCAGCGTGTGAGGATAGTAGGTCTGGATATCACCGGAATCGCGATAGACGCGAATGCCAACACCTGCCACGTCGGTTGCGTATACGTTGCTGAATCCTGGTACCGGCGTCTGCTGTGCCGCATTGACGAAGCGACCGCTGGCGTTGCCGCCCCGGCTATCGCAGTAAGCGACGCTGTTGCGTTGATTGATGTTGACAATGAGTTCCTTGATCACGCCGCCGACCGGGGTGCTGGGAAGAATCACGATCTGGCCCATGTCCATGGTCACGTCTTGGGGTTGGAACCCGGACTGGGTGATGTAGCAACTGGCAAACGCAGGCGCCGCCACGAGGGCGCCCGTGAGCACGGCCAGTGCGGCCAGCGCCTTGCGGCCACGGGAATGAATCATCGGCATGCTGCCTCCAGCGGGATGAAGCCGGTCTTGGACGCATCGGCGCCCGCCGGAACCTGGTAGTCGACGGTGCAGCGCTGGTCGGCGCCGGCGCCCCACTCCACCTGCAGTCGGCCGTGATCCTGCTCGCTGCGCACATACAGGCGGCCACCCTGGCTGACCATGCCCACCGGCTGGCCCTGCTCGTCCTTGACCTGTGCGCCGAACGGCAGGGTGCGGCCATCGGGATTGCGCACCTGGATCAGCAGCGCGTTGCCCTTGCGGGTATCGAAGCGCAGGTAGCTGATGGCACCGGCAAACGGTGCAACCGACTGGCTGCTGCTTTCCAGCTCGACGTCATGCGCCATGCCCTGCGGATCCAGGGTCACGGTGTTCAGGCGGTACGGCGATACGTACGGCACCACGGCGTAGCCGCGACCATCGATGCGCAGGCCCGGTGCGTTGGTCACCTGCGCGTCGCGCGCGCCCGGCGCCTCGACCAGCACCATGGTATCGCCACGCTGCGGAGTGAAGGTGACGCCGCCCGGATGCATGACCACGCTGCCGTTGGCGCCCACCGATGCCTGGCGGAAATCGCTGGAATGGCTGTAGGTCGCGTTCAACGCGGTGTAGCGGCTGCGGTACTCGGCGTTGCCGACCGCGGTGGTGTTGCCCTCGCGGGAATCGGACAGGGCCACGCCGTAGCTGAAGTTGTTGTCGACGCCGGCCGAACCGGTGATGCCCACGCGGCTGTTGTCGTAGCCACCACGGTCACGCGCGCCCAGGTCGGCGCTGAACGACACCGGATGGGTCCCGCGGCCCAGCGGAACGCTCATCGAGAACAGGTACTGGGTGTCGGCCCGGCCGAGGATGCCTTCTTCGGTGCGCAGTGCCGAGAAACCGTAGTTCACCGAGCGCCAGGCGTTGTTGTAGCCCACCTGGTACTGCTTGGAGGTGCCGGAACGGTCGTAGAAGTCACGCACCGAACCGGTGACGTACAGCGCACCGGCACGGCGTCCCAGCGGCTGGTTCAAGGTCAGCTGGAACTGGCTGCGCTGGCGGCCACGGGTGGTCGGGTCGATGCCGCGATCATCCGCGTCGCGTCCGTACAGGGCGTCCTGCAGGCTGTAGTAGCCTTCGGTCGAATAACGATAGGCGGCCAGGGTCAGGTTGGTCCCGGTTTCGCCGATCATGTTGCTGTAGCTCAGGCGCACGCTGGCGCCGGTGTGGTCGCCGTAGTGGTTGAACGACGTGCGGGCATGGGTGACATCGGCCGCGAACGCACCGATCCGGGTGGACAGGCCAATGCCGTACAGCAGTGAAACGTAGCCTTCGCTCAGCGCGCTGCCGCCGTACAGGGTCAGCTGGTTGCCGATGCCGCGCTGGTAGGTACCCTGCGCCAGCCAGGGTTCATCGCGCAGCAGCTCGTTGCGGACCTGGCCGGCGGTCACCGAGTAGCGGGAGACGCCTTCGCGCAGCATCTGCGGCACCGAACCGAACGGCACCTTGAACTCGCGGCGGCGGCCATCGGCCTCGATCACGCTCACTTCCAGGTCACCGCCGTAACCGGTCGGGTACAGATCGTCGATGACGAAGCTGCCCGGCGATACGGTGGAGGAATAGATCAGCTGCTGGTTCTGCCGGACTTCCACCCGCGCATTGGTCTCGGCGATGCCGCGCACCACCGGCGCGTAGCCGCGCAGCGAATCGGGCAGCATGCGGTCGTCACTGGCCAGGCTGGCACCCCGGTATCCGATCGACTCGAACAGTTCGCCGGTGGTGTAGGCCTCGCCTACAGTGAGCATGCCGCGGATCTTCGGGATGCCGCGCTGGGCGTAGGTGGCGATGCTCTGCCAGTGGCGGCCGTCGCCCTCGGTCCAGGTCAGGTTGGAATCGTGGCGGAACTGCCAGCCACCCAGGTTCAGGCCGGCATTCAGGCCCAGATAGGCGCTGCGGTTGCGCTGTCCGCCTTCGACGCGGCTGTCGCTGTCGATGGCATTGAAGCTGTAGCCGACGAAGCCGGCGTTGATGCCGCGGTCCCACAGCGCGGGGTTGACGTAGCCACGCGCTTCGCGGCGCAGGAACACCTGCGGGATGCTCAGGTCGTAACGCAGGTTGCCGCTGTCATAGACGCCATAGGCATTGGCCATGCGCTGCTGCACCGGCACGCACGTGGAGGTATCGGTCGGCACCGACGGATCCTGCTGCAGCAGCACCGCCTCGCTGTCCACGCCCATTTCCTCGAGCATCGGCAGCGCCAGGCAGGCATCGACGCGCCCCTGTGCATCCGCCTTGAACTGCACGTCGCGGCGGCCCTGCCAGGCGCCATTGACGTAGACGTCCACGCGATAGGTGCCGGCGACCATCGGATTGCCGTTGCTGAAGGCCGCCAGATCGACCTGCTTGGCCTGGCCGGAGAGGAAGCTGGAGTTGAACTGCGCCGACTCCGGCGCACGCGCGGTCGCCGCCCCAGTCTGCGCCATCAGCGCCTGTTCGCCGAGATTGGCCGGGGCAGCCAGCGCCCATCCTGGGCAGGCCACGCCGGCAGCCAACAGGCAAAGCGCCTGATGGATCGACAATGTCAATCTGTTTCCGATCACACTGACATTCCTTCAATTCGCCGCACGGCGGCGGTGGCGGGATGCGCAGGCCCTGGCCAGCGCGGCGCGTTCAGCCCCCGGTGCTGTCGAGGCGGACCTTGTGCTCCACCCGACCGCCGTAATCGTTGATGGTGATGAAGCGCACCTCGGTGGTGCCCGCCGGTGCGGCGAACTCCAGGTTCTGCTTCGGTGCGACCATCGTTCCCTTGTCCTCGACCGCCTTTTCGCTGCTGCCGGTCACGGCATGCACTTCGGCCAGGGTCACGTGGAAGGGGCTCGGGTTCTCCACCCGCAGGCGGTCACCGCTGCGGGTCCAGCGCAGGGCTGCCGGTGCGTCGTTGGCGACGCCCTTCAGGCCCTGCGGCCGATAGAAAAGCTTCAGGCGCGAACGGAACGCGACCTGCAGGTAGTTCTGCTCACCGTTCTCGGCGTTGTCCGGCGACGGCGGCACGTCCAGCACGTTCAGCCAGAACACCGACTCGCGATCGGTCGGCAGCTGCGCGCCGGAGAAGATCAGGCGCAGCGCCTGGCTGCGGCCCGGCTCGACGCGGCTGATCGGCGGCGTCAGCACGAACGGGGCATCACTGGTGTCGGCCGTCTGGTTGGCGTCGCCACTGTCGATCCAGGCCTGCACCAGCGCGGGCGAGTCGCCCACGTTGTCGACCTGCACGGTGACTTCGCGCGACTGCGCCGGATAGATCACACGCGTGCCATTGACCACCACGCCTGCCATGGCTTCCTGGCAGAAGAGCAGCGTCGACGCTGCCAGCAGCAGCGCCCGGGGAAAGAGAGCTTTCATCGGAAGTACTACGCTCGAGGTGTGTGGCCAGGGGCCGCGGAGCGCTGGCCGGCGCGTACGCCGGCCAGTGCGGGTACGGCGATGATCAGTTGTAGATGATCGTGTACTTGACGCTGCTGGTGACGTCGCCCGGGGTGGCGGCGGCAGTGGCGTAGTACTCGGCGTAGTAGTTCAGGTTGGCGGTGCCGTCGGTGGCAACGGTCACCCACTGCGAGTTGTCCTGGGCCAGACCGGTGCCTGCGGCCTTCACCGGCAGGAACTGGTTGTTCGAGCCCAGCAGCTGCAGCTGCACGTTGCCGGCAGCGTTGGCCGAAGCCTGGTTGATCAGGCGGCCGCTGTTGAAGTCAACGGTCGAACCCGGCTCGAAGTAGGTGGCGACGTTGCCGGCGCTGCACTTGGTCAGGTTGATGGCGAACGGGGTACGGCCCGCGACGGCACCGGCGGTGGCCAGGGTGTTCTTGGACACGGTCGGCAGGGTAACGGCGAAGTCCTTGCCGCCCGGGGTCGAGATGGTGCAGGTCTTGTCGGTCACCTTGCCATTGAAGGTGATGGTGCCGTCGGCAGCGTTGGCGGCCAGCGGAGCAGCGGCCAGCATGAGAGCCGCGATGATGTTGATCTTGTGCATTGCTTTTACCTAACCCTACTGAAGAGATGGAAGTAGAGGAGGAAGCAAGGAGCACTGCCGGGCTTCAAGACCCATCCTTGCGTCTCACCTGTGGCCGGATTCGGACATACCTGCCCCTGAATCCGTGACGCAAGTATATGCAGAACTGTGATGAAAGTCCCATTATTTTTCTGAACGATGGTTTATTGACGCCACAAATGTGACGTGATAGGCACTTTTGGCTTGGCGGCCGATGGGGAATTGGCGCGGGCCAGCAAAAGTGGGGGAACGACAGCAGATGACGTCTTCGACCCCGGTGGCGGGCGCGCCTGAAAGAGGCTGTTTTCAGCCGGCCAGCGCCTTATTTGATGCGCATCACTCTTTGTTGGTGATGGCCCTAGCAGATTCGGATTTTGCCTATTAAAGGCCGTCCGGAGCTGTCGCTAACTAGGACACACCGAACCAGAGAACGTGTCATGAGGACTTCCCTTCTGCTGTGCGTGGCCCTGATGTCCGTCAGTGCGCTGGCCCAGGCCAGCAGTGGCAGCATCCGGTTCAGCGGCCGCATCGCCGAGCCGGGTTGCACGACGGCCCTGTCCCAGGGCGAGCTGAGCCTGGCGGCCTGCCCGCCGTCAGCCAAGGGCTCGACGGTGGCGGTGACCGCGGTGGGCGACAGCCAGGCCGCGACGCTGCGCGATGGCAAGCGCCATGGCCAGCAGCTGGCCGTGTCGGCCAGCGCCATGCGCGTCGGCGACATCGCCTTCTCCGAGCGCTACCGCGTGGAAGCGCCGCAGCAGCAACCGCTGCGGGGCGCCTACCTGGTGGTGGTCGACTACCTTTAAGCCGGGTCCGGCAGTTCAAAGACCTGGCGCAGGTAGGCCAGGTAGCCGGGGTCGTCGCACATGCTCTTGCCCGGCGAATCGCTGAGCTTGGCCACCGGCTGGCCGTTGCAGCGGACCATCTTGATGACGATGTTCAATGGCGTCGGGCCTAGATCGTTGGTCAGGTGGGTGCCGACGCCGAAGGCCACCTGGCAGCGACCGCGGAAATAGTCGTACAGGCGCATCACCTTGGCGATGTCGAGCCCATCGCTGAACACCAGCACCTTGCTGCGCGGATCGACCCGGCGCTGCTGGAAATGCGCCAGCATGCGGTCGCCCCAGTCGAACGGATCGCCCGAGTCATGGCGCACGCCGTCGAACAGCTTGCAGAAATACATGTCGAAGTCGCGCAGGAAGGCGTCCAGGCCGACCACGTCGGACAGCGCGATGCCCAGGTCACCGCGGTACTCGCGTGCCCATGACTCCAATGCCGCCACCTGCGAATCGCGCAGCCGCGGCCCCAGCGCCTGGAATGCCTGCAGGTACTCGTGCGCCATCGTGCCGTGCGGGGTCATGCCGTACAGCCGGGCGAAATGCACGTTGCTGGTGCCGACCAGCTGCGGGCCGAGCGCATCGCGCAGCAGCGGCAGCAGGCGCGCATGCCAGTCGCGCGAGTAGCGACGGCGGCTGCCATAGTCGGCGATGCGGCATTGCTCGAAGCCGGGGGTGTCGCGCAGCAGCGCGGCCTTGGCCTGCAGGCGGCGCTCGCCCTCGGCGAAGTCGGGCGTGGTGGTGTTGCGGAACCAGACTTCGTTGATGATGGCCAGCAGCGGCACTTCAAACAGGATCGTATGCAGCCAGGGCCCGGTGATGTCCAGTTCGATCTCGCCGGGCACCCGGGTCGAGGCACGCAGCTGGATGTACTTGCGGTCCAGGTGGAACAGGCCGAGGAAATCGGCGAAATCGGGCTTCACGAAGCGCAGGCCACGCATGTAATCCAGCTCGGCGTCGCTGAAGCGCAGGCTGCACAGGTGGTCGATCTCTTCATCGATCTGGTCGATGAAGCGGGCCAGGTCGATGCCGGGCGTGCGGCATTTGAACCGGTACTGCACCTGGGCGCCGGGATGCTGGTGCAGCACCGCCTGCATCATGGTGAACTTGTACAGATCGGTGTCGAGCAGGGACTGGATGATAGGCATGAGGCGGATTATGCGCCCGGCGGGGTGAACCGGGGGGCCCGCCCATGCGCGCCGCCGCCGGACACGCTCGACACTACAGGGATCTGCGCAGCAGTCTCGGCACCAGCAGCAGCGCGTGTGCCCAGATCGCCCCCCAGACCGCCACCTGCACCAGCAACGAGCGCTGTGGCGCCTCGAACCTGCGGAAGTAACGCCACAATCCGCGGTGCTTGTGCCACTCGACGAAGAAGGGCCGCGAACGGCTGGACACGCCGCGGACATGGGTGACCTGCAGGTCGTTGGCGATCGCCACCACCGCGCCCGCCTCACGCGCGCGCCGGCACAGGTCCAGGTCCTCGGCGTGCAACCGGTAACCGGCGTCCCAGCCACCGAGACGATCAAACAGCGTCCGCGGCATCAGCAGCAGCGCGCCGGACAGCGCCGGCACCGGCTGCAGCGTCTTTGCCGGATCGCGCGGAATAGCCAGTTTCGAGCCGCTGCCCGGCGAGCGCAGCATGGCCAGGAAATCCGGATCACGGCGGCGCACCGCCTCATCGGCATGGCCGTGCTCATCCACCTGCTCGACCCCGAGCAGACAGTCACCGAGCACGTGTGCGCGATCGCGCAGCCTGGCCAGGGTTTCCGGCTCGACCATCAGGTCCGGGTTGATGAACGCCAGCCACGGGCTGTGCGAATCGGCCGCGCCCTGGTTGTTGGCGGCGGCGAAGCCCGGATTGTCCGGGTTGCCGATGAAGCGCACGCGCGGGTCGTGGCTGGCGTGCCGCTGCACGATATCCAGCGTGCCATCCACCGAACCGTTGTCGATCACCCGGATTTCCGCCACATCCTGCGACTGGCGCAGCCGCGACAGGCAGGCATCGATGGTGCTGCCGCTCTGGTAGGTAACGACGATGGCGGCAATGGCGGCATTCAAGCGGTTGGCTCCGACGCGGACGGGACGAACAGATCGCCCTGTTCGCGCGGCATTATCGCCTGCCGCATCCGCTGCTGCAGGTCCGCGCGCAGTTCGAGCAGCGGATCGTGCATCAGGAAGTCGGCCAGGCGTGGCACCCAGCCAGGCCACCGCGCGGCCAACGCCTCCAGATCGCCATCGCGGCTGACCGCTTCGCCGGCGCGGCTGACGAACGCGTTCTCGCACAGCACGTTGCGCCAGCCCAGGCCCGCCATGCGCAGGCTCAGATCGACCAGCGCAGCGTTCCAGCCGGCGTAGCTTTCCACGTCCAGTCCGCCGGCACGGCGACGTGCATTGCCGCGCACCAGTACCGCATGCGTGACCGCCGATGGCAGCTCCGGGTGCAGGGTCGGCAGTGCGGCGCAGGTCTGCGCCAGCAGCGCAGTATCGGTGGGCTCGGCATTGATCTCGCCCAGCCGGGGCCAGGCCGCGGTCTCGCCTGCATTGCACCAGGGCGTGGCGGTGGCAATGGCCGCATCGCGGGCGAAGGCGTCCTGCAGCTGCTGCAGCCATCCCGGCGCCGGTACGCTGTCCGGTGCCAGCACGGCCACATCGAGCCCCTCGCAGGCACGCAGCATTTCATCCAGATGGGCCACCTCGCCCAGCGGCCGGGCGCGGCGGGTGTACTCGGCCTGCAGTGGCGTGTTCGCCAGCCAGTGCTCGACGACCGCCTGAGCGCGTGGTCCGGTCTGGGCATCGTCGGCCAACCAGACCGCGGTACCCGGTGCCGTACCGGCATCAAGTGCGGCCAGACACCGGTCCAGCGCCGCATCGTCCACGCACAGCGGCAACAACACGATCGCCCCCATCCCGCCTCCGTGGTTGTCGGTGGCCACAGCGTAGCACCGGGAGGGTGTTGGCCGGGTTGCACCCGGCACGTGCAGAGGCCGGAGCCGAAGCAGGGTTCATGGAAACGGCGGGCGTCGCCCCGCCGTAACCCCCTACTTCTTTGCGCGCGGCTGGTTCAGCGGCTCCATCGCCCGGAAACGCTCGCTGTACTCGTCGGTCAACGTGCGCGCTTCCTGCGCATTGCGAACGATGCTGGGCGTCAGCAGCACGATCACCTCCGAACGACGGCTGGTGCGGCTCTTCTGCCCGAACAGTGCGCCGATCACCGGAACCCGGCTCAGGCCGGGAATGCCGCTGCTGCCATCGGTGGCCGAGTCGGTGATGAGGCCGGCCAGCATGATGGTGTCGCCGCTCTGTACGGCGGCCTCGGTAGCCAGCTTCTTGGTGGAAATGCGCGGGTTGCAGTTGCGCTCCTGCGGATTGCAGTTCTCCGGCACATCCGACGCGCTGCTGACCTCCTGCACGATGTCCAGGAACACCGTGCCGTCGCGGGTCACGCGCGGGCGCACCTTCAGGATCACGCCGGTATCGATGTACTGCACCGAGCTGTAGCTGCTGGTGCCGACGCCGGTGTTCACCGTGGTGGTGCTGATCGGCACCTTGTCACCCACGTTGAGCGTGGCCTCGGCGTTGTTGCGCACGAACACCGACGGGGTCTGCAGCAGTCGCACATCGGTGACCTTGTCCAGCGCGCTCACCACCGCTGCACCATTGTGGCCGGTGAACGCCCAACCCAGGCCTTCGCCGCCGGTCGCAGCACCGGCGAAGCTGCTCCAGGAGCCACCCGCCGCGGCCGGCAAGGTCACACCGCTCAAGGCTCCGGTCAGTGCACGCCCGGCCACGGCGTTGTCGAAGAACCAGTTCACGCCGTACTTCAGGTCGCCATCCAGAGCGACCTCGGCCACCTGGGCTTCGATATGTACCTGCAGTGGCATCACGTCCAGCTTCTCGATCACCTCGCGGATCGAGCGCCAGGCCTGCGGCGTCGCGCGCACCAGCAGCGTATTGGTTTCCTCCACCGCCGACACGCCGACCCGGTCGCCTTCCACTTCCAGGCTGACGCTGACGTTGCCGGACTGGCGCTGCGGCAGGTTCAAGCTGCCATTACCGCCACTGGAACTGCTGCCCGGGGTCGAGCCGAAGCTGCTGCTGTTGTTGCTGTCGATGCCACGGTCGCTGTCGCTGTCCAGCTGCGACGGAATGGCACCCGGGGCCAGCGATGCAGGGCTCGAGCCGCCCCGCTTGCCGCTGCTGGCGAACGCCTCGCTGAGCCGCTCGGCAAGATCGCGCGCCTTGATGTAGCGCAGCTCATGGGAGAACAGGCGAGCACTGCCACCGGCCGTATCGATGCGGTCCAGCCATTGCTGGATCTGGTCCAGGTAGCGCACCTGCGGGGTGATCACCAGGACCGCGTTGGCGTTTTCCAGCGGCAGGAAGCGGAACATGCCGGCGCTGGGCGTCTTGCTTTCCTCGCCGAACACCTTCTCCAGGTCGCTGGCAACCTGCTCGGCCTTGCCGGACGTGATCGGGAACACGCCCACCGACATGCCCGACAGCCAGTCCACATCGAAGATCTCGACCGTGCGCAGGTAGTTCTCCAGCTCGGCACGGGTGCCGCCGAGGGTGATCACGTTGCGGCCGCTGTCGACGTTGACGATGGCGTTGGGCCGCGCGTACGGCTCCAGCACCTTCTTCATCTCGGTGGCGGAGATGAACTGCAGCGGCACCACCCGGACCTCGAAACCGCGCGCGCTGGAGGCCGGTGCGGTGCTCGGCGCGACAGTGCCGGCCAGCGCCTGGTCGGCGGCAACGATGTTGTAGCGCCCGCCGCTGTACACCATGCGCGCGTTGTTCCAGCCCAGCACCATCTCCAGCAGGTTCAGCGCCTGTGCCGGCGAGACCGGCTTGGGCGTGGCCAACGTGACCGTGCCCTGCACCCCCGGCGCGATCACATAGTTCTGGCCCAGCATGTCACCGAGGATCGCCTTGACCACGGCATGCAGCGATTCGCCCTCGAAGTTGAACGTGGCGCTGCCGGTGCCGGCCGCATGCAATGCCGGCGACGGTGCGCGCGCGGCCTCGCGATTGATCATCGTGCCGGTGCCACGGCGGATGACCGCCTGCGGTGCCCCCTGGCTGTCGGCCGCCGCATCGGCCTGGACGTCCGCTGCGGCCTGGCCGGCGCTGGCCGCAGGTTGCAGGGCGCCCTTGCGCTGCACATGGGGGCTGGAGACGGTACCGCAGCCCACCAGCAGCGCGAGCACGAAGGACCAAGGAAGAAAACGCAGGCTCATGCTCTCACTCTACCGGTTGGCGCCATTGCCCGAAGGCGGCGGCGACTGTTGGTGCTGTTGCTGTTGTTGTTGCAGCTGGCGGCGGCGGGCCTGGATGCGCTCGCGGATGGCCTGCATCTGCGCTTCGCTGGGCCCGTTGCTGTTGGCCGGCGGCGGGGGTGCGGCAGCAGACGCCGGCGCGGGTGTGGCGTCGGCTGCACGTTGCGGTGCGGTCGCCGCCTGTGCCGGCGCGGCCTGCGCCGGCAGCGGCACTACCGGCGGTGGCACCGGCACGCCCGGTGCGGGTGCACCGGCACTGCCGCGCAGGACCGTCGGTGGCTCCCCGCCCTGCCCGTTGAACACGGCAAGTTCCAGCACCTGGCTGCCGCCCGGGCCGATCACCGTCGCCTGGCGGGGCTGCAGCGCGACCAGCTGCCAACCGTCGACCGCGTCACCATTGAGGCGCAGGCGCAGCGAGCGGTTCTGCTCCGTACTGAACGTGGCCAGGCCGAAGTCGTCCGTGAGCAGCACACCGGTCAGGCGCAATGCGGCACTGGCGCTGGGTTCACTGCCGCCCAGCAGGTAAGGGCGCGGCCTGCGGTCTTCGGCGAACAGCGGACGCGCGGCGATGGCGCTGTAGCTGTCCGCACTGGCCATCCGTTCCGGAGCGAACGCCGGCAGCACCGGCAGTGCTGCCGCGGGGTCGGCGTCGGCCCCGCCGGCCGGCAGGCGACTGCCCAGTCCGAAACCGGTGGCCAGCCATATCGCGGCGGACCAGCCGGCCAGGGCCAGCAGGAAACCGGTGCGCAGGCTGATGGGCTCACGTTTCATCGGCGACCTCCTCTCCCTCGGCGGCCGCCGGTGGCGGCGGCTCGACCGGGGCCGGGGCGGCCGCGGCGGGCTCCGCTGCGGGAGGTACTGCCGCAGCGCCACTGGCGGCACCGCGCAACAGGTAGCCGGCCAGTTCGAAGGAGACGTCCAGGCCCAGCCCGGATTCGTTCGGCGACTGCTGGAAGCGCTGCGCGATGAGATTGAGGTTGTCCACGAACAACCGCGGGCTGCCGGTTTCCAGGCTGTGCAGCACGGTCGCCAGTTCCGCCACGCCGCAGCGCAGGCGTACCTGCATGGCGACACGGACGAACTCGGCATCACGGCGATTGTCGGTCAGCGGCGTGCGATTGCTGATGGTGCAGCTGCGGTTGCCGGGGCTTGCAGTGGCCACCGCATCCTGCAGGCGCGCGCCGAGCGCGGCGGCCGCGGCTTCGGCGGTGGCCTCCTGCAGGAAGCCGGGTTGCCGTTGCAAGGCTTCACGGGTGGCGCGCAGCCGCTGTTCGATCTGGGGCTGCTGCTGCAGCTGCGCCTGCACGCGCTGCTGGCGCTCGCGCAGGGCCGCGACATCGGCATCGATCTCGCGCAGCGGCTGGGTGAACCAAGGGTGCACCAGCAACAGGTAAGCCAGGCCCAGCACCGCCAGCAGCAGCGCCAGCGCCAGCCAGCGGTCACGGCGTGCGCTTGGCATCGGCCGCCTCCGGAGTCGCTGCTGTCGGCGTTGCCGGTGCCGCCGCGGGCAACGGCTGAAGTTCGGCAGTCATGGTGAAGCGATCCCGGCCGCTGCCGGCGCCGTCCGCCTGCAGCACACCGGTCAGGTTGACCTTGCGCCATTGCGGAGCATCCTGCAGCAGCTGCACCAGCTGCGAGGCTTCGCGGCTGAGCCCGATCAGCTGCAGGCCGTTGTTCTCGATGGCCAGCTTCTCCAGATAGGTGCCTTCGGGCAGACGGCGGGTCAGCTCGTTCCAGATTTCCACCGTGCCGGCATGCTGGCGGCGCTGCGACTCCAGGAAGGCCGCGCCGTCGATCAGTGCCTGCAGCTGGGCGCGTTCACTGGCGACACCCCGGGCACTGCGCGCGCTGCGTTCGACGTCCGCACGCAGTGCGTCGGCGGCGGCGCGGCGGTTGTCCAGCAACTGCAGTCCAGCCAGTACCAGCATCACCAGCGCGGCCAGGGCCAGCAGCAGGTTCCAGCGCCGCATCGGATCGGGCCGCGACTGGCGCTGGGCGCTCGGCAACAGGTTGACCTGCAGCGTGCCAGCCTGTGCATCGATCGCGTCGACGCCGGCCAGGGCATCGCCCCACTCGCCCACGCTGGCACGCCAGGCCTCCATCTGGCGCAGCGGCCAGGCCACCAGTTCGACCTGCAGCTGGCCTTCCCCTGCCGCGCCCAGTTCACGCACGTCATAGCTGACCTGGCTGGCCTCGAACGGGGTCTGCCGGTCGATCTCATAACCGACCACCGCGTGCAGCCGGTCGCCGGCCGCCGCCGGCAGCCGCAGGGTGCGCCGCAGGACCCGTTCCACCGGCAGCAGCCAGAATCGCGGCAGGCTGCGCAGGCGCGGCTCCAGCACGCGATCCAGTGCAGCCGGAGACGAAGGCCATGGCAGGGTGACCACCGCCTCGCGGCGCTCGCCCGCTTCGCGCCAGACCTGCAGCTGGTCACCCTCGCGCTGCACCAGCAACCGTGCCTGGGCCCAGCCCAGCGCCCATTGCCAACGCGCCGGCACCCACGCCAGCAACGAGTGCCGCCACCAGCGCAGGAAACGGCCGGCGCCAGGACCGATCTGGCCCTGCACCTGCCGCAGACTGTCCTGCCAAGCCGTCATCTTGCCGTCATTCCCTGCTCCCAGCGAAGCACTGTGTAGGACCGCCCGGGAATCCCCCCGGAGCCATTGCGAACCACTGCCTGCAACACCGACCTGCGTCCACTGCTGTCGATGACACGGGACTCGATACTATAGGTGCCGCTGCTGCTGGCAAGCGCTGAAGATCCATCCGCCGGATCGCCGTCACGCTCCGGCTGGTTCCGCTGCGCCAGCACGAGGTCGGCATCCAGGCCCAGCGCGGTCAGCACGGGAGCGCTGGCGAATCGCGGATCCGGTCGCGCCTGGCGGCTGTAGAGGGTCAGGTGCGGCAGCATCTTCCGGTACAGCGGCCCGTTCATGCCCAGCACCCGCTGCAGTTCGCCCAGCGTCTCGAAGCGCTTGTTGCGTGGCCCATACGGCAGCCCGGCCGCAGCGTAATCCTGTGCCTCGGCACCGCCGCCGGGCTGCAGCAGGCTGTCCTCGTCACGCCAGTCGACGATCGCGCCGGCCAGCTGACGCGCGTTGTCCACCGGTTCGCCAAGTGCCTGCAGAAATGCGGTCAGCAGCGCCACGTCGGCCAGGTTCAGGTTGATCTTGCCGTTCTCGTCCAGCACCTGGATCTCGATGCGGGCACCGTCGAACTGCCAGCGATAGGTGCGACCATCGGCCTGCCACGGCGCGCGCAGCGGATCCGGTGACAGCCGCATCAGTGCGTACTCAAGTCCCGCACGGGCACGCTCCTGGCCACGTGCATCGTCGTCGAGCACGCGCTCCTGCAGATGCTCGACGCGGGCGCTGAGCGCGAACGCGCCGACCAGTGCGGTCATCAGCGCGATCAACCACAGCACCAGCACCAGTGCGGCCCCGCGCGACCGCATCAACGCCCCCCTCCACCGCCGCCCAGGCGGGGGGCCACCACCAGGGGCGGCCATGCGGCACCACGGACCGGCACGATCCGCAGTTCCACCAGCAGAGGCAGGCGACGGGTGTCTTCCCAGCGCGGCAGCCACTCGGTCATCTGCCCGCTGCCGGCATCGATGCCGCGATAGCGCATCTCCACCGCTTGCAGGCCATCCACCAGCACCTCGGGCGGGCGTGGTGGCGTTTCGGCGATGCGCTCGCCCTCCTGCAGCAGGACCAAGTCCAGCAGCAGACGCTGCTGCCCGGCCTTGCCGTCCACCTGCAGCGCATGCAGATAGGGCCCGCCGCGTCCGAGGTAGCCTGGCAGATCGGCGACGAACAGCATCCGTTGCTCTTCGCCCAGGAAGAACACCGGCTCGCGGGTCGGGTCTGGCACTTCCAGCGGGCTGCGCATCGCCCCGGCCAGCTGTCGCCGCAGCAGGGCCTGCACCGCGCGCATCCGCTCGCTTTCGGCGGCGATCTGTTCACCCCGCTGGCTGACCGCCATCGCCGAGCGCACGCTGGCGAACGCCAGCGCCAGGCCACCGGCAAGCAGCACGGTCGCCAGCATCACCTCAACCAGAGTGAATCCCGCAGCGCTCCGCTTCATCGCGCGCGCTCCAGGTCCGGCGGCAGCAGGCGCAGGCTGCGCCAGCGCAGCTGTTCGCGCTCGCCATCGCCCCACCGCACCTGCAACTGCAGTTCGGCCAGCCACGGGGCACCCGGCGACTGCGTGGCCGCGGCGTTGCCGGCGCGTGGCTCGGTCCAGGGCTGCACCTGCAGCTCCCAGCGATAGCGCCCGTTTTCCCAGTCGCCCTGCTGCTGCCCCACCTGCAGCGGCGCATCCACGCCCGCCGCAGCCAGCAGCGATTGCGCATGCAGGACGGCGCGCGTGCGCAGTTCGGCCTCGCGCACCTGCCTGGCACCGCCGGACAGGCTGCCCAACAGCAGGGTCAGCGCCAGCCCGAGCAGAGCGAAGGCCACGATCACCTCCAGCAGCGTGAAACCGCGCGCCCGCCGCATCACTGCGCCTGCCATGGGCCGGAGCGGACTTCACCGGTCAACCAGCCGACATCGATGCGCCATTCAGCGGCATCACGCTGCAGGCGGATGCGGCCGCCACTGGAACCGCCATCGGGATGGAACTCGATCACGCCCTGCCCCGGTGCAGTGGCCAGCTGCGCCGCACCTTCGAAACGCACCGTCAGCTGTGCCGGCACTTCACCCTGGCGCTGGTTCGCCCCCTGCCAGCGATGCCGTGCCGGCTCGATCACGAACCGCTGCGGTTCGCCGCGCGCGATCGCCTGTGCACGCACCATGCGCAGCTGGTTGGCGATGTCCTTGCCGGCGCTGCGCAGCTGCATGCCGGCGAAGCCACGCGACAGTCCCGCCGCGGTGATCAGGCCGATGGCCGCGATCAGCGCGATCACTAGCAGCATCTCCAGCAGCGACAGCCCCGCCGGGCGCCTGCCGTGCAGGCGCGGTCGGGGCAACCGGCGCGGCAGGAAATACGTCATGCGGGATTACGGCTGGTAGCGGATGTCGGCATCGACGCTGCTGCCACCGGCCTTGCCGTCCTTGCCCAGGCTGATCAGCTCATACGGCTGGCCTTCGCCGGGTGCGCGGTACTCCAGCGCGTGCCCCCACGGATCGTTGAGGTCGGCCGGCTTGGCGTACGGGCCGAGCCAACCGCCAACGCCGGCCGGTGCGGTCACCAGATCGGTGAGCGCGCCCGGCAGCTTGCCGGTATCGATCTGGTAGTTGTCGATCTTGGATGCCACGGTCTGCACCTGCGCCTTGGCGATGTTGGCCTTGCCCCGGTCGGCACCGCCCAGCACGCGGCTGGCCACCAGGGTCAGCACCGCGCCGATCAACACGATGACGATGATGATCTCCAGCAGGCTCATGCCCGACTGGTGCCGCGCGGCGGTGAAGGACAGGCGGATGGGTCGACGGTTAGCGATCATGATCGGTCCTTTCGGTTGCGTTGGGTCGAAGTGCGGAAGAGTCCATCGTCAACCGATGGCATTGGTCAGGTCGTACAGCGGGACCAGCACGGCGACGATGACCGCACCGACCACCGAAGCCAGCACAAGGGTGATCGCCGGGACCATCGCCGCCAGCAGGCGATCGATGCGCCGGGCGCTGTCCTGCTCGAAGGTATCCGCGGCCTTCAGCAGCATGGTATCCAGCGCGCCGGATTCCTCGCCGACCTGGATCATCTGCAGGGCAAGCCGCGGAAAGCGCTTGCCGCGCGACAGTGCCAGCGACAGGCCCGCACCGTTCTTGACCTCGTCGGCGGCGGTATCCACGTCGGCTGCCAGCGCGCGGTTGCCCAGTACGTTGCGGGCGATGCCCAGCGCACCCAGCAGCGGCACACCGTTACGCAGCAGCGTCCCCAGCGTGCGCGCCAGCCGTGCGGTTTCCAGCTCGCCGAGCAGGCGGCCGATGCTGCGCCGTTGCAGCAGCCAGCCGTCGAGGGCCAGCCGGAAGGCCGGCTGCCGCAGCTTGCGCTCGAACAGCAGGGCCAGCACGCCCGGTACCACCAGCAGCAGGATCCACCAGTCGCGCACGAACAGGCCCAGCTGCAGCACGGCATTGGTGAACCACGGCAGCGCCACGTCCAGGCTCTCGTACATCTGCGCGAACTGCGGCACGACGTAACCCAGCAGGAACAGCAGCGCGCCGCCCACCACCACCAGCAGGATGGCCGGGTAGACCAGCGCATTGATCACCTTGCCCTGCAGCGCACGCGCACGCTCAAGGTAATCGGCCAGCCGCTGCAGGGTCTCGTGCAGGCTGCCGCCGGCCTCGCCGGCACGCACCATGTTCACGTACAGGCGCGAGAACAGGCCATGCTGGCGCTCCAGCGCGGTCGACAGCGGCGCACCACCGCGCACCACGTCGCGGATGTCGGTGATCGCACGACGCGAGCGCTCGTCCTCGGGCAGGCCCAGCAGGATCGACAGCGCGCGATCCAGCGGTTGGCCGGCGCCGAGCAGGGTCGCCAGCTGCTGGGTGAACTGCAGCAGCGCCGGGCCCTGCAGCGGGCGCTGGTGGAACAGATTGCGCCAGCTGCCCCCGCCGATGGACCCCGCATCGGCCAGCTGGGTTTCCATCGGCAGATGCCCCTGGTCCTGCAGGCGCGCGATCAGGTCGGGCTCGCTGGCCGCTTCCATCTGCCCGTCGAAGATCTCGCCATGCGGATTGAGGGCCTTGTAGCGGTAGTTCGGCATGTCAGCCCCGGGCTCCGGCGCGCATCAGCTCTCCTCCGTCACACGCAGGACTTCCTCAATGGTCGTCTGCCCGGCAAGGGCCTTGGCCAGGCCATCCTCGTACATGGTGCGCATGCCGCCTTCGCGCGCGATGCGCTCCAGCTCGCCCATGCCATCGCGGCGCATCACCGCGCGCCGCAGCGCGTCGTTCATCACCAGGAATTCCATGATGGTGGTGCGGCCCAGGTAGCCGGTCGGTGCCAGTGCCGAGGGACGCGGCCGGTACAGGTGAATCGCCCCCTCCGGCTGCAGGCGGCGCAGCTCGAAACGATCGATCTCTTCCGGTGACGCCGGGTAGCGCTCGGCGTGGGTCGGTTCCAGGCGGCGCACCAGACGCTGCGCGAGGATGCCGTTGATGGTGGAAGTCAGCAGATAGTCCTCCACACCCATGTCGAGCAGCCGGGTGATGCCACCGGCGGCATTGTTGGTATGCAGGGTGGACAGCACCAGATGGCCGGTCAGCGCCGACTGGATCGCGATGCGCGCGGTCTCCAGATCGCGCATTTCGCCGATCATGATGATGTCCGGATCCTGGCGCACGATGCTGCGCAGCGCATTGGCGAAGTCCAGGCCGATCTGCGGCTTGGCCTGGATCTGGTTGATGCCTTCGATCTGGTACTCGACCGGGTCTTCGACCGTGATGATCTTGACGTCGGCGGTATTGAGCTGGCTCAACGCGGTGTACAGCGTCGTGGTCTTGCCCGAACCGGTCGGGCCGGTCACCAGCAGGATGCCGTGCGGCTGCTCCAGGACCTTGCGGAACTGCGGCAGGAATGCATCGGTGAAGCCAAGCCGATGGAAATCGAACACCACGGTTTCGCGGTCAAGCAGGCGCATCACCACGCTCTCGCCGTGTGCGGTCGGTACCGTGCTGACGCGAAGGTCCAGCTCCTTGCCCTGCACGCGCAGCATGATGCGGCCGTCCTGCGGCAGGCGGCGCTCGGCGATGTTGAGCCGGGCCATGATCTTGATGCGGCTGATGACCGCGGCGGTCAGGTTGGCGGGCGGGCTCTCGCCCTCCACCAGCACGCCGTCGACGCGGTAACGGACCTTCAGCCGGCTTTCGAAGGGCTCGACATGGATGTCCGAGGCACGCAGTTCCACCGCGCGCTGGATCACCAGGTTGACCAGGCGGATCACCGGCGCTTCCGAGGCCAGGTCACGCAGATGTTCGATGTCGTCCACCGCGCCGCCTTCACCATCGGCGGTTTCAACGATCGCCCCCATCGCGCTGCGGCCCTGGCCGAACCAGCGCTCGACCAGATCGTCGATCTCCGCCCGCATGCCCAGCACCGGCGTGACCGGCACGCCCAGTGCCAGCTGCACGGCCTGCTGCGGGTAGACATCGTGGGCATCGGCCAACCACAGCCGTACGCCGTGTTCATCCAGCGCCAGCGGACAGACGTGGAACTGCTTGAGGAAGCGCAGTGACAGCGGCAGGCCTTCGGCGAGGGACTGCGGCGGCGTCTCGGGCACCTGCTTGCCTTCCAGCAGTGGCAGGCCCAGCACATCCGCGCTGGCCTGCGCCTGGTCCCGCTCGGACACCAGCCCCAGGCGCACCAGCAGGCCGAGCAGGCTGCCGCCGGCCTCGGCATGCAGCGGCCGCGCCCGGGCCAGGTCTCCTTCCTTGAGCCGCCCACGCGCCAGCAGCGCATCCAGGATGCGGCTCTCGGCGTCGTCGGCAGTGGTTGCAGCGAGCGCGTTCACGTGACTCTCCTGTCGATCGGCCCGACTTTAGCAGTTAAGCCGTGGTTTCCGCCGCCATCGCGCCGCCTTTCGAAAAATGACAACGCCCGCCACCGCGGGGTGACGGGCGTCGCCAGTTCATCTACGACAGTGCGATGGCATTACTGCGTGGCGAGGATGGTCACCCCGCTGTAGGCGGCTTCACCCACCACCTTGACGTAGTACGTGCCGGCCACCGGCTTGTTGACGCGCACGGTTTCGGCGTTGCCCGCACGTGTGGACTTGGCATCGTTGTCGCTCGCGCTGGGCTCGCGGCCCTGGGCCAGGTACACCGACACGTTGCCACTGCCACCGTAGGTGATCACGCTCAGCGATTTGCCCGCCACCGCTTCGAAGCTGTACAGGGCACTGCCGCCGGTCGCACCGGACAGGCCGCCGACAGCGACCTTGTTGGTCAGCGGCGTGGCTACCGGGCCGCAGTCCTCGGTGCACGGTTCCTCCAGCGCCTTGGCCAGTGCGGCCTTGGCGTCGACGATGCCGGTACCGATCGGGGTCGCCGACGGGATGGCCACCGGGAACGGGCGTGCGGTTTCCTTGAGCAGGGTACGCATGGCTGCCGGAGCCAGCGGCTCCTTGCCATCGGCGATCAACGCGCTCTGCACCAGTGCCGCCACCGCCGCGACGTGCGGCGAGGCCATCGAGGTACCGCCCATGCCCATGTAGCTGTAGCTGCCCGAATCCGGCGTGGTCGCCGCGTCGGAACCTGCCTGCCAGACATAGCCACCCGGATTCCCGTCCACGCTGCCACCACCACCGGGGCCGGAAAGATCGACGCGGGTGCCGTAGTTGGAGTAGTAGGTGATGCCGCCGGTGATGCGGGTGGCCCCCACCGTCACCACACCAGCGCAGCTGGCAGGACGGTAATTGGACGCGTTGTCGGTCTCGTTGCCGGCGGCCACCACGACCGTGGTGCCGCGCGAGATCGCGCCATTGATCGCATCCTGGTAGGTGCCATCGCAGCTGCCGCTGCCACCCAGGCTCATGTTGATGACTTCGGCCGGGTTGGTATTGGCCGGAATGCCAGTCACGGTGCCACCGGAGGCCCAGGTGATGGCGTCGGCGATGTCGGAGAGGTAGCCGCCACACTTGCCGAGTACGCGGACCGGCAGCACCTTGGCCTTGTGCGCGACGCCGGCCATGCCGACACCGTTGTTGGTCTGCTCGGCCACGGTGCCGGCGACGTGCGTGCCGTGCCAGGAGCTGTCTTCAGCCAGCGAACCGGTGTAGCACTCGTTGTCGTTCTCGACCCAGTCGCCATAGTCCTGTGCGCCCGGTACACGGTCGTCGGTAGCGCGACGTGAGGTCTCGGCATCGCTGATGAAGTCGTAGCCCTCCAGCAGGTTGCCGACCAGATCCGGGTGCTGCGGCAGGATGCCGGTGTCGAGCACCGCCACCACCACGCCCTCGCCCTGCGAAACATCCCAGGCCGCCGGCGCGTTGATGCCGCCGGTCGCGTTGTGCAGGTGCCACTGGTACTGCTGGTAGTACTGGTCGTTCGGCACCAGCGCCGGCTGCACATCGCCCGCACGCAGTTCGCTGCGGCGCAGCTTCACGTCGGCCTCGGCGTACTGCACCGCCGGATCAGCCTTCAGCTCCTTCAGCACGCGCTGCAGTTCAGCCGGGGCCAGACGGCCCTGCAGGCGGATCACATCGGCGCCGACGCCGAGCTTGCGCACGACCTGCGGGCCCAGGGTACTGGCGCGCGCAGTGCCGCCGGACAGGCTGGCGCGGGTCAGCGCCGACTGCACCGTGGACAGCTTGGCCGAACGATCCAGCGCAGCGGCCGTGCCGGCGCGGTACTTGACGATGATGCGGTCGGTGCCCGGCTGTGCGGTGCGCGCCTGGCGCGCCGGTTCCTGCGTCGGCAACCCGGCGGCATGGACGGCACCGACGGCGGTCATCGACAGCACGGCGGCGGCAAGCACGTTGATGCGAAGGTTCTGCTTCTTGATCACGTCGAAATTCCTCTTCTGGGTCATGGATCGAACCAACACTGCGGCCATCATTCCTTGACGACTCCCGGCCGGCCCAGCCGGGATTGCCGTGACCTCCCCCCAGGCCCTCGTTGCGGGTGTGGCGCCGGCGTGGGTGGCCGCCGGCGCGATGGAGTGGCTTACCAGCCGAAGCCGGCACCAACGCCGACCGAGCTGTCGTCGCTGCTGAAGGCTCCGCCGAAGGTGACCGTGGCGCGGTCGCTGATTGCACGCTGGTAACCCAGCGACAACGCCGACTCGCCGCCCTGGAAGCCGACACCGACGCCGACCCGGTTCTGGGTACGGATGCCGGCGGCGCTGGTGGCCATGTTGAGCATCGCCGCGCTCATCGCGCCCTGACGATCGATGCGACGGTCCATATGACGCAGGCGGCCATCGACTTCGCCCTTGAACACATCGAAGCTGTCGGTCACGGCCTTCACCTGGCCATCGGTGTAGCTGTTGGCCGTGGCGACACCACGGTCCAGCTGACCCTTGTTGACCGCGTCGGTGGCAGCGCTGCCGGCCGCGACATTGGTGACCTGGCGCTCGTTGCCTTCGCTGCCGACAGAGACGGTGTTGGCACGATCGGCAACCGAGCCCTGGCCCAGCGCCACGGCGTTGGCGGCCGTCGCACTGGCCCCCTGGCCGATGGCCGTGGACGACGCGCCGCTGGCAACGGCGCCCTCTCCCACGGTGACCGCGTTGAAACCCGCTGCCGGTGTGCCGACCGGGATGCCCGAGCCCGCTGCGGCGGCGGTCGGCGCGCCCTGTACCCGGGCAGTGCTGGCAGTGGCCACGGTGGGGACAGCATCGGCGCTGGCCGTCTCCGCGGCCAGGCTGCCGGCGCCTCCCTCCAGCGGCGTGCTGGTCGAACGCAGGCTGGCGGTGCGGGAGCGGTTCGCCCCCCCGGTGCGCTGGTCAATCTCGCTGACCTTGCGGTCCAGTGCGCCAAGGGCATCGCCGACATTGCTGTAGCTGGCGCCCTGGATCACGTAGTTCGGCGCGACGAACACACCCTGCATGCCGACACTGGCGCCACCGCCGAGGAAGCTGGCGGCATCGCTGAGCGACTGGAACAGCTGGCCGCCATTGATCGCCTGGCGACTGCCGGCGGCGATGCTGCCGGCGCCGACATTGTCGATCGTGGTGCCCTCGATGCCGGCCAGGGTCAGCCGGTCGCGGCTGGCGTCGTCATAACCGACCGCATTGGCAGTGGACGTTTCCACGGTCGCGATACGCGAATCGAAATCGCCGACCCGGGTTTCCACCGCACCGACGCGCTGGTTGGTGACGTTGAGCTGCGAACCGGTGACCGCGTCGCTGCTGCCTGCGGCGATGCGACCGTCGGCGACGTTGACGATGCGGCGCGTCGCCGGACCATCGGTACCGTTGCCACCGCCGACGGACACCACATTGGCGTCCAGCGCGCGCGCGCCACTGCCCAGCGCCACCGAGTTCGCACCGGTCGCGCCGGCGTTGGCGCCGACGGCCAGCGCCGCATTGCCGATGGCGCTGGCACTGCTGCCCAGCGCATTGCTGCGGTTGCCGCTGGCACTGGCACCGGAACCGACGGCGACCGCGTTGCTGCCCGTGGCGCTGGCGGTCCCGGTACCGGTCGCACGGAAGTGGCGGCCGGTGGCATCGGCGGTGGCCGCCACCACATCCAGCTGGCCCTTGTTCACCGCATCGGTCGCCTGGGTACCGGCCGCGACATTGGTGACCTGGCGGTTGATCGCGCTGTGGGTAATGCCCGCCGCATCAACCCAGTCCTGCGCCGCACCGACCGATACCGCGTTGGCACGATCCGCCAGCGATCCGGCACCCAGCGCGACGCTGTTGTCGGCGGCCTTGGTCGTCCAGGTGTTGCTGCCCAGCACCGTGGCATTGGTTGCCTGCGCGTAACTGTTGTAGCCGACCACGGTGGCCCCGTCCTCGGTCGCCCACGCCTCGCTGCCGATGGCGGTGGTGTACTGACCGCTGCCGACGCTGTTGGCATCCTGCCCGGCCAGGGCGTTGAAGCCCACCGCCACGCCATTGAGGCCGGTGGCCGCGTTGTTGCCGAGCGCGGTACCGTACTCGCCGGCGCGTGCCTGTACGCCGAAACCCGCACCGGCGATCTGCGCGGTGGTGCCCTGGCCGACCGCCGTGGCGACGTCGGCCGCCTGCGCGCCACTGCCCAGGGCCGTGCCGAAGAAGCTGGACGTGGCACCCGCACCGTAGGCTGTGGACTGCCAGCCATTGGCATAGGCGAAGTTGCCGACCGCAGTCGCTTCGCGACCGTCGGCCGTGGCCCCGTAGCCGACGGCGGTGGCGGCCAGGCCGCTGGCCTGGGCGATGCCACCTACCGCAACGGCACCGATGCCCTCCGCTTCCGACTGCGCGCCCAGGGCGACGCTGGCCGGCCCGGCGCTGCTGCTCTGCGCACCGAGGGCGATCGCGCCGCCAGCGGTACTGCTGGCGCTGTTGCCGATGGCCACGCCATCCTCACCCGTCGCCACCGCGTTGAAGCCCACGGCAGCGGCATTGGCGGCGACCGCCGTCGCGCCACTGCCCAGTGCGGTGGCACCGTTGCCGATCGCGTTGGCCGCTTCGCCGGCGGCCAGCGCGTTGTCACCTTCCACATAGGCGCCGGCGTCGCTGTCGGCACTGCCACTGGCCTGGAAGTAGCGGCTGGTGTTCTCGGCCACCGACGCCACGGCGTCCAGCTGGTTCTTGTTGACCGCATCGGTGCCTTCGGTACCCGCGGCGACATGGGTGACCTGGCGTTCGCTGCCCGTGCTGCCAACCGCCACCGTGTTGTCGCGGTCTGCCTTCGATGCAGCACCGAGGGCGACGCTGTTGCTGCCGTTGGCGGTGGCATTGGCGCCCAGTGCGGTGGAATCAGCTGCGTCGGCCCACGAGTTCCAGCCGATAGCGGTGGCGTAGTCGTCGGTGGCCCATGCACCCGCACCGAACGCCGCAGCGCCGTAGCCGCTGGCGCGGGCCGGGATCAGACCAAAGAAGGTGCTGCCGCCGATGGCGACGCTTTCATCGCCGCTGGCTTCACTGGACTGGCCCACCGCCACGGCTCCGGTACCAGCCGCGGCCGCACCGAAGCCGACGGCCGTGGTGTTGGCGCCGGTCGCGGCGGTGCCATAGCCGAGCGCGGTGCCGAGGCGACCCGTTGCCTCGCTGTAACCACCGACCGCCGTGGTGCCATCGGCCGACGCCGCGCTGCGGAAGCCGCTGGCCAGCGACTGCGCACCGCTGGCCAGCGCTTCCGAGCCGTTGGCGGTGCTGTACACCGCCGTGGCCTGTGCCCCCGCGCCGGTCGCCGTGCTGCCGATCTCGCTGGCAACCGCGCCGTTACCCAGCGCCGCACTGTTTTCACCGGTGGCCTGTGCGTTGCTGCCCACCGCTGCGGCATTGCTGCCGCTGGCCAGGCTGTCCAGGCCCACCGCGGTGGCACTGGCGGCGACCGCGGTCGCGCCACTGCCCAGTGCGGTGGCACCGTTGCCGATCGCGTTGGCCGCTTCGCCGGCCGCCAGCGCGTTGTCACCTTCCACGTAGGCGCCGGCATCGCTGTCGGCACTGCCACTGGCCTGGAAGTAGCGGCTGGTGCTCTCGGCCACCGACGCCACGGCGTCCAGCTGGTTCTTGTTGACCGCATCGGTGCCTTCGGTACCTGCCGCCACGTTGGTCACCTGGCGCTCGTTGCCGGCACTGCCCACGGCCACGCTGTTGGCGCGGTCGGCAACGGAACCCGCACCCAGTGCCACGCTGTTCGCAGCATTGGCGGTGGCGCTGGCACCGAGTGCGGTGGAATCGGCCGCGTCGGCCCACGAGTTCCAGCCGATGGCGGTGGCGTAGTCGTCGGTGGCCCATGCACCCGCACCGAACGCCGCGGCGCCGTAGCCGCTGGCGCGGGCCGGGATCAGACCGAAGAAGGTGCTGCCGCCGATGGCGACGCTTTCATCGCCGCTGGCTTCACTGGAATCACCCATGGCCACCGCGCTGGCGCCGCTGGCCGTGGCAAACACGCCCGTCGCAGTACTGTTGGCCCCGCTGGCGATCGTGCCGTAACCCAGTGCAGAACCGAGACGACCACTGGCTTCGCTGTAACCACCGACCGCCGTGGTGCCATCGGCCGACGCCGCGCTGCGGAAGCCGCTGGCCAGCGACTGCGCACCGCTGGCCAGCGCCTCCGAGCCATTGGCGGTGCTGTACACCGCCGTGGCCTGTGCGGCCGCGCCGGTCGCCGTGCTGCCGATCTCGCTGGCAACCGCACCGTTGCCCAGCGCCGCACTGTTTTCACCCGTGGCCTGTGCGTTGCTGCCCACCGCTGCGGCATTGCTGCCGCTGGCCAGGCTGTCCAGGCCTACGGCGGTGGCACTGGCGGCGACCGCCGTCGCACCACTGCCCAGTGCGGTGGCACCGTTGCCGATCGCGTTGGCCGCTTCGCCGGCGGCCAGCGCGTTGTCACCTTCAACGTAGGCGCCGGCGTCGCTGTCGGCACTGCCACTGGCCTGGAAGTAGCGGCTCGTGTTCTCGGCCACCGATGCCACGGCGTCCAGCTGATCCTTGTTGACCGCATCGGTGCCTTGGGTACCTGCCGCCACGTTGGTCACCTGGCGGGTGTTGC
Source organism: Stenotrophomonas sp. 112478_Sma (assembly GCF_056479905.1). Classification (NCBI taxonomy): domain Bacteria; kingdom Pseudomonadati; phylum Pseudomonadota; class Gammaproteobacteria; order Lysobacterales; family Lysobacteraceae; genus Stenotrophomonas; species Stenotrophomonas sp. 112478_Sma. Next base: position 592,516 of record NZ_CM151072.1, on the reverse strand, counting down.
CACCACCACCGACCGATACCGTGTTGTCACGGTCTGCAATCGAATCGGCACCCAGCGCGACGCTGTTGGCGCCGCGCGACTCGGCCGCATTGCCGAGCGCGGTGCTGTTGATGCCCGGCGACCATGCGCCACCACCGACGGCCGTGGAGTAGTTGCCGGACGCCTCGGTGGCGAGAATGCCGAACAACGAGCCGCCGACAGCGACACTGTTGGTACCGGTGGCCAAGCTGCCCTGACCGGTGGCCGTGCTGTAGTCGCCGGAGGCTTCCGAGTCGCCGCCCAGCGCCACGCTGTTGGAGCCGGAGGCATTGGCAAAATTGCCGAACGCGGTGGCGTTGAACGCCGAGGCGCTGGCGAAACCGCCGATGGCGGTGCTGTAGCCACCCGTGGCTTCCGCACCGATGCCGAATGCAGCCGAGGCCGTGCCGCTGGCCACGCTCTCGCTGCCGACCGCCGTGGCCGCTTCACCACTGGCGGTGCTGAAGTGGCCCACCGCCGTCGCCTCTTCTGCGGAGGCTTCGGACAGCACGCCGCTGGCGGTGCTGCCGGCGCCACTGGCGATCGAGGCAGCACCGAAGGCCGCGCTCTGTTCACCGCTGGCTTCGCTTTCCGCGCCATGCGCGGTGGCGTACTCGCCGGTCGCCTGTGCGTTGGCACCGATCGCGCTGGCGTTGGCTGCGGTGGCCACGGCATTGAAGCCCAGCGCCTGCGCGTTGTTGGCCAGTGCGTTGGCGCCGCTGCCCAGGGCGATGGCGCCGTCGCCGATGGCGTTGGATGCCTCGCCGGCAGCCAGTGCGTTGTCCCCTTCCACGTAAGCGCCAGCATCGCTGTCGGCACTGCCGCTGGCCTGGAAGTACTTGCCGGTGGTGGATGCTTCCGCCGCGACGGCATCCAGCTGTGCCTTATTCACCGCATCGGTGGCCTGCGTACCTGCGGCCACGTGGGTCACCTGGCGCTCGTTGCCGGCAGCGCCAACCGCCACGCTGCGGTCACGATCAGCCACCGAGCCTGCACCCAACGCGACCGCGTTGCTGCCGCTGGCGTTGCTGCCGGCACCCAGCGCGATCGCGCTTTCACCGCCGGCCACCGTATTGGTGCCGATGGCGATGCTGTTGACCGTGTTGCCCAGCGCCTGGTAGCCCAACGCCACGCTGTAGTCGCCGTAGCCGAAGGCACCGCGGCCGACGGCGGTGGCGCTGGTGCCGTTGGCCCAGCTGTTGTAGCCGATGGAGGTGGCGCCACTGCCGCTGGCCCATGCTGCATTGCCGAAGGCGGATGCGTTGGTGGCGGTGGCCCATGCGCCCGAACCGAATGCGCTGGCGCCACTGGCGGTGGCCCAGCTGTAGCCGCCGACGGCGGTGCTGTCGTCGCTGCTGGCGAACGCACTGTCGCCCACGGCGACCGCGTAGCTTCCGGTCGCACGCGACTTGCCACCGGCAGCCACGCTGTTGTCGCCGGTGGCTTTGGCCGCGCTGCCGAAGGCATTGCCCGACGCACCCGTTGCCTGCGCACCATTGCCGACGGCGGTGGCATCGGCGCCGGCGGTGGTGCCGACACGTTCCGGTTGACCGTCATCGCCGATGATCGGCTGGTTGTACTGGTCGTAGGCCTGGCCCAGTCCACCGATGGCGACCCCGCCGTTGCCACTGGCACTGCTGTTGCGACCGATGGCGACGCTGTCATCGCCCACGGCGGAAGCACCCGCGCCCTGGGCGACGGCACCGGCGCCGATCGCGTTGCTGGACGAACCGGCGGCCACCGCACCCTCTCCCTCGGCAAACGCACCGGCATCGCTGCCGGCTTCCGGCTGGGCCTGGAAGTAATGGGCGGTGGTATCCGCGGTGCTGGCCACGGCGTCCAGCTGCGCCTTGTTCACTGCATCGGTGGCTTCACTGCCGGCAGCGACGCCGGTGATCTGCCGCTCGTTGCCGGCACTGCCCACGGCGACGCTGTTGTCACGGATGGCTTCAGAGTTCGCGCCCAGGGCGACACTGTTGGCGCCGCGCGCCGTGGCGTAGTAGCCGACCGCCGTGCTCTGCGCGCCGCTGGCCCAGGTCTGCGCGCCCAGCGCGCTGGCCCCTTCTCCGGGTGCGTAGGCGAAGTAGCCGATGGCCGTGGCTTCGGCGCCGGAGGCTTCGGTCAGGCTGCCGTTGGCCACGGTCCGGTCACCGCTGGCGATCGCGCCGGCACCCACAGCGGTGGCGGCTTCGCCGCTGGCCTGGGTCTGCACGAAGAAGCCCAGGCCGGGAATCAGGTCAGCCGGGCCACCCACGGCCACGCTGCTGGTGCCGGTCGCGTTGCTCTGGGTGCCGACTGCGGTGGCGTAGTCGCCGATGGCGTTGGCCACCGCGCCGAATGCGGAGGACTGCGCGCCGGCCGCATAGGCACCCACGCCATAGGCGGACGCAGCGAAGCCAGCCGCCTCTGCGCTGGCACCGACCGCAGTGCCGCCGACGCCAGCACTGGTCGCGCCGGTCTCCACCGGCACGCCGCCGTTGGTGATGAGCGGATTGCCGTTCTCGTCGACGGCGGCGCCACCCACCGCGACGCTGCCGGGTCCTGCAGCCTGCGCGTTGTTGCCGAACGCGGCGCTGTTCTGTCCGGCGGCCAGGGCGTTGTTGCCGACCGCCGTGGCGTTCTGCGCGACCGCGGTGGCGCCGGCGCCGACTGCGGTGGTGCCATCGCCAAGCGCGTTGGCCGCTTCACCGGCAGCCAGCGCGTCATCGCCTGCGGCCAGCGCACCGGCGTCGCTGTTGCTGCTGCCGGTGGCCTGGAAACGCTTGGCCGTGGCATCGGCCACGGCCGCGACGTCCCGGAGTTGGCCGACATTGGCCGCATCGGTGTCTTCGGTACCCGCCGCGACACTGGTGATCTGCCGGGTCAGACCGTACTCGGCCGCGCCCACCGATACCGTATCGACCCGGTCGGCCAGCGAGCCGGCGCCCAGCGCCACACTGCCGGTGGCAACCGCTGCCGAGTTCGAACCCAGCGCGGTGCTGTATTCACCCACGGCGGTGCTGAACGCACCGACCGCGATCGATGCTTCATTGGCGGCCGTTGCGCCACGACCCACGGCGGTACTGCCCGGGCCCATGGCCACGGCTCCGCCACCGACCGCCGTTGCGCCGTCCGCACTGGCCTCGGACAACGCGCCCAGTGCGGTCGCTGCGCCGTTCTCGCTGGCCGCAACAGCGCTGGCACCGACGGCGGTATCTCCCAGCCCGAGCGCAACGGCACTCTGGCCGACGACGACGCTGGCATCACCGATGGCCAACGCGTTCTGGCCGAACGCACTGGCGCCCAGACCGGCGGCCACGGCCTGTGTGCCGACGGCCGTAGTGGCGTTGGCCAGCGACTGGCTGCCGCTGCCGACCGCAATCGCGCCCTGCCCTTCGATCTTCGCCGCGTCGCTGTCATCACCGGCGCCGTCGGCCTTGAAGTAGCGACTGCTCTGGGCTGTCGCTTCGGCCAACGCCGCCTGCGTGGCCCGCGCCTGTGCATCCAGCTGCGCCTTGTTCACCGCATCGGTTGCCTCGGTGCCAGCGGCGACGTGGGTCACCTGCCGTTCCTTGCCCGCATCACCGACGGCAACGGTATTGGCACGCGTTGCTTTCGAGCCGGCGCCCAGCGCCACGCTGTTGGCACCGGTTGCACGGCTGCCGGTGCCCACGGCGACCGCATTGGTGCCGGTGGCCGAGGCGCTGCCATCCACCAGGCACTTGTCGACGATCGAGCTGTTGAGCACCACGCAGTTGGCGTTGCCGCCGATCTCCACCGACTGTGCAGAGGCGACGCCGGTCATGCCCAATCCCAGTGCCAGCGCCAGTGCGGCAGCCAGTACAAAGGGCCTGGCCTGTGTCGCATCGCGGCGTTGGTCGACGACCCCGCCGCAACTGTCGGACGAGGCCAGTTCCGAGGCCACGACCAACTGACCCAGTGCTTTGTTCCAGACCTTGCGATAAATCCGATTCATCGGTACGGCTCCTGATTGGACTGGTTTTGGGCAAAGCAACGCCACCGCCGGACCTTCTGGTCCAACGTCCCCTGGGGGCGTTTATTCGCGTGATTTACTGCGGGGTATTGCCGAACGGCGCGCAGCGACAGAAAACCGAGCGCGTGCGCCAAGCGGTTACTGCGGGATGAATGGTTCTGAAACGGGGTTCAAGTGTTAACGGCAACTTTCCATATCGTCAAGACTTTGACACAGCAAATCACATTGCCGTGAAGCAGTTCACTCTTTCACGCGTTTATCAACCGATTTTGTTAGTTGCACGTGACGATTGTCTGGCGCATGGAAATGCATGTAACTCATGGTCGCGACAGGAGTTTCATCCACGCAAAGAAAAACCCGCCGGCAATGCGGCGGGTTTTTCCATACGCATCGGCATCGACGCCTGCGCGAAGCGGTGCGCGATCAGCCGCACCACACCCGGGCATTGCGGAACATCCGCATCCACGGTGAATCACCCTGCCACTCGGCCGGCGCCCAGCTCAGATTGAGTGCGCGCGGGGTGCGCTCCGGATGCGGCATCATAATGGTGACGCGCCCGTCCGTGCTGGTCAGGCCAGTGATGCCATCCGGTGAGCCGTTCGGATTGAGCGGATACTGCTGGGCGATGGCACCGTTGCCATCGATGTAGCGCAGCGACACGCGCGCAGCGGCCTGGTCGACGGCGTTGTCGAACACCGCCTGGCCTTCGCCGTGCGCCACCGCCACCTGCAGGCGGGAACCGGCCATGCCACGCAGCAGGATCGACGGCGATTCCACTACTTCCAGCAGTGCGGTGCGGGCCTCGAACTGCTCGCTGGCATTGCGGCGGAACTGCGGCCAGTGTTCGGCGCCGGGGATGATGTCCTTCAGCTGGCTCATCATCTGGCAACCGTTGCATACGCCGAGGGCAAAGCTGTCCTGGCGCTCGAAGAACGCCGCAAAGGCATCGCGCAGCGCGCTGCGTTCCAGGATCGAGGTCGCCCAGCCACGGCCGGCACCCAGCACATCGCCGTAGCTGAAGCCGCCACAGGCGACCAGGCCGGTGAAGTCCTGCAGGGCCACGCGCCCCTCGATCAGGTCGCTCATGTGCACGTCGAACGCGCGGAAGCCTGCACGTTCGAAGGCGTTGGCCATCTCGATCTGGCCGTTGACGCCCTGTTCGCGCAGTACCGCCACGCGCGGACGCGCACCGGTGCTGATGAACGGCGCCGCCACATCCTCGTTGAGGTCGAAGCTCAGCTTCGGCTTCAGGCCCGGTGCGTTGAACGCGCGGGCGACATCGCGCTCGGCATCGGCGCTGGCCGGATTGTCGCGACGCTTCTGCATGGCATGGGTGACCGACCACCACGCATCGAACAGCTGCTCCCAGCGCCACTCGGCCAGGTTCTCGCCTGCCAGCGATACGCGCACCACCGGTGCGGTGGTCGGCCTGGCGATGCGCTGCGCGCATTCGGTAAGGGCGTGGCGCTCGACCAGGTCGGCAAAAGCGGCGCGATCTTCGCGGGCGATCTGCACCACCGCACCCAGTTCCTCATTGAACAGGCTGCGGAACGGGTCATCGCCCCACGCGTCGAGGGCGATATCCAGGCCCAGGCGCGAGGTGAACGCCATTTCGCACAGCGCGGCGAACGCGCCGCCGTCGCTGCGGTCATGGTACGCACGCAGCAGGCCGGACTGGCGCGCATCCCGGATCAGTTCGAAGAAGGCACGCAGGCGCTGCGGGTCGTCCAGGTCCGGCGCGGCACCGGCGAAGGCCGGCAGCTCGCCGTGGTCGGCGTGCACCTGCGCCAGGATCGAGCCGCCCAGGCGCTGCTTGCCAGCACCGAGACCGATCAGCCACAGCTCGCTGTCGACGTCGCGATCAAGCAGAGGCGTCAGCTGCTGGCGCACATCGGCAACCGGCGCGAACGCCGAGATCACCAGCGACACCGGCGACACGCTCTTGTGTGCCTCGCCCTGGTCATGCCACTGCGCCTGCATGGACAGCGAGTCCTTGCCGACCGGGATGCTGATGTCCAGCTGCGGGCACAGTTCCATGCCCACGGCCTTCACTGCGTCGTACAGCAGCGCGTCTTCGCCCGGATGGCCGGCAGCAGCCATCCAGTTCGCCGACAGCTTGATGCCATCCAGCGCATCCACCGGGGCCGCGCACAGGTTGGTCAGCGCTTCGCCCACGGCCATGCGTGCCGACGCCGCGGCGTCGAGCAGGGCCAGCGGCGTGCGCTCGCCGATCGACATCGCCTCACCGGCCACGCCATCGAAATCAGCCAGGGTGATGGCTACGTCGGCCACCGGCAGCTGCCACGGGCCGACCATCTGCTCGCGGGCGGTCAGGCCGCCAACGCTGCGGTCACCGATGGTGACCAGGAAGTTCTTCGAGGCGACGGTCGGGTGCGCCAGCACGCGCAGGCCGGCTTCCTGCAGATCCAGGCCACCGGTCTTCAGCGCCGGCCAGCGCGGTGCCGGCGGGTGCGCCGTGTCGCGGTGCATTTTCGGCGGCTTGCCGAACAGCACGTCCATCGGCAGGTCGATCGGTGCGTCGGCGGGAACATGGCCCGGCACCGCGCCGTACGCCACCACCAGATGCTCCTCGGCGGTCGCCACGCCCACGGCGGCGAACGGGCAGCGCTCGCGCGCACACAGCGCGGCAAACTCGGCCAGTCGCTCCTGCGCGACGCCAAGCACGTAGCGCTCCTGCGATTCGTTGCACCACAGCTGCATCGGCGACAACGACGGATCGTCGGTGGGCACCTTGCCCAGGTCGATGATGCCGCCCACGTTCGAATCGTGCAGCAGCTCGGGAATCGCGTTGGACAGACCACCGGCACCGACGTCATGGAAGAACTTGATCGGGTTGTCGGCACCCATCGCCACGCAGCGGTCGATGACCTCCTGGCAGCGGCGCTCCATCTCCGGGTTGTCGCGCTGCACGCTGGCGAAATCCAGGTCTTCGGCGCTTTCACCGGAGGCCACCGAGCTGGCCGCACCGCCACCCAGGCCGATCAGCATCGCCGGACCGCCGAGCACGATGACCGCATCACCGGCCTGCAGCGGGATCTTGTCGACCTGGATACGGTCGATCGCACCGAGGCCGCCGGCCAGCATGATCGGCTTGTCGTACGCACGGACCAGGTCAGCGCCTTCAGGCAGCTCGAAGCTGCGGAAGTAACCGAGCAGGTTCGGGCGGCCGAACTCATTGTTGAACGCAGCGCCGCCGAGCGGGCCGTCGGTCATGATCTCCAGCGCCGGCGCCATCCGCGGATTCAGCGCGCGCGGCGCTTCCCACGGCTGCGGCAGCTCGGGGATGCGCAGGTGCGAGACCGAGAAGCCGGTCAGGCCGGCCTTCGGCTTGCCGCCGCGGCCGGTTGCGCCTTCGTCGCGGATTTCGCCACCGGCACCGGTGGACGCCCCCGGGAACGGCGCGATCGCGGTCGGGTGATTGTGGGTTTCAACCTTGATCTGGAAGGCGCTGGGCACCTGCGGCTCGCGGCGGTACTCGCCACTGGCCGGATCCGGACGGTAACGCGACGCCGGATGGCCTTCGATCACCGCAGCGTTGTCGCTGTACGCGCTCAGGGTGTGCTGCGGCGTCTGCTGGTGGGTGTTCTTGATCATGCGGAACAGCGAGCGTTCCTGCGCCTGCCCGTCGATGGTCCAGCTGGCGTTGAAGATCTTGTGCCGGCAGTGTTCGGAATTGGCCTGCGCGAACATCATCAGTTCCACGTCAGACGGGGAGCGCCCCAGCGCGGTGAAGCGCTCGCGCAGGTAGTCGATCTCGTCCTGGGCCATGGCCAGGCCAAGGCGCTGGTTGGCGGCTTCCAGCTGCGCCACCGGAACGCGCTCCAGCTCACCGCGGGCCGGCGCCGAGAACAGGGCCTGGCCCTGCTCGACGTGGTCCAGCACCGACTGCGTCATCGGGTCGTGCAGCACCTTCACCAGCGACTGCTGGGTGGCGGCATCGTCCGGCCAGCCCAGCACGTCGATACGCAGGCCGCGCTCGACCCGGCTGACCGGCTGACCGGCCCCGCGGACCAGTTCGGTGGCCTTGCTCGACCACGGCGACAACGTTCCCAGACGCGGCACCACGATGCGGCTGACGGCCCCTTCGGCGACCGTCCCGGCCTGCGGCTGTGCTTCCAGGATGCGGCACAGAGTGGCCTGATCGGGCACGGCCGAGCCTTCCGGCTGCACGAAGTAGACGTGCCAGGCACCACTGATGCGCAGGGAGGGAGCGATGGACTGCAGGCGGGATTCAAGACGTTCGCGGCGGAACGGCGACAGGGCGGGCGCGCCCTCGAGGACCATCATGTCCGGGGAACCGTAGTTGGGAAACGGGCCCGATATTGTACCGGAAGCGGGGGATGGGCTTGGGCCGGGCTGCGCCCGGCACCCGCCGAAGCCAGGACAACGGCAACGGCCAAAGCGAAAGCTGGGTTCCGATGGGATGGCGGGGTGGGTCCGGTGGCGGGGGACGCCGTGAACCCGTCCCTGGGGGCTTGGCCGCGGCATCCATGCCGCGGACACCCCCGCCACCGGACCCACCCCGCCTTCGACGGATTTCCGCGATCTGTATTCGGTCCACGCCATGCGCGGATGCTCCGCGGCAGTGCCGGCCGAATGAAGAGCGAAGCGACCGGCTCTTGCTTTTGATTTTGTTCTGTCGTTCGTGGCTGGCTGCGCAGGAACCTGTCAGAGGCCGGGTGGGTGGGGTCAGGCGGGGTGTCCGCGGCATGGATGCCGCGGCCAAGCCCCCAGGGACGGGTTCACGGCGTCCCCGCCTGACCCCACCCACCCGGCCAACCCCCAGAAATCCGCTGTAAGCGCCCCCCCCCCCAGCCACGAGGGGGCTCCGCCGTTGGCCGCCGACCGCGCGCCAGCGCGTTCCGCCCGAATCCCGGAACCATGCGCTTGCTCGCGGATGCTTCGCGGCAGTGCCGGCCGCTGGCCGGCAACCAGGAAATTTCAGGATTCAGGCAATGAAGAGCGAAGCGACCGGCTCTTGCTTTTGATTTTGTTCTGTCTTTCGTGGCTGGCGGCGCAGGAACCTGTCCGTGGCCGGGTGGGTGGGCTGCGCAGGGGCGTAAGCGCCATGGATGGCGCGCCCGAGCCTACAGGGACGTATTCACGGCGTCCCCTGCGCAGCCCACCCACCCGGCCACCCCCCAGAAGTCCGCTGTAAGCGCCCCCAGCCACGAGGGGGCTCCGCCGTTGGCCGCCGACTGCGCGCCAGCGCGCTCCGCCCGAATCCCGGAACCATGCGCTTGCTCACGGATTGACCACGCAATTGATGACAACGTTGTCCCCACCTGGCGCCGGACTCTCTCCCCGGCCTCCCAGGTGCCTCCGTCCGGCCCCTCCCGTCGCCTTCCCCGGCGACGCCCGGACCTGCGTCACGCGCGGCGCCATCGGGGCCCGCGCGCCCTTTGATCGGAGACACACCATGTACGACCCGATTGTGCGCAGTGCCGAACGTTCCACCCGAAGCTGTCGTCCCCGCCGCCTGGCCTGGCTGCTTGCCCTGGCCGCCGGTGCCGCCAGCCTGCCGGGCCTGGCCCAGGCCGCCAGCTGTGCCGGCGTGGCCGAATGGGACCAGGCCAAGATCTATCGCGCCGGCGACACCCTGCAGAAGGGCGGCGTGCTGTACCGGGCAAACCAGGACATCTGGAATGCCCCGCCAGACCATCCGGCCGGTGCGCCCTACTACACCAACCTCGGTGCCTGCGATGGCGGCGGCGTCAACCAGCCTCCCGTGGTCAGCCTGACCTCACCGGCCAATGGCGCTACTTTCAGCGCCGGCAGCACCATCAACGTCACCGCCAACGCCAGCGACCCGGACGGCAGCGTCAGCAAGGTGGAATTCTTCCGCGACGGCAGCTCGATCGGCGTGGATACCAGCGCTCCCTACAGCGCCAGCTGGGCCAATGCCAGCGCCGGCAGCCACACCCTGCGCGCGGTGGCCACCGACAACAACAACGCCACCACCAGCACCCCGACCATCACCATCACCGTCAACGCCGCCAGCGGCGATACCACCGCACCCAGCGTGCCCGGCGGGCTGGCGGTGGGCACCCGTACCGCCAGCAGCATCGCGCTGAGCTGGAGTCCGTCCACCGACAACGCCGGTGGCAGCGGCGTGGCCGGTTATGATGTGTACCGCAACGGCAGCCTGGTCGGTTCTCCGTCCAGCACCAGCTACGTCGATGGCGGCCTGACCGCATCCACCACCTACCGCTACCGTGTGCGTGCCCGCGACAACGCCGGCAATGCGTCCGCCCAGGGCACGGAAATCAGCGCCACCACCCTGGCCGGCGACGGTGGCGGCACCGGCAAGCGGGTCATCGGCTACTTCACCCAGTGGGGCATCTACGGCCGCAACTACCGGGTGAAGAACATCGACAGCAGCGGTTCCGCCGCGCGGCTGACCCACATCAACTACGCCTTCGGCAACGTGCGCAACAACCGCTGCGAAGTGGGCGTGACCCAGCCGTCGGATCCGAACAGCGGCGCCGGTGGCGATGCGTTCGCCGACTACACCAAGGCCTTCAGCGCCGCCGAGAGCGTCAGTGGCAGCGCCGATACCTGGGACCAGCCGCTGCGCGGCAACTGGAACCAGCTCAAGCAGCTCAAGGCCAAGCATCCGGGTCTGAAGGTGCTGATCTCGCTGGGCGGCTGGACCTGGTCGCGTGGATTCTCCAGCGCGGCCCGTCCGGAGAACCGCCAGGCCTTCGTCGCCTCCTGCATCGACGCCTACATCAAGGGCAACCTGCCGGTGACCGACGGCGCCGGCGGCACGGGCGCAGCGCTGGGCGTATTCGACGGCATCGACATCGACTGGGAATACCCCGTGGCCTGCGGCATCGAGTGCGGCAAGCCCGAGGACAACGCCAACTTCACCGCACTCATGGCCGAGTTCCGCCGCCAGCTCGATGCGGTGCGTCCGGGCCTTCTGCTGACCGTGGCGGTGGGTGCCGGCATCGACAAGATACGCGTCACCGACCCGGCGGCCTATCACCCGTACCTGGACTACATCAACGTGATGACCTACGACTTCCACGGTGCGTGGGATGCAAGGACCAATCACCAGTCGGCACTGTTCGATTCGCCGAATGATCCGTCCACCGGCGACCAGAAGCTGTACAACAGCAACGACGCCATCGAGGCCTTCATCAGCCGGGGTGTGCCGGCCGCCAAGCTCAACCTGGGCATCGGCTACTACGGACGTGGCTGGACGGGCGTGGCCAATGCCAACAATGGCCTGTACCAGACCGCCTCAGGCGCCGCACCGGGCACCTATGAGGCCGGCATCGAGGACTGGAAGGTGCTGAAGAACCTGGCCTGGCCGGGCTACACCGACAACACCGCCGGCGCCACCTGGATCTACAACGGCAGCACGCTGTGGAGTTTCGACACTCCGGCCAACATCACCCGCAAGATGGGCTACGTGAAGACCCAGGGCCTGGGCGGCGCGTTCGTCTGGGAATTCAGTGGTGACGATGCGCAGGGCACGCTGACCAAGGCCGTCAGCGATGGTCTGAAGTAAGGAAAAGGCCGGGGGCGCCGTGCGCCCCCGGCCTTGACCGGATGAGGCATCCGCCGGGCATGGCCCGGCGCTGCCGTGGACGGGCGGGTAGCGCCGGGCCATGCCCGGCGATATCCCGGTCAGCGCTGGGCCGACAGCTTCTCCAGCGCCGCACGCAGCTGCGCCGGCGGCAGGTAGCCGCCCAGCTGGGTGCCATCGGGCGCGAAGATCGCCGGGGTACCGTTCACCCCCAGCTGCTGTCCGAGCGCGTACTGCATCGCCACCGGATTGGTGCAGTTCTTCGCCGGCACGGTTCCGCCACGCTTGGCATTGGTCAGCGCCTGGCGGCGATCGGCTGCGCACCAGACCGAAATCATGTCGGTGTAATCCTTGCTGCCCAGTCCCATGCGCGGGAAGGCCAGGTACTCGACGCTGATGCCGTTGCGGTTGAGTTCGGCGATGTCCTGGTGCAGCTTGCGGCAATAGCCGCACTCGATGTCGGTGAACACGCTGACCGTGTACTTGGCGTTGGGCGCGGCGAACACGATGCGGTCGCCGTGGTTGGCCTTGGCCAGCAGCGTGCGACGGTAACCGAGCAGGCCCTCGCTGTTGGCCGGCCCCTTGGCGCGGGTGTCATAGGGCTGCGACTGGAACAGGTAGCGGCCGTCGTCGGAGACATACAGCAGCTGACCGGAGACCACCACCTCGCGGAAACCGGGGAAGGGCGCGGCGCCGATGTAATCCACTTCGAAACCGGGGTTGAGCGCGGTCAGCGCGGCGCGCACTGCCTGCTCTGCCGGACCATTGGCAGCCGGGGTGGCCCGGGCGGAGGCGGCGGCAGGCGCCTTGGCCGCAGGGGCCGGCGGAGCCGGCTGGGCGCAGGCCGTCAGGCTGAGCGCGCCGAACACGGCGGCGATGGCGAATCGGAGCATGGAGCATTCCGCAGCAGAAGAGGACCACCGATTCTGACACAGCCGCCCGGGGCGGCGCCGTGGCCCGCTGACGGAAGCCGGACGGGGTTCATCCAGGTCGCTCAACCACGGGGATGGTGGCGGGCGTGCAGCTTCTGCAGGTGTTCACGCGCCACCAGCGTGTAGATCTGGGTGGTCGACAGCGAGCTGTGGCCAAGCAGCATCTGCAGCGCACGCAGGTCCGCGCCACGGTTGAGCAGATGGGTGGCGAAGCTGTGCCGCAGGCCATGCGGGCTGATGCGAGCCGGATCGATGCCGGCGACCTGCGCGTGGCGCTTGACCAGATGCCAGAACGCCTGCCGCGTGAGCGCGTGCAGCCGGGGCTCGATGAACAGCGGCGTCTGCCCATCGGCGAGTGCCTGCACCCTGCCCTTTCCCACCAGCTGCGGCCGTGAATCCTGCAGGTAACGCTCCAGCCAGTGCTGTGACTCCTCGCCCAGCGGCACCAGCCGCTCCTTGCTGCCCTTGCCGGTCACCCGCAGCACGCCCTGCCGCAGGTTCACCGCCGTTGCCGGCAGCAGTACCAGTTCGCTCACGCGCAGGCCCGCGGCATACATGAGCTCCAGCATGGCCCGATCGCGCAGCCCCAGCGGACTGCCGACATCCGGCGCGGCCAGCAACGCATCGATCTGGCTTTCGGCCAGCGCCTTGGGCAGCAGTCGTGGCAGCTTCGGCGGATCCAGCAGAGCGCCGGGGTCCTCGCTGCGCTCGCCGCGACGCACGCCATCGGCGAAGAACGCACGCAGCGCCGACAGCAGGCGCGCATTGCTCCGTGGCGACCAGCCATGGCGCGTGCGCCAGGCCAGGTAGTCGAACAAGCCGGCGCGTTCGACGCCGGCCAGGCCCCCTTCGCGGCCGTCCAGCCAGCGTGCCAACCCTTCCAGATCGCGACGGTAGCTGTCCAGGGTGGCCCTGGCCAGACCGTTCTCCGCCCAGATGGCATCAAGGAAGCGCTGGATGCGCATGCTGTCGTCGGCACGCAGTGCAGGCAGTTGCTGGACCAGCTGACGGCGCTCGGCGGGGGTGGAAATGACGGCCATGCGCGGAGGATACGAGGGTGACTGCGGACGCGGCCAGCTTTGCGTATGCTCGGCGCATGTCCAGCCCTGCCACCGACGTGTCTTCCACCGCCACGCGCGAGGCGCAGCGCCCCCGTGCGCTGCTGCTGTGGCGCGTGCTGGCGATGGTCTACGACGCGCTGCCCGTGCTCGCGCTGTGGATGCTGGCCGGCACGGCGTTCACCCTGGCCTACACCTTCAGTGGCCATGCACAGCGCGAGAACATCGCGCCCTTCAGTGCCTGGCAATGGCTGTTGTGGGCGGTGTGCTGGGTCGTCACCGGGGCCTATGCAACCGCCAGCTGGCGCCGGGGTGGGCAGACCCTTGGCATGCGGCCGTGGCGGCTGAAACTGGTGTCGGCCGACGGCACCGCGCTGCGGCGCGCGCAGCTGTGGCTGCGGTTTGCGGTGGCAACGCTGTCGCTGCTGCTGGGCGGGCTGGGCTTCTGGTGGGCCCTGCTGGATCGCCAACGCCTGGCGTGGCACGACCGTGCCAGTGGCACGCGTCTTATGCGGATGCCCAAGCGCTGAAGTGTCCTGCTGGCGCCGGGCATGGCCCGGCGTTGCCGGAATCAGCCCGATTTCCGCCGGAACAGCAGGCCTGACACCACCAGCATCACGATCGGCGGCAGCGCGTAGGCGATGCGGTAATCAAACTTCAGTGCGCCGGCCATGCGCCCGAAGAACAGCTGCAGCAGCCAGAAGCCCAACGCGAACAGGATGCCGAGGAACAGGCGCTTGCCCATGCCACCACTGCGCAGCGAACCAAACGCGAACGGCACGGCGGCCAGGCACAGCGCCAGTACGTTCACCGGATAGAACCAGCGGCTCCAGTACACATCCTCGAAATCACGCGCATCCAGGCCGTTGCGCTCGCGATAGGCGATGCTCGTGCTCAGTTCGGACACGCTCAGGTTGCGCGGCTTGGCGATACCGGTCGCCAGTGCCGCCGCGTCCAGCTTGGAATTCCAGGGCTCGCGCGCCACTTCCTCGCGCGTTGCCGAGCGCTCGCCGAAGGTATCGCGGCGCACGCCGGTCAATACCCAGCCGTCCTTGTCATGTTCGGCAGTGGCGGCGTGGGTCAGGGATGCGATCCGCCCGTCTTCGGCGATCCGGTACAGGCGGACGTCACGCAGGATCAATCGCGTTCCCGTGTTGCCGAGCAGCTGTTCCTCACCGCTCTGCGCGTTGAGGAAGGTATCGCCTTCGCGTGCCCACATGCCGGAATAACGGGCCACGGCCATGTCCTGGCCCCATTTGGCACTCATCTTCAGCGAATCGGCACGGTTCTGCCCCCACGGGCCCAGCGTCTCGGCGCTGAACACCATCACTGCGGTCAGCAACGACAGGGCAATCGCCACCGACACGCTCAGGCGTTTGCGGGACAGGCCCAGCGCACGCAGCGCGGTCAGTTCGGAGGTCGCCGCCAGCTGGCCCAGCCCCATCAGCGCGCCGATCACCGCCGCGGTCGGGAAGAAGGTGTAGGCGCGGCGTGGCACCGTATACAGCACCCACGCCGCGGCGTGTCCCAGGGTGTAGCCGTTCTTGCCGATGTCCTTGAACTCGCCGGAGAAGGCCATCACCACGTCCAGGCCGGTCAGCACCGCCCAGGTCAACAGCACGGTGCCGAACACCGCCCGCCCCAGGTAGAAATCGAACCGCATCGGTCGCAGCATCATGCGCGGGCCCCCTTGGGCAGGCTCATGCGTCCATCACGCGCATACATCCAGACCGCGAACGCCAGCAGTGGCAGGGTCAGCCACCACAGGCCCAGCATCGCCGGCAGCTTGCCACTGGCGATCCAGCCGGCGCCGATGAACGTCAGGTTGGTGCCGACCATGTAGGCCAGCAGGGCCAGCATCATGCGCCCGTAGCGCTGCTGGCGCGGCGAGCTGCGCCCCAGCGGCACGGTCAGCAGCGCGAACGCCAGGGCGATCAGCGGCGGGGCCAGCCGGCGATGCAGTTCGGCCTGGGCCTGGGTGCGGCCGTCGCCCAGCAGCTGCAGGGTCGACATCAGTTCCGGATCGTCATCCTTGCGGGTCTGCGCACCGTCAGGCAGGGCCACATCGTTGCGGGCGAAGGTGGCCAGCCGGTAATCCAGCGCACCGGCCAGCGGACCCTCGACCTGGTGGCCCTTGTCCAGTTCCAGGAAGCGCTGCCGCTCGCCCTCGAAGTACATGCGGCCGCTGGCGGCAGAGACCACTTCCAGCCGGTCGTCCTTGGCACGCTGCAGGAACACCTTGCCCAGCTGGGTGCCATCGGGCGAAATCGAGGACAGGTAGACCACGCCGCCGTTGGGCAGCGGGGTGAAGCGCCCGGGTTCCAGGCCTGCCATCAGTACGCTGCGGTTGGCGTCCTGGATCATCTGCTCGGCGGTGCGTGAGGCCCACGGCCCCAGCCACAGCGAACAGGCGCCCACCACCGCCACCACCGGCACCACCAGCATCAGCAGCGGCCGCAGCAGGCGCCTGGGGCCCACGCCGATGGCAGTGATCACCGCCATTTCGGAGTCGCGGTAGAGGCGGGCGATCGCCAGTAGCAGGCCCAGCATCAACGCCAGCGGCAGGATCAGCGGCATGTAGACGATGAACTGCAGCGCCAGCTGCGAGAACAGCAGCCTGGCCGGCAGGCGCCCGTCGGCGATGTTGCCGAGGATGTCCACCAGCACGCCGCCCACGCTGACCACCAGCAGGACGATCAGGGTGGCCAGGAAACTCTGGACGAAATCGCCCAGCAGGTAGCGGTCGAGCTTCAACATGGGGCGGTGGTTTAAACTCTGGGGTTCGTTCGCGGTGCCGCCCAGTCTAGCGTCTGGGCGTAAACGGTCCGCGATTGTACGGACTTGCCAATGGAATCTGCTCAATGGCTCTCGAATTCACCCTGAACCACCTCGCCCCGGCCGCCGCCCCCGTTGACTGCCTGGTGGTCGGCGCATACGCCGACCATACCCTGACTCCGGCCGCACAGGCGCTGGATGCCGCCAGCGGCGGCCGCCTGTCGGCCCTCGCCCAGCGCGGCGACCTGTCCGGCAAGACCGGTGCCACCAGCCTGCTGCACGACCTGCCGGGCGTGGCAGCGCCGCGCGTGCTGGTGGTCGGGCTGGGTGAAGCCGCCCGCTTCGGCGTGCCGCAGTACCTGAAGGCCGTAGGCGACGCCGTTCGCGCGCTGAAGGCAGGCGCCACCCGCAGCGCGCTGTTCACCCTGTCTGAAGTGGCTGTGAAGGAGCGCGATGCGGCTTGGGCGATCCGCCAGGCAGTGATCGCCGCCGATCACGCGGCGTACCGCTACACCGCCACGCTGGGCAAGAAGAAGGCCGATGATGCCGGGCTGGCCCAGCTGGCCATCGCCGGTGACGACGCGCAGGCCCTGGCCCAAGGCCAGGCCATCGCTGCCGGTGTCGAGTTCGCCCGCGAGCTGGGCAACCTGCCGCCGAACTACTGCACCCCGGCCTACCTGGCCGAAGTCGGCGTGAAGTTCGCCAGCGAGCATGACGGCGCCGAGGCCGAGATCCTCGACGAGACCCAGATGGAAGCCCTGGGCATGGGCTCGCTGCTGGCCGTGGCCCGTGGTTCGGCCAATCGCCCGCGCCTGGTCGTACTGAAATGGAACGGTGCCGGCGACGCCAAGCCCTATGTGCTGGTCGGCAAGGGCATCACCTTCGATACCGGTGGCGTCAACCTGAAGACCCAGGGCGGCATCGAGGAAATGAAGTACGACATGTGCGGCGGCGCCAACGTCATCGGCACCTTCGTCGCTGCGGTCAAGGCCAGGCTGCCGGTGAACCTGGTGGTGGTGGTGCCGGCCGTGGAGAACGCCATCGATGGCAACGCCTACCGCCCGTCCGACGTCATCACCTCGATGTCAGGCAAGACCATCGAAGTCGGCAACACCGACGCCGAAGGCCGCCTGATCCTGTGCGATGCGCTGACCTACGCGCAGCGCTTCGAGCCGGCCGCGCTGGTCGACGTCGCCACCCTGACCGGCGCCTGCATGGTCGCCCTCGGTCACCAGACCGCGGGCCTGATGAGCAAGCACGACGACCTGGCCAACGAGCTGTTGGCCGCCGGCGAGCACGTGTTCGACCGCGCCTGGCGCCTGCCGCTCTGGGATGAGTACCAGCCGATGCTGGATTCGACCTTCGCCGACGTCTACAACATCGGCGGCCGCTGGGCTGGCGCCATCACCGCCGGCTGCTTCCTGTCGCGCTTCGCCGAAGGCCAGCGCTGGGCTCACCTGGACATCGCCGGCGTCGCCAGCGACGAGGGCAAGCGTGGCATGGCCACCGGCCGCCCGGTCGGCCTGCTGAGCCAGTGGCTGCTGGACCAGGCCGCCCGCGCCTGATGCTGTACCAGACCCTGGCCGGCCACCGCCGGTCAGGGCCTCGCCCGGCCAGACCGGGCCCCCGCCTGTTCCGGACCCTGCCATGCCCCGCGCCGACTTCTACCTGATCGCCAAGCCCCGTTTCCTGACCGAGCCGTTGCGCCTGGTCTGCGAGCTGGCACGCAAGGCCAACGATGCCGGCCTGTTCACCCTGGTGCTGGCGCGCGACCAGGCCCAGGCCGAGGAACTGGACGAACTGCTGTGGGCGTTCGATGACGATGCCTACATCCCGCATCAGATCGCCGGCGAGGACATGGACGAGGAAGAAGCGCTGGTGCTGATCGCCGTGCCCGGCACCGAGGCGCCGGCCCGCCCGCTGGTGATCAACCTGCGCGACGACCCCTGGCTGGGCCAGTGCGAGCGCGTGCTGGAAGTGGTCCCGGCCGACCCTGAAGCGCGCGAACCGCTGCGCGAACGCTGGCGCCAGTACAAGGCCGCCGGTTACGACCTGAACAAGCACGACATGTGAGCGCCCCGCGGCCCCCTTGATGGGCCACCCCTGCGCCCTGATCCTTCAACGATTACCTCCTGGTTCCCCCGCATGACCCAACTCGCCTCCAGCTACGACCCGAAGTCCTTCGAGACCGACCTCTACGAGGCCTGGGAGAAGGCCGGCCACTTCAAGCCGTCCGGCCAGGGCGAGCCGTACACCATCCTGCTGCCACCGCCGAATGTGACGGGCACGCTGCACATGGGACACGCCTTCCAGCAGACCCTGATGGATGCGCTGGTGCGTTACCACCGCATGCGCGGCTACGACACGCTGTGGCAGGTCGGCACCGACCACGCCGGCATCGCCACCGAGATGGTGGTCAGCCGCAACCTGGCGCTGGAAGGCAAGGGCGAAACCCGTGACTCGCTGGGCCGCGAAGGCTTCATCGGCAAGGTCTGGGAGTGGAAGCAGCAGTCCGGCGACACCATCGAACGACAGATGCGCCGCCTCGGCACGTCGGCCGACTGGTCGCGCAGCACCTTCACCATGGACCCGCAGCCCTCGGCGGCGGTGATCGAGGCCTTCGTGCGCTGGCATGAGCAGGGCCTGATCTACCGCGGCCAGCGTCTGGTCAACTGGGATCCGGTGCTGAAAACCGCCATCTCCGACCTGGAAGTGGAGAGCGCCGAAGAAGACGGTTTCCTGTGGTCGATCGCCTATCAGCTCGATGACGGCCTCAGCTACGAGCACGTCGAGCGCGACGCCGACGGTAACGAAACCCTGCGCGAGACCCGCGATTACCTGGTGGTGGCCACCACCCGCCCGGAGACCCTGCTGGGCGACACCGCCGTGATGGTGCATCCGGAAGACGAGCGGTACGCGCACCTGATCGGCAAGACCGTGGTGCTGCCGCTGACCGGCCGCCGCGTGCCGGTGATCGCCGATGATTACGTGGACCGCGCGTTCGGTACCGGCGTGGTCAAGGTCACGCCCGCGCATGACTTCAACGATTACCAGGTCGGGGTGCGCCACAGCCTGCCGATGATCAACCTGTTCACTCCGGTGGCGGCGCTGAATGAGAACGCCCCGGAACGCTTCCAGGGCCTGGACCGCTATGAAGCACGCAAGGCCGTGCTGTCCGAGCTGGAAGACCTGGGCATCCTGGTCGAGACCAAGGCGCACAAGCTGCAGGTGCCGCGCGGCGACCGCACCGGCCAGGTGATCGAGCCGTACCTGACCGACCAGTGGTTCGTGAAGATGGACGAGCTGGCCAAGCGCGGCCTGGAGCTGGTCGAAGGTACCGATGGGAAGCCGGGCAGCATCTCCTTCGTGCCGCCGAACTGGATCAACACCTACCGTCACTGGATGGCCAACATCCAGGATTGGTGCATCAGCCGCCAGCTGTGGTGGGGCCACCGCATTCCGGCGTGGTTCGACGCTGCCACCGGCACCTGCTACGTCGGTCGCAGCGAGGATGAGGTGCGGGCAAAGCACGAGCTCGGCAGCGATGTCGTGCTGAACCAGGAAAGCGACGTGCTGGAAACGTGGTTCTCCTCCCAGCTGTGGCCGTTCTCCACCCTGGGCTGGCCGAACGAACAGGCCATGGCCGAGCGTGGCTTCGACCGCTACCTGCCGTCGTCGGTGCTGGTCACCGGCTTCGACATCATCTTCTTCTGGGTGGCCCGCATGATCATGGCCACCGACAACCTGACCGGAAAGATTCCGTTCAAGGACGTCTACTTCACCGGCCTGATCCGCGACGGACAAGGCCAGAAGATGTCCAAGAGCAAGGGCAACGTGCTCGACCCGCTGGACATCATCGATGGCATCAGCATCGATGACCTGGTCGCCAAGCGCACCGGCGGCCTGATGCAGCCGAAGATGGTGGAGAAGATCGAGAAGGCCACGCGCAGGGAGTTCCCGGACGGCATCGCCGCCCACGGGGCCGACGCGCTGCGCTTCACCATCGCGGCGCTGGCCACCCATGGCCGCGACATCAAGTTCGACATGAACCGTGCCGAAGGCTACAAGAACTTCTGCAACAAGCTGTGGAATGCCAGCCGCTTCGCGCTGATGAACACCGAAGGTGCGGCGTTCAGCGGCGTGCCGGCACCGCGTACCGATGCCGAGCGCTGGATCCTTGCACGCCTGGCGGCCACCACCGCTGAAGCGCAGGGCCACTTCGCCGCCTACCGCTTCGACCTGCTGGCGCAGTGCCTGTACGAGTTCGCGTGGAATGCGTTCTGCGACTGGTTCCTCGAACTGAGCAAGCCGGCGCTGAGCGGCAGCGACGCAGCGGATGCCGAAAGCACCCGCCACACCCTGCTGTATGTGCTGGAAGCCCTGCTGCGCCTGCTGCACCCGTTGACGCCGTTCATCACCGAACAGCTGTGGCAGCAGCTCGCCCCGCGCCTGGGCCTGGCCGAAACCACGCTGTCGCTGCGCCCCTACCCGACCGCAGCCGAGTTCCAGGGCGATTTCGCCCAGGCCGAGGCCGACGTCGAATGGCTCAAGGCGGTGATCAGCGCGGTGCGCCGCGTGCGCAGCGAACTGAACGTCGCACCGTCCAGGCTGGTGCCCCTGCGCCTGCAGGCCGGCCAGCAGCAGGATCGTGCCCGCGTCGAACGCTTCAGTGCGTCGCTGTCGTTCCTGCTGAAGCTGGACAGCGTGCAGTGGCTGGGCGAAGGCGAAAGCGCTCCGCCTGCGGCCGCCGCCATCGTCGGTGAGTTGAAGCTGCTGGTGCCGCTGGAAGGCCTGGTCGATCTGGATGCCGAACGTGCACGCCTGGACAAGGAGATCAAGCGCGTGGAAGGCGAGCAGGAGAAGAGCGAAACCAAGCTGGCCCGGTTCACCGACAAGGTGCCGGCTGCGGTGGTCGAGCAGGAGCGCGTGCGCCTGGCCGACTGGAACACCCAGCTGGCCGGCCTGCGCGAACAACGCGCGAAGCTGTAACAGCCGACCGGCGGGTGCGGATCCAGGTCCGCACCCGCCCAGGTCTTTTGGCATCATCAGAGGATGCCGCTTTCGATCTTCCTGCTGGTTCTCGCCGCTGCCGCGCTGCATGCCAGCTGGAACGCCATCGTCAAGCGTGGCGCCGACAAGCTCCTCGGCACCGTGCTCGTCACCGGCGGCGCCGCACTGCTGTCCGCCGCGCTGCTGCCTCTCCTTCCTCTGCCGGACGTGACCAGCTGGCCGTGGCTGGCGGCCTCGGTACTGCTGCAGGTGGTCTATTACGCGCTGGTCGCGCGCTGCTATCAGCAGGTGGACATGAGCCTGGCGTATCCGCTCATGCGCGGTTGCGCACCGATCCTGGTCGCGCTGGCTGGCACCGTGCTCGGCGAATCACTGCCCGCAGCGGCGTGGCTGGGCGTGGCGCTGGTCAGCAGCGGCATCCTGGCCATGGCACTGGGCGCGCGCGCAGGCCAGCTCGGCCTGCCGCTGCTGACGGCGACGATGATCGCAACCTACACCCTGGTCGATGCGCACGGCGCGCGCCTGTCGGGCAGCCCGCTGGCCTACACGTTGTGGCTGTTCCTGCTGTCGGGCATCCCGCTGCCGCTGTGGGCGCTGTACACCCGCCGCAGCGCGGTGCTGACCTATGCGCGCCAGCATTGGCCGCTGGGCCTGGCCGGCGGCGTGGGCACCACCGCGTCCTACGCGATGGCACTGTGGGCGATGACCCAGGTACCGGTCGCGATGGTGTCGGCCCTGCGCGAGTCATCGATCCTGTTCGCCCTGCTGATCTCGGCATTCCTGCTGCGCGAACGGATACCGCGCGTGCGCTGGCTGGCGGCGTCGCTGATCGTCAGCGGAGTGATGGCCCTGCGGCTGGCGTGAGCCACACGTGCCCGCCAAGGTTGGCACCTGCCGCCAGCGCCCGGCCGTACCGGCGGGCAACGCGGCGCATCCCGGTTACAGCGGCGGCATCGTCTGCAGGTCGCCATCGACCAGCTCGATCGCCATCACCACCGCGTCCTCGCGTCCCTGCGCGGCCGGGTAATAGCGCGGACGCCGGCCGATCTCGTTGAACCCTTCGCTGTGATACAGCGCCAGCGCCGGCGCATTGGACGGGCGCACTTCCAGGAACACACGCTGGGCACCGCGATCACCAGCCAGCTGCACCAGCGCACGCAGCAGCTGCCGCCCCAGCCCGCGTGACTGAACCAGCGGATCGATGCAGATGTTCAGCACATGCGCCTCGTCGGCAGCGATGCTCAGCACGCCGTAGCCGAGCAGCTGGCCATCGCGCTCCATTGCCAGACCGGGATAACCCGCACGCAGGCAATCGATGAAAATGCCGCGGGTCCACGGGAAGGGATAGCCACGCACCTCGATCGCCATCACCTCGGCAAGATCGCTCTCGCGCAGCGCCCGCAGGCGCACCGGACCGGGCTGGCTGACCGCACTCACGGCGCGCCCCGCTTGCGCAGGGCGCGCAGCTGCGGCCACAGCGCGCGCTTGGCGGCTGGATCACGGCGCAGCTGCTCCAACGGCCAGCTGTCCATCAGCGCCTGCGTCGCGGCATCGTTCGGATTGCAGCCGGACGCGCGCAGCAGCGCGATCTGCAGGCGATCAGGCAGACGTACCGCCGGCTGCCGGGTGGTGCCCGCCGAGGCTGCGCGTGCCGCCTGCGGTTCGGTTGCCGACACCACGGCGGGCGCGGTGCGAGGCGGCGGCGACGGACTCCGCGGCTGGCGCGGTGCCGGCTCCACCGCTGCCGGTTCGGGCTGGCGTGACGGAGACTGCGCTGCCGGGCTGGCCGCATCGGCGTCGGCCACGCTCAGCTGCAATGCAGCGTCCAGCTCCGCGGCGAGCTGGCCGTCGTGATAGACGGTATAGCCCATCGCCTGCAGCCAGGCCTGCTGAGCCGGTGACCACAGCACGGGCAGATCCTGGCTCACGCGGCCTCGGACTTCTTGCGCAGGCGCTGCACCGCCCACATCACCGGGCCGGACAGGGCATACAGGATGCCCACGGCGAACAGGACGCGCGGCAGGTCGATCACCGCGATCGCGATGGCCATCGGTACCAGTGCCAGGACCAGGAACGGCACCCGGTCGGAACGGGAATCCTTGGCGGCACCGCCCTTGAAGCTCCAGAAGCGGATGCGGCTGACCATCAGCAGCGCAGCGACCAGCGTCACCGCCAGCGCCACATAGCGCAGCTGATTGCCATCCCAGCCCAGGTTGCCATCGGCGAAGGCCCAGACGAACGACATCATCAGCCCGGCAGCGGCCGGGCTGGCCAGGCCGACGAACCAGCGCTTGTCCACCACCGCGACCTGGGTATTGAAGCGGGCCAGACGCAGCGCCGCGCATGCGGCGTACAGGAAGGCCACGGCCCAGCCGACACGGCCCAGCAGGGGATCATCGAATTTCAGCCAGGACAGCGACCAGTGGTACATCACCAGTGCCGGCGCCATGCCGAAGCTGACCAGGTCGGCCAGCGAGTCGTACTGCACGCCGAACTCGCTGCTGGTGCCGGTCAGGCGCGCGACACGGCCATCCAGGCCGTCCATCACCGCCGCCACGAACACCGCGATGCTGGCATTGACGAAATCCCCGTTGGCAGCGGCGATGATCGCGTAGAAGCCCGCGAACAGGCCCGCAGTGGTGAACAGGTTGGGCAGCAGGTAAATCGTGCGCGAACGCGGCGGCGGTGTGATCGGGTCCATGGAATCCAGTTTAATCGACTTGCCAGCGGTCGGTGCCAATGCTGCAATCGGCGTTCTACGCCCATTCCGCGGAGTTTGCCATGCGTGCCCTGTCCTGCCTGGGATGCCTGCTGCTGTTGGCCAGTACCAGTGCCATGGCCGGCCCCGTCTACAAGTGGAAGGACGCCAACGGCGTCACCCAGTATTCGGAAACCCCACCAGCAGGCAGGACCTACGAGACCCGGGCGCAGGCGCGCTCGGCGCCATCGGCTGACAGCGCCGAACGCCCGGCCGCACCCGTACCGGAGCAGTGCAGCACCGCCCGTGCCAACCTGGCCCTGCTGGAGGGCTCCGGCCAGGTGATGCAGGACACCGACGGCGACGGCAAGGGCGACACCGTACTGACCGCGGAGCAGCGCACCGCGCAGAAGGGACTGGCTGAAGCCAGCATCAAGGCCTACTGCCCGGCAGCCAGCTAAGGGGTTGGCAGGGCTGCGCCCTGCACCTGCTTCAGGCAACGGCAACGTCAAATGCCAAAGCGGCTCTGGTTTTCTGCTGGTCTGGCGGGGCGGTGTGGGCTGGCAGGACACGCCGTAAACCCATCCATGGGGCTACATGGAATCAAAAATGGGGTCAGATCCGTTTCCGCAGGAAAACGGATCTGACCCCAAGGCATGTCCTGACAGGTCGCAGAGATCTGTCGAAGGCGGGGTGGGTCCGGTGGCAGGGGTGTGAGCGGCATGGATGCCGCGACCAAGCCCCCATGGACGGGTTTACGGCGTCCCCTGCCACCGGATCCACCCCGCCATCCCACGCGAAGCCCGCTGTTGCTGTGGCAGTTGAAGTTGCCTGAAGCAGGTGCAGGGCGCAGCCCTGCCGATACCCTCCCCCCGCCCGGGCTGGCAGAATAGGGATCTCTGCCGTAGACCGAAGCCGACGATGCGCCTCTCCCAGTTCCACCTGCACACCACCAAGGAAACCCCCAGCGACGCGGAGCTGACCAGCCACCGCCTGATGCTGCGTGCGGGCATGATCCGCAAGCTCGCCTCCGGCCTGTACACCTGGTCGCCGCTGGGACTGCGCGTGCTGCGCAAGGTCGAACGCATCGTACGGGAGGAAATGGATCGCGCCGGCGCCGTGGAGTTCCAGATTCCGACCATCCAGCCCAAGGAGCTGTGGGAGCAGACCGGCCGCTGGCAGAAGTTCGGGCCGCAGCTGCTGAAGATCAAGGATCGCAAGGACCAGGTGTTCTGCTACAGCCCGACCGCCGAGGAAGCCGCATGCGACTTCGCGCGCAGCGAACTGTCCAGCTACAAGCAGCTGCCGGTGAACTTCTATCAGATCCAGACCAAGTTCCGCGATGAGATCCGCCCGCGCTTCGGCGTGATGCGTGCACGCGAATTCCTGATGAAGGACGCCTATTCGTTCCACCTGCACGATGAGTGCCTGGTGCGCGAGTACGAGAACATGAAGGCCGCCTACAGCCGCATCTTCACCCGGCTGGGCCTGGACTTCCGCATGGTGCAGGCCGATTCCGGCGCGATCGGTGGCGACGCGTCGCAGGAATTCCATGTGATCGCCGATTCGGGCGAGGACGCGCTGGTGTTCTCCACCGGCTCGGACTACGCGGCCAACATGGAAGCGGCGATCGCCGCGGAACCGGCACCGCGCGCGGCAGCCGGCGAGACGATGCGCAAGGTCGAGACCCCCACCCAGAAGACCTGCGAGGACGTTGCCGCCCTGCTCGGCATCGCCCTGCAGCGCACGGTGAAGTCGGTGGCGCTGATGACCGCCGAAGGGTTCGTGCTGGTGCTGGTCCGTGGCGACCACGAGGTCAACGAGATCAAGCTGGGCAAGGTTGCCGGCCTGGAAGAGCAGCGCTTTGCCAGCGAAGCGGAGATCGCCGAGTACCTGGGCAGCGTGCCCGGCTTCCTCGGCCCGGTTTCACCGGCCAAGGCGATCCGCGTGGTGGCCGACCGCGAAGTGGCGGCGATGTCCGATTTCGTGGTCGGTGCCAATGAAGCGGGCTTCCACCTGGCTGGAGTCAACTGGGGCCGCGACCTGCCGGAACCGGAAGTGGTCGATATCCGCAACGTGCGTGCCGGTGACCGTGCGCTGGACGGCGGCGAGTTGAAGATCGCCCGTGGCATCGAAGTCGGCCACGTGTTCCAGCTTGGCCGCAAGTACGCCGAAGCGCTGGACGCGACCGTACTGGACGAGAACGGCAAGGCCGCAGTGATGGCAATGGGCTGCTACGGGATCGGCATCTCGCGCGTGGTCGCTGCCGCGATCGAACAGAATCATGACGATGCCGGCATCATCTGGCCGGACGCGATGGCGCCGTGGCAGGTGGTGGTGTGCGTCATCAACCCCAAGGGCGATGCCGCTGTGGCCGAAGCCGCTGCCGGCCTGCTGCAGGAACTGCGCGATGCCGGTCTCGATGCCGCGCTGGATGATCGCGGGCTGCGCCCGGGTGCGATGTTTGCCGACATGGAGTTGATCGGCATCCCGCATCGCGTGGTGGTCAGCGAGCGCGGCCTGGCGGCCGGCACGTACGAGTACCGCTCGCGACGTGCCAGCGAAGCCGAAAGCCTGGATAAGGCTACCCTGCTGCAACGCCTGCAGGGTTGAGTGACCGGACCGGGGCATGCCCCGGTCTTTTTCTTTGTACCGGCGGTGGGCCGGTGAATATGCAGCTGGACATAATCCGGTCAAAATGGTCACGATGCAGTCTGTCCATCGCCATACCCTGACCTGCATGATTTGTACTGGATTTAATTCATCATTATCCTGTGCGCCGACGCCACGGACCGGCTCGTCCCTGTCCCTTATTAGTTTCCGGAGTAACCGTAGATGAGCATCGACCTGACCGGCCTGTCGGCACGCGAGCTGGGCGCATTGATCCGCACCGCGAAAAAGCAGCAGACCATCGTCGCCAAGCGTCGCCCGATCGCCAAGGTGCGGGCCCAGCTGAGCAAGCTGGCCAAGACCGAGGGTTACACCATCGAGGAGTTGTTCGGTACCGCTACCACGGCTGCCAAGCCACGCGCCCGCAAGGCAGCGGCGCCGTCCAAGACCGCCGGCCGCAAGCTCGGCAAGGTCGCCCCGAAGTACCGGAACCCGGCCAACCCGAAGGAAACCTGGACCGGCCGTGGCAAGCAGCCGCGCTGGATGGCCGAGCTGACCGCCAAGGGCAGCAAGAAGCCGGAAGATTTCCTGATCAAGAAGGCCTGAGGCCGGATCGGAAAGAATGAAGAACGCCGGCGCAAGTCGGCGTTCTTCATTCCATCACAACGTCTTGCGCGCCGGCATCAAGAGGTTGCCGAACAGCAGGCCCGCCACCAGCGCCATCACCACGTTGAGCACGGTCAGGAACACGCTCTGGCCGGCACCGACATCCTGCTGCTGGACGAGCGTCAGCACGCCACGCAGGCTGGTGCTGCCAGGGACCATCATGATGATGCCCGGCAGGCGGATGATCGCACCCGGACGCCCGGCCAGCCGACCGAACAGGTTGCCGCCGGCGGTCAGCACCATCGCCGACAGGAAGATGCCTGCCGGTGCCCCCCAGGCGTGCCCGCCAAACTTGGAAATGGCATAGCCGGCCACGGACGCGGCAATCACCCAGGGATAATCGCGACGGCTGGCCTTGAACAGCATCGCGAAGGCGAAGGCCGCGGTCAGCAGCGACCCCCACTCCACCCACGGTCCCTGCGGTCGCGAGGCACGGATCACCGGGTCCAGGCCCAGCACATCGGCCAGGGTCACCGCGATCATCGCGCCGACGCTCAGTTTCATGATCGTGGTCAGCGCACCGGCAAACCGCGCGGTGCCTGACACCCAGTGCTGGCTGGCCAGTTCGTTGACCGCATTGGTCAGCGACATGCCGGGCAGCAGCACCACCAGCGAGGCGATGATCACCGTGTTGAGGTTGAGCGCGCCGACAAACGAAGCGATCAGGGTGGCAACCAGGCCGGCCAGCAGCGCGGCCAGCGCCTCGGCGGCCTCGCGGGTCGCCGGGCGACGGTCGGTGACCATGCCGAGCAAGCCGATCATCAGGCCGATGACACCGGCGGTGGCGATGTCCAGCCAGGGCAGCTTCCACATGCCGGCGACACCGGCCGCGCCGAGCGTGAACGAGAGGATGGTGCGGAGCTTGCCGCGACGGCCGGGATCCTTGTCCAGCTGACGCAGCGCGGTGTGCCCCTGCGCGATGCTCATCCGCCCGTTGGCCACTTCCTCGGCGATCCGGTCGGCGACACTGAGCTTGTGCAGGTCGTTCTCGCCCGGTGCCAGGCGGATCACGCGGGTGATGTCGCTGGAGCCGATCGCCTGGGCCGGGTCGCTGAAGCTGAGGATGATGCCGGTGGGGTTAGACCACGGTTCACAATCGAGATCGAGCTGTTTTGCCAGTGCGACCACGGCCGTTTCCAGACGCTGGGCCGTGGTGCCGTAGCTGTGGAGGCGGCCGGCGATCTCGGAAACGAAGGCCACGCGCTGCGCGTAGGTGGCCTGGGGCGTGGGGATCGTGTGAGCGTCTGCGGACATGCGCCGTAGTATTACCTAGGCCGGGCCCCGCCGGAGGAATTCATCCTGGTTCAACGCGAAGCACAATACAGAACGGTTATGCTGCGACCCGAATGGCCCACGTGACCCAGAACCTCGCCCCCCAGCTCGAACAGGACGCCCACGACCCCGGGCTGATCCGCCTGTCCGGCCACTGGACCTTGAAGACCGCGCTGGCCGCGGCCGAGGTGCTGCGCGCCGTTCCCGACAAACTGACCGGCATTGACGCCACGGGCATCGAGCAGCTCGATTCGGCCGGCGTACTGCAGCTGTTGCGCGTGGCCCATCGCGCCGACCTCGGCGAGGATGCGCTGCAGTTCCGGCCGGATCACCAGGCACTGGTGTGCACCATCGAGGAAGTGGCCGACGACCGGCCCAAGCCCAAGCGCGACTTCGGCGTGCTGGCCGCGCTGGAACGGCTGGGCGTCAGCATGCATGGCACCGGCCACAACATCGTGGCCCTGGCCAGCTTCCTCGGCGAGGCGATGGTCAAGACCGCTCGCCTGGTCAAGCAGCCGCGGCGCTTCCGCCTCACCGCCACCGTGCATCAGATGGAGCAGGTGGGCCTGGACGCCGTGCCGCTGGTGGCGCTGCTGTCCTACCTGGTCGGTGCGGTGATCGCGTTCCTGGGCTCGACCATCCTGCGCGACTTCGGCGCGGAGATCTACGTGGTCGAGCTGGTCAACATCGCCTTCCTGCGCGAGTTCGCCGTGCTGCTGACCGCGATCGTGCTGGCCGGCCGCACGGCAAGCGCGTTCACCGCGCAGATCGGCGCGATGAAGGCCCGCGAGGAGATCGATGCGATGCGCACGCTGGGCCTGGACCCGATCGACCTGCTGGTACTGCCGCGCCTGTTCGCGCTGCTGGTGACCCTGCCGCTGCTGACCTTCATCGCGATGATTGCCGGCCTGGCCGGCGGCATCACGGTCGGCGCGTTCGATCTGGACATTCCGCCGCAGATGTACATCGCGCGGATGCACGACACGATGGAGGTGCGGCACATGCTGGTCGGCCTGTCCAAGGCGCCCGTCTTCGCGGTGGTGATCGGCCTGATCGGCTGCCTGGAGGGCCTGAAGGTCACCGGCACCGCGCAGTCGGTCGGCGAGCGCACCACATCCAGCGTGGTGCAGACCATCTCGCTGGTGATCATCATCGACGCCTTTGCGGCGTTGTGGTTCATGCATATGGACTGGTGACATGAACACGACCTCCGGTTCCGGCACCTTCGAGATGCGTGATGACGATGGCCATGACCTGGCCATCCGCGTGCGCGGGCTGGTCAACCGCTTCGGCAGCCAGACCGTCCATGAGGACCTCGACCTGGACGTGCGGCGCGGCGAGATCCTCGGCGTCGTCGGCGGCTCGGGCACCGGCAAGTCCGTGCTGATGCGCTCGATCCTGGGCCTGCGCGTGCCGGATGAAGGACAGATCGAAGTGCTCGGCCGCGATGCGCGTGCCGACGATGCCGAAAGCCGGCTGCATATCGAGCGCAACACCGGCGTGCTGTTCCAGGATGGCGCGCTGTTCTCCTCGCTGACCGTCGGCGAGAACGTGCAGGTTCCGCTGAAGGAGCATCATCGCGACCTTCCCGAACGCTGGCACTACGAGCTGGCACTGCTGAAGGTGAAGCTGGCCGGCCTGCCCGCCGATGCGATCAACAAGCTGCCCTCGCAGCTGTCCGGCGGCATGCGCAAGCGTGCCGGCCTGGCCCGCGCGCTGGCACTGGACCCGCCGCTGCTGTTCCTGGACGAACCGACCGCCGGCCTGGACCCGATCGGCGCGGCGGCCTTCGACCGGCTGATCAAGACCCTGCAGGAAGCGCTGGGCCTGACCGTGTTCCTGATCACCCATGACCTGGACACGCTTTACGCCATCTGCGACCGCGTCGCCGTGCTGGCCGACCACAAGGTGATCGCCAACGCACCGCTTGCGGAAATCGAGAAACTGGATCATCCGTGGATCCAGGAATACTTCCACGGACCACGTGCGCGTGCCGCGCGTGGTGAACAGATCGAGAGTGCCTGAGCCATGGAAACCAAAGCCAACTACGTGCTGATCGGCGCGTTCACCCTGATCACCGGCCTGGCCCTGCTGGCCTTCGGCCTGTGGGCGGCCAAGTACTCATCCGACCGCACCTGGCAGGAATACCGCGTGGTGTTCCGCGAGGCGGTGACCGGCCTGTCGGTCGGCAGCCCGGTGCAGTACAACGGCATCGCGGTCGGCTCGATCATCGAGCTGAACCTGGTACCGGACGATCCGCGCCAGGTGGTGGCGCGCATCCGCCTGAACTCCACCACGCCGGTGAAGACCGATACCCGTGCCAAGCTGGCGATCACCAGCCTGACCGGTCCGTCGATCATCCAGCTCAGCGGCGGCACGCCGCAGTCGCCGGCACTGACCACGGTCAACAAGGACCCGGCGCCGATCATCCCGACCACGCCTTCGGCACTGCAGAACATCACCGATGTGGCCAACCGCATCGTCGAGCGCATGGACCAGATCCTCAGCGATCGCAACGTGGCGTCGATCAACGCGACCCTGGCCAACCTGGAAACCATCAGCGGCGGACTGGCCGACCGCGACCAGGGCACACAGGCGCTGCTGCTCAGCGCGCGCGATGCCGCACGCAGCCTGGACACCACGCTGAAGACCACCAACGGCACCATCGAGCGCCTCGACAGGAACCTGGTGCAGCAGCTGCCGGGCATCATCGACAAGCTCGACGCTACCCTGGTCAAGCTCGATTCGGCTGCCGGCAATGCCGATTCGATCCTTGGCGAGAACCGCGCCGCGATCAACAGCTTCGCCAATGACGGGCTCGGCCAGCTGGGCCCGACCCTGACCGAACTGCGTGGCCTGATCCGCGACCTGCGCCGGGTCAGCGACCGCCTCGAGAACAACCCCGCGCGCTATCTGCTCGGCCGCGATGCCCCGAAGGAGTTCGAACCCAAATGAGCCCGATCCTCTTCCCGCGCCTGCTGCTGCCAGGCCTGGCCCTGGCGCTGCTGTCGGGCTGCTCGATCCTCGGCAGCGGCGACAAGAATCCCGTCACCCTGTACTCGCCTGCCGTGCAGGTGAAGGTCGATCCCAGCTGGCCCCAGGTCGCCTGGCAGCTGGTGCTGGCCAAACCCAGCGCGGCGCGCATGGTCGACAGCCCGCGCATCAACGTGCGTCCCACGCCATCGGAGCTGGAGATCTACAGGGGCGCCAGCTGGGCCCAGCCGGCCACCGACATGATCGAGGACACGCTGCTGCGCGGTTTCGAGGACTCCGGCCGCATCAACGGCGTGGCCCGCACCGCCGCCGGTATCCGCGCCGATTACAAGCTGTCCACGGACATCCGTCGTTTCGAATCGGACTACCAGGGCCAGACCACGCCGACGGTGGTGATCGAACTCAATGCCAAGCTGATCCACGTGGCCGACCAGCGCGTGGTCGCTGATCGCACCTTCCGTCAGGCGCAGCCCGTTGGCAGTACCGATGTGCCGGCGGTTGCGGCGGCGTTCGAACGTGGCCTGCAGCAGATCGCGCAGGACGTGGTCGGCTGGACGCTGGTCAGTGGGCAGAACGACAGCGCCGCAGCACCGCGCTGATCCCTCGCTCAGCGCGGCGTGATCCAACGGAATGTCAGGTTGATCCGCTCGCCCTGGGCCCGCGCCATCTTCGGCAACGCGTGCTGATAGAAGCGCTGGGTGCTGCCGGCCATCAACAGCAGATCGCCATGGCCCAGCAGGAACTCCGCCTTGCGTGCCGGCTCGTCGCGTCGTCGCAGCAGGAAACGCCGCGCCGCACCCAGGCTCAGTGAAGCGATCACCGGCGCCGGTCCCAGTTCGGGTTCGTCGTCGCTGTGCCACCCCATGTAATCGCCACCATCGCGGTATCGATTGAGCAGCACGCTGTTGAACCGGCCGATACCCTCTTCCTGCAATCGCACGCGCAGCGCCTGCAAAGCCGGCAGCCAGGGCCGCGGGACGAACTCGGCGCCGGAATACCGGTAGCGCGCCTGCGGATCGCCGATCCAACTGCTCAGCCGCGGCGAATCCACCCAGTGACCGAACATCCGGATGCGGTGCACATCCCAGGCCACCTGTTCGCCCAGTGTCCGCTGCAGCGCATCCGCCCGATCCGGCAGCAGCCAGCCCGGAACATGACGGACGTCGGCATCGGGCAGCTCGTGTGGAAACAGCATCGGGATCGCCAGGCAGTGTCGGGGCGGCACGAGGCCGCCCCGCCGGACTCAGGCACGCCGGAACGGCACGCCGGTCTTTTCCTTCAGTTCGTCCTCGCCAACCCCCGGCGCGGTCTCCACCAGCAGCAGACCGGCATCGGTCACGTCGAACACAGCCAGATCGGTGATGATGCGGTCGACCACGCCCACGCCGGTCAACGGCAGCGTGCATTCGGCCAGCACCTTGTGCTCGCCGTTCTTCGCGGTGTGCTCCATCAGCACCACCACGCGCTGCACGCCGGCCACCAGGTCCATCGCGCCGCCCATGCCCTTGACCATCTTGCCGGGCACCATCCAGTTCGCCAGATCGCCCTTGTCGGTCACCTGCATCGCGCCAAGAATGGCCAGGTTGATGTGGCCGCCACGGATCATGGCGAAACTGTCATGGCTGCCGAAGTAGCTGGCACCGGCGCGCGCGGTCACGGTCTGCTTGCCGGCGTTGATCAGGTCGGCATCGACCTCGGCTTCGGTCGGGAACGGGCCGATGCCAAGCAGGCCGTTCTCGGATTGCAGCCACACGTCCACGCCTTCGGGAATGTGGTTGGCGACCAGGGTCGGCAGGCCGATGCCCAGGTTCACATAGGCACCGTCGGTCAGTTCACGGGCGGCGCGGGCCGCCATCTCATCGCGGGTCCACGCCATGTCAGTTGCCCTCCGCACGCACGGTGCGCTGCTCGATTCGCTTTTCAGGATGCGCGTTGTGCACGATGCGATGAACATAGATCCCCGGCAGATGCACCTGGTCCGGATCAATCGCACCGACCGGCACCACCTCTTCCACTTCGGCGATGCACACCTTGCCGGCCATCGCGCAGGCCGGATTGAAATTGCGCGCGGTCTTGCGGAACACCAGGTTGCCGGCTTCGTCGGCCTTCCACGCCTTCACCAGGGCAACGTCGGCACGCAGCGCGGTTTCCAGCACATAGTGCCTGCCGTCGAATTCGCGGGTCTCCTTGCCTTCGGCCACCACCGTGCCGTAGCCGGTGGCAGTGAAGAAGGCAGGAATTCCGGCGCCGCCGGCACGCAGGCGCTCGGCCAGGGTGCCCTGTGGATTGAATTCCAGCTCCAGCTCACCGGCCAGGAACTGGCGCTCGAACTCCTTGTTCTCGCCCACGTACGACGAAATCATCCTGCTGATCTGGCGTGTTTCCAGCAGCTGGCCCAGGCCGAAGCCATCGACACCGGCGTTGTTGGAGATCACGGTCAGGCCCTTGACTCCACTGTCGCGCAAGGCTGCGATCAGTGCCTCGGGTATGCCACACAGGCCGAAGCCGCCGACGGCCAGTGTCTGGCCATCGGCGACCACGCCCTCCAGCGCCTGGGCCGCGCTGGCATAGCGCTTGCTGCGCTTGCCGCCGGTATTGGACTTGTCCATCGCTTTGCTGTCCCACACGGTAAGGATGCCCGCATTCTAGCGGCACACCCGCGTCCGGCTGGGATGCGCCGCAGCAATTGCGGCGTGCCCTCAGCCGCGCGCGATCGCGGCCATGACCTGCTTCAGGCCGTCCTGCCACGGCGGCAGCACGATGCCCAGCGCCCGCTGCAGGGCCCTGTTGTCCAGCACCGACCAGGCCGGCCGCCGCGCCGGGTTCGGATATTCGGCACCCGGAATCGCTTCAACCACCGGCACCCTGTGCAGGACACCGGTTGCCAGCGCTTCGGCGAAGATCGCTTCAGCGAAGCCGTGCCAGCTGGTCTGGCCACTGGCGGTGAGGTGCCAGGTGCCGGAGAGCGCGGCAGGATGCTGCAGCGCGAGCGCGGTGACATCGGCGATCAGCGCAGCCGGCGTCGGCGTGCCGATCTGGTCGGCCACCACACGCAGATGGTCGCGCTCTGCGCCGAGGCGCAGCATCGTGCGCAGGAAGTTCGCGCCGTGCTCGGCATACACCCATGCGGTACGGAAGATCAGGTGGCGGCCACCGGCAGCGCGCACGGCGTCTTCGCCATCGCGCTTGCTGGTGCCATACACACCCAGCGGCGCGGTCGGCTCGTCCTCGCGATAGGGCGCGGAACCTTCGCCGTCGAACACGTAGTCGGTGGAGTAATGCACGAACGGCACGCCCTGCGCCTGGCACCAGCGCGCGATCACGCCCGGGGCCTGCGCATTGGCGGCGAAGGCGGCCTCGATGTCCCGCTCGGCGCGATCCACGGCGGTATAGGCCGCCGCATTGACCACCACCGATGGCTGCACGCGATCCAGCAGCGCCGGCAGGCTCCCGGGCTGGCCGAAGTCCGCCGTCTCGCAGGGGCTGCCATCAGGCAGCCGGCCACTGCGGGTGGTGGCGACCACCGGCCCCAACGGCGCCAGCGCGCGCAGCAGCTCCTGGCCGACCTGGCCGTTGCCACCCAGCACGAGAACCGTCATGGCGCGAAGACCGGCAGACGTTCCTCGGCGATGTCCTTCAGGAACGGCGCATGTTCGTCCTTGGGCGAGAGCGTCGGTGCGCCCACCGGCCAGTCCACTGCGATGTCCGCGTCGTTCCAGCGCACTCCAGCATCGGCTTCCTTCACGTACACATCGGTACACAGGTAGTGGAACAGCGCGGTGTCGGACAGCACGGCAAATCCGTGCGCGAAGCCTTCCGGAATCCAGAACTGGCGCTTGTTCTGCGCGCTCAGCACCACTGCTTCCCACTGGCCGAAGGTGGGCGATCCGCGGCGGATATCGACGGCCACGTCGTACACCTCGCCTTCCAGCACGCTCACCAGCTTGCCCTGCGGTCGCGGCCACTGGTAATGCAGGCCGCGCAGCACGCCCTTGCTCGATGAGGAGACATTGCTCTGCACGAAGCGGTCGGGCAGGCCCAGCTGGCCGAATCGCGCCGCATTCCAGCCTTCGAAGAAGAAGCCGCGCTCGTCACCAAACACCGCCGGTTCAATCACCACGCATCCCGGCAACCGGGTTTCAATCACTTTCACGGAACCACTCCACGCAATGCGAGTGTGTGCAGGTACTGGCCGTAGCCATTCTTGATCAACGGGGCAGCCAGCGCTTCCAGCTGCTCGGCATTGATCCAGCCCTGCCCGAACGCCACTTCTTCCGGACAGCAGACCTGCAGGCCCTGGCGCGTCTGGATGGTCTCGATGAAGTTGGACGCTTCCAGCAGCGACTGGTGAGTGCCGGTATCCAGCCATGCATAGCCACGCCCCAGCGCCTCCAGATGCAGGCTGCCCGCACCGAGATAGCGCTGATTGAGATCGGTGATTTCCAGCTCGCCGCGCGGCGAAGGCCTCAGCTCGGCCGCATAATCGCTGGCGTTGCCATCATAGAAATACAGGCCGGTGACCGCGTAGTTGGAACGCGGGTTCTGCGGCTTTTCGACCAGGCCGACAACCCGGCCGTCCTTGTCGAATTCGGCCACGCCGTAACGCTCGGGATCGTTGACCCAGTAGCCGAACACGGTCGCGCCATCGGTGCGGGCGTCGGCCCGCCGGAGCACGTCGCGCAGGCCGTGGCCATGGAAGATGTTGTCGCCGAGGACCAGGCAGCTGGGCTTGCCGGCGACGAACTCGCGGCCGATCAGGTACGCCTGCGCCAGCCCATCCGGACTGGGCTGCACGGCGTACTGGATGTCCATGCCCCACTGCGAGCCATCACCCAGCAGCTGCTGGAACAGGGCCTGCTCATGCGGGGTGTTGATGATCAGCACTTCCCGGATGCCGGCCAGCATCAGCACGCTGAGCGGGTAGTAGATCATCGGCTTGTCGTACACGGGCAACAGCTGCTTGCTGACGCCCTTGGTGATCGGATACAGCCGGGTGCCGGTTCCGCCGGCGAGGATGATGCCCTTGCGCTGGGTCATGACGTCTCCTGGGTTCAGGCCGTAGTGCCGATGCGCTGCAGGCGGTAGCTGCCGTCAAGCACGCCCTCGACCCAGTCCTGGTTCTCCAGGTACCAGTCAACAGTGAAGGCGATGCCCTGCTCGAACGTGTGCGCCGGCTGCCAGCCCAATTCGTTCTTCAGCTTGCTGGCATCGATCGCATAGCGACGGTCATGGCCGGGGCGATCGGCAACATGGGTGATCTGGCTGCTGCGCGGCTGCCCGTCAGCGCGCGGACGGCGCTGGTCCAGCAGGGCGCAGATCGCATGCACCACCTCGATGTTCTGCCGTTCCGAATTGCCGCCCACATTGTAGGTCTCGCCCACCCGGCCCTTGGCCAGCACGGTGCGGATCGCCTCGCAGTGATCTGACACGAACAGCCAGTCACGCACCTGCCTGCCGTCGCCGTAGACCGGCAGCGGTTCGCCGGCCAGCGCCTTGGCGATCACCAGCGGGATGAGCTTTTCCGGGAAGTGGTAGGGGCCGTAGTTGTTGGAGCAGTTGGTGGTCAGCACCGGCAGCCCGTAGGTGTGGTGGAACGCACGCACCAGGTGATCGGACGCGGCCTTGGACGCCGAGTACGGCGAGTTCGGCGCGTACGGGGTGGTCTCGCTGAACGCGCCGGTCTCGCCCAGCGTGCCGTACACCTCGTCGGTGGACACATGCAGGAAGCGGAACGCTGCGCCGCGCTCGGCCGGCAACGCCTTCCAGTAGTCGCGCACCGCTTCGAGCAGGCCCAGGGTCCCCACCACATTGGTCTGGATGAAGGCCCCGGGGCCATCGATGGAGCGGTCGACGTGGCTCTCGGCCGCGAAGTTCAGCACCGCATCGGGCTGATGCTCGGCGAGCAGGCGGGCGACCCGCTCACGGTCGCCGATGTCCCCGTGCACGAACACGTGGTCCGGATTACCTTCCAGGCTGGACAGCGTCTGCAGGTTGCCGGCGTAGGTCAGTGCATCGAGGTTGACGACCTTGACGCCACGGGCCACGGCCTCGAGGACGAAATTGCCGCCAATGAACCCGGCGCCGCCGGTGACAATCCAAGTTGGCACTACCCGTTACTCCTGTTCGATCAAGGCTCCCGCGCCGCCTGGCAGTCGGGTGCAGCGCAGCAGGATACATCGGGCCCACCTTTACCACTGCCTCTGACGGGTGAACAGAGCCCCTTCCCTGAGAGAGCATTAGTGCGCCGCAGCACAACCATACGCATTCGCATGGTTGCCCCAAGCCAGCTAGAATCGGGATCCCACCCCCGAACCGGTTGCTGTCAGGACCGGACGTTCTCCCTGTTACTGAAGGACCCCGTACCAGATGAAAATCCTCGTCGCATACAAGCGCGTGGTGGACTACAACGTCCGCATTCAGGTCAAGCCGGACGGTTCCGGCGTGGTCACCGATGGCGTCAAGCTGTCTCCCAATCCTTTCGATGAAATCGCCCTGGAAGAAGCCCTGCGCCTGCGCGACAAGGGCATCGCCACGGAGGTGGTGGTGGCCACCATCGCCCCGGCCGACGCCCAGGCGCATCTGCGCAACGGCCTGGCCATGGGCGCCAACCGTGCCGTGCACGTGGTCACCGACCAGGCCATCCAGCCGCTGACCGCCGCGCGCACCCTGCTCAAGCTGGTCGAGAAGGAGCAGCCGGACCTGGTGATCCTCGGCAAGCAGGCCATCGACGATGACGCCAACCAGACCGGGCAGATGCTGGCCACGCTCTGGGGCCGCCCGCAGGCGACCTTCGCCAGCAAGCTGGACATCGCCGATGGCAAGGCCACGGTGACCCGTGAGGTCGACGCCGGCCTGGAAACACTGGAAGTGGATCTGCCGGCGGTCGTCACCACCGACCTGCGTCTGAACGAGCCGCGCTTCATCAAGCTGCCGGACATCATGAAGGCCAAGGCCAAGCCGCTGGAAACCCTGCAGCTGGCCGACCTCGGCGTTGAAGCCGCCGACACCTTCAAGACCACCCGGTACGCTGCGCCGTCCAAGCGCAGCAAGGGTGTAATGGTCAAGGACGCGGCCGAACTGGTGGCCGCACTCAAGCAGAAGGGGTTGCTGTAATGAGCAAGATTCTCGTCATCGCCGAGCACCACGACGGCAAGCTCAACGCCGCCACCGCCAAGACCGTCAGCGCCGCCGCTGCCATCAGCGGTGCCAGCATCGACGTGCTGGTGCTGGCCGCCGATCCGACGGCCGTCGCCGCCGAGGCCGCCAGGATCGCCGGCGTCGCCAAGGTCCTGACCGTGGCCAACGCCGCCAACGCACAGGCCCTGGCCCAGGTGCTGGCGCCGCAGATCGCACAGCTGGCCAAGGGCTACAGCCACGTGTTCGGCCCGTCCACCACCTTCGGCAAGGACCTGATGCCGTGCGTGGCCGCCCTGCTGGGTGTCAACCAGGTCTCCGACCTGATGGCCGTGGAAGGCAGCCACACCTTCAAGCGCCCGATCTACGCCGGCAACGCCATCATCACTGTGGAAGCCCCGGCCGACCAGGTCGTGGTCGCCACCGTGCGTGCCGCGTCGTGGCCGGAAGCCGCGCAGGGCGGCAGCGCTGCCATCGAAGCGGCCAGCGTCGATGCGGCACTGCCGACCCACACCCGCTTCGTCGGCCTGGCCGCCGGTGCCAGCGACCGTCCGGACCTGCAGAGCGCCAAGCGCGTGGTCTCCGGTGGCCGTGGTGTCGGCTCGGAAGAGAACTTCAAGGTCGTCTTCCAGCTGGCCGACAAGCTCGGCGCCGCCGTCGGCGCCTCGCGCGCCGCCGTCGATGCCGGCTACGTGCCCAGCGACCTGCAGGTCGGCCAGACCGGCAAGATCATCGC
The DNA here is from genome assembly GCF_056479905.1 of Stenotrophomonas sp. 112478_Sma. Classification (NCBI taxonomy): domain Bacteria; kingdom Pseudomonadati; phylum Pseudomonadota; class Gammaproteobacteria; order Lysobacterales; family Lysobacteraceae; genus Stenotrophomonas; species Stenotrophomonas sp. 112478_Sma. Next base: position 553,082 of record NZ_CM151072.1, on the reverse strand, counting down.
GCCGGAGCTGTACGTGGCCGTCGGCATCAGCGGTGCGATCCAGCACCTGACCGGCATCAAGGATGCCGGCACGATCGTGGCGATCAACAAGGACGGCGATGCGCCGATCTTCGAGATTGCCGATATCGGCCTGGTCGGGGATCTGTTCACGATCCTGCCCGAACTCGAGGCCGCGCTGGGCTGAGCGCCCGCCCGGGGTGCCGCGTAATCAACAGGTTACGCGGCATTCCCTTCCTTCTGGGGCCCGCAGGGACGCTGGCCTGGCTCACCCGTCCTTGCAGTGCCTGTCGCTATAATCCGGGGTCAACCCGTGTAAGGACTGCATTGATGACGCTCCCGTGTTTCAAGGCCTATGACATCCGTGGCCGCGTTCCGGATGAACTGGATGAACGCCTTGCCCGCCGCATCGGCGCCGGCACTGCCGCGTTGCTGGGCCCGGGACCGGTGGTGGTGGGACACGATATCCGCCTGAGCAGCCCTGCCCTCCTGCAGGCCGCCATCGAAGGCCTGACCGCCAGCGGCCGCGATGTCATCGACATCGGCATGTGCGGTACCGAGGAGGTCTATTTCCAGACCTTCCACCGCAAGGCCGCCGGCGGCATCATGGTCACCGCCAGCCACAACCCGATGGACTACAACGGGATGAAGCTGGTGCGCGAGGAGTCCAAGCCCATCAGCGGCGATACCGGCCTGTTCGACATCCGCGACTTCGCCGCCTCGGAGGCGCCGCTGGGAACCGGCCAGGGCGAGGTCCGCCAGGACACCGACAAGTCCGCCTACATCCAGCACCTGCTCGGCTACGTCGACGTGGCCGGCCTGAAGCCGCTGAAGATCGTCACCAACCCCGGCAACGGTGGCGCTGGCCTGGTGATCGACGAACTGGCGCCGCACCTGCCGTTCGAGTTCATCCGCATCCAGCACGAGGCCGATGGCAGTTTCCCGAATGGCATCCCCAATCCGCTGCTGCCGGAGAACCGTGCGGCAACGCGCGATGCCGTGCGCGCGCACGGTGCCGATTTCGGCATCGCCTGGGACGGCGATTTCGATCGCTGCTTCTTCTTCGACGCCGACGGCAACTTCATCGAGGGCTACTACCTGGTCGGGCTGCTGGCGACGGCGCTGCTGGCCCGCCAGGCGGGCGGCAAGATCATCCACGACCCGCGCCTGACCTGGAACACCGTGGAAATGGTCGAGCAGGCCGGCGGCGTGCCGATCATGAGCAAGACCGGGCATGCGTTCATCAAGGAGCGCATGCGTGCCGAAGATGCCATCTACGGCGGCGAGATGAGCGCCCACCATTACTTCCGCGAGTTCGCCTACTGCGACTCGGGCATGATCCCGTGGCTGCTGATCGCGCAGCTGGTTTCCACGACCGGCAAGTCACTGGGCGAGCTGGTGGCCGATCGCATGAAGGCCTATCCGTGCAGCGGCGAGATCAACTTCCGTGTTGACGATGCCAAGGCGACCGTGGCGCGTGTGCTGGCGCATTTCCAGCAACAGCAGCCGGTACTGGACCATACCGATGGAGTCAGTGCGGATTTCGCCGACTGGCGCTTCAACCTGCGCAGCTCCAACACCGAGCCGCTGCTGCGCCTGAACATCGAAACCCGTGGCGATGACGCCCTGCTGCGCGAACGCATCGCCGAGCTGACCGCCCTGATCGGCGGCACGCCGGCAAACCATTAACCGAAGGACGCACCATGAATCCCATCGTTCCCGTCATTCTTTCCGGCGGCTCTGGCACGCGTCTGTGGCCGCTGTCGCGCGAAGCGTATCCGAAGCAGTTCCTGCCGCTGGTCGGCAACGACACGATGCTGCAGGCGACCTGGAAGCGCGTTGCGTCGATTGCCGGCGCGGCACCGATCGTGGTCGCCAACCAGGAACACCGTTTCATGGCGGCCGAGCAGCTGCGCGAATGCAAGGTGCTGCCGCAGGCGCTGATCCTCGAGCCGGTCGGCCGCAACACCGCGCCGGCGATCGCCATCGCCGCGCTGCAGGCACTGTCGGCCGGCGATGACGCGCTGCTGCTGGTGCTGCCGTCGGACCACGTGGTCCGCAACGAGGCGGCGTTCCATGCCGCGGTCAAGCAGGCCGCCGTCGCGGCCGAATCCGGCAAGCTGGTCACCTTCGGCATCGTGCCGACGGCGCCGGAGACCGGCTACGGCTACATCAAGGCCGCCACCGGTGAAGGCGTGCGTGCCGTCGACCGCTTCGTCGAGAAGCCCGACCTGGCTACCGCCGAACAGTACGTGGCATCCGGCGAGTACTTCTGGAACAGCGGCATGTTCCTGTTCAAGGCCTCGCGCTACCTGAAGGAACTGGAGACGCTGCAGCCGGCGATCCTCGCCGCCTGCCGCAATGCGCTCGACAAGGCCGCACGCGACAACGACTTCATCCGCCTCGACGCCGAGGCCTTCGCTGCCAGCCCGAACGACTCGATCGACTACGCGGTGATGGAAAAGACCGCCGATGCCGCCGTGGTGCCGCTCGACGCGGAATGGAATGACGTCGGCTCGTGGTCGGCATTGTGGGAAGTGTCCGACAAGGATGCCGACGGCAACGCCTGCCATGGCGATGTCATCGCCCTGGACTGCAAGGACAGCTATGCCTATGGCAACCGCCTGATCGCGATGGTCGGCCTGCAGGACGTGGTGGTCGTGGAGACCGACGACGCCGTGTTCGTCGGCCACAAGGACCGCGTGCAGGACGTCAAGGAGATTGTCGGCCGGATCAAGCGCGAGGGCCGCAGTGAAGCTGCCGCGCACCGCAAGGTGTACCGTCCGTGGGGCGCCTACGATTCCATCGACAACGGCGACCGCTTCCAGGTCAAGCGCATCACCGTCAAGCCGGGCGCGACCCTGAGCCTGCAGATGCATCACCACCGCGCCGAGCACTGGATCGTGGTCAGCGGCACGGCCGAGGTGACCCGGGGCGACGAGGTCATCCTGCTGTCGGAAAACCAGAGCACGTACATCCCGTTGGGCGTCACCCATCGCCTGAAGAACCCGGGCAAGCTGCCGCTGGAGTTGATCGAAGTGCAGTCGGGCAGCTACCTGGGCGAGGACGATATCGTTCGTTTCGAAGACCAGTACGGCCGCGCGGGAGGCTGATCGGTGAGTGCTTCGGGTGCCGGCCGTTCGAGGCCGTTGTGTGTTGATCTGGACGGCACCCTGCTGCGCAGCGACCTGTTGTACGAGACCTTCCTGAGGATGCTGGCACGGCAGCCCTGGATGCTGTTCGTGCTGCCGTTCTGGCTGCTGCGTGGCAAGGCGCACCTGAAGCACCAGCTGGCGGTGCACGGTGCCGGCGATCCGGCACTGCTGCCGTATGACCCGCGCGTGGTCGAACTGCTGCGGACCAGCAGTGATCGCAGGCGGGTCCTGTGCACGGCATCGGACGCGGCACTGGTGGAGCCGATCGCGCGCCATCTGGGCGTGTTCGACGACGTGTTCTGCAGCGATGGACACACCAATCTTGCCGGCCATCGCAAGGCCGATCTGCTGGTGGAGCAGTTCGGCGAGCGCGGTTTCGACTACATGGGCAACGCGCGGGTCGATCTGGCCATCTGGAAGCACTCGCATTCGGCCTGGGTGGTCAACGCCAGTGCCGGTGTCGCCCGCGCTGCGGCGCACTGTTCGGAGCTTGCCGCCCACTGGCCCCGCGAAGGCGGCGGCCCACGCGCCTGGCTCAAGGCGATGCGTGTCCACCAGTGGCTGAAGAACGTGCTGGTATTCGTGCCATTGCTGGCGAGTCATCGTTTCCTGGAGCTGGAGACCACGCTCAACGCGGTGCTGGCGTTCATGGCCTTCGGGCTGTGCGCATCCGGCGTGTATCTGTTCAATGATCTGCTGGACCTCGACTCGGACCGGCAGCATCCGCGCAAGCGCAAGCGCCCGTTCGCCTGTGGCCGGCTGGATCTGCGTTCGGGGCTGCTGGCCACGCCGGTACTGACCCTGGCCGGCTTCCTGCTGGCGGCCATTGTCGCCCCTGGATTCCTGCTGGTACTGGCCATCTATTTCTGCCTCACCCTGGCCTATTCCCTGCGGATGAAGCAGGTGGTGATGATCGATGTGGTGATGCTGGCCGCGCTCTACACCATCCGCATCGTCGGCGGTGCCGCGGCAATCGACGTCACGCTTTCGTTCTGGCTGCTGACCTTCTCGATGTTCATCTTCCTCAGCCTGGCCATGCTCAAGCGCTACACCGAACTGCGCATGACGCTGGCCAGCGGCAAGGAGAAGCCCAGCGGGCGTGGCTACCACGTCGAGGACCTGGGACTGGTACAGGCCCTGGGTACCGCGTCGGGCATGGCGTCGGTACTGGTGCTGTGCCTGTACATCAACGCGCCGGAAAGCCAGGAGCTCTACGGGCATCCGCTGTTCCTGTGGCTGCTGTGCCCGGTCCTGCTCTACTGGATCTGCCGGACCTGGCTGCTTGCCCACCGTGGACAGATGCATGACGACCCGGTCGTGTTCGCAGTGAAGGATCCCGGCAGCCTGATCACGGTGCTGGTGGGTGGCCTGTCGGTACTGGCGGCAATCTGAATCAGGCACATGACCGCTGCGCCACCGGCGCGCAGCCTGTCATTCAAGCACGGGGAATGACGGTTCCATCGCTGCCCGCAGGCAGCGGTGGCAATCCAGCCAGGCGGGATCAGGCCGGACGCTCGGGCCCGGTGCGATCCAGCAGCATGGCTTCCTGCAGGTCGTAGAAGCGCCGCAGCGGATAGGCCTGCAGTGCGCGTGCGCGTACCTCGGCACGGCTTGCCGCATCGCGGCTGGCCATCAGGCGCAGCATCGCTGCCGCCAGTGCCGGCGCATCGCCGACCGGCACCACTTCGCCATTGCCGGTGTTCTGCACGATGGTGCGCACGCCCGGCAGGTTCGACGCGATCACCCGTGAACCACTGAGCATTGCCTCCAGCTGCACCATGCCGAACGCTTCATAGCGGTTGACGCTGGGCAGTACCAGCACATCGAGCTGCGCATAGAACGCCTGCAGTTCCTGTTCGCTGACGCGACCGCGCACGTCCACCGCATCCCCCAGCGCGGCGATGCTGCCGTGGATGGCATCCATGATGCCGCCGCCGGCGATGTTGTGGGTATCGCCGACCAGCACCAGGCGGACACGGTCGCCATGCAGGGCATGGACCTGGCTGAAGGCGTCCAGCAGGACAGGCAGGCCTTTCTCGGCGACGAAGCGGCCCACGAAACCAAAGCGGAACACCCCGTCGGTGCTCGCCGGGCGATCCTGCCAGGGCATCGCCTTCATCGGTGCCAGCACTTCATGCTGCTTGTGGCGGATGCCGGACAGCCAGGCCGAGGAGCTGGCGTAATCGTGGGTAAGCACCCCGACATCACGGGCGCGCCGCGTGGCCAGCCAGCAGGACACACGGGTCACGTTCACCGCCAGCCGGTCCAGCAGTCCACCGACCACGGCCATGTCGCACTGGTAGTTCACCACCAGCTTGCGGGCGGGGACCAGCAATGACAGCAGGCCCGATTCCAGCATCGGCATATGCAGGTTGACCACATCATGCTGCCGCGCCAGTCGGCGGAACCAGGTGATGAACTTCCAGCTCAGGACGCCTTTGTGCATGCGGGCGAACACCGGTGCGCGCACCACGCGCACGCCGTTGATGGTCTCTTCCACCGGCAGGGATGCATCGTGCTGGGTGGTGAGCACGGTGACCTCGTGGCGATGGGACAGGTCCTCGGCGAGCATCCGCGCGAATTCAGTCACCCCGCTCATATAGGGCGTGTAGTAGGTCAGGACGATCAGGATCTTCATGCTCAGCTCGCGCTCACCAGGACCACGCCCAGCACGATCAGGCCGATGCCGGCCATCCGCAGTGGACCGATGTGCTCGCCCAGGAACAGCACGGCAAGCACCGGTGTCACTACGTAGGTCAGGGCGATCATCGGCTGCAGCTTGGTCAGTGGCATGTACTTGAGCAGCACCACCCACGACACCAGCGGGATCATCTGCAGGATGAAGCCGGTCACCAGTGGCAGGTTGAACGCGGACGTCAGCATCGGCAGGATGCCGTCGGAATAGGTGACACGCCCTGCCCCGACCTTCAGCAGGACGGTTCCACAGGCGCCGAGGATGACCAGGCCGAAGACGATCAGGAGTTGCATGGGAGACCTCTTGCGCCGTGGCCGTGGCCCGACGCTGTTCGATGGATGATTGCGAAGACCGTCATTCTGCCGGCTCGGCGGGCACGCCGCAGCTGATGCGGGCGTGGGACACGCTGGCGAACAGAGGCCGGGGATCGGTTGATAGACCCAACGCCTGCGGCGACGCAACCGGCCAATCCGGCGCGAGGACGACCACCGAGCTGCCGCCGGCCAACGACAAACTGACCTCGCCCTGGTGCCCGTCGACGGTTGCTGCTTCCACACCGTTGACGGTCACATGGATACGTCCCTCGGCGGGTGGCTGCAGCAGATCCAGATCAACCTGCAGTCGTGCGTCCGCACATCCTTTGGGCACGAAGGTTTCAAGGCTGAAGGCGCCGCGGGTCCAGCAGTGATCCTGTTCGCAGGTGTGCCAGCCCGTACCCGCCTGGGCCAGCGGCAACTGACCGGACTGCAGCGAGAACAATGCGAATGTGGGATCTTCCAGGAGCGGGGCAGTACCCGGCGGCAGCGCTGGGCCCGTTCCGGGCTGCCTGAGTACCAGCAGCCAATCGGGTGATTCGGCAGCGCGCAGGCTGTCATTGAACAGGGCATCGCTGTACCCCACCGGAGCGTCGCCACGGTCGGCAATGCGCGCGCGCACCCCGCGCCGATGCAGCTCCAGCACAGCAAAGTCCTGCTTGACGTAGCGCTCCGGCCCGTTGACCCCGGACGTGTCGATGACAACCTCATCTCCCTTCTGCGGCAGCCTGATCGCTTCCGAGAGGGCATGGGTGATACCCGAAGGCACATGCGAGACCAGGATCGATCGCGAACGCACGGCGTAGGCCGCCGACAGCGCCCCCAGCGTCGCCATCAGCAGCAGTACCACACCTGTGCGGCCGCGACGGCGCGCATGGCGCAGCAGAAGCCAGCTCAACAGCGCCACCCATGCCGGCCCGAGCACCTGCACCAGCTTGTGCTCGCCGTACTGATAGCCATGGCTCTGCACATAGGCAACCAGCACCATGCTGGCTGCCAGCAAGCCGACGAAGAACCGCCAGCGTCCCTCCCGGATGGAAAGCCATGCAGTGGACACCATCAGCACCAGCCCGAGCATGATGGCTTCCGGATTCACGGCAGGTTCGCCGGTCATCAACAGGCCGGCGAAGGGAGCCGACAGCCACCAACCCCAGAAGGGCTGCCGGATGTACCAGCTGGGCCACGACGACTGCGCGACGATGCCACTGACCTGGGCATAGGATGCCATCAGCTCGGGCAGCATCCGGTTGAGGACGATCGCGCAGGCCAGCATCGCCAGCAGGCCGCCCAGCAGGAACACCCGCCAGGAACGCAGCCACATGGCCGTCACCAGTACGGCCAGGGCCACGATCATGCACGCATGCACCGCCGCTTCGCCGTATGCCATGCCGGTACAGCCCGCGGCTGCACCCAGCATGATCCACTTTGCACCCAGCGACTGCATCGGCGTAAGTGCCCATAGCACGATCATCATCAGCAGGGCGCCCGCCATCGCCGTACCGATGTTCTCGTTGACCACCGCAAGCATCATGCCGGTACCCAGCATGCACAGCACCGCCAGCAGGAAGGCCACCGCGGTTCCCCGCGGCCAGCGACGCGCGCCGCCGAAGCGGCCTGCCATCGAGGGCAGCATGCCGAGCACCGGGAACAGTGCGGCGGTGCCGATCATCGCCCGCACCTGGTTTGGGCCTGCCTCCGGCACGAAGCTGGACGCCAGTGCCAACAGGCTGTACGCCCCATTGCGCTGCACGATGCAGCCGTTGCCGATGAACTGCATGCCCTGACCGCATTGCCCCAGCGCCCACTCGCGGGCCACCGTGGCCTGCTCGACCCAGAGCGGGTGTTGCATGGCCCATTTGGCACCGCCGTAGAAGAACACCAGATCATGATTGGTGCCTTCAAGCATCCACAGATGCCGGGAGGCGAACATGAGATTCCACCATGCGACCAGCAGAACGCCCGCAAGCAGACTGATCGTGAACGCCCAGATCGACGCATGGGCGAGCGGATCGGCGAAGCCACGGCGAAGCGCCACGAGGGCTCCCACGGCCCCGCTGATCAGGAAACAGGGAAACACCACGTAGCCGGGCAGCCACGCATTGGCATTCATCAACAGAGCCAGTACGCACACGCTCGCAAGCAGCAACGCCTGGACCGGCCCGATCCGCCGCAGATGCGGGCTCACGCGGATGCCGGCGACGGCCAGCAGAGTCGAGCTGCCGATGACAGCAAGACACATCGCCAATACCGGCGCAATCAGTTGCCAGACATAATGCACTGCGTGTTCTCCCTGCACTGAAGGCGGGATCCGCCGAAGCGGACCCCGCGCTCTTTCAGGCCTCCGCGCGGGCCTGGTACATCCAACGAAGCGTCTCGCCCAGATCGAAGTCCGGCAATGAGCCGACCGCGGCCCGCAGCTTGCCGTTGTCACCACGCAGCGACTTGACCTCGTTGGCGCGGACGAAGGCGGGATTCACTTTCACTTCGATGTCGCGGCCGGAGATGCCACGCATGCGTTCGATGACCTCATGCAGCGAATGCTCCTGGCCGGAGCAGACGTTGTAGGTCTGGCCATTGCCCGGCAGTGCCAGCAGGCCTTCGTAGGCAGCGGCCACGCCCCGCACGTCATTGAAATCGCGCGAGACATCGGTGTTGCCCAGCTCGATCACATCGGCACCGCGGCGGAAGTGCGCCACGATCTTCGGAATCAGGAACTTCTCGTCCTGGCCCACGCCGGTGTAGTTGAATGGACGCACCAGGGTCAGCGGAAGCTGATCGATCCACAGCGCCGCCATGGCCTCCATCGCCATCTTGCTGACCGCGTAGTCGTTCTGCGGCGAAAGTGGCGCCTGCTCGTCGAGCACGCCGGACGCGTTGCCGTAGACATTGGCACTGCTGGCCAGCAGTACATTGCTCGGCGCCTCGTCCAGAGACGCCAGCGCTTCCAGCAGATTGCGCGTACCCACCACGTTGACCCGGTAGATCTCGTCGGCATCACCGTGGGCGACGAACGAGATCGCAGCCAGATGGACCACGCGCTGCGGACGCACTCTGGCGACGTGCTGCTTGAGCGCAGCACGGTCGAGCAGATTGACCGACGTTGCGGTGTCGCCGGAATGCAGATCATGCACATCGCAACCGGCAGCACGCAGGCGCTCGATCACGTAGCGCCCGGTGAACCCGGACGCCCCCGTGACCAGCACGCGCTGGCCTGACAACTCAGAACGAGAAGCCACGCTCGTTCCTCTTGAGGTCAGCCTCGACCATCATCTGGCACAGCTGTTCCAGGCTGGTCTGCGGCTTCCAGCCAAGGATGCGCTCGGCCTTTTCCGGGTTGCCGATCAGCAGATCGACTTCGGCCGGGCGGTGGAACTTCGGATTGATGCGCATCACGGTCTTGCCGGTGGCGGTGTCCACCGCGACTTCGTCCACGTCCTTGCCCTTGAACTCGACATCGATGCCGGCGCCCTTGAACGCCATCGCCACGAAGTCGCGCACGGTCTCGGTACGGTTGGTGGCCAGCACGAAGGTGTCCGGCTGCTCGGCCTGCAGCATGCGCCACATGCCTTCCACGTATTCCTTGGCGAAGCCCCAGTCACGCTTGGCGTCCAGGTTGCCCAGTTCCAGGACGTCCAGCTGGCCCAGCTTGATCTTGGCAACCGAGTCGGTGATCTTGCGGGTCACGAACTCGCGCCCGCGCAGCGGGCTTTCGTGGTTGAACAGGATGCCGCTGGAACCGAAGATGTCGTAGCTCTCGCGGTAGTTGACGGTGATCCAGTGCGCGTAGAGCTTGGCCACGCCGTACGGGCTGCGCGGGTAGAACGGGGTGTCCTCCACCTGCGGCACGGCCTGCACCTTGCCGAACATTTCCGAGGTCGACGCCTGGTAGAAGCGGATCTTCGGATTGACCAGGCGGATCGCTTCCAGCAGGTTCAGTGCACCCACGCCGGTGATCTGCGCGGTGGTGGTCGGCTGGTCGAAGCTGACGCCGACGAAGCTCTGTGCGGCCAGGTTGTAGATCTCGTCCGGCTGGATCTTCTGCACCATCGCCAGCGACGTGCCGAGGTCGGTCAGGTCGTACTCCACCAGGTGCAGGTTCGGGTGGTTGGTCACGCCCAGCTCATCCAGGCGCCAGAAATTGACCGAGCTGGTGCGGCGGTAGGTGCCGTGGACTTCATAGCCCTTCTCCAGCAGCAGCTGGGTGAGATAGGCGCCGTCCTGACCCGTGATGCCTGTGATGATTGCCTTCTTCATTGCTTCTCGTCCTGATGATTGAGTGAATTTGCAGCCAGAGCCTGCCGACGCGTGCGGAGGATCTGTCGAGCCATGGAGTCCAGACGGCGGGCCAGCGCAGGATACCGGTGTTCGGCGCGCCATTGTGCGGCACGCTGCTGCACATCGGCCAACACTGGATCGCCGTCGCGGCTGGCACGCAGCAGTTGCCGCAGACCGGCCGCAAGATCGGGCGGGGCGGTCCCGGGCAGACGGTGAACGACGTCGCCGACGTTGTCGAAGATCGCCAGCGGCGTGACGGCCACCGGGCGGCCTGAGGCCAGCCCGTAGCGGACTGCCGCGCTGGAGGATTCGCCGGTGCCCTGGTATGGGAACACCACCACATCGGCCTGCACCAGCTCCTGCATGCTCTCCTGGTCACGCAGGAAACGGGTCACCATCCGCACACGCGACTGCAGGCCATGCTGCACGACCCGGGCCACCGCCTGGTCGATCTGCTGCCGCGAGACATCCACCGGATACTCGGCATTGATCATCGCCAGTTCGACGTCCACGCCCTGGGCGACCATCAACGCAACAGCGTCGATCAGTTCCAGCAACCCCTTGTGCGGCAGGAAGAAACCGTAGGAAACGACGCGCAGGCGTGCGCCCGTGTTTGCCGCCGCCGGCTCAGCCGGTTCCAGGATGCCGTGCGGGAACATCGCGGTGTTGCGCTCCACGCCGATGTCCTTGAGACGGTTGAGGTCGTGTATGGAGTGCACCAGCACGCGATCGCAGCCGGCCAGTGCCGGCCCCAGGTCGCGCAGCCGCTTGCGCGGATTCTCCGCGGCATCAACGGTTGCATGCATCATCACGATCAGGCCCCTGCCGGCCGCCTGCTGCCGCTCAAGGAAGGCCGAGAAAGCGGGGAAGTCAAAGAAGCCGTACTGGAACTGGATGATCAGCGTGTCCAGCTTCAGACGCTCGATCTGCTGTTCCAGCCGCTCAAGCATGTCGCCTTCGCCCTGCCGCCAGCAGCGGACAACCTCTGGCCCATCTCGGAACGTGCGGTCATCGGCCTCGGCCGCCAGGATCGCCACCGGTGTTCCGCCGCTCTCCACGAGATAGCTTGCGTAACTGGCCACGCCGCAGCGCGTATTCCAGGTCGTGATCCAGCCGACGCGCGCATCGGGCAGCGTCGGCTGCGCCGCGAACGCGCGTACGTCCTGCTCCAGTCTCCGCGCGGCATCGGACCACGTGAAGCGCGACTTCAGAAGTCGCCGCGCGGCCTCGACCTTGTCCCGCACACGCGCCGGATCGGCGCCGTGCACCTCACGCATTGCGGCGGCCAGCGCGTCGACATCGGGTTCGGCCCAGACCGAATTGCGCAGATTGAAGTGGGTCTGCGCCGGAACGAAGCGGTAATCCACCATCCAGGCGGTTTCTTCGCTGCAGAAATCCAGCTGCCCCCCCCAGTTGGTGGTGATCACCGGCAGGCCGCCCAGCATCGCTTCGGCCAATGGCAGGCCAAAGCCTTCAGCCCGGCTCGGCGCCAGCAGCGCGTTGCAGCTCGCGTACAGATGCTTGAGCTGGGCGTCGCTCACGTCCTCCTCGATGATGTGCACGTCCGGATAATCCGGGTTGTCGCGGCGTGCGTCAGCCAGCCAGCGATGCACTTCATTGTGTGGATTGGCGAAGGTCTTGATGACGAGGCTGACATCGTCGGCGGCGCTGAACGCCTTGCCATAGGCCAGAAGCATCGCGTCCACGCCCTTGCGCGGGAAGCACGAGGACACGTGGAGGAAGCGGAACCCCCTGCCCGGCACCGGATACGTCGCATCGGCAACAATCTGCTCCCAGTGATCCACGCCGTTCCAGCAGACGCCAAGGGGAACCGACACGCCGTTATCCACCATGATCTTCTCGACATGATGCGAAACGCAGGAGATCCCCTGCAGGCTGTCATTGAACTCCTCGACCCACTCCTGCGGAAAACCGCTCTCCTCCCAGGGATAGGCGTGCAGCAGGTTCATCCTTGCGCGTGCATCGGCAACCCGTGGCGGATACAGCAGTCGGCTGGTCACATCGGCCTGGTCGGCCGGGATCGCGGCCACGGCAGCATGCAGCGCCGCCACGCGCGGATTGCGCGCAAGGAACTGCGGTGACGGATCGAAATCACCCGGGCCCTCGGTCGAATGCAGACCCACGCGGTGGCCACGATCGGCCAATGCTTCCGCGAGGCAACGGTTCACCAGGGCCAGGCTGTAGCTGCTGTCGAATGGCCCTTCCACGCGCCAGGACAGCGACGCGGGCAGCTCACCGCCGCGTGCGAGCGCCTCGTTGGCCGCCATTCCGGAGGAGATCAGCGCTGCCGCCTGCTGCAGTTCGAAGGGTTCCGGCTCGCAGCCGACGTCCAGCCCACCCACCGCCTGGACCAGGGTGCGGTAGCCGGCGTCGAGTGCAGGCGACGCGGCGACCCAGCGGCGATCGCGTGGCGCACGACGCGATGCGACCGCTTCCATGGCCTGCAGCGCGGCCTTGGCCGAATTGTCCCACGAGAACTTCGCCGCCTGTCGGGGAGCATGGGCACGCAGGGAATCGGCGAATGCGGTGTCAGTCAGGACGTTCTGCATGGAGCGGGCGATCGAAGCAGGCTCCGTTGGATCGAACAACGCATCTTCACGACCGATCACCTCGGGGATGCTGGTCGTGCCTGAGCCAATGGTCGGTGCTCCGCAGGACATGGCCTCCAGCGCGGGCAGGCCAAAGCCTTCATGCAACGAGGGGAACACGAAGGCCGCCGTCGCGCTGTACAGCGCGATCAGCTCTTCGTCGGTGATATAGCCGGTGAACACCACCTGGTTGCTGACGCCGAGCTGCGCTGCCAGCACATCGAAATTGCGGCGGTCGTGCTCGGACACTTTGCCGGCGATGACCAGCTGCGTCGACGCACGTACGGCCGGATCCATCAGGGAGAATGCCCGCAGCAGACCCTCTGCATTCTTGCGCGGCTCCATTGCCCCGCTGTACATCACGTAGCGGCCACGCAGGCCGAAGCGCTCGCGGAACAGGGTCTGCTCGCGTTCGCCGATGGCCATCGGCACGAAGTGCGGCGAGATTGCCGAGGAGATGTTGACCACACGCGCCGGATCGATATCCAACGCCTGCAATGCCTCCTGCCGGGCATGCTGGGAGATCGACAGCAGCAGGTCGGCGCGCTTGAGCGACTCGACCTTGTCCATGTACCAGGACCGTACCCAGTCCGATGCCAGATAGACGTCGGGATTGAGCAGCGGAATCAGGTCATAAAGGGTCAGCGCAGTCGCCGCCCGTACGCCCGGCAACTTGCCGATCGAGCCGACCGCACCGCCCTGGGAACCTTCGAACAGGCTGGATACGTGGATGAAGTCGGGCTGGAGCCCATCCAGGAACGCTTCCCACATCAGCTCGGATGCACCACGCCGCCACGCATCCGCGGCGTTCGGCCAGCCTACCCGGCTGAAGGTATCGAACTGACGGATCCGTTCCTGCGGGACCAGGCCATCCAGGGCCTGGCGGATGTCGCCGATGCCATCGGGGAAGGTGCCGTTGACCGCCACCCAGATCTCATGGTCGCCCGCATTGCGGGCCATCGCTTGCGCCAGCGAGGTCGAATAGCGCCCGATGCCCCGGAATCGGCTCTCGGTCTGTGCACCCTGCAGGTCAATCAGCACTCTCATCGGGCAGCCCTTTCATTCCTTGAACGCTTCAGGTCTTCCAGCACGCGCCGGGCCCGTCGATCCAGATGGACGACAGTGACTTCGTGCTCGTTGCCCTCCATTGCAGCCAATCGCGCCCGCTCGATCTCGAACAGCTGTTCGCTGATGGCGATCTTCTGCAGGCGCTGGTGAAGGAAGGGAATGCGCGTAACCAGGGGCTTGGCCAGGCGGCGCAGCCACGGTGCGGCCATGGCGACCTTCAGCGCGCGCACGACCGCCGGCCGCAGCGCACGTTTCATGCGGCCCAGCACGCTGGACGACAGGCGTCGGCGCACGGCCCGGAACGGCCGCGTGAGCTGCCACGAACGGCTGCGTTCGATCGCATCCAGCTGCGCGCGCAGCTGCTCATGCGCCAACCACCAACGATGGGCCTCGTGCTTGCCCTTGGTGACCTGCTCAGTCAGCTCGTGCAGTTCGGTCAGCGCCTTCCTGTCGAGCAGGCTGCGCTCACGCTCATGCTTGCTCACCAGTTCCCGCTGGGCCACTGCCATCGCACGGACCGCGCCTTCGTGCTCGCTGCGCAGCCTTTCCATTGCCCGGGCGTTGTGCTCGGTTGCCTCGGCGGATTCTTCCTGCGCCCGCTGCAGTGCCGCGTCCAGATCCTGGATCCGCTCGTTCAGTTCGACCTCGCGTCGATCCGCCAGCGTCTGCAGTTCGTGATAGGCCAGGTTGATCTGCGAGCAGAACTGCGAGCCCGAACTCAGACTGAAATCATCGAACACATTGGGTCCGCTCTCGAATGCCGCATCCAGTTCGGGATGCTGCGCACTGGCGTAGAACCGGTTGAGGCCGTCGAAATAGACGAACCGGTACCCCTTGTCGAGCAGGATCGGTTCCCAGTTCTGGTGGGATTGTTCCGAACTCAGCGGACGCGTGCTTTCCACCACCACCAGCCAGGGCAAGCGGGTATCGCGCTGCCAGCCGCGCAGCACCAGTTCCTCGGCGCCCTCGACGTCGACCTTCAACCAGTGGATGTCGGTGGCTGGCACCTGCTCCAGCACGGTGTCCAGCGTCAGCGCCGGCACACGCACGTCGGAGACGTTGAAGCCCGCCTCCCGATGTTCGGCAGCGATGGCCGGATCCGTGGTGCTCAGGCCGGTATCGGCGATGTTGAAGAACTGCAGTATCCCGGGTTGATCGCTTACGGCAACCTGCAGCACCACCTCATCCGGCCGGCGATCGCGCAGCAGGTTGGCATACTGCGGCGTGGGCTCCACGTGCACGCCGCGCCAGCCATGCTCGTAGAACATCCGGCTTACCGAGTCGGTGTCGGGGCTCTGTGCGCCCACATCGACATAGCAGCCATTGACCACATGTGACAGCGCGCGCCAGAGCATGACGTCTTCGAAATTCTGCGCGTAGGAAATCAGCTTTGACATGGTTGTCCGTCAGTCCGCCTGCACACCATCGGCCGATGCGCGGCTGCGTTCGACGCTGAAGGCAGCATCGAGCCAGTTCGATCCGATGAACGTGGTCCTGTCGGCATTCATCACGTCGAACACCAGCAGGTTGTCCACCCACTCGAAGTTGTCGACCATGTGCGTTTCGGTGCTGACCAGCGCCGGCGACACCGAGTAGGAACCCGGGCCCAGCGTACAGGTGAAGTCCAGGTGGTAGACCACCTGTTCTCCGCCCCGCACATCACGCTGGACCTGACCGGTATGCCAGGTATTGCTGCCCCAGATGATGTGGCCCTGCTTGTCGCGCAGCATGAACCCCAGTACCAGGCTGGGCAGGTCGGCACTGACCTGTGCCTTCAGTTCAAGCCGGAGCTTCTGGCCAACGGTTGCCAGCTTGACCTCCTGGCTGCTTTCGCCATCGAGCAGTCGCAGCGATTCCACGCGGGCCTGGCCGGTCCCGCTCCGGGTAGTCACCCAGCCGGATTTGCCACGGCGCTGCTCGACCGCAAGCGTCTCGTTTTCCTTCTTCGCGATCAGCGCGTTGTAGAAATCGATGACCTCGTCCGGCTCGCCATCCTTCAGCACTCGTCCCTTGTCCAGCAGGATCGCGCGGTCGCACAGTGCCTTCACGTCGCTGAGGCTGTGCGAGACCAGCATGATCGACGTGCCCTCCTCGCGGAAGCGACGCATGCGGTCGAAGCTCTTGTGCTGGAAGTAGCTGTCGCCGACCGACAGGGCCTCGTCGACGATCAGCAGGTCCGGGGTGAATGCAGTGGCGACGGCAAACGCCACGCGCACCTGCATGCCGCTGGAATAGGTACGCACGGGCTGGTCGAAATACTCGCCAACTTCGGCGAAGGCCTCGATCTCCGGCATCGCGGCTTCGATCTGCTCCTGCGAGTAGCCCATCAGGCCTGCGGAGTGGAACGCGTTCTGGCGACCGGTGAGGTCGGGGTTGAAGCCCATGCCCAGCTCGAGAATCGCCGCAACGCGGCCGGTCCGCGTCACCTGGCCCTCGGTGGGCTGGGCGGTTCCGGTGATGAGCTTGAGCAGGGTGCTCTTGCCCGCGCCGTTCTGGCCGATCACGCCCACGGCTTCGCCGGGCGCGATGGTGAAAGACACATTGCGCAGCACCCAGTTCTCTTCCTTGGGCCGCGTCGGCACACCGAACCAGCGGGCCGCGCGCAGCCACTCACTCGTCCAGACACGATACGCCTTGCCGACGTTGTCGACCTTCAGTTCACCACTCATAGCGCATCCACCATTTCCGGGCTGGCACGACGGAACATCACCAGCGAAGCCAATGCCAGCACCACCGTGGCGATCATCAGCCACAACAGGTCACCCCAGACCGGCGGCTTGTCGAACAGCAGCACGTTCTGGTAGCTGGTAACCAGCGGCAGCAACGGGTTGAGCCGGAAGATCGCCTGCACGCGCTCGGGCAGGATGGTGATGTGGTAGACGATGGGAGTCAGCCAGAACAATGCCTGCAGGACCACCGGAACCACTTGGCCGATATCGCGCATGAACACGTTGAGCACGCCCAGCAGCAGGCCCAGCGCCATCGAGAAACTCAGCGTCAGCAGCATCAGCGCCGGCAGCCACAGGGCCTCGGCCGTGGGCATGTGGCCCATCACCGCGAACACCGCGAAGATCGCCACCAGCAGCAGCACGTTGTTGACCAGCATAGTGCCACCGGCGATGAACGGCAGGCAGATGCGGGGGAACGACATCTTCTTCATCAGGTTGCCGCTGTCGACGAACAGGTTCACCGACTTGCCGATGGTCTCGGAGAACATCGTCCAGCACAGGGTGCCGGACATCAGGTACAGCGCGTAACCGTACTTGTCATCGATGCCCGGCAGCTTGGCGGCCAGCACCTCGGACAGGATCGTGGCGAAGATCAGCACCTGCATCAGCGGGTGGATGATCATCCACAAGGCGCCCAGGCGGCTGCGGATGAAGCGCAGCCGCAGCTCGTTCTTGATCGAGGAAAAAATGAAATAGCGGTAGTTCCACAGGGCTTTCAGCATACCCAGCATGTCGAATCCTCGTGCCCGGTGGGGGTGGTTCTTGGGTTCATCGGTCGTGTCGTTCCAAAGACTGCAATCGAGCGCGCATGGCCGTTGCGGCGGCCTGCAGGCTCATGGTTTCCAGGATGTCGCTGCGTGCCTGCACGCCGATCCGCTGCGCCAGGCCCGGTTCACGGGCGAGCCGGCGCATCCACGCTGCCGCGGCCGGCACGTCGGCCTCGGCCCAGGTGCCGCCATCAGCGAAGGGATACTCCCCCGGGCGGATCGGCACCGTGCGGAACGGCACCAGGCAGCTGTTGCCCTCGTTCATGAAATCGAGATTGCCCGACCAGGCGGTGGCGATCACCGGCTTGCCACGGGCCATGCTCTCGGCCAGTCCGAGCCCCAGCCCTTCCGCGCGGTGCAGCGAGACATAGGCATCGGCAGTTTCCTGCAATGCGTGCAGCTGCGCATCGTCGAGCACCTGGTCGCGTACCAGGATGCGCGGATCGCCGGCAGCCTGCTGCATCAGCTCGCGCAGCCGCTGCGGATGGCGGAAGCCGTTGCTGCACTTCATCACCAGCTGCACGTTGTCCGGTGCGCCATCGAAGGCCGCGCGGAACGCCGCCAGCACCGCCCACGGATTCTTGCGGTGGATCGACGAATTGAAGTCGAAGCTGCACAGGAACACGAACGCGTCGTCGTCCAGGCCGAAGCTGGACCGGGACAGGTCCGCGCCGGGCTGCGGCACGATCGGATGCGGAATGCGCACCACCGGCTTGCCGGTCGCGCGCCGGAAGGCATCCTCGACGAAGCGGGTGGAGACCCAGACTTCGTCGACCTGCTCCAGCGTTCGCTGCCATGCGGCCGGCACGGTATCCAGTTCCCAGAACCAGAACGCGATGGTGTAGGTATCGCGCGGCAGGCGGGGCGCCAGTTCACCGAACAGGTCCGGATTCACGAATACCAGGTTGAAGGGATAGGGCGCGCCCCGTCCGAGCTGGCCGGACAGGCTGTGGTCATTGCACGCGTGCGGGATGCGGAGGGCGGCATCGTTCACCGCAACCGGATATCCCTCACTCAGCAGGGCACGGGCATACATCCGTGCCGCCTGACCCAGGCCGAACTGGCCGTGGATGTAGCCGTACAGATTGACGCCCGGCCCCAGGGTGGGATCGGTCGGCGGGAAGACCAGCGCTTCACCGCGCGCGTCGCCAGCGGCCGGTGCGGGCAGCGCGGGGAAACGCGCCTGCTCCAGTCCGCGGGCAAGCCACCAACGGCGCAGCCCGCCCAGCCGGGCGCGCAGGGCGTGGACGATGCGACGTGGCGCCCGCCTCCCTCCCCTGCTTTCGTCGTTGCTGGCCATGGTGCGGCTCAACCCAGCGCCCGTTCCAGGTCCTGCTGCAGGTCGCCCAGGTCTTCCACCCCCACGCTCAGGCGCACCAGCGCATCGCTGATGCCCAGCTGCTCGCGGCGCGCGACCGGGATCGACGCATGGGTCATCACGGCAGGATGGTTGACCAGGCTCTCCACGCCGCCGAGCGATTCGGCCAGGGTGAACAGCTCGGTCTTCTCGCAGAAGCGCTTGGCCGCCTCGAAACCGCCCTTGAGGACGATCGAGACGATGCCGCCGTAGCCGCCCATCTGGCGGGTCGCCAGGTCGTGCTGCGGGTGCGAGGCCAGGCCGGGGTAGATCACCTTGTCCACCGCCGGGTGCTTTTCCAGCCATTGGGCCAGGGCCAGCGCATTGGCGCAGTGCGCCTTCATGCGCAGCGGCAGGGTCTTCAGGCCACGCAGGGCCAGGAAGCTGTCGAACGGCCCCTGCACGCCCCCCACCGAGTTCTGCAGGAACGCCATCTGCTCGGCCAGTTCGGCGTTGTCGCCGACCACGACCATGCCGCCGACCATGTCCGAATGCCCGTTGAGGTACTTGGTGGCCGAGTGCAGGACCAGGTCCGCCCCCAGTTCCAGCGGACGCTGCAGCATCGGTGAGGCGAATGTGTTGTCCACCACCACGATCAGGCCATGGCGCTTGGCGATGGCGGCGACCGCAGCGATGTCCACGATCTTCAGCATCGGGTTGGTCGGGGTTTCGATCCATACCATGCGCGTGGCCGGCGTGATCGCAGCCTCGAACGCGGCCAGGTCGGTCAGATCGACGAAGCTGAAGTCCAGCCCGGCGGTACGACGGCGCACGCGCTCGAACAGGCGGAAGCTGCCGCCATAGATGTCATCCATCGCCACCACGTGGCTGCCGGCGTCCAGCAGTTCGATCACGGTCGAGCTGGCGGCCATGCCGGAAGCAAAGGCGAAACCGCGGGTTCCCCCCTCCAGCGAGGCGACGCAGCGCTCATAGGCAAAGCGGGTCGGATTGTGCGTACGCGAGTATTCGAAGCCCTGGTGCTCGCCCGGGCTGGACTGCGCATAGGTCGAGGTGGCGTAGATCGGCGGCATCACCGCACCGGTGCTCGGATCGGGCGACTGGCCGCCGTGGATGGCCAGGGTGGCCAGGGCGAGCGCGCGATCCTGGGAAGAAGCGTTGGACATGTTGATTCCTGATGGGCACCGGTGGACGGTGCCGTCGAAGGAGCGGAAGTCTATCAGCGCGGCCTTAACAACCTTTGACGCGAATAAACGTGAATTCAGCTGCGATCGTCTGTGATCTTCGCGTTACTGAACGCGACGCCGCAGGTAGTTGAGCAGATCGATCCGGGTGATCAGGCCGAGGAAGGCATTGCCGTCCATGACGATCGCCACCTGGCCACGATCGAACACGGGCAGCAGGGCTTCGATCGGCGACTTCACGTCCAGCCGGTCCAGCTTGCTGACCATGGCCGTGGCCACCGGATCCCGGAAGCGCGCCTCGTCGCCGTAGACATGCAGCAGTACGTCGCTTTCATCGACGATGCCGACCAGCTGGTCGCCCTCCATCACCGGGAGCTGCGAGACGTCGTACAGCTTCATCCGCTGGTAGGCGGTGGTCAACAGATCATTCGGGCCGATCACGACGGTGTCGCGCTGGCCGTACGGGCGCAGGATCAGGTCGCGCAGGTCGCCGTGCTGCGGGCGCTCGAGGAAGCCGTTGTCCAGCATCCAGTAGTCGTTGTACATCTTCGACAGGTACTTGTTGCCGGTGTCGCACACCAGCACCAGCACCTTCTTCGGCGTGGTCTGCTCGCGGCAGTACTTCAGTGCGGCGGCGAGCAGGGTACCCGTGGAGGAGCCACCGAGGATGCCTTCCTTGCCCAGCAGTTCGCGTGCGGTGTGGAAGCTCTCGGCGTCGCTGATGGCATAGGCCTTGGTGACACGGCTGAAATCGGAGATCGAGGGCAGGAAATCCTCGCCGATGCCTTCCACCAGCCAGCTGCCCGACTTGTCATTGAGCACGCCATCGTTGATGTACTCGGCCAGGATCGACCCGACCGGGTCGGCCAGCACCAGCTCGGTCTTCGGCGACAGCGTGGCGAAGGCGCGCGACAGGCCGGTCATGGTGCCCGAGCTGCCGCAGCCGAACACGATGGCGTCCAGATCGCCGCCCATCTGCTCCAGGATCTCCGGGCCGGTGCCGAATTCGTGGGCGGCCGGATTGTCGGGGTTGCCGAACTGGTTGATGAAGTAGGCGCCCGGCGTCTGCTCGGCAATGGTCTTTGCCAGATCCTGGTAGTACTCCGGGTGGCCCTTGGCCACGTCCGAGCGGGTCAGACGCACTTCAGCGCCCATCGCCTTCAGATTGAAGATCTTTTCCCGGCTCATCTTGTCGGGAACGACCAGGATCAACTTGTAGCCCTTCTGCTGGGCGACCAGGGCCAGGCCCAGTCCGGTGTTGCCCGCGGTGCCCTCGACCAGCGTCGCGCCCGGCTTCAGGTCCCCGCGCTTCTCCGCTGCCTCGATCATCGACAGGCCGATGCGATCCTTGATCGATCCACCCGGGTTGGCGTTCTCGAGCTTCAGATAGAGCTCGCAGACACCGGTGTCCAGGCGCTGGGCCTTGACGATCGGGGTCTGGCCAATGAGTTCGAGGACGGAAGAATGGATGGGCATTCGCAGGACTTTCGGTTCGCGCCACACAGGGCCGGACAGATGATTATCCGACGGATGGCGCTGAAAGTCAGGTCAGTCCGGGCATGGGCGCGACGCTGCCGGAAAAGGGATGCGGACGGCCCCGGATCGACGAGGAGACCGGTACCGTCCGCATCGATGAGACAGGGACGTGCGGGCCAAGGCACCACCGCCTGTGGTGCCTTGGCGCGGCCGCCGTCATCGGCGGTACCGCGACGCCAGGGCGCGAGCGCCTGGCCGGGCCTTCTGTGGCCGGATCACGCCGTTCCGGGCGTGACGAGGTGCGTCACAGCGTGGCGGACGTCGTTGGGAGCGGTGTTTCGTACATTCGCAGAAGTCGTTGCTTGGCCAGCAGCTTCTCACGCTTCATGCGACCCAGGGTGACATCATCGATCGGGAGTACACCCAACTCCGCGTCCATGCACTTCTTGTTCAACTTGCGGTGCTGGTCATGGAGTGCCCTGAACTCCGGATCACGCGCGCGACGTGCGTCGATCTCGCTCTGGGGCTGATCTTCAAACATGATGGACCTCCTTCGACAGATACGCGAACGCCCCGGCCGCAAGGCACGGGGCGTTGTTCATGGAGGAGCGCCGTTCGATGGCTGCATGGGTGCGCACAACGACCTGCGGCACTGGCCTGCGCACGTCGGTCTGCTGCGGTTCGCGCCCTGCTTGCATCGGCCCGGCCCTCCCATCGTCCGGTCCGCGGCATTGCGTCCCGGACGATTGACCCTACGCCTGCTCCGGGCGGGGTACAAGACCCCTGCGACAAAAAGACCGAACCCCGCCGGGGCGGGGTTCAGGCTGAATGCTCAACGCAACGAAAAACAAACAATATCAATCAATTACGGGGCGATGATGACCTCGGCCGAGCGCGCCCGGGTCGACGCCGCCTTCTTGCCGCTGATCTGGATGCGGTTGCTGGCGACACCGCCCGCCACCAGTGCATCACGCAGGGCCTCGGCGCGCTTCTGCCCGACGCCGTTGGCGCTGTCGTAGGCCTCGATGCGCAGCCGGCCCTTCTTGCCGATGTTCAGGTACTCGGCCAACGCCTTGGCCTGGTTGCGCGCCCCGGCGGACAGACTGGAGCCGCCCGCTCCGAAAGCATCACCGGCGAAGGTGAAGACCTCGCCGCGTCCGTCGAACTTCGAGCCCGGCAGCTTCTGCCCGGACACCAGCTCGGCCTCCTCGCGGGCCAGTTTCGCCGCATTCTGCTGGGCCGCGCTCAATCGCTGCTGCTGCTTGCCGGCCACGCTGGTCAGGGCGTTCTCGGCGTCCTGCCGTGCCAGCGTCTCGGCCTCGGCAGCCTGACGCAGGCGTTCAGCTTCCTCGGCCTGCATCTGCGCCTGCATGCGCAGCTGTTCGGCCTCCTGGCGGGCGCGGGCGGCATCGCGGCGGCTCGCCTCGATCAGCAGGTCACTGCGGGTCCGCTCGAGCCGATCGACCTCACGGGCGGCCAGGGCCGCGCGTACGGCGGTCTCGGCGATCTCGACCCGGCGCTGGGCCAGGTAGGTCGCCAACTCCTGGTCGCGGCGCTTGGCCTTGTCCAGGGTGGCAATGGCCTGCTGGGCCTGCATGCGCTCGAAGGCGCCCAGTTCGGCGGTGTCCGGATTGGCCTGGATGGCCATCAGGCGCTGGCTCAGCTGGGCCACCACGGGGTTGTCGGCCGCCAGGGCAAGGGTCGGCAGAGCCAGCAGTACGGCCAGGGTTACGGCGTTCACGGGTTTCACCGGCGGTCCTCCCCGGTCGAGAGCTGGCGCTGCAGCTGGTTGACCTCGTTGCGGCGCAGCTGCAGCTGCGCGGTGGCAGTGGCCTCCTCGCTGCGGGCGCGGGCCAGGTCGGCATCGGCCGCCGCGCGCAGGGCCATGGCCGGGGCGTTCTTGCGTTCGCGGCGATCGCCAGCGGCGCGCTGCGCCTGCTCCAGGCCCTGCCGGGCCAGATCGATCAGGTCCGGGGCGTACTGGTCGGCATCGGCCTGGGTGGCCTTGTCCACCGCCTGCCGGGCCTGGGCCAGTTCCAGCGCACCGTCCTGCGCCCAGGCGGGGGCAGACAGTGCGAATGCAAACGCCATCACATACAGGCCGTGGCGCATTCGTGCGAAGCTAGGTCGTTTCATTGGGGAGGCCGTACCGGTTGTCGGTTCACGGCCATTGTCGTCAAGCCAGCGCCGTGCTTGCAACGGGCGCCGGCAGTTTCGTTGGGGAAAATTCGCGATGGATATCGGCTACTTCCTGAAGCTGATGACCGAAAAGAACGCCTCGGACATGTTCCTGACCACCGGAGCACCGGTCTACATCAAGATCGAGGGGAAGCTTTACCCGCTGGGCAACACCGGCCTGCCGCCCGGCATGGTCAAGAAGATCGCCTATTCGCTGATGGACGAGGGCCAGGTGCCGCAGTTCGAGCGCGAGCTGGAGCTCAACATGGCCATCGCCCTGGCCGATGCCGGCCGTTTCCGGGTGAACGTGTTCAAGCAGCGGGGCGAGGTCGGCATGGTCATCCGCGCCATCCGCAGCCGGATCCCGAGCATCGAGGAGCTGAACCTGCCGCAGGTGCTGAAGGACGTCATCATGACCCCGCGCGGGCTGGTGCTGGTGGTGGGGTCCACCGGTTCCGGCAAATCGACCTCGCTGGCGTCGATGATCGACCATCGCAACAGCACCACGACCGGACACATCCTCACCATCGAGGATCCGATCGAGTACCTGCACAAGCACAAGATGTCCATCGTCAACCAGCGTGAAGTGGGGCTGGACACCCATGCCTTCCACAATGCGCTGAAGAACGCGATGCGCGAGGCACCGGACGTCATCCTGATCGGCGAGATCCTGGATGCCGAGACGATGGAAGCGGCCATCGCCTTCGCCGAGACCGGCCATCTGTGCCTGGCCACGCTGCATTCCAACAATGCCGACCAGACCATCGAGCGGATCCTCAACTTCTTCCCGGAAAGCGCGCACAAGAACGTGCTGATGAACCTGGCGCTGAACCTGCGTGCGGTGATCAGCCAGCGCCTGGTGAAGAACAAGGACGGCCGCCGTCTTCCAGCCACCGAGGTGCTGATCAACACCCCGATGATCCGCGACCTGCTGCGACGCGGCCAGGTGCACGAGATCAAGGCAGCGATGGAAGCCTCGCTGGAAGAAGGCATGGAGAGCTTCGACCAATGCCTGTTCCGGCTCGCCAAGTCCGGCGTGATCGAGCAGGAGGAAGCCTTGCGCGCTGCCGATTCGCGCGACGGCCTGGCGCTGAAGTTCCGCCTCTCCGAAGGCAGCAGCGGCGAGCACGACCCGTACGCCGACTATTCAGCAGGCCAGCCGAGCATCACCCACGGCTTCTGATCCACCCCCGCCGGGCCATGCCCGGCGGCAGATCCTGAAGAGTTCAGGGGCTGTCTCACCCAATGAGACAGCCCCTGCGTAGCGTGCCGCCATGGACACCCTCCGCAAGCTGGCCATTCTTGCCGACGCCGCCAAATACGACGCCTCCTGTGCTTCCAGCGGGTCCGGCAAGCGCGACTCCCGGACCAGCGGTGGCATCGGCAGCACCGAGGGCATGGGCATCTGCCACAGCTACACGCCGGACGGCCGCTGCGTGTCCCTGTTGAAGATCCTGCTCACCAACTTCTGCGTCTACGACTGTGCGTACTGCATCAACCGCGTCTCCAGCAACGTGCCACGCGCGCGTTTCAGTGTGGATGAGGTGGTCGCGCTGACCCTGGACTTCTACAAGCGCAACTACATCGAGGGCCTGTTCCTTTCCAGCGGAATCATCCGCAATGCGGATTACACGATGGAGCGCCTGGTGGAAGTCGCCCGCCGGCTGCGCGAGGAACATCGCTTCGCCGGCTACATCCACCTCAAGACCATTCCCGAAGCATCGCCGGAACTGCTGGCAGCGGCCGGCCGGCACGCCGACCGTCTCTCGATCAATGTCGAACTGCCCACCGAGGCCGGATTGACGAAACTGGCTCCGGAGAAGACCGTCGGCTCGATCCGCGGCGCCATGGGCGAGCTGCGCTGGCGCATCGAGGAGGCCAAGGAGGCCGGCAAGGCATCGCGCGCGATCACCGCGGGCGCGCCGCGCCGGACGCGAGCGAAAGCCCCGCGCTTCGCACCGGCGGGGCAGAGCACGCAGATGATCGTTGGTGCCGATGGCGCCAGCGACAGGCAGATCCTCTGCAGTGCCGACAATCTGTACGGAAGTTACCGGATGCGCCGCGTCTACTACTCGGCCTTCAGCCCCATTCCCGACGCCAGTCTGCAGTTGCCGGTACAGCCGCCGCCACTGCAGCGCGAGCATCGGCTGTACCAGGCAGACTGGCTGCTGCGCTTCTATGGCTACGGCGTGGAAGAGATCACCGACACCGCGCAGGGGGGCATGCTGGATCTGGACATCGATCCGAAGATGGCCTGGGCGATCCGCCATCCCGAGCGCTTCCCGGTCGACCTCAATCGTGCGCCGAAGGAACTGCTGCTGCGGGTTCCCGGGCTCGGCGTACGCAATGTGAAACGCGTGTTGATGGCGCGCCGCCATGGCCGGCTGCGGGTGGCGGACATTGCGAGGCTGAAGGCACCGATGGGCAAGCTGCTGCCGTTCGTGCTGCTGGCTGACCACCAGCCACGCAAGGCGCTGGAGGATCCTGTGGCATTGCGTGCGCGTTTGGCGCCGCCGCCCCGCCAGGGATCGCTGTTCGATGCACCGCCGGCGGCCTGACGCCCAGCGCTGGTCGCTGCGGGTCGATCCCCCATGGTCGCTCGATGCCTGGCGGGGTGCAGCCCGCGAAGCGCTGCTGCGCGGGCTGTCGCCCGAGCAGCTGGACTGGTTGGAAAGCACCGCCGGGTCGTTGCTGGATGCTCCAGCAGCGACCCAGGCCCCGCTTCTGGAAACGCCCTCCGTGCCACATGTGCCGAGTGCGTTCCTTGAGCTGGCCTCCACCTGCCTGTGCCATGCCGATGCGCAGCCGATGCCACTGCTGTACCGGCTGCTGTGGCGGATCGTGCACGGCGAGCGCGCGCTGCTCTCCAATCCAACCGACGCCGATGTGCTGCGCGCGATGACGATGGCGCAGGCGGTCCGCCGCGACACGCACAAGATGAAGGCGTTCGTGCGCTTCCGCGAGATCCCCGGCGAGCAGGATGCCTTCATCGCATGGTTCGAGCCGCAGCATCGGATCGTCGACCGGGTCGCGGCGTTCTTCGCACGCCGCTTCGCTGGCATGCGCTGGGCCATCCTCACCCCCTACCGGAGCGTGCACTGGGATGGCCAGGCGCTGTCCTTCGGCGCTGGCGGGCACCGCGAGCAGGCGCCGGCGGAGGACGCACGCGAGACGCTCTGGCAGACCTACTACGCAAGCATCTTCAATCCCGCACGCCTCAACACGCGGATGATGCAGCAGGAGATGCCTGCCCGGTACTGGCGGCACCTGCCCGAGGCGCAGCTGCTGCCCGGGCTGATCCGCGATGCTGGCGACCGCGTGCAGGCCATGCACGATCGCCCGGCGCAGCCACCCCAGCGGCGGATCCCGTCGCGGCAGGCGACATCCCCGGTCCCCTCACCCTCCAGTGATCTGTCCACCCTGCAGCGCCAGGCAGCGGGCTGCCGGCAGTGCCCCCTGTGGGAGTCCACCACCCAGGTAGTGTTCGGTGAAGGGCCTGGCGATGCACGGGTGATGCTGGTCGGCGAACAGCCGGGCGACACCGAGGACCTGTGCGGACGCCCCTTCGCGGGACCTGCCGGCGCGCTGCTGGACCGTGCCCTCTCCGAGCTGGGTATCGCCCGCTCCGCGCTGTACCTGACCAACGCAGTGAAGCATTTCCACCACGAGAGGCGCGGCAAGGTGCGCCTGCACAAACGTCCGCAGGGCCGCCATGTGCAGGCCTGCCGTCCGTGGCTGCTGGGCGAGATCGAGCGGGTGCGGCCGGAGATCATCGTGTGCCTGGGCGCAACGGCGGCGTCGGCAGTGTTCGGCAGCCATTTCAGCCTGACACGTGATCGCGCCCGTTGGCACACCCTGCCGGATGGCACCCGTGGCTCTGCCACGGTGCATCCCGCATGGGTGTTGCGGCAGGCCGACGAGGTCCGTCGAGAAGACGCCTACCGGCTGTTCCGCGATGACCTGCGGCAGTTGCTCATCGGGGATGCGGAATCCACCGGGCGTCGCCCCGCGCTGCCACCGACCAGCGAGGGGTAGCGCCGGACCATGCCCGGCGATCGCAGCGGCAATCAGGCCGCGTCGACCTGGTTTTCCGGGCGCGCACGCTCGAATGCGTCCAGCGCCTGACAGGCGGTTTCGATGCGGCGCAGGGTCGGATACGGCGACAGATCCAGACCAAAGCGATGTGCGTTGTACACCTGCGGCAGCAGGCAGATGTCGGCCAGGCCGGGCCGGTCGCCATGGCAGAAAGTGCCGGTGTCGCTGCTCCCGGCCAGCAGGGTTTCCAGGGCCGCAAAGCCTTCGGCGATCCACTGCAGCGTCCACTGGGTGCGGACATCGGCGGACACGTGCAGGCTGCGTTCCAGGTACTGCATCACCCGCAGGTTGTTCAGCGGATGGATGTCGCAGGCCACCAGCTGCGCCAGCGCACGCACGCGGGCGCGGCCGGCCGCATCGGCCGGCAGCAGCGGCGTCTGCGGAAAACGTTCGTCCAGATACTCCAGGATCGCCAGCGACTGGGTCAGCACCTGCCCATCGTGCAGCAGGGTCGGCACCCGCTCCTGCGGATTGAGTGCGCGATAGGCTTCGCCGTGCTGTTCACCACCGTCACGCAGCAGATGAACCGGTCGCGCCTCCCAGCGCAGGCCCTTCAGCTCCAGGCCGATGCGCACGCGGTAGGCGGCGCTGGATCGCCAGTAGGTGTACAGCACGATGCCGTCGTCGACCGGGATTTCCATCGCCGCCTCCATCCTCAGGGCCTGGCCGCCTGCTCGATGCGCTGCTCGATCGCACCGAAGATGCTGTTGCCGGCGGCGTCGAACATTTCAATCCGCACCACGTCGCCGAACGACATGAACGGTGTGCTCGGCTTGCCGTCACGCAGGGTTTCCACGGTGCGCTGCTCGGCAAAGCACGACGCGCCCTTGCTAGTGTCCTCGTTGGCGATGGTGCCGGAGCCGACGATGGTCGCCGCGCCGAGCGGCCGGGTCCTGGCCGCATGCGCCACCAGCTGGGCGAAGTTGAACTGCATGTCCACGCCTGCTTCCGGCGCACCGAACCACGCACCATTGATGTGGGTGACCAGCGGCAGGTGCACCTTGTTGTCCTGCCAGGCCTCACCCAGTTCGTCAGGGGTGACGAACACCGGCGACAGTGCCGAGCGCGGCTTGGACTGCAGGAAACCGAAGCCCTTGGCCAGCTCGCCCGGAATCAGGTTGCGCAGCGAAACGTCGTTGACCAGACCCACCAGCTGGATGTGGCCGGCGGCCTGTTCCGGAGTGACCGCCATCGGCACGTCGTCGGTGATGACCACCAGTTCGGCTTCCAGATCGATGCCGTACTCCTCGCTGACCACCTTCACCGCGTCGCGCGGGCCGTAGAAACCGGCACTGGTGGCCTGGTACATCAGCGGGTCGGTGTAGAAGCTTTCCGGAACCTCGGCCCCGCGGGCGCGGCGGACGCGCTCGACGTGCGGCAGGTAGGCGCTGCCATCGACGAATTCATAGGCGCGCGGCAGGGGCGCCGCCAGCGTCTGCGGGTCCAGGTCGAACACGCCATCGGCGTCACCGGCGTTCAGTGATTCGTAGAGCGCGTTCAGGCGCGGTGCGACACGGCTCCAGTCCTCCAGGGCCTGCTGCAGGGTGGCCGCGATGCCGGTGGCGCGGACGCCGTGGCGCAGATCACGCGAGACGACGATCAGGGTGCCGTCGCGGCCGCCTTCCTTCAAAGAACCAAGCTTCATGGGTGGGTGTCCGGAGTCATGGGCAAACAAGTTTCAAGTGTAATCAAATATGGGGCGGCGCCAAGCTGCAGCGCCGCATCGCTCCACCCTACCGTAGCGGGGGTCAGGCAGGGCTGCGCCCTGCACCTGCTTCAAGCCAGGGCAACGTCAATGGCAACAGCCAGCTCTGGGTTGTCTGCGGATTTGGCGGGGCGGTGAGGGCGGGCAGGACACGCCGTAAACCCATCCCTGGGGGCTCGATGGCGCCATCCATGGCGCCAACGGTCCTGCCTGCCCACACCGCCCCACCTTTCACAGTTTCCCGGTGACGGTCGGTAGATCCACGCCAAACGTGGATGAAATCTTCCGGATATCGAAATCCAAACTGGGGTCAGATCCGTTTTCCTGCGGAAAACGGATCTGACCCCCCAAGAGCCCCCCAAGAACCATTCCGCCAGTTCGCAGGAAACTGTCGAAGGCGGGGTGGGTCCGGTTGCGGGAGTGTCCGCGGCATGGATGCCGCGGCCAAGCCCCCAGGGACGGGTTTACGGCGTCTCCCGCAACCGGACCCACCCCGCCTACCTTCAGGAAGCCCGCTTTTGACGTTGACGTTGACGTGGCTTCGGCCTCTGCGGGTGCAGGGCGCAGCCCTGCAGAGAGAACCCTTACCTGAACAGGCCTTTTTGCGTGAAGTCTCAAACATCGTTTAGACTTGCGGAGTCTGCAGCGGCCGTCCGTTTCCCTCCGGGATCGCCGGCGACCAGGGTCCGCCCTCTTCGCCCGCCCCCACTCCGACGCCGTTCGTCACGCATTCCAGCCTGCGCTTCGTGCCGGCTGCACCCAATTCTCGCAGCGCGGTTCACGGGAACGCTCCGAGTCAGCCGATCAGTTTGATCTGCCCCCGTCTGTCCATTCGGACAGGCGTTTCTTGTACTTGGAGCACACTCGATGTCTTTTGAATCGCTGGGCCTGGCGCCCTTCCTGCTGCGTGCGCTGGCCGAGCAGGGCTACGAAAACCCGACCCCGATCCAGCAGCAGGCGATCCCGCTGGCGCTGGCCGGTCGCGACCTGCTGGCCGGCGCACAGACCGGCACCGGCAAGACCGCAGCCTTCGGCCTGCCGCTGCTACAGCATCTGGGCACCGCGCCGCAGGAAGTGCGTGGCGGTGGCCCGCGCAAGCCGCGCGCACTGATCCTGGCCCCGACCCGCGAGCTGGCCACCCAGGTGCATGACAGCCTGCGCGGCTACAGCAAGTATCTGCGCATCCCCAGCGCCTGCATCTACGGCGGCGTCGGCATGGGCAACCAGCTGGACATCCTGCGCCGTGGCGTGGACCTGCTGGTGGCCTGCCCGGGCCGCCTGATCGATCACCTGGAGCGTCGCAGCATCGACCTGTCCGGCATCGAACTGCTGGTGCTGGACGAAGCCGACCGCATGCTGGACATGGGCTTCCTGCCGTCGATCAAGCGCATCCTGGCCAAGCTGCCCAAGCAGAACCGTCAGACCCTGCTGTTCTCGGCCACGTTCGAGGACAACATCCGCCAGCTGGCGCTGGAGTTCATGCGCAACCCGGAACAGATCCAGGTGACGCCGAAGAACACCGTGGCCGAGACCATCACCCATCGCGTGCATCCGGTCGACGCCGGCCGCAAGCGCGACCTGCTGCTGCACCTGCTGGCACAGGACAGCCGTGAGCAGACCCTGGTGTTCGCCCGGACCAAGCACGGCAGCGACAAGCTGGCCGCGTTCCTGGAGAAGTCGGGCATCAAGACCGCGGCGATCCATGGCAACAAGAGCCAGGGCCAGCGCCTGCGTGCGCTGGGTGACTTCAAGGCCGGTCGCGTGACCGTGCTGGTGGCCACCGACATCGCGGCACGCGGCATCGACATCAACGAGCTGCCGAAGGTGATCAACTTCGACCTGCCGATGGTCGCCGAGGATTACGTGCACCGCATCGGCCGCACCGGCCGCAACGGCTCCACCGGCCAGGCGATCTCGCTGGTGGCGCAGGACGAGGTCAAGCTGCTGCGCGCAATCGTGCGCCTGCTCGGACGCGACATGGACATCCGCGATGTGCCGGGCTTCGAACTGCAGGTGCCGATCCGCTGGGGCAACAGTGCGCCGGGCAAGGCCGAGCACGACACCGGCGAGCGCGCCCCGCGCAAGAGCCACGCGCGACGTCCGCACGGCGATGCGCCGCGCCATGCCCACGCCGGCCCGAAGAAGGCCGGTGGTGGCCGTCGTGAGGGTGGTGGCAACGGCCAGCAGCGTGCCGGCGCTGGTCAGGGCCAGCGTCGTGGCGGAGGCGGCAACGGCGGTGGTCGTGGCCGCGGCCAGGGCGGCGGCGGTCGCGCCGGCTGATCCTGACTGACAGGAATGAGGGCGTCCCGCTGCGCGGGAGGCCTTACATCGGGGACGGCGCTGGCGCGCCGTCCCTTTTTTGTTGCCCGCGCATCAATCAAGGCGCCAGACGCCTCACCCGCGTGCTTTCGCCGGATTCGCCAGATTCCCGAAGAAGATCGCATTGATCAGCAGTCGATCCGTGCCATGCCAGTACTTGCGGTGTGCCGGATCATCGGCGAACAGCACCACGTTGCCCTTTCCCTGGGCCGACACCAGCAGCCACGCACTGCCTGCCACCCGCGCACGATTGCGCTCGGACAGGTAACCGTTGACCCGTGGTGACGCGTCGATGCGCACCACCGTCGAGAACGGATTCGCACTCGGCTGCAGCGTCACGCTGTTTTCCTTGTTCACCGCCAGCTGCCGGCCCGGCACGCCGAACGCCAGGGGATGGCTGGTATCTACATCGGCGCTGAGGATGTTGCCGCTCACCCGCTCGATCGCAGCGATGTCGCGCTGGTCACCGAAGGCGCGACGGGATTCGTCGCCGGCCTCTTCGTCCTTGCCGGTCTTCTCGCCATCGGCGAGCTTCTGTTCGATTGCCCACTTCGACGCGCTGCCATAGGTCACCAGTGAGCCGCCGGCCTGCACCCAGCGCTTCAGTGCGGCCACTGCGGTCGCATCGACACTGCTGTAGGTGCCACCGGACAACACGAGCGTGGTGTAGCGATCCAGCGGAACCTTGCCCAGCTGCTGCGGATCCAGCTTGCTGGCCGGCAGGTGCAGGTGCTGGTCCAGCAGGAACCAGGCCGATCCGATCTCGGTGGCCGCCACGCCTTCGCCCATCACCAGCGCCACGGCCGGCTTGCGCAGTGCCTTCACGCCATCGCTGCCGAGATCGATGCCCTCGCGGCTGCGGCCACTCGACAACGCATGCACCTGTACGCCCGAAGCACGTGCCGCCGCGGCCACCGCGTCGAGCAGGGCCGCTCCCTGCAGTGGCTGGCCGGCAACGGGAATGACGATGCTGCCGGCCGCGAAATCCACGTCGCCCTGTGCGGTTCCGGCGGTGAACGGCTGGAATGCAGCGCGCGCGGCCAATCCCCTGCCCTGCAGCTCGGCCAACGCACGGCTGGCGTTGTAGTCACGCCAGTCGATGGCATAGGCGAACCCCGCCTGGCCGCCGACGACCGCGCCCTGCAGCGGCGGCAGCTCGCTCACCTGTGCACCGCCGTCGATGCGGCTGCGGCTGCCGGCGAAGGCCACGCCGTAGGCCGGCGCGATGGCGTAGCTGGTGCTGCCATAGAACACGTCGCCCTTGATCGGCGGCGTCTCGGCGAAGATCGAGTGCACCAGGCGGAACTGCGCCTGCTGCACGGGCACGACATAGGCACTGCCTGCCTGGAAGCGCTTCCCCTCGACGGTGACATCGCGATCCAGCGCGCGTACCTCGATCCGGTGCAGCAGCAGCAGTTCAAGCAGGCGCCGGGTCAACGCCGGATCATGCGCGTCGCCGAACACGAAGGTCTTCTGCGGCTGCTGCGCGGCCTGCTTCAATGCGCTCTGGAAGAAGGTCTTCTGCAGGTCGAACAGGCCACTGCGCTCGGCCACCGCACCGCGCACCGTGCCCAGGCCGGTGGCGACCTGATTGCGGATGGTGAACGGGAAGGTCAGCAGCCCGTTCACCGACTCCTGCACCCGTCCCCGCGAACTGGCCTGCTCGACGGTGACACCGACCGCGCCATGGAAGTCCGGATAGGTCGAGCCATACACCGGCGAGAAGTTGTCGAAGTTCTCCCCCGTGTAGTACAGCGACCCCAGTGCGTCCAGCGCCTGTGCGTGGTACGTGGCCAGCGTCCTGTTGAACTCGTAGGAGGCAGCCGGGATCAACGGGCTGTGCATGCTCTTCGGCGAAGGCTCGAAGTAGTACGTGCTGTCCTTGCCCATCTCGTGGAAGTCGATCTGCACGTTCGGGTACCACTGGTGGAAGGCGGCCACCTTTGGCCGCGAATCCTGCTGGGTCAGCGCCAGCCAGTCGCGGTTGAGATCGGTGAAGTAATGGTTGGTACGGCCCTGCGGGAACGGCTCGACATGCTCTTTGTCGGCCGGATCGGCCGAGGCCGGGTCCGATGCCCAGGCGTTGTGCCAGTTGGCGGCACGGTCGCGTCCGTCCGGATTCTGCGCCGGGTCGAACAGCACTACGGCCTGCTGCAGCCATTGCTGGGTTTCATTGCTGCGATTGGCCACCAGGTAATACGCGGTGAGCATCGCCGCTTCGCCGCTGGAGGTTTCATTGCCGTGCACGCTGTAGCCCAGCCAGACCACCACCGGGCTGTCACCGGCTGCGCTGCGCGGTTGTGCCGGATCGACCAGGGTCGCGTGCTGCTGGCGGATCTGTTCCAACCGCGCCTGGTTGCTGGCCGCGGTGATGGTGGCAATCAGCAGGGGGCGGCCTTCATAGCTGCGTCCAATGTGCTGGACGCGGATCCTGTCCGAATGCCTGGCCAGTTCCTCGAAATAGGCGACCAACTGGTCGTGGCGGGTGTAGCGGCTGCCGATCGGATAGCCGAGGAACTGCTCCGGCGTGGGAATGGCGCTGTCGAACGCGCCGGCCTCGCTGGCCTGCGGGAAGAAATAGGCGCTCTGCGCCTGCGCGGACAACGCGGGGAACACTGCGCTGGCAGCGGCGATCAGCAACGGAAGAACGGCACGGCGGTGGAAGGACACGGTGACTCCCCGGAAACAGGACGGCAGAGGGCAACGTGGCCGGTCACGGCAGGTGACCGGCCACGGCGGTGGATCAGAAGCGGTAGTCGAAGCCCAGCGTGAAGTAGCGACCCCGCAGGTCGTACTGGGTGAAGTCATACGGCGCACGGATGCCCGGGAACGACGCATCGTAGGGCGGCGTCTTGTCACCCAGGTTCTGCACCTTGGCGTACAGGGTCAGGCTGTCGATGCCGGTGTACCCCAGGTACAGGTCGTACTGGCTGTAGCTGCCGACACGCTGCTGCACGGCCTTGGCGGCGGTACTGGCTTCCTGCCGGTAGCTGCTGGTGTAGTACCAGGTCACCGCCGCGTTGAAGTCGCCGTACTTCCAGTCCAGCGTGGTGGTGGCCTTGTCCTTGGGCAGGGTGGCGCCGAGGTTGCTGCCAGCGTAGTCGACCAGGGGCCCGCCGACCACGGTGGGACGGCGGTAGTCACGGACGTGGGTGTAGGCCGAAGACAGGGTGAAATCTCCCAGGCGCGCCGTCGGAATGCGCTGGCGCAGTTCCACGTCGATGCCCGATGTCTTCAGCTCGCTCAGGTTCTGGTAGCGGTTGTAGACGGCCTGCAGCTTGCCGCGCTCATCGCGCTGCACGGCACCGGCGACGTTGTCGTTGATCAGCGTCTGCGTGTTGTTGGTGCCGACCAGGTTGTCGAGCTGGATACGGTAGTAGTCGACACTCAGATTGGTGTTCGCCCACGGTGACAGCACCACGCCGAAGTTCACGCTCTTGGTGCGCTCCGGCTTCAGGTCACTGTTGCCCACGGTGAAGAACGTCGGGCTCTGCCGCGAGCCCGGCACATCCGGGTCGCGCGGATCGACCACGCTGCCGTAGGAGATGCTGGTGCTGTTGGAGTTCTCCGACAGCGAGGGCGCACGGAAGCCCTTCGAGGCCGACGCGCGCACCAGCAGGAAGTCCAGCGGTTGCCAGCGCAGTCCGAGCTTCGGCGAGAACGCATCGCCGAAGTCATCGTAGTGATCGGCACGCGCAGCGGCGGACAGTTCCAGGGTCGAGGCCAGCGGCACGTTCACTTCCGCGTACGCAGCGCTGACCTGGCGCTCGCCGTGCACCTCGGCGATGGCCGGACGCACCTGCAGGCCGGCATCGATCTGCCAGGGGTTGTTCGAATCGAGCTTCTCGCGGCGCCACTCGGCGCCAGCGGCAAAGCCGATGTCACCGGCCCAGGTGCGGCCCAGGCTGCCCGAGATCTTCGCATCGACACCCTGCAGCTTCGATTCGGCCGGACGCAGCGTGGCGATGTTGATCGCATCACGCACCGACTGCGGGGTGGCCGCCGGGTCGAGCAGATTGTAGCTGCCGCTGGCCAGCGCATCGGCCAGCGCCCAGCGGTTGGCGAAGCCGCCCGAGACGGTCTCACGCTCGCTGCTGCGCGCACCGAACGCCGCCACTTCCCAGTCCCAGTTGGCGGTGGTGCCGCGCAGGCCGAACACGCCGCGATAGGCGGTGGAGCGGTTGGTCTTGATGGTGCCGCCGAGATCGAAGAACGTGTACTCGATTGGCACGGCACGCCCGTAGGGATTGTACGGATTGCCCGCCGGCAGCTGCGACGACACCGGCTCGGCCAGGCCGGTCTCGGCATTCAGGGCGAAGCGGCCGCTTTCCAGGGTGAAGAACGGGCTGCTGCCGAACCAGGCCGCGCTCTTGATCTGGCTGTACAGCACTTCACCGAACGCTTCGACGTTGTCGCCCAGGCGGAAGGTGCCGTTGGCATAGGCCTGGTAGCGCTTCGTGGATGGAATCAGCGTGGTGTACGGCGCTTGGTTGAAGCCGCAGGTGTCGCCAGCCAGGCCGTCGATCGGAGCGCTCGCAACGCGCGTGGTCCCGGTGGGGCAGTTGCCGTTGGCGTCGAGCATCGGCACCGACACGCCATTGATCAGATAGCGCGCACCCTTGGCTGACCAGCCGTTCCAGCGCCCACCCGGCAGGTCGGTGTAGATGCCGCTCTTGGTCAGATCGCGCTCGTCCTGGTCCAGGCGGTCGCGGTTGTAGCCCTGCAGACTGAACAGGATGTTGTAGCCATCGCTGTCCAGATCACCGAGGCCACCCACGAACTTCAGGTTCTGCTCGCGCAGGCCCCCTTGGTCGGCGCCTCCGAAGCTGCCACCGATCTCGGCACCTTCGAAGTTCTGGCGGGTGATGATGTTGACCACGCCGGCCACGGCATCGGAGCCATACACGGCCGAAGCACCATCCTTGAGCACTTCGATGCGCTCGACCGCAACCAGCGGCAGGGCATTGAGGTCGACGAAGGTATCGGACAGGCCACCGGCCGGGAAGCCGTAGTTCGCCACGCGACGGCCGTTGAGCAGCACCAGCGTGTTCTTCGGTGACAGGCCGCGCAGGCCGATGCTGGCCGAGCCGGAGGCCCAGCCGTTGTTGGTGGTCTCGTTGTTGGCATTGCCGGTGTTGGCGGAGATCGAGCGCAGCACATCGGCGACGGTGGCCTTGCCGGTCTGTTCCAGCTGCTGGCGGCCGATTACCTGCACCGGATTGGACGCCTCGGTATCGGCTCGCTTGATGTTGGAACCGGTGACGCGGACGGCGGCCAGGGTACTGGCTTCGCCACTGGCGGCAGCGGTGGTTTCGGCGGCGGCGGACAATGGCGCGGCCAGAGCGGCGGCCAGGGCCGCCACGAGCAGGGTGTGCTGGGGCATGACGATGTGTGGGGTGGTGGTAGGGCGACGAAGTTCCGCAGTAATCCATGACTGGCCGGGGTCCGACCAATAACATCTCTTCATACGGATATAAGAGAAGCTAACATCTCTTCATCCGGATGGAAATAGTCACTCCGCTTCGGGGCCGGCGCGATCCCGGTCGGATGCGACAGCAGCGGCGTACAATCCGCTCATGGAAATCTTCAAAGTCTTCATGCTTGAGGCGGCCCACCGCCTCCCGAACGTACCGCCGGGGCACAAGTGCGCGCGCCTGCATGGCCACTCCTTCCGGGTGGAACTGAAGGTCGAGGGCGAACCCGGCGCGCAGACCGGCTGGATCATGGATTTCGGGGACGTGAAGGCGGCCTTCCAGCCGATCTACGAACGCCTGGACCATCACTACCTCAATGACATCCCCGGCCTGGAAAACCCGACCAGCGAGAACCTGGCGGTGTGGATCTGGAACGAACTCAAGCCCGCGCTGCCGGCGCTGAGCGAGATCACGGTCCACGAGACCTGCACCTCCGGCTGCCGGTACCGGGGCCCCGGCACCTGAACAACTCATTGATATCTAAAGGTTTCTAAAGGCGCCTTGGGCGCCTTTATGATTTTTGTTGCAATGCGGCATCATCGGCGTATGCTGCAACGCATCAAGTCCTTTCCTGACGCCCATGACCGCCGCCTTCAGCGATCGCTTCAGTGATGCCACCCGCCAGCTGGCCGCCGCCGCAACGCGCGCGAACCGGTTGGCGCTGGAGAACGCTGAAAGCATGTTCGGCGTGCAGCTGAAGGCACTGGAACGCAACCTGACCGCGACCGGCGGCTGGCTCGGCGAGCTGGCGCGAAGCGAAGATCCGGCCGGATTGCTGTCGCAGGGCGCTCAGCTGTGGCAGGACAACCTGCAGCGGTTTGGGCAGGCCCAGCAGGACGTGGTCGGTTTTGGCCTGCTGGCTGGACGCTCCTGGTCCGAGCTGGTGCAGGGATACAACGAATCAACAGCGGACGCGACCGGCCACACGCCCTGACGCGACGCTTTCGCTCATTGCATGGGTCCCTCCCCCCATGCAATCCGGACCCGGCAGATCCCTCCCTCTGCCGGGTCTTTTTTTATTCCTCGCCTGCGTGCAGATGCGCGTCTTCGCCCGAGCAGATCGCGAGCGCAAAGGCGCTCGCGTCGGCCCGCAGCATGTGGGCAAATGTCCCCGGCGCATTTTCGCACCTCTGCGCACCGATAACCCCTGCACGCCGGGTGGATGCCCTTGCGTGCGAAGTAAAGGAGGAGGTGACGGCCACCGGCCGCCGCCGGGGGACATTCGCACGCAAGGACATCCACCCGGCGCCACAGGAAAGACGAACACACGCACAGGCAGCCTCAACCCGAGCGATCCCATGCCAGCGCGGGTACCACACCCGGACGTGCCCCACCTGCCTGCCAGGCACGGTGCCGTCATCCGCACACCGCTGCGTGCCGATAACCCCTCAACGCCGGGTGGATGCCCTTGCGTGCGAAGTAAAGGAGGAGGTGACGGCCACCGGCCGGCGCCGGGGGACATTCGCACGCAAGGGCATCCGCCCGGCGCCACAGGAAAAACGAACACACGCACAGGCAGCCTCAACCGAGCGATCCCATGCCAGTGCGGATACCACACCCGGACGTGTCCCACCTGCCCACCAGCACGGTGCCGTCATCCGCACACCGCTGCGTGCCGATAACCCCTCAACGCCGGTTGGATGCCCTTACACCGGCCGGCGCCGGGGGACATTCGCACGCAAGGGCATCCACCCGGCGCCACACGGAAAAACGCACATACCTGCGCGAAGGGGCAAACACCGCCACCCGGAAACCAGCTGCGCCTAGGCCACCGCCGCCGACTCCGCCCGCGGCAGCTCGAACACGAACGTCGCCCCTGCCTCACTGTCGCGCAGCGCGATGCTGCGGCCATGCAGCTGCACGATACGCTGCACGATCAGCAGCCCCAGGCCACCGTTCTCGCCCCGTCGCGCCCCCAACGCAGCAGGCGCCTGGAACAGCTGCGCACGCACCGCAGCAGCAACGCCGGGACCGTCATCAGAGACGATCACCTCCACGCTGTCAGCCACCGCGCGCAGCCGCACCTCGATCCGCCCTCCCTCCGGCGCATGGCGCAGGGCGTTGTCGAGCAGGTTGGTCAGCACCCGCTCCACCAGACCCAGGTCCGCACGTACCAGCGGCAACCCCTGCGGGAAATCCGCGTGCAACTGCTGGCCGCGCGCCTGCGCCGCCAGCTCGAACTTCTGCAGCACGTCCTGCAGCAGCTCGGGCAGCGCGAACACCTCCCACTCCAGCCGCACCTCGCCGTGTTCCAGGCGTGCCAGCTCGAACAGCGCGCGCGCCAATCGCCCGACCTTCGCACTCTGCGCCAGGGCAATACCCAGATAGCGCCGGCGCTCCTCCGGCGACAGCGTCGCGTCCTTCAACGCCATCGTCTCAAGGTAGCCATGCAGTGAAGACAGCGGCGTGCGCAGATCGTGCGAAATGTTGGCCACCAGCTCGCG
Source organism: Stenotrophomonas sp. 112478_Sma (assembly GCF_056479905.1). Taxonomy (NCBI): domain Bacteria; kingdom Pseudomonadati; phylum Pseudomonadota; class Gammaproteobacteria; order Lysobacterales; family Lysobacteraceae; genus Stenotrophomonas; species Stenotrophomonas sp. 112478_Sma. The sequence continues at coordinate 513,283 of NZ_CM151072.1, read as the reverse complement.
CCGCTGCAGGTCCTGCTGGCGCAGCTGCTGCCACTGCTCCCCCAACCGCTGCGCCATCTGCGCATGCGCATGTTCGAGGATGACCAGTTCATCGCGCTCGCCCGGCCGCAGCGGGCCGGGCGGCGGCAGCGGCGTCGGCGCATCGATGTCGAATGCCTGGATGCGACGTGTCAGGCGGCGCAGCGGCCGGGTCACCCAGTAGAACGCCACCAGCCCGGCCAGCAGGCCCAGGCTGCCCACCAGCATCACCGACCACAAGGTCGTGTTCCACTGGTTGCTGGCGGCGAGGTCGTCGGCGAGCATCTGCCGGTGCTCGCCCACCAGCACCACGTAGACGTAGCCGGCCTGCCGCCCCTGCACCACCAGCGGCGCCACGCTGAACACCTTGCGACCCTCGCTACTGCGCGGATCGTCGCCCAGGATCGGCAGCGGCGCGCCCGCCAGCAGCCGGCGCAGCGGTGCCACGTCCACGCGGTTGCGCATCAGGTGCCCGCTGGGTGCGTCGTGGCCGAGAATGCGACCCTGGTCGTCCAGCAGGTACACCTCGACGCTGGGGTTGACCGCCATCAGTTGCCCGAACAGCGCACGCACCGCCGCATCGCGCATGCCGCTGGTATCCATCAGCTCACTGCGCTGCGCGATGTGCTCGGCCAGCCCCAGCGACAGCCGCTGCACGACTTCCTGCTCGTGCCGTGTGTTCGAGCGCATCTGCAGCGCCAGCAGCGCCATGCAGCACGTCAGCATCAGCGCCGCGATCACCGCGGCCAGCTTCTGCCACAGGTTCGGCCGGATCATGCCGCCGCTCCGGCCGGGTCCACCAGCTTGTAGCCCCGGCCCCAGACCGTCAGCAACCGCCGCGGGTTGGCCGGATCGGTTTCGATCTTGCTGCGCAGGCGGTTGATATGGGTATTGACCGTATGCTCATAGCCATCGTGCTGGTAGCCCCAGACCTGGTTGAGCAGTTCCATCCGCGCGAACACCTGGCCGGGATGGCGCGCGAAGAACAGCAGCAGGTCGAACTCGCGCGGCGTCAGTTCCAGCGGCCTGCCATCCACGTCGGCAGTACGCGCGACCGGATCCAGCTGCAGTCCTCCCAGCTCGATGGCGCCGGCATCGATGCGCGCGTTCTGCGCCATGGCCTCGGCGCGACGCAGCAGGGCACGCACGCGCGCGACCAGCTCCGGCATGGAGAATGGCTTGGCCAGATAATCGTCGGCGCCGAGTTCCAGGCCGACGATACGCTGGGTTTCGCTGCCGCGTGCACTGATGATGATGATCGGGACATAGCGCGCCATCGCCCGTGCGCGCTGGCAGACCTGCAGGCCATCGACACCGGGCAGCATCACGTCCAGCACCAGCGCGTCCCACGGGCCTTCCTGTTCGAGCAGGCGCAGCCCGCCATCACCGCTGTCGGCGTGGGCGACCTCATACCCCTCATCGCCCAGGTGCATGCGCAGCAGGTCGGCGATGTGGGCATCGTCTTCAACGATCAGGACACGTTTCGGGGACATCGGCAGCTCGGGCCAGGGGGGAGGCTGAGCGCATTGTGGCGCGGGATCGCCGCCGATACCTCACGAAAAATTGAATCCTGCGTGAGGATTCGTTGACCGGAGCAGGCGCAGCATGGCCCCGTCGCCCCTTCCCGGAGTCCGCCATGCCCCTCACCCGCCGCCATCTGCTGGGTCTGGGCGGTATCGCCACCACCGCCGGCCTGCTCGGTCTCGGGGCCTGCAGCCGCGCCGCGCCAGCGGCAGCAGAAACGCGCCCTGCGCGACAGTTCGAGATCATGCGCAGTGATGCTGACTGGCGCCAGCGGCTGACCCCGGCCCAGTACGCAGTGCTGCGCCAGCAGGCGACCGAACGCCCTTGGAGCAGCCCGCTCAACAAGGAACACCGGCAAGGCACGTTCACCTGTGCCGGCTGTGCGCTGCCGCTGTTCTCTTCGTCCACCAAGTTCGAGAGCGGTACTGGCTGGCCCAGCTTCTGGGCACCGTTGCACAACGCTATCGGTGAGGACCGCGACGTCACCTTTGGCATGCTGCGGGTGGAAGTGCATTGCCGCCGCTGCGGCGGCCATCTGGGCCATGTCTTCAACGACGGCCCACGCCCTACCGGCCTGCGCTACTGCATGAATGGCGCGGCGCTGGCCTTCCAGCCCGGACCTGCCGCGCATGACAGCGATGCGGGCTGGCGCGTGCCGGTGGGATCGTCCCCTGCTTCTGGAGCCCGATGATGCTGCTGTTGCTGCTTGCCTATCTTGGCGGTGTGCTGACCCTGCTCAGCCCCTGCATCCTGCCGGTGCTGCCGTTCGTATTCGCGCGTGCTGACCGCCCGTTCCTGCGCAGCACCCTGCCGCTGCTGCTGGGCATGGCGCTGACCTTCACCCTCGTCGCCAGCCTGGCGGCGGTCGGCAGCCAGTGGGTGGCGCAGGCCAACCAGATCGGTCGCTGGATCGCCCTGCTGCTGATGGCGCTGTTCGCGGTGGCATTGCTGTGGCCCGCACTGGCAGACCATCTGCTGGCGCCGTTGCAGCGTGTCGGCGCGCGGTTGAGCGCACGCGCGGACGCTGCCGATGCCGCCGGGCGCGGCGGTGCCTGGACGTCGCTGCTGATCGGCATCGCCACCGGCCTGCTGTGGGCCCCGTGCGCGGGCCCGATCCTTGGCCTGGTACTGACCGGGGCTGCGCTGCATGGCGCCAGCGCCAGCACCAGTACGCTGCTGCTTGCCTACGCGCTGGGTGCGGTCACCGCGCTGGCATTGGCGGTCTGGATCGGCGGCCGGGTGTTCCGCGCCCTGCAGGCACGGCTGGGGCTGGGCAATCTGCTCCGCCGCGTGCTCGGCGTCGCTGCGCTGCTGGCGGTCGTGGCCATTGCCCTGGGCTGGGACACCGGCCTGCTGACCCGGCTGTCCACCGTCAGCACCGCGCGTATCGAGCAGGGCCTGCTCGATGCGGTACCCGGCGCGCAGCCTTCCGCTCCACCGATGATGATGATGGGCCCGGCCACTGCAGGCAGCGAGGCACCGCTGCCGGTGGAAGGCACGCTGCCCGCCCTGGACGGCGCCACCGGCTGGCTCAACAGCCCACCGCTGGACGCCGCCCAGCTGCGCGGCAAGGTGGTTCTGATCGACTTCTGGACCTATTCCTGCATCAACTGCCTGCGTGCGATGCCGTTCGTGCACGAGTGGCAGCGGCGCTACCGCGATCACGGCCTGGTGGTGATCGGTGTGCACACCCCCGAGTTCGCCTTCGAACGCGACCCGCGCAACGTCATGAAGGCCGTGCAGCAGTTGAAGGTCGACTATCCCGTCGCGCTGGACAACCAGTACGCGATCTGGCGTGCGTTCAACAACCGCTACTGGCCCGCCCACTACTTCGTCGATGCGCAGGGCAACATCCGCGGCCATCAGTTCGGCGAAGGCAACTATGCGCGCTCGGAGCAGGTGATCCGCCGCCTGCTGGCCGAAGCCGGCCAGACCCGGCTGCCACCGCCGGCCGATCCGGCCGCAGCGGACCTGCAGGGCGTGGCCGCGCAGGCGGACATGGGCAACCTGCGCTCGCCGGAGACCTACCTGGGGCATGCGCGCGCCGAGCAGTTCGCCTCGCCAGGCGGGCAACGTGTGGATACGGCATTCGACTACGCGCTGCCACCCGCGCTGGCGCTGAACCAGTGGGGCCTGTCCGGCCGCTGGATCATCGACGACGAGGCGGCACGGCTGCAGCAGCCCGGAGGACGCATCGCCTTCCAGTTCCATGCCCGCGATCTGCATCTGGTGCTCGCGCCACGCCAGGACGGCACGCCGGTGCGCTTCCGCGTCTGGCTGGATGGTCGACCGTTGCCCGCGGCCGACGCCGGCAGCGACGTTGGCAGCGATGGCAGCGGCGTGATCGACGAACACCGTCTGTACCAGCTGGTGCGCCAGCGCGGCGCCGTCGCGCCACACCGCTTCGAGATCGAATTCCTCGATGCCGGCGCCCAGGCCTACGCCTTCACCTTCGGTTGATCCGGGAGGACACGATGAAGATTTCGTTCGAACAGGGGATCGCCGCCGGCATTGCCGGGCTGGTCGCTACCGCATTGATTGCCGGGGTACTGCTGGTTGATCACGGTGCCATCGCCGCGCCGCTCGAGCGCAGCGCACAGGTGCAGGTGTTGCCTGCGCCCACCGGTGAAGCCACATTCCGCGATGACGGCACGCACGCCAGCGTAGTGTTTGCCGGCGGCTGCTTCTGGGGCGTGCAGGGCGTGTTCCAGCACGTCAAGGGCGTGAGCAACGCAGTCTCGGGCTACGTCGGCGGCAGCGCGGCGGATGCGCGCTATGAGCGTGTCAGCAGCGGACGCACCGGCCACGCCGAGGCGGTGAAGGTCGACTACGACCCGCGCCAGGTGAGCTACGGCCAGCTGATGCAGGTGTTCTTCTCGGTGGTGCATGACCCGACCCAGCTCGACCGGCAAGGCCCGGACCATGGCAGCCAGTACCGCTCGGCGATCTTCGTCGATGATCCCCGCCAGCAGGCGGCCAGCCGTGCCTACATCACCCAGTTGGGCCAGGCCGGAAGCTATCGCGCGCCCATCGTCACCCAGGTGGGGAGCGGCCAGCGCTTCTATCCGGCCGAGAGCTACCACCAGAACTACATGAGCAACTATCCGCAGGCGGCCTACATTCGCTACTACGATGCTCCGAAGCTGGCGGCACTGGGCAGGCAATTCCCTGCCCTGTATCGCCGGGAGCCGGTGCTGGTGCCGATGCGTTGAGTGCATGGTGCGCCAGCCCATGCAAGAAAAAGTGGCGCGCGGCCATCCAGCCGCGCGCCCTTGAAATATCGGCGGGCACCGATCAGGCCCTGCCGACGAGGACATGCTAGGCTCGGAATCCTCATGGGTACAGCACCAGATGCGGCCGGAACCGATGGATACAGATCAACGCAGCAGCGCGTTCGCTCCTCGCTACCAGCGGCTGTCCGATGAGCTGGCCGAGGCCATCCAGGGAGGGCGCCTGCCGGTCGGCAGCCGCCTGCCATCGCTGCGGCAGATGGCAGCACAGCGTCAGCTCAGCCTCAATACGGTGATCGCCGCCTACCGCCAGCTGGAAGACGCCGGCCTGGTGGTTCCGCGGCCAAAGGCAGGTTTCGAAGTGGCGCCGCGACTGTCAGTGCCGCAACGGTCGCTGCGCGATGCGCCGTCGGCCCCCACCGCGCCGCTGCAGCAGGTGCTGATGGCACGCGTGCTGGAGGCGCAACGCCGTTCCGGGGTGATCGACCTCGCCTTCGCCGGGCCACGCGGGCGCCAGTTCTATCCTGGCGCCCAGCTGGCCCGGCACACCGCCCAGGTATTGCGCCACGGCCAGCAGACGGTCGAAACCTACGCACGCCCCAATGGCTCGCCGCGGCTGCTGGCGCAGATCGTGCGGCGCGGCCCGCGCATGGGCCTGCACACGCACAGCGATCGCCTGCTGCTGACCCACGGTGCGATGGAGGCGCTGCAGCTGGCACTGCGTGCGGTGACCCAGCCCGGCGATTCAGTGGGTATCGAAGCACCGTCGTACTTCAACCTGTATCCGCTGCTGGCCAACCTGGGCCTGCAGGCCATCGAACTGCCGACGCATCCGCAACAGGGCCTGGACGTCGATGCGTTGGAGGCGATGCTGGAGCACACACCGCTGGCCGCGCTGGTGCTGATGCCGACCGTGCACAATCCATTGGGCTGCACCATGCCGGTGGCGGCCAAGCAGCGTCTGGCCGAGCTGGTCAACGCGCGGCAGCTGCCGCTGATCGAGGATGCCGTGTACGCGGAACTGCAGTTCTGCGAGCCACCTGCGCCGCTGCTGAAGGCCTTTGACCGCGACGGCTGGGTGATGGTGGTCGGCGGTTTCTCGAAGACGCTGGCCCCGGACTATCGCATCGGCTGGCTCGACGGCGGGCGCTTCGCTGAACGCATCGCCCTGCTGAAGTTCCAGTCCACGGGCGGCGAGCCGCAGTTGCTGGGTGATGCCGTGGCCGCGTACCTGGAAGGGAGCGGATACGAACATCACCTGCACCGCATGCGGCGCCTGTATCGCGAGCAGGTGGGACGGCTGCGCCAGCTGGTGGCCGAGCATTTCCCGCCCGGCACACGCGCCACGGAACCACAGGGTGGCTTCCTGCTGTGGCTGGAACTGCCGGGCGTGGACACCCGCGCACTGTTCGAGCGGGCGCTGGAAGAGGGCATCGTGTTCATGCCCGGCCAGGTGTATTCGCGCGGTCCGCGCTACCGGCACTGCCTGCGGCTGTCGTGCTGCCAGACCTTCGACGCACGTTTCATCGCTGCCGTGGAGCGCCTGGGCGCCCTCGCGCGGGAGCTCGCGGCCGGTTGATCGCAGCGGGTCGCAGGCTCCGCTCTACGGGAACTCAGCCCTCATGCAGGTGCATCGCCAGGGCCTGAGCATCGGCGCCCGGCAGGTGCGGCAGCCGTCCCCAGCATGGCATCGGCAACCGCTGCACCAGCGTGGCCACGTTCTCGTCCTGGCGCTGCATGGCCGGATCGATGTGATTGCCGATCCAGCCCAGGCACTCCACGCCGCTGGCCTGCAAGGAGTGCGCGGTCAATCTCGCGTGGTTGACGCAGCCCAGCCGCAGGCCGACCACCAGCACGACCGGCAGACGCAGTGCCCGCATGATGTCGAGCTGGTCCAGGTGGACGGAGACCGGCGCCAGCCATCCCCCTACGCCTTCCACCACCACCACGTCGGCGGTGGCACGCAGGCGCTCGAACGCGGCGACGATCGGTGCCAGGGCGATGTCCACCCCGTCCTCGGCCGCCGCCAGTTCGGGAGCGATCGGCTGCCGCAGGGCATAGGGATTCACGTCGACGTAGTCCGGCACCGGCCGACTGGCCGCCTGCAGCGCCAACGCATCCTCGTTGCGCAGGCCCTGCCCCAGATCCTGGCTGCCACTGGCCACAGGCTTCATTCCGACCGCTCGCAGGCCACGCCGGCGCAGGGCGTGCAGCAGCGCGGTGCTGGCCGCCGTCTTGCCGATCTCGGTATCGGTGCCGGTGACGAACAGCGCGGATGGCAGGGCAGCGGGCAACGGCATCAAAGGCTCCAGCGGGGCAACAGAGCGTGCATTATCGCTGGCCCGGCACGCTTGCTAGACTGCGGTCATGTTCGCCAATGCCTCGCTCACCGGCAGCAAGCCGGAACAATACGCCCAGTTGCTTGAACAGGCCCGTGGCCTGGTCCATGGAGAGTCCGACCGCATCGCCAACGCGGCCAATCTCTCGGCGCTGGTCTTCCACGCCCTGCCCGACCTGAACTGGGTGGGCTTCTATCTCTACGATGGCCAGGAGCTGGTGGTCGGCCCGTTCCAGGGGCTGCCGGCCTGCGTGCGCATTCCGCTGGACAAGGGCGTGTGTGGTGCCGCGGCCCGCCAGCGCGTGACCCAGCGCGTCGACGATGTCGATGCCTTTCCGGGCCACATCGCCTGCGACTCGGCCTCCCGCTCGGAACTGGTCGTTCCGCTGCTGCGCGGCGATGAACTGATCGGAGTCTTCGACATCGACAGCCCGAAGACCGGTCGCTTCGATGCCGATGACCAGGCCGGACTGGAAGCCATCGCGCGCGTCTTCGTCGAGGCGTTGGGATGAGTGCGCCGAAGCTGCGCAACATCGGTCCGAAAAGTGCGGCGTGGCTGCGCCAGGTCGGTCTGCGCAGCCGTGACGATCTGGCCGCCGTCGGCGCGGTGGGTGCCTTCGTCAAGGTCAAGCGCGCCGGCTTCAAGCCCAGCCTGAACCTGCTCTACTCGCTGGAAGGGGCCCTGCTGGACTGCCATTGGCAGGAACTGGGCGAGCCGCAGCGCGAGGCGCTGGTGCAGGACTACGAAGCGCGCATCGCCGCGCACCCGCTGAAGGCGGCCGGCCCGGCCTCGGGGCCGGTGCACGAGCAGCGTTTCGACGCAGACGACGACGCAGAAGAAGACGTGACCGGAAGCGCCGACGAGGACTGATCGGCGCCGGCCGGATCAGGGCTGCTGCAACTCCAGCAGCTCGCCCATCAGGCCAGCCTCGCCACGCTCCAGCCTGACCCGCAGGCGCGTACCGTGGTCGATGCGCAGCGCCCAGCACAGCGACATCGGCAGGCCGCAGACCTGTGACAGCACCATGCGCAGCGGGCCACCGTGGCTGACCACGACGGTCGGCAGCGGGTCGTCATCGTCGAGCAGGCGGTCGAGCGCACGCGCGATGCGCCGCTCGAAGTGCCCCCAGCTTTCGCCGTTGGGCGGCGGATACGCATGCGGATCAGCATGGAATGCCGCCAGCGCCTGCTCCGGCAGGTCGAACAGTGCCTGCCCGTCCCAGTCGCCGAAGTCGAGTTCTTCCCACTCCTCGTCCGCATCCACGTCCAGCCCGCGCGGGGTGGCCAGCGCCATCGCTGTGTGCAGTGACCGCAGGCGGGGCGAGCTGATCACCCGCTCCCAGGGCTGCGTGGCGTAGGCCTCCACCAGTTCCTGTGGCAGGCGGGCCAGCTGCGGTGGATCGCTGCGGCCATCGAGGTACTCGTCGCGACCGTTGCCGGCGTGGCGGACCAGGTCGAGGATCATGCATGCGTCCTGTGCAGGCAACGCGGGGACAGCGGAAAACGGGCGGACATCGGCAACGGCACCACGGGATCAAGCAGCAATTCTAGTGGCTGGGGATCATCAGCTCCACAGACATTGCCGCATATACGCCGCACCGGGCATGCCGATGCCGTAGACTGCGCGCACTTCCAGGTGACCTGCGGCATGGCCGGCAGGTTGAAACGGGAAGCCGGTGACGCGTGAACCCACGCCATGCCGGCGCTGCCCCCGCAACGGTAAGCACGTCAGTTCCAGGCAATACCGCCACTGTGCCAACAGCATGGGAAGGCGCCTGGACGGTGGCCTCGCGCCGCCTGGCGGCAAGCCCGGAGACCGGCCCGGAAGCCTCAGGTCGCGATGCGGTGGGCATGGCGCTGGATGTCCGCAGCAATGCCTGCGGCATCGGCGCTTGCCTGCCTCCGCGGCTCCTCCCCTTCGCCACGCGGGCGTGCGTGGCACCTGGAGTCCCCCGATGAAGCTGCAGTCCCGATTGCTTTCCCTGGCCGTATTGGCCGCCCTGCCCGCGTTGGCCCAGGCCGATGATGGCGCCCGCGCGCTCGATCCCATCCTGGTCACGGCCACCCGCACCCCCATCGCCCTGCAGGACAGCATCGCGCCTGCGCAGGTGATCGACCGGACGCAGATCGAGTCCAGCCAGGCCACTTCGCTGCAGGACCTGCTGCGTGGCCGCGCCGGCATCAACCTCACCAACGCCGGCGGCCTGGGCAAGCAGAGCTCGCTGTTCCTGCGCGGCACCAACTCCGGCCACACGGTGGTGCTGGTCGACGGCGTGCGCATCAACAGCGCCGATCTCGGCCTGGCGATGATCCAGGACCTGCCGCTGGCGCAGATCGAACGCGTGGAGATCGTGCGCGGCCCGCAGTCCAGCCTGTATGGCGCCGACGCCATCGGCGGTGTGATCCAGATCTTCACCCGCCGCAACCAGGGCGACTTCGCGCCACATCTGCAGCTGGGCGGTGGCAGCAATGGCCTGCGTGAGGCCAGCGGCGGCATCGGTGGCAGCAGCGAACGCGGCTGGTTCGGCGCCGACATCGCCTACCAGCATTCCGATGGCATCGATGCCTGCCGGGGCTCGGCCACGCTGTTCACCGGCTGCTTCGCCAACGAGCCCGACCGCGACGGCTACCGCAACCTCTCCAAGAGCCTGCGCGGCGGCTACAACTTCAACGAGCAGTGGACGGTGGAGGGCAGCGCGCTGCGCGCCGACGGCCAGAACCACTACGACGGCTACTACAACTACTCCGAGACGCGCCAGCAGGTACTGTCCGGCAAGGTCCGCTACACGCCGGCCGAACGGCTGGTGCTGACCGCCAACGTCGGTCGCAGTGACAACGAATCGGACAACGTCGGCGCGGACGGCGTGCATGGCAGCGCGCAGACGCATCGTGACAGCGCGTCGCTGCAGGGCGACTTCGGCGTGGCCGAAGGCCAGCTGCTGAGTGCCGGTGTGGACTGGAGTGAGGACAACCTGGACGGCAGCAGTGCCGGCTATCGTGTCGACAGCCGTCGCAACACCGGTGTGTTCATGCAGTACCAGGGGCGCTTCGGCCGGCACCAGCTGCAGGCCAGCGCGCGCAACGACGACAACCAGCAGTTCGGCAACCATGCCACCGGCAGCATCGGCTGGGCGATGGAGCTGGATCACGGCCTGCGCATCAACGCCAGCTACGGCACGGCCTTCAAGGCACCCACCTTCAGCGACCTGTATGACCCGTGGAGCGGCGTGCCGACACTGGATCCTGAGAAGTCGAAGAGCGCCAACCTGGGCATTTCGCAGCAGGGCCAGGGCTGGCGCTGGGGCCTGGATGTGTACGAGACCCGCATCGATGACCTGATCACCTACGATGCAGCCACCTTCAGGATGCAGCAGGTGGAGAAGGCGCGCATCCGTGGTGCCGAACTGACCGGCAGCGTCGTGCTGGCCGGCTTCGACATCGCTGCACAGCTGAGCTACACCGACCCGCGCAACCGCACGAACGGCAGCAGCCAGTTCGACAACTGGCTGCCGCGCCGTGCACAGCAGACGGCACGGCTGGATGTGGATCGCCGCTTCGGCGCATTCCGTGCCGGCCTGACCGTACAGGGTGCGGGCAAGCGCTATGACGATGCCGCCAACACGGTGAAGGTCGGCGGCTATGGCACGTTGGATCTGCGCGCCGAGTACGCGCTCACGCCATCGTGGTCGCTGCTGGCCCGGGCAACCAATGTGTTCGACCGCAGGTACGAGACCGTGGCGTGGTTCAACCAGCCGGGCCGCGAGTATCAGCTGAGCGTGCGCTACCAGCCGAAATGAGCAGGCGCGCCGGGCGCAGGCCCGGCGCTATACCGGGATGCGCGCGGCCAGGCCCGGCAGTTCGCGCAGATCGTCGATCACCGCCACCGCAGCTGCGGTGGCCAGGTCCAGGCCACGCGGATAACCGTAGCGCACCAGCACGATCGGCATTCCCGCGTCTTCCGCCGCGCGGTAGTCGGTCAACGAATCACCCACCATCAGGCATGCATCCACCGGCACGCCGAAGTGTGCCGCGATGTGCCGCAGTGGTTCGCCGCTGGGCTTGCGCTGCGGCAGCGAATCGCCGCCCAGCACCAGCGCGAACGCATCGCCGATGCCCAGATGCTGCAGCAGCGGCGGCACCAGCGCTGCAGGCTTGTTGGTGCAGATGGCCAGCGGCACAGCGCGTTCCCGCAGCTGCGCCAGTGCTTCGGCCACACCGTCGAACAGGCGTGGGCTGCGCAGCAGGCACTCACGGTAATGCACCATGAACACCGGCATGACCTCGGCCAGATCGACCTGCCGCCCTGCGGCGTGCACGGCCTGCTCGACCAGCCGGCGGACACCGTCGCCAATCCAGCCCAGCACGGTGGCTTCCGGCACACGGGCCAGGCCGATGTCCTCCAGCGTGCGGTTCAGGGCTTCGGCGATATCGGCGGCGCTGTCGACCAGCGTGCCATCGAGGTCGAACACGACCAGCGGATAGGGATACGACACGCAACGCACCTGTACGACGTGGGGCTGCTCATTGTATGCCGTGTGCGCATCGCACCGGGATGTCATGCAGGTTCCACACGCGCCGGTCGCCAGTCCAGGTCCTGGAAGGCCGGGCTGGCGAAGCACTCGCCCAGGAAGTCGAGGAACCGCCGCATGATCGCCGACTGCTGGCGACGCGATGCGTACACCGCATGAATGCCCAGCTCGTCCAGGGTATACGCCGGCAGCAGTTCCACCAGCTCGCCACTGCGCAGCAACGGCGCCACCTGGTAGGTGGGCAGCATCGCGATGCCCGCGCTGGCGCGAACGGCTTCCAGCAGCAATGACGCTTCGTTGGCGCTGATGTTGCCGCCCACCGCCACCGACTGCGAACGTCCGTCGCGGTGCAGGTGCCACAGGCTCTTGCCCACGTAGTGATGGGTCAGGCAGTTGTGTGCGGCCAGATGTTCCGGGGCGGTCGGCGTGCCGCGCACCTCCAGGTAACCGGGCGTGGCGCACAGCACCGAGCGGCATGTGGCCAGACGTCGCGCGATCAGGCTGGGGTCGATCTGCCGGGCGATGCGTACCGCCAGATCCACCCGCTCCTCGACCAGATTCACCGTGCGATCGACCAGCAGCAGTTCGATGCGCGCCGCCGGATGGCGCTTGACGAAGTCGGCGACGGCGCGCGCCAGATGGCTCTGCCCGAACGAGACGCTGGCGGTCACCCGCAGCGTGCCATGCGGTTCGGGATCGTCGCTGGCCAGTTCGCCCTGCAGCGCCTCGCCGATCTCCAGCATCTGCCGGAAGCGCGCCAGCGCCGCCTCCCCCGGGCCGGTCAGGCTGACCCGGCGCGTGGTCCGGTGCAGCAGGCGCGCCCCCAGCCAGGCCTCCACCTCGGCGAGGTAACGGGTGACCATCGCCCGCGACATGTCCAGCACCTCAGCGGCGGCCGTGAGGCTGCCGCGCTCGGCCACCTCGATGAACACGGTCATGGCGGTCAGTCGATCCATCTGCTCGATCCATGCAACAAACAAGCGCGTTATACGCTGTTTTTCGGACAATTGCAGCGTCCTACAGTGGCCCCGTCGTCTTCCCCTCCCCTTTGTTATGGAGTTCGCCATGAAAATCGCCCTCGTCGGTGCCACCGGCAACATCGGCCGCCAGATCGCGCGCCACGCGCTGGCCGCCGGCCACGAATTGACCCTGATCGTGCGCAGCACGCAGGACCTGCCGGCGGAGCTGGCCGGTGCCCATCCGGTGATCGCCGCGCTGGATGATCCCGACGCGCTGGCCGCGGCCATCGCCGGCCACGACGTGCTGGCCAGCGCCTACGGGCCACGTCCGGGCGATGACATCAGCCGCGTCGGCGAAGTGGCCGGACAGCTGGCAGCCGCGGCACGCAAGGCCGGGGTGCCGCGCCTGGTCGTGGTCGGCGGTGCCGGCAGCCTGGAAGTGGCACCGGGTGTGCAGCTGGTCGATACGCCGGATTTCCCGGAGGCGTACAAGCCTTATGCCCTGGCCCACCGCGAAGCACTCAAGCGCCTGCAGGCGGTAGACGACCTCGACTGGACGTTCTTCTCGCCGGCCGCGGAAATCGGACCGGGCGAAGAGCGTGGCCAGTACCGCGTGCAGGCCAAGGCCTTCCTCGCCGACGCCAGCGGCCACAGCCGCATCAGCTACGCCGACTATGGCGCTGCCTTCGTGGCGGAACTCGAGGCGCATGCCTACCCGAAGCAGATCATCACTGCGGCGTACTGATCGACCTACATGCCGGGCATGGCCCGGCGCTGCACAAGGAGTTCCGCATGCGTTCCGTTGCCCTGCTGCTTCCGCTTGCACTGGTCACCAGCTTCGCCAGCGCCCCGCTGCTGGCCGCACCGGCTGCCCCGGCGCCGGCCACGGCGGCGAAATCACAGCTGCACCTGCAGTACTTCCATCCTGGCCCGCAGGCGATGTTCTCCGTGTCATCGGTGCTGATCGAAGGCCGCCACGATGCGATCCTGGTCGACGCGCAGTTCGCGGCCAGCGACGCGCGCAGGCTGGTCGAGCTGGTCCGTGCCAGCGGCAAGCAACTGACCACGATCTACATCAGTCATGGCGATCCGGATTACTACTTCGGCCTGGCCACGCTGCAGGACGCCTTCCCGCACGCACGCATCGTCGCCACGGCGCAGACCGTGGCCCACATCCAGCAGACCCACGCCGGCAAGCGTGCCTACTGGGGCCCGAAGATGGGGGCCGACGCACCGGCGCGCATCGTTGTGCCGCAGGTGCTGGAGGGCGACGCGCTGCTGCTGGAAGGGCAGCGCCTGCCCTTGATCGGACTCGATGGCCCTACGCCGGACCGCAGCGTGCTGTGGGTGCCTTCACTGCGCGCGATCGTCGGTGGCATCCCCGTGGTCGCCGGCGAGCATGTGTGGATGGCCGACACGCAGACCCCGAAGTCGCATGCCGACTGGCTGCAGACCCTGCAGCGACTGCAGGCACTGAAGCCGCAGGTGGTGGTACCGGGCCATTACGCGCAAGGGGCGGCGCTGGATGCCAGTGCGCTGCGCTTCACCGCCGGGTACATCCGTGCGTTCGATGCGGAAGCGGCCAAAGCGAAGGACAGCCAGGCGCTGGTGAAGGCGATGCAGGCGCGTTACCCGCGGCTGGAGGGCGTGGAATCGCTGCAGCTGAGCGCGAAGGTGGCCAAGGGTGAAATGCAGTGGCCGTGAGGCAGGACCGCGGTCAGGGGCGCTGCGGATCGTTCGACGCCTGCTCGAACAACTCCCCCTGCACCACCGGTTCCTTGTCGCGGAAACCGCCCAGGCCGACGCCCACCAGGCGATAGCGCGTGTCGGCCGGCAGGTCCACGCGCGCGCGCAGCGCCAGCGCGGCATCGCGCAGCTCCTCCATCGATTCCGGCGGGCGGTCCGGGGTGAAGCTGCGGGTAAGGATGCGGAACTGCGCCGTCTTCAGCTTCAGCACCACGGTGTGGCCCACGCGTTCCGTCCGGCGCGTGGCATTCCAGGTCTTCTCTGCCAGCTGCACGATGGCCTCGCCCAGGTCTTCAAGCAGCAGGTCCTCGGCAAAGGTGTCCTCGGAAGAGATCGACTGCACCGGCTGGTCCGGCTCCACCGGCCGTTCATCGACGCCGCGTGCACGGTTGTAGAGGCTGCGGCCGAAGCTGCCGAACGCGTCCTCCAGATCCGCCAGCGCCCATTGCCGCAGGTCACCGCAGGTGATGATGCCGCGCGCCGTCAGTTTGCCTTCCATCACCTTGCCCACGCCGGGCACGCGGCTGACCGGCAGCGGCGCCAGGAATGCGTCCACCCGTTGCGGTGGAATCACGAACTGGCCGTCGGGCTTGCGCCAGTCCGAGGCGATCTTGGCCAGGAACTTGTTCGGCGCGATGCCCGCTGAAGCGGTCAGCTGGGTCTCGTCGCGGATCTGTGCGCGGATCGTGCGTGCGATCTCGGTTGCCAGCTCGATGCCACTTTTCGGCTCGGTCACGTCCAGATAGGCCTCATCCAGCGACAGCGGCTCGACCAGGTCGGTATGGCGCAGGAAAATCTCGCGCACCTGGCGCGACACGGCCTTGTAACGCGCGAAGTCCGGCGGCACGAAGATCGCGTCCGGGCACAGGCGCTCGGCACGCATCGCCGGCATCGCCGAACGCACGCCGAACACGCGCGCTTCGTAGGACGCCGCGCATACCACCGAGCGCGCACCGCGCCACGCCACCACCACCGGCTTGCCGCGCAGTGAGGGATCGTCGCGCTGCTCCACCGACGCGTAGAAGGCGTCCATGTCGACGTGGATGATCTTGCGCAGTCGGGTCATGTCAGGTGTACGGGGCGGGTTCGGCGTGGGTGGGCCACACGCCGAGGTATGGTCGTTGCACATCAACAGGATGCGCGTATTCCATTGAAAACACTACGGTTGCGTACGGTTGAAATGTTTGATCGGCAGCGCTTCCAAGGGCATTCTCGAGCACTTGTATCCCTGTTCGTCGCTTCCAGGATTGCGTTTCATGACTCGTCTCCACGCGTTCAACCGCGACCAGCTGCTGGCCAGCGCTCGCGGTGAACTGTTCGGCGCCGCCGCCGGCCGTCTGCCCAACGACCCGATGCTGATGTTCGACCGCATCACCGACATTCGCGAGGACGGCGGCCCGCATGGCAAGGGCATGGTACGCGCCGAACTGGATATCCGCCCGGACCTGTGGTTCTTCGGCTGCCACTTCATCGGCGACCCGGTGATGCCCGGCTGCCTGGGCCTGGATGCGATGTGGCAGCTGACCGGCTTCTACCTGACCTGGCTGGGTGCTCCCGGCAAGGGCCGCGCCCTGGGCTGCGGCGAGGTCAAGTTCACCGGCCAGGTACTGCCGGACGCCAAGCGCGTGCGCTACGAGATCGACATCACGCGCGTCATCAACCGCAAGCTGGTGATGGCCCAGTCCGACGCCCGCATGTATGTGGACGATCGCGAGATCTACAACGCTCGCGACCTGCGCGTGGGCCTGTTCACCGAAACCGGGAGCTTCTGATGCGTCGTGTCGTCATCACCGGCATGGGCATCACGTCCTGCCTCGGCAATGATCTGGATACCGTCTCTTCCGCACTGCGCGAGGGGCGTGCCGGCATCACCGCATTGGCCGACCACGCCGAAGCGGGCCTGCGCAGCCAGATCGGCGGCCGTGTCGACCTCGACCTGGACGCCCTGATCGACCGCAAGCAGAAGCGCTTCATGAGCGATGCAGCAGCGTTCGCCTACATCGCCATGCGCGATGCCATCGCCGATGCCGGGCTGGACGAGGCGCAGGTCAGTGGCCTGCGCACCGGCCTGATCGCCGGCTCCGGCGGCGGCTCCAGCGAGTGGCAGATCGGCGCGGTCGATCTGCTGCGTGCACGTGGCGTGCGCAAGGTCGGCCCGTACATGGTGCCGCGCACGATGTGCTCCACCGTGTCGGCGTGCCTGGCCACCGCGTTCCAGATCAAGGGTGTGAGCTACTCGCTGTCGGCGGCCTGCGCGACGTCGGCGCACTGCATCGGCGCCGCCGCGGACATGATCCGGCACGGCGCGCAGGACATCATGTTCGCCGGCGGTGGTGAAGACCTGCACTGGTCGATGAGCGTGATGTTCGATGCGATGGGCGCGCTGTCGACCAGCTTCAACGACACCCCGGCCAGCGCGTCGCGCCCCTACGACAAGGACCGCGACGGCTTCGTCATCGCCGGTGGTGGCGGCATGCTGGTGCTGGAAGACTACGATCATGCGGTTGCGCGCGGCGCACGCATTTATGCCGAGCTGATCGGTTATGGCGTGACATCCGATGGTGCGGACATGGTGGCACCGTCCGGCGAGGGCGCGGTGCGCTGCATGAAGATGGCACTGCAGAACGTGGACCGCCCGCTGGACTACCTCAACACGCACGGTACCTCGACCCCGCTGGGCGATGTCACCGAACTCAACGCGATCCGCGAGGTGTTCGGCGAGGCCGTGCCGCCGCTGTCCTCGACCAAGGCGCTGTCCGGCCATTCGCTGGGCGCGGCCAGCGTGCACGAAGCCATCTACTGCCTGCTGATGATGCGCGATGGCTTTGTTGCCGGCTCGGCCAACATCAGCGAGCTGGACCCGGCGGTGGAAGGCTTCCCGATCCTGCGCGAAAGCCGCGCACAGGTGCTGGACACGGTGATGTCCAACAGTTTCGGCTTCGGCGGCACCAACGCGGCCCTGGTGTTCGGCCGGGTCTGATCGCCCGCCATTGGCCTGCACGGTCGCCGGGCATGGCCCGGCGCTACCGCGTAGTCGGCAGCACCGCCTCAGGTAGCGCCGGGCCATGCCCGGCGCAAAGGCAGCAGCAGGGCGTGCGCGTCGCGCAGCGAGCCGACGATGCAATGGCCGATTCTGGTAGCGCCGGGCCATGCCCGGCGCAAAGGCAGCGCGCGCCTACGCCAAGCGCGGCAGCAGCGGCAGCAGCAGGGCGTGCGCGTCGCGCAGCGAGCCGACGATGCGATGGCCGATTCTGGTAGCGCCGGGCCATGCCCGGCGCAAAGGCAGCGCGCGCCTACGCCGGGCGCGGCAGTAGCGGCAGCAGCAGGGCGTGCGCGTCGCGCAGCGAGCCGACGATGCGATGGCCGAGCGCGCGCAGTTCCTCATCGGGATGCACCAGGTCCGGCACCTGGATCACGGTCATGCCTGCGGCCAACGCCGCACGGGTCCCCGCAGGTGAGTCCTCCAGCGCCAGGCAGCGCTCCGGCGCCTGCCCCAGCCGCTGTGCGGCCAGCAGGTAGATGTCCGGCGCCGGCTTCGGCCGCGCCACGTCGCCACTGGTGATCACTGCATCGAAGTACGGCAGCAGACCGGCGGCGCCCAGCTTGCGGTTGGCCCGCGGCTGACGCGTGGTGGTCGCCACCGCACGCGGAATCGCATGCGCCTTCAGCAGTTCCAGCAGCTCCAGGATGCCCGGCCGCAGGGGCAGGCCGGTCTGCGTGCGTTGCTCGTACAGATCATGGCAGCGCAGCGCCATCGCCTCGATCACGCTGTCCTCCACGCCCTGCTGGCGCAGCAGCGCTTGGCTGTCGCGGTCGCCAAGGCCGACCATGCGCACGAAGAAGGATGCATCCAGCGGCAGGCCGAACGCTTCGGCAGCCTCACTCCAGCAGGCGATGGACACCCGCTCGCTGTCGATCATCAGGCCGTCCATGTCGAAGATGACGGCGTCGGGAAGAAACGGCAGCGCAGCGATGACAGTCATGGAGCGAACAGCGTATCCAGGTCGGTGGAGGTCAGCAGCCGCCATTGCCCCTCGGCCAGCCCCTCCAGGTCCAGGCCACCGACGCGGCTGCGGTGCA
Source organism: Stenotrophomonas sp. 112478_Sma (assembly GCF_056479905.1). NCBI lineage: Bacteria > Pseudomonadati > Pseudomonadota > Gammaproteobacteria > Lysobacterales > Lysobacteraceae > Stenotrophomonas > Stenotrophomonas sp. 112478_Sma. The sequence continues at coordinate 494,859 of NZ_CM151072.1, read as the reverse complement.
GTGCCTGCACATGGTTGCCGGTAGCGGCGAACATGCGGCGCACCTGATGGTAGCGGCCTTCATGCAGTACCAGGCGTGCCTTGCGTGGACCCAGCACCTCCAGTTCAGCCGGCAGCAGGGCGGTCTTCTCCGACTCCAGCATCAGCGTGCCGCTGGCGAACAGGGCCACTTCGTCGCCGCGCAGGTCTTGGGCCAGCTCCACCTCGTAGACCTTGGGCAGTTTCGACTTCGGCGAGATGATCCGGTGCAGCAGGCCGCCATCATCGGTCAACAGCAGCAGGCCGCTGGTGTCGCGGTCCAGCCGGCCGACCGTGGACAGCACCGGGTCGCGGTCGCGGAAACGCGGCGGCAGCAGATCGTAGATCAGGCGGCCGGTGTCCTTGGTCGAGCAGGTGTAACCGGCCGGCTTGTGCAGCGCGATCGACAACCCCGGCGGCGGATCCAGCGGCTCGCCGTCGACCCGCACGGCCTCGTGCGGCACCTGGTCGTCGGCATACAGCACCTCGCCGTCGGCGTCGGTGATACGGCCTTCGCGGAACATCCACTGCACCTGCTTGCGGCTGCCATAGCCCAGGTTGGCGATGTGCTTGACCAGCTTCATCGGCCCTTCCCCTTCACCGCTTCGACCAGCTTGAACCCGTCACGCTCGGCGACCACGCGCACCGCGCCGAAGCTGTCGTTGAGCGTGTGTTCGTACGGCAGGTGGCGGTTGGCCACCACATACAGGCGACCACCCGGGCGCAGCGCCTGCGCCGCCACGGCGATGAAGCGCTGGCCGATATCCGGCCGGTCCGCGCGCGACGGGGTATGGAACGGCGGATTGCTGATGATGACGTCGTACCCCGGCTCGATGCCGGCGGTGACGTCCCGCCACAGGAAGCGCAGCGGCAGCGGGCGCGGCGGTGGTGCAAGATTCAGCTCGGCCAGTGCCAGGGCCCGCTGCTCGGCTTCGTACAGATCCAGCGCGGTGATCTTCGGGCAACGCTCCAGCAGCTCGCGCGACAGGTAGCCATAGCCGGCCCCGAGGTCGGCCGCGCGTCCGGCCAGATCGGCCGGAAGGTGCTCGGCCAGCAGCGCCGAAGCCGGGTCGATGCGGTCCCAGGCGAACACGCCCGGGCGGCTGAGGAAGCGGCCACCCACGATCGGCCGCACCGCATCCAGCGCGCTCCAGCGCTTGGCCAGATCGGCATCGTGCTGGCCCTGCAGTGGCGGGGTCCAGTACACCCGGCAATGGTTCTTGGTCAGGCTGCCGCCGAGGCCGGCCAGCTGCTTGAGGTCGCCTTCGCCGGAGCGCGCGCCCTCGTTGTTGGACTGGCAGGCGACGATGCGGCCCCCTTCTGCGGCCAATGCCAGGGCACGGGCGAACAGCGCGCGGGCCTCCTCGCGCTGGCGCGGCGGCAGCACCAGCACCAGCGGGTAGCGGCCCCGGCCCGCGACATCGTCAAGCTGGCCGCTGACGGTCCAGCCGGCGGCCTGCTGCAGGGGCTGCGCGAACGGCGCAAAACTCTGCTCGCAGTGCACCTCGCGCCCGCCGGCCTGCTCACGCAGTGGCCAGCCGTCGCGGGCACGCAGGAACGCAGCCGGCCCGTCCGGCCAGCGCAGCGCGCCCTGGGAGAACGGCAGGAACAGGGTCTGCAGGGGGGCGTCGTCGCTGGCGGCCATCGGCGCGGTTACTTGAAGCGTGAGGGCCGTCCATTGTACCGGCTCGCGCGGTCCGGCCCGGCAGGCCACTTTGCGAAACTTCAACGGGGCATTGATGCCCCAGCAACATCGGACCCTTCAGGGTAGAGGTCCCCCGAGACTTCCAGCAGGAGAATCCGCATGCGTGCCTTGTTCGTCGGTGGCGTGGTCGACAACAGCGAAATGGACCTGGAAGGCAGCCATCCTCCCGTGCACTACCCCGAGGACACCGGCGGTGGACATTCACGCTACCGGCTGCACCAGGTCGGCCACGGCGCCGATGGCAGCGTGGCATACGCGGTATACGGCGCACCGGACCTGGCCGACGACGAGGTGGCGCGGGTGGCGGAGGAGCGCGCCTATGCCCGGCGGTTCGAGGCAACGCCGACGGTGTTCGAGCACTGACGTGCCTGTCGCGCCCGAGCCCAGGCCCGGGCGTGCGGACCGCAGCCGGGCGTGAGCCCGGCCCCCTGCCGGATCACGTCGTTCTGGGTGGCAGCTGGCGGATGCTGGCGATCTCGTCGAGCCAGACGTGATGCTGCTGCACCGGCGTGTCGTAGTCGTCCAGGCGCAGCTGGCCGTTGCTGCCTTCATCGCCGGCGTCGTTGCGGTACTGCTGCACCGTTGGGCGCACGGCGACCGTGCCCAGCAGGCGGCGGCCATCAAGCAGGGTCAGTTCGACCTGCGTTTCGCCGTCGAGCTGCGGCAGCAGGGCCTCCAGGCGCGCGATCTGGGCCGGGTCGGTATGGATGCGTGGAGCAATACGGGACATCGGAGAACCTCCTGCGTGCAGGGTCGCCGATCCACCGTGAATGCTCAGTGCAGCGCGCTGTCGGCGCGCGGCACCTGCACCTTGCGCACCGCAGCCACCAGCTGGGCCACCGAGTACGGCTTGGCCACATGCTCCTGGAAGCCCGAGGCCAGCGCGCGCCGACGGTCATCCGCACGCGCCAGCGCGGTCACGGCCACCGCCGGCAGGGTCGCCGCATCCACGCCCATGTCTTCGCGCAGGGTGCGCACCAACCCATAACCATCCATACCCGGCATGCCGATGTCGGTCAGCATCACGTGGTACTGCAGGTGGCCGGCATCGGCCAGCAGCGCCAACGCTTCGCCGGCCGAACTGGCAGCTGACACCGTCGCGCCCTGCTCTTCCAGCATGCGCCGCAGGTACTCCAGCACTTCCGGCTGGTCTTCCACGGCCAGTACGTGCATGCCCCGCAGCGGATAGGGCTCGACGACCACCGGCTCCAGAATCGGCCCGCTGATCACCTCGCGCAGCGGCCGCCGCTCGGCATCGGGCAGATGCTGCGGCAGGCGTACGGTGAACGTGGCACCGTGGCCATGGCCTTCGCTGGCCGCAGTGACCGTGCCGCCGTGAAGCTCGACCAGCTGCTGCACGATCGCCAGGCCCAGGCCGAGCCCACCATGGCGGCGGGTGGTGGTGCCGTCGGCCTGCCGGAAGCGGCTGAACAGATGATTGAGGAACTCCGGAGCAATACCATCACCGGTATCGCGCACGGTGATCTCCCAGTGCTTGCCGTCGGCCCGCAGCTGCATCTCGATGCGGCCCTCGGCCGGCGTGAACTTGATGGCGTTCGACAACAGGTTCCAGAACACCTGCTGCAACCGCGTCGCATCCCCCAGCACCAGGCTGGGCTGCTCAGGCAGCCGCAACTGCACGTCCAGTGCCTTACCCTCGGCCACCAGCTCCTGCGCGCCGATCGCCTCGCCCAGCAGTTCGCGCAGGTCCAGCACTTCCACTTCCAGCTGCACCTTGCCCAGCAGCATGCTGCTGAGGTCGAGCATGTCCGAGATCAGCCGCTTCTGTGCACCGGCGCTGTTGGCGATCACGCCCAGCCCCTTGTACAGCGGGCTGGTGTTGTCGACACGCTGCAGCAACAGCTCGCTCCAGCCAAGGATGGTGGTCAGCGGCGTGCGCAGTTCGTGCGACAGGGTCGCCAGGAATTCATCCTTCAGGCGCGCCATGTTCTCGGCGGCACTGCGTGCGGCGCGCTCGGACTGCAGCAGCTCTTCACGGGCCAGTTCGATCTCGCGGCGCTCGGTCACGTCCGGACTGCTGCCGGCCAGGCCGATGAATCGACCCATCCGCGAGAATCGCGGACGCGCGTTCATTTCCAGCCATCGCCACTGTCCGTCCGCACGCCGTGCGCGGACGAGGGCATGCATGGAGCGTTGCGCCTTCAACGCTTCCTGCAGTTCGTACTCGAACACCGACGCATCATCCGGATGCACCAGGCCGCGCCAGACATCCTCCGGCACACGCGTCTCGTCGCCACCAAAGAACTCACTGAAGGCGCTGTTGACGAAGCGCGCATGTCCGCGCTCATCCAGCACCCAGACCGGCATCGGCAGGCCATCGGCCAACGCGCTGAACCGGGCCTCGCTCTCGCCCAGCTCCAGCTCCATCTGCTTGCGTGCGGTGATGTCGAAGAACAGGATCCCGACCTTGTCCTCGCCGGGGCGGCCCACACGGACCGCGTCCACCGCGAACGAGCGCCCCAGCGCCCGTGCTTCCATCTCGAACTGCGCCGGCCGTCCGCTGCGCGCCACCTCGCCGTAGATGCGGTACCAGTCGCTCTCGTGGTTCGGTTCCAGCGCGCTCATGCACTTGCCGCGGGCGTCCTTGAGACCGGTGTGGCGCTCGAAAGCGTCATTCACCTCAAGGAAGCGGTAATCCACTGCGCGATCGGCGTCGAACATGACCTGGATCACACAAAAGCCGGCGTTGATGCGTTCAAGCACACCGCGATGCAGGTCGGGTTCGGGCGCCGGAACCATCAAGGGCGGGCGCTCCGCGAGGGGCGGCAGTGTGGACAAGGGCGTCTGGGGCGTACCGGATGGAGGCACAGCATCTTCCAAAGGACGTATTCACAGCGTCAAGCGCCGTCAGTCATGGTTGACGACCATGAATTGGCGACAACCGCCGACGCTGTTGACGCATTCGGCCATTGCTGGGCCCCGCCGGCAGGATCACACTCGATGCGAGATCAACATCCGCCCCCATTCCGGGGACGCAGGAGACCGCCATGAACCGCTCTCTGTCCGCCACCCTGCTGCTGGCCGCGGCCCTTGCCGCGGGTGCAGCGAACGCCGCGCCGCGCACCGTCACCAGCCCGGATGCGCCGCGCACGCTGCAGGCCGACGGCCCGGTCAACGTGCAGTGGAACGATCCGGCGACATTCACCGAGATCCGCCAGAGCCACAACCGCTTCGAGGCCGAACGCGGCGACTGGGTGCAGCAGCTGGCGCGCTACCTGCAGACCAGCGCCGCCAAGCCGCTGCAGGCCGGGCAGACGTTGGACATCACCCTGGTCGACATCAAGCGCGCGGGCGACTACGAACCGTGGCATGGCCCGCGCGCCAATGACATCCGCGTGATGCGCGACATCTATCCGCCGCGCATCACCCTGCAGTACACGCTGAAGGACGCCAGCGGCCGCATCGTCGACGAGGGCGAGGCCAAGCTGACCGACACCGGCTACCTGCACACCCTCGGGCTGCGCAGCGACAGCGATCCGCTGCGCTACGAGAAGCGGCTGATCGATGACTGGGTGAAGCGGCAGTTGACCGCCCAGGCCACCGCCGCGCGTTGACCGGCACCCGCCGGGCATGGCCCGGCGCTACCTGTGCATTTCCGACACCCGCCGGGCATGGCGCTTTGGACATCCGGTAGCGCCGGGCCATGCCCGGCGGCGCATCAATCGCGGTAGACGCGGGCGACCCGCTTGACCGCGCAGGGCAGCTGGTAGGCGCTCACCCCGCAACGTGGCGCCAGTTCCGAAAGCGTCGGGGCCTGCCCCCACAGTTCCACCACACTGCCAACGCCGGCCTGTGCATGTGCGGTCAGGTCCACCGTCAGCATGTCCATCGAAACCCGACCGATCAGCACGCCAGGCTGGCCGTCGATCAGTACCGGGGTGCCGTTCGGCGCGAACTGGGGATAGCCGTCGGCATAGCCCAGGGCCACCACGCCCACGCGTGTACGCGCCTTGGCCACGAAGCGCGCGCCATATCCCACCGGCTCACCGGCTTCGATCCAGCGCTCGGCAATCACCTTGGACTGCATGGTCATCACCGGGCGCAGCCGCGCGGTCAGATCCGTGTCGTCCGGCATCGGGTTGGCGCCGTACAGCATCAACCCCGGGCGCACCCAGTCGCTGCGCACGTCGGGCCATCCCAGCAGGGCCGGCGAATTGCACACGCTGGTCTCACCCTGCAGGCCCTCGATTGCACGTGCGAAGGTGGCGGCCTGCTCGTGGGTACGTTCGCTGTCCAGTTCATCGGCACGCGCCAGATGGGTCATCAGCACGATCCGCTCCACCTGCGGCATCGCCTGCAGGCGCGCGTGTGCGGCGCGGAAGGTCTCCACGTCCAGACCCAGGCGATGCATGCCGCTGTCCAGCTTCAGCCAGACCGTCAACGGATGCGGGCTGTCGAAGGCAGCCAGCGCTTCCAGCTGCCACGGCGAGCCGACCGAGAACCACAGCGAATGCTCGGCCACCAGCGCCATCTCGCTGGCTTCGAAAATGCCTTCCAACAGCAGGATGGGCGCGCGGATACCGGCCTTGCGCAGCTCCAGCGCCTCTTCGATGGTCGCCACCCCGAAGCCGTCGGCCTCGTCTTCCAGAGCCTGCGCGCAGCGCACGGCGCCATGGCCATAGGCATCGGCCTTGATGATCGCCAGCGCCTTGCCGCCCCCCAGCTCGCGGGCGAGCCGGTAGTTGCTGCGCAGCGCGTGCAGATCGATCAGCGCGCGGGCAGGACGCATGTGCGGCTCTCATGTTGCGGGGCATGGCCGAACTGGCCGTAGCGGAAGATGTCCAGGCCTTCGGTGCTGATCTGTGGCTGGCGTGCACTCATCAGGTCGGCCAGGTAGCGGCCTGAACCGCACGCCATGGTCCAGCCCAGGGTGCCGTGACCGGTATTGAGATACAGGTTGCGGAAGGGCGTGGCGCCGATCACCGGCGTGCCATCCGGCGTGGCCGGGCGCAGGCCGGTCCAGAACTGCGCGCGCGACAGGTCCCCGCCCTTCGGGTACAGGTCACGAACCACCAGCTCCAGGGTCTCGCGGCGACGCGGTGACAGCGACAGGTCGAAACCGGCCACTTCGGCCATGCCACCGACACGGATGCGGTTGTCGAAGCGGGTTACAGCAACCTTGTAGCTCTCATCGAGGATGGTCGAGGTCGGAGCCATGGCCGGATCGGTGATCGGCAGGGTCAACGAATACCCCTTCAACGGGTACACCGGCAGGCGCATGCCCAGCGGCGCGACCAGCGCCGGCGAGTAACTGCCCAGCGCGACCACATAGCGGTCGGCAGTCTCCAGCTTGCCGGCGATGCGCACGCCGGTGATGCGCTCTCCATCCGACTCGATGGCGCTGATGTCCTGGTCGAAGCGGAACTCGACACCGGCATCGGTGCACATCTGCGCCAGGCGGCGGGTGAACAGCTGGCAGTCGCCGGTCTGGTCACGCGGCAGGCGCAGCGCACCGACCAGGCCATCAACATGGGCCAGCGCCGGCTCCGCGGCGATGATGCCGGCGCGATCCAGCACTTCGTACGGCACGCCATAGCGGGCCAGGATCTCGATGTCCTGTGCCGAGGCATCCAGCTGCTGCTGGGTGCGGAACAGCTGGGTGGTCCCCAGGTCGCGCCCCTCGAACTCGATGCCGATCTGCGCGCGCAGCTCGTTCAGGCAATCGCGGCTGTACTCGGACATGCGCACCATGCGCGCCTTGTTGATCGCATAGCGCTCGTGGGTGCAGTTGCGCAGCATCTGCCACAGCCAGCGGTACTGGGCCAGATCCATGCCGGGACGGATCGCCAGCGGCGCATGCTTCTCGAACAGCCACCCGATCGCCTTCTTCGGCACGCCGGGCGCGGCCCAGGGCGAGGTGTAGCCGAATGACAGCTGGCCGGCATTGGCGAAACTGGTCTCCAGCGCGGGGCCGGGCTGGCGGTCGACGACCGTGACATCAAACCCGGCCTGTCGTAGATACCAGGCACTGGTGGTGCCGATCACGCCGCTGCCGAGAACTAGGACTCGCATGGAAATTCTCCAACCCGATCATTCCCTGCGTTTGAGCACGCCAGGGCCATAATCGGGGAAGTATATTCTTCCATTCATAGGCGATTTGCCTGTTTTTCACGCTGCGGGCAAGATGTTTCCCCGTGATTCACTTCCCCAGGTTGACGCCCATGGCCGCCCGCCCCCGCGAACTGGACAAGATCGACCGCAGGATCCTGCGCATCCTCCAGGCCGAAGGCCGCATTTCCTTTACCGAGCTGGGCGAGCGCGTGGGCCTGTCGACCACCCCGTGCACCGAGCGCGTGCGCCGGCTGGAGCGCGAGGGCGTGATCACCGGCTATCACGCCCACCTCGATCCCACGGCGCTGAAAGCCAGCCTTCTGGTGTTCGTGGAGATCAGCCTGGCCTACAAGTCCGGCGACATCTTCGAGGAGTTCCGGCGCGCGGCGCTGAAGCTGCCCAACGTGCTCGAGTGCCATCTGGTGTCCGGCGACTTCGACTACCTGCTGAAGGCGCGGATCAGCGAGATGGCCTCCTACCGCAAACTGCTGGGCAGCACCCTGCTGACCCTGCCGCACGTGCGCGAATCGAAGAGCTACATCGTCATGGAAGAGGTCAAGGAGACGCTCAGCCTGCCGATTCCCGAATGAAGGGCCAGAGCCCGCGCTGCGGGTTCCGGCCCTGTTCCAGGGGGCGTCAGCGCTGCTGCGGGTGCTTCATCGAGCCCTGCTGCTGACCTGTCTCCTGCTGTTTGCCGCCCTTCTGCGGCCGCTGCGGGTCCATCTGCTGCTGTTGCTGCTGTTGCTGCTGCGGTTTATGGCTCTGCGCTTCCTTGCCGGGATGACGGTTCTGCGGGTTCTTCATGATCGCGATCCAAAGGACGAAGGACATGCGACGGCGGGATGCCGGCGCAGGGCCACGGTGGTCCTGCGACGGTTAATCACAGGCGAAAAAGCCGTGAGCGGCGGCAGTGTGTTTTCAGGCGTTCAGCCGGCGCGGTCACCACCCGCCGCGGGCGGTGGCGGACTGCCCTATGGCTTGACCTGCTGGCCACTGCCGGCCGGCACACTGTCGTAGTAGCGGCCGGTACGGGAGTCGAACACACGGTTCGGGCCGACCGGCTTGACGCCGGGAACGATGCGCCCGTTGCGGTCATAGACCTTGTCCGGCAGCTTCGGCGCCGGCGTCGGCACCACCTGCGCCGGGCCGGTGGACTTGATCGGCTGCGTCGGCTGCGGTGACGGCAGGACCTGCGGCTGCGGTCTTGCCGGCTGTGGGGGCGGCGTCACCGGCGCTGGCGCCACGGTGGTGGTGCTGCGGGTGGTGGTCGGCGATGTGGTGGGCACCTGGGCCTGTGCCGACAGGGGCAGCAGAGCCGACAGCACCCAGACGGAAAGGGTCTTCATGGCACGCTCCAGCAGGAATCCTCCCCACCATGCGCCCGCGCCCGTGTGCCGCCCATGAACGCAGCTCACACTTGCAAGACGGCGGTCACACCCCCACGTCTGCAGGCATCCCCAGGCCATCGACCCCACGGAGAGCCAGCATGAGTGCCTTCGACCTGACGCCCCCTACCGCCTCCCAGACCGACACCCTGGTTGCCGGCCTCAGCAGCGAAGAACGCCGCGTGCTGCTGCAGCACGGCACCGAAGCACCGTTCTGTGGCGTGTTCCTGGACAACAAGCGTGAGGGTGTCTACTGCTGCCGGCTGTGTGGGCTGCCCCTGTTCCGCTCCAGCACCAAGTTCGATTCCGGCACCGGTTGGCCGAGCTTCTTCGCCCCCTACGACGCGGCACACGTGCGTGAGATCCGCGATACCAGCCACGGCATGATCCGCACCGAGATCACCTGCGCCCGCTGTGGCAGCCACCTCGGCCACGTGTTCCCGGACGGGCCGCCGCCCACCCATGAGCGCCACTGCCTGAACTCCGTCTCACTTTCGTTTGCCGGCAACGGCGAGGCCTGGCCCAACCCGTTGCAGCGTGGCGGTGCGGAAAGCGGCGTGGCGGGCTGAGACAACCCCGCCGACCGGTTTCACAGAATTCCCTCTTCAGAAATCCGCAGGGTGGGCCGACAAGGAGATATCCCCCCTCCCTGCGTTGCCCCATGCTCATCATCGTTGGATTCCTGGTCGTCATCATCAGCGTGATCGGGGGCTACCTCGGTGCCCACGGCCGCCTGGGGGCTCTCTGGCAGCCCTACGAGCTGGTCATCATCGGCGGTGCCGCGCTGGGTGCGTTCCTGGTCGGCACCCCGGCCAAGACGGTCAAGCAGACGCTGCAGGCCATCGTCGGCGTGTTCAAGGGCCCGCGCTACAAGCAGCAGGACTACATCGACGTCCTCAGCCTGCTCTACGAACTGCTCAACAAGGCGCGCCGGGAAGGCTTCATGGCGCTGGAGGACCATGTCGAACGCCCGGCCGAGAGCGCCGTGTTCGGCAACTATCCGAAGGTGCAGGCCGACCACCACCTGATCGATTTCATCACCGACTGCCTGCGCCTGATGATCGGCAGCAACATCGAGCCGCATGAACTGGAGCCGCTGCTCGAACTGGAGCTGGAAAAGCACCACGCCGAAGCGATGGCCCCGTCGCAGGTGCTGACCAAGGTGGCCGACGGATTGCCCGGTTTCGGCATCGTCGCGGCGGTGCTGGGCATCGTCATCACCATGGGCTCGATCGGCGGCGACATCGTCGAGGTCGGCGGCCATGTCGCCGGTGCGCTGGTCGGCACCTTCCTGGGCATCCTGCTCGGTTACGGGTTCGTCGGCCCGATGGCAGCGGCGATGGAAGCACGTGCCGAGCAGGACAGCCGCATCTACGAATCGGTGAAGACCGCACTGCTGGCCTGCCTGCGCGGTTACAACCCGAAGATCGCGCTGGAATTCGCCCGCAAGACGTTGCCGTCGAACGTGCGCCCGGCCTTCTCCGATTTCGAGCAGCACCTGAAGACGGTCAAGTAAGCCATGGCCGAGAGCAAACCCACCGTCATCGTCCGCAAGGTCAGGAAGGCCGGCCATGCCGCCCACCATGGCGGCTCGTGGAAGGTGGCCTATGCCGACTTCGTGACCGCGATGATGGCCTTCTTCCTGGTGCTGTGGCTGATGGCCACCACCAGCAAGAACGATCGTGCGGCCATTTCCGAATATTTCCGCAACCCCAGCCCGCTCAGTGGCCAGAGCGCCACGCCGGCCCCGGGCATGGCCGGGCCCGGCGGTGCCAGCACGTCGATGATCAAGCTCGGCGGCGCCACCGACATCTCGCGTGGCAGCAGCAACGATCCCTTCCAGAACCAGCAGGAAGCCGTGCCGCACCCGGTGGACCAGCAGCAGCGCGACAAGCAGCAGCTGGAACAGCTGATGAAGGAACTGCAGGAAGCGATCAGCCGCAGCCAGGCGCTGGAGCCGTTCAAGGACCAGCTGCTGCTGGACCTGACCCCGGAAGGCCTGCGCATCCAGATCGTGGACAAGCAGAACCGGCCCATGTTCGACCTCGGCAGTGCCACGCTCAAGCCCTACACGCAGCAGATCCTGCATGAGCTGGCCGAGTACCTGAACCACGTGCCGAACCGGATCAGCCTGACCGGCCACACCGACATCACCGCCTACACCGCCGCCCGCGGCTACGGCAACTGGGAACTGAGCGCCGACCGCGCCAATGCGGCCCGCCGCGCCCTGATCGATGGCGGACTGGAGGACAGCAAGATCACCCGCGTGGTCGGCCTGTCCTCCTCGGTGCTGTTCGACCGGGCAGACCCGCAGAACCCGATCAACCGCCGCATCAGCATCGTGGTGATGACCCGCGCCGCCGAGCAGGCCGCGCTGGCCGGCGCCGGTCCACAGGTGGGTCTGTCGGCGCCGGTCATCGACGCGGACGTACAGGCGGCGCAGGGTGAGGCAAAGTAGACGGTGGGTGCGGACCTTGGTCCGCACATCCGGGAAAGCATGCGGACCAAGGTCCGCACCCACCAGGGGCATGGCCCGGCGCACCCGGTACAATGGGGGTCTTTCCGTTTTCAGGTGACACCCCCGATGTCCAAGTCTTCCAAGGCCAAGCGCGACCAGCGCAAGAAGCAGCAGGCCAAGCGCCCGTTCCTCCGTCTGAACGCCCAGCAGCAGGTGCAGAACCACGCCGTGCTGACCAGCGAGGACGGCCAGGTGGTCGCCGCCATCGGCCTGCAGGGTCGCGAGTGGCTGCTGGCCATCGGCGGTCAGACCATGGGCAATGCCGAGAACCCGGTGCCGATGCTGGCCATGCTCAAGCACCTGGCCAACGTGCAGGAGAAGGAAGGCCGCAAGGTCAGCCTGGAGTATTCCGAACTGCTGCAGAAGCTGCTGGATACCCTGGCCGCCGAAGCGGGCCAGACCGCCGACGAGTACCTGGACGCGCTGGTCGCCGAGTTCGAAGGCGTGGAAGCTGAGGGCGAGAGCGCTGAAGGCGATGTGGCCGAAGAAGCCAGCGCTGCCGAAGGTACCGCTGACGCCGAGGCTGCTCCGGCCGCCGACGCCGACGGCAAGCCGCAGGCCTGATCCGGCCGCGGCGGTGACGGTCTACGTCGATGACGCAGTGCATGCCTGGCGCGACCAGCGCTGGGCGCATCTGATGGCCGACACCCTGGTCGAGCTGCACGCCATGGCGGCGCAGCTCGGCATCCCCCGCCGGGCCTTCCAGAACAAGGCCAGCGGCGCGCACTACGACGTCACCACCGAGCTGCGCGCACAGGCGATCGCACTGGGTGCCGTGGCGATTTCACGGCACACGGACCGCGCACAGGTGAAAGCGGTGATCGCCAACGCGCGGGCGCAGTACCGGCCGTAGGCCGCAGCGCCCCCGCCGGGCATGGCCCGGCGAACCGGGATGACGCTCAGAACGGGTCGCTGCCCAGGCGGATTTCCACGTTCAGCAGCGAGCACAGCGCCAGCATGGCGTCGTCGTCACGGGTCAGTGCCATCCAGCCGGTGAAACCCGCGCTGCCGGCATCCACGCTCCACAGCGTGTAGTTGTGCTCGCGCAGGCGGTCGAAGGCGGTGGACATCAGCTGCACGCCATCCAGGTCTTCGGTGAAATCCTCATCGTCCAGGTCGCCGCCCCAGTCAAGCTGCAGGTTGAAGCGCGCGGACAGCTCGTTCACCGCCGATATCAGCGTTTCCAGGTCATCCCGCTCCACCTCGAAGCCGGATTGCCAACCGATCGCGGACAGCAGTGGCGGCAGCCAATCGGCGTCTGCCTCCAGCGGTTCGCCGGCTTCGGCCAGCAGCTCGCGCCAGCGGTTGAACTGCTGCAGCGCCAGCTCCTCGTCGCCCGGGTTGATCAGTACCAGCAGGTTCCAGACCCGCGCTTCGAAGCCATCCTCATCGAAATCATGGACGTCCTCCTCGAAGTCGAAGTAGTCGCTGTTGTCGGGCATGGCGGGAACTCCTCGGGGCAGGCCGGCATTCTACGGTTTATCCTGTATCGCTGAAGCCGGCCTTGGTGGCCGTCACTGTGAATGATGCGATGAGCGATACCCCTCCCGACCACCTGGCGATCAATCCGGCCAGCCCCTTCCATGATGCGCAGGCGCTGGAGCGCGGCGTCGGCGTGCGCTTCAACGACGTCGAGCGCGACAACGTCGAGGAATACTCGGTCAGCGAAGGCTGGATCCGCGTGCAGGCCGGCAAGGCCCGTGACCGTCGCGGCAACCCGATGACGATCAAGGTCAAAGGCAAGGTCGAGGCCTACTTCCTCGACCAGAAGCCGGCCTGACGGAGCCCGGGGTCAGATCCCTTTCCGCGGGAAAGGGATCCGACCCCGATGCACAGGGCCGGTCACTCGCGCTTGCGCGACTCCAGCAGATCCAGGTTGCGGATCAGGCGCCTCGAGATCTCGTCGGAGATCACTCCGCGCCGGGTGAGGCGGAACAGTTCCTCGCGCTCGGCAGTGAGGCCGGCGCTGCGCAACTGGCGATAGCCCTCCTCCATCCGCTTCACCTTCTCCGGATCCACGTCCGGGTTCTCGCGATCCAGGTGCCGCTGATACAGCAGGCTGACCCGCGAGGCCGCGTCGTTGTACAACTGCACGTTCTCGGTGTTCTGGTTCAGCACCAGCTGCTGCCGCTTGCGCTCCACCCCGGCCAGCGCCGCCTTCGAGGACAACCGGCGGGCCAGATCCTCTTCCTTGCGCTCACCGGAGTCGGCCGGCAACTGCAGGCCCTTCAGCAGCTGCGGCAGCGCCACGCTGGCGCCGACCAGCGAGAACAGGATCACCGCTGCAGCCAGGAAGATCACCAGGTCGCGTGCGGGGAACGGGCTGCCATCGGGCAGGAACAGTGGCAGCGTCAGCACGCCGGCCAGGGTGATCGCACCGCGCACGCCCGCCACAGAGGTGGCCACCACGATGCGCCAGTTCGGCGCCTCGCCCCGCTCCAGGCCACGCCGACGCGCACGCAGCAGGTTCCAGCGCAGTGACAGCCACACCCACAGCAGGCGCAGGGCGATCAGGCTGGCATTGATCACCAGCACGTACACCAGCAGCCACCACGCGCTCTGGTGACCGGTCTCGTTCATCGTGGTGGTTGCACGCTCGACGATGCCCGGCAACTGCTCGCCCAGCAGCACGAACATGATGCCGTTGAAGCTGAACTGCAGCATGTTCCACACGCCCGCGCGCTGCACGCGCATGCTGCCGGAAACACGGCCGGTCATTTCCACGTAGCTCATCGAGATGCCGGCCGCGACCGCCGCGAGGATGCCCGAGGCATTGATCTCTTCGGCCAGCAGGTAGGCCGCGAACGGGATCAGCAGGTTGACCAGCATCGCCGCACCCGGCTCTTCACCGAAACGGCGCCACAACCAACGCTGGAAGGTCGACACGCCCAGCGTCACCGCCACGCCCACCGCCAGGCCCGCCACCGCCACCCACAGGAAGGTCAGCGAAGCGGTGGCCAGCGAGAAGGTACCGGTCATCACCGCCGCCACCGCGAAGCGGAAGCAGACCAGACCGGAGGCGTCGTTGAGCAGTGATTCGCCCTCGAGGATGTGCATCAGCCGCTTGGGAATGGGGGCCTTGGAGGCGATCGCTCCAACGGCCACCGGATCGGTCGGCGAAACAATCGCCGCCAGCGCGAAGCACACCGCCAGCGGCATCACCGGGATCATCCAGTGGATCAGCAGGCCGGCGCCGATGACGGTGAACACCACCAGGCCGAACGCCAGCTCGAGAATCGCGCCCTTGTCGCGGAACAGGCCCTGCTTGGGGATGCGCCAGCCGTCAAGGAACAGCAGGGGCGGCAGGAACAGCAGGAAGAACACTTCCGGCTCCAGCGCATGGCCGCGGTTGAACACGCCCGCAATGACCGCGCCCAGACCGATCTGCACCAGTGGCAGCGGCAGTGAGAACGGCAGGACGCGGACGAGGTATCCGCTGGCGACGACCGCCACCAGCATCGCCAGCACGACTTCAATGGTATGCATGCTTCTTCCAGGAAGCGGCGCGCGGGGGGGGGGGGGCATGAAGCCAGCGCCGGAAACCCGGAAAAAACTACCACAGGCGACCACGGCTGCGACAACCGCGGCGACGCTGCGTCAGCACAGGCTCATGCCCCGTCGAAGCGGTAGATGTCCATCGCCAGGAAGCCGCCATCGACGCCGGCATCGATGCGACGTGCGCCGAAGCGGTCGTCACCGGCCGCACCCATCGCGAAGAACAGCGGCAACAGGTGTTCATCGGTGGGATGGGCGCGTTCGGCGAACGGTGCCTGCCGGCGGTAGTCCAACAGCGCCGGGCGGTCATCGGCCGCCAGCCGCTGCTCCACCCACTCGATGAACGGCCGCACATAGGGCGCTTCCTTGCCGTCCTGGTAGTCGCCCCAGTCGTGCAGGTTGTGGGTGATGCTGCCCGAGCCGACCAGCAGCACGCCCTGTTCGCGCAGAGGTGCCAGCGCGCGGCCCAGCGCAAACTGGTGCGCAGGCCCCAGCAACGGCTGGATCGATACCGGCACCACGGGAATGTCGGCCTGCGGACGCAGCAGGCGCAGCGGCACCCAGGCGCCGTGGTCGAGACCACGCTGGGTATCGATGGCCACCGGCAGGCCTGCCGCGGCGATGCGCCCGGCTACGTCTTCGGCCAGCGCAGGATCGCCCGGTGCCGGGTACTGCAGTTCAAACAGCGCGCGCGGGAAGCCGCCGAAGTCATGGACGGTCGGCGGTTGTGGGTGGGCGCCGACCAACGGCTGCCGCCCCAGCCAGTGGGCCGAGGCGATGACGATGGCGCGCGGCGTGGGCAGGTCGCGGGCCAGTTCGGCCAGGCGCACGCCCACCTCGCCCGGCTGCAGCGCAGTCATCGGGGAGCCGTGCGAGATGTACAGCGAAGGCAGGCGGGACATGGAATTCTCCGTTTGCAGTATCAGCCAGCGCTCAACGCGAACGCAGGGTCCAGCGACCGTCACCGACCAGGAACAGCACCACCAGCGCCAGCGCCCAGAAGGCCGGGTACTCCCAGCCACCGCCAGCATTGGCAAAGCCGAAGCCGTTCGCGCCGTGCACGGTGACGATGGTGCCCAGCAACAGGGGCACGCCGGCCAGCCCGAACCAGCGCGCGTAGACACCGAGCAGCAGGGCTGCGGAAATCACCAGTTCTGCCGCGAGGGTGAGGTAACCCAGCACACCCGGCAGACCGAGCGACTCGAAGAACGCCGCGGTACCGGCTGGGGTGAACACCAGCAGCTTGGTCAACGCGTGGACCAGGAACAGGACGCCCAGGGCCAGGCGCAGCAGCGTCGCGCCATAGGGCGCCAGGGGCGGAGCGGAAGCAGCAGAGGTCGTCATGGCGGGGCCTCGAAGGGAAGAAGCACAGCTTATTGCGCCGACCCATGCCAATAAATACGATGATTCGACCGTATTTATTTCATAAGGCGCAACAATGGACACTCTGGACGCCATGCGTGTGTTCGTGGCCGTGGTCGAGCGCAACGGCTTCAGTGCGGCCGCCCAGGCACTGGATCTGTCCACCGCCGGCGTCACCCGGCAGGTTGCGGCGCTGGAGAAGCGCCTGTCGACGCGGCTGCTCCACCGCACCACCCGCCGGGTCAGCCCCACCAGTGCCGGCGCCGCGTACTACGCGCAGTGCGTGCGCCTGCTGGCGGAGTTCGACGCACTGGAGGCCAGCATCGGCGCACAGGCACTGGAACCGTCCGGCCTGCTGCGCATCAATGCGCCGGTCAGCTGGGGCATCGCCCGTCTCGGCCCGCTGCTGGCCGGCTTCCGCGAGCGGTTCCCGCAGGTGGAACTGGACCTGGCCCTGTCCGACCGCCTGGTGGACATGGTCGAAGAAGGCTACGACGTGGCCATCCGCATCACCCGCGAGCCCGGGCCCACGTTGATCGCGCGTCGCCTGGGCGAATCGCGGATCAGCCTGTGCGCGGCGCCCTCCTACCTGGCTGCGCACGGCACGCCGGCCACGCCGCAGGCACTGCAGGATCACGCATGCCTGGGCTACAGCTACTGGGCCGGCGGCGACCAGTGGCCACTGCACGGCCCCGGAGGCGACGTCCAGGTCACGGTGAACAGCGTGCTGCGCGCCAACAACGGCGACGTGCTGCGCGAGGCGGCCATTGCTGGCATGGGCGTGATCCTGCAACCGGATTTCCTGCTCCAGGAGGCGCTGGCCGACGGCCGCCTGGTGCGCATCCTGCCGGACTGGGAAGCGGCGCCGATCGGCATCTTCGCCGTCTACACCAGTCGCAGCCACCTGGCGCCGAAGGTACGCAGCTTCATCGATTACCTGGTGGAGGCCGGGATCTGACCGCGCCACCGGACAACACCCGTGACACGCGGGCGCAAGGCCGTGCCCGGCGAGCCGCAACATGGGCTAGACAGCGACCTCGTCCAGCATGCCGATGATCCGCTCCAGAGGGGCCGGACGTCCCAGCAGGTAGCCCTGCACCTGGTCGCAACCGTGCGCGGCCAGCCAGTCGAGCTGCCCCGGCGTTTCCACGCCCTCGGCAATGATGGTCAGGCCCATGCTGTGGCCCAGCGACAGCAGCGCCCTGCAGATCGATGCGTTGCGCGGATTGGTCTCCACGTCGGCGACGAAGCTGCGGTCGATCTTGAGGATGTCCAGCGGCAGGTGCTGCAGGTAGGACATGCTGGAGTAGCCGGTACCGAAATCATCCAGCGACACGCAGATGCCCTGCTCGTGCAGGCGCTGCATGGTCTGCATCGCCTGCGCCGGCTTGCGCATCAGGCTGCTCTCGGTCAGCTCCACATGCAGCGCGCCGCGGGCCAGGCCGAAGTCCTGCTGGGCACGGGTGAACTCGGCCACCAGGTCGCTGTTGAAGAACTGCACGGCCGACACGTTCACCGCGATCGGCAGATCGCCCCAACCCGCCTCCACCAGGCGCCGCTGCGCCTGGGCCGCCGCACGGATCACCCAGCGCCCCAGGGCCAGGATCAGACCGGTGTCCTCGCACAGCTGGATGAACTCGTTGGGAGGAATGAAGCTGCCATCGGCCTGCGGCCAGCGCAGCAATGCCTCCAGTGCTGCCGGACTGCCGTCGCTGGCGTGCCGGATCGGCTGGAAGTACAGCTGGAACTCGCTGTCGATCGCCGCATGGATGCGCCCGGCCAGGCGCAGGCGATCAGCCAGGCGCGTGGTCACCGCAGCGTCGAACCAGGCCACCACATCCCCTTCGGCGCGCGCGGCGTGCGCCGCCTGTGCCGCCATGCCGATCACCTGCTCGGCGCTGTGGCCATCATCTGCCGTGTGCACCGCCACGCCGATGCGCGGCTCGAACTGGTGCAGCGAATCCTTGCCACGCATCGGTGCCGACACGATCTGCAGCAGATCGTCGAGTACGCGCCGGGTGTCATGCGCGGCGCCGATGGCGAACACGAAATCTTCCGCCGGCTGGAAGGCCAGCGCGCCGTAACGTGCCGCCAGCACAGCCAGGCGCGAGGCCATCGACTGCAGCACCGCATCGCCGATCTCCCGGCCCAGCGTGTCGGCCACCAGCTGCAGGCCACGCAGCTGCACGAAGGCGATGGTATAGCCCTCCGCCTGGGCATCCAGCTGCTCGGTCAGCGCGCGCACGTTGAGCAGCCCGGTCGCCGGGTTGTGCCGCGCCTGGTAAGCCAGGTCGCGCTCATAGGCCATCCGCTCGCTGACATCCTCGGCCAGTACCAGGCAGGCCGGCTGGCCATCGAAATCCAGCCGGGACAAATGCGCGCGCACTTCGAACACACTGCCATCCTTGCGCCGGTGCAGGCGCACGGCAGCATCGGGAAGGTCGCCCACGCGCGCCCGCGCGATGGCTCCCTTGACCTCGTCCCACCCTTCCCGCGGCCGGATGTCGAGGACGCTCATGGTGAGGAATTCCTCACGGCTGTAGCCGTACTGCCGCACGGCCGCATCGTTGACCTCGATGAAGCGCAGCGTGTCCGGATCGAACACCCAGAACGGCGCAGGATTGCGGTCGAACAGCAGGCGGAAGCGCCGTTCGACCTGGTTCATCTGTTCACGGGCCTGATACCGCTCGCTGAGATCGGTGAGCGCGCCGATCATGCGCCGCTGGCGATCGGCCACCGGCACGCGCTGGCCCCGCGCGCCGACCCAGCGCACCGCACCCCCCGGCAGCACCAGGCGGAATACCTCATCCATCACCGCGTTGCCGGCAAATGCCTGGTCAAACGCCTTCTGCAGCCGTGCGGCATCATCGCGGTGCACCCGGGCAAAGAAATCGGCCACCGGCAGCGCGTCGGTCTGTACGCCGAAGATCTCGCGTGCCAGCGGTGACCAGCGCAGCAGTGCAGCGTCCTCATCGACATACCAGGTGCAGACCCGCCCGACCTGATGGGCCAGCCGCAGTTCCGCATTGCCGGCCTGCAGTTCCTCGGCCATCGATTGCTGCCGGCGGATCGTTCGCCGGACGGCGAACAACAGCACCAGCAGCACGGCCACATAGACCAGCACGATGGCCACCGATGCCTGCAGGTAGGGCCACCACGGCGCCAGCACGTCCTTTTCGGCCAGGCCCACCTGCACCGCCAGCGGGTTGCGTTCCAGCGTACTGATGGTGGTGATGCGCGGCACGCCGTCGACCACGCCGGGCATGTTCCCCAGTTCGATCACCGCCTGCCTGCCGAGCAGATCGCGCCCGGGCAGCTCGTAGCGGTGTCCGACCGTGCCATGCGGATCGGGCACGCGCGCCAACATATAGCCTTCGGCATCACTGATCGACACCAGGCCGTTCGGGCCCACGTCCAGCCCGCCGATGATGCGCTGCAGTTCGCCGCAGCGCAGGCGCGCCAGCAGCCAGCGGTCGTCGTCCAGCGGCAGCGCCAGCGGCACCACCCAGCCATCATCGCTGCCCCGCTGCGGCGGCCCGATGTACAGCGCACTGCCAGGGCCGCGCCGTTGCGGATCGGTCCACAGGGGCAGCTGCAGGTCGCCCTGGCCCGCGGTCAGCGCACGTCCGTAGCTGTCGAGCACCACGATGCTGTGCAGCTCGGCGTGCCGTTGCAGCACGCCGGCCACGGCCGCATCGAGCAGCCGCGGTGCCTGTGCCGGCACGCTCCGGAACAGCTCGGCGGCGTCGGCGGAAATGCCGCCCATTGCCCGCTCCAGATTGCGCAGCTGCAATGCCAGCAGGCGCTCGCTGCCGACCGCCAGTGCCCGGCTCTGCCGCTGCGCCGCTTCCAACCGCCGATGGTGGTCATTGACCAGCATCATCGCCAGACCGGCCACCAGCAGCACGCCCAGCACCACCCCGCCCCAGGTGATGGCGCGCAGTGGCCGGGCCAACGCGCGTCTCAGCGCGGGCATCGGTGGGTGTTCCCTGTCCAGTCGGCTGGCTTCATGCGCGAACGATTCCTCCACATCCCCGACCTCAGCGGCCGGCGACTGCCATTCTTGACCGCCGGGCCCGCCACGCCGGATCACCGCCCTGCGTCCGCGCGGGGGTCCGGCATGCAGCATGCACCACGGCGGTGACGGCGTGAAGATCGCCGCACCGCGTTCAGCCAGATCGTGCACAGCCTTGCGCCACAACGGTGCGACCCATCGCATCGGAGCGGATTAGACTTGGCGTTTTCCCGCCGCAAGAGAAGTCCATGTCCAAGCTGCGCCGTCCCACCCTGGCACTGGCCATTGCTGCCAGCCTGTCCCTGGCCGCCTGCGACCGCGCCGCCGATCCGGCGGCCAGTACCGCCGCGCCGGCCGCATCCGCCCCCGCAGCCGCCAAGCCGATGCTGGGCAGCTTCGGCTTCGATGCCAGCGGCATGGATCGCAGCATCGCCGCCGGCGACGATTTCTTCGGCTTCGCCAATGGCACCTGGGTGAAGAACACCCAGATCCCCGCCGACCGCTCGCGCTTCGGCAGCTTCAACGTCATCGCGGAGAAGACCCAGGCCGACACCCGCGCCATCCTCGAAGGCGCTGCCGGCAATGCCCAGGCCAGCGGCGAGGACAAGCTGATCGGCGATTACTACGCCGCGTTCATGGATGAGGCCGGCATCGAGCAGCGGGGTATCGCACCGGTGCAGCCGCAGCTGAAGGCGATCGATGCGATCACTGACAAGGCCGGCCTGGCCCGCGCGCTGGGCGGCGACATGCGCGCCGATGTCGACCTGCTCAATGCCACCAACTTCTACACCGACCGCCTGTTCGGCCTGTGGGTCTCGGTCGATCTGCTGCAGCCGGACCGCACCGCGCCGTATCTGGTGCAGGGCGGACTTGGCATGCCCGACCGCGACTTCTATCTGGGCGACGGCCGCATGGCCGAACTGCGCAAGCAGTACCAGGCCTATATCGCGCAGCTCCTGCAGCTGGCCGGCAGCGCCGACCCGGCCGGCAAGGCGCAGCGCATCGTTGCGCTGGAAACGAAGATCGCGCAGGCGCACGCCACCCAGGAAGAAACCAACGACGTGACCAAGGGTGCCAACCCCTGGACCCAGGCTGACTTCAACGCCAAGGCCCCGGGCATGGACTGGACCGCCTTCCTCGATGCCGCTGCACTGGGCAAGCAGCAGGACTTCATCGTCTGGCAGCCCAGGGCGGTGGCCGGGCTGTCCAGGCTGGTGGCCACCGAGCCGCTGGAGGTCTGGAAGGATTACCTGGCCTTCCATGCGCTGGATCGCGCCGCGGCGTACCTGCCGAAGAAGTTCGCCGATGCCCGCTTCGCCTTCCACGGCACCGCGCTGAGCGGCACGCCGCAGCAGAGCGATCGCTGGAAGCGCGCGGTGGATGATGCCAACCACGCCGTCGGTGAGGCCATCGGCAAGCGCTATGTCGAGAAGCACTTCGACGCCAGGACCAAGGAGCGCGCGGACGAAATGGCGAAGAACATCATCGCCGCGTTCGCCAGGCGCATCGACGCGCTGTCGTGGATGTCGCCGCAGACCAAGGCCAGCGCCAAGGCAAAGGTGGCCGGCCTGACCGTGGGCATGGGGTATCCGGAAAAATGGCGCGATTACAGCGGTCTGGAAATCCGCCGCGACGACCCGCTGGGCAATGCACAGCGCGCCGAGCTGTTCGAGTACCAGCGCAACATCGCCAAGCTGGGCAAGCCGGTCGACCACGGTGAGTGGGCGATGCTGCCGCAGACCATCAACGCGATGAACGTGCCGCTGGAGAACCGCCTGGTGTTCCCGGCCGCGATCCTGCAGCCGCCGTTCTTCGATGGGGCCGCCGATGATGCGGTGAACTACGGTGCGATCGGTGCGGTGATCGGCCATGAGATCAGCCACGGGTTCGACAATGCCGGCGCGCTGTTCGACGAGACCGGCAAGCTGCACAACTGGTGGACCGCCGAGGACCTGAAGCAGTTCAACGCCGCCGGCGACGCGCTCGCGGCCCAGTTCAGCAGTTACGAGCCGTTCCCCGGCGTGCACGTCAACGGCAAGCTGACGCTGGGCGAGAACATCGCCGACGTCGCCGGTCTGGGAACGGCGTACGACGCCTACCAGCTGTCGCTGCAGGGCAAGCCGGGCCAGACCCTGGAAGGCTTCACCCCGGACCAGCGCTTCTTCCTCGGCTTCGCCCAGGCATGGCGCAGCAAGAGCCGCGAGCAGGCGCTGCGCAATTCGCTGCTGACCGACGTGCACGCGCCGGGCCAGTTCCGCGCGCTCACCGTGCGCAACATCGACGCCTGGTACCCGGCGTTCGAGGTGAAGGAGGGCCAGAAGCTGTACCTGGCCCCCGACAAGCGGGTCAAAGTCTGGTGAGATGAGGGAAACGGGCGCCGCGAGGCGCCCGTTTTCATCCGCACCGGGCCTGGCAGGCTGCGCGGTCGGTGCCGATTCAGGCCGAAGACGAGGCCGATTGCCGGGATCCCTGCTCATCCCCGGTTTCATGTGCGCCCGCAGCACGTTTCACCCTGCGACATCCTGTCGCAGGGTGCGGGCACTGTGCTGCATCGCACAAAACTTCACCCGGCCGGACAAGACCCTTACGCCGCTTGGCGTTCCGCCCATTGCACCGCTCGCTGGAAGTGCTAGAACTGAACCCGCCACACCGTCCAACGCTGATCGACGCACGTTCCACAAGGAGCCAGCCATGATTGCTTTGTTCAAGGGTTTGGGAATTCTGCTTCGCGACAACGAGCTCTACAGCAGCCCGTTCGACAAACAGGTCGCGCACTGGCGCAATCTCAGCGAGCAGCAGATCCGCGATGAAGTGGCGGTGCTGGCCCAGGCCAAGTGCCAGTGGCTGATCGCCTCCATCATCGGCTGGCAGGCGGCGTCGCTGGTGATTCTGGGCCTGATCGCCAACTACCTGTGGCGTGACGACTTCCATATCACCTTCACCCGCGTGGTGATCGTGTTCGGCTCATGGGTCTCGATCCTGTTCGTGATCTGGTTCATGGCCAACATGTTCGACCAGCAGGCCGGCTTCGAGCGCTGGATGAAAGCCTTCAACAGCCGGGCCCGCATCAGTTCCAAGGCCGACAGCGTCGAGCATGTGGCCGAGGCGCTGGACCTGGCCGAGCACTACCCGGAAGTGCTGGACTACAAGCAGGCGGTCACCGCCAGGCGCGAGCTGCGCCATGAGGACATCCGCATCATGACCGAGATCGGACGGATGAAGCAGCACTCCGAACTGGTCGGGCGGCTGAACCATGTAGGCGAAACCGAACACCATCACGAACTGACGCTGCAGCCTGCCTACTGACCCTTGCGGAAAACGGGGGGGTCCACAATGCCACCGTGATCACTCACGGTGGCATTGTTCTATCGGGTCCTGGCTGACGCATTGGTGGAAGCCCTCGGGCAGGCCTCGCATGGTTTCGGTTTGGCCTACGGCCACCGAAAAACGCCGCAGGGGCGGCGTGGCGCAGGTGGCCTCGGTGCTGCAGGCCGGATCCAGCACGAGATAGTGGCACCTGCCACTGCTGCTGGCGATGCATTGGAACCGCGCCTGACCATCGACGACGGTGCCCTTGCTGTACAGCGTGTCCACGCCGTTGGCGCGCGCGCGGGTAATCGAGGAATTACTGGATTTTTCGCAGCCGGCCAGTGCCAGCAGCACAGCACACACAAGCAGCAGACGGGGCATGGTCATTCCTCGGGGCAGATGCAACGTCGCGGCTACATGCCGCGGAACAGGCTCATGAAGGGCTGGCTGACCACCAGCGTTTCCGGCCGCTGGCGCAGGCGCAGCACACCGCGCCCGGTATCGTCGCGGCTGACCGCAGCGACCGATTTCATGTTGACGATGGTCGAGCGGTGGATCTGGCGGAAGTGCTGCGGATCGAGCACTTCCAGCAGTTCGCGCAGCGGGGTGCGCAGCAGGCTCTCGCCGGCGGCGGTGATCACGGTGGTGTACTTGTTGTCCGCGCGGAAGTAGACCACGTCCTCCAGCATGATCAGCTGGGTCTCGCGGCCATTGCTGGCGGTGATCCACGCCAGCGGCGGGCGGTCATCGTTCTGTCCCGGTCCCAGACGCTGCAGCAGGCGTTCCAGCACCGCATCATCGTGGCGCGTGGAGGGCAACCGTGCCAGGATGCGCTCGCGCGTGGCCAGCAGGCGCTCATCGCTGACCGGCTTGAGCAGGTAGTCCATCGCACCCTGTTCGAAGGCATCGATGGCGTACTGGTCGTAGGCGGTGACGAACACCACCTGCGTGCGCGGGCTGAGCTCGGACAGTGCACGCGCGACCTCGATGCCGGTGATGCCCGGCATGCGGATGTCGAGGAAAGCGATGTCCGGCTGCTTCTCGGCCAGCTGCTCCAGTGCACTGGCGCCGTCTTCGCACTCGGCCACCAGCTTCAGCTCCGGCCACAGCCGGCGCAGCTGGTCCACCAGCGACTGCCGCAGCAGTTCCTCGTCCTCTGCAATCAGGGCTTCAAGCGGCATGGCTGCGTTCCTTGCTGGATGGCGGCAATGTCATGGTCGCAGCAACGCCGCTGGGGAAATTGGCGACGATCGCTACGCCGGACTGCTCGCCGCAGGTCAGGCGCAGCCGCTCGCGCAGGTTCTTCAGGCCGATGCCGGTGCCACTGGTGGTGCCTTGGCTGAAGCCGAGCCCATCATCGGCCACGGTCACCGTCACGTGGTCGTCGAAGCCGCGCGCCAGGATCCAGATCGTTCCACCTCCCGGCTTGGGCTCCAGGCCGTGCTTGATCGCGTTCTCGACCAGCGTCTGCAGCGCCATCGCCGGCAGCTTCACCGCATGCAGTTCCGGCGGCACCTGCACCTCCACCGCCAGCCTTGCGCCCATGCGGATCCGCAGGATCTCCAGGTACGCGCGGGTACGCTCCAGCTCCACGCCGAGGGTCGACATCGATTCGTCCACCTGCGGCAACGAACTGCGCAGGTACTGGATCAGGTGTCCCAGCATCTGCTCGGCCCGCGCCGGATCGGTGCGGGTCAGCACTTGGGCATTGGCCAGCGTGTTGTACAGGAAGTGCGGCTCGACCTGCGCGTGCAGCAGGTTCAGGCGCGCCACCGACAGCTCCTTTTCCACCTGGGTCTGCTCCGCGGCGGCCTGCTCGGTGCGGCGCTGGTCGGCCACCCGACGGCTGATCGCACGGGTGACCGCTTCGGCATTCTCGTAGTTGCTGCCTTCGTCCAGCGCCAGCAGATCGGCCCACCAGCCCGCATCGGGCTCGAACAGCAGGGTGACGGTACTGGTGCCCTGCCCGGGCGTGACCGTGGCCAGCACGCCGTTGCGCTTGATCGCCAGCCGCGCGGGCAGGTTCCAGCGCGAGGGCTGGCGGCCGTTCCAGGGGTCGACGCGGCGCACGTAGGCGCGCACCTGCAGGCTGCCGGCCGCGCTTTCCACGTCCTCTACCCGGGGCAGCTCGGCCACGGCCGCCTCGACCACGGCAAAGGCCTGGCCGGCATCCATCGGCAGTTCCACCTGCCGACGCTGGCGCCCGGACAGCGTGCTCGCGTCCAGGCGCCCGGCCACCAGCCAGACCCGGCGCACATGGCTGATCGCACTGCCCAGCGCGGTAATCATCAGGAACATCGCCAGCAGGCCGAAGATCCAGCCCGGGCCATCGTTCATGCCGCTGAAGATGCCGCTCCAGACCATGCCGGCCACGACCAGCGCCGCGGCCCAGGCCAACAGATGACGGAAAATGAGAGTGAGGCTGGCGAACACGGCGGCGCCTTGGTGAAAGGGGTAAGCCGAGCATAGGGCGGCCTGCCGGGCAGACAAGCGGCCTGCGACGAAGTGCGGGAAAGCCGCGATGGAACCCCTCACGGAAACGCCGGGCGTGGCCCGGCGCTACCGGGGGGCGGGGCAGCGCCCCGCCTTCCCTTACTTCCGCTGCCCCGCGCTTTCGTCACGCACGGCGCGGAACGACTCGTCCTTGCTCCAGTTCGGCCAGCTGCGCGAGTTCGCCAGCTGGTTGCCCAGGGTGTACAGCACCTCCAGGTCGCGGGCGGCGCCGGCGAACACCCAGTCCGGCTGCCACTCGTCGCCCTGCTGGTGGTAGCGCTTGGCGGTGTAGTCCTCCGACGCCTTCCTGCCAGCAGCCACGCCCCCGTCCACCCAGTCCTGTCCGGCCGACCAGGACAGCGCCGGCACGCCGCGCTTGGCGAACGGGAAATGGTCAGAGCGGAAGAACAGGCCCGCTTCCGGCTTCGGATCGGGCGTATAGCGGATGTCCCAGCCCTTGGCCACCTCTTTCAGCTGGTCCAGCAGCTCGAAGCGCGCGGCACCGTAGATGCCGAAGTCGCGCGAGGGGCCGAACGGCGCCATGCCATCCATGTTGATCACCGCCACGGTCTTCTCCAGCGGATACAACGGATGGGTCGCGTAGTACTCCGAACCCAGCAGGCCCTTTTCTTCGGCGGTGACCGCCAGGAACAGCAGCGAGCGCTGCGGCTGCTTGCCCTTGGCGAAGCCACGGGCCAGTTCGATCAGCGAAGCGGTGCCACTGGCATTGTCCAGCGCACCGTTGAAGATGCGGTCGCCGCGGGCATCGGGCTCGCCCACGCCGATGTGGTCCCAGTGGGCGCTGTAGATCACGGTCTCGTCCGGGTGGCTGCTGCCTTCCAGCCGCGCCGCCACGTTGTGCGAGGTGATCACCTCGGTCTTCACCGCATACTTCGCGTCCAGGCTGGCGCCGGTCAGCGTGACCGGCGTGAAGTCGCGCTGCTGCGCCTTCTTCTTCAGTGCCTCGAAATCCTGGCCGGCCGCGCGGAACAGGTCCACGGCCAGGTCGCGCTGGATCCAGCCTTCCAGCAGAGGGTGACTGTCGGCCGGGTTGTCGCGCACCACATCGAACATGGTGTTGGTGTTGGAGCCGGCCACCGTTGCCCAGCCGTACGAGGCCGGTGCGGTCTCATGCACGATCAGCACGCCCAGCGCGCCCTGGCGTGCGCCTTCCTCGTACTTGTAGGGCCAGCGGCCGTACCAGGTCATGCCCTTGCCGTCGAAGTCGCCCTTACCGGTCTCGAAGTCCGGGTCGTTGATCAGCACGACCGCGATCTTGCCCTTCAGGTCCACGCCCTTGAAGTCGTCCCAGTTGCGCTCCGGGGCCTTCACGCCGTAGCCGAGGAAGACCAGCGGCGCCTTGCTGATGTCCACCGTGCTGGCGCCGTTCATGGCCGCGCGCACGGCGATCTGCTTGCCCTGCTCCAGCGCGATGGTCCTGTCACCCTGATGCAGGGCCAGCTGCGGCGTCCCCACGATGTCGCCCTTGCGCAGCGGCACGGCCTGGGTCCACAGGCGCTTGCCGTCCTTCAGGTCGCCGCCCGGCTGCAGCCCGGCGTCTGCAAACTGCTTGCTCAGGTAGGCGATGGTCTTCGCTTCGCCCGTCGTGGCCGGCGAACGGCCCTCATAGGCGTCCGAGGCCAGTTCCTTCACGTCGGCGGAAATCCGCGCGCCATCGAATTTCGGCGTGGCCGCCATCAGCGCGCCCGACACCGACAGGGCCAGCACGCCCAGTGCTACTCGCTTCATTGCTCTCTCCAGCAGGGAAATCCCAGCCGAGTGTACAAAAGGGGCCCGAGGGATTTAAGGCGCTTTTGGCACTGTCGGATGGGCCCGTGCCAGCAGGTGATCGCGTTCGCGCACGTTGTCGGTGAGCGCGGCAGCGGCCTGGAACGCCTGCCGGGCGTCTTCGACCCGACCCAGGTGCTGCAGCACCTCGCCACGGACGACCTGCAACGGTGCGTAGTCACGCAGACGGTCATCGGAGAGCAGCGGCTGCAGATGCGCCCAGGCAGCGAACGCGCCCTCACTGCGCAGGATGGCCACCACCCGGTTCAACGCCACCACAGGCGAAGGCTGGATCTGCAGCAGCCGCGAATACAGCCCGGCGATGCGCGCCCAATCGGTCTGGTCGGCCTGGCGCGCCGTTGCGTGGCACTCGGCAATGCAGGCCTGCAGCACGTAGGGATCGTCGCTACCGCCGGCCGACAGCGCGCGCGCCAGCGCCTGCCGCCCGCGTTCGATCTGCAGCCAGTCCCAGCGTGCGCGGTTCTGCTGGTCCAGCAGCACCGGCCGGCCCTGCGCATCCACCCGCGCCGCGGCGCGCGACGCCTGCAGTTCCATCAGTGCCAACAGTCCCAGCACGGCGGCGGCCGGCATGCGGTGGGCGAGAATGCGCGCCAGGCGAAGCGCCTCCTCGCACAGCGCTGGCCGCATCCAGTCATCGCCGGCACTGGCGGCATAGCCTTCGTTGAACACCAGGTAGATCGCTTCCAGCACGGAGGCCAGGCGCGCGGGCAACGCTTCGGCACGCGGCACTTCATAGGGCACCTGCTTCTGCGCGAGCGTGCGCTTGGCACGCACCACGCGCTGGGCGATGGTCGGTTCCGGTTGCAGGAACGCGCGCGCGATCTCGCTCGTGGTCAGCCCGCCGAGCAGGCGCAGGGTCAGCGCCACGCGCGCGTCGGCGGGCAGTACCGGATGGCACGCCACGAACATCAGGCGCAGCAGATCGTCGCCAAGATCGTCTTCCAGCGCGGTGCTGTCATCGGGTGCCGGCAGCGCGGCCGGATGCAGCGCCTCGCCCCACTGCGCATGCTGCTGCGCCACCCGCTGGTGCTGGCGCAGTACATCGATGGCCCGGTTGCGCGCAGTGGTCATCAGCCAGGCTCCAGGATTGTCCGGGATGCCCTGCTCCGGCCAACGCTCCAGCGCAGCCAGCCAGGTGTCCTGGGCCAGTTCCTCGGCACGGCCGACATCACCGCCGAGCAGCCGCGCCAGGCGCGCGATCAACACTGGCGATTCCATCCGCCAGAGAGTCTCCAGGCGCTGGGTCAGGGAGGGCTCGTGCATGCGTCGATCACAGCATGCACGTTCCCGCCGCACAAGCACCGGCAGTCACGCTTCGACGATGGGCCTGAAACCGCCCCAGAACATCCGCCGGGTATCGAACGGCATGTCCTTCGGGCCGATGCCGGCCAGGCGCGGATCGGCCATCACCTTCGCGTTGATGCGGTCACGTGCCGCACGCGATCGGAACACCACGAAGGCCACGATCACGGTCTCGCCCGGCTTGGCCTTCACCGCACGCGGGAACGAGGTCGACGTGCCGGGTTCCACGTCGTCGGCCACGCATTCCATGTACTGAAGCGCACCGTGATCCTTCCACACCGCACCGGCCTTGCGGGCAAGGCGGCGGTAGGCCGCGACCTTGTCCTCCGGGCACGGCAGCACATAGGCATCGACGTAAGCCATGAGCGTTCTCCTGTCGTCCGGCGTAGCCGCTCAGCCCGGCTCGCCGTCCATGTGGACGATTTCCCAGAGATGTCCGTCCAGGTCCTGGAAGCCACGCTGGTACATGAAACCCTCGTCGCGCGCCGGCTGCGGTTCACTGGCACCGGCGGCAAGTGCCTTGTCCACCATCACGTCCACTGCGTTGCGGCTGTCGGCGGACAGGCAGGTGATCACCTCGGTCTGCGCCTGCGCGTCGGCGATCGCCTTGGTGGTGAACTGCTGGAAGAACGGCTTGACCAGCAGCATCACGAAGATGCTGTCGCTGACCACCATGCAGGCCGCGTTCTCATCGGTGAACGCCGGGTTGAAGTGGTAGCCCAGTGCGGCGAAAAAGGCCTTGGACTTGTCCAGATCCTGCACGGGCAGGTTGACGAAGATCATCTGCGGTTGCGGTGTGCTCATTGCTCAGGTTCCCTGGGAAATGGAAAGAAGGCGGGCGATCAGGGCTGCTTCATGCAGTTGACCATCCACGGCTTGCCGTAGCGATCGGTCAACATGCCCCAGCGGTGCGCCCAGAACGTCTCGGCGATCGGCATCTGCACCTGGCCCCCATCGGCCAGCGCGGCGAACACGCGCTCGGCCTCCTCGATGCTGTCGACATCGACATTGATGGTGGTCGAGCCGCCTTCGCCGGCACCGGGGCCGTCGGCGGCCATCAGGATGGCACTGCCGATTTCCAGCTGGCTGTGGGCCACGTGGTCAAGGGTGTCGGCCGGCATCTCGTTGCATCCCGGCGAGCCGTCGGAGGGGGGCATGTCGCGGTACTTCATTTCCGAGGTGACCTGGCCACCCAGGGCCTTGGCGTAGAAGGCCATCGCCTCGTGGGCCTGGCCGCTGAAGCCAAGGAAGGGAATCAGTTTCATCGGGGTGCTCCGTTCGGTTGAAGATGTCGAGTGTTCGCGGCGCGGCGGGGCTCAGCCTTCGAGCTGCTCGCGCAGACGCTGTTCCTGCTGCTGTAATTCGGGGGTGAAGGCTTCGCCGAAGTCTTCGGCGGAGATCAGCGGGCGCACCTCGAGCGTGCCACCACTGCCAAAGGGGGCGCGGCTGGCCCATTCCACAGCCTCGTCGAGCGAGCGGACATTCCACAGCCAGAAGCCTGCGATCTGGTCGGCGACGGGCGCGAACGGGCCGCTCTCGACCTGCGGTCCGGCGCCGCCGAAGTGAATGCGGCGGCCACGCGCGGTGGCATGCAGGCCTTCACCGGCCAGCATGATGCCGGCGGCAACCAGCTGTTCGTTGTAGGCGCCCATGGCCGTCAGCTCCTGCTCGCTGGGCAGGCGTCCGGCTTCGGAATCGGCGTTGGCTTTGACGATCACCATGACTTTCATGTGGGTCTCCCGTGGGGCGCAGGTGCGCGCCCTTCACTGTTACAACGAACGAGGGGACGGGGAATCGACAAATTCTGAAAGTTTTTTTTGGGGGGGGCATCGGGCACCGGTCTCCCGCGCTGCAACATGCCCCGGCGCAAACCTGCGCGATCATGCAGGTCCGCCCCCGCCAGGATCGCGCCATGCAGCAGTACCTGCTTCTGATCTACATCGAACCTGCCTTGCTGCAGGCCCTGCCGACCGAGGCTTTCAACACCTTGATGCGCGACTGCCTGGCCCACGCCGACAGGCTGCAGGCCGAAGGCACGCTGCTTCTGGCGCAGAAGCTTCAGCCGGTGGATACCGCGCAGACCCTGCGCGTCCGCGATGGCCACAGCCGGGTGCTGGATGGCCCGTTCGCCGAAACCCGCGAGCTGCTGGCCGGCTTCAATCTCATTGTGGCGCGCGACCGTGACGAGGCGATGCGCATCGCGCGCGAGTTCCCGTGGGCACGGTTCGGCAGCATCGAAGTGCGCCCGCTGGAGGACATGGACGCCGAGCGTGAGCGCTGCGGCGCCCCGCCCGCTATGGCAGCAGCCGTACTCTGACCTCGCGCTTGCCGATGCCCTCGTTGCCGCTGTAGTCGCGCACGCTGGCACGCACGATGTAGTCCCCCGGCGGCAGTGCTGCCGGCTGCCAGCGACCGGTCTCCATCAGGCCATCGCGCACGGTGTTGGTGACCAGGTAGCGGAAACGGGTGACGGCGCTGCCGTGCACCGTGATGCCGCTGTCCGGTGCGTAGGCAACCTTTACGGCGGCATTCTGCGGCGGCATGCGGTTGAACACGATGTTCCAGCGCGGCTGCTCGTAGCCCTGCAGCGGCCGACCGGCCGCATCCAGGATCTGGTAGCCCACCTGGTACGCGCCCAGCCTGCGCCGGGCCAGGTTGTTGTCGACCTGGTCCCAGGCCTCGACCACGATCTGCACGCCCCGTCCCTGCCGCGCGACCATCACGCTGCCGTCGCTCCCCGCCGTCATCGGTTGGTCGTTGGCGTCCAGCAGCGCCACATCGGTGATGCGCGGCGCGAAGTGATCGGCGAAGTTGCGGAACCCCAGCGCGACCGCGTTGGTTTCAAAGCCGCTGGTGCCCACCGCCAGATGCACGTGCGCCTGGCTGTTGATGCTGCCCAGGCGATCGCCCACGTGGATGCGCGTGCCCCGGCGCACGCGGATGCGTTCCAGCGCGCCCTGGTCGTCATACAGCGCCTGCCAGCGCGCGTCGAACGGTTCCCCGCGCGGCGTGCGGCCCACCCGCATGTGGATGTACTTCAGCCGGTCCACCGCCAGCCCTTCGCCCTGCCCGCCCAGGCTCCAGCTGGCCACCGGGCTGCTGATCTTGCCCTCGGCAATGGCCAGCACGGTCTGGCCGACATCGCCGCGCACATCGAAGCCGCCGTGCAGATGGTGCCGGCTCTCACCCCTGAAATTGCCCCGCACCTCGCCCAGCGTGCCGACCACTTCGTGCCAGCCCTCCTGCGGTGCCAGCGGCCAGCGCCCGGCCGTGTCCGGCAGCGCTGCATCAGCGGCGGGTCCGACCAGCGCAGGGGCCGGAAGCTCGCCCACCGGCAGCGGCCGCAGCCGATGCAGCCGGTATCCGGCCGCGTCGGCCACCAGCAGGCTGCCATCCGCATCCAGCGCCAGGCCGCTGGGGCGCGCCAGCCGCGGCAGTCGGTCATTACCGACCAGTGCGATCTGGTGGCCCTGTGCGGTGACCTGTACCACGCGTCCCTCAAGGTCGCCCACGTACAGCACGCCATCATGGGTCGCGGTCAGCGACAGCGGCCCGTTGATGACCCCGCCACTGCCGACCCACGTGCTGACCGTGCCATCGGCACCGACACGACGCACCGCGTTGTTGAACAGATCCGCCACCAGCAGGACCCCGTGCGCGTCGAAGGCCAACGCCACCGGTGTATCGAACCGCGCCTCGCCTCCTGCCGCGTCGATGAAGCCGGGCCGATCGCCCCCGGCGAGGGTGCGCACACTGCCGTCGGTGCCGATCACCCGGATCCGGTCGTTCCAGGTATCGGCCACGTAGATCTGCCCCTGCGCATCCAAGGCGATACCCATCGGCGCATCGAAACGTGCCTGCGCGCCGGGACCGTCGGCGTATCCCTGCTCGCCGCCGGCCACCGTGGTCACCTGGCCATCGACGCCAATGCGGCGGATCGCATGGTTGCCGGTGTCGGCCACGTACAGATTGCCCTGTGCATCGGCGGCGATGCCGGACGGCGTGTGGAAGCGTGCCTGCAGTGCCGGGCCATCGACGCGACCTTCGCCCTGCCCGGCCACGGTCTCGACGCGGCCATCGGGCAGGCGGCGGCGGATACGGTTGTTGTCGCCGCCATCGGTGAAGTAGACGCTGCCATCGTCCAACCGCAGCAGCGCGTAGGGATCGGCGAAGCGCGCCTGCACGGAGGCCCCATCCCGATCACCCGGATGGCCATCACCGGCCAGCAGTTCGATCTGCGCGGTCCATGCCAGCGGCGTCGGCGCCGGTCCCGCAGGTGTCTCGGGGTGGGGTTCGTCCGGCAGCCAGAAGGTCGCCGCCAATGCACCGGCGGTTGCCACCGCAACCGCCGCCATCCAGTATCGCCGCGCCATCGTGTTCCATCATTCAACGGGGAGCGACGAACTTAGCCAGTAGTTCCACCAATGCCAACCCGCATCGGCCTCAGCCGCACGCTCGGGTGCTGTTGCAGCGCGCACTTTTATTTCGTCAGGCCAGGCATCGCTGTGCTTCAGCGGCCCTACCCTGCGCTCGCACAGCGCAGCCTGGTTGGCCGGCTCCAGCGCGGTGTCGAGCAGCAGCGCGTCGGCGAACAGCTTCCAGTCGCCATCCTGCATGTAGGACGCTACCGCATGGGGATGCGATCTCAGCGCGGGCTGCGGAAACGCGACGGCCCACACCTGCTTTCGCCCGTGCGATTCGCTGCTGCGCAGGTCGCGCCGTACCGCTGCGCAGGAATAGCGGATGTGGGTGGCCATGCAGGTGTTGCCCGCCATCCTGCACGACCCCAGCCGGCGGCCCTTGCCGGTGGCGAAATCGTGCCGGCTCAGGCCCAGGATCAACCGGTCGGGGATCGTGCCGAATGTCTGCTCCAGGCGCGGATGATGGTAGTTGGCCATCGCCGTCGGCGGCTGCGCCGGCACCAGCATGGCCATGCGCAGGTTGCGCAGCGGCGGGAATCCATAGCCATCCAGACCGGCAGCGCGACGGTAGTAAGCGTCCTGCATGCCGCGCAGCGGCGAAGAGCCGTTGCCCAGTGCGTTGTTCATCACGTACGCACCCGAGCTGTGGGTGAACACCCGCAACGGCATGTCCCTGTTGTCCACACCCGCCAGCACCCTGCGCAGCTCCAGCCCCACGTAAGGCCCGTTGAGCTGGGCGGCGCCCCAGATCCGGAACGCATTGCCATGCAGGCCATCCCAGTACACGCGCACGAATGACAACGTCTGCCCGCTGGCCGCCCCGCGCTCGCGGAAATCACGCTCCACCCGTTCGTACCAGGCGGCCGCCTCGCGGTAGTCGTTGTTGTAGCCGTGCACCAGCAGCACCACCACACGGCCGTCCTCCGCAGCACGATCCAGCTGCTGCGAGGCGCGCGCACGCAGCACCTGCTGGATCTGCTGCCAGGTGTCGGTGAAGGCGGCGTCGGGCGTCACCCCGGTATCGGCAAGCAGGCTGCGCCACGCCTCTGCCGAGGCAGCACCTGGCACTGCCGACTGCTGGTAGAGATGCCGGAGCGTCGCGAAATCCGCCGACGACGGGCGTGCCCCTTCCAGCATCTGCTGCACCGGCACCGCTACGCTGGCTGCAGGGTAGAGACTTCCCTCACGGTCCAGGAACAGCGCGGTTGCGTCCTGTCGTCGTTCGGCATCGCGATACAACACGTTCTTGCTGGCACAGCCATTGCATGCGATCGCGAACAACAATGCCGCGACCACGCTCCTGATAGGCTTCATGCACATCCCCCTGTGGATTCGATGCTGCAGGCCGGATCGTCCCTCGACGCCCGGGCCGGCGCTCCCCCGCCCACCCGTGCAGCGCCATCCTGCCGCGGCCGAGGGGCGCCCACAATCACCGTCCGACGAGTGGCTACTTTGCCGGCACCTCGATGCGGATGCCCATCGCCTCGCGATAGCGCGTGTACAACGCCATCACCTTGTCCACGTAGGCCAGCGTTTCCGCGTAGGGCGGTACGCCCTTGTAGCGGGTCACCGCGCCGATGCCGGCGTTGTACGCGGCCGCGGCAAGCGTGCGGTCGCCGTTGTAGCGGCGCAGCAGCGCGCGCATGTAGCGCGCGCCACCGTCGATTGACTGCTGTGGCGAGAACGGGTCGCTCACCCCGTACTCCAGTGCGGTCTCGGGCATCAGCTGCATCACGCCCTGGGCGCCCTTGCTGGACACCGCCAGCGCGTCGAAGTTGCTTTCGGCGTGGGCGATGGCACGCAGCCAGGCATCATCAACACCGGTTGCCTTCGCTGCCGCCCTGAACTGCCGCGCGTGCGGTGCCAGCTGCGGCTTGCCGACCCGGCCCAGGCCCTCATGCGCAGGCTCGCCCGGCGGCGTGGCCACGGTGAATTTCAGGAACACCCGCGAGCCCGGCAGATTGCGGGTGGAATAGACCAGCCGGCCGTCCTGCTCACGTTCGTACAGCACGCCGCTGAACACCCCCATGTTGCCCCACAGGTTCGGGGTCTGGATGGCGTTGTCGTCGATATCGCGCGCGGTGCAGCGCGAACCGGGTTCCGGCGCGGTGGCCAGGCTGACGGTGTTGCCCTGCACGCAGCGGTACACCGTGCGCGCAGCCGCCGTCCCGGCCCACAGGAGGGACAGCAGCATCAGCGCAGCGAGGACGGGGCGGCGGGTCATGGCGGCCGGATCATCCGGCCGCCCCCGCTAACGATGGGTGAATGCGGTGGTGGCCGCGCCCCTAGCGGGCCATCCGGCTGCGCAGCGCATAGCCCACGCCCAACAGCACGAACCACGCCGGGCTCGCGATCAGGGCCTGGCGGGTATCGGCCTGCAGGCTCAGCAGGACCAGAACGCCGGCGAAGAACCCCAGGCACGCCCAGCACATCGCCACGCCACCGGGCATCTTGAAGATCGAGGCCGCGTGGCGCTGCGGGTAACGGCGGCGGTAGACCATGTAGGCCACCAGGATCAGCGACCAGACGAAGATGAAAAGCACCGTCGCCAGCGTCGTCACCAGGGTGAAGGCGGTCACCAGATTCGGGATCAGGTAGATCAGCAGCGTGCCGCCCAGCAGGCACAGGCAGGAGAACAGCAGCCCGCGGGCCGGCACCGCCGCGCGCGACAGTTTCGACAGGCCGCGCGGCGCGTGGCCTTCTTCCGCCAGGCCATACAGCATGCGGCTGGTGGAGAAGATGCCGCTGTTGGCCGAGGACGTTGCCGAGGTCAGCACCACGAAATTGATCAGGCTGGCGGCGGCAGGGATCCCGGCCAATACGAACAGCTGCACGAACGGGCTCTTGTCCGGCACCACCTGCCGCCACGGCGTCACTGCCATGATCGCCACCAGCGCAAGCACGTAGAAGATGATGATGCGCACCGGGATCGAGTTGATCGCCTTGGGCAGGTTGCGCTCCGGGTCGGCGGTTTCAGCGGCGGTGGTTCCCACCAGCTCGATGCCGACGAAGGCGAACACCGCGATCTGGAAACCGGCAAAGAAGCCGACCAGTCCCATCGGGAACATGCCACCGTCGTTCCACAGGTTGGCCAGCGAGGCGGTGTGCCCGCTGGGCGAGGTGAAGCCCCACGCCACCAGGCCGGCGCCGGTGATGATCAGCGCGCAGATCGCCACGATCTTGATCAGCGCGAACCAGAACTCCATCTCACCGAACAGCTTCACTGTCACCAGATTCAGCCCCAGCAGCAACAGCACGCACATCAGTGCCGGAATCCACGCATCCAGGCCGGGGAACCAGAACTGTGCGTAAGCAGCGATGGCGATGACATCGGCGATGGCGGTGACGATCCAGCAGAACCAGTAGGTCCATCCACAGAAGAAGCCGGCCCAGGGCCCGAGCAGATCGGTGGAAAAATCGATGAAGGATTTGTACTGCAGGTTGGACAGCAGCAGTTCGCCCATCGCGCGCATGACGAAGAACAGCATCGCGCCGATGATCAGGTAGACGAACACGATGGACGGGCCGGCCAGGCTGATGGTCTTGCCCGATCCCATGAACAGACCGGTGCCGATGGCACCGCCGATGGCAATCAGCTGAAGGTGGCGGTTGGACAGGCTGCGGCGCAGATGCTCGGGGGGCTGGGCAGGGTCGGTCATGGCGCGGAATCGGCGGGCGAAGCGTCCGACGGTAGTCCTCCCGGGCCGGTTGCGCCAGCTGGGGACGGGCTGAATCCGGCAAAGTTAGCCGCTTTCACCACAATGTGACCGAATACCTGATTCGTCCCATTCCGCCCGGCGCGGCGGCATGCTCAGATAGCCGCATCTGCCCAAGGATCGGCCCGACCATGCGCCCTGCCCTGCCTGCCTTGCTGGAGCCCCGGACGTGAGCCGACTGCGGATCATCATCGGGGGAACCGCGCTGGCGCTGCTGGCGGCGGCCATTCCCATCGCCGTCATGGCCTACGCCACGTGGGACCGCGCCGTGAGCGTGGAGCAGCAGCGCCTGCATGACATCGCCGAACGCACCCTGCGGCGTGCGGACCTGTCCTACCAGGAAGCACTGGCCGCACTGAAATCAGCCGAGGCCACCGCACTCCCCGCCTGCAGCCCGGAGCACATCCGGCGCATGCAGACGCTGGTGATGACCACCCCTTCGGCCGATCAGCTGGGCTATTTCGAAGGCGGCAAACTGCGGTGCACCTCATGGGGGCCGTTCCTGTCCGACGTGAACCAGCCCAGGCCGGACCACGTCACCAGCGACGGCGCCGGCATCGCGGTCGATGTGCGTCCCGAGACCAGCGGCCGCCGCAAGGTGCTGTCGATCCTGTATGGCTCCTACGACGTACTGGTCGATCCCCGCCGCTTCGTCGATGTCATCGTTGATCCGAACGTGCGGCTGGCCCTGGCCAGCCCCGACGGCCGCCTGCTGGCCCGGCAGAACGACATGGATCCGGCGCTGCTGCAGAGCCTGCTGCGCGATCCCGGCATTGGTCTGGACCAGAACACGCTGTACGCCACCGCTCGCAATGAAGAATGGCTGGCCATCGCCACCACCCCGCGGACCGCGCTCACCGCCAGCTTCCGCCAGCAGGCGTGGCTGTTCGTGCCGCTGGGCGTGCTGCTGGCCGCCGCCGGTGCCGGCCTGGTGATCTGGTTGTCGCGCCGCCGGCTGTCGCTGCGGGGTGAACTGGCCACCGCCATCCGCCGTCGCGAGCTGTACCTGCATTACCAGCCGATCATCGAACTGGACACCGGCATCTGCGTGGGCGCCGAAGCGCTGGTGCGCTGGCAGCGTCCGGACGGCACCCAGGTGCGTCCGGACCTGTTCATTCCGCTGGCCGAAGAGGCCGGCATGATCGGCGATGTCACCGATCTGGTGATCGAGAACGTGGTGCGCGACCTGCGCGAACTGCTGGTCGGCGATCGCAGCGCGCACGTGGCGATCAACCTGGCAGCTGAAGACATCAGCAGCGGCCGCGCGTTGAAGATGATCGCCAAGCACATGACCGGCAGCGGCATCCTGCCGCAGCAGATCTGGATGGAGGCCACCGAGCGCGGCTTCCTCGACCTGGACCGCGCCCGCACGATGCTGGCCGCGGCACGCCGCGCCGGGCACAGCGTCGCCATCGACGATTTCGGCGTGGGCTATTCCAGCCTGCAGTACCTGGCACAGCTGCCACTGGATGCGCTGAAGATCGACAAGTCCTTCGTCGATGCGATCGGCACCGACAGTGCCACCAGCCCGGTCACCCCGCACATCATCGGCATGGCGCGCGAGCTGGGCCTGTGGGTCGTGGCCGAAGGCGTGGAGACAGAAGCGCAGCTGGCCTATCTGCACGGTCAAAAGGTGCAGTTCGGGCAGGGCTGGCTGTTCTCCCGGCCGCTGCCACGTGACGAATTCGTGGCGTTCCACCACAAGCGGCAGCAGCGCTACGGCGCAGCGCGCGAACAGATGCAGAACCCGCGCAGCGTACCGATCGAACAGGAGCCACTGCCGTAAGCGTTACGCCCAGGCCTTCGGGCGTGCGATCAGCCACGCCGCACTTGCCGCCAGCAACAGCAGCGGCAGCCAGCCCAGATGGCGCGCGTCACCGGACTGCAGCACCAGGCCACCGGCCACTCCGCCAGCCGCAATGGCCAGGTTCCAGCCGGTCACCAGCATCGACTGCGCAAGGTCGGCCGCCGCGCCGGCGCGCCGCGCCAATGCCGTCTGGAACAGGGTCGGCACCGCGCCGAACGCCACACCCCACGCGATCGTCGCCAGCAGCAGTGCGGTCGCGCTCACCGGCCACAACAGCAGCGCCATGACGGCGGCGATGAAGCCCAGCACCGTGCTCCAGACCAGCGCATGCAGGTGACGATCCACGCCCCAGCCAGCGATCGCGATACCGACAAGGGCCGCCATGCCGAACGCCAGCAGCAGGCGGTCCAGCCAGGCCCCCGCACCGGCCTGCAAGGCCAGAGGCTCGATGTAGGTGTACAGCACGTTGTGCGCGAGCACGTACAGCGCCATCACCAGCAAGGTGCTGCGCACGCCCGGCATGCGCCATACCGCAGCCAGCGACACACGCCGTCCGGAACCAGCTGCGGGCAGGGCCGGCAGGGCCCAGCGCGCATAGACCAGCAGCAGCACCGCCAGCACGCTCATCAGGGCGAACGCCCAGCGCCACCCGATCTGCTGGCCCAGCAGGGTGCCGGCCGGGACGCCCAGTGACAGGGCCAACGGCGATCCGATCATCGCCACCGCGATGGCCCGTCCCTGCAGTTCAGCCACCACCATGCGCGCGGCGTAACCTGCTACCAGCGACCACAGCAGGCCGCCACTGACGCCGGCCAGGAAGCGCGCCGCCAGAATCAGCGCGTAGCTGCTGCTCAACGCGGTCAGCGTATTGACCAGCACGAAGCCGGCGATCGCGGCCAGCAACAGGGGACGACGCGGCAAACGCTGGGTCAGCGCGGTCATCGGCAGCGCCGCCAGTACCGAACCCAGCGCGTACACGCTGACCAGCTGACCCACCGCCGCATCGCTCACACCCAGGCTGGCGCCCATCGGACGCAGCACCCCGGCCGGCAGTGTTTCCGTCAGCAGGGTGATGAAGGCACCGCCGGCCAGCGCCAGCAGGCCGGCCCAGGGCAGGCGCGAGGCCGCACCCGCGGGTGCGGCCGCATCGATCGCGTGGCCACTCATCGTGCAGCCTCCAGATCGGCGTAGATCGCATCGCGCAGTTCATCCACGAATGCACCGTCCATGCCCTCGTACAGCGTATTGGTCAGCGCCACCACGCTCAGGCCCCGTGCCGGGTCGACGAACCAGCTGTGGCCGTAGGCACCGCCCCAGCGCCAGCTGCCCGGCGCCTGCGGCGTTGCGCCGGCAACCGCATCGCGCAGCACGGCAAATCCCAGGCCGAAGCCCCAGCCTGCCGGCTCCGGCGGCCCCGCCTCACCCACCTGCGGCGTGCCCATCTGCGCCAGCAGCGGGGCCGGCAGCAGCGCAGACGCCTGCCCGTCGCGCAGCGCCTCGAGCACGGTCATCAGATCGTCGGCCGTGCCGACCAGGCCCGCGCCGGCCGACGGATAGCGGCTGGCATCGGTGGCCCGGGCCAGGCTGTACTCGATACCGACCGTTTCCGGGAACACCGGCACGACCTCGCCCTCGCGCAGGCGGTGCGGCAGCGGGTCGTCGCTGACATAGGGCGTGGCCAGGCGGCTCGCGTCGCCGGTTGCGAAGGCGGTGTCGCGCAGGCCGAGCGGCGTCGCCAGCAGGCGCTCGAACAACGCCTGCAGGGTCTCGCCCGTTGCGGCTTCGGCCACCGCCCCGGCCACGTCCACGCCCAGCGAGTACATCCACTGGCTGCCCGGCGGGAACAGCAGGGGCACCTGTGCGATACGCCGCACATTGTCGGCCAGCGACAGCGGATTGGCATCCATGCCATCACTGACGCCGGCGCGCGCGTAGGGGCCGTGCGCATCGGCTTCCAGGAAGCGGTAGCCCAGGCCGCTGCTGTGACTGAGCAGCTGGCGCAGGCTGATGGCCGGCGTGCTGCCGTCGGCGAGCGTCGGCCGGAAATCGGGCAGCCAGTGCTGCACGGGCGCATCCAGATCAAGCACGCCCTCGGCGACCAGGCGCAGGATCACCACCGTCAGCAGAGGCTTGCTCACCGATGCCAGGCGGAACAGATGGTCACGGCGCATCGGTTCGCCGCGTTCACGGTCGGCCAGGCCGGTGGCGCTGGCGTGGCGCAGCACCCCGTGCACGCGCACCTGCACGACCGCACCGACCAGCCGATGAGGGTGCACCTGCTGCAGCAGGCGCTGCACCGACGGCAGGGCGGGTTCAGTCACTGGGGAAAGAGCGGCATTCATGACGGCAGTCCGTGGGGGGAGAGGCCGCCACCTTAGGCAGCCTGGACGCCGGCAAAAAGCCGGTTGCCGCTCCGCGCATCATGGACCGGGGAGTCCGCAATGGGCATGATGCCCGGAACCGGAAGGCCATCATCGCGCGTCAACGCGCTGCATCACGGTGTTGCATTCCCCCCGCCGCTCCCCTGCCTGCCACGCCCATGTCCGTTCTCGACAATCTCGCCAACCTGCAGACCTTCGTGCACGCCGCCGACACCCGCAGCTTCGTCGAAACCGGGCGCCTGCAGGGCATTTCCGCCTCCGCGGCGGGCAAATGCGTGGCGCGGCTGGAACAGGCCCTGGGCGTACGCCTGTTCCACCGCAGTACGCGCAGCATCACCCTCACCGCAGAGGGCCAGCTGTTCCTGGCCCGTTGCCGGCGCATCCTCGACGAGCGCGATGCCGCGCGTACCGAACTGGCGCAACCGCATGCCACGCCCAGTGGCACCCTGCGCATCAGCCTGCCGCTGGTCGGCGACCTCACCCTGCCGCTGATGGCCGAATTCATGGCGGCGTATCCGGACATCCGCCTCGACCTGGACTTCAGTGACCGCCTGGTGGACGTGATCGAAGAAGGATTCGACGCAGTGCTGCGCGTGGGCGAGCCCAGCGATTCGCGCATGAACGCGCGTCGGATGGGGGTGTTTCCCCGGCGTGTCGTTGCCTCGCCGGCCTATCTGCGGCGGCGTGGTACGCCCCGCACCCCGGCCGACCTGCTGCAGCACACGCTGCTGCACTACCGCTTCCCCAGCAGCGGCAAGCTGGAGCCATGGCCGATCCACTGGCCCGAAGGCGAACCCGTGCAGGAACTGCCCGTGCACATGGTCGCCAACACCATCGAAGCCCGTGTGGCCCTGGCCCTGCGCGATGTCGGCCTGGCCTTCGTGCCCGTGCATTCAGTGCGCGATACGCTGGCCGA
Organism: Stenotrophomonas sp. 112478_Sma; assembly: GCF_056479905.1. Classification (NCBI taxonomy): domain Bacteria; kingdom Pseudomonadati; phylum Pseudomonadota; class Gammaproteobacteria; order Lysobacterales; family Lysobacteraceae; genus Stenotrophomonas; species Stenotrophomonas sp. 112478_Sma. The sequence continues at coordinate 452,136 of NZ_CM151072.1, read as the reverse complement.
CGGGCGCCTGGTGACGGTGCTGGACGAGTACGTGCACTCCTGCGGCACCTTCCACCTGTTGTGGCCCTCGGGACGCCACGTGCTGCCGAAGCTACGCGTGTTCATCGACTTCGTCGGCGCGCGCCTGGACACCGTGCCGTAGCCACGCCGCAGCGCGACCGTTCAGCCGCCGGCGCTATACTGGCCGCTCATTCCTCCTTGAGGCTCGCGACCGATGCGCCATTGATGCCGCCGTCTTCGTACTAGACGGCCCGACGCTTCCCGCCCCTGCGCGCAGGGGAGAACACGGCATCCATGGAGGTCGCATGACCGCACATTTCCTCACGCTCGATCGCGTGTCGTATCGACTGGCCGATGGCCGGTCGCTGTTTTCAGACCTGTCGTTTTCCTTTGAACCGGTCGCCACCGGCCTGGTCGGCGCCAACGGTGCCGGCAAGAGCGTGCTGGCGCGCCTGCTGGCGGGGCAGATCACGCCGGACAGCGGCGACGTGCACCGCAGCGGCAACGTGTTCCTGCTGCCCACGCCCGGCCACCCACCCCGTGGCAGCGTCGGCGAACTGGCCGGCGTCGGCCCGCAGCTGGCCGCACTGGCGCGGATCGAGGCTGGCAGCATCGACGAGGCCGACTTCGCCTGCATTGGCGAGCATTGGGATCTGCGCGAGCGGCTGGCACAGCACTGGCAGGCGCAACAGCTACCGGACGATCTCGATCCTGCGCAGCCGGCGGCCCGCCTCAGCGGTGGCCAGGCGATGCAGGTGGCGCTGTCCGGCGCCTGGGCCAGTGGCGCCGACTGGCTGATTCTGGACGAGCCCAGCAATCACCTCGACGCCCGCCATCGGCAGCAACTCTACGCGCAGCTGCAGCAGTGGACCGGCGGTCTGCTGGTGATCAGCCACGACCGCGAACTGCTATCGCACATGCAGCAGATCGTCGAGCTGGACGCGCACGGCCTGCGTCGCTACGGCGGACCCTGGCAGCACTATGCCGAGGCACGCGCCGCCGAGCGGGACGCAGCGGACGCACAGCTTGACCACGCACGTGCGCAGCACCGGCGGCAGCAACGCAGCGCGCGCGAGCAGCACGAACGCCAACAGCAGCGGCAGGCACGCGGCACACGCGAGGCGAAGCAGGCCAACCAGGCACCGATCCTGCTCGGCCGGCAGAAGCAGCGCGCAGAAGCCAGCCACGGGCGTGCGCAGCAGATCCAGAACGAGCGCTTGCAGGCCAGTGCCGCGCAGCTGCGCGCCGCTTCATCGGCCGTGCAGGCCACACCCGAGCTGGCCCTGTTTGCAGGCGAGGGCGAACGTGGCAGTACGCGCCTGTTGCAGGCGACTGATCTCGTACTGCCGTACGGTTGCAGCCTGCCGTTGCAGCTGGAGATCCGTCGCCGGCAACGCATCGCCGTGATCGGCGACAACGGCAGTGGCAAATCGACCCTGCTGCGTGTGCTGGCCGATCACCTGCCCGCCCGCAGTGGCGCCGTGCAGCGCCTGGCGCCGCTGGCCCTGCTGGACCAGCAGCTGCTGGGGTTGTGCGGTACGCGCAGCATTCTGGACAGCGTGCAGGCCGCCAACCCCGCCGCCGATCCTGGCGAGCTGCGCACGCGCCTGGCGTTGCTGGGGCTGGATGCGCAGCGCATCCAGCGTCCCGCCAGCAGCCTCAGCGACGGCGAACGGGTGAAGGGCGCACTGGCCAGCGTGCTGTATGCCGACCCGGCACCCCAGCTGCTGCTGCTCGACGAGCCCGGCAATGCCCTGGACCTGGGGGCACTGCAGGCGCTGGAACAGCTGCTGGATGCATGGCCGGGTGCGTTGATGATGGTCAGCCACGACCGTCACCTGCTGCAGGCCTTGCGGCCCACGCAGGTACTGCAGGTAACAGCAGACGGTTGGCAATGGCACGACCCACGCCCTTGAACCCCTCCCGTCAGCGCTTCCATGCCGGGAACGACTGAGGCAACTGCTGCCACAACAGCGGGCCGGCGCGGAGCTCCTGGTCATCCAGCAGGCACGCATCCAGTTCCGCGCGCACCGCGCGTTCGTCCATGTGCACGCCGATCACCACCAGTTCCTGCCGACGGTCCCCCCATAGCGGATGCCACAGCCGCGCCATTGCGGCATGCGCGGCGCGATCCGAGAAGTCCTCCACGCCCGGCAGCGGAGCGCTCCAGCAGTTGGCCTGCTGGCGCGCCCAGCCCACATCGCTGTACGGCAGGGGTGTCGGCGGCAGCAGCGGCGTGGTGTCTTCCAGGCCTGCACGTACGCGATCACGCGCGGCGTACCAGAACCCTGCGGCCTGCGTGCGCGTTGCCGCGCCAACCGAGTTCAACTCGCCCACCCAGTCCATGCGGTTGGCCAGCCAGAACCAGCCCTTGCTGCGGATCACGCCGGGCATGCCACTGCGCAACGCGCGCGCGAAACGGGCCGGATGGAACGGCCGCCGTGAACGGTAGACGAAACTGGCAATGCCGTACTCTTCGCTTTCCGGCGTGTGCTCGCCACGCAGCTCCTTCACCCAGCCCGGTGCGCGCTGCGCCCGCTCGAAGTCGAAGCGGCCGGTATCGAGCAGTTCCGTCAGCGGTACATCACCGAAGCTGGACAGCAGCAGCTTCGCATCGCGGTTGAGGCCGCGCAGCACGGCCAGCGTGTCCTGCACCACTTCCTCATCCACCTGGTCGATCTTGCTGACCACGATCACGTCAGCGAACTCGACCTGCTCGCAGAGCAGGTCGACTACCCCGCGGTCGTCGTCCGGTCCCGCCTGCTGGCCACGCTCGGCCAGGCGCAGGGTCGATCCGAAGTCGGCCAGGAAGGCACTGCCGTCGACCACGGTGACCATCGTGTCCAGCCGGGCGATGTCGCTCAGGCTGAAGCCCTGCTCATCGCGCACCGCGAAGGTCGCGGCCACCGGCATCGGTTCGCCGATACCGGTGGATTCGATCAGCAGGTAGTCGTAGCGGCCGCTGTCAGCCAGCCGCCGCACTTCCTGCAGCAGGTCCTCGCGCAGCGTGCAGCAGATGCAGCCGTTGCTGAATTCCACCAGCGTCTCTTCGGTGCGGCGCAGTTCGGCGCCACCGTCGCGCACCAGCTGCGCATCGATGTTGACTTCGCTCATGTCGTTGACGATGACCGCCACGCGCAGGCCCTCGCGGTTGCGCAGGATCTGGTTGAGCAGGGTGGTCTTGCCGGCCCCCAGAAAGCCGGACAGCACGGTGACGGGCAAGCGGCGGTCGGCGCGGGAAACAGTGTTCATGTCGGAGCGGTCTGGCTGCGGAAAAGAAATGTTACTGTATAACAATTGCTACGCAAGGAACCTCCCCCATGAAGTCCCCTTCCCCCGCACTGCTCGATGCCGGAGCCCTCGCCCTGTCGAGCCTGTGCCTGCTGCACTGCCTGGCGCTGCCCCTGCTTGCCGCCGCGTTGCCACTGTTCGGCGCCTGGGCCCAGGCCGAATGGGTGCATCTGCTGTTCGTGGCGATCGCCCTGCCGCTGACCGGCTACGCCCTGTGGCGGGCCGACCGCCGCCATCGCCTGCCCGTCATGGCCTGGACCGCGGCCGGTCTCGGCCTGGGCCTGCTGCTGGCCGGCGCGCTCGAGCTGCCTTCGCATGCCTGGGAAACGCCGCTGACCGTCACCGGCAGCCTGCTGCTGGCCGCCACCCACGTCTGGAACGCGCGGCGCCGGCACCGCCACTGCTGAGCATCGCCGACGGCCCGCTCGGCGTTACTTCCCGTAACGCCGCAACAGTTCGACCAGCACCTCGGCCTCCGCCGCCCGCTGCTGCGGGTCTTCAGCCCCGACCACATGCTCCTGCAGGTGCTCGTGCAGCAACTCCATCAACAGGCTGTGGGCCGCACCACGCACCGCCGCAACCTGCACCAGCACGTCCGCACAGTCGCCCGCTTCACCCTCGGGCCTGTCCAGCGCCTGCTCCAATGCCGCCACCTGGCCGCCAATGCGGCGCACCCGGGTCAGCAGCTGTTTTCGATTTCTGTGTACATGTGCCATGGGTGGATCGTATACCCTATGGGGGTATCAACTCCACCCGCCGGTCACTCCATGCATCTGGACACACTCGCCGCTGCCCGTCGCCACGACCATCGCTTCGACGATGGCAATCCCCTTGCCGAACGCAATACCCGCCGCGCCCTGTGGCTGACCGTCGGCATGATGCTGGTGGAGATCATCGGCGGCTGGTGGTTCAACTCCATGGCCGTGCTGGCCGACGGCTGGCACATGAGCTCGCACGCACTGGCACTGGGCCTTTCGGTGTTCGCCTACCGCTGTGCACGGCGCTACGCGCACGACCCGCGGTTCGCCTTCGGCACCTGGAAGATCGAGATCCTGGCGGGCTATACCAGCGCCATTGCCCTGCTGGGTGTCGCCGCGCTGATGGCCGCGCAGTCCGTGCAGCGGCTGTGGGTTCCCGCGCCGATCCATTACGACGAAGCCATCGCCATCGCCGTGGTCGGCCTGGGCGTGAATCTGCTCTGTGCGTGGTGGCTGCACGACAGCCCCGGCCACGCGCATCATGCGCATGGGCACGACCACGCGCATCATCACGGGCATCACCACGATCACGTTCATGCCCCTTCGCATGGCCACGATCTCAATCTGCGCTCGGCCTACCTGCACGTGCTGGCCGACGCGGCCACCTCGGTGCTGGCCATCGTCGCACTGCTCGGCGGCAAACTGCTGGGCCTCACCTGGCTGGACCCCGTGATGGGTCTGGTCGGCGCCGTGCTGGTCACGGTGTGGGCGGTCGGCCTGCTGCGTGACAGTGGCCGCATCCTGCTCGACGCGCAGATGGACGCGCCGGTGGTGGCCGAGGTCCGCGAGGTGATCGAGCAGGGCCCATGGCCGGCACGCCTGGCCGACCTGCACGTCTGGCAGGTGGGCCGGGGCAAGTACGCGGTCAGCGCCAGCGTGGTCACCAGCGACGCCCGCCTTGATGCCGATACCGTGCGCCAGGCGCTGGCGATCCACGAGGAGCTGGTGCACGTGACGGTCGAGATCCATCACAGCCCGTCCTGACAGCGCCGAGCCCTCGCCCCGGCTTCAGAGCTTCAGCATCATCCGCAGCAGGTACATCAGCAACGGCAGCGCACTCAGCACCGCGCCCACGATACCGATCCAGGGCCAACGCTCGCCCCGCACCCGCGACGCCACCGCCAGCCCGCATCCCACCAGTGCCGAGCCCAGCACGCCCACCCCCAGGCCCGCGGCGATGCCATTGCCTCCCGCGGCCACCGCCGCCTGTGCCGCAAGCGTGCCTGCAGCCCACCCCACGACCAGGCCCAATCCACTGGCCACACCGCACCACGGTGCCTTGCCCTGTGCCATTGCACGCGTCCTCTTGCCGAATTTCTGTACGGGCCACGCCCGCCTGCTGCCTACACTAGCCGCACCTGCCTCGTCGGGACATCCCATGCGCGCGCTTCGCCTGCTGCTGCCCGGTGCCCTGCTGCTGTTCACCGCCTGTGGTGGCGATGCACGGCTGCCGTTCTCCTCCGATGCCCTGCAAGGCTGCTTCGCCACCAGCCCGCGCAGGACCGCCGATTTCCGCATCGAGCGCGAAGGCAGCCAGTACTTCGTTTCCTTCAACCGCGATGGCCAATGGCAGCGCGACCCGAACGGGCTGCACAAGGCCACCTCCAGCGAGATCAGCCGCTACTTCCGCGACGATGCGGCACAGATCGACAGCGCCTTGATCCGCATGGCCGGCGGCTTCGGCCTCTTCCACTTCAACAGGGGCGCCACGCTGAAGGGCAAGGCCAGTGACAGCGACTACATGGCACTGATGCTGATCGGTGCCGGGCCGGTGTATGCGGTGAAGTGCGATTGATCGAAGTGCAGGGATTCAAGCGGATGAGGAAAGTTTCAAATTCGATCAGGCACAACTTCGGTCACAATCGAGATGCCGGATATTGTTGAGCCTACTGTCTCCGCCACCATGAAACGGAGACTCACACATGAGCAGACGCACGCTGATCCTATGTTTAGCGACGGCCATGGCTGTACCTGCGTTCGCAGAAACACCCTTGAGTGTCGACAGAACCGAGTTGGACTCCAAGGGCGAGATCATCATCGTTCGTCGTACAACGTGGCCAGACTTCGACGGAGCACACATCCAGGTTGATCAGCATCTCAAGCCAGATGGATTTGGACGCCTGATCTATCGATACAGTGACCAGTCGGAAGCCACCAAGCTCTATCATCAGGCCTTCTGCGCCTCCATGGATATGGAACCGTCTCAGGGGGAAGGGACGATTGAAGGGCCGGCGGCGGGCTGGGTATGCACTCGTGAGAACGCCCCCGGTAGTTCAGCCTCAAAATTGAACTGGAAGAGTATCGACTGGGTTACAGCAACTGCTCCGAATGGACGTGTGCCTGTGGGCATCTCCTACTACTCAACGGGCCAGATGAACGCAGAAAGTTCTGTCGCCGGCGCCCGAACGGCCACACTTGGTGTTGACAATGGCAGATGCCACCTTAGCGATACACGTCATTTCTCATCCCCCTTCTCTCTCAGCGAGGGAATTGGCGTCATCTGCACCGTAAACGAGTCGCGATTCGTGAGCACCTCGCTGGATGTATGCATACCAAAGCAGTGCGCATCCAATCGCGGAACTCAGTTTGCCCAATAGGCCGTTTCTTCCTGGCGACCTTCATCCTTTCAATGAAGGTCGTCGCAGCAATGCACAGGGGTCCGACACCGCTCTTTCTATCCTTCATGGCAGCTGCGGTACCATGCCCTCCCCCGAACCGCCCGATGCCTGCCGTGCCCCACTACACCGGCCCTCTGCTGACCCGCGACAGCGCCGATGCCCTGCGTCGTGCCCATGACAAGGGCGCGCCCGAGTGGCAAGGCTCGCTTGACCTGGGGCGCAGCCAGGACAGCGTGGGGCTGGACGCGGAAGGCTTCCATTTCCGCGGCCAGCACTACCCGTGGCCGGGCAAGCTGAAGGACCGCACGCTGTACTACTGGGAGGGCGAAGACTTCGCCCCCATCTCACGCTACAGCGGTTCACTGATCAAACTGGTGCCTACCGAGTGGGGTGCGCCGACCTTCGAGATCGACGGCATCAAGATGCTGCCCACCTCGAAGCTGTCGCCGTTCGAGGACGCGCGCCGCAAGGTCGAGCTGGTTGCACCAGCGGGCAAGGCGCTGCTTGATACCTGTGGTGGGCTCGGCTACTTCGCCGCCTGCGCACTGGAGGCCGGCGTCGGCCAGATCCGCTCGTTCGAGAAGAACGCCGACGTGATGTGGCTGCGCACCCTCAACCCGTGGTCGCCCGATCCCGACTCGGCCGCTGCCGGCGGTCGCCTGCACTTCAGCCAGGGCGACGTCTCGCAGCAGATCGAGCAGATCGCCAGCAACAGCGTCGATGCGATCCTGCATGATCCGCCGCGCTTCGGCATCGCAGGCGAACTGTATTCGCAGGTGTTCTACGACCATCTCGCCCGCGTCCTGCGCAAGGGCGGCCGCCTGTTCCACTACACCGGCGCGCCCAACAAGCTCACCAGCGGCCGCGATGTGCCGCGCGAAGTGGCCAAGCGCCTGGAAAAGGCCGGGTTCAAGGCCGAGCTCGCGCTGGACGGCGTGCTGGCGGTCAAGCGCTGAGCGCTACTCCGAATCCACCTTCGCCAGCGTCATCACCCACGCCGGCACCACCGGTTCGCCGGCATAGAAGTCCTTCGGCTTGTTCTCGGCCATCGCCCAGCGATGCAGCCAGCTGGGGCCGTAGCGGCCGTTGTAGCCTTCCGCGCCGCGCGCATAGGCGGGGTCACGCATGGCTTCTTCCAGCGTGATGAAGCGGTAGCCGCGCCGCCGGGTGGCCGCCACCAGTTCGGCGAAGGTGGCCGCGTTCAGTTCATTGGCATGCATCAGCCAGACCTGCGGCAAGGCATAGCCCAGCAGCGCCTGCGACTGCCGCTCGTAGTAGTCCAGCTTGTTGAGCATGTACGGCACATAGCCCTTGCGCAGCTGCGCCAGCGTAGCCTCGCGGGCTGCGGACGGCGGCTGTTCATTCATCACGTTGGCGTAGGCGAAGGCCCAGACCCATTCGCCGTTGTCCACCGTCACCGGCGCCACGCGGTACCTGTGGTCGCGGAAGAATCCGTCCATTGCCGCGCGGTCCTCGGCGGTCCGGCCCGCACGCAGATACGGATGGCGCATCCACTGTGGCCGCTGGCCGCGCTCGGCCAGCAGTGGCCGCAGCACCTGTTCGCCACGCAGGAAATCCTGCTGGAAGGCGGCTACGCCCTGCGCATTGAGGTCCATGTGCGAATAGGTGTGGTTGCCCAGCCCATAACCCGCGTCGAGCCAATCGCGCAGCATCTGCACCCGCGCCGGCTGCACCTGGCCATCAACCTCCAGCTTGTTCTCGTTGACGAAGCCCACCACCGGCACATCGGCCTGGCGGAGCTGCGCCATCAACGCCGCATGGCGCGTCTGCAGATCCGCAGGCAGGATGGTGTCCACGCGCGCCCACGGCAGATCATCAATGGTCACCGCGATGCGCCGGTCCACCTCCGCGGCGTGCACCGCCAGCGACAACAGCAGCAACGGCAGGGCACACAGCCACGTACGCATGGACCATCCTTGTGTCGGCAGGAACGCCGACTGTAGCCCAGCGCGCGAGCGCCGTCAGCGCCCCTCTTCCGCAGCCGCGGCCCGCCACAGCGCAACACCGCCTACCATCGCGGCCGTCAGCAGCGCCACCAGCACCAGGGCCAGGTCATCCGGATTGCGCTGCAGCGGCGCGTGCGCGCGGGTGAAAATATGGAAGACCACTTCCTGGGCCTGCTCCAGTGGCATGCGTCCCTGCTGGGTCAGATCGACCAGACACGCCGTCGGAGACAGCCTGACCACGCTGTTCCATGCGTCTTCGTACAGATGCAGGGTCCACGCCGCCAGCGCCATGGCGCTGGCATGCAGAGCCATCAGCCCAAGCGCGGTGGTGCGCAGGGGCCGCCGTACCCGGTGCCACCAATGCACGCAGATGGCCATCGCACCCAGCAGTGCGAGCACCATGCCCGCTACCGGCAACCACCGCAGTGGCTGCCAATCATCCAGCGCGCCGGCACGCGCCATCAACACTTCGGCCATCCGCAGTCGCGCCGCGGGGTCCGGGCCACCGCAGGCAGCCGTCACCGGCTCCAGCAACAGATCTACACGGTGATGGAAATAGCCTGCGGCCAGGCCAAGGCCCAGCACGGCGACCACCTGCAGCAGAAGCAACATCAGTCCCGGGGCGCGCGTGCGGCCCTGAGGGAACGGAGTGGATGTCATCGTTACACTCGTGTGGGCGGTCTGTCATCGTAACCAAGCCGATCACGGCTGTCGGCTGGCGGATGCGACAACACGTGTGCTCGGCGGTACGATGTCCACCGAGGAAGAACCGCTGCATGGAGTGCGCTGGATGCTGACGCTGTACCTGCTGGTGCATTACGGCACCGGCCTGTTGATGATCGCAGGGGCGGCCTACGCCGTGTCGCGTGTCATCCAGACCCAGCGCGCAAAGCTGCCACCGGTGACGTCGCCCCTCCTGCCTGCGGCCACACCACCGCGCCGTCGCGAACGCAAGGCACTACGGCGCCTGCAACGTCGTCATCCGCAGTGGAGCTACCCCGTTGCCGCACCGGTTCCCCGCCGCTGGTACTTCGTCGGCTGCATACCGATCTTCGCCACGGCAGCGGTATGGGCCGTCGCCATGCCGGACGGCGCACGCTTCCAGGTCATGGTTGAAAGCACCGTCGGCTACCCGGCGAGCATCGCCCAGGTGCGCCTGCCCGCATCCCGGCACGCCGCGCTGTTGCAGGCGTGGCAGCCTGTCATCGCACAGGGCGCACGCACGGTCGAGATGGACTACACCATCGGCCGCCCACCGCTGGCAATCCAGTCGCGCGACGTTCTGCCGGTACAGGTACGGCAGCAGGGTGACCTGCTGCAGGTCGCGTTCGCACAGCCGATGCAGACACAGCGGCTGCAGGCCGCACTGACCGCGCGGGGCGCTCTGGCCGCCGGTGCGGTGCAGGTCCACCCACGCACGTTCGCGCCTTGGCGCGAACGCGGTTGGACGCCCCTGCTCGCCCCTGCACCAGCGGGCCGCCCAACGCCGCGCTAACCGCGCGGCAGCTTGGCCGCCCACATGTTGTCGACCAGGTTCGGATAGGGTCGCCCGTTCTCCTCCGCGCGCCGCCGCGCCGCCTCCTTCTGTGCAGGCGACAACGGCTGCGACTTCTGGCCCTTCGGGTTGGGCTTCTTCCACGGTGGCGTGCGGGTCTGGCGCATGCGACGAGTGTAGAGGCCGGTTACTGCTTGAGGAAGTTCAGCAGCGCCAGATTGAAGTCGTCGGTGTGGCTGGTGTTGCAGCCATGCGGCGCGTTATGCAGCACCACCAGCTCGCTGCCGCGTATGGCGCGCTGGGTGCGCTTGCCCGAGCCCTCCAGTGGCACGGTGGCATCACTGTCGCCGTGCAGCACCAGGGTGGGAACGCTCACCTTCTGCAGGTCGCGACGGAAGTCGGTAGTGGCAAACGCCTTCATGCAACCCAGCGCCGCCGCCTGGTCGGACTGGTGGCACAGCGCGATCGCCGCCTGGCGCTCGGCCTCGGTAACCATCAGCTTGCCGTTGGCGCTGAAGAAATCGCGGGTGAAGCCATCGAAGAAGGCTTCGCGGTCCTGTTCCAGGCCGGTGCGCATCTCGTCCGCCTTGTCCTGGGTCAGCGGGCCCTCCGGGTTATCGTCGGTGCGCAGCAGGTAAGGGGGCACCGCAGCCGCGAACACCACACTGTGCAGGCGCGCCTCGCCGTGATTGGCGATGTAGCGCGCCACCTCGCCGCCACCCATCGAGAAACCGACCAGCGTGACCTCCTTCAGATCGCGTTGCTCGATGATGTCGGCCAGATCGGCCGCCAGCGTGTCGTAGTCATAGCCGTCGGCTGGCTTCTCGGAGCGACCGAAGCCACGCCGGTCATAGCTGATCACGCGGTAGCCCGCATCCCGCAGGATCGGCACCTGATCCTTCCACGCCTCGGCCGAGAGCGGCCAGCCATGGATGAGGATGACCGGGCGGCCCTCGCCGCCGGTGTCTTCGATGTGCAGCCGGATGGGGGAAGCAGGCATGGGAACTCCTGGTGAAAGGATGGCACCAGCCTAGGCAGCGCCGCCTGTGGCGACCGTGAGGGAATCCGCCCGCGCCATGACATGCCCTACACGCCTGGCGCCCGGCACCCGCACCCGGAATCCGGGCGTTCGTACCTGGCAGACGGGGCTTCGTCGCACCCGTGCGCTGACCGCCCCCGCAGCGTGCCACTGTGCGCCCGACATCCACGGAGACGCGCCATGCTGTTCGCCCTGCCCCTGCTCGCCGCCGGCCTTGCCGCCAGCCCTGCCCCGTCCGATACCCTGCGCGAGCAGATCCGCCAGGCCGATACCCAGCTGTTCGCGTTGGCGTTCGAGGCCTGCGATGCCGATCGGGCCGCGGCGATGACCACCGAGGACATGGAGTTCTTCCACGACAAGGACGGCAAGTCGGCCAGCAGCCGCGAGGACTTCCGGCGCAGCGTGGCCCGCATGTGCGACAACGCGCGCGAGGGCGGCTGGCGCCTGCGCCGCGAACTGGTGGACCGTTCGCTGCAGGTGTTTCCGCTGCACGACGAGCGTGCCTTGGAGATGGGCGACCATCGCTTCTACGAACGCGGCAAGGACGGTGTGGAGCGTTGGGTGGGGCAGGCGCGCTTCGTGCAGGTGTGGCGACGCGTGGACGGCACCTGGCAGGTGGAGCGGGTGATCAGCTATGACCACCGCGGGGTGGATTGAGGTTCGGGGTGGCAGGCGGCGGAGGGTCCACGCCGCCACTCTGGCGCCCACCTGGCGAAATCCCATGCCTGTAACAGGTGGCCGCGCCTTCCCAGCGCGGCCACCTCCAGCCGTTACAACTGGATGCGCGCCACGCTCTCGTTCGCGTCCTTGGCATCCTTCTCGCCGTTCTTGATGCTCACGTACAGCACGTTGTTCTTGGCATCCAGCGCCAGGCTGTTCGGGTGGGTCGGCACCGGGTAGGTGGCCACCTTCTGGTAGCTGTCACTGTCGTACGCGGTCACCGTGCCGCCATCGCGGTTGGTCACGTACAGGCGCTTGCGCGGTGCGTCCAACAGGATGCCCAGCGGGCCGGCGTCGGTCGGGATGCTGGCCAGTTCCTTGCCGGTGGTGCGGTCGAGCACCAGCACGCGCTGGCCCGGGTGCTTGCTGGCGAAGCCCGCGCTGCTCTTGGTCATGTAGCTGCGGATCATCTCCGAGCCCTGGTCGGTCACGAACAGGCGCTTGCCGTCCGGGTGCAGTGCGATGTTCATCGGCTGCTCGGCGCTGATCTTGTGCTGGGCCACCACCTTGTTGGCGTCGGTGCCGACCACTACCAGGTCGGCCAGCAGGTTGCTGGTATACACGCGCTTGTTGGCGGCATCCAACGCCAGGCCCGGCGCCTTGGCGTTGCCGAGGCCCGGAATGGTGTTGATCACCTTCAGGATGGTGGTATCAACCACGAACAGCACGCTGCCTTCGCTGGAATGGCCGGTCACGTACAGACGGTTGGCCGGGCTGTCGACCACCAGTTCGCGCAGGTCGTGGGTGTAGGCGGCCTTGCCGTCCTTGCCGACCTTCTTCTCCATCAGCTGCACGATGCCGATGGCCTTGTTCTGGGCGGTATCGACCACGGTTACCGAGGTATCAACGGTGTTGCCGACGTACAGGCGGTTGTGGGCGTCATCCAGCACCACGCCGAACGCCTTGCGCTCCAGCGGGATGCGGGTTTCCACGGCCAGCGTGGCCGGGTTCAGGCGCAGCACCTGCGACGGGCCGGCGTCATCGCCGAAACCACCGGATGAGGCCACGAACACGGCGTTCTGGGTGGGGCTGTACGCCAGTTCGTACAGGCCCTTGGCGACGGCCTGGCGCTGCACGGCAGCGGGGGTGCTGGCGGCGGGCGCGTTATCGGCGAAGGCCGCCGGGGCGCCGACGCTGAGCGAAATGGCAAGGGCCAGGGCGGCCGAGCGGAAAGCGGAATGACGGAACATGCGAGCATCCTTGAAAGGGCACGGAAGGGTGTCCTGGCTCGCTGGGCCGTACGGCGACGGCCCGCCCCGGGTGTGTCTGCGCGGGGTGGGCTGGCTGGGTTGCGGGGGAATGGTAGCAGGCTGGGGAGAGGCGTGGCGCCGAGGACGACGGCCCGAAGTGTCGTTTTTGGCTCGCCTTTTTGGCTGCGGGGCGGTGACGAGGGCCCGATTCCGGTGTGGACGGAGGATTTCGGAAGGCCCTGCGCGATCGGCAGGCGGTTGCGTTCTTTGCGGGCGCACAAGCTGATTACGATCTTTCCTGTCGTAGAAAGCTTCCTTGAAGTTCGATTGCGGAGATTGTCGTCGCATACGGCACGCTGGCCATCTGCGACAATAGTCCTGCTCTGTGGAACTGCGTGTTTTCTCCGCAAATTCCAATTGGATTTCAGGGCGCAGGCGTGAGCAGATTGGCGCGCCACCGGAAAGGGGTGGCGCGGGACTCGAAAACCCGTCTGATACCCAGTGCTTTGCGCTTGTCAGTCGGCGTCACCTCTCGGTGGCGCCGGCTGACAATCCGTTCGCGTTCCATGGCGGGCGGTGCGTGGGGGCCTTCGAGCCCGCCGGCTTGGGTAATCACCGGTTTTCGAGCCACGCATCGTCCCGCCACCTCCATCGGTGGCGACTCTGTTTGTCCTGTACGGAGCATTGCCATGAACGAATCGGATTTCCGTTCCCTGCACGCGCAGTACGATCCGGCCAATACCGAACCCGAGCGCGACGCATCCCCCGATCCCAACGGATTTGTCTCCACCCTGCGTCGCATAGGAAAGGGTGCGGCCGCGGATGGCCAGCCGTGGCCCGAGCGGCATCAGTTGCCTGGGCGTTGTCTTCAACTGGCGGATGCGGATTGCGCGCTAGCGGGATTGCGCGTGGTGGCAGAGCTGATGCTGGCTGCGGAGCGCACGCGGCAGAATGGTGCGCCCGAGGAGTACGTGGGGGATCGGGTGATGGAGGGGTTGAAGATGGCGTGTGTAGCGTTGACTGCGCAGGCTACTGAGCGATTGCAGGTTCGGGAGTAGCGAGCCTTCCGGGTTGCCTCATGAAAGGGTCCGACTCTCCCCAACCGCGCTTGCCGTGCTGTTGCTTACCGTAGTGATCGCGCGGCTCACCTTATCGCTGGCCGATGTTGAGATTCTTGCTTCCGAGAGAATCTCTAGTAATGACTACTCAAGCCTACAAGAAGGGGCCTTTCGAACGACCTAGGCTGAATCGGCAGGTGGAACTTCGCTAGGTTTTAAAGAGAATGAGCGCGGATTCTTTGAACTATTCATCGAAGGAAAACCCTACGTGCTAATCGAAAACTCACTCCATCTGCTAGTTATCGTATTCAATGACCGGAAGCATGATATAGACATTAGTTCCCTACTGGATGAGCGCTGGCATGAGCAACTGATGGAACTGGGCGTGCGGGCTAGTTTCAGCTTAGCCCGCCGCCGCGACCTTTGAACTGTCGACCCACCGCTCAGACAGGTCTAGCAAACGGCACTCAAGATCAAACGGAAGGACAGACCGAAGCAGCATGTAAGCGGAGGCCAGCTAGTTTGGCCACTAGCCAGCCCAAGCCCAGAAGCTTTGTCGACTCCCGTTCCTACGCGCTTGCAACCACCCCCAGCCGCCTCCCGGTAAACTCAAGGACAAAGTTTTCAGCGGAACCCAGAATAGAAGAAAGATCTGGAGTGAGCGCTCCGGCAGAGAGCCCGGGCTGCACAATGAATATCTGCAGGGACATTCTGTAGGTCGACACCCTAGTCTTTAGCGACTTCATCCCGCCAATATCTCCAACTTCAAAGCGAGTGGGGCGACCTCCACGCTGTGACTCACGCCTTATAATGTGAGCCACCAGGTCTTCCGCCCTATTCAGAATTCGGCAACTCTTGATTGCCTGGCCGCAGACTTCGTAGAGATCAGCGACTCTCGCACCGGCACTAGATCCATGTGCGTACTTGCAGTGGTAGAGGGACACTCTAAGTTCTTTACCAACCCGATCATCTTCTATGGCAATTACGTCTGCAACCTCTCCGCTATCATCGTCGTCAATTATGTAGTCATAACTGCCCGACTTCAGCATAGTCACCATAAACTCCTGAATAGAATTACTTCTAAATAGTCCACCTTTCCACATCGACTCGAGCCTCAGGTTAACGCCCGTCCAGTCTGGCGTACTTATCGATGCTGCGCTGAATGAATAGACTGGAGAGGAGAGATACTTAAAGTGATGCCCACCTACTATCTCAGAGCCATCCACAAGTATCAGAGCCGGAGGGTTGTCCGAAAGATAGGACTGCAGAGAAACCTCATGCCCTTCATCCATTACGAAAACGTCAGGCCCCGCTATCCTTGATACTTTATATCCACCACCCCACGTCATTTTCATCAGGATAGTTCCCTGCCCGTCAGCACGAACTTCAAAGTCGATTGAATCAGCGTCTCTTGAAACAACCTGGAAATCCAGATTTGATTGCGTCACACTTAATGTTGACCCGGAATATCGCAGGCGCTTCTCCCCGTGATAGCTTCCGGGAAGGAGCTCATCCGGCGGAATACAGCTAAACACGCGAGTTGGAGGTGGAGATACTATTTCCGTCGGAATAAGCGTAAAAGCAAGGAAGCTGTTCGTAGGAATTGTGCTATCAAGAATCTTTCTTGAAATCTTCCTTGCCCACGCCAACCATTGAGGCAGAGACGCAGATGCCATCGACCACACTTTCCCTCTGAACGAAACGCCGATGCTCTCTTTGACACCATCAACATATCCGGCTGCGAATAGGTTTGATTTGGAGCTCCCGGCCTGTATCGCTTGTGATACGTGTTGGCCGACGTCTATTCCTACTAGCATTTGAAATCTAACCTGCCCTCTTTTGCGTAGCCCGACGTTATGAAGCACAGCACGCTTCATATCGCTAAATGCCCTAAACATATGCTCGCCGGCAATGGGCGAGGCTGTTTTCCGACTCACCGTCTCGACTAAACGCTTGGTCTTCCCGCGCCCAAGAGTGCTATTAACCATGAGCAAACTCTTGTCAGAGTCGTAGGACACTATGAAAAGATTCCACTCAAACCCCCGAGCATCCTTTGTTTTTGACCAATCTGGCGAAGTGTAGTCTCGAGTAATTGCGACAAGCGTTCCATTCTCTTGATCCATCCATATCTGATGGAGCATCGAATCCTTGCTGCTCCACTGAGTCAGCGCCCCAGGCTCAAAATTTTCAACCCGATAGAACTGAGATGAGAGGCCAGGAGATATTAAAGAGATGTCGAATACCTTGTCATCCGGAGAAACCAACTGCCTCATCCTTTGAGCTAGCTCTTTAACTTCAGCGTCAGAATCAATGGCACTTGCACTGAGTTCTGGAACTATTTCGTTCCAGTCGGCGTCCTCGGAGAATAGCTCTGCCACAGCAGTATCGGCCATAGGCTCCGCCGTGTTAATGATGACTGTAGCTGAACCAACGGCATTAGAGGCGCGCGTAAATCTACCCACGAACTGTAGCGTCACGGGGAGGCTTTTATGCAACTCGTGCATTGCCGCTATCTTTAGAGCCGAGAAATCAAATCCCTCCCCTAACATATCGACACATATCACCACTCGACTTACGAGTGACTTCATGCTCTCGATAGCGACTTCCTTCTTCCTCCGAGCCATCCCCGAATGAAGAAGAACCGGGGAATACTCAGGGGCTAAGCGTTGATAGACGTCAAGCAAACTATTCGCATGATCTATAGATCGAGACCTCGCCAAGATCACATGATCGAAACCTTCAACCGCGTCTTGTCGAAGCACCTGCACTGCTGCTCGCGCTATAGCCTCATCAGCAATCTTCGCATCAGATTGATCAACCTTCACCACGTTTATTTTAGTAAAGTACCCATAGCGCTGAGCCAATCTCAATGGAAATTGATACACCAATTCACCAGGAATTCGCTTTCCATCGTTCCTGAACGGAGTTGCCGTTAACGAAAGTATTTTCGTAGAACTAGGAATTCTTTGCCTTATCCGTTCCCAAGAGGCAGCCGGAAGGTGGTGCGCCTCATCGAATGTAACAAGGTCAAATACTTCAAGCAGTTTCTCAATGATTGAGTTTTCCGTTGAAAGGAGCATTTGCGTCGTTGTCACAACTACGTTCGCATTCAGAAGCGCAGAAATATCTTGCTCCGATTTTGGCGATTTTGATAGCAGTCCAACAACTGGGGTAAGGCACTGATCATCGATTACCCCAATTTCCTCAAGCACGCCCAACTTTACGAACTTCTCGACCGTTTGGGCGCGCAATGAGTCACTAGGAACAACGACAAGTGTACGTTCTGCCGATAGAAGTAGTGACGCAGCAATCAAAACTTCCGTCTTTCCTGTCCCTGTGGGGAGTACAACTAGTGCGTGCCCATCTTTTACGCTCCAGTGCGAAGCCAGCGCGTGTAGTGCACCAGCTTGTGCCTTCCGTAAGCCCTTTCTTTGAACGATTCCATCGATGCCAACTATCTCCTCGAGTATGGCAGGATACGTCGACCAGGACTTCTGAACTTGAGACCGTAGCGCGCCCGACTTCGCTTCATTTTGCCTAGGGTGCAACTTCCAGGAAGCGTTCTCGCCAAGGGAGATCGAGGCACCGTTCATTTCCGCCGATGGTGCGTGAATCTCTGCAGTCGCACCGGCCGGAGAGTATCGTTTACCGAGGGCTAAAGTAACCTCCACTTCGTGCAGGCGTAGTTTAGCCTGGGTTAGAACGCCCGCCCGCTGAGATTCGACTGTCAGCGTCGCCGGGCCCAGCCTCCTCTTTTCGACTATAGCGTTTAACTCTACGACTCCTACTCGATCTGATATTCGATACTCTGGAATACAGGCTGTAACGTTATAGATTCCATCCTCAACTCTGATCATTACTATCCCCTGTAGTGAACTAGCAGTTAAGCGTACTTCGAACTGCTGAACATAAAAAAGGGCGACCGATGGCCGCCCCTTCTCACGTCAATCAACTGACGAAATCAAACCCCAACAGGATTAGCCTTCTCCGGATCAATCTTGTACTGCTTGATCGCCCGGGCCACATCCTTCGCGGTCATCTTCCCTTCCTTCGCCAGCGCTGCAATCGCGGCATGCGCGATGTAGTACCGGTCAACCTCGAAGAAGCGACGCAGGTTCGCACGGGTATCCGAACGGCCGAAACCATCCGTACCCAGCACGGTGTAGCTCATCGGCACGAACGCGCGGATCTGGTCCGCATACGCACGCACGTAGTCGGTAGCGGCAATCGCCGGGCCCTGGCGGCCTTCCAGCAGCTCGGTCACGTAGGCCTTGCGCTGCTCGCCTTCCGGATGCAGGCGGTTGTGGCGCTCCACATCGAAGCCGTCGCGGCGCAGTTCGTTGAAGCTCGGGCAGCTCCAGATATCGGCGGTCACGCCGAAGTCCTTGTCCAGCAGCTCGGCGGCGGCGATGGCTTCGCGCAGGATGGTGCCCGAACCCAGCAGCTGCACGCGCAGTTCGCCCTTCTTCGGCTTGCCGGCGTCGGTCAGCAGGTACATGCCCTTGACGATGCCCTCGGCTGCGCCTTCCGGCATGTCCGGGTGGGCGTAGTTCTCGTTCATCAGGGTCAGGTAGTAGTACTCGTCTACCTGGTCTTCCATCATCGCCTTGGTGCCGTGCTGCAGGATCACCGTCACTTCGTAGCCGAAGGTCGGGTCGTAGCTGCGCACGTTCGGGATGCCACCGGCCACCAGATGGCTGAAGCCATCTTCGTGCTGCAGGCCTTCACCGTTCAGCGTGGTGCGGCCGGCAGTGCCACCCAGCAGGAAGCCGCGGGTACGCATGTCGGCGGCCTGCCAGGCGATGTCGCCCACGCGCTGGAAGCCGAACATCGAGTAGTAGATGTAGAACGGCAGCATCGGCACGTTGCTGACCGAGTAGCTGGTACCAGCGGCCATCCACGAGCTGATCGCGCCCGGCTCGCTGATGCCCTGCTGCAGCACCTGGCCGCTCTGGTCTTCGCGGTAGAACATCAGCTGGTCGGCGTCCACCGGCTTGTACTTCTGGCCGAACGGCGCGTAGATGCCAATCTGGCGGAACAGGCCTTCCATGCCGAAGGTGCGGGCTTCGTCGGCCACGATCGGCACGATGTGCGGGCCCAGCTCCTTGTCGCGCAGGGTGATGTTCAGGCTCTGCACGAACGCCATGGTGGTGGAGTACGTGCGTTCGCCGCTGCTCTTCAGCAGGCGCTCGTAGGTTTCCAGCTTCGGTGCGTTGAAGCTCTTGTCGGCCTTGCGGCGGCGCTGCGGCAGGTAACCGCCCAGGGCGGCACGGCGCTCCTGCAGGTACTGCACTTCCGGCGAGTCCGGGCCCGGGTTGTAGAACGGCACCTGGCCGTCCTTGAGCTGCTCGTCGGTCACCGGAATGTTGAAGCGGTCGCGGAAGTGCTTGACGGCTTCGTCGTCCAGCTTCTTGGTCTGGTGGGTCGGGTTCAGCGCTTCACCGGCGCTGCCCATGCCGTAACCCTTCACGGTCTTGGCCAGGATGACGGTCGGCATGCCCTTGGTGTTCACGGCCTGGTGGTAGGCGGCGTACACCTTGTGCGGGTCGTGGCCACCGCGGTTGAGGCGCCAGATGTCGTCGTCGGACAGGCCGGCGACCATCGCGGCGGTCTCCGGGTACTTGCCGAAGAAATGCTCACGGGTATACGCGCCGCCGAAGGCCTTGCAGTTCTGGTATTCGCCGTCGACGGTTTCCATCATCAGCTTCTTCAGGACGCCGTTGGTGTCCTTGGCCAGCAGGGCATCCCAGTAACCGCCCCACAGCAGCTTGATGACGTTCCAGCCGCCGCCGCGGAACACGCCTTCCAGTTCCTGGATGATCTTGCCGTTGCCGCGCACCGGGCCGTCCAGGCGCTGCAGGTTGCAGTTCACCACGAAGATCAGGTTGTCCAGGCCTTCACGGCCGGCCAGGGCGATGGCACCCAGGGTTTCCGGCTCGTCCGACTCGCCGTCGCCGATGAAGCACCATACCTTGCGGTCGGACTTCTCGATCAGGCCACGGTTTTCCAGGTAACGCATGAACTGCGCCTGGTAGATGGCGGCCAGCGGGCCCAGGCCCATGGACACGGTGGGGGTCTGCCAGAAGTCCGGCATCAGCCACGGGTGCGGGTAGGAGGACAGGCCACCGCCGTCCACTTCCATGCGGAACTTGTCCAGCTGCTCTTCGCTGATGCGGCCTTCCAGGAAGGCGCGGGCGTAGATGCCCGGGGCGCTGTGGCCCTGGATGAACAGCAGGTCGCCCGGGTGGTTGTCGCTCGGGGCGCGCCAGAAGTGGTTGAAGCCCACGTCGTACAGGGTGGCACCGGAGGCGAACGAGGCGATGTGGCCGCCCAGGTCGCCCGGCTTGCGGTTGGCGCGGACCACGGTGGCCATCGCGTTCCAGCGGATGATCGAACGGATGCGCCATTCCAGCTCGGCATTGCCCGGGCTCTTGGCCTCGAACTGCGGCTCGATCGTATTGACGTATTCGGTCGTGGGAGAGAACGGCAGGTAGGCGCCCGAGCGACGGGTCAGCTCCACCATGCCTTCCAGCAGCTGATGCGCGCGCTCGGAGCCCTCGACATCAATAACGGCCTTCAACGACTCGATCCACTCCTGGGTTTCCACAGGATTCGGGTCGTTGTTCAGCACCTCGTTCAACCAGTTCATTAGCGCTCCCATAACCGCACGCACGCGCGCGACTGTTGTATAGATATCTAGACCGCAAAGTGTAGCGCACCAAGGGCTTTCGTCACTTGGCTACGCTGGCGTATGGACGCATGCAGCCAGTGTCCGCAAGGCATGTCCCGCCTGTCTTCGGCGGGCCAGCAGGCGCGCTGCAGGCCGCTGCGGCGGGCCTCGGACCGCTTCGGGCACGTCGCGATTGCCCGCCTGGCGCATGTGCAGAACGAAGTGTTACCCAGGGCGATGACCGTTGTAGGGCACGGCCGACCGCGTGTGGGCCTGCGCCGGGGGCACCGCAGCTGAATGACTGATGCGGTGTCGCGCCCGGCTCTGGACCGGGCTGCGCCGGCCGCGCAAGGTGACGGCGAGTGTTGGCACTGCCGCAACGGCCCGCCGTCTGGCTGCCTCGCTCCCTTCCACAGTGGTCCCCGGGGCGCACCGCAAGGGCGCCCTTTCTGTGTACGTGGCCCAAACGCGGCACGGTTGTGGCCGGATCGATGCTTGCCGGCGCCCGTCCTATCGATATATCGTTTCGATACTCGTTACCGATATATCGAAATGAGCCGTTCCCCTTCCCCCAGAACCCGTTCCAGCGAATCGGCCGTGCCCCGCCGCCATGGCCAGCCACGCGTGCTGAGCCGGGGCGACCTGCGCCTGCTGGTGCTGGCCCTGATCGGCGAGCAGCCGCGCCATGGCTACGAGCTGATGCAGCTGATCAGCAACCAGTTCCTGCAGGCCTACACGCCCAGCGCCGGCACCATGTACCCGCTGCTGGCGAGCTTCGAGCAGGCCGGCTGGGTGGCATCGGAGGAAGTGGATGGCCGCCGGGTGTTCCGCATCACCGCCGCCGGCGAGTTCGAGCTGAAGGTGCAGCGCACCCAGGTGCGCCTGGCCCAGCGACGGGCCTTCGATCGCGCCCGCGAGATCACCAAGGCATCGCTGCCGCCGCCGCTGGCCAGCGCCCTGCGTGACTTCAAGCGGGCGCTGGTGCATCACCACGGCCGCTGGGCCGAAGGCGAGGCCGAGCAGGTGGCGGCGCTGCTGTCGCAGGCATCGGCACTGATCAACGGCACCACCGGTAGCGAGCCCACCTCTTCAACGACCCAGCCAGACTGACTCCAGCCAGGTCTCCCCCTACGCCGCGCCCCCTGCGCGACACCTTTACAGGTATTCCCATGACTGAGCATCACAACGCGCGCCTGCGCCTGGATGTGAGATTCCGCGAACTGACGGTGCTGCGCACCGAGGTGGTCACCCCGCACATGCGCCGCGTCGTGCTGGGCGGCGATGATCTGGCCGGCTTCGATTCGCCCGGCGCCGACGACCACATCAAGCTGTTCTTCCCCAACGCCAGCGGCGAAATGGTGCTGCCGGTGCTGACCACCGAAGGCCGCAGCTACCCGGACGGCAAGCAGCCGTCTCCGGCACGCGACTACACCCCACGCTGGTGGGACCACGACGCCGGCGAACTGGCCATCGACTTCGTGCTGCACGACCAGGGCATTGCCGGGCCATGGGCCGAACGGGCGCAGCCGGGCGACAGGCTGGTGATCGGCGGCCCGCGCGGCTCGTTCGTGGTGGCCGACAGCTACGACGCCTATGTGCTGATTGGCGATGAAACCGCGCTGCCGGCCATTGCCCGCTGGCTGGATGTGCTGCCGGAGGGCGCCGAGGTGCAGGCTTTCATCGAAGTGAGCGACGAAGCCGAGCGCCAGGACCTGCCGCAGTACGAGAACGTGCAGATTCACTGGCTGGAGCGCAATGGCTTCCCGGCGGCCAGCAGCACGCTGCTGGAAGACATGCTGACCGACTTCGAGGCACCGGAGGGCGACACGTTCTACTGGATCGCCACCGAATCGCGTCGCGCACGGATGATGCGCAAGTTCATCGAAGGCCATCTGGGCGTGCCGCGCGACTGGATCCGTTCGACCGGCTACTGGAAGGCGCACCCGGACGATACCGACGGCGACTGAGCGCGCCGCGTTTGCCTCAGTCTGCGTGAGCCGGGCATGGCCCGGCTCTGCAGCAGGCAGCCACCGGCATGCGCTCCTGTCGCCATCCGAACCGGTGCGCGGCCCAGATTTCCAGCGCCATCAGCAGCACAACGACCAGCCACGGCAGCAGCAGGCCGAAATACACGCCCGGCATCATGCCGTTGATCTGCGCTTTCACCAGCCGCAACACGCCGCGGGTGTGCAGCAGTTCGTCCACGCGCATCGTCAGCGCTTCGCGCACCACCGTCGGCTCCACGCCCAGTACACCGGCCTTGTCCACCAGGGTGTCTTCCACCAGGCCGCGCAGCACGCCTTCGCGCACCTTGCCGATCACCCAGCCACTGGCGCGTGCCAGTACGCCGTCACCCAGGCGATCCAGTACCGGCAGCGGGTGTTCGCTGAGGTAGGCCGAGGCGACCGCTTCGGCCACATCGCCCACCGTGCCTTCGCTGTGCAGCGCATCGCGCATGCGCGGGTCGTCAAGCGAGTCGGTGAACCCGTGGCTCCACTGGGCCACGAGCGTCTGCAGATGCGGCTGGAAATGGTCCATCTGCTGGAGCAGCGCGCGGTGTGCGCCCGCGGTGAAACCCAGCTGCAGGCCGAAGAAGGCGGTGCCCAGCGGCAACAGCAGCGCGTAACTGGCCAGCAGCCAGTGATGCCAACGCCTGCGCCGCTGCAACCAGCCGCGGCGGCGCAGCGCGTACCAGCCGGCCAGGCCGACCATGAGGCCCAGCAGCGCGCCCAGCACGCTGCCCACTGCCAGATCGAGCACGCTCAACCCGGCCCAGAATTCGTTCAACCAGTACTGCACGTCCTGCATGGCCTTACCTTCCGTGGATGAAACAGCAGGCGATTGTAGGACCGGGTTAACCCTCGGTGGCTCTTCGGCCCATGCCACGGGGTCAGACCCCTTGTCCCACGGAGCGGCGCATGACGCCGGCATCGGATCGACCCGGGCAGATGCGACAATCGCGCTCCTTTCCAGTTGCAACGAGGCCCCTGTGGGCAAACTGACCTTGGCCGGCGTCGATGCGCTGCGCTCCCGCTTCAACGACGACGACGCCTGTGATGGCGCGCTGGCGGCCTTCGCTGATCCGGCCGCCCTGCGTGCACCGCTGCGGGACCTGTTGGACGCCGAACGCCGGTTCCTGCAGGCCGAGTACGAAGTGGCGCAGGTGGCCGATGTGCTGCGCCGCGACCAGAAGTACGCGCCGGTGGGCCGGCCGTCGGTGCATATCGTGCAGCTGCGCAAGCAGCAGGCGGCGACCAGGCAGGCCGCGTTGATCGCACGTCAGGTGGTGGCGCAGGCCGCGCAGACCTTCGTGCGGGTGAGTGGCATGACGGTGAAGGCCAAGCAGAGCCCGAGCGAGGCGTGTGCAGCATGGCTGGGCGCGCTGCGCTGAGCGCACGTACCCGGTAGCGGCCAACGCGCGTTGCCCGCGCTCAAAAAAGAAGGCCCGCTTCGCAGCGGGCCTTCTGCCTTCTCACGACGAGTGAGCGGGGTGCATCAAGCGGCCGGCTTCTCGCCGGTGGCTTCGGTGGTGATGCGGATCTTCACTTCATCGCTGACGTTCGGGGCGTAGGCGCCCACGCCGAAATCGCTGCGCTTGAGGGTGGTGGTGGCATCGAAGCCGGCGGCCGGAACCTTGGCCATCGGGTGCTCGCCGCCGCCGTTGATGGTGACGTCCAGGGTCACCGGCTTGGTGATGTCCTTGATGGTCAGATCGCCAGTGACGGTCAGCTTGTTGGTGCCGGCCGATTCCACCTTGGTGCTCTTGAAGGTGGCCGCCGGGAACTTGGCAGCGTCGAAGAAATCGGCGCTCTTCAGGTGCTCGTCGAACTTGGCGGTGAAGCTGTTGAGGCCGCTCAGCGGCAGCTTCACTTCCACGGTGGACTTGGTCACGTCGGCGGCGTCGTACACCAGGGTGCCTTCAGCGTTGCCGAAGTGTGCGCTCGGGTTGGAGAAGCCGAAGTGGCTCCACTGCGCCAGCACGTCGGTGTGGCTCGGGTCGAGCTTGTAGGTGCCCGAGGCGATCTGGATCGCTTCGGCGGCGGGCGCGGCAGCGGAAGCATCGGCAGCCGGGGTGGCGGCCGGCTGTTCGGTGGCGGCCGGAGCGGCGGCATCAGCGGCCGGGGCAGCGGTATCGGCCGGCTTGGAGCAGGCGGCGATGGCCAGGGTCAGGGCCAGCGGCAGCAGCAGTTTACGGGTGGCGCTCATCTGAGGAACTCTCCGGATCGTAGGGTGGGTACAGGGTGCAGCAATGGCCCGCCGCAACCGGCGGGCCCGAAACCGATACAGCGACTTACGCGATGCGCGCCGCTTCGTCGAACGACAGACGCGGCAGGCGCGGGAACAGGCCCGCCGGGTCACCGTACCCCAGGTTGACCAGGAAATTCGACTTGATGCTGGTGCCGGCGAAGAAGGCTTCATCGACCTTGGCCGGGTCGAAGCCGGACATCGGGCCGGCATCCAGGCCCAGCGCGCGCGCGGCCAGGATCAGGTAGGCGCCCTGCAGGCTGCCGTTGCGGATGGCGGCCTCGTGGCGGCCTTCCTGCGGGCCGTCGAACCAGGACTTGGCGTCGGCGTGCGGGAACAGGTACGGCAGCTTCTCGTGGAAATCCAGGTCGAAACCGATGATGACGGTGACCGGTGCGGCCATGGTCTTGTCATGGTTGCCTTCGGACAGCGCGGGGGCCAGCTTGGCCTTGGCTTCGGCCGACTTCACGAACACGAAGCGCGCCGGGCTGGCGTTGGCCGCGGTTGGGCCCCACTTCACCAGCTCGTACAGTTCCTGCAGCAGGCTGTCGTCCACCGGGGTGTCGAGGAAGGCATTCTGGGTGCGGGCGGTGCGGAACAGCTGATCCAGTGCGGCGGCGTCAAGCGCGTGGGACATCGGTGCATCTCCAGGGCGGCGAAGGGGAGTCAGTGCCCGCGGACAACGCGGGGCGAAACGACCAGCCGCAGTGTAGAGTGTCGCGACTGTTGCAACACCCAGCAGGGCTGAAACGAATTAATGCCAATGGTGAAACGATCGAGCGCACCGTGGACGGTCACCGATGGCCGTGCAGGCAATGTCCGCCAGGCGGTCGCGCTGGCCTCGGCGTTGCGCCAGGGTACCTATCGGCCGGTGGTGCTGCAGCCTCGGGCGCCCTGGCGCTGGATGTCACCACGGCGCCTGCCCGGTGACGTGAACGGCTACGGCGATGCGTTCGCGGCGCTGGCTGCCAAGCGCCCCGCGCTGGCGATCGGCTGTGGACGCCAGGCCGCCGGTGCGCTGCGCGTGCTGCGCGCCCGCGGCACGCAGGTGGTGCAGATCCTCGACCCGCGCATCGGCGCCAGGCATTGGGACGTGGTGGTGGTACCCGAGCATGATCGCCTGCGCGGCAGCAATGTGCTGACCTTGATCGGCAGCCTCAACCCGGTCGATGACGACTGGCTGGCCTGGGGACGGGCCGCGTTCGCCGGCTTCAGCACCCTGCCCGGTCCGCGCACTGCACTGCTGGTGGGCGGCCCGACGCCGCTGGCGCCGTGGGACGAAACGGCGATGGTCGGTGTGTTCCGCGCCCTGGCCGCGCAGATCCGCAGCGAAGGCGGCAGCCTGCTGGCCACCACCTCGCGACGCACCCCGCCGGCACTGGCCGAGATCCTGCGCGCGACCTTCGCCGACCTGCCGCACGTGATCTGGGGCGATGGCGGCGACGGGGTGAATCCGTATGGCGGCCTGCTCGGCTGGGCCAACCGGGTGGTGGTATCGCCCGATTCGGTGAACCTGCTCTCTGAAGCCTGCGCCACGCGCATGCCGGTGATGGTGGCGCTGGCCGATACCGTACAAGGGCGGCTGGCGCGCTTCCAGCTGCAGCTGCACGAGCGCGGGCGATTGCAGACACGCTGGCTGGACTGGCAGTACGACCGCATCGAGCCGCTGCGCGAAACCGCGCGCATCGCCGCCGAGGTCAGGGCGCGGCTGGCATTGGGGTAACGCCCCACCGTTGACGGCTGGTGTGTTCCTGAACGGGTGGTTTTGGATTTGCCTTTGGCCGGGCGGATAATGGGCGATTCCCCTTGTCCTCCTGGCTCGCCATGTCCGTGCGTCCTGCCCCCGTTTTTGCCCCGCTGACCCCGCGCGCCCTGGTGCTGGCCGTGCTGGCGATGGGCGCGGTGGTGCTGCTGTCGAACGTGCTGGTGCAGTACCCGATCAACGACTGGCTGACCTGGGGTGCGTTCAGCTATCCCGTCGCGTTCCTGGTGAGCAATCTGATCAACCGTCGCTTCGGCCCGGGACCCGCCCGGCGCGTGGCCTGGATCGGTTTCGCGGTGGCGGTGCTGTTGTCGGTCTGGGTGGCGACGCCGCGCATCGCCATCGCATCGTGCTCGGCCTTCATCGTGGCGCAGCTGCTGGACATCACCGTATTCGACCGCCTGCGCCGGGGCAGCTGGTGGCGTGCGCCGATGGTAGCCACCACCTGCAGCGCGACGGTGGACACCACGATCTTCTGGTCGATCGCCTTTGCCGGTTCCAGTCTGCCGTGGGTGAGCTGGGCGGCAGGCGATCTGGCCGTGAAGCTGGCCATCGGCGTGTGCCTGCTGGCGCCGTTCCGCGCGCTGCTGTGGAAGATGGCGCCGCTGCGCGCGGAAAGCGCGCGGTGATTCCGCCGGGCATGGCCAGGCGCTACCGCTGCGTTTGTTTGGATGACGCCGGCATGGCGCAGCGCGCCTGTTCGGGTAGCGCCGGGCCATGCCCGGCGGCCTCGCTGCCGATCAGCCGAACGGCAGGCCGGCCGCCCGGCAGGCCGCACTGATTGCTGCGCAGGCCGCTTCGATGGCCGGTGTGGTCGGTGCCAGCCGCGGGCGACGGTCCAGCGTGCAGGCCAGGCCCACATCCAGCAGAGTGGCATGCGCAGCGTGCAGTGCCTGCGCGGTGGCAACCGGCAGGAATTCCGCTGCGGCCAGTGCATCGATCAATGACGGCGTATCGCGGGGTGACAGCAGCGCCGGTACCTGTGCACTGCGCTCGAGCACACCGGTCTGCAGCAGGAACTCCAGGTCCACCACGCCACCGGCGCCCTGCTTCAGGTCGATGCGCGCGGCATCGCTGCGGTCCAGTTCGGTGCGCATGCGCCCTCGCATCTTCAGCACATCGGCATAGAGGGTGGCGGGGTCGCGTGCACGGCCCAGGGTCTGCGCACGCACCTGCTCGAAGTCGGCCAGCAGGCTGGCATCACCGGCCACGCCGCGCGCGCGCACCAGCGCCTGATGCTCCCAGGTCCACGCGCGTTCGCGCTGGTATTCGGTGTAACTGGCCAGCGACGAGACCAGCGAGCCTTTGCCGCCGTCCGGCCGCAGGCGCACGTCGATGTCGTACAGGCGACCGGCGGCGGTGACCGCGCCGAGCAGGGCCATCACCTTCTGTGCCAGCCTCGCGTACCAGCGTCCCGGCTCCAGCGCGCGCGCGCCATCGCTGGTCTCCACGCCCACCGGATGGTCGTGCAGGAACACCAGGTCCAGATCGGAACCGAAGCCGAGTTCGAGGCCCCCCAGGCTGCCATAGCCGATGATCGCAAAGCGCCCGCCGGGAATGCCCCCGTGCGCGGCCTGCATGTCGGACTCGGCCATGGCCAGCACCGTGACCACCACCGCCTGCGCCAGCTCGGCCAGTTGGCGGGTGCTGTCGACCGCGCCCTGGCGGCCGTCCAGCGTGGCCATCGCCATGCGGAAACTCAGGGCCAGCCGGGTTTCGTTGAGCCAGCGCAATGCGGCCTCCGGATCTTCGACCGTCAACGCCTGCTGGCATTCGGCCAGCATGCCGGCCGCATCCGGCATCGGGCCGGACACGCGCACGTCCAGCAGTTCGTCCAGCAGCAACGGATAGGCCGCCAGGCGCTCGGCCAGCAGCGCGCTGCGCGCCAGCACATCCACCAGCCGCGCCAGCGCACTGGGCTGTTCGTCCAGCAGGGCCAGATAACTGGTCCGGCGCAGCACCGCCTGCAGCAGGCCGAGTACGCGCTTGAGCGCGGCATCCGGTTGCGGCGAGCGCGTGGCGGCGTGCAGCAGCGCCGGCAGCACGCGGTCCAGCCGCGCGCGCGCGGCGTCGGACAGCGACTTCACGCCGGTGCTCTGCGCGAAATCGCGCAGCGACTGATCGGCGCCGTTCGCATCGAGGAAACCGGCTTCGGCCAGCAACGGCGCGTCACTGCCACCCGGCAGGCTGCGCCAGTAGTTGGCCAGCGCATCCGGCGCCGCCTGGCCCTTGCGCGGTGCCAGCAACGCAGCGAACTCGGTGCTGACCCGCTGCTGCTGCACGGTCAGTGCGGCGCGCAGCGCCTCCCAGTCCGGGTAACCCAGGCCGAGGGCGATGCGCTCGCGGTCGATCGCATCGCTGGGCAGCACATGCGTCTGCGCATCGCGCAGCATCTGCAGCCGGTTCTCCAGGCGGCGCAGGAACAGGTAGGCCTGCTCCAGCGATGCGCCGTCTTCGGGCGCGATCTGGCCCGCCGCCACCAGCGCGTGCAGCGCCACCAGCAGGCGACGTTCACGCAGGGCCGGTTCGCGGCCGCCACGGATCAGCTGCAGTGCCTGGCACAGGAATTCGATTTCGCGGATGCCACCGGCACCGCGTTTGATGTCTTCATGCAGTTCGCGGCGGGCGACTTCAGCCGTGATCGCAGCCTTCATCTCGCGCAGTCCGTCCAGCGCGGTGAAGTCCAGATAGCGTCGATAGACGAACGGGCGCAGCGTCTGCAGCCACGCCTCACCGGCGGCGATATCACCGGCCACGGCACGTGCCTTCAACCAGGCGTAGCGTTCCCAGTCGCGGCCCTCCCGCTGGAAGTACTGGTCCATCGCAGCGAACGACAGCGCAACGCGGCCGGCACTGCCGAACGGGCGCAGGCGCAGGTCGACGCGGTGGCTGAAGCCATCGACGGTGGTTTCATCCAGCAGCTTGGCCAGGCGCTGGCCGAGCCGCGCGAAGTATTCTTCGGCGGCCAGCGGACGCGGTCCGTCCGATTCACCGCCCTGCGGGTAGGCGTAGACCAGGTCGATGTCGGAGCTGAAGTTGAGTTCGCCACCGCCGAGCTTGCCCAGGCCAAATACGACAAGTTGCTCGACGCGGCCCTCGTCATCACGGATCACGCCGTGGCGCTGTGCGAATTCCTGCTGCAGGGCGTCCAGCGCCAGCCGCAGGCAGTCTTCGGCCAGGGCGGTGGCGCCGGCCAGGGTCTGCGCCACGTCATCCAACCCGACCAGATCGCGCCAGACCAGGCGCGTCGACATCGCTGCACGCCAACGCCGCAGCTGCGCCGGCCATTCACCGGGCTGCACCGGGTCGAGCACCGGCGTCGGCAACGGCGGGCACCCCGGCTGGGCCAATTGCGACAACAGGCCGGGCTGCCGCACCAGCGTGTCCAGAGCGAAGTCACTGGCGATGGCCAGGTGGGTCAGCAGGGGCCGCAGGTCGGCCGGAATCGGTTCCGGAACCACCTGGGCCAGGCGCGACAGGGCACGATCAACCAGGGGCTGCAGCGCGGCGGGCAGTTCGGCGGGGGCGAGGGTCATGCGTTGATTCTCGCGGCGCCGGGCGCCTTTGCCAACGGCGGGAAGTCGCTGCGCCGCCGTCCATCGCGCGCATTCATCCTGGGCAGCGGGCAATAAAAAAGCCCGCTTGCAGCGAACTGCCAGCGGGCTCTGCTCCCTCCCCCACGTCGGGATGCAGGGCCATCCTGCGGGCTGCGAAAGGACTTTGCACGCTGCACTGCAAAACAGAACCGGCGGGTATGGATAGCCCCGCCCGCGAAAAGCCATTCCACGAAGGTAGCCCCCCCGTACGCCGGGGGATGGCCGATAATCGAGGCTCCCCCCAGAAACACTGTCGTCATGTCTGTTGATCGCATCGCCAACGCGCGTCTCCGCGACCGCGTGGTCTCCGCCGAGGCCGCAGCCGCGCTGATCCAGCCGGGTGAAACCGTGGCCATGAGCGGGTTTACCGGCTCGGGCTATCCCAAGGCCGTCCCCGTGGAACTGGCGCGCCGCATCGAAGCGGTGCATGCCCAGGGCCAGCCCTTCCAGATCAAGCTGATGACCGGCGCCTCCACCGCGCCGGAGCTGGACGGTGCGCTGGCCAAGGCCGATGGCATCGCCATGCGCATGCCCTTCCAGAGCGACCCGGATGCGCGCAACCGCATCAATGAAGGCAAGCTGGATTACATCGACATCCACCTCAGCCACGTCGCCCAGCACGTCTGGTTCGGCTTCTACGGCGAGATCGACACCGCCGTGGTGGAAGTCTCGGCCATCCGCGAGGACGGCTCGCTGGTGCCGTCCACCTCGGTCGGCAACAACAAGACCTGGCTGGACCTGGCGAAGAAGGTGATCGTCGAGGTCAACGAGTGGCAGCCGGCCGGCGTCGATGGCATGCATGACATCTACTACGGCACCGCACTGCCGCCGCATCGCAAGCCGATTCCGCTGGTCAACGCCAACGACCGCATCGGCGATACCGCGCTGCGCTGCGACCCGGACAAGATCGTGGCGGTGGTCCGCACCAACGGCCCGGACCGCAACAGCCCGTTCAGCCCCATCGATGCGACCAGCGAGCAGATCGCCGCGCACCTGATCGACTTCCTCAAGCACGAAGTGAAGCACGGCCGGCTGCCGCCGAACCTGCTGCCGCTGCAGTCCGGCGTGGGCAACATCCCCAATGCGGTGCTGGCAGGCCTGGCCAGCAGTGGTTTCCGTGATCTGGCCGCGTTCACCGAGGTGATCCAGGACGGCATGCTCGACCTGCTGCGCGACGGCGTGCTGAGCTATGCCTCGTGCACGGGCTTCGCGCTGAGCCCGCAGGCCAACGAGACGTTCAAGGAGAACATCGACTTCTACCGCGAGCGCATCATCATGCGCACGCAGGAAATCTCCAACCATCCCGAGCTCGTGCGCCGGCTGGGCTGCATCGGCATGAACGGCATGATCGAGGTGGACCTGTACGGCAACGTCAATTCGACGCACGTGATGGGCACGCGGATCATGAACGGCATCGGCGGCTCTGGTGACTTTGCCCGCAACGGGTTCCTGTCGGCGTTTCTCAGCCCGTCCACGGCGAAGAACGGCACCATCTCGGCGATCGTGCCGATGGCCAGCCACGTCGACCACACCGAACACGATGTCTCGGTGATCGTCACCGAGCAGGGCCTGGCCGATCTGCGCGGCCTGACCCCGCGCAAGCGTGCGCAGGTGCTGATCGACCGCTGCGCGCACCCGGATTTCCGCCCGCAGCTGCAGGACTACTTCGACCGCGCCAGCCGTGAGAGCTATGGCAAGCACACCCCGCACCTGCTGCCGGAAGCGTTGTCCTGGCACCAGCGGTGGCTCGATACGGGCACGATGAAGGGTTGAGGCATAGGGTTCGCCGGGCATGGCCCGGCGCTACCCGTGCATCCTTCGCCGTCTCGCCGCGCATGGCCCGGCGCTACCGTTGCGTCCTTCGCCGTTTCGCCGGGCATGGCCCGGCGCTACCGCTGCATCCTTCGCCGCTTCGCCGGGCATGGCCCGGCGCTACCGCTGCATCCTTCGCCGTTTCGCCGGGCATGGCCCGGCGCTACCGCTGCATCCTTCGCCGCTTCGCCGGGCATGGCCCGGCGCTACCGTTGCATCCTTCGCCGTCTCGCCGGGCATGGCCCGGCGCTACCGCTGCATCCTTCGCCGTTTCGCCGGGCGTGGCCCGGCGCTACCGTTGCGTCCTTCGCCGTTTCGCCGGGCATGGCCCGGCGCTACCGTTGCATCCTTCGCCGCTTCGCCGGGCATGGCCCGGCGCTACCGCTGCATCCTTCGCCGCTTCGCCGGGCATGGCCCGACGCTACCGCTGCATCCTTCGCCGTTTCGCCGGGCATGGCCCGGCGCTACCGCTGCATCCTTCGCCGCTTTGCCGGGCATGGCCCGGCGCTACCGTTGCATTGTCCCTGGTAGCGCCGGGCCATGCCCGGCGACCGACGCATCAACTGCGCAGGCTCGCCAGTGATTCGGCCTGCAGGCGCTCGTAGATGTCGAACTCATCGTTCACCGGCACGCCCAACGCCTGCTCGAACGCTTCGCGGTTGGCATGTGCGGCATAGGCGCGCTGCTCTTCGCCCCCCAGGTTCGACTGGAAGATGCCTGCGGCGCTGACCGGCAGGAAATCCTCGTAGACGATCGGGTCGGCCACCACCAGCCCCGCCGCGATCAGGGCTTCCGCCGGCAGGTCACCGATCCCGCCAGGCGCGGCGCGGCCGGCCTCGGTCAGCTGGTAGCGGAAGTAGCCCAGACCCTCGCGGCGCAGGGTGTCATGGTCGTCCGGGAACGCTGCGAACGCTGCCTGCAGGCGCTGGCCATAGTCGCCACCGGTGCTGCCCGCACCTTCGCTGTTGCGCGCCTGCGCCAGCAGCTGGTCGTACAGCGCGCGCCCCTTCGGCGTCAGGGCCAGGCCACGCTGCTCGATCTCGCCGAACCGCGCGGTGTGGGTGCCGGCATCACCGCCCTGCTCATCGGGGAAATGCACGGCTTCTTCCAGCGCTTTGAAACTGGTCTGCCGCAGCAGGATCGGACAGGCGCGGCGCGGCGGACCTTCGATGACCGCCTTGGCGGCCATCCCCTGCTCGATCATCGCTGCCTGCGCGGCATCGATGTCCAGCGTGCGCGGGGTCAGGTGGTTGATGTGCGGGCCACGGAAGCTGACCACGTCGGCCACCAGCCGGTGTGCCTGGTGCAGCGCATGGTAGGTCGGCAGGTCGACGGTGGCGTCACCGTGCCAGCGGAAGGTCTCCAGCGCCTCCGCCACGAAGCGCTCGGCGTCGTGCTGCGACAGCCCGCCATCGCGCTCGGCCTGGTCGATCAGGGCCAGGGCGGCATCGGTGAAGATGCGGCGGCGGGCCAGGATCTGTGCCGACTGCGCACGCAGGGCCTCGTCCTCGATCAGTTCCAGGCGAAGCAGCGAGGTGAACACGCGGAACGGATTCTGCGCCAGCGCCCCACCGGTGAGCGGGCGGAACGCGGTGGAATGCACCGGCACCCCGGCCACCGACAGGTCGTAGTAGCCGACCGGAAACATGCCCATCACCGCGAACAGGCGGCGCAGGGTGGCCAGCTCCTGCACGGTGCCGACGCGGATCGCGCCGTGCCGCTCCTCGTCCAGCCGGCCGCGCTCATCGTTGCGCTGCAGCTGCGCAGCCAATGCCGGGTCCTGCGCCAGCACCTGCGCGTTGATCCGCTCCACCAGTTCCACCAGCGTGCCGTACAGCGGCACTTCGGTGCGGTACATGCGGGACATGGCCTGGGCGAACAGGCGGCGGATCACATCAGGCGAAACGAAAGAGGCGCTCATCAGTCACTCGATTACGGGAACGGGGAACAGCTCGAACCCGTATTGTCGCCGGAGCGCGGGGCCGGCGGCGATATGCAGAGCAGCATGGAGCGGAACGGCGCTACCGGTTGAGCTGGCGCTTCAGGGTGGCATCCAGGGTGATCGGCCGGTCCCAATGCTCATAGCTGGCCACGATGGCGTGGCGCACGGCGCGGTAGTGCAGGTTGTCCGGTGCCTTGGGCATCCGCTTCACCACGGCCTGCCAGCCGCCAGCCGGGTCACGGCTGAAGGCACGCACGCTGTCGCGGCAGGTCTGGCCGCTGGCCTTGGCCCAGAAGCAGGCGAAGTACAGATCACCCGCCTGCCAGCCGTGGGTGCTGAACAGCGCGCTGACATAGCCACGCGGCACATCGGCATAGCGCGAGACCTCGTCGAGGAAGGCATCGGGGTAGCGCTCGGCGTAGTGGTTGATGTCGCGCAGCTGGGCGTCGATCCAGCGGTCGCCGGTGTCCACCTCATAGGCCGCCGAGCGTTCGGCCGTCTGCTGTGCCAGCACGGTGGCCGGCGCCAGCAGCAGGAGCATCAGCAGCGTGAGCAGGCGAGCATTCATGCCCCGATTCTGCCGCAGCCGTCGCGCCCTGTCAGGCCGCGACGCTGGCCTTGGCTTCGATCGCGGCCAGTGCGGCCGGCCAGTCCCAGGCGGTATCGGCGCTGACCATGCGCGGCTCGTCGTCGGCCACGCCATGCTGGGTCTCATGCGCCCAGGTGACCGCATAGGGCGTATGGATGCCCCAGCCCCCCAGCGTGACCACCGGCTCGATGTCCGAGCGCAGCGAATTGCCGACCATCACGAAGCGCTCGATCGGCAGGTCGAACTCGGCCAGCACGCGGGCATAGGTTGCCGGGTCCTTCTCCGAGACGATCTCGATGCGCGGGAACAGTTCATGCAGCCGGGCGACGTTGATCTTCGCTTCCTGGTGGAACAGGTCGCCCTTGGTGATCAGCACCACCGGATAGTGCTCGGCGATGGCCGCCACCGATTCACGCACACCGTCGATCAGCTCGACCGGATGGCGCAGGGTGTCGTGGCCGATATCGAGGATGCGCTGGATGTCCCTGGCCTCGATGCGCTGGCCGGTGATGTCGATGGCCGCCTCGATCATCGACAGCGCCATGCCTTTCACGCCGTAACCGAACACACCCAGGTTGCGCTGCTGCACTTCCAGCAGGTGACGGGCGGTCTGGGTGTCGTGCACGTCGATGTAGCGCGACAGCAGGTCAAGGTAGTCCTGCTCGGCCTTGCGGTAGTAGTCCTCGCTCTTCCACAGCGTGTCGTCACCGTCAAAACCGACCAGGCCGATGGCGCGCGCGGGCGCAGGCGTGGAGGTGTTCATCGGACAAGGATACAGGCGCGGCGAGGGCGAAAAAAACCCGGGCGGCTGGCGCCGCCCGGGTACCCATGCACCGGTTGTCCCGAATCAACGGTGGATCAGCGGCCCTGTGCGGCGCCGCCGGCACCGGCCTGCTGGGCGGCCACATAGGCCTTGTACTCATCGGCGCTCAGCTCGCCGTCCTTGTTGGCATCGGCCTGGTCGAACACCTGGGCAAGCCCGGCGTTGACCTGTGCCTCGGACTTGCTGATGGTGCCGTTGCCGTCGGTATCGATGCTGGCCCAGGTCTGGCCGCCGCCGCTGGCCTGCGCCGACGCGGCCGCCGCTGCGTCAGTGGCCTGGTTCGCGGCCTGGCCTGCCTGCGCGGCGGCCTGCTGGGCCTGCGCTGCATCATTCTGCGCCTGTGCGGCCTGCTGCTGCGCGGTCTGTGCCATGGCCGGAATGGCCAGTACGCTGCCGGCGGCGACAATCAGGGCGATCAGGGGCTTGCGGTTGCGAATGGTCATCAGGGATGTCTCCTTGGGGTGGTGTTGCGCGGCCTGTTGTTTCCGCACGGCACCTACCCTGCCACCCCGTTTCTGAATCGATTTTGCGCCGCGACCGTCATCCACACGCGCGGTTAACCACTGCCCGGCGTGCATGCATTAGCGCGGTGGTTAGGGTGGAGTGATCGGCCCATAAGGCGAACATTCAACGCCCTTGGATTTAACCCGCAGGCAACGAAAAACCTGCGTCATTCGACGTTCTGGGACGATGACCGCGAACTGAACAACACCCATCCCAGCGCCACACCGGCGAGCGCTCCGGCAATCTCCAGCACCACGCGGCTGCCGAGTTCGTTCGGATCGTGGATGGTGGCCAGGAACAACCGCGCATACAGCGGCGACTCCAGCCGCACGATTCCCATGTAGAAGAGCTTCCATGCATCGATGCCGGCCGAGATCACCACGGCGATGACGCACGACCAGCCGATGGCATGGCCTACCGTCCAGTGCAGCAGGCGGCACAGCCGATGCCAGAGCAGGTACACCAGCAGGCCAACCAGCAATGCGATGGCGCCAGCTTCCAGGGTACCGAGCAGGCCGAAATGCAGGGGAAGATTCATCGGGTGCGCAGGAGGGGAAAGGCGGCCAGTGTACGACGGAGGGTCTCGGCGGCGCGGACCCGCCGGTGCTGCTATCGAACGGGCACGTCGTAGGCGGTCATCGGGTCCGGCTCGGGCTGCAGCGTGTAGTGCCACCACTCCTGCGCATAGTTGCTGAAGCCATGCCGGGCCATCGCCTGCAGCAGACGGGCACGGTGGGCCCGCTGTGCGTCATTGAGTCCCTCGGCCGCGGTGTGCGCCCGCGGACCGAAGAAATCGAAATCGGTGCCCATGTCCAGCGGCGTGCACGTGTCGCGCCGGCACGCCAGCAGGCCGACGTCCACGGTGGCGCCGCGACTGTGGCCCGAGCGCTCGGCGATGTAGCCTTCGCTCAACAGCTGCGGCTTTTCCAGATCCGGATACTGCAGTGACTTGCGTGACTGCTCCGCGGGGTCATGTGCCCAGGCCACGAACGCCTGCACCGCGCGCACCGGGCGATAGCAGTCGTAGATGCGCAGAGCGAAGCCCTGCGCGCGCAGATCCGCTTCGACCCGTGCCAGTGCGGTCGCGACCGGCGCCAGCAGATAACAGGCCGGCGCTTCATAGCCAGGCACGCGTGCGCCCGTGAAGTTGCCGGCGCCGGCATAGCGGATGTCCAGCTCGATTCCCGGCGACACCGTGCGGATCTCCACCAGCCCGGCCTGCGACGCATCGGTGGCCGACGATATGCGCGGCGCCTCACTGGCGTGCGCGGGGCTCGCCAGTGCAGTCGCCAGTGCGAGTGAAATGCAGATCCTGGAAGTCATAGCTGAAGTCGATGTCCGGGTCGATCGCGCGCAGTTGCAGGGACGGCACCGGGCCATCGCCGGGCTGCAGCCACGCCTGCGCGTCCTCATCCAGCGTATCCCAACGCAGCAGCCAACGCTGCTGCAGCTGCATCACCCGGGCCTGCAGGCGAGGCGATTTCTCCACGCGGAACCGCAGGCCGTCGGGGCCTGGGCACAGCCAGGCGGTTCCCAGCCATGGATCCGCATAGCGGCCCTGCCACTGCGGCAAGGCCGTGCCGGATACGGCGCGCGCACCTTCCGTCGAAGGCGCCACATGCCCCTGCGCACGCTTGGACGCCTGCGCGCGCTCCAGTTCATCGAGGTAGTCGGCGGCACGCCTGCGGTCCTGCGGCGCGGTGTACGCCTTCAGCATCGACTGCATCAGCGCCGTACGTGCCTGCTCGCCCTCGCCATTGATCAGGATCACCACGCCGATGCCACGGTCGGGCAGCAGGGCCAGCGACGAATACATGCCGGACAGGGTGCCGGTATGCGCCACCTTCCAGTGGCCATCGATGTCCGACAGGCGCCAGCCGTAGCCATAGCCGTGGACGTGTGCGTTGTCCCAGCGCCGCTGCATGTCACCCAGCGGCATCGGCATGTGCAGCGTCCACAGCGCGCGCCGCTGTGGCGTGTCCAGCCAGTCCGGCACCAGGTCGGGATCCAGCAGCACCTGCATCCAGCGCGTCATGTCGCGCAGCGAGCAGCGGATGCCACCGGCCGCCATCGATGGCAGATCGGCGCTGATCTCACCGTCGGCGTTGACCACCGTCGTGCGGCCGTCGCGCCGCGCATGCGGCTGGGCGACGTTGCCGACGTCGCGCACCGACCAGCGGCCGACCTGGCAACGGGCCATGCCCAGCGGCTCAAACACCTGCTCGCGCATCAGCTGGTCATAGGGCTTGCCCCCTGCGGCAGCAGCCACTTCACCGGCGACCACGTACATCAGGTTGTCGTAGGCATAGCCGCTGCGGAAGCTGGTGACGGGTTTCAGATGCGCAAGCCCGGCGATGATGTCGGCGCGGGTGAAGGCATTGGGCTCGGGCCACAGCATCAGGTCACCGGCGCCCAGCCCCAGGCCACTGTTGTGGATCAGCAGATCACGCACCTGCATCTGTTGCCCCACCCAGGCGTCGTGCATGCGGAAGCCGGGCAGATGCCGCTGCACGGGGTCATCCCAGCGCAGCCGGCCCTGCTGCACCAGCCGTGCCAGCAGCGCGGCGGTCATCGCCTTGCTGTTGGAGGCGATCTTGAACAGCGTGTCCTCGTCAATGCGACCGCCATCGCCCCGCATGCCCTTGGCATGGCGGTACACCACCTGTCCCTGGTCCACCACCGCCACCGCCACCCCAGGCAGGTGCTCGCGTGCGACAACGGTGGCGATATCGGCATCAAAGCGCGCGGGCTCCGCCGGCGCAGCAGGCGAGGTGGCAAGTGCAGCAAGGACGATCAGCTGAAGCACAGGCCCGCTCCCTTGTGTCATTGCCCGCGCCGCCCCTTCGAGCGGCGCGGGCACACCGTCAGTAGCTCCAGGTCACCGTCAGCTGCGCATAGCGCGGCGACTGGAAGCCGGTGCCATAACGATACAGCGGGTTCGGCGTACCGATGCTGTCCTGCGGCTCGTAGTCTTGGTCCACCGTCACCACACGCTGCTGGTTGAGTACGTTGTACACCGCCAGCTTCAGGCGCAGGTCGGTGGGGATCGGCACCTTGTACGACACGCTGACGTCGAGGTCGTAGGTCCACGGCGTGCGGCCATCGCCACCGCGCGGGGAATGCACGAACACGCGCTCGGACGGCACACTCGCCTGGCAGTTGGACACGCACACGTAATAGCTGTGGAAGTCGGTATCGTCGAACGGATTGCCGGCGCCGAAGCGGGTGATCGGGCTGCCCGACTGCACGCCCAGCGTCGCCGCCACGCTCAGGTTCTCGGTCAACGCATAGCTGCCACGGAACTTGAACTGATGCCGCCGGTCATTGGCCAGGTAGCCATAGCCGCGGTAGTTCACCCAGGGGTTGTCGAAGTTCTCGGTACGACCGGCATCGGCGAAGTCGGTATCGGAGTTGACCGGGCCTTCGGCGTTGCCACGGCCGTAGGCCAGCGTATAGGACGCATTGAAGCCCCACTTGCCATCCCAGGCGCGATCGACCTGCAACTCCAGCGCCTTGTAGTCGCGCTTGGGCTTCACCCAG
This sequence comes from Stenotrophomonas sp. 112478_Sma, assembly GCF_056479905.1. NCBI lineage: Bacteria > Pseudomonadati > Pseudomonadota > Gammaproteobacteria > Lysobacterales > Lysobacteraceae > Stenotrophomonas > Stenotrophomonas sp. 112478_Sma. The sequence continues at coordinate 412,517 of NZ_CM151072.1, read as the reverse complement.
CCGCGCTGGCCAACATAGTTGCCGTCATCGTCATACAGCGCCCAGCCTTCCTTCGACGTATCGATGCTGATCCAGCCGTCGTTGCTGCCGTCGCAGTTGGTATCGCCCCAGACGGTATTGCTGCGCCCGGGATTGCCCATGATCCAGACGCTGTCGATGGCACCGCACTGGCCGGTGGCGGTGATGTTCATGTCATCGATCGCGTTGTGCAGGCGCCGATAGGTCACGCTGGCACCGACCGACCAGGCTTCGTTGATCATCTGCTGGAAGCCGAGGATCGCCTCGTCCTGGTAGACCGGGTCCATGTCCCGGTTCACTTCGGCACGCAGGTCCGGCACGCTGCCATCACCCTGCGAATTGTCGACCGGCCCGATCTGTGCCCCCAGGTTCGGCACGTTGTTGGCGGCACCGCTATAGCCGAGGAATTCGTACCAGGTGCGTTCGTCCAGGAAGCCACCGGCCTGCTTGATGTTGATGACGTTGGCCACCGGCAGGAAGTAGCGGCCAAGGTTGCCGAACACCTTGGTGGTGCCATCACCGCGCACGTCCCACGCGAAGCCCAGGCGCGGGGCCAGCATGTCGTCGATCTTGATGTAGCTGCTGCCGTCGCCGCCCTTGTTGTCGAAGGCTTCCAGGCGCAGGCCCATGTTCAGCAGCAGGTTCGGGGTGACCTGCCAGTTGTCTTCCAGGTAATACGCCGAGTTGATGGTTTCAAACGAGCCATCCACTTCATACCGGCGGGTGCGCGCGACCAGGCCACTGGCCGGCACGATGCCCCCATTGAGCGAGCTGCCCGGCGTGCGGTAGTAGATGTCGTAGCGGAAACCACCCGGACCGGGATAGGCGCGGCTGTAGTCGGAGGTGTTCTCTTCGCGGTCCAGGCCGAAGCGCAGCAGATGGTCGCCCAGGGTCCACTCGAAGTCGGCGCGTGCGGCCTTGCGCGTATCCAGTGCCGATTCCAGCAGCGAGCTGCTGGTGCAGCTGCGGTCGCCCTGCAGCTGCGAGGGCACGCCCTGGCTGGCGGTACGGTTGTCGAACACGCGGTTGCAGTTTTCGTCCATCAACGAGCTCTGCGCGCGGTTGCGCTTGTTCTCGCCATACATCAGCTTCATGGTCAGGTCGTTGTTGACCTGCCAGCTGTAGGTGCCCGACCAGTTCCTGCCGCCCACGGTGTTGTAGATCTGGTTGCTGCGCTCACCTACCGTCTGGCCACTGGCATAGTCGTAGTTGTAGACATCGGTAAGCGTCTTGCTCTTGTCCGAGAAGCCGAACAGCGACAGCATCTGGTTGTCGGTGATCTGCCAGTCGATCTTGCCGCCCCAGAACGGGTCATCGGCCTTGCCCTGGCTCAGGCGCGTACCAGCGTCGTTGGTTGAGGTTGGCCGGTAGTCACGGGCCTCGTACATGCCGAAGAAGAACAGCCGGTCCTGGACCAGGGCACCGGAGGCGAACACGTTGAGCGCACTGCGGCTGTAGTCGTCGCGGCTGGCGGTGATGTAACGGCTGCCTTGGCCGTCATAGCGGTCGCGGGCCTGCGACTGCCACGCGCGGGGTTCGAACACCAGCTCGGCACCGGCCTTGAAGTCGTTGCTGCCCGAGCGGGTGACGGCGTTGATGACGCCACCGGTGCTGCGCCCGAACTCCACCGAATAGCCTCCGGTCTTGACCTGGAACTCCTGGTAGAAGGAGAACGGTACTGACGAGAAGCCCACCCGGTTGTAGAAGTCGGTGACGTTCAGTCCATTGATGTACACGGTGTTCTCGGCCACTGACGAGCCGCCGAACGAAATGCCCTGCCCGCCCAGCGAGCCCTTGCCCTTCACTGCGCCCGGCGCCAGCAGCGCGACGGCGGTGATGTCACGGTCCACCGGCAGGCGCGACAGCTCCTCGCGGGTGATGTTGGTGGCCGATTCGGTGGACTTCACATCCACCATCGATACCACCTGCGGCGCGCGCACCTCCACCGTTCCCAGGGTACTGACCGCACCCAGCGGCACATTGACGGTGGTTGCGCTGCCCAGGCCGACGGTGACCTGGCCGACGCGGCTGGCACCGCCGCCGGGCAGGCTCACCTCCATCTCATAGGTGCCCACCGGCAGCAGCGGAATGCGATAGCTGCCGTTGGCATCGGCCTGTACCGAGCGGACGAAGCCGGTGGCCGGATTGCGCACCGTGACCGTGGCGCCGGCGGGAACCTGGCCGGCATCGCTGACCAGCCGGCCGGCGACGGAGCCATCCTGCGCGAAGGCGCCGGGCGCGATCACGCCCAGACAGGTACCCAGGGCGACGCACAGCGCCGCCCGCTTGATGTTGTATGCCTTCATCCCCTGCTCTCTCCTGCAAGAATTGAATGGTGCCGATGGTGGTGTGTCGCGCTAGCGTTGCCCGGCGGGCAGTACCTGCCACTGGAAGTCGTAGCTCCATTGGTCGAAGTACAGGTTGCCGCCTGCCCACTCGGCCTCGCCGCGCTGCGAGTCGACCGTTTCCGAGCGGAAATGCTGTTTGGCCGGCACGAACGGCTGGCCGAAATCGTCGTTGAAGGCGATGCGGTAGCCGTCGAGGCCACCCAGGTAGAAATCGCGCAGCGCAGGTACATCGCTGGCCAGTGCACCGGTGGTCACATCCATCGGCAGCCAGCCATACGGCGCCAGATAGACCTGTCCCCAGTCATGCAGGTTGTTGTAGCCGCTGCCATCGTCGGAGAACACCATGCCCGACTGCCAGCGCGCGGGAATGCCGTTCATGCGCAGCAGCGCGATCAGCAGCAGCGTCTGCTGGCCGCAGTCGGCATGGCCGGCACGCAGCGCGTAGTCGCTGATGTTGCTGAGGGTGGAATACTCGCGTGCGCCGGCCCATGGGATGCGATCGACCGCCGCGAACAGCTTGCGCACGATCTCGTAGGGGCGTGTTTCGCCCTGCAGCACCTGGTCGGAAAACAGTTTCAATGCCGGCGTGAAACGCACATGCGGCAAGTGTTCGCTCAGGTAAGGCTGCAGCGCGGCGTCGGCCGGTGTCGGCTGCACCCGGGCCGGATCGATTGCCGTGTGGCGGGCGAACAGGGTGACGGCATAACGGATCTCGAAGCGCGTGGGCTGCCCGGCGACGGCCTTCGCTTCCAGATAGGCGGTGCGCTGCAGGGTACCGGCGGGTGCCACGCGTGCTTTGTCCGGTGTACTGCCAAGCCATTGCACGCGCTCCTGCTGGCCCGGAATCTCGCGCGGATAGGGAATCCAGGCGCGAACGGTTTCGCCCGCCGGGACCGCATCGGCCTTGACCGTGAGCGACTGCGTGAACGCGATGCGCTGCGGCAGCACCGAGCCCTGGCCGCTTTGACCGGCAGCAGCAACGACACGTGCGTGGTGCGCGTTGAGCACTTCATTCGGGCCCGGAGACGGCATCGGTGCATCGGCGCGGCGGCGTGCACGCGCTTCATCGCTGAGCAGGAACAGGTTTGAGGGCGCGCGCTTGAAGTACGCGCGCCTGCCATCGATATCGAGGTGCTCGATCAGCCCCAGCTGGTCCCAGCGCGCGAACTCCTCGTCGGTCAGATCCGGAATCCAGCGACGCACCGCCGCTTTGGCCGCCGCTTCGTCGAGGGAAAAATCCAGGCGGATGCGGCGCATGCGCTCGCGCTGGAATGCGTCTTCGGCAGCATCGTGCCCGGTCGCCAGCAGCGCCTGGGCGTCGCTGAAGCGCCCGCTGTCGATCAGGTCGATCACCTGCAGCTGCCGGCTGTCGCGCGCGTCTGCCGCGTGCGTGGCCGACGCCCACAGCAGCAGCGCGGCACACAGGCCGGCGGCGGCAGGCAGACGCGGTTTGCGAACGGCAGGATCCACAGCGACACTTCCCAAGCGCGGGTGGTAACGGCTGTGTAACACGGGCCGGAGGACCGGTCAATAATTTATTCTTGCTTTCGCAGGCGAAAGGAATAAATATTCCTTAAGGCATTCGAGGAGGGTGTGCTGCGCATGATCCTGGCTTCCCGCGAACCGCGCCGGCAGTGGCCGCGCCGGTTGACCCTGGCCCTGTGCCTGTTCGCCGCACCGGCCTTCGTGCAGGCTGCCGCGCCCGATCCGGGCGCGCAGCTGCCGTATGTGATCGGTCTGCACGAGGCTTACCTGACCCCGGACTACTGGGCCGCCCGGCTGGACGATGCCGATGCGCCGATCCTCGACCGCGCACAGATCCAGGCGCAGAACGCACGGATGCGCGCAGAGGATGTCCATATCCAGGACATCGCCGCCCTGCCCGCCCAGCTGGATGCGGCACAGGTACGCAGCAGCATCACGGCGCTGTCGAGCTGGCCCACGCGTACGCTCTACAACGCCAAGGGGCAGGCGATCGCACCGGCAGTGCGCAAGGCCATCGAAGCCAACCTCGGCCTGGATGCGATTCCCGCACAGGTGGCGCCCGACTACGGGCTGGTGGTGAAGCGTGCCGCACTGCGCACCTTCCCGACCCGCGAGCGGGTCTTCAGCACGGTGGGCGATACCGATATCGATCGCTTCCAGGAATCGGCGCTGTTCCCCGGTGACAAGGTCGCCGTGGTCCATCGCAGCACCGATGGCCGCTGGTTGTTCGTGCACAGCGAGCGTTACAGCGCATGGATCGAAACGGACGCCGTGGCCACCGGCGACAAGACCAGCGTGCTCGGCTATGGCAGCGCCGGCCCGTACCGCATCGTCACCGGCGCCACCGCGCACACCGTCTACACGCCGGAAGAGCCGCGCGTCTCGCGCCTGCAGCTGGACATGGGCGTGCGCCTGCCGGTGCTGGCCGACTGGCCTGCGGCCACGCCGGTCAACGGCCAGCAGGCCCACGCCTCATGGGTGGTGCAGCTGCCCGTGCGCGAGGCCGATGGACGACTGAAGCTGGTTCCGGCACTGCTGCCGCGCTCGCAGGACACGGCCGCCGATTACCTGCCGCTGACCCCTCGACGGCTGTTGCAGCAGGCGTTCAAGTTCCTGGGTGAGCGCTATGGCTGGGGCCATGACTACGATACCCGCGACTGCAGCGGCTTCGTTTCGGAAATCTACCGCAGCTTCGGCGTGCTGCTGCCGCGCAATACCAGCGCCCAGGCGATCAGCCCGGCACTGGATCGCCTGCCGTTCACCAGCAGGGATGGCAAGGCCGCGCGCGAACGTGCCGTCACCGGCCTGCAGGTCGGTGATCTGGTCTACATCCCCGGCCATGTGATGATGGCCATCGGCCACGTCGACGGCCGCACCTGGGTCATCCACGATACGGCCGGCGGCAGCTGGTTCGGCGCCGACGGCACGCGTGTGCAGGCCCATCTCAATGGTGTTTCGGTCACGCCGCTGGAGCCGATGATGGCCAGCGACACGGTCCGCTACATCGACCGCATCACCAACATCCAGCGCCTGCGGGCCAAGACCCCTGAATGAAGATCACCGCCATTGAACTGGGCATGCTGCGCGTGCCGCTGAAGACCCCCTTCAAGACCGCCCTGCGCACCGTGGAAACCGTGGAGGACGTGGTGGTGCTGGTCCGCACCGACAGCGGCCACACCGGGTACGGCGAGGCGCCGGCCACCGCGGTGATCACCGGTGATACGCATGGCTCGATCATCGAAGCGATCCGCCACTTCATCGCTCCACGCCTGATCGGGCAGGACGTTGCCAACCTCAACCGCCTGTGCGGGCTGGTGCAGACGTCGATGGAGCGCAATACCAGCGCCAAGGCCGCAGTGGAGATCGCCCTGTACGACCTGTGGGCGCAGCTGCATGGTGCGCCGCTGTACCAGATGCTCGGCGGCGGCGACCCGGTCATCACCACCGACATCACCATCAGCGTGGACTACATCGACAAGATGGTGGCCGATTCGCTGTCGGCGATCGAGCGTGGCTTCGAGTCGCTGAAGATCAAGGTCGGCAAGGACATCGGCCTGGACATCGAGCGGGTCAAGGCGATCCACGCGGCGGTTGAAGGCCGCGCCCTGCTGCGCCTGGACGCCAACCAGGGCTGGACCGCCAAGCAGGCGGTGCACGCGATGCGCACGCTGGAGGATGCCGGCGTGGTGCTGGAGCTGCTGGAGCAGCCGGTGAAGGCCGCCGACATCAGTGGCCTGAAGTACGTGACCGACCGGGTCAACACGCCGGTCATGGCCGATGAGAGCGTGTTCAGTCCCAGCCAGGTGATGGACCTGATCCAGCAGCGCGCGGCGGACATCATCAACATCAAGCTGATGAAGACCGGTGGCCTGTCCAATGCCATCCGCATCGCCGACATCGCCGGCATCTACGGCGTGCCGTGCATGATCGGCTGCATGATCGAATCGAGCATCAGCGTGGCCGCGGCCGTGCACCTGGCCGTGGCCAGGAGTGATGTGATCACCAAGGTCGACCTGGACGGCCCTTCGCTGGGCCAGTTCGACCCGGTCAGCGGCGGGGTCAACTTCAACGAGTCGGAGATCACCATCAGCGATGCGCCGGGGCTGGGAATCACCGAGGTGCGCGGGCTGGAGATGATCACGCCGCCGCGCTGGTAGGCCGCTGCGCGGGCGCTACCGCCGACCGTTGATCCCGCTTACCCTTCCTGCAACCGGACCCACGCTGAGCCCCATGCCACCCCTGGTGAAAATCCGCTCCGAGCGCGGGCAGATGTCGGCCATCGAACGCCGCATCGCCGACTTCATCCTCGACAACGCGCACCTGCTGCGCGACTACTCGTCGCAGCAGCTGGCCAGCGCGCTGGGCATCAGCCAGTCCAGCGTGGTGAAGTTCAGCCAGAAGCTGGGCTTCAAGGGTTACCCGGACCTGAAGTACTCGATCGGCCAGGACGTGGCGCGCGCCGGCCACGATCCGCAGGCACGCCCGCCGTCGCCGAGCGCCGATGACTACGCCGACATCGCCGGCCGCCTGCGCCTGAGCCGGGCAGCCGCCGAGGAAGAGACCAGCCTGGCCAATGCGCAGGCTGATGTGGAGGCCATCGTGCGACTGCTCGACAGGGCGCCCAAAGTGTTCGTGTACGGCCTTGGCGATGACGGCCTGTACGCGCGCGAGTTCGCCATGCGACTGTCGCTGCTGGGCATGCTGACCGTGCACCATGCCGATCCGATCCTGATGATGGCCAACCTGTCAGCGGCGCGGGCCGGTGATGCCATGCTGGTGTTCTCCGAGTTCGGCAAGCTTCCGCAGCTGTTCCAGCTGTCGCGGCAGTTCCAGGACGTGGGCGGGAAGGTGGTGTCGATCACCCGCCATACCGCCAACCCGCTGCGCGCACATGCCGACCAGTCACTGGTGGTCTGCGCCCATGACCCTGCACCGCACGTGGCGCAGCTGCTGTACCGTGCTTCACTGCAGTCCCTGCTCGACTTCGTCTTCGTGCTTTTGTGCCATGCCAACCCGGACCGCCACCGCCAGCTCGGGGTGAACCTGGAACGGATCGAACACCTGATCGACGCCTGATCGACCCCTGGTTCACTGGAGTCCACGATGCTGCCGCTGCTGCGTACCGCCCTCGCTGTCACCGCTCTGGCCACCGCGCTGCCCGCTGGCGCGCTCACCCCGCTGCCGCCGATGGCGCGCAGTCTGCAGGCCATCGTGGTGGTCACCGACAGCTGGGATGCCACCCAGGGCCGGCTGCAGGCCTATGAGCGCAGGAGCAGCGACGACACGTGGCGCCCGCACGGCCCGGCCTTCACCGTGGCCGTGGGGCGTCAGGGCAGCGCGTGGGGCGTGGGCCGTGCGTCGCTGCACAACCAGGGGCCGCAGAAAACGGAAGGCGACGGGCGCAGTCCGGCCGGCGTCTTCGATATCGGCCCCGCGTTCGGCTACGCGCCGACGATCGCCAGCGCGATGCCGTATCTGCCGATGACGGCCAGCCACTACTGCATGGATGTACCCGCCTCGCGCTACTACAACCGCATCGTCGATGCGGCGGACGTAGGTACCGCCGCAGTGGAAGGCTCCACCGAACCGATGCGGCTGGACCTGCACAACAAGGGCGATGTTCGCTACCGCGAGGGCTTCGTGATCGAGCATAACAGCAGCCGCAGGCCGGGCAAGGGCAGTTGCATCTTCGCCCACCTCTGGCGCAAACCGGGCGAGGCCACGGCCGGCTGTACGGCAATGGGGCCGCGCCACATGACGGCCCTGCTGGCCTGGCTGAAGCCGGACACGCGCGCGGTCTTCGTCCTGCTGCCCAGGACGGAGTACGACAACCTGCAGGGGCCGTGGCAGCTGCCGGCCCTGACCGGAGCGTTGCGTTGAGCGCCCCGGACGAACCGCAGCTGCAGCGCGCGGTCAGCCGCTGGCAGATCGTCGGCCTGTCGATCAACGACGTGATCGGCAGCGGCATCTATCTGCTGCCGGCGGCCACCGTCGCCCTGCTGGGCCCCTTCAGCCTGTGGGGCGTGGTCGCCGCCGGCATCGTGGTGGCCCTGCTGGTGCTGTGCTACGCGCAGGCCGCCAGTTACTTCGATGAACCCGGCGGCAGCTATCTGTATGCCCGCGAAGCCTTTGGCCGCTTCGCCGGCTTCGAGATCGGCTGGATGATCTGGCTGACCCGTATCAGCTCGGCGGCCGCACTCAGCAATGCACTGGCCGATGCGGTCGCGCGCTTCTGGCCCTGGGCCGGGGCCGGCACGGGTCGCCTTGCCGTGATCGTGCTGTCGCTGGGTTTCCTGACCGGCGTGAACATCATCGGCGTGCGCTCGGCGGCCCGCACCGGCATCGTGCTGGTGATCGGCAAGATGCTGCCGCTGCTGCTGTTCGTGGCCATCGGCGCGTTCTACATCGATCCGCAGCTGGCGTTCTCCGGCCAGCGCCCGGACCCGCACGACCTGCAGCGCATGGGTGAGGCCGCATTGTTGCTGCTGTATGCCTACGCTGGTTTCGAGAACATCCCGGCGGCAGCCGGCGAGTACCGCAATCCCCGTCGCGACATTCCGTTCGCGTTGATCACCATGATCATCACCGTCACCGTCATCTACGGCGCGGTGCAGGTGGTGGCGCAGGGCACCCTGGCCGGGCTTGCGTCGTCGCCGACACCGCTGGCCGATGCCGCAGCCGGATTCGGCGGTGAGGCACTGGCGTTGATCCTGACCGTCGGCGCGACCATCTCCATTCTCGGCACCAACAGCAATACGATGATGATGGGCCCGCGCTTCCTGTTCGCGCTTGCCCGCGATGGCTACGGGCCGAAGATCCTCGCGCAGGTCCATCCGCGCTTCCGCACACCGGCTGCCGCGATCTTCTGCCAGGGGCTGATCGCCCTCGGCCTGGCGCTGTCCGGTTCGTTCGTTCAGCTGGCGCTGCTGTCGATGACCACGCGACTGTTCGCCTACATCGGAACCGCGGCGGCCGTGCTGGTGCTGGCCAAGCGCTACGCCGACCGGCCGGGCGCACTGAAGCTGCCGGGCGGGCCGCTGATTCCGGTCCTGGCCCTGCTGCTCTGCCTGGCCCTGTTCGCCAGTGCCAGCTGGCAGAACATCGCCGCCGCACTGGTCGCCTTCGCCATCGGCGCAGTGATCTACAAACTGCCGCGCAAGGACGTAGGCGCCTGATGATCGGCAGCGACGGCGCGAATGGAGGACACCTTCCCTTCACGCGAGCGGACCGGACTGTTAACCGCCATGGCGGCATGATCGAAGCTCATCCACCACGGAGCCCGATCGATGAGCCCCGAGTACCAGATTCCCGGCCGCGTGCCGGATGACAGCGCACCGCGCCAGGCCGTTTCCGACTTCTGGCGCGAGCGTTACACCGCTGAACCCTATTACGACAACCAGCTGTTCTTCGAGGACTACGAGCCGGCCTATCGCATCGGCCACGCTGCCCGTGCGCAGGACATGGTCCGCGCGTACGAAGAGGTGGAAGCCGAACTCGAGTCACGCTGGGCGAGCGAGCGCGGCAAGAGCCGGCTGGAATGGGCGCAGGCCCGCAACGCCGTCCGCCGCGGCTGGGAAGAAGCGGTCAACCTCGACCAGCGCCTGGACCGGGGCGTACCGCGCGGCACCTGAGGGCACGCCCCGCTGCGGCCGGGCCATGCCCGGCTGTCCTTCGGCACTGCGGCAGAGCCGGGCTGGTCCCGGCTCTGCGCAATCCGGGCGTCAATCGTGTTCCGGCAGCGGCGGCACGGCCTGACCGCGTGCATTGCCGCCGTTGGCGGCGATCAGGTCGCGGGTGTTCTTCTGCACCGCGACCGCGCCGAACAGCGCAAGTGCGAAGGCCATGGCGTAGAAGCCCTTCTCGCTCAACAGCAACGTGGCATTCCACAGGCCCACCAGCAACAGCAGCAGCGCCGATAGCAGGGCGAACCAGCACAGCGCGTAGTACAGGCCGCTGACCGGGATGCCCTCCACGCGGTCGCGCACGCTCTTCTGCAGCGATACCGCCGCAAACAGGCCGTACAGCAGCAGCGCCAGGTAGTAGCCCTTCTCGTTCAGGGCCATTTCGGCGTTGAACAGGCCGATCAGATAAGCCACCGCGCCAAGCAGCAGCGCCACCCAGGAAGCGGCGACGAAGGCGGGAGACGGCTTGTGGGTCGGAACAGTGTGCATTGCAGATCCTTGGCAGACAGACGGGCATGCATTGCCCGGGCGTGCCCACCCTAGACGATCCGCCCCACGTCGCACAGGGGGTAGCAGGACCTTCGGGCCACGACGGTCACACCCGCAGTGGTATACAAGGGAACGCTTGGCCATCCGCATCCCCGCCCTGGAGATTCCCATGACCCGCACGCCCCTGCTGCTTGCCCTCGGCCTGGCGCCGATTCTCGCCACCACTGCCTGCAACGCCGCCGATCCTGCATCCGGCACTGCCGGTACTGCCGCCACCGCTGCTGCGCCCGCTGCGGCTGCGGCCGCAACCGACCAGCGGCCGTTCACCGCCACGGAAGTCAGCCGTTTCGATCAACCGTGGGCAATGACCTTCCTGCCCGATGGCAGTCTGCTGGTCACCGAAAAGCGCGGCAAGCTGCAGCACCTGGACGTGGCCAGCGGCCAGAAGCATGAGATCACCGGCGTACCGAAGGTCGCCTATGGTGGCCAGGGCGGCTTCGGCGACGTCATCCTGCACCCGGACTTTGCCCGCAACCAGGTGATCTACCTCAGCTATGCCGAGGAAGGCACGCTGGATACCCGCGGCGCCGCGGTGGCCCGCGCCACGCTCGCCCTGGACGCCGACGGCGGTGGCCAGCTCAAGGATCTGAAGGTGATCTGGCGACAGACACCGAAGGTCAGCGGGCAGGGCCACTACGGCCATCGCCTGGTGTTCGGTCCGGACGGCAAGCTCTGGATCAGCTCCAGCGAACGGCAGAAGTTCGACCCCGCGCAGGACATGGGCGGCAACCTCGGCAAGATCATCCGCCTCAACGACGATGGCAGCCTGCCGGCGGACAATCCGTTCGCGTCACAGGGCGGCGTGGCAGCACAGGTGTGGTCGCTGGGCCATCGCAACATCCTGGGCATGGCCTTCGATGCCAACGGCAAGCTGTGGGCGCATGAGATGGGGCCGGCGGGCGGAGACGAACTGAACCTGATCGTGCGGGGCGCCAACTACGGCTACCCGGTGGTCTCCAACGGCGACCACTACGACGGCCGGCCGATTCCCGACCACGACACGCGCCCGGAGTTCGCCGCGCCGAAGGTGACCTGGACGCCGGTCATCTCGCCTGCGGGCTTCGTCATCTACAGCGGCACCCTGTTCCCGCAGTGGAAGGGCAGCGGCTTCATCGGCGGCCTGTCCTCCACATCACTGGTGCGCGTGGCCTTCGAGGGCGACAACGCGCGCGAGGCGGAACGTTTCAACATGGGTGAGCGCATCCGTGAAGTGGAACAGGGGCCCGATGGCGCGCTGTGGCTGCTTGAAGATGGCAGCAAGGCGCGCCTGCTCAAGCTCACGCCGAAGACCTGATCAGGTAACGCAGGGTGGCGGGCCAGAGCCCGTCACCCCGCACGCTCACTGGATGGTGATGACCTTCACTTCGGTCCGGGTGCAGGCCGCATCAAGGCACTGGCCGCTCAACCACACCTGGCCATCGCCGATCATCACGCCCTGCTGGTTGACGAACACCTTGCCGAAATCCTGTGCGGACACCGCCTTGACCACGGCCGGCGTGATGATCTTCTCGTAGCTGCGCTGGAATTCGCCCGGTCCGGCGATCGTCTTTCCGCCGCTGATGTTCAACGGGAAACGTATTTCCTCGACGACCGCCGCGCGATCACCGCCGACCACCGCCGTTCTGAAGGCATTGAAGACCTTCTCGTACTGCGCCGCGTCACCGAGCAGTGTCTCGATGCGCGCGCGCGCATCTTCGGTCTGTTCGCTCGCGGGTGCCGCAGGTGCTGCCGGTGCTGCCTGCACGGGCTCGGCTGCCGGTGCGGCAGCGGGCGTTGCCTCCGGGGCCGTCGGCGGCGCCGGCTGTGCACAGGCTGCCAGCAGCAGCGCGGGGGCAAGGAAAGCACTCTTGCGCATGGTCGGGCTCCATCGGATCACGAACCCCGATGGTAGCGCCGGGTCAGGCCCGGCGTGTTTGCCATGGGTGACGACGCCGGGCATGGCCCGGCGCTACCGTTCCCGTTCAGCCCTTCAGCAGTTCGAACTGCACCGGCTCGCCAGCCGCTGACGACGCGCACACCCACAGCTCGAACAGGCCCGGCTCGGCACGCAGCACGCCATCGCGGCCGGTGAACGCCAACTGCTCGCGATGCAGGGTGAACACCACATCGGTGGATTCGCCCGGCTGCAGTGCGACCTTGCGGAAGTCCTTCAGCTCGCGCACCGGCCGCACGCGGCTGGCCACGCGGTCATGGATGTACAGCTGCACCACTTCCTCGCCAGCCACGGTACCGGTGTTGGTCAGCGTGGTGGTGATGGTCAGGGTGTCGTCCCAGCCCAGCTGTGCCGTGCTGAGCTGCGGCACCCCATAGGCGAAGGTGGTGTAGCCGATGCCATGGCCGAACGGATACAGCGGCTCGTTGGGAATCTCGCGCCAGCGGGCCTTGAACTCCGACATCGTCGGCAGTTCGGGGCGGCCGGTACGCGGATGGTTGTAGAAGTACGGCTGCTGGCCGGATACCTGCGGGAAGCTGACCGGCAGGCGGCCGGACGGGCTGTAGTCGCCGAACAGCACATCGGCCACCGCATGACCGGTCTGCGTGCCCAGGTACCAGGTGACCGCCACGGCCTGCGCATTGCGCACCGCGCCTTGCAGGGCCAGCGCGCGGCCATTGCGCAGCAGCACCACCAGCGGCTTGCCGGTCATCGCCACCGCCTCGGCCAGTGCCTGCTGCGCCGGCGGCAGGGTGATCTCCACGCGCGACTGCGCTTCGCCGCTGTAGCGCTGAGGCTCGCCCAGCGCCAACACCACCACGTCGGCACGCAGCGCAGCCGCCACGGCGGCTTCGGTGCCCCCCGGGATCGCGGTTTCCAGATCGCAACCGGGCACGATCTCCAGCAGCGACGCGTCACCGATGGCGGCACGCACACCGGTTTCCAGGTCCACATAACGCTGCTTGTCGCCGAACAGGGTCCAGCAGCCTTCGATGTTTTCGCGGTCCTGCACGAACGGGCCGATCAGCGCGATCTTCTGCCCGGTCTTCTGCAGCGGCAGCACGTTGTCACGGTTGTTCAGCAGCACGATCGAACGGCGCGCGGCATCGCGCGAGAGCTCATCATGTGCGGCGATGTGCGAGTCGTCCGCTTCGCGCGCCGGGTCCAGCGACCGGTAGGGGTCGTCGAACAGGCCGATGGTTTCCTTCAGCCACAGGATGCGGCGCACGCCCTCATCCAGCACCGCCATCGGCACCTCGCCGCTTTCCACCAGGCCTGGCAGGTGCTCGGCATAGAAGCCGCTCTGCATGCTCAGGTCCAGGCCTGCGGTGAAGGCCTTGGCGGTGGCGTCGCGGTCATCGGCGGCGTAGCCGTGCGCCACCAGTTCCATGTCGGCGGTGTAATCGGAGATCACCACACCCGGGAACTTCCACTCGCCACGCAGGATGTCGGTGAGCAGTTCTGCATTGGCGCTGGCCGGCACGCCGTTGATGTCGTTGAACGAGGACATCACCGTGATCGCACCGGCATCGAAGGCCGCCTTGAACGGCGGCAGGTGCACGTCGCGCAGGGTCTGCGGCGAGATGTCCACCATGTTGTATTCCATGCCGGCCATCACCGCGCCATAGGCGGCGAAATGCTTGGGCGTGGCCAGCAGCGAATCGGCGGCACGCAGGTCGCTGCCCTGGAAGCCGCGCACACGGGCGGCGGCGAAGGCACAGCCCAGCACCACGTCCTCGCCTGCGCCTTCGGCGCCACGGCCCCAGCGCTGGTCGCGGGCGATGTCCACGGCAGGCGCATAGGTCCAGTGCAGGCCGGCGGCGGTGGCCTCGACCGCAGTGGCGCGGGCGGTGCGCTCGGCCAGGTCCGGCTCGAAGCTGGCGGCCTCGCCCAGCGGGATCGGGAACACGGTGCGCATGCCGTGGATGACGTCGGCAGCGAGGATGACCGGGATGCCCAGCCGGCTCTCCTCGGTCGCGACCTGCTGGATGCGGCGGCCCAGTTCGGCGCCCACCCCGTTGAACAGCGAGCCGACCTTGCCCTCGCGCACCTGCTGCAGCACCTGGTCGGCATTGCGCACGTTGGCTTCCGGGTTCACGTCCGGGGCGAACGGGCGGACCATGTCCGCGAAAACACCCAGCTGGCCGACCTTTTCCTCGACGGTCATCTGGGCAATGAGGGATTCGATGCGTTCGGAGGCCACCGGCAGTCCTTGATGAAAACGTTTACAAGCCCGGCATTCTAGCGATCCCGGGCCATTTGGCGAGAGGTTTCGGCATTCAGTTTCATCCACCAGCGGGGTCCGTACGGTCCCGCGGGCGGCACGGCAGCTTACTCCGAGCGGGCCGACTGGCGCTGCCCGGCCATCAACATGGCGTCGCTGGACGCCTGGAACACCCTCAGGCCGAAGGCCGGCAGGATCGCCAGCAGATGGTCGAAAATGTCCGACTGCACGGCCTCGTACTCCGCCCAGGCGGTAGTGCGGGTGAAGCAGTACAGCTCCAGCGGCAGGCCCTCGGTGGTCGGTTGCAGCTGTCGCACCAGCAGGGTCATGTCGGTGTGGATACCCGGGTGGCTGCGCAGGTAGCGCTCCACATAGGCCCGGAACGTGCCCAGATTGGTCACCCGGCGGCTGTTCACGTCCGCCACGCCCTGTTCGCGCAGGCGCCCGTTCCACTGCCCCAGCTCCTGCTCCTTGTCGCGCAGGTAGTCGCGCAGCAGGGCGAACTCACCGAGGAAGGCCAGGTCGCCCTCGTCCAGGAAGCCGACGCTGTGCTGGTCCAGGTACAGCGCGCGCTTGATGCGACGGCCACCGGCCTCCTGCATGCCGCGCCAGTTCTTGAACGACTCGGTCACCAGCTTCTTGGTCGGGATGGTGGTGATGGTCTTGTCGAAGTTCTGCACGGTGATGGTGTGCAGGGCGATGTCGATGACGTCACCATCGGCGTTCTGGCTCGGCATCTCGATCCAGTCGCCGATGCGCACGCGGCCATCGCCACTGATCTGCACGCTGGCCACCAGCGAGAGGATGGTGTCCTGGAAGATCAGCATCAGCACGGCCGTGGCCGCACCCAGGCCGGTCACCAGCGGGCCCAGTGCCACGCCCAGCAGGGTGGAGATGATCGCCAGGCCGGCCGCCACGAAGATCACGATCTTGACCACCTGCAGGTAGCCCTTGATCGGCTTGTTGCGCGCATCCGGCTTGCGCTCGTACAGGCTGTTGGCCGCATCCAGCGCATGCGAGAAGGCCAGCGAGACGGTCAGCACCGCCCACACGATGCACAGCTTGACGATGACGCTGACCAGCCCGGGCGGCAGATCGGGAATGAGGGTGATGCCAGAGGCGATCACCTGGCTGGGCACCACGTTGGACAACCGCGAGATGACCCGCATCAGATGGCTGCCACGCCCGGATTCGGCACCGGGCAGGCGCTGCAGCAGACGGCGCAGGCCGCGCACCAGGATGCGCTTGGTCACCCAGTTGGCCAGGCCCGCCGCGAGCAGCAGGGCCGAAATCATCAACGCCAGGTAGGCGCCGGGATAGGGTTCCAGTGTGTTCTGCAGCCGCTCCATCCACTGTACCGCCACCACCGCATCCACCATCAGTCGTCTCCTGTTTCAGTCATTTCGCATGAAGAAGTTGCCGGCCACCGGCCGACGCTGCTGTTTCAGCCGCGTTCGCGCTCGATGATCACGCCGACCGCGCGCGCGCCGCGCACCGCTCCCGGCTTGCTCAGTTTCAGCCGCAGCCAGCGCACATCGAACTCGTCGAGCACGATCTGCGCGCAACGCTCGGCCAGGGTCTCGACCAGGCCGAACTCCGATTCGCGCACGAACTGCTCCAGCCGCTTGCTGACCGCCTTGTAGTTGAGGGTATGGGCGATATCGTCGGTCGCTGCCGGGCGCCGGTTGTCGAAACCCATCTCCAGGTCGAACACCAGGTCCTGCCGGATCCGCCGTTCCCAATCGTAGATGCCGATCAGGGCGTCGATCGTCAGCCCCTCGATGAAAACCTTGTCCATTGCGGTTACCAGCGGGAAAACAGACGGTCATGGTAACGGCACGGAACCACCACTGCCTGAAACGACCGGATCCCGGCACGTCCGCCGCTACGGTCGCAGCCTGTGTGGATGGGTGCGCCGCGGGTCACACCGCGGGCAGCGTCGCCATGTCCCAACGCGGGGTCACGTCAACCTTCGGCGGGTTGTGCTGCCCGGCCTGCAGGCGCAGGGCGCCGGCGAAAGCGATCATCGCGCCGTTGTCGGTGCACAGCGCCGGCCGCGGGAAGCAGGCACGCCCCCCGAGGCGTTCGGCCATCTGCTGCAGGCGTGCACGCAGCCGCGTATTGGCACCGACACCGCCGGCCACCACGATCACATTGGTGCCGGCTGCTTCCAGCGCGCGTTCGCACTTGATCGACAGGGTCTCCACCACCGCATCCTCGAAACCGCGCGCGATGTCGGCGCGGGTCTGGTCGCTCTGGTCGCTGTCACGCCAGGCCATCAGCACCTGGGTCTTCAGGCCGGAGAAGCTGAAATCCAGACCCGGGCGATCGGTCATCGGCCGCGCGAAACGGTAGGCCCCCGGGGTGCCCTGTTCGGCCAGCTTGGCCAGCTGCGGGCCGCCGGGATAGGGCAGCCCCATCAGTTTGGCCGTCTTGTCGAAGGCTTCGCCGGCCGCATCGTCCAGGGTCTCGCCCAGCAGGCGGTAGCGGCCGATGGCATCGACCGCCACCAGCTGGGTGTGGCCACCGGACACCAGCAGGGCCACGAACGGGGCCTGCGGCGGATCGTCCTCCATCAAGGGCGCCAGCAGGTGCCCTTCCATGTGGTGCACGCCCACGGCCGGCACCTCCAGTGCCCAGGCCAGGGCACGGGCCACCCCGGCACCGACCAGCAGCGCACCGACCAGCCCGGGGCCAGCGGTATAAGCCACGCCATCGATGTCGTCCACGCCCAGGCCCGCCTCGGCCAGGGTCTGCCGGACCAGCGGCAGCAGCTTGCGCACGTGGTCACGGCTGGCCAGCTCGGGCACCACACCGCCGTACTCGGCGTGCAGGGCGATCTGGCTGTAGACCGCATGGGCGCGCAGGGCCGCGCTGCCGGTCAGGTCGGTGTCGTACACCGCCACGCCGGTCTCATCACAGGAAGATTCGATGCCAAGGACTCGCATGCCTGCTATTATGACGCCCCTGCCGCCCCCTCGGGGTGACGTGCAGATCCCACTGCATCCGTATTGCTGGCCCGCATTCAGGCTTGCGTGCTTGCAGTTTGTTGATTCGCCGCTATAATGTGCGGCTCGCCGGGCGTGACCCGGTTCTACTGTGTCCCGGAGATTCCATGCCCAGCGTCAAAGTCCGCGAGAACGAGCCCTTCGAGTTTGCTCTTCGCCGCTTCAAGCGCACTTGCGAAAAGGCCGGTGTGCTGGCCGAAACCCGCAAGCGCGAGTTCTACGAAAAGCCGACCCAGGAGCGCAAGCGCAAGGCCGCCGCTGCTGTGAAGCGTCAGCTGCGCCGCTCGTCGCGCGACGTCACCAAGCGTCAGCGCCTGTACTGATCGGACGCATCTTCATTGCGGCGGGTTCGTCCTTCCGCGGTGAAGCCGAAGCCGGCACGCGCGAGCGTCGCCGGCTTTTTGCGTTTCCGGGCCCGGGCAACCGCCCTGCCCCACTACCACCACGAGGTCTCCCATGAGCATGAAGCAGCAGCTCACCGATGACATGAAGGCCGCCATGAAGGCGGGCGAGAAGGACAAGCTGGGCGTGATCCGCCTGATCAACGCCGCGATCAAGCAGAAGGAAGTGGACGAGCGTATCGAGCTCGACGACACCGCCGTGATCGCCGTGCTGGACAAGATGGTCAAGCAGCGCAAGGACTCGGTCAGCCAGTACGAAGCGGCCAACCGTGAAGACCTGGCCGCGATCGAGCGTGCCGAGATCGTGGTCATCGAGGCCTACCTGCCCGCCAAGATGGGTGAGGCCGAGATCGCCGCCGCCATCCAGGCCGCCATTGCCGAAACCGGTGCCACCGGCCCGGCCGACATGGGCAAGCTGATGGGGGCGCTGAAGCCGAGGCTCGCCGGTCAGGCCGACATGGGCGTGGTGTCCAAGCTGGTCAAGCAGGCCCTGGCTGGCTGATCCGCCACCGCCTCTGCCGGACACGACAAGGCCCGCTTCACGCGGGCCTTGTCATTGCTGCAGCGGCCAGGCCAGCGCTTACACCTGGCGGCAGTTGCGCAGGGTCATGGAACTGCCCTCCACCGCGCTGACCTCGCCTTCCAGCTTGGCCCAGTCGCGCTCGCGCAGCATGGCGAAGTTGGCCGCCTGGTCCGGAGCGAATTCGCAACGGATGGTGTAGTTGTTGTTGTTGAAGGTGTCATTCTGGCGGATCCGCAACAGGCCACGGGTCGGCGTCACCAGGTAGTTGATCGATCCGACCTCACCCGGACGGCTGGAGTAGCTGTTCGAGTTGACCGTGTAGATCTGGCCGTCGATCCGGTAGCGGCGACCGATGTACTTGGCATACACCGGCAGGAAGGTGGCCGAGCGGTCGCCCAGGTCTTCCTTGTTGGTGGTGGTGCCCAGCAGCAGGTCCTTGAAGCTGCCCGCAGCGTTGTAGGCCGCCATCGTATCGCGCACCTCCTTACCCATCTTCTTGGACAGGTCCGGCGCGGTCACCTCCTCCGCCACGGAGATCGGATACTGCGCGCGCGCGGCGGCGGCCAGCGCATCCCCCTGGCTGCCGCCCTTGAGCTTGTCCAGCATGTCGCACATCGACTTGCGGGCGTCCTCCTGGGCGATGGTCTGGCCGCGGGCCAGCTTGGTGGCCAGGGTGACCCGGCCGCTGCGGTCGGCGGTGCCGATCAGCACCAGCGGCGTGCGCAGGCCCTTGGTCTGGATCAGGTACTGGTTGCCGGTATCGCCTTCCACCAGCTGGCCGCCCACCTCGAACTGGTCATCGGCACCGATCTTGCGAAGCTGGTCCAGTGCACTCTGCACCTTCAGACCGGGCACCGTCAGGTCGGCCATGTACATCGCGCCATTGCGCGGATCCCCTACCGTCTTGAAGGCCTTTTCGCAGGCCGTGGACGCCGCAGCGGCCGAACCGCTCGTCGCCAGCAGCAACACCATCGTGGTGCAGACCATCCCTTTCATAACGCGTCCTTTTGCAGAGAAGTTGGATTGTCGTGGCCCCGCACACAGGCGGTGGGCCCGGATACCGTGGCGGCAGCCCCAGCGCGCCCTCGGTCCGGGCAGAAGGATAACGCGGACTTCGCTGCATTCCGCGACCGCGCTGCCACTTCACCTGCCGCAACGCCGGCATCTGCTAGAAAAGGAAGCCTGTACCGCTCCAGCCGACGCCGTAGATGCCGCATCCCCGCACCTTCCTGCCCATCGTCCGATCGCGCCTGGAGAAGCTGCAGGACAGCTTCCCGATGGCCGTGGCCAAGCGCTTCGTCGAAATCGACGTCCTGACCCAGGCCGCATCGGTTTCGTTCTATTCCCTGCTGTCGATGGCGCCGTTGCTGGTGCTGCTGCTGTGGTTGACCGCCTCGCTGTACCCGCCCGCGCAGCAGGCGCTGATCAGCCAGATCGGCTCGGTGGCCGGCAGCAGCGTGGCCAGCGTGGCCGATACCGTGCTGCACAACGCCAACAGCCAGCCGAGCATGGGCTCGCTGGCCGGGTTGTGGAGCACCCTGCTGCTGTTCGTCGGCGCCACCGCCGTGTTCGCACAGCTGCAGAACGCACTCAACCGCATCTTCCATACCAGCGGCCAGCGCCTGGAAGGCGTCCAGGCCTGGCTGCGCAAGCGCGTGTTCTCCTTCGGCGTGGTGCTGGCGCTGGGCTTCCTGCTGATCCTGTCGATGACCGCCACCACCGCCCTGCAGGTGGTATTCGCGCAGCTGCCATCGGTGTTGCCGGCCATCGGTTACGTGACCACGCTGCTGCTGTACACGCTGGCCTTCGCCTTCCTCTACCACTATCTGCCCGACCGTCGCGTGGCCTGGCGCCAGGCCTTCATCGGCGGGGCCATCACCTCGCTCCTGTTCGCCCTGGGGCGCTACGGCATCGGCGTCTACATCGCCACCGTGGCACCCGGCAGCGCCTACGGTTCGATGGGCGCCCTGGTGATCGCGCTGGTCTGGATCTACTACGCTACCGCGGTGTTCTTCGTCGGCGCCCTGATGACCGCGGTGATCGACGAGCGCCTGAGTGCCCGGGCACAGCGGGCGGCCGCCAGCGCCGGCGGCAGCAGCGAACAACAGGCCGGCCCGACCATCGCCAGCGAGTAAACTAGGGGGACCTGCCGCCCCTGCTGCGCGCCCCGGCGGCCGCGCCCTGCCCTGCTGCCCATGGCCCGTATCCCCGACGCTTTCATCGACGACCTGCTGGCCCGCACCGACATCGTCGAGGTGGTGGGCAGCCGCGTGCCGTTGAAGCGACAGGGCAAGGAGTACGCGGCACGCTGCCCGTTCCATGACGAGCGCTCGGCCTCGTTCACCGTCTCGCCGACCAAGCAGTTCTATCACTGCTTCGGCTGCGGTGCGCACGGCACCGCAATCAGCTTCCTGATGAACTACGACCGCCTCGAGTTCCTCGACGCGGTGGATGAGCTCGCCAAGCGCGCCGGCATGGACGTGCCACGCAGCGAGAACCCGCGCAGCGCCCAGCAGCAGGACGACAGCCGCGAACTCTATTCGGCACTGGATGCAGCGGCGCGCTTCTTCCAGAAGAACCTGGAGGGCAGCGACAAGGCCCGCGCCTACCTTGACGGCCGTGGCGTGGACGAACAGAACCGCGCCCGCTTCCAGATCGGCTATGCGCCCGACGGCTACAGCGGCCTGCGCGATGCGCTGGGCAAGGACGAGCGGCGGATGAAGCTGCTCGACCGTGCCGGCCTGTTCTCCAAGAACGACCGGGGGCACGTCTACGACAAGTTCCGCGACCGGGTGATGTTCCCGATCTTCGACCGCCGTGGACGGGTGATCGCCTTCGGTGGCCGGGTGTTCGAGAAGGACGACGGTCCCAAGTACCTCAATTCGCCCGAAACCGCGCTGTTCCACAAGGGCCGCGAACTGTACGGCCTGTGGCAGGTGCGCCAGGCGAACCAGAAGATCGAGCGGCTGATCGTGGTCGAGGGTTACATGGACGTGGTCTCGCTGTTCCAGTTCGGCGTCACCCAGGCGGTGGCGACGCTGGGCACCGCGACCACGCCCGACCATGCCGAGCTGCTGTTCCGAAACGCACCGGACGTGTTCTTCTGCTTCGATGGCGATGCCGCCGGCCGCCGCGCCGGCTGGAAGGCACTGGAGTCGGTGCTGCCGCGCATGAAGGACGGCCGCCAGGCCTTCTTCCTGTTCCTGCCCGACGGCGAGGACCCGGACACCATCGTGCGCAAGGAAGGCGCTGAGGCCTTCAACGAACGCCTGAAGCAGGCCACGCCGCTATCGCAGTTCTTCTTCGACGAGCTGACCCGCGAGATCAACATGGGCACGCTGGACGGCCGGGCACGCCTGGCCGAGCGGGCCAGGCCGATGCTGGCGCAGATTCCCGATGGCGCGTTCGGTGACCTGATGAAGCAGCAGCTGGCGCAGCTGACCGGGCTCGGTGCGGCCACGCAGAATACCCGCACGGCGATGCCGCAGCGCCCTCCGGCACGGTCGATCCAGCCGGTGGCCAAGCGCAGCCTGGTGCGGGGTGCGATCGCCGTGCTGCTGCAGCAGCCGTCGCTGGCGCTGACCCTGGGCGGCAAGCATCACTTCCAGGGCCTGCGCCTGCCGGGTGTGGAGCTGCTGCTGGAGCTGCTGGCGCTGGTCGAACAGCGTCCCGATATCAGCACCGGCGCGCTGCTGGAACATTTCGACGGGCGTGAGGAGCAGGCCTCGCTGCACACGCTGGCCGCCCAGACCCTGCCCGGCAGCGAAGCGATCTGGACCCAGGAACTGCACGACGCCGTGGCCCAGTTGGAGAAACAACTGTTGCAGCAACGTCTGGAAGAGCTGTTGGCAAAGCAGCGGCAGCAGGGACTGGACGATACTGACAAGTACGAACTGCGCGAGCTGCTCAAGGCCCGCGCCAGCCTGGGCCGGTAGCGGCGGAACGTTTCAACGGAGAGGACCATGCTGCTGCGCCTGACCTGCCTGCTGTTGCTGTCCCTCTGCCTGCCGCTGGCGGCCTTGGCCGCAGATGCCCCGCTCAATGAAGTCCGCCCCGGCCTGTATGCCGGCGGCCAGCCCAGTGCCGCACACCTGCGCGAACTGGCTGCGCAAGGCGTACGCACCGTGATCGACCTGCGCCAGCCCGACGAGGACCGTGGTTTCGATGAAACCCGCGCGGCCGAATCGCTGGGCCTGCGCTATGTGCGCATCCCGGTGGCCGGCGCCGAGGGCCTGGATGCGGCCAATGTGCGCGCCGTGCACCAGGCCCTGCAGCAGAGCCAGGGGCCGGTGCTGCTGCACTGCGCGTCCGGCAACCGCGCCGGTGCTGTGCTCGGCCTGGTCAATGCACGCTACGAACATGCCAGCCCGGAACAGGCCCTTCAGCTGGGCCAGCGCGCCGGCCTGAAGTCGCTGGAAGCGGCCACCCGCCAGCGTCTGGCCACACCTGTCACCTCGCCCTGAACCCTCCACACCAAGGAGTCTGCCCCCCATGACCCGCTGGTGGTCGCGCCTGCGACCGGACAACTTCACCCTGGCCCTGCTGTGCACGGTCGGCCTGGCGTCGCTGCTGCCGATGAAGGGCGCCGCCGCCATCGTCCTGGACGATGTCACCACGGTCGCCATCGCCGCGCTGTTCTTCCTGCACGGGGCGCGCCTGCCGCGCGAATCGATCATCGGCGGCATGCTGCACTGGCGCCTGCATCTGACCATCCTCGCCTGCACCTTCCTGCTGTTCCCGATGCTGGGCCTGATGTTCAAGCCGCTGTCGGGCTGGCTGTTGACCCCGGAGTTGTACCTGGGCGTGCTGTTCCTGTGCACCCTGCCCTCCACCGTGCAGTCGTCCATCGCCTTCACCTCGATGGCGCGCGGCAATGTGCCGGCGGCCGTCTGCAGCGCATCTCTGTCGAGCATCCTCGGTGTGTTCCTCACGCCGCTGCTGTTGACCGCGCTGGCCGGCACCTCCGGCGGCGTGCACGACCCGCTGCATGCGATCGGCGGCATCATGCTGCAGCTGCTGGTGCCGTTCGTGGCCGGCCACCTGCTGCGCCCGTGGATCGCCGGCTGGGTCGAGAAGCAGCGCGCGCTGCTGCGCTACACCGACCAGGCCACCATCCTGCTGGTCGTGTATTCGGCGTTCGGCGAAGCCGTCACCGAAGGGCTCTGGAGCAAGACCCCTGTGCTGTCGCTGCTGGCAGTGGCCGTGGTAGCTGCCGTCCTGCTCGGTATCGCCATGCCGCTGATCACCTTCATCGCCCGTCGCCTGCACTTCAACCGCGAGGACGAGATCGCCATCGTGTTCTGCGGCTCCAAGAAGAGCCTGGCCACTGGCGTGCCGATCGCCAAGGTGCTGTTCGCCGGGGGCAGCCTCGGTGCCATCGTGCTGCCGGTGATGATCTACCACCAGATCCAGCTGATCGTCTGCGGTGTGATCGCGCAGCGATATGCGCGGCGCAGCTCCTGACCCGGAAATTCATCCACACATGGCGTGGAACTACTGCAGAGCAGAGCCCATGCTCGGCTGATGCCACGCCACGTGTGGACGCCCCTCGCGCCGTCGCTAATCCACGATGGCGGCAGCGATGTCGTGCAGCAATCGGGCGTTACGCTCCACGTCGGTGCCGCGCTCCCCGGTTGCGATCAGGCTGAAGGTCTTGCTGTCTCCCGTCCAGACAAGCTCGACGCGGGTACGGCCAGCGCTGTCAACGCTCTTCTTCAAGTGCGCGAGCGCGCCCTTTACTGTTGTGTTCTGCGCCTCGGCGATGACCTCGATATGCGTGCCCGCAGCGAGGAAGTTGTTCTCGCTGAACTCCACGATGCCGACGCCTTCCAGCTGGAAGAAACGGCTCAGCCCCGAGGACCTGCTTCCATCCAGCACGCCACTGGACTCCATACCGATCAGCTCCGCCGGTCCCAGGAGGCTTGCTTCCAGGCTGCTGGGTGGCTGTGGCAGGCGCTTGCGTAGTTCCGACGCCGAGCGATATCGGCGGGGCAAGGCGGCCAGCAGTTCGGCCCGCGTTGGGATGTTCCCTTCTGCAACCTGCACCACACCCGCTGACCGGTCCATGTCCGTGCGAAGCTGATGCTTCACCTCTTCGGGGGCATCCAGTTCTGCCAGTCGCACGATCTGGTAGCTGCCAGCGCCTACGGACGACCCTCTCGTCATCGAAGCCTCCTGCATTGCAGCTTGCATGGCACGTTGATGTAGCCAACGTCCCACCGGATCAGGAGTTGCATCGGTCTGCGATGCCTGGGCCGACATCGACATCAGCAGTGAGGTTGCAAGACAGCAAAGGCTTTTCATGATGCTCACCACTCCGAAAGTTGGCAGTCGACCGCGCTCGTGGACTGGGTGAATACACGCCCGCCCAGCACCCA
Source organism: Stenotrophomonas sp. 112478_Sma (assembly GCF_056479905.1). Taxonomy (NCBI): domain Bacteria; kingdom Pseudomonadati; phylum Pseudomonadota; class Gammaproteobacteria; order Lysobacterales; family Lysobacteraceae; genus Stenotrophomonas; species Stenotrophomonas sp. 112478_Sma. Next base: position 387,469 of record NZ_CM151072.1, on the reverse strand, counting down.
TGTGTGGTAACCATGAACAACCATCCGTTCCGGATCGGTGCCATCGCCTGCGTAGAAGCGCCAGGAGTACAGTCCATTGTTGGGAGCAGCAAGGACATGCTTCGGCTCGATGTTTCCAAGCGGGATATGCCTGGATGCGGTAGAGCCCTGGAAGTTGCGGAACTGGGGCCGTTCGTAGGTAACGGATTCATTGACGAATCCAATGCAGTTGGCCCGACTCAGTGCTTTTACTTCTGCTGTTGCATTGCCGGCCAAGCACGCAAGCGCAGCACAGAGAACGATGGGCAGAGAAACATGGCATCTCATTGATAGCTCCACAGAATTGCGATTGATCTCGCAAATCCTGTGTATCCACATTCGACCATCCCGCCTGCCGGATCCATCCGTATCTGTGATCCACTGCCCGCGGTGAGTCAGCAGCGCGGCAGATCCCTACACCGTAGCGGCTCGGCGGGTTGGCAAAGTGCCGCCTCCGGCGAGCGGAAGCCGACATTGAACGCACGGAGTTCTGTGGAAGACCGTCCACGCACGGCGTGGCTGCGCAGCACGCGTGCCGCCTCGATCAGGTCAAGCATGTCCTCCCTGCGACGGCCGTCATGCATCCGGCTGATGCGCCCGCCTTTCCCTGGGATACGGTAGCGCCGGGCCATGCCCGGCGGCAGGCGCCCGTTACAACCAGGGCAGGATCCAGTGGTCAATCAGCAGGAAGGCGAACAGCGCCATCAGATAGACGATGGAGTACTGGAACATCTTCATCGAGAACAGCTCATCCGGCGGATCCAGCATGCGCCATGCATACCAGAGGAACACCGCGTTGAGCACGATCGCACCGCCCAGGTAGAACGGTCCGCTCATGCCCACCAGATAGGGCAGCAGGCAGACCAGGGCCAGCACCACCGAATACACCATGATCTGTCTGCGGGTATGCACTACGCCGTGGGTCACCGGCAGCATCGGGATCTTCGCCTTGGCGTAGTCCTCGCGGCGGAAGATCGCCAGCGCCCAGAAATGCGGCGGCGTCCAGATGAAGATGATCAGCACCAGCAGCGACGAGTACGCCCAGTCCGAAGAGCCCTGCATTCCGGTGACGGCGGCCCAGCCCAGCATCGGTGGCATCGCGCCGGCCAGACCACCGATGACGATGTTCTGCGAGGTCGCACGCTTGAGGTAGACCGTATAGATCACCGCATAACCGATCAGCGAAGCGAAGGTCAGCACGGCGGTGATCACGTTCACCCACAGCACCAGGATCGTCATCGACAGCACGATCAGCGCGCCGGCGAACACCAGCACCTGCCACGGCTTGACCTTGCCGACCACCAGCGGCCGCCACGAGGTGCGCGCCATCTGCGCATCGATGTGCGCATCCAGCAGCTGGTTGATCGCAGCCGCAGCCGAGGCCGCCAGCCAGATGCCGAGGAAGCCGAGCAGGCCCGCGCGTACCTGTTCCCAGCTGGGCACGCCTGGAATGGCCAGGACCATGCCCACCAGGGCGGTGAACACGATCAGGGCGACGACCTTGGGCTTGGTCAGGTCCCAGTACTGGCGGTAATTGGAGAACATCGGATCAGTCCGGGGCACGCAGGCGGGCCAGCAGGCTGACCAGCACGAACAACAGGGCAACGGCCACGCCGTTGTGCGCCACCGCCACTTCCAGCGGCAGCGCCAGCTTCACGTTGAGGATGCCGAGGGTGACCTGCAGCACCAGCAACACGATCAGCGCAGTCGCCCAGCCCCGCATGCTCGGCAGGCGGAACAGACGCACGCCCAGCCACAGCAGGTAGGCAGCCACCACGATGGCGAACAGGCGATGCGCCAGCTGGATGGCGATGCGCGAGGCGCCATCGAGCACGCCCCCTTCGTAGTCCACGCCGATGCCACGCCACAGGGTGAAGCCTTCGACGAAGTTGTGCTGCGGCCACCACTGGTTGGCACAGCGTGGGAAGTTGTCCAGCGAGGCGCTGCCGCCGCCGCAGGCCAGCGCCGCATAGTTGGCACTGACCCAGCCGCCCAGTGCGATCTGGGTGACCAGCACGACCACGGCGGCACGCAGCAGCCACTTCAGCCTGGGCGCCTCGGCCAGCGTGATCGGCAGATGCGTGGCCCGCCACGCCAGCCACACCAGCAGGCCGAACATCAGCATGCCGCCCAGCAGGTGGCCCATCACCACGATCGGCTTCAGCAGCAGCGTCACCGTCCACATGCCCAGCAGGGCCTGGAAGATCACCACCGCCAGGGTCAGTACCGCCGCGCGCGCCAGATCGATGTTGTTCCAGCGCAAGGCGGCAATCAGCAGTATCGCCTCACCACTCAGGGCCAGGGCACTGGCCGTTGCATGCCAGCCCATCATGTACAACGGTATGCCGGCAGCCACCAGCACGCAGGCGGTGACGACCGCCGTGGTTCCGAACCGGCGCCTGCGCGTGGCCAGCAGAGCCAGGGTCAGGATCTCGATGCCCAGCGCGCCGGCCAGGAAGCGGTGCACCTGCTCGCGCCAGGCCTTGTGCGTTTCCAGCGGACGGATGTCGGCGGCCGGGTGGCCAACCGTCTCCTCGATGTGCTGCGGCCAGGTCGCGCGGCCATAGCAGGTCGGCCAGTCCGGGCAGCTCAGCCCCGCATCGGACAGACGGACGAAGGCACCGAACATGATCGTGCTCGCGGTCATGATCATGGCGAACCACGCCAGGCGGTGGAAATTGCGGTGCAGCGCCGGACGCGCGGAAAGGCTCATCAAACAGGACTCACTTCAGTTTCAGCAACGTGGCCATGTCCTTGCGCAGGCCCCCGAGGTCGCTGCCCGGGGCATGGCGCATGATCACGAAGCCGTTCGGATCGATCACGTAGACCGGCAGGCCAGCCGGATCGTCGACGCCGGGCAGGGCCGCGCGCAGCGCTGGCGACGGTGCCAGCGGCCGCAGCGCGGGCAGCGAGGCGATCGACGCCGGTGGCGGACCCAGCCACAGGATCTCGACATTATCGGCGTTATGGCCGAACAGCTGCCACACCTTGCCCAGTCCCTGCGACAAAGTGACGCACTGCGCGTCGCAGGCACCGGCCGGTGCCACCAGCAGGCGCCAGGTGCGCGCCTCCGGATTCCAGGGATAGGCCGTGCCGTCGGCCAGGGTCGGTGGCTGCTGGCGCAGGTCCACCGGGGGTTTGAGCAGCTGTCCACTGTTGCGGTGGCCGGTGGGCTGCCATCCGGAGAAGCGCAGCACGGCCGCCAGCGCCATTGCCCCGAAGAACACGGCGAACAACAGCACCAGGGTCCGGCGACCGGAACCGCGCGCCTGCGGGGATGTAGCAGTGTTCATGCGGGCATTTTCTCATGGTTGGACAGGGGATGCCGGGCGCCCGAAGTCGGGCCGGCGCTAGCGTGGAACGCGCCTGCTGCGCCATTCCAGCACCAGCGCAACCACCAACACGGTCAGCGCCAGGCCGAACCATTGCACGGCGTAACCCAGGTGGCGCTGCGGGGGCAGCGTGTTCGGCAGCAGATCGAGGTCGCGTTCATCACCGAAGGGCAGCGCCGGATCAAGCCGCAGCACGCGCTCCGGCAGTGCAGGCAGCCCCAGCGCCGGAGCCAGGCCCTCGGCAGGCAGCCGGCTGGCCAGCCAGCGCTGCGCCTCACCGGTTGCAGAGAACGCCGGGCCCAGCGCCAACCCTGCCGACGGCGGCGGCGCCAGCAGCCCGCGCACGGCCACCGGCGAAGGCGGCGGCGGCAGGTCGGGGAGCGTGCGGTCGGCGGGCAGCGCGCGCCAGCCGAGGTCGACCAGCAGCACGCTGCCGCCGTCGCTGCGGAAGGGGCGATAGATCTTCACCCCGGCCCGGCCGTGCCGGGTCTGGTTGTCCAGCAGCACCACGCCCGGCAGGAAGCGGCCATGGTCGGCCACGCCATGCAGCGCGCCCGGCGCCGCCAGTGCCTGCGCCAGCGGAAGTGCCTGCGCCGCAGCGGGGCCCTGCGCATCCAGCATGGCCTGTTTTGCATGCATGCGCTGCAGCTGCCACAGCCCCAGCGCGGTGAATCCCGTGATCGCCACCAGTGCCAGCAGCCAGCCGATCACCCGCGTGTGCTGGCGCATCATGACAAGTCCGCGCAAACGCGGTCAGATAGGCACATCCACCCTGCCCTCGAGCCGCGCATGAGTGATTCGCTGAAGACCCTGCTGGTGATCGCGTTTCTGATCGTCATCGTCTGGAACCTGGGCGCCGGGCTGTACTACCTGCTGGTCGACCGGGGCCAGACCAAGCGCACGGTCAACGCACTGACGCGCCGCATCGCGGTGTCGGTGGCATTGATCGTACTGGTGATCGTGAGCATCTACATGGGCTGGATCAAACCACACGGCATCGGTGGCTGAGCACGCCACCGGCACCGGCACTTACAGCACGTAGACGAACAGGAACAGCATCAGCCACACCACGTCGACGAAGTGCCAGTACCACGCAGCGGCTTCGAACGCGAAATGGTTGTCGCGGGTGAAATGCCCCTTCGCCGAGCGCAGCCACATCACGATCAGCATGATCGTGCCCAGCAGCACGTGCGCACCGTGGAAACCGGTCAGCATGAAGAACGTCGACCCGTAGATGCCCGAGCCGAGCGTCAGGTTCAGCTCCTTGTAGGCGTGGATGTACTCCTCCGCCTGCAGGGCAAGGAAGCCCAGGCCCAGCGCCACGGTCAGGCCCAGCCAGACCAGCAGCTGGCGACGGTGCCCGGCCTTCAGCGCATGGTGGGCGATGGTGAGCGTCACGCCGGAAGTCAGCAGGATCAGCGTATTGATCAACGGCAGGCCCCAGGCCGGAATGGTCTGGAAGGCCCCGCCGATCGCCGCCGGGCCGTTGGTAGGCCACCCCGCGGAGTAGCCCTGCCACAGCAGCTCGTTGGTCATCACCCCGCGGCCCTCGCCGCTGAGCCAGGACAGGCCCAGGTGGCGGGTGTAGAACAGTGCGCCGAAGAATGCGCCGAAGAACATCACCTCGGAGAAGATGAACCAGACCATGCCCATCCGGAACGAACCATCGACCTGGCGGTTGTAGTTGCCGGCCTGCGATTCGCGCACCACGTCGCTGAACCACCAGAACAGGGTCAGCACCAGCATCGCGATGCCGATGTAGAACGTCCAGCGCCCCCAGCTGGCATCGTTGAGCCAGCTGGCCACGCCCACCATGGTCACCATCATCGCGATGGAGCCCACGAATGGCCATTTGCTCTGGGCCGGGACGAAGTACACGTTGGCGTCGGTCGGTGTCTGGGCCATGTCGTTATCCGGGTCAGGGAGCGGCGTGCGCGCCTTCCGAGGTGGCGGCCGGAGCCAGCCGATCGGACAGCGCGTCGTTGCGGTAGAAGGTGTAGGACAGGGTGATCGTCTTGATTTCCGGCGGCAGATCCGGATCGACGATGAAGCGCACCGGCATGTCGCGCTTCTCGCCGGCCTGCAGCGTCTGCGCGGTGAAGCAGAAGCACTCGGTCTTGCTGAAGAATCCGGAGGCACGTGCTGGCGCGACCGAGGGCACCGCACTGCCGACGATCGCCTGTGGGCCGTCATTGCGGGCGTAATACAGCGCCTCGTTCAGCTCACCGGGCACCACGTCCATGGTCAGCTGCTCGGGATGGAATGCCCATGGCAGCCGCGAATTGACCCCGCCATCGAACTCCACCCGCACGGTGCGCTTTGCGGTGGCAGCCCCCACGCTGGCCTCGCTGCCCGGGCCGCGCTCCAGGCGCACGCCGAACACCTTCTCGCACGCGATGCGATACAGCGGCACCAGCGAGAAGGTCAGCAGGAACACGGCCACGGCAACGCCGATCAGGCGCGGCAGGCCGGCGCTGGGCGACGGTGTGCTGGCCGGTGTCGGGCTCATCGTCCGATCACCCCGCTGAGAATGAAGGTGGCATAGACCAGTACGGCGATGGCGCCCACCACGACCGCCGTGCGCCGCGCACGCCGGCGCTGCTGTTCGATGCCCTGAGTCTCGCCGCCGTACAGCCGGGCCCTGCCCGGCTGCTTTTCGACAGCCGAGCCGGGCTCGGCTCTACAGGTCTGGAGCGGGCTCTCGTTATGCATGCCCCACCTCAATGCGTGATGTCGTCATGCGCCAGATCGCCCGGGCGCAGGATCGGCGGGGTGGTGAAGGTATGGGCCGGTGCCGGCGATGGCAGCGTCCACTCCAGGCCACGCGCCCCTTCCCAGGACCGATCGGCCGCCTTCTCGCCATTGCGCAGCGAGGACAGCAGGATCGCCGCCATCATGAAGGGCGTGACGAACATACCGAATGCGCCGATCGAGCTGATCAGGTTCCAGTCGGCGAACGCCACACTGTAATCGGGAATACGGCGCGGCATCCCGGCCAGGCCGAGGAAGTGCTGCGGGAAGAACAGCAGGTTGACGAACACGATCGACCACCAGAAGTGCACCTTGGCCCACTTCTCGCTGTACATCCGACCGGTCCACTTCGGCCACCAGTAGTACACCGCGGCAATCAGCGCGAACACCGCACCGGTCACCAGCACGTAGTGGAAGTGGGCAACGACGAAGTAGGTGTCGTGGTACTGGAAGTCGGCGGCGACGATGGCCAGCATCAGACCGGAGAAGCCGCCAATGGTGAACAGGATGACGAAGGCCACCGACCACAGCATCGGCGCCTCGAACGTCAGCGAGCCACGCCACATCGTGCTGACCCAGTTGAAGACCTTCACGCCGGTCGGGATCGAGATCAGCATGGTGGCGAACATGAAGTAGATCTCGCCGCCCAGCGGCATGCCCACGGTGAACATGTGGTGGGCCCAGACGATGAACGACAGGAAGGCGATCGCAGCCGTGGCGTACACCATCGCCTGGTAGCCGAACAGGGGCTTGCGGCTGAAGGTGGGAATGATCTCGCTGACCACGCCGAAGGCGGGCAGGATCATGATGTACACCTCGGGGTGGCCGAAGAACCAGAAGATGTGCTGGAACATCACCGGGTCACCGCCACCGGCGGCGTTGAAGAAGCTGGTGCCGAAGAACTTGTCGGTCAGCAGCATGGTCACCGCACCGGCCAGCACCGGCATCACCGCGATCAGCAGGAAGGCGGTGATCAGCCAGGCCCAGCAGAAGATCGGCATCTTCAGCAGGTCGATGCCCGGCGCGCGCATGTTGAGCACGGTGGCGATGATGTTGATCGCGCCCATGATCGAACTGATGCCGGCCACGTGGATGGCGAACACAGTGAAGGCCACGTTGTAGCCGCCCTGCAGCGACAGCGGCGGATACAGCGTCCAGCCACCGGCCGGCGCACCTCCGGGCAGCAGGAAGGTGAGCAGCAGCAGGCTGAAGGCCACCGGCAGCAGCCAGAACGACCAGTTGTTCATGCGTGGCAGGGCCATGTCCGGCGCACCGATCTGCAACGGCACCATCCAGTTGGCCAGGCCGACAAAGGCCGGCATCACTCCGCCGAAGATCATCACCAGTGCGTGCACGGTGGTGAGCTGGTTGAAGGTTTCCGGCCTGACGAACTGCAGGCCCGGCTGCATCAGCTCGGCGCGGATGATCACGCTCATCGCCGCGCCGATGATGAACATGATGAAGCTGAAAAGCAGATACAGGGTGCCGATGTCCTTGTGGTTGGTCGAGAAGAACCAACGCTCGAAGAAACCCGGGTGGTGGTGGTGGTCGTCGTGCCCAACTGCCGAGTGCGCCATTGCAAAACACCTCTCAGAATCGGTTGTCGCCACGGCCGCAGGCGGCCGCGGGATTTACATCACGCGCCGCTGGCCGCGGTGGCAGGGGCGGCACCCGCCTCGGCGGCGGCAGGTTCGGCCGGCGCGGCAGGCGTCTCCGCCGCAGGCGCAGCCGGTTCGGCCGGGGCTGCGGCCGGCGGTGCCGGCTTGCGCTGCGCCAGCCACTGCCTGAACTCCTCCTTGGACACGGCCTCGACCACGATCGGCATGAATCCGTGGTCCTTGCCGCACAGTTCAGCGCACTGCCCGCGATAGACGCCCGGCTGCTCGATGCTGGTCCAGGCCTCGTTGATGAAGCCGGGAATGGCATCCTGCTTCCAGCCCAGCGCCGGCACCCACCAGGCGTGGATCACGTCGTCGGAGGTGATGACGAAACGGACCTTGGTATCGACCGGCAGCACCAGCCGGTTGTCGACATCCAGCAGGTAGTGGGGATGGCTCTCGCGCGTCGGCACCTTGCCACTCTGCCGCATGCGGTCCGACTCGCGGTCCAGGCGGCTGGTGAAGGTGACGTTCTCGCCCAGGTACTCGTACTTCCACATCCACTGGTAGCCGGTGACCTTCACCGTCATCTCGGCATCGCGGGTGTCGTACATCTTGATCAGGTTGGCCGTGGCCGGCCATGCCATCACCACCAGGATGATCACCGGGATCACCGTCCAGATGATCTCGGCCTTGGTGTTGTGGCTGAAGGTGGCTGCGACCGCCCCCTTGGATTTGCGGAACTTGAAGATGGCGTAGGCCATCGCCCCGAACACGATCACGCCGATCACCGTGCAGACGATCAGCGAGAGATTGTTCGACTCCCAGGCCAGGCGCGAGGTCTGGGTTACCCCCTTGCCCATGTTCAGCTGCCACGGCTTGGGATCGGCCGCCTGGGCCCATGCCATCGCCGGAACCCATCCCCCGGCCACCACTGCGGCGGCCATTGCAACGCACTTCGTGCCCCACCTGCTGCTTTGCTTCATTGCCTAGACCCTTAGCGTCGTCGGTTGCCGCCATCGCTGGCGGCGAGCAAGCCTTCAAGTGTCTCTGCGAGCGTCTGACGTTCGGCCGGCGCGAGGAAACTCCCCCACCTCCACCTGCCGGCCGCTGGACGCAAGCCGGACCCTCTCATCGTCGGCGAGCAGGCGCACCCAATGCGGGTGAGCCCGGAACACCGGCAATCCACCGGGTACGGGGATGACCTCCACATACGCCGGCACTACCCGGATTTCCTCCTGCCGTTCGCCGCTGCGCCACAGGGCACGTAACGCGGCTGCCAGCAACAGGCTGTACAGCAGCGCGAACAGGGGGGCGAATGCATTGCCGGCCAACCACCCCAGGGCGGAGACCAGCCACATCGCTCCCGACAACACGGTGAACAACAGGACGAACTGCCGGGCATCGAGCGCCCGTGGGGGACGCAGCCGCAGCTGCGTACCTGACCCATCTGGAGCTGGAAGCACCTCGATCATGTCGCAACCGCGTTCCTGCCGCGGGAAACGTCTCGATGGTAGCCCCGCCATCTCACCGGTAGCAAGGGTGCATTCACACTTTTTGCCATGCTGCAATACAGCATCCGCCCGGCGCCGCAAATGACGAATTCAGCACAAATAGTGTCGCGCTTGCTGAACACGCTGAATCCGCCACCGTTAGGGGCTATCAGCATTCACGAAGGCGGCCGCGGGGCACTTCCGGAGGGCGCAAAAATGATTAAAATCGCCAAGTTTTCCATTGGCCGGACCGGCATGAACGCACCCTCCTCCTCCCTTGCCGCCCACGACGCCCCGCGTCATGGCGCGCTGCTGTCGCCGGAACTGCCGGCGTCCCCCAACCCGTTCCGCCAGGCCATTACCGACGCCTGGCTGAAGGACGAGGCCAGCCACGTCCGTGAGCTGCTGGCGCAGGCCCGCCTGCCCGCCGAGGAACAGGCCCGGGTGCAGGCGCTGGCCGCCGATCTGGTCGGCCGCGTGCGCGTGCGCGCCAAGGACCAGGGCGCGATCGAAGCCTTCATGCGCCAGTACGATCTGGGCAGCGAGGAAGGCGTACTGCTGATGTGCGTGGCCGAAGCGCTGCTGCGCATTCCGGACCAGGACACCGCCGACAAACTGATCCGCGACAAGCTGGCCGACGCCGACTGGGAAAAGCACCTGGGCGGCAGTGACTCGGTACTGGTCAATGCCTCCACCTGGGGCCTGATGCTGACCGGCAAGCTGGTGCAGATGAACGATGCCACCCGTGCCGACGCACCCAGCGCGTTCAAGCGCCTGGTCGGACGCGTGGGTGAGCCGGTGATCCGCCTGGCCGTGCGCCAGGCGATGAAGATCATGGGCCATCAGTTCGTCATGGGCCGCACCATCAGCGAGGCGCTCGCGCGTTCGCACAAGGGCGACAACGCCAGCTATCGCTATTCCTTCGACATGCTGGGCGAAGGTGCCCTGACCATGAAGGATGCGCTGCGCTATCTGGAAGACTACCGTCGTGCGATCCACGCCATCGGCGGTGACCACAAGGCACGCGGTGGCCGTCCCGACGGCGACGTCAACAACGCACCGGGCATCTCGATCAAGCTGTCGGCGCTGTACCCTCGCTACGAACATGCCAAGCGCGAGCGCGTGCTGAAGGACCTGGTGCCGGGCGTGCTGGAACTGGCGCAGCTGGCCAAGAGCTACGGCATCGGCTGCACCGTCGACGCCGAGGAGTCCGACCGCCTCGAGCTTTCGCTGGACATCATCGAGCAGGTGTTCTGCGACGCCTCGCTGGCCGGCTGGGACGGCTTCGGCGTCGTGGTGCAGGCCTACCAGAAGCGCACCCCGTACACGATCGACCACTTGGCCGACATGGCCCGCCGTGCCGGTCGCCGCCTGCAGGTGCGCCTGGTCAAGGGCGCCTACTGGGATGCCGAGATCAAGCGCGCGCAGATCGAGGGCTACCCGGGCTACCCGGTGTTCACCCGCAAGCAGAACACCGACGTGTCCTACCTGGCCTGTGCCAAGCGTCTGTTCACGCATGCCGATGTGATCTACCCGATGTTCGCCACCCACAACGCGCACACCATCGCGGCCGTGCGCAGCATTGCCAACGGCGGCGTGTACGAGCACCAGAAGCTGCACGGCATGGGCGACGATCTCTACGCCGAAGTGGTGCCGGCCGATCGTCTCGGCCTTCCCTGCCGCGTCTATGCACCGGTCGGATCGCATGAGGATCTGCTGCCGTACCTGGTGCGGCGCCTGCTGGAAAACGGCGCCAACTCCAGCTTCGTCAACCGCATCACCGACGAACGCGTGCCGATCTCCGATCTGATCCGCGATCCAGTCGAGATGGTGTCCTCGTTCGAATCGATTCCGCATCCCAAGATCCCGCTGCCGGTTGACCTGCTGCGCAGCCAGAACCACGACAGGAAGAACTCCATGGGCGCCAATCTCGCCAACGACAACGAACTGCGCGCCCTGGCCGGGCAGCTCAACGCGGCAGTGAAGCCGTGGCAGGCCGCGCCGCTGGTGCCGGGTGCGACTCCCGCAGGCGCGCCGCAACCGGTAACCAACCCCGCCGATACCCGCGAAGTGGTCGGCCAGTGGCTGCCCGCCGATACCGCCACCGTGCAGAAGGCGCTGGCCAATGCCGTGGCCGCGCAGCCGGCCTGGAACCGCACCCCGGCAGCAAGCCGCGCCGCCATTCTCGAGCACGCCGCCGACCAGCTCGAAGCACGCATGCCCGAGTTCATGGCGCTGTGCGTGAAGGAAGCCGGCAAGAGCCTGCCCGACAGCATTGCCGAAGTGCGTGAAGCGGTCGACTTCCTGCGCTACTACGCCAAGCAGGCACGCGAGCAGTTCGGACATGCCGAGAAGCTGCCGAGCCCCACCGGCGAATCCAACGAGCTGCAGCTGCACGGCCGTGGCGTGTTTGTCTGCATCAGCCCGTGGAACTTCCCGCTGGCGATCTTCCTGGGCCAGGTGGCCGCCGCACTGGCTGCCGGCAACAGCGTCATCGCCAAGCCGGCAGAGCAGACCAACCTGGTCGGCTACTACGCCGTGAAGCTGCTGCATGACGCCGGCGTGCCGGCCGAGGTGGTGCAGTTCCTGCCGGGCGATGGTGCCACCGTCGGCGCGGCGCTGACCGCCGATCCGCGCGTGGCGGGCGTGGCCTTCACCGGCTCCACCGACACCGCACGTGCGATCAACCGTGCGATGGCCGCGCGTGATGCCGCCATCGGCGTGCTGATCGCCGAGACGGGTGGCCAGAACGCCTTCATCGCCGACTCCTCGGCGCTGCCGGAACAGCTGGTCAAGGATGCGATCGGTTCGGCCTTCACCTCGGCCGGCCAGCGCTGCTCGGCCGCACGCGTGCTGTTCGTGCAGGACGACATCGCCGACAAGGTGATGACCATGCTGGCCGGCGCCATGAAGGAACTGAAGGTCGGCGACCCCGGCCTGCTGTCCACCGACGTCGGCCCGGTGATCGACGCCGATGCGCTGAAGATCCTGCAGGACCATGCCGAACGCATGGACCGCGAAGCGCGCCTGATCGCTGCGGCTGAACTGTCCGCCGAGGCTGCCCACGGCACCTTCTTCGCACCGCGCGCGTACGAACTGAAGAACCTGGGCCAGCTGCAGAAGGAGATCTTCGGGCCGGTCCTGCACGTCATCCGCTGGAAGGGTGAGCAGCTGGACGCGGTGATCGAGCAGATCAATGCCACCGGCTACGGCCTGACCCTGGGCGTGCACTCGCGCATCGACGAGACCGTCGATCGCATCACCAACGGCATCCAGGTCGGCAATGTGTATGTCAACCGCAACCAGATCGGTGCAGTGGTCGGTGTGCAGCCATTCGGCGGCCAGGGCCTGTCCGGCACCGGACCGAAGGCCGGTGGCCCACATTATCTGCTGCGCTTTGCCACCGAGAAGACCGTCACGGTGAACACCACGGCCGCTGGTGGTAACGCCTCGCTGCTGACGCTGGGCGACTGATCACCGGGTTGATGTGGTCAACGAAAAACCCCGCGGAAGCGGGGTTTTTTGTGCCTCGCTTGCTGTAGAACCGAGCCCGCGCTTGGCTTTTCCGGCGCAGCCGAGCGTGGGCTCGGCTCTACAGGGAGCCAGGTGCCGCCGTGGCCTCGGCACGCATCAGATTGCGCCAGTGGCGCAACGCCACCAGTGCATTGATCCAGAAACCGACGTACAGGATCGACGTCAGGTGCAGGCCACGGCTGTAGTACAGGGGCACGGCGATCGTGTTGACCAGCAGCCACACCCACCACGATTCCAGCTTGCGGCGCATCATCAGGATCTGCGCGATCACGCTCAGCACCAGTACCGCCGAATCGACGTAGGGCGCATAGGCGTGGGTCAGGCGGGTCAGCATCCAGCCGTAGCCGAACGTGGCCAGGGCCGCCGTCGGCAGCAGCCACATTCCCGTGCGCGGGCGCAGCGAGGTGATCGGCAGCGGTGCGCCGTGGTTGCCACGCAGCCATTGCCACCATCCCAGCACGCTGATGGCGATGAAGAAGAACTGCAGCACCATGTCGGCGAACAGGTGTGAGCGCTCGAAGACAACGGCGAACAACGCGCAGCCGACGATGCCCAGCCACCAGGTGTGGACGTTGTTGCGTCCCGCCAGCAGGATCGAGCCTGCGACCGCTACGTTGGCGGCCAGCTCCAGCTGGAAGTTCGGATCGGACAGGTTCATGCGGCCATTGTCGTAGATCCACAGCCCGCGTGGATGCGCGCTGCACAAACAAAAGGCCCCGCTTGCGCGGGGCCCTTCGTGTACTGGATTAGGCCGAAGCCTGGATCAGAACTTGTACTGCAGCGATGCGGCCAGCACGTCGCCACTGACCTTGTACTTGCCGATGACGGTGTTGGCCGTCGCCGAGGTCGAGTAGATGTCCGGATCCTTGGTGAACAGGTGGGTGTAGCCCACGCTGTACTCCAGCTTGTCCGACGCTGCGTAGGTCATACCCAGCGACAGCCACTTGCGGGTGGTGTCCGGCACGCGGACGTCACGGTGCTCGTAGGTGGTCGGGGTCTGATCGTAGGCCAGGCCGCCGCGCAGGGTCAGCTTGTCGTTGACCTTGTAATCGGTACCGATCGCCGCGAAGGTGGTATCGCGGTAGTGGAACGGCAGCACGCTGTCCGGCTGGTTGGAGTCATAGTCGACGGTGACCTGGTCGAACTTGCTCCACGCAGTACGGGTGACTTCAGCCATGACCTGCCACTGGTCGTTCACCCGATGGGTGATGCCGACGGTCGCGCTGGCCGGCAGGGTGATGGTGGCGCGGCCGTTGCTGTCGATGAAGGTGCCGGTATTGGCCAGGAAGGCCGCGGCATTCTGCGGAATGGTGAAGTCGGCGGTGCCGTCGGTGATCTTGTGTTCGACCTCCGAGCGGTAGCTGAAGGCGATGTTGGTGCCTTCCACCGGGCTGACGGTCATGCCCAGGGTATAGCCGACCGACACCTCGTCACCCTTGATGCGCAGGTAGCCATCAGCGGTGCCCGGAGCGAAGCCCAGCTGGGCCGCCTGGCGGGCAGCAGCCTGCGAAGCAGCAGCGGCCTGGGCCGGAGTACCACCGGCCTGCAGCACGCGGGCGGCAGCCTGTCGCTGGGCCGTGGCATTGATCGCGGTGCCGGTGTCGACGGCGCTGGTCAGGTCAACGTTCAGGCGCTCGGCGAACACCGAAGCACCAAACGACAGGTACGGGTTGACGTCGTACGAGAACGCGACGCCCAGGTCGATCGCCTGCAGTTCGGTCTTGACGCCGTTGTAGCGGCCGACCCAGTCACGGTCGTATTCGGTCTTGAAGCCGAACGGAACGGTCAGCGAGGCACCGAAGTGCATGTTCTCGTTCTCGCCGAACGGCAGGTGGAAGTAGGCCGCCGGGACCGGGGCGATCATGCCGGCGTCGCCGCCGTTGCCACCCGAGATCGGCGCGCCGTTGCCGTATTCGCCACGGCCGCGGAACTTGGCACCGAAGCTGATCGCGCTGACGTCGCCCTGCAGCAGGGTACCGTCGAGCAGGCGCATGGAGGCCGGGTTGGTGGCGATGACCGAGGCGTCACCTTCGGTCGAGGTGGAGCCGGCGAAGGCGCGGCCCAGGCCCTTGGCGCTGTTTTCCTTCAGCTGGAAGGCAGCAGCGTTGGCGTCGGCGGCGGCCAGCGCACCGGCAACGCCGACGGCCAGCAGGGTCAGACGGGCAATGGTGGAAGCGGTTTGCATCGTAGTTCTCTCTCCGGTAAGCGGTGATGTTGCTCTGAGTGCGCCTGCGCCCGGCAGGCCCTGGGGCCCATCGGAGCGCGCCGGATTCCCCTCCCGACATACGACGCCGTATGCGAGTATTACCCAGAGCCGTTAATGAAACAATAACAGCGGCGGCGCTTTTTTCGTCGCAAAACCTGAACAGGAGCGCCCCCGCCACGGAGCCCGGCGCGCTAGGCTTGTCGCCATGTTCGTTTCCCTTCCGTCGCGCAAGAAGGCCGCCCTGCGCTGGGCCACACCCGTGCTGTTTGCGGCACTGTGGCTGGCTTTCCTGTGGTCGATCTCACGGCCGGATGATGCCAGGGGCAGCCTGTGGCTCGACTGGGGCGCGCTCTCCACCGGGCTGACCCATCCGCTGGACTGGTGGGCCACCCTGCAGGACGGCAGCGTGCTGCGCCTGTTCACAGCCCTGTTCCTGCATGCGGACTGGTCGCACCTGCTGGGCAATCTGGTCTTCCTGCTGATCTTCGGCCTGCCGGCAGAGCGGGTACTGGGGCCATGGCGCCTGTTGCTGCTGTTCCTGGTCGGCGGCGCGGTCTCCAACCTGGTGGCGATCTACACCATGGGCAGCCCGGACCAGATCATCATCGGTGCCAGCGGCGCGGTGTCGGCCCTGATCGGCGCCTACCTGGCCCTGTTCCCGGGCGCGCGACTGGGCGTGGTGATTCCCCTCGGCCTGTTCCTGGAGTTCGTACGCGCCCCGGCCTATCTGCTGATCGGCGTGTGGGCAGCACTGCAGGTGGTGTTCGCCTATATCGGCCCGACCTTCGGCATGGTGGCCTGGTGGGCCCACATCGGCGGCTTCGTGTTCGGCGTGGTGTATGGCGTGTACGTGCGCGCAGCGATCGCGCGCCGCCTGCGCAAGCGGCACGGGTTCTAGGCAACCGGCCGGCGCCGCCGGGCGTGGCCCGGCGCTACCTCAGGGCTTTGCCGGGGCCGGGCTCGGCTTTGCTTCCGGCTTTGCTTCCGGCTTGGCGGTCGCCGCGTCGGCGGCCTTTTCCGCTTCCGCCTTCGCGGCTTCGGCCTTCAGTCGCGCGGCCACCGAACCGGGATGCTTCAGTTCGGCGAGCGCATCGTTGATCGGGCCATCGCCCGGCAACACCGCGCCTGCCCGATAACCTTCGGTTCCTTCATCGTCGCCGCGCAGATGACCCGGCAGGGTGGCTTCGCTGTAGTCGCTCAGGCTGGCCGGCAGCGCGTCATCCTCAGGGCGCGGCGCAGGCTTGAGCTCCACATCCGGCACGATGCCGGTAGCCTGGATCGACTTGCCGCTGGGCGTGTAGTAGCGCGCCGTGGTCAGCTTCACCGAATCGCCGTTGTCCAGCGGCAGCACGGTCTGCACCGAGCCCTTGCCGAACGTGCGGCTGCCAACCACGCGTGCGCGGCCATTGTCGCGCAATGCACCGGCCAGCACTTCCGAGGCGCTGGCCGAACCCGCATCGGCCAGCACCACCACCGGTGCGCCCTTCAACAGGTCGCCCGGCGTGGCGTCGAAACGCGCATCGCTGATGCTGATGCGGCCCCGCGTACTGACGATGTTGCCCTTGTCCAGCAGATCGTCGGCCACCTGCACAGCGGCGGTCAGCAGGCCACCCGGATTGCTGCGCAGGTCCAGCACCAGCCCCTTCAGCGTTCCACCGGACTGCTTCTGCAGCTGCTGCACATGCTTCTGGAAATCCGAACCGGTGTCGGCCTGGAAGGTACTCAGGCGGATGTAGCCATAGCCCGGTTCCAGCAGGCGGCTGCGCACGCTGGTGACGCGGATCGTCTGCCGGGTCAGGCTGACATCGAAAGGCTTCGGCCGGCCGTCGCGCACGATGGTCAGCACCACCTTGCTGCCGGCCGGGCCCCGCAGCGGCTCACTGGCATCGATCGCACTGATCGGCTTGCCATCGATGGCGATGATCAGATCGCCCGCGAGGATGCCGGCCTTGGCCGCCGGCGTGTCATCGATCGGCGCGATCACCTTCATGCTGGCGTTGTCCGGCTGCTGCTGCAGCTCGACGCCGATGCCCTCGTAGGCACCGGAGGCCTGCTCGTCGAAGGCCTGCGCATCTTCCTTGTTGAAATACGTGCTGTGCGGGTCGAGGTCGAGCAGCAGGCCACGGACCGCCGACTGCATCAGCTTGTTGTCGTCGACCGGGTCGACATAGGCCGCGCGCACCGCGTTGTACACCGCCACGAAACGGCGGATGTCTTCCAGCGGCACCTTCGAGGTCACCGCCTCCTCGCTGCTCGCCGCCTGCCCGCTGTTCGCAGCGGTCGGGGCCGGCGCGGTCTGCTGCGCCCAGGACAGCGCTGGCAACAGGGCCAGCAAGAGGGTGGCGGTACGGGCTGCGCGCATGGAGCACTCCTGTCGACGGTGGCATCGTGCCCAAGGCACAGGCACCGATTATGCGCGAAGCACAGCTAAATTCCCGTTGAACCCACGCAGTCCGTGCAGGCCCCGGGTTCAGCGGCGCTGCAGCCAGCTGTCCGGATTGACCGGCTGCCCGCCACGACGCAGCTCGAAATACAGTGCGGTCACGCCCTGGCCGCCGGAGTTGCCGACCTTGGCGACCGCATCGCCACGGCTGACCCGCGCACCTGCATCCTTCAGCAGCGTGTCGTTATGCGCATAGAGGCTCATGTAGCCGTTGCCGTGATCGACGATCAGGATCATGCCGTAACCGGTCATCCAATCGGAGAAGACGACCGTGCCATCGGCTACCGCGGTCACCGTGCTGCCGGCCGGGGCACCGATCAGCACGCCGCTGCTGGTGCGGCCATCCGGCAGCTTGCCGCCATAGCGTGCCAGCAGGTTGCCCGACAGCGGCCACCCCAGTCCCCCCACCTTCGGTGCCGGCGCCGATGCCACGGCCGGCGGCACCTTGGTCGCCGGCGGCGGTCGGCCTTCGGCGGCGGCCTGGCGTGCAGCGCGTTCGGCGGCGGCCTTCTCCGCGGCAGCCCGGCGCGCTGCCGCGCGACGCTCGGCTTCGGCCCGCGCTGCGGCCGCGCGCAGATTGGCCAGCAGGGTTTCCAGTGCCTTGGCATCCTGCCCCAATGCCTGCTCCTTCTCGCGCCGGTCCTTGAAGCGTTCGTCCAGCGAGGCCACGGTCTGCGCACGTTCGCGACGATCGGCCGCCAGCGCAGCCGCCTGCTGCTTCTGCTCGCGCTGGGTCCCCTGCAGCTGCTGCTGGCGTTCGGCAATCTGTGCCTGCAGCGCCTCCAGTTCCTTGAGATCGGCAGTCAATGCGGTGATGCGCTGCGCGCGCTCGCGCTGCAGGTACCGGTGGTAGGCCAGTGCACGGTTGGCATCGGCCACCGTGTCCTGTGACAGCAGCAGCTTGAGCGGGGCGTGGTTGCCCAGCTGATAGGCCGCGCGCAGCAACCCGGCCAGTTCGCGATGCTGCTGCGCCAGGTTGGACTGCAGGGTCGTGCGACGTCGCTCGGCCTCGGCCAGTGCCTGGTTCTGCTCGCGCAGCGCCGCCTCGGTCTGGGCCAGCACACGGCCGCTGCGGGCCACCTTCTCATCGGCCGCGCGCAGCTGCTGAGATGCCTGGCCACGCTGGCCCTCAAGCTGGCGGCGCTCCTGCGCGACGCCCTTCAGCTCGCTGCGCAGCTTCTGCAGCTTGCGCTCCGTTTCGCGCGTGTTCTGTGCACCTGACGGAAGCGGCAGCGCCAATGCCAAGGCCAGCCCCAGCAGCAGGCAGCGCCCGCCGCGGGCAGCGGCGATGTGATGTCGGCGTGAGGGGAAGGCGTTGTTGCGCAAGGGCTTTCCAGTGACTTCAGGCAGTTGCAGGGGCGATTGGGGAATGGTGACATCAACGCACGCGGCCTGCCAGCCGCACATCCACCGAGGGACCCATGAACATTCGATCCATTCCGCTGCTGTTGGGCGTGCTGCTGGCCAGCAGTCCCGCCTGGGCACAGGACAACATCAGCAAGGTCAACGGCAGCATCACCGCCGAAGCCGGGCAGCGCTACGGCAAGCTGGATACCGTCAACGGCGGCATCCGCGTCGGCGAAGGCAGCGAAACCGGCAGCATCGATACCGTCAACGGTGGGGTGAAGGTCGCCGACCGCGCCCGTACCGGCAGCATCGAAACGGTCAACGGCGGGGTGCGCCTGGGCCGTGAGGTGATCGCCCGCGGCAACGTCAGCACGGTCAATGGCAGCATCTTCAGTGATCGCGGCAGTCAGATCGAAGGCGGCGTGGAGACCGTCAACGGTGGCATCGGGCTGGTCGAGAGCCGCGTCAGCAAGGACGTGGAAACCGTCAATGGCGATATCACCGTGGGCATCGGCTCCCAGGTCGACGGCGGCGTGCGCGTGCGCAAGCCCAGCTTCAGCGTCTCGCTGACGGCCGTCCGCAAGCCGCGGGTCATCATCGGCCCGAACGCCGTGGTCAGTGGCGCCCTGCACTTCGAGCGGGACGTGGTGCTGTACGTGCACCGCACCGCGCGCATCGGCCCGGTCAGCGGCGCCGATCCCATTCCGTTCGACAGCGAAACCGCGCCGGCGGACTGAGCCCAACGATTCGGGGATACTCCCCGTTCCCGGCCGCACCACCATGCGGCCATCCCTTGTTTCCCAGGAACCGATGATGCCCCGCAAACTCCTCCTGTGCCTGGCCGCCGCGGCCGCGCTCAGTGCCTGCAAAGGCAATGACTCCCCGGCGCCGAGCGCCGGCACCGACAGTACCGCCCCGTCCACCGCGACCGCGACCGCGGGCCATGCGTTCTCGCCGGAGATCAATGCCGCCGATTTCGCCGAGATGGTCAAGACCCTGGCCTCCGACG
Organism: Stenotrophomonas sp. 112478_Sma; assembly: GCF_056479905.1. Classification (NCBI taxonomy): domain Bacteria; kingdom Pseudomonadati; phylum Pseudomonadota; class Gammaproteobacteria; order Lysobacterales; family Lysobacteraceae; genus Stenotrophomonas; species Stenotrophomonas sp. 112478_Sma. The sequence continues at coordinate 367,738 of NZ_CM151072.1, read as the reverse complement.
AGTTCGAAGGGCGAGCACCGGGCAGCAAGGGCGAAGAGCTGACGGTCAACTACATCCGCGACCAGATGCAACGCATCGGCCTGAAGCCAGGCAATGGCGACAGCTGGTTCCAGGACGTGCCGATGACCGAAACCACGGCCGATGAGTCCACCGTGCTGAAGATCAACCAGGGCGGCAAGACCACCGAGCTGAAGTTCGGCACTGACATGGTGGTCGGCACGCGTACCGGCCAGGCCGAGATCAGCATCGATGCCAGCGACCTGGTGTTCGTCGGCTACGGTGTCGATGCACCGGAACAGAAGTGGAACGACTATGCCGGCCAGGACTGGAAGGGCAAGACGGTCGTCATGTTCGTCAACGACCCGGGGTTCCACGTCGATGACGAGACCCTGTTCGACGGCAAGCGCATGACCTATTACGGCCGCTGGACCTACAAGTTCGAGGAGGCCGCACGCAAGGGCGCCGCTGCTGCCCTGATCGTGCACGACACGGCCGGCGCCTCCTACGGCTGGGACGTGGTGAAGAACTCCTGGGCCGGACCGCAGTACGACCTGCCGGCCAAGGACGATCCGGAAGCACGCATCCCGGTGCAGGGCTGGCTGAGCGCCGACGCCGCACGCTCGCTGTTCGCCGCTGCGGGCCTGGACCTTGACCAGGCCTACAAGGACGCCAGCAAGCGCGGCTTCAAGCCGGTGCCGCTGAAAGCCACCGCATCCGTCGACCTCAAGAGCCGTATCGCACAGAAGCAGTCGCGCAACGTGGTCGGCGTCCTGCCGGGCACCAAGCGTGCCGACGAGGCCGTGCTGTACATGGCCCATTGGGATCACCTGGGCAAGCACGAGGGCGAGGAAGGCGACAACATCTACAACGGTGCGATCGACAATGCGACCGGCGTGGCAGGCATCCTGGAAGTCGCCGAAGCGATGGCCCACCAGGATCCGAAGCCGGAGCGTTCGGTGGTGTTCCTTGCCGTGACCCTGGAAGAATCCGGCCTGCTCGGCTCCAAGTACTACGTTGCGCATCCGACGTTCCCGCTGGACAGGATCGCCGGCGTCATCAACATCGACGCCATGTCCGTGGCCGGCCGCGCCAAGGACGTGACGGTGACCGGCTTCGGCAGCTCCGAGCTGGAAGACATCCTCAAGCCGCTGGCGGCGGCCCAGGGACGCACCCTGCACGGCGAAAGCTCGGTACAGAGTGGCTTCTACTTCCGTTCCGACCACTTCAATTTCGCCAAGGCAGGCGTCCCGGCGCTGTACGCCGACGGCGGCGAAGATCTGCGCGAAGGTGGGGTGGAAGCCGGCCGCAAGGCAGCAGCCGACTACGGCGCCAACCGCTACCATGGCCCGAAGGATGAGTTCGATGCGGCCAGCTGGAAGCTGGACGGCACTGTCGAAGACCTGCAGCTGATGTACGGCGTCGGCAAGGAGCTTGCCGGTGGCGACCGCTGGCCGAACTGGTATGAAGGCAATCCCTTCAAAGCCGCCCGCGACACGATGATGAAGGCCAAGACCCCGGCCCGCTAACGTCGCGCCATGCTCGACTGAACGCTATCGAGGTCAGAGCGGCGCCCTACGGGGCGCCGCTTTTTTTGTGCGATCGCAGCTCGGTGGCCGCTTTCCGCGCATAAAGAAAAACCCCGCTGCGCGAGCAGCGGGGTTTTGGGTGTAAACCCTGGCGATGACCTACTCTCGCATGGCTTGAGCCACACTACCATCGGCGCGGCTGCGTTTCACTTCCGAGTTCGGGATGGGATCGGGTGGTTCCACAGCGCTAATTTCACCAGGGAGACGGTTGCAGCAGCGCCTGCGGCGCCAGCTTCGCGATCTTGCCCTTGGGCGGAAGCCACCCGGAAAATGCAGTGCCTTCATTAAAAGGAAAAACCCCGCTGCGTGAGCAGCGGGGTTTTTGGGTATAAACCCTGGCGATGACCTACTCTCGCATGGCTTGAGCCACACTACCATCGGCGCAGCTGCGTTTCACTTCCGAGTTCGGGATGGGATCGGGTGGTTCCACAGCGCTAATTTCACCAGGGAGGCTTTTGGAGAGTCGCACTCGTCCCGGGGGACAAGGCGCCAGCCTCGCATAGTTCTTGTGACGTAGCGTGCACTTGGATGCTCTTACGACGCTGTCGTAAAGCCAAGGCAACTTGAGGTTATATGGTCAAGCCGCACGGATCATTAGTATCAGTTAGCTCAATACATTGCTGTACTTACACACCTGACCTATCAACCACGTAGTCTACATGGTTCCTTCAGGGGGCTTGTGCCCCGGGAGATCTCATCTTGAGGCGCGCTTCCCGCTTAGATGCTTTCAGCGGTTATCGCTTCCGAACATAGCTACCCGGCAATGCCACTGGCGTGACAACCGGAACACCAGAGGTTCGTCCACTCCGGTCCTCTCGTACTAGGAGCAGCCCCTCTCAAATCTCCAACGCCCATGGCAGATAGGGACCGAACTGTCTCACGACGTTCTGAACCCAGCTCGCGTACCACTTTAAATGGCGAACAGCCATACCCTTGGGACCGACTACAGCCCCAGGATGTGATGAGCCGACATCGAGGTGCCAAACACCGCCGTCGATATGAACTCTTGGGCGGTATCAGCCTGTTATCCCCGGAGTACCTTTTATCCGTTGAGCGATGGCCCTTCCATACAGAACCACCGGATCACTAAGTCCTAGTTTCCTACCTGCTTGATCCGTCGATCTTGCAGTCAAGCACGCTTATGCCTTTGCA